>NZ_CM132623.1:0-4042117 GCF_053847205.1 Rummeliibacillus sp. JY-2-4R | reverse complement strand
GCTCTTTCTCCTTTTCTAAAAAAACTATTCTATAAAATTTTTCAAGTATTTGTGGTTGATTGAAAAATCATAACAAAATTAAATAGTGTATTAACTGCTAATCACAGTAAACACAACCTGTGGATAAATCTTATTCCATCATAGTGGATAATCTTATCCACAGGTTATTAACAACTGTGGATAAGATTTTGCATGAAAAGATTTATTTACAGAAGAAAACACAATAATTGTATCAGGAAAAATAATGCGTGACAAGAGTTTTAAGAGGTTATCCACAAAATGCATAATTATACACTGCGAGGTTATCCACAATAGATGAACTTGTGTAAAAGTTGTCAGTAAGTGTTGTGGATATTTTTTGGTTGGGGAGAAAATGTTCACACAGGATTTTTAAAAATAAAAATAGAACTGTGGATAACCTTATCATATAAAAAAGCGAAAAGTATTATAAAAATAATAAAAAGGATTTATTCGCAGATAGTTGACAAAATGGGCTGTTAATAGCTATAATATGCAAGACTGTCTGTAGTATTTAGATAATAGACTTTCATCAGGAGGTGTCATATAAATGAAACGCACATATCAACCAAAAAAACGTAAGCATAGTAAAGTACATGGCTTCCGTGCACGTATGGCTACTAAAAACGGTCGCAAAGTGATCGCTGCTCGCCGTCGTAAAGGAAGAAAAGTATTATCAGCATAAGTCCACTGAATTTCCTCAGTGGTCTTTTTTTTCTTATATATTAGGAAGAAGAGGAAAAAGAATAAGCAGGTGAAACATGAAAAAGCGCCGCAGAATTAAGAAAAATGAGGATTTCCAAAAAGTATTTAAAAATGGAAAATCATTTGCTAATCGTCAATTTGTCGTTTATTGTCTTGAAAAAGAGGGACAAGAGGAATTTCGAATTGGATTATCAGTAAGCAAAAAAATTGCAAAGGCAGTCACAAGAAATCAAATTAAACGTTATGTCCGTCAAAGTTTCCATGAATTGAACAGCGAACTTTTACAAAATATGGACTACGTCATTATCGCCCGAAATCCGGCGGCCACGATGAATTTTCATGAAATAAAGAAAAGCCTAGAGCATGTTTTGAAAATTGCCAAAGCTTTAAAAAGAAGTAATAGTAGAGACAATAAGAAACCCCATGATAGAATAATGAAAAAATGAAAATTTTTGCAGGGGGATTTTGTTTTAGCTTTTGATCTAAAACTTTAAGATTCTTGTTATGTAAGCTTTGAACAAAACAACAAAAACCTGCGAAGACAGGAGGGGCCAAAGTGAAACAGATTACGCAAACAGGCGCAACTGTAGAGGATGCAATATTGCTAGCCTTGCATGAGCTTAACCTTACTCGTAAACAAGTAGATGTTGAAGTTATTCAAGAAGCAAAAAAAGGTTTTTTAGGCTTTGGTTCGCGCAAAGCTCAAGTTCGAGTGTTTGAGAAGCAAGTAGAAAAGCCAACTATTGAACAAGAAGTTTTGGAAAATTCAAGAGAAGAAAAAGAAGACAAAAGTACAGAGCAAGAACATAAGACGCACGAGGCAGAAACAAGAGTAAGTTCTATCTTTACTACTGAAGCATCATACATAAATGATGTAGAACAAGAATTAAATGTAGTAGAAAAAGATGTAGCAGATTTTACTAAGGCAATTGAACAGTCTAAACAGTATTTGGGAAATATAGCTTTGCATCTTGGTATTCAAGACCTTGAAATAAATGTCGAACAAAAGGGAAAAACCGTGAATTTCCTATTATCAAGCGAAAAAGCTGCACTACTCATTGGAAAACGAGGTCAAACACTAAATGCTCTTCAACAACTAACTCAATTAGTTGCGCATCAACATGTAAAGCGATTTATCTTAGTAAAACTTGACGTTGAAAACTACCGCGAAAGACGTCAGCAATCATTAGAGATATTAGCAAATCGCATGGCAGATCGCGCTGTTCAGACGGGTAGAAAAGTTGCACTAGAACCCATGCCACCAAATGAACGCAAGATTATTCATCATGTATTAGCAGATCGAGTAGACGTTGAAACTTATTCTGAAGGTGAAGATCTAAAGCGACATTTAATTATTGAACCAATTAGATAATTAACAAAAAGGATTGTGAAAGAGTCCTTCTCAAAAGTTGAGAAGGGCTCATTTTTTTGTTTTGTGCTATTATTGTAAGTTAGAAAGATAGACGTTTTTTAAATTATCCACATGTGGATAATTTTTATTATAGGAGGTATTTTTATGGAGTTCGATACAATTGCAGCAATATCCACACCAATGGGTGAAGGAGCAATTGCTATTGTACGATTAAGTGGTGATCAGGCAATTGAAATTGCAGATCGCATTTTCCATTCGCCAAGTGGAAAAAAATTATCCACACAACCATCCCATACTATTCACTACGGGCATTTAAAAGAAGTAGGATCAGGTGAATTGGTAGAGGAAGTTATGTTATCGATTATGAAAGGGCCAAAAACTTTTACTCGTGAAGACGTAGTAGAAATAAATTGTCATGGTGGATTGACTTCAGTTAATCGTGTACTACAGTTGGTGCTCCGAAATGGTGCGCGAATGGCCGAACCAGGTGAGTTTACAAAACGTGCATTTTTAAATGGACGTATTGATTTATCCCAAGCTGAAGCTGTTATGGATTTGATTCGTGCAAAAACAGATAAGGCAATGAATCTTGCACTCGGACAGATGGACGGGAAATTATCTAGATTAATCAATGAACTACGTCAAGCATTAATAGAAGTTTTAGCACAAGTTGAAGTTAATATTGATTATCCAGAATATGATGATGTAGAAGAAATGACCATACCATTGATGTTAGAAAAATCAACATGGGTAAAACAGGAGATAGAAAAGCTTTTACAAACGTCTTCTCAAGGAAAGATTTTACGAGAGGGCCTATCAACCGTTATTTTAGGTCGACCAAATGTGGGAAAATCTTCATTACTTAATAGCTTAGTCCAAGAAAATAAAGCAATTGTCACTGATGTAGCGGGTACAACCCGTGATATTATAGAGGAATACGTCAATGTTCGAGGCGTACCACTTCGTTTAGTAGATACAGCAGGGATTCGTGAAACAGAAGATATAGTCGAACGTATTGGAGTAGAGCGTTCTCGCCAAGTATTAAAAGAGGCAGATTTAATTCTACTTGTTGTAAACTATAATGACGAATTAACAGAAGAAGATAAGCGATTATTTGAAACCATTCAAAACATGGATTATATAGTCGTTGTCAATAAAACAGATTTACCGCAAAAAATTGACTTAAACCTTGTAAAGAATCTTGCGGGAAAACGTAAATTAGTAACAACCTCTCTATTACAAGAGGAAGGTGTAACTGAACTCGAAGAAGCTATAGCAACATTATTCTTCGAAGGGTCTGTGGAAGCTGGCGACTTAACATATGTATCAAATGCACGCCATATTGCATTGTTACACCAAGCATTGGATCGTATTAATGATGCAATTGAAGCAGCACATGCAGGAGTTCCTGTTGATATGATTCAAATTGATGTAACGCGGACATGGGAGATACTCGGTGAAATCGTCGGTGATACAGTACAAGATAGTTTGATTAACCAATTATTCTCGCAATTCTGCTTAGGGAAATAATATAAATTAAATCTAAATAAAGAAAGGAAGTAACGAGCATGCCAACAAAATTTGAAGCAGGCACGTTCGACGTTGTAGTCATTGGGGCAGGCCATGCAGGTGTGGAAGCTGCTTATGCATCAGCTCGTATGGGTGCAAAAACACTAGTATTAACAATTAACTTAGATATGATAGCCTTTATGCCATGTAATCCATCAATTGGAGGACCAGCAAAAGGAATTGTAGTGCGCGAAATTGATGCAATGGGAGGCGCAATGGGGAAAGTTATTGATAAAACACATATCCAAATGCGCATGCTAAACACAGGTAAAGGTCCAGCTGTACGTGCATTAAGAGCACAAGCAGATAAAGTTATGTATCAAAGTGAAATGAAAAAATTATTAGAAGACCAAGATAATCTAACAATTCATCAAGCAATGGTAGATGAACTAATAGTAGAAGATGGTCAAGTAAAAGGTGTTATTACACAAGTTGGTGCAATTTATCGTGCAAAAACAGTTATTATTACAACTGGTACATTCCTACGTGGTGAAATTATTATTGGGGACTTGAAGTATTCAAGTGGTCCAAATAACCAACAGCCTTCCATTAAACTTGCTGATAACTTACGTGAGTTAGGATTTGATATGGTTCGTTTTAAAACTGGTACACCACCTCGTGTAAATAGTAAAACAATTGATTATAGTAAAACGGAAATTCAACCAGGAGATCCTGATCCACGAGCATTTAGCTATGAAACAACGGAATTTATTACAGATCAAATTCCATGTTGGTTAACATATACAAGTCCAGAGACACATCAAATTATTAATGATAATTTAGATCAATCTCCAATGTTTACAGGTGTTATTACTGGTACAGGTCCACGTTATTGTCCGTCAATTGAAACTAAAATTGTACGCTTTAGCGATAAACCTCGACACCAATTATTCTTGGAACCAGAAGGTCGCAATACACAGGAAGTATATGTTCAAGGTTTATCAACCAGCCTTCCAGAACATATTCAACGTAAAATGCTTGAAACCATTCCAGGACTTGAAAAAGCGGAAATGATGCGTGCAGGCTATGCAATTGAATATGATGCAATTGTACCTACTCAATTATGGCCAACACTTGAAACAAAGAAAATACAAAACCTATATACTGCTGGTCAAATTAACGGTACATCAGGTTATGAAGAAGCCGCTGGCCAAGGTTTAATGGCAGGTATTAATGCCGCTGCAAAAGCTATAGGAAAAGAAGAAATGATTCTTGGTCGAGCTGATGCTTATATTGGCGTATTAATTGATGATTTAGTAACAAAAGGTACAAATGAACCTTATCGTTTATTAACATCTCGTGCTGAATACCGTTTATTGTTACGCCATGATAATGCAGATCTACGATTAACTGAACGTGCTTATGAAGCTGGATTAGTTTCGAAAGAGCGTTACGAAAAGTTCCTAGTTAAAAAAGCTCAGGTAGAACAGGAAATTACTCGTTTACGTGATATCATCATAAAACCAAATGAGGAAACACAAACTACAATCCAAGCTGTAGGTAGTAGCCCATTAAAAGATGGCATTCGCGGAACTGACTTATTAAAACGTCCTGAAATAAACTATGAACTTGTCGCTTCTTTAACATCACCAAGTATAGAGTTAAGTGAAGAAGTAAAAGAACAAGTTGAAATTCAAGTAAAATACGAAGGTTATATTGAAAAGGCTCTTCAACAAGTTGAGAAACTGAAGAAAATGGAAGACAAGAAAATACCAGAAGACATCGACTATGATGCAATCTCTGGTATCGCAACCGAAGCAAAAGAAAAGCTAAAGGAAGTACGCCCACTATCTGTTGCTCAAGCATCACGTATCTCAGGTGTAAACCCTGCTGACATATCTATTCTACTAGTGTATATTGAACATGGTAGAATCGCGAAAGTATAATTTAAAGCAGAACGCGCCCGTCAAGCCCTGACGGGTGCTTTCGTAAAAGCGGAAGTGGCTCTCGTATTAAGGAAGATAGCCTAGAAACGCCGCGTCGTGTCGCAACGGCTATCGGGTACATATGCTGTGCACCCGAGGGTCTAGCTGCTTGACTTTATATAAATTGAAAAAACAAAAAATAATTGAAAAATCATTAGTGGCACTAAGTGAAAGGGGAATATCATGAACGAAGAACAGTTTGTGCAAGCTTTAAAGGAACAAGGAATTGAGTTGTCAGAGAAACAAATTCAACAATTCCATACTTATTTTGAAACACTAGTTGAATGGAATGAAAAAATGAATTTAACAGCTATTACTGATCAGCCGTCTGTTTATTTAAAGCACTTCTATGATTCTATTAGTGCTGCCTTTTATATTGACTTTAACAAAGTTCAATCATTGTGTGATGTTGGAGCAGGTGCAGGGTTTCCAAGTATTCCAATCAAAATCTGCTTCCCACATTTGCACATTACAATCGTGGACTCACTAAATAAACGAATTCAATTTTTGAATTACTTGAGTAATGCTTTACAACTAGAACATGTAAACTTTGTTCATTCTCGTGCAGAAGATTTTGGACAACAAGTAGCTTATCGTGAGCAATTTGATATGGTAACTGCACGCGCAGTTGCAAGATTATCGGTTTTATCTGAGTTATGTGTTCCACTTATAAAGGCAGGTGGACGTTTTGTTGCAATGAAAGCAGCAAGTGGAGAAGAAGAATTACAAGATGCTAAAAAAGCAATCACAACACTTGGTACAAAACTTGGAGAGAAATTTGAATTCTTACTACCAATAGAAAACAGCGAACGTACAATCTATGTTTTTGACAAAATAAAAAATACACCGAAGAAATATCCTCGTAAACCAGGAATACCAAATAAATCACCAATTCACTAATATATGTTTCACATGAAACAGAAAAAGGAATCTACCGTTTTTTATAGAAAGAAACTATAATAATAAATGGACATACTTACTTTTTGTATAATGTTAGTAAATATATATAGATAGATAGTCATCTCCACCAACTAGAAAATTCACGATGGAGAATGGACAGAAATATCTTTAAAGGTGGTGCAAAGGGATGAAAAGTACTTTTTCACGTTTGTTTGGAAGTGGTGAGAAAGTAGCAAACACCTCAAAAAATGAAGTGGATAATTCGGAATCGGTTGTGAAGCTTGCGATAGATAAAATTAGCCCGAACCGCTACCAACCACGTACAATTTTTGATGATTCAAAAATTGAAGAGTTAGCGCGTACAATACATACGCACGGCGTAATACAACCGATTGTCGTACGTAGGTTAAACAATGAAGGTTATGAAATAATTGCAGGTGAACGTCGATACCGTGCAATGAAATCATTGAATTGGACTGAAGTACCCGCAATAATTCGTGATATGAATGATAAGGAGACAGCTTCTGTTGCACTAATTGAAAATTTGCAACGTGAAGAACTTACATCAATAGAGGAAGCTCAAGCTTATCAAAAACTTTTAGAGTTACATGAGCTGACACAAGAGGCTCTTGCACAAAGGCTAGGAAAAGGTCAGTCAACTATTGCGAATAAATTACGCCTATTAAAACTGCCTGAAATAATTCAACAGGCTATTTTGAAACGGGAAATTTCTGAAAGACATGCTCGTGCATTAGTACCAATTAAAGACGAAGCATTACAATTGAGCTTACTTCAAGAGACGATTGAACAAGATTATAATGTTAGACAATTAGAACAAAGAATCAGCGAAGTATTAAATCCTGAGGAAAAACCTAAAAAGGCCAAACCTCGACGCAAAGCCGTTAGTAAGGATATTCGAATTGCGCTTAATACAATTCGTCAATCTTTTACTATGGTTAACCAATCTGGTATTCGGTTAGAAACCGAAGAAGAAGAAAATGACGATTTTTACCAAATTACAGTTAAAATTCCGAAAAAGAAATCCTAAATCTAAAAAACTCTTAGTCTAGCTATCTAGATTAAGAGTTTTTTATTAATTTTCAACTAGTAAATGAAGCCGAACAAACTTTTTTTTGTTAAAATGTATAAAAAGGAATGTTATATAATTTACCAAAATGTTTTTTGAAAGCAGGTGCACCATAAAAAATGGGAAGAACGATAGCAATTGCAAACCAAAAAGGCGGCGTTGGTAAGACAACAACATCTGTAAATTTAAGCGCCTGCCTTGCAACATTAGGCAAAAAGGTATTACTAATTGATACTGATCCACAAGGAAACTCAACAAGTGGAGTAGGCATCAATAAGGGTGAAGTAGATAAATGTATTTACGATGTTCTGATTGATGATGAACCTATTCAAAGTGCCATACGCAAAACTGAAATCGATAACTTATATACTGTCCCAGCGACAATTGCACTTGCAGGAGCAGAAATAGAGCTAGTATCAACAATTTCTAGAGAAGTCCGTTTAAAACATGCACTCGAAGAGATAAAAAATGACTATGAATATATTATTATTGATTGTCCACCATCTTTAGGGTTGCTTACAATCAATTCATTAACGGCCGCAGATGCAATATTAATCCCCGTGCAATGTGAATACTATGCTTTAGAAGGATTAAGTCAATTGCTATCAACAATACGCCTTGTTCAAAAACATTTAAATAACCAGTTAACAATTGATGGTGTGTTACTTACAATGCTAGATGCTCGGACAAATCTGGGATTGCAAGTAATAGATGAGGTTAAAAAGTATTTTCAAGACAAAGTTTATAAAACCATTATTCCTAGAAATGTACGTTTGAGTGAGGCACCTAGTCATGGTGAACCAATTATTATATATGATCGAAAATCTCGTGGTGCCGAAGTTTATTTAGAATTGGCTAGAGAGGTGATTAAAAATGGCTAAAGGATTAGGTAAAGGGCTTGGAGCACTTTTCCAAGATCAAGCGCTAATGGATTCAGATAAAGTAACACAAACGGCAGTTAAAGATATCGTTGTGAATCCATTCCAACCACGTAAACTATTCGATGAAGATGCTTTGCAAGAACTTGCGCAATCCATTAAGGAGCATGGTATTTTACAACCTATAATTTTGCGTAAAAAAGGGTCTAAATATGAAATCGTTGTTGGAGAAAGGCGCTTTCGGGCAGCTAAATTGGCAAATTTAGCAGAAGTTCCAACAGTAGTTCGAGATTTAAGCGATGCTCAGATGATGGAGTTGGCCATCTTGGAAAACCTTCAACGTGAAGATTTAACCCCAATTGAAGAAGCGGAAGCCTATCATAGCTTGATGGAGCATCTTAATTTAACACAAGAAGAGCTATCAAAGCGTTTAGGGAAAAGTCGGCCACATATCGCAAATCATGTTCGCCTTCTAACTTTACCAAAGGAAATACAAAAGTATGTCAATGAGGGTAAGTTATCGATGGGGCATGGTAGAACACTATTAGGCTTGAAAAACAAAAAGCAAATTCCACTAGTTGCTGAAAAAGTGATAAAACAACAACTTAATGTTCGCCAATTGGAAGAATTAGTCCATTCAATGAATGAAGATGTTCCACGTGAAACAGATAAAAAAGTGAAAAAGGATATTTTCATTGAAGAAAAGGAAACACAATTAAGAGATTACTTTGGAACCAATGTCTTGATTAAAAAGACAAAAAATAAAGGGAAGATTGAAATTGAATTTTTCTCTGAGGATGATTTAGAACGTATATTAGAATTATTAGAGGATTGAGTGGATTTCATTGGTTTTATTAGGAACTATTATTAATACAGTGCTTATCGTAATTGGTTCAATAATCGGGAGATTTTTGCAAGGAATTCCCGATAGGATGAAGGAAACAGTTATGCAGGTTATTGGGCTTGCAGTAGCAGTACTAGGAATCCAAATGGGAATAACTAGTGATAATTTTATCGTCGTGATTATTAGCTTAGTAATTGGTGCTATTATTGGTGAATGGGTTGATTTAGATTTACGACTAAACCAATTCGGAAAGTGGATGGAACATAAAATTGGTAAGAAGGGCGACAATGGTGATATCGCCCAAGGCTTTATAACAAGTACATTAATATTCGTTATTGGATCCATGGCAATTATTGGTGCGCTTGATAGTGGTTTACGAAATGACCACTCAGTATTAATTACTAAAGGTATTATAGATGGATTCACTGCAATATTTTTGGCTTCTACTTTAGGTATAGGTGTAATATTTGGTGCAGTTTCAGTGTTTTTATACCAAGGAATAATTACCCTATTTGCCAAGCAAATAAGTAATGTTGTTCCAGATGTATTGTTAGATACATTTGTCCAACAATTGACTGCAACAGGTGGCGCAATGATTATAGCAATAGGTCTAAATATGATGGGTCTTACCAAAATCCGCGTAGCTAATTTACTCCCAGCCATTTTAGTGGTGGCTGCTGTAGTTACTTGTATGCATATTTTTTAGTGAATAACGATGCCAAGCTAAATAAAGACTTCGAGCAATTCGATTGCTCATTTCATAAGTTACATTTAATCTAGTTGTTTGTAATATAGTATGTTCCATAAAGCCGCCAAAGTTGACTATTCCTTTAATGGATACGTCCCCTATTGGTGGCAATTCTTTTTTTACGGCCTTTCCTGGTAAGAGGGGGCCTGTTTGGAATAGGATTTCGCCAATCCTCTGTTGTTCACCTAAACAAGCATCAATGGCAACTACAAAAGGTGTAGTAGATTGAGCTTGCAAAGACTCTACCGTTTCCTTTAAGTTTAAAGCATGCAATGGCTGGTTTAAGGATCCAATTATTTGATATGGAAATGATATATAATTGGATAGCAAACTGCCTGTTAAAGGCCCTAATGCATCACCAGTAGAACGATCAGAGCCAATACAACAAAAAACAAGATTTTCATGGTGAAATGGTATATGCTCTAATAAGAAAGAACTTAATCGCCAGACGGTACCTGATTCTTGATAATGCAATGAATATGAGAATGCCGAGTTAGAAATGGGAAGTGTCATAGGAAGTCTCACTTTCTTCTTTTTCAGCAGTATACGTATGATAGAAAATTTTTATGCAAGAGGAGTTATAAAAGTGAAATTTGAGAGAATGTATAATCACTTTATGAATGTATTAACAGATGAAGATTTATGGAATACCATTGGAATTGCGACAATAAAAATTATTACAATTATTCTATTATCAATGATCATTGTCCGCGTAGCAAAGATAGCTATTAAGAAATTTTTTCATATCCGAGTGAATGGCCCAATTGCCCTTCAACCCGCTTCAGAACGTCGCTATCGAACGATTCTACGACTATTGCAAAGTGTCATTTCGTATGTTGTCTACTTTTCAGCGATTATTGCTATTTTATCCGCTATGAATATTAAAGTTGCTGGTTTATTAGCTGGTGCTGGAATCGTCGGTTTAGCTGTTGGGTTTGGCGCACAAAGTTTAGTAAAAGACGTTATAACTGGTTTCTTTATCATTTTCGAAGACCAATTTGGTGTTGGAGACTATATTAAAATTACTTCAACGGAAGGTACAGTTCTAGAAATTGGTTTACGTACTACTAAAATTAAAGGGGCTTCAGGAGAGATTAATATAATTCCTAATGGCTCTATTACAGAAGTAGTCAACTATTCAATAAATAACTCAATAGCAATAATTGATGTTAGTGTAGCGTATAGTTCAGATATAGCAAAAGCTGAAAGGCTAATAGAGAACTATTTAAAGGCTCTACCGGCTGCACATGAAGAAATTGTTTCAGAACCAACATTACTAGGAGTCCAAAATGTTGTTGGAGCAGAAGTTACTTTACGTATCTCAGTCGAAACATTACCGATGAAACATTTCCCTATTTCCAGAATGATTCGCCGCGATGTTAAGGAGATTTTCGATCGCAATGGTATTGAAATTCCTTATCCAAAAATGATGGTTTATGAGCGTGATAATAATAAAGCATTTGAAGAAGAGGAGTAGAGGTAAATGGAAGCAAAAAAGTATGGACTTTTTGATATTGTTGAGATGAAAAAGCAACATCCATGTGGCACAAACGAGTGGAAGATTATTCGTATGGGTGCGGATATTCGAATTAAATGTGTGGGTTGTCAACATAGTGTGATGATTTCAAGAAGAGAATTTGAAAAGAAAATGAAAAAAGTATTGGTTTTTGCTAACCCGACAGTAGAATAGCAAAATTAGACTTTTGCCTAGCAAATCTCTATAATTAACAAGTTGAATAGTAAATACATTAATAGCATTTTTATTTCGAAAGGTTGTGGAAAGAATGGCTTTAACAGCCGGAATCGTAGGTCTGCCAAACGTTGGTAAATCTACATTGTTCAATGCAATTACAAAAGCAGGTGCGCTTGCTGCAAACTATCCGTTCGCAACAATTGATCCTAACGTAGGGATTGTAGAGGTTCCAGATGCCCGTTTAGATAAATTAACTGAATTAGTACAACCAAAGAAAACTGTTCCAACTGCATTTGAATTTACAGACATTGCCGGTATTGTAAAAGGTGCTAGTAAAGGTGAAGGTCTTGGCAATAAGTTTTTAGCTCATATCCGTGAGGTTGATGCTATCACTCAAGTAGTTCGTTGTTTTGTGGATGAAAATATTACACATGTTGAAGGTAAAGTAGACCCGATTAGCGATATAGAAGTGATTAACTTAGAATTGATTCTTGCTGATTTGGAAACAGTTGATAAACGCTACTCAAAAGTTGAAAAGCTTGCTCGTCAAAAAGACAAAGAAGCAATGATTGAAGCGCCAATCCTTGAAAAGATTAAAGAAGCATTCGCAAATGAATTACCTGCTCGTTCTGTTGAATTGACAGATGATGAGAAGAAAGTGATCAAAGGTTTAAACTTATTAACAATTAAACCAATGCTTTACGTTGCAAATGTCTCTGAAGACGAAGTAGCAGATGCAGAGCACAATGAATATGTAAAAGCCGTCCGTGAGTATGCAGCTAGAGAAGGTGCAGAGGTAATTGTTGTATGTGCCAAAATTGAAGAGGAAATTGCTGAACTTGATGATGAAGAAAAAGCAATGTTCTTAGAAGAATTAGGAATTGAAGAATCTGGCCTTGACCAATTAATCCGTGCATCTTATAGCTTACTTGGACTAGCCACATATTTCACAGCTGGCGTACAAGAGGTTAAAGCTTGGACATTCCGCAAAGGGATGAAGGCACCACAATGTGCGGGAATTATTCACTCTGACTTTGAACGTGGATTTATTCGCGCTGAAACTGTTTCTTACGATGACTTAATGCAACATGGCTCTATGCATGCTGCAAAAGAAGCGGGTCGAGTGCGTCTTGAAGGAAAAGATTATGTTGTTCAAGATGGCGACGTTATGTTGTTCCGTTTTAATGTGTAATTTTAAAAAATAAAAAAATGCCATAATAGTGATTTAAGTGCACTATTATGGCATTTTTATTTACAGGAAATGAGTTGTTTGAAGAAAGTAAGAATATCAAAATATCTTATGTTTTATATACATATAACTTTGGAAGATTCGGATCATCTTTCACTAAATACTGCTGCGGATATTTTCGAAGCTTTGCATACATCATAAAATCACCGATAGCACCGGCTATTAGCCATGCACCTATAAAGAGCCATAGATTGCTATTTGTGATAAATCCTATGAGTGCAGGAATTACACCAGTTATCCAAAAGGGAAGCAACAATGCCTTCTTCATAGCCTTATTTGGCATTAATTCTTTAGTTGTTGCATAGGCAACACCCATTTTCAAATTGATGCCATATGCTAATTTCTTAAATGGCACCTTTCCAAAAAGGATGAATCCAATTAAATGGCAAGCTTCATGCAATATAATTAGTACTATATAAAGAATCAAAAATAAAGGGAAATCCCACAATGTTATATGAATAGTAATGCTTTGATATATAAGTGCATTTATAAAAAAGAAGGCAATCATTAAAAAGAAAGTCCAAAATAGATTATGCCAAACCATCTTTTTGATATCGATTTCAATAACATCAAAAGGTTCAAAATTGTTTTCCAATTGAACACCCCTTATTAAATTATAGAGAATATCACTTGAAATGCCTAGTAAATTTATTGCTTAATGATATTGCCTGTGATATAATTCGAAGATGTGAGTAGTAACTATTACTTGCTCCTTGCCAATAGCAAAGCTTTTGGCCAAAGTCCATAAGGAGGTGCTTAAAATGAGAGCATACGAATTAATGTATATTATCCGTCCAAACATCGAAGATGAAGCTAAAAAAGCTTTAGTTGAACGTTTCAATGACATCTTAACTTCTAACGGTGCTGAAGTTGTCGAATCAAAAGAATGGGGCAAACGCCGCCTAGCTTATGAAATCGAAGATTTCCGCGAAGGTTATTATGAAATTATGAAAGTTAACGCTGATGCAAAAGCAATCGATGAATATACTCGTCTTGCAAATATCAACGAAGATATCATTCGTTATATTGCAGTTCGCGAAGATGATAAATAATTGATAATTTGAACTTTATTAAAAGCAGATAAGGAGGTTGTATTCTGATGATTAACCGTGTCGTACTAGTTGGAAGACTAACAAAAGACCCAGAACTCCGTTACACACCAAGTGGCGTAGCTGTGGCTCGCTTTACAGTTGCTGTAAATAGAACGTTTTCTAACCAACAAGGTGAGAAACAAGCGGACTTTATTAATTGCGTTGTTTGGCGTAAACAAGCCGAAAATACTGCAAACTTCTTACGAAAAGGAAGCCTAGCAGGTATCGAAGGCCGAATTCAAACAGGTAGTTATGAAGGACAAGATGGTAAACGCGTTTACACAACAGAAGTTATCGCAGATAGCGTTCAGTTTTTAGAACCTCGTAGTGCTGCAGGAGATCGTTCTCAACAAGGACAACAATTTGGCGGACAGTCATCAGTTGGTGGTAGTCAATCATATGGAGCTCCACAGCAAGGTAACTATCAACAACCATCTTATCAACAGAATCAATCACCTAGTCAGCAGAATTATACACGTGTAGATGAAGATCCATTTGCACCAGTTAGCAATGGTGGAGGGAAAGTCGACGTAACAGAAGACGACCTACCATTCTAAGCAAATGACTTATTGCACGCTCTATATATTTATCGTATAAGGAGGGAAATATACAATGGCACCACGTAAAGGAGGCCGCAAACGCCGTAAAGTTTGCTATTTTACTTCTAATAACATCAAACACATCGATTACAAAGATGTTGATTTATTAAAAAAATTCATCTCTGAACGCGGAAAAATTCTTCCACGTCGTGTGACTGGTACAAGCGCAAAATACCAACGTAAACTTACATCAGCTATCAAAGTGGCTCGTGTAATGGCATTACTACCATTCACTGCAGATGATAAATAGTATTTAGTAAAAGGACCGGCTTTATGCCGGTCCTTTTTTTATAGGTATATGACGATGAAAGGCTAATCATTCGGCAAATAACGGATATTTAGAGGTAGTATGCTTTTTGTTACATATCATGAAACATGGTACAATAATAAGATGAATAATAGTTTTTCTTTATGAAAAGGAAGGTTTTGAATGCCGGAAAATCAGACACGGAGAATTACACATGGCGCTATGATGGTTGCATTATTTACAATATTATTAGCCATCTCTACATATATACCTGTCTTAAGTATTATAGCGATTTGGTTTAATCCGTTACCGATTGCTTGGTATAGCGCAAGGTATAGCCGTAGTTCGTCGTTATTAGTTGCAATTGTCAGTGCTGTAATCTCACTTTTGATAGGTGGACTTCTGGTTCTACCTGTGGCAATAGTATTTGCAGCGATTGGATTTGTTATTGGAGATGTAATCCGTACAAAGAAAAGTAAAATCTTTTTATTTTTATCTACAGCATTTACAGTCTTGATTTCTTTTACTTTGGAGTACATTATTTCGGTTAAGTTCTTCAATATGGATATTTTGAAAGAGACAATAAAAAGTATTCGAGAAAGTTATGAAAAGTCAAATGAGTTAACAAAGGCAATCACAGGTCAGACACCAATTCCGACAGATCAATTAAATACATTGTTTGATACGATGCAGATGGTACTCCCATCAATTGTAACTATATCTGTTTTTGTTATGACATTTATTATTATTTCCTTGAATTTGCCGTTGCTCCGTCGCTTTGGTTTAGAGGTTCCTAAATTTGAACCATTCAAAGACTTTAGATTACCACGCGCTATTTTGTGGTACTATCTGGTCATTTTAGTGATTACCTTATTTATAAAACCCGAAGTAGGTACACTTATTTACATGATTGTATTAAATTTATCGACAATTTTAAGCATATTATTAATGTTACAGGGTATATCGTTTATTCACTTTTTTACGTATCAGCAAGGATGGCCTAAGTGGACTGCTGCAGTTGGTACTATCTTAGCTATTCCACTAAGTTCTTTTGCCGTTTTGCTTGGCATAGTTGATTTAGGATTTAATATCCGTTCTTTTTTTAGTGGCATGACAAGAAAATAGGGAGTTGAGAATTATGGGTACTCTTTTTAGAAAACGACCAATACGTTATCCTCTTTTAATCCTGTCATTGCTTGGAATAGCAGGAATTGTTATATGCGTAATGTGGAATTTAGTGACAGGTATTGTATATGGTATTGTTCTCGTGCTGGTTTTGATTCTTGCTTGGAAAGCTGAATCAGACACGTATATTGAAACTGAAAAGCATATTGAAATGCTATCTTACCGGTTAAAGAAGGTTGGAGAAGAGGCATTGTTAGAAATGCCAATTGGAATTGTTTTAATAGATGAACAATTTTCAATTGAATGGACAAACCCATACATGCAACGTATTGTAGGGACGGGTTCATTGATTGGAGAAGAAATTTTCTCTCTATCAAATGATTTATACAATCTTATTAAACATGAAGAATCTAATGAACTAAATATCACGTTAAACAATCGGAAGTATCGTGCATTTTATAAACCAGAGGAAAAACTTCTTTACTTTTTTGACATTACTGAACAAGTAGAAATCGAAGAATTGTACTATGAAGATCGTACAGTAATTGCTATCCTTTTTGTAGATAACTATGATGAAATAACTCAAGGAATGGATGATCAATTACGTAGTCAAACGAATTCACTTGTTACTTCATTAGTTAATAATTGGAGTTCTACAAATGGAATTTACTTAAAGCGTATTAATTCAGACCGCTTTATTGCTGTATTAAATGAGTCTATTTTGCGGGAATTGGAAAAGAAACGGTTTTCAATTTTAGATGACATTCGTGAAATTACAGCACAACAAAACTTATCTTTAACATTAAGTATTGGGGTGGGCGCGGGCTCTCAATCCTTATTGGAATTAGGGGAACTTGCTCAATCTAGTTTAGATCTTGTCCTTGGTCGTGGCGGCGACCAAGTAGCAATTAAGAATCCTGATGGAAAAGTAAAATTCTATGGTGGAAAGACCAACCCTGTTGAGAAACGGACAAGAGTACGTGCACGTGTTATTTCGCATGCATTACGTGATTTAATACAAGATAGCGATCAAATCTTTGTAATGGGTCACAAAATGCCTGATATGGATGCGATAGGTGCTGCTATTGGTGTTCGCAAAATGGCGGATATGAATGGTATTGATGGTTATGTCGTTATGGATTTTGATAATATCGATAATAGCATCAGTCGCCTCATGCAAGTAGTGAAGGAAAAGTCAGATTTATATAATCGTTTTATCACGCCAGAGGTAGCATTGGATAAAATTACAGATAAGTCACTACTTGTTATAGTAGATACACATAAACCAAGTATGACAATTGAGGAGAAGTTACTAAATAAGTCAGATAAAGTGGTTGTCATTGATCACCATCGACGCGGAGAAGAATTTGTCCAAAAGCCAATGCTTGTCTATATGGAACCATATGCTTCTTCAACTGCTGAATTAGTAACTGAATTGTTAGAGTATCAGCCAAAAAATGATAAAATAACTATGTTAGAAGCAACAGCCCTACTAGCTGGTATTATTGTTGATACGAAGAGCTTCACATTACGTACAGGTGCTAGAACATTTGAAGCTGCATCTTATTTACGTACAAATGGTGCAGATACTGTACTTGTTCAACGCTTATTAAAAGAAGATATTAGCACATATATAGAACGTTCAAAAATTGTACAAACAGCAGAGTTTGTACATAAAGGAATCACAATTGCACGCGGTGATAGTGATAAAATATATAATTCAGTATTAATTGCTCAAACTGCTGATATTTTATTAACGATGAAGGATATTTCAGCATCCTTCGTTGTCGCTCATCGAAATGATGGAACAGTAGGTATAAGTGCAAGATCGTTAGGTGAGATCAATGTACAGCTTGTAATGGAGGAATTAGGTGGAGGAGGCCATTTAACAAATGCCGCTTGCCAACTAGAAGTCCAAACAATTGATGAAGCAATTGAAAAACTAAAAGTAGCAATAGATGATGTATTAGAAGGGAGTACAGATTCATGAAAGTAATATTTTTAAAAGATGTTAAAGGTCACGGTAAAAAAGGTGAAACAAAAGAGGTTTCAGACGGTTATGCACGTAATGTATTGTTCAAACAAAAAAGTGCAGTAGAAGCAACAGCTGCAGAACTAGCAAAATTAAAGGCACAAAACAAACGTGCTGCTGCAGATGCGCAACAAGAATTAGAAGATGCAAAAGCATTAAAAGAAACATTGGAAGAATTAACTGTGGAACTTTCCGCGAAGCCTGGTAAAGACGGTAGACTTTTCGGTTCGATTACATCTAAACAAATCGTGGAACAATTACAAAAAGACCACGGAATTAAAATTGATAAACGTAAAATGGAATTAAAAGATGCTATTCGTACATTAGGTGTTACGAAAGTACCTGTAAAACTTCATCATGAAGTGACTGCTACATTGAAAGTACATGTTGCAGAGCAAGCGTAAGGAGAGACATTTATGAACGATCCACAATTGGACCGAGTCCCACCTCACAACCAGGAAGCTGAACAATCTGTCATTGGGGCCATTTTCCTTGAACCACAAGCACTGATTACGGCTTCAGAAATCCTACTTCCAGACGATTTCTACCGTTCAGCACATCAGAAGATTTTCCAAACGATGTTGCGCTTAAGTGACCAAGGGAAGGCAATTGATATCGTTACAGTAACAGAGGAGTTATCATCTCATAATGAATTAGAGGATGTTGGGGGTATTTCCTACATTACTGAAATTGCAAGTGCTGTGCCAACAGCAGCCAATGTCGCATATTATGCTCAAATTGTATCTGAAAAGGCTGTACTTCGTCGTTTAATCAGAGTAGCTACGAAAATAGTAGAAGATGGTTATACTCGCGAGGATGAAGTAGATGCACTACTTTCTGAAGCAGAGAGCAAAATGATGGAAGTAGCCAATCGCAAAAATACCGGCGATTTTAAGCATGTTAAGGATGTTCTTGTTGAAACATATGCCAATATCGAAACTCTACAAAACCGTAAAGCTGATATTACTGGTATACCAACAGGCTTTCGAGATTTAGACCGATTAACAGCTGGTTTCCAACGCGGTGATTTAATTATTGTTGCAGCTAGACCTTCTGTTGGGAAAACAGCCTTTGCATTGAATATAGCGCAAGCTGTTGGTACACAAACAGAAGAAAATGTGGTAATCTTCTCGCTTGAAATGGGCGCAGGACAACTAGTTATGCGTATGCTTTGTGCTGAAGGAAACATTGATGCACAAGTTTTACGTACGGGTGCTTTAAATTCGGAAGATTGGCGTAAACTAACTATGGCGACAGGAACTCTTTCTCGTGCAGGAATATATATTGACGATTCCGCTGGCGTTCGAGTCAATGAGATTCGTGCAAAATGCAGACGTTTAAAGCAAGAACGCGGTCTTGGCATGATTATAATTGACTATCTTCAACTAATACAAGGCAGTGGTGCTGCAGGGCAAAATAGACAACAAGAGGTTTCTGAAATTTCACGTTCACTAAAAGCAATAGCACGTGAATTGGAAGTTCCAGTCATTGCATTATCTCAATTATCTCGTGGCGTTGAACAACGGCAAGATAAAAGGCCAATGATGAGTGACCTTCGGGAATCAGGAAGTATTGAGCAAGATGCCGATATCGTGGCATTCTTATATCGTGAAGATTATTACGATAAGCAAACAGAAGATGCCAATACGATTGAAATAATTATTGCAAAACAACGTAATGGTCCTACAGATACAGTAAAATTAGCGTTTAAAAAGGAATTTAATAAATTTGTTAGCGTTGATTGGACAGCAGAAGCCCCATCAGGTGGATACTAAACAGCAAACTTTTGCTAACAACACTCGAAGTGGAAATGCTTTATCCAGTTAATTGATTAAAAAACACGAACATTGATGTCTGACTTTTATCATATGTTCGTGTTTTTTGCTGTTTTTTCTTGACTATACTTAATATCGTTGTTACAATTATTCTGTTTGAATCAGGACACAATGAAAGTGTCTGACGGAGGTGCTGACCATGACATCAGTTGTAGTAGTAGGTACACAATGGGGAGACGAAGGTAAAGGTAAAATTACAGACTTCCTATCTAAAAAAGCAGATGCGATCGCACGTTATTCTGGCGGCGATAACGCAGGACATACAATTCAATTTGAAGGCGAAACTTATAAATTACACTTGATTCCTTCTGGTATTTTCTATAAAGATAAAGCTTCAGTAATGGGTAATGGTATGGTTATTAACCCTGAATCTTTAGTAAAAGAACTTAAAGGCTTACAAGACCGCGGTGTTGATACTTCTAACTTACGTATCTCAAATCGTGCTCATGTTATTCTTCCTTATCACATTTATCAAGATAAAGTAGACGAAGAATCTCGTGGAGATGCAAAAATCGGAACTACATGTAAAGGTATTGGACCTTGCTATACTGATAAAGTTCAACGTATTGGTATCCGTATCGCAGATCTTTTAGACAAAGATGTATTTGAAGAAAAGCTTCGTAACAACTTGGAAATTAAAAACCGTCTATTTACTAAATTCTATGAAGTAGAACCATTAAAATTCGAGGATATCTTCGAAGCATTCTACGGATATGGTCAAGAAATTGCACAATATGTAACAGATACTTCTAAAGTATTAAATGATGTTCTAGATCAAGAAGGAAAAGTATTGTTTGAAGGTGCACAAGGTATCTTACTTGATGTAGATCACGGTACTTACCCATATGTTACTTCATCTAACCCTGTTGCTGGTGGTGTTGCTACTGGCGCTGGCGTAGGTCCTTCTAAAGTTTCACGCGTAATTGGTGTAAGTAAAGCTTATACTTCTCGTGTAGGAGACGGTCCATTCCCAACTGAATTATTTGATGAAGTGGGTCACCAAATTCGTGAAGTTGGTCGCGAATATGGTACAACTACAGGCCGTCCTCGTCGTGTGGGTTGGTTTGACTCAGTAGTAGTGCGCCATTCCCGTCGTGTATCCGGTATTACAGATTTAGCTCTTAACTCAATTGACGTTTTAACAGGTCTTGAAACTGTTAAAATCTGTACTGCATATGATTACAATGGTGAAACAATTACTGAATATCCTGCAAATCTCCATATTATTGAAGGCTGCAAACCAATTTATGAAGAGCTTCCAGGATGGACTGAAGATATTACAGGCTGCAAAACGTTAGAAGAGTTACCTGAAAACGCACGTAATTACGTAAAACGTGTAAGTGAATTAACGGGTATCCGTATTGCTACATTCTCAGTAGGGCCAGACCGTGAACAAACAAACGTATTAGTTGATGTTTGGGAAGAGGCTTAATTTTATTTAAGCTAGTTGTTATAAGACCAAAAAATGCGATTTTCTTTAAGGAAAATCGCATTTTTTAATGGATATCTTTCTTTTTAAACCGTCCACCTCTTACCTCTGCGATATTACCGATTGCTAAGAATGCATTGGCATCTAATTCACCAACGATTGAGGTAAGCTTTGATTCTTCTAAACGGGTGATTACAGTAAAGATGACTTTCTTATGTTCTCCAGTATAGGCACCCTCACCCATTAGATAAGTGACACCACGTCCTAATCGATCAATAATGGCTCGCCCTATTTCATCATATTCATCGCTAATAATGTATACTGCTTTTGATTCATCTAGCCCTTGAATAACAATATCTATCATTTTATAAGCGATGAAATAAGCTAAACCAGAGTACATTGCTTGTTCCCATGTAAAGACAAAGCCTGCAATAGCAAAAATGATAAGGTTGAAAAACATAATAATTTCGCCAACTGAAAAAGGCATTTTTTTATTGAATAGAATAGCTAATATTTCAGTGCCATCAAGTGATCCACCATATCGGATAACAAGTCCTACACCAATGCCTAATACAATTCCACCAAAAACGGTAGATAACAGTAAATCCCTTGTAACAGGCTCTATATGGCGTAGCAAGAGAGTAGTAATTGATAAAGTTGTAATTCCAAGGGCAGATGATAAGGCAAAGGTTTTACCAATTTGCTTATAACCGAGGAAAATAAATGGAATGTTTAAGAGGAAAATAAATATTCCTAGGGGGAATTCTGTTAGATGAGAAATGATAATGGAAATACCAACAATTCCACCATCTAGAATTCTATTTGGAACTAAAAATAGTTCAAGTCCAAATGCCATAATACAGGCACCAAGCATTACCATAATGATTCTCTGAAATAGTTTTTTTTTGGATGATTTCTTATTTGTCTTATTAATTTCTGTTGCCTTTTTTAGTATTGCTTCCATGGATACCCTGCTCGAATCGCTCATATAATCTCCCCAATCCTCTAAAAATTAATAGTAATCCACTGGTTTACCTAAAATATAGAAATGGAAAATTGAAAAGGTAACAAATATCTGAAAACATTAGAAAAAAATTTAAAAAAATTAGGGTAAAGGTAAATCAGAAATGCTTGGTAACATAAAATATGAGTCCTTTTTATCATACTAATAGGAAATCCTGATGATTTACTTTATGTTAAACTAATATAGATTCATACTATTTTTTTATGTCGAAGATTAGCAAATTATTGCCCAGGAAATTTCAAGTATAATAATAGCGAAGGATGCGCCAGGCATTAAAGCATGGTAGAGTTATATTTGAGAAATATAGTCTAACAGTAATGAATAACCTAATAACAGTGTAAGAAGGGGGAAATAAAACTGTGGATAAAACAATATTAGTAGTAGATGACGAAAAACCAATTGCAGATATATTACAGTTTAATTTAGTAAAAGAAGGATATAAAGTAGTTTGTGCTTATGATGGTGATGAAGCATTAGAAAAGGTGGAAGAAATTAAGCCAGATTTAATGCTTTTAGATATTATGTTACCTAAACGTGATGGAATGGAAGTTTGCCGTGAAGTTCGTAAAAAGTATGACTTACCTATTATCATGTTAACAGCTAAGGATTCGGAAATTGATAAAGTACTAGGACTTGAGCTTGGTGCAGACGATTATGTGACAAAGCCTTTTTCTACAAGGGAATTAATTGCACGTGTAAAGGCAAATATGCGTAGACATCAAACGGTTGCAACTCCTGAGGAAGTTGTAGAAGAAAACAACGACATTGTGATTGGCACTTTAATAATTCAACCTGATGCGTATCTTGTATTAAAACGTGATGAGGCGATTGAATTAACGCATCGCGAATTTGAATTACTTCACTATTTAGCAAAACATATTGGACAAGTGATGACACGTGAACATTTACTTCAAACAGTCTGGGGTTATGATTATTTTGGGGATGTCCGGACAGTCGATGTAACAATACGCCGATTAAGAGAGAAAATAGAGGATAACCCAAGTCATCCAACCTGGATTGTCACTCGCCGTGGTGTAGGATACTATTTAAGAAATCCTGAACAGGAGTAAAGAACATGCTAAGGGTTCGTTTTTTAAAATCAGTACAAGTCAAGATTGTACTGATTTATGTGTTGCTCATAATAATTGCTATGCAAATAATAGGGTTATATTTTGCAAAAGAATTAGAACAAACATTAAAACAAAACTTTGAAACATCTATCACGGATCGGTTGAAGCTTGTTAACTTTAGTGTTAAAGAAGAGCTACTAAAAGAAAGAACAGATAATGATTTAACAGTAGAACAAAGTTTAAAAAGTGTGTTAAATGGATTGTCTTCAGAAGATATTAAAGAGATTAGAGTAATAGACCCACGCTATCGTATTCTAGCGACTTCAGATATAAGCAATCAATCTATTATTGGTCAACGGTCAATGGACCAACTTGTAAGACAATCGATAAGTACACAAACAAGATACCAAAAAATTGCACTTGATGATAAGACCAGAAAGCGCATATGGGTAGTAGCTACTCCAATTATGTCTAATGGCAAAGTCATCGGTACTGTTTATGTAAAATCAAATATTGAACGTATATTTGAACAAATGAACGAGATTAATCAAATTCTAGCGGGTGGTACTGCACTAGCTTTAGCTATTACAATTATCTTAGGGATTTTCATAGCACGTACAATTACGAAGCCAATCTCAGATATGCGTAGACAAGCACAAGCGATGGCAAAAGGAAATTTTTCTCGAAAGGTTAAAGTGTACGGTAATGATGAAATTGGACAACTAGCTATTTCCTTCAATCATCTTACAAACAGACTCCAAGAAGCAACGTCTACTACGGAAGGTGAAAGAAGAAAGTTAGCTTCTGTCTTAACCAATATGACAGATGGTGTGATTGCAACAGATCGTAAAGGCAAAATTATCTTAATTAATAAGCCAGCCCAAAAGTTATTAAATGGTGAACAAGATGAGTTAATGGGTAGACCATTAGTTTCTGTTCTAGGACTAGAAGAAGAACATACATTTGAAGATTTAATTCATATGAAGGATTCCATTAATTTGGACTTTAGTTCACCTGATCGCCCGTATATTTGGCGAGCAAACTTTTCTGTTATTCAGAAGGAAACAGGATTTGTAAATGGTGTAATTACTGTATTACATGATATTACGGAACAAGAAAAGATTGAGATGGAACGACGCGAATTTGTATCAAATGTATCACATGAATTACGAACGCCTCTAACAACAATGCGTAGTTATTTAGAGGCATTAGCTGATGGTGCATGGCAAAACAAAGATATTGCTCCCCAATTTTTAAATGTTACACAAACAGAAACGGAGCGTATGATTCGTCTAGTTAATGATTTACTACAGCTTTCTCGTATGGATAGCAGAGAATATGAAATTAACGCTGACTATGTGGACTTCAATAAATTCTTTAATCGAATTATCGACCGATTTGAAATGTCTAAGTCCAAAAACGTTGAGTTTAAGCGACTACTGCCTTCAGCACCATGCTATGTTGAAATTGACACGGATAAAATCACACAAGTAATTGATAACATTATTTCTAATGCTCTAAAATATTCCCCAGATGGTGGAAATATACGCTTTGGTATGACTGCAAATGATGGTGTAGTCACTGTAATGATTTCAGATGATGGTATGGGTATACCGAAGGAAAATGTAGAGCGGATTTTTGATCGCTTCTATCGTGTTGATAGAGCAAGAGCACGTTCAATGGGCGGCACGGGCTTAGGTCTAGCCATTTCTCGGGAAATGATATTAGCCCATAACGGTAAAATTTGGGCTGAAAGTGAAGAAGGGATTGGTACAACAATCTTCTTTACATTACCTTATGAAGATGATGAGGCAGGTGAATGGGATTGAAATATCTCGAGCAGATCAAATCATTTGTCCTCTTTGTTCTAGTATTACTTAGTATTAGTTTGACTTTTTCCATTTGGACCTATAAACCAAATTATGACCCACTTGAAAAGGCAAACATTAATATTTCAATTGAGAAAAAACTACAGCTTACCGATATCATAGTACCTTATAGAATGGTATTTCATGAAAATGGTGTGTGGCGTGGAACAGATCGCTCTGAGGAAATGAAACCTATCATCAGTCAAATGAAAGATTGGCAAGTAACCAGTCTTGTACACGTAAGTAATAATGCAAATAATTCAAGAATGAACGAATTAATAGAAGGAGATAATTCCTTTACATTATTCTTTCCTGATGATGTTCCATATCCTATTTTCCAGAGTCTATTACCAACAATTGAAAAAAAACCATCTAACATATCTTTTAACGAAATGATTGTGGACTGGTCTCAATTGTCTTCAAATGAAGAGCTAACTGTATTCTTCGCGAATACATCAAAAAGACAACTGTATAAAGCAAAGATACATGTAAAAAGTGAAGCAATTTTTAATAAACAAGTTATCGATCAATCTAATAAGTTAGAGAGATACTTGGCGTTCACACGTGATAAGGGAAGTACGCTTTATTTACCTGCAGAACAACTAAAAATGATGCAGTATACTTATCTTATTTCTACTTCATCAATTGATCGTTTTAAAAATGCCCTATTTGATAATCCAAAGATTGTTAAAAGCAGTGTAGATGATGCAAATATGGAAGAAGTCTATACAGATGGTACATCCATGTTGACTGTAAATAATAATGAAAGAGTATTAGACTTTGTCAATACGACAGCTTCTGATAATCTTGAAACATTAGAAGAATCCAAGTTAGTATTAAATACTTTTGATTTTATCAACGAACACGGTGGTTGGACTGGCGATTTTCGCTTTGATTCTCTGGATTACAATAATAATAGGGTATTATATCAACTATATATGCAAGACTACCCCGTATTTACGGATTCACATGTCACTTCTACACAGATTGTGACAGTATGGGGGGACAATAGTATTGCACGTTATATAAGACCTTACTATAAATTAGTATCGGTACCAGAGAATAATGCTGTTACAATTATGGATGGACAGAGTGTAGTAGATAAGTTGACGGAATCTAAAAAGGTAGATATCAATATGGTTAAAGAGGTTCGACCTGGATACTATTTAACAGAAAGTAATCGTCCAAATGTTTTTGTACTAAAACCAACATGGTTCTATTTGGTAAATGGTAAATGGACAGTTCTATCACCTGCTAATGTAGGAGGTGTCCAAGTTGGATTGGAATAAAACAAAAACGATATTCATTATAGTTTTCTCGATTTTGAATGTTTTTTTATATTGGATGTATGTGAACAAGTACAATGAAGGGAAAAATGTTGAGCTAATTGGTGAAACAGATACCCTTACTCGATTAAAGGATGAGAATATAACTGTTAAAAGTGAACAAATAGAAGGCTTAAATGTATCCTATATTTCGGGGAAGATTAAGAAATTTACACAGGATGAACTATTAGGTCTAACAAATCAGCGAATTCAATTAAATGAGGATGGTACAAAACTTGAAGCAAAGATACTTAATCCTACTCCATTGGCGGAAATTACTGATGAGAGTTTGACAGACTTTGTGACAAAGAATATATATAAAGGTAGTTCCTATATGTTGTGGAAAATTGATCGGAAAAATAATGAAGCAATTTTCTTCCAAAGCACAGAAAATAGTATGATTTACTATAATCAAAATGCTGAGATTAAAATTTATTGGAATGATCATTTGGAGATTACTGGTTATGAGCAAAAAATGTTTGATTCACTAAAAAGTTTTGGAGAAAAGAGCCCACTATATTCAACAAAACAAGCAATCAAGCAAATCCTTGATAAAGGCTATTTATTGCCGAATTCGACCATTACAAAAACACAATTGGGCTACTCAACACTTGTCCCATTAACTGAAATCCAAGTGTTATCGCCTACATGGTATATCCATGTTTCCCTTGACCAAAATGGCGAACACCATGAGACAGATTATTTTGTTAATGCTGTAGATGGTACAATTGTAGATATCGAACAAAATGCAAAAGAAAAGGAATTACAAAAACAGTAAGGGGTCTTTACAGTGCAGTTCAGTGTATTAGCCAGTGGCAGTACGGGCAACTCCATCTATGTAGAGAGTGGAGAGCATTCTTTTATCGTTGATGCAGGATTGACTGGTAAAAAGATGGAGCAGCTTTTTGAAGAAGTTGGCCGTGATATAAAAAAATTAAGTGGTATATTAGTAACACACGAGCATTCAGACCATATTAAAGGTGTGGGTGTACTTGCAAGAAAATATAACATCCCTGTTTTTGCAAATGAAAAGACATGGCAAGCTATGGATGGACTAGTTGGCAATATCCCTATAGAACAAAGGTTTCAATTCGATATGGAGACAGTCAAAACATTTGGCTCTTTAGATATTGAATCATTTGCTGTTTCACACGATGCAGCTGATCCAATGTTTTATTGCTTCCATGAAAATAATCGAAAGCTTGTTGTTATCACAGATACAGGTTATGTAAGTGATCGTATGAAGGGCATTATTAAAGGTGCTGATTCATTCGTTTTTGAAAGTAATCATGATGTAGGCATGCTACAAATGGGACGCTATCCTTGGTCAGTCAAGCGGAGAATCTTAAGCGACCTTGGACATGTTAGTAATGAAGATGCTGCAGTTGCGATGAGTGAAGTAGTTGAACAAAAACCAACACGTATTTATCTTTCCCATTTAAGCAAAGATAATAACATGAAGGATTTAGCAAGAATGAGCGTTTCACAAACCTTACAATCATGTGGCATTATGCCTGGTGAATTCTTAAACTTATTTGATACAGATGCTTCTGAGCCAACTGAGCTAGTAACAGTATAAAAGTGACAATTTCCCCCAAAAAAATTTGGGGGTTTTTTTGTGTGCAAAATGGGGAAGTTAAGATATGTTATAAATTTTGAACTGATTTTAAATTTATTTTCATCTGATTTTAATCTTTTCAGTTTAAAGTAAAAGTACCAAAACAAAAGAATAATCGTAGGAAGGATGAAATCAATGGGCTATTACGATAATGACGAAACTAGAAGTCGTAGAAATGGTGGCAGTAAAGCTGGGTACTTCTTTAGCGGAATTATTGGTGTAATTGTTGGTGCACTACTAGTTTGGCTCTTACTACCATCAATGGTTGGTTATTTACCGGGCAGTACTAGCACAACAGGTGCTACAACTACTGTAAATAAAACAGCCACACCGCAACTTTCCACTGAAATCTCTACAAATGTAACAGATGCAGTAGATAAAACAAAGGATGCAGTTGTTGGAATAACTAATATTCAACAATCATCTATGGATTTATGGGGAAACATTCCATTTAGAGATGGAAGTAATAAAAGCGATAGTAATGCTAATGAAGAAGTTGGAAGCGGTTCAGGTGTAATCTATAAAGAAGAAGGAAATAAAGCATATATAGTGACAAACAACCACGTAGTTGAAGGAGCAAAATCACTAGAAGTGACCTTCTCTGATGGATCTAAAGAGGCTGCAAAATTAGTGGGAACAGATATATGGACAGATTTAGCTGTTGTTTCAATTTCAAATAAGCATGTAAAAACAGTTGCTACCTTTGGTGATTCAGATAAACTAAAACAAGGTGAAACAGTAATTGCTATTGGTAATCCATTAGGGATGGACTTTTATGGATCTGTTACAACAGGTGTCATCTCCGGTAAAGACCGAACAGTGCCAGTAGATTTAAATGGTGATGGTATAGAAGATTGGCAAGCAGAAGTTTTACAAACAGATGCAGCTATTAACCCTGGTAACAGTGGTGGTGCTCTTATAAACCTTGCAGGGCAAGTAATTGGGATCAACTCTATGAAGATTTCTGAATCCACTGTTGAAGGATTAGGGTTCTCTATCCCAATCAACACAGCAATACCTGTTATCGATGAATTACAAGCTACTGGTAAAGTGGAAAGACCATCAATGGGAGTGGCGTTAATTGATTTGACAGACGTACCAGCATACCACCAAAGACAAACTCTAAAATTACCTGCAGAAGTAACATCAGGTATTGTAATCAGTGAAGTCGTTGGTAACTCACCAGCATCAAAAGCAGGATTGAAGAAATATGATGTAATTGTCGAAATGGATGGCGAAAAAATTGATAGCTCGATTGACCTACGCAAAATCCTTTACAATAAAAAGCATGTAGGTGACCAAGTGAAGATTAAAGCATATCGCGGTGGGGAAATAATTGAAAAAACATTAACTTTAGCAGATAGTTCAAAAAATAAATGATGTGGATAACTAAAAAGCAGTAAAGAGTAAAAAAAGCGAGTGTGGAAGAGAAATCCCTACCTTTCCCACTCGCTTTTCTTTTGTTACAATAGGTTGTGGATAACAATTGATGAATTGTGCATAACTCTGTGGAAATCTGAAAGTTCGAAAGGATTGGAAAATTTGAAAGTTTATAGCTGTGAAACCCATATAGGACACGCATTAGATATGTTTGTTGCGATAGAAAAAAAGGTACCAATCATGGAAAAAGTAAAAGAGGAAGAAAAGTTATCCACAAAGTGTAACTACTGTGAAGAGCAGGCGACATATATTGTGGCGAACGAATGAGCGTATACAATATATTGAAAAAGCCTGTGGATATGTGTATAACTTCTGTGGATAAAGTGTTTGTAAACTGAATGTAAAGGTGGATAACCTGTGAGTATTACAATTATAAGCGTTGGGAAATTAAAAGAAAAGTATTTAAAAATGGGGATTGAAGAGTATGTCAAACGGCTTAGCGGTTACACAAAAATCGAACTGATTGAAGTTCCAGATGAAAAAGCACCGGAACAACTAAGTGAAGCAGAAATGGAATTGGTAAAGAAAAAGGAAGGAGAAAGAATCCTCGCTAAAATTTCATCTGACCAATATGTCGTAGCATTAGCAATTAACGGCAAAATGCGAAGCTCCGAAGAACTCTCAAAAGACATCGAGAATCTCCAAACATATGGCCACAGTAAAATTACCTTCGTTATTGGCGGTTCACTTGGCTTACATGATGATGTAATAAGTCGTGCAGATGATCAATTATCATTTGGTAAAATGACTCTACCCCATCAACTGATGAAGCTTGTGTTGGTGGAGCAAATTTATCGTAGTTTTCGGATTATGAAAGGTGAACCGTATCATAAGTAAATGTGAGATAAGTATAATGTTTTGATATTTAACTAAAGGAAAAGGCGTCCACGAAGGGCGTCTTTTATGCTTTCTACTATTATGATATACAGTACGCAAAATGCATAAAACAATTGTCCCTTACCAAAGTCCCATAACTTCAAATCATAAACCGCCAATACCAAACCAAATAACGAGGCAAACAAGAGAAATAATAAAGCCAATTGTCCACCATTTTTCTTGTGTAACATAGCCTGTCCCAAAGATAACTGGAGTAGGTCCGCTACCGTAATTCGTTAAACATCCAAATAGATTACTAAAAAATGCAAGAGCCAATGTTGAAACCATAGGTGGTGCACCAACAGTTACAAGGACGGAAAGAAATGCACCATACATTGCACTTACATGGGCTGTATTACTGGCGAAAAAATAGGAGAATAGAAGTAAATAACTAAAAGTACGTTTAAAGCAATTCCAATTCTTCTCTTTTTAAAGCTTCCCATTGTATCAAGTTTCTTTTTAGCTTCTTCAGTTCATGATTAGAAGGATTTCCTTATCGAGTATATTAAAAAATCTGCCAGCATTCATGGGTCAAGAATTTATCTACATACAACTACAATTTACTTAAATATATAAGTTTACAAAAACAGTTTACTTGTATACAAAATTGTATACTTGTTTACAATAAGTATACAAAACGTCCACGAATTCGTTTACATGTAAACAAACATGTATACATCCTTAAAGTACGGCTTGTATACGCATTTGTTATTAAAGTTTACAAATATATAAACAAACATTACTATTTTACATTTCTGTTAAATAGATTGAATTTTCTATAAATATTATATAATCTATAAATAGTGGGAACTGCATTACTCCTTCTTCTTTTAAAATAATTGAAAAGGAATGATTATATGACTAAATCAAGAATTGCTGCTGTAGATGTGGGAAATGACTCAATTAAGGCATTCTTTGGGGAACTAGATTATGAAGTTAATATTCCTAATATTATGGCAAGGGATACAGAGGATCGACCGGTGATTGGAATAGAAGAATTAAATGCAAAAGAACCTCTTCAAGGAATTCACATCAGGGTTCATTCACCTGCATTGAAAGAGAATAACGCTATCTATCGAGTAGGGAATTTAGCGACGAAGAGTAACAATGCAACGGAATTAGACCCAGGAAGTTCTAAATCAGAGGAAGATCAGACATTGGTAATGCTTTTTACAACATTGGCATTAGATGCAGTAAATGAGGGTAGTTCACACACATTCCCAAAAGCAAATAATGTGATTGATGCAAGTTATACACTTGGTACTGGTCTTCCTCTTCGCGAAGTAAAGGAAGGTAGAGATGCTGGATACCGCTCTAAATTAGTGGGATCTGTCCATCAAGTAGAATTTCTAGTTACACCAAAATATCAAGGCTTAAAAGTAAATATTAAATTTGATGAAGTGAAAATCTATCCGGAAGGGTTTGCTGCTTTTATAAATCTTGTAATGGATAATAGTCTGAAAATCGTTAATAAGGATTTAATTGATAAAAGAATTATTATTCAAGATATCGGGGGATTATCGACTGATATTGCCGTTATTAAGAATCGAAATGTTGATGATGATAAGGCACAAGGATTTAACCTGGGTGTATCTGAATCATTAGAGGCGATTCGAGAGGCAATCAGAACGAAGCATGACGTTGAATTAGACAGCCGTCGTGATGTAGTTGAAATCATTACAAGGAAAAATGACCGGAATCATATTATGGTAAAGGGTAGCCGAACAAGTGTCCATGATATTACAGATCGGATCTTGCTTGAATTAGCTAAAAAACAATATCGATTATTACGTAATGTTTGGCAGAAAAACTCCCAAACAGAAATTTGTTATTTTGTTGGTGGCGGGTCGATCGTATTAAAAGAGTATATTAAAACTTTAAATAATAATTTGGATGGTTATAATATTGAATTCTTTGAAGACGAAAAAGAGAGTATTTGGATGATGGCTAACGCTTATTATAAGCTTATTTCTGAATTCGTTAGAAAAAAGGAAAAACAAAAATCGCCTCAAGAATTAGTGAAGAAATAATGTAGGGTGGTTGTATGAAGTCAAATGAGATTAAGCGAGGACAAGCCATTTCGTTTCGTATTCCTTCTGATACACCGGATTATTTATTAAAGCATTTACAGAAATTAAAGGAATCAGAAAAAAGGAATTTCTCAAGTAAAATTGCTGAATTTGTAATGCAAGGTGTTGGAAAGAATTTATCAATGGAACGAGAGACAGTTACAATTCCGCTACCTTATAAATTAAGTAAATCACAGAGGGATTGGCTAAAGCACGAACACTCTGAAGCAATGTTAGGAAGTATTATTTTTCAATTACTAACTGATCCAATACGGGCCTCTTCCCTGTTTGCTTCACTAAATAGCAATTCTTTAGATATAAATGAAGCATTGTATTTACAAGAAGAAAGGGCAATGGAAAGCCCGGTAATAAATTTGGAAAATGATGAGTATATGGACTCTGTTGAAGAAGAATCTGCAATACAAGAATTAAATAATCTAGATGATGATCTTAATAAGTTTGATTGGAAAGGCGCAATGAAAAGTGAACCTTTTATAGCGGAAGCAGAGCATGATGAAAAAGAGGAAGATCTAGATAGTCTGTTAGGGGATTTTCTTAATAGAATGAATATGTAATCGTAAATATATCAATAAAGATTATTATGTAAACCAATTTCTTAGGTAGATGTCTAATATATAATTTGCGATATATATATAATTAATTAATAACCAATTGCGCTTCCTCACTTTTATGAGGGAGCGCAATTTTTCTCTAAATATTGTGATGATTCTGGTAAAAAATTATACTTTAGATCCACTATAATAAAGCATTGGTCATCACTTTTTGAATTCCCATATTCGCACTTTTCAAGCGACTGTATAATTTTTTCTTTAAATCCAATTACAGGTAAGTTTGCACTCTCCATAAGTAGTGTACACAAATAGTCTGATCCTAGCGGATCTATACCATCCGTATATAGCAGTAGCCTACCTCTGTTTGTATATGAAAGTGTTTGGGTTTTAAACTTAACACCTTCAAAGAGTCCAAGAGGTGGAGTAGTTGAATGTAATTCAAATTGGGCTCCAGTATCATCTTGCCATAAAGCAGATGGATGACCAGCATTAATGTAATCAATTTTTTGTTTATCTGTATCAATCAAAAGAAAAATAGCAGTGCAATAATGTCTTGCATCTTCATTATTATGAAACAATTCATGCAAATGATTATCCAACTCTTTCATAACCTTATCAATTGTAAGTCCCTCCTCCATAATTAGTCTATGGAAAAGAGCGTGAAGAGACATGGTGATTAACGCTGAAGAAATTCCGTGTCCCATTACATCCAGTATTATAATTCCATATCGGTTTGAATCAAGTTGATAAATACCATAAATATCTCCTGATAATTCTTTTGACGCTTTATAAAATGTCTCCATTTCAATATGTTCATTATGAATAGGCTTTGTAAGAGATGTCTGTTGGATTTTTCTAGCAAGTTCTAACTCTCTTTTTGTATCTATTTTGAATTGTAGGTTCTGCTTGTTCAGTTTAACTAATTCTTCTTTTTGAGATTCAAGCGTTTTAAGAGCTTCCTCTAATTCTTCAATAGCATCTCGCTTTGCTATTAAAGCGGATTCAGCCTCTCTTTTTGCAATCAGCAGTTCATTCTCATACTTGCTTCTTTGCCTCATTGGGATAAGAATGCACTCAATAATAGTGTATTCTTCAACATTTTTTTTAGAAGCATTAATAAGTACAGGAATTTCTTCTCCATTACATGCCTTTAGTGAGATATACAGTTCTTCAATATGGTTTTCTAATTTTATAAGTGGAAAAAGATAAAACTGAACAAAAAGGCGAGATGGCGTGGTAAGAATTGAATTGATGTGTTGTCCATTTAAACTAGTATAGCCAAGTAATTCTAATAAGGTTTGATTCATTAAGTTAATAATTCCGTCTTCTGACATGGTCAGAAATCCACATGGTGCATGGTTTAATTGCTCATCCATTTTTATAAAATCTCCTCTTTCGGGATTTTAACCGAATATTTCTTTAAGTACTGATGGATGACGCTTACTAATTCTTCAGGGTGACTCATATGCGGACAATGTCCAATTGCCTCTAATCTTTTATATACACTATTTGGAATATGCTCATGTGTATATTGTGCTACTGTTGCAGGAGCAATAATATCTTCAGAGCATTGCAAAATAAGCGTTGGGTGTGTTACTTTTTCGAGATCATTCCGGTTATCTGCAAAAAAAGTTGCCTTTGCAAAATTACGGGCAATAACAGGGTCCGTTGAGCAAAAGCGGTTCTCTAGTTCTTGCCTAACTTCCGGGCGATTTGGATTATTTGTTACGGTCGATGCAAATACATTCGCCCAACCTATGTAGTTTTTCTCCATCATATCTATTAACCCTAGTAGATCATCCTCTTCAAATCCGCCAAAATAATGAGGTGGTTTGTTGAGATAACAAGGTGAGGGGCCAATCATAATAAGATGTGAGAAGTATTCAGGATGGCTTAAACTTGCGAGCATACCAATCATGCTTGCAACCGAATGGCCGACGAAGATAGAATTTTTTAAATCTAAAGTAGCACAAATATCTAATATATCTTGTGCATAACCTGAAAGTGTACTGTATCTTTTTGGATTGTAGGACTCTATATCAGAATTCCCTGAACCTACATAGTCAAATAAGACTACCTGATAATCATTTTCGAAAGCCTGTGAAACTGAACTCCATACGCTTTGATCGCAACCAAACCCTGGTGCTAAAACGATAGATGTAGTACCTTTGCCAATTACTTTGACATTATTACGAAGCAAGATATTTTGTTCCATACTAAGGATCCTTTCTTATATGATTCTGAATAGTAGTAATCATAACATACTTCCTTTTTATAAAGATAACGTAAGGTTAACTATGATATCAAATACCTATTAAGTAACTTTGAATATAAAATAAATTAGGACATATGATTTTTAAAATAAGTAGGGGAAATTATAAGAACCAGCTTAGAAGTTACTCTGAGCTGGTTCTTAATATATTATCAGGCAGTAGCTTTCTTACCACTTGTTGGCCATAAAATGCCTATAAAAACACCAACTATAGCAGGAAAAATCCAGCCAAGTCCAATATCGTAAAGTGGTAAATAATCTGTGTAGAACTGTTTAATAGAATTAAACAAAGAGAGAGACGCACCTGGTAAGCTATCGACTAACGCACTGTAGCCGTCAAACAGGCTTACACAAAAAGTAAAGAACATTGTGATCAAGTAAACACTTTGCTTATGGCCAAATAAAGGGGAACAAAGGGCTAATATGATTAGTACAATGGCTAATGGATACAGTAACATTAATACTGGTACCGCATATTGAACGATGTTATTTAAACCAAAGTTGGCAATGAAAAATGACATAAGACATAATACAAGAACAAACAATTTATAACTTACTTTTGGAAATAGTTGATTAAAAAATTCACTGCAAGACGTAATAAGTCCAATGCTCGTTTTCAAACAAGCTAATACGATAATTATCCCCAATAAAATGGATCCGAATGAACCGAAGTAATGCTGAGCTACTGCAGCAAAGATCAAACCACCATTATCGTGTGTTCCGATGGCAGATACACTTGATGCCCCCATGTAGGTAATGAGTCCATAAATTAGCATCATTAATACCATAGCAAATATGCCTGATTTCAAAGTGGTTTTGGCGATTTCCTTCGTATTAGTAATGCCTTGTCCCTTAATCGCTTGAATGACAACAATACCAAATGCGAGTGACGCAAGGGCATCCATCGTATTATATCCTTCTTTAAAGCCCGTTATAAAAGCTAAGTTGCTATAGTCACCTGTTGGATTACCAAAATGGCCCATCGGTTTGATAATGGCAATGACAATCAGAATTAATAAAAACACTAAAAATGCAGGGGTTAAATATTTGCCGATATAATCCATGATTTTTGCTGGATTTAAGGAGAAATAATAGACAATCGCAAAAAACACAAAGCTAAAGAGCCCGAGATATAAACTGCTATGTGCTGGATTGATATATGGTTCAAAACCGACCACGAAAGGTACTGTTGCTGTACGTGGAATGGCAAAAAACGGTCCAATGGTTAGGTAGAGTGCTACAGAGAAGATGACCCCAAATAGTGGATGAACTCGACTTGCTAAATGACGTAATCCATTACTTCCGGATAAACCAAATGCTAGAATGCCCATAAATGGAAGTCCGATTGCAGTTATTAAAAAGCCGATTAATGCCGGCCAAAAGTTCGTGCCAGCGAGTTGCCCCATTTGGATTGGAAAAATTAAATTTCCTGCCCCAAAGAACATTCCGAACAGCATCGTACCAATGATGGCATAGGTAGAAAATGATATTTTTTGTTGCATACTTGTGCTCCTTCTAAGGTGAATTTTATCTATTTTAACACTTTTTTAGGAATTAGCTATAGAGAAAAGAGAATATAAGCTACATTTGAGCAAGAGAGAAAGTGAAACCAAACTATTAATAAGCAAATGGTCAGTAATTAAAAAAGTATCAAGGCACAACTAAGTGTCCTTAATACTCTTTTACATTCTTTATAAGGGATAAATTTAATTTCATTAAATATAACGAAAAGAGACTGTAGGCTTCTTGAGAACAAATAATTGCAATGAAGTATGTTTATGGCCCCTTTATGCTGCTTTCTTTTGCTTTTGGTCTAATTGATAACTAAGGAAAGTTAGTAGACTTGCACAGACTGCAACTAACCCACCTACCCATGTTACATTTATTAAATTTACTTGATGGTACACTATTCCACCTAATGCAGAACCAAAAGCGATTCCTACATTGCTAGCCACTGGCATAAGTGAAGCAGCGAGTCCTGTTGCCTTTGGCTGATAAATTTTGGCAAGATCTATCAAATAAAGTTGAGTAGATGTTGTTAAGAGGATGGACATTAAAGACATCAAGCCAATGTTTACAAGTCCTAAAACAAAGTAATTTGTTGTCCAAAATAAACTTATCAGTACAATTGCCTGTAAGAGAAAAACAAACCGAAGCCGACCAATTGCATTGTAACTAGCAATTTTACCAGCGAGGATGTTACTGAAAATCGAGATAAATCCGTACCCAAACAAGATGAAACTAATTGAATGATTTGGTACTTCCATTCCCTTCAAAATAGGGACAAGGAACGTAAAGACCACATAAGTCGCACCAAATCCAAGAGCAGGGATGAAAAAAGCCATCAAAATTCGTGGCTTGGTCAATAAAGAAAGCTGATCCCGTATCGAACTGCGTATTTGGCTAAGTTTATTTGGCAAGACGAAAAAGGATGTTAAAAACGCTAATGCCCCAAGGCAAGTGGTTAACATGAAAGTAGCATTCCAGCCATACCATTCAGCAATGACAGTACCAATTGGCACGCCAACGACATTTGCAAGTGTGAAACCACCGAAAACAAATGAAATAGCAAGTCCGCGCTTTTCAATAGGCATAGTTTCGCTTGCAACAATCATGGCTAGAGAGGTTAATACTCCTGATACAATAGCAATCATCATCCGAAGGACAATGAGCATGATGTAACTCGTCGAAATGGTGCACAAAGCATTTAGGATGATGAAAAATCCTATTAAAAGTAACATCCATCTGCGCTTTTGAAATTGACTTGTAGCTGACATCACTAGTGGTGTGCCGATTGCAAAAGAAATTGCAAACGCAGAAACGAGGGTGCCCGCTTTTGCATTTGTTATATGAAGACTAGAGGAAATATCGGTTAAGATTCCGACAATAATAAATTCGCTTGTCCCTAGAACAAATGTTAATAAAGTAAGAGTTAGAATAAGCAACCAATGTTGCTTAGATAATTTTTGGGGGTGCATAAATACCTCTTTTCTTTGATGGTTGTAATTGTGTCATTGGGTAGATACACAGTCTAAACATCATATCATAAAATATTTTTGCAAGGCTGCTATATTTTATAAAATCACTATTTGAATCTTCTTTATCCATGAATCTATTAATGATACGATTAAAAATATTAAAACATTTGAAGTGAGGGAAGTTCATGTTCCTAGATCGATTGAAGAATCAATTAAGCCAAAATCATTCTTTATTCATTGGAGAGGAAACAGCGTTTCGTTCAGCAGTTTTGATTCCACTTATTCAAGTAAATAATGAGTGGCATATCCTATTTGAGGTACGTTCATTTACTATGAGGAAACAACCAGGGGACATTAGTTTCCCAGGTGGTCGAATTGATCCAACGGATGAATCTCCAATGGCTGCGGCAATGCGTGAAGCCAATGAGGAATTAGGTATCGACCCAAAGGATATCAATGTTGTTGGACAATTAAGTCCGTATATTGCTTCTCCTTCATTTGTTGTCTATCCATTTGTGGCAACAATCAACTACAATCAAAGTATTCATTCATACAACAAAGAGGAAGTTGAAGAAGTATTTACAGTACCAGTTAAATGGCTATTAAATACTGAGCCGTCTATGCATTTAGTATCGTCTGAACCAGTGCCTTCACCAGATTTCCCATTTGATAAAATTATGAATGGCAATCAATATAAATGGAGAACGCGCTCAATAGAAGAATGGTTTTTCGATTATGAGAAGTATACGATTTGGGGATTAACAGCAAGAATTTTAAAACATTTTATAGAAGTCATTAAATAATAGGCTTAATCTATCACCTCCAAAAGTTTGCAAACCTTACGGTGATTATTTTTTGATTTCTGCGAGTAGTCTTTTCAAGAATAATATATGTATTTTGCATGAATCACTATATACTTAATTAGCTGTCTATCAAATTATCTTTTTTAAAGAGGAGGGATTCTATTTGAAGAGGATTTCTAAAAAAAATAAGAAACCCCTTTTTATAATTTTAATTATAATAATTTTCATTGCGGGACTACTCGATATTAAATATGAAGGATTATTCTTTCAAACATTGCCTAAAACGATTCAAACCTATTTAGCCTCAATTTTTAATTAAGAATTAAAGTAAAAGCACATCATGCTAAAGGTGATGTGCTTTTGCTTTTATATATTTCCGCAGATTAGTGGATTTCCTGCCAATTAAAATCATTAGTTCGCGTTACGTTCAACAATCCTTTTACTAGAATATAAAGTTTTGCTAAGTATCCGTGCATATTTTCAGGACAAATCCAGTACTATGCTCTAGATAATGTTGTTATCCAATTAGTTGATGTTGGCAAAGTACACTCAATTACAAGTTAAAAATGAAACCATATTCAATGGAATTTTAAATTTAAAACGTTCCTTTTAAATATTAATTTTTGAAGTAAATATAAACTAACCCATTTTCCTACGTCAATATACATAAAAAATGCTTTTCTATAGATGAGAGGTATGCTTAATGGAGAAATTTCAGGAAAACATGGATTCAGATGTAGTAAGGAGTGAAGCCGTGTCAATAAAAGAGAAGGATAAAATTTTAATACTTTCGGCAACATTTGGGGATGGTCATAAGCAAGTTGCAAAAGCTATTAGTGAGGCAATAAATTATTATGCTTCAGATTTAGAGCCTATTACAATTGACGTTATGCTAGGTCTTCATCCGTATTTATATCCAGTAAGTAGATATTTTTATAAAAAAGTAATAAAGAAATTCCCAATTATCTACGGTTATTTTTATCAAAAAACAAAAATACGAAGCTCTTTTTCCGTTAAATTAGATGTTCTGTTTTCATCTGGTATGAATACGATGCTTGAAACTATAAGAGAAACAAACCCAAGAGTGGTCATAAGTACCTATCCATTTGCAGCGAGTATTATCTCAAGGTTAAAGGAGAGCAAGTTAATCGATATACCCAACGTCACAGTAATTACAGATTATACAAATCATTCTTATTGGATTCATCCCTTCACCGATCAATATATAGTAGGCTCTAAAAAGGTAAAGGATAGCTTAATTGCTGCAGGAGTTGAGAGTGAAAAAATTAATTGTACGGGTATTCCAATAATGCAAAAATTTAGCCACACACAATCGCGAGAACAGTTAGCATTTAAGTATGGACTAAAACCAAACCATTTTACTATCCTCGTAATGGGGGGCGGAGATGGCTTTATAGGAAAAGGTATTGGTACTATCAGGGCGTTCGAAAAGATTGATGTCTCTATTCAGCTTATTTTCGTATGTGGAAGAAATAAAAAACTGCAAAAGCTACTATCAGAGGAATTGTGCAATTCTAAACACAAATTGTTGATATTGGGTTATTGCGAAAATGTTAATGAGTTAATGGCTATATCTGATCTCTTGATTTCAAAGCCTGGTGGGGTCACAATCACAGAGGCTATGGTAATGGAGTTGCCGCTATTAATATATAAGCCTTTACCAGGCCAGGAAGAAGAAAATGCAGATTATCTTATGAATTTAGGACTGGCTATGTTATGTGATGATGAAAATGATGTAATTGAAAAAGTTAAGCAAATTATGGATAATTCTTTCCAATTAACTTTGATTAAGCATAGGGCAAAATTATTTTATACAAAAAACTCATCCGTAGATGCTGTTGATGTAATACTTCAAACTACTTACGATAAAAGTGAGCTCTCTATACTTCAAGACTGACTATGTTTTTCTTCTTTAAAGTGATCCTTATGCATATTTTTCTGGACACTTCCAATACTACATAATAGATAATGTGGTTATCTAATTGGTAGGAAAGGATGAAATCATATTGGCTAAGCACTCAGATGTAAGTTGGAAACAGGATCATCCAAGCACTTTGTTTGGTAACTCTGTCACAAAGGCAGAGCGTTTGTTGAAACAAGCAAAATCCCATCCGGAAGAGATAGCACTTGAGCATGCTTTCAATCAAATAGAGCATGCAGAAAATGCATTCTTAAATGCAGTCGAGTATGGTGAGCATATGGATACAATAACGCAAAATAAAGAATACCTAGAGCTCATAAAACGACAATTACATGAGGTACAGCAAAAGAATCAAGGATAGTAAATAACCCCCGGTGAATTCATAAATTCATCGGGGGTTATTGCATATTAATCCTCATGAATTTAATGAATTATAGAATTAACTACATTATTAGATGCAAATGGAATTATTATACGTGAAACAATTTTATACTCTATGATAAGAAAACTATTATTTTAATAGGCTTATATCCACTTAGTTCACTGGAAATATTAGTTTTAGTACATCAAAATAAAATGAATATTGAATTGGCTTTTCAGCAAGTAAATATTTATGAAATAACCCCCAAAAAATATAAATAACTAAATTTTATGACAAAATATCACGCGAAATAACCTACATTTGCTTAAATAAGCAATAAAACAGAAAATAATGTACGAAAATGACGCTTTTTATCGCTTTTAATAAACATTTAACTATTATATAATAGAAGATATTTTAATCAATAATTAATTGTGATACGCTAAAAGATATAATTGATACAGAAAAGGTGTGTGACTAGGTCGTACCCTGCTTGCTGTACTTGATTTGCAGGAGCGCCTTTCCTTTTTTGCAAATTTAATGTATAAGGATGGTAAAAATGAGTAACAGACAAAGTAAAACAGACGTTATCTTAATTGGTGCCGGAATAATGAGTGCAACTTTGGGGACTATGCTTAAAGAATTAGTACCTGACTGGAACATTAAAGTATTTGAAAAATTAAACAAACCTGGTGAAGAAAGTTCTAATGAATGGAATAACGCAGGTACAGGACACTCTGCACTTTGCGAACTTAACTATACAGTAGAAAAACCAGATGGCACACTAGATATCAGCAAAGCAATTAATATCAATGAACAATTCCAATTATCTAGACAATTTTGGTCTCACTTAGTAAATCACAAGCGAATCAGTAATCCAGAGGACTTCATCATGCCACTACCTCATATGAGTTTAGTACAAGGTGAAAAAAATGTAGAATTTCTTAAAAAACGTTTTGAAGCGCTTTCAAAAAACCCTCTTTTCGAAGGTATGGAATTCTCTGAAGATCCAGAAACACTACAAGAATGGATTCCACTAATTATGGATGGCCGTAATTCAAATACTCCAATTGCTGCAACAAAAATTGACTCTGGTACAGACGTTAACTTTGGTAATTTAACACGTATGTTATTTGATAACTTAAAAAATCAAAATGTAGAAGTTAACTACGAACATACAGTTGAAACTCTTAAACAAAACAGCGATGGACTATGGGAAGTAAAAGTAAAAAGCGCTGACGGTAAACTACAATACCATACTGCTAAATTTGTATTTATCGGTGCTGGCGGTGGTAGTCTACCTCTACTTCAAAAAACAGGTATTCCTGAAAGCAAGCATGTTGGTGGATTCCCTGTAAGCGGTCTCTTCTTAGTATGTAATAACCAAGAAGTAATTGAACAACATCATGCAAAAGTTTACGGTAAAGCTGCAGTTGGCGCACCACCAATGTCTGTACCGCATCTTGATACACGATACATTGACAATAAAAAATCACTACTATTTGGACCATTCGCTGGCTTCTCACCTAAGTTCCTAAAAACAGGTTCAAATATGGACTTATTAGGTTCAGTAAAACCAAACAATGTGTTCACTATGTTAGCAGCAGGTGCCAAAAACTTAGATTTAACAAAATACCTTGTTCAACAATTAATGTTATCAAAAGATCAACGCATTGAAGAGTTACACGAATTCATTCCAACTGCTAAAGGTGAAGATTGGGATATCGTAGTAGCAGGTCAACGTGTACAAGTTATCAAAGATACCGAAAAAGGTGGTAAAGGGACACTTCAATTTGGTACAGAAGTAATTACTGGAGCTAATGGCTCAGTTGCTGCATTGTTAGGTGCATCTCCAGGTGCTTCTACTGCTGTTCACGTAATGCTTGATATTATCAATAAATGTTTCCCTCAATATATCGAGGAATGGGAACCAAAACTTAAAGAAATGATTCCTTCATATGGTACTAAACTTATGGATAACCCAGAACTTCTTAAAGAACTTCATGCTTCAACAGATAAAGCTCTTCACTTAAACAAATAGTAAAAAGTTCAGTGGAGAACAGCTTATTATTGAAATAAAACAAAGAACCTTTAATCCATCTTTGGATTGAAGGTTCTTTGTTTTTAAAGAAAGGAAAGTACAACATCATTAAAGAAGTGAGTATTAAGGTTCCTACTTATGCTCATAAAGAAATAAACGTACTGGGTTCATTTAACAAAATCTTATACCATCTACCTTTGCACCACTCCATAAGCTTCAAATCCAAAGAGGTGTGGGCCTTTTTGATGAAAGAGGCATCAAAAGCATCAAAATAGACATCCTTTATCGGCAAACATTCCCTATAGAAAACTTAATAATGGATGAAGACGAGAGAGGAAATCCAATTGGGCTATGGCTTTTGGAACTTATCAGGGAGCAAAAACTTTCTATTATAACCCCCCGTCAGCCTTTTTATTACAAAATAAAGCAGTTCAGTCAGAAATTTGGGGATTGCATGAGGAGCATCATCCCTTTTTTACTGAAGAGGAACATACGTGGATAGATGAATATTTTCTACCAACTTATCTTGAGCCTGATTATTTTTTACAAAAGGGTATCCCCTATGTAAAAAAGCCCTCTTTCGGGAGAGAAGGTGACACAGTAGAAATTTTTAATAAAGATGGTCAGTTAATCCATGCAGATGTTGAAAGGTCTTATTCAGAATTCATTCCTGTCTATCAGCAATTTGTAGAGCATCCGCCAATAACCTTTAATTGTAATAAGGGAAAACAACGGGGAAAACTCCTACTCGGAAGTTTCCTACTTAATGGAAAGGCGACAGCAATTGGTTATAGAATAGGTGGTAACATTACCAATAACCTTTCTTATTACCTGCCTGCTGGAGTTTTAAAAGTTAATGAATAAGGGATAGGCTCTTACATATGTTTCTTTGTTTTTAAGTTATAAAATTTCCTACTTATAGGGCTAATAAAAAGCCGATTTTCAGAATTTCAGAAAATCGGCTTTTGTCTTGGCTATTTAATATTGTAGTTTTTTCTGGAATACAAAGTTATGAATTGCTTACTTACGCTTGCCTCTTATATTGGAAAGTGGAATGCATACAAAAAATGCACAAATTCTTCAATAGGAAGGGATGATTCCCCTTCAAGTTCTCCATTACCATTAACACTTGTTTGTATGGAACTTCCCCAAATTTGGAGACTGTCATTATTTGGATTGTAAAAGTAAACACGAATTATACCGTTTGGATCAGGAGCAACTCTTTGAATCAAAACTGCATGTGCGCCAAGCACTTGACCAGAGCGGTTATAAATTGTTATACCAACAGGTTGTGGTAATTCTTTATTGACGTCAGGGTTGTTTACTGGATGATAGTGACGAAGGAAATTAGCTTGAAAATCAAAGTCACTATAAATATCAGAAAACCCTGGCCATATTCCAGTCATATGGAACGCTGGATTAATCCATTTATGCGAGTCTTGCCCACGTCCGTCAGCAGCCTTTAACATTTCAAAGTAAATAGAATCTAGGTGAGGAATTAAAAGGAAAGATACCGCATCAATATTCACTTCATCTTCAAGAGGAACTGGGGATAGTATGTCAGAGGAAAAAGCTCTCCCTTCAAAATGAATTGTGATATACCCTTTTTTTAGAAATTGATTAAACATTTTGAGTAGCAAGACGGGCTCTTTTTGTGCCCAATAACTAAGTGCTCTTGTCGATTGACAAGTAGGATTAAACCCTTGCCCAATGCCTAAAGGGGTACCTAAAATGCTTATAATTTCTGAAACCAGCAGCTTTTTGAGAGTATCAGTATTTGCTGATTTATGATAATAAATCAGTCTATTTTTAATCTTATCTTGGATAGGAACCTTCATAAGCGCTTCCAATTCCATAATAAGTTCATTTGTAAATATATCTCTTTGTAATAAACGCACAAGTCCATAGATGCTTCTCCGTGTTTGTCGGGTAATTGAGGTAGTAATAAGAGAAGAAATAAGGGATAAATTTGATTGTAGGTTATCCTTTGCTTTTTGATCAACAGCAAGTATGTGGTGTAACAAATCAGGCTTTTCTCTATTAATGTAATCTAAAAAAATTGCATGGTATGTTGATACTAGCCCTGTTTGTACCATAGATGTTAGGAGCTGCTCAGCTTCTGTTGTTAGTTGTAAAACACTAGCTTCTTTTAATTTTGTTTCATAATTTTCTACATCAATGCCAGTAGACATATCTGAGGGTGAATAGACTGCCTTTTCATATAGAAGCAAGCTTGCATCTACATTTTCTAATCCATCTGTTAATTTTTTTGCACTAGCAATTAATTTCAATATTTTATCAGTGACAATAGGCCTTTGGACAGCAAGGTTATTTATTTCTTGATAAACGTTTTGAAAAACACGTGGTGAAAAACAGTGTTCTGAAATAAACCTTAAAATTTCAGATGCCTGTTGATCCTTATAAAGCATATTTACACGGTTTTCTTCTGTTTCTTTCATAAGAAGTAAATCGATATTTAAAGCTAAAACTTTTGTCAAAAATTCATTTGCTTCAGTTGCAGTCATTTCTGGATGTACATAGTCACCACTTGCAATGGCAAGAATTCTTAATTCACTTAATGCTTCGGCTACTGCCGTGGAGCCCCCGGCGTGAAAAGTACCTCTAACAAGCACAGGGTTAAGTTTTTGGACATTTTCCCACGGTTTCCCAATAAAAATCCCTGCCTGATCAAAAAGAGGCGCATAATGATAAAGTATTTCTAATCCATTATGTTCTTCTAGAAGGACTGATGCTTCATCTAATACTGTTTGTTGAAATAACTTTTTACTTGGTAAGGTTGCCTGTGCTAACTGGTAAAAGGCTTTTTGAAATGCATTCTCTGAAGAAAATTGTAAAAGTCCCATATATCTATCCTCCTTTAAAGTAAATGTCCTTTATATATTTTATTGTGGAGTACAATATGAGTTACTATTCAACCAAAATGCTTTATTTGAAAAAATTTGAGAGAAAAGAGTGCCTTAATTTATTATATGAATGAATGAAACACTGTATAAACAATTGTTGTTTTTACTTTTAGATTATTTGAAATTCCAATTAATGTACCATTAAATAAACATTATTTCAAATTTTTGGCATATACTTTAATTAAAAAAGACCACGAAAGATTCGGGTCTTTTTTAAACTTTATTGTTTATAAGAATTGGCTGCTACTGGGGTTGTTTCACTATGCCCAAATATAGTTTTTGCCCCAGCTTTTTCTTGCCAATTCTTCTACCTTTTCAACAAGATGATCTTCTACCATATAGGTATCACCTTGTTCGTATGGGTTATAATGGTATGCGTACAATCTTGATGCGAATTCATGGAATGGCAAGGAAGACTCTCCCTCATTTTCATCAAAGCCTGTAACGCTTGCTCTGATATCTTGTCCCCAATTTTGTCCACTATCATTATTAGGGTTGTAGAAGTAAATGCGATATTCCCCATTTTGGTCTTTTTTAATTCTTTGAATCGAAACGGCATGTAAGCCAAGTAACTCTGCGTGTACATTTGTAATAAATATGCCTACAGGATTTGGATATATTAATTCGTGACCTTCATTATAGTCTGGATGATGAGTAGCATAAAATAGTTTCACAAATGCTGAATAATTTGTAACCTTCAATGTAAATTGATCAATCACATTAATAAAACCTTTTGAAATCCATTCGCCATAGAACTCAGGGTTTACCCATTTATGACCGTCTTCACCACGAAGAAGAGTTCTTTTCATCATTTCGTTATAAACTCGGTCAAGATGAGGGACAAGAATAATAGACACTGGGTCTAAGTCACCTTGGATTTCACTTGCAACGCCAATACCTAAAAGGCTGGAATTAATCTTCTCGCCTTCAAAAGTCATTTCAATATCATTGTCTCTTGCTGCACGAGTAATGTATTCTACTAATCTTACAGTATCAAACTGTGCCCATAGAGAAATTGCTCTGGCTGATTGACAAATAGGGTTTAGACCTTGTCCAATACCTAGTGGCTGTCCAAGTACGCTAATAACACCAGAAATAAGAATGCCATTGATTGTAATTCCGCTTTGCTCGCTCGCAAATTTGGCAAGCAAATTGCGCACTTGAGCATTAATAGGAAGTTCAAAAAGTCTGCGAATTGCAGGGATTAATGGCTCTACAGAGAGAACACCACGATCAAGCAATTTAGCAAGTCCGTAGATGGCTTGTCTTGTTTCAGGGTAAATGGATATTTGAATAATATCATGGATTAATTCTTTATTTGCATTGAAACTTGCAATTCCTATTTCAGATAAATCAAGTGCTGCTTGAATAATATCTTGATGTTTGCGATTAAGGAAGCGAAGTAGGACCGCATGGAATGGAGATACAAGACCAGTTCCATTCATGTATTGTGCAAATACTTTAGCCTCTGTAACAAGTTCTTCCTCTTTCGCCTGTTCTAATTTCAGTCTATATTCCCGTTGATCTGATACATTCTTACCTAATGGAGTAGGAACAGAAGTAGCAAGGAAATACTTTTCAAGAGCTTTTACAGATTTATCATCGATGGTGCTATGTTTTATTAAACGATAAGACATTTGGACCATATCCAATATTCTATGTGTAATGATTGGCCGTTGAACAGTTAGTCTATCAATCTCCTGAACCATTTTATCAGCGATTGCATTAAAAGAAAGTTCTTGTCCAAGATAATCAAATAAGTTTTGAGCTCGAATAGTGTGATCTTCTAAAGGAGACTCTGTATCGACATCAGTAGGGAATAAAAGGTCAAGATTTAAAGCTAGTACTTCATTTAGGAATGTGCTTGCATCTTCCTCGGTTATGCTCTCATGTACATAGCTTCCTTTTGCAATTGCAAGTATTCTCATTTCACTTAACAATTCAATAATGGAATTGATGCCTTTAAGTCGAAGCGAGCCACCTACGAATGGAGGTTGCATCTTTGTTACATCTTCCCATTGTCCACCGTTGAAAACACCAGCTTGATCGAACAAATGTGCATAGCTATAAATAACAGGCATACCTTCTTTTGTAGAAGCAAGCTCAACAGCTAATTGGAATACTTGTGTTTGATAAAGGCTCTTAGCAAATGGTTTTGCTTGATCAAGTGTTTTTAGTGCTTCTTCAAATTTGTTCTTTAATATAGAAGTTCTTCTATCTAATCTTTTTTTTCTGTTTGCAGTATTAGTCTTTTTTGTATTCGCTTCATTACTTTGCTTTTTCACAGTAGTTGAAGTAGTCATCCTTCATATCCTCCTTATAGGTAGAAATTGTGCTTTTCATATTGTTCTAAAAGGGATTTAATTTCCTTGCTATCTTCGCCGAAGAAGAAAATAGTTCCGTAATGATTTCCGAAACCTACCCGCTCTGATACCTTGGATGTTGCAGGAATAAACATGTCATGCTTTACAAAATAAGGATGTTCTTTAAGCTCTTTTGGTATATCAAGCTTTTCAACAGTTTTTACTTTTGGATACACCATAACATTACCAGAAAATCCCTTTGACGAAACTACTTCTTTAGGGAAAAAGGCATTAAGTTCTTCTTCAGTTGTTTCTGGGTCGCTGCAAAGTATCTGAGCTTGATATGGACTAAACCCATAAACGTTTTCAATATGCTCAAAAATATGGCCTCCAGGAATACGCCCAGCAACCTCACCAAAGTATATTGTTCCATCAGGGGTAACGAAAAACTCAGGATGAATCATTCCATACTTGACATCAAAGCCATTAACAATCTTTTCAATTTCTTTTCTAATTTGTGGTCGATATTTTTCAAGTGAAGGTGAAGCTGGAACAAAATTAGAGTGACCAAGCTTTACATATTCCGTTATGTTTAAGAATTTAACCTTGCCGTTATGGATAAAGGCCTCACATGAAAATTCTTGTCCTTCCAAGTGACTTTCCATAAGCAGAGGAAATTCAGAATCAATGATCTGTTCAATATCATCTGGCTTTTTAATGAATAAATGGCCAACGGTACCAGCCTTGTCAAATGGCTTTACATGAATTGGCTCAAAATCTCCATCACTTTTAATTAATGTTTGATTAATACGATTAAAGAAACGATGGACGTCATTTTTATCATATGCCTCTTCGAAAATGCCTACTCGTAGTCCGGCTAGGTGTGCTCTACGTTTCATTAAGCCTTTATCTCTTAATAGAAGGGATTTGTTGAAGATTTTAGGGTTATTCCATATTTTGGCGTTTAAAACGCCAGCCCATTCAACCGTATTTTCATATATTGGAACAACAACTTTTGTTTGAAGTTCTTTTAATTTTTCATAGAGTTCATCTGCTTTTTCGATTGAAACATCAAACTGCCATGGAACAAACTGAATGCCATTTGCTTCAGCAAAAGTCTGAAATTCAGGTGGACCAACAACAACATAAGGACGATCCAATTTATCAATTGCCTCAATTGCTTGTAGACTCCATCCTAACAACGCTGTGTTTTTCTTATGATTCTCTTTAATTTCCATGTCTACTAAACTCCCTGTCTGTAAAATATTTGAAGTGCTTAAATCAATTTCTATTTTACTGAAGATTCTATTATATTTGAATGTTTCTATTTAAATTCTATAAAATTTTACAATTCTGTAATTATTGTAATTGAATATTAATCATTTTCGACAATATCTCTTATTTCTATTATTGAATTGAGATGTTAGAATTGGAAATGCAATATTCAGATTTTATAGAATAAATATAATATTAAAAATATTATATTGAAAGTGGTAATTTTATGCAATGGGGAAATTAGGTTTATCTAAAAGTTTAATTGGAGGAGTGTAAGGGATGAGTAACTGGTACAATAGGCTAATGGAGTATTTTCCAGAAAGAGAAATGAAGTCAAAAAAACATTTTGAATTACTTTTTCAAGAGAAACAAGGAATCTACAAACTTTTGGAGGATCCAGAATATACTCTTGTGTATTTTGAACAACTAGATTACATTTTCATCGATTATATCCTTGTAACAGGAAAAACTCGTGGAAAAGGTATTGGAAGCTTAGTTCTTAATGAACTTAAGAAAAAGGGGAAAGCCATTATATTAGAGGTAGAGCCTATTACTGCTAGTGATCCCGACTCGGAAAAAAGAATTCGATTCTATGACCGAAATGATTTCGTAAAGATGGATTCTATAGGTTACGAAAGAATTCATATGGTTACAGGTGAGTTAAATGTTATGGATATTTATTGCTGGTCTCCAGAACGTGCAACTGAAAGCTGGGTGCTTAGTAGAATGCAAAATATTTATAAAGAGGTTCATGCATTTAAATCACAAGAATTATATGGATGTGATTCTCAGCCAATGTCAGAAGTTCTGTGGCTAAAGGAGCCTATTGCTGCCTCTAAAGTAAGCGTTTAACTGCTTATCGTAGGAAACATAAAAAAGTTAAAGAGAAGCATACTCACCAAATGATGGTTTGCTTCTCTTTTTTATTTAAAGTCATAAATCCATTCTATTCTTGTAGAAGAAAGCGAGAAAACTCCAGATTGAATTTTTCCCGTTCATCATAGAACAAGCCGTGCCCACTATTTTCAAATGGTATTAACTTCGCATGTTTTATCCCTTGTTGTTGAGCAAGTGCTAATGGGAATAACACAACTTGATCGTGAACGCCATGGAGAATTATAGTTGGAACATGGATTTTAGCAAGATCATAAAACAATTCTTCAACTAACCAAGTATTAGCAACAGCTATAGTTGCCCAACTTGCAGCTTCTAAACCCAATTGGAAGAACCAGTCTGAGAAGGCTTTAGAGATTTTTTGATAGAAGAATTGTTCGCCAAATCCACGAAGCATGTTAGGGCGATCTTTCTGCGTTTCAAGAATTAACTTCTCAACATCTTCCTTTTTTAAACCATATGGGAAATAAGGACGTTGAATAAGGCTAGGTGCTGCAGCGGCAAAGAGTGCAAGTTTGTTAACACCATATCCATTGTGGCGTGCCATATATCGAATGGCAACAGCTCCCCCTGTGGAATGGCCAGCCAATGTGAAATCCCATAATCCTAAAGCCTCCACTACATATCGAATATCATCTGCAAGTCGATTATAATCATATCCATTTAAAGGCTTATCTGATTTCCCAAACCCCCTCATGTCCATCCCTATGCACCGGTAACCTTCTTTTAGAAAATCGTTATATTGATATTCAAACATTTTGTGGTTTGCTGGCCAACCGTGCAGGAACAGAATTGTTTTCTTGCCATTTGGGTTCATATCATTGACAAAAATCCTTACACCTGGTTCAACACTAATCATATACTCCATTTTCAAACCCCATTTTATCCGTATTAATGTTCAGTAAGATTCCATCTCAAGGCTTGAGAAAATTCAAAGGGGCAGGGTTTAGATAAACTGCCCATAAAGCATGATGGTTTCAACTAACAATCAGAGGGATATGGAGGAAAACCTCCACTGATTGAAGTTTCACTTTATCGGTTTACTTTAAGTGTATTGTATTCATCTAAAGGAAAAAGGTGTTAGATATCCAATGTAAAGAATGATACATACAAGGTACTAACCCTATTAACCATGGAGGAATTAAGATGGGATTTTTTATCACGTTTCACATGGAACAAGAAAAGGCAGCAATCAAACAATTGCCGCCTTTTTAACGCTTTAATTTATAAATATAGTCCTGCTAGAAAAATCCCCAAGGTTTTTTCATAAATTGTATCAAACTGTGTTAAAGATAGTGGATTGACCCCTTTACCAACTTCAACTGTAAACCCTGGTTTGCGCCAATCTTGAATAAACCAATCCTTATATCCTGCATAACTTTCAACATTACGAACTGCTTCATAGCCGCTGACTCTACTAAATTCATTCACCATGTCTTCAGATTCAGGCGGCTCGAGGTTATTAAATCCCCAATAAATTTCTTCACCTTGTGTATGAAAAGCAAGTACCCATGCGAAATCCTGTTTTCTTGTCAGTTCAGCCATTGCAATTGCTTCAGGTTCGGATAATGGCTTTTCTCCTCCATAATCCCTTGGACCAGGTTTTTTAGGATTACGAGCTCGCTCTTTTTCCCAATCGGCAGGGAATTGATCATTCAAATCTACGCCTCTAATATTCGCCTTCCATCCAGAAAAATCATCACTATTATGATTCATCTCCATGACTCTTTCTCTCCATAACTCATTCTCAGGTGGTCCATTCAACACTAAATCAACGCCATCTGGATTGACCATTGGCACAATGAACAAAGATGTTTGCTGATACAGAGGGAAGGTGGAAATCCTATGGATAGGTGTATGGTTTGTTAGAGAAAGTAAATAATCGTTTAAAAAATTCATGATAATTGGGGTAGTGATCCATTCGTTTGCATGGAAGGAACCATTATAATGGACCTTTTTGTTTCCTGATCCTATTCGAATTTCTGGAATACTTTTCTCTAATACTGAATTTCCAATAGAAGACGTTTGTAAGAATGGATATATCGCAAGTAATTTTTTAATATCATTAGTCATAAGACTGTAGTCATACTCCTGTTTCCCATTAATAATCCTCCAAGTAACCCTTCTAGGAACTTTTATTGTTTGACCAATATATAAATAATAGGGATTAAGCCCGGGATTAACGAGCAATATTCTTTCAAGAGGGATGTTTTCCTTCTGAGAAATTGCCCACAAATTGTCTCCGTCTTTAATTTGGTAACTTGTAGCTATAAACCCGGGAATCTGAATGGTTTGCCCTACGGTAAGACTTTGCGGATTATTACCACCATTAGAATCCAAAATTAATTGCAGTGGAATTCCAAATAGTTGACTATAATGCCAAAATGAATCCCCAGGTCTAACAAATATGTCCAAAAAAATGTTCCTCCTTAAATATAAAATTGCTCATCATAAGAGTATATGTTAAAGAGAATATATATTATTAAAAGTTGAATTGGGTTAAACGAGGATAGAAGACAAAAATGGAACAACTAAAAATGCATCTATAAGATAAAAAAGATGATTCCTATAAATATAGAAATCATCTTTTTCAATGCTAAGTAATGGACTAATTCTTATTCAATTACATTTAATCTTCTTTTTTCATAATAAACGTCAAGTGTCTTCCAGCCTTTTTGTCTTGGCGATATGAGAAGCCTTGGGGATTTATAAAAGTGCAAGTTTCATCAATTGTAATGTGGTCAGATGGAACTCCTGCTAGTTCACATTGTTTTTTTACGGTTTTTTGATTGTCTATATGATACTTGTGGGTTTGGTCATTATAAAACATAAAATCATCAGCGTAGCCTAGTTGTTTAAATTTCAAGTAAACATCTTCGTCAACTTCAAACTTTTCTTGACTAAGTGCCGTCCCAAGATGGACATGTAAATCGTTTAGATTACAATGCTCCATCTGTTGTAGATGCTCAAAAGTTTTTAGTGAAATTTCTTTAACAGTCCCTTGCCATCCAGAATGGATTACACCAATCAGACCGCTCTTCTCATCATAAAAAGTAACTGGAACACAATCTGCAGTAAATGCACCCAATAACAGATTCGATTCATAAGTATAAAGGGCATCAGTATTTGGAATCGCGGTTTCTTTACTTTTTGCACCACGGCCGATGTCTTCAATTGTTACTTTATGAACGTTTGCGCTATGTGTTTGATTGGCACAAACAAAGTTGTCTAACCCACAATTCAAAGTAGCTACAAGTCTCTTGCGATTAGCTAGCACATCTTCTGGGTTTAGGCATGTATGGAGAGCCATATTTCCTTCTTCTGGTTCATTTAGATCTTTCATCGTAATACCTGCGATTAACTTTTCATTGTCTAAGTAAATATTTGTTTTCATCTCATCACCCGATTTTAATATATCCTAAAGAATTTGGAATGTATAGGCATGTGGATTGACTGGTTGCGACTTTATTTGTTCAATAGACTGTGCTTTTTGCCGTACATAAAGTATATGATTAACCCGATAATAATCCAGATTCCGCAAAAAATGAAAGTATGTGTAGATAATTCTGTGATTAAGAAAATACACAAGGCAAATGAGATAAGAGGTATAACTGGGAAGAATGGAACCTTGAATCCACCAGTTGGTATTCCTTTGTTTTTTCGTAAAAATATCACACCAATTGAAACAACTGTAAACGCTAATAAGGTGCCTATGTTAACTAACTCTGTCAATTTATCTAATGGAATGAATCCTGCGCAAAATGCAATAAGTATTGCTGTAATCCATGTATTTTTGGCAGGTGTATGATGTTTTGGTTCTAATTCAGACATGATTTTTGGTAGTAAACCATCACGACTAAATGCATAAATAAGGCGTGTCCCTCCATAAAGCATTACTAAAATGACGGTCATCATTCCAAGGACTGCACCGAGAGAAATGATACCTGATGCCCAATCTTGATGGACCATTTGCATGGCAAAGCTAACAGGGTTACTTACATTTAAATCAGTATAGGGAATCATTCCTGTTAAAACAAGCGATACAGCAATATACAAGACGGTGCAAATAAGAAGAGAACCAATAATTCCAATTGGCATATTCCGTTGTGGATTCTTTACCTCTTCAGCTGCTGATGATACGGCATCAAAACCTAAATATGCAAAAAAGACGAGAGCAGCTCCAGATAAAATACCACTTGTGCCAAATGGGGTGAAAGGATGCCAGTTGTCAGGCTTTACATAGAACGCACCAACAAAAATAAACAGTAAAATAACTGTTACTTTTATAACAACCATAATGGAATTAAGGCGAGTTGATTCTTTAACGCCTTTAGTTAAAAAGAGTGCTGTAAATAAAATAATTAAGATTGCTGGTATATTCACTAGTGTCCCCTTGGTAGGATCAAATGCTCCTGAAATGGCAAGAGGGATATGAATGTTTAAGCCTGCTAATAATGAGTTAAGATATGCTGACCAACCCGTTGCAACTGCTGCTACAGCTAGTCCATATTCTAATATTAAGGACCAACCGACAAGCCAAGCAACTAGTTCGCCAAATACGACATAGCTATAGGTATATGCACTGCCTGTTACTGGAATCGATGAAGAAAATTCAGAGTAGCACATAGCGGCAAATGTGCAGACGATGGCAGCTATGATAAAGGAAAAGATAATTCCCGGACCAGCGTGCTCAGCAGCGACGGTTCCTGGAAGTATGAAAATTCCTGTTCCTACAATAGCACCGACTCCTAGTAACATTAAATCGAATGCACCAATTGTTTTATTTAAGTGAACTTTTCCGCGTTCGTGTAAAAGCTCATCAACTGATTTCTTACGGAAAATAGAATTTTTCATTTTGTACACTCGTTTCGTTTAAATAATATAAAAATTCTAAACATTTATACAATGAATGTCAATAGAAGTTTGTCAAATAACGGCGATATTTGTCGAAAAAAGATGATTTCAAATTATTTATTAATAAATTAAGTAAGAATGTGAAATAAATTTTAACTTTAGAAAAGGCAAGAGTACATAAAGAAAGAGTCATAAAGGTGCAAAAGGACACTTTTATGACTCCCTTTCTTTTTTAAACGAGGCTTTCGATATGGAAGGAATCGTCCAATTTGAACAACTCTAATCCTTATATAACAGTACTAAAATCACCAATGATGGTGCCTTCTTGGGAAGTGCTATTCAAATATTGATCTGAAAGGGCTAGTTGGTGATAAGGGTTTGTTGTTCTGATAACACTTTTTGCCGTTTCTTTTCAGGCTTTCTTAACTGTGTCCTTTTTTGCCTCAGCATTTGCTTTTGCCTTTTTCTCAGTATCAATCTTAATGGCTTGTTCCTTGGCAGCATCTTCTGCAATTTTTCTCTCCTGTTCTAATTTATTTGGTAATGTCTTAGTATGGAACTTCAATATAAAACCTTTGTTCAAATTCCAATTGGTCTTTCTAAATTCCATTTTTACGTTGAAGGGTATTTAAATGCTACTTTGATACCCTGTACCAAATTTTTATGCAAATGGAAACTAAAATATGAGAGGGTATTTTAGATTATCTGAATTCAATTAAAAAGAATTTTTTAGATAGTAGTTTACTTCTTATAAACAATTTTATATAATACCTATAAGATAACTAGGAAATTAAAGCGAAGGAGAGAATGTGATGAATACAAATGCTTTTTTTAGAACAACGATGGCAAATAGTTTTGCAACAAGAAAGTTCTTTAAACGTGTAGCAAGCGATATTGAAGGCCAATTACAGGAGTGGCATAAAGGGTATAAAGTTACTGTAGAAACTTGGAGAACATATGTATTATGTATTCAAAATGATGAAAGAACGTATCAAGTTGCATTATCTAAAAACTTCGTTGATATTCTTCAGCATGAAGCTCCTTATGCATTAGACTTAGCACTTTGGAAAGGGCTAATAAGCCAAGGTTTTGAATTACAAGAAACCAAAGGCAATTACCTAGAAGTAGTATTGGATTTCTCAAATTATGAACAACAAAAATTCACTTTAAAAAAAGTAAAATAATTTAGAACTTAAAAGAAAGGTAAAGCCAACTAGCTAGTAAATGAGGGCTTTACCTTTTTGGTTAGTGAACTCTTTAAGGTTTGTTATAAATTTTCGCCTTCAATTGAAATCTCTTGGCGCTCTGTAGCAAATTGTTTGCCATCCCATTTCAATACATTTTGTACATACCCCAAGCCATCTGCATGATATCTACCGGCAATCTTCTGAAATGCTAACAGTTCATATATTCCATCACGATCAAAATCAATAGGATATAGCCCTCCTATTGGATCGACCCAACCTTCAATAGGGGCCTTTAACGAACCGTTTATATTATATATTTCTGATAAATACTCTTTTCCTTTATACTGAATATCTAATAGATAACGTTTTTGAGGCGATGAACTTGTTACACGTACTTTGTAAAAATCCTCATATGTAACATTATAATTTGAACGTTCTTGATACTCATCTCCATCAAAAATGTGATGCATCTTACCATCTATATATGAAAAGATATCAGTATAGATTGTGCCCCCACTACCTCCTGTATCAATGGTAACTAGAATGTCATTTACATGGTTGCCAGTTAAATCACCAAGGAAAATTGTCGGATTGTATCCACTGTGGTCTTTTAAGGGTATCCTCTCAATAGCATTTTTGGATTGTTGGAAGATAACAAGTGTTATATCTTGCCAATATGGGCTATCGGGTTTTTTGGTCCCTGTAAGGTAAATGGTATCGATTACACCATCTCCAGTGACATCTCCGTAACTCTTTGTAATTATTACCTGCGGAGAGTCAACAGGTAGTCTTTCAAAACCATTCGGTGTCCAAGTTAAGTAATCTAAATACGGTGGCAATTCATTTGTATTCCATTCAATGACTAAAGCCTTTTTTGTACTAGATTTAAGCTTATATGAATGTATTCCGGCAATTGTATGCTCGTCTATTTTGAGGTGAACAATTGGCTGCCACTGAAAATTGATTTGCTTTAGCATCAATAAAAAGGTATCCCCTTGATAAATGTATGCGCTCACTAATTCTTCAACAGAATCGCCATCTACATCAATATGTTGAATCAGCGGCCCCTTTTGTGGTAATTCTAAAATAGTTGCGGTCGGAGGTAAAAAATATCGGATAAATTGTAAATCGTTATTAATATTAACCCCACCTTTTTTATATAAATTTATGCTGGACAGGAATATTTATGAAAAGTGCTTAGAATATCCTTTATAAAATCGTATGTATAGTCAATAATATATAGAAGAAACTTATAATTTGAAAGGGGTATATGATGATTCAACGACTAGGACAGGTTATGCTTTATGTAAACGATCAAGACGCAGTGAAAGAATTTTGGACTGAAAAAGTAGGGTTTGTTATCCGCTCTGAAGGGATGAATGGCCCAGTACGTGAAATTGAAATTGCACCTACTAATGTTGCAGAGACAAGCTTTATGCTTTATGACAAAAAGGTAATTGGGGAAATGGAGCCATACTTAAATTTAGAAACACCTTCTTTAATGTTTTTTACAGATAAGGTAGAGAGCTTATACGAAGAATTTAAAGAAAAGGGAATCACCGTAGGAGAGATGATAAGTCTACCTAGTGGCAAAGTATTTAACTTTGCAGATGTTGAGAATAATTATTTTGCAGTAATGCAGAAGAATAAATAATTTACTATAAGGAAAAGGCTATCCAAAAGTGTTCTTAGTACCTCACTCTTGGATAGCCTTTTAATATTATTGAATCTTAAATTGTTGGACAATCTGTTGTAATTCTTCTGCCATATTAAGTAATTGCCCTGCTGCCAATTCCATAGATTCCATAGAAGACAATGTTTCTTCTGTAGAAGCAGTAACCTCTTCAGAAGCAGCAGCATTATCTTTGGCATGGTCGTTAAGATTTATTGCAGTTGCAGCTATTTCCTGAATCGATGCTGAAATTTGTTCGGATGTTGCAGAGACATTTTCAATTTTTGGCGTAATATCTCGCATACTTTCAATAATTGCCTCAAATTTGGTCGCAGTACTTTGAGAAATCGTAATGCCTTTTTTGACATTCTCTAAAGTCTGACCCATTATTTTCACGGCTTCCCCAGAATCTTGTTGGACAGAGGTAATAAGACTTGCAATTTTTGATGCCGATTCTCTAGAACCCTCTGCAAGTTTTCGCACTTCATCTGCAACAACAGCAAACCCTTTTCCATGTTCGCCAGCTCTTGCAGCTTCAATCGACGCGTTAAGTGCTAGTAAGTTTGTTTGGTCAGCAATATCACCAATGATATCCAAAATTGCCCCTATTTCTTTCGTACGGTCATATAAAGATTTAATTTTAGTATCAGATTGAGTCACAGACTGGTGAATTGAATCCATTTGAGATACTGTATGTTGAATGGATTTTCCACCTTCTTCTGCTTGTTGAGTGGCTTGTACTGAAAGATTGGAAACTTGAGAAGCATCCTCAGCTATAGCTGTAATACCTATAGACACTTCTTCTACTGAAACCGCATTTTGTTCTATTCCTACAGTTTGATTTTCAGTTCCAATAGTCACTTGTTGCATAGCGGCGGCAATTTGTTGAGAGGCTGCTATATTTTGACTTGCACTTGCAGACAATTCCTCCGAAGAAGAGCGCACTAGGGTGGTGCTATTGTTTACTTTACTTATTAAAGTAGAAAGTTTATCTTTCATATCGATGAATGATTTTGATAGTTCGCCAATTTCATCATTTGAATTAACAACAATATCTTCTGTTAAATCACCATCACTTACTTTTTGTGCACTATTTTTTAAACGGTCAATTGGTTTTATAATAGAACGAACGATTAACGAAATTACAATTCCTCCAATAATGAAGAAGATGATTTGTACAATCATGTTAGTATAGAGCATTGGTAATGATGCTTTAGTTGCTTCCGATTTGTCTGTTGAACCAATTACTTTCCAACCTGTTGAATTATTGGTCATATAGAGAATTTCATGTTTTTTGTTCGTCATTTGTCCCATTGAATTAGCCATAACTTTTTTTATGTATGATTCATTTGCAGGGCTTCCACTTTTTTTATTTGGGTGCGAAATATAAACACCATTATTATCTACTAATGAAATAAAACCATTTTGGCCAATCTTTATTTTGTTTGTAATACTACGCAATGTATCAATACTGATATCGATTCCAATAACTCCTGAACCATCAGCTAATTTTTTAGAAATCGTAATGACTAGATTCCCACTGGTAGAAGATACATAAGGTTCTGTAATAACAACTTCTCCGTTCTTTTGCATTGCTTCTTGGTACCAAGGGCGTTCACGGGGGTCATAATCTTTTGGATATTGGTAAAATGGCATACGAATCATTTCGCCATGTGCAGTTCCTACATAGGCCATTGCGGCTTCGGGATGCTCGTTGACATATTGATCTAAAATTTTACGTAACTCTGAATTCTTTGAAGAAATTAATAATGAAGAAGTGATTCTTTTGGAAAAATATTGTGCATCATGAACTTTTGGATCAATCGTATTTGTTATACTTGAGTTTAAAAGATTGATACTAGATTTAGCACTATTCACTTGTTCCTTTTCAATTTGAATAGTTGTGCTGTAAAATGCAATTCCTCCTAAAATAAGAGAAGGTATTATTAAAATAACCAAAAATGAACTTATTAATTTAGTACGCAGCTTCCAATTTAATATCTTTTTCACTTGAAGTACCTCACTATGTAATTGATAGGAAATGATTTTCGGATTCCCTTTATGTGTAACTATAGAACGTGCTGTTGATTTCTATACTAGTAATTTGTTACCGTAAGATAGTATAATACATAGGTATATGATACTTCAATAGAATAATTATTATTTAAATTCCCAAAAATTCTGATAAATAAATCAAAATATTGCTTTATAAAATACAAAAATATAGAGAATATAAAAAAACTGCGCTTTACATTCTAACAGAAATGTAAGTGCAGTTTTTTATATTTATTATTACTAGTACACTTTATCGCCATTGAAAATAGAATTTTTTACAACAACATAATCAACATTGCGAATAGATTCAAGCTTTGTACCACCAGCATATGAAATAGAAGATTGAAGGTCTTGTTCCATTTCAATTAATGTATCTTTTAGACTGCCTTTATATTCAACGAACATTTTCTTACCTTCAACATTTTTCTTTTCACCTTTTTGAAATTCAGAAGCAGAGCCGAAGTACTCTTTGTATAGTTTACCGTCTTTTTCAACTGTTTGACCAGGAGACTCTTCGTGGCCTGCGAATAATGATCCAATCATGACCATTGTAGCACCAAAACGGACAGATTTTGCAATATCGCCGTGTGTACGGATACCGCCATCTGCAATTATTGGCTTAGTTGCAGCTTTTGAACACCAACGAAGTGCAGCTAATTGCCAACCACCTGTACCGAAGCCAGTTTTAATTTTAGTGATACATACTTTACCAGGTCCAATCCCAACTTTAGTAGCATCTGCACCGGCATTTTCAAGTTCACGTACAGCTTCAGGTGTTCCAACATTACCTGCAATAACAAATGTAGTAGGAAGCAAACGTTTAATATGTTGAATCATATTGATCACGGCATTTGAATGTCCATGAGCAATATCGATTGTAATATAATCTGGAGTTAAATTGGATTTAGCTAATTCTTCAATAAATGTGTACTCTTCTGGTTTTACACCAACGCTGATAGAAGCGATTAATCCGCGAGCTTGCATATCTTTGACAAAGTCTGCACGTTTTTCAGGATTGAAGCGATGCATGATATAGAAATAGCCTTGTTCGGCTAATTTTGCTGCAATATTTTCATCTATAATTGTTTGCATATTTGCAGGGACAACGGGAAGTCTGAATTTGTGGCCACCAAGCATCACACTAGTGTCACATTCAGAACGGCTATTTACAATACATTTTGCGGGAATTAATTGTATATCTTCGTAATCAAATACATTATCCATAAAACACACTCCTAAAAACGAATATTATTTTTTATTTTAGTAAAAATGTTCGTCCTTTGGTAATTTACATTATTTTTAGTCTTTTGTCAAAACAAAGTTAGCTTTTCTAATAATATTATTTTTTATACTAATGATAGCGTTTTCGGAAATTTAAAATGGGGTACATAACTAATAAGGTGTTAAGTTGCTTGCTTATGCTTAAAGCACCTTATAGGCATAGATACAGTTAAGCATAAATTTATCTAGAATACAGTTTATTATAGGAGGGAGTATGTCAAATGAATAGATTGAAAATTAAACCTAAATATACATTAAAGCAATTGTATGGTGAAGATGTCGTATATTGTTCAAGGACATCTTTTCGTGAAAATCCATGGATGCCACAAGATACAGATCAATCTAATTTTCTAACAGCGAGAGAAATAGTAATTTCAGATCTCCCCACCTTAGTTCACAAGGCAACTCAAACAAATAAAGCAAAACAATTATTTAATATCCTCGGCATTAATCTCCCTGAGCAACCGTATCAATTTGAGAATGCAAAAGAGTATGCAGCTGTATTAAAAACTTGGGAAAAAGAGCAGAAAGAAATTGTGTTTCACTATATCCATGATGAGGATGAAATAGCACGTGATTTATATTGGATGGATGCAGATGTTTTTAATTATTTAAATAGCAAGGCATATTTAGGGGAAATTGTACCTGAACAATTTGTCCCTAGACGTGTTGTTATAAATGGAAATAAGTTAGTCGATGAGTTGAAATCATGGTCAACTCCTCTAATTCTAAAACCTGGTGATGATACACCTACATCTGGTGGTTATGGTGTTATGATTTGTTATACTGATGAACAATTACAAGTCGCAATAGAACGTTTCCAGGAAGAACAAACAGAGACAATTATTATAGAGGAAATGCTTGATGCAAAGGACAATTATAGTTGTCAATACTTGTACTCAGAAGATTTAGGTATTCGTTATCTTGGGGCTTCTGAACAACTTACAGATGCAGATGGATATTATAATGGCAATATATTAGTGAATTCTGTCCCACAAGAGGTAATTGATGCTGGAAGAAAGATTATGGAGTTTGGAGTCAAGAAAGGATTTAAAGGGATTGCGGGCTTTGATTTAATTGTTACAAACGATGGAAAAATAAAAGCAATCGATTTAAATTTCAGACAAAATGGATCCACATCCATGTTAATTTTACATGAACAACTTGGTAAATCAGCTAATAAGTTTTTATCATACTGTTCGAGAGGAGATAATGAGTCCTTCTATAAAGCTATTCAATATTTTATTGAAAAGGGAGTACTATTCCCGTTGTGTTATTATGATGGCGATTATTTTGACGTACCAGTGAATTCAAGATTTACAGGTATTTGGTACGCTGATACGCTTGAAGAAATCGAGCAATATGAAAAACAGCTTAATGATTCAGGGGTGACATGCTAGTTAACGATATAGTTGAAAATTTTCTTCCGATGAGACTAAAAAGTTACGCCAACTGAAAAATTTGATCTGTAGTTGAAATTGATTTATTTTGTTACCAACTTATAAATATAAGAAAAAGGGGCTGCCAATAAAATGGATAGCCTCTTTTAGTGTTACTACTCTAATTTCCATAAGAAGGTTATACATATTTATGTTAAAATCAATTTTTAAGAAAATATAGAAATTATGATAGTTTTAAATTATACATCTATAATAGAATGAAAGAAGAATAGAGAGATTGATGAGAGGAAGCAACTAATGAAAAATTGGGAATATGTATTACGAGATTATATCATTGGAAGACCAGTTGTTAAACTTGACCTTGATGAAGATGATTCGTCCATTGGCCAAATTGTAGATGCACATAGAGGTTTGACGTACGGTTATATCGAATTATCTGACGATGAAAAGCTAACGTCATTTATGATTGATATGGATGAAATTATGGAAAATAATGATATTTCTTTAGATGAATATGAAGAATTGACACCTGATGAGTTAATAGGATGTGCAGAAGATTTTGTAAAAGAGTTTTGCCGTGATTCCTTACATTTTAATATGATGACTGAATGGAACGGCATATCTTATTTGATTGTCTTTGAAGCAAAAGATGTTGCACTAAATCTATTTTTACCTAATTCCGGTGCAACTATTGAAATAAACAAGCAAGGCTTTGTACTTTCAGCGACATTATTCCAATCCTACTATCAATTGGCATACCCAGATATTCAAATCTCAGCAGAAGATGCAAAAAATATTATTTGTCAGCATACCTTAGTAGAGCTTGGTATTTATGAAGAGAATGGCGAGATGGAGCTTGTATATTATCCTAAAAAAGAATTTATGGGTGTTCATGTAGATGGTCACATCGTTTCTGGTGATGCAGCTTTCACTGGTGATTTTATGGATGCACATGCGTTTGAAGCTGTAACAGTTACTAAATCTATTGAAAGTTTACTAGGTGTTACAAATGATATGTATCAAGTAGTAAATGAGAGTGGACGCTACTGGTACAGAGCAGAGGACGCCAATAATATAAGCCTTTCTGAACCAATTATTAAAATTGAGCAAACTGATGAAATGCAACTGGACTATGAGTCATTGGTGAAATGGGCAGAATTAGATGCAGAATTACCCGTAGATCTTTTAGAAAACAATGCGAAAATTTTCTTAGAAACTGTAATTGGGGATATACATGAAAAATATTTACTAGAAGAACAGTTAGAAGAGGAAGATGACTTCGATATTTTAAGTGAAGAAGATTTATCTGAAGAAGAGCGCCAATTCTTTGAAGAGCTTGAAATGATGGAAGAGGATGTTGAGGATGACTTTGATGAAGAAGACATCGATTTTGAACCATTCACAACATTTACCTTTATACGTTATCACAAAGGCATTCGTATTGAAGATTATTCAATCCATGTAAACGTCGGTATATATACAGGGCTTATCCGTGATTGCACCATTACATTACCAAACGAATTAGAATTGACTTCTTTAGATATGAATCCAAACATAACATTAGAACAAGCAGATGCTCTATTTAAAGAACAACTACAAATGAAGCTTGCACGGACTTTTAGTTATGATGAGGAAGATGAAGAAGTTACAGTATATGGATTAGATTACATTGTTTCTTTCCAAAATAAAGGGAGAATCCAAAAAATTGATGCAATGACTGGAGAAGTTCAATTTGTGGATGCAGATATATTAAAAGAGGGCGAATAATTATAGCCTATGGGAATCTACAAGTAGAATTGAATGAAAGTCTAAGAAAAATGTAAGACTAGTTGACATGAGAATGCTAGTATTGTAGACTGTTCACAACAATAATATACAACCTCACTTATTTTAGTGAGGTAGAGGCGCGATATTTATTAGTTCTTAGCGGAGTTAGAGAAAACGATGAAACTTAAGAAGAAGGAAATGTTGCCGAAGTTTGTAATTGATCTCAAGGTTACATGCTGGGTCTGCAGTGAATAATTGCAGGACTGTCTCAATAAACTTCCCTGGTTTATTGAGTTGTGCTATCTCATTATGGGATAAAAGTAGAGGATTTAGGACTAGAGAATATTCTGGGACCTGAGTTCAACTCAGAGTCCTTTTTTTATAGCCATTTTTACTCTTAGCACGGATTATAAGGGGTATTCTTTTTAAAGGGAGAGGGAAATATGAAAAAAACATGGGCATTATTATCTAGTGTTTTATTGATGGCCATTCTTGTATTAGCAGGATGCGGCTCATCAGATTCAAAAGATTCTAAATCATCAGGAAGTAGTGAAAGTAAGGATACCTTTACTGTAGGAATGGAAGCAGGATATCCACCCTTTAACTGGACACAAGCGGATGATTCTAATGGTGCAGTTGCTATTGAAGGAAATGCGGAGTATGCAGGTGGATACGATGTTCAAATTGCAAAGGAAATTGCCGATGGATTAGGCAAAAAATTAGTAATCGTTAAAACAGAATGGGATGGTCTAGTACCATCATTAACATCTGGCAAAATTGATGCTATTATCGCTGGCATGTCACCAACTGCAGAGCGTAAGCAAACAATAGATTTCTCTGATATATATTACAAATCAAACTTAGTAATGGTTGTGAAGAAAGGCAGCAAATACGAAACTGCAACTTCAATTGCTGACTTTAATGGAGCAAAAGTTACTGCTCAATTAAATACTTTCCACTACAGTGTGATTGACCAAATTAAAGGGGTTAAAAAAGAAACAGCAATGGATAACTTTCCAGCTATGCGTGTAGCACTTGAAGCAGGCAAAATAGATGCATATGTATCTGAAAAGCCTGAAGCAGTGTCAGCTACAGCGGCTAATGATAAATTTGCAATGGTCGAATTTGCAGACGGTAATGGATTTAAAACATCAGAAGAAGACACTGCAATTGCTGTAGGTGTACAAAAAGATAGCAAATTAACAGCGAAAATCAATGAAATTCTAAAAGGTATTTCAGAAGAAGAACGTATCAAAATTATGGATGATGCGATCAAAAATCAACCAGCTGCTAAATAGCTTTCAGATTTAAAAACACTACCGATTGTGAATGAAGCAGTCGGTAGTGTTTGTCTTTAAGGAGGAAAATAAAGATGACATTAGAATGGTTTATAAATATCATTACGAATAACTGGCCGATGTTCTTACGAGGCGCTTGGATGACACTGGTTATTTCTACAATCGGGACTATTTTAGGCGCATTAATCGGCTTGATTATTGGCGTCATCAATACGATTCCAAAAGGGACAGGAGGCACTAAAAAGTGGTTGATTAAATTCATCAACACAATCTTATCAATTTATGTTGAATTTTTCCGTGGTACGCCTATGATTGTTCAAGCGATGGTTATTTATTACGGTTCAGACCTATTGTTTGGACTTGATATGGATCGAACATTTGCGGCAGTCTTTATCGTTTCATTAAACACAGGCGCATATATGGCTGAAATCGTTCGTGGCGGAATTATTGGTGTTGACAAAGGTCAATTTGAAGCAGCTCGTGCAATTGGGATGAATCATTGGAAAACAATGATTCACGTAGTATTGCCACAAGTTATGCGAAATATCTTACCAGCAACAGGAAACCAATATGTTATGAACATCAAAGATACATCGGTATTAAATGTAATTGGTGTAACTGAATTGTTCTTTCAAACAAAATCGATTGCAGGAAACAACTTCCGTTACTTTGAATCATTCATTATTGCAAGTTTAATCTACTTAGTAATGACAATTATTGCAACTCAAATCTTACGTTTCTTCGAGCGTAGGCTAGCAGGTGAAGCTAACTATCAAATGATTGACGAAGCAGGAATTGCTCGTCCTACATCACGTAAATCGCAAGCAAAGGAGAACGTATGATGGAAAAAATTATTGATATCAAACATTTGAGTAAATCCTTTGGTTCACATGAAGTACTGAAAGATATTAATTTTGCAGTACATAAAGGTGAGGTAGTAAGTGTCATAGGATCATCTGGATCTGGTAAATCAACCCTACTACGCTGTATTAATTTACTTGAGACGCCTTCAGGCGGTGAAATTATTTATAAAGGTTCTAATATTCTTGATCAAAAACATGATATTAATGATTACCGTACACATCTTGGCATGGTTTTTCAGCAGTTCAATTTATTTAATAACTGGGATGTTTTAAATAATTGTATTGTTGGTCAAACAAAGGTATTAAGACGTTCAAAAGAAGAAGCGACTGAAATAGCGATGAAGTATTTAAATACTGTTGGTATGGAACGGTATTTAAATGCGAGACCAAACCAATTATCAGGTGGTCAAAAACAACGTGTAGCAATTGCTAGGGCATTATCTATGCAGCCTGATGCGCTTTTATTTGATGAGCCTACTTCAGCACTTGACCCAGAAATGGTTGGTGAAGTGTTAAAGGTAATGAAAGAATTAGCACAAACGGGATTGACGATGATTATCGTGACACATGAAATGGAATTTGCCCGCGAAGTATCTGACCGTATTGTTTTCATGGATAAAGGTGTAATTGTAGAAGACGGAACCCCAGATGATGTATTTAATCATCCTAAGCATGAGCGTACAAAAGCCTTCTTGCAACACGCGCTAAAATAAGTGAATGTAATATAAATAAGCCTAAATAAAAGAGGAATTGCCCACCTGACGTTGTATTCAGGTAGCAATTCCTTTTCTGTTAGTCTATTTTTGCCATTTCAATGACCAAAATATGTGCTGTATCTTCAGCTGTAATATGAATGTTTTCTTCAACAATTTCCAATCCATCACGTGTTTCAAGATTTACATCATTAATCTTCGCATGTCCTTCAATTTCAACAAGATATGCTTGACGACCTTTTGCAACTTCAAAGTCAATTTCTTTACCAGCTTCAAGTTCTACTGAGTAAAGGTTTGCATCTTGGTTAATTTGAATAGGGGCAGTACCGTTTTTGTTTGATACCATATGGAGCCATTTGTTTTTACGTTCATTCATTTCGAATAGAAACTCACCATAATGTGGTGTATGGCCATATCTGTCAGGCAAAATCCAAATTTGTAACATACGAAGTTCATCGTCATCATTATTATGTTCACTATGGAAAACGCCAGTACCCGCACTCATATATTGTACTTGGCCACGCGTAATTGTATGTTTGTTTCCCATACTATCTTGATGAGTAAGAGCCCCGTTTACAACATAAGAAATAATCTCCATGTCTCGGTGAGGGTGCAAATCAAATCCAGTATGTGGAGCGATTAAATCATCATTAATAACACGTAGAGCTCCGAATTGAATGTTGTTAGGGTTATAATATTCTGCAAATGAAAAATGGAATGTACTGTTTAACCAACCTAGATGGCTAGTACCCATTTTGTTATAATCAACTTTTCTAAGCATTGTTATCTTCCTTTCAAAAATTCTTTCGAAAATATCTTTAATTCGAGATAATTGTAAATCCTACTCTTTGTTTAGTCAAATTTTTTGTCGAATAAAAGAGCGCTTATGAGTTTTAAGGACTTATAAGCCAATCAATAGTAAGTGCCATTTACAAAATGGATATTGTTGATTACAATTGAGAATGAAAATCATTTGCATTTTATAGTAAAATCAATTCTAAATGTTAATAAATTCCGGAAAATTATAAATAAAAATTATAAATGGTAGGAGTGCAGAGAATGAAAAGAGAAGAAATTTTTGATGTCACGATTATCGGTGGTGGACCAGCTGGATTATACTCAGCGTTTTATAGTGGATTAAGAGGGATGAGAACAAAGATAATCGAATATCAGCCACATTTAGGGGGCAAACTTCATGTCTACCCAGAAAAAATGATTTGGGATGTAGGGGGACACAAACCCCTAACTAGTGCAAATCTTATTGAACAATTAGTCGCACAAGGCCTTACATTTCAACCAACTGTCATATTAGGAGAGAAAGTAGAGGCAATTAGAAAGAATTCTGATGGGCTCTTCCATCTAATGACTACAAATGGCATAGACCATTATTCTAAAACAGTAATTGTTGCTATTGGAAGTGGTATCTTAAATCCTCAAAAGTTAAATATTGAAGGTACCGAAAGATTTGAAGTGTCGAATCTCAACTACACAATTAAATCTTTGCAACGTTTTAAGAATCAGACTGTACTTATTTCAGGCGGTGGTAATTCGGCTGTAGATTGGGCAAACGAGTTACAGCAAGTAGCTAAAAAAGTGTATGTGAGCTATCGAAAGGAAAACTTACCAGCACATGAATCGCAGGTTGAACAACTACTTGCAAGCGACGCAGAGGTATATTGCAATACATCTATTACACGACTAATAGCTAATGATGAAAATAATCTGATTAAATCAGTAGTACTAGCAAATAATAAGACGGAAAAATCGATTCATATAGAAGTGGATGCTGTTATTATCAATCATGGATTTGAGCAAGATTCCACATTATTGAATAATAGCGACGTAAGTGTACAATTAGTAGATCACTTTTATATTAAAGGAAATGCATTTGGAGAATCATCTGTGCCAGGAATGTTCGCTGCTGGAGATATTGTAAGTTATGATGGAAAGGTCAATCTAATTACAGGAGCATTTCAAGATGCGGCCAATGCAGTCAACAAAGCAAAAACATATATTCAACCAAATGCAACGGCTTATGGACTGGTATCTTCTCATAACGAAATTTTTAAAGAGCGTAATCGTGAATTAGTCAAACGTATGATTAACTAATTACAGCATAAAGAGACCTAACCTCTACATTCGTAAATGTGGAGGTTATTTATCTTTGTAAGGGCTATCTTGCTTAATTAATAAATATTTTTCTTTATATTAGTTAAAATGTTAAAATAGGCTATATGTAAAATTTTTAAACTTGCAATTAGGTGATGGTGATTTACCATGAAATTTACTTTATCAAAATGGTTAAAATCTGAAACAATATGGATATTATTGATTGCAGTATTTACTGCAGTTAGTAGTGAGATAAAGATAATTCCTTTTAATGGCGAAAATTTCCGTTTTGGTGTAGGAAGTATTACATTCCTACTCTTATTGTTGATTCGCGTTCCTAAATCTGTAATTAGTGCGGGTGTTACAACAGGAATAATAGTGGTCATGTTTCGTCTTCTTACAGATAATATAATTTACAATGTTTTATTTTCAGTTAGTTTTGTAGAAAATCTACCAGCGTTTTCCTACTATTTGGTATATGTTTGTTTGTTTAAACTGTTAAAGGTAGAAAAGGTAATCGATCAACCATTAAAATTGGGCATTATCGCTGCTTTAATTGAAATTATATCGAACAGTACAGAACATATTGAACGTTATTTAATCTTACCTAATGCAATATTAGATAGTTATGATTGGCTTTTAATTATAATTGTTGCCATTCTAAGAAGCTTCTTTGTCGTAGGTATTTATAGTTCTATCATTATTACTGAACAACGCAAGCAGTTAAATGAACAACTTACACTTGGTTCAGATTTGTATGTTGAAACACTTTATTTGCAAAAAATGATGAATCATATCGAACAAATCATGGCAGATAGTTTCGATTTATATCGAATACTCAAGAAAGAACAAGCAAAGGAATTAAGTGTGAATGCATTGCACATTTCCCAGGAAATTCATGAAGTGAAGAAAGATGCCCAAAGGATTTTCTCGGGATTATCAAAGATAAAAATGTCGAAATCAAAAACTGATGAAGTCTATCATTTATCGAATATTGTTGAATTCGTTATTAATGCAAATATGAAATATAGTGAAATGTTAAATAAGAGGATTAGTTTTACTGTCGACAATAAAATAGATTTTGCACTAACTCAACAAATCCCTTTACTTGCCATTCTCAATAACCTAACAGCCAATGCAATTGAGGCGATAGAAGATGAGGGAAATATAGAACTCCGCATTGTTGAAGAGCAGGAAATGGTCCACTTTATACTAATGGATACAGGCAAAGGAGTTTCTGAGGAAGATATAGATATTATTTTTGAACCTGGATATACAACAAAATATAACCAACAAGGCGTGGCGGCAACTGGCATCGGTTTATCACATGTACAAGAAATTGTCCAGATGCTGGAGGGTAATATCCATATCGAACGACCAGCGAAAGGAACGGTTTTTCATATTAAAATTCCTCGAAAGAATATACAAAAGGGAGTTGAATAACCTTGCGATACTTTATTGTAGATGATGATACAGCAAGCCGTCGTATGCTAAAACAAATTATCCTTGAAGGGGATATGGGTGTCATAATTGGGGAAGCTGATAGTGGAGAGAATGCTTTGGAGCCAATATTATCAACAGACCCAGACTTTGTGTTAATTGATTTACTAATGCCACGATTAGATGGAATTGAAACGATTGAACAACTTCGTAAACAAGGGTTTAGGGGTCATTTCGTCATGATTTCCCAAGTTGAAAATAAGGAAATGATTGGAGAGGCGTATGAAAAGGATATCGAGTTTTTTATACACAAACCAATTAATAGAATTGAAGTACAAAGTGTATTAAGGAAAACATCTGAACGCTTTGTGTTAAAGAAGTCTCTTTTAAACATTAGAAAGTCTATTCTAAACTTTGAAGAAGAGGCGATAGAAGAGTCTCGACGTACGATGAAAGACGTTGTTTCTTCAATACTAAATGATATGGGTATTGTGGGGGAGGCAGGAAGTGATGATATTATCTCCATTATTGACTTTTTGTCTTCAAGGGAAAAAAAGACAATACAAATTCCCCCATTAAAAGATATATATGAAGAATTGGCAAGCCAAACAAAATTTAGTGGTGTTGAAATTATCAAAGAAAGTAAAGCGATTGAACAGCGAATTCGCAGGACAATATCTTCAGCAATGAATAACTTAGCAACACTTGGGGTAGTAGATTATACAAATCCAGAATTTGAATATTACGCACCTCGATATTTTGAGTTTACTGAAATAAGGACATTAATGAGAACAATTCAAGAGAATGGATCGGCGCCAAAGAAAATGAAAATAAATGTAAAGAAGTTTATGCAGGTCCTTTTCGTAGATGCAAATGAAAAGTTCAAGAAAAAACCAAAATGAGTAAAAATGTGTAAAAATTAATCTCAGTTTGATATGGTACCCATCTATTTAATAGAAAAAGCATATTAAAATATACTTTTTAAGAATTTTTTATTCTAAAAAATGTCGGATATTGTCGGATTTCATAAGTCCCTTATATAATTAAATTAAAGTTTTAACAATTCATAAAAAATAAAGTAACAACCACATATTTAAGGGGTGATTTGTTAATGAAAAAGAAAAAATTAGGATTAGCTTGGCAAATCTTGATCGGGCTAATTCTTGGTATTATAGTTGGAGCTGTTTTCTACGGAAATGAAAACGTTTCAAAATATCTACAACCATTTGGTACAATCTTTATGAATATGATTAAGATGATTGTTGTACCAATTATCGTTTCTACTTTAATCCTTGGTGTTGCAGGTCAAGGGGACTTCAAAAAGCTTGGTAAGCTTGGTATTAAAACAATTGTCTACTTTGAAGTTATAACAACATTTGCAATTATTATCGGACTTGTCTTAGCTGATTCCGTTCAACCTGGTGTTGGCGTAAACATGGAACATTTAACAAAAGGGGATATTTCCTCTTATGTTGAAACGAGCCATACTGTAAAAGAAGGCGGCGGTTTTGCAGAGACAATAATTCATATTGTTCCAACAAATATTATACAATCTATGGCAGAAGGTAATATGCTTGCCATTATCTTCTTCTCTGTACTATTTGGTTTAGGCGTTGCAGCCATTGGGGAAAAGGGTAAACCAGTTCTAAACTTCTTCTCAGGAGTAGCAGATGCTATGTTCTGGGTAACAAATACAATTATGAAATTTGCTCCAATTGGGGTATTCGCATTAATTGCTGTAACGGTTTCAACTTTTGGTGTTAAATCATTAATTCCACTAGGTAAGCTAGCAATTCTAGTATATGTAGCGATGATATTATTTGTTGTTGTGGTATTAGGAATCGTAGCGAAGATTTGTGGATTAAGTGTATTCCGTATTATTCGTATGTTGAAGGATGAGCTCTTACTAGCATATTCAACTTCAAGTTCTGAAACAGTACTACCACGAATAATGATGAAAATGGAAAAAGCGGGTGTTCCGAAAGATATCGTTTCATTCGTTATTCCAACAGGTTATTCATTCAATCTAGATGGATCGACTTTATATCAATCAATAGCAGCATTATTTATTGCTCAAATGTATGGTATCGATTTATCACTAGGACAACAAATTACGTTAGTTCTTACATTGATGGTAACATCTAAAGGTATCGCTGGCGTTCCAGGTGTATCATTTGTAGTACTATTATCAACACTAGGAGCTGTAGGTATACCTCTAGAAGGTCTTGCATTTATCTTAGGTATTGACCGTATACTTGATATGGCACGTACAGCTGTAAACGTTACAGGTAACTCATTAGCTTCACTAGTAATGGCTAAATGGGAAGGCCGTCTTGATAAAGACAAATATGATAATTACTTTGAAAACGAAAAAACAGTTTAAAAAATTTACTATTGCCCTACAATCAAATCTCTTGATTGTAGGGTTTTTTTTATCTCAAAAGTTAGACATCTTACTGACTTATTGAGATGATAGCATATAAGTAAAAAGATAAAATAAGTGGGGATCTGTTATGGTTAAGGTATTAATCGTAGAAGATGAATTTGCAATCAGCCAAGTGCTAAAGGCGTATTTACAGAAGGTGCACTTTCAAACAGAACAGGCTTATACAGGTTCTGAAGCAATTGAAAAATTTCATACTTGGACGCCAAATATAGTTTTGTTGGACGTGATGTTGCCTGGAAAAAATGGTTGGCAAATATTAAAGGAAATCCGCCAAGAAAGTAACTGTCCAATTATCATGCTAACGGCATTAGGTGATGTCAAATACAGATTGGAAGGGTTAAATGATGGTGCCGATGATTATATCTCAAAACCCTTTGTCGCAGAGGAAGTTGTTGCTCGGGTTAAAGCTGTTTTAAGAAGAACACAAGAAGACACAGGGCCCAAACGACAATTTGGCAGTTTAGAGATTAATCTGCAATCTCATCAAGTAATGATAGGTGACCATGAAATTGATTTAACACCACGTGATTTGTCGGTTTTAATGTTTCTTGCAGAACACCCTAATCATACATTTACACGTGAACAACTGATAGAACAAGTCTGGGGCTTTGGATATGATGGTAGCGACCGAGCAGTAGACTTAGCTATTAAACGATTACGTAAAGCTTTACAGAATTGGCCAGTAACTGAAGGTGAGATTAAAACATTACGGGGATTGGGGTATCAATTAAGTGTCAAATAAGATTAATAAAAAGAGGGTCACTTTAACCAGATATTGGACCAGCCGATATTTACTCACATTATGTGTAGGGCTAACAATTGTGGCATTCCTGTCTGCAATATGGATACGTCATACAACATTGCAAAACCGGTTAGGTATGCTTGAGTTTATGGGAGAAGAAATTACTAATCATTTAGAGGATAATTCTACGAACAATGCGTTAGAGAATTCAAGACATAATAATTTAGATCCGGACGTATTTAGAGAACGGGAACGATTTATGGATATGGGCATCAAGCCTAATATTTATATTGTAGATACAGAAGGAAATATCCTATTAACCAATCACCCGAAGGGCCCAATGGAACAACAGACATTGCCAAAATCAGTTATGTCATCAAAGAATGTTATTACCAAATTTAAATCTGAAGTTTCTATGCAATTTAACTATGCAGTCAAAAAGAAAATTGAAATCGACAATAAAACAGTTGGCTACGTCATTATAACGGAGACAAAAGAACATCTTACTCGTCTAAATCAAGAATATAGTCAATTGGCCATTATGATTGGTTGTTTAGCTTTACTTGGATTGGGGGCAATTTACTTTTTGTCACGTCGTTTAGCAAAGCCTATAAAGGATGTTGCTTTTGCAGCAAAGCTTGTGCAAGATGGCAATTATAATATTCAATTACCAGATAATATTAAAGAGGAAGAAGTATTTGAACTTGTTCATTCCTTCAAAGAAATGGCGTCAAGGCTAGAACAATTAGAGGCGATGAGGACTGAATTATTGGCTGGTGTAACACATGAATTAAAGACCCCAGTCACATCTATTAGTGGCTTATTACAAGCGATTCAAGATGGTGTTGTGGAGGGGGAAGAACAAAAGGATTTCATCCGAATGGCTGTTACTGAAACAGCCAAATTAAAAACAATGGTTGGAGATTTACTAGCATTTAACTCATTTTCTGTTAATGCGATTCCTGTAAAGCTTGAAAAATTTGAAATCAATCAAATAATGCAAGAAACAGCAACACAGTGGGAACTTACACAGGATACTGAAGATATTGAATTGAACTTAGTATTATTAAAAGGGCCTAGACTAGTAGAAATTGATCTTGTCAGATTCCAACAAATATTTACTAATCTATTTACAAATGCAAAGCAAGCAATGAAAGGCCAGGGGAAAATTACCGTGTCACTTAGTGAAACAGAGGGTGATGTACTAATATCTGTTGCGGACACAGGAGGAGGAATTCCAGCTGAAGAACGAATGCTTGTTTTTGAACGTTTCTATAGAGGAGAAAATAAAAAATATGAAGTAAGAGGGCTTGGCCTTGGGTTAACTCTTAGTAAGATGATGGCCCAATCAATTGGGGGAGACCTCCGTCTTCTGGAAAGTTCTGAAAAGGGTACAATTTTTGAAGTTGCTATTCCACTAACATAGAAAGACACAGTATTCAGATAAGAACAGTATCTCCTTTTAAATAAAAGAAGTAATAGAAGAAGTCACTCAAATATATATTTTGAGTGGCTCTTTATTTTTTCTTAGATTTGCCCTCGACATTTAACTGACACATTGGGGTTATATAGTATGTATTGTAAAGAAGAAATAACGGACAACCAAAAAGAAAGGAAGAAGTAGATGAATGAATTGAATTCTAACAACAAACTGAAAAGGAATAGTAAAAAGTTAATTTTAGCGATTGGCATTCCACTTATATGTGTAGTGGCAGTTATCACTTATTATATTGCGCTTAAAAATAGTTATGTAGCGAAAGTAGGTAATGTGAAAATCTCACAAGAAGAGTTGAATACAGCATTAAACAAGCAATATGGGACAACAATTCTTGATACTTTGATTTCAGATAAAGTAATTGAACTTGAAGCCAAAAAGCAAGATGTAACTGTTTCTAAAAAGGCGGTTCAATCACAACTTGATACATTAGCAACCCAGTATGGTAGTGAGGAGGCGTTAGAATCTGCACTTGCTTCCAGTAATATGACAATAAGCGATGCTAAGAAAAGCATCGAAACGTATCTACTAGCAAAAAAGTTAATGGAGCCGACTCTAAAAATTACAGATACAGAATTAAAATCATACTTTAAGGAAAATAAAGAGACATACGACCAAGCGGCGCAAGTAGAAGCAAGCCATATTTTATTAAACGATAAGAAAACAGCCAATACTGTATTAGACAAATTAAAAAATGGGGAAGATTGGGATACATTGGCCAAAAAATATTCACAGGATTCAAGTAATGCATCTGACGGGGGAAAATTGGGATACTTCTCGAAAAGTGATATGGATGAAGATTTTGCGAATACAGCGTTTTCACTAAAAGTTGGAGAAACAAGTGGCGCCGTCAAATCATCTTACGGGTATCACATTATTAAAGTAACTGGGAAAAAGGATGCAAAAGAGGCTAACTATGCTGATGTCAAAGATCAAGTTAAAGAAGCAGTAGTTGAACAAAAAATTAATGATAACTATAGTACATGGTTGTCTTCACTTTATGAAGATTACAAAATTGAAAATAAATTAACAGATGATAGTAGTTCAGCTTCTAACTCAAGTTCAAGTAAGAGTTAATAGTAAAAATAAATCATTGTTAGTTACAAAAGACTGCATAATATAAGTATCGAGTCTGTAATAGAAGCAGTAAATAGTGTTATCCCACACATTTCTCCACATTGTACTAGACTAATTTAGTATTAAAATAGTTTTCTAGAGCTCTATAATAATACTACTACAGATATCCTTAATACTTTCACATACCTTTTCTTTTTAAATATGTTGCGAATTGACTTATACTTTCTTTATAAGAGTGTCAACTGCATCATTAGTGAGGAAATTTATCTCTAAATAAGTGGGGGATTTCAATGTATGATCAACAATATGATCAGTTACTACATATTCACACAACAAGGGATCAACAGAGCTTACCAATGTTTACGAATTATTACCCATACGAGCCCACACCTTATGCTGTTTTAGATTTTTGCTTTGATAAAATTGAATTTGAAACTGATGATCGTTTAATTGATTTTGGTTGTGGTAAAGGTCGAGTTGCCTTTTATGTTAATCACCGCTTTCATGTCGAAACTTTAGGAATTGAATTAAACGAAAATTATATCCAAGATGCTTTAGAAAATAAAGTACACTATTCAAAAGAGCATCGCCTATTGAATGCACCCATAAGTTTTTTATGCATGAAAGCGGAAGAATATATAATCCAACCACAAGACAATATTTTCTTTTTCTTTCATCCGTTTTCGATAGAGATTTTCCAAAAAGTCATTATAAATATCGTGAAATCTTATCAAGCACATTCTCGAAAAATTTATGTGATGTTGTACTATCCATCTTTTGATTACATTCGATTTTTGCGAAATGAGACGCAATTCATGGTAGTAAGAGATGTTCTAATACCTAATGTTTCCCTTTACAATAGGCATGAGAGGATTATGATATTTGAATACTGTGAGGAATTTTAGAAGATTACAAAATACTTTTATTCTTAGCTTTAGAACAAATAAGACATGAAGTAAAAGGATATACTGGACTTGCCCACACTTGTACAACAGATTATAGTAAAAAATTAGAAATCATATGCAGGCTAACATCTCTAAAATAACTTTAGGGGTGTTTTTTCGATACTTTAGGAGGTAATAATGAATAATTTTAGAAATTTATTTCATCAGCTAATTTTGACATACAGACCGTTTGAAACGCAGCTAAATGAACAATTAGCAAAACACAATTTACACCGGACAGAGTGGAGTGTTTTATACTATTTAATTACCTCTGAGTCGATGACATTAGTAGAGATGGCAAAACTTTTAAGTGTTGAAAAGCCGAATATTACAAGAACAATGAAGAGCTTAGTGGAACTTGGTTACGTAGAATCGAAACAAGGTCAAGATAAACGAGAAAAGCATATGACAGTCACTGACAAAGGAACTAAAATATACAACGAAATTCGGGTAACTGTTGACGCGTTTGAGCAGAGAATTTTAGCTGGTGTACCTGAAGAGGAACAGCTTGCAATTACTCAAACATTAGAAAAAATTAGAGGAAACCTATTGAATAAATAGTGGTTTCGAAATTATTCGCACATAGGAACTGTGATCAAAAGATTTTAGTTATTAGAAAAAATGAAAAAGCTTAGTTCATGTTATGTGAACTAAGCTTTTTTATATAACGAACTCAGTATACATTTTAAGAGCTATGTCTTTAGTACACTATCACATTCCTAACCCTTTCCAGAAAAACTCTACAATTTGATCGGCCATTTCATCTATAGAACTAAAAATGGTTTTACCACGGGAGTCTCTATAATTACCCACATTTAACATAGTGATGAAAATTTGTGTAATAAATTTTGAATCATATGGAGGAATCTCACCTTTTTCCATAGCTTCTATAAATACTTTTTCAATTTCCTCATACATCTTTACTTCCAATTGTTCCATTTGTTTTTGTTGTTCTTCAGATAAGTTGACTTTAGCGTCCTTCATAAAATTATTTAAATCAATATCAACTGTAGCTGACAGATGAATTTTAATGAGTTGATATAAACGTATTTTCAAAGGTTCGCCAGTGGCTAGGATATTATTGATTCTTTCTCTAATACGTAACATCATTTCAATCATACAGTCTGTATATAAATCTGCTTTTGTAGCGTAGTAATAATAAATGGTGGCTTTTGTTATATCACAAGCTTTTGCCACATCATCCATAGAGACAATTTTAAAACCATTCTGTAAAAATAACGCAGTAGCAGTTTCTAGAATAATGGTCTTTGTAGGTTTTGATAGTTGATCATGACGAGGTCTTCCTAGATTCCGATGTTTTTGTTGCACGCGACTCGCTCCTAAATACGCTATTTTTTATTTACAGTATAACATATAGAAAAAAATGCTTGAATAATTAACTGACCGGTATATATAATTATTTTATTGAGGAAAGGTTGGTGACTTTTGAATGAAAAAGGATCCGTTTGAACTTTGGGGATCTTTTGTTGGCGGAAAAAGAACAAGGTGGATTACTTTAGCGGTGTGGGTATTACTCGTTACGGTTTTATCTTTTATATGGCCACAAGTAAACAGCATTGAAAATGCCTCAACAGATGATCTACCAAAGAAAATGATGTCTCAGCAGGCCAATGAAATACTCAATAAGGAGTTTTCAGATGATTCCGGGAATCCGCTATTAATCGTCTGGCATCGAAATGGGAAATTAAAAGAAGAAGACTTTACAAACATTCAAAATATCTATAAAAAACTAGCTGATCAGCCACTGACAGCGCAAGTTTCAGTTCCACCTTTAGGATCAATACCATTACAAACATTGCGGACTGAGGTTTCTGAAAATGGAACAACGCTCGTTACACCAGTATTTTTTGATTCAAATGCTCCAACTGATGAATTAAAGAAAAATATAGATTCTCTTCAAAAGTTGGTAGCAAAAGAAGTTGGTAGTAATCCATTTGATGAGAAGTTAACAAATAATGACTTACAGTTACGTTTATCCGGTCCTGTAGGAATTCAAATTGATGCAGTCAGTTTATTTTCACAGGCTGATGTGAAATTAATGATTGCAACTGTTTTACTTGTGTTAGTACTACTTATCTTATTGTATCGTTCACCACTTTTAGCTATTATTCCGTTATTGATAGTGGGATTTGCATACGGTTTAATCAGCCCAGCTCTTGGCTTTTTTGCTGAACAAGGATGGATAACAAAAGATGCTCAGGCTGTATCCATAATGACAGTCTTATTATTTGGAGCGGGCACAGATTATTGCTTATTCTTAATTTCCAAATATCGAGAGGTTCTTTTTGAAATAGAAGACCGGTATAAAGCTATGAAATTAGCTGTCAAAGAATCGGGTAGTGCTATTGCGATGAGTGCGTTAACTGTAGTTATTGGACTTTTGACACTGAGCTTAGCACACTATGGTGCTTTCCAAAGATTTTCTGTTCCGTTTAGCTTTGCGGTTCTATTAATGGGGATTGCATCCTTAACTATTTTACCTGCATTGTTAGTTTTAATAGGCCGCGCTGCATTCTATCCATTCATTCCTCGTACAGAAGAAATGGAAAAGGAAAGAGCAATTAAAAAAGGAAAAGCATATAAAGAACGAAAAGCACAACATCGCTTTAGTCAAAAAATTGGCCATATCGTTACACGAAAACCCTGGACGGTAATTATTACTACTATTATCTTGTTAGGGGGATTAGCAGCAGTTGTTCCTAAAATACATTTTACGTTTGATTTGCTATCGTCTTTCCCAAAAGATATGCAATCAAGAGAAGGATTCCAACTAATTTCTGATAATTTTTCTCCCGGAGAATTAGCACCAGTTAAAGTTATTGTAGATATAGATGGGGAAAATATGGACTTACAAAAGAATTTAGAGGATCTTTCTTACGTAGATGAGGTGAGTAATCCTGTAACAGGGAAAAGTAGCGAACAATTGCAATTATACGAATTAAACTTGAGTGGCAATCCCTATTCATCTGAAGCATTGGAACAAATACCTAAGTTAAAGAAAAAGGTAACTCAAATTCTACATGATGAAGGTATAACTAAAGCAAGTGAACATGTATGGATTGGAGGAGAGACGGCTACTCAATATGATACAAAGCGTACTATTGAACGAGATGAATCAGTGATTATACCAACGATGATTGCAATCATTGCACTGTTGTTGTTAATTTATTTGCGTTCTATAATAGCAACTGCTTATTTAATTTTTACTGTTGTTTTATCTTACTTTGGAGCTCTTGGAGCAGGATGGCTTGTGTTACATTATCTTTTCGGAGCAGAAGCTATTCAAGGTTCTATACCACTCTATTCATTTGTGTTTTTAGTAGCACTTGGAGAAGATTATAATATTTTTATGGTATCGGAAATTTGGAAAAAGAGAAAAACACAGGGGCATCTTAAAGCAGTTGCGGGTGGGGTTGTCCATACTAGTAATGTGATCACTTCAGCTGGCCTAATTTTAGCAGGTACTTTTGCTGTACTAGCGACATTGCCAATTCAAGCGCTTGTACAATTTGGGGTCGTAACAGCGATTGGTGTTTTATTAGATACATTTATCGTTCGTCCATTACTTGTACCAGCTTTAACAACTGTTACTGGTAAATATGCATTTTGGCCAAGTAAATTATTTAAAGACATAAATCAATAAAGTTGGAGTAAAGAGCGGAGAACAATATCGATCTCCGCTCTTTACTATATTTAATGGACTAATTCTTTTAAATCAATAAAGCCCCTTATATAAAGTGCAAAGATACCAATTTGTACTTTATATAATACAAAAATACTACTTTTATTATGTTTTTTAAATATTTAAAATTCACTAAAAATTATTATAGACTAAATGATATGAATCAATTACAATATGATTGTGAAAATAGTTTGTAGGGATTAGAAAATCTTATATTTTTAACTGTTTCAGACTAACTTAAATTATCTGAAATATCAAAATATACAGATAAACAAGGGGGATATTACATGATACAAAAAAACAAGTTAAAACGCTATGCTTCGGTATTTTTAGCTTCATCTCTAGTTGTTGGGATACTAGCAGGATGTGGTAGCAAAGAAAATACTTCATCAGGTAGCAATGGCGGTAAAAGTGATGAAATCAAAGTGGGCTTGAATTTAGAACTATCTGGGCCTGTAGCATCTTACGGTTCTGGTATTTCTAAAGGGGCAAAACTTGCAATTGATGAAATTAACAAGGCAGGTGGTATCGATGGCAAAAAAATCGTACCAGTCGAAATTGACAATAAATCAGATGCAGCAGAAGCTACAACTGCTGCCATTAAATTAGCAACTCAAGAAAAAGTTGTAGCACAAATAGGTTCCGCAACTTCAGGTGATACAGTAGCCGCAGTACAAATTGCAAATAAGAATAAGATGCCAGTTATTGGCCCATCAGCAACATCTGAAACAGTAACGATTAATGAAAAAGGCGAGCTAAACGAATACGCATTCCGTACATGCTTTATCGATCCATTCCAAGGTCAAATTGCTGCAAACTTTGCTCTAAATACATTGAAAACAAAGAATGTAGCAATTTTCGCTGATAGTGCGAGTGATTATGCAAAAGGATTAGCAAAATCATTTAAAGAAACAGTTGAGAAAAACGGAGGTAAGGTTGTTGCAGAGGAATCTTATGTGGCAAAGGATACAGATTTCAAATCAACTTTAACTCGTTTAAAATCTAAAAAACCTGATTTTATCTATATTCCTGGTTATTACGAGGAAGTAGGTTTAATTATTAAACAAGCCCGCGCAGCAGGAATTGACGTGCCTTTGATGGGCGGAGATGGTTGGGATTCTCCAAAAATGCTTGAATTAGCTGGTAAAGATGCATTAAATAATACGTACTTTACAAACCACTATTCTGCAGAAGACCCTGATGAAAAAATCCAAAAATTCGTAGCAGCATTTAAGGCAGCAAATAAAGACCAAGCACCTGATGCATTTAATGCTTTAGGATATGACACAGTATATTGGTTAAAAGATGCAGTTGAACGTGCTGGATCAACGGATGGCGAAAAAGTTAAAAAAGCTTTAGAAGAAACTAAGGACTTATCTTTAGTAACAGGTAACTTCTCAGTGGACGAAAAACATAACCCGGTGAAAACGGCAACAGTTCTTGAATTTAAAGACGGTAAACAAGTGTTCAACTCTAAAGTTAATCCTTAATGTGTTAGGTGAAAAGGGGGGAAACTGTCCTCCCTTTTCTTGTTTTAAACTAAGCCAAAACTTAATAGAAGGAGTGAAATTTTAATGGAATGGTTGCAACAATTAGTTAATGGTATTTCACTCGGTAGTATTTATGCATTAATAGCTCTGGGCTACACGATGGTATATGGCATTATCAAGCTGATTAACTTTGCACATGGCGATGTATTTATGATTGGGGCATTCATTGGGTTTTATGGTATTGCACGATGGGATATTGGATTTATCCCTGCTTTACTTTTAGCAATGATTGTATGTGCTATTTTAGGTGTATTAATTGAGCGAATTGCTTATAAACGTTTACGTAATGCAACGCGTATAGCAGCATTAATAACAGCTATAGGTGTATCGTTGTTAATCGAATATACAACGATTTTCTTCCGTGGCGCACAACCAGAAGCATATCCTGATGTCGTTTCAAATAAATCAATTAATTTTTTAGGTGCACAAATTAGTATGCAATCAATCATGATTTTATCGGTATCGATTATTCTAATGATTATACTACAATTCATTGTACATAAAACTAAAATAGGTAAAGCAATGCGTGCAGTATCATATGATGTTGAGGCAGCACGTTTAATGGGAATCAATGTGGATAATACCATTTCCATTACATTTGCGATTGGTTCTGCGTTAGCAGGTGCAGCTGGTGTTATCTTTGGTGTCTATTATACGAAAATCGATCCGTTAATGGGGATAATTCCGGGAGTCAAAGCATTCGTAGCGGCAGTACTCGGTGGTATTGGTATTATTCCAGGTGCAATGACAGGTGGGATGGTACTGGGGGTTGTTGAGACAATCGTAAGTGCATTAGGTTTCTCACTATGGCGGGATGCAGCAGCATTCGTCATTCTAATTTTAATACTAATCTTTAGACCTGCGGGGATCTTTGGTAAAAACACCCGTGAGAAAGTGTAGGTGAGTAGTGCTTATGAAAAAGTCTAAAGTATTTTGGGTCTATCTTGTAATAGCGTTAGTAGTCTACGCGGTCATTCAATTCTTAATTTCGAATGGACAGCTGGATATGTATTATTCAAATCTATTTATTACGATTGCCATCAATATTATATTAGCGGTTAGTTTGCATTTGGTTATTGGTATTACGGGTCAGTTTTCAATTGGCCATGCTGGATTTTTGGCTGTAGGAGCATATATTTCTGCTATTTGTACAACCAATTTAGGTTGGCCGTTCCCGATAGGATTGTTAATCGGTGCAATTGTTGCAGCGCTTGCTGGTTTAATCGTCGGTATCCCTACGCTTCGATTAAAAGGGGACTATTTGGCTATCGCTACATTAGGGTTTGCAGAAATTATCCGTATTATATTCTTGAACCTTGACTATGTAGGCGGAGCTGCAGGAATGCAGGTAGACTATTTAACAACTTGGACCTACGCTTTCTTTTGCGTAATAATCACAATTATTGTGATTTCAAACTTTACGAATTCCAGACATGGTCGAGCATGTATTGCTGTCCGAGAAGATGAAATCGCTGCAGATGCGATGGGGATTAACACCACGTACTATAAAGTATTAGCCTTTGCAATTGGGTCATTTTTTGCGGGGCTTGCAGGCGGGTTATTTTCTCACAATTTCTTTATTATCCAACCTTCACAATTTGGCTTTTTAAAGTCATTTGATATTTTGATTTATGTTGTGCTAGGGGGTTTAGGAAGTTTATCTGGAGCTGTTATTGCAGCTATATTGCTGACTGTCATTTCACTATTTCTTCAAGACTTCCCTGAAACTCGTATGATTATCTATAGTTTAGTGTTAATTATTGTCATGCTGTACCGCCCATCGGGATTAATGGGTACAAAAGAAGTTACGGATCTATTTAAATTTGGAAAAAAGCAAAAGGAGGTAGAGTAAATGAGTGACCTTCTTTTAAAGGTGGAAAATGTAGGAATTCAGTTTGGTGGCTTAAAAGCGGTATCTAATCTGAATATGGAAATGTTTCAAGGCGAGCTAATTGGCTTGATTGGTCCAAATGGTGCTGGCAAAACGACAAGTTTTAATATGTTAACTGGCGTCTATAAACCAACAGAAGGTGTTATTACATTTGATGGGAAAAAGACAAACAATATGTCTCCTCACCAAGTAACCAAAAGTGGCGTTAGTCGAACATTCCAAAATATTCGCTTGTTTAAGGAATTATCAGTCTTGGATAATGTTAAAGTAGCAAACCATTCACTTGCTCACCACTCTGTATTCAGTTCTATTTTACGTTTGCCAAGTTATTTCAAAGGTGAAGCAAAGATGGAACAAGAGTCAATTGAGTTTTTGAAAATTTTTGGATTAGATAAGTATATGCATGAATTGGCAAAGAATCTTCCGTATGGGATGCAACGTCGCCTAGAAATTGCACGTGCATTAGCAGCTAAGCCAAAACTTTTACTGCTAGATGAGCCGGCAGCAGGGATGAATCCTCAAGAAACACATGATTTAATGGAGCTAATAGCGCTCATTCGCGAAAAGTTCAATTTAACTATTCTTCTAATTGAACACGATATGGGACTTGTAATGGGAATCTGTGAACGTATTTATGTTTTGGATCATGGCCAGCTAATAGCACATGGGACACCAGAAGAAATCCGTAACAATAAGAAAGTAATTGAAGCTTATTTAGGTGAGGAGGTAACGGATTAAGATGCTTAAAGTAAATGACATCAATGTATTTTACGGTAATATTCAAGCATTAAAAGGTGTCTCCTTAGAAGTGAATGAAGGCGAAATTGTAACATTAATTGGTGCAAACGGTGCCGGTAAAAGTACATTACTAAAAACTTTATCCGGACTATTGAAACCTAAGCAAGGAACAATAGAATATCTAGGCAATTCAATTTCAGGAAAGCCTGCGCAAGCTATTGTAAAAGCTGGTATTTCCCAAGTTCCAGAGGGCCGTCGTGTATTTGCGAATATGACGGTAGAGGAAAATCTAGAATTAGGCGCATACTTGCGGAATGACCGTGCTGAGATTGCAAAGGATAAAGAGCGTATATTTAAGATATTTCCAATACTATTAGAACGTCGTAAACAATTATCTGGTACCTTATCCGGCGGTGAACAACAAATGTTAGCAATGGGACGTGCGATTATGGCAAAACCAAAACTACTTTTGTTAGATGAACCATCAATGGGGTTAGCTCCAATCATGGTGAAAACCATCTTCAATACAATAGAGGCTATTAGTAAAGAAGGAACAACGATACTTTTGGTTGAGCAAAATGCACATATGGCACTTTCTGTAGCAGATCGTGCATATGTAATTGAAACAGGGCGTGTCGTATTGTCAGGAACTGCAAAAGAATTGCAAGAGTCTGAAGAAGTAAAAGCTGCATATTTAGGTGGTTTATAATAATGAAAAGCTGCATTTTCGGTGTCAATACATTAGAAAATGCAGCTTTTGTTTCATCTACAAGGAATAACACTTAGAAATAGAGAAGTAAGTAAATAATAACCATTTTTTAGAAGGGATAGATTTTATATGGTCGATATACATAGTCATATCATTTTTGATGTTGATGATGGACCAAAAAGCTATGAAGAATCAATTAAAATGCTTAAAGCAGCTAGTACTGAAGGAATTACAGAAATAATTTCTACCTCACATGCTTATCACCCTCAATATGACGCCAAAGTTGGAATAATTAAAGAAAGAATCGCCACATTACAACAAGCGCTATTCGAACAGGAGATTCCGTTAACGTTGCATATCGGGCAAGAGGTTAGAATACACGAACATATTTGCCAGCATCTAGGTGAAGGGGCTGCATTAACATTAGCTAATTCCAACTATTTATTACTAGAACTTCCATCAAGTGGGGTACCCCAATATACATTTGATATGGTCAATAAATTAGTAGAAAAGGATATTACGCCGATTATTGCCCATCCTGAACGCAACAAAGGTATAGCAGAAAAGCCGGAACTTCTTTCACGGCTTATTCGGCAAGGTGCTCTATCTCAGGTAACTGCTGGGAGCATTGCAGGACATTTTGGTAAATCTGTGCAACGTACTGCTCTAAACTTAATCGATGCCCAGCTTGTCCATTCTTATGGATCAGATGTCCACAATTTGGATACTAGACCATACCTATTCCTTAAAGGGCTAAATTATTTAGAGAAGCATAAGCGATCAGAGTGGGTAGACTACTTATTAGAAAACAATGATAAGATACTATTCAACCATGAGGTAATCCTTTTAGAACCTGGAATTATAGAAAAAAGGAAATGGTGGAGCATATTTTAAAAGGATAGTAATATTAATATAATTTTATTTCATAGAAAACGAAACTACATTACAAAAATGGGGTTCTCTCACTTATTTTAGTAATGTGGTTTTTTAGCTTTTCCATTTGTTAAGGTCTATACACAATTTAATAGTAGACAATAGAAAAGTTTGAGAATAGCGCGAATATCTTATGAAAGTGGACACTATAATACTTAGGTATAGATTCGTAGTTTAGATAGGAGGATTACATTTGGAAGCTACCATTAAATTAACGGACTTCTTAAAAATCATTAAAAGATATTTACTCCTGATAATTGTCATTACGGGTGTCTCGATTGGTATAACAGTTGTGATCAACTATTATGTATTAACACCAATTTACGCAGCAGAAACGCAAATTTTAGTAAATCAAAAGAATGATAAAAGTGATCAGAATATTGCGGCTCAACAGATTGATACTGATTTGCAACTAATCAATACGTATAATGTCATTATTAAAAGCCCTGTCATATTATCTAAAGTGATTGAAACACTGAATTTGACCAGTACCCCTGAAAGCTTAACAAATCAGATTAACGTTTCAAGTACGGATAACTCACAAGTATTGAATATACGAGTAGAAGACAAAAAGGCATCAAGAGCAGTAGAAATTTCAAATACAATAGCAAATGTATTTAAAAAGGAAATACCCGTATTAATGAAGGTTGACAACATTAATATATTATCAGCAGCCAAATTAGCCAAGAACCCTGCTCCGGTAAAACCTAATAAACTCTTAAATATAGGAATTGCAGCGATTATTGGTTTAATGATAGGAGTTGCCATTGCCTTTTTGAGAGAAACTTTAGATACAAGAATTAAAACTGAGCAAGATATTGTGGAGGCCTTAGATATACCGGTAATTGGCTTCATCAGCCCTATTATAGAAAGGAAAACAATTCATTCTATAAAGGAATCGAGGGGTACAGTGGTTTAATATAAATACCAAAGTTATAGTAAACTCATGAATGAATTATATCTAGTTAGTAGACTTAACAAAAGCAGTTAAAAGAAAATACACAAAATCTTCAAAATTTTAATCCATAATAGTTGAATTTTATAGAGATTTGGAACATTATAATAGATGAAAGCACTCTCAAAGAGAAAATAAGAGATTAATAGAGATAAATGAGGTAATGTGGGAGTGGGTTTTCAATTCATTTTAAGGGAGAGATTCAAGTATGATTTATGCAAATCCTAATACTGAAGGCGCTGTCGTAAACTTTAAAGAAAAATATGATAATTTTATCGGTGGCGAATGGGTAGCACCAGTAAAAGGTCAATATTTTGAAAATAAATCACCTATAACTGGTGAAGTTTTCACAAAAGCAGCTCGTTCATCTGTTGAAGATATTGAATTAGCATTAGATGCAGCACATGCAGCAAAAGATTCTTGGGGTAAAACTTCTGCAGCAGAACGTGCTATCATTTTAAATAAAATTGCAGATCGTATTGAAGAAAACCTAGAAAAACTTGCAGTAGCTGAATCTTGGGATAATGGTAAAGCGGTACGCGAAACATTAAATGCAGATATTCCTTTAGCAATTGACCACTTCCGTTATTTCGCTGGTGCAATTCGTGCTCAAGAAGGTCGTATGACTCAATTAGATGATGATACAGTTGCCTATCACTTCCAAGAGCCACTAGGTGTAGTTGGACAAATTATTCCTTGGAACTTCCCAATCTTAATGGCAGTTTGGAAACTTGCTCCTGCATTAGCAGCAGGTAACTGCGTTGTATTAAAACCAGCAGAACAAACACCAGTATCTATCATGGTGCTTATGGAGTTAATCGAAGATTTACTTCCTGCAGGTGTTGTGAATATCGTAAATGGTTTTGGTATTGAAGTAGGCAAACCACTTGCTACAAACCCACGTATTGCAAAAATTGCATTTACAGGTTCAACAGCTGTTGGTCGCCAAATCATGCAATATGCAACTGAAAATATCATTCCTGTAACACTTGAACTTGGTGGTAAGTCACCAAATGTCTTCTTTGAAGATGTATTGGACAAAGACGATGAATTCTTAGATAAAGCAATTGAAGGCTTTGTTATGTTCGCATTAAACTCTGGCGAAATTTGTACATGTCCTTCACGTGCATTAGTCCAAGAATCAATCTATGACAAATTTATTGAACGTGCATTACAACGTGTAGAAGCTATTAAAATCGGTAACCCACTAGATACTGAAGTAATGATGGGGGCTCAAGCTTCTAACGAACAACAACAAAAAATTCTTTCATACCTTAAATTAGGTAAGGAAGAAGGAGCTGAATGCTTAATCGGTGGTGAACAAAATCAAGTCGATGGTCTTGATAATGGTTACTACATCAAACCAACTGTTTTCAAAGGAAATAACAAAATGCGTATCTTCCAAGAGGAAATCTTTGGACCAGTTCTAGGAGTTACGACTTTTAAAGACTTCGATGAAGCTATCGAAATTGCAAATGATACATTATATGGCTTAGGTGCTGGTGTTTGGTCACGTTCTGGAGATATTGCTTATCGTGCAGGTCGTGCAATTCAAGCAGGTCGTGTTTGGACAAATACTTATCATCAATATCCTGCTGGTGCTGCATTTGGCGGTTACAAACAATCTGGTATTGGTCGTGAAAACCATGCTATGATGCTTGATCACTATCAACAAACTAAAAACTTACTAGTAAGCTATAATCGTAAACCACAAGGATTCTTCTAGGCCGAATAGGGAGGCATGAACATGGTAGAACGCGTAGTAGCGACAGATGAGGCACTTGCGTTAATCGAACATATTAAAGGCATTCATGGACCTATCATGTTTTATCAATCTGGTGGATGTTGTGATGGCTCAGCACCGATGTGTTATAGTGAGGGCGACTTTAAACTAGGGACTGCAGACTTGTATCTGGGGACTATAGGAGATGTACCCTTTTATATGCATAGAAGTCAATATGACTATTGGAAACATACCCAATTAATTATTGATGCAATTGAAGGTAGAGGAGCAACATTCTCATTAGATAGTGTAGAAGAAAAACATTTCATCACACATTCGAGAGTGTTCACAGCTGAAGAATACGAAGAGATTAAAAAGCTTATTTAAAAATAGAAATCTCCAGTCGAATATGACTGGAGATTTTTCTATTATCTATTAAAGACATGAATATAACTCTATGTGATTAGTGATAAATCTTAGCTAACGGGGTGAGTGTTTAACCACTCTACACCAAAGTCAACCAGAAGTCGCATAGGGATAATACAATCTGTGTAATTCTGAATGTTAAAAAATTGTAGGAAACAATGATAGTATGGATTAATAAGGGTAAATAATTTTGGAGGTGTTTTAGTTGAAAGAAACAAAACTATGGATCAATGGAGAATGGGTAGATACCAAAGAAAGTTATGAATTAAAAGCGCCTTATAGTGGCGAAGTTATTGCTAAAGTTGCGAAATCAACGACCAATGATGTTGAACAGGCCATTGAGGGCGCACATGAGGCTTTTAAAAAATTCAAATCTTCTACAGCGTTTGAAAGAGCTGAAATATTATATCGAGTTGTAGAAATTCTACGAGGAAGACGTCAGGAATTTGCCGAAATTCTTGCACAAGAAGCTGGAAAACCAATCACAGCTGGTTTAACAGAAATTGATCGAACAATTACTACGTATCAATTTGCTGCAGAAGCAGCGAAACAAGTGAGTGGAGAAACCATTCCGATGGATGCAGCTCCTGGTGGTAAGGATCGCATTGGCTTTACAAAACGAGTGCCTTTAGGTGTAGTATCTGCAATTACCCCTTTTAACTTCCCGTTTAATTTAGTAGCACATAAATTAGGACCAGCTTTTGCAGTTGGCAATGCAGTCGTATTAAAGCCTGCTACTCAAACACCGTTAAGTAGTATCGTGATGGCTGAAGTTTTTAAAGAAGCCGGTTTACCAGATGGCATGCTGCAAATAGTGACAGGGAGTGGGAGTGAATTGAGTGAAACGTTAACTACACATCCACTCGTAAAAAAGGTCACATTTACAGGTAGTGGTGCAGTTGGTTTAAAAATAAAAGAAAAGATTGGATTACGTAAAATAACGTTAGAGTTGGGTTCTAATGCAGGGCTAATTATTGAACCTAGTGCACCAATCGATAAAATTGTTGAACGATGTGTAGGCGGTGCATTTGGATTTGCAGGGCAAGTATGTATCTCTTTACAACGTATCTTCGTACATCAGTCAGTTTATGATGATTTTACAAAGGCATTTGTTGCAGCAACAGAAAAACTTGTTGTTGGTAATCCAATGGATGAAAAGACAGATGTAAGTGCTATGATTAATCCAAGTGAAGTAAAAAGAATCACCGAATGGATTGAAGAAGCAAAAGCACAAGGGGCAATCGTTGCGACAGGAGGTACATTCACACAAAGCACTTTGACACCAACCGTCATGACAAATGTCAAATCTAATATGAAAATAGTATGTCAAGAAACATTTGCACCGATCGTGTCGATTGTTCCATATGAAACATTCGACAAAGCGATTGAGTTATTGAACGATTCTGAACTGGGATTAAATGCAGGTATTTTTACAAATAATTTAGAAGATGCTATGAGAGCTGCTGATGAATTAGAGGCTGGGGCAGTCATCATTAATGACATTCCAACATTCAGAATTGATAATATGCCTTACGGTGGTATTAAAATGAGTGGCTATGGGCGTGAAGGAATTAAATATGCAGTACATGAAATGACAGAAATGAAGTTTATCACTATTAAGACAAAACTGTAATATAATAACTTAGTACAAATGTATAACAATCTGTCTAATTGCTGTTTATTATAAAATGTTGCAATGATACAGTATTAAGGGTAACATAGATACAGATACCTTTTGAGGAGTGATGTTTATGTTAGACCCAATCCCAATGAGCCAATCTAGGACTATTCAAACAAGATTAGTATTGCCACCAGATACAAATCATATGGATACAATATTTGGGGGTAAAATTTTAGCGTATATTGATGAAATTGCTGCGATTACATCGATGAAGCATGCTAAAATGCAAACTGTTACTGCATCATTCGATTCTGTTGACTTTTATTCTCCTGTCAGAAAAGGAGAAATACTAAGATTTGAAGCAATTGTAAGCTCTACAGGGCGGACATCAATGGAACTTTACATTGTTGTACATTCTCGAGATATATATACAGGTGTAACCAAGTTAACGACTGAATCCTTTGTTACGATGGTAGCTGTAGATGAAAATGGTGCACCTCAAGAAGTAGCTTCGGTTTTCCCGGAGACTGAAGAAGAAAAGAGACTATTTGAATCTGGTCCATTACGTCGAAAACTTCGTAAAGAAAAGCGTGAAATGCCAAATAAGTTCTTTAGTTTATAATAGTTAGTAACTTATCATTAACTTAAAGTCTAACTTCATTGAAAAATAAGATATAAAAAGAGCGACTATTTATGGTGGTAAACCAAGCCATGAATAGTCGCTCTTTTGTTAACGGTTAATCTAAATCGTTAGCAATATTGGTTAGCTGATCAGCAGATACTGAAACTTGAGTTGCCCCTTCACTTAATTCGTTTAATAATTGTGAAATAGATGTAATGTCTTCCATCGTATCTTCACTAATTCCTTTAATACTTGAAACTGCTTCTGCAATCTTATGAATTGATTGCGATAAATCATTTTGCATATTAACGCCTTGAGTTATTTGCGAATCGACACTTTTAACTGAGGAAGACATATTTTCGATATTTTCTTCCGTATCTTGAATTAATTGCGATACATTTTGTACAGCTTTTTTGGTTTCCTCAGCAAGTTTTCGAACTTCATCTGCTACAACTGCAAAGCCTTTACCGTGTTCGCCAGCTCTAGCTGCCTCGATGGATGCGTTTAAGGCAAGTAAATTAGTTTGATCAGCAATATCTGTTACGAGATGTACTATTTCAGTGATTTTATGCGACGAAACTCGTAATTTACTCATTGTTTTATCTAGTAGTGAGACACTTTTAGACATTTGATTCATTAATGTAGTCTGCGTATCTAAAAGCTGTTTGCCATTTTCGGACTTTTCTTGGGTCGCGGTAACGAATGAAAGTCCTTGTTGAGTTGATTGAGCAATTTCATCTGCTTGGCTTGCTAATGCTTGAATTGATGCAGTGGTTTCTTCGCTAATTGCGCTTAGTTCTTGTGCCGTGCTTTGGACAGAAAAGACTATTTTATGTTTGGACTTGTCTGCTTGTGTACGAAGATCTTCTTGCCTACTTTCATATGCTTCAATCACGAGTTGTTGCTCTAAACTAATAATTTTAGAAAAAGAATTAATGGCTAAGGCAGTATCACAACCTGAAAGTTCAAGTCCTTTAATAAACTGAGCGAAAGTAGAAGTTAATGATTGAAATGAGTTGATATACCATTTTGACGGAAGGCCAATATGTACATGGACATGGGCGATTTTAATTCTTTGTTTCACATAAGCATCATCAATTTGACAGTTGAACATTTCATTGATATGACGTGTTAATGTTACCTTTAGTCGATCGAGTGTAGAATAATCGTTAATAATTTGAATTAAATTTGGTACTTGATAAAGGGCTTCGTAAAAACTATCAACCATTTCTATTGTTAAATCCTTAGCTTGTGGTTCAAATTGTTTAATAATGGCTAAGTCTTTCTTAGTTAATTGTAATAACTCAATTTGTTTTTGCAATTCAGGGTGCTTAGATAAGTCTAATTTTACTTGATCAATATATTGATCAATTTTGAAATACTCTTCACTTTTTTTACTTTTAATAGACCAAAGTGCCATAATAATTGCTCCATTCTATTGTTAGAAAATTTTATAATTTATTTTATCATTATAAATGTGTAAATTGTCATTAAATAATTTATATTTTTAGAACAAATTGATTATAAAATAATTTATGTATTATTGGGTAAAAATAACTAAAGTTAAAATTGAAAATAAAGGTTAACTTTACCTTCAAGGATTGTGAATGAATTCAGGGTGCAATGCCCATTGTAGCTGTCTTGTGTAATACATTAAAAGCGCACGTTTTAATGTTAAATAAACTAGCATTAAAACGTGCGCTTTCTAATATATTATTAATAATGGTTGGTTACTTTTTAACAGGTCTTATGGTTTGAATAAGTCAAACCAGCCTTTATGTTTGAACCAAGAAACCATTGAAACAGCGATAGTTATCATAATAAATAGGATGACAAAATAGCCATAATGCCACTCAAGCTCGGGCATGTTTTTAAAGTTCATACCATATACTCCGGCGATAAAAGTTAAAGGAATGAAAATCGATGAAATAATAGTTAAAATCATCATAATACCATTCATGCGGCTAGCGTTAACAGACATATGGCTATCACGCATATCTGCGGTTAGTTCACGATTGGATTCTACCATTTCAGTTAACTTAACTAAATGGTCATGAATATCCCCAAAATAAACACGCTCTTGATCGTCTAGATGAAATCGATAGGAGTTTAAAATTCTATAAAGTAAATCACGCATAGGTAAAATTGTTCTTCTTATATGAAGTAAATCACTTCTTAAATCAAAAACATATCTCATAGATTTTGTACTGTTTTGATAATTTAGTTGGTCTTCAATTTCATTTAAATGATCTTCAATGTTGTATACCATCGGAAAATAACTATCCACTATTTTATCGATTGCCTGGTACATTACAAAAAGTGTTCCTCGTTCCCATGTCTGTGGACGACTCATTAAACGTTTGCGAACGACGTCAAATTCTGGAACAAATGATTTATGGTAAGTTACGACGAAATTAGGAGATACAAATAAGTTTACTTCTTCTGCTTCGAAAGTTTCTTCGTTAATCTTATGAGCAACGAGAAAATGATAATCATCGTAATAATCTAATTTTGGACGTTGTAAACGCATTAAACAATCTTCGATAGCAAGTGGATGGAAATGAAAGAATTGATCTAATAGAACATCTTCTGTAGCACTTGGCTTTTCAAAGTCCACCCAATACCAATCAAACTTTCCTTGTTTAATTTCCTCCAATGGAAAATCCATGATAAGTTGTTGGTCATTTGTCACCCCAAGTGTTCGAATCATAGCTACTCCTCATTTCAACTGTTGTTATGTCTATATTCTCACAAAATGATAGAGGTGTCATGATTTTTCTCTATTCATGCGTCTTCGATTTAGTGTAAGTAAAATGGCTACCCTAAAGTAAGAAATAAGTAATTTACACTTCTTAAGATAGCCATTTAAATTAGTGATTAGGAATCCAGTCTCCAATGAAATGTTTAGTTGAAACTTTAGTAAATATATTAGAATCCCGCGAACTATAGTGTTCTTGTGAAATGCGAGTTAGTTTATGTTGGATTGTTTTAGTACACGTAGCTTTTTGTTCATTACAATTTTGCAGTAGGGAGCTTTTTAACATGCAGTATGGCATACCGACAAAAACAACTAAGCATAGCAATATTGTTCCTATCAACAATAGCATTTTTTTCATAAGAGAAAATCCCCCTTGCAAATATGTTATTAAACAAGACGCAAAACTTGAGTGGGATGTTCCAATATGTAAGTTTAGAATTTTCTTTCCAAAGGATGAAACTATTCGGATTGGTAAACGTAAATTAGCTATAACATAAGGTTGAATGAAATGAAAGAGAGTGATTAGTTGTGGAGGAAAAAGGAGTGAAGGTAATACTGCATGCGAGTGCTTTTTTTGCTCCATGTTTGGTACCAATTCTTTTCTTTGTATTTATTAACAACGAGGAAGTTAAACGTTTATCAATTCAAGCGTTATTATTCCAATTTGTCATGTGGTTATTAGTTGGCATTGGTGGTTTTCTAACTTTAACTATAGTTTTGGCGATAATTGGAATTCCCATGCTTATTATATTCGGTCTTATGGGTATAATTGTTCCGATTATAGGGATTGTAAATGCGTTAAAAGATGAGAATTGGGAGTATCCGATTGTTGGAAAATGGATTTAATCAGTTAATAAGTGAGCATACTGCAACTAGCGGTGTGCTTTTTTGTATAAGTGCTGAAGGCGCTCGACAGGTTCTAGCCGCTTAAGCCAGATATCATTAAATAAGTTATTCAGCAGGGAAATGCAGAATATTTGCGTCATTATTTAATGCCATATATAATATAGTCAAAGATAGTCAAAGTCAGTGATTTCTGAGTGAGGTGGACTAAGTTGCGAAATATCTCTGACATTATAGAAGGGTATTTGAAGGAAGTTATTGAATTAGGTGGTAAAGGACATATTGAAATTAAGCGAAGCGAAATTGCAGATAAATTTCAATGTGTACCATCGCAAATAAATTATGTTATTAATACCAGATTTACTGCTGAACGTGGTTATTTAGTTGAAAGCAAACGTGGTGGAGGCGGTTATATTCGAATATTACGTGTGAAGGCTAATTCAGAAGCAGAGTTAATTGATGAAATTTTGCAACAAGTTGGTGATACAATTCCTCAAACAGCGTCACAAGATTTTATATTCCGCTTGATTGATGAAAATGTAATTACTCGCCGGGAAGCAAAGTTGATGGTTGCGGCCCTAGATCGTTCAGTGCTGTGCATTAATTTACCTGAAAGAGATGAATTACGTGCACGAATATTGCACGCAATGTTACTTACATTGAAATATAACAAGCAAAGTTAAAGAGGTGCAAGGATGATTTGTGAAAATTGTAAACAGAGACCCGCAACAATCACAGTAACACAGATGAAAAACGGCAAAAAGGTCACTAGAAACTTTTGTGATGTATGCAACAAACATCTGGATCACTTTCACTTGAACCTCGATTCAGATGAAAACTCAAATGCAATGCAGAAGCTATTTTCAAATTTGTTTGGAACGTCAAGTTGGTCTGTTCAAGCAGTACCAATAAGTAAGCCACAAACCAAAGTGCAAAATGAAAGCTGTCCACAATGTGGTATGACATACCGGCAATTTCTAGAGGAAGGAAAATTCAACTGTCCTACGTGTTATGAAACTTTTAAAGAACAACTTCCGCAAGTGCTTAAACGTTTGCATAATGGTGCTACCGAACACATAGGAAAAGTACCAGGATCGATTAATGAAAGCTATCAAGTTAAGCGTCAAATTGAGGCTTTGCGCCAAGATATGAAAGTAGCAATAGAAGAGGAACGTTTTGAAGATGCAGCAAGTTTAAGAGATCATGTTCGAGCACTTGAACAAAAGCTTTTGGGAGGTGAGTAATAGTTGAACATTGAACACTTCCTACAAAGTAAACCACCTCTTTGGATGCGAGGTGATATTGATTATGGCGATATCGTTATGAGTACACGCATAAGACTTGCAAGAAATTTAACAGGTTATCGCTTTCCAAGGGCCTTTTCCGATGAAGAATCATTACAAATAGATAAAATGGTTTCAAGCGCTTTAATCGATGGGGATAACAAGTTTGATATTCCATTTTCCTATTTTTCTCTTCATGATATGCCTTCCTTGCAAAGGCAGGTGTTAGTGGAAAAACATTTAATAAGTCCCCAACTTGCAAATAAAACAAAATCTGGTTCAATCCTAGTATCAGAAGACGAAACGATTAGTATTATGATAAATGAAGAGGATCATATCCGAATTCAATCATTGCAACCTGGACTTCAACTAGATAAAGCTTATCGTTTTGCGGATGAAGTAGATCGTTTGCTAGAAAAAAAGTTACCTTATGCTTTTGATGATTCATTTGGCTATTTAACTAGTTGTCCAACGAATACAGGAACTGGCCTTAGGGCATCGGTCATGATGCATTTACCAGCTCTAACGGTGACTAACCAAATGGGCCCACTAATTAATACAATGGCACGTCTTGGAATGGTTGTAAGAGGTATTTACGGAGAAGGTACTGAGGCAGTTGGAAATTACTATCAGATTTCGAATCAAATTACACTTGGCAAACCTGAAGAAGATATCATTTTAGATTTGCAAAGTGTGGCTGAACAAATTATCCAAAAGGAAGTAAGTGCACGGAGAGCGTTATTGGAACACGCATCCATTGCTGTATCTGACCGTTTAAACCGCTCATTAGGAGTCTTAAAATACGCTAGAATCCTATCGAGCGAAGAAGCAGCAAACTGTTTATCAAATGTCAGATTGGGTATAGATTTAGGACTAATACCAACTATTCCTGATCGAGTTTTAAACGAATGTATGTTAATTATGCAACCGGGCTTTTTACAGCAGCATGCAGGCACAACGCTCAAAGCAAATGAAAGAGATGTGTACCGTGCATCTATTATAAGAGAACATTTGCAATTAGATAATACAGAAACTAATCAATAGCTTAAGGATAAGAAGGGGAGGATATCTATGATGTATAATCGTTTTACACAACGCGCTCAAAAAGTTTTACAACTGGCTCAAGAAGAAGCTATTCGTATGAAACATGAAGCCATTGGTACTGAACACATTTTATTAGGGCTAATACGCGAAGGTGGCGGAATTGCCGCAAAAGCACTAGAAGCAATAGATGTAAGTACTGAAATGATTGAAGAAGGAATTGAAGAATTAGTAGGTGTAGGTACAAAAAATGTTGGACCGATTGTACATTACACACCACGTGCTAAAAAGGTAATTGAACTTTCAGTAGATGAATCCCGTAAACTAGGTCATTCATATATAGGTACTGAACATTTACTACTAGCATTAATTCGTGAAGGTGAGGGTGTTGCAGCTCGTGTATTGAATAACGCTGGCGTAAGCTTAAATAAAGCACGTCAACAAGTATTACAACTTTTAGGGAGTAATGACCACCCACAAGCAAATACGAATACTGTTCCGGCTGCAAATACACCAACTTTAGATAGCTTAGCACGTGACCTTACGCAAATTGCGAGAGAGGGAAGTTTAGACCCTGTAATTGGTCGAAGCAAAGAAATTACACGTGTCATTGAGGTTCTTTCTCGTCGTACAAAAAACAACCCTGTATTAATTGGGGAACCTGGTGTAGGTAAAACTGCTATTGCTGAAGGATTAGCTCAGCAAATCATTAATAACGAAGTACCAGAGACATTACGTGATAAACGTGTCATGACTTTAGATATGGGGACTGTTGTAGCAGGTACCAAATATCGTGGTGAATTTGAAGACCGTTTGAAAAAAGTAATGGATGAAATTCGCCAAGCAGGCAATGTAATCTTGTTTATTGATGAATTACACACTTTAATTGGTGCAGGTGGTGCAGAGGGAGCAATTGATGCATCTAATATTTTAAAACCGTCTCTTGCACGTGGTGAATTGCAATGTATCGGTGCAACAACTTTGGATGAATACCGTAAGTATATTGAAAAAGATGCAGCACTTGAAAGACGTTTCCAACCAATTCAAGTAGATGAGCCAACTGTGGATGAAGCAATCCAAATTATTAAAGGCTTACGTGATCGTTATGAAGCACATCACCGTGTGAAAATCACAGATGAAGCGATTGAAGCAGCTGCTAAAATGTCAGATCGCTATATTTCAGACCGCTTCTTACCAGATAAAGCAATTGATTTGATAGACGAAGCGGGTTCAAAAGTTCGATTACGTTCATTCACAACTCCACCGGATTTAAAAGAATTAGAACAACAACTGGATTCTTTGCATAATGAAAAAATGGCTGCAGTACAATCACAAGAATTTGAAAAAGCAGCATCATTACGCGATAGTGAACAAAAGTTAAAAGATAAACTTAACACGACTAAAAAAGAATGGAAAGAAGCTCAGGGTAAAGCTGAATCAAAAGTGACAGTGAATGATATTGCAGAAGTCGTATCGATGTGGACAGGGGTACCGGTTTCTCAATTAGCGCAAGAAGAGTCCGAAAAACTACTTCACCTTGAAGAAGAATTGCATAAACGCGTTGTAGGTCAAGGGGAAGCAGTCGAAGCAATCTCTAGAGCAATTCGCCGTGCACGTGCTGGATTAAAAGATCCAAAACGTCCAATTGGTTCATTTATATTCCTAGGACCAACAGGTGTAGGTAAAACAGAGCTTGCTCGTGCGCTAGCAGAGGTAATGTTCGGTGACGAGGATGCAATGATTCGGGTTGATATGTCCGAATACATGGAAAAACATTCGACTTCCCGCCTTGTAGGTTCACCACCAGGATATGTAGGTTTTGATGAAGGTGGCCAATTAACAGAGAAGGTGCGTCGTAAACCATATTCTGTTATTTTATTAGATGAAATTGAAAAGGCGCATCCAGATGTATTTAACATTCTCTTACAAGTGCTTGATGACGGTCGCTTAACTGACTCAAAAGGTCGTGTTATTGATTTTCGTAATACGGTAGTGATCATGACATCTAATATTGGTGCAGAAGCATTAAAATATCGCAAATCACTTGGATTCGGTGCTCAAAGTACATCGCAAAGTCAAGAAAATGCGAAGAATGTCATGATGGAAGAATTGAAAAAAGCATTCCGTCCTGAGTTCTTAAACCGAATCGATGAAATGATTGTATTCCACTCACTAGAAAAAGAAGAATTAAATCAAATTGTTAACTTAATGGCAAAACAATTAACAAAACGTCTAAAAGAACAAAACATAACATTGGAGTTAACACCAAATGCAATTGAGAAAATTGCGAAGGAAGGTTATGACCCACAATATGGTGCTCGCCCATTACGCCGAGCTATCCAAAAACATGTGGAAGATCGCCTTTCTGAAGAAATTTTAAAAGGTACAGTATTAACTGGACAACGTGTTGTATTTGATGTAGAAGATGATCAATTTGTTGTTCAAGTAAAAGAATTAGTAACGAAATAATAATGATGTGGCGATAAAAGCCACATTTGAAAGGCATTCCAAATGAGGAATTTGGAATGCCTTGTTTTATAATATAAGAAAAAAAGAAATACTTTCTTATAGGAGGAAATATGGCTAAAAAAAAGACAAAATTCTTTTGCAATTCATGCGGGTACGAATCACCCAAATGGCTAGGTAGATGTCCAGGATGTGGTGATTGGAACACGATGGTTGAAGAAGTGGAAGTAGTATCAAAAGGACCTAAAGGCGCATTTTTACATTCTTCAAGTGTTTCTCAAAAGGCAACTCCTATTATTTCTATTGAAACACAAGAGGCTCCGAGAATCGAAACGGAACTAAAAGAGTTGAATCGCGTCTTAGGAGGTGGAGTAGTACCAGGCTCACTTGTATTAATCGGCGGAGACCCAGGTATTGGAAAGTCTACGTTATTACTACAAGTTTCTGCTCTGCTATCTAATAAAGGTCATCGTGTTCTCTACATTTCAGGAGAAGAATCTATACGTCAGACGAAGTTGAGAGCTGAGCGACTTGGGGTTAAATCGCAGGAGCTTTATATTTACTCCGAAACAAATTTAGAATTGTTGAATCAAACAATTGATGAGGTTAAACCGAAATTTGTTATCGTCGATTCAATTCAAACTGTCTATCATCCCAATGTTACAAGCGCACCAGGCAGCGTATCTCAAGTTCGAGAGTGTACTGCAGAATTTATGAGAATCGCAAAGACAAAGAATATTGCCATTTTCTTAGTAGGACATGTAACAAAGGAAGGGCAAATTGCAGGTCCACGCATTCTAGAACATATGGTGGATACTGTTTTGTATTTTGAAGGTGAACGTCACCATACCTACAGAATACTGAGGAGTCAGAAAAATCGCTTTGGTTCAACCAACGAAATTGCTATATTTGAAATGCTCCAAGGCGGGTTAAAAGAAGTTTTAAATCCTTCTGAACTCTTTCTACAAGAACGCTCGCAAGGCGCCCCGGGGTCTACTGTCGTTGCCTCTATGGAAGGAACAAGACCAATCTTGGTAGAGATTCAAGCACTTGTCACACCTTCGAGCTTTAATTATCCAAAGAGAATGGCGACTGGAGTTGACCAAAATCGCATTTCTTTGTTGATGGCTGTATTAGAGAAAAGAATGGGCATGTTATTACAAGCGCAAGATGCTTATATTAAAGTTGCTGGTGGTGTAAAGTTAGATGAACCTGCAATTGATCTTGCTATTTTAGTAAGTATTGTCTCTAGCTATAAAGATGTCGCAGCAAGGCCAATGGATTGTTATATCGGGGAAGTTGGCTTAACCGGTGAAGTGCGCCGTGTTTCACGAATTGAACAACGTGTACAAGAAGCAGCTAAATTAGGATTTAAACGTGCGATTATACCCTCTTCTAATTTAGGTGGTTGGGAATATCCAAGTGACATTGAAGTAGTTGGAGTGGATACGGTTAATCAAGCGTTGAAATTAAGCTTTAAAGATTTTTAAAATTTGACCTACATTTAGTCAGTTGATGTCTAATTAATTGTTTTTTTGACATAGATTGTACTAAGTGGGTCTAACAAAGTTATTTTAAGCTAAACTAAGTATTATATTATCAACTAATGAGGAGGTGTAAAAATGTTAAAACGTTTGATTCAGATTGCATTTCTTTTTATCGGTGGAACTTTGGGTTTATTTATATTACCGCCATTATACGAATTGATACATTTATCTTCAAACCCATGGTTAAATAATCCGTATACTTCTGTCGGAATTGGAGCTTTAATTTTATTCGGTTTTTCATTTTTACTATCAGATTATTTTGTTAAATTTATCCGGTGGATGGAAGAAAAATTATTAAAGGCTCCTGTGGGCGATTTATTGTTTGGTACTTTAGGTTTGATTATTGGATTAATTCTTGCATATTTCATTGGATTTGCAATTGATAATATACGAATACCTGTTATTACAACTATTTTGCCAATACTATTGTCAATTGTATTAGGATATCTTGGGTTCCAAGTAGGTTTTAAAAAGCGTGATGAATTAATCAATGTCTTTACATCAGGTAAATCACTTTCAAATGGCTCAAAGAAAAAATCAGTTGAAGAGCCTGAAGTTCCAGGGTCGATGTATAAGCTTTTAGATACAAGTGTAATTATCGACGGACGTATTGCAGATATTTCTGAGACTGGATTTATAGAAGGGGTTTTAGTAGTACCTCAATTTGTTTTAACGGAATTACAACATATTGCGGACTCATCAGATACCTTAAAACGTACAAGGGGTAGACGTGGTTTAGATATTTTAAGAAAACTGCAAGATGAAAGAGCGTCACAGGTGTTAATTACTGAAGTTGACTTTGAAGATGTACAAGAAGTAGATTTGAAATTAGTGCGCCTAGCGAAAAAAATGGGTGGACAAATTTTAACAAATGACTTTAATCTAAATAAAGTATGTGATTTGCATAATGTCATGGTGCTTAATATTAACGATTTGGCAAATGCGGTAAAACCGGTTGTTATACCAGGCGAAGAAATGAATGTTGTTGTGATTAAAGATGGTAAAGAACATAACCAAGGTGTAGCTTATCTAGATGATGGGACCATGATTGTTGTAGAAGAAGGGAAGTCATATATTGGTCAAGCTATAGTTGTGACAGTAACAAGTGTATTACAAACATCTGCTGGTCGTATGATTTTCGCAAAACCAAAACAAAATGGAAGAACAGCATAATATAAAATACGAAAAGTGGCAGGGTGAGTTTATAAGCCTTGTCCTTTTCATTGATTGGGAAGTGAAGCCTATGCAATATGATGTTATATTACCAGCGGCGGGTAGTGGAAAGCGAATGGCTGCAGGAGTCAATAAATTGTTTTTAGAGTTGCAAAGAAAACCCATACTTATACATACTCTTGAAGTTTTCCAGCAGGATGAAGCTTGTAAAGGAATATGGCTTGCTGTAAAACCTGATGAACGCCCATATATTGAAGAACTTTTAGCAAAATACAATATTACAAAAGTAAAAGCATTACCAGAAGGTGGTGCAGAACGCCAATATAGTGTAAATGCTTGTGTGAAAAAAATAGAAGATGGCAAGATTGTATTAGTACATGATGCAGCTCGTCCTTTTATAACCATACCTATTATTCATAAATTGGTTGAAGTAGCGCAATACAAGGGCGCAGCTATTGCGGGAGTAAGGGCAAAAGATACAATGAAACGTGTAAAAGATGGAATAATTGAGGAAACAGTAGATCGCTCAAGTTTATGGATGATTCAAACTCCACAAGCATTTGAGTTCCAAGTGTTAAAAAGTGCAGAGCAACTAGCTGAAGAAGATGAATTTTTAGGTACCGATGAAGCTATGTTAGTAGAACGATTAGGACAATCTGTATATGTAGTTGAAAGTAGCTATGAAAACGTTAAAATAACTACTAAAGAGGACTTAGTATTTGGTGAAGCTATCTTAAGTAAACGTATAGGAGGATAACTATGTTTCGAGTAGGACAAGGGTTTGATGTACATGCATTTGCAACAGGACGCCCATTAATCATTGGAGGTATTGAAATTCCCCATGAGAAGGGGCTAGTTGGTCATTCAGATGCAGATGTATTATTACATGCCGTAACAGACGCAGCGCTTGGTGCAATCGGAGAAGGCGATATTGGTCGTCATTTTCCCGACACAGATCCAGAGTTTAAAGACGCAGATTCAGCAAAACTATTAGCGTATATTTGGGAGTTAGTCGAGAATAAAGGCTACTCTTTAGGAAATGTTGATTGTACAATTATGGCGCAACGACCAAAATTAGCTCCATATATTGAACAAATGCGCAATCGTATTGCAGAACTTTTACATGCAGAACCCGATCAAGTGAACGTAAAAGCAACAACTACAGAAAAGTTAGGCTTTACTGGTCGTGAAGAGGGAATTGCCTCAATGGCAACAATTTTGCTTATTAAAAATTGACTTTCTTTAAATTTTATACTAGCAGTGGTAAAATGGACAAAGTTGAATTTTTTGAACAATAAATAGGAGGATATAAACCATGACTAACAAAGTTCGTGTTCGTTATGCACCAAGCCCAACAGGACATTTACACATTGGTGGCGCACGTACAGCACTATTCAATTTCTTATATGCAAAACATAATGACGGAGATTTCATTCTTCGTATTGAAGATACAGATGTAGCTCGTAACATTGAGGATGGCGAAGCATCACAAATCGAAAATCTAGCTTGGTTAGGAATCCATCCAGTAGAATCTCCAGTTATTGGCGGTCCTTACGCTCCTTACCGTCAAATGGAACGTTTAGATATTTATAAAGAATATGCAAACAAATTAATCGATATGGGTATGGCTTACAAATGTTTCTGTACGTCAGAAGAATTAGAAGCTGAACGCGAAGCTCAACGCGCAAACGGCGTTGCAGCACCAATGTATAATGGAGCTTGCCGCCATTTATCAGCTGAGGAAGTAGCTGAAAAAGAAGCAGCTGGCATGCCTTACACAATCCGTTTCAAAGTGCCAGAAAATGAAACATACACATTCGACGATTTAATCCGTGGTGAAGTAACGTTTGAGTCTAAAGACGTTGGTGACTGGGTAATCGTGAAAGCAAATGGAATTCCAACATACAACTTTGCGGTTGTACTTGATGATCACTTGATGGAAATGACACATGTATTCCGTGGTGAAGAACATTTATCAAACACACCAAAACAATTAATGGTTTACCGTGCATATGGATGGGAAGCACCTCGTTTCGGTCACATGACATTAATTGTAAACGAAAATCATAAAAAACTTTCAAAACGTGATGAATCTATTATTCAATTCATTTCTCAATACAAAGATCTTGGCTATTTACCCGAAGCAATGCTAAACTTCTTAGCATTACTTGGTTGGTCTCCAGAAGGTGAAGAAGAAATTTTCACAATGGATGAGTTAATTGCTCAGTTTGATGAAAAACGTCTTTCTAAATCTCCGTCAATGTATGACACAAACAAATTAAAATGGATGAACAACCAATACATGAAAAAATTATCTCATGAAGAAGTAGTGGAGCTTTCTCTTCCTTTCTTACAAAAAGAAGGATTACTTCCTCAAGAATTAACCGAAGAACAACATGATTGGGCTTCAAAATTAATTGGTCTTTATCATGAACAAATGAGCTATGGTGCTGAAATTGTTGAATTATCTCATATGTTCTTTACAGATGAAATTGCATATAATGATGAAGAAAAAGAAGTATTAGCAGGAGAACAAGTACCAGAAGTAATGGCTGCGTTTAAAGCACAAGTCGAAAGCTTAGAAGAATTTGAACCAGCAGAAATTAAAAAGGCGATTAAAGCTGTTCAAAAAGAAACTGGCCACAAAGGGAAAAACTTATTCATGCCAATTCGTATTGCTACAACTGGCGAAATGCATGGCCCAGAACTTAACGACTCACTTGCAATACTTGGTAAAGAAACAGTTCTTAATCGCATTACAAAATTTATAAAATAATATTGTTTGCTTTTTTTCTACTTCAGTGTACAATAAAGCTTACAAATGATGAAAAAGCGTTGAAGAGGAGAAGTATGCGGCACACGCTCCAAAGAGAGGACCATCACCGGCTGAAAGTGGTCCTGGGCCAATGTAAAGCAGAAATGCACCTCAGAGTGCTAAGTTAAAAGTTCTAAAAGCGGATTGCAAAATAGACGCTTTAACAAGTAAACTTAGCCGGTTCGTCACCGTTAAAGACATTCAAGCGGGAAGTGTTATAAATGCTTCCAACCAGAGTGGAACCGCGCATATACGGCGTCTCTGTCTTTTAAATAAGACAGGGGCGCCTTTTTATTTAAATCAAAACCTTTCTAAGGAATGATTAAAACTAGTGCGGTGTTCAAATCTGCAAGAGTGAAAGAAGATTTGACTTGGTCTTTTTGTTTCTAAAGTATTGTGTTAAGAAATAAAGAATAAGAAATGAAGATTTTAAAAAGGGGGAATTTCAATGTTTAAGAGATTGAAAGAAGATATTGCTACTATTTTTGAAAATGATCCAGCTGCTCGTAGTACATTAGAAGTTGTATTAACTTATTCAGGATTACATGCTATATGGTCACACAGAATTGCACATGCTTTTTATAAACGTAAATTTTATTTTCTTGCGAGAGCTATATCACAAATTAGTCGGTTTTTTACAGGTATAGAAATTCACCCAGGTGCAAAAATCGGCCGTCGTTTTTTTATTGACCATGGAATGGGAGTTGTAGTTGGGGAAACTTGTGAAATTGGAAACGATGTTACACTATATCAAGGTGTAACATTGGGTGGTACAGGGAAAGAAAAAGGCAAGCGACATCCAACATTAGAAGACAATGTTTTAGTTGCTACCGGCGCAAAAGTACTTGGTTCTATTACAGTTGGTGAGAATAGCAAAATAGGTGCTGGCTCAGTTGTATTAAAACCAGTTCCGCCGAATGCGACAGTTGTAGGTATTCCAGGGAAAGTCGTTATACAAGATGGTATTCGTGTGAATCATGAACAAAAACTAGACCACCAAAATATTCCTGACCCTGTAGAAGATCATATCCACCAACTAGAAGTTAGAATTAATGAATTATGTAGAGAAGTTGAGGAAGAAAGCAAAAAGGAGAGATAATTCCCAATGAGTATTCAAATATTTAACTCATTAACACGTGAAAAGGAGCCGTTCGTACCCCTTGAAGAAGGTAAGGTCAAAATGTATGTTTGCGGTCCGACTGTTTATAACTACATTCATATAGGGAATTCACGTCCTGTTATTGTATATGATACTGTGCGTCGATATCTAACATACCGTGGTTATGATGTTACCTATGTATCAAACTTTACAGATGTAGATGATAAAATTATTAAAGCGGCTAATGAGTTAGGGGAAGAAGTTTCAGAACTAACAGAGCGTTTTATCAATGCCTATTTTGAAGATATAACAGCACTTGGTTGCCAAAAGGCTGACGCACATCCACGTGTAACAGAACATATGGATGAAATTATTGAGTTCATAAGTGTTCTAATCGAGAAGGGATATGCTTACGAATCTCAAGGAGATGTGTATTATAGAACTCGAAAATTTAAAGAATACGGCAAATTGTCACATCAATCAGTAGATGATTTGAAAATTGGAGCTCGTATTGAAGCTGGGGAAAAGAAAGAGGATGCCTTAGATTTTGCACTCTGGAAAGCAGCAAAACCAGGTGAAATTTTCTGGCACAGCCCATGGGGAGATGGACGTCCGGGGTGGCATATTGAATGTTCTGTAATGGTGCATAATCATTTTGGCGATACTATTGATATTCATGCAGGAGGTCAAGATTTAACATTCCCTCACCATGAAAATGAAATCGCTCAATCTGAAGCATATACAGGTAAAACCTTTGCACGTTATTGGATGCATAATGGTTATATTAATATCAATAATGAGAAAATGTCTAAATCATTAGGGAATTTTATTTTAGTGCATGATATAATTCAGCAAATTGATCCGCAAGTTTTACGTTTCTTCATGTTATCTGTTCATTATCGTCATCCGATTAACTTTGCACAAGATTTAGTAGAAGCTGCAGCTGCAGGTTTAGAACGTATCAGAACGTCTTATGGAAACTTAAAGCATCGTCTAACTGCGACAGCTAATTTAGCTGAAAAAGAACAATCATGGTTAGATGCAATTAATCAAGAACGTCATAACTTTGAAACTGCAATGGATGATGATTTTAATAGTGCAAATGCTATTGCTGCGCTATTCAGTCTATCAGCAGAAGCAAATAAATATTTGAATGAATCAAATACGAACGAAGAAATTTTAACTGCATTTATCGATACATTAAGAGAACTCTCAAATGCACTGGGTATTGTACTTGAAGTGAAAGAGGAATTATTAGACGAAGAAATCGATGCGTTAATTGAAGAACGTCAACAAGCAAGAAAAGATCGAGATTTTAAACGCGCCGATGAAATTCGTGATCAACTAAAAGATATGAATATTATTTTAGAAGATACACGTCAAGGCGTTAGATGGAAACGAGGTTAAAGAAGTGGGAGAACTTCGCAACGCAGATGTAAAACAATTAAATGCACTGGCTTTAGCTTATATGGGAGATGCTGTTTTAGAAATTGCTATTCGTGAGCATTTACTAAGAGCAGGGCGTGTGAAACCAAATATCCTTCACCGCGAAGCAACGCATTATGTTTCTGCGAAAGCACAATCAAATGTCATTCACCAAATGATAGATGAAGATTATTTTACAGAAGAAGAAATGGCTATTTTGAAACGGGGCCGTAATGCAAAGTCTGGTTCTGTTCCAAAGAATACGGATGTTCAAACGTACAATTATAGTTCTGCTTTTGAAGCTGTTTTAGGATTTTTATATTTAACTGGGCAGAGTGAACGTGTAGATGCGATCATCCAATATGCAATTGATGTAGTTGAGAATAAGGAAGAGGTGTCTAAAAAATGACAGAACAACAGAAAGAGATAATTGCTGGGAAAAATCCAATTTTAGAGGCACTTCGTTCTACAAGGGATATCAATAAAATTTGGATAGCTGAAGGCGTTAAAAAAAGTGGAATCAATGAATTGATTAGTTTAGCTAAAGAACGTGGTATCATCGTACAATTCGTACCAAAGAAAAAGGTAGACCAGTTATCTTCTGAGAATCATCAAGGAATTGTTGCTTCGGTAGCTGCCTATAATTATGCAGAACTTGAGGACCTTTTTACAGTAGCAAAGGAACGCGGGGAAGATCCATTCTTTATCATTTTAGATGAGTTAGAGGATCCCCATAATTTAGGTTCCATTATGCGAACAGCGGATGCGGTTGGAGCTCACGGGATTATTATTCCTAAACGTCGTTCAGTTAGTTTAACGGCCGTGGTGGCAAAAGCCTCCACAGGAGCTATTGAATACATTCCAACAGTAAGAGTAAATAATTTATCACAAACAGTTGATGAGTTAAAAGAACATGGCGTTTGGATTGCAGGTACAGATGCTTTGGGTTCAGTCGATTATCGCAAAATGGATGCAACTTTACCAATAGCGGTTATTATTGGTAGTGAGGGTCGAGGAATGAGCCGTATTCTTAAAGAAAAATGCGACTTCCTTTACAATCTGCCAATGGTTGGTCATGTTACCTCGTTAAATGCTTCAGTGGCCGCATCGTTATTGATGTATGAAGTGTTCCGTAAACGCCAAGAAGTCTAAGGTGACCGCTTATGAATATACTCTTGGTTGATGGTTACAACATTATTGGTGCATGGAAAGAACTACAAGTTTTAAAAGAACATAAGCTAATAGATGCGAGAGATCGACTGATAGAGTTATTGGCGGACTATCAAGCCTATTCGGGAATGCGCGTCATCGTTGTTTTTGATGCGTATCTCGTTCCAGGCATTGAACATAAGGTGAAACAACATGATGTTGAAATCATCTATACAAGGGCAAAAGAAACTGCTGATGATCGAATAGAAAAGCTAACAGCCGAACTGACAACAAAGCGAAACAAAATATACGTAGCTACTTCAGATATGGCAGAGCAAAGTGTCATATTTGGAAATGGGGCTTTGCGAAAATCAGCGCGTGAATTTGAAATTGAAATGCAAAATGTGCGCAATCAGATTTCTCAAAATGTGAAGAATATCCAAGTTCAAAAACCCAGTTCTAAGATTCAATTACCAGATGAAATATTGGAAAAATTCGAACAAATGCGCAGAGGAAATAAAATGACGGATTGACTGGTATTTTCCAATTCAGTTATACTGTTTCTAAATAGGCTAGCGCAATCGGGGTGACTACTTTGTTAACAAGTGATCATTTACAAGTAAAACAGCATCAATTTGAAGATTTTACAGATGAACAATTAGTTGAAATGGCCCGAAATGCTGATACAGATGCATTGGATTTTCTAATTAGCAAATACAAGCCATTTGTTCGCTTAAAAGTAAAATCGTATTTTTTAATTGGTGCGGATAAAGAAGATATTGTGCAAGAAGGTATGATTGGATTATATAAAGCTATTCGAGATTTTAAAGGTGATAAATTAGCTTCTTTCAAAGCATTTGCAGAACTTTGCATTAAACGTCAAATTATTACGGCTATCAAAACAGCAACTAGGCAAAAACATATTCCGCTCAACTCATATATTTCATTAGATAAACCTGTATTTGAAGAAGAATCTGCAAAAACTTTAATGGATATGCTAACAGGTGAAACAATCGATGATCCCGAAAAACTAATGATACATCGTGAAGAATTTAATCATCTAGAAGAAAAAATCGGTGAAGTATTAAGTGATTTAGAGCGTCAAGTATTGGCACTTTATTTAGAAGGATGTTCTTATCAAGAAATTTCTGCAAGGTTAGATCGGCATGTGAAATCAATTGATAACGCATTACAACGAATAAAACGGAAATTAGAACGTCATCTAGAAGTAGAATAACAGTTTGATAGTACTAGAATGGTTAGTTGACAGTGCTATTAATAGGTGTTAGGCTTTAGAATAGGTGATATAATGACACAAAAAGTCGCACTAAGCTGTGAGAAATGCGGAGCTAGAAATTATCATGTACCCGCAACTAAGAACAGTTCAAAGAGAATGGAATTTAGAAAATATTGTTCGCATTGTAATGAACATACATTACATAAACAAACTAAATAATACAATTCGTTATGTATATATAATTATTTTCGGAGGTTTGGTTGGATGGGTAAGTTAGGCGAATTTTTCCGCGGCGTTCTATCAGAAATGAGAAAAACTAGTTGGCCGAAGCGAAAAGAATTAACAAAATACACAGTAATTGTTATTTCAACGCTAGTAATTATGGCAGCGTTTTTCATGGTAGTCGATTTAGGCGTTTCTAAATTATTGCGCTGGTACTTAGAGTTATGATTTAATAATGTTAATATGTTGAAATTGCCCGTGTAATGTAACGGGTTTTTTCATTTTGCCTTTAGAAAGGGAGGGAAGGACAAACAGTCCTATCTAATATGGAGAAAAATTGGTATGTTGTTCATACTTATTCAGGTTATGAAAACAAAGTAAAAGCAAACCTAGAAAAACGTGTTGAAACAATGGGCATGCAAGATAAAATCTTCCGTGTCATCATTCCGGAAGAACAAGAAACTGAAATTAAAGATGGTAAGAAAAAGACATATATGCGTAAAACATTCCCTGGCTATGTTCTAGTAGAACTAATAATGACAGATGATGCTTGGTATGTTGTTCGTAACACACCAGGTGTTACTGGATTCATCGGTTCTTCAGGTGGTGGGGTTAAACCAACGCCATTATTACCAGAAGAAGTAGAAGCAATTCTACAACAAATGGGTGGAAATGAAGAAAATGTTGACTTAGACTTTAGTGAAGGTGACTTAGTTGAAGTGCTTGAAGGACCTTTTGCTCATTTCCAAGGGATTGTTAACGAAATTATCTCTGATAAAGGCAAAATCAATGTAACAGTTGATATGTTTGGTCGTGAAACAAAAATGGAACTAGATTTTGATCAAGTTTTAAAAGTTTAATCATAAGATACTTGCCTTGTAATTTAAAAAGTGTTATCATTTCATAGGTCATACTGTGGTGATTTACCCTTATTATGACATAGTAATTTTTAATGTTATCGGATTAAGCCGACAGACAGATATTGAGTGGGAGGGGAAACCCATTTACCACATCACGGACTTAAGGAGGTGTGTCTCGTGGCTAAAAAAGTTGTTAAAGTTGTAAAACTTCAAATCCCAGCTGGTAAAGCAAATCCAGCGCCACCAGTAGGTCCTGCATTGGGTCAAGCAGGTGTTAACATCATGGGATTCTGTAAAGAATTCAACGCTCGTACTGCGGACCAAGCAGGTTTAATTATTCCAGTTGAGATTTCTGTATTTGAAGATCGTTCATTCACTTTCATTACAAAAACTCCACCGGCAGCAGTGTTACTTAAAGTAGCAGCTGGTATTAAATCAGGTTCTGGTGAACCAAACCGTAAAAAAGTAGCTACAGTGAAACGTGATAAAGTACGTGAAATCGCTGAAACTAAAATGCCAGACTTAAATGCAGCATCAGTAGAAGCTGCTATGTCAATGGTAGAAGGTACTGCGCGTAGCATGGGTATTGTGATCGAAGACTAATCCCATTACTTGATAAAGTATTGTTTTTGGAGGTTGCGTTTGTTTCTTATAGCGATATTTGAAACTCGCAGCCTTTATTCGTGGGAGGTTTAATCCGTTACAACCACAATCAAGGAGGAAATATATAATGGCTAAAAAAGGTAAAAAATTGCAAGAAGCTGCTAAATTAGTTGATCGTGACCATCAATACACAATCGCTGAAGCAACTGAACTTGCTAAAAAAACAAGCACTGTTAACTTTGACGCAACAGTTGAAATAGCATTTAACTTAAACATCGATACTCGTAAAAATGACCAACAAATCCGTGGAGCAGTTGTACTTCCAAACGGTACTGGTAAAACTCAACGCGTTTTAGTTTTCGCTAAAGGCGAAAAAATTAAAGAAGCTGAAGCAGCTGGCGCTGATTACGTAGGCGATGCAGAATATATCCAAAAAATCCAACAAGGTTGGTTTGACTTTGATGTAATCGTTGCAACTCCAGATATGATGGGTGAAGTTGGTAAACTTGGTCGTGTATTAGGACCTAAAGGTTTAATGCCAAACCCTAAAACTGGTACAGTTACTTTCGATGTAACTAAAGCAGTAAACGAAATCAAAGCAGGTAAAGTTGAATACCGCGCTGACAAAGCTGGTATCGTTCACGCTCCAATTGGTAAAGTTTCATTCGAAGCTGACAAATTAGCTGAAAACTTTGCAACAATTGTTGATGTAATCGTTAAAGCAAAACCTGCAGCAGCAAAAGGTACTTACATTAAATCATTACATGTAACTACTACAATGGGACCATCTATCAAAGTTGATCCACTTTCTGCAGCAAAATAATTTTGATTGACACTGTGATAATAATTTGATATTATTAATACCGTTGTGAATCATCCATTTGTACCGTAGACCGTAGGGGCGACATATTCGCTTAATCATCCTACCTAGGGCAAAGGAACTCAGACTCTTACTTAAGATGATGAAATTCCGCCTCTTGTCTACTGTGGCAAGAGGCTTTTCTTTTGTCGGTATAAATGACCCATTCTTATAGGAGGTGTCAAGATGAACAAAGCAGTTGAAGCTAAACAAGCTGTTGTTCAAGAAATTGCTGACAAGTTTAAAAGTGCAGCATCTGTAGTTGTAGTTGACTACCGTGGCCTAACAGTAGCTCAAGTTACTGAACTACGTAAACAATTACGTGAAGCTGGTGTAGAATTCAAAGTATTCAAAAATACTTTAGTTCGCCGCGCTACTGTAGAAGCTGGTCATGAAGAACTTAACGAAATTCTTACTGGTCCAAACGCAATCGCATTTTCAAACGAAGATGTAGTTGCTCCTGCAAGAATTATCAATGACTTCGCAAAAGCAAATGAACAACTTGAAATTAAAGCTGGTCTTATCGAAGGCGCTTATGCTAGCGTTGAAGAAGTTAAAGCATTGGCAGAACTTCCTTCTCGCGAAGGTTTACTATCTATGCTATTATCTGTACTTCAAGCTCCAATGCGCAATTTAGCTCTTGTAACAAAAGCTGTTGCAGAACAAAAAGAAGAACAAGGTGCCTAAAATTTAGGGTAGCCTAAACTTCCTGGCTAAAATGCCAAACTAAAAAACTTACATTCCGTATAGGAGGAAAATATAATGAACAATGAGCAAATCTTAGAAGCTGTAAAAGCTATGACAGTTCTTGAATTAAATGATTTAGTAAAAGCAATCGAAGAAGAATTCGGTGTTACTGCTGCTGCTCCTGTAGCAGTTGCTGGTGGCGCTGCTGCAGCTGCAGAAGAAAAAACAGAATTTGATGTTGTTTTAAATTCTGCTGGCGATCAAAAAATTAAAGTAATCAAAGTGGTTCGTGAAATCACTGGTTTAGGTCTTAAAGAAGCTAAAGAAGTTGTAGATAACGCTCCTAAAGCTCTTAAAGAAGGTGCTTCTAAAGAAGAAGCTGAAGAAATCAAAGCTAAACTTGAAGAAGTTGGCGCATCTGTAGAAGTTAAATAATTTCTACTGATTGATTCTAAAAAGCTCGTCAATTCTTGACGGGCTTTTTCTTTATCTATAGATGATGGAGGGCTTTACTCTTGTCAGAACACTATTATTCAAACAAGCCTCAAGTAGAAAGTAGCCCACGTAGATGGAATTTTAATCTTCGAGGATTTTCATTTGTTTTTGAAACAGATGCAGGAGTCTTTAGTAAAAGCGAAGTAGATTTTGGTTCCCGTGTACTAATTGATAGTTTTGAGATGCCAGCTATTGAAGGTTGTATTCTAGATGTAGGTTGTGGATATGGACCGATTGGATTGTCAATTGCAAAAAGTTATCCAGATCGTATAATTCATATGATGGATGTCAATGAGAGAGCAATTAATTTAGCTAAGAAAAACGCTCAATTGAACGGGGTCCAAAATGTGCAGATTTATGAGAGTGATGCACTTTCAGCCGTTCAAGAAGAACAAGTCGCTGTTGTTTTGACAAATCCACCCATTCGTGCAGGAAAGGATACTATTTTCAGATTCTATGACGAAGCTTACAAAAAACTAGTGGTTTCAGGTGAATTGTGGGTTGTAATTCAAAAAAAACAAGGTGCACCATCAACAGTAGCGCATTTAGAAGAGGCATTTTCTGAAGTGAAAGTTGTAGAAAAGAAAAAAGGGTATTGGATTATCAAAGCAAAAAAATAAGTTTGTCAAAACTTATAGATTGACTTGACAAAAACGCTGTGATAATATAATAAAATGCAAAAATATTAATCTGAAGGCGTTTGCCTATTGACTGAAAATGTAAATAGCAGGGGCTTTTGGGTTTAACTTTGGTTAACCGAAAATGAGCTCAAAAACGAACTCGTTTTCTTTTTGTCTTTCGTTATCATACAACATTTGTATGGTTTCTGAAAGACCTATTATCGCTTTATTGAGGGGTGAATAAGTTGACAGGTCAACTAGTTCAATACGGACAACACCGCCAGCGTAGAAGTTTTGCGCGTATTAAAGAGGTGCTTGAACTTCCAAATCTAATTGAGATTCAAACTGCATCTAACGAATGGTTTCTAGAAGAAGGCTTGCGTGAAATGTTCCGTGACATTTCGCCAATTGAAGACTTCACAGGAAATCTATCACTTGAATTTGTCGACTACAGTCTCGGAGAACCGAAATATGATGTCGATGAATGTAAACAACGTGACGTAACTTATGCAGCACCATTACGTGTGAAAGTACGTCTGCTTAACAAAGAAACAGAAGAAGTGAAAGAACAAGAAGTATTCATGGGTGACTTCCCACTTATGACTGAAACTGGTACTTTCATTATCAACGGCGCGGAACGTGTTATTGTTTCACAATTAGTAAGATCACCAAGTGTATACTATCACGATAAAACAGATAAAAACGGTAAAAAAGGTTTTGGCGCTACAGTCATTCCTAACCGTGGTGCTTGGCTAGAATACGAAACAGACGCAAAAGATGTTGTCTATGTTCGTATTGACCGTACACGTAAACTACCAATAACTGTACTTTTACGTGCACTTGGCTTCGCATCAGACCAAGAAATCATCGAACTAGTCGGTGATAATGAGTATTTACGTAACACATTGGAAAAGGATAATACTGATAGTACAGAAAAAGCACTATTAGAAATTTATGAACGTCTACGTCCTGGTGAACCGCCAACAGTAGAAAGTGCAAAAAACCTGTTATATTCACGTTTCTTTGATCCAAAACGTTATGATTTAGCAAGCGTTGGTCGATACAAAATGAACAAAAAGCTTCACATTAAAAACCGTCTATTCAATCAAACTATTGCCGAAACTTTAGCAGATCCTGAAACAGGCGAAATTTTAGTTGAAGCTGGTACATTGATTGACCGCCGCGTATTAGATCGTTTAATCCCTTATTTAGAAAACGGTGTTGGCTTCAAAACTGTTTCTAAAGTCGGTGGCGTATTAGAAGGCGACATCCAAATTCAAGAGATTAAAATCTATGCTCCAAATGATGAATCACAAAAAGAAATTAAAGTAATAAGTAATGCTTATATTGAAGAAGAAGTGAAACATATCACTCCTGCTGATGTTATAGCTTCAGTATCTTATTTCTTTAACTTGCTATACGGTGTAGGCGATACAGACGATATCGACCACTTAGGTAACCGTCGTCTACGTTCTGTAGGTGAACTTCTACAAAACCAATTCCGCATTGGTTTATCTCGTATGGAACGTGTCGTACGTGAACGTATGTCTATTAACGACACAGCGTCCATCGTGCCACAACAATTGATTAACATCCGTCCAGTAATTGCGGCTATTAAAGAATTCTTTGGTAGCTCTCAATTATCACAATTCATGGACCAAACGAACCCATTAGCTGAATTGACTCACAAACGTCGTCTATCAGCTCTAGGACCTGGTGGTTTAACACGTGAACGTGCTGGTTTCGAAGTACGTGACGTTCACTATTCTCACTATGGCCGCATGTGTCCAATCGAAACACCTGAAGGTCCAAACATTGGTTTGATTAACTCACTTTCAAGTTATGCTAAAGTAAACAAATTCGGATTCATTGAAACACCTTATCGTCGTGTGGATCCTGAAACAGGTAGCGTTACTGAGCGAATTGATTATTTAACTGCTGATGAAGAGGATAATTACGTTGTAGCTCAAGCAAACTCAATATTGAATCCAGATGGTACATTTACGGAAGACGAAGTTTATGGCCGTTTCCGTGGTGATAACTCAACATTCAAACGTGACACTGTTGACTACATGGACGTATCTCCAAAACAAGTAGTATCAGCAGCGACAGCATGTATTCCATTCTTAGAAAACGATGACTCAAACCGTGCTCTAATGGGTGCTAACATGCAACGTCAAGCTGTTCCTTTGCTAAACCCAGAGGCTCCTTTCGTTGGTACTGGTATGGAACACGTTGATGCTCGTGACTCTGGTGCAGCAGTAGTTGCAAAATATGCAGGTATTGTTGAACATGTTGAAGCACGTTCAATCCACGTACGTCGTATCGAAGAAATCGATGGTAAAGAAGTTAAAGGTGATTTAACAAAATATAAACTACAAAAATTTGTACGTTCTAACCAAGGTACAAGTTACAACCAACGTCCATTAGTGAAAGTTGGCGAACGTGTTAAACCTCGTGATATTCTTGCTGATGGTCCTTCAATGGAATGCGGAGAATTAGCGCTAGGTCGTAACGTAGTCGTGGCATTCATGACTTGGAATGGTTATAACTATGAAGATGCTGTAATCATGAATGAACGTCTTGTGAAAAATGATGTTTATACTTCTGTTCATATTGAAGAATACGAATCAGAAGCACGTGATACGAAACTCGGACCTGAAGAAATCACTCGTGATATTCCAAATGTCGGTGAAGAAGCATTACGTAATCTTGATGAACGTGGTATTATCCGAATCGGTGCAGAAGTAAATGATGGCGATATCTTAGTTGGTAAAGTAACGCCTAAAGGTGTAACAGAACTAACAGCAGAAGAACGTTTATTGCATGCTATCTTCGGAGAAAAAGCACGTGAAGTTCGTGATACTTCATTACGTGTTCCTCACGGTGCTGGCGGTATCGTTCTAGATGTCAAAGTCTTCAACCGTGAAGATGGCGATGAATTATCACCAGGCGTTAACCAAATGGTACGTGTCTACATTGTTCAAAAACGTAAAATTCGCGTTGGGGATAAAATGGCCGGCCGTCATGGTAACAAAGGGGTAATCTCTCGTATCTTACCTGAAGAAGATATGCCGTTCCTTCCTGATGGTACTCCAGTAGATATCATGTTAAATCCATTAGGTGTACCGTCTCGTATGAATATTGGACAAGTGCTTGAATTGCACTTAGGTATGGCTGCCCGTTACTTAGGTGTCCATATGGCAACTCCTGTTTTTGATGGTGCTACTGATGAAGATGTATGGAAAACAATGGAGGAAGCCGGCATGAATCGTGACGGTAAAACAATCCTTTATGATGGACGTACAGGTGAACCTTTTGATAACCGTGTATCAGTTGGTGTTATGTATATGATCAAACTTGCACACATGGTTGATGATAAACTTCACGCTCGTTCAACAGGACCTTATTCATTAGTTACACAACAACCTCTTGGTGGTAAAGCACAATTTGGTGGACAACGTTTTGGTGAAATGGAAGTTTGGGCTCTTGAAGCATATGGTTCTGCATATACACTTCAAGAAATCTTAACTGTTAAATCTGATGACGTTGTAGGTCGTGTGAAAACTTACGAAGCTATCGTAAAAGGTGAAAGTGTTCCTGAACCAGGCGTCCCTGAATCTTTCAAAGTATTAATTAAAGAACTTCAATCTTTAGGGTTAGATGTCAAGATGCTAACAATCAATGATGAAGAAATTGAATTACGTGACAGTGAAGATGAAGATGATCTTCAACCAAACGATTCCTTCAATATCACTTCAAACAATGAAGAAGAAGCATCAGTAGGATCTCCTGAATAATTTTTAAAACAATATTTTGGGATGTTGGGCAGGACCAATGCTTTGGGCTTGTCCTTATCCCTTTTATCAATAAATCAATCGTCGAGCTAATGAAAAGTCATTTAAGACTTCACAATAAAGGGAGGTAGGCTCCTTGATAGACGTTAATAATTTTGAGTACATGAAAATTGGTTTAGCTTCACCTGATAAAATTCGCTCATGGTCTTATGGAGAAGTCAAAAAACCAGAAACTATTAACTATCGTACACTTAAACCAGAAAAAGACGGTTTGTTCTGTGAACGCATTTTCGGACCTACAAAGGACTGGGAATGTCATTGCGGTAAATACAAACGCGTACGCTATAAAGGTGTAGTTTGTGATCGCTGTGGTGTAGAAGTAACTCGTGCAAAAGTACGTCGTGAACGTATGGGCCATATAGAATTAGCAGCTCCGGTCACTCATATTTGGTACTTTAAAGGTATACCAAGTCGTATGGGGCTTATTTTGGACATGTCACCACGTGCACTAGAAGAAGTTATCTACTTTGCTTCTTATGTAGTAATTGACGCAGCAGACACTCCTCTTGAGAAAAAACAATTACTTTCTGAAAAAGAATATCGTGCATATCGCGAAAAATACGGTAAAACTTTTGAAGCAGCAATGGGTGCAGAAGCTATCAAACAATTACTTCAAGAAATTGATCTTGATAAAGAAACAGATGCACTTAAAGAAGAACTTAAAACAGCACAAGGTCAACGCCGCACGCGTGCTATTAAACGTTTAGAAGTTGTTGAATCATTCCGTCACTCAGGTAACCGTCCTGAATGGATGATTTTAGATGTACTTCCTGTAATTCCTCCAGAATTACGTCCTATGGTACAACTTGATGGCGGTCGTTTCGCAACATCTGACTTAAATGACTTATATCGTCGTGTTATTAACCGTAATAATCGTTTAAAACGCCTTCTTGATTTAGGAGCTCCTGGAATTATCGTTCAAAACGAAAAACGCATGCTTCAAGAAGCAGTTGACGCTTTAATTGATAACGGTCGACGTGGCCGTCCGGTTACTGGTCCTGGTAACCGTCCATTAAAATCTCTTTCTCATATGTTAAAGGGTAAACAAGGACGTTTCCGTCAAAACTTACTTGGTAAACGTGTTGACTATTCTGGCCGTTCAGTAATCGTAGTAGGTCCATCACTTAAAATGTACCAATGTGGTCTTCCAAAAGGAATGGCAATCGAATTGTTTAAACCTTTTGTGATGAAAGAACTTGTGGAACGCGGTCTTGCACACAACATCAAGTCAGCAAAACGCAAAATTGAACGTATGCACCCAGAAATATGGGATGTACTTGAAGAAATCATGAAAGAACATCCAGTATTACTTAACCGTGCACCAACTCTTCACAGACTTGGTATTCAAGCATTTGAACCAACTTTAATTGAAGGTAAAGCAATTCGTCTTCATCCATTAGTATGTACAGCATATAACGCTGACTTCGATGGTGACCAAATGGCTGTTCACGTACCACTTTCAGCTGAAGCTCAAGCTGAAGCTCGTTTACTAATGCTTGCAGCTCAAAACATTTTGAACCCTAAAGACGGTAAACCAGTTGTAACACCTTCTCAAGATATGGTATTGGGTAACTACTATTTAACTCTTGAACGTCAAGGTGCTGTAGGTGAAGGTTCAATCTTCTATGGTCCTGAAGAGTTAAATATTGCTTATGAAAATCATGAAGTTCACTTGCATTCTCGTATCGCAATCAAAGCTTCATCTTTAAATAACAAAACATTTACCGAAGAACAAAACAATAAATTATTGGTTACAACGGTAGGTAAAGTAATCTTCAATGAAATTCTTGATGATTCTTTCCCATACATCAATGAACCAACATCTGATAATTTACAAAATGGTACACCAGATAAATATTTTGTTTCAACAACAGAAAAAGTTAAAGAACATATTGCATCCCAAGAAATAATTAAACCATTTACGAAAAAATATCTAGGTAAGGTTATTGCTGAGGTATTTGCTCGTTATCACATTACTGAAACATCTAAAATGCTTGACCGTCTTAAAGACCTTGGTTTCAAATATTCTACAAAAGCTGGTATTTCAATCGGTATCTCAGATATCATCGTATTACCAGGTAAACAAGAAATTTTACACCATGCTCAAGAACAAGTAGATAAAGTAATGAAACAATTCCGTCGTGGTTTAATTACTGAAGAAGAACGTTATGATCGCGTTATTTCATTCTGGAGTGCTGCAAAAGACGAAATCCAATCTAAACTGATGGACTCACTACCTGCAGAAAACCCTATCTTTATGATGAGTGACTCTGGTGCCCGTGGTAATGCATCTAACTTTACTCAACTTGCCGGTATGCGTGGTCTGATGGCCAACCCAGCTGGTCGTATTATCGAACTTCCAATCAAATCTTCCTTCCGTGAAGGTTTAACAGTATTGGAATACTTCATCTCTACTCACGGTGCTCGTAAAGGTCTTGCCGATACAGCGCTTAAAACAGCCGATTCAGGTTACCTTACTCGTCGTCTAGTTGACGTTGCACAAGATGTAATTGTCCGTGAAGATGATTGCGGTACTGACCGTGGTTTAGCAATTACTTCTATTAAAGAAGGAACAGAAATCATTGAAACACTAGAAGAACGTGTTATCGGCCGTTATGCGAAGAAAACAATTCGTCATCCAGAAACAAACGAAGTAATTGTTGCGAAAGACCAATTAATTACTCAAGAGCTTGCTCGACAAATCGTAGAAGCTGAAATTGAAGAAGTTACAATCCGCTCAGCGTTCACATGTAACACTAAACATGGTGTATGTAAAAAATGTTACGGCATGAACTTGGCAACAGGTGATAAGGTTGAAGTAGGTGAAGCAGTTGGTATTATCGCTGCTCAATCTATCGGTGAACCAGGTACTCAATTAACAATGCGTACATTCCACCAAGGTGGGGTAGCGGGTGCCGACATCACTCAAGGTCTTCCACGTATCCAAGAAATTTTCGAATCACGTAACCCTAAAGGTCAAGCAGTAATTACTGAAATTGCAGGTATCGTGACGGATATTGATGAAGTTCGTGAAGGACAAAAAGAAATTACAATTCAAGGTGCAGTTGAAACTCGTAAATATTTGGCTCCGTACAATGCTCGATTAAAAGTACAATTAAATGATCAAGTTAAACACGGTCAAATTCTTACAGAAGGTTCTATTGATCCAAAAGAATTATTAAAAGTAACAGATGTTTCAACAGTAGAAGAATATCTTCTAAAAGAAGTTCAAAAGGTATATCGTATGCAAGGGGTAGAAATCGGAGATAAACACGTAGAAGTAATGGTTCGCCAAATGCTTCGTAAAGTTCGTGTTATCGAAGCTGGTGAAACAGAATTACTTCCAGGTACATTACTTGATATTCACCAATTCTCTGAAGCTAACGCTGAAGCTGTGCATGAAGGGAAAATCCCTGCAACTTGTCGCCCGGTTATTCTTGGTATTACAAAAGCTTCTCTTGAAACAGAATCATTCTTATCTGCTGCATCATTCCAAGAAACAACTCGTGTGTTAACAGATGCTGCAATCAAAGGTAAACGTGATGAATTACTAGGTCTTAAAGAAAATGTTATCTTAGGTAAGCTAGTTCCTGCTGGTACAGGTATGCAACGCTATCGCCAAATTAAAATGGCTGAAAGTGGTGTAGAAAAAGCAGAAGAAACAATTGCTGCCGAATAACTTATAAATAAAATCCAAGGGGGAGATCATTCTTCTCCTTGGTATTTTAATATTATTCATTGACAAGTTTGTTAATGGGTGATACTATATTTTAGGTTGATAGTTGATTGTCTATCATTTCGGAGGATATGAAAATGTCTTATGAAAAAGTCAAACAGGCTAAAAAAACAATCATTGGTATGAAACAAACAGTAAAAGCATTACAAACTGGTCATGTTACCGAAGTTTTCGTTGCTCTAGATGCAGACGTTCGAATGACCACGCATGCGGTGCAATTAGCACAAGAAAATGGTATTCCCGTTGTATTTGTAGACTCGAAAAGAGAACTTGGTAGAGCCTGCGGAATTCATGTAGGTGCTGCAGTAAGTGCGATTACTGATTAGTAGTTTTTGCGATGATCACGCAAAAACTTTGTTTTTGCCTTAAAATGAACCACCTGGATGTGTGGATTTAAAGATATGTAATGAAGGGAGGAAAAATCGATGCCTACAATTAACCAATTAGTACGTAAGCCTCGTCAATCCAAAAGTAAAAAATCAAAATCACCAGCGTTAAACAAAAGTTACAACAGCTTTGCTAAATCATTGACTGATGTTAACTCTCCACAAAAACGTGGTGTTTGTACACGTGTTGGTACAATGACTCCAAAAAAACCAAACTCAGCGTTACGTAAATACGCTCGTGTACGTTTAACAAACCAAATCGAGGTTAATGCTTACATTCCTGGTGAAGGCCATAACCTACAAGAACACAGTGTTGTTCTTATTCGTGGCGGTCGTGTAAAAGACTTACCAGGGGTACGTTACCATGTCGTACGTGGCGCATTAGATACAGCTGCAGTAAATGGCCGTATGCAATCTCGTTCTCTATATGGTGCAAAAAAACCAAAAGAAAAAAAATAATGTAAATAAGCTTTATGCTGAAAGGAGGAAAACAAATGCCTCGTAAAGGTCCTGTTTCCAAACGTGACGTGTTACCAGATCCAATTTATAATTCAAAACTAGTAACTCGTTTAATTAATAAAATGATGGTAGATGGTAAAAGAGGTACTTCTCAAAAAATCTTATACGGAGCTTTCGAATTAGTAAAAGAACGCTCAGGTAAAGATCCATTAGAAGTATTTGAAGCTGCATTAAACAATGTAATGCCAGTTCTTGAAGTTCGTGCTCGCCGTGTAGGTGGTGCTAACTATCAAGTGCCAGTTGAAGTACGTCCAGATCGTCGTACTACTCTTGGTCTTCGTTACCTAGTAAACTACTCTCGTCTTCGTGGTGAAAAAACAATGGAAGAACGTCTAGCAAATGAAATTCTAGATGCTTCTAACAACACTGGTGCATCAGTTAAAAAACGCGAAGATATGCACAAAATGGCAGAAGCGAACAAAGCATTCGCTCACTACCGTTGGTAATCACATATTAATCTTAATCCAATATGGAAGGAGAAAGACCGCATGACTAGAGAGTTCTCCCTTGAGAATACTCGTAATATCGGAATCATGGCTCACATTGATGCTGGTAAAACAACAACAACTGAGCGTATCCTTTATTACACTGGTAAGATTCACAAAATCGGTGAAACTCACGAAGGTGCTTCTCAAATGGACTGGATGGAGCAAGAACAAGAACGTGGTATCACTATCACTTCTGCTGCTACAACAGCTCAATGGAAAGGTCACCGAGTTAACATTATCGATACACCAGGACACGTAGACTTCACTGTTGAAGTAGAACGTTCTCTTCGTGTACTAGATGGTGCTGTAACCGTACTTGATGCTCAATCAGGTGTAGAACCACAAACTGAAACAGTATGGCGTCAAGCTACAACGTACGGCGTACCTCGTATTGTATTCATCAACAAAATGGATAAAATCGGTGCTGACTTCTTATATTCTGTAAAAACATTACATGATCGTTTAGAAGCTAATGCTCATCCAATCCAATTGCCAATCGGTGCTGAAGATGAATTTAATGCAATCATTGACCTTGTAGAAATGAACGCTACATTCTACAAAGAAGGCGATGATGGTTCAAACGCTGAAGTTCGTGAAATTCCAGAAGAATATAAAGCACAAGCTGATGAATACCATGAAAAATTGATTGAAGCAGTTGCAGAGCTTGATGAAGATTTAATGGAAAAATACTTCGCTGGTGAAGAAATTACTAAAGAAGAACTTAAAGCAGCTATCCGTAAAGCAACTTTAAGTGTTGAATTCTACCCAGTAACATGTGGTACAGCTTTCAAAAACAAAGGTGTTCAATTAATGCTTGATGCAGTTATTGATTACCTACCTGCTCCAACAGACGTTGAATCAATTAAAGGTACTTCAGTTGATGGAGATGAAGAAATCGTACGTCATTCTTCAGATGAAGAACCATTTGCAGCTCTAGCATTTAAAGTTATGACTGACCCTTATGTTGGTAAACTTACATTCTTCCGTGTTTACTCTGGTATTTTAGAGTCAGGTTCATATGTACAAAACTCAACAAAAGGTAAACGTGAACGTGTAGGTCGTATTCTACAAATGCACGCTAACCACCGTGCAGAAATTGATCGTGTATACGCTGGGGATATCGCAGCTGCTGTAGGTCTTAAAGATACTACTACAGGTGATACTCTATGTGATGAGAAAAACCTAGTTATTCTTGAATCAATGGAATTCCCTGAACCAGTTATCTCACTTTCTGTAGAACCAAAGTCTAAAGCTGACCAAGATAAAATGGGACAAGCTTTACAAAAACTACAAGAAGAAGATCCAACATTCCGTGCGCATACAGACCAAGAAACTGGCCAAACAATCATCTCTGGTATGGGTGAACTTCACCTAGATATCATTGTTGACCGTATGAAACGTGAATTCAAAGTAGAGTGTAACGTTGGTGCTCCTCAAGTATCTTACCGTGAAACTTTCCGCACTGGTGCTCAAGTTGAAGGTAAATTCGTACGTCAATCAGGTGGTCGTGGTCAATACGGTCACGTTTGGATCGAATTCGAACCAAACGAAGAAGGTAAAGGTTTTGAATTCCAAAACGCTATCGTTGGTGGTGTAGTTCCTCGTGAATACATTCCAGCTGTAGAAGCAGGTCTTCGTGACTCTTTACAAAATGGTGTCCTTGCAGGATTCCCATTAATCGATATCAAAGCGAAATTATTCGATGGTTCATACCATGATGTCGATTCAAACGAAATGGCATTCAAAGTAGCTGCTTCAATGGCTCTTAAAAACGCAGTTTCTAAATGTAACCCAGTTCTTTTAGAACCTATTATGAAAGTAGAAGTTGTAATGCCAGAAGAATACCTTGGTGATATTATGGGTAACATCACTTCTCGCCGTGGTCGTGTAGAAGGTATGGAAGCTCGCGGTAACGCTCAAGTTGTTCGTGCAATGGTTCCACTTGCTGAAATGTTTGGTTATGCAACAACTTTACGTTCAGCTACTCAAGGTCGCGGTGTATTCTCAATGGTATTTGACCATTATGAAGAAGTACCAAAATCAATTGGTGAAGAGATCATTAAACAAAACAAAGGTGAATAATTAAAAATACATTTTTTAATTGAATTTTGCCTAGTTATCAAGTATAAATAACATGTAAGCTATGTCATCTTATGGGGTAGGGCCCTACTCCTTAAAGGTGCATGACTATAAACTAAAACTTAAAACCCTAAGGAGGCAATTTTAAAATGGCTAAAGAAAAATTCGACCGTTCTAAAACACATGCTAACATTGGTACAATCGGACACGTTGACCATGGTAAAACTACTTTAACAGCTGCTATCGCTACAGTTCTTTCTAAAAAAATGGGTGGGGAAGCTAAATCATACGATCAAATTGATAACGCTCCTGAAGAAAAAGAACGCGGTATCACAATCAATACTTCTCACATTGAATATGAAACTGAAACACGTCACTATGCTCACGTTGACTGCCCAGGACACGCTGACTATGTTAAAAACATGATCACTGGTGCTGCTCAAATGGATGGCGGTATCTTAGTAGTATCTGCTGCTGATGGCCCAATGCCACAAACTCGTGAACACATCCTATTATCTCGTCAAGTAGGTGTTCCTTACTTAGTTGTATTCTTAAACAAATGCGATATGGTAGATGACGAAGAATTACTTGAATTAGTAGAAATGGAAGTTCGTGACTTACTATCTGAATACGATTTCCCAGGCGACGATGTTCCTGTAATCAAAGGTTCTGCTCTTAAAGCTCTTGAAGGCGAACCAGAATGGGAAGAAAAAATCGTTGAATTAATGGACGCTGTAGATAGCTACATCCCAACTCCAGAACGTCAAACTGATAAACCATTCATGATGCCAGTCGAAGACGTATTCTCTATTACTGGTCGTGGTACTGTTGCAACTGGTCGTGTAGAACGCGGTCAATTAAAAGTTGGTGACGTTGTTGATATCGTTGGTATCGCTGAAGAAACTAAACAAACAACTGTAACTGGTGTTGAAATGTTCCGTAAACTATTAGACTATGCTGAAGCTGGCGATAACATCGGTGCTTTACTTCGTGGTGTTGCACGTGAAGATATCCAACGTGGACAAGTACTAGCTAAACCAGGTACAATCACTCCACATACAACTTTCAAAACTGAAGTTTATGTATTATCAAAAGAAGAAGGTGGCCGTCATACTCCATTCTTCTCTAACTACCGTCCACAATTCTACTTCCGTACAACTGATGTTACTGGCGTAATCACTCTACCAGAAGGCGTAGAAATGGTAATGCCTGGTGACAACACTGAAATGAACGTAGAACTTATTCACCCAATCGCTATTGAAGAAGGTACTAAATTCTCAATCCGCGAAGGTGGCCGTACTGTAGGCGCTGGCGTTGTATCTTCAATCACTAAATAATTTTAGTAATTAAAAAGATCATACGTTTTATAGAACCATCCCGAGTGCACACGGGATGGTTCTTTTTTTACTGTAATTAATATATTACTATGTAAGATGGTAAAGGTTTAATACTATTATTAGTTATAGTAAAACAAATAGTTATAGTAATTATTAATTTAAACTCTTGGTAGAAAATATGATGAATCAGCTTTGAATCTCAATTAATTGAAATATATTCATGTGAAAAATAAATTCAAAATAATTGTCAAAGACGATTATTTTTTATATACTTGGAGACGTGAAAAAAAGTAGTATGAAAATGCGTTTGATAATATTCCAACAAACATAAAGAATTTAATGAAATCACTTGCCAAATCGTGAAATCGCGTGTATAATATTAAATGTTGGTCTTTGACTGCGATGAAGCGGGAGGTTGCCGGCACACCCGGCCGCATTGCCATGGCGCGTGTGTGGGAAATTTCCGTGGAGAATGTCTAGGGAATAGGCGAAAAGGAGGGAAAATAATGGCAAAGCAAAAGATTCGTATTCGTTTAAAAGCATATGATCACAGAATTCTTGATCAATCCGCAGAAAAAATTGTGGAAACTGCTAAACGTTCAGGTGCAAGTGTATCAGGTCCGATACCACTTCCAACTGAAAAAAGTGTTTACACTATTCTTCGTGCGGTTCACAAGTATAAAGATTCTCGTGAACAATTCGAAATGCGTACACATAAACGTCTAATTGATATCGTTAACCCAACACCACAAACTGTTGATGCGTTAATGAAATTAGATTTACCATCAGGCGTTGATATCGAAATCAAACTATAATGGTAAAAAATATATTCAAAAATTCACAGGAGGTGTGACGAATGACCAAAGGAATCTTAGGTAGAAAAATCGGTATGACGCAAGTTTTTGCTGAGAATGGTGATTTGATCCCTGTTACTGTTATTGAAGCTGCTCCAAACGTAGTACTTCAAAAGAAAACAGCTGAAACAGATGGCTACGAAGCAATCCAAATCGGTTTCGATGATAAACGCGAAAAGCTTTCAAACAAACCTGAAAAAGGACATGTAGCTAAAGCAAACACTACTCCTAAGCGCTTCATTCGTGAAATTCGCGATGTAAACTTAGCTGAGTACGAGATTGGTCAAGAAGTCAAAGTTGAAATTTTCGCAGAAGGCGATGTAGTAGATGTAACAGGAGTTACAAAAGGTAAAGGTTTCCAAGGTGTAATTAAACGCCACGGACAATCTCGTGGACCAATGGCTCACGGTTCTCGTTACCACCGTCGTCCAGGTTCAATGGGTCCAGTTGCTCCGAACCGCGTATTTAAACAAAAAAAATTACCTGGTCAAATGGGTGGAAATACAGTTACAATCCAAAACTTAACAATTGTTAAAGTTGATGCAGAACGTAACTTGCTACTTGTTAAAGGTAATGTTCCTGGTTCTCGTAAATCATTAGTAACAGTTAAATCTGCTATTAAAGCTAACTAATTTTCCGAAGAAAGGAGGAAACAGGAATGACAAAAGTAAACGTACTTAGTCAAACAGGTTCTTCTGTTGGCGAAATCGAATTAAACGATGCGATCTTCGGAATTGAACCAAATCAATCAGTATTATTTGACGCTGTAATCGCTCAACGCGCTTCACTACGTCAAGGTACACACAAAGTTAAAAACCGCTCAGAAGTTTCTGGTGGTGGTCGTAAACCATGGCGTCAAAAAGGTACAGGTCGTGCTCGTCAAGGTTCTATCCGTTCTCCACAATGGCGTGGCGGTGGTATCGTATTCGGTCCTACACCTCGTAGCTACAGCTACAAACTTCCTAAAAAAGTTCGTCGCTTAGCACTTAAATCAGCATTATCATCAAAAGTTGCTGAAACAAACTTCGTAGTTTTAGATGCTCTAAAATTAGATGCACCAAAAACAAAAGATTTCGTAAAAGTTCTTACTGATCTTTCTATCGGATCTAAAGCATTATTTGTAACTGCTGACCTAGATGAAAACGTAGCATTATCTGCTCGTAACATCCCTGGAGTAACAGTTCTAACAGCTGCTGGTATCAACGTTCTTGATCTTGTAGGTCATGATAAAGTTGTATTTACTCAAGCTGCTGTACAAAAAGTTGAGGAGGTGCTTGGTTAATGGAAGCACGTGAAGTACTTAAACGTCCTGTCATTACTGAGCGTTCTTCAGAACAAATGGCAGAAAACAAATATACTTTTGAAGTTGACACTCGTGCCAACAAAACAGAAGTTAAAGACGCTGTTGAAGAAATCTTTGGCGTGAAAGTTGAAAAAGTCAACATCATGAACTACAAAGGTAAATACAAACGCGTTGGTCGCTTCGGTGGCTATACAAACAAACGTCGTAAAGCTATCGTAAAATTAGCTGAAGGCGAAATTGAATTATTCGAAATGTAATATCGTTCAATGTGAACAATAAAGAAGGAGGGAACACAAATGGCGATTAAAAAGTATAAGCCTACCTCAAATGGTCGTCGTAACATGACGTCATCTGACTTTGCTGAGATTACTACTAACAAACCTGAAAAATCATTGTTAGAATCTACAAAACGCAAAGCTGGTCGTAACAACCAAGGTAAAATCACTGTTCGTCATAATGGTGGTGGCCACAAACGTCAATACCGTGTCATCGATTTCAAACGTTTGAAAGATGGCATTCCAGGACGCGTTGCTACTATCGAGTATGATCCAAACCGATCTGCAAACATCGCATTAATTAACTATGCTGATGGTGAAAAACGTTATATCCTAGCACCAAAAGGTCTAGTAGTTGGAATGACAATTGTATCTGGTCCAGATGTTGATATTAAAGTAGGTAACGCCCTACCATTATCAAACATCCCAATGGGTACAACAATCCACAATATTGAAATGAAACCTGGTAAAGGTGGTCAACTAGTACGTTCTGCTGGTACATCTGCTCAAATTCTAGGTAAAGAAGATAAATACGTAATCGTTCGTCTACAATCTGGCGAAGTTCGTATGATTCTTGGCGCTTGCCGTGCTACAATCGGTGAAGTTGGTAATGAACAACACGAACTTATCCACATTGGTAAAGCTGGACGTACTCGTTGGTTAGGTAAACGCCCAACTGTACGTGGTTCTGTAATGAACCCTAACGATCACCCACATGGTGGTGGTGAAGGTAAAGCTCCAGTAGGACGTAAATCACCAATGACTCCTTGGGGTAAACCAGCTCTTGGCTACAAAACTCGTAACAAGAGAAACAAATCCGACAAACTTATCATTCGTCGTCGTAAAAAATAAAGTGATTAAACTACGGTTCAATGGTCGAACCGTGGTGGAATCACGGAGGGAGGTTCCAAAATGGGTCGTAGCTTGAAAAAAGGACCTTTTGTTGATGAACACTTAATGAAAAAAGTGGAAGTTCAACAAGATTCAGAAAAAAAACAAGTGATCAAAACTTGGTCTCGCCGCTCTACAATCTTCCCGAACTTTATCGGTCAAACAATCGCTGTATATGATGGACGTAAACACGTTCCAGTATACGTGACTGAAGATATGGTAGGTCATAAACTAGGCGAATTTGCACCAACTCGTACTTTCAAAGGTCATGGTGCAGATGATAAGAAAACTTCAGTACGCTAATTTGAGGGGAGGTAAATCCTGATGCAACAAGCTAAAGCTATTGCTCGCACAGTTCGAATTGCTCCTCGTAAAGTCCGCTTAGTAGTTGATTTAATCCGAGGCAAGCAAGTTGGCGAAGCAGTTGCGATTTTACGTCACACTCCAAAAGCAGCATCTCCTGTTGTTGAAAAAGTGCTAAAATCTGCAGTTGCTAACGCTGAACACAATTATGATTTAGACGTTAACAATTTAGTAATTTCAGAAGTATTCGTTGACGAAGGTCCAACGTTGAAACGTTTCCGTCCACGTGCTCAAGGACGTGCAAGCGCAATTAATAAACGTACAAGCCACATTACATTAGTGGTATCTGAGAAGAAGGAGGGATAATACGTGGGACAAAAAGTACATCCAATAGGATTACGTGTCGGTGTCATTCGTGACTGGGAATCTAGATGGTACGCAGAAAAAGACTATGCTACATTACTTCACGAAGACATTAAAGTTCGTAAATTCATCGAAACTAGTTTAAAAGAAGCATCGGTTTCTAAAGTTGAAATCGAACGTGCTGCAAATAAAGTAAACATTACAATTAGCACTGCGAAACCAGGTATGGTTATCGGTAAAGGCGGTACTGAAGTTGAATCACTTCGTAAAAGCCTTAACGAAATGACTGGCAAACGCGTACACATCAATATCGTTGAAATCAAACGTGCTGATCTTGATGCAAAATTGGTAGCTGAAAACATTGCTCGCCAATTAGAAAACCGTGTATCATTCCGTCGTGCACAAAAACAAGCAATTCAACGTACAATTCGTGCAGGTGCTCAAGGTATTAAAACTCAGGTATCTGGCCGTCTTGGTGGCGCTGATATCGCTCGTGCTGAACACTACAGCGAAGGAACTGTTCCGCTTCATACTCTTCGTGCTGACATTGATTATGCTCATGCAGAAGCTGACACAACTTATGGTAAATTAGGTGTTAAAGTATGGATCTATCGCGGTGAAGTCCTTCCAGTTAAGAAGAACTCTGAGGAAGGAGGCAAATAATATGTTATTGCCAAAACGCGTTAAATACCGTCGTGTACACCGTGGCAAAATGCGTGGTGAAGCTAAAGGCGGTACAGAAGTTGTATTCGGTGAATATGGTTTACAATCACTAGAAGCTAGTTGGATTACTAACCGTCAAATCGAAGCTGCTCGTATTGCTATGACTCGTTATACAAAACGTGGCGGTAAAGTTTGGATTAAAATTTTCCCTCACAAACCATACACTAAAAAGCCTCTTGAAGTACGTATGGGTTCCGGGAAAGGTGCTCCTGAAGGTTGGGTAGCCGTAGTTAAACCAGGTAGAATTATGTTTGAAATCGGTGGCGTTTCAGAAGAGATTGCTCGTGAAGCACTTCGTTTAGCATCACATAAATTGCCTGTTAAATGTAAGATTGTTAAACGTGAAGAAATTGGTGGTGAATCTAATGAAAGCTAATGAAATCCGTGAACTTACAACTGCAGAAATCGAAGTTAAAGTAAAATCACTGAAAGAAGAGCTTTTTAACCTTCGCTTCCAATTGGCGACTGGTCAATTAGAAAACACAGCTCGCATTCGTGAAGTACGAAAAGCGATCGCGCGAATGAAAACTGTGATTCGCGAAAGAGAAATCAGTGCAAATAACTGATAAAGAGGAGGTTTGCAAGCATGACTGAGCGTAACCAACGCAAAGTTTACACAGGCCGCGTAGTTTCAGATAAAATGGACAAAACAGTCACTGTTTTAGTTGAAACTTACAAAAAGCATTCGCTTTATGGTAAACGTGTAAAATACTCTAAAAAGTTCAAAGCGCATGATGAAAACAACACAGCAAAAGTTGGAGATATCGTACGCATTATGGAAACTCGTCCGCTATCAGCTACTAAACGTTTCCGTTTAGTTGAAGTTGTAGAAAAAGCGGTTATTATCTAATATATTTCGGAATTCATAGTCCGAAGGGAGGTAACCTAAGTGATTCAACAAGAAAGTCGTTTGAAAGTTGCCGACAACTCAGGTGCGAAAGAAGTTCTAACTATTAAAGTTCTTGGTGGTTCTGGTCGTAAAACAGCTAACATTGGTGATGTGATCGTTTGTACAGTAAAGAAAGCAACACCAGGTGGCGTTGTCAAGAAGGGCGAAGTAGTTAAAGCTGTTATCGTTCGTACAAAAAGCGGTGTTCGTCGTAAAGACGGTACTTACATCAAATTTGATGAAAACGCATGTGTAATCATTAAAGATGATAAATCACCACGCGGAACACGTATTTTCGGACCAGTTGCACGTGAGTTACGTGACAACAGTTTCATGAAAATCGTTTCATTAGCTCCGGAAGTTCTTTAATTACATGAAAGTGCCAATCAAGGAGGTGCGACAGAATGCACGTTAAAAAAGGCGACAAAGTAATGGTTATTACAGGAAAAGATAAAGGCAAAACAGGAGTAATCCTTGCAGCTTTCCCTAAAAAAGACCGTGTTTTAGTTGAAGGTGTTAACATCGTTAAAAAACATGTAAAACCTAACCAACTTAATCCACAAGGAGGAATTGTCAGCCAAGAGGCAGCAATTCACGTATCGAACGTAATGCTTATCGATCCTAAATCTGGCGAGCCGACTCGCGTAGGTTTTAAAGAAGAAAATGGCAAAAAAGTTCGTGTAGCAAAAAAATCAGGTACAGTTATCGATAAATAAGTTTAAATTAGAAGGGAGGTACAAACATGAACCGCCTAAAAGAAAAGTATGTAAACGAAGTTTCTAAATCTCTTATGAGTAAATTTGGTTATACTTCAACTATGCAAGTACCAAAAGTTGAAAAAATCGTTGTCAACATGGGTGTTGGTGACGCAGTTCAAAACTCAAAAGTTCTTGACGCTGCTGTTGAAGAACTTACATTAATTACTGGTCAAAAACCAGTTGTTACTAAAGCTAAGAAATCTATCGCTGGCTTCCGTCTTCGTGAAGGTATGCCAATCGGTGCAAAAGTTACACTACGTGGTGAACGTATGTATGACTTCTTGGATAAATTAATTTCAATTTCACTTCCTCGTGTACGTGACTTCCACGGTGTTTCTAAAAAAGCATTTGATGGTCGCGGTAACTACACACTTGGTGTGAAAGAACAATTAATCTTCCCTGAAATCGACTATGATAAAGTTTCAAAAGTACGCGGTATGGATATCGTTATCGTTACTACTGCGAACTCAGATGAAGAAGCTCGCGAGTTGTTAACACAATTCGGTATGCCATTCCAAAAATAATATAGGGAGGCTAAGAACGTGGCTAAAAAATCAATGATCATTAAACAACAACGTGGCTCTAAGTTTAAAGTTCAAGAATATACTCGTTGTGAACGCTGTGGTCGTCCACACTCTGTATATCGTAAATTTAAACTTTGCCGTATTTGTTTCCGTGAACTTGCTTACAAGGGACAAATTCCTGGCGTTAAAAAAGCCAGCTGGTAATCCCCTAATTTGGGAAGGAGGTAAATTGTAATGACTATGACAGATCCAATTGCAGATATGCTTACACGCATTCGTAATGCTAACATGGTCCGTCACGAAAAATTAGAGCTTCCAGCTTCTAATATCAAAAAAGAAATCGCTGAAATTCTTAAGCGTGAAGGTTTCATTCGTGACGTTGAATATGTTGAAGATGACAAACAAGGTATTATCCGTATCTTCTTAAAATACGGTCAAAATAACGAACGCGTTATTACAGGTTTAAAACGTATTTCTAAACCAGGTTTACGTGTTTACGCTAAAACTAATGAAGTGCCTAAAGTATTGAACGGTCTAGGTATCGCTTTAGTATCTACTTCACAAGGTTTATTAACTGATAAAGAAGCTCGCGCTAAAAAAGTTGGCGGCGAAGTTCTAGCATACGTTTGGTAATTAGCAACAAAAGAATGGAGGTGCAACATTAATGTCTCGTATAGGTAAAAAACCGATCGAGGTGCCTGCAGGTGTTACAGTTACAATTGATGCTGATAACGTAGCAACTGTAAAAGGACCAAAAGGCGAATTAGTTCGTGCTTTTAACAAAGATATTAAAATCGAACAAGAAGGTAATGTTATTACTTTAACTCGTCCTTCTGAATCTAAAGAACACAAAACAAACCACGGTACAACTCGTGCTTTACTTGCTAACATGGTAACAGGTGTTTCTGAAGGATTCGCTAAATCATTAGAACTTGTTGGGGTTGGTTATCGTGCTCAATTACAAGGTAAAAAACTTGTATTGAACGTTGGTTACTCTCATCCAGTTGAATTCACACCAGAAGATGGTTTAGAAGTTGAAGTACCTTCTAACACTAAAGTTATTGTTAAAGGTATTTCAAAGGAAAAAGTTGGAGCTCTAGCTTCAAACATCCGTGACGTACGTCCTCCAGAACCTTATAAAGGTAAAGGGATTCGTTACGAAGGCGAACACGTTCGTCGTAAAGAAGGTAAAACAGGTAAATAATGCTGCATAAGCATTAGAAAGGAGTGACCCTTTGTGATTACGAAACAAGATAAAAATCAAGTTCGTAAAAAACGTCATGCTCGCGTACGTGCTAAAATTACTGGTACTACACAACGTCCTCGTTTAAATGTATACCGCTCAAATAAACACATTTACGCTCAAATCATCGACGATACTCAAGGCGTAACACTTGCTTCAGCTTCAACTATGGATAAAGATTTTGAAGGTACTGCAAGCAATGTGGAAGCTGCTATAAAAATTGGTGAAACAATCGCTAAACGTGCTGTAGAAAAAAATATTAAAGCAATCGTATTTGACCGTGGTGGTTACTTATATCATGGACGCGTAAAAGCTTTAGCTGATGCTGCTCGCGAAAACGGTTTGGAATTTTAATAAGAAGGAGGTACACTTTTCATGGGTCTTAATATTGACGCAAACAAACTAGAACTTGAAGAACGCGTTGTTACAATCAACCGCGTTGCTAAAGTTGTAAAAGGTGGACGTCGTTTCCGCTTCACTGCATTAGTTGTAGTTGGAGATCGTAATGGCCATGTTGGTTTTGGTACTGGTAAAGCTCAAGAAGTACCTGATGCTATTCGCAAAGCTGTTGAAGATGCAAAGAAAAACCTAATCGAAGTTCCACGTGTAGGTGGTACTACACCACACTTAGTAATCGGAAACTTTGGTGCAGGCCATATCATGATTAAACCTGCTGCTCCTGGTACAGGTGTTATCGCTGGTGGTCCAGTACGTGCCGTACTAGAACTTGCTGGTATTTCTGATATTCTTTCTAAATCTTTAGGTTCAAACACACCAATCAACATGGTGCGTGCAACTATTAAAGGTTTATCTGAACTAAAACAAGCCGAACAAGTTGCAAAACTTCGTGGTAAAACAGTAGAAGAATTATTAGGTTAAGGGAGGGAAATAATATGTCAAACAAACTAGAAATTACCCTCACTAAAAGTATAATTGGTGCTAAACCAGCGCAACGTAAAACTATTGAAGCATTAGGTTTACGTAAATTAAATCAAACTGTTGAACATGCTGATAATGTGGCAATTCGCGGTGCGATCAATAAAGTTGCTCATTTAGTAACAGTTACTGAAAAATAATTTAAAATCTATTAACAAGGAGGTGCCATCTAATGAAACTTCATGAGTTAGAACCAGCTACTGGTTCACGTAAAGAACGTAACCGTGTAGGTCGTGGTATTGCGACTGGTAACGGTAAAACTTCTGGTAGAGGTCATAAAGGTCAAAATTCACGTTCAGGCGGCGGTGTTCGTCCTGGATTTGAAGGTGGTCAAAACCCTTTATTCCGTCGTTTACCAAAACGTGGATTTACAAACATTAACCGCAAAGAATACGCTATCGTAAACCTTGACGTGTTAAATCGTTTTGAAGAAGGCACAGAAATTACACCAGCTTTACTTGTAGAAACTGGTGTAGTGGGTAATGAAAAAGCAGGTATCAAAGTTCTTGGAAATGGTTCTCTTGATAAAAAGCTTTCAGTAAAAGCTCATAAATTCTCTGCGTCTGCAAAAGAAGCAATTGAAAATGCCGGCGGAAACATTGAGGTGATCTAATGTTCCGAACAATCGCTAACTTTATGCGTGTGAGAGATATTAGAAATAAAATCATTTTCACCCTTTTGATGTTGGTGATTTTCCGTATAGGATCATTTATTCCGGTACCAAATGTAGATGCTCAAGTATTACAACAAACTGATCAATATAGTTTGGTTGGTTTCTTGAATACTTTTGGCGGTGGAGCTCTTAAGAACTTCTCTATTTTTGCGATGGGGATTATGCCTTACATTACTGCTTCAATCATTGTTCAACTATTACAAATGGATGTTGTAAAAAGGTTCACTGAGTGGTCTAAACAAGGTGAAGTTGGTCGACGTAAAATCGCCCAATTTACTCGATACTTTGCAATAATCCTTGCTTTTATTCAATCAATCGCTATGTCTTACGGTTTTAACCGTATGTACGGCGGTTCATTGATTAAAGAAGAAGGAGTAATGACGTATCTTACAATTGCAATCGTGTTAACTGCAGGTACAGCATTTTTACTTTGGTTAGGTGAACAGATTACAGATAAAGGTGTAGGAAATGGTATTTCCGTTATTATCTTCGCAGGTATCGTTGCTGCATTACCAAATACAGTGAACCAAATTTATGCTCAACAGTTTGAAAATGCTGGTGAACAATTGTTTATCAACATTATTACTCTTGTAGTGATTGTATTAGCAGCACTTGCTATTGTAGTTGGTGTTATTTACTTCCAACAAGCAAATCGTAAAATTCCAATTCAATATGCTAAAGGCTCTGGTGCGCAACGTGGAGCACAACAATCTCATCTTCCTTTGAAAGTTAACTCTGCCGGGGTTATTCCAGTAATCTTTGCTGTTGCATTTTTAGTAACACCAAGAACGATTGCTACTTTCTTTGAAGATAACAATATTACTCGATTTATCGAAAGAACGTTCGATTATTCTCAACCTATTGGGATGATCATCTATGTAGCGTTAATTGTAGCGTTTACTTACTTCTATGCGTTTGTTCAAGTAAATCCAGAAAAAGTTGCTGATAATCTGAAAAAGCAAGGTGCATATATTCCAGGTATTCGTCCAGGTAAAAGCACTCAAGATTATTTAACATCTGTTTTATATCGCTTAACATTTGCAGGTGCTATTTTCTTGTCAGTAGTGGCGGTTCTACCAATCTTGTTTATCAATATTGCGAATCTACCATCTTCTGCACAAATTGGCGGTACTAGTTTGCTAATCGTAGTTAGTGTTGCACTAGAAACGATGAAACAATTAGAATCACAACTTGTAAAACGGCACTACAAAGGCTTCATGAAATAAAGGTTGGTTTTTTGGAACGGTTTTCGTTCCTAAAAACCATCATACTAATATTTGGGGGCACACCGTATGAATATCGTTTTAATGGGTTTGCCTGGTGCTGGTAAAGGTACTCAAGCAGACAAAATTGTTGAGAAGTACGACATCCCTCATATTTCTACAGGCGATATGTTCCGTGCAGCAATTAAAAACGGTACGGAATTAGGGCTTAAAGCTAAATCGTTTATGGATCAAGGTGCTCTAGTGCCTGACGAAGTAACGATTGGTATTGTTCGCGAACGTTTAAGCCAACCTGATTGTAATCAAGGATTCTTACTAGATGGTTTCCCACGAACTACTGCTCAAGCTGAAGCGTTAGATGGAATTCTATCAGATCTAGGCAAAAAAGTAGAGTACGTAATAAACATTGAAGTAGAGCAAGAAGAATTGATTAAACGTTTAACAGGTCGTCGTATCTGTAAAGTATGTGGCTCTTCTTATCATTTAGTTTTCAATCCTCCTAAAGAGGAAGGAAAATGTGATAAAGATGGAGGAGAACTTTATCAAAGAGCAGACGATAATCCGGAAACGGTTAATAACCGTCTGGAAGTAAATATCAAGCAATCTCAACCATTACTTGATTTTTATAGCAATAAAAATGTTTTAACTAACATTAATGGTCAGCAAGATATCGAAGATGTATTTGCTGATGTTGATGCTCTATTAAAAGGCAACCGCAACTAATACTCGTGAACGGCGCACATGTCTGCAACCGCGAGAGTATGTGGTAGCATAGCGGAAAGTTATTTTCGAGAGCTGCAAAAGCATATTGTACCCTGTCTATTCCAGATGAATAATTTGTATCTTGGTACTTTTATCTTGATGCAATCTTTATTCTGAAAGGGTATAATGGGTTTCGTGGAAAAGTATCTGTGTGAACGGGTATGCAGGATCTCATCCAGGTAGCCGGGGATCGTGTGAGAAATTGTTTATCCTTGCACATTATCTTGGATCGAGAAGCGAAGCCTGATGAGCGTCTTTCGAACATCTCTCATACAATCCAAAAATATGTTTGAGGCGACAAGCAAAACTTGCAGCAAATTCCGATAGAATTTGACAATAATTCCTGAATAGCATATAGAAGGGAGACAGGGTCGATGGCGAAAGACGATGTAATTGAAATCGAAGGCACAGTTGTTGAGACTTTGCCAAACGCGATGTTTAAGGTAGAATTAGAAAATGGTCATTCAGTTCTTGCTCATGTTTCGGGCAAAATTCGTATGCACTTTATTCGCATCTTACCTGGAGATAAGGTAACAATTGAGTTATCTCCATATGACTTAACTCGCGGTCGTATCACATACCGTTTTAAATAATCTTTTGCACTCCGGACCACTAAGGAGGTTAGGTTAGATGAAAGTGAGACCATCTGTGAAACCGATCTGCGAAAAATGTAAAGTTATTCGCCGACGCGGTAAAGTAATGGTAATCTGTGAAAATCCTAAACACAAACAAAAACAAGGATAATTTTAAGGAGGTGCACATCGTATATGGCACGTATTGCTGGTGTTGACATTCCACGCGAAAAACGCGTTGTAATTTCATTAACATACATTTACGGTATCGGTAACACTACAGCTAAGAAAGTTCTTGCTGACGCTGGTGTTTCTGAAGATACTCGAGTTCGTGATTTAACTGAAGACGAACTAAACAAAATCCGTGAACAATTAGATAAATACAAAGTTGAAGGTGATCTTCGTCGAGAAATTTCACTTAACATTAAACGTCTAATGGAAATCGGTTCATTCCGCGGTATCCGTCACCGTCGTGGCTTACCAGTTCGTGGACAAAATTCTAAAAACAATGCGCGTACGCGTAAAGGTCCTCGTAAAACTGTAGCTAACAAGAAAAAATAATAAGTAAAGGAGGTTTCTTCTTAACATGGCACGTAAACAACAATCTCGTAAACGTCGTGTGAAAAAAAATATCGAATCAGGTATTGCACACATCCGTTCTACATTTAATAATACAATTGTAACCATCACTGATATGCAAGGTAATGCTGTTTCTTGGTCTTCTGCAGGTGCACTAGGTTTCAAAGGTTCTCGTAAATCTACACCTTTTGCTGCGCAAATGGCTGCTGAAACTGCTGCTAAAGCATCTTTAGAACATGGTTTAAAAACTTTAGAAGTAACTGTTAAAGGTCCTGGTGCTGGCCGTGAAGCTGCTATCCGTGCACTTCAAGCTGCTGGTTTAGAAGTTACAGCTATCAAAGACGTAACTCCAGTTCCTCATAATGGTTGCCGCCCACCAAAACGTCGTCGTGTATAATATTTGCAACTCTTTGTAGTATTGAGTACACTTTTTATACACAAATAGTATTTAAAATCTTTAAGATTGATTGACATTCGATTTTATTGGAAATAATACCATATATTCGATGTTTTGAAGGAGGGTAAATTGAATGATCGAAATTGAAAAACCAAAGATTGAAACCGTTGAGATCAGCAATGATTTAAAATACGGCAAATTTGTTGTAGAACCACTTGAACGTGGGTATGGCACTACTTTGGGTAATTCACTACGTCGTATCCTTCTGTCTTCTTTACCAGGAGCTGCTGTTACCTCAATCCAAATTGACGGCGTACTACACGAATTCTCTACTATTGAAGGCGTTGTAGAAGATGTTGCTTCAATTATTTTGAACATTAAAAAGTTAGCTTTAAAAATCTACTCTGACGAAGAAAAAGTCATTGAAATTGATTTTAAAGGTGACGGGGTAGTAACTGCTGCTGATATTACACATGACAGTGACGTAGAAGTATTAAACCCAGATCTATACATTGCAACAGTTGCTAAAAATGGTCATCTTCGTATGCGTATGTATGCACAACGTGGACGTGGATATACTTCAGCTGATCAAAACAAACGTGAGGATCTTCCTATCGGCGTGATCCCGATCGACTCTATTTACACTCCAGTTTCACGCGTCAACTACACAGTTGAAAATACTCGTGTTGGACAATCTTCTGACTACGATAAACTTTCACTTGATGTGTGGACAGATGGCAGCATCGGTCCAAAAGAGGCGATTTCGCTCGGAGCTAAGATTTTAACCGAGCACTTAAATATCTTCGTTGGTTTAACTGATGAGGCAAAAACTGCTGAAATCATGGTTGAAAAAGAAGAAGATCAAAAAGAAAAAGTTTTAGAGATGACTATCGAAGAACTAGATCTTTCTGTTCGTTCTTACAACTGCCTAAAACGTGCAGGCATCAATACTGTTCTTGAACTTGCTAACAAGTCTGAAGACGATATGATGAAAGTTCGTAACTTAGGTCGTAAATCATTAGAAGAAGTAAAAGCGAAGTTAGAAGAGCTTGGTTTAGGGTTACGAGAAGAAGACTAAGCGACTTTATAATATGTATGATCAGTAATTGAACGAAGGAGGGAAATATCCATGGGTTACAGAAAACTTGGACGTACAAGTTCTCAACGTAAAGCGATGTTACGTGATTTAGCTACAGATCTAATCATCAACGAACGCATCGAAACAACAGAAACTCGTGCGAAAGAATTACGCTCAGTAGTTGAAAAAATGATTACTCTAGGTAAACGCGGTGACTTACACGCTCGTCGTCAAGCAGCTGCATTTATCCGTCATGAAGTAGCAACTTCAACTGATGCTGAAGGTAATGAAACTGTAGTTTTTGCACTACAAAAGTTATTTGATGATGTAGCACCACGCTACGCTGACCGTCAAGGCGGTTATACTCGCATTATGAAAATGGGACCTCGCCGTGGTGACGGTGCGCCTGTAGTTGTAATTGAATTAGTTTAATTATAACGATGCGAAGAGAGGGTGTACTTGTTCACAATAATTTGAACTTACACCCTCTTTTTTTCAAAAACTAGTGATTTATACGACAAATTTAAAAGCTGAGCGTTATGATGAGCAGACATAAGTGCTGTCTCGTTTAGCTCTACGCACCCCATTCACGTTAAAGGTCTGAGCAACCTTTGAACGGGAGATATCCAATTTGCGCATTTCTCTGAATGGGGTGCGCGCTTTTTTATTTATTTTAAGAATAATTTTTTATTTTCGACTTTTGTCATTATTGACGAAGTCGTATTTTTTTAACAAAAGTATTTCCAACTAGTAATCATACATAAAACAGTGTAAGTTATAGATGAGCAGAGATTGACTAGACGAGCGAGAGGAGTACTACAGACATGCATGAAATCTTATCACTGAATAACGTGACATTTACATATGCACCGGATCATCCTGAAGTAAAAAACGCAGTAGAAGATGTTTCTTTTAAAGTAGACGAAGGCGAATGGATTGCAATTGTTGGCCACAATGGCTCAGGTAAATCAACCATTACCCGTCTTATTAATGGTCTCATTTATCCTCAAAAAGGAAATGTCCAGTTTATGGGACAAATATTAGATGAAAACAATTTATGGGAAGCGCGTTCAAATATAGGTATGGTTTTTCAAAATCCGGATAATCAATTTGTGGGAGCAACCGTACAAGATGATGTTGCATTTGCATTAGAAAATAATGGTGTTCCTCATGATGATATGGTTAAACGTGTACATGAGGCATTACATCAAGTTAAAATGGACGATTTTTTAAATCATGAACCTCAGCATCTATCAGGTGGTCAAAAGCAGCGTGTTGCTATTGCAGGTGCGCTTGCCTTACAACCACGCTTACTCATTTTAGACGAAGCAACATCTATGCTTGATCCTCAAGGTCGACAAGAGGTATTGTCTGTTGTCCGAAATTTACGAGAGAAGACTGGATTAACCGTGTTATCCGTTACTCATGATTTAGAAGAGGCAATTATGGCTGATCGTTTATTGTTTATGAATGGGGGCAAGAAGTTTGCTGAAGGCACTCCATCTGAAATTTTTGGTTTAGGTGATCAATTAGTTGAACTAGGATTGGATTTACCATTTGCTATGAAGCTGACTAAACACTTACAAGCAGAAGGTGTACAACTTCTAGGAGAACATATGACAGAAGAACAGTTGGTGAATGATTTATGGATATCGAACTTCAAAAAGTAAGTTTTGCTTATGCGCCCAATACGCCATTTGAAAAAAGAGCGTTATATGATGTGGATTTAGCTATTCCTTCTGGTAGTTTTCAAGCAATTATTGGACATACGGGATCAGGAAAATCGACAATTTTACAGCATTTAAATGCGCTATTAAAACCCACAGAAGGATCAATACGCATTGGTGATAAGTTAATTACTGCAGGGAAAAAGGATAAGGATTTGCGATTGGTGCGCCAAAAAGTAGGTATAGTATTTCAGTTTCCAGAACATCAGTTATTCGAGGAGACTGTATTAAAAGATATTATCTTTGGACCGATGAATTTTGGTGTATCTGAGAAAGAAGCTATTGAGCGTGCACATACCTTATTAAAATTAGTTGGATTACCAGAAGCGGTTCTTGAAAAGTCACCATTTGACTTATCAGGTGGTCAAATGCGCCGTGTTGCAATTGCTGGTGTCTTAGCAATGGAACCAGAAGTGATTGTATTAGACGAGCCAACTGCAGGCTTAGATCCTAGAGGACGTAAAGAAATTATGGACTTGTTTTATCAACTACACAAGGAACGTCATTTAACGACAATCCTAGTGACACATAGTATGGAAGACGCAGCTCGTTATGCAGATCTTATTGCTATCATGCACGAGGGACACTGTGTATTAACAGGAACGCCTTTGGAGATCTTTAGTGATGCTGAAAAACTTTCTCACTATCGTTTGGAAGTGCCTCAAATAATTCACTTTCAAAAGAAGCTTGAGCAGAAAATTGGGCGAGAACTTCCAAAGCTATGCCTGACTGAAGAACAATTAGCTAAGACGATTGCGCAAGTAATACGAGAGGAGCGTGATCACCAATGATGGAAAAGATGATTTTTGGTCGTTTCATACCTGGAGATTCCTTTATACACAGATTAGATCCACGTTCCAAATTAATATTTGTATTTGCGTTTATCATAGTGGTATTTTTGGCAAATAATACGCCAACATATATTGCATTATTACTTTTCACGCTTCTCATCATTTTAATGTCTCGTATAAAGATGTATTTTTTAATTAATGGACTAAAGCCTGTTTTAATACTTATGGCTTTTACTTTCTTATTGCATATATTCTTTACTAAAGAAGGTCCATTAATATTTGAATGGAAGTTTATTCATATCTATGAAGAGGGATTAAGACAGGGTATCTATATTTCTATTCGTTTCTTAGTATTAGTGTTTGTCACTTCGATTTTAACGCTAACTACATCACCTATATCAATTACCGATGGAATGGAAGTATTATTAAATCCATTGAAAAAATTAAAGTTACCTGTTCACGAATTAGCATTAATGATGTCTATTTCATTGCGCTTTATACCAACATTAATGGATGAAACCGACAAAATTATGAAAGCTCAAATGGCAAGAGGTTCTGATCTTACCTCAGGGCCAATTAAAGATCGAGTAAAAGCTGTTGTACCATTATTAGTTCCATTGTTTGTAAGTGCCTTTAAACGTGCTGAAGATTTAGCAACAGCGATGGAAGTAAGAGGGTATCGTGGCGGAGAAGGAAGAACACGCTATCGAAAGTTGAAATGGCATATAGGTGATACTGTAGCAATCCTTTCTATTGTGATTGTGTCGGCTATATTAGCTTATTTACGTAGTTAGTGTATATGGGAGAAATGCATAACGATGAAAAGAAGAATGAAAGCCACAATCGCATATGATGGTACCGATTTTTCTGGATACCAAGTACAGCCAAATAAGAGAACTGTACAAGAAGAAATTGAAAAGGTACTGACGAAAATGCATAAAGGAGAAATCATCCATGTAACTGCAAGTGGTCGAACCGATGCGAGAGTCCATGCAACAGGGCAAGTAATCCATTTTGATACAACATTGTCTATCCCTCTTGATCGTTATGCAAGAGCATTAAACGTCCAATTGCCACGAGATATTCGCGTGATGAAAGTGGAAGAAGCACCTGAAGATTTTCATGCACGATATAGTGTTCATGGCAAACAATATCGATATATTTGGTCTTGTGAAGAAATCCAAAGCCCTTTTAGACGTTTTTATGCAACACCAACAAATGGGATAAAGCCGGATGTAAAAGCAATGGAGGAAGCCGCAAAGTATATTTTGGGGACACATGACTTTTCTTGCTTTTGCGCTTCAAATACAAGTGTGAAAGATAAAGTTCGTACAGTTTCCGCCTTAGCATTCGAGTGGCATGGAGAAGAATTGCACATGGTGATTTGCGGAAATGGTTTTTTATATAACATGGTTCGCATAATAGCAGGTACATTATGGGAAGTCGGTATTGGTAAACGTAATCCTGATGAGTTAGTCAAAATCATTTTATCTATGGATAGAGGGAAGGCCGGTAAAACGGCGCCAGCACAAGGTTTATACCTTGAAAATGTCCATTACGATGCTTGAAGCAACATTTCCAGGCGTTTTTGTTGAAATGCTTGACTTACATTGCTTTTTGAGGTAAGATGACATATGGTATTTTCATTACCCCACAAGATAAGCCCCGAATCTTAGCTTTTGAGGATAAAGAAAACAATTGGAACAGAGTAATAGAAACAATTTGATAATTGTAGGAGGATACTAAAATGCGTACAACATTCATGGCTAAAGGTCACGAAGTAGAACGTAAATGGTTAGTTGTTGACGCTGAAGGCCAAACTCTTGGTCGTTTAGCTTCTGAAGTAGCTGCTATTTTACGTGGTAAACATAAAGCAATCTATACACCAAACGTTGATACTGGTGATCACGTAATCATCATCAACGCTGAAAAAATTGAGTTAACTGGTAACAAATTAAAAGGTAAAATTTACTACCGCCACACTCAATTTGCTGGTGGTTTAAAAACTCGCACAGCTGGCGAAATGAAAGAAAAATACCCAGTTCAAATGCTTGAATTAGCAATCAAAGGCATGCTTCCTAAAAACTCTTTAGGTCGTCAAATGTTCAACAAACTACATGTTTACACTGGTTCTGAACATCCACATGCTGCACAAAAACCAGAAGCTTACGAGCTTCGCGGATAATAATTAGAGGAGGATACAACCTTGGCACAAGTTCAATATATCGGCACTGGTCGTCGTAAAAGCTCAACTGCCCGCGTACGTTTAGTACCAGGTGAAGGCAAAATCGTTATCAACAACCGCGACGTTGAAAACTACGTCCCATTCGCATCTTTACGCGAAGTTATTAAACAACCATTAGTAGCAACTGAAACTGTAGGTAGCTATGACATTTACGTAAACGTAAACGGTGGTGGTTTCACAGGTCAAGCTGGCGCAATTCGCCATGGTATCGCTCGTGCGTTACTAACAGTTGACCCTGATTTCCGTCCAGCACTTAAATCAGCAGGTCTACTTACTCGTGACCCTCGTATGAAAGAACGTAAAAAACCAGGTTTACGCGGCGCTCGTCGTGCACCACAATTCTCAAAACGTTAATTATTGGCGTTTCAAAGGCTTTTCCCACTTATGTGGGGAGAGTCTTTTTTAATACTTAAAAATAAATTTGAGCTATAAATCAATACGGGAAATTGGACACTAAGAAAAAATTTGTAAGGATTATGAAATTTCCATAAATAAAAAAGTATAATAAAAAGAGAATTTAACATAGGAGAAGTGAAAATTGGAAAAAAAGAATAGTTCTTATAGATGGATTGTTTTTTGCTCAGTATTAATTGCTTATTTACTCATTGTAAGCCAAAGAACAGCACCTGGTTTAATTGCAAATCAACTAATGAATGATTTTAGCATTACGGCTTCGGCTGTGGGTTTAATGACAAGTATTCAGTTTTTGGCTTATTCAGGATTACAAATACCAGTCGGTTTGTTATCCGATCGATTTGGACCTAATCGCTTCTTGATTATAGGAGCACTTCTTAGTGGATTGGGAACAGTTATTTATAGTTTAGCGCCGAATGAATACATATTATATATCTCAAGACTTATGGCTGGAATTGGCGATTCAACCATTTGGGTTAATCTAGTTTTAATATTAAATCAATGGTTTAAAGTTGGGGAATTTACACGATTGTTAGGTGTAGCAGGGATGGCCGGAAGTCTTGGCTCATTATTGGCAACAGTTCCATTTTCATATGGGATTTCGATGTTTGGATGGAGAACAGCATTTTTTTCAACCGGTATAGTTTTATCTTTTTTAGCTTTACTTCTTTATTTTGTACTCTTAGTAAAACCGAAACGAATGGCATTTGAAGAGGAACAGGCTACTAAGCAAAGCCGCGAGATTAAGGGAGAAAAAACAATGGTCATTTTAAAACGATTGTTTTCTACTCGGCAAGCTTGGGCTACGTTCTTTTGTCATTTCGGAATAGTTGGTACGTATATTGGATTTATCGGTTCTTGGGGCGTTCCGTATGGAATGGATGTCTTTGAATTAAGTCGTTCATCAGCTAGTCAACTTATTATGTACGGACTTATTGGAGCAATTATAGGTGCCCCATTAACAAGTTGGTTTATTAGTCGAAGGGAAAATATGAAAGGTACGTATCTTATTATTCAAATTGTTATTTTCCTAAGTTGGATGACTTTATTCTTTGCTGGAAACTTTTCATTTATGTTAGTGGTACTCCTGTTTTTTATTATTGGATTTGGGTGTGGTGCAAGTTCTTTAACGTTTGCTATTGTTCGGAAATCGTTTCAAATAAAAGAAGTAGGGGTCGCAACAGGTTTTGCTAATACAGGTGGATTTATCAGTGCGGTATTATTACCAGCCCTTTTCGGAAAAGTGTTAGACCATTTCCATCATAGTTCTATTTTGTTAGGCTACCACTATGGACTCATTATTGCTGTAGTGTTTTCGCTTATCGGCGTTGTTGGTAGTGTTATGATTAAAGAACAAAGATTAGAGCAAATACAGGAAAATGCATAGTAGTTTCTAAATTCTTATCAGCTTGTAAATTTGCACGAGATGGATTTTTGCAGGTAGGGTTCTATGCAATTTTGTCTAAGTAATTTATTTTGAATTAAAAAAGTGACCGTATGCGGGTCACTTTTTTTAATAGTTTATATTCTATCTATATAATTCTTTGTTAGCTTTTTCCCACTTATTAATTGATGGTAAATGCGGAATAGTAATTGTACAAGTGGTTCCAATTTATTAGAAAAGTGAATGACTACACTACTTGTAGCGAAGGAAAGTAATATACTTCCTATTACATCAGCGGGATAATGAACCCCGATATAAATACGAGATATTCCAACCAGTGTAGCCCAAATTAGTATGAGATATTTCAAAGGTGCCTTTCGTAAAAACAATGTCCAGAAAATAGCAAATACTAATACAGCATGATCGCTAACAAAAGAAGAATCTGCAACATGTGGAACTAATTGATGTACATGGTGCGCTACAAATGGCCGTGGGTGATAATAGATAAAATGAATAACTGCATTAACTATTAATGCAATTATTGCAGAAAAAGTAGCATATAAAGATGTATATCTTAATTCAATACCTTTTCGTTTATTGCCTATAAACCAGAGAAATAACAAAAGACAGACTACCACATAAGGAAGACTATTAGAAAGAAATTCCATTAAAAGATCTAGTAATTTGGACTGTCCTGCCATTCCATTTATTTGATGGAAAAGTTGATAATTCATGTTTTTAATTCCTCCTCAAATTGAAGAATCAACAAGTTTACATATTACTGTATTTAGAATAAGACCTTTAATAGAAATTGTGGATAAATACAAGATGAAAATATTATTAAAAATCTATTAAAAAGATAATCGAGATGTTATTTTGCATTTTCCTTCTAGCGACATATCTTTTCATAAGCAGGCATATGTTAGTGTAAAAAGGTGGTGGCTATGTTTGAAGCGATGGCTCATATGGAGTGTAGTATTAGTAGCCTGCATACTACTAGTTGTTTATGAAACAAAAGCTTCTGAGCGCGGTTTTTTCATTTCAGAAACTTTAGGTGGAGTAAAAATTGTAGTAGATGCTGGGCATGGTGGAATAGACGGTGGTGCTTCAACGTCAGAACTCATTGAAAAAGATATTACATTAGCAATTGCAAAAAAGGTGGAAAAGCTCTTAAAGGAAAAGGGTGCGACAGTAATTATGACTCGTACAAAAGACGACGATGTAATTGCGGAGCATACGCCAAATGCAGAGTTTAGTACATTACGGGAACGAAAGAAGGAAGATATCTATCTAAGAGAAGATTTGGTTAAAAAAGCAAACCCGGATTTATTTATTACTATCCATGCAAATGCAATTCCAGAATCAAAGTGGCACGGAGCTCAAGTGTTTTATCATAAGGATGGACATCCAGCAGGTGAACTGTTAGCCAATTCAATACAAACTTCGATTAGAGAACAGCTTAAGAATACAGATCGTGAGGCACTTGCTATTAAGCAAGTCTATTTACTCAAAAAGGCCCAAATGCCTTCAGTACTTGTTGAAACAGGTTTTTTAAGTAATCCTCAGGAAGCAGAGTTACTTTCCTCCCCAAGTTATCAAGACAAAATGGCAGAAGCAATCGTAGCAGGTATCGAGCGTTATTCAGATTCTGTTGTAGAATAAATAACGCGACATATTAATATGAAAGCGTTATGATATACTATAGTCGAAATGATAATTAGAGGAGTGTCTACAGTGATTAATGAACAACAAGTTCGAGAATTAGTTGGAGAATTAAAAGATCCTTTTCTACATAAAACATTAACTGAAACAGGCGGTATAGTTGAAGTTTCAATTAAAGAAGAAAAGGAACATGTCAGTGTAAAAATCGCTATAGCGAAAACTAATACACCTGAACAACTTGCTCTTCAAATGGAAATCGTTAATGTATTAAAGGGTGCAGGATGTAAAACAGTTGGTATTCGTTTCTCGGAACTTCCAGAAGGAGATATTGAAAAATTTCGCGGTACTGCTACACGAAGAGAAGCACAAGACTTACTGTCACCATTAAATAAAGTAAAATTCATCTCTATTGCATCAGGGAAAGGTGGAGTTGGTAAGTCAACTGTTTCTGTTAACTTAGCTGTCGCACTTTCTCGATTAGGTAAAAAAGTTGGTTTGATTGATGCTGATATCTATGGCTTTAGTGTTCCAGATATGATGGGTGTACAAACAATGCCTGTAGTAGAAGAAAATCGTATCATTCCAGTTGAGCGCTTTGGCGTTAAAATGATATCTATGGGCTTCTTTGTAGAGAACAATGCACCAGTTGTATGGCGTGGCCCAATGCTTGGAAAGGTATTAGATCAATTCTTCCGAGATGTGGATTGGGGAGACCTTGATTACTTATTATTAGACTTACCTCCAGGTACAGGGGATGTAGCACTTGATATTCACCAAATGCTACCTGAATCTAATGAGATTGTAGTGACAACTCCGCATCCAACGGCAGCATTCGTTGCAGCTCGTGCAGGTGCTATGGCGATTAAAACAAATCATAATATTTTAGGTGTTATTGAAAATATGTCTTGGTTCCAATCAGACGTATCAGGAGAACGTGAATATGTATTTGGTCAAGGTGGCGGTCCTAAACTAGCCGATGAACTTCGCACAGAATTATTAGGACAAATACCTCTAGGCCAACCGGATTGGAATGATGTTGATTTTGCTCCATCAGTATATGCAAAGAACCATTCGACAGGACAAATTTATCTTGAAATAGCACAACATGTAATTGATAAATTAAATAAAGAATAAATAAAAAAGGATGAATCCAATTGATTCATCCTTTTTTATATTTTTTGCTGCTACTTAGCCCTGCCCTTGTTTATTGTCGGATGAACTACCACCACTGCCACCATCACTACTGCCACCAGAAGATTTCTCACTACTTTTTCCACTACCAGCTGATTGAATAAGTTTCGCCCATTTTTCTTGCATCATAGGACTATTGATGACTTCTGCGATGACTTTTTGCATATCTTCTTTATTGTTTGCTGATTTCATTATTTTTTCCATTTGTTTTTGCATATCGGGTTGTGAGAAGAACTGCTCTAAATCTTTTTGGAACGAAGCGTCTTTCATCAATTCCTTGAGTAAATCTTGTTGTTCTTTTTTTAAGCTTTTGGCAAAGGTCTCCCGAAACTTAGGATCTTCAAATTGCCTTTTCCAGTATTCTTCTGCCTTTTTTGAAAGTAGCGTATCTTGGATTGCTGTATTAACATCATTATGGTCTAATACAAGTAACTCACGAATTGATTGGTCTTCCAACAATTTCCTGAATACCTTTTTCCCTTCTTCCGTTTGTAATGCATCAAGAGTGGATTTTTTTATATCATCATAAGATTGAGTGGATTGCGGAGCAGCTGCGGAACAACCAGACAATACAAGGAGTAGAACTGTGAAACTTAAGGCTTTTTTCAACATATACCTTCCCTCACTTTTTGCATAAGTCGTTTCAATTATTGTTCACAATTGTCGAGGGGAATATGTATGTAATGAGGGAAGAAATAGATTTTTTCTAAATTCGTTGTTAGAATGAAACAAGAACTTATAAAAACGGAGGCTTTTGAGTCGTGACGATACGAAACTGGGTTAAATTTGCATTTAGAGCACTCATAATTGGTGGAATTGTGACCGGATTAATGAGTTTAATCGTTCGTTGGGGCGATTTTTATGCTCTCCAATTTTCAAAAGGTCAATGGGGAGAAGCGATTGGAGCATTATTATGGTTTATCTTTCTTGGATTTACTATGAGTATGGTTTGCCAAATGGGTTATTTTGCTTATTTAACGGTCCATCAAATAGGTGTTAATATTTGCCGCTCATTAACTTTATGGAATTGGGTACAAATATTATTAATGATTGTTGCATTATTAGATGTTATTCTTTTCCGTTTCAAGCCATATGCACATAATACTGGAGACTGGATTCTATACATAGGGTTATTACTCGTATTAATCGCTTCGGCAATTGTGACAGCGATTCAAAAAGTGAAAATGACGGGCAAAAAGCATATATTGATTTCAGCGTTATTCTTTATGATTTTTGTAAGTATTATTGAATGGTTAATCGCACTTTGGGTAAGAACATCAGGTGGTAATGAATACATTACTATTTTATTATTCCCAATTATAGCGGTAAATGCATTCCAACTATTGGAGTTACCAAAATATAACGCGCAATCAGCAGAGGATATAAAGAAACGTGAAGAACGCCGTTATGCACGCAAAGCGGAAGAAAAGAAAAATAATAATGCAAAAAGTCGTCAAACATCGAAAACGAAATAACAAAAATTAGTCAAAAAAGGGGCTACCTTGTGTAAACGATACACTTATGGTAGTCCCTTTTTACAATTAGACTTTAGATTTTTCATGAACTTTTATTGTGGCGATTTTTTTGTTTTGATTGAGTAACCAAAGATTGTCTCTTCTATAGGCAGGAAATTATTACTCTCAATTAACTGATTAATTTCTTTCAGTTGGTAACGATCTTCTTGGTGATACGGAATAGCAACGATATCACCTTTCGAAAGTTTTAATTCTTCTCTACTTGTTAGAACTTTTGAAGCGGCTAACATATTTATTTGTTCCTTCCACAAAACCTTTGTTACATCAGGAAGGAAAACATAATCCTTCGTTCTAAACCAAAGAGGAGGTTGCTTCATAATAGTGTGAAATATACTAATTTCTTTTTCAAGTAGAGAAGGATCTGTTTCGTAATATTCGCTGTTTTTTCCTAATAATCCTATAGGTATGTTTTTCGATTTGATTACTTTAACAAGAGTTGGCGACCTCTCTAATAAATCAGTGTCGACCATTAATAATGGATATGGAGTTTTAGCTTCATTTAACCACTTGATAAAATCTGCGTCTGCATAGGATAAATCAATGGTTAAAGACATTCCATAATTCCCCTTGGTTATAACATTGGGTTCATCTGTTAAACGAAAAACTTCTAATATAGAATTTTTAGAAGGTATAAAGATTAACAATAAAGCAAGCATAATTATCATCGATGCAAGAATTCTTTTTATCAGAATGTTCACCTCCTGGCTATATATATGATTTGTACAGTCATTTAAGACTTTTAGGTATAAAGTGTTGACATTGCGTTGGAAACGGCGTATAGTTATCAACGTTGACTCGTAAAGAGAAAACAATGAAAACTTATAACTTCTAAAAAGTTTTTGACTTTTAAAAACAGATGTGATAAGATATGTAAGTCGTTAAGATAACGACAAGATATGAACCTTGAAAACTGAACAAGCAAGACGTTAATCAATAAACTTTGTTCACTAACTTTTGTTGGTGGCAAGGACAAACAATAGACATCATCTTTGATGATGCGCTAGCAAAGCTAATGAGCTTTCAAACTTTACTTTATGGAGAGTTTGATCCTGGCTCAGGACGAACGCTGGCGGCGTGCCTAATACATGCAAGTCGAGCGAATGATGAGGAGCTTGCTCCTCTGATTTAGCGGCGGACGGGTGAGTAACACGTGGGCAACCTGCCCTGTAGACTGGGATAACTTCGGGAAACCGGAGCTAATACCGGATAATCCATTTCACTTCATGGTGGAATGTTGAAAGGCGCTTTCGCGTCACTACAGGATGGGCCCGCGGTGCATTAGCTAGTTGGTGGGGTAACGGCCTACCAAGGCGACGATGCATAGCCGACCTGAGAGGGTGATCGGCCACATTGGGACTGAGACACGGCCCAAACTCCTACGGGAGGCAGCAGTAGGGAATCTTCCACAATGGACGAAAGTCTGATGGAGCAACGCCGCGTGAGTGATGAAGGTTTTCGGATCGTAAAACTCTGTTGTAAGGGAAGAACAAGTACGTTAGGAAATGAACGTACCTTGACGGTACCTTATTAGAAAGCCACGGCTAACTACGTGCCAGCAGCCGCGGTAATACGTAGGTGGCAAGCGTTGTCCGGATTTATTGGGCGTAAAGCGCGCGCAGGTGGTTTCTTAAGTCTGATGTGAAAGCCCACGGCTCAACCGTGGAGGGTCATTGGAAACTGGGAGACTTGAGTGCAGAAGAGGAAAGTGGAATTCCAAGTGTAGCGGTGAAATGCGTAGAGATTTGGAGGAACACCAGTGGCGAAGGCGACTTTCTGGTCTGTAACTGACGCTGAGGCGCGAAAGCATGGGGAGCAAACAGGATTAGATACCCTGGTAGTCCATGCCGTAAACGATGAGTGCTAAGTGTTAGGGGGTTTCCGCCCCTTAGTGCTGCAGCTAACGCATTAAGCACTCCGCCTGGGGAGTACGACCGCAAGGTTGAAACTCAAAGGAATTGACGGGGGCCCGCACAAGCGGTGGAGCATGTGGTTTAATTCGAAGCAACGCGAAGAACCTTACCAGGTCTTGACATCCCAGTGACCGCTCTAGAGATAGAGTTTTCCCTTCGGGGACATTGGTGACAGGTGGTGCATGGTTGTCGTCAGCTCGTGTCGTGAGATGTTGGGTTAAGTCCCGCAACGAGCGCAACCCTTAATCTTAGTTGCCATCATTTAGTTGGGCACTCTAAGGTGACTGCCGGTGACAAACCGGAGGAAGGTGGGGATGACGTCAAATCATCATGCCCCTTATGACCTGGGCTACACACGTGCTACAATGGACGGTACAAAGAGTCGCTAACTCGCGAGAGCACGCTAATCTCATAAAACCGTTCTCAGTTCGGATTGTAGGCTGCAACTCGCCTACATGAAGCCGGAATCGCTAGTAATCGCGGATCAGCATGCCGCGGTGAATACGTTCCCGGGCCTTGTACACACCGCCCGTCACACCACGAGAGTTTGTAACACCCGAAGTCGGTGAGGTAACCTTTTGGGGCCAGCCGCCGAAGGTGGGATAGATGATTGGGGTGAAGTCGTAACAAGGTAGCCGTATCGGAAGGTGCGGCTGGATCACCTCCTTTCTAAGGAATATTTCGGAATAGAGAACGTGGTTCTCTAAGATTAACGCTTGCTGTTCAGTTTTGAAGGCTCATCGCTTTCAAAACATTGTTCTTTGAAAACTGGATAAAACGACATTGAAAAATTCTTAAGTAACACATTTTTTTATATTAAGTTTTAAATTTTTAGGCTTAATAACTTATAGGTTAAGTTATTAAGGGCGCATGGCGGATGCCTTGGCACTAGAAGCCGATGAAGGACGGCACTAACACCGATATGCTTCGGGGAGCTGTAAGTAAGCTTTGATCCGGAGATTTCCGAATGGGGAAACCCACTATTCGTAATGGAATAGTATCTTGACGTGAATACATAGCGTCATGATGGCAGACTCAGGGAACTGAAACATCTAAGTACCTGAAGGAAGAGAAAGAAATTTCGATTCCCTTAGTAGCGGCGAGCGAAACGGGAACAGCCCAAACCAAGAGGCTTGCCTCTTGGGGTTGTAGGACACTCTATATGGAGTTACAAAGGAATGAATTAGACGAAGCGGTTTGGAAAGACCTACCGAAGAAGGTAACAGTCCTGTAGTCAAAAGTTCATTCTCTCCTGAGTGGATCCTGAGTACGGCGGAACACGTGAAATTCCGTCGGAATCTGGGAGGACCATCTCCTAAGGCTAAATACTCTCTAGTGACCGATAGTGAACCAGTACCGTGAGGGAAAGGTGAAAAGCACCCCGGGAGGGGAGTGAAAGAGATCCTGAAACCATGTGCCTACAAGTAGTTAGAGCCCGTTAATGGGTGATAGCGTGCCTTTTGTAGAATGAACCGGCGAGTTACGATTACATGCAAGGTTAAGTTGAAAAGACGGAGCCGTAGCGAAAGCGAGTCTGAATAGGGCGAATGAGTATGTGGTTGTAGACCCGAAACCAGGTGATCTACCCATGTCCAGGGTGAAGGTAAGGTAACACTTACTGGAGGCCCGAACCCACGCACGTTGAAAAGTGCGGGGATGAGGTGTGGGTAGCGGAGAAATTCCAATCGAACTTGGAGATAGCTGGTTCTCTCCGAAATAGCTTTAGGGCTAGCCTCGTGATAGAGAATCTTGGAGGTAGAGCACTGTTTGAACTAGGGGTCCATCCCGGATTACCGAATTCAGACAAACTCCGAATGCCAATGATTTATGCACGGGAGTCAGACTGCGAGTGATAAGATCCGTAGTCAAAAGGGAAACAGCCCAGACCACCAGCTAAGGTCCCAAAGTAATTGTTAAGTGGAAAAGGATGTGACGTTGCTTAGACAACCAGGATGTTGGCTCAGAAGCAGCCACCATTTAAAGAGTGCGTAATAGCTCACTGGTCGAGTGACGCTGCGCCGAAAATGTATCGGGGCTAAACAATTCACCGAAGCTGTGGATAGACATCTATGATGTCTGTGGTAGGAGAGCGTTCTAAGTGCTGTGAAGTCAGACCGGAAGGACTGGTGGAGCGCTTAGAAGTGAGAATGCCGGTATGAGTAGCGAAAGATGGGTGAGAATCCCATCCACCGAATGACTAAGGTTTCCTGAGGAAGGCTCGTCCTCTCAGGGTTAGTCGGGACCTAAGCCGAGGCCGATAGGCGTAGGCGATGGATAACAGGTTGATATTCCTGTACCACCTCCCTACCATTTGAGTAATGGGGGGACACAGTAGGATAGGGTAAGCGCACTGTTGGTTATGTGCGTCTAAATAGTAAGGCGTGAGAGTAGGCAAATCCGCTCTCTATAACGTTGAGCTATGATGGCGAGCGGTTTACCGCGAAGTTCCTGATTTCACACTGTCAAGAAAAGCCTCTAGCGAGGTAGGAGGTGCCCGTACCGCAAACCGACACAGGTAGTCGAGGAGAGAATCCTAAGGTGAGCGAGAGAACTCTCGTTAAGGAACTCGGCAAAATGACCCCGTAACTTCGGGAGAAGGGGTGCTCTAGTAGGGTGCAAGCCCGAGAGAGCCGCAGTGAATAGGCCCAGGCGACTGTTTAGCAAAAACACAGGTCTCTGCAAAACCGTAAGGTGACGTATAGGGGCTGACGCCTGCCCGGTGCTGGAAGGTTAAGGGGATTGCTTAGCGTAAGCGAAGGTGAGAACCGAAGCCCCAGTAAACGGCGGCCGTAACTATAACGGTCCTAAGGTAGCGAAATTCCTTGTCGGGTAAGTTCCGACCCGCACGAAAGGCGTAACGATCTGGGCACTGTCTCAACGAGAGACTCGGTGAAATTATAGTACCTGTGAAGATGCAGGTTACCCGCGACAGGACGGAAAGACCCCGTGGAGCTTTACTGTAGCCTGATATTGAATTTTGGTACAGCTTGTACAGGATAGGTAGGAGCCTGAGATACCGGAGCGCCAGCTTCGGTGGAGGCGTCCTTGGGATACTACCCCAGCTGTATTGAAATTCTAACCCGTACCCCTATATCGGGGTAGGAGACAGTGTCAGGCGGACAGTTTGACTGGGGCGGTCGCCTCCTAAAGAGTAACGGAGGCGCCCAAAGGTTCCCTCAGAATGGTTGGAAATCATTCGCAGAGTGTAAAGGCACAAGGGAGCTTGACTGCGAGACCTACAAGTCGAGCAGGGTCGAAAGACGGGCTTAGTGATCCGGTGGTTCCGCATGGAAGGGCCATCGCTCAACGGATAAAAGCTACCCCGGGGATAACAGGCTTATCTCCCCCAAGAGTCCACATCGACGGGGAGGTTTGGCACCTCGATGTCGGCTCATCGCATCCTGGGGCTGTAGTCGGTCCCAAGGGTTGGGCTGTTCGCCCATTAAAGCGGTACGCGAGCTGGGTTCAGAACGTCGTGAGACAGTTCGGTCCCTATCCGTCGTGGGCGTAGGAAATTTGAGAGGAGCTGTCCTTAGTACGAGAGGACCGGGATGGACACACCGCTGGTGTACCAGTTGTTCTGCCAAGAGCATCGCTGGGTAGCTATGTGTGGACGGGATAAGTGCTGAAAGCATCTAAGCATGAAGCCCCCCTCAAGATGAGATTTCCCATTACGCAAGTAAGTAAGATCCCTTGAAGACGACAAGGTAGATAGGTTCGAGGTGGAAGTGTGGTGACACATGGAGCTGACGAATACTAATAGATCGAGGACTTAACCAAACGTTATTTTAAGAACTTCAATGAAAGTTTATCCAGTTTTGAAAGAACAATTCTTTCTTTATAAATAGTCTAGTAATGATGGCAAAGAGGTCACACCTGTTCCCATGCCGAACACAGAAGTTAAGCTCTTTAGCGCCAATGGTAGTTGGGGGCTGTCCCCCTGCGAGAGTAGGACGTTGCTAGGCTGACTAAGGTACTGCTGAATACTCAGTAGTACCCTTTTTAGTATTCCTACATAATATATAGAGACTTTATGAACTAATATTTTTTTTGGGGATAAATAATTCTTCAATTGAATTAGACAAAATTATCTAATTATTTCACTGAAATTACTTGCAACTTTTTAATATCCTGTTATAATAATAAATGTGTAAGAAATAATATAAGAAATAACATAATAATATTGTTCCGAAGTAGCTCAGTTGGTAGCAGCATCTGACTGTTAATCAGAGGGTCGCAGGTTCGAGTCCTGCCTTCGGAGCCATTTTTTTTTGCATTATTGCAGCGGGTAGAATTCTTTCATTGTATAGGAAAGCCGAGAAACTAACCAATATTGTAGTAATGGTTTTAAATATATATTTAAAAGATTATCTCAATATGTACATACCGGAAAATAATAATAAAACATAAAGATAGCCTCCTTGATTAGATTAATCATTTAATCAAGGAGGTTTTTTGCTTCCGCCATACTTTTCACCTCAATAATTCTCAATTTTTGATGTCAAAAAGTGTTTGTTAAAACACTATCAATTACCGCTAATTTCCTTGCCCTCTTTTAAATGATTCAATTTGTAATTTATCCTTTTATATACGCTTTATTTAGTAGAATGTAGGTTACTGCAAGTTTAAAGCTAATTCTTTTCTTTACAATGTATGTTGAATAATAATATTCTCTCTGAGAATAATAAATGGGAATTGAAGAAAGGAGTTCAATTATGGAAATACCAATTCGAGATAAAGGCAATCAAGGAAATACGAAAGAAGAGAAATTGGCATGGTGGCAAATGTCCCTTATTGGTGTTGGATGTATTATTGGAACAGGTTATTTTCTGGGATCAGGAATTGGTATATCCAAAACCGGCCCCTCCATTATTATTTCTTTTATCCTCGCTGGTCTTGGCACATACATAGTGTCTAACGCACTTGGCAAAATGTCAGCACAAAATCCTCAGAAGGGGTCGTTTCGTTCTTATGCAAAACTAGCATATGGACGATGGGCTGGTTTTAGTAGTGGTTGGGTTTATTGGTTTTCTGAAATGCTTATATCTGGTAGCCAGTTAACAGCACTTTCCCTTTTAACTCGATTTTGGTTTCCAACTGTCCCACTTTGGATATTTGCCTCTGTATATGCCATTCTTGGGATCACCGTTGTATTAATAGGTACAAAAGGCTTTGAGAGGGTTGAAAACGTATTTGCAGTCATCAAGATTGCAGCTATTTTTATGTTTATTTGTTTGGCTATAGCTATTCCGTTTGGATTTTTTGGAGGGAGTAGGAATGACTTTCTTGTCCACAATTCAGTTAAAGATTTTTTGCCAAATGGTATTACCGGTCTTTGGTCTTCGTTAATTTTCGGTTTTTATGCATTTGGTGGAATAGAAATCATGGGAATTTTATCGATGAGACTTAAAAAGAAAGAAGACATTCATAAATCTAGTACAATCATGTTAATTATTTTAACAATCATATATTTAATTTCCATATTTTTAGCAACAAGCTTAGTTGTGGTTGATAAATTTAATACAGAGGAGAGTCCTTTTATAATTGCTCTAGATAAGTTTAATCTTTCATTTTTCCCTCATGTGTTTATTGCAGGCATTATTATTGCAGGTTTTTCAACTATGGCTGCGTCTTTATTTGCTGTCACCAGTATGCTAGTGACGATGTCAGAAGATGGTGACGCTCCAAAGGTTTTTTCAAAAAAAGGAAAGCTTAAAGTCCCTCCTTATGCATTAGCATTAACAATTAGCGGGATGATTATTTCCATTATTTTATCGCGTATAATGCCAAATTCTGTGTATGAATACATTACAACAGCTGCAGGGTTAATGCTTTTATATAACTGGGTGTTTATACTCATTTCCTTTCCAAAACTAATAAAAGCTACTGGTTTCGACCATGTTAAAAGAATTATTGGTATGGTTTTAATACTGTTAGCAGTTAGTGGTACATTAATTCATGAGTCGAGCAGACCTGGATTTTTTGTAAGTATAGTTTTTCTTTTGCTTATTTTGACTGTGGTTCTTATTATGCACTTTGGAAAATCTAAAAATAAGAAAAAAGAAAAAAACATATTTCCGAGAGGAATTTATTAATGATTCAATAATAGCTTCACCGCTTCAATACCAAAATAAACGCCAAATCCAATAAGAGATAATCCAGACATAATAGAAATGAAAGCAAGAAGTTTAGTTGTTAAATACTTTCTAAAATTACTCGCTACGCATGCCATGGTAATATCCCATAAAAATAGTCCCATGAAAATAGCTAAACTGTAAAGAATAACATCGGCTGTCTCATATGCTGTAATGGTTTTAGCTAGTACCGAGCCATAAATACCTAGCCAGAAAAGAATCGTTAGTGGATTTAATAAAGACATAAAAAAACCCAAAAAATATGATTTAGTAAGAGAAATATTGCTATCATTACTTCTTTCAATGGTTTTACCTACACTGATTATGCTTTCAATCCCTGTATACACAAGTACAAAAAAGCCAAAAGACCATAATAATGTTTGCATAAATGGAGTACCTAAAAAATTTATTATTCCAAAGTATACTGTCAGCATATATATAGCATCTGCGCACATAGCGCCTATGCCAACAAGCCAAGAGTGAAAAAATCCACCTTTAATGCCTTTATCTATTTGCGCCGCATTAATTGGACCAATTGGGGCACCAAGAGATATTCCAAGGAAAACATAACTAAGAAAAATGCTCATATTTTAGCTCCTTAAAAAGTTGTTTGTAACACATGCTATTCATAATGGTTGGTTTGTAGGACAAGTTTTTTGAAAATTCCTATTAGTTGAAGAACAATAAAGACTCAATAAAGTTATTACAGGAGATGAATTAAATGACTGTTTATGTTCATCAAACATTTGAGATTAAGCAAGATAAATTTAACGAAGGAATTGAAAATATCCAACAAATAAAAAAGTATCGAAACGAAAACTATAACCATAAGGTAGATATTTTAGTCCCGATAACAGGTCCTGATCATACGTACTCGATTATTTCAACATACGATGGATTAGCGGAGATGGAAATACAAAATAAAAGAATGTACGATGATGAAGAGTATTTAGAATTAATAGGCAACTTCTTTTTAGAACAAATTGTTCAAGGCTCAATCAATACACAAATTTATCGTTCGATGAATGAAACAATTAATGAAAAGAAAAATGAAAAAAGAGGCTAAAATAATCTAACTGGAGGAAGATACATGGAGAGAAGAGAAAAACTTAATGAAGAGGCAGCATTAAATAATAATTTAGATTCCGCTACTTATTTAAAGAATCCTGAAATCGCTAAATTACATGAAAAACCTAAAACAGATAAATTAGTTACGCCAAAAATGAATGACAAAAAAATCCCACCTTTTTCATTTTGACGTCTTTTCCGATTATAGTGAATGAAAGAGCAACGTGAATAAACGTTGCTCTTTTATAGAGTAAGCAGGTAAAATTATTAGCACATAACTATTTTATCTACATTGACAAAAATTATGGAGCATTATACAATGTAATTTAGTCAGGGAGTTGTCTTATATGAGAGCTACCGCTATTATTGCTTCCATAGCTCAGTAGGTAGAGTGCTTCCATGGTAAGGAAGAGGTCACCGGTTCAAGCCCGGTTGGAAGCTTTCTATTTTTGGGGCAAATAAGCTTAAAAATTATTTTTAAATTAAGTGTTGCAAAAAAAGTCGAAAGATGTTATTATAATACTTGTCCGAGAGAGACGTAAGCATTTATGATGGCCCCTTGGTCAAGCGGTTAAGACACCGCCCTTTCACGGCGGTAACACGAGTTCGAATCTCGTAGGGGTCACCATTTTGAGAAAAGTATACATATGGAGGATTAGCTCAGCTGGGAGAGCATCTGCCTTACAAGCAGAGGGTCGGCGGTTCGATCCCGTCATCCTCCACCATAAAATCGGAGGGGTAGCGAAGAGGCTAAACGCGGCGGACTGTAAATCCGCTCCTTCGGGTTCGGCAGTTCGAATCTGCCCCCCTCCACCATCTTTTGGGGTATAGCCAAGCGGTAAGGCAACGGATTTTGATTCCGTCATGCCCTGGTTCGAATCCAGGTACCCCAGCCATTTTTATTTTATGAGTCATTAGCTCAGTTGGTAGAGCATCTGACTTTTAATCAGAGGGTCGCTGGTTCGAATCCTGCATGACTCATCATATAATAGTGAAAACCTTCTTCTTATTTTAGGAAGAAGGTTTTTTGTCTTTTTGTATTATTGTTTTAAAAGATTTACTAGAGATAAGGAACATGGTAAGCAAAATCTGCATTAACGATGAAAATGCCTAACAAGAAACTTCTTTAATCTTTTATAGATATATTTGTACAATTTTGACTTACAGATAAATTGTTTTGTTAAGCCATTTATATTCCTCAAGTTACATTAATAGAATTTTAAAAAGGGGGAGTATTATGGAGAAATTTAATATATCAATTATTGGTGTTCCAATGGATTTGGGACAAATACGTAGAGGAGTCGATATGGGACCAAGTGCGATTCGTTATGCTGGTGTGGTTGAACGTTTAGAAGCACTGGGACATACAGTAATTGATGAAGGGGATATATCCATTGACCGTTCAAAGGTAGAAACACCAGATAAAACTTCATTACGCAATTTAGAAGCAGTGGTTGATGTAAGCAAGAAATTAGCAGACCAGGTTCATAAAGTGGTAGAAAAAGGACAATTTCCATTAGTAATAGGTGGAGACCATAGTATTGCTATAGGTTCTTTAGCTGGAATTTCAAATCATTATAAAAATCTAGGAGTCATCTGGTATGATGCCCATACAGATATGAACACAAGCGAAACTTCCCCATCTGGAAATATTCATGGAATGCCCTTAGCTATTAGCATTGGCCTGGGACATGAGAGTTTGGTGAATGTCTTAAATTATGCACCCAAAATAAAGCCCGAAAATATTGTAATTATTGGAGCGCGGTCAGTTGATGAAGGGGAAAAAAAACTGATTAAAGATAAACAAATAAAAGTATATTCAATGCATGAAATTGATCGGCTAGGCATGACACATATCCTCCAAGATGCCATTACTCATTTAAAAGGACAAAATGTGGATGGTGTTCACTTATCACTTGATTTAGATGGCATTGATCCAATTTATACACCTGGTGTTGGGACACCGGTACCTGGTGGGATTACTTATCGAGAAAGTCATTTAGCGATGGAGATGTTACAAGAGTCGGGCTTAATAACATCAGCAGAGTTCGTAGAAGTTAATCCTATACTTGATGAAAGAAATAAAACAGCAGATGTGGCAGTAGCTTTAATGGGGTCATTATTTGGAGAGACATTAGTTTAATAATAAAAAGGATGAGCAAATTTGCTCATCTTTTTTATTTGTTTCTCAAGTATTCTGTAAACTTAATAAGATATGTAAAATTTTAACTTATGTGGTGAATTTAAAAAACTCCAACAAATAAAAGGAAAGTATTGGTATAATGGAAGTAATGTCTTTTTAGCAATATATAAATATTAACAGGGTCCTAAATAAAAAATAAAAAGGATAAAAAAATGAAACCCAATGAGGAATCTGTTCGTATATTATAGCAGCCGCATGGCGGAGGGGAAATCACATGGATGCGTTAATTAACAAAAGAATAAAACAAGTGCTGAAAGGTGACCAACATGCGTATTCAGATATTGTGAGTCTCTATCAGCAAAAGGTATATCAAATATGCTACCGCATGCTTAATAATCAACACGAAGCAGAAGATATAGCTCAAGAGGCTTTCATACGTGCGTATACAAATTTGCATACTTTTGATTTATCAAGAAAATTCTCAACATGGTTATTTCGTATAGCTACGAATTTATGTATAGACCGAATAAGGAAAAAGAAACCGGACTATTACTTAGATGCAGAAGTGACAGGCACAGAGGGACTTACTATGTATTCACAAATTTCTTCATCAGATCGGCTTCCTGAGGAAGAAGTTGAACGAATGGAGTTGCAAGAAAGAATTCAATATGAAATTAGTTGCTTGCCAGATAAGTACCGAACTGTCATTATTCTAAAGTATATCGAGGAATTACCACTACAAGAAATTAGCGAGATTTTGGATATGCCACTTGGGACTGTAAAAACACGCATTCACCGTGGACGTGAAGCGCTGAGAAAGCAATTGAGCAAGTTGTAGGAGGAGGTTTCACTATGAGTAGATGCCCTGAGCATATCGTACAACTTATGCATGAATATCTAGATGGAGATATAAGTCGCGAACATGAGCAAGAGCTGAAGGCACATATGCGAAATTGTGAGGATTGCCAAAGGCACATGCAAGAGTTAACAACTACTATTGCGTTCGTGAAAAGTGCAGCCGTTATAGAAGCACCTCCAAATTTCGTAGAGCATGTTATGCAAAGACTCCCTAAAAGAAAAATTCGAAGTAGTGCACAACGATGGCTACGTAGACATCCAATTTTGGTCGCAGCAGCAATGTTCTGCATTTTAATGAGTGCTTCACTTTTTTCGGGATATAATAACGATCAAGAATTTGCATTCACAAAACAACCTAACCTACAAGTAGAAGGCCAAACTGTCATTGTTCCTAAAGGTAAAACTGTAAAAGGCGACATTGTTGTAAAGAATGGAAATGTTATAGTGAATGGTGAAGTTGACGGAAATATTACTATTATTAATGGTAAATACATGGCTTCAACAGCAAATGTTACTGGGCAAATTGAGGAAGTTGATCAAGTATTCGAATGGCTTTGGTATAAAATTAAAAGTAGTGCCAAAACTGTTTGGTCTTTTATTGATAAAAGTGAATAAACTAATGGGGAAGTCTACTTTTGTAAGTGGGCTTTTCTGCTTCAAACGGGCAGAAAGTATAGTAGTTGTGTTATAATATTTATATATGTACTCGCTAGAAAAGTGGGGGATCCACATGTCGTTTATTAATGAATTTACACAGTTTACGAACAACCAATGGGTAAGAATTATATTAAATATAATTGATATTCTATTAGTCTGGTTGGTTATTTATAATATATTAACACTGATTCGTGGTACAAAAGCAGTTCAGCTATTAAAGGGAATATTCGTTATTATTATTATTCGAATAATTACCGTATATTTTGGTCTTACTACATTAGGCTGGATGACGAAACAGGTTATTGATTATGGGTTTTTAGCAATTATTATTATTTTCCAACCTGAATTACGTAGGGCGCTAGAACAATTAGGCCGGGGTAAGTTGTTTGCTAGAAGTAATTTGCAAGAGGAAGAAGAACAAGCACGCCTAATCTCTGCTATGTCCAAGTCAGTTAGTTATATGGCAAAGCGTCGTATTGGGGCACTAATTTCAATTGAAAGAGAAACAGGTTTAAATGATTATATCGAAACAGGTATCCCAATGTATTCTGAAATTTCATCAGAACTACTGATAAATATCTTTATTCCTAATACGCCACTTCATGATGGGGCTGTTATCGTTCAAAAGAATAAAGTAGCAGCAGCTGCTTGTTATTTACCTCTTTCAGAGAGTCCTTTTATTTCGAAAGAGCTTGGAACACGTCACCGTGCTGCAATTGGTATTAGTGAAGTAACAGATGCTGTAACGATTATTGTTTCTGAAGAAACGGGTGCCATTAGCTTAACTATTAACGGTGATTTACATCGTGATTTATCGATTGAGGAATTTGAATCCCGACTGAAACGTGTATGGTTTGGAGCAACAACTGAAGCCTTAGGGACCTCCAAATGGAACTGGAGGGGGGATAAAAAATGATGGATAAATTAATAGATAGTCCATGGTTTTTACGCATTACAGCGCTTGCGTTAACATTGTTAATCTTTTTTACGGTGAAATCTGAAACAACAAGTGAGAACAATACAACCACAACCTCCGATCGTCAAGCTGAAGTGATTCATGATGTTCCTGTAGAAGTGCAATATGATAATGAAAATTTAATTGTTTCAGGTGTCCCAAAGACGGTGGACGTTTCGATAAGGGGTCCATTGGCGGTTGTAATAAGAACAAAATCATTTAAGGATTACCATGTATATTTAGATTTGAGTAAAGCAACAATTGGACAACATAAAGTAAAACTTAAATATAAAGGTTTTTCAGACAAGTTGAACGTTCAAATCCTGCCAGCGACAGCAGATATAACAGTTGAGGAAAAGGTAACACGTACTTTTAAAGTTGATCCTGACTTTAATGAAAGTCAATTATCTCCTAACTATTTTATAAAAGCGATAGCAGCCACTCCAAATGTAGTTACTGTTACAGGTGCAAAAGATGTAGTAGATAGTATTGCTTATGTGAAAGCTATGTTATCAGGTGAATCGGGTATTACAGAGTCTTTTACAAATGATGCTCCTGTAAAAGTACTAGATCGTGATATGAACAAATTAGACGTTTTAATAAGCCCTGCAACAGTACCAGTAAAAGTTGACATTGGGGAGTATAATAAGGAAGTACCAATTTCGTTAAATGCACAAGGTAGTCCAAAAGATAATATGAAGGTAAAATCGTTGAAAGCTGAGACAAGCCATGTTACATTGTTTGGACCAAAAAGTGAATTAGATAAAATAAGGTCCCTACCGGTCGATGTAGATGTTTCTAATTTAGATAAATCGGATGATGTAACAGTTAATTTATCTAAACCAAAAGGCGTAACAAGACTCTCAACAAATCAATTTAAAGTCCATGTTACATTAGAAGAATCAACTATACCTACTAACAAACAAGAAGATAAAGAAATACAAAAAAATAAAGAGACTTCGAATACAACTTCAACTACAATAGAAAATGTTAAAGTAAGTATTAGAAATTTAGATACAGATCATTATAGTATTGATGATTCAGATCAATATGTATCAGTAAAAGTAACAGGTGACGAGCAAAAAATTGCCAACATGAATGCATCAGATTTGCAACTTTATGTTGACGCATCTGATGTTGTAGAAGGTGCTAATACTTTAGAAGTACAAGGGGATGGCCCTTCTGGCATAACATGGGAAGCAACGCCAAGCTCAATCAAGCTAAATATTAATCAACTTTCATAAAAGCTAAGCAAAAATATGGCATACAGTTTTGAAGGAGAGAATAACAAAATGGGTAAATATTTCGGAACAGACGGCGTCCGCGGAGTCGCCAATAGTGAGCTAACGCCAGAGTTAGCATTTAAATTGGGACGTTTCGGAGGGTACGTTTTAACGAAAGAAACCAAAGAACGTCCAAAAGTGTTAATTGGACGTGATACACGTATTTCTGGTGAAATGCTAGAAGGAGCACTTGTTGCAGGTTTGCTGTCAGTAGGGGCTGAAGTAATGCGCTTAGGTGTTATTAGTACTCCTGGGGTTGCTTACTTAACACGAGCAATGAGTGCTCAAGCTGGTGTAATGATTTCAGCATCTCACAACCCTGTCGCAGATAACGGTATTAAATTTTTTGGACCAGATGGATTTAAACTATCAGACGCGCAAGAAGAAGAAATTGAAGCTCTTATGGATAAAGAACATGACAATCTTCCACGCCCAATAGGTGGAGATTTAGGTTCAGTAACCGACTACTTTGAAGGTGGTCAAAAGTACATTCAATTCTTAAAACAAACTGTTTATGAAGATTTTACTGGCATCCATATTGCTCTTGACTGTGCTCATGGAGCAACATCATCGTTAGCTACACATTTATTTGCAGATTTAGAAGCAGATTTATCTACAATGGGCTCATCACCAAATGGTTTAAATATTAATGATGGTGTTGGGTCAACACATCCTGAAAAGTTAGCACAGTTTGTTGTAGAAAAAGGTGCTCACGTTGGTTTAGCATTCGACGGTGATGGTGACCGTTTAATCGCGGTTGATGAAAAAGGTCAAATTGTCGATGGAGACCAAATTATGTATATCTGTGGAAAACATTTACATGATGAAGGTATGTTAAAACAAGATACCATTGTTTCAACTGTTATGAGTAATATGGGTTTCTACAAAGGACTAGAAGAGCATGGCATGCATAGTGTCCAAACAAAAGTAGGAGACAGATATGTAGTAGAAGCGATGCGTGAAGGAAACTACAATCTCGGCGGTGAACAATCAGGGCATATCGTATTCCTTGACCATAATACAACTGGTGATGGTTTACTTACAGGTCTTCAACTAGTTAATACGATGAAAGTAACAGGAAAGAAACTATCAGAACTTGCTTCTGAAATGACCATTTTCCCACAAAAGTTGATTAACGTTCGAGTAACTGATAAACATGCTGTAACAGAAAATGAAAAAGTAGCAGCAATCATTACTCAAGTTGAAACTGAAATGAATGGCGATGGACGGGTACTAGTAAGACCTTCCGGTACAGAGCCATTAGTACGTGTAATGGTTGAAGCACCTTCTAGTGAATTATGCGAAATGTACTGTACTCGAATTGCAGATGTTGTTCGTGATGAAATGGGATTAAATGATTAATAATAATGAGAAATCACATAAACATATTAATAAATAATTATGCGATTTCCCTACATATAAACTTGCAAAGGAGATATCCCGAGGATTGGGATATCTCTTTTTACGTTTAATTGAGATCTAGATATTTGTTAGAAAGCGTTTAGCTACTAAAATCGCGATGGATGTTTAAAATTTTATTCTTGTGGAAGAGTATACATATAGGATGAGAATTAGACTTTTATCCTTCAAACAAAAAGGAGATGTTAATATTGGCTAAAGTAGCAACAGTAGTAACAAATCTAGTTGAAGACGTTGAATTTACAGAACCTGTAAAGGCACTTCAAGAAGCTGGTCATAATGTAGTAACAATTGAGAAAACAGCGGGCGGCGAAGTTGAAGGAAAACATGGGACCAAGATTAAAATTGATCAATCAATCGATGATGTAGCAGTAGATGATTTTGATGCATTACTTATTCCAGGAGGATTCTCACCGGATCAATTAAGAGCTGATGATCGATTTGTTAACTTTGCCAAAGGGTTCATGGATGCAAAAAAACCAGTATTTGCAATTTGCCACGGGCCGCAATTATTAATCACAGCCAAAACGCTTGATGGTCGAGATGCGACGGGGTATAAATCGATTCGAGTGGATATGGAAAATGCAGGGGTTAAATATCAAGATAAGGAAGTAGTTGTCTGCCAAAATCAATTGGTGACTAGCCGTACACCAGATGATATCCCCGCCTTTAACCGAGAAATTGTGGAATTACTGAAATAATTGAAAGTTAAAATTAGATATCATTACAAGGTATGTATGGAGCTATCCGAAGACAACCTTTGGGTAGCTTTTTCTCTCGTAAAATTTAATGTATCTTCTGCTTTCCTATTTCAGAGTTAAACTTCTTCTATAAATAAGCAAAAAGTATTAATGATTTTTACTAAAAAAGTTGCAACAAATTGAGGGCATGTAGCGTATACTATAATGATTAATTATTTTTCATAAGTGAAAACCTTTTCATTACAGGTTTGTAATTGACTATGAAAGTTGTTTTCAGTATGATGGAACTGCTAAGAAATTAAGAAGTCATACCTTTTTAATAAATTAGTATAGTTTTGCTAAGGAGGATCGTTGTGAAGCATTAAATCGGAAAACAGTCATAGCGCCAGTACTGAAGAAATAAAGCACTTAAAAACTTCAGTAGACGAGGTGGAGGAGTATCGAAAGTTTCGGCGGATGCCTCCCGATCGCCCATGCCCGATCGATAGCTTACTTTTAAAATACTTGAGCGATTGAGTAGACAAAGAAGTAAGAAGGCAAAATAGCAGCTACAATAACAATGTACTTCGCCTAATTTGGAGAAGCAGATTTTTTGTGGCTAATTTTGCAAAGTTCGGAGGAAAAAATTATGTGTGGAATAGTTGGATATAATGGCTTATTAGATGCCAAGGAAATATTATTAAAAGGTTTAGAAAAACTAGAGTATCGTGGTTACGATTCTGCAGGTATCGCATTAAGTAATGACAAGGGCATTACTGTATTTAAAGAAAAAGGACGCATTGCAGATTTACGTGAAGCGGTTGATTTTAAGGTGGAAGCTAATGTGGGGATTGGACATACACGTTGGGCAACTCACGGTGTTCCAAACAAAGTGAATGCTCACCCTCACCAAAGTAATTCAGGTCGTTTCACATTAGTACACAATGGTGTATTAGAAAACTATCATTTGTTACAAGATGAGTTTTTAAAAGACGTCGACATGAAGTCTGAAACAGATACAGAAGTAGTCGTACAACTTGTTGAGAAATTCGTTAATGATGGATTGACAACAGAAGAAGCTTTCCGTCATACATTATCACTTGTTCATGGTTCATATGCGATTGCATTATTAGATGCAGAAGATCCTGAAACAATCTTTGTTGCAAAAAATAAAAGTCCATTATTAGTGGGTTTAGGCGAACATTTCAACGTTGTGGCATCTGATGCGATGGCTATGTTACAAGTGACAGACCAATTCGTTGAAATACACGACAAAGAAATAGTGGTTGTAGGTAAAGAATCAGTTGTCATCAAGAAATTAGATGGCACAGTAATAGAACGTGCACCATTCACTGCTGAGCTAGATATGAGTGATATCGAAAAAGGCACATATCCTCACTATATGTTAAAAGAAATTGATGAACAACCAGGCGTTGTTCGTAAAATTATCCAAGCTTATGAAAATGACAAAGGCGATTTAACTATCCCTCCTGAAATTGCGAAAGCTTTACATGAAGCAGATCGTCTATATATTATCGCGGCAGGCACTAGCTATCACGCTGGACTTGTTGGGAAACAATACTTCGAAAAAATGGCGGGTATTCCTGTAGAAGTTCATATTTCTAGTGAATTTGGTTATAATATGCCATTATTATCGAAAAAACCTTTCTTCATCTTCATTTCACAATCAGGTGAAACTGCAGACAGCCGCCAAGTGTTAGTGAAGATCAAAGAATTGGGTCATCCTATTTTAACGATTACAAACGTTCCTGGATCTACCTTATCTCGTGAAGCGGACTATACTTTACTTTTACATGCGGGTCCAGAAATTGCAGTAGCATCAACAAAAGCCTATGTTGCACAAGTAGCGGTACTTGCAATTGTTGCATATGTAGAAGCTCAGTCACAAGGAAAAGAACTAGATTTTGATCTAAAAGCAGAACTTGCAATTGCTGCAAATGGTATTCAATCTATAGTTGATGACAAAGAAGTAATGAAACAAGTGTCAGACAGCTTCTTAGCTACAACTCGTAACGCATTCTTCATTGGTCGTATTGTCGATTATTACGTAAGCCTTGAAGGTGCATTAAAATTAAAAGAAATCTCTTATATCCAAGCTGAAGGATTTGCAGGCGGCGAACTTAAACACGGAACGATTGCCTTAATCGAAGAAGGCACACCAGTATTCGCACTTATCACTCAAAAACAAGTAAGCCTAAACCTTCGCGGAAACGTCAAAGAAGTTGTAGCACGTGGTGCCAACCCATGTATCATCTCAATGGAAGGTATGGATGAGGCTGGGGACACAATCGTCCTACCGCATGTGCACACACTTCTTACACCACTTGTATCCGTTGTAACACTACAACTAATCAGTTATTATGCGGCTTTATACAGAGGCTGCGACGTGGATAAACCACGTAACTTGGCTAAGTCTGTTACTGTCGAATAGTTTAGTTAGTGGATATTGTGATTTCATCATGAAGATGTAAACTAAATAATAAAGTAAATCGTATTTGAGGGAATTATTTCTTCAAATACGATTTTTTCTTTTTAAAAAATTAAAGTCTTTATAAATATCGAAAAGCATCAAGGATAGAAAATAAATAGTTTCCATATGGAAAATTATAAAATGGGTATTTACCTTAGAGAGTTATAGAGAAATATTTTATATTGACAAACTTAAATTAATAGATAAAATAATACATAATTAATATTTTTATAACGAAGATTTGTTTAAAACATTTCAATGTATACGTATAAGAGCAAAAGCTATGATAAGAAATAGTAGCAATGATGAAAGCAGACAGAAAGTTACCGGTTGATGAGAGGTGCATGTTGGATAATTGTGAATTCATCTTGGAGCAGTGTACTGAAAAGGATTCCTTAGTAGGCTACACCGGTTTAGCACCCGTAATCATGTGCTAAAGTATCGTCAAATGACCGTACTTACAAAGATAAGCAATATGAGTTGCTTATGAATTAAAGGTGGTAACACGAGTTGAATCGTCCTTTTGGTTAATCCAAAAGGGCGTTTTTTTATTTTATATTTTATTTTTAATAGTACTTGAGATTGTAGAGATACTTTTTAAGGAGGAATAATGATTGAGTAAAGAATATCAAAAAAAGAGACTTCAACGGGGATTAGACAATAGACATATCCAATTAATAGCACTTGGTGGTTCAATTGGAGTTGGACTGTTTTATGGCTCAAGTGCAACCATTCAAATGGCCGGTCCATCCATTTTGTTCTCCTATTTAGTCGGGGGACTAGTTATTTTTACTATTATGAGAGCGCTTGGAGAAATGGCTGTGGATGAACCAGTTTCAGGGTCATTTAGTTCATATGCACATCGATATTTGGGACCTTTTGCAGGTTATTTAACTGGTTGGACCTATTGGTTTATGTGGGTTGTGGTTGGGATGGCAGAAATAACGGTGGTAGGCGTTTATATCAATTACTGGTTTCCGGATATTCCAAATTGGCTGGTAGCACTGGTTGTACTAATTGTCTTTACAATGATCAACCTTGCAAATGTAAAAGCATACGGAGAGTTTGAATTCTGGTTTGCGCTGATTAAGGTTGTAGCCATTATTGGAATGATTCTCCTTGGACTAGGGATCATCTTTTTAGGAATTGGGAATGGAGGACAGCCAATAGGCTTTGACAATCTTTGGGCTCATGGAGGATTCATGCCGAATGGAATCAACGGTATTATAATGTCATTGGTCCTTGTGATGTTTTCATTTGGTGGGGTAGAACTAGTTGGAATAACTGCAGGGGAGGCAAAAAACCCTCAACACTCAATTCCGTCAGCCATTAACAATGTAATCTGGAGGATTTTAATTTTTTATATTGGTGCATTAGGAATCATGATGATTTTATATCCTTGGAATAAGATAGGAACGAATGGTAGTCCGTTTGTGTTAATTTTCGATAAGGTAGGAATTCCTGGTGCTGCAAATATAATTAACTTCGTCGTCATAACAGCAGCATTATCTGCTTTTAATAGTGGATTATTCGCTTCGGGAAGAATGCTATACAATTTATCACTACAAAATAATGGTCCGAAATTTTTCGGGAAGCTTAGTAAGAATGGAAGTCCGAGACGTGGAATCCTTTTCTCTTCATTGTTTTTATTAATTGCAGTACTTTTGAATTATATTGTCCCTGAAAAAGTGTTTCTGTATATTTCTTCAGTTGCCACGATTGCTGTTATTACCAGCTGGACAATTATCCTGATTACACAATTAAGGTTCAGACAATTAAAAAATAAAAAGGAAATAGAAAAACTAGCATTTAAAATGCCGTTATATCCAATTTCAACCTATTTAGCATTAACGTTTTTAGCACTTGTCATTGTTTTAATGGGATTTATTGAGGACATGCGAATAGCGTTAATTGTAGCACCTATATGGTTTTTGATTCTATATATAGGATATAAAATGAAAAAATGAGATTCTGAAAAGAGTTACATAGAGATTGTTGTAATTAAGGGAGCGATTGTGGAGCAACATAGATAGGAAATGGTTAAATGGTAGTTACAACTATATTATTTTTTTATATGTGTGATTAATTACAAATATTTACACTAAAAAAAACCTTGTTCCAGTATAATCATATGCTGTATCAAGGTTTTTTTATAATCAAAATATTATTTTTATGCAATATTGACTTTCATTATATATAGGAATATAATTTATTCAAATTTAATTGATAATGATTTTCATTTTAATCGAATAATATATAATTAGCTTAAAAATACATTTGGGCATAAGGTGGGAAATATGAGAACCAAGCTAGTCACTACACTAATGATTTTACTTTTGACTTTAATCATCTTACCGTTAAACAGTTTTGCTGCAAGTGCAATAGATGATATGAAGCATGCAAATGAAATCCTTAATCAGAGTATCCAATCTGTGGATAAGGGAAATTTAGAAGTCGCCTCCAAGCAATTTAAAACCTTTACATCAACTTGGCTATCAATTGAAGATGGAGTTAAAGGCAAATCTCAAGAGGCATATCATGATATAGAAGATCAAATGGGGCAAGTTGAGTTTACTTTTGCTCAACAACCAGTTAATCAAGACAAAGTGAAAAATGCACTGTTAGAGTTGGAGAATACAAATAACAAGTTTATTGACGGGAAGTATTCGGAAACATCAAACAAGAATGCCAATAATTCAGTTCAAAAGGGAAATGTAGCTGATTTGGTCACTTTGCTTAATCAATCGCTTTCAAAAATAAACAACAATGATATTGAAGGAGCAAAAGGAGATATTGAGAAATTCCGTAAATCATGGCTGAATATTGAAGGGGTCGTTCTTACTCAGTCTTCTAAAGTTTATACTGATGCGGAAAGGGATATGGTTTCATCATACGCGATGCTATCATCAAAACCAGCCAATGTTGCAGGAGCTAAAAAAACGATTGAAAGTATGCGAGATTATCTTTCACCACTTGTTGCCAAGACTAGTTATAACATGATGGATGTTATTACAATTCTTCTGCGCGAAGGATTAGAGGGTTTACTTGTAGTTGTTGCATTACTCGGATTTTTAAGGAAATCAGGTCATGCAGAAAAAGGTAAGTGGATCTGGATAGGGGTAGGTACTGGGATCGGAGTCAGTATAATTCTTGGAACTATTGTAAACCTATTATTTTCCGCAGGTACATTTGGAAATAACAATTTCCTAATATCAGGATGGACAGGCGTTTTTGCAGCCGTTATGCTCCTATACATGAGCTATTGGTTGCATAGTAAGTCAAGCATTTCAGAATGGCAAAAATATATTCATACCCAAAGTACAAAAGCATTGGAAAAGGGGAGCCTATTATCTTTAGCCTTTCTTTCATTTCTCGCTGTTTTCCGTGAGGGAACGGAAACCGTTTTATTCTTTATCGGAATGGCTTCTTCAATAAAATTAGCTTCATTATTAATAGGTATCGCTATTGGTTTATTAATACTAATTGTTGTATCTTATCTCATACTAAAACTTGGACTAAAAATCCCAATGCGTCCATTTTTCTTGGTTTGTAGTATTCTTATGTTTTACTTATGTATCAAGTTCACTGGTATGGGAATCCATGGATTGCAGCTTGCGGGTCTATTACCTGCCACTCAAGCGCCTGTTCCGAATATTGACTTTTTCGCTCTATATTCAACTTGGGAAAGTTTTATTCCTCAATTACTATTACTAGTTATTGCTGTCATGATTGTAATCATCAATAAAATAAAAGATAATAAATTAAAATCAGGAGGACACTAAAATGAAATCTCGTAAATTCATTTTCCCTATAATATTAGCAACTTCTCTTGGATTGGCTGCTTGTAATGGAGCCAATACCAATAATACGACGAAAGAAGAACAGTCATCGAATGTATCGAAAACAGCTCTTTCAATCAGCGATGGTGCAAAAGAAATGCAACAAACTATTAAAGATTTAAAGACACAAATTGAAGAAAAAGATGCTACACAAGCAAAAGTAAGTGGAGAAAACCTAGAAAAGACTTGGCAAAAGTTTGAAGATGGTGTAAAAGAAAAAAATGCAGATTTATATGGGAAAGTTGAAACTCCATTGCACCTCATTGAAGCAGGTGTAAAATCTCAACCACTTGATGCAACAACCCTAAATAAAGCAGCTGATGAACTTAATTCAGTCCTGTCTGAAGTAGGAAAATTAAAGTAAGCTATATAGTATTTATATATATAAAGTTTTGTTGTAAAAGGCCATCACAAAAAGATGGTCTTTTTATTTTTATGAAAATGCATTCTTTATAGTTCTCCTTCTGTATTTGGACTAAAACAAGATTATTAAGTGATTGTAAAAATTCCAAACTTTTAGCACATCACATTGAATCAATAAATATGATGTGTTATCTATTAAACAACAAGCATTTTATAAGAAGTACTGGTCATAGGAGGAATACTTAGACTAAGAGGTTGGTGTTGTCATGGGAAAACTAAAAAGTCATAAGTTGAAGACATTGTTAGAAATCTTAATGGTTTCCGCAAAATTAGGACTGACTTCATTTGGCGGCCCTATTGCTCATCTTGGTTATTTTTATGAAGAATATGTTCGTAGAAAAAAGTGGATAGATGAAAAAAACTATGTGGATTTAGTAGCTTTGAGTCAATTCTTACCTGGCCCAGCCAGCAGCCAAGTTGGTATTGGGATTGGCGTTTCTCGAGGCGGTATTATAGGAGGAATACTATCCTTTCTTGGATTTACACTTCCATCTGTCATTGCGCTTATGATCTTTGCATCGATGCTTCATACTTTTGGAATTGAAGATGCTAGTTGGATTAATGGTTTAAAGATTGTTGCTGTAGTTATTGTAGCCCATGCAGTATTAGGTATGGCCAAAAATCAAACTCCTGATATTCCAAGGAAAGCTATCGCCTTATTTGCCTTAGTTATTACGCTATTATGGCAAACCGCCTTTACTCAAATTGGTGTGATCACTGTAGCGGGTATTGTAGGATACTTCCTTTATCGAGATCAACCAATTAATAAGGATCAAACGACTGTGACACTCTTTCCTATTTCACGCCGTGTAGGATATTTTTGTTTAATTTTATTCTTTGTACTATTAATATTTCTACCGATTCTTAGTAATCTAACATCTAGTAAATGGATTTCTGCATTTGATCACTTTTATCGTTCTGGATCCCTTGTTTTTGGTGGCGGTCATGTTGTATTGCCAATGTTAGAACAAGAATTTGTCCCCACAGGATGGCTTAATACACAGCAATTTTTGACAGGTTATGGAGCAGCTCAAGCAGTTCCAGGTCCATTATTTACATTTGCAGCCTATATCGGAACAATTATTAACGGTTGGCAAGGCGGATTGTTTGCTACATTTGCGATTTTCTTACCTGCATTTCTTTTAATTATTGGATCATTGCCATTTTGGAATGTTCTTCGGAATAACCCTAAGATTATAGGGGCTTTACTTGGTGTAAATGCTTCTGTTGTCGGAATCTTAATCTCAGCACTATATAGTCCAATTTGGACCAGTTCGATTCAATCATCCATAGACTTTGCACTTGCAGCAATTTTATTTTTCATGTTGGTTTATTGGAAACTGCCACCATGGATAGTCGTAGTAACAGGTGCTGTTGGCGGGATCCTCATTACTCGTTTTTAATATAGCCAATTGTGAATGATTAGAAGGAGTCACTTTTTAGAAAAACCCCTCTCAATTGAGAAGGGCATTTTCATTACGCACTTTGAGAATAGTGTCCATTTTTCATTTTTTTATGAAATACCTTTTCTAATATTGGATTAATCCAATAATCTAATCCTATCTTTCCAGCGTTTATCCCCGCTACAAGTATTAACAACCCTAGTAAAACCATTTGGGGATTTGTACTTGTTGTTCCAGATAACATATAAGCAAAGTTCATAGTAAGTCCCATTAGAATAGAAAATGAGGTGAAAATCCCTAAAATCAAGGCGATACCGACTAAAAATTCCCCCCAAGGAACGATTATATTAAAAAGATTTATGTTTGGTATTGCAACCTCTTTTAAAAAGTTCCCCCACCAAGGTTGAACAGCTGGGTGATCACCAGACATATTTTTCGTTGCACCATACAAAAATCCACTTGCATCAAATTTCCCGCTATAGATTTTCCCCCAACCAGCACTTAACCATTGCCATCCAAGATAGATACGGAGTAATGTGAGTAAAGGTGTTACGTAACGGTTCTTCTTTAAAAATTGCATAACTATAAACCCCCCTTATAAAATTTAATTGCAATTGATTATCATTATCAATTAAAACGTTTTGACTTTCAATACGTAAAAGGTATGAATTTTATTTTCACATTTCTTTACATATTCCCATACATAAGTAGATTTTGAATTAGGGACTATTTAGAGAGATGCTATACGTCCATTAAAATGTAAATAATTGGATTTGCAAAGGAGGATATATAAAATTAAGTTAAGTTAAGTAGCGTATAAATATAAAGATGATATATATTTATCATTAAATGCTTGCATTGTCTTTTATACTTTAAATATAGTTTAGTTAAGATATAGATATACTGGAGGGTATCCATGAAAAATAAATTAGGATGGCTGTTTATTATTATCTCTTGCTTATGTTATCTACTAATTCTCATTATTCCTTTTCTTCCATTTTCCATTGGTTTAAAAACAGCTAGTATCACGGCTTCTATTGTGTTAGCTGAAATCTTCTTCTGGGTTGGTGCGATATTTGTTGGGAAAGAGGTAATACGAAAGTTTAGATCGTATTTAAAGCCTCAAAATTGGCGAAGTAATAGGGTCGATAAATAGACTTTTTCCAACTAAAGAAAAGGTTCTTCCATTACAAAAAACGGTCATACATTAGGAGTCTTAAATTACTCAATGTATGACCGTATTTTATAGTTATATTAGTTATAAACCTAAGCCTTAGATTCAACTGTTTCGTTGCACTTTCTTTTCATGCTACTCTTATTAAAATCAATTTTCGCAACTAAAATACCGATTAAGACAAGGATTGAACCTAGGTAACCTTTTGCTTCCAATACTTCACCGGCGAACATAAATGCAAATAATGCCGCGAAAACGGGTTCCAATGAAAATATAAGACCTGTGTGTGTTGGTGTTGTATATTGTTGAGCTACGGTTTGACCAATAAATCCAAATGCACTACAAAATATACCCAATGCCAAAATTGAAACCCACGAATGCGCTGTGTCAGGGAGATGAGGGGTTTCAAAAATGAATGAAAATACTAACCCCCATGCCCCAGTAAATCCAAGTTGTAAAATGCCTAGCAAGATAGAATCTGAGTTTTTCGTTAATTTATCAGTAATAATCGTGTATACAGCATATAACAATGCCCCTAAAATAATGAGTGTATCTCCAGAGCTAATTTGTAATCCATGATTTAAAGTTAAAAGAGCGATTCCTACAATAGAAAAGCTTACGCCAATAACAGTTTTTTTCTCAGGTCTTTTTCTAAAAAATAAAGCTAATAATAACGGAACAAAGACAACAGTAAGACTAAACAAAAATCCTGCATTAGAAGTAGAGGTCGATTCTACTCCTATTGTCACAACGGAAATAGCAAAAAACAAGATTGTCCCCAAGATAAATCCATATTTAATAATTTGAAAATTGATATGTATGAAGCGTTTATAAAATGCAATTCCTGCTAAAATAAAGGCTATTCCAAAGCGTAATGCGACCAAATTAAATCCTTGAATTGATTCAAGCCCCATCTTCATAAATAAATAAGATGAACCCCAAAACATTGTGACGATTAACATGATGAAATTTGCTTTGAATTGCGTATTCATTCTTGTACTTTTTGTAATATCAGGTACTTTCGCCAAATTCATTTATGACCACCTAACCTTATTTTGTGTATTGATTAATCACTAGTATAAAAGTAAAATTCAAATAAGAAAAATGAATGTTTTTAAGTAACTGGATGAAAAAAATTCATGTAACGGAGTGAGGAACTTGTCGCTTGCGAAGTTTGAAATTTTTAGTGCGGTTGTAGAATTTGGAAGTCTTACAAAGGCTGGAGAAGCGCTTGGCTTAACTCAGTCTGCCGTCAGTCATGCCATTGCCAGCCTTGAATCAGAGTGGGGGCTATCGCTTCTAAATAGAGGAAGGTCAGGTATCAATTTGACTAGTAATGGAGAACATGTTCTAAAATACATACGGGAAATTTTAAAATGGAATGAAGAGATGCATCAAGAAATAGCGAATATAAAAGGTCTGACAATCGGTAAAGTGCGAATTGGAACTTTTTCGAGTGTTTCAGCTCAATGGCTACCTGGAATTTTAAAAAATTTCAATGAAGTTTACCCTTCGATAGAAATTACATTATTAGAAGGAGATTACGATGATATTGAGAATTGGATATCGAATGGCATAGTTGATTTTGGCTTTGTTTCTTTACCAACTTTGCATCACTTTGAGGTTATCCCTTTGAAAAAGGATAGAATGCTTTGCCTTCTCTATACTGAACATCCACTTGTCCAACAAAATAAAATTCGACTTAAAATGATTGAAAAGGAACCATTAATCATGCCAAAAAAAGGGAGCGATAATGATCTAAGGCGTCTTTTAGAGGAAAATAACATAACGCCTAATATAAAATTCGAACTTGCAGATGACCAAGCCATATTCTCTATGGTCCAACATGGAATGGGAATAGCAATACTCCCTGAAATGGCTTTGTATCGAGTTCCAAATGATATCTGTGTTCTTAATCTTGAACACGAAAGCTATCGTACAATCGGTTTAGCAGCTGCATCTTTTAAAACCCTTCCGCCCGCTACAAAAAGGTTCATTGAATATCTAAAATCGTGGTTAAGTGAGTCACTAGATAATTCTATACAGTGAAATAGGTTTAAGATCCGATATGAAAAAGCCATTCATCATTTTAAATTATGAATGGCTTTTTCAATCTAGAAGCAAATCATTAGAAACGATACATGATTAAGCGCATCATATTTTTAAAACTTGGAATTAAACACAAGGAGTTATAGAGTATACGGGTTTTTAGCGGAAGCTTTTTCATATACTTTGATTTAAAAACGGACAGTGTGGCAATTCTGTTTAGTGTGCTGTCCAATTGATCCACTTCCTGCATATGATCAACAGTCCATTTGTGTATGGCACCTGTTGTCTCTTTTAATTGCTTTTTACTCGAATTAGTAGCAAATGAGTTCATCACATCAAATGCAATTTGTCCATTTGGAAAATAGTTAGTCAATCGATTCAATAGTGCTTTGACTTCAAGTTCTGTCAAGTATTCTAACATACCTTCAATAATAATCATGGTAGGTTTGTCTTTTGGGATTTGGTTTAACCAGTCCATCTCATTCACTGAAGAAGGAATCATTTCATATCCTGTTTTTTTTGGAAAAAAGGACTTGCGTAATTCGATTACTTCTGGAAAATCTACATCAAAAAAGTGCACTGATGATGGGGGATTGATACGTGCTATTCTTGTATCAAGGCCACAACCAAGGTTGAGTATAGTGGCATCTGGGTGTTTTATTAGAAACGCGCTTAGCCATTCATCCAACTGTTTAGCCCTTACAACCATGATGTCATTTCCAAAGTTTTTCAGTTTCTCAAAATCATAGTCAATCATCTGAACCATCTCTTCAGCTTTAAAATCTCTGAGAATTGAAGTTTGGGAGCGGCTGTCGAGTGCTTTTGCATACAAGGTAATGAGAAGGGTTTCTTTTTCTTCTGTTAAATTTATTTTCTTTGTTGCGCTTAAATCCAATATGATCTCTCCTAATCGTCTGCCTGTTATTCGTCCATCTTTTTAAGTAATACATTGACTTTGTGAAGAGCAAACTTCAAATCTACTTGTTCTTCTTCGCTTAACTTTGCAAGATTGTGACTAAACTTTTGATAAATCTTCATCCATTTATAATCTAGAATCTCTTTCCCTTTAGGTGTGAGTGAAACTAATACAGCACGTTTATCCTTTAAATCAGGTGTTTTGCTGAGATAGCCGTTCATTTCTAACTCTTTTACAATTAGCGTTATTTGTTGTTTTGCCACTTGTAGCCCTGTGCCAATTTCTTTTAAATTTAATGCTCTATTTTGCATATATAAATATTCAATCACGTGATTTTGCATATGAGAGAGTTCTGTAACATCATTATTTAATTCGCTAAAATTTCCAAAGATATTTGGAATTAACGATATATATTCATTTGCCAATTCTTCAATCATGAACTTTCTCCTTAGTTTAATTTAGTAATAATTTTATAACTAAATTTAGGAATAATCAATTATAATAATATGAAATAGTAAATGTTATTTTACTAATTAGCGGTGGAAATAACTAAGTAAAAAAGCATTTAAGTAGATAACAAACTTAATACATCATAATCTAGGAACTAATCTGTAATTATAATTGTTACAGAAAAGATAAACTATACACAGTAGAGAAGATTGGAACTTTAAATGATGACGAAATTGTTCCAAGAATTTTTAACTTTTTCAAGGATTTTGTTGATACAATAATAGAAGAAAGAAGGAATTATCTAATGGAAAATGGAGGAATTACCGCCAAGCGCTTGACTATATACATAGTAGGGCTTTTTATTTTGGCGCTAGGTATTAGCTTTTCGATTGTGGCAAATTTAGGTGTGTCACCTGTATCTTCACTTGCTTATGCAATCGCACTTGCATCAGGGATTTCTGTTGGTATAACGACCATTCTTGCAAATATAGTATTTATCGTAATCCAAATTATTATTAATCATCGAATAAATTTAAAAGATTTTTGTGTACAGCTAATTGTTGCCTTTATCTTTGGTTTCTTTATTAATGCAACATTATGGATTACTCGAACCTTTTTACCAACGCCAAACTCAGCAGTAGATAGTTGGATTTATATGATTATTAGTCTATTTGTTGTAGCTTTTGGTTTAGTATTTTATTTGAATTCCAAACTACCATTGATGCCATATGATGCTTTAACATACGTGATTAGTGACCGTTTTAAATGGATATTTGGTAAAGCAAAAATTATAAGTGATATTGCAAATGTTATTTTAGCGACAATCGTATGTTTAGTAACCATTCATGAATTAGGATCAATTGGTATCGGTACTGTTATTGCCGCATACATGATTGGTAAAATCATTGGTTTTTATATGAAATTTATGGAAAAGCCTCTTAACTATTGGCTATACAAGTCGAATCCAGAAAAAGAGCACCAAGTTCATATGTAATAGGCACAAATTAAAAAATTAGAGTGATGTTAACCATCACTCTAATTTTTGTTATATCAACTTATTTTTAAATTGCCCAATCACCATTACGGAAAATTGGAACAACTGTACCATCTTGTTTGATACCGTCAATATCCATTTTGTCAGATCCAATCATGAAGTCAACGTGTACAGTAGAAGTATTCATGCCGTTTGCTAGCAGTTCTTCTTGACTCATTTTAGTCCCACCTTGAATTGTAGTAGGGTAAGCTGCGCCAATTGCTAAGTGGTTAGAGGCATTTTCATCATAAAGCGTTGTAAAGAATGTAATGCCAGATTGTGAAATTGGTGATAGATCTGGGACAAGGGCAACTTCTCCTAAGCCAGTTGCACCTTCATTGTCATGTACTAATTTCTTGATTGTATCGTCGCCTTTTTCAGCGGAAATTTCAACAATTTTGCCATCTTTAAAGTGAACTTCAATGCCTTCGATTAATGTGCCAGCATAGCTTAAGGGTTTTGTGCTTCGAACGACGCCGTCCATACGATGTGTATCTGGAGCAGTGAAAACTTCTTCAGTTGGCATATTGGCGATAAACTCTTCGCCTTTTGGATTGTAACTTTCAGCACTTGCCCAAATATGATTCTTTGGTAAACCTAAAGTTAAATCTGTACCAGGCGCTGTATAGTGTAATGCATCAAATTGGATTTCATTTAACTTTGTAGCCTTATCATTCAGTGTAGCTTTATGCTCATCCCAAGCTAATATTGGATCATCCGCATAGACACGGCAAGTTTTGAAAATTTGATCCCATAATGCATCTACTTGTTCTTCAGATGTAGCCAAATCAGGGAAAACATGTGCAGCCCAACCAGCTCCAGCAGCTGCTGCAACAGTCCACTTCAAGTCATCATTTTGAGTTGCCTTACGTTGAGCCAAGAATGCTTTACTTGCTACCTTTTGATAAGCAGCTACCTTTGCAGGGTCTACTTCATTTAATAAACCAGGATCACTAGATACAATTGAAAGACGACTTACGCGATGATTTAAGACATGATCTTCCGATTCTTGAATTTCGTATTCAGGTATGTCTGTTAATACTTCTTCAGGTTGGTGTAAATAATGGAGTTTACTAATTTCATCATCAGACCATTTGACAATGACTTTTTCAGCACCTAATGCATAAGCTTCTTTCGTGATTAAACGTGCTAATGGAGCTTGATCGACTGTAATAGTCATCTTCACCCAATCACCAGGTTGAACGTTAATTCCTTTCGCTACTAAAAGTTTTGCATACTTCAGTAAATTTTCTTCAAAATTAGCCAACATTGTCTTTACCTCCAATGATTTTATTCATTGACAATTTTACCATAATGAATGAAAATTCCGTAACTTTAGAGCTAGCTTTAGAAAAAGTAAAAAGGAAGGCATTTCACTAAGATATGCCTCCCTTTATAAGAATACGTTATTTTTTTAAGTGACATTTTTATGCTGCAGCATGTTTTGTCTTTTTTTAAGTTTTACTTCTACAAGTCCAAGTAAGGCGAAGCTAATAATACAGCAAACGATCATGATTTTTACAACCCCGTTCCAACCATTTGTATCATAGAAGTGCCCGCCAATTGTTCCGACAACGCTAGAGCCTACATAATAGAATAATAGGTAAAGAGAAGATGCATAAGCTTTTGCATTAGGTATAGCTGAGCTACTTACCCAACCACTAACCAAGTTGTGCCATGCAAAGAAGCCGCAAGCTAGTATAAATAAACCGAGTAATACAACTGGTAAGGAATGGATTGCTGTTAAGCTAATACCAATTAGAACAACCACTAGGCTAACACAAAGCATTTGACCGCGTGAATAACGATCGCTTAATTTGCCGACTGTCATTGAACCGATAGAGCCCATCAACTGAAAGACAAAGACGAAGCCGACAAGAGTTTGACTCAATGAAAAATCCTTGATCAATGGGAAACTAATATAGTTGAACATAGCCACATAAACACCAAGCGCAAGGAAGCCAAGGCCATAAAAGAACCATAGTTTTGTATCTTTACAAGCAGCAATAATGCCTCCTAGCCAATTTTTAACCGAAAATTGCTGCGACACAAAGTTTTTTGATGGTTCAACTAGAAGGATAAAAACAATAGAAAGAAGTAAAGTTAAAATGGCAAGTACAAATACAGCGAAATGCCAGTTGGTTAAATCCATTACGGAACTAGAAACAATTCGGCCAAAGAAACCACCAAATCCACTACCAGTTATATAGACAGCAAGCGCTTTTGGGAATTGGTTGCCAGATAGTTCTTCTGCTAAATACGTAACAGCAATCGCAGGAAAACCAGCTGTAGCAAACCCTTGGATTGCACGTAATATTAAAAGTACTTCAAAATTTTGTGCAAAACCAACAAGTAAATAAATAATGGATGAGCTCACAAGTGAGAATACCATAATGTTTTTACGACCCCAGGTATTTGAAACAGCTGCCATCACAAGCATACCGAATGCAAGGGTAAAAGTAGATATAGATAATACCAAACTAGATTCAGATGCATTCATTTGAAAGTCATGCGTGAAATGTTGGATAAAAGTTTGGGGGCCATAAAGGTTTGCGAAAGTGACGAGACTCCCAATTAACATCCCTAATGTTATTTTATTTATATTTGAAGTTGAAATATCCATTAGAATTTCCCTCCTACAATGTTATGGTACGCCGTTCTACCCATAACGTCTAATACTGAGTTATTATTGATTCAATAACCATTGATTATTGAAGGAAGGTGTCTTTATGGAAATGCATCAACTTCGCTATTTTCAGGTAATTGCGCAGACAAAAAATTATAATCATGCGGCCCATCTTTTACATGTATCACAGCCTGCACTTACGAAGGCAATTCATAAATTGGAGCAGGAGCTTGATGTTCCATTATTTAATCGTATTGGTCGCTCAATTGAAATTAGTGTCTACGGAGAAAAGTTTTTAGGCTTTGTGGAAGAAAGCCTTCAGCAACTTGATCGTGGTGTGAAGGAGCTTCAAAGTATGAAAGACCCAAAGCATGGGACGATTCGGCTTGCATTTTTGCAAACAATTGGTACGACTATTTTGCCTGGAATTCTTAGGGATTTTAAAGAGCGTTATCCAGATGTTCAATTTGATTTACTACAATGCAATTCAAGACAAGGATTAGAACTTTTAGAAGATAACAAAGTAGATTTATGCCTTGTCACGAGCTTTAGTCGTACTTTTGGTCATTTCAACTGGGTACCCATAAAGAAAGAACAGCTTTATGGCTATTGCTCCATTAATCATTCATTGAGTAAAGAGCAATCCATATCATTTCAAGCTTTACGTGATGAGCCATTTATCGGATATAAAGATCATTTATTGATGCAACACCAGCTGATGTCATGGTGTCGTGACGCGGGATTTACACCGAATATTGTATTCCAAGGAACAGCAGTCCCAACTTTGGCAGGGCTTATTTCTGCCAATCTTGGAGTTGGTATTTTACCTTATTATGCGGGTTTAGAGGCTTTACCTGTACACCGTTTTGAAATTGCTGATATAGATTGTGAGCGCGAGGTAGGACTTGCATGGAAGGCTAATGCTTCATTATGTGCATCCGCTCAATTATTTGTAGAATTTACAAGTTCAAATTATGACTAAGTTGGATATGCATTCATGAAAAGTTTTTATTAAAAAAACAAAAAGGATGGATACATTCTCTCCATCCTTTATGATAGGTTTTGAAGTTGTTCTAAAGGAATTCTTGCTACGATCTCATAACCATTCCCTCTTCCAAGTGGCTTCACAACAACTGTTCCCATATACGGGATACTACCTAAGCCAAGGCCGTTTGGAAAACTATGAGCAATGATCACTCTATTTTTGCCAGCGCTTGGGGGGATTTCTAGTACTGATTGGAGATCATTTAAAATCATAAGTTGTTCCCACCAGTTTAAATGATTACTTAAAGTATTGATTTCATATCCTAGTCTATCTGCTTGTATATTCGTGCCGCCAAAGGCTAGTGAAGCAGTTTCCATGGTTCGGCATAAGGGGCTAGCTTGGATAGGATATTCTATAGGTATTTGCAATCTTCTTAATGTATTTCCATACAGTATAGCTTGACTCCTTCCTGTTTCGGACAAATTTCTTTGTGTATAACAATTCGAAAGATCAATATATGGTTGATCCATCCCTACATTTGCTTCTCCGTGTCTAGCATACAAAATATATCCACCTTGTTTTAGAGAATTTAGTAACGATTGATTTTCTCCTTCATTTTGTAGATTATTCAATTGTTTTTCTCCTTCCGATTAAACACATATCTTACTATATTGTTTACGCCCACATTAATTAGTGATGGTAGCCTAGAGCTTTACATATTTTCTCATATTTTCTTTTTAATAATGGAAAACGCTATAATGACTAATATATGAGTATGGTAATTGAGGAAGTGAATGTATGTTTTATGCAATTATGTTATTTATATTGGCAGGTCTTGCAGAAATAGGTGGAGGCTATTTGATTTGGTTATCGTTAAGAGAAGGAAGGCCTTTCTACTGGGGAGTTATAGGGGGAATTGTTTTAGTGATATATGGTGTGATTGCTACATTTCAACACTTTCCATCTTTCGGTAGAGTCTATGCAGCGTATGGTGGAGTATTTATAGTTCTATCTATTTTGTGGGGATGGGGAATTGATAGAAAAACGCCAGATTTATATGATTTTCTTGGAGCAGCTATCTGTCTAATTGGGGCTTCGATTATTTTATTTGCACCACGTCACTAAAGATAATGATAATAAATAATTGTTTGTGAGGCAGGTTATTATGTCAGAGGAACAGAAAGTGAAAAAGAAAAAGAAGGAAAATAATAGTATAAAAGATTTCTTTAGTGAAATTTTGGGATCGATTATTGGCGAAGTAATTTTTAATATACTTCTGTTTATACCAAGAATGATAGTCAAAATGCTAAAAGCCATTTTTTAATGAGTACTAATTGAAAAGAGTTTGTGCAAAATAGTAGTAGGTTCAAAACTTAAGGGACATCGAAAGGTAGGTTGGATGATATGGATATGCAAGTAACGACGAAATTAAAAATAGCTAAACCAGTTAATGAGGTATTCGAAGCAATAGTAGATCCACAAAAAATGGCCAATTATTGGTTTTCATCAGGTTCGGAAAGAGTAGAGAAAGATAAAAGGATAACTTGGAAATATGATGAATATGATGCAGAAGTAACTGTATATGTATTAGAAGTGGAGGACAATGAGAAAATTATATTTAAATGGGGTAGTCAAGAGGAAGAAACGGTTGTAACAATCGCATTTACCCATTCGGATAATAATAATACAATCATTGAAGTAACTGAATCTGGCTTTAAAGAAGGCGGCACGAAAATACTAAACAAAATGATAGGCCAAAAAGAAGGTTGGGTATATATGTTGACCTGTCTAAAAGCTTATTTAGAGAATGGCATTAATAATCTCAGAGCATCATTAGTCTTTTGATGAACTGGTGCTTTTGTTAACTTCTAAAGAGAAATATTTAATCGACTAAAAGTAAATAAAAAAATTTGCGAATTCCATTACTCGGGAATTCGTTTTTATTTGAGGAAAATGAATCTGATAAAACCCTTGAAGATACTAAATAGAATTCATGCTTATTGATTTATTTTCTTAGTGAGAATAACTTAAAAAGTTGAATTCTCTTTTTATCAATAATTTGCAGTTCCTCTTTGATGATATGATGCTCATGCTTTGCAATCCATTGCTTTAACTCAGTTTTGTCTTTGCAATTTGTTAAGTAAATTTGGCCGTTTGTACCTACAGCATTCACTGTATATCTATTGTTAGTTTGTCTCATATACTTTCCACCTTTTTAAGAAGATTTAAGAAATTCATAGAATTCTTTCAAGGTTTTTAAATTGTTTTATGAGGCGCTATCAGCCTGAGGAAAATAATATATGATATTCGAAATGATTGCAATAGATATTAATAGTAAATTACATAATTGAAATATGCTAAATAATTGACAAAAAATATGAATAGTAAATATTCTACTTGCTAAATAGAATATGAGTGGACTAAATCGCATAGAAGAAAACTGTATAGAATAAACCAACTAACAAAATGATTTTGAAAAGAGGTTTCTATGGCAAATTATTCATTAGTAAGCGACTATAAACACAATAAGGTATATAGGGAAAGCTTTAATAAATTGGCGAAACTTGTGTTTGGGATAGATTTTAACAAATGGTATGAAAAAGGATATTGGAACGATGATTATATTTGTTACTCATTTGTTAATAAAGAACAAATCATTGCAAATGCTGCAATTAACAAAATGACAATTGTATTAAAGGATCAAGAATATAAAGCCATACAAGTAGGAACCGTGATGACACATCCCAATTATCGTAATCTGGGTCTATCTAGAAAATTATTGAATTATATCATTGAAAAATATGAAGAGGAATATGATTTTATTTACTTATTTGCTAACGATTCAGTTTTAGATTTTTACCCGAAATTTGGATTTAATAAAGTATTAGAAAGTAGTTTTACTTTAAAAACATCAAGTTTAAAAAAACATCAAGCTAACTCAGACGTAATTAGGCGTTTAGACATAAATGCTCAAGAAGATTTCCAAAAGATTAAAGAATTCGCCAAAAAAAGAGTACCTGTATCGTCAACTTTAAGCGTGAAGAACAATGAACACCTATTAATGTTTTATATAATTCAAGTATTTCATGATGCAATTTATTATAGCGAAGAAGATGATATCATCCTACTTTTAAAACAAGATACCAATCATCTCCATATATTTGATATAATCAGCGCAAAAAAGGTTAACTTGGATAAGATTCTAAATAAAATAGTTTCAGAACATACAGAACAAGTACATTTCCATTTCACGCCAGATTACGATTGTGAAAGCCTCCACATAGAGTATATTATGAATCATGAAGATACATTGTTTGTACGACCATTATTAAAAAATGTGCCAAAGCATTTTCTATTTCCTTTAACCTCACACGCATGAAAATGAAAAGAGGAAATTCCTATGTAAACATGCATCAAATGATAAAAGTGATGTTACAATATGGGGAAATATTAAGGGTTAGTTATATGATTGGGAGAGTATAGATGGAGTTTTTTTATGCTATTAAAGGAAATACTTTTATCAGGGATCGTTATTATAAAGTTTATATTAAACAAGAGGAATTATGGTTAGGGCAAATCGGAAGACAACTCTATGGAATGAAGGAACTAACTTTAAATAGAGGATTAGATATAATAGTTGTAAAAATCTTATATAGTTTGTTTAGAAGAGTATGGATTGTACCAAGAGGAAAAAAGATAGAAGAAGAATTCGATCGAATCAATTCACGTGAACAGTTTTTGAAGAAAAAAGGAAACAATGTGATTAGATTTGATGCGATTGTTGAAGTAACAATCAATGAATTGCAATCGTGGCATACATTAGATGACAATGGTGGAACATTAACTTTGAAATTAATTGATGATAAAGAGCTCAAACTTATTTTAGTAGAAAAAACAAATTTAGATTCCATAGAGAATATTTTTCAATCGATACCTGTGAAGCGAATTGATTATTGGTGGTAAGTATGAAGAAAAGAAGTATTCTTTTGAATCTTTTAGTTTGTGTTAAATAAGATAATAAAGGCTTTTTGAAGATTAACGCAGTTAGGTTTATTTCCCTCCCAAGAGCGGTATGAAGTAAATAATTCTAGTGAGAAGGAGGGAATACTTAATGACTCAAGAAGTAACCATTCAATTATCGGATCAGCAAGTTAAAGAACTTAGTCGCAGAGCACAAATAGAAAATACATCCTTGAAAGAATTAATAACACGAATTATTGAAAATGATATATTGGATTCAATCAATTCGGTTTCATCAGCAGGAATAGAAGAGGAATCGAATTCGCTGCTAACTCTTAATCATGAAATCGCGGCGAATGAAGCAATTTCTACTGAAGCGCAAAGACGCCATGCATTAAGTAAAGAAAATGAAGTGAAATTTTCGCAACATGATGGCTCAGAAGGCCGCCCAAATCCATAAAAAGAAATAATTAAAAGTCGGGTAGAATATAATCATTATTCTACTCGATTTTTTAACTATAATTTTTGATTTCTACTATCTACTAACATATTAAAATTCTAAAAATAAATGTTTACTCTTTTAGAAGAGGGGAATATAAAAAGTGAGCTTACAATAATAAGTTCAAAATAAAAAAAATTAAAATTATGGGAGGAATTTCTAATGGCTAAAGAAAACAATCGCAACAGAAACAATGATGGTAACATGACTGTAGAAGAAGCGGGACGTAAAGGCGGAGAAGCTACCTCCAGAAATCATGATCGTGAATTTTATGAAGAAATTGGCCGAAAAGGCGGAGAAGCAACAGCTGAAAACCACGGTCGTGAATTTTATGAAGAGATTGGCCGAAAAGGCGGAGAAGCAACAGCTGAAAACCATGACCGTGATTTCTACGAAGAAATAGGTCAAAAAGGCGGAGAAGCGACAGCTGAAAACCATGACCGTGATTTCTATGAAGAAATTGGTCAAAAAGGTGGAGAAGCAAGAAGCAACCAACGCAATAACAATGATAACGACGATAACCAAAATGATGACGATCAAAAAATGAGTAGAGAAGAAGCTGGTCGAAAAGGCGGAGAAGCTAGAAGCCGGAATCGCCGTAGCAAGAATGATGATAAATAAAAGTTATTCTATGATTAATTTCTTAGGTTAAAAAGCGAGTTCAAAATAATACTAAGTAAAGGTGTTTGTAGTTGGATTGACCAACTACAAACACCTTTTTTGTTTTTAAAATTATTTTTATTGACATATTTTAGTTGAAAATACATAAATAATAGTATATAGTATATCTCGTTTGGTAAATTTTTGCGTTTTTTATTATTATTAAGTTTCTTTTATGCAAATAGAATATAAGGGGAAATGACAATATAATGAAGGATCATTCTATAGATAAATATCTTTTTGAGATAATTCTTTCTACTATGAATGCTTTGGAGATGGACTTAGAACTTAGACAAGATCATTCAGGAATTAATATGAGCTATAATTTTATTAGGAATTATATCGGGTTTGATGCCAAGCGTTTAGAAGAGGCAAAGAATGAATTACAATCCCTGGTTCCACTTGAAGTTTATGTAAAAACTATTACGATGCATGAATTAGGCCATGCAATCGATCGCGAGGCGTTACTTGCTTCACTTTCAAAAACACTTGAGTTTTTCGAAATGAAAGATCAATATACGTTAAGTGAGATTTACAATGATGAGCAACTTTTAGCGTCACTTCTTGATGAACATCAAATGAATATCACTTTTGAAGAAACTGCTTGGGACAATGCAGAAAAGTTCAATCAAATATTACATCTTGTAGATGAAAATACTTTTAATATGATAAGAAAACATAGCTTAGCAACATATAATGACTTATATCAAGAAGATTTACAGCTTTACAATGAATTAGTGATGAATCATACTTTAAAACCTGCATAAGGATTTTAGAAAAGGACCTATAACATGGTCCTTTTCTTTTTGTAATTTGCAGACTAAATTCTAACTTTTGGACTCACATTTTGAAGGATTATCTTACTGTTGGGGATACTAGGCATGTTGTTTAAGCTAAAACTTATATCTTGAGTTGGAAATTCATAATCCAGTTTATTGACGAGATACTCTAAACTGACTTTCATCAGCTCGTTTGTTGCCCATTCACCAGCACATCGATGTCCCAAAAAATAATCGCCGCCTCCTTGAGGAATCAATTCAAAAGGGCTTCCTTCCCAATTTGCAAAACGCTCAGGATAGAACAAATTAGGGTTCTCCCAAATTTCGGGATCATGATTCGTGCCGTAAAGGTCTAGCAGTGTTAATGTATCTTTTTCAAAATGATAGTCATTCCATATAAAATCTTCTTTTACTAAAGCGGCAACAAATGGGATAAACGGATAGAAACGGCGAACCTCTTGTATGAACATATGAGCATACTCTTTATGATCTTCAAGTTTTCTCTTTTTATTAGGATATTGATGGATTGCATGTGCGAGAAAATTGATAAAGATTGAAATAGCCACCATAGGGGCAAGTATATTTAGAATTTCCACAGTCGCTGTTTTGCTATCGATGCGGTTATCCTCTGCATCACGATACATAGCAAATTTGTGCAAAATCGTTTTTTCATCCACAACAACTGTACCTTCTTGAATAGAATCAATGAGTTCACAGAGCCACTTTTCTACACGATTGCGCGCATTTTTAGTAAATAAACTATTTAACCCTATTGTTGCTGGGGACTCGAACATAGCTACTAAATCTTTTGTTAATTGTTCTATTTGGTCTTTGGGTATTGGAATACCGGTCCATTCACATGCTATCTTGCATAGGATTTCTTGTGCTTCTTCATATAAAATAACCTGATCTTGTTGTTTCCACTTATCAATGACCATTGCCCATTGATTATCCGCAATTTCTGTTAGCTTTTTTAGATCATCGGGTGTCATCACAGACATGAACATTTCCTTGCGCCTTTTATGTGCATCTCCATCCAATGTTAGTACACTATTCTCGCCAAACAATGTTTTAACCACTTTATTAGGAACTGCATCTTTTCTTTTGAACTTTTTATTATCATAAAATAATTCTGCAGCTTCTTTTCCAGTAATACAAATTACTTTTTTACCAAGTAAACGAGTTTCGAAAATAGGCGAATGGAACTGGTCACGCCTGTTTGAGATATACAAATATCCTTCTTTTAAAAGGCTGATGCTATGATCGATTCCTTCATCTTTAGGTATTGGATTAATATTTGACATTAGATTTTCTCATCTCCTGTTTTAATCAAAATACAACTTAATATCAATTCTTACCTTTTTCTTCATAAATAAACGTAAGAATTACATTTTGAATAAACTTCCAATGCATTAAATGTAAATACTTTTAAGGGCATAATTTGTTTAGTTCGGCAAATATTAAAGTCACAGTGTTCTTTTGAAAAAAATTAAATGGGGGTGATATTTTGAAACGAAACAATATAATAATTTTGACTGTTAGCGTTTTGGTCATCTCCATATTTTGCGCAAGGTTTAGTTATGCAGCGGATAAGGGTAGAAGATATTATGAGCAAACGGGTCAAGTGTTGTGGGATATTCAAACAGAAGAGAAAGTAATTGCTTTAACATTTGACGATGGCCCAGATCCAAGATACACTCCCGAAATTTTAGAGTTACTTTCTAAATACCATGCAAAAGCCACCTTTTTTGTATTAGGTAAAAGCGCAGAAAAATACCCTGAAATTATTAAACGTCAATATAAAGAGGGACACGAATTAGCAAACCATACTTATTCCCATATGTTTAAGGCAAGATCACCAAAACTAGATGAAGAACTTGAAAAAACGAATAGTATTATTAGTGGCATTACGGGATTTTCACCGACACTTTTCCGTCCTGTTGGTGGAATTTATACAGATGAAATGATTAACACGGCGCAGAAAAATGGTTTTAAAGTCGTTATATGGTCGTGGCATCTAGATACACAAGATTGGAAAAACCCAGGAGTTAACAGGATTGCGAAAAAAGTATTAGACGGGGCATCACCAGGAGATGTAGTTCTTTTTCATGATGGGGGCGGTAATCGCTCACAAACCATTAAAGCGCTAGAACAAATATTACCTAAGCTAGAGGAAGAAGGGTATAAATTTGTCACTATATCTGAGCTAATGGGAGATGAAGGGGATATAAATCACCATATTACTAAAGAAAGTAAAAATAGATAAGGGTGGGAATTTCATCCTTATCTGTTTACATATTGTACATCCTTATTATGCAAATTAGTTGAAATTATCTCGAATTACGAATATTCTTGTATAGAAATAGTTTGTATAGGAGGCAATACCATGAAAGTAGTTGCAATTGTTGGTAGTATTCGCAAAGAGTCTTATAATATGATGTTAGCTAAGTTTGTTCAAAAACATTTTGCAGACAAATTTGACTTAGAAATTTTAAGTTTAAATGAACTTCCAATGTATAACCAAGATATCGAAAATGAAGCACCTCAAGTTGTACTTGATTTTAAAGCAAAAGTAAAAGCTGCTGATTCTGTTCTTTGGGTAACACCAGAATATAATTCATCTATCCCAGGCGTCCTTGGTAATGCAATTGACTGGTTATCACGTGTAGATAAAGTGATGATTGGTAAACCATCTTGGATTATGGGTGCGTCAATGGGCATTCTTGGAACAGTAAAAGCACAAATGCATTTACGCGATATTTTATTTGCACAAGGTCTTGGCTCACCTGTTCTACAAGGAAACGAAGTATATGTTGGAGCAGCTCATACTAAATTTGACGCTGAAGGAAACTTAACAGATGAAGGTACAGTGAAATTCTTAGAATCCGTAGTTGGTAACTATATGGAATGGATGAGAATGTATCTTTAAAAGTAAATAAGTTTTATGAAGAGATGGTGTTCTACTAATGTAGAAATGCCATCTTTTTTATATGATAAACTTTAACATTCTCTAATGCTAATTATCCGAATAGTATGTAAAATAAAATGATAAAAATTTAAGGAGGATCACATTTGAAAAATTATGTGGAAATAGAAGAATTGAAATTTATGGATAAAGAGATAATTGAACTTTCAAGCCTTTTAAAGGAAGTTGTGGATGAAGGGGCATCAATCGGTTTTTTACCACCTTTAAAACTTGAAGATGCAGTTTATTATTGGAAAAATGTATTAAATTCGACTGTTAAATTATTTGTTGCACGAATGGACGGTCAAATTGTAGGGAGCATTCAATTATTCTTAGAATCAAGACAAAATGGCACCCACAGAGCAGAGATTGGAAAATTAATGACCCATCCTCAGTTCAGAAGATCAGGGATTGGGCGTCAACTTATGCAAATTGCAGAAAAACAAGCAAAATTAGAAAATAGATCACTTATCTTACTCGATACTAGAGAAGGAGATCCTTCAAATAAGTTATATCAATCTTTAGGCTTTATGGAAGCAGGGAGAATTCCTTTGTATGCAAAATCTGCTAATGGCAATTTAGATACTACGGTTTTCTACTATAAATGTATTTAAATACTAGGAGGGTCTATGGAAACTGAATGGTTAAGAACTTTTATAATGGCAGCTAAAACAGAGAATTTTGGGGAAACAGCAGAAAAACGCTTTATTACACAATCTACCCGCAGCCTAAATCTAAAATAGTTTCTCCTTTTTGGGTGCAAGTACTTCAACTAAACCGCCACCAAATTTCGAAACAAACTCGTGTTTTTGATCATATAAAACTGCATTCCATTTACTCATTTAATCAGCTCCTTTACACGAGGATAACAGAGAATTTGATTGTAGAGATATTATTGAAAAAGGGATTTTGATTCCAAAGTGGAATATTAGATTTGTATTCGAATCAGCCTAATTGCTGAAGGTACTTCTATTCATCCTTTGTTATAATGCTTAGTAGTTAATTGGTAAATTTTTAAAAATATAGATGAGAGACAAGGGGATGAAGGGATGGATAGTAATTGGCCAAATGGAATGAAAGTAGCACAAATTAGAATTGCACGCCCAACCGATCAACTTGAAAAAGTAGTGGATTTCTATTGCAAAGGAATAGGGTTGAAAAATATCGGCTCATTTGAGGGGCACAGGGGATATACAGGGGTAATGATTGGACTTCCTGGCTTTGACTATCATTTAGAATTCACTCAACATAGAGATGGTAGTCCCTGTCCAGCTCCTACAAAGGATAATCTGCTAGTCTTCTATATTCCTGACCATAAAACAATTGAACAAATCACATATAGGTTAAAAAATATGGGGTATGGTCCTGTTAAACCAGAGAACGGTTATTGGGAAGAATCCGGCGTTACAATTGAAGACCCAGATGGATGGAGAATTGTCTTGATGAACACCTCTGGTATTGGTGAAGAATAAAGTGAAAATGAAACTTCAATCATTGGGGTTCACTCCCACTGATTGTTAGTCCCGTTCTACTGTCGCTAAGATCACAAGCGTACGCTTGCAATCAATCGACAGTACGAACCCGATTGGTTCAACTAGACCTCTGCTAACGCATCGGTAAGTTTCACTGTATCTTACCAATCAGGCTTTTACGGGCAGTTTTTTCACAACCTTGCACTTCTTTGAAATTTCTAAACCTTAAGGTGGGAATCTTACTGCCCGTTACTGCGGGATAAAAGGTAAATTTATCCTTGAGTAGCTGCATGATAAATGCTACGATAAAGCCAACTTAAATATTTGCAGGGGAACGTGAATCGCGTTGAGAAGGTAAAACCTGACCCTTAGAACCTGGCAGTTAACACTGGCGTAGGGAGCAAAGTACATAAATAGTAACTTTTGTACAGTAGCTCGCTTAGTTTAGCGAGCTTTTTTGTACCCAACCAAATATTTATGCGGGGGGACACTTTTGTGTTGAGAAGGTAAAACCTGACCCTTAGAACCTGACAGTTAATACTGACGTAGGGAGCAATGACTAACTTTAAAGTCTCTATGTCGATACATAGAGACTTTTTGCATTCTACGGTAATTCACGAGGAGGACTTAGAATGACATTTTGTGAGGAAGTAAGAAAAGAGACAGATTTATACTTCGAAGGAAGCTTTGAACATCCGTTTGTCAAAGGATTGGTTGAGGGTACATTGCCAATTGAAAAATTTAAGTTTTATATGATGCAAGATGCCTTTTATTTAAAGCATTATACGAAAGTGCTTGCTATTGCGGCATCAAAGGCTAATACAAATGAAGACACGACATATTTTCTAGAAAACGCGCGTTATATCAATGAAGCTGAGCTTGAATTACATCGTACAGTATTTAAAGAGCTTGGTGTTACTGAACATGAACTTGAAATATTTGAACCAGCACCAGCCGCATACAACTATGTAAGCCATATGTACAATGCAGCTTATAATGGTGATGTTGCGGAAGCCTTTGCAGCCATGTTCCCATGTCCTTGGTTGTACCAAGAGATTGGAGAAAAGTACAAAGATCTAAAACCTGGTATCAAGCTTTATGAAGAATGGATTGCCATGTATAGCAACCCGGATTATGAAGAAAAAATCGAATTACAAAAATCCATGATGAATCGTTTTGCGGAAGAACAACCCGAAAAAGTTCAGCTATTTAAAGCACACTTCAAAAAGAGTTGCTATTATGAGTGGAAGTTTTGGGAGATGCCTTGGACATTAGAAGATTGGAAAGGTGAAGTGGCAAATTATGAGTATATCTAAAATTCGAAAGGCAAGCCCGCTTGTTCATTGTATTACGAATTATGTTGTAGCAAATTTTACAGCGAATGGCCTCCTTGCAATAGGTGCTTCTCCTGTAATGGCGGATGAAGCGTCAGAAGTAGAAGAAATGGTTTCAAACGCATCCGCATTATTACTTAATATTGGAACAATCAATTCACGTACAAAGGAAGCGATGCTGCTTGCAGGTCGTAAAGCAAATGAGAAAAGAATACCCGTTGTTCTTGATCCAGTTGGCGTAGGGGCTACAACTTACAGGCAACAAACTGTACAGGAATTACTGCAAACAGTGAAATTTAATTTAATCCGTTGTAATGCTGGTGAACTAGCAAGTATTGCAGGTGTAAAATGGCAAGCGAAAGGTGTAGATAGCGGCATTGGTGAAATCGATGTTGAAAAGGTAGCCAAACAAGTTGCGCAAAAGTTTAATTGCATGGTGATTGTAACGGGTCCTTCAGATATTTTAACGAATGGAGAGCAAACGTATAGTGTCGATGGAGGAAATTTGTTAATGACACAAGTAACAGGAACAGGCTGCTTGCTGAGTGCTGTTTGTAGTGGAGCATTAGCAGTAGAGGGTGATCCATTGACTGTTTTACGTGATGTTTTGCAAGACTATAAAACTGTTGCAGAGCTTGCCTCAACAACAAATCAACTTGGCTCTTTCCAAGTGGAAGTTCTAAATGCATTACATGATATTTCTAGAGGTGAACAACGATGAACATAGTAATGACTATAGCTGGATCAGATAGTAGTGGAGGCGCAGGAATTCAAGCGGACTTAAAAACATTTCAAGAGCTCGATGTCTTTGGTACATCTGCAATCACTGCCTTAACAGCACAAAATACATTGGGTGTGGAAGGAATCTTCCCTACATCTGCTGAATTTGTTCAACAGCAAATAGAAGTGGTAATACAAGATTTACCTGTAAAAGCTGTTAAAACAGGGATGCTTTTTTCTTCAGAAATTATTGAAGCTGTTGCAAAGAGCCTAAAGGATCAAGATATTCAGCTTGTTATAGATCCAGTCATGATTGCAAAAGGTGGTGCATCGCTTCTTCAAACGGAAGCGGTGAATGCTTTAAAATCTTCATTGTTACCTTTAGCCACAGTACTTACACCAAATATTCCAGAGGCAGAGGAAATTAGTGGAGTTACTATCAGATCAGCAGACGATATAGAACGCGCTGCTAAAGTAATTCTTGATATGGGCGTAGCTTGTGTTGTGATGAAAGGTGGACATTTAGAAGGAATCGATGCAATTGATACGGTTTACTTCCAAGATGGCACTTCATTCTCCATGACAACAAAGCGCATTGATACAAAACATACACATGGAACTGGCTGCACATTTTCGTCTGCTGTTACTGCATTTTTGGGACGAGGTTATACTATCCGTGAAGCAATTATTGAAGCAAAGAAGTTTGTGCAATTAGCTATTCAAAATCCTTTAAACATTGGTCATGGCCATGGTCCAACAAATCACTTTGCCTATCAAAATGGAAACGGAATTTGTGAGGTGATAGTTGTTGAATCGAAATGATTTATCGGTTTACTTTATAATGGGGACGCAGAATTGCGTTGATCGTCCGCTCGATGTGTTAGAAGAAGCGCTTAAAGCAGGAATCACCTTTTTCCAATTACGTGAAAAAGGTGATGGTGCATTAAAAGGGCAAGAACTTGAGCAGTTTGCATTAGCCTGCCAAATGTTATGTAAGCACTATCGTGTTCCTTTTATTGTAAATGATGATGTAGAACTTGCTTTGAAGATCAACGCTGACGGGGTACATGTGGGACAGGACGATATTGCTCTCAAAAAGATACGTACAAAATTTGAAGGCAAAATTGTAGGCGTTTCAGTTCATACAAAAGATGAATTAGAACAAGCTGTTTTAGGATTTGCAGATTATGTTGGGATTGGCCCGATTTATGAAACCAAATCTAAAACTGATGCAAAGAAACCTGCAGGCGTAACTTTTTTGCACGAGGCAAGAGTAATGTATCCAGAATTTCCGATTGTTGCAATCGGTGGAATTACAGAACAAACAGTGCCAGAAGTACGACAAGCTGGAGCTGATGGAGTAGCTGTAATTTCAGCTATCTGCCATAGTACAAATCGGAATAAAACGATACAAGCCTTTTTGAATAATTAAATTATATAAATACCAATACCACTTTCTATGAGTAAGAACTCCGAAAGTGGTATTGATCTATTGTTTTGTTTATATAAGGCAATAATTTTATGAACCATAATAGAGAAGAACTATTTTATTTACAATGAAAATTCCACCGAAAACATATGCTAGAACGACTTTATTAACGTTTATCAATAACACAACAGGCAGTAGGAAAATGATCATTTCTACTACGAAATGGGCTGCTATAGGTAACGTGAAACTTGCGTTAGGTGAACCAAACATAGCCCAAATTATTGCAACCATTAGTGGAACTGAAATGCAAAATATACTTTTTTGAATAGCTGTATTTCCCACTTGAAATCCCCAATAACCATATATCAAAAGACCAAATAGTTCGATAAATAGGCGTAATCCAATATTCATCATCTCAAACATTTTTGGACCTCTTTCTATTTAATCTTCAGCCTTCATTTGCAATAGAATGTATTCCTTTTATAAAAGTATCAATCAATATTGTAAAGCTTTGGTCAATATCTAAGGGTATTTCAAACCCACCTGATTGTTCAATTGACGTAAATCCATGAAGAATACTGCGTAATCCTCTTACAGTATGAATTTCCATTTCCTCTTGTAAGTTATAAAATGCTAAAACTTTCGTTACAAGCTCTACGATTAGTTGTTGTTGATGTTGCAATTCTTTATCTTCTTTATCTGGAAATCGCGTTGTTGCTTCGTAAAGACCTGGATGGTTTCTAACGAATTGAACATGGGCATGACTGATTGATCGAATGGCTTCATCGCCTGATTTTCCTATCGCTGCATGGGTCATGTATTCATAAAGTTTTTTTAGACCACAAATAGCTAATGACTGTCTCAATTGTGCAAGACTATTGACATGATTATATAAGGAAGGTGGACGAATCTGTAGTTCTTTGGCAAGTAAACTAAAAGATAATTTGTCTAGCCCCTTTGCGTCAACTAGTTCTGTTGTTTTTAGAAGAATCGCATTAAAATCCAACTTCTTTCGAATGGCCATATTTGCTTAACTTCCTTTCCTCCAAGCCTAAGAAGCTTCAATAATAGCGCGTTTTATAACCTGCACAGGTTTTTCAATCATATCTCCATGACCAACTGCTAACAAACTGGGATTTAGACTTAGAAGTTTTTCTGCGCTTTCAATTGCTAATTCTTTATTCCAAGTTCCGAAGGCTGGAAATGGGAATGTTGGTTTAATAACGCCTGAAACGGCTATGCCACCTCTAACTTGAAAAGCATCACCAGCAATTAAGTTGCCAGATCTTGTATCGAATAACGCAATAGAACCAGGTGTGTGTCCTGAGGCTGTGACAACTTCAAGTGAACCTATAAGATTTCCGTCTTTCAGCAATATATCAGGTTTTGTTTGAATTTTCTTTGGAACGCCACCTCGAATTGGTGAAGTTGGTTCACCATCCAAAAGTGTTTTATCTCCATTTAACAATCGAGCATCACGCTTCGAAATACTTACAGTGACATTTGGTAGTAAAGCCTTTAACGTATCCAAGGAACCAACATGATCACCATGAGCATGTGTCAGAACAATGTTTGCGATAGGTTTTCCTATCTGCGCGGCAGCCTTTATAATTCCTTTTGCACTAAAGGAAAGTGCCGTATCGATTAGCGTAAGACGATCGTTTTCTTCAATTAGGTAACAATTTACAGGAAAAAGCCTCGGCATAAAGCACAGTTGATAGATAGAACCAATTTTTGTGATTTTCATTTTGTACTCCTTTCTAAACTAATTGCATTCATTTCTTAACTAATATCGTTAGTTTATGCTATTCCATAAAGTGTTGATACCTTAAGTGGGATTAATTAATAATAATTTTACAAAATAACTAGGGATATTTTGTTTTACTTTATCCAAAGAAATTAGCTAGGGAATGATAAGTGATACAGATAATATAACAAGAGACGCCGTTTATCATGCCATTTTAAGGGAATTTATATTATTTTTCTATATATAATTAATAAAAATGTGTGAAAAATAATGTTTTGCGATATCTTTTTAGCAATTATACAGATATGTTAATGTTGAATAATAAAATTGAAAAAATATAAAAAACTCTTTATCTATCACTTTATACTGTTATATAATAGATTTATTCTAAAAATTCTATATTTTCAACTTTTTATAATTAGTGAACGTATAGATTCATATTATTATGTTGCATGAGTCAAAAGGAGATGAAAAAATGAACGCGGTTTCAGTTGTTATTGGTTCTATTTGTATTTTAGTAATTGCATATCGTCTTTATGGATATTTCTTTACCAATAAGGTTTTGAAAATTGATGATTCAAAACCAACACCAGCACATGAGTTGGCAGATGGTAAAGACTATGTTCCAACTAATAAGTGGGTAACCTTTGGGCATCATTTCGCTGCAATAGCTGCAGCAGGTCCACTAGTTGGTCCAATTCTAGCTGCGCAGTTTGGTTATTTGCCAGGATTATTGTGGTTATTGATCGGAGCTGTCATTGGGGGAGCAGTCCATGATGCTGTTGTTTTATTTGCTTCTATGAAGAAAAAGGGGAAATCTTTATCAGAAGTAGCAAAAGATGAACTTGGACCTGTGGCTGGTTTTTGTACTGGTTTAGCGATGTTATTTATTATTACGATTACAATGGCTGGTTTGTCGATGGTTGTTTTAAATGCACTTGTGCATAATCCTTGGGGAACTTTTGCCGTTGCAATTACCATTCCAATTGCAATGCTTGTAGGTATTGCTTATAAAAAGACTGGCAATCTAGTTGCCACTTCTACATTAGGATTTATATTATTAATGGTTGGCGTATTTATGGGACCTTATATAAAAGATACTGTATTAGGGGAATTTTTGAATTTTGATATTAAGACTCTGGCTATTATTTTACCTATATATGCATTCTTTGCAGCAGCATTACCAGTGTGGTTATTATTAGCGCCACGTGATTATTTAAGTAGTTTCATGAAAATTGGTGTATTTATTGCATTAATTATAGGTGTATTCTTTGTCAATCCAATTATTCAATTCCCAGCATTTACTCCATTTATCCATGGTGGCGGACCAGTAATTGCGGGTCCTGTATGGCCATTCGTATCCATCACAATTGCTTGTGGTGCAATTTCAGGATTCCATGCATTTGTAGGGTCTGGTACAACACCAAAGATGATTAATAAATGGGAAGATATACGAGCAATAGGTTTTGGTGCGATGCTTGTTGAATGTTTAGTGGGGATTATGGCATTGATTGCTGCAACAGCATTAATGCCTGGTGATTACTTTGCTATTAATTCAAGCCCAGAAGTATTCAAAACATTAGGAATGCAAACTGTACATCTACCTGAACTTTCTCAGGAGATCGGAATGGATTTAGAAGGACGTACAGGAGGAGCTGTAACACTAGCTGTCGGAATGAGTTATATTTTTGCAAAGATTCCATGGTTCTATGACATGGCAGCATATTTCTATCAATTCGTTATAATGTTCGAAGCCGTGTTCATCTTAACTGCAATTGATGCAGGAACACGTGTAGCACGTTATTTAATCCAAGATTTCTTTGGCGATGTATATAAACCTTTAAAACGAGTTGATTGGTTACCTGGTTCAATATTTGCAAGTGCTCTTGCTTGTTTCATATGGGGGTATTTATTGTACTCTGGCGATATTAGCTCAATTTGGGTATTATTTGGTGTATCCAATCAGCTAATGGCAACCATTGGGTTAGTAATTGGTACGACGGTAGTCTTGAAAATTGCGGACAAACGCTGGTACGCACTAACATGTTTAGTTCCTTTAGTTTACTTATATGTGACAGTAAACTATGCAGGCTACTGGATGATTAAAAACGTCTACTGGAACTCAGCTTCTACTGGTTATAAACCATTAAATGGTGTGCTATCTGTCATCATGCTTTTACTGGGTCTCATTGTCGTCGTATTCGCCATAAAGAAATGGACTGAATTATGGAATAGCCCTAGATTCAGAAAAGTAAAGAATTCTAATACAAGAGCGGCTTAATAATAAAAGAGAACTGGTTGTTCAAAGTCTTCAAAATTGCTTTTCTATTAAAAATAGAAAAGCAATTTTTTTATGATATGAGATGTAGGCCTTATTTACAGTTCACTATTTCGCCTTCGTAATAAAGTAAAAAGTCGATTATAATCTATTTTTGACTTCTGCTTCTAAACTCTTAAGCCTCGGACTATGTATATAGTAAAGCATTTATCCCGCATTAACTGGTTTTTGACTCTCGCCTCAAAGCTTTAGAGAATTCGAAAAAGCAGCGGTTGAGATAACTGCCCGTAAATGCCCGATTGGTTCAACTAACAATCAGTGGGGGATGGCCAACTAAAAACGCCACGACAATCACAACATTAGCACTAGTACGTCCTGTACGTCGGAACCCCCACTGATTGAAGTTTCACTTTACTATGTAATAGAGGAGGAGTTGCGATTTTAAAGAAATCTCTAATTGGACTAATTCAACTATTGTTGGCACTTGCATTCTTGTATTTCGGCTATAAGAAATTAATGTCAAACCCAATGATTGTTAAAAATTTCACCGAAGTCTATGGTTATGGAAAGTTAATAATGTATGGAGTAGGAGCCATTGAAATCACATCAGCTATTGGATTATTGATCGGTATTGTAAAAAAAGGTTTTATACCGATTTCTAGTGGAGCATTGGCTGTTTTAATGGTCGGTGCCACTACAACACACTTAATGGTAGGACAAGGTGTTGAAGCTGCATTAAAGCCCTTTATATTCTTTGTACTAAATGTAGTAATATTTTTAGTATCAACTAGTGAAAGTGTAGAAGATTAGATAAAGGTACCTTATAGCTCGCTCCTTACTAAAATGGAATATAGTAATATACTTTTTGATAAAGGGCTATCTAGAAAAGACTTTTCTAAGATGGCCTTTTTATGCGACTGAATATTTGATATTAATTATTTATAGAAATTATAAAGTGATATAATGTAGAAAATTACGATATAAATCTTTAAATCGAAAAGATAAAGTTGCTATGTACATATGAATTTCAAAATTAAATAGTAAAAGAAAGTGAGGTAAACGTAATGGCAAATGAACGATACCCAATTGGTGAGTACCAAAGCGAAGAGGTTATTTCGAGCGACAAAATAGCACAATGGATTGAGGATATTCGAATCCTACCAGATCAATTAAACAAGGCTGTTAAAGGCTTGAGTGATGAAGAACAACAAAAAACATATCGCGAGAATGGATGGACAATTCGCCAACTCGTGCACCACATTGCGGATTGTAGTATGAACAGTTATATTCGTATTAAACTTGCCCTCACAGAGGAAACGCCAACAATTAAACCTTATGAAGAAGCAGAATGGGCAAAGTTGCCAGATTATGATTTACCTATTGGCGGTCAACTAAAACTGATTGAGGGTCTTTTTGAAAGCCTCATTTATTTACTGGAAAACTTGAATGATGAACAATTAAAGCGAACATTGAACCATCCCGTAGGTGGTATCTCTTCAATAGAGGAAAATATTAGTTTCACTGCATGGCATGTGAAACACCATTTAGCACATATTCAAAATGCATTAAAATAGAAGATATGTTAAAAGGATATAACACCTTTGAAAATCGCATGTGTTTGAGCATTTCGATAAGATGGAATTCTTACTAATTGTTTATTATATGGAGGGATCGGTATGTATCGGAAAATAGATGATTTTCTAGAAGATTGGACAGTATCCTCAGAAGGAACGCTAAAAGTTTTAAAAGCTATTACAAATGATAAATTCGACCAAGCAATTGTAGAAGGTCATAATACACTAGGTTGGTTAGCATGGCATTTAGTTAGTGTTGGTGCAGCGTTCGGCCATTTAGCGGAACTACAAGTACCTGGACCAGGGAAAAACCAAGAAATGCCAACAGATATAGCGGAGATTATCGATGCTTACGAACAACTTGCAGAAGGCTTTAAAAAGGAAGTAGCCAAATTAACTGATGCGGGCCTAGAAGAAGCAGTTAACGGCTTTGGAGGCCCAACTTTGCGTGGTAAACTACTACGTTCGTTAATCGACCATCAAACACACCACCGCGGACAAATGACAGTTTTACTTCGTCAAGCGGGACTTCCAGTACCTGGAGTATTGGGACCAACAAAAGAGATGCAACGATAATAAGAAGGCATTCATATTATTGATGCCACATCATGTGTCAATGGCTACCTCAGTCTGACACGAGGAACTTCTATAACAACAAAAGAATACACTTATAGTAAATGAAAGTAAAAGAAGGCAATCCAAAAGAGGATGCCTTCTTTTTGATTAAACGGAAGGATTATAAGTGAATTGCCAAGACACGCCAAAACGGTCTTGAATCCAAACAAATAGTTCAGAGAAGCCATAGTTGTTTAATTCCATTAATGGAATTCCACCATTAGAAGCTACTTCTTTTGCATAGCGTTCAATTTCTTCTTTTGTGTCACATTCTATAAAGAGTGAGATGGAAGGAGTAAAACTGAAATTGTGTTTAATCGGACTATCGTTCAACAATAGTTGATAACCTTTAAAGTCAAGCACAGCCATTGCTATTTGCGTGGAATCTGGCATATATGAAACGTTCGCCACATGAAGGTCCGGAAACCATTGTTGATATTGCTCGATTGCTTCTTTTCCTTGTCCTTGGAACATTAAAAACGATTTAACATCTTTCACTTTGTCATTCTCCTTAATGATTATGAATTTTTTTGTGCTTGGCGGTAAAGATCTTTTGTTTTAAACCCTTGACCTAAAATTTTTTTCATTTCCTCTAACCGATTTTGCTTCGTTTCTTCTTTTTTCGCACTGTATACATAGCGTGCCCAATCTTTTTGATATCCAGGTGTTAGCGACTCATAAAATGAAAATAGTTCTTGGTCTTGTGATAAAAACTCCCTCACTTTTGGAATCATTTGAATATAATCATCGACACATTGACTTTTAATTGATTTCTTCTTTCCTTTTTGCTTGCTATCCACTTTAATAGTTAATATGGAGAATGTATCATTTAAAGAGGAGAGCATGGCGAATTTATAATCGCTATTTGCAATATATTTTTGTTCATCTACTGCTATTGCAGGAAATATTTCATCTCGATGAATGAAAGTATTGTACATTTTATTTCCTTTTTTAGGATAGACTAAAAATAGGTATCCTTGTTCGGTAATTAATTGATTGTCGATACATAGTTTTAAATATGCAGTGAGTTCTTCTATTGTAAATACAAATGCAATCACGCGGTTATATGGCTTTGCTGTTGAAGTTTCTATATCTTCTAATGTGAACGAATCCGGTGCATTATGAATATAAACGTTTGAATCTATAGTTAGTTTGAATTTTGAGTGCATTTTACCCCTCCTTTTATTATCAATTATGCCATAAATGTTTAGGTTTTCCTTGAATAATACCATGCAATGTTTATAAACAATAGGAGAGGGAATTGTAAAAAATAACAGAAGAAAAAGAGGTGCTTATAATGAAATATCCTGCGAAGGTCGTAAGTTGCTTTTTGGTAGTAAATTTATTGGGCGCTTGTTCAGGAAACGCAAATCAAAATACAGATAAAAGCAATACTGATAATGAAAATGAAAAAACAACAGTAGTTGAGAAGAGTGAAAATAGTAAAACAACAAACTCAACAGGTAATATTAATCCTACAGGAACAACTAATCCTAATGCAGAAACAGAAAACCCAAAAGATGTTCAATCAACAACAGAAAATGAAAATAAGAATGACAGTGTCATTGCTTCTATAAGAAAACAATTAAAAACTGATTTACCAGTGCTTGTTCCGAATAAACTTCCTATAGAGAACGGGAAATATCTAACAGCAAAAACAACAACAAGTAATAATCAATACACAATCGTTTACTATCAAACAGATAAGAATACACCAGTTAATGATAAAACTTTGGATCAGGCTCCGAAGGATTCGGTGGTTGCTAAGTATGAGGTGAAAAAGTACAGTAACGAAAAAGAAGCAAACGATGTCATCGGTTTTGAAGATTTTAGCAAAACGGGTGGACAAAAGGTGAGCCTTGGTCATAATATCATAGGTTACCAAGATGCAGCTGCAGGATCTCAATTTACTGGATGGAATGAAGGAAGATGGGCAATTGCCACTCAGGCAAGAACAACTAATCCTGAAAAAGGTCTTGATCTGGCAAAACAAGCGGTAGAATTTTTAGAAAAAAATACATTACCAATACCAAAGCCAAATGGTTCAATTCATTTAAGTTCCACATCATCAACTGGGAATACGGTGAAATGGCAAAGTAATGCAATTGTTTACTCAATTGAAAATGTAAAGGATCCAATAGAAGCTTTGCGAATTGCTACATCGGTTAAATAGAAATATGTATACTATAATTTGAGTGAAAATGAGGTTACCTATATAGGGCCTCATTTTCATTTTGGATATTTTCCACTTTAAGATTATTCTTCATAAGAAAAGGTAAGAAGGTTAGAAAAAAATATAAAAATTATATTACAACTAGTCTATGTCTTTTCCCCTTAATTTCTGTTATAACTAAAATAGTATTGGGGGGGAATATTTTGAGCAAATATCAAACATTATTATTTGATGTAGATGATACATTATTAGATTTTGCAAGTGCAGAGAATGAAGCTTTGCATCGTCTATTTGCTGAAAATGGCCTAGATTTAACAGATGATGTAGAAGGTTGTTATAAAGAGATTAATCATGGTTTATGGGCTGCATATGAACGTGGAGAGATTTCACGTGAAGAAATTATTAATACACGTTTTGGCCTTCTTTTTAAAGTGTATGGCAAAGAAGTCGATGGCAAGAAAATGGGCGAACGTTATCAAGCGTTATTAGCGGAAAATCATGATTTTATCAATGGTGCAAAAGAGTTAATTGAAAATGTATCAACGAAATTCCATTTATACATTGTGACAAACGGTGTATCAAAAACGCAATATAAGCGATTAACTGAATCTGGCCTATATCCATATTTCAAAGATATATTCGTATCAGAGGATACTGGCTATCAAAAGCCGATGAAGGAATACTTTGATTATGTATTTGCGCGAATTCCAGAGTTTGATCATGAATCTACTTTAATCATTGGAGATTCTCTTTCATCTGATATGCAAGGTGGCTTGCTTGCAGGGATTGACACTTGTTGGTTTAATCCACATCTTAAGCAAAATACTACAGCCATTCGACCAAAGTATGAGATTAAAAGTTTAGAAGATTTACACTCGATTCTTAAAGAGCAACCTATTCTTGTAAAATAAAAAACAGCATGGTCTTTGTAATAAATATGCAAAGATTATGCTGTTTTATTTTTGCGATTAATATTGATGTTAACATCTGCGGAGTTTTGGGTATTTAATTTATGAATTAGTTTATATATATTATCCGCAACTATTAGAAAAGCATTTTACCTTTGAAATTTTTTGCTAAACAAAGTCGCATAAAAAGCTTGAATGGAAGAATACTTAATACTTTCTAGTTAGCTTCAAATGGATTCCAAAAAATAATTCAAAACACCCAAAAAAGTATGTATTTGACTATTTACTTTTCAAAAAAATAAGCGTACTATTACCTCACAAATTATGTTTTAAGTTTCATATTTCTAAATCGCTGAAGTTAATTCCGCGGGGGAACCGATTACGTCCGGATGTATAGTTTACATCCTTGGGGTGAATCCTTTTAAAAGGTAGGGCTACTTCATAGTCCGAATCCGACAGCTAACCTCGTAAGCGTTAGAAGAAGAAAAGTGGAGCTTGTTAGGCAAAACAATAATGTCTACAAGTCTTTTTCGTAATGACTTGTAGGCTTTTTTCTTTTTCATTCAGCTTTGAATGTGAACCAATTTTTTTAGAGAAGGATGTTTTCAAGTGAAATTAAAACGAATGTTAATCGGAAGACCTTTAAAATCAAATGAGTTAGGTGAACAAAAACTAAGTAAAACGAAGGCACTTGCTATCTTGTCATCTGATGCTTTGTCTTCTGTAGCATATGGACCTGAGCAGATATTAATCGTATTGATGACTCTTGGAGCAATCGCGTTTTGGTATTCCATCCCAATCGCAGCGTTTGTTGTTGTACTATTAGTAGCATTAATCTTGTCCTACAGACAAATTATATTTGCCTATCCACATGGTGGCGGTGCGTATGTTGTTTCTAAAGAAAATTTAGGCATAAATCCTGGTCTTGTTTCAGGTGGATCCCTTTTAGTGGATTATATTTTAACAGTTGCTGTTAGTGTATCAGCAGGTACGGATGCAATTACGTCAGCGTTTCCAATTTTGCACACATATAGAGTGGAAATAGCCATTGTATTTATATTAATTTTGACCATTATTAATTTAAGAGGTGTCACAGAATCGGCTTCAGTCTTAGCTTATCCTGTTTATCTATTTGTTGCAGCATTAGTTCTTTTAATTGTAGTAGGAATTTACAAAATCATAACAGGACAATTCTCTCCTGATCTTCATGCAGCAATAGGAACACCTGTTGCGGGAGTGAGTCTATTCATCCTTTTAAAAGCATTTGCTTCCGGAAGTTCTGCTTTAACAGGTGTTGAGGCAATTTCGAATGCGATTCCTAATTTCAAAAATCCAGCTCCTGTCAATGCATCCAAAACGCTAGTGATTATGGGAGGATTACTTGCAGTCTTATTCTGTGGAATCGTATTTCTTGCCTATTATTTAGGTATCACTCCTAGTCCAACAGAAACCGTTGTATCGCAAATTTCAAAAGAAGTCTTTGGACGCACATTCTTTTATTTTGTTATTCAAGGGGTAACGGCGCTTATATTAGTATTGGCAGCTAATACTGGTTTCTCTGCATTTCCGTTACTTGCTGTAAATCTGTCAAAAGATAGATATATTCCTAGAATGTTCCAAGTTAGAGGCGACCGTCTTGGCTATTCTAATGGGATTATTATGTTAGGTGTATTTGCAATGATTCTCATCTTGTTTACACAGGGTTCAACAGAGAAACTAATCCCTTTATATGCTGTTGGGGTATTTATACCATTTACTTTAGCTCAGACGGGTATGATGGTGAAATGGTGGAGAGAAAAGCCAAAAGGATGGATTGGTAAATTTACGATAAATACAATTGGTGCTGTCATCTCATTTGTTGTAGCGATGATTTTCTTCATCACTAAATTTGATCATGTTTGGCCGGTGCTTATCTTTTTACCAGTGTTAATTTATATGTTCCATCGTATTAAAAACCATTACATTTTGGTGGGGGAACAACTTCGTGTTGATAAATTGAACAATGTGCTCCCATCTATTGATGGCAATGTTGTCTTGTTACCAGTTGGAGGAATCAGCAAGGTTGTTGAACATTCGCTAAGCTATGCAAAATTACTATCGCCTGAGCATCTAATCGCCATCTATGTAGCGTTTGATAAAGAGGATCTGCACGCATTCGAAGAAAAATGGGAAAAAAGATTTCCTGATGTCAAACTGTTAGCACTTTATTCGCCTTATCGCAGCTTAATATCACCTCTTACAAAATTGGTTGATAAAATTGAAAAAAAAGCAAAGCAAGAAAATCGCCAAGTTTCAATTGTTATTCCGCAGTTTATACCGAGAAAGGGATGGCAAAACATATTGCATAACCAATCAAGTTTACTAATCCGAACTTCACTACTCTATAGAAGAAACGTAGTAGTTATTACTGTTCCTTACCATTTGAAAAAATAAGTAAACATTAAAATTTTAAAATAAAATGTTTTATAAGAAGGAAAATGGGAATAGTAACAGTATGCAAATTAGTGAATGAAGTAAGAACTGTACATTCTAGAAAACGTAATATCATTCACGCATAAGGAGGCAAGAAATCCAATGAGATTATTTGTATTTTATGCGGGGTTAATATTATTAATTATGGGCTTAGCGCATCCTCTTGGTATTGTAGAAGCTAATTTCTTTAAATATATTTTATATATAGGCATTATTGCTTTTGCTATTGGCGTATTAATGCTACCTAGTAAAATGGAACAAAAGAGAGACAAAAGCTAATTAGGTTGGGATTCCCTTTTAGTACGATGGTGAATTGAGGTGTCTATTAAATGTTTGCGCGATTCGAAGAAATTGAAGGTTTTATTGTTAAAGGATTCGCAGTTCAAAGTGGAAATCGGGTAGATGTTCCTGTCTTATGGAATAAACTTGAACATGAATTAAAAAAGATGAATTCAAGGCCTAAAACTTCATATGGTGTTTGTGTATCAATGAATGATGATGGATTGCATTACGTAGCAGGCTTAGTTACAAATGCTGTAAAAGGTATGCACGCTCCTGATCAAGTATTAATCTCTGCAGGCCGCTATTTGGTCGGAATTGTAGAGAAGGGCATCGAAGAAATCCCAGAAAGTTTTGAGGCATTATTAAGCGTAAAAGGAATTAGCTTCAGGAAAGCTCCGTGTTTTGAAAAATACCATATTCATGAGAAGATAGAAAATAATGAAATAGAGCTTTGGATTCCTATCGAATAGACACATGAAGAGAGCTACAGAAAAAGTTCTGTAGCTTTTTTGTTTTGGGCAGTAGTTTTATTATAGAAAATGTTATGATTAATCAAAATTAGGATTTAAATAAAGTGAGGGAGTTTTAGGTTGGATGTATCTATAACGGCAATATTGAAAATGACCATTGCGATGGCGATATTTGGCTCCATTGGTTTCTTTACAGTGAACACAGGAATCCCTGCAGAAGAACTCGTTTTTATACGTTGTATCTGTGCGACGGTTTTTCTTGGTGGGATGTGGCTATATACTGGTACATATAAGGTGGAAAAGTGGTCTAAAAGAGAAGTCCTTCAAACAATCATCTGTGGCGTATTTATTGTACTTAATTGGGTGTTTTTGTTTAAAGCATTTGAAGAAATGTCCATCTCAATAGCTATTTCAATTTATAATTTAGCGCCAATTTTTGTTCTCATTTTAGGGAGCTTATTTCTAAAAGAAAAGATGTCACTTAGCTCTATAATCGCGATTGTTGTATGTTTTTTAGGTAGTGTATTAATTATTGGCATGAAGGAATTTACATCATTATCGGCATTATTTAATTCTGGTTTTGTTTGGGCAATTCTCTCTGCATTTTGCTATGCAATGACCATGTTTTTAGGAAAGGGTATTGCGCAATTAAGTTCTTATGCAATGACCTTTATTCAGACAACAGTTGGGATAGTGATGTTGTTACCTTTCATGGATTTTAGTGTTTTTCATGGTTTGACGGGCTGGAATTGGTTTTATATCTTGGGAACAGGTTTAATCCACACAGGTTTTGTATACTATTTATTCTTTGATAGTCTACGAAATTTACCGACTATCATTGTCTCAGCGTTAGTGTTTGTCGATCCAGTTGTTGCAATTTTACTAGATATCTTACTATTAGAATTTAGACCAACTCTATGGCAAACACTCGGTATTTTTCTTATATTCGGGGGTATTATTTATACTTTAGTGAAACCAAAGAAGACTACTACATCCTAAAAAAGGCTATCTTCAATGTATGATTAATTATTGAAGATAGCTGTTATGATATTTTATGCGAATGTTTTAACCATTAATACGTGTTCAATACCAGCATCAAGGAAGACATCAGATTTTACTTCGTAGCCTAATTTTTCATAAAATCCTTGTGCTTGTACTTGTCCATCAAGTTTTACTTTTGAAGCGCCAAGTTCTTTTGCTTTTTCTTCTAAAGCTTGGATGATGATTTTACCAATCCCATGTGAACGATACTCTTCTAATACCGCTACACGTTGGATTTTACCAACACCTTCAATTATGCGAATGCGGCCTGTACCGATTGCTTTATTATCATCAGTTGTCACAAGGAAATGATGGCATTCACCATCAAGATGGTCATAAGAATCGATTTCTTCTTCTTGAGGAACTTTTTGTTCTTCTACAAAAACTTTCAACCGAATATCAAATTCTCTTTGCAAGTCTTCTTGTGTTGTCACTTCAAATACGTTCACATTGATCTTCCTCTCTTAAAATAATGCTCTGTTGCATATTATATATGAAAAAATTCAGAAAGTAGAGTAATAAAGTAAGAGATTTTTAGTGGCTTTATTAAAATTTACGATTAAGAGAGTAATTTTAAGCCTATTGTAGAAATCAGAATCATGGCGATAAATAGTATTCGTTTCCAATCTTTCGATTCACCAAAGAACAGCATACCGATTAAAGCTCCACCTGAAGCACCAATACCAGTCCAAACTGCATATGCGGTACTCATGGATACAGTATTCATGGCATATGAAAGGAGTAGAAGACTAAGTCCAAAACTAAGGATTAATAATAGTATAGTAGAGATATTCTTTTTTTCTTGCCAACGATTCATCATAGCGACACCAAAAACTTCGCAAAAGCCCGCCACAATAATTGCAATCCATGCCATTATGAAGCACCATCCTTTGTTTCTTTTGTAGTGACGGTTTTTAGGCCGATAACACCTATTAATAGGATGACTAGCAATAGAATTTTAGAAAAGCTGAGTGATTCACCGAATAATAGTACATCAACAAGTACTGTACCGGCAGTTCCAAGTCCTACAAAAACAGTATACGCGGTGCCTACTGGTAAATAACGCCCCGCAAGTAATAGTAGATAAAAGGTTAGTGCTGCTGCAAAGAATGTTATTCCATAAGCAAAAAAACTATGTGAGTGCTTTAAACCAACGACCCAAAATAATTCACATAAAACAGCTAGCAAAACGATCAACCAGTGTTTGTTCAAAATACATCATCCTTTCTATACAGAAAAAAGCCTGAGAGATAACTGAATTAATCAGTGTCTCCCAGGCTTTTATCCTTCCGTGGCATAGCAACAGCGCTATGAGATTTCTCTCGGACCAGACCAAGCAGCGCTTGCGGAACCCTAGAAATCATAGTTGCTATTCAATTGGTTATATCTTATCAAATGGGTTACTGGATTTCAACTACTTTGTTGTACCCTTTGCTCCCAAATGGTTGTAGCTTCTCAATCCATTTTAGCTCTAGCTTTTCGAGTTCTTTCTTTTCATCGAAGTAACCTTTTTCAGGTTTTTTAAGCATTTCGACTGTTTCAATGGTAAAGGCATCTGAACCAAATTGATTCCATTCTTTTTGAAGTAATGGGTTGGTAAAAGTGTTTGTTTTAAGTTGGAATTTCAATCCGTTTAGGCGTTTAAGGTTGTTGAAGCTACCGATGTAGATTTTACCATTTACTCTGTTTGTTATTTTAAAGACACCTGATTGAATAGGGATTTCTTTGTATTGTTCTTTGAGCTCTTTTTTATGATCCATTGTGAGAACCCTGCTTTCTTTAAAAGTAGTTTATTTTTTTACCCAATATTCACTGCCATCTTCTTTGCGGTCTATGAAGCCATATTCGATTAGGTATCGTCGAATTTGCACATAGTCTTCATGATAGGTTTTTAAAATCTCGTTTAGCTCTTTTTCTGTATAGATTATATCTTTTGATAGGTGAGAAGTGATTTCTCTAAGTATGACAATTTTATGCTTCTCCTTTTTGGGAAATCTTAAGATAGCTTTATCTGAACCATCTGGGAAATACTTTGCGATTAGTTCTTGTTGTTCTTTATTGGTAATATTGTAACGTTCGTCTACCATTGTTGCTGTAGATTCAATTGGTACGAATTCATTAGTAGTATCTTTTTCTCTTAATAATTCCATCATTGTTAAAAAGGTTTTTGCTTGCCGTTCTTTTTCTTTTAATGCAAAGCGATGTTGTCGAATGGTTGAGACACTACCAATTTCCAGCTCGTTTTGTATTTCACGATCTGTTTTGCCGGAATAGAAAAGACGAAGTAAGTTTGTTTGATGTTCTGTTAACCCTGTCATTCTCTTATTTAAATTAATGAGATGGTCAAAAACTGATGTATGTTCGTCTTTAACATGTGTTTGCATCATTTTCTTTGCTTCAAATAATTGTTCATTATATGGATAGATAATGCCCTTTTCTATTTTTTTGCTACATAATAAGCAAGTAAAGTAATGCTCCTCTTCTGTGTATCCTTTTTTGAGTTCTTGAATAGATGCGTTTTCGAATAACTCTGTGCCCATTGTACAACCCCTTTTATAAACGTCTATATATATTGTTTGGTTTTATATAAACATATTATATATATGTTTATAAAATGTCAATTTGTTAGGTTGATATTGTACTCTTCAAACCATATATGAGTTTGAATAAGGTATGCGAGTAATTGAGGTCCTGTCATTAATTGGCCAAACCAAGGAGCTGTAAAGGATGAACCACCTGTTTCAATCAATGACTCCAGTTGTTTGTTGTTAAAAAACTCAAGAAGAACTGAATTTTTGTTTTGCAAAATAGAGGAGAGCCATTTGCCGACGCCTTCTGTATAAGCAGGATTATGCGTTTTTGGGTATGGATTTTTTTTACGGTATAGAACTTCATTTGGCAACAAATCTTCCATAGCCTTTCTTAAGACACCTTTCTCCATATTTCCACAATTTTTTATTTCCCAGGGAATATTCCATACATATTCGACAAGGCGGTGATCTGCAAATGGAACTCGTACTTCAAGTCCAGCACGCATGGTTGTGCGATCTTTTCTGTCTAGTAATGTCGGCATAAACCATGTCATATTCAAATAAAAAAGTTCTCTTCTTTTTGCATCATTTGGAGATTCGTTCTCTAAAATAGGTGTTTCTTTTCTAGCAACATCGTATGCTTGCTGTACATATTCTTCTATATTAAGTCTTTGACGCCATTCGGGTCTTAATAAATTAATTCGTTCCTTGGTCGAACGCATCCAGGGGAAACCTTCAGTATTTTTGTCATAGAACCATGGATAACCACCGAAAATTTCATCTGCACATTCTCCAGATAGACTTACTTTAAACGTTTCTTTAATCTGTTTACTAAACCACAGAAGGGAAGAGTCAATATCGGCCATTCCTGGCATATCCTTTGCATAGACAGACTCTGTTAGTTCCTTAATAAGTGTTTCTTGAGGGATTACTTTTGAGTGATGGATTGTATGGAAGACTGTAGACATTTTATCAATCCAGAAAGTGTCGTCGGATCGTTGAAAGTGATTTGCTTTAAAAAATTGTGCATTGTCTTCATAATTGATGGAGTACGTATGGAGAGGTGATTTGTCAGTACCTTTAAATTTATTTGCGGCGATAGCTGTAATAATACTAGAGTCAAGTCCACCCGATAATAAGGTGCAGATCGGCACATCTGATACAAGTTGTCGTTCCACAGCGTCAACAACTAAATCTTTGACATTTGCAACTGTTTCATCAAAGGAATCTTCGTGTATTTTACTTTTCACATTCCAGTAACGGCTTATTTTCAGGCCGTTTAAATCATATTTTAAGAAGTGACCTGGCCGGAGTTCTTGGATATGCTTGTAAATAGTTTTGCCTGGAGTATGAGAAGGACCTAAACCAAATAATTCTGCTAAACCTTCATATCCAACATTAGCGGGCACATCGGGATGGGCAAGTAATGCTTTTATCTCTGAAGCAAAAAGTAAATGGTCTTGTGTATGACTATAATATAAAGGTTTAACACCGAGTCGATCACGGACAAGTATCAAACTTTTATCTTTCTCATCCCAAATACCTAAAGCAAAGATACCATTAATCTTTTCGACAAATTGTTCACGCCATTCTATATATGAAACAAGCAAAACTTCTGTGTCTGAAGTTGTATGAAAGTGATATCCTCTTTGTTGCAACTCTTTTCGCAATTCATCAGTGTTATACAATTCACCGTTGTAAGTAATAGTGTAAAGGCGCCCTTCTTTTTCATAACTCATCGGTTGTTTGCCGCCTTCTAAGTCAATAATGGATAAACGTTGATGTCCAAAGGCTATTGGTCCATCAATCCAAAATCCATCTGCATCTGGCCCTCTTTGTTGTAGTGTTTTCGTCATCGTATGTAATAAGGATTGTTGTGTTGATAAGTCCTTTTTAAAGTTGCACCATCCTGTAATTCCACACATATACTCACATCCCCCTTCGTTTTCATTCTGCATTATATGTAAAAGTAACAAAAAAATAGCATAAAAATTAAATAGTGATTCAAAAAAATTGTGAGATGAAATGATAGATTTTCCAATATAGAATATCTTATTTCAAATGATATTTATGATTTCCAAAAGTAATTTTGGCATAGATGAGAAAAATCAGTTAAGATTAGTAGTTGTATATAAAGATTGAAAGGAAGTAGATTATGAGTAAAAATCGTAATCAACAGATCGAGGAGATCAGTACTGCGAAACTTATGTGGCAACTAACGCGTCCTCATACGCTAACTGCTACATTTTCCCCAGTTATTTTAGGGACAGTACTTGCTATGTTCGATGTCAAAATAAATTGGTTACTATTTATCGCAATGCTTGTTTGCTGTTTATGTCTTCAAATCGCGACAAACTTATTTAACGAATACTACGATTTTAAACGTGGATTAGATACAGCTGAATCTGTTGGAATTGGTGGCGCATTAGTTCGCCACGGAACAAAACCTCAAACTGTATTAAACTTTGCATTATTACTTTATGCCATTGCAGTTGTGTTAGGTATTTATATTTGTATAAGTAGTAGTTGGTGGCTTGTTGCCATAGGTGTAGCAGGGATGGCAATTGGTTATTTATATACAGGAGGGCCACATCCGATTGCATATACTCCTTTTGGAGAATTATTTGCAGGGCTTAGTATGGGTTTTGCCTTTGTATTGATTTCTTACTTTATACAAGCTGGTACAGTTAGCATGACTAGTGTGCTTGTCTCAATCCCTGTTGGAATACTAGTTGGTGGCATTAATATGTCCAATAATATTCGTGATATTAAAGAAGATACTATTGGTGGTCGAAAAACATTAGCCATTCTTTTGGGGCGTGAAAAGGCAATCACTCTTTTAGCCCTATCATTTGTGGTTTCTTATTTATGGATGATTGTATTAATTGTGATGGGAATTGTTAGTCCTTGGTTATTAGTTGTGCTAGTAAGTATCAAAAAACCGATAACAGCTATTAAGAGCTTTAGAGAAGGAGAACATGAACCTGCAAAACAAGGTCTTGCCATGAAGTCTACAGCGATAACCAATACACTTTACGGTTTACTTTCATCATTAGGCTTATTAATAAGTTACTTTGTGTCTTAAATTTGAAAATGGTTAGCAAAGCGCTTTCATGTTGATAACTGGGGCGTATAAGAAATTTATATAAGCATAATATTAAATTCGCTGAGAAATCAGCGGATTTTTTTTTCAAAAACTTATAGCTAGGCACCTAATGATGTGATAGTATACGTTTTGTTTGAAAATTTGAGAATGAAAAGGAGATTGGCGAAAATATGGAACAAGTTTTAAGAAAAAAGGAAAAGTTAAGCTTATTCCATTTAACATGGCCCATTTTTTTAGAAGTTCTTTTATTTACTTTAATGGGCGTAGCAGATACGTTTATGCTAAGCGCTCTTGCTGATGATGCAGTGGCCGGTGTTGGTGCAGCTAATCAATTTATTCAAATAACGATTCTCATATTAGAAGTAATCGGTAATGGTGCCTCTATTGTTGTAGCTCAATATTTAGGATCTAGACGGTTCGAAGAGGTTCCTAAAATAACTGCAGTGGCTATCACTATGAACCTTGTAATTGGACTTTTATTGAGCTTGTTTTTTGTTTTTTTCTCCAAACAAATGATGACTGCAATGAATTTGCATGGTGATGTACTGATTTATGCAGATAAATATTTGGTTATAATCGGCGGTGGAATATTCCTCCAAGCATTGATCAATGCAACAGCAGCAATAGTACGTGTACATGGCTGGACTAGACAAACAATGTACGTATCTGTTGCCATGAATGTACTACATATTACCTTTAATTATATTTTAATTTTTGGTAAATTTGGATTCCCAGAGTTAGGCGTTCAAGGTGCAGCAATTTCCTCTATTATTAGTCGATCTATCGCATTAGTTGCGTTTTTCTGGCTTTTATACCAAGTAATGGAGTTTAAAATTGACTTTAAATATTATTTAGCTTTACCAAAAGAATATATTAAAAAAATTTTAGATATCGGTGTACCTTCTGCTCTTGAACAAGTGCTTTATCAAGGATGCCAAATTACATTCTTGTATTATATTACGTATTTAGGTGCCGAATCTTTAGCAGCACGCCAATATGCTTATAATATTTCGATGTTTACGTATTTATTTGCTATGGCAATTGGCTCTGGCACTGCAATTATAGTAGGCAGATATGTAGGGGCAAAACGTGCAGATGATGCGTATAAACAGCTATGGAGTAGTGTGAAGTGGGCGATTGGTTTTACGCTTGTAATGGTTGCATTCGTGATGGCTTTTCGATATCCACTTATGCGAATTTTTACTGATAATCCTGAAGTAATTCGAATCGGTACATCTGTCTTGCTATTAAGTATCGTACTCGAAACAGGGAGAACATTTAACATTACGATTATAAACACATTACGTGCTGCAGGGGATGCAAGGTTTCCAGTTATTATAGGATTCTTCTCTATGGTTTGTATGAGTTTGACCTTAGGTTACTTTTTTGTGTTCAACTTACATTTTGGTTTAGTTGGTGTTTGGCTTGCTATAGCAGCAGACGAATGGTGCCGAGCAATAATTGTATTCTTTAGATGGAAGAGCCGTAAGTGGGAAAAGTATTCACTTGTTTCACCGAATAAAGAAAAACTTTTACCAACAGAAAATCCAGTTCCTTCTTTAAAGTAACGCTAGTATTTTCTCCTTGTTGTAAATTGTAGTGTATACTGATGGAAGCGAAGAAGGTAATCGAGGTGTTTTTGTGTCATTATCAAAAAGAGAAATAAGTGCAAATTATATGCGAGAACAACAAACAATCTTTGCTTGTCCTGTTTGTCATAAGGAAATGACAGTAGCGCAATGTGTGGTTACTTGTGAAAATCGCCATACATTTGATGTTGCAAAACAAGGATACGTGAACTTTATGACTCATCCGGCTACGTCTATGTATGGAAAGGATTTGTTTGAAGCTCGTAAACAAATAATCGAAAGTGGACTTTATACACCGTTGTATAACTATATCTTAGATATACTAAAATCATTTGGACGGAATATAAATGTTTTAGATACAGGATGCGGAGAAGGATCACATTTAGCACTCATCAAAAAACAGTTTGATGAAGGAAACAAACAAAATATGGTCGGAGTAGGGATTGATATCGCAAAAGAGGGGATCATTGCGGCAAGTCGGAATTATGAAGGTATGATATGGTGCGTAGGCGATTTAGCAAAAAGCCCCTTTCAAGAGGCTAGCTTTGATGCTATTTTAAATATTTTATCACCTGCAAATTATACAGAATTTAGACGACTTTTAAAGCCTGATGGAATTGTTATTAAAGTAGTACCGCAAAGTGGATATCTAAAGCAACTAAGAGAATTATTCTTTGCAGATTCAGACAAAGAGTCCTATTCAAATAATCTCACTGTAGACCGCTTTAAAGAAAACTTTAGTGAAGTATCCATTAATCGAATCACTCGAACAGTCAATTTAATGCCGAACCTTGTCCTAATGCTATTGCATATGACACCGATGGGCTGGCATCAAACAGCAACTTTTGATCAATCAAAAGTTGAAGAAATAACAATTGACTTAGATGTTTTAATTGGCAAATAGTTATAGAAAAATCCACAGAAGTTATTCTTCTGTGGATTTTCTTTTTAAGAGTGAATGAATACATTTGAAAACTACTACTAATATAATGGCGCCAATCGTATCTAATAACACATCTTGATAAGAAGATGTACGACCAGCAGTAAAAGATTGATGGAATTCATCAATTGCTGCAATTAGAAAAGTCATCAATATTGCAATGAGAAATCTAAATTTTTTACGGGGAAGTGCAATATAAATTGCCATACCAATAGCTCCAAACGTAAAGAAATGGGTTGCCTTACGAACCAAAAACTCAAGAAAATAATAATAGCCACGTGTAGCAACAGAAATTTCCATACCGTAATAGTGAAAATGAAGTTGTGATATATACGATTCATATGGCTTATTAGGCAAAAATTCTTGTAATGAGGGTACAATTGATTGCTGATTATAAGTTTGACTAGATGAGATAAAAATGGCTAACAATAATATGAGAAGTGGAATAAATTTTTTCATAATAAAACCGTACCACACTTATGCCATGATTTCATGATGTTTGAAATAAAAAAGTAGACTATGGATGCAAACTTTAGATAATGAGAGAAAAATGATATGCTAAAAAAGCACTTTATAATTAAAAGGACGTGTTAAAATGCCAGGACGTAACGATCCCTGTCCATGTGGTAGTGGTAAAAAGTACAAAAAATGCTGTGCTCTAAAAGAAGCTGTAACAGTTGAAGAGGTATATGAGGAAGAGTTAGAAAGAATCTTACAAACATTTTATGATGTCTATCCTTTAAGAAAAGACTATAAATCATATATAGATTTTGCAGACAATTGGCATAAAATGCTTGATAGCTATTTAATCGAAGATATGATAGATGCTGTCGCTATGGATGTCTTTTTCTTCCATGAAAGAACTGATATTTGGGATTACTATTTGCAAAAGGTGAAAAAAGAAACGGTACGTCCATCTACATTAGAAGTGATTGAAACGTGGAATCATCCAACAATGATCATTGCTAAAGTAGTGGATGTTGAAGAGAACTATATGGTTGTTCAAAACATTTTAACAAATGAAATGTTCCATCTACGTAGAGAAGGGGAAAAACCTGTCCCAGTTGATGTTCATGTATTCTGTTTTACATTACCTGATGGCTCTAAAATGGAAAATCACTTCTTAGCCGTTTCAAGTATGATTTTCTTCCCAAAAGATCATCAAGAAGTATTCGAAAAGGTAACAGCCAATTTTAAAGAGCAGGATCAATTGGACGAACAAGCATTTTGGAAGGAGCATTCTCTAACTCTATGGAAGGAGCTTGGGGAACATGGATTTGAGGGTGGAGAGTTTACTGATTTTGAAGCAGATGTATTCTTAAAAGTTCTTGAGTTTTTGGAAGCTCGTAACCGCGATCCAAAAACTGTATTAGATATTGTGGAAGATTATGTAGTAGAACGACAACCTAAAGCTCGTAAAGCAGTCGCTATTGCTGCTGGCGCTATTCGTTTTGGCGGAGAAGTGGGTCTATTTGATCCGATTGAAATAACAGTCAAAGATTTAGCAGATGAGTTCGGTGTTTCTACATCATCATTAAACAAATATTATAACGAATTAAAAGAATACTACGAAAGTAAAAATGCGTAGTAAATAGCAATAAAACTAGAACTGTCCATTATTTACTAAAAATATAGTATTCAAGTGTTGCTTTTCTATTTTTAATAGAAGGGCAATTTTTTTTATTGCACAGTTTGGATAGTTATTTTCCTTTTGAAGTCATAATAATCCCCCCAAGTTTATAAAATAACTTAGTTAATGCATGATTCCCAATTTCCGAAATTCACAGAAAAAAATATGGATAGCCATTGATCTCAACAATTTCATAATCGGTAAAAGGGGATTAGCAGTTAAAAAGGGGGAGAAGAATATGGATTTTGCGTATTCAAACAAAGTGGTTACACTTCAAGAAAAGCTTACAACATTTATGGAGGAATATGTATATCCAAATGAGGCAGTATATGCTGAACAACTACAACAAGAAAATGGTTTTATCTCAATTCCGCCGATTATTGAGGAACTAAAATCAAAGGCAAAAGAACAGGGGCTTTGGAATTTATTTTTGCCAAATGGAGAATATGGTGTAGGACTGACAAATCTAGAATATGCGCCTCTTTGCGAAATTATGGGCCGTTCGTTGATTGCTCCAGAAATCTTCAACTGTAACGCCCCTGACTCAGGCATTATGGAGATATTGGTTCGTTATGGAACTGAACAGCAGAAGAAACACTGGCTTGAACCACTCTTAAAAGCTAAGATTCGCTCTTGTTTTGCTATGACAGAACCAGATGTTACTTCAAGCGAGTTAACCAATTTAGAAGCAAGTATTGAACGTGATGGGGATGAATATGTTTTAAATGGACGTAAGTCGTGGACTACAGGTGGGAGCAATCCACTTTGTAAAATTGCCATTTTCACAGCAAAACATAAAGAAACGGATGCTCCACTTCATGAACAACTTTCTATGATTCTAGTGCCTATGGATACTCCAGGGATCAAAATAGAAAAAATGCAGTCAGTATTTGGCTATGATCATGCACCAGAAGGGTATGCAGAAGTAACGTTTAACAACGTAAGGGTGCCCGTAGAAAATATGATTTGGGGGGAAGGAAAAGGATTTACCATCGCGCAAAGGTATTTAGCACAAGAAAGAATCCACCATTCCATGCGTTTAATCGGTGCTGCAGAGCGAGCATTGGAGGACATGTGCATTCGAGTGCAAGAACGTACAACTCTTAATCATACATTAAGCAAGCAAGGGGTGATTCGTGAACGTATAGCAGAGTCTCGCATTGAAATAGAACAAGCGCGTCTACTAACGCTAAAAGCAGCTTATATGATGGATACAGTTGGTAATAAAGAGTCAAAAGCAGATATTGCTATGATTAAAGTGACTGCACCAAATGTGGCTATCCGTGTAATTGACCGTGCAATACAAGCATTTGGAGTTGCGGGTGTAAGTTCTGATTTTACGTTAGCGGCACATTGGGCAAACTCCCGTACAATACGATTGGCAGATGGACCAGATGAATTACATCGAAATCAGATTGCGAAAATTGAACTAAAAAAACACCAATCAAAAGTAAATACAGGGGAGCGAGTATAGTGGCCATATTCGAATTGTTTAGCTTACAAGGAAAAACAGCAATTATTACAGGTGGAGGAAGAGGATTAGGTGCTCAAATTGCTCAAGGTTTTGCAGAAGCAGGAGCAAATGTCGTACTTTGTTCTAGAAAAGTTGAAGCATGTGAGGAAAAGGCAGAAGAATTAAAAAGATTAGGAGTTCAAGCGATTGGCATAGCGTGTGATGTGACGAAGCAAACGGAAGTTGAGCGATTAGTACAAGAAGTTATTGAAAGATTCGGCAGTATTGATATCTTGGTAAATAATAGCGGAGCAACTTGGGGGACTTCTGTGGTAGAAATGCCATTTGAGGCTTGGCAAAAAGTAATCGATGTAAATTTAACGGGCACTTTCTTAATGAGCCAGGCAGTTGGTCGTGAAATGATCAAACAGCAATCAGGCAAAATTATTAATATCTCCTCTGTAGCAGGATTAGGCGGAACGCATCCAGAACTAATGGATACTGTAGGCTACAATGCAAGTAAAGGTGCTGTGATTACCTTAACGAAGGATTTAGCTACGAAGTGGGGTAAGTACAATATCAATGTGAATGCTATTGCCCCAGGATTCTTCCCTACGAAAATGTCGAAAGTAACGATTGAAAGAAGTCAAGATTATCTTACACAAGAAACACCACTAGCAAGACTGGGATCAGATGAAGATTTAAAAGGTGCTGCGCTATTCTTAGCCGCTAAAGCTTCTGATTATATTACTGGAGATGTTATAAGGGTTGACGGTGGTTTGACTGCAGTGATTTAGGAAGCTATATAACAAAAGCGCGCAAGTCAAGAATTCAAAAAATTGCAATCCCCTATCAAATCATATAGTTTAAAATTATAAACTATATGCGATAGGGGTGTTTTTATGAATGAATTTAAACCATTTTCCGATGAAGAATTCGATCGAATTTTCGCTGAAAAAACAAAAGAAGTAAACGACCAACTAGATCAAGAAATCCTTATCGCAATGATTGGTGATGTCAATGCAGGAAAATCATCAACAATCAATCGATTAATGGATAAAGACGTAGCACATGTGGGAGCACAACCAGGTGAGACCCAACAAATAAAGAAATATATCTATCAAGATAAGATACTATTTGTAGATACACCTGGATTAGACGATATAAAAGAGGAGAACTCCGCTGTTACAATGGATTTCTATCATCAAGCGGATATCATTTTATTCTTTTTAAATGCAGCAGGTACGGTTCTATCAGAATCAGAACTAGCTTCATTAAAGAAAATTAGTGAAGTGAACAAAGACATCATTATAGTACTGAATAAAATTGATGCAGCAGATGATATACCAAGTCTTGTGAAATATATACAAGACCATACTGATTATGCATATCCAGTTACACCTATTTCTTCACGTACTGGTGAAAACATGGTGATGCTTCAAAATAAGATTTTGGAGCAGTTAGAAAATAAAAAAAAGGAAGTACTGATGGCCAAACATATGGCGGATAAGTCAGCGACCGCAAAGAAATGGATTCTAGGTGCGGGCGCTTCTGCAGCGGCTATCGGAGCAGTGCCTATACCAGGGGCAGACTTTATTCCACTAACTACCTTGCAAGTAGGATTAATGGTCAAATTATCAACACTTTATGATAAGCCTGTTTCAAAAGATCGGGCAAAAGAGATGATTATTGCTACTGTTGTGGGGAATATAGGTAAAACAGTTTTCAGGCAAATTGTAAAGTTTGTGCCGGCAGCTGGAACGGTAGCTGGAGCTAGTATTGCGGGCGCCATGACTATATCACTAGGCTATGCAGTGAAATACGCATATGAACATAATATCGAATTAGAAGCCAAAGTATTAAAACCACTTTATGAAATGTTTTTAAAAGAACAGAAACAGAAAAAGAAATAAATGACTAATAGAGATGTATGCAGAAAATGTGTACATCTCTATTTATTTTAGTGCTACAGCGGTTTGGTCTAAGGATTTTGCCTAAGATGAAATATTGAGAGCACAACTCTGCTATTTGACCTACATCCTGCGTATACTTAAGAATCTAGTCGCAAAAGTCAGATATCGATTAAAAATTGAATGAATTTAGGGTATTTAATAAAAGAATATTTAGAATTATTAATATGCATGGTAAAATAAATCAACTTAGCATTTCAGAATATGAAGGAGTAGAAGAAATGGCAAGTCATACATTACAGGGAAAGTATCTACCCCTATATGAATACCTATCAAAACAACAAGAAAAGCGTATCATACTCTCTTTTGAAAAAATTGAAGAAATACTACATGCTAAGCTACCTAAATCAGCATATAAATACCAAGCATGGTGGGGAAATACTCGAAGTGGCACATACGTGCAAGCGGCTGCTTGGTTGGAAGCAGAGTTTAGAGTGGACTTCGTACAATTTGGCCGTTGTGTTGAATTTATAAAAGTTTCGAAGGATATATTAACTAAAAAGAAGAATAAAGTAGTGAGGGAATCGCAAAATCCGAAGATGAAGCCAGTAGAAGAAACCATGTATACAAAAATGGAACTCTCTCATAAAATTAATAAGAAAATGGATCGTATACAGCAATTTTTTGCAGCAAATAATACCAGACAATTCGCAAAAGAATCATCAATTTCTCAACTAGAAGTGCTTAGAGAATGTCGTAGATTATTTAGTGGAATTGAACAAGATTTGAATTATTTAGCAATACTCTTAATGCAGGAATATCTAGATAAAAGGCATCAATTAGAACTTATTAATCCGTGTATTAAACAGCTTGATCTACATACTTACTTTTACGAAAAGCATACAGTGGGAGAGGAAATTGCTGCCATATTAAAAACGGCATCTGTTGAAGTCACAGACGACTACATAACAAGTCAACGGACGATGTTTTTAAAAGAGTGCCGTGTACTAAACCAATCAAAAGCTACTATTCAATACTATTTTGTTATAGAAGAAAATGCATATAATATCATTGAAAAAAATTATAAACAATATCTTGGAAATATAAGGCTTATTCTATTACCCAAAGTCATCAAAGGAAAATTAACTTTACGTGTATAGTATCCATTTCCTAGTGGATTCAGGCGACGTTTAAATGGATTCGATCATTATAGGAAAGAGGCGAGGACTAATGTTTAAAGGGTTAACGCTATATATGGTTTTGATTGCTGTAGGTTCCCTTAGTATTACATTTGCGGTGACAAAGGATTTACCGTTAAACATTCAATGGGCCCTGTTAATTGGAGGAACATTGTTAAATACTATTAGTTTAATAGCCCTAATGATATTTCTTGCAAAAACTGACCATAGTAGAACCAAATCTAAATCAAAGAGGTAGTTATGATTCATAGTTTTTTTAAAGCGGGTATGGAATTTTTTATTAAAATTTCCCTAAACGAACTTAAAGTTTTGAAAAAACAAATTATTTTAAAAATTTTTGCTCATTGGGTACACATTTCCAAAATTTCGATTACAATATAAAATAAGGGAGATAGAAATTAGACTTATTATATGAGTCTTTCAATTATTATGATTGATTTTAGTTTGTAAAAGTTTTTTCTTGATAAAGGAATGGTGAACAGGTAGAGTTGACCATTTTTTTAACAGTAAATTTAGTGTAACTGTACAAGCTTAGGACTTTTTAAAAAAGTTAAAGGCGTGGCAAGCATAATGAACCAACAGAGGATGGCTGTTAAATTGTTAGTGACACTAAAGGAATAATCTTGAATCTAGTGTTTCTATTACCCGAAACCGAATTCATTTTAACACTAAGAAACAATAGTTACTTTAAAAAGAGCAACTAGAAGAGATGATCTCACAAGTAAAACTCTAAGGAGTTTTATGGTGCAAAATGTCACCAACACTCTTAAAAAAGTAACGGAATAAAAGAATACTGTATTACACAATTTCTTTTAAGGGGTGGTTAGATGGTTACTGTAGATTTATTTGGACAGGAAGATCATAATGTGGAACAGGAGAAATCTCCGCTTGAAATAATGGCTGAAAAACGTAGTCAAATTATTTTTAAGCAACGTATGTCGGTTGGGCTGACACAATCGCAACTAGCAGAACGTGCAAATGTCACTCAAAAAACTGTCAGCCGTATAGAACGTGGTGATAGTAAAGTTAGAGAAACTACTTTACAGAAAGTGTATGAGGTTTTGGGTATTACAGAAAAGCATTTAGAAGCACTTAAAGAACAACCAATTTTATAGCTGTAGATGATTAATGAGGCGAATATTGGCTCATACAAAAGCTAATAGACACCTCTTTTTTTATTTTTATTATATTATCAAATGACAGAACTCCTCTATGAATGGCATAATATTGGTTGGGTAGTTAGTAAAGCCACAAATAAGAGGATGATATAAAATGGAAAAGAAAAGCTTTAGTAAAGAAATTTTATCATGGCTATGGCCAATCTTAATTGCAGTAGTGATTGCTGTATTATGTAGACAGTTCTTGTTTTCACCAGTTACAGTAAAAGGTGAATCTATGGAACCAACATATGAAAATAATAATAAGATAATTATTAGTAAAACAAGCCATATAGATCGATTTGATATTATCGTTTTTCAATCCCCGGTAGAAGATGATCACTATATCAAACGAGTAATTGGTTTACCAGGTGATACGATTAAAGTAAAAAATGATAAATTATATATTAATGGAAAAGAATATAAGGAACCTTATTTAAAGCAAGGGATTCAGCAATATGAAGAAATGGGCGATCATTTTACTGAAGATTTCACCCTAGAACAAGTAACAGGTGAAAAGAAAGTACCAAAGGATTCTTACTTTGTATTAGGAGATAATCGCCAGAATAGTAGTGATAGTCGTGAATATGGTTTTATCAAAAACTCAGCAATTACTGGCGAAGTTAAATTCCAATTTTACCCATTTAAATTTTAATGTAAGAATTATATAAGGAGCGTTTTAATGAAAACAGGAGTGTTATTTGTTTGCTTAGGAAATATATGCCGTTCTCCAATGGCTGAAGCCATTTTCTATAATTTAGTTAAGGAAAAAGGTTTACTTGAAGACTTTGATATTGATTCTGCAGGTACAGGCGATTGGCATATTGGAGAGGGACCACACACTGGGACAATTAAAAAACTTACTGAATATAATCTTTCTTCCGAAGGGTTAGTTAGCCGCCAAATTAAGGTGGAAGATTACGAACGTTTTGATTACATTGTTTGCATGGATGAAAACAATATAAAGAATGCATTACCCATGTTAGGCCAGAGTAAGAGTCAAAAAGTGTTTAGACTGCTCGATTTAGTAGAAGATTCAAAAGACGTGCCTGATCCTTATTTTACAGGGGACTTTGAGGAAACATATCAATTATGTTTAAAAGGCTGTCGAGCATTATTAGATAAAATTGAAGCAGATAAGACTATGAGAAGCAAATCGTAAAAGATTGCTTCTCTTTTTTTACTTTCTATCGTAAATTAAAGCTTCATTCATTTTAAGAAAAGTTGTCTAATTTACTAAATAAGCGGGTATGTATTAAAGAGAGTAGTTCTTTAGGGCGGTGTTGATATGGATTGGAAAGGAAGAAGACAAAGTAATAATGTAGAGGATCGTCGTGGCATGAAAGGGCCAGCAGTTATTGGTGGTGGAATCGGCGGAATTGGAATTATTATTGTTATCATTTATACATTGTTGGGTGGAAATCCACAGGATATTCTAAATAATACAAGCCAAGTTGCTCCGACCAATCAAACATCTAATTATAAGCAATCAGCTGAAGAAGAGGAATTGGCAAGTTTTGTAAAAGTAGTACTTGCTGATACAGAAGATGTATGGTCAGAGGTCTTTAAAAAAGAGGGCAAGATTTACAAAGATCCTACACTGGTTTTATTTACCGATAGTGTGCAATCGGGATGCGGTAATATGAGTGCAGCTGTAGGTCCCTTTTATTGTCCAAGCGATCAAAAATTATATATCGACTTATCATTTTATCAGGAGCTAAAAAATCAATTTAAAGCACCTGGAGATTTTGCAATGGCGTATGTAGTCGCACATGAAGTTGGTCATCACGTACAATATTTGTTAGGAACTTCAGCTAAAGTCAGTGCATTAGAACAACAGTCTTCTAAAACAGAAGCAAATAAGTTATCAGTTAAATTAGAACTTCAAGCCGATTATTATGCAGGTGTTTGGGCGCATTATGTACAAGGTAAAGGATACTTGGAAAAAGGGGATTTTCAAGAAGCGATGACTGCTGCTAATGCAATTGGCGATGATACTTTACAAAAACAAGCACAGGGATATATTGTTCCTGAAAGTTTTACGCATGGTACTTCAGAACAGCGCATGAAATGGTTAAAAAGAGGGTTTAAATACGGCACAATCAAAGATGGAGATACACTTAACGCGAGCAACTTATAATTTGTTAAGAGTAAAATGTTGGTAAAATCTCCACCCTGAGTTTCAGAAAACCATCATTCACTTCTCTGTATCTATAAAATATATTAAATTTAGTGTATAATACTACAGTGAATTAATAGCTTATCCCATGTGGGTATTTGATACGCCCACTTTGCAATTTATATTTATACTAGTCGAAAGAGAGTGAATCCAATGGGACGTAAGTGGAACAACATTAAAGAGAAAAAAGCTGCAAAAGACCAAGGTACTGCTCGCATCTATGCTAAATTTGGTCGTGAAATTTATGTAGCTGCTAAACAAGGTGAACCGGACCCAGAATCTAATGGTGCGTTAAAAGTAGTTTTAGAACGTGCAAAAACATATAGTGTACCAAAACATATTATTGACCGCGCAATTGAAAAGGCAAAAGGTGGCGGCGAAGAAAACTATGACGAATTACGTTACGAAGGTTTCGGACCAAACGGCTCAATGATTATCGTTGATGCTTTAACTAATAACGTAAACCGTACAGCAGCAGACGTTCGCGCAACTTTTGGTAAAAACGGAGGTAACATGGGCGTTAGTGGCTCAGTAGCCTACATGTTTGATGCAACAGCAGTTTTTGCTTTAGAAGGTAAATCTGCCGACGAAGTTTTAGAACTTTTAATCGAAGCTGACATAGATGTTCGCGACGTTTTCGAAGAAGGAGAAACAACAATCATCTATGCAGAACCAGACCAATTCAATGCAGTTCAAGAAGCATTAAAAGCACAAGGAATTACAGAATTTAGCGTAGCAGAATTATCAATGCTTCCTCAAACAGAGGTTATCCTTGAGGGTGAAGATCTTGAAAAATTCGAACGTCTAATCGATCTTCTAGATGACTTAGAAGATGTACAACATGTATACCATAACGTTGGAGAAATGGAATAAACTACTGAATCGTTGATAAATCAACATTCCTGAATTTAGTACTTCATCAAGTCTATCAAAAATGAAATGTCTCTTCATTAAGCAATTGTCAAAATTACTAGTGAGGAGGCATTTTTTTAATGCTACTAATTGATTTACAGGAAGAATATTTTACACATTCAGTTCAAATAGTTTTATTTGAAGTTATTGTATTGGCTAAATCATTTTAACAGGTTACTGGTTACGGTTTTTTTATTAGTCCGATTAGCAAATAGAAGATAAATAAAAAACGCACACAGCGTAAGCTATGCACGTTTAATATATGTACTGTTACAAGTATGCTTTTAACATTTTGATTTGTAATGCAGTAGGGTTAGCCGAATAATATATATAATACGCAGCCGATAAAAATGTTATTAGTTGCAAAATAATACCCACCCAAACATTAAGCATTATATGGTTTAGTATATTAAGCCGAATAAACAAAAAAACCGACTTCCTTTTAAAGGGGTCGGTTTACTAGTTCATACTTATCTATTGAATTTTGTCTAAAAATCGTTTTGTTCGTTCTTCTATTGGATTGTTGAAAATTTCAGAGGGTGAACCTTTCTCTACAATGACACCCTGATCAATAAAAATTACTTCATCAGCTACTTCTTTAGCAAAACGCATTTCATGAGTTACTACAACCATTGTCATACCTTCTTGGGCTAAATCTTTCATTGCTTGTAAAACATCACCTACAAGTTCAGGATCGAGCGCTGAAGTAGGTTCGTCAAATAGCATCACTTTTGGTTCAATACCCATTGCACGTGCAATGCCAACACGTTGTTGTTGACCACCAGATAATTGTGAAGGATAAAAGTCAATTTTGTCACCAAGACCTACTTTTTTTAACAATTGAATGGATTTATCTTTTGCTTTCTGTTTAGGAATTCCTTGAACAATAATAGGACCTTCCATAACATTTTCAAGTGCTGTTTTATGAGGAAATAGGTTATAATTCTGAAAAACCATTCCAGTTAAACTTCGAAAAGAAACGATCGATTTTTTACTTATTTTTTTTTGATTAAAATCGATTAAATGTCCATCTATTTCTACGGAGCCATTTGTAGGTACTTCAAGTAAATTCATACATCTAAGAAAAGTTGTTTTACCAGATCCAGATGGACCAATGATAACGATTACTTTGCCACGTTCAACCTCAAGGTCCACACCTTTTAGCACATCTAAATCACCAAAAGATTTATGAAGATTTTTAATGCTGATCATTTCAAAAAACTCCTTTAATTACTTCTATTTCTATTTTGATACATATCGCTCAAGTCTTGATTCAAGTCGTCCTTGAATGGAAGAAAGTACAGTACAGATGATCCAATATAAAATAGCTACTTCTGAATAAAGTAATAGAAATTCATAGTTAGTTGCTGCTATTTCCTGTGCTTTTCTGAACATTTCTGATACGAGAACTAATGATGCAAGTGATGTATCTTTTACAAGGCTAATAAAAGTATTCGATAATGGTGGAATGGATACACGAGTAGCTTGAGGGAAAATGATTCGCTTCAAAGTTTGGGTGTAATTCATTCCAATTGAATAACCGGCTTCCCATTGTCCTTTTGGTATTGAAAGAATTGCGGCGCGTATAATTTCAGAAGCGTATGCTCCTACACTTAAAGAAAACCCGATAATAGCAGATGTAAACGGATTGATTGTTACACCTAAATTTGGTAAACCATAAAAGATGATAAATAATTGAACAAGTAAAGGTGTTCCCCGAATAATAGACACATATATACGTGCAATCCAATTTAAAACTCTATTAGATGATATTCGGGCTAATGCTGTGAGAATTGCTAAAATTAGTCCAAGGCCAAATGAAATAATAGTTAGTGGAATCGTATATTTAATAGCTCCCTCTACCATGGGTAAAAGAGAAGACTGAGCGATCGACACTAATTGGTCGATTCGCTCAGGATCTTGAAAGATACTATTTAGGAGAAACATCTTCACCAAACCATTTGTTAGAGATTTTTGAGTATGTTCCGTCAGCTTTCATATCTTTTAACGCTTTATTAACTGCTTCCACTAATTTATTGCTACCTTTTCTAAACATTAATCCACTTTGTGCTAAGTTTGATTCTGTTGCTACAACTTTAACTGGTGTATTTGGATGTGATTTTTTGTAATCTAAGAAAGATAGTTTATCATTAAATGTTGCATCTACACGTTTTGATTCGATTAGTGATACAGATTGAGTAAAGCCTTCAACGGATACAATTTCAGCTCCGTATTTTTTAGCCATTTTTCCATAATTACTTGTTAATGATTGTGCAGCTTTTTTGCCCTTTACATCTTCAAAAGATTTAATATCTTTATTGTCCTTACCTACGATTAATACTGCACCTGATTCAATATATGGATCTGAGAAATCATATTTTGCTTGGCGTTCTGGTTGAATACCAACTTCGTTTGCAATCATATCAAATCGTTTTGCATCAAGTCCGGCAAACATACCGTCCCATTGTGTTTCTTCAAATTCTGCTTTTACACCTATACGTTTTGCAACTTCATTTGCGATATCTACATCAAATCCTGTAAGTTTGTTTGATTTATCGTGGAATGTGAAAGGAGGGTAAGTTCCTTCAGTTCCTACTTTTAAAACGCCTTCTTTTTTTACAGTATCGTATAAATCTTCAGTTGAAGATTTATTCCCTTCAGTATTACTTTTTGAGCCACATGCTGCAAGAACTAAAGATAATGCAAGTACTAGTGACAAGAGTGAAACTAATTTCTTCATTTTCTTACCTCCGAGTATTCTTATAGGATTTATATAAAATCCAAGGTTATCGTAACACTATTTAAAGGTAATGTCACAGTAAAATTTTACTATAGTTTGGCTATAAAAAACACTAAGAACACTTTAGGATGTTTAGTGTTTTGTTGTTTTGGCTTTAGCTCCTTCCATAGTTTGACATCCCAGTAAATCGTTTTTTACATTTACCTGTCATCTAGAGAATGTTCAAAATAATAACTATATATTCTGGATAAATGATATTTTCTTTGGAAAGGATGATAGCGGAATTTTTGGTAAATTTTTGATAAATTATCATATTTGATTTTCTCCGAGTTTTTATTAAGAGTAGTCAGCTGAATTGTCACAGCTGGGTACTTTTAATACATATACTTTAGCAAAGTAAATTGAATATTAATATTTTCAAAAATAAGTCAATTTGGTTGTGATATACACCACAAGGACGTTGATTTATATCAACATTTCCATTATGATAAACATGACAATTTTCTAATGGAGAAATGATTGGTAAACGTTGATATATAAAGGTTTTTGTTTGCAACCTTAACATGTACACACGTAGATTATAACGTAGAATTTTAATAGTTAATATTTAGTATATAAATAGTATTCAATATCATTAGAAAAATAAAATCCAGTAGCTCTTAGCTACTGGATTTTTTAAAAGAATTTATAAATGTATACGCAACTGATATTGATGTAATGTTTTAGTGTAAATGAAAGGAGAATATAATTGAATTATGTTTATGTAAACGGACTGCCAAATGAAGATGCAATTAAAGGTATCCAGAAGCTCCATAGAGAAGTTTTTGATGGAGATGAGCTATCTATAAATGAATTGAAAGAAAAAACGAATTTGCTATGTTGCATTGCTTTAGATGAGCATATCATGACAGGATTTAAATTAGGTTACGAAAAGTAGAGAGGATTATTCTATAGTTGGTTAGGCGGGGTAAGTGCTGATTACCGTAGGCAAGAAATTGCATCAGAACTAATGATGCTACAACATAAACTAGCTTTTGAGCAAGGCCATCAAAAAATTCTTACGATTGGACGTAATTATCGTAAAGGAATGTTAATTTTAAATATTAAAGCAGGTTTTGACATCATAGAAACGTATATTAGTAACAGTGGGAAACGTAAAATCATAATGGAAAAAGAGTTGTAATAAGTTGAACAGTATATGTTAAAGGAATGTTGCTTGAGGTGAGAAAAAAGACAATGTTACTCTTATTAATTTTATGTATACCAATATTATTCTTTTTTGGCATTACTTCAAAATGGCTAAAAGATGGTGAAAGACCAAGAGCAAAAGGTACATATAAGTATGTCATCATTTTAGGGGCAAAAGTGAAAAGAGGGGCAATACCATCTAGAGCATTGGCTTTTAGATTAGATGCTGCTCTAACCTATGCTAGAAGGCATCCTCAAGTTCACATCATTGTTTCAGGCGGACAAGGCCCTGACGAAGATGCAACAGAGGCCTCCGTAATGAAACAATATTTAATAGACCGTGGTTTTCCAGAGACACACATTATCGTTGAAGATCGATCCACTTCTACATATGAAAACCTATTATACACAAAGAATATAATTGGAGATGATTTGCAAGGGATAACAATCGTAACAAGTGATTACCATTTAGCACGTGCAAAAATGCTTGCTGAAGTACTTCGACTAAATTGTGATGTAGTTTCTGCTAAGACACCAAAAAGTATCGAAGCAAAAGTCAGATTTCGGGAACGCTTTGCACTTATTAAATCCGCTTTTACAGGTAAATAAAACAGCCATCTAGAAATTAGATGGCTGTTTTATGGCATTATTATTATTTAGCGAGAAATTCACTGATTTGATCACGATATTTAGAAATGGATGAAGCAGACACTTCAAAGAAAGCTGCTACGTCTTTGACTTTTGAAACGCCACCTTCAGGAATTTGACCATTAGCTTGTCCAGCTAAAACAGCTCCGGCAGCAACTGTTTCGGACTTTTTCGCTTTGACAGCAGTTCCTTCGAGGAAGCTTGTAAGATTTTCAATGAATTTAATAGCATCAAGCTTATATTCATTTAAGTATTTGTTGACATGCTTTAACACTTCAACAGTAAATGGAGCAAGTTCAGCTGTAGTATCAGTAGTAACTGCGGCTTCACTCTCAGCTACATTTGAAGAAGAACTAACATCATTCGTAGCTTCTGCCTTTACTTCATCAGTAGTAGATATTGAAGCTTCCATAAATGTTTGATATAGATCCAATGAATCTGTATAACCATTTTGAAGTTTTAAACGTAATGCTTCCACAATGTTTTCTTTTTCATCAGGAATGAAAACCACACTACTTGTTGCAGTTAGTCCATTTTCGCCTTTACGAGCATCTGGCATGAAGATACCGAACAACCAGCTTCCTGAGAAAGTTTTTGCAGGTGTACCGTTCATCACATAGTTTTTGTTTGTAACGATATCTGTTAATTCAATAACTTCAGGACTTTGAGAATCCACTTTTGCAAGCAAATAAACAGGCTTCAGCCAAGATTGAAGAATGTCCTTCACTTGTTGGCGGCTTTGAAGTGTTAATTGATGGTTAATATAGTTTTGCCACACTTCAGGGCGATCGATATAAATGTATGTTTCCATAGCAATTGTATCTATTAATTTATTTGTAAATGCATGCTGCAATGCATTTTGCCAAAGATGATTTCTTTTTTCTAATTCGCGATAATCTTGAGTATGGAATGATTCCTTTACAAAACCTTCCACTATACGATCTATTTCTTCGCTTACAAGTGTAGTAATATCGCCTAAAGCGTTTTTACCATGACACTTTTTGTATTTTTTGCCACTGCCACATGGACAAGGATCGTTACGACCTACCAATGTAAAGCACCTCTCTTTAAAAATTGGGCATGAAATTAGGTTAGCACAATTTCGCTAAAAAAATAAGTGTTTTAATTGTACTATTTCGAAATGAGGATGTTATTACCAAAATTTAGAGGTGTTTTGGCGCATTAGTTGAAATATTTCTGAATATAATAAATAATAGAAGAAAGTATTTCGAAATCCGAAGAATACATAGAAAAGGAGAATGAAGATGGTTACTTTTAAGGATTATGAATACAAACGACCAGATTTAGTGGCTGGTAAGGCATATTTCCAGCAATTATTAACAGAATTTAAAGGTGCACAATCAGTTGAGGATCAAAGCGAAGTGATTGAGAAAATCAATGCATTCCGTAATGACTTTTCTACCCAATATAATTTAGTGTATATTCGAGCTTCTATTGATACAAATGACGAATTTTATCAAAAAGAAAGAGATTATTTAGATGAAAAGACACCTGAAATGGAAGAAATTTCGACAGAATATTATAAAGCTCTCCTAGCTTCTCCATTCAAAAATGACTTAGAAGAAAAATGGGGAGAGCAATTATTCGATTTAGCAGCAAACCAAATTAAAGGTTTTGCACCTGAAATTATGGAGTTAATGCAAAAAGAAAATAAGTTAAGCTCTGAATACTCTAAACTCGTTGCATCTGCTCAAATTAAATTTGATGGAAAAGAATTAACACTTGCTCAATTAGGTCCCTATACAGAATCTACTGATCGAAATATCCGTAAAGCTGCAATAGAAGCACGATTTGGCTTCTTTAAAGAACATGAGGAAGAGTTTGACCGCATTTATGATGATCTTGTAAAAGTGCGTCATGAAATGGCCGTAAAATTAGGTTACAAAAATTTTGTAGAACTGGGCTATGTATTAATGAATCGAATTGATTACAATGCAGAGATGGTTAAAAATTATCGCGACCAAATCCGGGATGTTGTTGTTCCTTATGCAACAGAACTTCGCGAAAGACAAGCAAAACGTATTGGCGTGGATCAATTGAAATTCCATGATGAAGGCTTAAAATTCTTAAGTGGTAACGCTATTCCAAAAGGCACACCAGAATGGATTGTAGAAAACGGCAAAAGAATGTACGAAGAGTTATCACCTGAAACGGCAGAGTTCTTTAACTTTATGGTTGAACGAGAGTTAATGGATTTAGTTGCGAAAAAAGGAAAAGAGGGTGGTGGCTATTGCACATTTATTGATGATTATGGCTCACCATTTATCTTCTCAAATTTCAACGGTACCTCTGGAGATATTGATGTATTAACTCATGAAGCAGGGCATGCATTCCAAGTTTATACTAGTCGCAATATTGGTATACCAGAATACATTTGGCCAACAAATGAATCTTGTGAGATTCATTCTATGAGTATGGAATTCTTTACGTGGCCTTGGATGGAACTTTTCTTTAAAGAAGACACAGAGAAATATAAGTTTTCTCACTTGAGTGAAGCACTTTTATTCTTACCTTATGGCGTTGCAGTGGATGAATTCCAGCATGTAGTGTATGAGCATCCAGAAATGAGTTCCCAAGAACGAAAAGCAGCGTGGAAAAAAATAGAACAAGTCTATTTACCGCACAGAGATTATGATGGTATCGAATATTTAGAACAAGGTGGCTTTTGGCAACGTCAAGCACATATCTACAATAGTCCGTTCTATTATATTGATTACACATTAGCGCAAGTTTGCGCATTCCAATTTTGGAAGAAATCTCGTGAAAACCACGAAGTTGCATGGAAGGATTATATCCATCTTTGCCAATTAGGTGGTAAAATGTCATTCACAAAACTAGTGGCTGAGGCAAACTTAATTTCACCATTTGAAGATGGATGTGTAGAATCTGTTATGGTTGCAATTAAAGAATATCTAGATTCTGTTGAAGATGAAAAATTGTAATGAATTTCCGGTTAATAATTTGACAAAAAAAGGAATTTCAGATAAATTAATAATTAGTAAATTAAGGTAGAAACACGAGCATAAAACTCGTCCTTCACAATCAAACTGATTGGGAGGGCGAGTTTTTATTAAAAGCGGAATGCGCCCGTTAAGCCCCAACAGCTGCTTTCAGGCACGAATCGAAAGCGTCCTTTGCTTTCGACCGAGGGACTGTTACAAGGAAGATAGCCTAAGAGCACGACATCATGTCGCAACGGCTATCGGGTACACGTCCTGTGTACCCTCGTGGGGCTGGCGCATGGAGCTAGATAGATTAAAAGCGGAATGCGCCCTAGTCACAGATTTATTCTAAGGAGTTGCTGCAAATGGTAAAAAATTTACTAGTTTTTCAATCAGATTTTGGCATAAGTGATGGAGCAGTTAGTGCGATGTATGGCGTAGCAAATAGTGTAAATGCAGATATTAAGATATACGATATTACACATCAAATTCCGCAATTTAATATTTGGGAAGGGAGCTACCGTTTATTGCAGACTGTACAATATTGGCCTGAAGGTACTGTTTTTGTTTCAATTATAGACCCTGGAGTTGGCTCAGAGAGAAAAGCAGTTGTTGTGAAAACAATGAATAACCAGTATATCGTCACACCAGATAATGGTACATTAACGCATATTAAATGCTATTATGGTATTTCAGAAATCAGAGAAATTGATGAATCAATTAACCGACTTCCTAATTCGGGTGAATCTCATACATTTCATGGTCGAGATATTTTTGCTTACACTGGCGCACGTCTTGCTTCAGGAGTGATTTCGTTTGAGCAAGTAGGTCCATCATTAATCGTGTCCGATATTACAGAACTTACACTAAGAAAATCCACCTTGGAAAATGAGATCATACATGGAAATATTGATATAGTAGATAAACCATTTGGTAACCTATGGACTAATATACGAAGTAAACAGTTTAAACAACTAGCCATAAGCTATGGGGACCCTTTTGAGGTAACCATAAAAACGGAAAACCGCAAAATTTTTCAAAGTATTATGACGTATGGTCATTCCTTTGCAGATTTAAGAGTAGGAGAACCCCTTTTATATATAAATTCACTAGATAATGTTGGTATTGCAATTAACCAAGGATCATTTGCGGATGCTTACCATATTGGTACAGGAACAACATGGGAAGTTATTATTCGTAAAGTACCAAAAGTTATCTATTGATAAAATAATCAAAACAAAAAGGAAATTTTTTGACTAAATTGGACTTTGAAGACCTACTATAGGAGTAGGTTCTTTTTTTTATGGACTATCTTTCCAGATTGAAAGAGTTTAGCGTATACTTGAACTATGAAAGCTACATTGTGGAAATTTTAAGAGGGAAGTGAAATAATTGACGAAAAAGTTATGGTTTCAAGCTGGTGTCGGAATACTTCTAGCACTCCTAATTGTGAAGTATTTCCTTGAAATAAAATCACTCTTTTACCCAATAGTTGTAATCCTAAGTGCTATTTTCGTACCGTTACTAGCTGGTGGGATTTTATATTATGTAACAGAGCCAATTCAAAGATTCTTAGAAAAGAGAAGATTCCCTAGATGGGCTAGCATACTTTCAATTATTGTATTAATTTGCTTAGTTGTATATGCGTTTATTGCGATTGTAGTACCACCGATTAATGCGCAAGTTAATAATTTGGTAAAAGCTGCTCCGACTCTAGCAAATGAACTAACAGATATGGTCGATTATGTATTGAAGAATCGCGAAAATTTCCCTGCTCAATTAAATGATACGATTAATAGTTTGACGAACTCAATTCAAACCTATACGGTATCTGCAAGTAAGTTTTTAGTTCAGGTGATTTCTAACATTGTATCAGGGGCATTTGTCTTAATATTAGTTCCATTCTTTTTCATCTACATGTTAAAAGACCATGAAAAGTTTGCTCCGAATGTATATAAAATGTTCACAGGAACACGACGTGAATGGATTAAAAAAACTCTAGCAGAAATTGATGATGTTTTACGTAACTATATACAAGGTCAATTATTAATTAGTTTAATTTTAGCTACAATCATCTTCATCGGATATAAAATTATAGGCCTTGAATATGCGTTGTTATTAGCACTTTTTGCATTCTTTATGAATATGGTGCCATTTATCGGACCTTGGATAGCACTAGTTCCAGCGGTAATTGTAGGATTCTTAGATAATCCGATGCAAGCCGTTTGGGTATGTGTAATTACACTTGTCGCTCAACAAATTGATAGTAACTTTATCACACCAAATGTGATGGGGAAAACACTAGATATTCATCCATTAACGGTTATTACGATTATTTTAGCAGCAGGTAATATAGCAGGATTTATTGGTATTTTACTAGGAGTTCCCTTATATGCAGTTGGTAAAGTTATTGTTAAAAATGTTTATGAACATTGGAAAGAAATTCGATCAACAGCAACAAAGAATGTATAGAGAGCGAGATAGGCTGAGAGACTAAAACAGCCTATTTCGTTTTTTGTTTGAAAGCGAATATAAATGCTGAACATGCTATACTAAAACAGACTGTACACAACAAAGGAGTAAATTATGTTAACATTTGAACAAAAACAACAAATTATTGAAAGTTTCCCTGAGCTAACTCGAAAGGAAATTTCCATGAATCGGTTAAATTATCACTTTGAAGGTAGTCAATACGACAAAAAAATTGTCGTTGAAAAACTACATCCAAATGGAAATGGCTTTGTCTATGTTGGAGACTTGCTACGATATAATGCTGATGAAAAGGGTCTAGTGAATATTAGAGATTTCTCTGAACAAGAGCTTCGTGAAATCGTTGAAGATTCCATTATGTATTTATCGGAAGTTGACGAACCTGTTGAAGAGGTGAAAATTGAAGAAATTTGGCGTAATAGGACAGCAGACCAATTACTTCTTGTAAATGATGCACCTTATTGGAACATTTATCATGGTTTTAATTTAGAAGAAAGCTTTGGTACCCGTGATGACGCAGAAGATTATCTACTTTCTGAAGGATTTAGACCCTCAAACAAATAACGCTTGAGGTTATGTTTGGCTAAATAGAAGGGGAGAGACAGATGTCAGGAAAAAAGATGGCATTAGTAATAATCGGATTTGTACTTATATGTATAATATTAATCTTTTTATCAATCTCAACATTCTTCAAAAATAACCCGCATCAACCGAATCAACAATCTTTAGGATTGGTAGACTTGGTGACAAACAATTTTATACATTAAACTAAAAAAAGATTCTATAAGCATAAAGCCTATAGAATCTTTTTAATAATCTCTTAAAATAGATTGAAAACGAAGAAAAGCAGTCCGCCTAATAATGCGGAAATTGGAAGCGTTATAACCCAAGTGATAACGATTCTTCGCGCCACTCCCCAATGTACACCTTTAGCATTTTGTGCTGCACCTACACCCATGATTGCAGAAGAAATAACATGAGTTGTAGAAACAGGTAAATGTATATGAGTAGCACCAAAGATAATCAATGCAGAAGATAAGTCAGCTGCCACACCATTAACAGGGCGAATCTTCATAATTTTACCGCCAACGGTTTTAATAATTTTATAACCGCCGACTGAAGTACCTATACCCATCGCAGCTGCACAGGATACACGGACCCATAATGGTACATTGTCTCCGCTTTGAAATCCTGCTGCAATTAAAGCCATTGTAATAATCCCCATTGACTTTTGAGCATCATTCGTACCATGTGTAAATGCTTGCAAGGCAGCAGTTACAATTTGTACTTTTCGGAACCCCTTATTTGTACGGTATAAATTTAAGTTTTTAAATAACACTTTAAATAATGACATCATCAAGAAACCAACAATGATGGCGATAAAGGGTGAAAACAATAACCCTTTAAGTATTTTGATAAAGCCACCAAAATTAATTGCCGCAAATCCAGCAGCAGCTATTGCAGAACCAGCTAATGAGCCGATGATTGCATGTGATGAGCTGGAAGGAATACCGAAGTACCAAGTGAGTAAGTTCCAAATAATTGCTGAAACTAATGCAGCTAAAATAATGAGAATACCATTATTTAAAGTAAATGGGTCAACAATATCTTTTGCTAAAGCTTGTGCAACGCCAGTAAATGTAACAGCACCGATAAAGTTCATCAATGCAGCTAAAATTACAGCTGCTCGTGGAGAAAGAGCGCGTGTAGAAACAGCTGTAGCAATTGCATTTGCAGTATCATGGAAACCGTTTATGAAGTCGAATAATAGTGCAAAAATAACAACAAGTACGGTTAAGATTATTATAGTATTCATTTCTTTCTACAGCTCCTATGCATTACGCATTATAATAGTATCCATTGAGTTGGCAATATTTTGGCAATAGTCTGCAACTTCTTCAAGTTGTTCATAAATATCCTTGAATTGAATAATGCGAATAGGGTCTTTTTCGTGAAGGAATAATTGTTTGATTGAAGTACGTAAAACTTCATCACATTTACGCTCATAATCCTTAATAAGAATAGCGTGATCTCTCATGTTAATTAGATTTTTGTTTGTTAAATGTTCCATTGCTTTAGCAATTTCATCAGTGCTTAAGACAATATACTTTAAGAAACTTTTCATATATTCGTCTACTTCAGTTAGCGAGAACATTTCAAAGTGAGCAACACAACCTTCAATACCATCTAAAACATCATCCATACGTACAGCTAGTTCTAAAATGTCTTCACGTTCGATTGGTGTCATAAATGATTTATTTAACATCTGGATTAGTTCATGGATTAACATATCTCCATCTGTTTCATATTTCTTAAGTGTCACGCTAAGTTCTTTCAAATCTGCAACGCCAGTAATTTTAAAATCATCAGCATAATGAGTTGCTTCATTTACATTCTGAGCAATTTTCAACAATGCAGAAAAGAAAGGATCTTCTCTTTTTGAGCTAAACATATAAAGCCTCCTAAATTGATGAATCATTAATTTCTAATTTTGAACGCACTTATTATCATATCAAATTGTGTCGAAAATCCATACCAAAATTAAAGGTACCTTTACAAAATTTACATTAGCGTAACAATTTACAATCCTGTAATAATGGAAATTAAAATTAATAGAAAATAAAAAATTATCAAATAAATCGAAACCTTTTCCTCCTTTACCCGTATATCATAGTGGTAAAACATTCGAAATGGAGGTGAAGATTATTGATATGCACGCATGGTCTATCGAACAGTGGTATTTGTACTCATTAATATTCTTAGCAATTTGTATGATTTTATATCTCTTCTTTGTAGATTTTGCTGATGGAATAGGAGAAGGAATCCCCTTTTTTAATCCAACAGTAATCTTAGCATTTCTAACGTTCTTCGCAGCAATTGGATTCATCATCGAAACATTTACATCATTAAACAGTATTCTTATTGGCATTATTTCTGCAGTTATTTCTTTTGTATTAGATATTCTTCTCTATTATTTCATTTTGATACCTTTGAAATCAGCCGAAGTATCGATGGCATATACGGAGGAGTCTTTGGGAGGCCAGGTGGGAAGAGTGATTGTCCCAATTCCTATAGATGGTTTTGGTGAAGTAATCATCGAAACGGTTAACGGTATTATTTCAAAACGAGCAACAAGTTATGACAATGTAGCCATCCCGTTTGACGCAAGGGTGTTAATAGTGGAAGTTTCAAATGGAACCTTATTTGTCAGAGAATATGAAGTTTTATTTTAAAATATTTTAACAAAGTGGAAAGCAGAGAGTAAGCTACAAAAGCTTGTAATCATAAAAGGGGGAAATGATATGCCATTAGTATTAATCGTTGGTGGAATTGTTGTTGTTTTGTTATTAGCAATCATTGGAGTCTATGTTACTAAATATCGTACAGCAGGACCGGATGAAGCGTTAATTGTAACAGGTAGCTATTTAGGATCAAAAAATGTACATACGGATGATTCAGGAAACCGCATTAAAATTATCCGTGGTGGGGGTACATTTGTATTACCTGTATTCCAACAAGCAGAACCTTTGAGTTTACTTTCTAGTAAGTTAGAAGTAACAACACCGGAAGTCTACACAGAACAAGGTGTACCTGTGATGGCAGATGGAATTGCTATTATCAAAATCGGGGGTTCTATATCTGAAATTGCTACAGCTGCAGAACAATTTTTAGGAAAGCCAAAAGGAGAAAGGGAAAGTGAAGCAAGAGAAGTATTGGAGGGGCATTTACGCTCAATTTTAGGCTCTATGACAGTAGAAGAAATATACAAAAATCGCGATAAGTTCTCTCAAGAAGTACAACGAGTAGCTTCTCAAGATTTAGCAAAAATGGGCCTTACCATTGTATCCTTTACTATTAAAGATGTACGTGATAAAAACGGTTATTTAGATTCACTTGGAAAACCAAGAATCGCTCAGGTAAAAAGAGATGCCGATATTGCAACAGCTGATGCAGAAAAGGAAACACGTATAAAACGTGCTGAAGCTGATAAAGAAGCCCAAAAAGCAGAACTTGAACGGGCTACTGAGATTGCAGAAGCAGAAAAGGAAAATCAGTTAAAAGTAGCTGAATTCCGCCGTGAACAAGATATTGCCAAAGCGCGAGCTGACCAAGCATATGAGCTAGAAACAGCCCGTGCAAAACAAGAAGTAACGGAACAAGAAATGCAAATTAAAATTATTGAGCGCCAAAAGCAAATTGAGCTAGAAGAAAAAGAAATTTTACGTCGTGAGAAACAATATGATTCTGAAGTGAAGAAAAAGGCGGATGCAGATCGATATGCAGTCGAACAGAATGCAGCGGCAGAAAAGATGAAACAATTAGCACAGGCTGATGCGGAAAAATATCATATCGAGGCAAAAGCTAAGGCTGAAGCTGAAAAAGTACGCCTAGATGGCTTAGCAAAAGCTGATTCTGAACGTGCACAAGGGGAATCAGAAGCAGAAATCATTCGTCTAAAAGGTCTTGCGGAAGCAGAAGCAAAACGGAAGATTGCAGAAGCATTTGAACAATTCGGGCAAGCAGCAGTATTAGATATGATTATCCAAATGATTCCGGAATACGCAAAACAGGTAGCAAGCCCATTATCGAATATCGATAAGATTACAGTAGTTGATACTGGCGGTGGCGAAGGTGGCGGTGCAAACAAAGTGACTGGATACGCTACAGACTTAATGGCGACATTACAAGAAACATTAAAAGCTTCATCAGGAATAGATATGAAAGAAATGCTAGAAAATTACTCAGGCAAATATACAATTCGCCCAAGTATTGAACGATTGGCAGATAATGTTCAAAACAAAGATGTTTCAACAGCGGCCACTACAGAAGACTGATTTACTATGGAGATTACTTATATCTAAGGGCAGCTAGATATAAGTAATCCTTTTTGTGCTGCTATTGCAAGCGCAAGAAAATGTCTTTGATTTATTATTATTATGTAATATCCTGCTGAGATATAATGAAGAAAATGAGTAAAGGAGATTTAATGTGAAGAAAAAATGGTTATCAGTTTTATTAGCTGGTTCAATGCTTCTAGCAGCATGTGGTAACAATTACGGTGAGTCTTCAAAGGACAATCACACAGAAAGTAATCATGCTAAAACAACTACAACAACAGAAGCAGAAAATTCAAATCATGTGAACCATCAACATACATTAGCAAATGGAGATATCCAAGAAGAAACTTCTTCATCAAAAATTTTACCAAGTTTCTTAGATCATCAATCAGAAGATTTAAAATTAGTCTATAAAGCGGCAGGACAGGCTACTGAAATTTTAAAATGGATGCCTTGTTATTGCGGATGTGCAGAAAGTGCAAATCATAAAAGCAATTTGAATTGCTTTATAAAAGAAGTAAAAGACGATGGCTCTGTGGTCTGGGATGATCATGGTACACGTTGTATTGTCTGTGTCGAAATAGCCATTAAATCCATTAAACAAGCTCAAGAGGGCTCTTCATTGAAGGAAATTCGTAAACAAATAGATCAAGATTATAAAGAAGGTTATTCAAAACCAACACCAACGCCTATGCCATTATAAGATTAATGCTTTAAAGTGCTTTGCAAAAAGTTAGAAGTTTCATTTTTTTTCAAAGCTTTTACTGTCTTAAAACTTAAATAGCAGACATTTTTAGAAGAAAACGTTATCATAAGATTTGAGTGGGAACATAACTCGTAGCAAAAGAAATGGAGATGAATAACTTGGAATATCGTATTGAACATGATTCCATGGGAGAAGTAAAAGTACCTGCAGAACATAAATGGGGTGCTCAAACAGAGCGTAGTAAACAAAACTTTAAAATTGGTTCAGAACATATGCCAATTGAATTTATACATGGCTATGCATTACTTAAGAAATCAGTAGCAAAAGTATGTGTTGAACTTGATACTTTATCACAAGTCAAAGCTGATGCAATTGCTCATGCAGCTGATGAAATCATGGCAGGCAAATGGGATAGCGAATTCCCGCTAGTTATTTGGCAAACAGGTAGCGGTACTCAAACAAACATGAACGTAAATGAAGTAATCGCCCACTTAGGTAACGAATACCTAGAAGCTCAAGGTAGTGAAGAACGCCTACATCCAAATGATGACGTTAACAAATCTCAAAGCTCAAACGACTCGTTCCCAACTGCAATTCATATCGCAACTTCAATTGCAGTAGAAAAGAACTTACTTCCAGCATTGCGTCAAATTAAAGCTACATTAAAAGCAAAATCCGAAGAATTTATGCAACTAATTAAAATTGGCCGTACGCATTTACAAGATGCTACTCCATTAACATTAGGACAAGAAATCAGTGGCTGGTTACACATGATTGAAAAATCAGAAGAAATGATTGAAGAAAGTTCAAAACATATGTTAGAACTTGCAATCGGTGGTACTGCAGTAGGTACTGGTCTTAATACTCCTGATGGTTTCGATGAAAAAGTAGTAGCTGTACTATCAAAAGAAACTGGTCTTAAATTTGTTCCATCACCAAACAAATTCCATGCCCTAACATCACATGACCAAATGGTAACAACTCACGGTGCAATGAAAGCTCTAGCTGCAGATTTGATGAAGATTGCTAACGATGTTCGCTGGTTAGCTTCAGGTCCACGTTCTGGTTTCGGTGAAATCTCAATTCCAGAAAACGAACCAGGCTCATCAATCATGCCAGGTAAAGTCAACCCAACACAATGTGAAGCAGTAACAATGGTTGCTGTACAAGTTTTGGGTAATGACGTAACTCTTGGTTTTGCTGCATCTCAAGGTAACTTTGAATTGAACGTATTCAAACCAGTTATCCTTTATAACTTCATGCAATCCGTTGAATTATTATCTGATGTAATCCGTAGCTTTGACGAACACTGCTTAAAAGGTATTACGGCTAATGAAGATAAACTAGAACACTTCTTAAATAACTCATTAATGTTAGTAACTGCTCTTAACCCATACATTGGTTACGAAAATGCCGCTAAAATTGCAAAACATGCACATAAAAACGGTCTAACATTAAAAGAAGCAGCTCTTGAAACTGGTCTTCTAACAGAAGAACAATTCAACGAATGGGTTGTTCCTAGCAAAATGATTAAGTTCTAAAAGTCTATCGAACATTTAAATACCGTTATTTAAAAGCCTGAGTATATAAATACTCAGGCTTTTTCTTATAGACTATTTTTCAAAAAGTGTAAAAAAGTCTCCGTAGTTTTGGAGAGAAAGGGCGTGTTCAAGTGAATGGCATAGAAATCACGAGTATAGCTATAAGCATCTAAGGAAACGATTTGCAGGTTGTTTAACAGAAGGTCTTGCTTTAACGTCCACTCAGATAATAATGAAATTCCTAAACCACTTGAAACGGCTTCTTTTATAAGCTGTGTACTACCAAATTCTAATATCCGCTTTGGTTCGATATGATACTCATTAATAAACTGCTCGAATGCTTCGCGTGTACCAGATCCTTCTTCTCTGATAATCCAAGTTTGTTCATTTAAGTTATGCACAGTTTGTTCAGGTTTTGCAACAATCACCATATGATCAATCGCAATTTTGTGCATAACAATGTGTTTATTGTGTATAGAACCTTCAATTATCCCCAAATCTAATGAGTGATTCATAATTTTTTTTGCTATCTCTTTTGTGTTATCAATACTAATCTGTGGAGTAACCTGTGGATAATCGTTTAAGAATGTTGTTAAACGTTGAGGCAGTATGTATTCACCGTATGAATAGCTTGCCCCAAGTTGTAATTGTCCAGTAACTTGATTAGTTAAGTCGTCCAGAGCACGGTTCATCTTTGTTGATAACATGTTAATTTCTTTTCCATAGTAAGCAACAATCTCTCCAGCTTTTGTTAGTTGTACTTTTTTCTTTGAACGATCAAAAAGCTGAACATTTAACTCATCTTCTAAACTTTTTATATATTGGCTCACAGCAGGTTGCGTCATATAAAGCTCTTTTGCTGCTTGGGAAAAGTTCATATTCTTGACTACTTTCAAAAAAACATTTAGCCTATCTGCCATTATGACCTCCTATAAGTAAATGCTTATGATATGGATTAAAATGATTAATTATCTATTTAATAAGAATCATTCTATCATGAATATAGGAAATAAAAAATTGGAGCTGAACTCATGCAACAACCTGGATTTATAAAAGGAATCCTTTTTACTACTGCAATCGCAATCATTGCGTTCCTCTTAAGTAAACTGCCAATCCTAAATTATTTAGGTCCTTTAGCTGTCTCTATAATCATTGCGGTAATTATTAGAAATACACAACCTTATCCACAGCAGTGGAAAAGTGGAATTGATTTTTCATCTAAGAAAATTTTACGATTTGCAATTATCTTATATGGAATTCGATTAAACATTGCAGTTGTAGCATACGAAGGAATTCCATTAATTGTTCGATCTGCAGGGGTTATTGTTGGTGCAATTCTATTAACAGTTTTTATTGGTAAATTATTGAGAGTGGAAGATAAGTTAATGATGCTATTGGCATTTGGTACAGGAATCTGTGGTGCAGCGGCTATTGCAGCAGTATCTCCAATTTTAAAAGCAAAAGAAGAAGATACAGCAATGTCGGTTGGTATGATTGCTTTGATGGGAACAATATTTTCATTAATCTATCCGACTGTTGGTCATTTGTTGAACTTGGCACCAGAGACGTATGGCTACTGGTCAGGGTATAGTTTACACGAAATTGCACACGCTGCATTAGCCGGAGCGGCATTTGGGGATGCTTCACTAACACCAGCTCTATTAGCCAAATTAAGTCGTGTATTATTATTATTTCCAGTAACATTATTGCTTGTTGGATTTATGAAAATTAAAAACCGGGAAACAGGTCAAAAAGCTTCTTTTCCATATTTTTTATTAGGGTTCCTAATGGTTTCAGTCCTGGGTACGTGGGGGACCGAAGTAGGGTGGATGAGTAAAGTAATTCAAAATGCAATTGCTCAAACAGGTACTTTCTTTTTAGCTGTAGCAATGGCTGCATTAGGAATGTCAGTGGACTTAAAAGAGCTAAAAGCAAGAGCTTTAAAACCGCTAATCATGTTAACTGTTGTATCGGTGATATTAAGTGTTCTTGTATTTACTATTATTTGAAGCCGGTTGTAAAATTGATAAGCGAAAGAAAGAGCTAACGGAAATTTGCTTTCGTTAGCTCTTTCTTTGCTGGAACTATTATTTTTCATTACGTTTTTTATAAATAATTGTGAGTGCAACTAAAACAAGTAAAATAATTTGGCCAATAATTGTTTCGACTGTTGGATAGAAGCCAATAGAAGCCCAAACAGGTAAGCCATTAATAATAGTTGTAGGCAATGAACTAGTAAGTTGTAATAAGTGAGTGCTGACGCCAATAATCTTGAATGCAAGAATGTAAATCAAGATCGTAGCAACTGCAAAGAATTTGTGTAAAGGAATTTTGCCGCTTACACGTAATAAGAAAAATGCTACAACTGCCAATATTACTATTGCAACAACAATTCCTAGAGTAAAATCAGTAGTCGACATTTTAGGTGCAACACCCATATAGAAAATTAAGGTTTCAGCACCTTCACGGAATACAGATAAGAAACTGATGAAGGCCATTGCCCAAACACTTTGTTTTGACATCGCATGGTTCAATTGTTTCGCAATATAAGAATTCCAAGATTTAATATTGGACTTACTGTGTAACCAAATTCCAATACCTATCATCATAGCTGCTGCAATTAACCCTATATAACCTTCCATCATTTCACGACTAGTATTTATAGTAGTAGTTTGGAACAATGTTGACATTAAGACAGCTAACACAGCACTCAAGCCAATACCAACGCCTGCACCAAAATAAATCCATTTAGCCATGTGAGTTTGATCGGATTTCTTTAAGAAAGCTACTAATGCAATGATTATAAGCAAAGCTTCCAAGCCTTCACGAAGAAGGATTAAGGCAGAATCCCAAAATGTATAGTTTTGGTCCGCTTGAACTAGTTGGATTTCTTGTTTTAGATGTTCTAGTTGTGAATTGATATCTTTTACATCAACATGATCTTTCATCAAATCACTTGCAATGATGGGCATATCACTTTCAATCTGTGTATAAAGGCCAGCGTTTTTTGTACGAATATCACCCTCTACATTTGGCCAAGTAGTGATGAATTTCTTAATTGTAGCGGATGCTTCTGTGTACTTGTTGTCATCAATTTGCGATTTTGCATCATCGATTAGGTCGATTAATGACTGTACAGAGTAAGTCCCTTTTGATGATGCCTGTACTTTTTTGTTAGCACCAAAATCTGCAATAGCTTGTTTTAAATCGTTGTATTGAGATTGAATGGTAGTAAAGTTTGGCTTTTCATTTGAGAGCTCTATGCGAATAAATGACATTTGAGTTTCAATTTTACCGTAAGCCGCAATATCATATTGGCGTACAGGAATTTCTTTTTTCTTCCAAAAGGCGTTAAAAGTGTTATATGCAGTTGTTAGTTTTTCTGCATTTCCTTCTTTTATAGCATTTTGTAATTGGTTTAACGCAGGTGTCATCGCCATTGCAAATGCTTTGCGCTCTGCTTTTTCATCAACTGGATTTTCAGCTTTTTCAAGAGCTGTTAGTGCCTTTGAAAGGTTGGTTAATGCAGCTAAACGATCATCCTTTGAGTTTGCTGTAAGTGCGTTTTCCAAAGCTTGGTCAACAACTTTTGCCTCTTTTGAATTCTTGACGTTTGTTTGTTTCCAATCTGCTTCAAATGTTTTGACTGCGTCTTTTGCTTTCTTATCATCACCTTGTTTCGAACTCATAATCGCATCACTAATTGAAATATAGAGACTGCTATAAGATTCTGCAGCAGCTACAGGATGAATTGTCGTAAGTAATACAAGGAATAGGATGATGGCAAATTGACTACAACGTATTAAATAATGCTTCACCTATATAACTTCCTTTTTTTATACCAGGGAAGCAAGCGAAGACGCCGCTGCCTCGATGGGTAGTATATTCATTAAGTTTATCTAATCGTCCAAGGGCATTTTGAATTTTGATAAATTGATCAGGGTCTTTTTGGAATGCTATAAAAACTAATCCAGCATCATAAGTACCTGTAGAATCAATAATTCCTGAAGAATAAGAATAAGAACGACGCATGATTCGAGCTTTTGCTTGTTTTGCTAGAAATACATGAGAGTTCTCAGGCACGATATGATTGCCGTTCTCATCCTTACGTTCGATTTCCATATCATCAAATTCATTTTGTTTACCAAGTGGAGCTCCGCTATCACGGTGACGCCCAAATGTTTTTTCTTGTTCCTTTAGTGAAGTACGATCCCAAGTTTCCAAGTGTAATTGAATACGACGTACAATTAAATAAGTCCCGCCAGTCATCCATGATTTAGATTCGCCTGGTTGTACCCAAACAACCTTATTCATATCTTTTTCACTTGAAGTGATAGGGTTTTCGGTACCATCTTTAAATGCAAATAGATTGCGAGGTGTTTGTTTTTTCCCTTTTTCGATAGGGAATGAATTAAAACCTGCTTGTGACCATTTCATTGTAACTTTTCCTGAAGCTGCTCGTATAAGATTGCGTACAGCATGGAATGCTACTTGCGGATCATCGGCGCAGGCTTGAATGCAAATATCTCCACCTGTATAAGCATCTTCAAGCTGATCTTTTGGAAAATGAGGTAAATCTTTAAGTTCTTTTGGTTTTAATGATGCTAAACCGAGTTCTTTTTTCTCAAATAGTGATGGTCCAACACCAAATGTGATTGTTAAGTTTCGTGCATCTAAACCTTTTGCTTCTCCTGTATCCGTTGGAGGAATCATATCTGTCTTATTTGCACCAATTATTTCACCATTCATCATGCGTAAAGCAAGAGGAGTCCACATTTTAAACAACTCTTGTAACTCGAGTTTTGACTTGACTAAAACATTTAAGGATGCGAAATAGATATTGGTTTGTACATCCGTTGCAATTCCTGCTTGATGCTTACCATAGAAGTTCACCTTGTTTGTAGCAGAAGTGTCATCATCCAGAAGAAGATTTTTACCAAAGGCTTTAAGAACACCTCCCATACCAGAGGCGCCAATTGCTAAACCGGCGGCACCAGCACCTGTTACCTTCAACATTTGTCTGCGGGTAATCTTTTTATCTATTAGTTTTTCATCATTATTTGATTTAGTCATTTTATCATCACTCCACAATAATTCCCATTTGACTTAATGGTTCACCTAATTGGTTTACAGCTTCTGATAATGCTTTCGTATCTTCTTTAGTAAGTTTTGTATATGAAACATAGCCGCCGTCTTTTGTTTCATATTTTGCTAATAAATCATTTACTTTTTTAAACTTTTCAGTTAGATCATTAGTTAGTTGAGGATCCTTGTTTGTAATTTGGTCTTCTAAAATAGTGAAGATTTTTTCAGCGCCTTCTATATTAGCTTTGAAATCGTACAAGTCAGTATGAGAAAAGATTTCTTCTTCCCCAGAGATTTTAGATGTAGATACTTCGTTTAATAAGTCTACGGCACCAGTCATCATAAGATCTGGTGTTACGTCAACAGTTTCTACTCGGGCACGTAATTCTTTTGAATCAGCAAGTAGTTGGTCAGCTATTTTTTCATAACCTTTTGTTGTGTTGTCTTTCCATAAACCATATTCAATTTTATGATAACCGGTCCAATCTTCTTCGCCTTGACCTTCTGCTTTTAGGTCAGCAAGTCGTGCATCAATTCGAGGATCAAGGTCTCCAAAACTTTCTGCAATTGGTTCTGAACGTTCATAATACATACGTGCAGTTGGGTATATTTCTTTCGCCTTTTCGATGTCGCCAGCTTTTACTGCTTTTACGAATTTTTCTGTTTCAATAGTGAATTTGTCTAATTGGCCAATTGCAAATTCCTTGTATGCATCAACTTCTTTTTGCAATTTAGCATTAGATAAGGCATTGTTTGTTGTTTCCTCAGTCTTTGCTTTGGTATCGTCTTTTTTTGCATCATTTGAACTGTTACATCCAGTCATCATGACGCTACCGGCTAACAAAATAGCCATTAATGATTTTGCTTTCATCCATATCCTTCTTTCTAATAACTTTTCATCACGTACTTTTTTACTAATAGTAATGATAATCATTATCAACCTAAAAATCAATAGAAATTGAGAAAGACTTTTAAGTAAATATTGGATACTGAATCCATTATATTTAATAATGTCTCTGATATAAATAGGAGAAAAATATTTCATCCTTCTTATATATGAAAAAAGGGATGTCATCATGCTGGGAAAAGGTGGTTTGATGCTGGAACATGATAGATAGAGGTTGGCAAATTTTAACGAAAGTGATGCAAAGAAATAAAGAGAAAGCATGTCGATCACATAGATAGGACATGCTTTCAATTACCTTTAATCCAGATATTCTTTTAGTTCATTTTCTAAAAACGGCTTTGCTGACAAAAATTCTACGAATGCATTATAACGTGCTTTTTGTACAATTGTAGGTTTTTTACCTGTGAAGTAAGCACGAATTAAGATATTCTTTGGCGTATGCTCCATATCGATAAATTCGAGAAGTTGTGCATCATAGCCTACAAGATTTAAGATTTCAGCACGAATAGAATCAGTTGCAAGTGCTGAAAAACGTTCTTTAATAAGCCCGTGTTGTAGCATCACATCAAGAGGGGATGATTGTATTTGACGATTTAGTTCGTGCTGACAGCAAGGAACGCTTAGGATGACACGAGCTCCCCATTTTACAGCTCTGGCTAAAGCCATATCTGTTGCGACATCACATGCATGAAGCGTAACAACCATATCAACAGCAGTTTCATCATTATAATCATTGATATCCCCAACTAAAAATTCAAGTTGATCATACTCTAAGTCTTTTGCAATTGCGCTACATTCTTCTATAACTTCTTTTTTCAAATCGAGTCCAGTCACAAAAATATCCAAACCTTGTTCAACTTTTAAATAATGATAAAGGGCAAATGTTAAATAAGATTTACCAGATCCAAAATCTAAGATACGAATGGTTCGATCTTTTGGTAAATAGTCGAGTGAATCATGGATGAACTCGATAAATCGGTTAATCTGTTTAAACTTATCATATTTTTGTTTCTTCACTTTACCTTCAGGTGATTGAACACCAAGACGTATTAAGAATGGATAAGGTTTTTCTGGATTCAATAAATAGTTTTTCTTACGGTTGTGTGATAGATCAATTTTTTTCTTTTCCGTTTTTTCCGATTTAAAAAGCACTTTGTTTTTCTTTGATAGTTGGATGTGGATATTTTCCTTTATAAATTCACCTTGGAATTGACGGAACTCATCAAATAATTCGTTTATGATTTTTCCAATTAAAGATAATGGAACGTTTTCGTGTTTCAAAATTCGTTCATATTGATATTCAAATTGAATGTTATAAATACCTTTTAGTTTAATGGGTTTCATCTTTACTCGTTTTAAATCACTAGATTTTGTACGAGGTTGGCTGATTGTTGCTGATACTAATTCTTCCTTTAATAGATGTTCAAGCAAATGTTGTTTCATTTCATTAAAATCCATTAATCGTTTCGCCTACTTTGTCATTTAATCGTTTGCAATAGTGTATCATAATTTTATGAATTTCTTAACGGTGTAGATTTCCTATTCCTATTCCTATTCAGCTTTCTCAATATAAGGTATCACCCAACCCAACCCTTTGTGATGGTGGAAATATGAAACTAAAACTGCGACAATAGTACTTACTACCAATGATAAAATTGTCGGTATTTTCTTCAATACTATGATATCAATGTGTATCAATGAATCATTCCAGCTTCAAACAGTCTGTTTTTGAATACTGCAATTTTATCTAAGTTGTGCACCATCATTGAATATTAAAAATAAAAAAATAGAGCTGGATAAAAAATCTTAGATCCAGCTCTGTAATATTTATTAATTATTGATCTTCTACAATAATGTACGTAGCTTTAATCGGTCCATGTACCCCAACTACAGGAATCATTTCGATATCCGCAGAGTTACTTGGCCCAGTGATGAAATTAATACAAGATGCTACTTGTTCCCCATTTTTTATTTTTTCACGAATGAGTCGTGCTCCTTGTGTCATACGGGGAACAATCGTACTTTTAGGAACTAAGAAAATAGACTTTTCAGGGAGAAAGTTTATAGTTCTTCCTCTGTCTTTATCGCTGAAAACAATTGTTGTTCCTGATTCCGCTAAGGTGATTTCACTGATTGTAATACCAATATTAGCATTTTCCGCTTTGTGGACATTTTGTTCTTTTTCTTTAGCATTCCATACATAAAAGTCTATTCCATGTATTAACCATTCATCCATAAGATTGGATAATCCATATTGTTCGAAGCGTGAATCCTTGGAAGTGATAATGGATTTACCTCCATAATATTGAACAACTTTTTGTAAAGAGTTTGGAAGTTCCTCTGTACTTGTTATGATTACATCGGTATTAATATTTTTACATTGTTCCTTTAGAACGATAACTAAGTCATCTTGAGTAGCACCTTGCAACACTTTATCTTGTGGATGATACTGATAGGTGGGTATTTCAACCTCTGTTTTTCCTTGTCGACCTAATTGTTTAGCAATTTTGTTCAAAAAGGCATCACGATTTTGAATAGTTCCTTGCATCCTTAGTTACCTCCCTTTGGACGATTTTTAAACCAATCTCTGAAACTATCTTTGTTTGGAGCAGGGAAGTCTCTTGATTCTGTCCAAGGTTTAAGCGGCCCTGGACCTTTAGAGATTTTACCACCTTTTGTAAATGGCGATGTAATCGGTGAGGCAAATTTTGTAGCCATTTTATATAGAGAAGGGGAAGATGCACCGAGACCAAATGCCTTCATCAGAATTTTTTCTGAAACAGGTGCTCTACCTTCTTTTTCTACAATATTTTCGCGGTGCTTATGAATGAGCTTGTGAAGCGGGATTTTAACTGGACATGCATCTGTACAAGCGCCGCATAATGTTGAAGCGTAAGGAAGTTCTTTAAAATCATCGTAGCCTCCTAATAAAGGGGAGAGTACAACACCTACAGGGCCAGAATAAATAGAACCATATGTATGTCCACCAACGTGGCGATAGACTGGACATGCATTAACACAAGCGGCACAACGTATACACTGAAGGATTGGTTGGAATTCACCACCTAGAATATCTGATCGACCATTGTCAACGATGACCAAATGGAATTCTTCTGGTCCGTCAGAATCTTCTTGCTCTCTAGGTCCAGTAAGTGTAGTGATATAGCTTGTTAATTTTTGGCCAACTGCGCTTCTTGTTAAAAGACTTACGAGTATTTCCATTTCTTCGAATGTCGGTACAATTCTTTCCATTCCCATTACTGTAATCTGAGTTTTCGGCAAAGATGTAACTAAATCAGCATTTCCTTCATTCGTAACTAATGTAATAGAGCCTGTTTCAGCGATTGCAAAGTTACAACCTGTAATTCCAATATCAGCAGTTAAAAAGTCATTTCGTAATTTTTCTCGTACATAAAGAGCTAGTTCTTCAGGCTTTTCTGTGTTTGAATAACCTTGTTTTTCTTTAAATACATCACGAATTTGTTCTTTGTTCTTATGTAGGGCAGGTACTACGATGTGGGATGGTGGTTCATGATCATCTACTTGTAAAATGTATTCTCCTAAGTCTGTTTCAATTACTTCACATCCCAGTGCTTCTAAACTGGCATTTAAATTGATTTCTTCAGTCACCATAGATTTGGATTTTACGATTTTCTTTGCTTCTTTTTCTTCAGCTACGCTTTTTATATATTCTGTTGCTTCTTCAGGAGTTTGTGCAAAGAAAACGTTACCTCCACGTTTTACAACATTCTCACTTAATTGGTATAGATAGACATCTAAATTTTCAAGAACATGTTGGCGAATTTCTTCTCCATGAGAACGCCATTCCTCCCAGTTACCCAATTCTTCAGCTTGTTTAAGACGACGTGATTGAAAACGTTCTTGAGCACTTGAAACTGCACCACGCATGAATGTATTAGAAAGTTCATTTTCTACACGGCTTTTGAATTTTTCATTACTCGTTTTCATCGCCATATAAGATCCCCTCATTTCTTCATTAGTTGAATATCTACCGACAATTTAAAACCTCTGCGATATGCATGACCTTAACAGGTTTACCAAGTCGCTCCATTCGTCCACCAATGTTCATCAAACAACCGCCATCGGCACCTATTAAAATATCGGCTTCCGTTTCTTCTACAGTTTGAACTTTTTCATCTACCATTTGTTCTGAGATATTGCCCATTTTGACTGAAAAAGTTCCACCAAATCCACAACATCGGTCTTTGCCTGGAAGTTCAGTGTACTCTAAACCATCAACATTACTTAATAATGTTATTGGTGCATCTTTGACTCCTAATAATCTAGTCATATGACACGAAGCATGGTAAGTAGCTTTTCCTTCTAGGTGGGCTCCAACATCTTCCACGTGTAATACGTCTACGATAAATTCAGTGAATTCATAAGTCTTATCAGCAAGTACTTGTGCTTTCGGACCCCAGATAGGATCGTTTTTGAAAATTTCAGTATATTCTTTAAACATAAATGCACATGAACCGGATGGAGATACTACATATTCTGAGTGCTCAAAAGCTGTGATCATTTGTTTCATGGCATTTTTTGACTCTTCTACATAACCACTATTATAAGCTGGTTGACTGCAGCAGATTTGAGATTCAGGTAAATCAATTTCACAACCAAGTCTTTCTAATACTTCAACAACCGCTTTGCCAACATCACCTTGAAACATATCTACTAGACAAGTAGTGAAAAGGCTTACTTTCATTGTCATCTCTCCTTAGCAAATAATATTTTTCTATTTTGGCGATAAGTTTGATGAACTGGTCATCAGATGACTTAAGTAATTATGAATTATAACGCATCTGTTTTTAAAATGCTACATTATTATATTTGTAAGTGTTTACATTCTACTTTATGAATATTTATTAAAAGATGAATAACAAATAAGTATAAGGCTCTTTCAAAGATGATTTAGTTAAGAAGGAGGAGGGGGAGGAACTCCTCCCTTTCAAGAAATCCTATCTTATTCTAAAAATTTTTTAATAGTTCTTTGATTGAACAAATTTGAATTATTTAGGTTCATTGCTTTTTTTTATAATATCTGTTTCTTTAAAATATTTCATTAAGATATTCTCTACATTTTCAAGATGAGATAACATAGCTTGTTTTGCTTTTGTTTCATCTTGTTCTACGATAGCATCATAAATCTTCATATGCTGATGATATAATTTTTTCCATGTAGTTTGCTTCGAATATAACCATATTTTTCTAGTTTCCTTCATCGTTTCGAACATAAGCCCAGATACTTGATCTAAGAAAATAGAAAGTAACGGATTATGGGATGCTAAGGATATAGCAGTATGAAATTCAAAATCAATCTTTTCCCCTAATTCTCCATTAAGGGGTGATAATTTCATTTCCTCCAAAATTTCCTGCATTTTAGTTAAATCTTCTATTGTTCGATTTCTAGCTGCAGAAGTTACTGTCCCTACTTCAATAATCTTTCGCACCTCTAAGAGGTTGGATATATCCTCTTTATTCATAAGGATAGCAGTTGATAAGGGAAATACCATTTCGTTTGCATCAAATGATTTAACAAAAGTACCTTCTCCTTGTTTGATATCAATTAATCCCATTGCTTTAAGGGCAGATAGTGCTTCTCTTACTGCAGAGCGACTTACTTGGAAGTTTTCAGAAAGTTGCTGTACAGAATCAAGACGATCACCGGGTTGTAAGATGCCCGTTCGAATCATTTCGTGTAAAGCTTCAGCAACTTCTTCGTATATTTTTTTTGCTTTAATCTTTTTATATTGCAAAATGTATTCACCTCATAGACACTAGAAACAATGTTATTGCTATATTATACATGATGTTTCTCTCCAGGGCGTTAAAATAACTGGAAATGAAATTGACGAAATATATTGAAAATATAAAAATTAAACAATATAATCTTATCATAAAGTCATCTGATGACCTAATAACTGTATTTATAAGAATATAGTTATTGGAGTAATTTCTATTAGGGGTATAGAAAAATTTCGAGATAATCTAGGGGGGTAAGAAATGACATTCACTCAAAATTTCACAGTAGTTGGAGGAAGCTTGGGATGGTCAGCACTAATCGCTGTTATTCCAATACTGTACTTTTTCTGGGCATTAGTAATTAAAAAAATGAAAGGGCATATGGCCGGAATAACGACATTACTAGTTTCTCTGATATTATCTGTAATCGCTTTCAAAGTGCCGGTTGGAGCAGCGATCATGTCTGCTACACAAGGTACTGTGTACGGGTTAGTACCAATTGGTTGGATTATTATCACATCAGTGTTTCTTTATAATTTAACTGTGAAAACAGGATACTTTAATATAATACGTCATTCGGTGTTATCAATTACGGAAGATCGTAGAATTCAGGCATTACTAGTTGCATTTTCATTTGGTGCATTTTTGGAAGGCGCAGCAGGATTTGGAGCACCAGTTGCTATTTCTGCAGCGTTATTAGTAGGGCTTGGATTTAATCCATTATACGCAGCAGGACTTTGCTTAATCGCTAACACTGCACCAGTTGCATTTGGTGCAATCGGTGTTCCTATTACTGCAATGGAAGGGCCAACGGGAATTGCAGCAACTGAAATTTCAAAAGTTGTTGGCCGCCAATTACCATTAATATCAGTATTTATTCCATTTTTCTTAGTTATTATTATGGCTGGATTTAAGAAAGCTGTAGAAGTATTGCCAGCAGTTCTTGTCTCGGGTATATCTTTTGCTCTAACACAGTTCTTATCTTCTAATTTTTTGGGGCCTGAGTTACCTGACGTTCTTTCTGCTTTAGTATCATTGGTAGCGCTTGCGGTATTTATGAAATTCTGGCAACCCAAAACGGTTTTTCGCTTTAGAACTGAGCAGGAAACAGCTGCAACGGTAGTAACAGTGGGACGTGGAACGGAAGAGGAAACCTATACGGGGGGACAGATATTAAAAGCTTGGTCACCATTTATTATACTTACTGCATTTATCTCTATTTGGGGCATTCCAATTATTAAACTGGCATTGACAGGTCATTACGAAGGGTCAAATGTTATTTTAAAAGGTGTAAATGCATTAGGACATGCACTTACATTTATGCCTGAAGTTCCTTTTTTACACAACAAAGTAATTAGTGGAACAACTCATGAACCAATTGCAGCGGTGTACAAGTTAGAAATTTTAGGAGCGGCAGGTACTGCAATTCTCCTAGCAGGAGTTGCAACGAAATTTTTACTTAAAGTATCTTGGAACAAATGGATTGCAACTTTCGGTGAGACAGTCAATGAAATCAAATATCCTTTAATTACTATTTGTTCGGTAGTTGCCTTTGCATACGTAGAAAATGTTGCAGGTATGACAACGACGTTAGGATTATTACTGGCAAAAACAGGAGTATTATTCCCATTCTTCTCTCCAGTATTAGGTTGGTTAGGTGTGTTTATCACAGGATCGGATACATCCTCCAATGTATTGTTCGCAAAACTTCAACAAGTTACTGCTGGCTCTGTTGGCATGGACCCAATCTTATCGCTTGCTGCTAACTCATCAGGTGGAGTAACAGGTAAAATGATTTCACCTCAATCCATTGCAGTAGCGACAGCGGCAGTAGGCTTAGCTGGAAAAGAATCAGAGTTACTTCGTTTTACATTAAAGTATAGTATTTTCCTATTATTACTTATCTGTATCATTAATTTCTTACAAAGCAATGTGTTATCATGGATGCTTCCATAGGGATTAGTTAAAAGGTGTTATCTATAAGTTAAAAGACTTATAGATAACACCTTTTATTTTAATGATTTAGGATATTAAATTTATTAAATGAGTAAATTTCATAAATCTAAGTCTTACAGTTTCTAGACATCTGGGACACTATTTAGTATCCAAATACATTCCGTTTTTTACCTTTTTATCATTTAACAGTTGGCAATAGTGATCTAAATTTATGTTTTTCTTAAAATACGTAGATGTCTTATTGTTCTTCAACTTGATCAATATACGTAAGAGTCTTGCCAGTCCAACCAGCAATAACAGTTAGTATTGGAGATAGTAGGCAGAAAAACGCAAAAGGAAGGTATTCCCAAGTTGTCACTGATAGTACGTTTGTGATGAAAATCCCACATACACTCCATGGAACGAGCGGATTTACTACAGTTCCTGCATCTTCTGCAACTCGAGCAAGATTTTTGTTCTTCAAACCTACTTTTTGAAACTGTGCTTGGAATGCTTGTCCTGTTAGTAGGATTGAAAGGTATTGCTCTCCGATTAATGTATTTACACCAATTGCTGTAATTGCTGCACCTGTAATAACGGAACCCACACTTTTAAAAAGTTTCTCTAAACGAGATAGTAAGGTTTGGATAATGCCTAAAGTAAATAAAAGGCCCCCCATACTAAGAGCTAAAATAACTAATCCAACAGTAAACATCATGCTATTAATACCACCACGAGATAGTAGCGAATCAATATCTTTAATTCCTGTGTGAGAAGTATAGCCGTTAAATAAAATATTCAAGACTTCTCCAAAACCATAGTGTTGATGGAAATAGGAAACGATAATTGCGACAATTGTGCTTACGGCTAGTGTTAAAATAGCCGGTATTTTTTTTAATGCCATAATAATCAAAACCACTAGAGGAATTAATGTGTACCAATGAATCATCCCCGTTTCGAGCAGTCCATTTTTAAATGTCACAATTTTATCTATGTTTTGTACAATCTTTGATGGTGACAATAAGCAATAAATTATTAATGAAAGAATAAGTGCTGGAATGGTTGTCCAACACATATTCTTGATATGTTCAAATAAATTAACGCCCATAATGGTAGACGATAAATTGCATGTATCAGATAATGGAGACATTTTATCCCCAAAGAATGCTCCAGATACTATGGCACCAGCAGTAATCGCAAGTGAAATGTCCATAGCGCTCGCCATTCCAATAAAGGCTACACCTATAGTTGCTGTTGTCGTAAGAGAACTACCAATCGCAATCCCAATAATACAACAGACGATAAATACAACTGCATAGAAGAAATGAGGTGTGATTGTTACAAAACCTAAGTAAATCAATGTAGGGATTGTACCGCTCATCATCCAACTACTAATCAATGTTCCAATAAAGAAAAAGATGAAAATTGCGCTCATTCCTGCTGAAGCACCACCAACAAGTCCACTCTCTAGAGCTTTGTATGGAACTTTTTTATATAAACCATATGCCATCAATAATAGAATCGCAATTAATATAGGCATATGCGGTACTGAATCAAATCCAGCAATACATACTGTCATAATGGCAATAATTATAATAATCAAGATGAATGCCTCTAAAAAGGAAGGTGTCAACTTGGCTTTAATATGAAACATTGTAAATCCTCCTCAGACTTCAATTTATTGCTATCAAGCTGAACTGCTTTTAAATAAAAAAATCCTTCTATCCCATCGTAAGGGACGAAGGAAACTCCGCGGTACCACCCTAATTGTCAACATAATTTGACCACTTCATTGGTTCAAGTTTAGTTGATGGTGTAATTCATCATTGTAATAACCTAGGCTTTCAGCAACTGCCTAGTCTCTAATTGCTGTTATCTACAACACTACTATTGGTCCATCACTTGAAATATACTTTTTCACTTCAACGCGTTGAAGCTATAAAGAATTTTATCATGTTTAATAGGATAGTCAATACATTTGACGTAATTTTAATATATTAATAGGAAAATTTATATCATAGAGAAAAGGTACCGTTTTACTTTTGAAAGCTCTACAGAAAAATCCACCTGACATATAGTTAAATAATCAACTAAGTAGACGCATATGGATGGTTAACGAGTGATAAATATTTCGCTTTACTTATATTAAAAAAGGGTGATTGTAGCTCTATTTAGGAAAATCTAAGGAATTATTAGCATTTTATAAGGTTATTATTAACTGAATTTTATGATAATATAAATAGATGAACAATTTTGGAAATAGAATACAACAAGAGAAAAATAAAAGGGGGAATTTAAGATGTCCGATAATATATATCAATTATTGGCAATTCTTATTTATATGATTGCTATGTTGGTAATTGGCTGGTATGCATTTCGTAGAACATCCAATTTAACGGATTACATGCTAGGAGGACGATCGCTTGGACCGGCAGTTACAGCTTTAAGTGCTGGTGCAGCAGATATGTCAGGTTGGTTATTAATGGGTTTACCAGGAGCTATTTATGCGAGCGGTTTAATTGAATCATGGATTGCCATTGGTTTAACTGTAGGGGCTTATTTAAACTGGTTACTCGTTGCACCTCGTTTACGTATGTATACGCAAGTTTCGAATGATTCGATTACCATTCCAAGCTATTTAGATAACCGTTTGAAAGATAAAACAAAATTATTAAGAATCGCATCAGGTTTAATCATTTTAGTGTTTTTCACTTTCTATGTATCTTCAGGGATGGTAGCAGGAGGAGTATTCTTTAATAGTTCATTTGGTTATAACTACCATACAGGTTTATTGTTAACTTCAGGAGTTGTTATTGCATATACGTTATTTGGTGGATTCTTAGCTGTGAGTTATACAGACTTTATTCAAGGTCTTGTTATGTTTTTAGCACTGATTATTGTTCCAATTTTCGGTTTGTTTTTAACAGGTGGATTTTCAGAAACTGCTGCTTCTATACGTACCGTTGATCCAAAATTATTAAATCTATTTTCAGGTGCAACGTTGACTGGCGTTATTTCAACAGTTGCTTGGGGATTAGGTTATTTCGGGCAACCGCATATTATTGTCCGCTTTATGGCGATCAAAAGTGTAAAAGAGACAAAACAGGCTCGCCGAATTGGTATTGGGTGGATGTTCTTAAGTTTATTCGGTGCGATTGCAACTGCATTAGTTGGTATTGCCTATTATCAACAAAATGGTTCTACTTTGGAAAACCCAGAAACTGTATTTATAGTTCTTGGCCAAATTTTATTCCATCCTTTTATTGCAGGCGTTATGTTAGCAGCGATTTTGGCAGCAATTATGAGTACAATCTCTTCTCAACTAATTGTTACATCATCTGCATTAGTAGAAGATATTTACAAAGCGGTATTTAAATCAGATGCTTCGGATAAACAGTATGTATTTTTAGGTCGTATGGCTGTATTGCTAGTATCTCTACTTGCGATGTATTTAGCGTGGGAACAAGGAAACAAAATTCTAGACCTTGTATCGTTTGCCTGGGCTGGATTTGGTGCAGCATTTGGACCAATCATATTGTTAACACTATATTGGAAGAAGATTACGAACTGGGGCGCTTTAGCCGGAATGGTCACAGGTGCTATCACAGCATATGTATGGGGATCGAATGCAACATTACATGCGAAAATGTATGAAATTGTACCAGGTTTTATCGTATGTTTAGTCGTAGCTGTTGTAGTTAGTTTAATTACTTATAAACCAAATCAAGAAATAGAAGATGAATTTGATAGAACAATAGAATTATTAAATCAAGAAAAGAAAGGATAAGTAACCTGTCTGTAGATTGCAACTGCATTTCTACAGACATTTTTTCTAAGGAGTGATGAGAATGTTCGAATTAGATCATGTCGTTTATTTTACAGAAAAAAATCCAAAAGAAATTGCTCAAGAAGTTACAATTGAAGGCATACACCCTGTTGAAGGTGGGCAACATATACAATGGGGTACATGTAACGCATTGCTTTATACAGAAAGTAGCTATATTGAATGGTTAGCTGTTGAAAATGAAGAGATTGCTAAGAGTTCGACACAGCCTCTTACAAAACAATTATTATATGACCTTAAGGCTGGAGAAGGTTATAATTCATTATGTTTACGAACAGTTGATATTGAAAGCAAAAATCGTTATTTCAATAAACTTGGCTATAGGACAAGTGGTGTTATTCCAGCCGAGAGAAGAACAACAAATGGAAAGTTAATCAAATGGAAAATGCTCTTTATAGACCAAAAGATTGATCACGCACTACCATATCCATTTTTCATTGAATGGGACCAACCATTAGAGAAACGATATGAAGAGTTAAAGATAGATGGTACGATTCAACAAACTAATGGAAAACTGCAAATCAAACGTTGTATTTTCTATGTGAAAGATGTTGAGCAAAAAGTAACGCAGTGGTCTCGACTGTTATCATTGCCAGCAAAAGCAAATTCACTAAAGCTTCCCAATACTACGTTTGAATTTCATTATCATGAAGGGGAGAAAGAACGTCTTCACACAATAGAGATTGTGAAAATTTGAGTTTTTGACATTTCTTGTGATAGGATGGACATACCTTATTAGTAGAAGTACCTGGAGAGTAGGCAATCTGCTCTCCTTTTTATTTAAATAAATGTAAACTTAGGATTTTGTGAGGGAGGAACTATATTGGATCCATTTATCGAAAAAGCAATATTAGTTGGAGTCAATTTACGTAATGATTTGCATTTTGACTATTCAATTGAAGAACTAGGAAATTTGGCTGAAGCCTTAGATGTTGAAGTGGTTGGTGTTATTACACAAAATTTAGAACGTATAAATCCTTCGCACTACGTTGGTACAGGTAAAATAGAAGAAATAAAAAACTTTTATAACGAGGCAGACGCAAATTTAGTGATATTTGATGATGAACTATCCCCATCACAAATTCGTAACTTAGAAAGAGACTTGGAATGTAAAGTGATTGACCGTACTATGTTAATTCTAGATATATTTGCTAGACGTGCGAAATCTAAGGAAGCACAAATGCAAGTTGAATTAGCCCAATTACAATATATGTTACCACGATTAGTAGGACTTCGAGATTCATTGAGCCGGCAAGGCGGTGGTACAGGAGGAGGTCTTGTAAACCGTGGCGCAGGGGAAACAAAACTTGAATTAGATCGCCGGAAAATTGAAGATCAAATCTCAAAACTTCATAAAGATTTAGAACAAGTAAAAGAACAAAGAGAAACACAAAGGAAGCAACGACGTAAAAGCCAAATTCCAATCGTTTCAATTGTAGGTTATACAAATGCAGGGAAATCTACGATTATGAATCAACTACTTAACAAAATCAATCAACAAGAGCATAAACAAGTATTTGAAAAAAACATGCTCTTTGCTACACTTGAAACTTCAGTAAGGCAGATTACTTTACCTGACAACAAAAGCTTTTTATTAACAGATACAGTTGGTTTTGTAAGTAAGCTACCACATCACTTAGTAAAAGCGTTTCGTTCTACTTTGGAAGAGGCAAGAGATGCAGATTTACTTTTGCATGTAGTCGATGCATCCAATGCAGAAAACCAGTACATGATGGAAGTTACCAATAATACATTACAAGAAGTTGGCGTAGAAGATATCCCAACTGTCTATGTGTTCAACAAAGCAGATTTAGCGAATCTTGCTTATCCATATGTAAATAATAATCAAATTTGGATATCTGCTAAAGAAGGGGCAGGGCTCGATGAATTACTTCAGCTAATTCGTCAACATATTTTTTCTAATTACGTAACTTGTACTTTTTGTATACCGTATGAAAGAGGAGATCTTGTTTCCTATTTAAATGAATATGCCCATATATTGGATACTTCTTATGATGAAAAGGGAACTATCTTAAAAGTTGAAGTAAAGGAAGCAACCGCGCAAAAATATCAAGAGTTTAGGGTAAACTAGAGCGATGACAAAAAAGTCTCGCTCCCTTTTTTTGTATATATTTGTATTTCTGGAAAGCACAATATTATTGTAAGGAGTATTTTATTTAGTCGAGATTTAGATGAGAAATATTATAGGCTCCTGATTAATATTACCTAATGTTATTGATATAAAAGACTTTCTTTATATTAAGTTATTGGAAAATATAAAATATTCTATAATTATATTTTATTTTGACATGTTACATTTGTGTGTGTATAATGGACAACAGACTCGTTGGAAAGAAAAGTTGTAGACGATATAGTTTGAATTGTTGGACTATTTTTTATATTGAAAGAAGGAGAGTTTCTTATGGCAACTAAAGAGGAAATCGTAAAGTCTGTTCCTCAAACAGGATTCTTCGGGCATCCAAAAGGCTTATTTAGTTTGTTCTTTACTGAATTCTGGGAACGATTCTCATATTACGGTATGAAGGCAATACTGATCTACTTCATGTACGATACAGTAAAAAATGGTGGTTTAGGTTTAGATGAAACGACTGCCGCATCAATTATGGCAATTTATGGTTCACTAGTTTATATGTCTGGGATTATCGGTGGATGGATTGCAGACCGTGTTTTAGGTACTAGAAGAACAATATTCTGGGGTGGTATTTTAATTATCATCGGTCACCTTTCTCTAGCAATTCCTGGTGGCTTAACATTCTTATTTGCTTCAATGATATTTATCATTATTGGTACTGGTTTATTAAAACCAAACGTATCATCAGTTGTAGGTGATATGTATGCAGAGGACGATACTCGTCGCGATGCAGGTTTCAACATCTTCTATATGGGTATTAACGCTGGTGCGTTTATCTCTCCATTAATCGTTGGGGCAGTCCAAAAACAATATAACTATCATGCAGGTTTTAGTATTGCTGCAATTGGTATGGCAATTGGATTATTTATGTACACACATAAACAAAAACAAAAATTAGGACTTGCAGGTTTAGAACCTACAAACCCATTAAATGTTAACGAACGTAGCAGTATTCTTAAAAAGTTTATTGTAGCTGTTATTATTGTTGCTGTAATAGCAATTATCGCAGCGATGACTGGCACACTAACAATTGGCGGTGTCGTTAACTTCTTCACAGTAATTGGATTATTAGCTCCAATATGTGTATTTATCTGGATGTTCACTAGTAAAAAAACAAAGTCAGAAGAAAAATCACATCTTCTTGCTTATATTCCGTTATTCATTACAAGTACAATGTTCTGGGTAATACAAGAACAAGGTTCAACAATTCTTGCAACTTATATCGAAAAACGTACTAATTTAACAGTTGGGTCATTTGAGATTCCAGCTTCTTGGTTCCAATCTTTAAATCCATTATTTATTATCACAATGGCGCCAATTTTTGCATGGATTTGGGTTAAGATGGGGAATCGTCAACCATCTACACCAATTAAATTTGCATTCTCACTATTGTTTGCCGGGGTTTCATTCTTAATTATGATTATTCCAGCAATTTCTTCTGGCGGTACAGCATTGATTAGCCCATGGTGGATTGTTATTTCATTCTTCCTAGTTGTAATCGGAGAATTATTAATGTCACCAGTTGGTCTATCAGCAACGACTAAACTTGCGCCAGCAGCGTTTGCAGCACAAACAATGTCTCTATGGTTCTTAACAAGTACTGCAGCTCAAGCATTGAATGCTCAATTTGCAAAATTATTTAGTAAGATTTCAGAAATTCAATACTTCGGTTATCTTGGTGGAGCTTCAGTAGTTCTTTTCTTAATCATGTTAATCTTAAGTCCATGGATTTCTAAGAAAATGGGTCATATTCGATAAGAACGCTTCATATGAATAAAACAAACCTGTCCTTTAATCGGTTTTGCCGGTTTTAGGACAGGTTTTTTATTTATGTAAGCACGAGCTTGTTTAACAAGATTCCTAATAATGCATCATTCCCTCTGAAAATAGTAGCCCACTTCTACCCAAACATACCCCAAATAATAAACTAATTGAGAATTAAAAAACATTAAGATCGAGTATTAACAAGGAATTTCTTGCACCAAACTGTTTATTTGATAATCATTTTCATTTATCCATTGAAAATGATTATCAATATGGACTATAATAATTATTGTGAGTAAATGATAATGTTTTTCATTTATCAAGTCATTTACTCATAGAATGGAAGAAGTTGAGGTTAATATGAAAAAGCGATATTTGTTTATAGCACTTGTAATTCTATCTATTTTATCTCTATTTGTTGGGGTAAGTAATATTTCGCCTAAGGACTTGCTAGATATTCAATCGGAAAAAACGCAAATTTTCCTTATTAGTCGTGTACCTAGGTTAATCGCGATCATACTAGCGGGAATTGGAATGAGTATTGCAGGCTTAATCATGCAAAGTTTAAGTCGCAATAAATTCGTGTCACCGACAACGGCTGGTACACTAGATGCCACTCGTTTAGGAATTTTAGTATCGATGTTGTTATTTGCAAACGCTTCGATCTTAGAGAAAATGGTGGTTTCATTTATATTTGCATTAGCCGGCACAATATTATTTATGCAAATTTTAAACCGTATTAAATTTAAAGACGCGATATTTATTCCACTTGTTGGGTTGATGTTTGGCAATATTTTATCTTCCATTACAACTTTCTTCGCATATAAGTCAAATGTTATTCAAAATATTTCGACTTGGTTGCAAGGGGATTTTTCGATGATCATGAAGGGACGCTATGAATTGCTTTATCTTAGTGTGCCAGTATTAATTGTTAGCTATCTCTATGCTAATCGATTTACGGTAGCTGGGATGGGGGAAGATTTTGCAAAGAACTTAGGGCTTGCTTATAAACGAATTGTTAACTTTGGATTAATCCTTGTTGCTTTAGTGACAACTACTGTAGTACTAACAGTTGGTATGATTCCATTTTTAGGCTTGATTATCCCAAATATCGTTTCTATTTATAAAGGAGATCATTTACAAAAGACTTTACCGCATACCGCTATGCTTGGAGCAATTTTTCTATTGATTTGCGATATTTTGGGACGTGTTCTTATTTATCCTTATGAGATTTCTATTAGCTTAATGGTAGGCGTCATCGGCAGCGCAGTCTTCCTATTCTTGTTGTTTAGGGGGAGAGCGTATGCGTAATAGTGTCAAAATATTAATATTGGTGGTTCTTTCCTCTATATTTTGTGGTTTATATCTGTTCCAAGGATTGAATGGTAACTATGATTACATATTGCCTCGTCGGATGATTAAAGTGCTGGCGATGGCATTAACTGGTGTTTCGATTGCTTATTCTACGGTTATTTTCCAAACCATTACACATAATCGGATTTTAACCCCAAGTGTTATGGGATTAGATTCAATGTATCTGTTATTACAAACGGTTATTATTTTCTTCCTAGGTTCTGGACATGTCGCGATTATGAATACGCAAGTTAACTTCTTTATTTCTGTCATTGCCATGATTGGATTCGCTCTGATTCTTTACCAGTTTTTATTCCGTTCAGGAAATAGACCGATTTACTTTTTACTTCTAGTCGGGATTATCATTGGAACCTTTTTTGGAAGCGTTACAACTTTCATGCAAGTATTAATTGATCCAAACGAATTTTCACGAGTTCAGGACAAAATGTTTGCGAGTTTTAATAATGTAAATGGCGATTTAGTATGGCTTGCATTAGTTATTATCATTGTTGTTATGGTGTTTGGTTGGCGAATGATAAATGAATTAGATGTCTTATCACTTGGACGAGAAACTGCTATTAACTTAGGAGTTCCTTACGACAAAGTAGTAAAAAGGATGCTTGTCATCTCAAGTATTTTAATTTCAGTTTCTACAGCTTTAGTAGGCCCGATTACTTTCTTTGGTTTAATCGTAGCAAACCTATCTTATCAATTTTTCAAAACCTATAAGCATTCTGTATTAATCACAGGTGCATCTCTTTTGAGTATCGTTGCTTTATTCGGTGGTCAATGGCTTGTTGAGAGAGTATTTACCTTTTCGACAACATTAAGTGTTATCGTCAATTTCATCGGTGGTATCTACTTTATTTACTTATTACTAAGGGAGAGTCGATCTGCATGATCCAAGTTAAAGAAATATCCAAGTTTTTTGGAAAAAAAGTCGTCGTTGATAAAGTAAGCGTTGATATAAAACGTGGTAAAATTACATCCTTTATCGGTCCGAATGGTGCTGGTAAATCTACTTTACTTTCGATGGTCAGTCGGTTACTGGATGCAGATACCGGTGAAGTTTTGCTCGATAGCAAAGATGTGAAGAAATTAAAATCCAATGATTTTGCAAAAAGAGTATCGATATTAAAACAGTCTAATTTTATGAATGTGAGACTAACTATTCGTGAACTTGTTTCTTTTGGTCGCTTCCCATATTCTCATGGTCATTTAACAGATGAAGATAAGAAGAAAATCGATGAGGCTATTCATTATATGAATTTAGAAGATATAGAGCATGATTATTTAGACGAGTTATCAGGTGGGCAACGCCAACGAGCCTTTATCGCAATGGTTATCGCTCAAGATACTGAATATATTTTGCTAGATGAACCGTTAAATAACCTAGATATGAAACATTCCGTTCAAATTATGAAAATCCTAAGAAAGCTTGTAGATGAATTAGATAAAACAGTCGTCATTGTCTTGCACGATATTAACTTTGCCTCTGTCTATTCAGACTTCATCGTCGCATTAAAAGATGGGAAAGTCATAAAAGACGGCCCAACAAATGAAATTATTAACTCTGAATCACTAAAAGAAATTTACGATATGGACATCCCTATCCAAGAGATGGACAGCTGCCGTATCTGTGTATATTTTAATTCATAATAAAGGAGATTAAAAAAATGAAAAAATGGTCGTTATTCTCATTAGTTTTTGCCATGCTTCTCGTATTGGGGGCATGCAGCTCAAAAGATTCAACTAAAGAAGAATCAAATTCCGGATCAAAAGAAGAAACAATCACTGTAGTAAATGATTTTGGTATTCAAAATGAGGATGGTACATCAGATTCTGTAAAAGACGAAGTAAATGTACCGAAAAACCCCAAAAAAGTTGTTTCTTTTGATATGGGCTTTCTAGATACACTAGATACACTAGGAGTTAAAGTTACTGGTGTTCCTCAAGATTCTATTCCAAAATATCTTGAAAAATATGCAAGCGCAGATTATGAAAACCTTGGTACATTAAAAGAACCCGATTTTGAAAAGCTAGCAACAATTGCTCCAGATGTTATTTTCATCTCTGGTCGTCAAGCAAGCCTTTATGATGAATTAAGTAAAATTGCTCCAACGGTTTATGTAGGATTAGACACATCAAATTACATGGAATCCTTTAAAAAGAATACTGAACTAGCAGGCAAAATCTTTGGTAAAGAAGATCAAGTAAAAGATGAATTAGCAAAAATTGATGATACAATCACAAAAGTTCAAGGTGAAACAAAAGATTTAAATAAAAAAGCATTAATCATCTTAGGTTCAGAAGGTAAAATCAGTGCTTACGGTCCTGCATCACGCTTTGGCCTTATCCATGATGTGTTTGGTTTCAAAGCAGTTGATGAAGGAATTGAAGTTTCTACACATGGCCAAAATGTGTCTTACGAATATGTCCTAGAAAAAAATCCAGACATCATCTTTGTGGTAGACCGTGATGCAGTTGTGACAAAAGGTGCTTCTGCGAAAAAAGATATTGAAAATGATATCGTAAAGAAAACAACTGCTTATAAAGATGGTAAAATCATTTACCTTAACCCAGAAGTTTGGTACTTATCAGGCGGAGGATTACAATCTGTAGCTGAAATGGCAAAAGAAGTAGAAGCTGCACTATAATCAATGTGGTATAGTTGCCCAATTTATTTAAAGGATTTTGTGAAAAATAAAGCACTTAGCATTTTTTTGCTAGGTGCTTTTCTGTGTTTTTTTCCATAAAATATAGAAAGGGCATTTGCCCTGTCATAAGATTGTTTATGGAAAGGTGGAGTTATGATGAAAAGATTTTACTATCCTTTTGCGATTGTAACTGTCATCATCTTTTGGATTATATATTTCAACTTAAATAGCAATTGGATTGCTAGTTTAGATGCTAATGCATCGGACTTACTGAAAGGAAGTTCATTCTTTGGATTTTTTCATAACTTTGGAGAAACTAAATTCATCTTACTTGTAGCCATTCTTATGCTCATTTGGTTATGGATACGCCATCATAATTATAGTGGCATGATGTTTGTGTTACTAGCAATTGGAGCAGGAAACGTACTGAATCAGATGATCAAAAATTGGGTACAACGAACACGGCCTGATATTCCTCATCAGTTATCATCTTTTAGTTTTCCTTCAGGTCACGCAATGGTGGGAATACTCTATATATTTACATTAGCATATTTTATAACAGAGTTTTCGGCATCTACAAAGAAGAAAATCATTGTTTGGTCTTTCGCCGTCATATTAACTGCTTTGATTGGATTATCCAGAATTGCAGAGAGTCATCATTTTGCATCAGATATAATTGCTGGGTGGTCGCTAGGATATAGTTGGTTTATCTTAATCGTTATTTGGTATGAACGCCGTAAAAAAGTAATAAATCAGCATACAAATTAGCAAAACAAAAGGCACTGATATGTAAAGAACAGTGCCTTTCTAATATAAGATTAAGTATGAGGTATTGTTCTTTTTTCTGTAATCTTATGAATAATAAAGGCTAAAATAGCAGCGATGATTAAGAAAGCTAATACGATACTCACAACGCCACTCCAGCCGAATTTAGACCAGAAGAAACCTCCTGTCGTCCCTCCAACGCTTGAGCCTACATAGTAAAAGAATAGGTAAAGTGATGAGGCTTGTGCTTTATCATGTGTTGCTCGTTTTCCTACCCAGCCACTAGCAATGGCGTGACCACCGAAGAAGCCAAAAGTTAAAATAGCAATACCAAGTATCTTAACCAATAAGTTACCGGTTAGTGAAAGAATGGCTCCACTAAACATTAATCCAATCCCTAATAAGAGCATTTTAAAACGCCCATGCTTATCAGCTAATTTACCCATCCATGCAGAACTAAAAGTTCCGACTAGATAAATTAAGAAAATCCACCCAACAATCGTTTGACTTAAAGAATATGGAGGTTCAAGTAATTGAAATCCAATATAGTTATATATGGTGACAAAAGATCCCATAAATAAGAAACCAATTCCAAACAGACTAAGTAAAGCTGGATCCTTTATATGCATGAGTAATGACTTAAATAATGGTTTAAATGCTAATCTTTCTGGCTTGAAATGCTTTGATGCAGGTAGTAAGAAATAAAAGGCAATCGCTACAAGTAAACTAATAACGCCAATAGTAATCATACCGATACGCCAATTGAAGAAATCACTAACAGACCCCATGATAATACGTCCGGCTAAACCGCCAATAGAATTCCCACTAACATATAACCCCATAGCAGCACCTAAACTTTTAGGTTCAATTTCTTCTCCTAAATAAGCCATCGCGATAGCAGGTAACCCTGCAAACACTATTCCTTGAATTACCCGTAAAATTAATAACACATGAAAATTTGGTGAGATGGCAATGAGAAATGTTAAGATGGCTACTGCAATCATTGAAAAAGTCATAATTGGTTTACGACCCCAAGCTTCTGAAAGTGAACCAACAATCAACATACAAAAAGCTAAAGATGCTGTTGTTAGTGATAGAGAGAGACTAGCAGTTGTAGGGGAAATATGAAAAACCTTTGCAAATGTAGGTAATACTGGCTGGGTCGTATATAAATTCGCAAATGTACTAAATGCACCCGCAAACAATGCTAGATTGGCTTTGCGAAAATCAATTGTTCCTTGTTTGATATACTCATCCATTCTAATGATCACTCCATTAAATAATTGCAGATTTCGAAGTTCAATTGTCAATTTCTCGCTTACGGTTTATTATAGTTTCAATCAATTCATAAATACAATTTATTATTTTTATTAATTCGATTCCAATTGGTTATTAGGGGGTGCAAAAATGGATTTACAGCAATTGAAGTATTTCCAAACAGTAGCAAGGATAGAACATATGACACACGCAGCAGAATTATTGAATATCTCCCAACCCGCTCTAAGTAAGTCTATTGCTCAACTTGAAGAAGAAATTGGTGTCCCATTATTTGAACGTAAGGGGCGTTCCATTAAATTGAATCGATATGGTGAACTCTTTTTAACAAGAACATTGCCGATCAATAAGCTTTACGATGATGTTAAACAAGAGATATTAGATCTTGTGGCACCTGATTCAGGTGTATTATCTCTAGGATTTACGCATACAGTTGGAATGGAACTGGTCCCACATTTAGTTCATCGATTTCGTAACAAATTTCCAAATGTTCAATTTGAATTTACACAAAATAATTCATCTCATATACTTCAGCAACTCGAGGAGGGAAAGTTTGATCTTTGCCTGGTGCCATATGTTGAAACAGATATTCCATTTGAGTGGATTGAACTTTGGAGAGAAGAATTGTTCGTGATTGTACCGAAGAATCATCCATTAGCAATTCGTAAGCAAATAGATTTATCACAAATTGGAGAGTATCCGTTTGTTTCAATAAAAAAAGGAAATTCACTAAGACAAATCAATGATCAATTATTGGAGCTTGCAAATATATCACCTGAGATTGTCTTTGAAGGGGAAGAGTTTCATACAGTTGCAGGCTTTGTTGAAGCAGGTTTAGGTGTTGCATTATTACCTAATATTCGAGGGCTAAATGCCTATCAAGTTTCTAAAATTCCTGTAAGCTACCCAGCTTGCGAGCGCAAATTGGGACTGGCCTTTATGGGGAAAAGATATATGCCGCAAGTTGCACAAACATTTCGAAATTTTATCATTGAAGAAATTAAAGAAGAATAAATATATAAGGTAAGAATACTTTTCTTCGAGAAATATTGTTTCATAAAGGAAAGAATTTGCATACAATGACCAAAACGTTCAAATTAGAGAGAGGTATGCGGATGGATGCAAGTGTTTTATATGCGCTGGGGTTAACATTATTTGCTGGATTGGCAACAGGTGTAGGAAGTTTAATTGCATTTTTTACATCAAGGACGAACACAAAGTTTTTATCCTTTTCACTTGGGTTTTCGGCGGGTGTCATGATTTATGTGTCACTTGTTGAAATTTTCGTAAAGGCAAAGATAGCACTTGTCAGTGAACTAGGGGCGAAACAAGGTTACTTATTTACCGTGATTGGATTCTTTGGCGGCATGTTATTAATTGCATTGATTGATAAGCTGATTCCGAGTCTTGGAAATCCTCATGAAGTGAAGATGGTCGAGGATTTGAAAAAGAGTCCTTCTAATGCCGATTATACGAAACTTATGAAGATGGGGGTTTTTACAGCACTAGCTATTGGCATTCATAATTTCCCAGAAGGTATTGCAACATTTGTTTCTGCTTTAAATGACCCAAACCTTGGTCTTGCGATTGCTGTTGCTGTGGCCATTCATAATATTCCAGAAGGTATAGCAGTATCTGTTCCGATTTTCTATGCAACGGGTAATCGTAAAAAAGCATTCAAGTTATCGTTCTTATCGGGGCTTGCAGAACCTGTTGGAGCTTTTGTCGCATATATGCTCTTAATGCCATTTCTAAATGATATTATGTTTGGAATGATTTTTGCTGGCGTCGCAGGAATTATGGTCTTTATATCATTAGATGAATTATTACCAGCTGCACGAAGATACGATGAGGCGCATTCATCTATTTACGGCGTAGTTTTAGGGATGATTGTAATGGCTATTAGTTTGGTATTATTGGCATAAAGAAAGGGGATTGCAGTATGTTTTGCAATCCCCTTTACTATTGGGCGTATTTGCCTTTACATATTATCCAGCTGCGGCGGCTAGACCCTCAAGTCATTTCAGTCCCTCGGTTGAAGCTTGCAACACGCTTTCGATTCGGGCCTTCCAATGATTTCGGAGGCCCACAGGATGTGGGTCAGATAGCCGTTGCCACATGATGTGGCGCTTTTAGGCTATCTTCCTTTTTAACGAGCGCCCTCTGCTTTTATTTATTAGAAGCTACTGTGAAGCGTTCGTTTATGTGTTTAGGGTTTTCGATTTCGTCTAGTACTGCGACGGCAAAGTCTGCATAAGATACGTAGCTTTCGCCTTGTTCATTTACTAATAGGTTATCTTTTCCTTCGATATATTTTCCTGTACGTGGACCTTCTGGATCGAAAATTGCGGATGGGCTTAAGAATGTCCAAGTAATTGTAGAGACTTTCAAATCTTCTAGGTTTTTAGCTTGGTTAGAAGCAGTAGGTTTTACGAAATCAGGGAAGTCTGGTGTATCGATCACGAGAACTGTTTTTTCAGGATCTACGAATAGGCTACCTGCACCACCAACTACAAATAGTTTTGTGTTTTTTGCATCTTTGAAGATATCAATTAGGTGACGACCAGCTTCCACATGTAATGTTTCTTGACCCATTGGAGCGCCAAAAGCATTTACGACAACATCAAATACATTAATATCTGCAGCTGCTAAATCAAATACATCCTTTTCTAATACAGTAATAGTTTGATCTTGTAATTTTGATGCATTGCGAACGATTGCTGTTACTTCATGTCCACGTGATTTAGCTTCTGCTAAAATTTTGTTTCCTGCTTTACCTGTTGCACCGATAATTCCAATTTTCATTATAAATTCCTCCTAGATTATTCAAATAGTTTAGTAATCTTGTAACTAATAAAGTTACAGGTAGGGTGAGAAAATAGATCGTCTCTTATGTAAAGAGATGATCTAAAATGTCTTGAAGTGTCTCTTCTTCCAATTTACTTTCCATTGCTTGTTGAACAGAGCAAAATACATCATCTAATGTTGATTGAATTTGTTTACCTACTGCACAATTCGGATTTGGATTGTCATGAATGGCAAATAAATCTTCAGGTGCTTGAACAGCCCGATATATAGCTAATAGTGTTATGTCTTTGGGTGCTATCGTCAGTTTGTAACCTGACATTCCGGCATGAGATGTAATTAAACCTGCTTTTTTCAATTGGCTACTGATGCGACGAATGACTACTGGATTAGTATTTACGCTGCTAGCGATAAATTCAGAAGTTAGAGTGTGTGCATCCTTTGTAGAAGCAATCAATGAAAGTATGTGAATCGCAACAGAGAACCGACTGTTTACCATTTGGCTCACCACCTGTTTGTAACTATAATAGTTACAGGAAGATGGAATGTCAAGTGATTATAATTTTTGAATAGAAGAGAATCTTCCCGAATGCACAATCCCTAATCAAAAAGATAACAAAAAACCAAGCACATAATAATATGTGTTTGGTTCAAAGGTTTATTCTACTAATTCTGAGATTTTTACTTGTACACCTTTTGTATCCACATGAACAGCTTGAATATCATAGCTAGGGAATAGAGGTTTCATTTTTTCAACAAAGCTTTCTACGCGTTCTTTATTGATCAGTGAGATGACAGTGGGGCCAGCACCACTTATAGCTGTACCAAATGCGCCTGCATCTTTTGCAGTTTGGCGAATTTCATGATAATTTGGGATTAAGTTTGCGCGGAAAGGTTCATGGAATAAATCATGTTCCATAAATTCTCCAGCACGTTTGTAATCCTTTAATAAAAGCGCTGCTGTTAACATATTTGCATTGGCGCTTGCATGTACAGCATAGGCTTTATCATAATTTGCTGGCAATACTCTTCTTGCTTCTTCTGTTTTTAACTCTACGTTTGGTATAAAAACAGCAAATGCAGCATCGACATCTTGTACATTTATAAGTTCAAGTTGACCGTTAGGTAATGTAGCACCAATTGTGAGGCCACCACATACTGATGCAGAAGCATTATCGGGGTGACCTTCAAGCTTAGAAGCTAGACGGCAACGTTCATCAATAGATAAGTTTAAATTACAGATTTGATTGGTTATTTCAATTCCTGCAACAATAGCAGAAGCACTGCTTCCAAGACCTCGTGCTAATGGTAATTCACTATGCATAACAACTTTACATGGTGGCAAATTAACATTATAACGTTCGGCTATTTCTTTTGCGACTTTATAGATTAGATGGTCTTCCATTGTAAACTTTTGGGGAAGATGAGGTGAATGGTGTTCAAATTCCCATTGGTTGCTAAGTGTTACATCTAAATCCAGATAAAGACCTAATGCTAAACCAATTGAATCAAATCCTGGTCCTAGGTTGGCTGTACTACCTGGGACAGAAATGGACCACTTTTTACTCATACTAAACCCTCAATATACTTGCGAATTTCTTCTTCATCGTTTGGCAAAGAAATCATGTCCACTTTTGATGCACTTACAGCTGTATCAGGGTCTTTTAATCCATTACCTGTTAGTACAGCAACGACGCGACTTCCTTTAGGAATAGAGCCGTTTGCGACTGATTGTAAAACACCTGCAACAGAAGCAGCTGATCCTGGTTCAGCGAAGACGCCTTCTTTTGAAGCAATTTGGCGATATGCATTCAAAATTTCTTCATCTGTAACAGAACCAATTTTACCATCTGATTCATCACGAGCAGCTTCAGCTAGTTTCCAACTTGCCGGATTTCCAATACGAATAGCAGTGGCAATTGTTTCAGGATGTGCGATTGGTGCACCTTGTACAATTGCAGCAGCACCTTCAGCTTCAAAGCCAAACATTCTAGGAAGCTTGGTACCTTTTTTATCGTTGTATTCTTTGAAGCCCTTCCAATAAGCGCTGATGTTACCAGCGTTACCGACTGGAATTGCAAGAATGTCCGGAGCTTCTCCTAATTGGTCACACACTTCGAATGCAGCTGTTTTTTGCCCTTCTAATCGATATGGATTAACTGAGTTTACTAATGTAACGGCAGTTGTTTCGCTGATATCACGTACAACTTGTAGTGCTTCATCAAAGTTACCGTCAATTTCAATAATTTTCGCACCGTACATGTATGCTTGAGCTAGTTTACCAGCAGCCACTTTCCCTTTTGGAATAACGATGATTGCTTGGATACCAGCACGTGCAGCATATGCAGCAGCCGCTGCAGAAGTATTACCAGTAGAAGCGCAGATAACACATTTACTACCATCTTCAATGGCTTTTGCTACAGCCATGACCATACCACGGTCTTTGAAAGAACCAGTAGGATTCAAACCTTCAAATTTTACATGTAAATCAATATCTAATTCCTTTGACAATGTATCTAAATGAATAAGTGGTGTATTTCCTTCATGTAATGTTAATGCTGGTGTTTTTTCATTTACAGGTAAAAATTCTTTATAGTGCTCTAAAAGGCCCTTCCACATATGTAACAATCTCCTTTTGTAAAAACCATTTTTAATGTTCGTTCAAAAAGTACAAGTGTTTTTCTATAAGAGACATTTTAACGCATTTTAGGTCCTGTTTTCAATAGTATCTCTGTAAATTTTCAAAACAATTTGAATTTATTTTCATCTTGTCACAAAACACTTTTCTGTTTATAGTTGTATGTACAATAGAATATACAAGTGTAAAGACATAAGAAGGAGGAGAAGATTGTGAGACAAGCAGTAAGAGCACCATCTACTACACAATCAATTTCAAGAAATAAATTACTAGGAGCAGCGGGGATCGGTTGGTTATTTGATGCGCTTGATGTTGGAATATTATCATTTGTTATTGCAGCACTTGCTTCTGATTGGCATTTAACATCACAGCAAATGGGGTGGATTGGAAGTGTTAACTCAATCGGTATGGCCGTCGGTGCTTTTGTATTTGGTATCTTTGCGGATAGAATTGGACGAAAATCTGTTTTTATTTGGACACTTGTCATATTCTCTGTAGCAAGTGGATTATCTGCCTTTTCTACATCTATTGCGATGTTCATGCTTTTGCGGTTTTTTATCGGTATGGGACTAGGTGGCGAACTGCCAGTTGCTTCTACGTTAGTATCCGAAAGTGTAAAGGCTGACGAAAGAGGAAGAATCGTCGTATTATTAGAAAGTTTCTGGGCTGTGGGCTGGTTATTAGCAGCACTCATTTCATACTTTGTGATTCCAAACTATGGTTGGAGAATTGCTTTAATCTTAACAGCAATACCAGCACTATATGCTATATATTTACGTTTGCATTTACCAGATTCACCCCAGTTTTCGGCGAAAAAAAATCCTTCGCGAAATACTTTGCAAAATCTAAAAGATGTTTGGTCAAAACCATATGTTAAACCAACTTTAATGTTATGGATTGTGTGGTTTACAGTAGTATTTTCATATTACGGAATGTTTTTATGGTTACCAAGTGTCATGGTATTAAAAGGATTTAGTTTAATAAAAAGTTTTGAATATGTATTATTAATGACTATTGCTCAACTGCCAGGTTACTTCACTGCAGCATGGTTAATCGAAAAGTGGGGACGGAAAATTGTATTATCTACCTATCTACTAGGTACAGCAATAAGTGCACTTGCTTTTGGTTTAACTGATACTACATGGATTCTAATTGCTTCTGGTATGTTTTTATCATTCTTCAACTTAGGCGCATGGGGAGCTTTGTATGCCTATACACCTGAGCAGTATCCAACAATTATTAGAGGAACCGGAGTAGGGATGGCAGCTGCTATCGGACGAGTAGGTGGAATTTTAGGGCCGTTATTAGTAGGCTCACTAATGGCACAAGGTGTATCTATTGGATTAGTCTTCACTATTTTCTGTTGTTCTATTTTAATCGGTATTTTGGCTATTCTGTTATTAGGGAAAGAAACTAAGAAAACTGTTTTACAATAATACTGATATTTAAGTAAAAAAAATAAAAAGGAAATAGCATTTGTTATTTGCTAATTCCTTTTTATTTTATTCAAAATGTAGAAATTAATCTTAAAATGCTAAAAACTGCAACGTAAATGAATAAATTTTATGTATTTAAATGGATTAAAAATTTGTTAAACAGGGAAATAATGAAGCTTAAGAGTGGGTTTTTTCCATATGGATTAGGATTAACTACCATTTCTATAAATTAAGGGAGGGTTTTTAATAATGAGCGAAAAGGATATTACACGACGAGACTTCCTGAAAACAACTGGTATTGCTACAGGAACATTAGTAGGTGGTGGGATAATCGGTGGATTAATTGGTTATAACTCGAACAAAACTGGTGCACCAACGAAAAATGCTCCATCAAATACTGCGAACAAAACAGCTGAAACAAGTCAAGGTAAAATGTTCTTTACTACAGATAAAGACTTTAACATTTTAGCTGCAGCTACTGAACGTATATTCCCAAAGGATGATTTAGGACCAGGTGCAATAGATTTGGGTGTACCTTACTTCATCGACAGGCAATTAGCTGGTCAATATGGTAGTAATTCCAAAGAATATATGCAAGGGCCATTTGGTTCAGGTCTAGCTACGCAAGGTTACCAATCTCGACTAACTCGTGCAGAAATCTTCATGCAAGGTGTTCAATCATTGGAGTCTGAAGCTCAAAAACGTTACAAAAAAAGCTTCACAGATATCTCTGATAAAGAACGTGATGTAATTTTAACAGCTTTCCAAAAAGATGAAATTAAGATGAAAGGTGTTACCTCAGCTTTCTTCTTTTCATTATTACGATCCGCAACAATTGAAGGTGCGTATTCAGATCCCTTATATGGTGGAAACAGAAACATGGATGGCTGGAGAATGAAAGGCTTCCCAGGCCACCAAATGTCTTATATAAACGTAATTGAAAAACCAGGATTCCAAAAAATTGAACCTAGATCTCTAGGAATGCACTAATTTAGGAGGATGTAACAATGGCTAAAACCCTGCCAAAAGTAGATGTTGTAACTGTCGGTGTTGGTTGGACAGGCGGTATCGTTGCCGCTGAATGTACAAAAGCCGGCTTAAATGTAGTTGGACTAGAAAGAGGTAAAGACCGAGGTACTGTAAACTTTGCGAATGTGCATGATGAATACCGTTACGCAATTCGTTATGAATTAATGCAAGACTTATCAAAAGAAACGGTTACTTTTCGTAATAACCGTAAACAACAAGCTCTACCAATGCGCCAACTAGGTTCATTCTTACTTGGTGAGGGTCTTGGTGGTGCTGGTACGCATTGGAATGGTCAAACATTCCGCTTTTTGCCATACGACTTCCAATTGAAAACTATGACTGAAAAAAAATACGGCAAAAACTTTATGAGCAATGATTACCAGATGGTGGACTGGGGTCTGACTTATGATGAAATAGAGCCATATTTCGATAAATTTGAAAAAACTGCGGGTATTAGTGGTGAAGAAAACCCGCTAGGTCCTAAACGTTCAGATAAATATCCAAACGGGCCTATGAAAAAAACGCCATTACTCCAAAAGTTTGAAAAGGCAGCGAAAAAGTTGGGCTATCATCCGTATATGATGCCTTCAGCCAACTTGTCTGCATCATACAAAAACCCATATGGTGAAACGATTAATGCATGCCAATATTGTGGGTTCTGTGAACGTTTCGGATGTGAATATGGTGCAAAGGCCACTCCCGAAGTATCAGTCATTCCAGCAGCTCTTAAATCAGGAAAATATGAAATACGGTTTAACTCAAATGTAGTTGAAGTTATTACGAAAGGAAACAAAGCAACAGGTGTTAGGTATCTCGATACTGTGACAGGTGAAGAATTTTTCCAACCTGCAGATGTCGTAGTTTTAACTTCATTTATGATGAATAATGCAAAGTTATTAATGGTATCGAACATTGGTACAATGTATGATCCTACTACAGGAAGAGGAACTCTAGGTCGTAACTATTGCTACCAAATTATGCCGGGTGCAATTGGTTTCTTTGATGAACAGTTCAATGTATTTATGGGTGCAGGTGCATTAGGTGAGTGTTTTGATGATTTCAATGGCGATAATTTTGATCACTCTAAACTTGGCTTCATTCACGGCGCAAACATTGCATTAACACAGTTAGGGCTTCGTCCAATAGGTAATAATACAACTCACTCTGATACACCTACATGGGGTGCTGATTGGAAAAAGGATTCAATTACGAACTATACACGTACATTAAGTGTTGGTGGTCAAGGTGCTTCTATACCTCATAAGGAAAACTTCATGACCTTAGATCCGAAGTACAAAGATGCTTATGGAGTTCCATTATTGCAAATAAACTATGATTTTACTGACCAAGACAAAAAATTACACAAATTCATTTCTGAAAAATCTGGAGAAGTTTTAAAAGAAATGGGTGCTAAAAAAGTGGAAATTCGTGCTGAACTTACAAATTATAGTATTGTACCTTATCAATCAACACATAACACTGGTGGCACAGTAATGAGTAAAACACCAGATGAAGGGGTAGTAAATAATTACTTACAACATTGGGATTGTGAAAATCTATTTGCTGTAGGTGCAGGTTCATTTGGTAACAACTCTGGTTATAACCCAACTGATACAGTAGGGGCTTTAGCATACCGTTGTTCAGAGGGAATAATTAAATATTCTAAAAAAGGTGGTTCACTGGTTTAATATCAAATTAAATGATAGAATTACTTTTTGTTAAAGGAGGAATGAGCCATGGGCTTAAGCGCAATTGGAATACCCGGGTTAATCATAATCTTGGTTATTGTATTAATTGTATTTGGACCAAAGAAACTACCGGAAATTGGTTCTGCAGTAGGTAAAACTTTCTCGGAATTCAAAAAGTCAACTCAAGGTTTAATCGATGATGATGAAACAAAATCGAAAAAAGATAATTCGACTTCAGATAAAAAAGAAATATAACTAGAGGGTGTTCGTATGGATCCATATGAAGAAAATGCAAAAAAAGTACTAAGCCCTTTGGATAAAATCAGTAATGATGATATAGAAGAAAAGAGTGGAGAAGAGGCTTCTAGTGAATCTGAAGTCTCTGAATCAGATTCTACCTCTCTTGCAAGTATCGAACAAGAAGATGAAATGGATGATGATCGTTCATTAAATGATATAAGTGAATCATTAGTAGACCATCTAGCTGACTTAAGAAAGCAATTGATAAAAGGTATAGCAGTTTTCTTGTTTTTCTTTATCGTTGTATTTTCTACAGTGAACTTTTGGTTAAAATATGTAACTAGGGGTCATGACTTAGTCATTTTAGGTCCATTAGAAGTGATTAGATTCTATATGTCAATCTCAACAACACTTGCTATAGGACTTTCACTACCATTCTTAATGCATTTCCTATGGACATTTATTAAACCTGGATTAAAGGAAAACGAAAAAGGATTCCTTGGTTTATATTCTCCAGTAATGCTTGTTTTATTCTTAATTGGCGTTGCATTTGGGTACTTTGTTCTTAATCCGCTAAGTTATGACTTTCTTGTAGGCATAGGAGAATCAAACTTTAATGTAATGGTATCTGCTAGCCAATATATGAGTTATCTTATAATGACTACTGTTCCAGTTGGTTTGATATTCGAATTGCCGATTATTGCTATGTTTTTATCAACAATAGGAATTTTAACATCAGAGACGATTAAGAAAATCAGAAGATGGGCTTATGTTGTTATGGCAGTTGTATCTGCTGTTATTACCCCATCCCCAGACTTTTTTAGTCAAATCATTGTTTTAATTCCAATGATTATATTGTATGAAGCAAGTATTTTATTAGTAAAAAGAATTGAAAATAAACAAGCTCTAAAAGAAGGTCTCTAATGCCACTTGGATTTATTTAAAGGCTCATTCATTTATTAAAAATGAATGAGCCCTTTTTTTATGGAAGCACTTTAGTTTTTGGAATAGTATCTGCATTTTTTGTATACTAAATTCAAGTGGCAATCAAAAAAGCATTCTGTATAAGGTAGCGTTTTCGTATGATGAAAGTAGGGGGAATCAAATGGCTAAAAAATACATTATGGCACTAGATCAAGGTACAACGAGTTCTCGTGCAATATTATTCGATGAATACGGTAATATATTCCATACAGCGCAACAGGAATTCCGGCAATATTTTCCACAATCCGGTTGGGTAGAGCATAATGCGGAAGAAATTTGGAGTTCTATATTATCGGTAATAGCTAGTGTATTGTCGGAAAAAAATATAGCAGCAAGCCAAATTGCAGGGATTGGAATTACTAATCAACGTGAAACAACTGTGGTATGGGATAAAAACACAGGAGTACCAATATACAATGCGATAGTATGGCAATCTAGGCAAACTGCATCTATATGCGAAGAATTAAAAGCAAAAGGCTATAACGACCTATTTCATGAAAAAACAGGATTACTAATCGATGCATATTTTTCAGGGACAAAAGTTAAATGGATATTAGATCATGTTGAAGGAGCTCACACAAGGGCTGAAAACGGTGATTTATTATTTGGTACAATCGATACTTGGCTAATCTGGAAGTTAACAGGTGGGAAGGTACATGTAACGGATTATTCAAACGCTTCCCGTACTTTAATGTACAATATCTATGATTTAAAGTGGGATGAGGAACTGCTTGAAATTCTGGGTATCAATGCTTCCATGCTCCCAGAGGTCCATTCATCATCAGAAGTATATGGTAAAACAAGTGCTGATTTATTCTTTGGCCAAGAAGTTCCGATTGCTGGGGTAGCAGGTGATCAACAAGCAGCGTTATTTGGTCAAGCGTGCTTTGATAAAGGCATGGTAAAAAACACATATGGTACCGGCTGTTTTATGTTGATGAATACTGGGGAAAAAGCGGTGAGATCTGAAAAAGGCTTATTAACGACCATAGCTTGGGGAATCGATGGTAAAATCAATTATGCGCTAGAAGGTAGTATATTCGTAGCGGGTTCAGCGATTCAATGGTTACGTGATGGTCTGCGCATGTTACGTAATGCATCAGAAAGTGAAATCTATGCCGAAAAAGTTGATTCGACTTACGGTGTCTATGTAGTACCTGCATTCGTGGGTCTCGGCACACCATATTGGGATAGTGATGTTCGGGGAGCGGTATTTGGATTAACGCGAGGTACAGAAAAGGAACATTTCATACGTGCCACTTTGGAGTCACTTGCTTACCAAACTAAGGACGTATTAGATGCAATGGAAGCGGATTCAGGTATAGTACTCAAAACATTACGAGTTGATGGAGGAGCCGTTGCAAATAATTTCCTAATGCAATTCCAATCAGATCTATTAAATGTTCCAGTTGAACGACCGTTAATTAGTGAAACAACTGCATTAGGAGCAGCATATCTAGCAGGTCTAGCAGTTGGATTTTGGAAAAGCACTGAAGCAATTTCTAAACATTGGCACCTGGAAAAACAATTTACCCCAGAAATGAACAAAGAAAAAAGAAAACAACTATACTCTGGCTGGCAAACTGCCGTACGCGCAGCACAAACATTTAAATAATAAAGTTAAACTTCAATCAGTGGGGATTTTAGATTCCTACTGCAATTAACCACCGCAGCTAAATAATGAACAGATTGAATAATACTGGCCCAAATAAATAAAAAAGCAAAAAATAGCCTGTTACTTACATGTAACAAGCTATTTTAATGAACTCAAAAATTAAAGTGCATACATATAGCTATCTGAATAAGATATATTAAGCGGTATATGTAAAATTTCCGAATATTTATATCACTAGAAATATTAGCGATTCATCTGACATATTCAAGATTTCGTGCATATTGTAGCCTACTTTCGATAATGAATATAATAGGTAAATATTTAAATCTTGAAAGAAGTAAAAAGTTGCTAATTAATGTGTAAAAGGACGGGGTTTTAAATGAAAAAACAATTGAAGGATATAGAGCCGAGGATAAGGGAAATATTTGAATATTTGCATGCTAATCCGGAGATTGCTTGGAAAGAATATAAAACAACAACATATATCACAAAACTTTTACAACAAGAAGGTTATAGAGTACACACTTTCCCTAATAGTACAGGGTTATATGTGGAGATTGGAGAGGGTAAACCAGTAATAGGTTTACGCACAGATATGGATGCACTATGGCAAGAAGTAGATGGAGAAATGAAAGCCATTCATTCTTGTGGGCATGATGGCCATATGACAATGGTGATTGGTGTTCTGCTACTTCTAAAAAAACTAAAAACAGAGTTTAAAGGAACTTTACGCGTATTATTCCAACCAGCTGAAGAAAAAGGGCAAGGTGCACTCTCTTTTTTAGAAAAAGGCTTGATTGACGATATTGATTATTTATTTGGCGTACATTTAAGGCCAACTCAAGAACTGGAAGACGGTACATTTTCACCAGCGTTACACCATGGCGCTTCGATGATGATGTCAGCTGAAATTTATGGCGTCGAAGCACATGCAGCTAGGCCACATTTAGGGAAAAACGCTATAGAGATTGGCAGTAGCTTGGTTGAATCGTTAAAGTCAATTCATATTGATACAATGATTCCTTATTCTGTAAAAGTAACTACATTTCATGCCGGAGGGAAATCAGGTAATATTATTCCTGGCAAGGCCTTTATCAATTTAGATATTAGAGCCCAAACAAATGAAGGAATGAAAGAGCTCGTAGAAGATATTCATCGAATTGTAGAAGCAGTAAGTAAATTGTATGATGCAAGTATTGTTTTGAAAGTTTTATTGGATATTGTGGCAGCAAATGTGAACGAGGAAGCGCAAGAAATCTTAGAACATGCAATTATTCAATCCGTTGGCCATGAACATATTCGGCCACCACTATACTCGCCAGGCGGAGAGGACTTTCACTTTTATACATTAGAGCGTCCAAAAGTGAAAGCAACGATGTTAGGGGTGGGATGTAATCTAACGCCTGGTCTGCATCATCCAGAAATGACTTTTAATAGAGAACAATTAATTAAAGGAGTAGAAATTTTAACTAGAACTGTCTTATGTGCATTTGAGTATGCCAAATTAAAGACAAACAAACCAACAATTAAAGACTAGGTGAAGTTACAGTGAAGATTAATCAAGTAATAATTCGGCATTTAAAGATGCGCATGAAGTCACCATTTGTTACAAGCTTTGGTTCTGTCCAAGATAAACAATTTTTAATTGTAGAAGTGAAAGACGAAAATGGCAGAGCAGGTTTTGGGGAAGGGGTTGCATTTGAAACTCCATGGTATACAGAAGAAACATTAAAAACAATCTGGCATATTTTGGAGGATTTCTTAGTACCAATAGTCTTGCAAAAGGAAATTGAACATCCATCTGAAGTCAATCAAATATTTCGCAAAATCCGCCGGAATAATATGGCGAAGGCAGCTATTGAAAGTGCTATATGGGACTTATATGCAAAACAAAATAATATACCATTAGCAATAGCTTTAGGTGGGGACAAAAAGGCAGTTGAAGTAGGAATTAGTATAGGTATTCAGAAAACAACTGCAGATCTTTACAGAAAAATTGATCATGCACTAGAGGATGGCTATAAGCGGATTAAAGTGAAGATTAAACCGGGGTTAGATCAATCGCTTATAAGTTCAATTCGAGATCGATATCCTGAAATTCCATTGATGGCTGATGCTAACTCATGTTATTCACTTAAGGATCTCCCAATATTAAAAGAACTAGATCAATATAAATTATTGATGATTGAACAACCACTGGCTGCGGATGATATATTAGAACATGCAAAATTGCAACAACTGATAGATACGCCAATTTGTTTAGATGAAAGTATCTGTTCTTATAGTGATGCTAAAACAGCGATCGAGTTAGGTAGTTGTGGAATTATCAATATAAAATATGCCCGTGTTGGAGGTTTAGAAGAAGCGAAGCAAATTCATGATTTATGTGAAGAAAACAATATTAAGGTTTGGTGTGGAGGAATGTTGGAAGCTGGGGTCGGTCGTGCCCATGCAATAGCTCTTTCGACATTATCAAACTTTGTATTACCAGGTGATACAGCTGGTTCTAGTCATTATTGGATGGAAGATATCATAGTGCCTGAAGTAGAAGTAAAAGAGGGGAGTATTAACATTCCTAATGAACCAGGTATTGGCTATCAAATTAACTATTCAGCATTAGAACGTTATACAGTAAAACAAAAGCTTTATCAATAAATTATAAAAAAGCTGATGAATCAGTTCATTTTGGATTCATCAGCTTTTTTATATCCTTAGATAAATAGTTTTCCCATATAAAGTTCATCTTCATAACTTGAGTTAATCTTAACCGATTTATATCTTTTTCCTTCAACGGTAAATCCGAATTTTTCAAAAAGAGAAATAGCCTTTTGATTGGATTCGATAACAGATAATTCTAAGCGACTAATGTTATGAGTACGAGCCCATCTCTCGGCTTCGCTTATTAGAGAAGTCCCAATACTATTGTTTGCAAATTTCTCAAGAACACCTATCGTTATAGAAGCACAATGGATTTTCCGTATTGCTCTATTTACTAAAATTGAAATCGCACCGCCAATTTCTCCATTTATAATAGCTACTAAAATAATTGCAGAGTTTGTAGCTTTCCAATTCGTAATAAGTTTGCGAAACCCTTGTACTGAAAACGAATGGTCTTTATCACCATATACCATATAATCCGACTCAACGAACAATTGTTGATATAAGCGAATAACTTCTCGTGCATCATCTAGTTCAATTGGGCGAATAATATAAGTGGGATGAATAGAAAGTGAATCTACTATTGAATTTTCAAGATTGGTTGATGGTTTTTCAAAAGTAATATGATAGCCAAGCTTAATATCTGTTACATGGTAGCCATATTCTGTCCATGCAGTAAAATGCTTTAATGGTGGCTTCGTTTTCATCCACCAGCTTTTATTTAAATATGAGGCATTAGGTAGAGGTTGACCCATAATAGTTTCAATTTCAGAAAAGGTTAATGTGATTTGATCTTGCATGAGTGCTTCAAAATAAGCAGCTAGTGGTATGTATTTTTTTTCAATCGTTTTTTCCATTTGAAACCCTCTTTATCAATAATATATAGAAATATTAACATAAAATTAACAAAAATGTATTTCTTTTTTCGTTGAAAATTCACTTGACAAAATAAGTGGTATTGTCCTCGTTTTATAAGGTACATACTCAAGCTTTTTGAATATCAAAAGCTTAAAATACAGAAATGTTTAAATTATTTTATAGTGGCGAAATCATAGTAGAGTGTAACGTTCTTTTTCATCACTATATGTGATAAAATATAGTCGGAAATTGTAGATAAACTTTAGGAGGAATAATCATGAGTAAAATCCTTGTATTCGGACACAAAAACCCTGATACAGATACAATCACATCTGCATTAGTATATGCTTATTTAAAACAACAATTGGGAGTAGATGCAGAAGCTGTTCGCCTAGGTGAACCAAACAATGAAACAGCATATGCATTAGAAAAATTTGGCTTCAAAGCTCCACGCTTAGTAGAAAAAGTAGCTTCTGAAGCTGCTCAAGTAATCTTAGTTGACCACAACGAACGTCAACAATCTGCAGATGATATCACAGAAGTACAAATCACAGAAGTTATCGATCATCACCGTATTGCTAATTTTGAAACAGCTGATCCATTGTACTACCGTGCAGAACCAGTAGGTTGTACAGCAACTATTTTAAATAAAATTTTCAAAGAAAATGATATTGAAATCCCAGCTAATTATGCAGGTTTAATGCTTTCAGCTATCATTTCTGATACTTTATTGTTCAAATCTCCAACTTGCACAGATCAAGATGTAAAAGCTGCAAAAGAGCTTGCTGAAAAAGCTGGTGTAAATGCAGAAGAATATGGCCTTGCTATGCTAAAAGCAGGAGCTGACTTAAGCGATAAATCTTTAGAAGATTTATTGTCTCTTGATGCAAAGGAATTCTCTATGGGTGATCACAAAGTTGTCATCGCACAAGTAAATGCTGTTGATGTAAACGATGTCCTTAATCGTCAAGCTGAACTTGAAACATTACTAAATAAAGAAGTTGAAGAAAAAGGTTTAGATTTATTCTTCTTCGTAGTTACAGATATTTTAAATAATGATTCAGTAGCTGTACCAGTAGGTAAAGTAGCCGAAAAGGCTGCTCCAGCATTTGGCGCTACTTTAGAAAATAATCGCTTAGTGTTAAAAGGCGTTGTTTCTCGCAAAAAACAAATCGTTCCAGCTTTAACAGATGCATTAAAATAATTTTTGTCATATTAAAGACTGTCCAATTCAATTTAGAGTTGGACAGCCTTTTTACTTTTTGAAATCTAATGGTTTTACAGCAGGACCTTCTAAGATAGAACCGTCCTTTTTAAATCTTGAGCCATGACATGGGCAATCCCACGTTTCATCAGCTTCATTCCATCGTGTCTTACAACCTAAATGTGTACATCTTGGCATAGAACTTCTTGTGACATATCCTCCTACCAAATCGATGACCGTCTGGCCGCCAACTTTTAAACCTTGCAAAAGGGCATCACCTAGTTTTGTATGTTTTGGTGAGTAAAGTTCAATCCCTTCATTAGGGCGACCCAATATTCCATCACACACAATTTTCCCTGCTACAAGTGAATTGGAGATTCCCCATTTTCTAAAACCCGTTGCAAGCCAAACATTAGGATGACCAGAACTGATTTGTCCAACATATGGAAGTAAGTCGGGTGTTTCTGGATCTTGTGCTGACCATTTGTATTGGATATCGGTGGCAGCGAAATTTCCAAAAGCCTCATTTTCAACGGCTTCATAGAAAATATCCGTATTTGAAGATGAACCAGCGCGCTGTGAGGAACCAACAAGTAGTGTGTAATAATCATCCTCAATTTTAACTGTGCGGATAGAACGGTTAGGCTGATCAATAGAGAGATATTGTCCAGAATAAGGTTCGGAACATTTAAAAGCAATCATGTAAGAACGATTTACTTTAAGTTTAACTAATTGCAAACCAATCATGGCTTCTAATGGATAGTGTGAGCAAATAACTAAATCCTTACAATGGACAATTTCCTTATTCTCGAGTTCAACATAAGGAGTTGCTACGTTGATATGTGCCACACGAGAATTTTGATAAAACTTGGCGCCGGCTTTTATCGCTTTTTCCAGAATAGTTTGTCCAAAAAGCACAGGATGTATTTGGCTTTGATCTAACATAGCAACCGATGCTTTAAGTCTGTATGGGACTTCTCCCTTTTCTCCAAATGTACCAGGAATGTGTAGTTGTTTATAAGCTTCCCATTCATCTTCTATCTTTTTAATATTTTTGCCTTCTAATGTATATAAATAGGAGGTAGCTGGTTGAATTATTGTTGAATCAACAAGATCTAAAGCTTGAGAAATGGCTTTTTGATTTAGTTCATAGTAGAGTCTTGCAGAATCTAATCCAAATTTCCCGATAATTGTTTGATAAACAGGACCATGTTGCGCCGTTAGCTTTCCAGTAGAATTCCCTGTTGCACCATGAAGTATAGAATTCCCTTCAAGTAAAACCACATCTTTTCCTGCTTTTGCTAAGTGATAGGCAGTCATTATTCCACTTAGACCACCGCCAATAATACAAACGTCTGTATGAATCGATTCTTCCAGGGGTGGTTTAACAATTGTTCGTTTATTTTGTAACCAGATAGATGAATTCATAGATTCTCCTACTTTTTTATCATTAGAATACGTAAAAAGAAAGAAATCATTCATAAGCAGATAAATTGTCATTCGAATTCACGACTTATACAATTACTGCAAGAGGTGAATGTACATGAAAATAGAAATATGGTCAGATTATGTATGCCCATTTTGCTATATTGGTAAAAGAGAGCTAGAAAATGCATTGAAAAAAACAGGCTTGCAAGACCAAGTTGAAGTTGAATTAAAAAGTTATCAGCTTAGTCCAGATGCTAAAGCGACTACAGAAGAAAGTATCTACGAATCTTTGGCAAAGAAATATGGTATGACGATAGAACAAGCGAAAGCACAATCAGCAGGTATAATTGCTCGTGCCAACGACTTAGGGTTAGATTATCATTATGAAAATTTGAGTCCTGCCAATACATTTAAAGCACACCGTCTTGCAAAATATGCTGAAACTGTTGGCAAAGGTGCAGAGATGAGCGAACGATTGTTACGAGCGTACTTCAGCGAAACAAAAAAGATTGGATTAGCTGATGTTTTAGTAGAGCTAGCAGTAGAGGTAGGCTTAGACAAGCAAGCTGTTGAAGATGTACTAAATGATGGTTCCTTTGCAGATGAAGTATTAGTAGATATTGAACAAGCATCCCAAATTGGAGTTCGTGGTGTTCCTTTCTTTGTATTCAATGGGAAATACGCAATATCAGGAGCTCAACCAGGCGAAGTATTTGAACAAGCAGTTCGAAAAATCGCTGAAGAAAATGGCCTACGCCCAAGTCTAAAAATGATAGGGCAAGATGAAACAGGTATTTGCACGGATGGCAAATGTGAATTATAAAGTTCAGTCGAAAGTATGAGAACCCATTCGTTGACTTCGAAGGGGTTTTCTTTTAAAATGAATTTATCTCGAATTAGAGATATTAAAATTGATTTTATTGAAAGTGAGAGAATTATATAATGACTAACGTTTTAGTAGTAAAAGGAAATAACCGCCCTGATGGCGTTTCAACAAAAATGTTTGAAACATTCACAGCAGAATTAGAAGGATCAGATTTAAACGTTACTGTATACGATTTATTTAATGAAGATACACCATACTTTGGACAAGATCTTCTTGAAGCATTTGGTAAATTGCAAAATGGCGAAGAATTATCAGAACTTCAACAACGTACACTTGCAGCAAAACAAAAAGCAATGGATGCAATTTCAGCTGCAGATGTAGTAGTATTTGCATTCCCATTATGGAACTTAACAATCCCTGCTAAATTACATACATTCGTTGATTATGTATATGCTGCTGGTTTCGCATTCAAATATGATGAAAATGGTAATTTAGTTAGCTTAATGCCAGAGAAAAAAGCGATTTTCTTAAATGCTCGCGGTGGTATATACTCAACTCCTGAAGCTGCACCGATGGATATGGGTATTAATTACATGCGTAATGTATTTGGTGGCGTATTCGGTATGCAAGTTATCGATGAAGTAATCATCGAAGGACATAATGCAATGTCTGATAAAGCACAAGAAATCATTGCAAATGGTTTAGAAGAAGTTAAAGCAGCAGCAAAACGCTTAGTTGAAATGACTGTTAAAGCTTAATATCATAATTAGATTTGATAGAGGCAAGTATCTATTATTTAGATACTTGTCTTTTTGCATTTTTCTCTATGATAAAATTACTCATCCAAATGCCCCTCATTTAAATCCCGAAAGAAATTAATAAACTCTCTTCCGGCAGCTGATAGATAGCGATTTGCCCGCCACACTAAAGAGGATCGTTTTATCCAAGGATTATCATAGATTGAGATGATTTGGCAATTATCTAGGAATTGTGATTCTATCATTGATAGAGGCAAAATGGTGGCACCAAAGCCCATTTTGACTAAATTTAATAGAATAGCTGAGTCATGACATTCACATAAAATGCTAGGTGTTAAATTTAATCGTTGAAATTCATCGATAATTTGTCCATATAAACTATTTCCTTCTGAGGGACCTAACAATATCAGTGGTGCATTCGCTATTTCTTTAATGCTAATATGCTCTTGAATCAGTGTATATTCTTTTGGAACAATAAAAACACATGGATCTGGTTTTGAACTTTGAATAGATTCAACCCCTTGCCAAAGGGAATCAGCTGCTATTGCAATGTCAATTGTATGATTTTCTAGAAGTTCCATCAGATGAGTTGAGTTGCCTTCCCAAACACTAAATTTCACGTTTGGATATTTCTTTCGAAAGGATTTTAACGTTGAGAGCATGAGAGGGGCACTAATATTACTTTTCAAAAGGATAGGATGTGTAGAATGGAAAAAGTAGAACTCCCTTTAGATGTTTATGAATTATTAAATGGTCAAGAACTTGAAAAAAACAGCATGAAGCAATGTTGCTACTTACCGTAAATGAAGAAGGTTATCCACATAATGCAATGGTAAGTGTCGGAGAGGTTGTTGCTTTAAATCGCCATCAACTTAGAATCGGATTATGGCCAAGCACTTCTACAACAGCGAATATTCTTCGCTCAAAAAAGGCCACATTAGTGATTGTCTATGCTGGCCAAGCACATTATATACGCCTTTCAATAAATCCCATCGGCATATTGCCTAATGCTGAATACCAAAGGGAAAGGTTTGAAGCGGAAGTTATCTGGATACGCTCAGATATGGCGAAATATGCTGATATTATTTCGGGGATTCAGATTAGTTTAAAAGATTCGCAAGAAGTATTGCACCGATGGAAAAAGACGATTGAAGAGATTCTTCAGTAGGGAGATATATAATAAAAAAACGAGTCGCATATAGCGACTCGTTTTAAATCTAATTGAATTATTGAGCAGGGTTAGCTTCGATATCGATGTTGATTTTGATATCATCGCCAACTAATACGCCACCAGTTTCAAGTGCTGCATTCCATGTTAAGCCAAATTCTTTACGGTTGATTTTAGCTTTACCTTCAAATGCTACAACTTCAACGCCCCATGGGTTAGTACCTGTACCAGTGTATTCAACATCAAAAGTTACTGGTTTAGTTACGTCTTTGATTGTGAAGTCACCTGTTACTTTGTATTCGTTTGATCCTTTAGATTTGATATCAGTTGCAACGAAAGTCATTTTAGGAAATTTTTCAGCTTCAAAGAAGTCACCTGATTTTAAGTGGTTGTCACGATCAGCGTTGTTTGTGTTTACGCTTTGTACATCAATTTCAAATTTAATAGAAGCTGTTGTTAAATCTTCAGGGTTTGCATCAATTTCAGCAGTGAATGAATCAAAGTTTCCTCTTACTTTTGCAATCATCATATGTTTAACTTCAAATCCTAGGTTTGAGTGAGCTACGTCTACATTATATTTTGTCATTTTAAATTTCCTCCTAAACATTGTTTGTTTTGCTATATTTAGCATAATACATTATTATCTCGAAATCAAGAGATATTAATTAAAGATAATAATAAGTTTTGTAAATCAAATGTTAAGAACTGTAAAAATCATTCCGTTTTTGTTAGGGTCTTTCACCATTATTTTGCCTTCAAATTCTTCAAAAGATACACAGTATGCTATTAAATTCTGTTTTAATTTATTTAATTCTTCAATTGAAGAAAGATTTAATGAGTAATTAATCAGACCACTAGCAATACTAGGGGCTAATGGTGCACCTATTCCACTCCATACATTTGTAGCAATATGATGGTGATAGCCGCCTGCTGACATGAAGTAAGCAGAATTCATAAAGTTGGTTTTTAAATCCAAACCAAGTGCTTCTAAATAGAATTTCTTTAACTCTTCGTTTAGATCAGAAACTGTTAGATGCATATGGCCTAAAATTGTTCCCTTTGGAAAACCTACCCATTCACGTTCTGGATCATATAATGACATGATGCCGTTAATATCAACAGGTAATGTATCGGTATCAATGCTACCGTCATCATTGATGTTCCATTCGTTTCGTGGTAAATCGCGATAAATCTCAATACCATTTCCTTCAGGATCCGTTAAATAGAATGCTTCTGAGTACAAGTGATTGCCTGCACCACTAAACGGCGCTTGTATTTTCATCAGATTGCCTACCATATAGGCAAGATCTTCACGACTTGGTACTAGGATTGCGAAGTGGAAAAGACCAGTCGTACGTGGAGGTCTTGGTACCACATCACTATCAGCTGTCAATATAAGAATTGGTTCAGAACTGCCTGCGCCAAAGATGACTTCATCAGGTGATTCGTTTAATAGGTTGAAACCCAATGCTTGATAAAACTTTTTTTGAGCTTCTAACGATTGTACACGTAATTGTACATATCCTAATTGCATATTGGGATCTAATTTATATGTCAAAGTAGTATCTCCTTTGAAAAAAATATTTAACTTACTTTTCGTAACTTACTATAGAACAGTAAATTAATTACGTCAAGTAATTAAGTTACGGAGTTTTACTTTTTGTTCAATTGTGATTACAATGTAGTTTGTAGAGGTGAAAAAAATGAAGGAAACAACACTTTGTCCACGATTATCAAAAGCAATGGATTTAATCGGTAAACGTTGGGTTGGCCTTATATTATATGAATTATTAGAAGGTCATAAACGATTTAATGAAATCGAATCAGCACTTCCGATTAGTGGTCGTTTACTGTCAGAAAGATTAAAGGAACTAGAAAAAGAAGGCCTTGTAGAACGTAAAGTGTATTCAGAAGTACCAGTTCGTGTAGAATATAGTCTTACAGATATGGGAATAAGCTTAAAAGACGCAATAGATGCCATTGAAATATGGTCCAAAAGATGGCTTTAAATGAATTTTGCTTGTAAAAAAGGCATTGTGTATTCATACTTAATGAAGGAAAAGAAAGTATGAAAGGAATGGGCTTTCCATTATGAAAGAACAATGGATTAAAGATTTGTCTACTATTATAAATCAACAAGATCTTAAAATAGATGAACCACTTAAAAACTATACAATGACAATGCTTGGAGGCAAGGCAGATTTATTTGTTATGCCTTCTAACGAAGCTGAAGCATCTGAAGTTGTAAAATATGCACATCAAAACAATGTACCAATCTTTTTACTTGGAAATGGCTCGAATATGGTAATCCGAGATGGCGGTATTCGTGGCATTGTTTTAAATCTTTCAAAATTAGATGAAATCCGTATTGAAGGAACAACAGTATATGCACAAGCAGGAGCGCTTATAAAAGATGTCTCAAAAGCGGCTGCAGCAAATTCCTTAACTGGACTTGAATTTTCTTGTGGTATACCTGGGTCTATCGGTGGTGCGATGGCCATGAATGCTGGTGCTTATGGCGGTGAGATTAAAGATGTTATCGTCAGTTGTAAAGTATTAACACAAGAAGGCGAAATTGTAGATCTTTCAAAAGAACAATTAGAACTTGGTTATCGTAAAAGTATTATTGCTCAAAATGGATATTACGCTTTATCTTCTATTTTTGAGTTGAAAAGAGGCGACCAAGCAACAATTGATGAGACAATATTAGATTTAACCTTCAAGCGTGAATCTAAACAGCCACTTGAATATCCATCAGCAGGAAGCGTATTCAAACGCCCACCAGGTTACTTTGCTGGTAAGTTAATCCAGGATAGTGGCATGCAAGGTAAAGGTGTCGGTGGTGCAGAGGTTTCTACAAAGCATGCAGGTTTTATCATAAACAAGGGTAATGCCACTGCGACGGATTATATTGATACCATTCATATGGTACAAAAAGCTGTAAAAGAGAAGTTTGGTGTAGATCTTGAAACTGAAGTGAAAATTGTTGGGGAAGACTTATCATCTGACAATAACTAACTTATAGTAGTGATGAATAACGAACGCCTTTCGTTTATGCGGAAGGCGTATTTTTTACATAGGGAGATATAGTAATGAAATTTATATCGTGGAATGTAAATGGCATTCGAGCTTGTTTGAAGAAAGGGTTTATGGATTATTTCAATGATATGGCTGCAGATTTCTTTAGTATTCAAGAAACGAAATGTCAAATAGGACAAGTAGAGTTAGACTTACCCGGCTACTATCAATTTTGGAATTATGCAGAACGAAAAGGGTATTCTGGTACAGCTATATTCACAAAACACGAGCCGCTCTCTGTTAAATATGGTGTGGGCGAAGATGATGTACAAGAAGAAGGTCGCATTATTACATTAGAATATGCGGACTTTTATTTAGTAAACGTCTACACACCAAATTCAAAACGTGATTTAACACGACTAGAATATCGAGTGATTTGGGAAGATGAACTACGTGCTTATTTAAAATCACTTGACGAAAAGAAACCAGTTATTTATTGTGGTGATTTAAATGTTGCAAATGAAGAAATCGATTTGAAAAACCCTAAGGCTAATATCGGAAACTCTGGTTTTACAGATGAGGAAAGAGGAAGGATGAAACGGTTATTAAATTCAGGCTTTACTGATTCCTTCCGTTATTTATATCCAGATGTAACAGATCGCTACACGTGGTGGTCTTATATGAACAAAGTAAGAGAACGAAATATTGGTTGGCGTATTGATTACTTTGTCTTGTCTAACCGTTTACAAGAAAAAATCGCAAAAGCTGAAATTCACGACAGCGTATTAGGCAGTGACCATTGTCCAATAATGCTAGAGCTTTCAACAGGTTGTTGATAAAAATGAAGTGAAGTCAGCTACACCTTTTTCATAGGTGAACTGAAAGTATCATGAAACCATAATCGATGTTAAAATAACACACGATAAGAACTACTATAAAAGCAAAATGAGTTGAAGGTGCATAAGGTGTTAAAAAATTTTGTAGCAGTGATACTAGGTGGAATTGTTGGTACTTTTATGCGTTATGGTGTCATAATGAGCGCACAGGCGGAGTGGGCGCTGTGGATAGAAAATGGAATAGGTAGTTTTGCTATGGGGTTATTCAATGGATTATTCACACGTTTTCCACATTATTCAGGCTGGAAGTTATTTTTGACTACTGGCATGCTTGGTGCATTCACTACATTTTCTACATTTTCAGCAAGCTGGTTTCGATTGATGCAAGTAAATGTAGTAATGGCAATTTGTTATGCACTTATGATGACCGTGTTATGTGTTGCACTTGCATCGTTTGGCTTTTTACTGGCTGCACCTAAAAAGAAAGTGGGTGAGAGGTCATGATATGGCTGATACTTGCGATTGGTGGAGGATTGGGAGCTGCTGCGAGATATGCCGTTGTGCTTTGGATGGAACATAAAGAACAGCCATATTATGTGGCAACATTTATTGTGAATAGTGTAGGTTCATTGCTTATGGGATTTGCTCTGCATATTGCCATAGCGCATCAGTTATCCACAGCTTTTTTTGCCACAGGCTTTTTAGGTGCATTTACGACATTTTCCACATTCGCATTCGATACGGTGAAATTGATACAAAAACAGGATTACAGAGGAGTCTTTTTATATCCAGTTTTAACACTATTTGCTGGAATAATCCTTTGTACACTAGGATATCAATTATAAAAAGATTGGCTTCCTTTAGCCAATCTTTTTTACTAATCTAATTTTGCTTTCTCGATTACTCGATTCTTTCGACCAACTGTTGTTTCTGCATGTAACATTGATTGATAAACTGACTCTTCTGTTGCTTCAATGGTCGCTTGGAAAAGATCATTCATCAGCTTTGAATCATCTCGTACAAAAGCTATTGCTTCACCGATTTGTGAATCTGACTGATGAGGAATCGTATAGGCTGTTGAAAAAGCAATGATAATATCGCCACTACCATTATGAATATGTGTTCCTGTGCGTCCGAGACCAATGGCGGCTCTCTTTGCCATGCGTTTTAGCTGACGATCATTTACAGGTGCATCAGTTGCAACAACAATAATGACTGAGCCATCTGGTTTTTCAATTGGCAATGATTCAAAAAAGCTTGCAAATTTGCATTCTCCTTTATTACCAAAATTCGTTAATGATAATACACCAACTGTAAAGCAATCATGTTCTCGCTCTACGATACGAGAAGAAGATCCAATGCCACCTTTCTGTCCATAGCAAATCATTCCTTTGCCAGCACCCACTGCACCTTGATCAAATGGTGCATGTTTAGCATTATGTATAGCAGAAATGGCATGTTCCGGTTTCACAGCACGTAATCTCATACTATTTAGATGACTATCATTACATTCACCTACGACAATATTAAGTGAGCTAGTTGATTCTCCAATACTTGGATTTTGCTCAAGCATATATTCCAAAGTCCCGTCTAATACAGCCGCTACACTAAAAGTATTTGTCAGCATAAGTGGCGACTCCATTACACCCAATTCTTCAACTTGTACAAGTCCAACAGTCTTTCCAAAACCATTCAGTACAAAGCTAGCTACAGGAACCTTTTGCTCAAAAAGATTACCACCATGAGGCAAAATTGCTGTTACACCTGTACAAATTGTATCCTCATCATTTAGCTTTTTGTACAGTGTCACATGACCAACCTGCACATCTGAAACATCAGTAATCAAATTCCATTTTCCCTTTTGCATGACATCACCTCTATGGATCATTTTACTCTATTTAATCATAGGTATAATTTCTTTTGAAAATCAAAATAAGAATTTTTCTATTGTCCACCAAAATACCCTTAATCTTAGAATAGAGACAATAAATAAAGGATTGAGTACAATATAATAAGTACGCATTCTTTCTTTACTAATCGAAAAACATTAGCAATAATGCTTTAAAATATTATGTTTTCATTAGTATATAATATAAGCACTATGATTCGGGAGTTGGAAAATGTGAAATTAATAGAATGGACGATGGAAGAACAAGAACAATTGATAGAATTTATGACAACAAACGTATGGCCCTATCATGTAAATTCACATCCTGCTAGAAATATTGTGGAAAAAACAATTGATGAGGGTGGCTATGAATCAGATGAAGCTAAAACATTTTGGCTTGTGAGCGATGATGATCAAAAAATTGGCATGGTAAAAATTTATGATTTACAAGATGACATTCCACTGTTTGATCTGCGTATAGCTGAAAAGTGGAGAGGACTTGGCTTTGGTACGAAAGCTTTAAAATTGGTAATTGAATATGTTTTTTCATTACCAGACAATAAAATTCGATTAGAAGGTCATACTAGACAAGATAATATTGCAATGCGTAAGACTTTTGAAAATGCAGGATTTGTAAAAGAAGCTCATTTACGACAAGCTTGGTATGTTCCAAAGGAAAATGCTTATTATGATGCAGTTACTTATGGTATTACGCGGCAAGATTATTTTGAAGGAAAGACAACCCCTGTTAGCTGGGATGATGAAGTGAAAATCGAGGAAATCGATTATAAAGCAACTTGGGATTTCCCAAGCTCAATTGATTCAGAAAGACTAATTATTAGAATGCCGTTAATGGAAGATGTGGATGCTGTTTGGGACGCAATTGTCCATTCAGCGGGATCTCTAAAGCCATTTATGAGTTGGGCACAAACATTACCCAAAAAAGAAGAAACAAGAGAAAATATACGTCAAGCAATGGGCGATTTTATCACAAGAAAAGATTTACGATTGCATGTATTTCTGAAGGATAGTGGAGAATTCGTTGGTTCCACAGGATTACATAATATCGATTGGACGATTCCCAAATTTGAAATTGGCTATTGGATCGATGCTCGTCATGAAGGAAAAGGCTATATAACAGAAGCGGTTCAAAGGATTTCACAGTTTGCTTTTGAAATATTAGGAGCAAAACGTCTAGAAATCCGTTGTGATAGTGATAATATAAGAAGTCGAGCAGTTGCAAATAGAACAAATTTTGAATTAGAGGGTATATTAAAGCAAGATAGTCGAACAGCTGACGGTCAGGCGCTCCGTGATACTTGTATTTATGCTAAAATTCAATAACACAAAAAACGTTAAATGCATTAATCGTAAGGTTGTTTCATCCCCGCTAAATTATGAATTAAATAATACGGTTTTGGACTACAGGTTACGTTTTAAGGCAACTTGTAGTAAACTAATTAGATAGGATATCGAAAGAGAGGGAATTGAGATGCCGACACCGAGTATGGAAGATCACATCGAACAAATCTACTTATTAATTAACCAGAAGGGTTATGCACGTGTATCGGACATCGCAGAAGCATTGTCAGTTCTTCCTTCCTCTGTTACCAAAATGGTTCAAAAGCTTGATAAAGATGGTTATTTAATATACGAACGCTATAGAGGGTTAACTTTAACGCCAAAAGGCTTAAAGTTAGGGGAGCGATTAGTAAAAAGACATAGCTTGTTAGAACAGTTTTTAAGACTGATTGGTGTAGATGAAGAACGAATTTACAATGATGTTGAAGGAATCGAACATCATTTAAGTTGGAATTCCATTGAATGTATTGCTGACCTTATACAGGTATTAGAAGAAAACCCTGAATTTATTCACAAATTGGAAGAGTTAAAAGAACCTCATTCATCCAAGTGAATAATTCATGTCATATGAAAGGAGTTAAGAATATGGCAGATTTACAATCAGGTGATGTTGTAAACTTAGTAGTAAAAGAAATACAAGAATCAAAGTATATTTTAACAAACGATAATGTTGATATTCCTCTTAATGCTTCTGAAGTAACAGAGCCATTAAATATTAACCAAAAGGTTGAAGTGTTTTTATATGCAGATAGACGAGGAAATCTAGCAGCAACGACCGCAATACCACATATCCGTAAAGACGAATATGGCTGGGCTAAAGTCTTGCATGTCAAAGATCGCGAAGGTGCTTATGTGGATATCGGGACTTCAAGAGAAGTATTAGTCCCTGCTGAGGATCTACCAAAATTAAAACCACTTTGGCCAGAACCAGGACATCATTTATATATCACATTACGTACAGATCGTGAAGGTGGCTTGTTTGGCCGATTAATCACAGAAGAGAAAGTGTTGGAAATGTATGAGGATGCAGATCCAGAACTATTCAATAAGAATATCCTGGCTCGACCATACCGTTTGTTACCAGTAGGGACATTCTTACTTGGTGTAGACGCACCTTATCGAGTTTTTGTTCATGAGTCAGAAAGAAAAGCAGAACCTCGACTAGGCTCAGACGTCAACGTCCGAGTGATTGAAATAAAAGAAGATGGTACCATTAATGCTTCAATGCTTCCACGTGTATTTGAACGTTTATCTGATGATGCCGAACAAATCTTCCAATACCTCGAAGAAGTTGGTGGTAAAATGCCATTTGGCGATAAATCATCACCAGAGGAGATTAAAGAAATGTTCCATATGAGTAAAGGTGCATTCAAACGTGCATTAGGTACATTGATGAAGGCAAATCGCGTTATACAAGAAGATGGATGGACAATTATTAAATAAAAAATTTAAAGAGCAAAAGGAGAAAGTTTTTATGCTTTCAGAAACTTTTTGCTCTTTTTATCGTATTATTAGGGAAGATGATTTACTAAAAGTCCCAAATCTTTTGCAAAAAAGCAGCTTATACTGCGCAAATAAAATGACAAAAGATTCAAGGAGGAAATAGGATTGAAAAAACAAATTTTTGCAGTGTTAACAGCTATGTGCTTAACAACAGCTGTGGTAGCACCTATAACAAGTTATGCAAGTACCACTTCATCGCAAACTTCAAATGATGTCGTAAATGAAAAATTAGGAGATCCAATAGTAGTTTTCGGTGGGAGTTTATCAGAAAGTGAAAAAGCAAGCGTAAAAAATAGTCTAGGAATTTCAAATGATACTACTGTAAAAGAAATCACCATTACGGGTGCTGATATTGCAAAATATATTGAAAATGGAAACTCAAGCGCACGGCTATATTCATCTGCTAAAATTACACCAAAAGATAAGGGTGCAGGTTTAGTCATCAATATTGTGACACCTGAAAATATTACAGAAGTAACAGCTGATATGTATTCAAATGCCATGCTTACTGCAGGTATTGAAGATGCAACTGTTGAAGTAGCAGCCCCTAAAAAAGTAACAGGACATTCTGCTTTAGCTGGGATTTATAAAGCATATGAAGTAACAACAGGTAAGACATTAGACAAAAACCGTACAGATGTAGCAAACCAAGAGCTATCTGTTGCAACTGATATTGCTCAAAATTCAGGTGTAGACAATGAAAAAGTCGGCGAACTTTTAACAGAAATTAAAAAGCAAATTGCTGAACAAAAACCAGCTACAAAAGAAGATGTGCAAAAAATTGTAGATGAACAACTAAAAAAATTAGAAATTAATTTAAGTGATAAAGACCGACAATTGCTAATCGATTTAATGAACAAAATTAGCAAACTAGATATTGACTTTAGTAAATGGTCAACACAATTGGATGATTTAAGTGGTAATATCAAAGGTCAACTAACTAAGATTAACGAAGACATTAAGAGTGATACAGGTTTCTGGGCAAGCGTAAAAGCCTTCTTCCAAAAAATAATCGATGGGATTAGTAGCATCTTTGGCTAATAGCTGTTTAAAAAATTCTTATATGGCAAATGCTATATAAGAATTTTTTTATATGAATCATCTTCAAAAAAATATAAACATTAAATGAGTCATTGTTAAATATCATTATTAGTAGGATAGGGTTTAGAATTAAGGTATGGGGTATGGCTAATAATACGTAAGTAAAAGACTCGTGATCTTACAAATAGTAGGGTGCTTTAGAGTCTTGGTATTTTCCTACTCTTTTTTAGCAGGATTAATTTGTCTTACGCTAGAATTTAATTACATGGAGGTGCAATAAATGGAATTCCAATTAAGTAAAAGAGAAGATGGCGAATTTGCATTCGAGAGCAGAAATAATGGTAAAGTAATCGCCGAGATTATTTGGACACAATTAGGCGATATAATGGTCATCGATCATACATTTGTTGATACATCATTACGTGGCCAAGGCGTAGCTAAACAATTACTAGATCGGGCAGCAAATTATGCGCGAGAAAACCACTATAAGATTAGTCCTGTATGTTCATATGTAGTAAAAGCCTTTAAAACGTCAAATAGCTATGACGATGTAAAAGCATAAGTATAAAATCCATTCAATTAAGAAAAAAGCTGACTTCTTCGTATTAACATCGCCTAGAAGTCAGCTTTCATTTTAGAGCATAGTATAGGTTGAAAAAAAGTGAAACTTTTATAGAAGGAACACGTATAGTAATTTATAAGTAAAAATATAGAGGTGATTTAGTGAAAAGGACAGTAGAAGTCGTTTTTGGAATTATTGGTTCACTTTTCAATGTAATTGCAATTGCGTTTTTGGGCATAATGCTAGCAGGTATGAGCCAATTAAAAAATAATACACAAATTCAGGATGAGTTGGTTACCCAATTTGAAAATGAATTTTCAAAAGATCCGCAATTCCAGGAAGTAGATGTTCAATCTTTTTCTGATAGTATGATGTCTGTGATTAACAGTTTTGGACCTCTGGGTTGGTTTATTAACATCTGCTTTATTATTAGTTTTGTTTTAGGAATTATTGCTATGGTGTCAGTTGTAAGGGCAAAAGAAAAGAAAGCTAATTTTGCTGGTGCAATGTTTATCGTGGCCGGCGTGTTAGCAGGCATTTTATCGCCAACTTCCATCATCTATTATATTGCTGCTATTATCTGTTTCGTACGTAAACCTAAAATTGTAGAGTTAACTGAAACTGATTCCACGTATATCGAGCAAGCCTAAAACTATAAAGGGAGTTTTCTCAAATAGCCATTTATCAAAGGTTATTGGAAAGCTCCTTTCTTTTATGATAAAAAATAATAATTTCGTATGAAAATGTGTAATTTCTAAAAAATGGGGTATAGTTATTTTAGAACGATAAAACGGGAGGAAATGATAATATGGCAAAAAAATCATTAGTTATTGCAGGTCTTGCTGCAGGTGCATATGCTTATTTTCGTAAAAAGGAAAATCGTGATAAAGCATTAGATGCATTTAATAGCACGAAAGACAAGGTAAGTGATTTTATAGAAAAGAACTTTTCTAATTCATCAGTAAATGTTGCGGCAGATTCATTTAAGACAACATATGCGGATGGTAATACAAATGAACAGATGACATATAACGATGATGATACGAAAATGATCAACGAAGGTTCTGCGACTGCTATTCAATATGAAAGCGCAGAACAACATGAAGCTTTAAATGGTGTAAAACCACCTAGTACAATTAACTAATCATTTTAAATTCGAAAAAGACTCAAAAGCCAGAGGGCTTTTGAGTCTTTTTTATAGCGTTCTTTATTGTCTCTTAGTTTTCTTCAGGAAGCATTGTTCCGTATTTTGCTAAGTTTGTGTGGAATAATAGTGCTTTTTCTAGAACGTGAGGAGTTTGACCTCCAAGTTCTTTTGCTTCTTCAAAATAAGAACGTAGAACTGGTTTATACTTAGGATGTGCACAGTTTTCAATAATTAGTTCTGCACGTTCTCGAGGAGCTAATCCACGTAAATCTGCAATACCTTGTTCCGTTACAACTACGTCAACATCATGTTCAGTGTGGTCGATGTGTGAAGCAAATGGAACAACTGATGAAATTTTACCATCTTTTGCATATGATTTTGTAATGAAAATGGAAATACGTGAAGCACGAGCGAAATCGCCAGAACCACCGATACCATTCATCATTTTTGTACCAGACACATGAGTTGAGTTCACGTTTCCATAGATATCAAATTCAAGAGCTGTATTCATAGCAATTAAGCCCATACGGCGGATTACTTCAGGATTGTTTGAAATTTCTTGTGGACGTAATACTAATTTGTCAGCATATTTTTCTAAATTATTATATACTTTTTCCATTTTTTCTTCAGATAAAGTTGTTGAGCAACCTGAAGCAAATTTAACTTTTCCTGCATCGATTAAATCAAATACAGCATCTTGTAGTACTTCAGAGAAAACTTCAAGGTCTTTAAATTCAGAATTAACCATACCGCCAAGTACAGCATTCGCTACAGAACCAACGCCAGATTGAAGTGGAGCAAGTTTTTCTGTTAAACGACCTTCTTTAATTTCGTTACGCAAGAAGTCCAAAATGTAATCAGCAATTTGTTGAGTTTCATCATCGATTGGCGTGATTGACGATGGTGAATCTTCTTGATTTGTAATTACAACAGCTACTACTTTTTCAAGATCTAATGAGATACCAATTGTACCAATTCGATCAGAAGCTTTAGTAAGTGGGATTGGACCACGTTCGCCTTGAGCTTCAGGGATGTAGATATCATGGATCCCTTCAAGTGCCGGATAAGCAGCAAGGTTTAATTCGATAATAACTTTATCTGCTTTTTGTACAAAGATGGGTGAGTTACCAACAGAAGTTGTTGGGATTAACATACCATCTTCTGTAATAGCAGTTGCTTCAATTACAGCCACGTCAATGCCTTTAATAGCGCCTTGGCGTAGGTATTCAGATGTTACAGATAAATGTTGATCAACGAAGTATAAATCACCTTTGTTAATGTGGCTTCGCATTGTGCGATCCAATTGGAAAGGTAATCGTTTTCTGATGATTCCAGCATCTGACATCAATTTGTCAAGATCTGAACCAAGAGATGCACCAGTATAAATATCAACTTTAAAATCTTCTTGTTCTGAACGTTTTACTAATGCCATAGGAATAGCTTTTGCATCACCAGAGCGAGTAAATCCGCTTAGTCCTAGTGTCATACCATCTTTAATGAATAGTGCAGCTTCGTCAGCTGTCATTACTTTTTTTGCAAGTTCTTGATTGCGAAGTCTATCTTCTACTTGAACTAAAGTCACGATAATCTTCCTTTCTATATTAACGTAAAATTTCAATATCTATTATTGTGTGAAAAGTTTCTGTATAGTAACAATTTAATGATAGTTATATAACTGGGTTATATACTATCACAAAATTGTCACAATTTGTTTGCAACCGCATGAAAGGCCTTAAATGATGAATCAGACAGAAATTTAGTGAGCTAAAGAGAAAAGGAGCTGCCCATTGGGCAGCTCCTTTATAATATTCACAGAAATATCTTCTAAAAACCTAAAGAACGACGGAAGTAACTTGCATAACGTTGACTAACAGGAATACGTGTTCCATCCTTCATAATTAATAGGAATGTAGAGTGGGAATCTGGCTGAATTTCTTCGATATAATCAATATTCACGATATACGAACGGTGGCAACGGATAAATGTATCGGGTGATAAGAATAGTTCAAGATCACTTAAATTTAATCGGTGATATCCTTCTTTTTTCATTGTCTTGACAAACGTTTTACGAAGCTGTGTTTCTAAGTAGATAACTTCATTGTGTTTTACTGGGTACCAGCAGTCGTCAATTTTAATAGTGATGTAATTAGTTAAGAAAGGAGAAGGCTTTTGCGGGAATACTGCTGTAATAGCACCTTTTGATTCCCCTTCTTCCATTAATGGAATACTCATTCCATAGTAAGGAATTCCAAATACGTCAGGTTCAATGATAGAATTTATTTTTTGCCCATAGTCAAGCGCTTTTTGAGTTGCAGAACCTGCTGGAATGTCGTCACCAGGTTTTATCTTCAAGTCGATTTTCTTACTTGGTTGATAATATAAATATTTTTCTGTATCTGAAATAACAATTGAAGTGTTATCTGGAAAGAATTCCTTAATAACATCTATCAATTCCTCGATTGATCGTGGATCCATTAATTCCTACCTCATTTCTTTCCAATCTTATAAGTTCTTCACAATATTCTACTATAAATAAATGAATAAATTAAGTATGAATAAATAAAGCATAGGTATACATTAAAATATCATCATACATAAGTGTGAGAAATTTTATCTATATAATACTATAATTTGATGCAGTCTAAAAATAAAGGGAAATTTCCTGATTTACTCATCATATCATTTAATACACTGCTAGTGTCATCATCTTTTTTAGTAAAAATAATCTTCCATTTCTCCATCGATGTTCTATCTATTTACCCTTTTTGCATTTTATATTTCTTTTAATAAGGTTATTTTTCCAATTGTATTTTTGATGAGGATAATGTCCCATTAGGATTTTACGTAATTTTTCTTCAAAGTTGGTTAATAAAACTATTTTCATATTACCATTTTCGTTATATAGTAAGAATAATGTAACATAAAAGTGTGTAACTTTATAGAAAGATGGGGAGTTTATGCTAGAACAACAATATTCCATTTCTGAAGCAATCTCTAAAAGATATTTCCAGGAAATTGAGACGTTGAATGACTACGAGGGGATAGAAAGGTTCTTCGATATTGAAGCTCAATTATTAAGGGAAGTTTATCAATTAGAAGCGAAAGATGCGAAAGTTTCTCTGCATCAATTACTTGATATTATTTCTGTTCGAACTGGAAAAAACTTTTTTAAAGCAATCAGGCATTATTTTGTAATCTTATCTTCAGTAGTTACAAGAAAATTAATAGAAAATCAGGCACCCACTAAAAAGGCATTTGCTTTTAATACTGCATGTATTGATATGATTGATGAGAGGCTAAATGATGCGGAATTTTACCAATTCGCTGACGATTTAATAGAGTTTTATATTTATGTCATCTCTGAAAGAAAGCAACCTTCGTATAAGCATCAAACCGTAAACAAAGTGATTATGTATATTGATGATGAAGTTGAGACAGATTTGTCGGTAGAAGATATTGCAATGTACTTTTCTATAAGTACTAGCCACTTGTCTCGAATTTTTAAAGAACATGTAGGTATTACATTAGTTGAATACTTAAATGTTCGTAGAGTAGAAGAATCTCAATATTATTTACGACATACGAACAAAAGTATATCTGATATTTCTGAACAATTTCATTTTTGTAATCAAAGCTACTATACTCGTATTTTCAAAAAATATGTTAGAGTAACGCCAAAGCACTTTAGGGATAAACCAGATCACCCTTATTTCCGTTTCCAACTACCGGATAGACTTTTATAAAAATAATTACATATATTTTTTGACCTTGCATAACTTTGATTTGATAAGTATCCTCTAAATAATGTATACTTCCTATAGCTTTAGAAATTGTAGGTGAAAATATTGAAGAAGAAACTTTGGTTAATCTCAATGCTTGGTTTAGCACCCTTCGTGCTAGCAGGTTGTAATGCAGTAAAAAACCAACAAGGCTTTTTTTATAGTACTTTCGTAAAACCAATGAGATTTCTGTTAGATTTCTTCAGTGATCATGTATTTAACGGTAGTTATGGATTAGCGATTATCCTAATCACTGTACTTATTCGTTTAATATTGATGCCATTCATGCTTAAAAATTATAAAAATCAACAGGGCATGAAAGAGAAAATGGATAAATTGAAGCCAGAAATGGACGAAATCCAACAGAAATTAAAAGCAGCAAAAACAAAAGAAGAACAAACGGCTTTACAACAAGAAATGATGGGCTTGTACAAAAAGCATAACGTCAATCCTTTAAATATGGGCTGTCTTCCTGTAATTATTCAAATGCCAATTATCATGGGTTTGTACTATGCGATCTTGTACTCTAGCGAAGTAAAAGCACATCACTTCCTATGGTACGAGCTTGGTAAACCGGATATTGTTATGACACTTATTGCAGGTGTTGTTTATTTCGTTCAAGCACAAGTATCATTATGGACAGTTCCAGAACAACAAAAAAGTCAAATGAAAATGATGATGTACATCTCACCAATCATGATTATGTTCATCTCATTCTCTAGTATGGCAGCATTACCGCTTTACTGGTCAGTTAGTGGTGCGATTTTAATTTTCCAAACATATCTTGGTCGTAAATTCTATTCACAACATCCGGAAAAAGTAGCAAAAGAAGTTGCAAAAGTTCAGGATGAAGATCGGAAACTTACACCAGCAGAAAAACAAGCTGCTAAGTCAGCTAAAAAGAAATCAAAAAAATAGTAAAAGTAAAAATCGGGGCGTGTGCTGTCCCGATTTTTTCATGCCAATTATAGAACACAAGTAATTAGGAGGAAATACATTGAACACAAAAGTAGTGTCAGGTGTACTTGTTGCAATTACAAGTATATTAGCTGTCATCTTTGTCATTAAACAAAACTTTAACCTTGCCGTATTATTCATAACTCTTATGTTTACGATTACCAACACATTCCGTGCAAAGGATATGGCGAGACAAGGCTATCAAAAAGAAGCGAAATGGATGAAAGGTGTAGCTTATTTCTTCGGGATTGCGACTCTAGTTGAATTAATCATTATTATCTTTTAACATAAAAACGGTATCAATGCATCTTGTTGTATGATACCGTTTTTACGTATAGTAAAGAGAAAATAATTTAATGGGATTATTTTTGAGCATGAATCGGTTTATAATATGATTTGTTCAAAAGTTTAATAGAGGTGTCCACAAAGTGAATAAAAAAAACAATTTAAAATTCCCAACTGCTCTAGCTTCCATAATCGCTCTTTCAGGTAGTCTACTAGTAGGTTGTGGTGATCAAAAAACAGAAAGCGAGCCTACTCAAAATGAGCAAAAAGCGGTTTCGCATGATACAACTGCAACAAAAGCCATTAAAAGAGAACCTAAAGTAGATGCAGGGGGATACATTGTAGGTCAAAAACTTCCAAAGAAAGCAACATATATTCAAGGCATATTAGTAGTAAGTAAAAAGTATCCATTACCAGCAGATTTTGCTCCTGGTGGGGATAGAGAAGCTCGAGATGCATTTGATGAATTAAATGCTGCAGCGTTATTAGACGGCTTTCAATTTAATGCTTTTAGCACATATCGATCTTATGACCGTCAAGTAGGGTTATATGATGCCTATGTAAAGAGAGACGGTAAAGAAGCCGCTGATACTTATAGTGCTCGCCCAGGATATTCTGAACATCAATCAGGTTTAGCGTTTGATATTGGTGAAGTTGGAAACGAAGAAGACTTTGCAGACAACAAATTTGGAGATACAGAAGCGGGTAAGTGGATTGCAAAAAACGCTCACAAATTTGGATTCATTATGCGTTATCCAAAAGGAAAAGAAGCCGTAACAGGATATATGCATGAATCTTGGCATTTCCGCTACGTAGGCAAAAAAATCGCTACAGAAATATACAACAAAAACGAAACATTGGAAGAATACTTAGGGATAAAATACTAAGGTTTAAATCAAAGACTATAGAAAAAAGGGGCAAATCAATAATTGATTTGCCCCTTTTTTTAGTTGAAATGATTAATTAGAAAAATAGCTATGCTCCAACTAGTGTGGATTTCTATAATATAGGTGAAAGCAATCTAGAGATAGATTCTTTCATTTTAATAATGCGAGAACGATTTGCATATAATTCCGGTGTAAGTTCGGTCGATAACAGTATATCTTCTTCAAACAATTCAGCAAGTTGGTGTGATGTCTCACGATGATAGATAAACGCATTTACTTCAAAGTTGAGTTTAAAACTACGAAAATCGATATTTGCAGTCCCAACAGTAGAAGCTTCATCATCAATCACAATCATTTTCGTATGCAAAAACCCATTCTCATAAATGTAAATTTTCGCTCCTGCTTTAAGTAATTGTCCAACATAAGAATAGGTTGCCCAGTAAACAAACATATGATCTGGCTTATTGGGAATCATTATTCGAACATCGATGCCTGACAAACAAGCAATTCGTACAGCATCCATAAAACTATCGTCTGGAATAAAATACGGTGTTTGTATATAGATATACTTTTTAGCCATACCGATTAATTTTAAATAACCATTTTTAATTTGTTCCCACTCAGAATCTGGACCACTTGATACGATTTGAATACTGACTTCACCTTTACGAGCAATGGTAGGAAAATAGTGATCGGCATACTCAATATCCTTTGTATTAGAAGCTTGGTTCCAATCAAGCAGAAATCGTGTTTGCATTGGATGAACTGAACTACCTTCAAGGCGTAAATGTGTATCACGCCAATATCCGAACCGTTTTTTTAATCCGAGATATTCGTCGCCGACATTAAATCCTCCAATATAACCAATTCGACCATCAATGATGACAAGCTTTCGGTGATTACGGTAATTCATACGGGGGTTAATTAGTGGAAGAATCGAAGGAAAGAATACTTCAACTTCTCCACCAGATTCAATTAGTTCTTTGAAATGTCTTTTATGAACTCCTCTCGAACCCATTTCATCATATAATAAACGAACCTGTACACCTTGTTTTGCCTTTTTTATTAATGATTGCAATATCCGGGTTCCGAGATTATCGAGTCTGAAAATGTAGTATTGAATATGGATATGGTGTTTTGCAGATTCAATATCTTTAATTAGTCTTTTGAATTTATCTTTGCCATCATTAAAAATTGTGACGTCATTATCTTGAGTCAGCACTGCATGATTGGTTATTAAATTCATGTGAATTAAATCTTCGTAAAGCATTGCGTCATTTAATCGATATTCGAAAGTGCCATCTCGGATTGCTTCTAATTGATAATCGATTAATTTATCAATCCCGATTTTTTTTCGTCCTTCCCATCGGAAGAGATGTCTTTTTCGTAGCTGCCTGCCTAATAATAAGTACAATACGAATCCTGCAACGGGTAAAAAGAATAATACAAGAATCCAAGCCCATGTTGAAGATGGATCTTTTCTTTCTAAGAATATAATAATGGCAGCAAGGAAAATATTTAAAATCAAAGTGGTGGAAACAAGTATAGATGTAAAAGCAGCAGTATCCATTTCTTCACCTACTTCCGTAATCTATCCATAAGTATAACTTAAATAACAACTATTAAGAAAGTATTAGAAGCTCATCATAAATTCACAGGAATTTAACTTTTACGTAAAACCTACTTGACCCATAGGAATAATTAATATAGTGTATGAATAGTACTTATTGTACAATAATTAAACAAATTTTAAGGAGGAGTAAAAATTGAATACATTTTTGATTGTTCTCAATGTAGTAATTCTTTTATTGCTCATTGGTTTACTTATATCTATGCATAAAAAACATGTTTCCTTTTCAAAGCGTGTATTTACTGGTTTAGGATTAGGAATAGTATTTGGTTTAATATTACATTTCACATATGGTCCAACCTCAGAAGTTGTACTAAAGTCTGTAGATTGGTTTAGCATCGCAGGTTCAGGTTATGTGAAACTTTTACAGATGGTTGCAATGCCGTTAGTATTTATCTCAATTATTTCTGCTTTTACAAAGATAGTAGCTGGTAAAAACTTTGGTAAAATGGCAGCACTTATTCTTATTATATTAGTAGGTACTACAGCAATAGCGGCTTCAGTTGGGGTTGCATCGGCACTAGGCTTCCACTTAGATGCAACTCAACTTGTTCAAGGTGATGCAGAACAAGCGAGAGGTCAAGAAATTGTTCAAAAAACAGAAGACATGGGCGATAAAACAATGCCGCAACAAATTTTAGATTTATTACCTGCTAATCCATTTTTGGATTTAACGGGAGCACGTTCTTCTTCAACAATTGCGGTAGTTATCTTTGCGGCGTTTTTAGGTTTCGGTTATTTAGCAGTAAAACGCAAAGATGCAAAAACTGCCGATTTGATTAAAACAGGCATTGATGCAATTTATGCACTTGTCATGCAAGTTGTTAAAATTGTATTACGTTTAACTCCATTTGGTATCTTAGCGATCATGACATCAACTATTGCTACTTCAGATTTTGGTGCCATTTATAATATGGGGAAATTTGTGATTGCTTCATATATAGCATTGGCAATTATGTTTATCATCCATATGATTATTATTGCATTAACAGGTATGAGCCCCATCACATATATTAAAAAGGCTATTCCAGCATTAATGTTTGCCTTTACGTCACGTTCATCTGCAGGTACATTGCCTCTTAATATCCAAACGCAAACAAAGCGTTTAGGGGTATCTGAAGGGATAGCTAACTTTTCTGGGTCTTTTGGTATATCAATCGGTCAAAATGGTTGTGCAGGAGTATATCCAGCCATGCTAGCAATTATGATTGCTCCAAGTGTAGGGATTAATCCATTTGATCCAGGATTTATTGCAACATTAATTCTTGTTGTAGCGATCAGCTCATTTGGTGTTGCAGGTGTTGGTGGTGGCGCTACTTTTGCAGCAATCATTGTACTTTCAGCTATGAATCTACCAGTTGCTTTAGCAGGTGTACTCATCTCTGTTGAACCTTTAATCGATATGGGACGTACAGCGCTTAATGTAAATGATTCGATGGTTGCAGGTGTTACAACTGCACGAATTACAGGAGAATTAGATAAAGAGGTTTATAACTCTAAAGAAGTTCAAGATTTAGCAGAAGCTTAATCTATATATATGTAAATCCCCGTTCCTATAGGCGAAAAGGAACGGGGATTTTTTATAATTAAAATTTAGAAAGATGAACAATCTTCTTTACTCTTTATTTCTTTAAACAACGAATTTATTTTGACTCGCGTAATGTTTTTTTACTTGCATTAAATAGTACAAGTATAAGAATACTTAACAATGCTAGTGCGCCTGAAATTTCATAAACAAAGTTGGATTCTATTGTTAAGATCCATGTGAAGAATAATGGGCCAAGAATACGTCCCATATTATCCATAGAATATGAAAGACCAGCTGCAGTTCCAAATTGTCCTCCTGATTCCTTAGAGGAGAGGGAAGTATTTAATGTTCGAGCCAATGCATTTCCTGCTGTGAAGACGCAAAGTGCAAGGCCTGCAAACCATAAGCTGTGTGTGAATGGGAACATTAATAAGCCTATTGCGGTGACCACTTGAGCACCTACTAACCATTTTGTTTCTGCACCATCTTTAATATGCCGAACAAGTCCACCTTGCACCATGAAATCTACAAATCCACTAAAAAGGAATAGAGATCCTAATTGTGTAGCAGTGATATTGATCTTCTCCATTTGGAATAACTGCAGAGTAGATTCTACACCAGCTAGCAAAAAGGTCACCATAAAGGAAAATAAGAATAAGTAACGGACACGGTATGTTACTAATGTAGAAGCTCCTTTTGGGATGATCGAGCGTTTCGAAGATTCTACATGGCGAGTTGGTTCTTTTAACACAATACCCGCGTAAATCATTAAAAAGAAAATTAAAATTGATGAAACTGTAAATGGTGTACTTAAAGAAATCTTTCCAAGTAAACCACCTAAAGCAGGTCCAAAGATAAAGCCAAGGCCAATTGACATGCCCATAAAGCCCATATACTTATTGCGATTTTCCTCTGTAGACATATCACCTATGAATCCAGTAACTGCAGTATATAAAGCTCCTGAGAATAATCCTCCGATAATGCGGGAAAGATAAAGCATTGTTAATGATGTCATGAATAATGAAATCATTAAAAAGCTAGCACTAAATCCGAGAAGCCCTATTAAGATTAGTTTTTTGCGGCCCATTTTGTCACTTAACATTCCCCAGAAAGGAGCTGTGAAGAAACTAGCCAAAGAGTAAATGGTTAACAATCCACCAACATGCATCTTAGCAAACCCTTGTTGAACAATTACTTCTGGCAAAATAGGAATAATTAAGCCAAATCCTAAGTAAACAAAAAATTGCACTGACATTAGCAAGATGATTGATTTTTTCATATAGACCCTGCTTTCTATATACAGATATAATCTAATACAGTTTACCTTTGGAAAAAGAATAACATACCTAAAATTGTGGTAAACATATACAATAGTATAAAACTTAAGGTAGTTGAATGCTAAAATTTTAATTTCTATGAAACATTATGTAGTCAAGTTTATTTAATTATTGAGGAAGTACTTAAAATTTATTTTCCCCCTGATAAATGCTGAACTTTTTCTCACTTGATGTATGTATTCTCTCAATAATGAGACTTTTATTCGAAGAATTTGTATAGTGCTATAATAAAGTGGAATAATAAAGGAGGTCTTCGTAACGATGGATATTACAACAATCGCTACTATTAAAACAAATGAAGGTACAGAATCCGTTTTAGATTTGAATATTCCTGTACTAATTGATTTGGTGCCTGCACGTAAATTTAAAGTAATTCAAGAATTAGAATTACTTGGCCATACTGATGTTGCAGTTGATTCTGTTAATATGGATGTATATAAAGCGACAAGTACCCTAAATGGTGAAAAACAACATACAACAGTTAAATTTGGTTTTGCATTACGTAGTGGAGATCGTCTTTTCGGCTTAACTGAATTGCATGGAATTGTTAAAAAATAAACGAAAAAGGGGACATGCAACAATTGCGATGTCCTCTTGTTTTATAAATAGTAAGTTTTTATTTCACGTCATATCCTTGTTCTTCAATAGCATTACTGATAGCATCTATTTTTACTTTAGAAGCGTCATATGTGACGTCTACTAATCCCTTTTCTAAACTTACGTCTACTAATTCAATACCGTCTAATTCTCCGACACCTTCAGTGACAGCTTTTACACAATGTCCACAAGACATGCCTTCTACTTTTAGTTGTACTTTTTCAGTCATAGTTAACCTCTCCTTATTTCTTCATTAGTTTTTGTATAGTAATGACTAGTTCATCTAAAACAGCATCATCACCCTCTGCTAATCGATCTCTGACACATCCCTTTAAATGACCATTAAGTAAAACTTTCGCTACACTATTTAAAGCAGATTGGGTGGCAGACAATTGAGTAATGATATCATCGCAATATACATCTTTTTCAACCATCCCTTTAATCCCACGAATTTGTCCTTCAATTCGATTTAATCGAGTAGTTAAATCTTTTTTTACATTCTCGGGGTGATGACTTTTTCGAACAGAATTATGCTTACATTCTTCATCCATAGACCTCGCCTCCTGTTTATAACATAACATACTGTATAGGGGTATGTGAAGCGTTTGATATATGTATAGAAATTGAATAAATTTATTTAGAAAAAACTCCTATGAACTTAGATGAAAAAGTTCTATTGGTAAAAAATCATTAATAAAAATGGAGTTGTAAGACCTTCGTGTATATAGTATGATAATAATCCATAATATTTATTTAACAATATTGAAAAATTTAGAGCGCGAAAAAATGTTATGATAATAAGGGATACATAGTGGCTTATTTGGTTATTATTTAATAGTAGCAGCAACTTTTTTATTTGTTGTTGCGTTATATAAAATACATGAGACATAAAGAGGTGGAAAGGTATGTCAAGAGAAGTAGATGTAACAAAAATAATTGCGAATTTATCAAAACTTGGCGTTAAGGCAACGACTACTAAGTCACGCTTAGAATTACTAAAAGCACTAGCACCACCAAAATCATCTCCACAAACTCAAAACTAATTTAGTTGTAGAAATTTAACTTCGGCAAGCTTGTCGAAGTTTTTACTAGATAAGAAGAAACAGCCATAAAAGAGATTTTAATCACTCTCTTTTATGGCTGTTTTTAAATACTTAGAAATCATCATCATCATGATTACCAAACATATAAGTATGATGATGAAACTTCATGCTGAATACTAAACCTAATGCTAATGCATTTCCCATCATCGCACTACCCCCATAACTAATAAAAGGAAGGGGAATACCAGTGATTGGTAAGACCTGAGTAGTCATACCGATATTTTCGAATACATGGAAAGTAATCATGGCAATAATGCCAGCACAGACATAGGTACAGAATGGATCCTTCATTTGTAGAGTAAGTTTTGTTAAATGGAAGATCAAGATAAAGAATAAACAAATAACAACACTTGCACCTATAAAACCATATTCTTCACCAATTACACTAAAAACAAAGTCTGTATGATTTTCAGGTACATAGACTTGTCTATGTTTAAACCCTTTTCCTAGAATTCCGCCTGAACCAATCGCATTTAAAGAGGAAATTAAATGGTAACCGTCTCCAGAAGAATAAGAATAGGGGTCTAACCAAGAGTAGATCCGCGCAAACTGATAAGGGCTGAATCCAAGCTTTGTAGAAAGAAAGTCCTGCATATACAAAGCCATCCATAATAATGAGAAACCTATAGTACCAGCACTTACAGCAACGGGTAAAATAATTTTCCATGAAATACCCGCAACAATTACTATAGCTGCTGTGATGGCAAAGAATACAAGTGCAGTACCTAAGTCTGGTTGTTTTAAGATAAAGGCTAATGGAACCAATAACACAATGAAAATTTTTCCTAATAGGATAAAGTCTGTTTTTATAGATTTCATCGAATACTTTTCATGATGTTTACTTACAGTTCGGGCAAGAGCCAGTATGAAGAATGTTTTCATAAACTCGGAAGGTTGAATATCAGCAAAACCTAAATGGAACCAACTTTTGGCACCGTTTCTAGGCTCTGTTAAAGATCCAGGTGTAATCATTAAAACAAGCAGGATGAAGATTCCTAAACCATATAGATACCAAGTCATCTTTTTATACTGATCAGGTTCAAAATACATCATCACCGCGATGATAACTGCTGCAACAAAGTACCAAAAAAGCTGTTTAGGCACAAAATTAATGCCATATTGACCAGATGATTGTGCAGATGTAATAGCCATCACACTGACTATACAAAACAATAACATTATAAAAGCGAGCGTCCAGTCAAAACGATCGGAAAAAGTTCTCTTTGAATTCATTATAGTCACCTAAATTAGTAGATTTAAAACTTGCATAAACCAGCTCCAGCGGCCTGAACCTAGGGGTGCACACTTAACCCGCTTCCGCTTTTGAAATAATTCCAGCTATGGCGGTGAACTTAGGCTATCTACCTAAAAAGGCCGCTTCCGCTTTTAAATTACTATCCAGCTCTAGCGGCTAGACCCTCAAGGGTACACATGATGTGTACCCGATAGCAGTTGCGCTCGCGTTGTGGCGCCTTTAGGCTACCTTCTTTGAAACAGTCCCTCGGTCGATAGCTTAAAAGATGCGCATCTGTCGGGCCTTCCAATGTTTTTCGGAGGCCCACACGATGTGGGTCAGATAGTCGTTGCCGCAGGACGCGGCGCCCTTAGACTATCATCATTAAAAGCCGCTTCCGCTTTTAAATAATTTTAGCTTATTTCATTGTATCATGCATGTGTCCAAAGTTGTGACGAAATCGAAACACAAATGTTTCAAAATTCGTAATAACATCTTATAATGTCTTATAATGAGATTGGAAATGAGGTGATCGACTTGGCAAAAAAGATGCGAGCTGCTGACGATTTTATACATCACTTATATGTACACATGAACGAACTAAACCAATTTGTTATTTTTAGTGGTTTAACTTTCCGTGAATTTGTCTCTGCAGTCGGTCCTCTTCAAAATATTTTGCTACTAAAAAACGAATACGAAGATGGCTCTTTTAATATGCATACACGGTTAGAGTTTGTGGAAGAGAAAAGTGTACCAAAGTTTGTGAAAAAAGCAATGGATTCAAAGAAGGATTTATGCTGGATTGATTTTTCTGATGAACGAAAATTGAATCTCTTAACACCACAGGAGCAGGCGGAACTACTTTATATAGGACACAAAAAAGAGCCTGTCCGTTCTCCGTTTTATCATCAGTTACAAAACAAGTATGTCTATTTATCAAGTGAAGAAGAAAAAACATCGAAAATATACTTCCGCGATTTAACAGATGTGAACAAATTAGTTACACAGGTATTTAATAACGTAATCCAAGAAAAAGAACGTTTAACAACTTTTTGGAGAAGAAGAGTGAGTAATTCGACACCGCAATTCATGGAAGAAATGATGAAGAACTTTCGTGAAGATGTAAAAGATGGTGTATTATTTTCGTTGTATAAAATAGAAAAGCCAAGACTTGCTTATGTTATTGAATTACGCAATATTTCGGATGAATACTTCCCGGATGAGATATGGGATGATCTAAATAGTATTTTAAAGAAAAAGCCTGAGGAAATTTTAGAAATCCATAAGTAATAGCTCTTATATATTATTTTTCCTGTTATTGGATTTTATCTATAACGTATTAAAGATTCCTACATAATATAAGTAGGAATCTTTTTATTTTTGATGCATTATTTTTTCAGAGTGCTATTATAGAAATGTTATTTTTTAAGGATATAAAAACAATGTTTTTGAAAAGTGGTACATACTTTTTGGAAATTGAAATCATTTTATCCCGCATTAACTTAGCAGTACCCTCCACCTGAAGACTTTATAAAATCCAAAAAAGCAAAGGTTGGAGATAACTGTTCGTAAATGCCCATTGGTTCAACTAACAATCCAGCGGAAAAAACCTCGCTGATTGGAGTTTCACTTTATGATTCCATTAGCTTCGTGCTAAACTATGAATAGAAAAAATCTGGAGGAACAAAAAACCTATGAAGAAAAAATTAGGCTTATTATATGGTGGTAAATCAGCAGAGCATGATGTGTCCTTATCAACTGCTAAGGCTGTTATCCAAGCATTACATTTTGATCAGTATGATGTATTTCCAATCTTCATCACTCGTGATGGTGAATGGCGAAGAGGTGCACAACTAGCTTCTCCTGTAGAAAGTATCTCGGAATTACAATTTGGAGCAAACTCAGAAAAAGCAAAACCAAATGATATTTCTAGCTTCTTATTAGAAGAAAATGAAAAACCATTCGATGTGATTTTCCCATTACTTCATGGAACAAATGGTGAAGACGGAACAGTGCAAGGATTACTAGAAGCATTAAATTTACCGTATGTAGGAAATGGCGTGTTAGCTTCTGCTGCTGGAATGGATAAAGTAATAATGAAACAATTATTCGAAATAGCAGGACTAAAACAAGTTCCTTATGTATACTTCATCCGCAAAGAATGGACTAAAGACCAAGAAGCGTTAATTGCTAAAATGGAAGAAAAGTTAACTTGGCCAATGTTTGTTAAACCGGCTAACTTAGGTTCAAGTGTTGGAATTAGCAAAGCATCAAACCGCGAAGAATTAGTAAAAGCAGTTGAAATTGCTTTAAATTACGACCGTAAAATTGTTGTAGAACAAGGAATTGTTGCACGTGAAGTTGAAATGGCTGTGCTTGGCAATGATGAACCAAAAGTTTCTGTACCAGGGGAAATCAAACCCGTAACAGATTTCTACGATTATGATTCAAAATACAATGATGATAAAACTGATTTATTAATTCCAGCACCTGTAACGGATCAAGTAATTGTAACAATGTCTAATATGGCAATACGTGCATTCAAAATTTTAGATTGCTCAGGTCTTGTACGCTCAGACTTCTTTGTAACTGCAGAAGATGAAGTATATATTAATGAGGTCAATACAATGCCTGGCTTTACTCCAGTAAGTATGTATCCAATTTTATGGCAAAACACTGGCTTAGCATACGGGGATTTAATTGAAGAACTTATTGCTTTAGCAATTGAACGCCATGAAGAAAAGCAACAACTTCATTACCAATAAAAGAAATTGAGTGTGATCTATTGTGAAAAAAACATTGAAGCAAATTGCTAATTGGTTAAAAAGTAATCAAGAATTACAAGAAGACATTGTAGTAACAGGTGTTTCGATTAATACACGTACATTACAAAAAGGAGATTTATTTATCCCGTTTCGTGGGGAAAATACAAATGGTCATAAATATGTCTTACAAGCATTCGAAAGTGGTGCATCAGCCTCACTATGGCAAAAAGATGAGCCAAATCCTCCAAAAAATGTGCCGTTAATCTTCGTTGATAACTCTGAGATGGCACTACAACAAATGGCAAATTGTTATCGAGCAGAACATAAAGCAACATTTATTGGTATCACTGGATCAAACGGTAAGACATCTACGAAGGACCTTGTAGCGGGAACACTATCTCCTTATTTTAAGGTTCAAAAAACAGAAGGTAACTATAACAACCAATTAGGGTTACCATTAACTATTTTATCGTTAAACGAAGATACAGAGTTTGCAATATTAGAGATGGGTATGGATGGATATGGCCAAATCGAATTTTTGACTAAAATGGCAAAACCTAAATATGCAGTAATTACGAATATCGGTGAAGCACATATGCAAGCACTTGGTTCACGCCAAGGCATTGCAAAAGCAAAATTTGAAATTATTCAAGGGCTTCAAGATGACGGTAAATTTTTCTATGATGGCGATGAACCATTACTTCAACCATTGGTAGCAGCAGAAGAAAAATTAGATGCACTATCTTTTGGTTTAAATTCTTCTGATGATTTAATGGCGTCGAATATTGAATCGACTGAAAATGGTAGTTCGTTTACCATAAATGGAGTGGTCAACGGTGATTTCTTTATTCCAGTGCTTGGTCGCCATCAAGTAAAAAATACCTTAATAGCGATATTAATTGCTCATGAAGTAGGCTTAACAGATGAGCAAATACGTAATGCATTGAAAATGGTATCTTTGACGAATATGCGCATGCAGTTAGTAAATGGAAGTCAAGGCATTTTGTTTGTTAATGATGCTTACAATGCAGCGCCGACTTCTGTTCGTGCAGCATTACAATTCATCCAATCAACAAATTTGCGACAAGATAAATGGGTAGTACTAGGTGATATGTTGGAACTTGGGGAATTGGAGCAACAATTCCATGAGGATTTGGCAGAAGCCATTGACCCAGCAAATATACATCAAATATGCCTATTCGGACCACGTATGAAATGGTTATATGAAAAATTACAAACAAAAGTACAGCCGGAGAACTTAGTCTGGTCAGAGAAAAGTTATGATCCAATTATTGAAAAAATCAAGTTAAATGCCAATGAGAACTCTATTATTCTTTTAAAGGGTTCACGTGGCATGGCACTTGAACATGTATTGCAAGCATTCTCTAACTAATAAGAATTAACATACATCGCGAAAGTTTAAAAAAAGAGTACCTAGGGAAGACTAGTTTCTTCTAGGTACTCTTTTTAATAATTCAAGATGGAGATGAGTTGGTTGAAAATAGGTGTACTGTGTCTACATGGATTTACTGGTGGCGCTTATGAAATCAAAGCGTTTTCAGATTATCTTGAACAAAATACTAATTGGACCATTCACGTGCCTATATTATCAGGCCATGGTGAGAAATTGAATTTAGAATTATTTACAGCAGAGCACTGGTTGATGGATGCAGAAATTGCGTATAAGCGTCTATTAAAAGAAGTAGACGAAATTTTTATTGTTGGCTTTTCTATGGGTGGCATCATTGCTATGTATATAGCATTACGATATAAAGTAAAGGCGTTAGTGCTATTGAGCCCTGCAGCAAGATATATAAGAACAAAACAGTTTGTGATCGATTTGAATGGATTATTTTTAGACGCCTTACACGGAGAACATAAGGACAACGATTTTTTTAAACTATATGAACGGAAAGTAATTGATGTTCCCATCTCATCAGCTGCTGAGTTTACACGATTGGTACATAAAGTATCTCCTTATTACGAAAAAATTACTGTTCCAGTATGTCTAGTACAAGGAGAAAAAGATGAGCTTGTACCGTATACAACAGCTAAATATTTATATAATAAAATAGCAAGCGCAAAAAAGGAGTTGATTACTTCCCCTGATGGAAAGCATCTTATTTGTTATTGTAAGGATGCAGAAAAGTGGTTTAAAAAAGCTTTGCATTTTCTAAATAGCTGTAAATAAAAATCGGAAAATTTAGAATGAGAGTAAATAATTGCATGAAAGCATTACGCGTGTTAGAATAGTGAAAGCAATGGATACATTTTGTGTGAAGACTCTCCGAAGTGATGGAGGGTACTTTTTTTTGAACATTACGGTTTATTCTATATTTCATGTGTGAATCACATGAGAGTTGAACCGCTCGGCAAAGACCGGGCTTTCCTTTTTATATAAAATTCCTCTATTCTTTTGTAGAGATATAATAAGTAACGGAAACGTTCCTAACATAAGGCTCGATTTGCCCTATTTTCATCTGAAAATGTAACCATTTGTCAAATGCATAAGCAAAGAAGGAGAATGAGAAGTTTGACAAATTTTTCAGAATTAAATATTAGCGCTTCTACACAAAAATCCCTAAAACGTATGGGATTTGAAGAAGCAACACCAATCCAAGAAGGTACTATTGGGTATGCGTTAGAAGGCCGCGATATTATTGGCCAAGCGCAAACTGGTACTGGTAAAACTGCTGCTTTCGGTATACCACTAATCGAAAAAGTAGATCCTAAAAATCCTGTGGTACAAGCTCTTATTATTGCCCCTACTCGCGAATTAGCGATTCAAAGCTCAGAAGAACTTCATAAAATTGGTTACGATAAACGCGCACGCATTCTTTCAGTATATGGTGGACAAGATATTAGTCGCCAAATTCGTGCACTTAAAAACAAACCACAAATTATCGTAGGTACTCCAGGTCGTATTCTAGATCATATTAAACGTCACACATTAAAACTTGAAAACGTAGAAACACTTGTCCTTGATGAAGCAGATGAAATGTTAAACATGGGTTTCATTGAAGATATCAATACAATTTTAGAAAACGTGCCAGCAGAACGCCAAACACTATTGTTCTCTGCAACAATGCCAGCACCAATTCGTAAAATTGCTGAAACTTTCATGAAAGACCCAGAACTCGTTAAAATTAAGTCAAAAGAGATGACAGTAGAAAATATCGATCAGTATTTCGTAAAAGCACAAGAACGCGAGAAATTCGATGTCTTATCACGTCTTTTAAATGTGCATCAACCAGAACTTGCAATCGTGTTTGGTCGTACTAAGCGCCGTGTGGATGAGTTAGCACATGCACTTAATATTCGTGGATATCTTGCAGAAGGAATTCATGGGGATTTAAGCCAATCAAAACGTCTTTCTGTTTTGCGTCAATTTAAGGAAAACAAAATTGATATCTTAGTTGCAACAGACGTTGCTGCACGTGGATTGGATATCTCAGGTGTTACTCATGTATACAATTTCGATATTCCACAAGATCCAGAATCTTATGTTCACCGTATTGGACGTACAGGTCGTGCCGGAAAATCAGGACTTGCAGTAACATTCGTTACACCTCGTGAGATGGGCTATTTACGTATCGTAGAAGAAACAACGAAAAAACGTATGACTCCATTAAAGCCACCTACTGCAGATGAAGCATTAGTTGGTCAACAAGCATTAGCTGTAGAACAATTAAAAGAACTTGTTGAAAAGAATCATTTGAGTGATTACCGTGGAATGGCTGAAGAGTTATTAGCAAGCCATGATGCAGTGGATTTGGTTGCTGCAGCACTTAAATCATTAACAAAAGAACCTGATGATACACCAATTAAAATAACTGAAGAACGTCCATTACCAATGCGTCGTTCATCAAATCATGGTGGCAACAACCGTGGTGGAAATCGCGGTGGTTCTCGTGGTGGACGCGGTGGCAGTAACAATCGTGGCGAACGTGGTGGACGCCGTAGTAGCGATCGTAATAATCGTCGTGATAGCAGCAGCCGTCGTGAAGGGGGACGTCGCGAAGGTGGCAGACGTCAACCTCGTCGTAGCGAAGACTAACTTGTCTGCATGATTACAAAAGCATTTACAAATTGAGGAATCAATTTGTAAATGCTTATTTTTTTATATTCTTATTTGTCCGTTAAGAGTCCATGTTTGAAACAAATCCTATAAAATTGAAACTATCAACTTGTCCAAACGTATATAGAATATAAATATAGGCATAAATTAAGGAACAATAATCACATTAAATAACCACTCTATTTTAGTACCGTATGCTTGTATACATAGGAAAAGGGGTTTTAATATGACTTCACAACCAAAATATCATATTTCAAAAAGGGGGCTAAAGGTGTGGCGCATTCATGCTGTTTTTGGAGTGACCATATTAATATTGCTTGCAGTGACTGCATGTGTATTAACTTATATCTTCGATTGGCCTAAATGGATTTACGGTATTAGTTTTGTAATCGTGTTAATTGATATGTTCTTTTCCATATATTTATTTCCGAAAATCCGTTGGAATCATTGGCGATATGAAGTAAGAGAGCAAGAAATCGATATACAACAGGGATTATTTATTGTAAGAAGGACACTTGTCCCTATGGTACGTGTTCAACACGTAGATACCTCACAAGGTCCAATTTTGAAACACTATAAGTTAGCAAGTATTTCAATTTCTACCGCAGCAACAACTCATACGATACCAGCGTTATCTGTAGCGGAAGCTGATCAATTACGGATTCGTATTTCGGAATTAGCAAGGGTGGCTGAAGATGATGTCTAGAGAAGTGAATCATTTACATCCTATTACTGTTGTAGTTAGTTTTTTTTCTAGTCTTAAGAACTTTGTTATACCACTAGCTTTTATCTTTTTAGGAAAAGGATTTCACTATACATTAAATCCTGATAGCAAGCATTTTACAGAAACCATTATTTCCTCCTGTATTATTCTTTTAATTATCACGATTCTACTAATTGTTTCTTATATTAATTGGAAACGTTTTGTCTATTGGTTTGAGGAAGAAGAGCTCAGAATTGAATATGGATTCTTTGTGAAGAAAAAGCGTTATATTCCATTTGAACGTATTCAAAGCTTAAATTATAAAGAAGGAATCCTCCATCGTCCGTTTAAACTTGTTAAAGTGAGTATTGAAACAGCAGCTGATAGTGGCGGTGAGGCAGAGGCAAATTTAATCGCTATAACACGTGAACAAGCTACAATGATTGAACAAGAGATGAAGAAGGCAAAGCGGGAGCGGGGGCAAACAGTTACTCAGAATGTGGCTGAAGATTTGTTAGTTGAGGTTGATAGAGATCTAAAGGAACGAGAAATTCCACGCTCCGTCATTCATCGTATGTCCAAAAAAGATTTATTGGTGTTAGCAACTACATCTAGTGGTATTGGTGTTGTATTTTCAGGTATTGCAGCTATTTCATCACAGTTTAATGACTGGATACCATATGAGCGGTTATATGGTGAGTTCCAAGCGTTCATGAAATTTGGATTGCTGATTATTATAATTTTAAGTTTAATCGTGTTATTGATTGCATGGCTATTATCTGTTGCTCTTACCTTTTTAAATAATTATGGATTTATCGTAGAAAAAGAGGAAGATAAGCTCTTTATCTCGAAAGGATTATTAGAGAAAAAACGTTTGACTATTCCATTGAAAAGAATTCAAGGAATTAGGATTATAGAAAACCCATTTAGGCAACTTTTTGGCTATGCTACGATTGTTCTGGAGAGTGCTGGTAATTCTGGAGAAGAAGACGATCAAAAGATTGTTCTAATTCCCCTTGTGAAAAAAAAGCAGGGATTGACTATTTTGAAGAATCTATTTCCAGAAATTCAATTGGAGCCTTCTATTAACGGAGCACCTAAGAGAGCGATGTTTCGATACATGTTTAAGAATGTGTATTGGCTTGCACCTATAACTGTAATCGTTAGTTACTTTGCTTTTCCATATGGGTTATGGTCCTTACTTATACTACCTGTAGCTTTATTAATTGGCCTTTGGCAACACCATAGTGCAGGCTATTCTTTAAATAATAACCAACTTATGATTATATACAGGGGGATTAGCAGAAATACTTTTGTGACATTAAAAAAGAGAATACAAACTATGTCCCTTTCACAAAGTTACTTTGCAAAAAGGAAAGACCTTGCAACAATAACCGTTTATATTATGTCAGGTTCAACAGGTAACAATTGTAAAATCCAACATTTTGATTTGTTAGAGATGGAAGAAACCTTTGGATGGTATGAACCTAATTCTTTACGTCGTGTAAAAGAATAAAAAGAGAGGCTTTCTTAAAAGTCTTTAAGGACTTTCAGGACAGCCTCTAAAATCTGCAAAAGCAAAAGCTCCTATTGAAATACTAGTAGCAAAGGAGTTGTCCTAAAAGTATCTTGGACAACTCCTTTATCCATTATTTTTTCTTTTTAAGCCATCTTAAAACCCGTTTTGGATGGAAATCAAACAATCCAATAATTAGACCGGTAATAAGCCCGATAATATGAGCTGTACCATTCACATCAGATTGTAAGAAAGACATAATAACTGAGATTACAATAATGGGCATAATTATTTGTTTAAGTTGTGGCATTGTTTTTCTTGTATAGTAAACTAATGCTACGAATGCACCGAATATACCGAAGATCGCGCCACTTGCCCCTACACTTGCATAGTTAGGTGGCTGTATCAGAAATGAAACAACATTTCCCATAATCCCAGATACAAAGTAAATGGTAAAGAATCTAAGCTTACCAGCGATACGTTCTAGTTCTGGACCAAATACATATAACGAGAACATATTGAAAAGTAAGTGAAAAAACCCACCGTGTATGAACATAGATGTAATCAGTCTCCAATACTCACCATCTGCAATTAGGAAATTTACAGATGCACCCATATTAATGATATTGGATCCAATTGGCGGAATTAGACCAATTAGATAAATAATAATATTGATAGCAACAAGTAGCGAGATAACAGGATATAGTCTTATGTACTGCGAAAGATTTTCTGTACGATTAAACATGTATTCACCTCGATTTTAATATGATTATTATACATTGTTTTATTAGCTGAATGGAAGGAGAAGCAAAAGTGATAAAAGGAATTGGACTCGATATCGTAGAAATATCAAGAATAATGAAAGCAAATGATCTTAGCCCGCGATTTAAAGAAAGAGTTTTAACACCAAGAGAGCTAAAAATTTTCAATCAGTTAAAGACAAGAAGGCAACTAGAATTTCTAGCAGGAAGATTTTCAGCTAAAGAAGCATTCTCAAAAGCGAATGGGACAGGAATTGGAAAGGGGTGTGCATTACAGGATATAGAAATCTTGCCAAATAATCAGGGTCAACCGATTTTATATTTCAAAAAGGAAATTGTTCAAGGGTTTGTAAGCATTACTCACTCAAAAGAATATGCGGCCGCTCAAGTAATACTGCTCGCATAAATTTTAAAGCTCGTTCATAGGATACTCTAACGGAAAATGTAGAAAGGATGGGATTTTGCGAAAATTTCTCACTATAGGACTCATTTGTATTACGGCAGTATTAATGTTAGTGGCTTGTGGATCGAATTCAAAAGAGGATATTGTTAAAAAGACAAGCAAGAAATGGACTTCAGCCAAAGGATATGAAGTAAAAGCTGTCATGGAAATCAAAACAACTGGTGATGCCAAAAAGTATGATGTAGATGTATGGCATACTAAGCCTGAATTTTATCGTGTTGCAGTATCTGAAGAGGGTCAAGACACATCACAAATGATCATTCGAAACGAAGATGGCGTATTTGTAGTGACACCATCTTTGAAAAAGACGTACAAATTCCAAAGTGATTGGCCAAAGCAAAACAGCCAAGGGTATTTAATTAATGCTTTAGCAGACGATTTAGCTTCAGACAAAACAGCGGAAATGAAAGAAACAAAAAATGCTTATATCTTCAAAGCGAAGACACGTAATAATCACTCGAAAATGCTTCCGACTCAACAAGTTTATATTGACAAAAAGACGCTATTGCCTACAAAAGTTATCGTTTTAAACGATGCAAATGAAGAACAAATTCGTATTACATTTAAGAAGATAACACTTGGTGTAGCTAAGAAGGCTTCTGATTATTCAATTGAGGACTTTACAAAGACAAGCGATACAAAAGCTGAGTCTAAGAAAGATACAACATCAGCGGAAAAGGCAGATCAAGGAGCTAATAACCAAGTAACAACAAGCGAGGAATCAAGTGACAAGGCAGCAACAAGTGAGCAAACAACAACATCTAGTGAAGAGCAAACAACAACATCAAGTGAAGAGCAAACAACAGGCGAGAACGCAACAAGTGAACAATCAAAAGATGGGCAAGCTACGGACGAGAGTGCTAGTGACGCATCACAATCTACAAGTGGCTCTACTACAGAAGATAGTCAATCGTTAACTAACGAAGAGGGTAATACTACAACAAATGATGGAACAATTGCGACCTCAGCAGATCAAAATGTGACTACAACTGAAGATTCAACAAGTACAGCAGCTGATTCTGGTGACTTTAAAACACATTATCCTGTATTAGAAAAATGGAATAACGTGAAACTAAAAGATGAAGAGTCTTTACAAATGGATTCTGGTACACGTAAAATCTTATCATTTGAAGGTGATAAGAGCTTTACAATCATCCAAGAAAAAGTAACAAAAGCAGAACAATTGTTTATTCCGGTATTCTCACCTGGTGACCCTGCTGATTTAGGATTTACAATTGGTGCAATCACAGATAATTCAATTAGTTGGGAAGCCGATGGTATTTCATTCTTTATCGCATCAAACGATTTAAGTAAGGATGAACTAATCGAAGTTGCATCTTCAATGGTGAATGGAGAAGTGAAGTAACTAATGATTGACCAAAGCTTTATCTGGGACGATAATAGAAAAAAACAAATAAGAAGGTAAGAAAATATGAACTATCATCAAGAATTTCGTCCCACTAAAGCTATTATTGATTTATCAGCAATTCGTTATAATATAGAAAATCTCCGTAAGCATTTGCATGCAGATGTTGAAATTATAGCAGTTGTAAAAGCAAATGCTTACGGTCATGGTGATATACAAGTTGCAAGGGCTGCAATAGATTCTGGAGCAACAATGTTAGCAGTTGCAACACCTGAAGAGGCACTGCATGTAAGAGAAGCTATTGAAGGTACTCCTATATTGATATTAGGCGCAGTTCCTGAAAGCTTTGCACCATTTGCTGCAGAGAATAATATTATACTTACCGTTTTTACTCCCGAATGGATTAATGAAGTATCAAAAACATCCACAGACTTTAAAAAACCATTAAAAGTACATTTAAAAGTAGATAGTGGTATGGGTCGGATTGGTGTTCGAACAGAAAAAGAATTAAGAGCTGTATATGATGCAATAATTTTGGCAAATAATATAGAGGTGGATGGTATTTTCACTCATTTTGCTACTGCAGATGAAGAGAATACGGTTCAGTTTGATCATCAATTAGAACTATTTAAAGAATTAGTAGCAACATTACCGGTGAAACCTCGCCTGGTACACGCAGCAAATACTGCCGCTTCATTGGTTAAAGAAAATGTTCAGTTTGATGCTGTAAGATTTGGTATTTCAATGTATGGTCTTGCACCATCACCATATGTCGAAAAGAATTTACCTTATGAATTGCATGCAGCTTTATCTTTAGAAAGTGAGCTAGTGTATGTAAAGAAAATTGCTAAAGGTGATACAATCAGCTATGGCGGTACATATGTAGCGCAACAAGAAGAATGGGTAGGTACAATACCAGTAGGTTATGCTGATGGTGTTAATCGTGGGCTATCCGGTCAGGAAGTATTAGTTGATGGAATGCGAGCACCTATTATCGGAAGAGTTTGCATGGATCAATGTATGATTAAATTACCTCGCGAAATGGCAATTGGACAAAAAGTTGTTTTAATTGGCAAACAGCAACAAGAAGAAATTCGCATTCAAGAATGGGCAGATAGACTTAACACGATTGTATATGAAATACCATGTATGCTTTCTTCAAGAGTACCAAGAGTATATGAAGAGTAGTTCTGGGATATGTTTTTTATTTATTCTTCATACTATGAAAAATAATCTTTACTTGTCGACAAATTCAGAAAAAAATCAACGCTTATGTCAAATACTTACTGATTCTGTCTTTTCAATGAATTATTTTAATGTTAGGATAGTAGGTAAAGTGGTATAAAAGGTGATGGTTTTTTGGAGGTGTTGGCCGTGAGTGAAAAAGGATCAGAAGAAGTTCTTATTCAGATGCCGGAGCGGATGGTTTCTGAGAATATTGAACAAGCTTATAAACAAATAACTAAAATTAAGAATGAAATCGTTTATATACCTACGAAAAGATATATGCATACAAAACAAAAAAATCACATGCGAGAAGCAATGGTTAAAGGATATGTAGAAATGTCACAGATTAACTTATCTATATGTAGTGAATGCTTACATGTTGAGTATGAAGCGGAACATATGGTGGAGCGACTCGTAAGCGGAGGATGAAAACTTGAACGTTAAACGTGGTGACGTTTTTTTTGCAGATTTATCACCAGTAGTTGGGTCTGAGCAAGGTGGCACCAGGCCCGTACTGGTAATTCAAAATGATATTGGTAATCGGTTTAGTCCTACAGTAATTATTGCAGCAATCACTGCACAAATTCAAAAGGCAAAACTTCCAACTCATGTAGAAATCGATGCAAAAAAATATGGATTTGAAAGAGATTCAGTTATTTTGTTAGAACAATTGCGGACAATTGACAAATCAAGATTAACTGATAAAATCACGCAACTAGATGGTCCGTTAATGGAAAAAGTAGAAGAAGCTTTAGCAATTAGCCTTGGCCTTTTAAAATTTTAGATAGCATACATATTGAAACACCAGAATTGTATTTCTGGTGTTTTTGTTTTTCCATAGATAAAATTTTAGGAATATTTATCCAATGGTTTAAGGTAAAATATTACGAAAATAACAGTGTAATGTCAGTTAATATATTATACAATTAGAAAAAGTAGGTAGTTTAATAGTAACTATGATGATTTATCCAAAAAATAATTGTTTATAAAAAGATTGAGATATATGAAGGTTTTAACCTATCGTAATAATGATTAAAGGTAAATACTTAAGAGTTTGGGGGGAGAATTTGAGATGGAAGAGTCTTCTCTAGATATTTTGACAAAGTGGGATATTGTTACCGCACGTCAGTTAGGTCGCAAGAAGGCTAAATCAATTGGTTTTGATATGATAGCTCAAGCTAAAATTATCACTGCCATCAGTGAATTAGCCCGTAATATTTATTTGTATGCCGAACAAGGTAAAATTCACATAACAAAAATCACAAAAGGATCTTCTGTAGGGATATGTATTATTGCTTCAGATTCTGGACCGGGTATTCCAAATGTAGAACTTGTGTTGCAAGAGGGATATTCCACATCGCAGGGACTAGGTGCAGGTTTACCGGGTGTGAAACGATTAATGGATGAATTTGATATAGAAACTGAATTGAATAAGGGGACGACTGTTACAATAAAAAAATGGCTTAATTCAAGTGGATAATATATTCCATATTAATGCAGTTCTTTTTAACTATATACAAAATTATGAATATTTTCCTAGATTAATGAAGTTGAATTGCGGGTATATAACTGTTGTTGCTTGTTATACGAAGGATATTTTATGCGTTTTTATAAAAACAATATTGCCTGAATTCGGCATATCTGTTTAACGGCTATCAATTAGGAGGGATTGAATTGGATTTTAATATAGATATATCAACAAAAGATAGCGATACTATACAGGGAATCGTTAGTGGAGAAATAGATGCTTATACAGCTCCTATTTTACGAGAAAAATTGGAAACCGTGAAAATTCAAAATGGAATTAAAATTGAGTTGGATTTTTCAAATGTAAATTATATGGATAGTACAGGACTTGGAGTTATTGTGACATTTTATAAAAATGTAGTTGCAAACGAAGGTGAAATTAAGCTGACTGGATTCTCTAACCGATTAAAAAGACTTTTCGATATAACAGGTTTAAGTGAAATTATGAATATTGAACAAGTTGGAAAGGTGACAACAAACAATGAAAGAATTTGATTATTTTGAAATGCGTGTCCCTGCTAAAACTCAGTTTGTTGGTGTTGCTAGGCTAGCTATTTCTGGTTTAGCTAATCGTTTAGGCTTTTCATATGATGATATCGAGGACTTGAAAATTGCCTCTAGTGAAGCAATTACAAATGCAATCCAACATGCTTATTCTGAGGAAGAATATGGCGAAGTGATAATTGGCTGTGCATTATATAAAGATAAGTTAGAAATCATGGTTTCAGACTATGGGCAAAGTTTTAAATATGAGGAAATCAAAGAAAAAGTAGGACCTTATCACGAAGATGATGATATTCAATTTATCCGCGAAGGAGGATTAGGGCTATATCTTATTGAAAGCCTAATGGATGAAGTGAAGGTGTTAAACGACAATGGTGTAACTGTTTTCATGACTAAATATGTTTCTCGAGAGCAGGTGAATGACCATGTGGAAACAATCTCCTTCTAATTTGAAGTCAAAAGAGCAAATTTTAGAGTTAATTCATCAATTCCAAGAGAATGAAGATAAAGACTGCCAAGAGAAGATAGTGAAGCACTATCAATATTTGGTTGAATCGATTGCGCGTAAATACTCTAGCGGACGCTCTTACTATGATGACATCTATCAAGTGGGAATGATTGGCCTACTTGGTGCGATTAGAAGGTTTGACTCTTCCTTTGGTCGGAGTTTTGAAGCTTTTGCAGTACCTACGATTATCGGTGAAATTAAACGTTATTTAAGAGATAAAACTTGGGATGTACATGTACCTAGACGTATAAAAGAATTAGGACCTAAAATTAAAGCTGCAATAGAATATCTTACGACCGAATCCCAACGGTCTCCCCTTATTTCTGAAATAGCTGCTTATTTAGAAGTTGAAGAAGAAGATGTATTGGAAGCAATGGAAATGAGCCGAAGCTATCAAGCGTTATCAATGGATCGACCGGTTGAATCAGGTAATGATGAGAGTTCATCCACATTGTTTGATATTATTGGGGAAGAAGACAATGAGTTTGAAAAGACAGACCAACGCATCATAGTAAAAGAAGCTATGAAGGTGCTATCGGAAAAAGAAAAAAATGTTATAAAGCTTACATATATTGAACAACTGAGTCAAAAAGAAGCTGGCGAAATTCTTGGTATATCACAGATGCATGTTTCACGACTACAACGTGGGGCCATTAGAAAATTGCAAGATGCTATAGCCTCACCATCTTAAACCATAAAGTAATTACCTGTTCTGTAATGGGACAGGTTTTTTTGTGTTTCTAGAAGAAGAATAAAATTCCTCTATGGTAAAATAGGGAAGACAAAAGAAAGGTAGTGAACGAATGGACGACAAAAAAATGTATCAATTAATCGCCTCAGAAGTTGGGATTCGTACGCATCAAGTGGAGCAAGTTATTCAATTACTTGAAGCTTCTAATACAGTCCCTTTTATAGCCCGCTATCGAAAAGAAGCTACAGGATCATTGGATGAGGTGCAAATAAAGGCAATCGAAGATCGATATCACTATATTCAACAATTAGAACAACGAAAACAGGAAGTTCTCCGTTTAATCAATGAACAAGGCAAGTTAACAGAAGAACTAGCTAAAGAAATTAACGCAGCAACAATTCTAAAGCGAATTGAAGACTTATATCGCCCATATAAACAAAAACGACGTACAAAGGCCACAATTGCAAAAGACAAGGGCTTAGAACCTTTAGCTGACCAATTAATGGTTTTCGGAAAAACGTCTCTAGAAGAGTTGGCTACTCCTTTTCTTTCTGAAAAAGTTGAAAATATAGAGGAAGCACTTCAAGGTGCAAATGATATATTAGCGGAACGATTTGCAGATGACGCAGCTATTCGCGAAAAAATCCGTAAAATTTCATGGCAACAAGGTAAAATCCAAACTGCTGTTAAAAACGCAGAACAAGATGAGAAATCGGTATTTGAAATGTACTATGAATACGAAGAGCCCGTTAATAAAATCGTGCCACATCGCACTTTAGCGATTAATCGTGGTGAAAAAGAAGATATTCTCAAAGTGAATATTTTAGTACCTATTGAACGAGTGACTCAAATAATGCGTAATGAATGGATTCCAGCAACCTCTTCTCCGGCTGTATCACAAGTTGATTCAGCTATTGAAGATGCATATAAACGTTTGATTCAGCCATCTATTGAACGAGAAATACGTAATGAACTTACCGAAAAGGCAGAAGCGCAGGCTATTCATATTTTCTCTGAAAACTTAAGGAATTTATTGCTTCAACCTCCTATGAATGGCCAATACGTACTAGGAGTAGACCCAGCTTATAGGACAGGTTGTAAACTTGCGGTTGTAGATGACACGGGTAAAATGTTAGAAATATCAGTGATTTATCCTCATACTGCAAAAGGTGATGTAGAAAAATCGAAAAAGACTTTTAATGATATTTTGAATCGTTATCCGATTTCAATTATTGCAATTGGAAATGGTACAGCATCTCGTGAAACAGAACAATTTGTATCTGAGTGTTTAAAGGAGTCGCATAGTGATGCGTCTTATGTAATTGTAAGTGAAGCAGGAGCTAGTGTTTACTCTGCATCTGAAGTTGCACGTGAGGAATTTCCAGATTTGCATGTTGAGCAACGAAGCGCTGTTTCAATTGCAAGACGATTACAAGATCCTCTAGCAGAGCTAGTAAAGATTGATCCGAAAGCAGTAGGTGTAGGCCAATATCAACATGATGTTTCTCAAAAGAAACTTGAAGAGTCGTTAACTTTTATTGTTGAAACAGCGGTAAACCAAGTCGGTGTAGATGTAAATACAGCATCCCCTTCACTTCTACAATACGTGTCCGGTTTATCCAAAACTGTTGCAGAGAACATCGTTAAGGTTCGAAGTGAAAACGGTAAGTTTACAGCACGTACTCAGTTAAAGAAAATACCAAGATTAGGTGCCAAAACTTATGAACAAGCGGTAGGATTTCTACGTATCCCAAATGCCAAAAACCCACTAGATGCCACTGCAATCCATCCGGAAAGCTATGATTTGGCAAAACAAATTTTAGAAGCAGCTCATATCGATAAAGAACATATTGGTACACGCGAGGCGGAGCAATCCATCGGTACATTAAATATCACTGATTTAAGTAAGAAATGGGAAGTAGGGGAAATAACATTAAAAGATGTAATTGATTCACTTATGAAACCTTCAAGAGATCCACGTGATGCGTTTCCTCAACCATTACTTAAAAAAGATGTATTGAAAATGGAAGATTTACAAACTGGAATGGAGCTACAAGGTACAGTGCGTAATGTTGTTGACTTTGGAGCATTTGTTGACATAGGGGTAAAACAAGATGGACTTGTACACATTTCAAAATTAAAAAAAGGTTATGTAAAGCATCCGCTAGATGTTGTAGCTTTAGGTGATATAGTTACCGTTTGGGTAGACAAAGTAGAAGCGGGTAAAGGTAGAATCTCTTTAACAATGCTTCCTCCCGAACAACAAATTATTGAATTAGACTAGCAGTATCCCACTTATGTGGGGTATTGTTTTTTTATAGGAGGTAGACTATGAAGGATTGTGATTTACATAAATTAGTTTGTACAATTTCAGAGCAAGAATTTCAAAAGCCGTTTCAACACAAAGCTTATTTCAATAAAAGACTTCGTACAACAGGGGGGCGCTATCTATTACAATCTCATAATATTGAAATTAACCCCAAAGCATATGAACAATATGGTCTTGAAGAAGTAAAAGGAATCATTCGTCATGAACTATGTCATTACCATCTTCATTTAGAAGGTAAGGGGTATCAGCATAGAGATGCAGATTTTAGAATGCTATTGAAAAAAACAAATGCTCCTCGCTTTTGTGCAAATTTAGATGGTGGAAAAAGAAGGAGTATTAGTAATAGATATACGTATATTTGCGTCAAATGTGGGGCAAATTATCATCGTAAGATTCGAATGAATACTGCAAAGTATCGTTGTAGCAAGTGTTTAGGCAACCTTATATTAAAAAAATAATTTTTTATAAAAACTCTTGACGATTACGATTTAACTCTTTATAATAGTAAAAGTCGACAAGATGATAAGACATTGAAGCGACAAACAAATGAAGGTTATTCCGAAGTAGCTCAGTTGGTAGCAGCATCTGACTGTTAATCAGAGGGTCGCAGGTTCGAGTCCTGCCTTCGGAGCCATATTGGCCCCTTGGTCAAGCGGTTAAGACACCGCCCTTTCACGGCGGTAACACGAGTTCGAATCTCGTAGGGGTCACCATTTCAATGGTTCGGTAGTTCAGCTGGTTAGAATGCCTGCCTGTCACGCAGGAGGTCGCGGGTTCGAGTCCCGTCCGAACCGCCATTTTTATTGGGGTATAGCCAAGCGGTAAGGCAACGGATTTTGATTCCGTCATGCCCTGGTTCGAATCCAGGTACCCCAGCCATTTTCTTTTGTTATTTCAGCTACGAGTCATTAGCTCAGTTGGTAGAGCATCTGACTTTTAATCAGAGGGTCGCTGGTTCGAATCCTGCATGACTCACCATTTTTTCTTGACATTGGTAAAAAGATATTTTATAATAATTTATACCGATAAGAATAATGCGGTCGTGGCGGAATGGCAGACGCGCTAGGTTGAGGGCCTAGTCGGGGTTAACTCGGTGGAGGTTCAAGTCCTCTCGATCGCACCAAGAAAATAATTTAATATGCGCCCATAGCTCAACTGGATAGAGCGTCTGACTACGGATCAGAAGGTTGTGGATTCGACTTCTGCTGGGCGCACCATAATTTTAAAAACATTATTAACTAAAACCTTTTTTGCGGGTGTAGTTTAGTGGTAAAACCACAGCCTTCCAAGCTGTTGTCGGGAGTTCGATTCTCCTCACCCGCTCCAAATTATGAAATTATATGAACCTTGAAAACTGAACAAGCAAGACGTTAATCAATAAACCTTGTTTGCTAACTTTTGTTAGTGACAAGGACAAACAATAGACATCATCTTTGATGATGCGCTAGCAAAGCTAATGAGCTTTCAAACTTTACTTTTATGGAGAGTTTGATCCTGGCTCAGGACGAACGCTGGCGGCGTGCCTAATACATGCAAGTCGAGCGAATGACGAGGAGCTTGCTCCTCTGATTTAGCGGCGGACGGGTGAGTAACACGTGGGCAACCTGCCCTGTAGACTGGGATAACTTCGGGAAACCGGAGCTAATACCGGATAATCCATTTCACTTCATGGTGAAATGTTGAAAGGCGCTTTCGCGTCACTACAGGATGGGCCCGCGGTGCATTAGCTAGTTGGTGGGGTAACGGCCTACCAAGGCGACGATGCATAGCCGACCTGAGAGGGTGATCGGCCACATTGGGACTGAGACACGGCCCAAACTCCTACGGGAGGCAGCAGTAGGGAATCTTCCACAATGGACGAAAGTCTGATGGAGCAACGCCGCGTGAGTGATGAAGGTTTTCGGATCGTAAAACTCTGTTGTAAGGGAAGAACAAGTACGTTAGGAAATGAACGTACCTTGACGGTACCTTATTAGAAAGCCACGGCTAACTACGTGCCAGCAGCCGCGGTAATACGTAGGTGGCAAGCGTTGTCCGGATTTATTGGGCGTAAAGCGCGCGCAGGTGGTTTCTTAAGTCTGATGTGAAAGCCCACGGCTCAACCGTGGAGGGTCATTGGAAACTGGGAGACTTGAGTGCAGAAGAGGAAAGTGGAATTCCAAGTGTAGCGGTGAAATGCGTAGAGATTTGGAGGAACACCAGTGGCGAAGGCGACTTTCTGGTCTGTAACTGACGCTGAGGCGCGAAAGCATGGGGAGCAAACAGGATTAGATACCCTGGTAGTCCATGCCGTAAACGATGAGTGCTAAGTGTTAGGGGGTTTCCGCCCCTTAGTGCTGCAGCTAACGCATTAAGCACTCCGCCTGGGGAGTACGACCGCAAGGTTGAAACTCAAAGGAATTGACGGGGGCCCGCACAAGCGGTGGAGCATGTGGTTTAATTCGAAGCAACGCGAAGAACCTTACCAGGTCTTGACATCCCAGTGACCGCTCTAGAGATAGAGTTTTCCCTTCGGGGACATTGGTGACAGGTGGTGCATGGTTGTCGTCAGCTCGTGTCGTGAGATGTTGGGTTAAGTCCCGCAACGAGCGCAACCCTTAATCTTAGTTGCCATCATTTAGTTGGGCACTCTAAGGTGACTGCCGGTGACAAACCGGAGGAAGGTGGGGATGACGTCAAATCATCATGCCCCTTATGACCTGGGCTACACACGTGCTACAATGGACGGTACAAAGAGTCGCTAACTCGCGAGAGCACGCTAATCTCATAAAACCGTTCTCAGTTCGGATTGTAGGCTGCAACTCGCCTACATGAAGCCGGAATCGCTAGTAATCGCGGATCAGCATGCCGCGGTGAATACGTTCCCGGGCCTTGTACACACCGCCCGTCACACCACGAGAGTTTGTAACACCCGAAGTCGGTGAGGTAACCTTTTGGGGCCAGCCGCCGAAGGTGGGATAGATGATTGGGGTGAAGTCGTAACAAGGTAGCCGTATCGGAAGGTGCGGCTGGATCACCTCCTTTCTAAGGAATATTTCGGAATAGAGAACGTGGTTCTCTAAGATTAACGCTTGCTGTTCAGTTTTGAAGGCTCATCGCTTTCAAAACATTGTTCTTTGAAAACTGGATAAAACGACATTGAAAAATTCTTAAGTAACACATTTTTTTATATTAAGTTTTAAATTTTTAGGCTTAATAACTTATAGGTTAAGTTATTAAGGGCGCATGGCGGATGCCTTGGCACTAGAAGCCGATGAAGGACGGCACTAACACCGATATGCTTCGGGGAGCTGTAAGTAAGCTTTGATCCGGAGATTTCCGAATGGGGAAACCCACTATTCGTAATGGAATAGTATCTTGACGTGAATACATAGCGTCATGATGGCAGACTCAGGGAACTGAAACATCTAAGTACCTGAAGGAAGAGAAAGAAATTTCGATTCCCTTAGTAGCGGCGAGCGAAACGGGAACAGCCCAAACCAAGAGGCTTGCCTCTTGGGGTTGTAGGACACTCTATATGGAGTTACAAAGGAATGAATTAGACGAAGCGGTTTGGAAAGACCTACCGAAGAAGGTAACAGTCCTGTAGTCAAAAGTTCATTCTCTCCTGAGTGGATCCTGAGTACGGCGGAACACGTGAAATTCCGTCGGAATCTGGGAGGACCATCTCCTAAGGCTAAATACTCTCTAGTGACCGATAGTGAACCAGTACCGTGAGGGAAAGGTGAAAAGCACCCCGGGAGGGGAGTGAAAGAGATCCTGAAACCATGTGCCTACAAGTAGTTAGAGCCCGTTAATGGGTGATAGCGTGCCTTTTGTAGAATGAACCGGCGAGTTACGATTACATGCAAGGTTAAGTTGAAAAGACGGAGCCGTAGCGAAAGCGAGTCTGAATAGGGCGAATGAGTATGTGGTTGTAGACCCGAAACCAGGTGATCTACCCATGTCCAGGGTGAAGGTAAGGTAACACTTACTGGAGGCCCGAACCCACGCACGTTGAAAAGTGCGGGGATGAGGTGTGGGTAGCGGAGAAATTCCAATCGAACTTGGAGATAGCTGGTTCTCTCCGAAATAGCTTTAGGGCTAGCCTCGTGATAGAGAATCTTGGAGGTAGAGCACTGTTTGAACTAGGGGTCCATCCCGGATTACCGAATTCAGACAAACTCCGAATGCCAATGATTTATGCACGGGAGTCAGACTGCGAGTGATAAGATCCGTAGTCAAAAGGGAAACAGCCCAGACCACCAGCTAAGGTCCCAAAGTAATTGTTAAGTGGAAAAGGATGTGACGTTGCTTAGACAACCAGGATGTTGGCTCAGAAGCAGCCACCATTTAAAGAGTGCGTAATAGCTCACTGGTCGAGTGACGCTGCGCCGAAAATGTATCGGGGCTAAACAATTCACCGAAGCTGTGGATAGACATCTATGATGTCTGTGGTAGGAGAGCGTTCTAAGTGCTGTGAAGTCAGACCGGAAGGACTGGTGGAGCGCTTAGAAGTGAGAATGCCGGTATGAGTAGCGAAAGATGGGTGAGAATCCCATCCACCGAATGACTAAGGTTTCCTGAGGAAGGCTCGTCCTCTCAGGGTTAGTCGGGACCTAAGCCGAGGCCGATAGGCGTAGGCGATGGATAACAGGTTGATATTCCTGTACCACCTCCCTACCATTTGAGTAATGGGGGGACACAGTAGGATAGGGTAAGCGCACTGTTGGTTATGTGCGTCTAAATAGTAAGGCGTGAGAGTAGGCAAATCCGCTCTCTATAACGTTGAGCTATGATGGCGAGCGGTTTACCGCGAAGTTCCTGATTTCACACTGTCAAGAAAAGCCTCTAGCGAGGTAGGAGGTGCCCGTACCGCAAACCGACACAGGTAGTCGAGGAGAGAATCCTAAGGTGAGCGAGAGAACTCTCGTTAAGGAACTCGGCAAAATGACCCCGTAACTTCGGGAGAAGGGGTGCTCTAGTAGGGTGCAAGCCCGAGAGAGCCGCAGTGAATAGGCCCAGGCGACTGTTTAGCAAAAACACAGGTCTCTGCAAAACCGTAAGGTGACGTATAGGGGCTGACGCCTGCCCGGTGCTGGAAGGTTAAGGGGATTGCTTAGCGTAAGCGAAGGTGAGAACCGAAGCCCCAGTAAACGGCGGCCGTAACTATAACGGTCCTAAGGTAGCGAAATTCCTTGTCGGGTAAGTTCCGACCCGCACGAAAGGCGTAACGATCTGGGCACTGTCTCAACGAGAGACTCGGTGAAATTATAGTACCTGTGAAGATGCAGGTTACCCGCGACAGGACGGAAAGACCCCGTGGAGCTTTACTGTAGCCTGATATTGAATTTTGGTACAGCTTGTACAGGATAGGTAGGAGCCTGAGATACCGGAGCGCCAGCTTCGGTGGAGGCGTCCTTGGGATACTACCCCAGCTGTATTGAAATTCTAACCCGTACCCCTATATCGGGGTAGGAGACAGTGTCAGGCGGACAGTTTGACTGGGGCGGTCGCCTCCTAAAGAGTAACGGAGGCGCCCAAAGGTTCCCTCAGAATGGTTGGAAATCATTCGCAGAGTGTAAAGGCACAAGGGAGCTTGACTGCGAGACCTACAAGTCGAGCAGGGTCGAAAGACGGGCTTAGTGATCCGGTGGTTCCGCATGGAAGGGCCATCGCTCAACGGATAAAAGCTACCCCGGGGATAACAGGCTTATCTCCCCCAAGAGTCCACATCGACGGGGAGGTTTGGCACCTCGATGTCGGCTCATCGCATCCTGGGGCTGTAGTCGGTCCCAAGGGTTGGGCTGTTCGCCCATTAAAGCGGTACGCGAGCTGGGTTCAGAACGTCGTGAGACAGTTCGGTCCCTATCCGTCGTGGGCGTAGGAAATTTGAGAGGAGCTGTCCTTAGTACGAGAGGACCGGGATGGACACACCGCTGGTGTACCAGTTGTTCTGCCAAGAGCATCGCTGGGTAGCTATGTGTGGACGGGATAAGTGCTGAAAGCATCTAAGCATGAAGCCCCCCTCAAGATGAGATTTCCCATTACGCAAGTAAGTAAGATCCCTTGAAGACGACAAGGTAGATAGGTTCGAGGTGGAAGTGTGGTGACACATGGAGCTGACGAATACTAATAGATCGAGGACTTAACCAAACGTTATTTTAAGAACTTCAATAAGGTTTATCCAGTTTTGAAAGAACAATTCTTTCTTTATAAATAGTCTAGTAATGATGGCAAAGAGGTCACACCTGTTCCCATGCCGAACACAGAAGTTAAGCTCTTTAGCGCCAATGGTAGTTGGGGGCTGTCCCCCTGCGAGAGTAGGACATTGCTAGGCACACATTAAAGCACAACTAGTTAATAGTTGTGCTTTTTTGATCTTTGTTAATATTATTAAGTTTATTTATAGCATTATTACGAATATAAGCTACTACTGAAACGTGTTATATAAATATCACAGACAATAACTCTATTAATCAAGATAGCCAAAAAAGCATTTCGAGAAGTATATAAAACTTTCAATTAAGCTTAAAAACTCTAAAGAGCAAACGCACTCAAAATGAGCAAATAAATCTGTCAATTCTATAAATAATTTGCTAATTTAATAAAATACCTGTTATAATAATTCTTGGCTAAAAATTATGGTCCGGTAGTTCAGCTGGTTAGAATGCCTGCCTGTCACGCAGGAGGTCGCGGGTTCGAGTCCCGTCCGGACCGCCATTTTAGGTTAAATGTAAATGCAAACACAGCTAAACAGCTGTGTTATTTTTTTATGTCTGAATGATTTCAACTCGTTCACTTTGAACATTTTCATTGCTTTAGGTAAACTATAGGTAGTGTGAATTTGAGAGGACGAAGACTATGACATTGGAAATTAGAGTTGCTTCTTTAGATGAAACAAACCGATTAGCATTGAAACTTGCTAAATTACTTGAAGCACAAGATACAATTACTTTGGAAGGAAATCTTGGTGCTGGGAAGACTACATTTACGCAATTCTTAGCAAAAGGTCTAGGTATTAAACGTACAGTTAATAGCCCAACTTTCACGATATTAAAACAATACGAGGGTCGACTACCGTTTAATCATTTAGACGTTTATCGTTTAGCAGATAGCGATGAAGATCTTGGGTGGGATGAGATTTTCTATGGGGAAGCTGTAACTGTCGTAGAATGGGCTCATTTAATTGAACAAGACCTGCCACCTGAGCGTTTAGAGATTATAATTGAGCGTATTGATGAACATTCAAGAAGATTTTTATTGAAACCAATCGGAATACATTACGAACGGTTGTGTGAGGAGTTAATGAAATGATTTGGTTAGGAATAGATACAGCGAATTCTCCTTTAGCTATTGCAATAGTAAAGGATGGACAAGTAATCGCAAGCGAAGTTACAAACATCAGAGTAAACCACTCTGCAGGTGTTATGCCTGCTATTGAGCATATATTTAAAAAAGTGAATATTTCTCCAAAAGAGATTGATGCAATTGCAGTAAGCAAAGGACCTGGTTCTTATACAGGTGTGCGTATAGGCGTTACTATTGCAAAGACGTTATCTTGGACATTACAAAAACCTTTAGTGGGTGTTTCAAGCTTGAAAGTGCTTGCGGCAAACGCTTTTATGTTTAAAGGAGTTATTTGTTCATTAATCGATGCAAGACGTCAAAATGTTTATGCAGCAGCTTTTAACGCAACAAAAGGGCTTGAAACTGTTGTAGAAGATGGGCATTATAGTATGATGAGCTTATTAGAAAAATTAGAACGACTAGGTCAACCAGTTATTTTTGTTGGCCATGATGTAGATCACTTCTGGCAACTAATTCAACAAGAATTGGGCGAGCAAGCACTAAGAGCACCGTATACGCTAGATTTACCAGATGCAGCAAAGCTTATTCAATTGGCCGAACAACAAGAATTACCGTCTATAGAGGCAACACATACTTTTGTTCCAACATATTGTCGTTTAGCAGAAGCTGAAGCCAACTGGTTAAAAGAACAAAATGGAAAACAATAGGTGAGCTGATGATTACGTATCGACAAATGACGATTGAAGATGTAGAGGCAGTACATGGCATTGAAGAAGCAGTTTTTGCTACGCCATGGACACTAGACGCTTTTTATCATGAAATGACAACCAATACACAAGCCACCTACGTCGTTGCTGTGGACGAAACAGATGAAATTATCGGCTTTTGTGGCATGTGGATTGTTTTAGATGAAAGCCAAATTACGAATGTAGCCGTACTCCCTGCTGGTAGGGGGAAAGGTACAGGTGAAGGTTTAATGCGAGAAGCGATTCGTATAGCAAAAGAACGTGATGTAGTGATTATGAGCTTAGAAGTTCGTGTATCCAACATTGTTGCTCAAAACCTGTATCGAAAACTTGGATTTCAAGAAGGTGGAGTTCGTAAAGGCTATTATACTGATAACCAAGAGGACGCTCTTGTCATGTGGGTGAATTTATAATGGAAAAAGAACTATATATATTAGGCATTGAGAGTAGTTGCGATGAAACAGCTGCTTCCATAGTGAAAAATGGTCATGAGATTGTTTCGAATGTAGTAGCATCTCAAATTGAGAGCCATAAACGTTTTGGTGGAGTAGTACCCGAAATTGCTTCACGACATCATGTAGAACAAGTAACTATTGTTATTGAAGAAGCATTAAAACAAGCAGATATGACACCTGAAGATTTGGACGCTGTTTGTGTCACAGAAGGACCCGGACTTGTTGGCGCATTATTGATTGGGATTAATGCAGCTAAAGCTTTTGCTTTTGCAAATAATTTACCACTAGTGGGAGTACACCATATTGCAGGTCATATTTATGCTAATGCACTAATTCAACCAATGGAATTTCCATTGTTAGCATTAGTTGTATCAGGTGGACATACTGAGCTTGTGTTGATGAAAGCGGATGGTCATTTCGAATTGATTGGTGAGACACGTGACGATGCAGCTGGTGAAGCCTACGATAAAGTTGCAAGGGTGCTTAACATTCCGTATCCTGGAGGCCCAAAAATTGATCAATTAGCACATGAAAGTGATGGTGCAGTAGACTTTCCACGCGTTTGGTTAGATCATAATTCATATGATTTTAGTTTCAGTGGTTTAAAATCAGCTGTTATTAATTATAAACATAATGCAGATCAACGCGGAGAAGAAATAAATCCAATGCATGTTGCAAAAGGGTTCCAAGATAGTGTAGTAGAAGTATTAACTGCAAAAACGCTAAGAGCAGCACGAGAATTTAAAGTAAAACAAGTGATTGCAGCTGGTGGTGTCTCTGCAAATAAAGGATTACGAGCATCATTAGAAGAAGCATTCCAAAAAGAGGGTATACCTTTTTATGTACCGCCTTTAAAATTATGTACAGATAATGCAGCAATGATTGCAGCTGCCGGTACATCCATGTTTAAAGCAGGAAAACGAAGCGATTTAACACTAAACGGTCGACCAGGCATGGAATTAACTTCATGGTATGATTAAAAGTTATGCACAGAAAGAGGCTTTCGAACTTTTGCGAAAGTCTCTTTTTTGTATTAAATTATAAGAAAATTCGAAAATAATCCACAGTTTGTGGATAACCTGTGGAAAACATGTGCGTTTACTATATATAGTATTGGGTTTTGCACATTTAATTGTGCATAACTCAATAAAAAATTGTGGATAATGTGGAAAAGTGCATTTATCCTTAATATAGCAGCAAGTTAGTTGTGTATAATTTTGTGGAAAAAAAGAGGTTAAAAATTTATTATTGACCAATATATAGACAAGTTATACCTTAATACGACAAAATTTTGTCGAAATTCGCATTCTATACTCTATGTATAATTGAAAAAGGCTACTTTAAAAGTGATTTTCCACATAATAAAGTAGCCATTCCTATGTTAAGTTATTCAAACTCTTCTAGTTGTTCGTTTAATTCAAGCCATTCCATTTCAACTTCTTCATGTTGGTCTTTCAGATGATCAAGTTCGTTTTGGAGTTCTAGTACCTTTTCGTGATTTTGGAAGATTTCCGGGTCACAAAGCTTTTCCTCAATCCCTTTAATCTGATAATCAAAAAGGTTTATTGCTTCTTCAATTTCCTCAATACGTCTTCTTATTTTACGTTCCTTTTTCTTCGCTTCTTTATCAATTTGTGTACTCTTTTGTTTTTTTGAAACTACTACTGTATTTTGAGGAATTGTGGCCATCTTTTCTGCAGCGATTTCCTCAAGCTCTTTTTTCTTTTCGATATAGTAATCATAATCTCCGAGATATTCTGTTGTTCCTTCATTTGAAAGTTCAATAACTTTAGTAGCGATACGATTGATAAAATAACGGTCATGTGATACGAAGAGAATAGTTCCTGGATAACCAACCAGTGCGTTTTCTAAAACCTCTTTGCTATCTAAATCTAAATGGTTCGTAGGTTCATCAAGAATAAGTAGATTTGATTTTTGAAGCATTAACTTAGCTAAAGATAATCTTGCTTTTTCTCCTCCAGATAAGTCATACACTTGTTTATCTACATCATCCCCAGAAAAAAGGAAACGTCCAAGTACAGTACGAATATCTTTTTCGCTCATTAATGGCCACTCGTCCCAAATTTCTTTTAAGACCGATTTATTACTAGTTAGTTTCGCTAGTTCTTGATCGTAGTAACCAATTTGAACATTCGTTCCATACGAGATATCGCCTGTAAGAGAAGACTTGTCTTTGACAATTGTTTTTAATAATGTAGATTTACCAACTCCATTGGGACCAACAAGTGCAATGCGATCTTCACGGTATACACGCATTTGAATATTCTTAGATATAGCAGTATCACCATAACCAATTGTTAAATCATTAATAGAAAGAACATCGTTTCCGCTTTGGCGCTCAATTTCAAATGTGAAGGTAGCAGATTTTTCGTCGCCATCTGGTGAATCCATCCACTCAGTTTTTTCTAAAACTTTGCGACGACTTTGTGCCATCTTCGTTGATGATGCACGGGCGATGTTTTTTTGAATAAAGTCTTCCAGTTTCGCTTTTTCATCTTGTTGTTTTTCATACATTTTGCGGTCTCGTTCATAGTTTTTCGCTTTTTGATCTAAATATGCACTATAATTACCTGAGAATTTTTTAACATGATGACGGGAAACTTCATATACAATAGAAACAACTTGATCTAAGAAGTAGCGATCATGAGATACAATTAATACCGCGCCATCGTAATTCTTTAAGAAATTTTCAAGCCAACTTAATGTTTCAATATCTAAATGGTTAGTCGGTTCATCTAGAATAAGTAGTTCAGGTTTGCTTAATAACAACTTCGCAAGTGCTAAACGAGTTCTTTGACCACCAGAAAGTGAAGAAATCTTCTGGCCATAACTATCAGGATAGAATTGCATACCGTGCAATATTGAACGCGTATCGGCTTCATATTGATAGCCACCTTGTTCTTTAAAATCATGTTGAAGCTGATCATATTCAGCCATAACTTTCGCGGTTGCTTCTTTATTTTCGAATATTGCAGGATTAGCCATTTCGAGTTCTAGTTGCCGAAGCTTTTGTTCTTGTTTCTTTAATGGCTCAAAAATAGTCATCATTTCTTCCCAAATTGTTAGATTAGATTCTAATCCTGCATGTTGGTCTAAATAGCCTAGGTGAATATCTTTTGGCATAATGATATCACCAGAATCATATGACAGCTGGCCAGCGATTATTTTTAATAGTGTTGATTTTCCAGCACCATTACGACCCACTAGAGCAACGCGATCTCGGTGTTGAACTTCAAGTTTCACACCGCTTAAAATTTCATCAGCAATATAAGATTTATATAATTGATTGACCTGTAAAACGATCATATTAGACACCTCAGTTCAATCCTAGTTTATAGGAAGACACTCATGTGTGCAACGGGATAGCTTTACATATAGAGAAGTCTCATGTAAGATTGAAAGGATTCCGAATTGATTGCAGGAGGAAATATTGTGAAAGCTACTACAAATAATATTCCGCAAGCTACAACAAAAAGACTTCCTCTCTACTATCGCTTCATATTAAGTTTTGCAGAAGCTGGACTTACGAGAATATCTTCTAAAGAACTAAGTGAAGCAATGAAAATCGATTCAGCGACCATTCGCCGAGATTTTTCACATTTTGGAGCTCTTGGTAAAAAGGGCTATGGTTATGATGTACAGTTTTTACTAAATGTCTTTAGAAATATATTAGACCAAGACGAACGAATGAATGTAGCGATAATCGGAGTAGGGAACCTTGGCAGTGCTTTATTAAATTATAATTTCCAAAAGAGCCATAATATGAAAATTGTTGTGGCATTTGATCCAAGTGGTACACCAGAAGGTACTTATATAAATGATATTCCAATTTTTCCGCCAGAGCTATTAGAGGAGAAATTTGTAGAATATAATGCAGAATTACCGATATTGACGGTTCCTGCACGTTCAGCACAATTGATGACTGATCGTTTAGTGATGCTTGGGATTAAAGGTATTTTAAACTTTTCACCAGTAAGGTTAAATGTTCCAGAATATATTCGAGTTCATACTATTGACTTAACTGTGGAGTTACAAACGTTAAGTTATTTTATACGAAACGATAAACACACTTAAAATATTGGCAATTAGGATAATAATAGAAATAGCGAAAAATATATTTATGAGTTAAAATTGAATTAATATGAGGAGGTGCCTTTAATGGGAATTAGTGCTGGGACTGCAGTTATACTTGCCATAGTTGCCATAATAATTTTCGGACCGAAGAAATTACCTGAGCTTGGGAAAGCGATGGGGTCAACTCTCCGTGAATTCAAAAATGCTACTAAGGGATTAGCAGATGACGATGACCCTTCTAAAAAAACTTCAGAATCTACAAAATCTGAAGATAAATAAGTTAGGATATTCGCCAAATGAAAAATAATGAACTAACAATAGTCGAACATATAGAAGAATTAAGAAAGCGGCTAATGATTGTTGCCGTTTTCTTTGTACTTGCTACTATAGGCAGTTTCTTTTTAGCAGAACCATTAATAAATTTCTTACAGGTAAGTGATACTGCGAAAGAATTGCAGCTCCACTCTTTTAAGATTACCGATCCAGTTAATATCTATTTCCAAGTCATATTTATACTTGCTATTGTAATGACTTCACCAGTTATTTTATATCAATTGTGGGCGTTCATAAGTCCGGGTTTATATGCAAAGGAACAGCGTGCTACATTAAGGTATATACCATATATTTTCTTATTGTTTATCATAGGTGTTTTATTTTCATACGAAATCTTGGTGCCTTACATGATTAATTTTATGGCTAAGATGTCTGCAGAATTAAATGTTGAACAAACAATTGGAATCAATGAATATTTCCAATTTTTGGTACAAATTACGTTACCTTTTGGTATTGTATTTGAACTACCAATTGTTGTGTTATTCTTAACACGCTTAGGAATTATCACACCTCAAATGTTAGGGAAAGTAAGAAAATATGCATACTTTATCTTATTAGTAGTTTCCGACATTATAACACCGACAGATATTATGTCATTATTCATAGTAGCAATCCCTCTATGTATTTTGTATGAGATTAGTATTATTATCTCTCGCATAGGTTATCGTAAATATTTGAAATCAGAGCAAGCAAGGCAAATGGAGTTCGCAGCAAGCTCTTTAGAAGAAAATCCTCCTACCAAATAAGGTAGAAGGATTTTTTGTTTTTATGAAGAATTACTACATAACGCGATTTTATTTTGCTAGATAAAATCTTACTGATATTGTTGTAAAAACTTTTGAATCGGTTCTTGATATAACTGAATAATCGTTACGAACCCGTTAAGCATCATATGTGCAATGATCGAAGTGATGATTCGTTTCGTTTTATGATAAAGGAATGCGAATATAAAACCAGAGATTGCATATAGTATGATGTGCTTGAAATCTAGGTGAATTAATGCAAATACGATAGAACTTACCAATGCAGCAACAATAAAATTAGTACTCTGAACTAGAGAACCGAAAATAACACGACGGAATATAAATTCTTCTAAAATGGGTCCAAAGAATACTATTGCCAATATAGCAATCGGGGCTACATCTGCTATTGAGACTAGATTAGCAGTATTTTCAGATCCTTGAGTAATTCCTATAGAACTCTCGATCATAGCACCAATTGTTTGCCCGAAGAATACCATGAAAAACCCTAAAATACCCCATAAAATAGAAGTAGGGATGGAGGCTTTGTTTCCTTTATAAACATTCCAGAAGTATCGATCTCTTGAAATGATTATAAGAGATAGTATTAGTGCTATACCCATACTCATAGCAATGTACCAGCCCTGTGAAGTCAAAAGAAGCTCTAACTTTTTCATTTCTGGATGACGTCCTTGTATAAAGTGTAAGAATGGACGTAAAAATAAGATAGAGGACAACTGCATGGCAATGTAAATCAATAAAATATATAATGCTGTTTTTTTAGATTTCAAAATCAGAATCCTCTCTAATAGCTTTGTTTTCTCCATTGTAAAATATAAGTTCACAAAATCAAAATTTTTTATGCTTCTTACTTGCAAAAAGAATCAGAATTCATTATTATAATAATTGTGTTAGCACTCAATAAGAAAGAGTGCTAATAAAATATAACTATTCACTCACAATTCTAGGAGGTTGTTTCAATTGTTAAAACCATTAGGCGATCGTATCATTATCGAAGTTGTCGAAGTTGAAGAAAAAACTGCATTCGGCATCGTACTACCAGACTCTGCAAAAGAGAAACCTCAAGAAGGTAAAGTAGTTGCAGTTGGTACTGGATTCTTAACTGATAGTGGTAGTGTGGTTCCACTTAATGTAAAAGAAGGGGACAACATCATCTTCTCAAAATATTCAGGAACAGAAGTTAAATACGAAGGCAAAGATTTCTTAATTCTTCGTGAATCAGATGTTCTAGCAATCGTTGAATAATAATTAAACATTTAATGAAATGAAAAAGGATAGATAAATTATTAGGAGGTTTTTCAAAATGGCAAAAGATATTCGTTTTAGTGAAGATGCTCGTAGCGCTATGTTAAAAGGTGTAGACAAATTAGCTAACGCAGTAAAAGTTACATTAGGACCTAAAGGACGTAACGTCGTTCTTGAAAAAAAATTCGGTTCACCACTAATTACTAACGATGGTGTAACAATTGCAAAAGAAATCGAATTACAAGATCCTTATGAAAATATGGGTGCAAAACTTGTTTCAGAAGTTGCATCTAAAACAAACGAAATTGCTGGTGACGGTACTACTACTGCTACAGTATTAGCTCAAGCTATGATTACAGAAGGTTTGAAAAATGTAACAGCAGGTGCTAACCCAGTTGGTATTCGTAAAGGTATCGATAAAGCGGTGGCAACAGCCATCACTGAATTGCAAACAATTTCTCAACCCGTAGAAAATAAAGAATCAATCGCTCAAGTAGCAGCAATTTCTTCTGCTGACGATGAAGTTGGCGAATTAATCGCAGAAGCTATGGAACGTGTTGGTAACGATGGTGTTATCACAATCGAAGAATCAAAAGGTTTCACTACTGAATTAGATGTAGTAGAAGGTATGCAATTTGACCGTGGCTACTTATCACATTATATGGTAACAGATACAGATAAAATGGAAGCTGTTTTAGACAATCCATATATCTTAATTACAGACAAAAAAGTTTCTAATATTCAAGAAATCTTGCCAGTGCTTGAACAAGTAGTTCAACAAAGTAAACCACTTTTAATCATTGCTGAAGATGTTGAAGGTGAAGCATTAACTACATTAATTCTAAACAAACTTCGTGGTACATTTAACGTAGTAGCTGTTAAAGCTCCTGGTTTTGGTGACCGTCGTAAAGCAATGTTAGAAGATATCGCAGTATTATCTGGTGGACAAGTGATTACTGAAGATATTGGTTTAGACTTAAAACAAGCAACTATTGATATGCTTGGACATGCAGGTAAAGTAGTAGTTACAAAAGATAACACAACTATTGTTGAAGGTTCTGGTAGCTCAGAAGCAATTGAAGCTCGTGTTGGACAAATCCGTGCTCAATATGAAGATTCAACTTCAGAATTTGATAAAGAAAAATTACAAGAACGTCTTGCTAAACTTGCTGGTGGCGTAGCTGTAATCAAAGTTGGTGCAGCAACTGAAACTGAGTTAAAAGAACGTAAATTACGCATTGAAGATGCTCTAAACTCAACTCGTGCAGCAGTAGAAGAAGGTATTGTTGCTGGTGGTGGTGTTGCGTTAGTAAGTATCTACAACAAAGTAGCTGAAGTTGCAGCAAATGAATCTGGCGACGTAGCTACAGGTGTTAAAATAGTCTTACGTGCTCTTGAAGAACCTGTTCGTCAAATCGCAAATAACGCAGGTCTTGAAGGTTCAGTTATCGTTGACCGCTTAAAACGCGAAGAAATTGGCACAGGTTTCAACGCTGCTAACGGTGAATGGGTAAACATGATCGAAGCTGGTATCGTTGACCCAACTAAAGTAACTCGTTCAGCTCTTCAAAACGCAGCCTCTGTAGCAGCTCTATTCTTAACAACAGAAGCTGTAGTTGCTGATATTCCAGAACCAACTCCTGCTGCAATGCCTCAAGACATGGGCATGGGAATGGGCGGCATGATGTAATAGGGGTTTTAAAACCTTGTTATATCAACGTCTAAAATGATAATATGCTTTTCTTGTCCTCGGATTTGTCCTCGTTTTATAAAAAACAGGGCAACCTATGACTAAAAAGCTACTATAGGAGAAGGCCTTTCATCAGTTTGCTAAACTGTTGGGAGGCCTTTTCTTCCATATTGGCGGTCATATGAGCATAGATATTCATTGTAGTATTAATATCTGTATGTCCAAGCGCTGTTGTATTTCTTTAATGCCAACTCCAGCTTCAATCAATAATGAAGTGTGGGTATGTCTAAATGAGTGTGGAGCAATGTTTTTTTCTATCTCTGCTTTTTTCAGAAATCTTTTAAGCCGGGTCTCAACAACTTTTCTTAATTGAGGATGCCCATCCTCTAGAGCAAAAATAAACCCGTTGTCTTGGTAAATAGGTCTATTTTTTAATTTAATTTCATTTTGTTTAAGCCGATGCTTCTTTAACATGCTGATAAGCATTTCATCAATCTTAAATGTACGGAAAGAGCCTTTGTCTTTGGTGTTAAAAGCTGATATTTTTCAAAATGATTGGTAGGGTTATAAAGAGTTTTAGTAACTCGGATAGTACCCCGCTTTAAAAAGAGATTACACTTCTCATTATATAGAACCCCCAGAAAAAAATATATAATAGTAAAATAACACTAAATTGGAATAAAATGTTCATTTTCGACAAAATTCAAAAATGTTATTTTCGTTCCCTTCCAATAGAGTTCATTTATTTTTAATAAATTAATCTTTTCAAGAAAAATCCGTTTTTATAATTTAATTGTTTATAAAGGTTATACCATTATAAACAAATTTTTATTAGGATTTTTTAGATGATAAAATCAATAGCAATGACGATTATTTTTCTAATGAATTCGTTACAATTGCAGATACGCCAGATTTTCCAATTTATATGGGACGTGGATCTGAGAAGAGAAGAAACAAGCCTTTCAGAAGGCATTTGAAATAATTGCTGCTTCCTATATTAATACCGATTGTGAAGTCCATCTAGAAGAGATATTTTGGCATTCTTTATTGGTTACGAAAAAGCGTGAATTTATTCTTGAAAACTATCCAATCGTAAGTACTGGTATTAAACAATTTGAAAATATAGTCATCAAGAGTTTTGACTGGGAAAATTATATTTATAAATGTGTTCTTGCAGCTGAATATATTGAATATTTAGACATAATGGAAGATAATTATAATAAACAAATAATCGCTTATGCGAGATTCTTATGTAAAGGTCAATACTTCAACACAGAATAATGTAAAATATCATAATATTACGATTTGGATTAATCGGACAGCCCAAGTTCATTTATTTAATAATGTTTATTATTTGGAGATAAAAAAAGCAAACAAGAAACTTTTTTATTGAGTTATCAAGGCTATTGGGTCTGGTAAAAATATATATTTATTATATCGGGATATAAAAAAATCAGTTTTGCGGAGAGGGATATATATGATAATGGCAGATGAGAATTGGACACAGTTTGTTCTTGAGGGAAGTACTAATATCAACGTAAGAAAAGAAATTTTAGATTCGTGGAATAGGTGTAAGCAATTGGACGTTTCCTATGAAAAGGAGGAAATTTTTTCACATATTAAACAAAGTGATTTTGTAAGCACACGACAAAAAAATTCCGACCTGATTAACGCCGCAGTGCCAGTTATGGAGGAATTTTGTAAACGTTTAAAAGGGGGAGGATACCTTCTTTTGCTTGCGGATGCAGATGGATATTTATTAGAAGTGATGGCCGATCATAAAGCACAAAAATTAGCTGACCGGTGCGGAATATGTCCTGGGGCACGATGGACAGAAGAAAATGTTGGTTCTACAGGATTATCAATTGCGCTTAGAACACGGACTGCTATGGCTACTTCAGGGAATGAGCATTACTGTTTAGCTCTTCGTGGCTGGGATTGTTCTGCATGTCCTATTTTTGTTGATGGAGTTTATATAGGAACATTTGACGTTTGCCGCATAGGTCCCAAAAATGACTTGAAAGAGTTATATACACTGGCAGGTGCCGGTGCTCGTGCCGTTACGGAAAGATACCAGTTTAATAAAACAAAAATCAAAGAACAGGTTTTATCAAGTGTATTAACCGACTACGTTCATAAGTTGAACGAAAAAACAGGTATTATTTCGTTTGATAAAAATGGTATTGAGTTATTCAAAAATAAGCCGGCTCAAGACTTTTTAATGTTGTTTGAAAAAAACAAATTTGATTTGAAATCAAAAGAAAAAAAATTTTTTAGTAGTTTTGATAATGGTTCGGTATTGAATGAATTTGAAGTGGATGGGAAGAAATTTGCTATCGATTCAGAAGTAATATTGATTAAAGACAAACAGTTAGCTACCGTCATATTTATACATCCCAAAACAAAGTTAATTTTACCCAACACTATAGTAAACCACCCCGATTATTTTGCCTTTAATACTAAAAATGCAGCTTTTGAGAAGACCATACAAATGTCTGTAAAGGTTTCAAAAAGTGATGCAAGCATTCTTATACAAGGGGAAAGTGGAGTAGGGAAAGATTATATGGCTCGTTTTATTCACAATCAAAGCAAAAGAAGGGACTATCCTTATACCGCAATTAATTGTGCAGCATTGCCGCGAGAACTAATAAGTACAGAGTTGTTTGGTTATGAAGGCGGGGCCTTTACAGGTGCTAAACTCAAAGGGAATCAAGGGAAAATTGAAGCGTCTAACAAAGGCACAATATTCTTAGATGAAATAGCAGATTTGCCATTAGATTTACAAGCTACTCTTCTTAGAACTTTGGAAGAGAAACAAGTCATAAGGGTTGGCGGTACTACACCAATTCCAGTTAATGTACGTTTTTTAGCTGCTACAAATAAAAATATGAAAGAACTAGTTGAAAAAGGGGAATTTCGAGAAGATCTTTACTATCGCTTAAACGTGTTTAATATAAAGATCCCTTCTTTAAGAGAACGAATGGAAGATTTAGAAAGTATTTTTGATACCATGTTGTCCAAAGCTTGCGAAAAAGCGCAACGAAAAAAAATCTCCCTCAATGCAAAAGCAATTAGTTTATTTCAACAACATACATGGCCGGGGAATTTAAGGGAACTCAGAAATGTAATTGAACGAATTGTTTATCTACACGATGAAGATACGTTCGATTCATTTCATGCACATGAGTTTTTAAGAGCTGACCAATCAGCTGAAAAAACTAGTGAGCGTGAATATATCACAGACATTCTCCACAAAACGAATGGCAATCGTACTGAGGCTGCAAAGGAAATGGGTATATCTCGCAGTGCTTTGTATCGGAAAATTCAAAAATATAGTATCGAATAAATGGTATATATACTGTTCACTCGTCCGAACATAGAGCGGTCAAATATACATGATATGAAGTCGGAATCTTGTGTTAAAAAATGAACAGGCCTGTTCTAATCTGAGTTTTCCCTCTATTTTGAATACTATAATTAATTGGCATGGTAATTGCTTTAATAAATAGTGTAGCCGCTTACAAGGTTAACAATTTCATAAGGGGGACAAGAAATATGCATGTTGGAACAAAAGAATGGATGGGCCAGTTCCAGAAAACGGTAAACAATGACGAGGAACTCAATGTTATTGGAAAATACTTCACTACAAAATTCCTTTGGCAGATTGGCCCAGAGAGTTACGTGATTGAAGTTTTGGAAGGAAAAATTAAGAATATTATTTCAAATCCAACTCCACTGGAACCTTGGAAATTTGCAATCCGTGGAACAGTAGACGCTTGGAGGAAGTTTACTCAGCCGACTCCACCTCCAATGTATCACGAATTATTTGCTGCCATGTTCCAAGGTAACTTACAGATAGATGGCGATATCAAGGAGTTAATGGCAAATCTACGGGCAATGACTCGCCTTCTGGATGTAACAAGAGAAGTTCAACTTACAGTAGCATAAAAAGGAGGATAAAAAATGAGTAAATTATCTACGGTTAAAGGTCGTTATGTTTACGTAAATGTACAAGATGTTGAATACAAGGTTTACTTTGAGGAAAATGGTCAAGGTATCCCTCTTGTTTGTCAACATACGGCAGGTTCTGATAACCGCCAGTGGCGCGGACTTTTAGAGGATGGAAACATAACCAAAAATTTCAGGGTTATTGCCTATGATTTACCACGTCATGGAAAATCAGATCCTCCACATGCTGTTGAGTGGTGGAAGGAAGAATATAAACTTACTACCCAGTGGTTTCTTCAATTTGTTAGAAGTTTTTGTGAGGAGCTTGAACTTGAAAATCCTGTATTCATGGGAAGTTCATTTGGTGGAAATGTAGCCCTGCAGCTCGCTCTTGAATATCCGGATTACTTTAGAGCAACCATTCCTGTCGAAGGAGCCGATTATACTCCAGGCTATTTCGTGGATTGGTGGAACCATCCTCATACGCATGGTGGAGAGGTTTGTGCATCTGGGACTTGGGGTCTTATGGCGCCACAAAGTCCTGAAAAAGATCGTCGTCTAACATGGTGGTATTATAGCCAAGGAGCACCAGGTGTTTTTAAGGGGGATCTTTATTTCTATAGTGTTGATCATGACCTTCGTGGAAAGCTACACCTAATCGATGCTGAAAAATGCCCTGTATATTTAATGACAGGTGAATATGATTACCTATCTACTCCTGCGGATTCAAAACGTACTGCCGATCAAATCTCTGGAGCAAAATTTGTGGAAATGAAGGGAATCGGGCATTTTCCAATGAGTGAAAATTATGAGGTATTTGTTAAATACTTAGAAGAAGTTCTTCAAGATATCTTAATGAAAGAAAAAACATTAGTAATAAAATAGACCGTCAAGTTTTGTTTGACATCATACAGGGGAGGCGCTAAGTCGTCTCGTCTGTTATTTTTTATCCTTTTATAACAGATGACAAGTATTTAAGTCAAAAGGAGATGAAAGAAGGATGAAACATTACAGTATGTACATAAACGGCGAGTGGTTTAACACCCGTAATGTATTAGAAGTGGAAAACCCTGCCACAAAAGAAATCATTGCGTCAGTTCCAAATGAAGGGAGTGACGTAGCAAAAATTGCAGTAAATGCGGCACATGTAGCATTTTCTACGTGGTCGAAAACAACGGCATATGAACGCAGTGAATACTTAAAAAATTGGTTTACTCTCATCGAGCATAATAAGTCCATCTCAATTGAGACAGGCTTTATACATTATCACATCTGATATTGTCCTCCTATTTGTCCTCCCATGTTTTATGATGCATTTAAAATATTTAAGTCAAATTTACTAAAAGTGTTGATTTAAAGCCTTTTTTTAAACACTATTTTTTCTATTATAATTGAAAATGAATGGGAGGTATGATGTAATAAAGTCTCCAACTCCTTAATTTATATGAGTGGGTATAAGGCAAAACAGAAATACGAACATTTTGTTAATCAAACAATTAATAATAAGTTTTTATAAAAGATCTCCTATAAGTTTATTTCAAACTTATGGGAGGCCTTTTTGATGTTTTGGAGTGAAAAACAATTGAAAGAGTTATTAGAAATGGGGATTGAAGCAATCATAACAGATAATCCAGATCTTGCGATGACATTACGTGATGCCACGAGTTCTGTTATTTAGAAGTATGATTATTACTTTGTTCGTAGTAAGGTTGCCAATTAGGGTAACCTTACTTTTTTGATTTTCCTTAATGTTTAGTATGTACAGCAAAGCAAAAAATAATTTTTAAATATGCCAATTTCTTCAGTTAGTATTAAAAATCTTATAATGCAAAAGATAAGATGGCACTTAACAACAGAATGAAGGAGGTGGAAAATTAATGGGGATTATACGTCGTATTGCTTTAGTTCTTGTTCTTGTTGGTGCATTAAACTGGGGACTAATTGGCTTTTTTAACTATGACTTAGTAACAAACATTACCGGAGGAGCGGGTTCCTTTGTAGCGAGAATTGTTTATGCTCTTGTTGGGTTAAGTGCCTTACTTTGTATTACACTTCTGTTTGACCCGGTTAACACTCAAGAGAGAGATGAAAATTATCGCCGCGTAAGAAATCATGAGCTCTCTACAGAGTTTGGTGAGGAAGTCGATTTTGACAAAATCGATAAAGACAAAGACAAAGACAAAGACAAAAACAAAGATTAATCCGTTATATTAAAAAGCCATGCATATGCATGGCTTTCCTTTTTAGTGAAAAAGGTTTTCAATAATTTAATCGGAAAATTCTCCATGCCAAGTATGTCGCAATTGTAGACCATAAAAAGTAAGGTATGAGTAATACAGATGCAAGTACGGAATATTGTAGTGTGGCGAATATGAGTAATAGGGTAGTAATTGCAACGATAGCTGTATCAAGAAAGGCTAGATCTAGTCTTTTTGCTTTAAATTCAAAATAACTAAAGGCTTGATTGGCTAGATAGTTGATAAGCCATAATATCATAAAGGTTAAGCTAGTATTCTTTAAACCAACTTTATATTCAACAATTGCAAGCGAAAGGGCAATTAGTCCATATAATAATCCCCAAATAATTCCAATTACCTTACCAGAAGGTGTCCAAGTTGGTCTTTTTAATGTAGCATACCATGTTGGATCGATTGGAAATAAGATACCAGAAAGACTAAACAATAGATAAACGATTATAAAGACTAAAACAGCTGAAAAAATTATTTCACCTCCATTACTTATCTAATTTTATGATTTTATGTGAAAATTATAACAGGTAAAAAATTAAGTTAGAATGCAGATTCGTTAAGTATTAAATAGGAGATGAATGCAAAAGATATAAAGGAATCTTGGCAACTAACGAGAGGAGTGTTTTTATGGGAAACGTAAGAGAAGGATTAATACCTGCAGTTCTTGGGACTGCTGTAACAACAACAGGTGTTGCAATTCGAAATAATAAAAACATTACGCCTTTAATCAAAGGTTCAATCATTGGTTTTGGTGTGGCCCATGTAGTTTTAGGTGCAATTGATTTAGTGGAACATCGTCGCTAAAGATTCTTAAAAAGGGAAGGATTTAAGTCCTTTCCTTTTTTTATTTGTGAAAATGATTATTTAAATAATAAAAAGGATAGACAGGGAACACCCCTTATCTACCCTAATTAGTACCTATATTTCGAAGATCTTATTGTTAGGTGAAATATTCCAATTTTGCGTTTGGGAAAAATTCCTCCATATAGCCATAGAGATGACTTTTAATATCCTCTTCTTCTTCTTTTTGATAAATGTATTTTCCGATACCGTATTTTCCCCATTTATATCTTCGTTTTTCTTCACCTAATTCTAATTTTGTCATGGGATAGTTTTTTTCAATAACCCTTTTTGCGGGCTTTGTAAAACGGTGCTGAATAAATTCAAAGGTAATATCATCTCTTACATCAATTGGAAGTTCAGCGTCTAGGCGTTCAAACATATGATGGTACCCTTCTTGCCAACCCTCATGTAAATAAATTGGGGCAACAATAAACCCAAGAGGATAGCCGGCTCTTGCTACTTTTCCTGCTGCTTCGATTCGTTGAGCTAGTGGAGAAGTGCCTGGCTCAAAATTTTTAATGATATAGTCTGCATTTATACTAAAGCGGAATCTTGTTTTTCCGTTATGCTTCGCATCAAGTAAGTGGTCTACATGATGAAATTTCGTAACAAATCTCAATTTTCCATAGTCAGATTGCCCAAAATGCTCGATTGCTCGCTTTAACGTATGAGTTAAGTGATCAATTCCTACGATATCAGATGTACATGCAGCTTCAAATCTTGTTATTTCTGGTACGCGTTCTTCAATATATTTGTCAGCAGCATCTAGAATTTCATCAACATTTACATAAGTACGGATATATGGTTTACTTCCCATTGTTGTTTGTAAATAGCAGTAATGACAATGTCCCATACAACCTGTTGCAAAGGGAATTGCATATTCTGCAGATGGTTTCGAAGTATCAAACTTTAGTGTTTTTCTAATTCCAACAACTAATGTAGATTTCGCTACTCGATATTTTTGAAAGTCATTTTCTCCTGGAAGGTTTCTTACTTGATTATGAGAAGTCGTATATCTTATTTCGAGATCTAACTTTTTGAATTTATCATATAGTTCTTTTCCTAATGGATAATCTAAAGCTTTAGGTTCGAAATACACCAGCTTTGGCATAAAAGGCTTATTCATTATGAGAACCTCTGTGGTGAATTTCCATAATAATAATTGTAAGCATCATTTGCTTCTTCTTCGGTGGTGTATACGGCCATTTCTTCTGTTAATGGGTAGTAATTTTCGTAAAGAAATACGGCTAACTCACTATCATTTTCAGGGTTCTTTACTACTGCTGCTGATTGAATATTTGCAACGTCCTGAGTATGTGGATTCCTGTAAAACACATATACAATATCTCCAGCATTATACATTTGATTTTCGCTAAATTGTTCCATTTCCATCACCTATTCTTTTCAATAATAATCTTAGAAATACTTTACGATTAAAGTTTGTCTTTAATATCTGAAAATATGTTTTCTTTATTATGGAAAGAGGAAAATACATTTACTTCATAATTTGGAGGGTATAATTCTGAAGTTATGAGGAAAGTTAAGTTGGATATAAATAAAAAAAGGAGTGGAATAATGAGCAATCAAAATAAGTTAAAAGAAAAAGTTGTGAAAATAATTTCAGAACACAAAAAGGGAGTGCTTGCATCAGTTGAAAATAACAAACCACATGCAAGATACATGACATTCTTTAGTGAAGATTTAACTTTGTTTTCGCCCACAAAATTGGATACTGAAAAAATTGATGAAATAGAAAAAAATCCATCCGTTTCCGTTTTATTAGGGTATGAAGATAAAGGGCAAAGCGATGCTTATGTTGCAATTTCTGGAACAGCCACTATTAATAAGTCAAAGGATTTAAAAGAGAAATATTGGGAAGAATCATTTAAACAATGGTTTGAAAGTCCTGAAGATTCAAATTATGTGTTTCTTCAGATTCAACCAGAAATTGTACGGATTTTAAACATTAATGGTGAACCAGCAGAAGAACTTACGCTATAAAAATATAATATTTTCGATAATCTCTTTATTGTGGCTCCTTCTTTCGATTATGGTAAATGAAAAAGGGGCCTAATTTAAATTTCACAATTCCAATGCTGAGCTTGAAACGCGTTTTACACCACGAATAGAAGCTAAATCCTCGATTAACTTTTGCATGGCAAGATTTTTCTGTTTTGCTTCAATGATTACATCAAAGTCTCGATTTTGATCTTTAGCCATTTCGATAAAAGGAAGAACAAATTCTAAAGAAACAAAATCTGCATGAGAGCGAAATGCTTTTTCAGACTTTGGAGAGGATAGGTGAACTTTTGGTACAGTATGAAAATTGTTCCATGTATCGAAAATACGTTCTAAATAGTGTGCAAGGTTCCCTTCTTCTTTATTTGCCATATAGTGATGATAATCAAGAATCATCGGCACATTTTCTTTTTCGCATGTTATAAGTGTTTCTTCAACATTGTAGGTCTTATCGTCATTTTCAAGTGTCATCTGTTTTTTTATTTCAATAGGTAATTTTTTTAAGTTTTTATGAAATCGTTCTAATGTTGTACTCTTATCTCCGTAAGCACCACCAATATGAATATTAATAATCCCTTTATCTAATGCATTCATTGCCCCAAGCATTTTAAAATGGTATTCCATATCCTTGATGGCATTTAATGTTACCTCTTCTCTAGGACTTGTAAAGAGTGTAAATTGATTTGGATGAAAGCTAGGAGCAAGGTTGAATTGTTGGATCAGTTCTCCAATTTCGTCCCATTCTTTTTTAAAGGGCGTAATAAAATCCCACATCACCTCAGGGTGAGTAGCTAATGGAACAAGGCTACTAGAAAATCGATATAATTCTATTTCATGAGCAATGTTATAATGCAAAATTCTTTTTGTGTGCTGTAAATTTTGTGCTGTAATACGAATTAATTGATCCATTCGGTCATCTTTTGAAAGAGATGCATACCGAGTAAAAGTTAAAGTCTTAGAAGGACTTGAATCCCATAGCCCTAAAGCATTTGCTACATAGCCAAAACGAATTTTCATCTATAAACTCCTTGTAAGAGGGTAAACTAAATAAAGGTAATTATTTTAAAACCCCGAATAGCTCACGTTTAAGTGATTTGCAATTCGGGGTTTCCATAAATCTTCTACTGTAAATTCTTACTTTGAACTAACTTAACAACACAGTTCGCAAGCGATTCTTTTTCGCTTTCTGAAGCAACGCCCCACAAATCAGAGAGTACACGTTGTTGTTCGTTTTTTGGATCTACATTTGTAGCCAAATACTCACCAATTTGTACTGCTGCTTGTTTAATCATATTATTAGGCATCCCAACGTCTTCAGCTTTTTCAACGTTTTGACCTAAAAAAGATGTCCATTGTTGCCAGTTTTCTAAGATAGGCATCTTAATCCCTCCTTTATAAATTAAGTATGAGTATTTTTAAGAACTTTATGTGCCATTCTTAAAAGTTTTTCTATATATAAAAAAACCGAAATCCCTTTATAAATAGGGTGTTTCGGTTTAAGTAGCAATTTTATGAAACTAATTCACCATCAATGGAACTTAACATTCTTTCAATTTTTTCTTCTCCAGCTTTGGCCCATCTACTTTTATCTCTAATATTCCCATCTTTATCGATTGGATCTTGGAATTGACTAAGACCAGTTGTGGCAGTCATTAACGAGTTTTCATCATAATCTAGACCTAAATTAACTACGTGTTTGATCACAAATGGTCTTCCAAACTGTATATATGCGGAACGGTGATCTAATTCGCCATCTATAACTCTAAAAGGCATTCTTAGATAAATTGTTTCTCCGTCTTGTCGATGAAGAATGGAATCAAATTTCCCTTCATGGTATTCGAAATTTGAACAGAAACTACAACCGTAAGACTGAAATACATCGCGAATGTAACCGAAATAAGCTTTTTTTCCTTCTATTATTGAGTCAAATTGAATCATGAATAATCACCTCTGTTTTTATTTACTGTTACTATTCTTAACAAAGTAGGTGGATATTCATACTTAAAATTCGAAAATGCATAAGTCATGTGCGGGATATTTAGATTTTCTGGACAAACATCCCATCACCTTCTAGCCATTCTGCTAGGAAAACATCCTTATATTTTGATATATTATGTGATGCGAGTTGTTTTTTTAGCCAGCTTTCGTCATAGCCTATATCTTGTAGTTCATCCTTTAAGACTTTGCCATCACGAATTAAGGTGACAGGGACGTGTACAGGCTTTTCTGGTAAATTGAAGTCTTCTTTGTTAGTTTTTTGATATTGTGATTTTTTTAAAATACTGAGTGTACCATTTGCTTCTAAATAACAATAGGCAACCTCACGAACGGAGAAAGTTTCATTTTGCCGTAGCAAACTTTGTAATTGGTTAATGTTCATACGACATTTCTTTAATTCATTTCGATTGATCTTACCATTTTGAATGAGTGCACTTGGCTTTCCTAATACAAAACCGCGAAAAGCCAGAAACTTCCTTTCAAGAAATTCCACAATAAATAGTAGTAATCCCCAAAGACAGATGGAGTAAATAATCTCAAATATACTAACATGTTCTTCATATACACCATTTCCTAGCAATTCTCCAATGACAATTGATCCGATAAATGTAAATGGTGTAATTTGATTAATAATTTTTCTACCTACAAATGAAATAACAAAAAATAATATGATGAATCCTACAATAAGTTTAATGGACATATAAATCATAATTATGTAAAATCCTCTCATCTATAATATATAGTTACATACATCTATTTCCATTTCATTGCTAATTCATTCTCCCTTCATTATTCTGAAAAATAAAATAAATTATATGATGTATTTTAAATATATGTTATGATTGGGTAAATTAATGTAGCTTACATATTTTGCAAAAGGAGTGGGGAAAATGATGAGAGGTAATGTTCAAAACAAAAGGGTAGAAATTACAGAAGATGAAGCGAAGCACTTTTTGAAGATGGCGAAAGTAGCGCATGTAGCAACAGTTGACGAGGATGGGTTTCCTTACGTGATTCCACTCGTATACATTTATGAAGATGATAAAGTATACCTACATATTGGGAATATACGTGAAAGTCATTTCTTTGAGAATATTAAGAAGAACCCTAAAATCTGTATCGAGGTAAGTGAAATGGGAGATTTACATCCTGGCAAAAAGTATGCTTGCCAATCTGCTCTTGTCTATACAAGTGTTGTCTTATTCGGGAATATCAGTCGCATAGAAGAGGATGAGAAAAAAGCTTGGTTCTTTGATCATTTGCTAGAAAAGTATGGTAACCCTGAGTGGACATTTGAAAGACAAGGATATCCAATCCTACCTAAAATCGAGTTGTTTGAAGTAGAAGTTGATAAAATGACTGGAAAATTAAATGAAGGTCTAGTGCATTAAAAAAAGGCGTTGGTTACATGATAATAGAATCGGTAACTGACGCCCTTTATTGTTTTTTTAGATTAAAAGAATTTCTTTCTATCTTTCTCTTCTTTCAAGATTTCTACAGCCTCTCTAAAACGGAGTGAATGGATTACCTCTCTTTCACGAAGATATTTCAACCCATCGTTTATATCAGGATCATCAGACATATCAATAATCCACTGATAAGTAGCACGTGCTTTTTCTTCTGCTGCAATGTCTTCGTATAAGTCTGCAATAGGGTCACCTTTTGCCTGAATGTATTGCGTTGTAAACGGAACCCCTGAAGCATTGTTATAGAAAAGTGCGCCATCATGGCCTACATAATGATCGCCAAGACCAGCAGCTTTTAATTGCTCTGGAGTAGCATCCTTAGTCAGTTTATAGATCATTGTAGCAATCATTTCAAGATGGGCAAACTCTTCTGTTCCAATATCGTTTAAAAGACCGATTACCTTATCTGGTATTGTATAACGCTGATTTAAGTATCTAAGGGCAGCTGCTAATTCGCCATCAGCCCCGCCATATTGTTCTACCAAAAATTTGGCTAATCGAGGATTACACTCCCTAACCCTTACGGGATATTGTAGCTTCTTTTCGTAATACCACATTCAAAGTTTCCTCCCATCACTCATTCACATAAAAATTCAGATTTAGACTTGCCACGGCCAAGGCGTATTTCCCCAGTCCCACGGATAATTTGAAAAACTTTTGCCAAAATGCATAAGAGGCCCAAAGCATTTTTCAAATTCAATTTTCATTTCCATACTTTTCAGCGAGGCTTCGTTAAATTGTTGTATTGCTGCATAGTCATTCGGGTGAGTATTTAAATAGAGATTCAATTCAACGATGACAAAATCATTCGCTTGAATTTCTTCTAGCATTGTATAAAACTCAGGAGGCATTTTATTAGTCATCTCTTATTTCCCCTTTTTTTGTGGATTCGGATAAGGGCTAAAAAGGTCTGGCCAAAGTGTTCCGCAATGAAGTGCCTGTTGTGCAGTTGGGTATTGTGGTAATCCTGGTGGTTGGAATGGTATATAAAGTTGTGGTGGTGTTGAAAAACTTTTCACCCGTATAGGTTTACAAGGATCAAATGGACTAATATAAGGCTCCCAATACTTAAATTGAGTAAACATAAAAACCTCCTTCTTATTGATATTTCTATCATCCAATGTATATGAGTAAAATCATTCTTTCATGCGTTTTTTTACATAATTCGACTAACCGTGGATAAAATAAGAGGAAATGCAGAGAGGATGATTTGATGAACGATACCAAATATGCAACACTTAATGAAGAAAAACTAAAAGAGTTAAAAAAACTTGAAGAAAAATTTGGATATACTTTGGTTGCTTATGATACGAAAGGAAATAGCGGAAGTCATCCTCAATCATAGGAAAACCATCCATCTTCAAGACTGTCCAAAAAGGACAGTCTTGTTTCATTCCCGAGAGGTGCGTGATTTTGTGTTAAAAGAATTTTATGTTGATCTACATATTCATATTGGCCGAACATGGAAAGGGAAACCTGTGAAAATAACAGGTAGCAAAACGTTAACACTCGAAAATATTTTACACACAGCAACAATGAAGAAGGGCTTAGATATTGTAGGAATCATTGATTGCCATTCTCCTGAAGTACTAGATGAAATGGAAAATCTGATAAAGGATAATAAGTTAGTAGAGCAAGAAGGAGGAGGACTACGCTATCAAGATACAACACTTATACCAGGAGTAGAAATAGAAGTGAATGACGAGCATTGTTTGGGGCCTTTGCATGTGCTTGCTTTTTTTAGTACATGGCAGAAGATGAAAGAATTTTCTACCTGGATGCAGCAATATGTGACGAATATTCAATTGAGTACACAGAGAATTGCATGTGATGCGGTAACGTTGCAACATAAGGTTCATTCCCTAGGTGGCTTATTTATACCCGCTCATGTATTCACACCTTTCAAAAGTGCCTATGGTAAAGGTGTGAAAAAGAGCCTTGCAGAAGTATTTGATATGGATCAAATCGATGCCATTGAACTTGGACTTAGCTCTGATGCAGATATGGTAAAGGGGATTAGTGAATTAGCGAAGTATACATTTGTCACTAATTCAGATGCACACTCGCTTGGTAAAATGGCACGTGAATATCAAAAAATTCGAATGCTCAACCCTTCTTTTGAGGAACTTGGCAAAGCCTTAAGAGAGGAGGATGGACGAGCAATTGTAGCAAATTACGGTCTTAATCCTCTGTTAGGAAAGTATCACGAAACTGCTTGTGCTAATTGTGGATTTCAAACAACGGAAATTCCTTGTCCAAATTGCGGTGGAAAGCATCTCGTAAAGGGTGTCGCAAAACGAATTGAAGAATTAACGGATACAGATCAAGTGCTACGTAAACGTCCACCATATATTCATCAAGTTCCATTAGATTTCATACCGGGAATTGGAAAGAAAACAATGGAAAAATTACTACTAAGTCTTGGGACAGAAATGGCCATATTACATGAAGTGAATGTAGAAGATTTAGAAAAAGTTGTACCAGAAAAAATAGCTGCATTAATTGATAAAGGAAGAAATGGCAAACTCACACTATCTAGCGGTGGTGGCGGTGCATACGGGAAAATTAAACAAGAATAAGGAAAAGGGGATTCCTGTTTTTTTAGGAATCCCCTTTTTAAATCGTTATTCTTGTCTTGCAAGATCAGTTATATTTTCAAAGAAAGCTTCTCGATCAACATCATATATTAGATGAACAGGTCTCCCCGAATCTGAAGTTTCAGTCTTTCCTTGGCTCGGCCCGTTTGTATGAACGATACTCTTGATTGTTTTTCGTTTTACTAACTCAGGGTCAAAGACAGACATAGTTGTTAATACATCCCATAGAAAATAAGTTGAATTTGTTTGGAAATGTAACAATGGGGGAACCATTGCATAACATTGACCCAAAAACTCAATGCCCATATCTTGTCGATTTCTTGCCCAGTATGATCTGATATCTGTAGTTAATGGAACCTTATTAGTGCTTTCAAGTGCTACCAGATCAATTTCGATAGAAGATCCCCACACACGTGCAACGGCCTCTGGATCCCAAAAGGCATTCCACTCCGCTGTACCGTCATGTTCTGGTTCTTCTACATTTCCTTTATCTAAAAATGTTCCGCCCATCCAAATAAGCTTGTCAATTTTCTCCTCAATATCAGGAGCAAAGTCCAATGCTCTAGCTAAATCCGTTAATGGGCCAGTAAATAGGAGAGTTACTTTTTCCGTACTTTCCCTTAATACATCTACTAAATGAAGATGAGCTGGTCTTTCAACTATCATCGGCTTAGTGATATCAAATTCATTTAATACTGGCAATGCATCAACATAGAAGGCATGCATTCGCCACTCTTTCGGGAATGGATTTTTTCCCTTTGAATTGGATGGTGCCACTTCAACCGTAATCCCATGACCGAAACGATTGATAATCTTTTCACTTGCAAATAGTGCAGGCTCTAAATAACAATCAGCTGGAATTACACCAACGCCTACTAAATCAATTTCTTCCATTTGCAATAATAAAAACAGTGATATTAAGTCATCTACTCCACCATCATGGTTCAAATACACTTTCTTAGACATATCAATCACCTCACCTGTCATTTATTTTGTTACAACTTAATGCTACCAAAAACCAATAGTATTTTCCATTTTAAATCTATCTTTTTATAATTGAAAAATGACTTAATATAATAAGCACTTTTATGGGAGGTTTTTGCCATATGAATAAAATAACTAAGCGTCTAATAATTCTCCTTTGCATATTCATTTTTTTAAAATTTGGAGCATCTATCATACGTTTGATAATTACTTTACTAATGTACAAATTTATTTTTATTTTTGTAATGGTGCTTGCTGTTTTTTTATTGCTATATAAAATATTTATATCCAATAAAAAGTAGGAGGACAAGACTAGTGTTGCATATTTTTTCAAAGAAATTATGGTACCTTAATTTATAAAGAAATTTTTTCTTTAAAAGTAATTCGAGGTGGATAATTTAAAAAAGTAGCAATGGTTTTGAGCATGTTGATGATGGTTTCTATGATCGTCGTAAGTTTTACAATTCCAACAACTGCCGATGCGAAAGCTGGAAATAAATTTACAGATACTAACAAAATGTGTTGATGGTGATACAGCTTATTTTAAAAAGGCAGGATATTCACGATTCCTATATGTGGATACACCAGAATCAACCTATAAAATTGAACCGTATGGGAAAACTGCTTCTAAATACACATGCAGTAAATTAAAAAATGCAAAGAAAATCCAGTCGCAATATGATGGTCCTAAAAAAGATAAATACGGTCGTACACTTGTATGGGTTTTTGTTGATGGGAAATTACTACAAGAATCTTTAGTGAAAAAAGGCTATGTAGAAAAGTCCTATGATTATGGAACATATTCCTGTTAAAGCAAACTAATAGCTCTACAAGAAAAAGCGAAAAAGAGCAAAGTAGGCCTGTGGAGCAGTAAAAAAGTAACTACTCATAAAACCACTACAAAGAAAACAAATTTTAAAAATTGTACAGAATTAAGAAAGTACTATCCAAATGGCGTATCTAAATCTCCTCCTGCATACCAAGCGAAAATGGACAGGGACAAAGACGGATACGCATGTGAAAGATAATAAATAAAAGTGGAGGCGGCTAGTTCAGACCCGAAAATCATTGGAAGGCCCGAATCGAAAGCGTCTTTTGCTTTCGACCGAGGGACTGAAATGACTCGAGGGTCTAGCCGCCGGAGCTGGATAAAGATAAAAGCGTAACGCGCCCGTTTAGACCCGACAAGCGGAGGCGGCTCGTTTAAGGAAGATAGCCTGAGGGAGCAGCGTCTTGTTAGCCTTGAGATCAATCGAATGATTGGTCTCTTTTTTTAGTTATGAATGTTTATTAAGTGAAAAAAGTAAGTGGGAAAATATACATGCGAGTAATAGATATATATAACTTTAGATACATTGAGATTACTACTGTATTATTGCAAAATAGTATACATGGGTTATTTGGCGAACCTTGTCAAATTAACCTATATTTTTTGAAAAAAAGGGTATGTGGATATACAATGTTAGTAGAATAGGCTCGAAAAATATCTTAATTTATACCATTTTCTACTAGATTTAGTCAGTTTATTGTGTTTTTGTAGAATGAAAAGTCTATTTCCTTGTAGTTCAATAATATGAAATTTAAAGGGTTGATTTGTAAGTAGGAGGTACTTTCATGCCGGAACCGGTAAGAAAAGGTCATAGATACATAAGTGGTTTGGACGGACTAAGAGCGTTATCGGTATTAGCGGTTATTTTATACCATCTACATGTAAAAGGCATTGTAGGTGGGCATCTAGGTGTTAGCGTTTTCTTTGTATTGTCAGGTTATTTAATTACAGATTTATTAATACATGAATGGGAAAAGAGTGGCACCATTGGTCTGAAAATCTTTTGGATTAAAAGAATTAGAAGATTGATCCCAGCTCTATTCATTATGTTAGTTTTAGTAGGATTTTGGATTATTCTTTTCCAACGCTCTTTTTTAGTTGGAATTCGATCAGAAATAGTAGCAGCTGCTGTTTATATTAGTAACTGGTTCTACATCGCTGCAGATCATTCGTATTTTACGAAGTTTCAAGCTCCATCACCACTGCAACATATGTGGTCCCTAGCGGTAGAAGAGCAATTTTATATCATATGGCCAGTTGTCATACTCATTTCTTTCCGATTTGTTCGCCAAAAAGAAAAATTTGCCTTAGGGATTTTAGGTGTAGCACTTATATCAGCTATCATGATGGCAGTCATGTATACACCGGGTGAAGACCCTAGTCGTATTTACTATGGAACAGATACACGTGCATTTTCTATTTTAATCGGAGCAGCTTTGGCGTGTGTTTGGCCTAGCAGAAAACTGAAAGCCAATATAACAGACGGTGCAAAGCAATTATTAAATGGTGCTGGTGCTGTTAGTTTCGTTATTCTTCTTGTCATGTTTATATTCATGCATGAAGAGGGACCGTTTTTATATTATGGGGGAATGTTTCTCGCATCAATTGTGACAGCGATATTAATTGCGACAATTGTGCATCCTGCGAGTAGAGTAGGTGATGCATTTAGCTTAAAACCGTTATTATGGATTGGTGTACGTTCATATGGGATTTATATTTGGCATTTTCCATTTGTCGTATTGATGGGAGCGGGAATTGAAGGTGTAGAAGTACCATTTTGGAAGACGGCTCTTATCATTGTGTTAACGCTTCTATTTGCAGAACTTTCTTGGCGATTTATCGAAGTGCCCGTTCGTCAAGGTCAATGGAAAATATGGTTTTATAAATTTAAAACACATGAGTGGTCTTGGAACTGGAAAGAATGGGCGCTTCCTTATCGAATTGGATCTAGCTTAGTTGGGTGTATAATCATCATATTTGTCATGGGAATGATTATTCCACCACCACAAAGCGATACAGGTAGCCTAGCGTTGGAACAACATTTAAAAGACGAGCAGAAAAAACTAAATGAAGCGAAGACATCTAACCCACAGAACGAAGAGAAAAAGATAACTGCAAGTTCTAATAAGGTTGAAAAAGAAAATGAGTCATCAAATACGAAAAATAACTCGAATAATGTAACTAACGATAAAGAGGAGAAAGTAGCAGCTCAAGCGGCTCAATTAAAAACAAAGCAAATTGATATTAAACCAATGGAAGTACCCGCTTCTATTAGCGTAACCGCAATTGGTGATTCCGTAATGTTGAGTGCAGCTACAGCTTTAAAAAAACAAATACCTCAAATTATTGTTGATGCAAAAGTTGGGCGTCAAGTATATGAGACACCAACTATTGTGGAAAAGTTAAAAAGTGAAGGCAAATTAGGTAAAGTGGTTGTATTAGGGTTAGGATCTAATGGAGACTTTAGTCAGTCGCAACTAAATGAGTTATTAAAGACAATAGGCAATGAACGTCATATTTATTTGGTAAATACGCGCGTTCCTAGAAATTGGCAAGAAAATGTTAACCGTAAAATAAAAAATGCTGTAAAACAACATCCAAATGTAAAACTTATTGATTGGTATACTGTGACAGAAGGACAGTATGACTTGTTCTATGATGATCATATTCATCCAAATCAAGCTGGTGGAGAGTATTACACAGCGTTAATTAGCAGTAAAATTGCTAAAGGTGAGAAATAATAAAGGTGCTATAAAGTCAATGATGAGAAGACTTTATAGCACCTTTTATTTTTATTCTACATGTTCATATAAGTTGACACTTTCAATATAGTTGACAAACCTTCGTAAATCTCGTTCTTGTTCACGATTAATCTCACCAGCTTCATACATTCGATGAATTTCTGCACGTTCAGTTTCTGTTATAACTGAGCGTAATTCATCCTTTAATTCCTCTTGTTTGTTTGTACTTACTGTGATGGGCGTTCTCATTTGCTCAAGAGCTCTTTCGTATTCAAATGCAACTATATAGTAGATATCGGGAGTAGAAGATAATTGTCCTTGCTCCCTTAAATAGGTTAGAGCTTGTTTATATGCATTCTTTCGAATTTCTTGTTTCATACGAATATAGGAGATGAATTGCTCCTTATCGAGATGGTATTTTTTACGTTTGATTTTCCACTCATGTAAAATCTTATAGAAAATATAAGCAAAACCTTTTCGCATATTATTCTGAATAACACGTTTTCTTTCCATAAATGTAGTGGTCAACCCAATATACATATCTTCATCCAAATGGCTCCCATCATGCAGTTCTTTTACATATTGCTCTTCAATCGCCAGTGCCTTTAACCGGATTGTTGTCACTTCACTTTGATGGCCAGGTTCAAATGTTTTTACAGCATGACTTTCTAGCTGGACTTGACGGAACATTTGTTGATATTCTCCAATCAGTTGATATGCTACAAATCTATTATCATCATTCATCTCCCGGTGAATTTGCTTAATCGAAGCTAATAAAATTTTCTTTTTCGCATTATTAAAATTTAACTGTTCATCGGATTCTGTTCCCTTTTCATTTGTTTCAATTAGTAAAGGAAGGAAAATAGTTGCAACAATTAATGTAAATAAAATAATTGCAGAAGCCAAAAATAGAATCAGGGATCGTTCAGGGAATACTTCACCATGGTCTGTAATAAGAGGAAGTGACAAAACACCAGCCATTGTTACGGCACCCCGTACACCTGTTAAGCTACTAAGTAAACTTGTTTTTAAAGAAGGTTTTTCATCACGACCTTTTTTGTATTCATAAATGGCAGTGAAGTAAGACCAAACAAATCGTATACCTAATATCACAACACCAATTGCAATAGCATAGGCCATAAGCTTCCAGTTATTAATACTAGTGTTTTTTATGGATTCTTTCATTGTGGATGGGATATTTAGCCCAAGCAATAAAAAGACAATGCCATTTAAGATGAATAAAACGATGGACCAGGTATTTTCAGTGAGTAATTGTTCCTCTGCTAATACTGTCTCTGTTTTATCTTTGACTAAGGCTTGTGCAATTCCAGCAACAACAACAGCGATTACCCCTGAAGCATGGAATAGATCTTCTGCTACTAAGTAGACGATAAAAGGGGTTAATAAGTGTAAGAGCGTATGGAATATAACATCACGGATTCCTGCTCTTCTTAAAGAAAATCGAATTTGAGTTATTATGGTTCCAACGATTAAACCTGAAATAGCACCTACGATAAAGGTATAAGAGAAATCAAGAAATGCCTCTTTAATCGAGAAGTAACCAGTAACTACTGCAGCTACGGCATATTTAAATGCCACAAGACCAGATGCGTCATTGATTAACGATTCTCCTCGAACGACATTTAAAATTTTCTCAGGTATTTGAATACGTGTTGCAATACCATTTACTGCGACGGGATCAGTTGGAGAAAGAATAGCAGCTAGTGCAAACGCAGCAGCTATTGGAATTGAAGGGATTAACCAATGGATAAAATAACCACCAGCTAATGTAGTAATCAATACTAAAAAAATGGCGTTTCCTAAAATGGGCATACGCATATTCCACAGTTCGTCTCGAGGAAAATTGCGACCATCATTATATAAAAGTGGCGCTACAAATAATAATAAAAACCATCCTGTTTCTAATTCTAAAGTAACGTCCTTAAATGAAAGTGCAATAATTATTCCTAAAGCAATTTGAATAAGAGCTGTTGGAATAGAAGGTATGTAGTGGCTTATAATATTAGATAGTAGTAAACATCCGATTAACAATAATACAATCATCAATAAATCCATAACATCATCCTCACATCAATTAAAATGGAACCTTCCTTCTAAAAAATAATAAGATATCGAAATTTTTTCTACAAATAATATACCCCAAACTTAGAAAAATTGACGAAGTTGTTACTAGATTTAACAATATAGTTGAATTATTATGAGCGATGTGACCAAAATCATGACATCTATTCCGCTAGAAGTTTATACTAAATAAGACAAAAGCCTAAATTGTTTGTGATGATGAAGGAGATGAGCAACTTGAAAACAGTTGTTGTAGTTGGTGGAGGCATTACAGGTCTTTGCACCATGCACTATTTACAAAAACTAAAAAGAGAAAAAAACATAGATATCCAACTTATACTTGTCGAAAAAAATGAGTTTCTAGGTGGGAAAATCCACTCGGTATATGATAATGGCTTCATCATGGAAACAGGCGCAGATTCTATAGTAGCAAGACATAAGAGTGTAATGCCACTTGTTGAAGAGTTAGGAATTGGAGAAGATTTAGTTTATAACGGGACAGGTATCTCTTATATATATACGAATAATACCCTGCATGCTATACCAACAGATAGTGTTTTTGGTATTCCGACAACAATCGAATCATTGAATAGTAGTACACTTGTTTCAATGGAAGGAAAACAACGAGCATTAAAAGACTTAGACCTACCGAATGACCGCTTCACAAAGGAGAGTTCAATAGGAGATTTTCTGGAATATTTCTTTGGAAAGGAATTAGTCGAAAAACAAATTGCCCCTGTACTTTCTGGTGTTTACTCAGGAGACTTATATAAATTAACAATGGCATCTACATTACCATATTTACTTGATTATAAAGAGCAATATGGCAGTATTATTAAAGGCTTCGGTGCAAACTTAGCGCAATTCCAAAACTCAGCTGACAAAAAATTTATTTCTTTTGAAAATGGCCTATCCCAATTAATTGATCGTTTAGAAGAAACATTAACCGATGTAAAAATTATAAAGGGTGTTATTACAACCAATATTGTAAAGCAAAATCATCAATACATTTGCTCATTTGAAGGACAAGATGATATTACTTGTGATGTTGTAGTACTATCTACACCACATGCTGTAACCAGTAAAATTTTAAATGACCAAGAAATAACTCAACAATTGGATGCTATTAAAAACGCTTCAATTATCACAGTTTATGTTGGTTTTAATATCCCTGATAAGCAATTACCAGCTGACGGTACAGGTTTTATTGTATCTAAAAATAGTGATGTAAATTGTAATGCCTGCACGTGGACAAGCCGTAAATGGAAACATACATCTAAATCAGGAAATTTACTTGTTCGTATGTTCTATAAAAGTACAAATCCGATTTTTAAGGAATTACTAAATAAAAACGAAGAAGAATTAACAGCTATTGCATTAGAAGATATTAAGAAATCACTAAAAATAGAGGGCGAGCCAGCTGCAGTTAATGTCACAAAATGGAATGATTTAATGCCGGTTTATGGTATGGGGCATGCAGCAATCGTAGATTCTTTAAACAATCAATTAGAAGAAAAGTATCCTAATGTCATTTTAGCAGGTTGTTCCTATTATGGTGTAGGGATTGGGAACTGTATTCAAAATGGGCAAGATACAGCTAAAAAAATTGCCAATCTATTATGATGAAATTGCAAAAACAAGAGGGCGAGAAAGGGGATAAATCATTTATATGATAAGAAAATTAGTACTCATATTTGGTATACTATTTCTCTTAATTGGACTGATATTATCTCTTCAAAAACCAATCATGACCTACCTTGTCGCCAATATGTCAAAAGAGGCTATTCAAAATCCAAAAGTTGAACAGCCAACAGTTTCTCCTGATTCAACTTTTGATTTTACAAAAGTGAAAAATGTACAATTACGAGATGTACTAGCTGCACAGACAGAAAAGAAAAACGTAAAACCAATCGGCGCCATTAGTGTACCTGATGTTCAAATGCAGTTACCAATTGTTTATGGTATTTCGAATGTTAATTTAACAATCGGAGCGGGAACAATGAAAAGAGATCAAATCATGGGCAAAGGTAACTACGCTTTAGCTGCTCATAATATGAATGATAACAAAACACTATTCAGTCCTTTAGCAGAAGCAAAAAAGGGCATGAACGTTTATATAACGGATTTCAAAAACGTTTATGAATATAAGATATCTGATATTTTCATTGTAGAACCAACTCAAGTAGAAGTAATTGATGACAAGGCCAACCAAAAACTTATAACACTCGTTACTTGTAATAATGATGGATCAAAACGAGTGATTATTCGTGGCGCACTTCTTAAGACATTTGCATACTCAGATAATTCATCTTTTTTTAAGATAAGCTAACAAAATATAATCAAATTGTTCAATTGATGGAATCTGCTTTTCTATTCTAGAAAGGCAGGTTTTTTATTTTTAAAATAAGTAATATATGTCATTTTTTCGAATTGTCTTGACGCAAATGAAAGAAAGGAGTATGATTCTTTTAATTATTCTAAAAAATTAAATAGTAATTCTTATCAAGAGAAGCCGAGGGACTGGCCCGAAGAAGCTTCAGCAACCAGCCGAAAGAATTGGTCAGGTGCTAATTCCAGTGGAGTAATCCTGTAGATAAGAAGGAGCAAAACACTAGAAAACACAACCTTCTTATTTTGATGTAAGAAGGTTTTTTATATTTAAAAAAGTTGCCAACCAGAATAGAAAGGGTGTTTATATGGGACTTTTAGAGAAACTTCAATCGCAAGTATTAACAGCTGATGGAGCAATGGGAACGTTATTATATTCATATGGAATTGACTACTGTTATGAGGAACTAAATATAAAAAAGCCAGAAATCATTGAAAATATACATCAACAATATATCGATGCTGGAGCAGATATCATTCAAACTAATACTTATACAGCGAATGCAATCAAACTTGAACGATATGGATTGGAAAACTCAGTAAGAGTATTAAATGAAAGTGCTATTCAAATTGCTAAAAAAGTTGCTTCAAAACAGGGGCAGTTTGTATTAGGTACAATTGGCGGCATTCGCGGTGTGCGTAAAAGTGATGCGACATTAGATGAAATCATTCAATCATTAGATGAACAAGCAGGATATTTACTAGCAGGGGATCCAGACGGTCTTTTACTAGAAACGTATTATGATTTTGAAGAGCTTACGGCTGCGGTGAAACACTTACGTAAAATAACGAATATTCCGATTATCTCACAAGTATCTATGCATGAACCGGGCATTTTGCAAAATGGATTAACCTTAAATGATGCGCTACATCAGTTAGAAGCAATTGGTGCAGATATTGTGGGTGTCAATTGTCGCCTAGGTCCTCATCATACAATTCAAGCGTTCGAAGATGTTGAACTCCCATCAAGTGCATTTCTCTCTGCCTATCCTAATGCAAGTTTACTAGATGTTGAGGATGGCAAAGTCGTATATGAATCCGAATCAGATTACTTTGGTCGTTCTGCAATATTATTACGTGATCAAGGGGTACGACTAATTGGGGGATGCTGTGGAACAACTCCTAAGCATATTGAGGCTGTAAAAAAACGTCTTGCAGATTTACCACCAATCCAACATAAAGTGGTCCATAAAAAAGAAGCTATTAAGATAAAGGAAGCTGCAAAAAGTAGCTATGAACCTTTACATGAAAAAGTTAAAAGAGAACGTTCTATAATTGTTGAATTAGATACACCAAGACATTTGGATGTTGACAAATTTATAGAAGGTTCAAAAGCTTTATATGAGGCTGGAGCTGATGCGGTAACAATGGCAGATAATTCTCTTGCTTCACCTCGTATCAGTAATATGGCAATGGGCTCTATCTTAAAATTAAATCACGATGTACGTCCGCTGGCTCACATTACTTGTCGTGATCGAAACTTAATCGGTTTACAATCACATTTAATGGGTTTAAACGCTCTAGGTATTCATGATATTTTAGCAATCACTGGAGATCCGACAAAAGTAGGGGATTTCCCAGGTGCATCTAGTGTGTATGATGTTTCTAGTCTTGAACTTCTACAGCTAATCAAAAATTTAAACGAGGGAATATCCTTTTCAGGTAAGCCATTGCGAAAAAAGGCAAATTTCTCGGTAGCCTCAGCGTTTAATCCAAATGTCCGGGTAGTAGAACGTGCTGTAGGTCGTTTAGAAAAGAAAATAGAAGCAGGGGCAGATTATTTTATCACGCAGCCTGTTTATAGTAAGGAAAAAATTATTGAAGTCTATGAAGCAACAAAGCATTTAGATACACCAATCTTCATTGGTATTATGCCACTGACTAGCATACGAAATTCAGAGTTTTTACATCATGAGGTACCAGGAATTAAGCTTTCAGAAGGTGTATTAGAACGGATGAGAGCAACTGGAGAAGACAAAGAAGCTGCTCAAGCAGAAGGAATTGCAATTGCGAAAGAATTAATCGATACAGCAGCTGAATTGTTCAATGGTATTTATTTAATCACACCATTCATGCGATATGAGATGTCAATTGAATTAATGAATTATATTCATGAATTAGATCACAGAAGAGAGGAAGAAAGCAACTATGTCAAAGCATCCTATTGAGGAACGGTTAGAAAATCATATATTAGTGCTAGACGGTGCTATGGGGACAATGTTACAAAATGCAAATTTGACAGCTGATGATTTTGGCGGTGAAGCGTTTGAAGGGTGTAATGAATATTTAAACATTACACGTCCAGATGTTGTAGAATCGATTCACCGTGCTTATCTTGAAGCAGGTTCAGATGTAATCAGTACAAATACTTTCGGTGGCACACCTGTTGTTTTAAATGAATATAATCTTGGATCTCGTGCAGAAGAGATCAACAAAAAGGCAGTAGAAATAGCAAAAAAGGTTGCAAGTGAATACTCAACTAAAGAATGGCCTCGTTTTGTAGCTGGTGCAATGGGGCCAACTACTAAGACGTTATCTGTTACAGGTGGCATTACTTTTGATGAATTGAAACATGACTTTTATGTACAGGCAAAAGGCTTAATTGAAGGCGGAGCCGATGTATTATTGTTGGAAACAAGTCAAGATATGCTTAATGTCAAAGCGGGAACACTTGGCATTAAACAAGCATTCGATGAATTACATATCACAATCCCAGTAATGATTTCGGGAACCATTGAACCAATGGGAACGACGCTTGCTGGTCAAGGAATCGAAGCGTTCTATATTTCGATTGAACATATTAAACCACTTTCTGTTGGCTTAAACTGTGCAACAGGACCGGAATTTATGACAGACCATCTACGTACACTATCTGAAATTGCAACAAGTTATATTAGTTGTTATCCAAATGCAGGTTTACCTGATGAAGAGGGTCATTATCATGAAACACCTGAATCCTTATCCAAAAAACTAGCAGGTTTTGCTGATAAAGGATGGTTGAATTTTGTAGGTGGATGTTGTGGTACCACTCCTGCTCATATCCGTGCAATACGAGAAGTAGTAAAGAACCGCAAACCACGTAAAAAACCAAGTCAGGAGCATGGCCATGTTGTTTCTGGAATTGATTCTTTAATTTACGACGATTCAATGCGTCCTTTGTTTGTAGGAGAACGAACGAATGTTATTGGTTCACGTAAATTTAAACGCCTTATAGTTGAAGAAAAGTATGAAGAAGCTGCAGAAATTGCTCGTGCTCAAGTGAAAAACGGAGCCCATGTAATTGATATTTGTTTAGCGAACCCTGACCGCGATGAGTTACAGGATATGAGAAGCTTTATGCAAGAGGTAGTAAAAAAGGTGAAAGTACCTCTTGTCATTGACTCAACTGATGACAAAGTAATTGAGGAAGCTTTGAAATATTCACAAGGTAAAGCAATTATCAACTCGATTAACCTTGAAGATGGTGAAGATCGTTTTGAAGCGGTTCTACCAATTGTAAAAAAATATGGTGCATCTGTTGTTGTCGGAACAATTGACGAGAAAGGGATGGCAGTAGATCGAAATCGTAAGTTAGAAATTGCGAAACGCTCTTATGATTTACTTGTAGATAAATGGGGACTTGCACCAGAAGATATCATTTTTGACCCACTAGTATTCCCGGTTGGAACAGGTGATGAACAGTATATCGGTTCAGCTGTCGAAACAATCGAGGGAATTCGTTTAATCAAAGAGAATTTACCAAGAGCTTTGACTATTTTAGGAGTAAGTAACGTTTCATTTGGTTTACCTCCAGTAGGACGCGAAGTATTAAATGCTGTATATCTATATAACTGTACACAAGCTGGTCTCGACTATGCCATTGTCAATACAGAAAAGCTTGAGCGTTATGCTTCTATTCCGGAAAATGAAATTAAATTAGCGAATGATCTATTGTTTGAAACAAACGATCAAACATTAGCAGATTTTACTGATTTTTATCGTGATAAAAAGAAAGAAAAAACAGAAGCTGATATTCCAAAAACGGTTCCAGAACGTTTGTCTTATTATATTTTGGAGGGTACAAAGGAAGGGCTTATTCCAGATTTACAAGCTGCATTAGGGTTATACGATACACCTCTTGATATTATTAATGGTCCTTTGATGGCCGGTATGGCTACAGTAGGTAAGCTCTTCAATGAAAATCAACTAATCGTTGCAGAAGTTTTGCAATCGGCAGGTGTTATGAAGGCCGCGGTATCCTTCCTTGAAGATTTTATGGAGAAAAATGAAGATGATACAGGGAAAGGAAAGGTAGTCCTAGCCACCGTAAAAGGGGATGTTCATGACATCGGTAAAAACCTTGTTGACATTATTTTAAGTAATAATGGCTACAAAGTCATTGACCTAGGTATTAAAGTGGCTCCGCAAGACTTAATAGAAGCAATCCGAAAAGAAAAGCCAGATATCATTGGTTTATCAGGTTTATTGGTAAAATCAGCACAACAAATGGTGATCACAGCACAAGATTTTAAAGAAGCACAAATTGATACACCGATCCTAGTTGGCGGCGCCGCCTTATCTCGGAAATTCACCGATACGAAGATTGCTGCTGAATATGATGGTCCTGTGTTTTATGCAAAGGACGCAATGCAAGGACTAGAACTTGCCAACCGTCTGCAAAGTGAGGATAAAGAAAATCTCTTACATGAATTACATGAGTCTCAAGAAAAGCGATTAGCGCAAGAAGCTAGAAGAAGTGAAAGAACAGCAGTAGCGGTTGCACCAAGACCTGTAAAAACTGTTCGCTCAGATGTGCCTGTCTTTGTACCACAGGATTTAAATAGACACGTGATGAAGGATTATTCTGTTGCGCATCTTCAACCTTATGTCAATATGAGGACGTTGATTGGTCATCATCTAGGGTTAAAAGGATATAATGATGAGATGCTTGCAAAAGGCGATGAACGAGCAGTTCAGCTCTATGAATTAGTTACGGGATTCTTGAATGCAAATATTTTAAGTCCTTCAGCTATGTATCAATTCTTCCCAGCACAATCAGATGGAGATGATGTCATCATCTATGATCCAAGTGATGCGAAAACAGTAATAGAACGTTTTACATTCCCACGTCAAAATAAGGAACCGTTTTTATGCCTGGCAGATTTCTTAAAATCAGTCGACAGTGGAGAAATGGATTATGTAGGATTCATGCAAGTAACAGCAGGTCATGGCGTTCGTGAAGCAGCTACTCGCTTTAAAGAACAAGGAAAATTCTTAGAAAGTCATGCACTGCAAGCAACGGCTTTAGAGCTAGCAGAAGGATTTGCAGAACGAATCCACCAAGAAATGCGTGATTTCTGGGGCTTCCCAGACGCAACAGATTTCACGATGCGTGATCGATTTGCAGCAAAATACCAAGGACAACGCTTCTCCTTCGGTTACCCTGCATGTCCAAATTTAGATGATCAAGAAAAGCTATTTAAGCTTATTAAGCCAGAAGATATCGGCGTTCAATTGACAGATGGATTCATGATGTCGCCGGAAGCATCGGTATCTGCAATTGTCTTCGCACATCCGGATGCACGTTATTTTAATGTAGAATAGTAGCTAAAGAAATAGGCACCTTCCAAATCATATATGTTGGAAGGTGCCTCTTTTCACTTGTTAAGACCATTGTTTTCGCATGCTAGCGGAAGGGATATTCAGCTCATCCCGATATTTACTAATGGTTCTTCTTGCAATTTGAATCGCATGTTCTGTATTAAAATAATCAGCAATTTTTTGATCGGAAAATGGTTTTTCCTTGTTTTCTTTTAGGATTAATTGCTGTAATAATGTTTTTACTTTTTCTTGAGAAATCGTAAAACCATTCTTTGTTTCTACCTTTGATGTGAAAAGTGCTTTTAATTCAAATGTACCGATTGGTGTTTGAATATACTTATTGGATGTTGCTCGACTTACTGTTGATTCATGCATCTCAATTTCTTCTGCTACTTCTTTTAATGTGAGGGGAGCTAGTTCAGAGAGCCCTTTTTTAAAAAATGCAAATTGCTTTTTGAGTAATACATGCATAATTTTAATAATAGTATTCCGGCGCTGCTCGATGCTGCTAATAAGCCATTGATAGTTTTTGTGTTGCTGATTTATATATTGCCTTTCTTCACGATTGGTAGTGGGTAACGTTAAGTATTGGTCATTTAATTCGATTTTTGGTAAATAGCGATCGTTAAGGTAAAAATTAAATTCATTTTGATATTCTTCGACTACTATATCGGGGCGTAAATATTCCGTGCAACCAGTTGTCATAAACGAACATGGCTTTGGAGCTAACGATAAAATGAGATCGTTTAATTGTTGAACTTCAGGAATAGAGCATTTCAATTTTTTAGCAATTTGTTTCCATTTCTTTTCAGCAAGTAAAGGTAAATACGCCTGAATTAATTCTTGTAAAATGGGAAACTGAGGATAACGATGTTGGCTTTGTAACAAAAGACATTCTTCAATACTTCTTGCACCCACTCCACTGGGACCAATTTGTTGAAGTAGTGCAATTCCCTTTGTGAGTTCTTCAGATGAATAGTCAGAAATCGAACCCAGTTCCAAATAGCCATGATCAGATAAATTGTTAATAATGTATTTTAATAACCTTATAGTAGAAGTTTCTTTGAAATTTAAGTTGACCATTCGTATCATTTGATCTCTAAAATTTTCCTCTATAGGTCTTACAACATCTGTCGGTTTGTTAGTGGCATTACTTCTTTGAAAAAAAGTTAGCTTTTCAATTTGCTTATTATTGCTGGGTTCGATCAGCTCAATTAATGGGTTTTCTAGTTCTTGCTGACGGATAAATTGTTCTAAATCATCAGTTGAATATTGAAGTAATTCAATTGACTGTCTTAGCTGAGTTGTCATTAAAAGTTTTAATTCTTGCCTTTGTTGCATGAACAGTTCCATTACAAACTCCCCCTTATGTAACGCTCATACCAAAAAACATTTTTAATCTAATAAAGCACAAAAAATCTTCTATATGTATTAAATATTATACTTTATGTGCTTTCTGATTGGAACAGACAAGGAATTTAACCGGCGTGAAAAAAAATTCACTTTCATAGTATTATAATTTTTGAAATTAGCCGCGGTTATAAGCTATTAGGATCGGGTATATGATAGATGTCATATGTCCGTTATGACATCTATGCCTATATAAAATTTGGTTAAGGGCTTATGATAATTTCAGCTACAAAAGTTGGAGGGGATACTTTTGACAGATCGTGAGAAGACAATACAGCTAAGAAAAGCTGTTACACCATATGCAAAATCTGATACGAAAAAAAGTATTATTCAAATTATAAATACAATTTCGCCACTTATCGTATTGTGGATTGCGGCATATATCGTGTTACCGTACACTTTATTAGGATCTATTGCATTAAGTGTGATTGCAGCAGGTTTTGTTGTTCGTACATTTATTATATTCCATGATTGTACACATGGCTCTTTCTTTAAAAACAAAAAAGCCAATGATATTGTGGGTTTATTAACAGGGGTAATTACATTATTTTCATACGAAAAGTGGAAAAAAGAGCATATGATTCATCATGCTTCTAGTTCCAATTTAGATAAACGAGGAATTGGTGACATTTGGGTCATGACAGTGGATGAATATTTGAAGGCATCTAAATGGCAACGTTTCTGCTATAGAACATACCGCAACCCATTTGTCATGTTTGGATTAGGCCCTTTATATTTAGTACTTGTTTCAAGTAGATTTAATCGTAAAGATGCAAAGAAAAAAGAGCGAATGAATACGTATATATCTAATTTGCTAATTGTTGCTGTAGCTACAAGCATTATTCTAGTGACAAATCTACAATCGTTTTTACTCGTTCATGGAGTAACGATGTTCGTAGCAGGGGCCTTAGGAATTTGGCTGTTCTTCATTCAACATACATTTGAAGATTCTTATTTTGAAAATGAAAATGAATGGGATTATGTGAAAGCTGCTGTTGAAGGAAGTTCATATTATAAGTTACCAATTATTTTACAATGGGTAACAGGTAATATTGGTTTCCATCATGTGCATCATTTAGCACCACGAGTTCCAAACTATAAACTTGAGGAAGCACATAAAAAGACGCCGCCATTACAACGTGCCACAACGATTACCATTAAGACAAGTCTACAATCATTACGCTATAAATTATATGACACACCACATAAAACCTTTATTACATTCAAAGAAGTAAAAGGTCTTGTATCAAAAAAGAATTGCGAACCGAAAACTCCGAAGGTTACAGTCGGAAAGGTAAGTTAAAATTGCAGGAGTTATCCTTAAATAAGGATGACTCCTTTTCTATACTTTATAGACCAATTTGTTCATAATATAATGAAAGTACATAATATCGGGTAGAAATTTCAAGGGAAGTGAACAAGATGATAAAAATTGTTATTGCGGAAGACCAAGGAATGTTGTTGGGTGCTTTGAAATCATTGATTAATATGGAAGATGACATGGAGGTTGTTGGAGTCGGTCATAATGGGGTAGATGCACTGAAGCTTGTTAAACAATATAATCCTGATATTGTCATCATGGATATCGAAATGCCTGAGAAAACAGGGTTAGATGCCGCAGAAGAACTAAAAGAGACCGATAGTAAAGTAATCATTTTAACAACCTTTGCGAGACCTGGATATTTTGAACGAGCAAGAAAAGCTGGAGTAAGGGGGTATTTGCTAAAAGATAGCCCTATTGAAGAGTTAGTAAATGCCATTCGAGTAATTATGGATGGACGTAGAATATATGCTCCAGAGCTAATAGATATTGTCTATGAAGAAGAAAGCGAAAACCCTTTAACAGATCGGGAAAGTGAAGTACTTAATCTTGTAGCAAAAGGGAAAACAACAAAAGAAATCGCAAATGAGCTATACCTATCCCCAGGAACAGTACGTAATTATATCTCCACAATCTTAGACAAATTAGACGTCAGCAACCGAATCGAAGCTATCGCAAGATTCAAAGAAAAAGGATGGAACAAATAAGTGCTGAGGGCGCTCGTCCAGCTTTCAACCGAGAGACCGAAGCGACCTCGAGTAGCTAGCGCCCGAAGCCGGATACAAATAAGTGCAGCACGCACCCGTATAAGGAAAACAAAAAACACCGGATTCATTTTGTATAAGTAAAAGCGAATCCGGTGTTTTTTGTATTTATTATGATCTACGTTTTGTTAATCGGCCAACTACAAATCCTGCTGCTAATACTCCGAGGATGGTATTGGTTTTCTTATTGAATACTTGCTTTACAACAAGTTCGATATTTTGTGGGCGTTCTGCTAATCGACGCATAAAGTAGCCATACCAATCTTGTCCAAATGGTACATAGGTGCAGAAGTTATAACCTTCTTTTGCAAGCTCAAGTTGCATATCGCGACGGAAGCCATATAGCATTTGGAATTCGTATTTTTCCTTTGGAATATCATGAGATGCGATAAATTCCTTAATATGATGAATGAGATTATGATCATGTGTTGCGATAGAAGTAAATTTACCATTCAATAAATGATATTCTACTAATTCTATGTAGCTTCTGTCGATATCTTCTTTTGATTGATATGCAACATCACTAGACTCTTTATAAGCACCTTTAACAATACGTAAACGATAGTCTTTGAATTTTCGAATGTCTTCTCTAGCACGGAAGAAATAGGCTTGAATTACGGTACCAATATTGTCATGTTCTTTTGATAATTGTTCAAGTAAATCAAAAGATGGCTGAAGTCTATCATAGTCTTCCATATCAAAGTTGACAAAAATATTGTAGTGATCTGCCAGTTCAATGATTTCTCTTAAATTGTCATAGCAGAATTCATAGTCAATATCCAAGCCCAATTGGGAAGGTTTTAAAGAGATATGCGCATCTACACCTTTTTCGTGGATGGCTTCAATAACAGCTAATATTTGTTCTTTAGCTGTAGTTGCCTCAGGCTTGTTATGAACAAATTCCCCTAAATTGTCGACGGTACATGAAATTCCATGTGAATTTAATTCTTTAATACTTTCGATTACCTCATCGACGTTAGTTCCTGCTACTACACTAGCAGCTCCCATTTTCAATCCATATTTTTTAGCATTGTTATTTAAAAACTGGTTTTCAGATAATGCGATAAAGAAATCTTTAAGTGACATATATCATTTCCCCTTGCTAATGAATTGTTTTTTCTCGATTATAACATAATTAACAGAAAAGTTATTTAATTCATAAACTTTGAAATGGATAGTTTTTATCTATGTTTCGACAATAAATGTTTCATAGATTTATTTCTCATGTTACTATTATTTACCATTAAGTAAGGGAGATATAGGGATAAGTGAGAAATTTCTTTTACAAAAAGGTGAATTTGTTGAATGGACTAATAGTAGGGTATATGATGGAGATGTTAGAAGAGATGTGAGACAACTGCACGATAAGACTTAGTTGTGTCGAAAATTGTTGTTTTTTATGAAAAATGAGTTGCATTAACTTAAATATATATGTAACTTAGTATTGAGGTACAAAATTAATATTATGACACAAAAGGCGTTTTCCCTACATGGAATGGGGAAGACGTCTTTTTGTGTTTCAAATAAAATAACGAGTAATACATTCTATAAGTTTAAAATTTTTCCTTTAGCATCTGCATACGGCTATTAAAAAGAGTAGGATACGATAAAATGCCAAGTAAGATACTAGATATGCTAGCGGTAGTTAATAATACAAACAAAATTAAAAGTTGAAATTGGACAGCTTGTATAGGATCAGCACCTGCTATAATTTGCCCGCTCATCATGCCTGGTAATTGTACTAAGCCAATTGTTTTTTGGCTTTCTATTGTAGGAATCATACTAGCTTTAATTGCATCCAATAATTGTCTATGGATTGCTTGCTTTGGTGTGCCGCCAAGAGACAGTATAAGTTCAGTCTCATCTCGATGGGTCTCAATTTCTGATTGGAATCGATTCAAGAAAAGAATAGATAAGACCATAGAATTTCCAATCGCCATCCCACTAATCGGTATAATATATTGTGCTTTTGCTGGCACAATATCAAAACCAAGTAAAATAGATTGAACAATGACTTCTACTGTAATCATGGTAAGGGCAACCTTCCATGTAATTCCGTGAATTTTTTTACCTTTTTTTCTGGCATTAGCTGAAGCGGCAACAATCATTAACGTAATCATTATCAATATATAAAGAACGTTATTTGATTCAAATACAAATTTTAAAATATAACCAACTGCTAGTAATTGAATAATTGAACGAACAGTAGCAATGATGGTATCCCTTTCCAAACCGAGATGTAGCGTTTTAGAAAGGAGTAATGGAATTAAAACAAATAACAATGTCAAAGAAAGTGTTGCGTAGCTCATTCGTTAACCCCCTCTATGAAGCCTTTTACTATATCCCTGGTTGGACTTGTTAAAAGTGTGCTTTCCCCAGTTTCAATGACTTGTCCATCCATCATGACCCAAGTGTAATGACCAATTCTAATAGCTTGATCTAAATTATGTGTAATCCAAATAATTGTCACTTTATACTTTTGATTGAGTTTCACAATGAGTTCTTCCACTTCCTTGACGGAAGTTCTATCTAATGATGATGTAATTTCGTCTAACAATAAAATATCTGATTTATTGACTAAAGTTCTAGCAATGGAAACACGTTGACGTTGACCACCTGATAAATCAGTAGCGTTTTTATCAAGAAATGATTCATCTAATCCAACATCTTCTAAGTAAGAGATAGCCTCAGAGCGTGTTAGTGATAACTTTTGGAGTGTTTTTGGCAAAGATAGATTAGTGTATACGGTTCCTTTTACCATGGGAGCAGCTTGCAATGCAATTCCAACTCTTCTGCGTAAAGAGACAGGATTAATGGTGGTAATGGGTTTATTGTCTATATAAATTTCACCTGAACTAGGAGAGTTTAATCCATTACATAGTTTTATCAAAGTGGTTTTGCCGGCACCAGATGGACCAACAAGTGTAGTAATTTTACCTGCAGGAAAAGAACCAGTAATATGGTGTAAAATTTTCTGACCTTGAACTTCAAATTCCACATTCTGAAAGTGAATAGCGGGCTGATAAATTGATTTCATTTGATATACTCCTTTCGAAAAAATCCCCCTCACAAATGTACCATAATTTAAAAACCTCACACTTACACGTGAATCTATTTAATAAGTATTTTATAATTCTATTTAAGGGAATAATGGAGGATTTACGATGAAAAAAATATATTGGACTACATTCCAAGAACAAGATTGGACAATTGTTATTGCAGCTACAGAAAATGGCTTATGCTATGTAGGGATATCTTTAGATGAAGTGGAAGCATGGTGTAAGAAGCATTATAGGGATGCTATTTTAATAGAAGATCATGAGAAGACGTCCGTTTACAAAAAACAATATCGGGAATACTTTGCAAAAAAGAGAATGATATTTGATTTCCCATTGGATTTACAAGGTACGGATTTTCAAAAACAAGTATGGCAGGCATTACTTCAAATTCCATTTGGAAAAACAACCTATTACTCAGAAATTGCTAATATGATTAACAATCCAAAAGCCGTAAGAGCAGTGGGCGGTGCAATTGGTGCAAATCCAATTTTAATTGCGGTGCCATGTCATCGTATTATAGGGAAAAACGGTAAACTAACAGGCTTTAGTTCAGGGATTCCATTAAAAAAGGCATTGTTAGATATAGAAAATGTAACATACAAAGATTAACGTTAGTAGATGTGCCAGCTTTATAAGTTGGCTCAAACTCATAAAGGAAAACGATGCTTAATCTACTTCAAGTTAAAACAAAATTTTTCTATAACTATTTCAATATGCTATTTTTACCGCAAATAGTTAAGTAATGGATAGACAAAGTTTAAAAATATTTATTAGACTTTTCAAATTATTTAAAAGCAATCTAACCTTGCTATATCAACAAATTGACCAAAATACTTCCAAGTATCATCGCTTCAATAGGTTCTTAGGTCATATTTATAAAGTAAATAGTGTATACTATGTCTATTAAGACGTTGGAAGAAGGGACTAAGTATGAAATCAAAATATCCAGACGATAGCCTAGCGCTACATACAGATTTATATCAAATTAATATGGCAGAATCCTATTGGGCCGACGGAATACATAATCGAAAAGCAGTGTTTGAATTGTATTTTAGAAAATTACCTTTTGGAAATGGTTATGCTATATTTGCTGGTCTAGAAAGAATGTTGGATTATTTACGCAATTTCCACTTCAGTGAATCTGACTTAGAGTATTTAAGAGAAGAAGTAGGTTATAGTCAGGATTTCATTGATTACTTAGGAAATCTACGTTTTACTGGTAATGTTTATTCAATGATTGAAGGGGAACTTGTTTTTGGTAATGAACCAATTGTTCGAATTGAAGCTCCTTTAGGAGAAGCTCAATTAGTTGAAACTGCACTACTTAATATTGCTAACTATCAAACATTAATAGCAACAAAAGCAAGTCGCATTAAAAATATAGTTAAAGATGATATTACAATGGAATTTGGTACTCGCCGTGCACAAGAAATGGATGCTGCCATTTGGGGAACTAGAGCTTCTATTATTGGTGGATTTGATGCAACAAGTAATGTGAGAGCAGGTAAATTATTTGATATACCAGTTGCCGGCACTCATGCACATTCAATGGTACAAGCATATAAGAGTGATTATGAAGCTTTCCATGCCTATGCACGCCGTCACAAAGACTGTGTTTTCCTTGTGGATACCTATGATACATTAAAATCTGGCGTCCCAACGGCAATTAAAGTGGCAAAAGAATTAGGTGATCAAATTAACTTCCTAGGTATCAGACTAGATAGTGGAGATATTGCCTTCTTATCAAAAGCTGCTCGCAAAATGCTAGATGAAGCAGGTTTCCCAGATGCAAAAATTGTAGCTTCTAATGATTTAGATGAATACACTATTTTAAATTTGCAAGCTCAAGGTGCGAAAGTGGACCAATGGGGAATTGGTACAAAGTTAATTACAGCCTATGATCAACCAGCATTAGGGGCAGTATATAAACTCGTTTCCTTAGAGAATGCGAATGGCAAAATGCAAGATCGTATAAAAATTTCTGCTAATGCCGAAAAAGTGACTACACCAGGATTGAAAAATGTTTATCGCATTATTGATCTAGAAAATGGAAAAGCACAAGGCGACTATATTACGATGGATGATGAAAATCCTGAATCAGAAGAACGCATTAAAATGTTCCATCCTGTTCATACATTTATTTCAAAATTCGTTACAAACTTTACTGCCAAAAATCTCCATACAAAAGTAGTTGAAGCTGGTAAAGTTATTTATGAAAGCCCATCTGTACAAGAGATGAAAGCATATGCACAGGGAAATCTAAACTTACTATGGGATGAGTACAAACGATCATTAAACCCAGAAGAATATCCAGTCGATCTAAGCCAAAAATGTTGGAACAATAAAATGCGTAACATTGAAGAAGTCAAGGAATTTGTTCAAGAAATCGATTCATGAACAGGGGGAGCTATAATGACTTTACAACAACAAATTATAAATGAATTACACGTACTTCCTACAATTGATCCAAAAGAGGAAATCCGAAAATCAGTGGAATTGCTTAAAGACTATGCTAAAAAGCATGCGTTCTTAAAAGGCTTTGTACTTGGGATTTCAGGTGGCCAAGACTCAACTTTAACTGGTAAGCTTGCACAAATTGCTGTAGATGAGTTAAATGAAGAAGCAGGTGAAAATCAATATTCATTTTGGGCAGTCCGCTTACCGTATGGTGAACAAGCAGATGAACAAGATTGCCAAGATGCTATTGATTTTATCAAACCGACTAAAGTATATACAGTTAATATTAAGCCAGCAGTTGATGCGGGTGTACAATCGCTAAAAAATGCAGGAATTGAACTTTCTGATTTTCTAAAGGGAAACGAAAAAGCACGTGAACGTATGAAGGTCCAATATGCAATTGGCGCCCATAATAGTGCAATCGTGTTAGGAACGGACCATGCTGCTGAAGCGATTACAGGCTTCTATACAAAATACGGCGATGGTGGTGCGGACATCACACCAATATTCCGATTAAACAAACGACAAGGGAAGACATTATTAGCTGAACTAGATTGTCCAAAACACCTTTATGAAAAAACACCGACAGCAGATTTAGAAGAAAATCGTCCTTCATTACCAGATGAAGAAGCACTTGGTGTAACTTACAATCAAATCGATGATTATTTAGAAGGCAAAGAAATTGAAGAAGCTGCTCGTAAGAAAATAGAAGAACGTTATATTAACTCAAGACATAAACGTCATTTACCAATCACTATATTTGATGACTTCTGGAAATAATAAAAAGCTGTCCTAAAGTGAATGTTTCAATCACTTTTGGAACAGCTTTTTTAATATTAAGTTAATCGAATGAGATTATATAAAATAAAAGGCTTCCCAGTTTCGAAAACTATTTATGAAATTTACACAATCAAAAAATTTATGCATGAAATTGGTCAAAAAAAGAAATAAGAGTAATAGCATATAAAAACACGACTACTAATCAGGTCGTGTTTTTTATAGGTGTTAAATTGTGTCATGTTATAATAATGCTAATTGTGAATTATAAGAAAAAATATTAAAAGAATAACTTACAGGAGGACATCTAAATGGGGACGCAAGAAAAGCTACAATCCATCATCAAGAATATTGAAAAAGTGATGATAGGAAAAAGACATATCGCCGAACTAAGTGTTGTAGCATTATTAGCAGAAGGGCATGTTTTGCTTGAAGATGTACCGGGAGTTGGAAAAACCGTGATGGTACGTGCACTTGCGAAATCAATAAGTGCTAATTTCAAACGTATACAGTTTACTCCAGATTTACTACCATCTGATGTTATCGGTGTATCCATTTATAATCCAAAGGATATGGAATTCCACTTTCACCCCGGTCCAATCATGGGGAATATTGTGTTGGCAGACGAGATTAACCGAACATCTCCTAAAACGCAATCAGCTCTATTAGAAGGAATGGAAGAAGCTGCTATTACAATAGAAGGGGAAACAGTGCCAATTCCGAAGCCTTTCTTTGTAATGGCTACCCAAAACCCAATTGAATATGAAGGAACTTATCCACTTCCTGAAGCGCAGTTAGACCGTTTCTTATTGAAGATGAAAATGGGCTATCCAAACCATGATGATGAAGTCGAAGTTTTGAGAAGAGCAGAAGGGTCCCGTCCAATTGATTCATTAGAATCGGTAGTTACATTAGAAGAGTTAATAGAACTACAGCGTGAAGCGAAAACAGTCCATGTTGATGAACTGGTAAAGGGATATATTGTGGATCTTGCAAGAGCAACACGTGAACATCAATATGTTTACTTAGGTGCAAGCCCACGTGGCTCCATTGCATTGATGAAAGCGTCTCAAGCTTATGCATTACTGAAAGGACGTAAATATGTTTCTCCGGATGATGTTCAGTATTTGGCACCATTTGTTTTCGCGCATCGCCTCATTTTGAAAGCTGAGGCACGTTATGATGGAATTACCTCTGAAGAAATTATTGGGAGAATTATCATTAACACACCTGTTCCAATTAAAAGGACTTCAAGATGAAGAGGGTATATAAAGCAAAATGGCTCACACAAGCCATTACACGTTTTGTAATGGTTGTTATATTACTAGCTGCTTCCACAAGCTTTGCGTTAATGCAAGGTGGGTTTGTTAGTTGGTTTATCTTCTTCATGTTTGTACCTTTTGCTCTTTATTCCATCGTGTTATTTTTTGTACCTTTAAAATCATTCTCAATCGAAAGAACGATGATTTCTGGCCATTTAAACAATGGCGATACATTACAGATGAAGGTGACACTAAGACGAAAATCCCGCTTTCCATTACTCTATGCTGTCATACAGGAAAGCATGCTTCTTGAGATTTTCAATGAAAACGCCAAAGATCAGACACGCCATTTCTTTTTAATGGGGATGAAAAAACAACTATCATGGAATTATGAAATTCAGAATATGCCCCGCGGCCATTATCAGCTAGAAGGCATTGAGTTAACAATTACCGATTTCTTTGGATGGATCAAAAAGACTGCACTTATTCCGAATAAGCGCACCATAATTGTTTATCCAAAGGTAACGATGATTGACTATTCGCCATTGCGCATAACTAAAAGTGGCGGTACAGGAACAGCGCGTAATTCAGCTGTGCGAGATACGACAATGGTATCTGGTATTCGAGAATATCAACCGGGAGATCGCATGACTTGGATTCATTGGAAGTCCTTTGCGAAAACTCAAAGTTTGCAAACAAAGGAATTTGAAGACCAACAACTTCAGGAAGTATGTCTTGTGTTAGATGGAACTCCAGCTAGGTTATTTGAAGAAAAGGTCGAACTTTGCGCTTCAATTTTATCTGCGGTAGTAAAAAAGCATTTAACTATTTCCTTTCTTTCTGCTTTCGAAAAACAATCTTATTTTGGCCAAATTCAATCAGAAGATCAATTACAACAAGTTATGTATCATTTAGCAGGTGTACAGCCGAAGGATATTCATGATGTTGAACATAAATACGGACAAAACCGTGCGCTGATTCATGCAACGATGATTTACTTCGTAACGACTTCACTTACAACTGAATGGATCAATATATTAAAACAGGTTTCCAGAAAGTCAAAAGGTGTGGTTTGTTTTGTTATACGTGCAGAAGGACAAATCGCTACAGATTCAGAAGAAAAACTAGAAGCAATCGCGAAGGAAAATGGTATTCTTATATTTTCTTTAACGAGTAAGCAATTTACAAATGCCTTTACGGAGGTGTTGAAATGATGAATTCCTCAATTGTTAAATGGACAAGTTTGCTAGGCATGTATCTCATCATTTTCTTGATGTTAGTTGAATGGCTTGTCCCTGTAGTTCGTCTAACAGACACAGGGCATCTTCTTTTATTTATTATTTTTATCGTGATCTGTTTAGTAAGCAATATTATTAATTTAAATGGCCTATTGTCTGTTGCAATTAAGTTGCTTTATGTTATTTGGTTTTTAATGTATGTCTATATGGGTACAAAGATATTTGCAGTTGGAAGCTTTATTAAACTTGCAGATGAGTTTTCTGTAAGTATTCAAGCTTTAATTGATGGTAATTGGAACGGTATAGCGGACTCATTTCGAAGTATTCTATTTTTCCTTATCATCTGGATGACAATCTATTTAATACATCACTGGCTAACAGTGAAGTATTCAGTATTCTATTTTTTATTGACTACTATCATTTTTTTAAGTTTGTTAGACACACTTACTGATTATAATGCCAAATATGCAATGATTCGTGTAATGGTATTAGGTTTACTATTAATGGGTGTACTTTTGATTCATCGTTTGTATACAAACAGCCAAGTTAAGTGGAAACCTAAAAATTACCTTATGATGGTCATTCCATTGTTGGTCATGATTTGTTTTAGCACAGTATTTGCATATTTTATGCCTAAAAAACAGCCGATGGTTTCTACACCAGAATCAATATCAAAGCTAATGAATTGGAAAAATAACCAAAATGCCGGGATTGGTAGAATTGGCTATGTTGAAGATGATAGTAAACTAGGTGGTCCTTTCGAAAAAGATAGTCGCCAAGTATTTGAAGTAACTGCAAACAAAAACCAATATTGGCGAATAGAAACGAAGAACATCTATACTGGCAAAGGATGGGAGCGGAAAAAAGGCGATATCTATGTCCATACTTTTGAATATGGAGAAGAAATCCCAATGTCCATGAAGCCTGGTAGGATGAAAAATACCGATGAAGCAACGATTACGCTAAAGAAAAACTATAAATTTATATTACAACCTTATGGCTTAAAAACGATTGACGAACCAAAAGATGAGAAATCATTTTATATTGAAATAGACGGGGAAAAAATCCGTCCGATAAAAAATGAGGAAAGGGTGCTCTTGCCCAAGTATTCAATGGCGTATTCAACTCCAGAATATAGTTTGAAGGCGTTAAAAAAGACAAGAAGCTCGGATTTGAAAAAGCTATCTAAAGAATATAATCAATATTTGCAGCTACCAGCAACATTGCCGAAACGCGTTAAGGATTTGGCAGTTGAGATAACAAAGAATGAGAATAATCTTTACGATAAGGCAAATTCGATTGTTTCATATTTTCAATACAATGGATATAAATACTCTCGTACAGATGTGGCAATACCGTCAGAAAAAGAAGATTATGTTGATCAGTTTCTTTTTGAGACCAAGTCAGGGTATTGTGATAACTTTTCAACTTCTATGGTAGTGATGCTTCGTACTTTAGGAATACCAGCTCGCTGGGTAAAAGGATTTTCAGAAGGCGATGAAGTAGCTACAAAAGACGATGAACAGCGCCATTTTGTCGTAACAAACAATAATGCCCATTCATGGGTAGAAGCATATCTACCCGGTGTAGGTTGGATGGCCTTTGAACCTACAATTGGTTTCAATGGATTTGATAATGTATTAAATGACGTACAAAATAATGAAAACAAAGGTACAATCAATCCTAAGCAAAAGGAAAATGAACAAGCAAAAGCAGAAAAGAAAAAGAAAGCAGAACAAAAGAAAAAAGAAAAACAACAAAAAGAACAAGTGAAAAAACAAGAAAAGAAAAAGGATCAACAAAAAGTTGCTAAAAATCAGAATCAGAAAAAGGAATCAAACTCTGCTTTCAACAAGGCACTATTCATAACTATCCTACTGGTTGCTATTGTGGCCTTAATTATGTATGGAACACGAAGAAAATGGATGCCGAAATGGCTATTGATGAAATATCGAGCAAAAGGAAAGCATGTTCCTATTGATCAGTTGTATGAGGTACTATTAAAGAGGCTTTCTGCAATAGGATTGACAAAAGTGCAAGGACAAACACTAAGTGATTTTGCAAAACTTGTAGATGAAAAATTCGGTACTAATCAAATGACTATTTTGACGCAAGCTTATGAGGAAAGCCTTTATAGTAAAGAAGGACCAACAATTGGTTACAATAAAATCAAAGAATGTTGGGAATATTTAATCAATTGTACAAGCGGTTGATTTTGATTCTTATAAACTGTAAAATTGAGAAAAATTATAAATAATTGATTTACCCTCGTATATGTTCGAAAATATGGTTCGAATGTTTCTACCAAGCTACCGTAAATAGTTTGACTATGAGGCAAATATAGCTATGTTTTGAACATGGTTTGTTTGCCTTTTGGAGAGACTAAACGCGTAGGAAGAAAATACTTTCAACGCGTTTTTTCGTAAATAGAATTTATAAGGGAATAGTCATTTATAAAATTTAGAAGAGGTGGAACTGTTGTCAGTAAGTACAATATTAAAAGATCAAGAAAAAATTATCGTTCTTGATTTTGGTAGCCAATACAACCAGCTTATTACTCGTCGAATTCGTGAATTCGGTGTATATAGTGAATTACATCCTCACACAATCACTGCGGAAGAGTTAAAAGCAATGAACGCTACTGGTGTTATTTTCTCCGGTGGTCCAAACTCTGTATACGATGAAAATGCATTTCATATCGATGAGAAAATCTTCGACATGGGTTTACCAATCCTAGGAATCTGCTACGGTATGCAATTAATGACTCATTCTTTAGGCGGTAAAGTTGAATCAGCTGACCACCGTGAATACGGTAAAGCAGAAATTAAAGTATTAGAAGATAATGCTTTATTTGGTGAACTTCCAAAAGAACAAGTAGTTTGGATGAGCCATGGTGACTTAGTTACTCAAACTCCAGATGGCTTCACTACAATAGCTACAAGTGCATCATGCCCAATCGCAGCAATGGCAAATGCAGAACGTAAATTCTATGCAGTACAATTCCATCCAGAAGTACGTCATTCTGTATATGGCAACGACATCTTGCGTCAATTCGTATTCGATGTTTGTGGAGCTAAAGGTGACTGGTCAATGGACAGTTTCATCGACATGCAAATCCAAAAAATCCGTGAACAAGTTGGCGACAAAAAAGTACTTTGTGCTCTTTCAGGTGGCGTTGACTCATCAGTAGTTGCAGTTCTAATCCATAAAGCAATTGGTGACCAATTAACATGTATGTTTGTTGACCATAACTTACTTCGTAAAGATGAAGCTGAAGGTGTAATGGAAACATTCGAAGGTAAATTCGGCATTAACATGATTAAAATTGATGCGCGCAAACGTTTCATGGACAAACTTGCTGGTGTAAGTGATCCGGAGAAAAAACGTAAAATCATTGGCAACGAATTTATCTATGTATTCGATGACGAAGCTTCAAAACTAGAAGGAATGGACTTCCTTGCTCAAGGTACTTTATATACGGACATTATCGAAAGTGGTACTACAACAGCACAAACCATTAAATCTCACCATAACGTTGGTGGCCTTCCTGAAGACATGCAGTTCGAATTAATCGAACCTCTTAAAACATTATTCAAAGACGAAGTACGTGAATTAGGAACTGAGCTAGGTCTTCCTCATGAAATCGTATGGCGTCAACCATTCCCAGGACCAGGTCTAGCGATCCGTGTACTTGGAGAAGTAACAGAAGAAAAACTAGAAATCGTCCGCGAATCTGATGCAATCTTACGAGATGAAATTGCAAAAGCAGGCCTAGAAAGCGAAATTTGGCAATACTTCACAGTACTACCTGACATCAAATCAGTCGGTGTAATGGGAGACCAACGTACGTACGACTATGCAATCGGTATCCGTGCAGTAACATCTATCGACGGCATGACTTCGGACTGGGCACGTATTCCTTACGATGTACTAGAAAAAATTTCAGTAAGAATCATCAACGAAGTAAACCACATCAACCGCGTACTGTATGACGTAACATCTAAGCCACCAGCTACAATTGAGTGGGAATAAATTCGCTATTTTTAGCGGTCAGTTTTACGGGGAATCAGCGTCATATCAACGTTTGAGAGCGTACTAAGCGTTAGATTACACGCTCGCACCCGCAACAATTGAAATCATAAATATGCTCTCTCTTATTTTCGAAATTCCGGAGATAAGGGGGAGTTTTTTTGTGTCCAAAATTATTGAACTAATAGACGACTTCCGTCTTAATCAGCAAATTCAGAGTAGGAAAAAGGCGTATATCGATTTGTGCATATGGCGCTTGAATGATTTTAAGGAGTATATGAAAAGCGAATTTGACGTTGATGAAGTGGAAGAAGTCAAAGCGATACACGTTAAACACTATATACAGGCGCGCCAAGAGGCCGGCACCGAGCAGAATATCACGATTAACAACCGTATCGCTACGCTAAAGGTATTTTTTAATTACGTGGTCGATGAGGAGTATATAGACGAATCAGATAATCCGATGCGCCGCATTAAAAACTTAAAAGAAGATAAGCGGGTTATCATCACGTTCAATGACGATGAGGTATCGCGGATTATTAACGATGTAAAAGAAGAAACGTACTCAAATATGCGCGATAAGCTAATTCTTATTTTCCTTTTTGAGACGGGCATCCGGGTGAGCGAACTTTGCAATATAAAAAACAGCGATATAGCTAGGAAGCACATTTTAATACACGGAAAAGGCAGTAAAGATCGCCTAGTTTATATTAGCAAGACTATGCGTAGGTACATGCGCAAGTATGATGAGATAAAAGAGAAACGATTCAAACATAAAGATGCGGACGAAATTGAGGACTACTACTTTTTGGATCAGTCAGCAATGCAGCTATCACGCTCACGCATTAACAAGATACTAAAAGAGCATTGCCAAAATGCTGGCGTTAGAAAGGAAATACGATGCTCTCCGCACGATTGCAGACATTACTATGCACAAAAACAATTACGCAATGGAATCGACGTGTATAGTTTAAGTCGTTTGTTAGGCCATTATGATACGCAGATAACGTCTAAGTATCTAAGAGGTTTAGAGCAATCAGACATATTAGAAATAGGGCGTTTACATAGCCCGCTGAATGATATGAGGATTTGAAAATAAAAAAGGACCAGCGCTCACAACGCAAGTCCTTCGTTACTCAAATTTGCTCACACACCACATGGAAACTAAATAAGAGTATCTAATACCCACAACTAAATATGAGTACTTATATGCCTTCATTTTACTTGAAAAAAAGTGAAAATGCAAAGGTCTAGTTTGCTATTGCCTTTTTTAGGTACTCCGTCTAGGTCGCCCAATAACTTGACGTTAATCAAACCTGGAAAGGATCGACGCCGCCGTTGCAGAAAAGGTGTCTAGGCTACATTTCAAGCGCTCCCTATTGCGTTTAGTAGCTGAATGTGGCTGACGCACATAATCGGTCAGGAGTGGGAGGCATTACGTATTACGGTACGTGCTGCAATCGCTATATAAGCGCGTTTAGTGAGCTTCGCATAGACGAATAGCTATTAACTTTATATCGCCATGATCGGCATATAAGGACGCGTGTAACCGCCGGGGGAATGAGCAGGCGTGTAGGCGATTGGATTCGGAAGAATCGCGACTAATAGGGGCATACGGATAACTCAACTTACATGACGCTTAATGGAGTCGCTTGTCTTTGTTTAGTAGATTCGTATTTTTGATTCCGCTAGACAAGGCAGGCGAACTTTTGCACCGTGAGCCTAAGCTTAGCAATCAGCTTAATGCCAAAGTTCAAAAGATAAAACAAGTGCTAAAATACATAAAAATAAAAAAAGACGCTAACCTATTCGGCTGCGTCCGTTCCATCTAATACAAGTATATCGCCTATTCCTACGTTAAGTGCTTCGCATAGAGCTCCTAGTGAATCACGTTGATATTGCTTAGTTTCATCATTATATAATCGTCTTACAGTTTCAACAGGCAGATCGGCCATTCGAGCGCACTCCCTTATAGAGATTTCTCTACGATCTAGTATAGCTTTTAAATTTGATTTAACACGCATGTGTAACGCCTCCAATTTTTTTTCTTTAGTATACAATAATTTTTTTAAAAAGACTACGGAATGTGGTTGACAACGGAACGTAGTCATTGTATTATAAGTATATAGAACACAGCAGCATTTTATACCTAAGCGACTACAGAACGTGTTCATAAAATTAGGAGGCGATGAAGATGCAAACAATCATAGCAGAAACTGTAGCAATTAACGTAACAAATATTATTCAAGGGGTTGACCTATTGGTCTATGAAAACAATGAGGCAGCATTGTTAATTGGTGATTCATTAGTTGAGTTTAAATGGTCAAAGGATGCTGAGGCAGTATTTAGCGAGCTAGACGTATGCGAGCCAATTGAACTTTTAGCGGTGTTAGCAACAACTTTAAATTAAGGTGAATTTTGCGGAAGCGATGGCGCTTTCTACTAGTGGCGGGCGTCGGATTAAAAACGTGAAGTGTTATCTCTTTGTAAGAACGAGCGCTATCAGACGGATTCTGACTGCGCAAAACGGATGGCATTACGCTAGTCGTGCGTTGCAGCGCAAAGTAGGTAGTCGATACGATGGTAAGTATCTAATTGATCGTTATTGGCGTAACGAATCAAACGCAAATTCAGTCGTCGGCAAACGGCTGGACCTATAAAAACGGTGAGTAGGCATGAAAGACGCTGAAAACTTTTAATAACGGAATACAAAAAGAAAAAGCGAAGGTTAGCTGCCTTTGCTTTTCTTTACTTTTCCATTATTCTTTGGCTTCGTCGGCCATCCGTATTTCTTTGTTTGATCTGCCACTTTCTTTGCAAATTGTTCTTTGTATGTACCCATTTTAAGCACCGTCCTTTAGGGACAGTCTTAACGAAATTAATTAATTTTATACGTGAATATCCGACGGCTATATCCGCATATGATGTTTTAAGTCTAGGACACAAAGACACTGCCTTAAATTTATTTCTTGAATTGGAGTGAAGAAGTGGTGGGGGAGAGAACAAAAAGAGCTGTTCGAAGCGACAAAAAAAGGGATGTAAAGCCAACCGTACCAATTTCGCTAAAGGATAAAATTTATCGTCTAGCATTTATTACGAATTCACCTGTCAAAAACGTGGCAGAGGATTTAGTTATTTATTCGTTAAACAGCGCAGAGGTTCGGGATAACATTGCCCCATATGTTAGGCGTGATGTTCGGCTTGGAAATACGTTTTTAAATGGCAGCACTAAACGGGAGCAATTACCGATAAACTTGCGGGAAGAAGAAACAGAACGCTTAAGTATGCGACTTCCGCAAAAGGTACACAATTCCGTTGCTGCGATTGCGTATGGATTGGATTGCACTATATCAAAGGCGACAGCGACGTTATTACTCGAGGCTATTGATGACTTCGACTTTATAAACCGCTATGTTAAGGCGTATTTGGAGAACAGCCTAGACGATTATCACTTACGGGAGGTTGAGAAAATCGTTAAGAGTGTAGGAGAACACGAAAGTTTAGCTAGTATTCTTGGGGCAATCATCGAAGAGATCAAACGTCCAGTCGCGTCTGCAAAAGAAATGATTGGCGAGTTTCTTATTAATAACTGGCGGGATAATGACTATTGATTAATCTAATTGGATTTACGGCATGTGCAACGGTTTTATGGGCGTGGCAAGGTAGAAGGATTCGAAGGTTTTACAGATGGCTGAAAAGAGGCAAGAAAGACGATATAACCGCGGTGAAGGCTTTGGCGTCGGCTTATCGCAAACAAAAATAAAGACCGAGCGCTTGCCCGGCCGTTTTGCAATAAATTAATGAACGATTGCCTCAAGAATGTTTGCGAGTAGTCCTAGTGCTGCACCAGCACCGAAACTGATTAGAAACTGCATAGTAATAGGCTCCTTTCTTTCGTTTGTAAGTAGTATTGTCATGCGATTTTGAAAACATACCGGAGGTGCATTAATGGCGATATTAAATCCGAATTATGCGTTTTTAGAGGCTGACTACAGGAATCCGAATTTGGGCGGAAATGCTTTTGTTGAGGAAATGGAGCCGAAGAAATCCTGGCGATATGGCGGTGTATTCAGCGGTATCGGAACGTATATATTAACGCCTGTCCATGCGTTTGCAAGCGATGGCACATTCGAAAGGATCCATGAAGTCGTGATGAACGCATTTGATTATGGCGTAGTGCTTGTAATCATATTCGCAGCTGCAAACTGGGTTTTAGGACATCGAAAACAAGCGATTGAGCATTTAATTGGGACGGCTTGCGGTTACATTCTTGCTTCACATGCGATTGATCTCCGCGATTGGTTAAAAACGATTTAAAGGGAGCGCTAAGTGCGTTCCTTTTTTTATTATACGAGGATAATCACCTCAGCGTTTGATTGCATAAAAAAAGCCGCTATATCGGCGGTAGGACTAACGGGAAGCTAATAGCGCGCTATGCTATATAGCTTATTCGAAATACATGAGAAATATGACTGAAATCGGCAAGGAATTTTATTTTATTTTGCAAAAGTTTTTTTGAAAGGCGAGAGAACAGTCTCGCTTATTTTTTTTGCTTTTTACGGATATTCCGCACAGATTCTTTTGGAAAAAGTATAAGACGTATTAGGAGGAAATTGTGCGAAACAAAAAGTTATTTCGTAGGTATAAGTGTAAGGAATTTTATAAAAACGCGCTGTTAAGTGTGTAAAGCAAAAGGCTACCTTGTATTAAGAAGTAGATGGACACTGAACATTAAAAAGCCGTGAAATGCGGTCCAATTTCCATCGCTTTAGTGTCAATTTAATGTAGGGAGGATTTTTTTAAAAGCACAACCGTATAAAATGCCGAAAATGTCTGTCCTAAAAGAGAAAGCATTTTCCGATATTATGGGACGCCAGTTGGACTAGATTAATGTATGAAATGGCGTTCTGAACTACGTATAAGGGGGAGAACGTATATCTTACCCTAGTTTGTATTGTAGAAAGAGAGAAGTAACGTGCCAAAACCGTTGACTTTGCGGGTAATAAGGGGAAGCAATTCCCGAGCTTTTTATTTACCGTATCACTAACAAAAAGTTTATTAAAAGGAGCGAATCAAGATGAATTTAAAACACATACGCGATTATTACGGATTAAGTCAGCAGTCCTTAGCGGTGCTACTTGGCGTAAGCCGATCATACGTGGCGCAAATCGAAGGGAACTATTGTGATATTAGCGAGCCAGTCGAGCGTCAAGTTAGGGCGTTATTCGACGTCAAGGCAGCGGAGCAAGACGCATTAGAAAGGAAGGAGCGAGCTAGTCGATTGGTTCCGGATTAGTTAAAAAAGTGCACACTTTTCCTACTATATACTAATAGCATTTATGTGCATTTTTAGCGTTATAGATATTCCTTATCAACCCCGCGAATGTATATGAGCGGTATGTTTAGACCTTAATCTTTTATTAGCGTTATATGGCGCCTTACTTATAAGAGGCAAAGAGCGCGCCTCTTGTTGTCGGCTACGCCTCCAACACATGTATATATTGCATGATTTTCAAGTAACACGAATCAAACAGAAAACCGGTTACGAATCCGGAAAAATACGATGAATGGAGAGATTGAAATTGACATCAACATTAGCGGAATTACAAAGAGTGACACGCAAGCCTTTACCTTTTAACGGAAATATTGACTCTCATAAGCTCGATACTGCTTGCGAAATGGCTGTTCAATGGGAGCGCAAACTAAATAGCAATGGCGCCGAGCCTACAATGGCGGAGACTAGATACGTTGCTAAAACGTTTTTCATATGGCAAGAAACGCAAACGATTGATAAGCCGGTCATCATCGCTGCACCGCCCGCCTTTGGTAAGTCTACAATGCTAGGTGTATTCCTCCGCGAAATGTGTCATAGGGAACATGATCGCTTTTCCGCTATCGTCATTAAAGAGCGCGTGGAAGATGTGAACGCGTTAGTTAAAGAAATCAATGGCGATGTAGTGAATGGAAAATATGCGTTTGCAATCCGTGGTTTTGACGAAGAAACAATGACACGCGAAGAATACTCGGAACAGTTTAACGAGTTCGTATTTTATAACGTGGTAGTCATGACAACTAAACAATTCGAGTTACAAACGCTAAAGAAAAAGCTCAGCAACTTCACGGAGTTTACTAACGGATATGGCCGTAGCTATCCGCGACGCCTACTTTTGATTGACGAAAAGCCTTCGCTTGTCTTAAATCATGCGTTGACTACTCGCGACCTAAATACGTTTTTAGCGGACGTACAAGAGGCTAGCCGAGCTCGAAACGGTAAGCTCGCACCGTATTACTCTAAGACGCTAGAGCTAGTGAATGAAATTCGCACTATTCTCGAAAGTGGAGAAGAAATACCAGCTCGCAAGTTCCCCGCAATTAAGCCTGGCTACCGAGTGCCACGTCATATGGAACGTGACTATGCGATGGTACACGGACACGAACAAATGGCGTTACTGCGCGCTTTCGAACGCATTGTATCATTCGGCGGTATGTATGATTTAAAGAATACGATTGGCACAGTTTCAACAACGCAAATAGTCCATTATCAATACACACTGTTTAATACGTTTATCTTAGACGGCACAGGCTCGAAGGATCCCGACTATGTGACGAATGATTTCTACTTAACAATGCCGGACGTAATGCCGACATATGAAAACGTTACTTTCCACGTTTGCGACGCTTATAATCTTTCTCGCGCTTCACTGACAAAAAAGCCGGAAGAACTGCAAAGCATTGCGGATATGATTAAAGAAATTGCACGCAAGAAGAAGGCGCCAACACTTGTTGTTACTTACAAAACGCATAAAGACACGCTCGCAAAGTTGCTTGAAGGGGAAAACGTGATAATGAAGCACTTCGACGGTGGACGAGGTTCTAATGCTTATACTGCCGCAGATACAGCCGTTTACGTCGGCAACCTATTTAAAGGCTCCGCTTATTATTCTTCAACAACGCAAGCAGTCGCCGGTGATCGCTTAGGTATCGAAATCAGCGGAGAGTATGAGTCAAACAAAGCGCATGGCATCGTATTTAAAGAAGATATAGTAAATGAGTATCGCGATATAGACATGGCAGTGAATATGGTCCAAGAAACGAATCGCCTTCGCGCAAGCCGTAAAAAGCAAAATGTCGATATATACGTCTTTAATAAATCCGGAACTATGCTAAAGCATTTAGTCGACTCATATCCTGGCGCTAAAGTATCGGAGTTTTTACCGGTCCAACGCCTAACAGGTAAGCAAACATCAGCCGACGCCATTATCAAATACTTCGCAGAAATGCCGGAAGGTTCAAAGGCAAAAGGTGCATCGATTCAAAAGGCGCTAGATATTCACCGAAATACTTTCGCTAAAGAATTAAAGAATCCTAGAGTAATAGAAGCAATGCAATTATATGGAATAACTAAGGAAAAAACTTCTTTCGTAAAAAGTGCATAAAGCCAGTAATGGCGCCATTTTAAAGGGTAAATTTCCTCGTTAATAGTGAAGAAAGGGGCGGGGGACATGAGCGTTAAAAAGGCGCTACTAAGCGCTAGATTATCCGTTTTGAATTACTTGCAAACGACAAACGACATGAACGTCATTAAGACGCAATATGAGCTTGGTGACGCACATAAAACATATACAAACCTACTAAAGACGATTAATGAGCGCACAAACTTAAAGCGCTACTATACAGCCTTAACAAAATCATTAGAACGCGAGCTAAGCATTATTGAATCGCTTTTTACAAGTGCATTTACATCGGACGCAAAGGCATTTAATCACGCTGCCGACGCGTATCTATCAAAATTGCAGGGAGAGATTGAGATTGGTAAAACTTTACGAGAGAGCAAACGAAGGAGAACAAATTAAAAAGCATATTGCGGTAAAGTGTGACTATGACCGTATCAAGCAATTAAAACGGCATTACACACACGCAGGCATGACAGATTTTGAGGAGCTGGCACAACAAGTCGAAATCGAAATTGAAAAGGCGCTAGCATCAAATGCGGAGGCTGACCATATCAACAAAGGGCAACTCGAAATATTCGGCGCAATGCTCGACAGTGTAGCACTAAATTTAGAGCGTGAGGCTGAAATGCTTGAAATCCAAGAACGATCCGCAGAGGAATGGCGCCAACTCGAATACGAGTATGCGAAAGTTAAGCCTGGCGGATATTCAATGTTTACGCTAGAGCACATTAAACAGCCACACATATTCGCTAAGTACCAAGAGTGCGCACACCGCTTTTGCATAACAGGCTTTCGACCAGCTAACGGTAAACAAAAGTATTGCTGTCCGGAATGTGCAGAGGCAGAAAAGAACGCTCGCAAAGAGTTCAAACGCACATCTAAACTATATGTGAATGGTACGTACTTACCAGTTTACGCTTATAAGACGCGTACACAACAGCATATGGACGAGCTATATAAAGAACATGAGCGTGTATTCGGCATTGGCGTACAAGAGCGCATGACTAAGACAAGCCGTGCAAGTCGTGAGCGTGCTATACGAAAGCAACAGATTGATCGTGAAGTATGTAAGGCGGGAGCAAGCGAAGTAATAACGTACAAATTAAGTGAAATGACAGACGCCGAGATTAAAGAAAAATTCGGCGATTCTTTTTTAAATGAAATACGTAAAAAGGCATAACATACGCCATTTTAAAATCATTATACATGAACGAAAGGAAGATTGCAAATGGAAGTTACTTTGGAAATTAGAACATTTGATAGTCAAAAACGTGAGGTAACAGTTACTAGTGAGGAAGGTATAACGCGTCAAGTATACACAGGTACAAACGCCATTTATCCATTATATAAAGAGTTGATTTATTTTTGCCGCGGGCATGGCAGTACAGAGTTAGACGTCTGTAGCAATAGTGCATCATTTATTAGCGATTTAAAAAATCTTGAAACAAGTGGAAAACGGCTTGCGGTGATGCTAAAAGATACACTAGCGGACAGCGCGTGCAGTATTAAGTCAATAAAATATATAACACGCTAAAAATCGAAAATGAGAATGAGAGGGAGAATGAAAATGGTTGAATTTATCCAACAAATTGCAATAATAGCGAACTTATCAGGTTGCGTTTTACTAATGCTATTCACTTCTGTATTTGGAGGTGAACTATATTAATGGGACGCAAAACATCGACAGACATAAAGCACTCAGACGACTGGATTAAAAATGTAGCTGACGTTATTACTAAAGAGCGCATTACGGCGACGCTATTTATCGAGCGCGATCGTAGCACGGAAAATGATACGTATATCACGTTCACATATGCAAATAAGCGTGAAGTCATCGAAGTCGGAACGCTATACGAAGGCACTCGCGCACCGCTGGCCGTCAACCTTGCAATCGAGCAAATAGCGGAAGAAATAGCGCCAGGCAAAGTGCTCGTTATATATGCTACGAATGCAAAGCGAATTATCGAGGATATTATCGACCGTGGAGGCAACATGAGCCGACGTACTTCCGAACGCTTGCAATTGCTTGACGTTGAGTTGCAACTCGACTTAGGAAGGAGAAAACACCATGACAAACGTAAACCTTTACCACGACCGCAACGCTAACAAGGTCTACATTGATTGCGGTACTAAGCAAATCTCGATAGACGTCGATAGCGACGCATTAACGGCGACAGAGCTTGCTTACATTATTGCAAGCCCAACCGTTAAGCAACTTATTCAGGCGGTGATTGAGTGATACACATTTACGCAGATAGCGCATGGCATGACCTTGAATATGGTTGTGCTCGCGTTACTGCAACGGACCATTCGACAGGGCAAATAATACGAACAATTGAGCGAGAACATCTAGGCGCAGACCCTGGCGAACTATTAGAACAAGTTAAGCAAGAGCTAGCCAACGAAATGAAAGCAGAAGGCTACGAAATAATACTATAAAAATGAAATGGAGATTGATAATTATGACAAAGAAAACTTTTAAAGAATACATCGACGAGGCATTCGAGTTAAATCAACGCCCCACAAAGCTAGCGTTACAGTTGAAAAAATATTACTACGAGCAAGAGCAGGCTATTAAGCGAGATCAAAGCATTTCAACGGGTGAGCGTCACCACCGCATTGAGAAGTTGAAATCTCATTACGGAAAGGAAATGCTACAGGTCGCAGGATCGTTGCATAGCGATTATCAAAAGTTAGCACAAGACGCTACAACCGCGGCACGCAAGGCTTTAGCGGTTGAGCACATAGCGCCAGAGGACAAGCTACTAATAGGAGAGTTTGAACGTGAGCTCGCAGATTTAAAGTTAAAAGCGCTTGTATCGACGAGAGCTGAAAATAATATAGCAGCATTAAACGCATTACTCGCTAAATATAACGAGCCATACTTTGCGTCACAAATTAAACAAGCATACGGCGAGATTGCAGGAGCTACGCTTGGGATTAATGGCGATATAGCAACGCGACAAGCACTCGGTAAAGCGTATGAAGCAATTGAATCGCAAGGCTTTACGGAAGAACAACGAGAAGCGCAGCAAACGCTAGAATACTTCGCGAACGCTGAAAGTAAAAAGTTCTTCCAAGACTTTTCGCCGGCAACTCAGTCAGTACGCTCAATTATAGGAGAAGGCGTTAGCAAATACCTTGATAATCCAACGGCAGGATTAGAAAGCATTGAGCAAGCTGAACGGGCAGAAGCTGAAAAGGCAGCGCTAGAGGCACAGACTAGACCGTCAATGATTACTGCACGCAATACAGTTGAATGAGAACGGAGCTCCTAGCGGGGCTCTTTTTATTTTTGATGAAAGGAGAGCGAAAGTATGACGAAAAAGAAAGCCGACCAATTTTCTCGGGGAAGTTCGCCAGGAGCGCTAATAGTTCACACAATCCGCTCAATAAGTGAAAAGTCGCAACGCACCTATATTGACTTCGGAACAGTCCAAAAAGCCCCGCCTAATCTCGAAATTGTGTGCGAGGATGACGGCTTAGTGCTTGAAGTTGACGATTTAGTAGTAGCGCAGCACTTAATGGCGCATGAACGTGATGTCTATATCGACGGGGAAAAACGGCTCATTCATTATGATGACGTTTTAAAAGTAGGCGACCGCGTTTTAATTGTATATGACGATGAAACAGACGATTATTGCGTGATTGATGTAGCGAAATCATACGAGGAGTGAACTATTAATGGAAACAATTGAGCAACAGCAAGCACGATTAAAAAAGATTATTGCAGCACAACGAAAGTACAAAAAGATTTATGAGGCAAATGCAAACGTGAGCAGAACAAAAATAGCGAAGGCAGAGCGCGACATTATGGCGCTTGAATCGATCATAGAAGGAAAAGGCTTGCTCGCAAAGCTAGCGGGCTTGACACTTGCAGCGCTAAAGGCGGCGCTTACCGCAGCGAAAGAGAAAAACGAAGAAAAGCTCGCTAAAGTCGCAGAACTACACAATGCAGCAGAGGCAGAGGCCTTGCGGCTAGAGCAACAAATTAAGGAGGAATGAACGAATGGCAATTAATTTGCGGGCAGTCTTGACGATGACAGACCGCTTTTCGGGGCCAGCTCTAAAGGCGGCACGCACGATTGATAAAATCGAAAGCGCTACAAAAAAGACTGATAGTGCTATTAGTCGAGCAGGTGTGTCAGGGCGTAACTCATTTAACAATATTAATAATTCCGCTGAAAAAGCGAGATCGGGCATCGGTAAAGTTGTGACTGCTATTGGCGGAATTGCAGCGGGTCTAGGTACGGCAATAGGCGCTGCGAAAGTACTAGAGGCAACAATAGGAGAAGCCGCAAAATATCAACAATCGGCCGTATTAGTTGAAGCGATGTTTGACGACAAAAAACTTTCCAAACAGTATAACGCAATGGTTCAAAAGCTAGCGGAGAAATCGCCAATTATGAATACTAGCGATATGATGGGTAGCTCCAAAGCGTTCATCGGTATTACGAAATCTATGCCGGAGCTTGAAAAGGCGTGGAAGATTGCCGAAAAGCTATCCATTATGGATCCGGAGCAAGGCTTGCAGGGCGCCGTTTATGCGATGAAAGAATTAGCTTCGGGCGATGGCGTATCAATGGCCGAGCGTTTTGAAATGCCGAAGTCTGTAGTCAATAGCATTAAAAATCTATCGTTCGATAAACAGCTTGCAGCAATGCAGGAATACTTAGACAAGACAGGTATTACGAATAAGACCGTCGCGAAGATGGGCGATACGACCATATCAAAATGGAATCAAGTCAAAGAGCGCATGAGTTCAGTCTTTCGTAATATGGGAACGAACGGAAACTCGGGCATAGCCAAATCGCTCGATGGAGTACTCGCCAAAATCAATAGCCCTGCCTTCGATAAATTCGCGCAAGACATGAACGTGAAAATTGGCGGAGCTATTACGTCTGCAACTGATAAAGCGATTAAATTTGCATCATTTGTTCAAACGCATTGGAGCACGATTACGACTGTAGTTAAAGCGGTAGCCGTGTCGTTCATTGCGCTTAAAGGTATTTCGGTATTAATCGGAGTTATAAGCGGTGTAACAAGCGTAGTAAGAACAGGAATTACAGTATTCAATGGATTACGAAAGGCTTTCGCACTAGTACGTTTATCTATGCTACTATTCCCGGGATCGTGGATTATCGTAGCCATTGGCGCAGTTATCGCAATTGCTATCTTGCTTTATAAGCATTGGGACACAGTCAAAGCGAAAACAATGCAATTATGGGAAGCACTTGGCGGAATTAAAGGCGTAGTTCGTATTATGACTGGACCGCTTGGCGTTATCATCGGAGCTGCGATTGATCTCGCTAAAAACTGGGATAGCACTAAGTCTGTATGGGAAAACGTATGGGGCGCTATGAAGCGTTCAGCGGCTGAAACGGTGAACTCCGTAATCGGCGGAATTAATGAAATGATTAAAGTCATCAATAAAATACCGGGTGTTAATATCCCAGTGATAGCCCGCGTAGATTGGGGAAATCAAGCTGCAGCAGATGCGAAAGCTACGGCTACTACGATTGGCAACGGTGGACATGCCGTGCAAGGATTTGATGCTGGACTTGATTATGTACGTCCTTCACAGATGTTAGCACGCTTGCATCATGGGGAGCGCGTTCTTACTCGCGAAGAAAACAAAGCGTATAGCGATGGAATGGGTACTGGCGCTATCTCAATCACAGGCAACACGTTCCATGTACGCCAGGAAAGTGATATTGAGTCGATAGCTAAAGCGTTAGCAACCCAAATTTACTCCGCAGCAGGTCGTGGAGCTTAAATTTAAAACAACGGGCATGATTGCTACGGCGGTTGTGTTCATCTAAAGAAGGGCTCGCATTAGCGGGCTCTTTTTGTGTGCTGAAAAATGAGAGGGGAAATCGAAATTGACATTGATAGCAGACCATAAACAACGCTTAAGACTAGCGCAAAAGGGCTTACAATCACTCGCTAAACGTGTGGGCAAAGGCGAATCATTACCCGCAGGCGACCGCTTAAAACTAAAGCAATTAGACGAAGAAGTAAAGCGCCTTGAAGCGATTATTAACGCTGAAAATGACGTTGCTTTATTCGCATACACATACTTTAGCGATGAGCGTAATTTAGACAACTCAGCGGGCAACTTTATTACGAATGGCGAAGGCAATACACCGCACGAAACAATTGCAGAAATGGCGCCAATCCACCGCGATATGTACGATATATCAGACGAAATTACGACGAAAGTAAAGGGCAAGTATGCGATATGCTGTCCGCGTGGCCATGCAAAGACAACGGTATTATCAACGATTCTAGCGCTACATGAAGTCGTATATCAAAAGCGTAAATATGTATTATTGCTATCAGAAACAGATACGCTGTCTAAACGTATTCTGACTGCTATTTCAACGCAATTAAAGCATAACGCGAAATTAAGACGCGACTTCGGCGAGCTATTAAATCCGATTAGCACTAAAAACGAAGTGGACAACGAAAATAACTTTATTACTAGCGCTAAGCAATTGGTCGAAGCGTCGTCCTCCGGTAAGGCACTCCGCGGTAAAACGCATCTTGGAAACCGTCCGGACTTAATTATTGCAGATGATTTAAGTTCTATGAACAACGAAGCAACAGAGCAACAACGCGAAAAGCTAATCGATTGGTGGAATACAACGATCACACCGCTAGGCTCACGCGATTGTGCGACTGTAATCGTAGGAACAAAAGTGACTGCGACAGGACTACTCGCTACTTTGCTTACAAAGCGTGAATATAAGAGCGTTACATATTCCGCAATTATTAACGGGCCTGATAATCCGAACTTATGGAGCGACTACTTGCATTTATACAATAGCGACGCATCACAAACCGACGTAGACGCCTATTACAACGGGCATCAAGCGGAAATGGAATCCGGCATTGAGCTTAGCTGGCCTCGTCGATGGACGTATCGAGCGCTTATGCACGAAAAGGCAACGATTGGCTCACGCGCATTTGCTAGCGAATACTTAAACGAATCATTTGCAGAAGATGAGCAATTCTTCAAAATGGATCGCTACGGCTACTGCAGACGTGTATTTGATAACGTGGCATATGCTGACGCCGTACATTACAACGGCAAGTATTACTATATTAACGATATGGTCCTTACACTCGCATATGACCCGGCACTTGGCGAAAGCAGACGGGCGGACTTAAATGCCTATGTATTAATTGGTAAACATAAAGAATCCGGCTACTACTTCGTCCTAGATACGTTCGCAAAACGTTGCGCGCCTTCCGAGTTTATGGAGGCAATCGTTGAAAAAGCGCTAGAAAATCGTATTCACAATATAGCGTTAGAAGGTATTGGAGCTTACCGTTTGCTAGAGGATGAATTACGCGAGCGCTTAAAACACGCAAGACTTTATAGCACGCGACTTAGCACAATTAAATCGCACGGTAAGCAATCAAAGCAAGCCCGCATTGAATCGCTAGAAGTACCGCTAGAAAATAAAACGATTATCTTAAACGAAAATGAGACGGAATTATTAACAGAGATGCGCTACTATCCAATGCCAGGGAACAAAGTTGACGTAATCGACGCGTTAAGCATGGCGTATGAGACAGCGACGAAGCGCGAGCCAGCGAAAGTAATGCCAAAGCCTGCGTGGCTTTAATAACAAAAGGGAGACGATACTATGACGAATATTGAAGTAATCACAGAGCCAAGCGCTATGACAGCGCCAACGATTGACGCGAAGAAATACGACCTTACGCCTGCACAATTAGAGGCAGCACAAGCCGTATTAAGTAACGAAATGACAATTAAGCGGAAAGGCAACCGCCGCAAGACGTATCAAGAACTGGCGGACGAGCTCGGCATTAGTCACGATACACTAGCGCGATGGAGAGCATTGCCGGAGTTTCAGCGTTATACGAAAGACTCAGCGCAAGCCTTCGTGAATAGCGGATTGGCAATGGCAGTAACGCGACTTTACGAATTGGCAGACGGTAGCATTACAGGATCGCCAAGTATTAAAGCAATCGAGATGATCTTAAGCATGGGCGGTCTTTATAGTAAGACGCAGACTCACGAAATTACAGTGGCGACTCAATCGCAAGGCATGGCGCAAGTTAGCGATGAAGAATTGGCGGAAATTGTTGCGGAATACGTAGAGGATTAATAATGGCGGGCATTGACGTGTAAAAGCGTTGGTGTCCGCTCTTTTTTTTATGTTCCGGATTAGTGAAAAGTGCACACATTTGCTATTAGTATATAGTAGCATTTATGTGCATTTTTTAAGCGGTATAGATGGTATTGCTATCTCCGTGAACGCTAGTGAGCGGTATGTTTAGACCTTAGTCTTTTAAGGCTCTAAAAAGAGCGAGCCTGTCATTCGAGGAAAAGCGCCTCTCATGACGATTAGCAATAATAACTTTATAACGCATTAGTACATATAGGCGCCATCCTTCGGTAGTTACCGCTAATACTCTATATCATTCAACGCTATGGTTTCGTTAGCCTACGAAAGAGAAGCATGTACTAATCCGGCTATACCGCGTAATATTGCGTATACTACCACTAACATTTGCACGACGGCGCCGGGAGGACGGACGAATAAAAACAGGGGGTCAGCGCGGATATTATATGCAGGATTTATACATCATGTTAGCTTCGTTATGCGAGGTTACTTTTCGTAACTATGCGCTATTGCTGCGTTAAAGGGCGATGCATAAAATATGTATATCGAATACTTACGTTACATGGCGCAAATGGCGTTATATCAACGTTTTAACTCTTAATCTAGTTTACATAACGTAAAATATAGGAAGTTAATTCCGTATGTTTATACATGCGTATGTCAAGCGATTTCTTACGTAAGATCTCCCCAACCGCCGGCACCGCATAGGCCGCTCATCTCCTGTCCGCACCTAATATTTCTCATTTTTAAGGCGGGGGTCAATCGGAGTTTCTTCTATATAAATATATCGATAGCTTTTCGCCATATTTTCGTCAGCTATATTTTTATTTCTGTAAAATTGTATCACGCATGTCCATCCGCTGAAAAGCCTATTTTAAAGGTGATTTGTTGCAGGTATAATAGCTGTCGAAAGGCGGTGAATATACGGTGATAAAAACTTATACACTTAAAGAAGCTTCAGATAAACTCGGAATCGCACAAAGCACGCTTAATGATCGAGTTAATATGATGGAAAGCGTAATCTTTGCTAGAGAAAATGGTAAACGCTGCATTAATGAAAATGAGTTAAATGTTTTATCTTACTTAGATGAGCAAATGAAAAGTCAAAGTGGAAAAAAGGATTTAAGATTAGCGTGTGAAGAAACAAAGGAAACTTTTTATACTGCTGTAAATATGAAAGAATTGAAACGTAAGTTAAAAGAAGTAAATGAGATGACACAGGAGATTATTGATTCATTAAAATAATACATATCAATTATTGAAAGATGATTTGTTGTAAAACGCCACTCTGCGTGCTACAATTGATTTACCAAAATTCGAAAATATTTGAAACGCATATTTTATGATAAATTCGCTCAGTAGCGCAGGAATCAATGGCATATCAGCGTCATATCAACGTCATATCAACGGTTCTCAGTACGTATCGTAAACGAAGTAAACCATATCAACCGCGTACTGTATGATGTAACTTCTAAGCCACCAGCTACAATTGAGTGGGAATAAACGTCAGCAACATCGAGGAGCAACTGCACCGCAGATGTTAGGGCTACGAAGTAGCGCTGACGTTTGCGACGAGCAATTACTTCTAAGTCGAAGCTAGAGTAATAATGAAGCATGTGAAGCACACTTCGTGGAAGTAGCAAATAACGTATTTCTTAAAAAAACTCTCTTTTATTCGTATGTTTTACGGATAGAAGAGAGTTTTTTAATGATTTATAGTTCCTGACTCAGTGCAAACATTAACCATTAATAATAATCAAATTACGTTTAGCGTAAAAAGCTCTACATGGAGTAAGTTCTACTTTAGAAGGCAAATATCAATGAGAATGAGTGCGATAAAGCAATGTTAATCTCGAATCTTTACGCCAAGCATAGCAGCTATTGCAGCAGCTTGGTCAAATCGAATTGACATTCCTTTTGCTAAGTTTGGTGATAGTTTTATATCTATAAAATCAGAAGATGATAAATCTACACCACTTAGTTTACTTTCTGTAAAATCTGCCATCTGTAAATTACATCTCAAGAATTCAATTTTATCAAAGCTTACATTTTGGAAAAACGTCTCTTCTAATTGACTATCCTCGAAACTAATCTGTTTAAACTTACTATCAGAGAAAACAGTATAGTTCATCAGGCAATCTTGCCAATGTATATCTTTTAGCATACTCCCGGTAAATTGAGAGCCAATCAACTTACAAGACTGAAACTGGCAACGATAAAATATAGATTTGTTAAATTCAAAATTAGATAAATCACATTTCTTGAATACAATATCCAAAAATTCCATTTGAGAATAATCATTTAACAAGAATCGGCAATTTTCAAATTGCACTTCTTGTAATTGCTTTCTGCCGAACCGACAATCAATCTCACAATCAATGAAATGTGTATTTTCTTCAATATCTTCTAGTGCAACATGGTCACTTTGGATAGTTTGTGTATAGTTTGTGGAAGGTGCCGTAATTTTGTTCATGTGATCGCCTCTTTTGCTATTGTTTTGTAAATATTATGTCGTATATGGTTCGAAAAATAAAACATTATCATTGGAAGGAATTTTACATTTACTCCAATGTAAGGGTTATTCACGAACTATTATCTAATAAAATAAAATAATGTTCGGAAAAGTATTGATATGACATAAAAAGCATGATATATTATCAAAGTAAATTAAATCACGTCGTCGTATAATGTCGGGAATATGGCCCGAAAGTTTCTACCGAGTTACCGTAAATGACTTGACTACGATTATTAGAAGAAGGTATTTAACTTCTTTAATATCTTTACAGGAAAACCAGTAAAGAATCGTAGGCAGTCAACTTACAATCCAAGTTGATTGTCTTTTTTATTCTCACAAGACGTATAAGACGGCATACGGAGGATTAATCATGAAAAAGTATTTCCAATTTGAAGAACTTGGCACAAATTATCGCCGAGAGATAATTGGGGGAGTTACAACATTCCTAGCTATGGCGTATGTATTGGCGCTAAATCCACTTATTTTAACGCTAGCTGATGTAAAAGATTTGCCGGATGCTATGCGTATGGATTATGGCTCAGTATTTGTAGCAACAGCTTTAGCAGCAGCAGTTGGCTCATTCATCATGGGCTTTATAGCGAAATATCCTATTGGTTTAGCACCGGGGATGGGTCTGAATGCATTCTTTGCTTACACAGTAGTTTTAACTTATCATATACCATGGCAAACTGGTTTAACTGGTGTATTTTTCTCGGGAATTATCTTTATTATCCTTTCTTTAACAGGTGTTCGTGAAACAATTATTAATGCCATCCCTGTTCAGTTGAAATATGCTGTTTCTGCAGGTATTGGTTTATTCATAACTTTTGTTGGTTTGAAAAATGCAGGTATTGTTGTAGCAAATAAGAGTACATTTATCACTCTAGGTGATTTCACAAATGGTAATGTGTTATTAGCTATCGCAGGTATTTTCATCACAGTTATTTTATTAGCCCGAAAAGTAAAAGCAGGTATTTTCTACGGAATGGTAATCACAACCGTTATCGGCATGATTTTCGGTTTAGTAGATGTGCCAAAATCACTTGTTGCATCAATTCCAAGTGTGTCTCCAACTTTCGGTGTCGCATTAAATCCGATTATTCATGATCCTTCTTCTTTATTTAATATGAAATTTTTAGTAGTTGTATTAACATTCTTATTCGTTGACTTCTTTGATACAGCTGGTACATTAATGGCTGTAGCAAATCAAGCGGGATTAGTAAAAGACAACAAATTACCACGTGCTGGTAAAGCATTACTAGCAGATGCATTAGGTACAACAGTTGGTTCTATCTTCGGTACTTCAACAACTACTGCATATGTTGAATCTACTGCTGGTGTTGGTGCAGGTGCAAGATCTGGATTTGCAGCAGTGGTCGTAGGTATTCTTTTCCTACTAGCATTGTTCTTCTCACCATTACTAAGTGTTGTAACGACAGCGGTAACAACGCCTGCATTAGTAATTGTTGGTGTTATGATGGCATCATCATTACGTTTGATTGAATGGGATAAATTTGAAATTGCTGTACCAGCATTTATGACAATGTTCATGATGCCAATGGGGTACAGTATTGCATCTGGTATCGCAGTTGGATTCATCTTCTATCCAGTTACAATGTTACTTGCAGGACGCAAAAAAGAAGTTCATCCATTAATGTATGTTTTATTCTTCGTATTCCTAGCATACTTCATATGGGTTAGATAAATTCAAATTAAAATAGCAGCTCTCCTATATAAGGGGGCTGCTATTTTTTATGCTAGTTTAATAGAAGAAAGATAAGCAATCTTATATGATCATTGCATTTTAAATTAATATGTTGACAATTGGTAAATAGGAGAGTATAGTTATGAACGTTGCCTCATTAAGAGATAACAAACTTCAAAACCGATTTAAAACTTCTAATTTAAAAAGCTCTTGACTTTGGGGATTAGACGTGATAGAATATATGAGTCGTTAAGATAAAGACAAGATATGAACCTTGAAAACTGAACAAGCAAGACGTTAATCAATAAACTTTGTTCACTAACTTCTGTTAGTGACAAGGACAAACTATAGATATCATCTTTGATGATACGCTAGCAAAGCTAATGAGCTTTCAAACTTTACTTTTATGGAGAGTTTGATCCTGGCTCAGGACGAACGCTGGCGGCGTGCCTAATACATGCAAGTCGAGCGAATGACGAGGAGCTTGCTCCTTGAGATTTAGCGGCGGACGGGTGAGTAACACGTGGGCAACCTGCCCTGTAGACTGGGATAACTTCGGGAAACCGGAGCTAATACCGGATAATCCATTTCACTTCATGGTGAAATGTTGAAAGGCGCTTTCGCGTCACTACAGGATGGGCCCGCGGTGCATTAGCTAGTTGGTGGGGTAACGGCCTACCAAGGCGACGATGCATAGCCGACCTGAGAGGGTGATCGGCCACATTGGGACTGAGACACGGCCCAAACTCCTACGGGAGGCAGCAGTAGGGAATCTTCCACAATGGACGAAAGTCTGATGGAGCAACGCCGCGTGAGTGATGAAGGTTTTCGGATCGTAAAACTCTGTTGTAAGGGAAGAACAAGTACGTTAGGAAATGAACGTACCTTGACGGTACCTTATTAGAAAGCCACGGCTAACTACGTGCCAGCAGCCGCGGTAATACGTAGGTGGCAAGCGTTGTCCGGATTTATTGGGCGTAAAGCGCGCGCAGGTGGTTTCTTAAGTCTGATGTGAAAGCCCACGGCTCAACCGTGGAGGGTCATTGGAAACTGGGAGACTTGAGTGCAGAAGAGGAAAGTGGAATTCCAAGTGTAGCGGTGAAATGCGTAGAGATTTGGAGGAACACCAGTGGCGAAGGCGACTTTCTGGTCTGTAACTGACGCTGAGGCGCGAAAGCATGGGGAGCAAACAGGATTAGATACCCTGGTAGTCCATGCCGTAAACGATGAGTGCTAAGTGTTAGGGGGTTTCCGCCCCTTAGTGCTGCAGCTAACGCATTAAGCACTCCGCCTGGGGAGTACGACCGCAAGGTTGAAACTCAAAGGAATTGACGGGGGCCCGCACAAGCGGTGGAGCATGTGGTTTAATTCGAAGCAACGCGAAGAACCTTACCAGGTCTTGACATCCCAGTGACCGCTCTAGAGATAGAGTTTTCCCTTCGGGGACATTGGTGACAGGTGGTGCATGGTTGTCGTCAGCTCGTGTCGTGAGATGTTGGGTTAAGTCCCGCAACGAGCGCAACCCTTAATCTTAGTTGCCATCATTTAGTTGGGCACTCTAAGGTGACTGCCGGTGACAAACCGGAGGAAGGTGGGGATGACGTCAAATCATCATGCCCCTTATGACCTGGGCTACACACGTGCTACAATGGACGGTACAAAGAGTCGCTAACTCGCGAGAGCACGCTAATCTCATAAAACCGTTCTCAGTTCGGATTGTAGGCTGCAACTCGCCTACATGAAGCCGGAATCGCTAGTAATCGCGGATCAGCATGCCGCGGTGAATACGTTCCCGGGCCTTGTACACACCGCCCGTCACACCACGAGAGTTTGTAACACCCGAAGTCGGTGAGGTAACCTTTTGGGGCCAGCCGCCGAAGGTGGGATAGATGATTGGGGTGAAGTCGTAACAAGGTAGCCGTATCGGAAGGTGCGGCTGGATCACCTCCTTTCTAAGGAATATTTCGGAATAGAGAACGTGGTTCTCTAGATTAACGCTTGCTGTTCAGTTTTGAAGGCTCATCGCTTTCAAAACATTGTTCTTTGAAAACTGGATAAAACGACATTGAAAAATTCTTAAGTAACACATTTTTTTATATTAAGTTTTAAATTTTTTAGGCTTAATAACTTATAGGTTAAGTTATTAAGGGCGCATGGCGGATGCCTTGGCACTAGAAGCCGATGAAGGACGGCACTAACACCGATATGCTTCGGGGAGCTGTAAGTAAGCTTTGATCCGGAGATTTCCGAATGGGGAAACCCACTATTCGTAATGGAATAGTATCTTGACGTGAATACATAGCGTCATGATGGCAGACTCAGGGAACTGAAACATCTAAGTACCTGAAGGAAGAGAAAGAAATTTCGATTCCCTTAGTAGCGGCGAGCGAAACGGGAACAGCCCAAACCAAGAGGCTTGCCTCTTGGGGTTGTAGGACACTCTATATGGAGTTACAAAGGAATGAATTAGACGAAGCGGTTTGGAAAGACCTACCGAAGAAGGTAACAGTCCTGTAGTCAAAAGTTCATTCTCTCCTGAGTGGATCCTGAGTACGGCGGAACACGTGAAATTCCGTCGGAATCTGGGAGGACCATCTCCTAAGGCTAAATACTCTCTAGTGACCGATAGTGAACCAGTACCGTGAGGGAAAGGTGAAAAGCACCCCGGGAGGGGAGTGAAAGAGATCCTGAAACCATGTGCCTACAAGTAGTTAGAGCCCGTTAATGGGTGATAGCGTGCCTTTTGTAGAATGAACCGGCGAGTTACGATTACATGCAAGGTTAAGTTGAAAAGACGGAGCCGTAGCGAAAGCGAGTCTGAATAGGGCGAATGAGTATGTGGTTGTAGACCCGAAACCAGGTGATCTACCCATGTCCAGGGTGAAGGTAAGGTAACACTTACTGGAGGCCCGAACCCACGCACGTTGAAAAGTGCGGGGATGAGGTGTGGGTAGCGGAGAAATTCCAATCGAACTTGGAGATAGCTGGTTCTCTCCGAAATAGCTTTAGGGCTAGCCTCGTGATAGAGAATCTTGGAGGTAGAGCACTGTTTGAACTAGGGGTCCATCCCGGATTACCGAATTCAGACAAACTCCGAATGCCAATGATTTATGCACGGGAGTCAGACTGCGAGTGATAAGATCCGTAGTCAAAAGGGAAACAGCCCAGACCACCAGCTAAGGTCCCAAAGTAATTGTTAAGTGGAAAAGGATGTGACGTTGCTTAGACAACCAGGATGTTGGCTCAGAAGCAGCCACCATTTAAAGAGTGCGTAATAGCTCACTGGTCGAGTGACGCTGCGCCGAAAATGTATCGGGGCTAAACAATTCACCGAAGCTGTGGATAGACATCTATGATGTCTGTGGTAGGAGAGCGTTCTAAGTGCTGTGAAGTCAGACCGGAAGGACTGGTGGAGCGCTTAGAAGTGAGAATGCCGGTATGAGTAGCGAAAGATGGGTGAGAATCCCATCCACCGAATGACTAAGGTTTCCTGAGGAAGGCTCGTCCTCTCAGGGTTAGTCGGGACCTAAGCCGAGGCCGATAGGCGTAGGCGATGGATAACAGGTTGATATTCCTGTACCACCTCCCTACCATTTGAGTAATGGGGGGACACAGTAGGATAGGGTAAGCGCACTGTTGGTTATGTGCGTCTAAATAGTAAGGCGTGAGAGTAGGCAAATCCGCTCTCTATAACGTTGAGCTATGATGGCGAGCGGTTTACCGCGAAGTTCCTGATTTCACACTGTCAAGAAAAGCCTCTAGCGAGGTAGGAGGTGCCCGTACCGCAAACCGACACAGGTAGTCGAGGAGAGAATCCTAAGGTGAGCGAGAGAACTCTCGTTAAGGAACTCGGCAAAATGACCCCGTAACTTCGGGAGAAGGGGTGCTCTAGTAGGGTGCAAGCCCGAGAGAGCCGCAGTGAATAGGCCCAGGCGACTGTTTAGCAAAAACACAGGTCTCTGCAAAACCGTAAGGTGACGTATAGGGGCTGACGCCTGCCCGGTGCTGGAAGGTTAAGGGGATTGCTTAGCGTAAGCGAAGGTGAGAACCGAAGCCCCAGTAAACGGCGGCCGTAACTATAACGGTCCTAAGGTAGCGAAATTCCTTGTCGGGTAAGTTCCGACCCGCACGAAAGGCGTAACGATCTGGGCACTGTCTCAACGAGAGACTCGGTGAAATTATAGTACCTGTGAAGATGCAGGTTACCCGCGACAGGACGGAAAGACCCCGTGGAGCTTTACTGTAGCCTGATATTGAATTTTGGTACAGCTTGTACAGGATAGGTAGGAGCCTGAGATACCGGAGCGCCAGCTTCGGTGGAGGCGTCCTTGGGATACTACCCCAGCTGTATTGAAATTCTAACCCGTACCCCTATATCGGGGTAGGAGACAGTGTCAGGCGGACAGTTTGACTGGGGCGGTCGCCTCCTAAAGAGTAACGGAGGCGCCCAAAGGTTCCCTCAGAATGGTTGGAAATCATTCGCAGAGTGTAAAGGCACAAGGGAGCTTGACTGCGAGACCTACAAGTCGAGCAGGGTCGAAAGACGGGCTTAGTGATCCGGTGGTTCCGCATGGAAGGGCCATCGCTCAACGGATAAAAGCTACCCCGGGGATAACAGGCTTATCTCCCCCAAGAGTCCACATCGACGGGGAGGTTTGGCACCTCGATGTCGGCTCATCGCATCCTGGGGCTGTAGTCGGTCCCAAGGGTTGGGCTGTTCGCCCATTAAAGCGGTACGCGAGCTGGGTTCAGAACGTCGTGAGACAGTTCGGTCCCTATCCGTCGTGGGCGTAGGAAATTTGAGAGGAGCTGTCCTTAGTACGAGAGGACCGGGATGGACACACCGCTGGTGTACCAGTTGTTCTGCCAAGAGCATCGCTGGGTAGCTATGTGTGGACGGGATAAGTGCTGAAAGCATCTAAGCATGAAGCCCCCCTCAAGATGAGATTTCCCATTACGCAAGTAAGTAAGATCCCTTGAAGACGACAAGGTAGATAGGTTCGAGGTGGAAGTGTGGTGACACATGGAGCTGACGAATACTAATAGATCGAGGACTTAACCAAACGTTATTTTAAGAACTTCAATGAAAGTTTATCCAGTTTTGAAAGAACAATTCTTTCTTTATAAATAGTCTAGTAATGATGGCAAAGAGGTCACACCTGTTCCCATGCCGAACACAGAAGTTAAGCTCTTTAGCGCCAATGGTAGTTGGGGGCTGTCCCCCTGCGAGAGTAGGACGTTGCTAGGCTCACTAAGGTACTGCTGAAATTATCAGTAGTACCTTTTTTATTTGTCTTTAATAAAGTGTTTAGGGGTTAACACTAATGAAAAAAATGCTATTCCCTATTCCCTTACTAAATTCATTTAATGGACTCATTTTAAGAAACCCACATTATTTACTTTGAATAATATCGTTATACAATTTCTCAAGAAGTTCTAATGGTAGTGAAAACTTAGTTGTTTTTTCGTTACGCCAATTAGTAATGATATCTACCTGATCTCCCTTTTTCTCTACTTCTAATAGGGCATTTTCCCCTTTATCTCTGATAGCAACAAAGACGTTCCCGTTTCTCTTATATTGTTGTTTATAATCATAAAACAGATTGTGATTGCTCATCCAAATTACTCCTTTCAATAACACTATTGGACAAAATTAGATTTATATCTTATAAAATAGACAATTTTTGTCGACTGCTGTTTTAAAAGTAACACAAAAAACAATTCAATAAAATCAAATTGAGCTTGTAAATATTAGAGAAAAATCTATATAAATATTGCTCAAGTTTAGTTATATAAAATTTTACTCAACTGTAATTTTGGCAACATAGTGCCTAATTTTATAATGTAATCGCTTTCTTTAACGGATTAAAGCGTTAAATTAAAATAGATGATGAAATAGTATTGACAAACTATTCCTAGTACACTAGTATATTACTCTATAACGTATAGATTTTTGTAAATTACGAGATAAAATTAGACATAAGGCAAAAAAATGCGTTTTTTTCTAGAAAATGAATATGTCGAATGTAATGAGAAAATAATCAAAAGGGGATGTGTAATTGTTGAAGAGTTTAAAAGAACGAGCTTTAGATATGCATAAAGAATTGGTTGGAAAGTTGGACGTTCAAATCAAGTTGCCCGTAGAAACTATTGAGGATTTAAGTTTAGCGTATTCTCCAGGCGTTGCTGAGCCTTGTATTGAAATTGAGAAGGATCCAAATAAAGTCTATGACTATACTATGAAGGGGAATTTAGTAGGTGTAGTGACAGATGGTACAGCTGTTCTTGGACTAGGGGATATTGGTCCTGAAGCTGCATTACCAGTAATGGAAGGTAAAGCATTGTTATTAAAACGATTTGCTAATGTAAATGCCTTTCCAATTTGCTTGGATACAAAAGATCCTGAAGAAATTATTCAAACAGTAAAAGCAATCAGCCCAACATTTGGTGCGATTAATCTAGAGGATATTGCTGCACCACGTTGTTTCATCATCGAAGAAAGACTCCGTCAAGAATGTAATATACCAGTATTCCATGATGATCAACATGGTACTGCAATAGTAGTTGGGGCTGGATTATTAAATGCTTTGAAAATCGTTAAGAAGGATATAAAAGATGTTCGAATTGTGATTAATGGTGCCGGTGCCGCAGGGATTTCTATTTTACGCTTACTACGTGATTTAGGTTTTGAACATATGGTTGTTTGTGATACGAAAGGAACTATTTATAAGGATCGTAAAGTAGGGATGAATCCTATGAAGGAACGAATTGCAGAATTTAGCAATGTAGATGGCCTTCAAGGTACATTAGAAGATGCTTTAGTAGGTGCAGATATCTTTATCGGTGTCTCTGTAGCGAATTTATTAACTGAGAAAATGATTAAGTCTATGAGCAATGATCCAATCGTCTTCGCTCTAGCTAATCCAACTCCTGAGATATCATATGAAAATGCAATAGAGTGGGGAGTCCGTATTATTGCAACAGGGAGATCTGATTATCCTAATCAAATTAACAATATGCTTGCATTCCCTGGTATTTTCAGAGGGGCTTTAGATGTACGAGCTTCAGATATTAATGAAGAGATGAAGTTAGCGGCAGTATCGGCCATTGCATCCATTATTAATGAACAAGACTTGGAAAACGGTCGCATCGTACCGGAAATCTTTGACGGGAGAGTAACGGATACTGTTGCTGAGGCTGTTAGAGATGCAGCAATTTCAACAGGGGTGGCACGACTGCAAGAAGAAAAAATTGTAGAAACTTTATAATTGGTTAAAAATGCGCAGACTTCTATGTTCTGCGCATTTTTTTGCAATAGAAAGTGTCATAGCAGTTATAATATAAAAAGAATCGTGTAAGGATGTGACACTTTGGCAAAGAGACAAGTATGGTTTGAAGTAGAAGAAACGGAAACAATTGATGAATGTTTGGAAAGAATGAAGAGAGAAGGGTATATGCCGGTTGGGAGAAAAGAAGAGCCTCTTTTTCAAATGGTGAATGGTGAACCTGTCCCAATTCGACAAATCATCAAATTTAAAGGCATGTTAATAGAAGAATAGAATAAAATTCCATTAAAATACGAACGATGTACTTTTTGATTTATACATTGTTCGTATTTTGTTGTTGACTTGTATTCTTTCTACTGATAAAATGAAGAAAAACATCGAATCCCCATATATGCTAGAGGATTGGCTCTAGTGTCTCTACCCAGCACCGTAAATGCTGGACTATGCGGGAAAGCAACTTTGGAAAAGTACAGGAAAAGTATATTTTTATTGATCCCTGTCATTTTAAATCCTTAGGTATTCGCTTTTCGCGCATAGTATTATGTGTGAATTGAGGTATCTGAGGATTTTTTATTTGTCCGGATAAAGGACGGTCAAATCAGTGGGTGAAGAAAATCCCCACTGTTTGAAGTTTCACTCTATAGGAGGAGCATATACATGAATCCGAAAATTGGCGTCATCATGGGTAGTTCAAGTGATTGGGAAACTATGAAGCATGCTTGTGATATTTTAGATGAATTAGAAATTGCATATGAGAAAAAGGTAGTCTCTGCTCATCGCACCCCTGATTTGATGTTCGAATATGCACAGGAAGCGCGTAACAGAGGTTTACAAGTAATAATAGCCGGAGCTGGTGGTGCAGCGCATTTACCTGGTATGGTAGCTGCTAAAACAACATTACCGGTAATCGGTGTTCCAGTTCAATCAAGGGCTTTAAATGGACTTGATTCATTGCTTTCAATTGTGCAAATGCCTGGAGGTGTTCCAGTAGCAACTGTAGCTATTGGAAAATCTGGTGCAACGAATGCAGGATTATTAGCGGCTCAAATTCTATCGACAACGGATGAGACCATTACGAAGAAATTAGAAGTAAGAAGACAAGAGATGAAGATGAAAGCCTTAGAAAGCACAGGTGAATTACAGTGATGAAGACGATTTTCCCTGGCCAAACCATTGGCATTATCGGGGGTGGTCAACTTGGACGCATGATGGCACTTGCAGCAAGAGAAGCAGGATTTAAAATTGCTGTGTTAGAGCCAACGATGGATTCTCCATGTGGTCAAGTTGCAGATATTCGAATTGTTGCGCCATACAATGACGAGGCAGCTCTTGAAGAATTGGCGGAAGTCAGTGACGTAATCACATACGAATTTGAAAATATAGATTATGAGGGTCTTAAACGATTAACTCAAATTGCTTATGTTCCACAGGGTGCTGAAATTATTAAAATTACACAAGACCGTATCCTAGAAAAAGCGACAATCAAAGAAGCTGGCACTCCAGTAGCAAATTATATTGCTTGCCAAACTTTTAATGAGTTTGTTCAAAATATTGAAAAAGTAGGGTACCCTTGTGTCGTAAAAACAGCTCGTGGAGGATATGACGGGAAAGGTCAGCAAACGATTCGTTCAATGGATGAATTAAAACTTGCAGCACCCTTATTTGAACATTCATCTTGTGTAGCAGAAGCATTTGTACCATTTACAATGGAAATTTCGGTCATTGTTCAACGTAATGTGCAAGGCGAGACATATTGCTTACCAATTGGTGAGAACATACATGTCAACCATATCCTTCATGAAACAATCGTGCCAGCTCGGATTGAGGATAAAACAGCTTCCTTAGCAATCGAGGCAGCAGAGAAAATTGCAGATTATCTTCAACTTATTGGTACATTAGCTGTAGAAATGTTCGTATTAGAAGATGGTACAATTCTGATTAATGAGTTAGCACCAAGACCTCATAATTCTGGCCATTACTCAATTGAAGCTTGTAATATATCACAATTTGCTCAGCATATTCGAGCAATCTGTGGCTGGCCTTTACGCAAGCCAAAACTTTGGAGCCCTTCTGTTATGGTCAATATTTTAGGGCAGCATGTGGCACCAGTTACAAACGCATTACCAAAATATCCAAATTGGTCTATTCACCTTTATGGAAAACAACAAGCAAAGAAGAATCGAAAGATGGGACATGTTACAATTATGACGGATGATCTTGATCATACTATTAGAGAAATTAATGATTCTGCCATCTGGGCAGAATAGAAGGAGACAATTATGATAGCACGTTATACTCGTCCTGAGATGGGCGCAATTTGGACAGAACAAAACAGATATCAAGCATGGTTAGAGGTAGAGATTTTAGCATGTGAAGCTTGGTCTGAACTTGGAGAAATTCCAAAAGAAGATGTAGCGAAAATCCGTGAAAATGCAACTTTCGATATTGATCGCATTCTAGAAATTGAAAAGGACACTCGCCATGATGTGGTAGCATTTACTCGCGCCGTATCTGAATCACTTGGAGAAGAACGCAAATGGGTACATTACGGCTTAACTTCAACAGACGTTGTAGATACAGCACTTTCTTTCCAATTAAAACAAGCAAATGAAATCCTAAGAAAAGATATTAACAATTTCATCAACATTATTGCCGAAAAAGCAAAAGAACATAAATACACAGTAATGATGGGCCGTACGCATGGTGTTCACGCTGAACCAACTACTTTTGGCTTAAAACTTGCACTATGGTATGAAGAAATGAAGCGTAACCTAGAACGCTTTGAAGCAGCAGCTAAAACAATTGAAACAGGGAAAATCTCTGGTGCAGTAGGAACTTACGCAAATATTGATCCATTTGTAGAACAATATGTTTGCGAAAAATTAGGTCTACAAGCTGCACCGATTTCAACTCAAACATTACAACGTGACCGCCACGCTGAATATATTGCAACACTAGCATTAGTTGCAACATCCATTGAAAAATTCGCTACGGAAATTCGTGGACTACAAAAATCAGAAACACGTGAAGTAGAAGAATTCTTCGCAAAAGGTCAAAAAGGGTCTTCTGCAATGCCTCATAAACGTAACCCAATCGGCTCAGAAAATATGGTTGGTATGGCACGTGTCATCCGTGGCCATATGTTGACTGCATACGAAAACGTTTCTTTATGGCATGAACGTGATATTTCACATTCTTCTGCAGAACGTATCATTTTACCTGATACAACAATCGGCTTAAATTACATGTTAAATCGCTTTGGTAACATCGTGAAAAACCTAACTGTTTTCCCAGAGAATATGAAACGCAATATGGGGCGCACTTTTGGTTTAATCTACTCACAACGCGTGTTACTAGCATTAATCGACAAGGGTCTTGTACGTGAGGAAGCATATGATACTGTTCAACCACTAACTGCAAAAGCATGGGATGAACAAATTCAATTCCGTGAACTTGTCGACGCAGATGAAAAAATTACTTCTTATCTTTCAAAAGAAGAACTAGATGATTGCTTCGATTATCATTATCACCTAAAGAATGTGGATATGATTTTCGATCGTCTAGGCTTAAACTAAATAACTAAACCTACCGGGGGAATAAACAGTGGAAAAAGGTCAACTTTTGTATGAAGGAAAAGCAAAAAGATTGTATACAACGGAAGATGAACAAATTTTGTTTGTTGAATACAAAGATAGCGCTACAGCATTCAACGGTGAAAAGAAAGCAGAAATTGCAGGGAAAGGTGTTTTAAATAACAGCATTACATCATTGATCTTTGACAAATTAAAAGCAGCTGGTATTGATTCACACTTCGTTGAAAAAATTTCAGACAACGAACAACTTGTGAAAAAAGTGGATATTATCCCAATTGAATTAGTTATCCGTAATATCACTGCTGGTAGCCTTGCGAAACGATTAGGAATGGAAGAAGGAACACCTCTTAAACGTCCAATCGTAGAATTTTATTACAAAGATGATGACCTTGGAGACCCGTTTATCTCGGAAGAACATATTGACGTAATGGGCATCGCTTCTAAAGAAGAAGTGAGAGCCCTTTACGACAATGGCTTAAAGGTAAATGAAATCTTGCGTCCATTTTTCAATGAAATTGGTGTGATATTAGTAGATTTCAAACTAGAATTTGGCCGTGATGAAAATGGCAATGTTCTACTAGCAGATGAAATATCACCTGATACATGTCGCTTATGGGACGCAGAAACAAAGCAACATCTTGATAAGGATGTATTCCGCCGTGATCTTGGTGACTTAACTGAAGTGTACGAAATCATATTATCCCGTTTAGGAGGAGTATCAAAATGAAAAAAGTAAAAGTCTTCGTAACCCTACGTGAGAGTGTATTAGACCCACAAGGTACTGCTGTGAAAGGTTCTTTACACAAAATGGGTTATGACGAAGTAAGAGATGTTCGTATTGGTAAATATTTAGAATTACAAATCGATCCTTCTGAACGTGATATTGATGGAATTGTAAAAGAAATGAGTGAAAAACTTTTAGCGAATACGGTTATTGAAGATTATCGTTATGAGATCGAGGAGGCTAACTAGAGATGAAATTCGCAGTACTCGTATTCCCGGGCTCGAACTGTGACTTAGATATGTATCACGCAATCAAAGACGAACTCGGTGAAGATGTAGAATACGTATGGCATGATGCAACAGATTTAAGCGAGTATGACGGTATATTACTTCCAGGTGGATTCTCTTATGGTGATTATCTTCGCTGTGGCGCGATGACTCGTTTTACGAATGTGATGCCAGAAGTGGTAAAGGCAGCAGAAGCTGGTAAGCCTGTTCTAGGCGTTTGCAACGGTTTTCAAATTTTAACAGAGGCAGGACTACTCCCTGGAGCACTGTTACGAAATAAGAATTTGAAATTTATGTGTCGTACTGTTCAGTTAAAAGTTGAAAACAACAACACATTATTTACAAACCAATATGAAAAAGACCAAGTGATTAAAGTTCCAATTGCACACGGTGAAGGAAATTACTATTGTGATGAAACAACACTACAACAATTAAAAGACAATAACCAAATCGTCTTTACTTATGAAGGTGACAATCCAAACGGTAGTTTAGAAAATATCGCTGGTATTATCAACGAAAAAGGAAATGTTCTTGGTATGATGCCACATCCAGAACGTGCAGTGAATGACATAATCGGTGGAGCAGATGGTCTTAAATTATTCAAATCAATTGTCAAACAGTGGAGGGAATCATATGTCAACCAAGCTTGAACCAACAAATGAGCAAATTAAAGAACAAAAGTTATACGCTGGGATGGGCTTGTCAGACGAAGAATTTGCTTTAGTGGAAAAAATTCTAGGACGCACACCAAACTGGACAGAGACTGGACTTTTCTCTGTTATGTGGTCTGAACATTGTTCTTATAAAAACTCTAAACCAGTGCTACGTAAATTTCCAACAAAAGGGCCTCATGTATTACAAGGACCTGGTGAAGGTGCTGGAATTGTTGACATTGGTGACGAGCAAGCGGTTGTTTTCAAGATGGAATCTCACAATCATCCTTCAGCAATAGAACCTTATCAAGGTGCTGCTACAGGTGTTGGCGGTATTATTCGAGATGTATTTTCAATGGGTGCACGCCCAATTGCAATGTTAAACTCTCTACGTTTCGGTGAACTAGATGCATCTGAACGTGTGAAATATTTATTTGAAGAAGTCGTAGCAGGGATTGCAGGCTACGGAAACTGTATTGGTATTCCAACAGTTGGTGGTGAAATTCAATTCGATCCATGTTATGAGGGAAATCCTCTTGTCAATGCGATGTGTGTTGGGTTAATTGACCATAAGGATATCCAAAAAGGTATTGCTTCTGGTGTAGGCAATACTGTGATGTATGTTGGTGCGAAAACAGGTAGAGATGGGATTCATGGAGCAACATTTGCTTCCGAAGAATTAAGCGAATCTTCAGAAGAAAAGCGCCCAGCTGTCCAAGTTGGAGATCCATTTATGGAAAAATTGTTGCTTGAAGCTTGTCTTGAGCTTGTAAAGTTTGACTCTCTTGTTGGTATTCAAGATATGGGTGCTGCAGGTCTTACTTCATCCTCAGCGGAAATGGCTTCTAAAGCAGGGTTTGGTATTGAAATGGACTTAGATTTAGTCCCACAACGTGAAACAGATATGACACCTTATGAAATGATGCTTTCAGAATCACAAGAGCGCATGTTAATCGTTGTGAAAAAAGGCCATGAACAAGAAATTGTAGACCTATTTGAAAAGTACGGCTTAGATGCCGTAGCAGTTGGTCATGTAACAGAGGATAAAATGCTTCGCTTACTCCATAAAGGTGAAGTTGTAGCAAATGTTCCTGCTGATGCTTTAGCAGAAGATGCACCTGTCTATCATAAACCTTCTAAAGAACCAACATATTTTGCAGAATTTAAGCAGATTGAAAACGTAGAACCCGCTGTTGAAAACTACAAAGAGACACTGTTAGCACTTCTTAAACAAGCTACTATTGCCTCAAAAGAATGGGTTTATGATCAATACGATTACCAAGTACGTACATCAACTGTTGTAACACCTGGTTCTGATGCGGCTGTAGTTCGTGTTCGTGGTACAAACAAAGGACTTGCTATGACAACAGATTGTAACTCACGCTACATCTATTTAGATCCAGAAGTGGGCGGCAAGATTGCTGTAGCAGAAGCAGCACGTAATATTGTTTGTTCTGGCGGTAGACCACTTGCAATAACAGATTGCTTAAACTTTGGGAATCCAGAAAAACCAGAAGTCTTCTGGCAAATTGAAAAATCAGCAGATGGTATTTCTGAAGCATGCTTAGCATTAAATGCACCTGTCATCGGCGGTAATGTTTCACTTTACAATGAACGTAGTGGTGTTGCAATTTATCCAACTCCAACAATCGGTATGGTAGGTTTAGTAGAAGATTTAGCACATACAACAACACAACAACTAAAAGCAGCAGATGATTTGATTTATCTAATTGGTGATACGAAAACAGAATTTGGTGGTTCTGAACTTCAAAAACTACTAAATAACGGTAAGATTTTCGGACTTGCTCCATCTATTGATCTAACAGTAGAAGCAGCTAGACAAGAAGAGTTATTGAAAGCTATTCAACAAGGTCTTGTAGTATCTGCACATGATCTTGCTGAAGGTGGTCTTGCAGTAGCTTTAGCAGAAACAACTTTTGGTACTGAATTCGGTGTAGATGTAACAGTAGATGGATCAAATGTAACTGCATTATTTAGTGAATCACAATCACGTTTCCTAGTTACTGTGAAAAGGGAAAATGCACAAAGCTTCGAATCAATCGTTCAAGATGCAACAAAAATCGGTACTGTTTTAGATAATCCTGAGTTCATTATTCGTAATGCAAAGAATGAAATTTTAATCGAGGGTTCCGTATCAGAATTCCAAGATGCTTGGAAAGGGGCTATACCATGCTTGGTGAAATCAGAGGCTTAAATGAGGAATGTGGAGTTTTTGGAATTTGGGGTCATGAAAACCCTGCACAAATGGCTTATTACGGATTACACGCACTTCAACACCGAGGTCAAGAAGGAGCAGGTATTGCCGTAACGGATGGTGAAAAGATTCAAGCGGTAAGAGGAGAAGGATTAGTCAACGAAGTCTTTAACGGCGACAAATTAAGTACGCTGAAAGGGAAAGCATCCATTGCACACGTTCGCTATGCAACTGCTGGCGGTCGTACACTTGACAATGTTCAACCATTGCTTTTCCACTCCTCGACAGGAAGTCTTTCCATTGCTCATAATGGGAACTTGGTTAATGCAAACCATTTGAAAAGACATTTAGAACGTCAAGGAAGCATCTTCCAAACAACTTCTGATACAGAAGTATTGGCTCATCTTTTAAAACGCAGTGGTTTCGGTTCTATAAATGATCGTGCAAAAAATGCGTTAACTTTATTGAAAGGTGCTTATGCATTTTTAATTTTGACAGAAGATGAAATGTTAGTTGCTTTAGATCCACATGGTTTACGTCCATTATCTCTTGGGAAACTAGACGATGCTTGGGTTGTAGCTTCAGAAACTTGTGCTTTTGATATTATCGGTGCAGAGTTTGTACGATCTGTAGAACCAGGTGAACTCATTACGATTAATGATGAAGGCTTGAAATCAGAGAAATTTGCATATCCTGCAGAGCGTGCTATTTGCACACTGGAATATGTCTACTTCTCACGTCCAGATTCAGATATCGATGGCATTAACATACATTCAGCACGTAAACGTTTGGGCATCCAACTCGCAAAAGAAGCTGCACATATCGAGGCAGATGTTGTAACAGGTGTACCAGACTCAAGTATCTCAGCTGCAATCGGCTTCTCTGAAGAAAGTGGTATTCCTTACGAATTAGGATTGATTAAAAACCGTTATGTCGGTAGAACATTTATCCAACCAACACAGGAAATGCGTGAACGAGGCGTGAAGATGAAACTATCACCAGTTCGCCAAGTCGTTCAAGGTAAAAGAGTAGTAATGGTGGATGACTCGATTGTACGCGGTACGACATCCCGCAGAATCGTTAATATGCTAAAAGAAGCAGGTGCTACAGAGGTGCATGTGGTGATCAGTTCGCCTCCAATGACAAATCCTTGCTACTACGGAATTGACACATCTACATCAGAAGAATTGATAGCATCTAATCACAGTGTAGAAGATATCCGTGAAGCAATTGGCGCAGATTCACTTACTTATTTATCAGTAGAAGGTATGGTTAAAGCTATTGGAAGAACAGATGAAGGTCCAAACTGTGGACACTGTTTAGCATGCTTCACTGGTAAATACCCAACAGAAATATTCCCAGATACCGTTCTGCCACATGAAAAAGAATTGGTACACCATTAATAGGAGGAAACATCATGTCAAAAGCATATGAACAAGCAGGCGTCAATATTGAAGCCGGTTATGAAGCAGTACAACGTATGAAATCACATGTAGAGCGTACAGCAAGAAAAGGCATCCTAGGAACATTTGGTGGATTTGGTGGCATGTTTGATTTATCCGAACTCAACTTAAAAGAACCAGTTCTTATTTCAGGAACAGATGGTGTCGGAACAAAATTAAAGTTGGCATTTATGGTAGGTAAACACGACACAATTGGGATTGACTGTGTGGCAATGTGTGTCAATGATATTGTGGCACAGGGGGCTGAACCACTGTATTTCTTAGATTATGTAGCAGTTGGTAAGGCAGTTCCTGCAAAAATCGAACAAATCGTAAAAGGGGTAGCAGATGGTTGTGTACAATCTGGCGCTGCTTTAATTGGTGGAGAAACAGCAGAAATGCCTGGTCTCTATAATGAAGAGGAATATGATTTAGCTGGATTTGCTGTAGGGGCAACAGAAAAAGCGAATATTGTGACCGGTAAACGAATCGTTAAAGGTGATGTGCTAGTCGGGCTTGCTTCTAGTGGCGTACATTCAAATGGGTACTCACTCGTTCGTAAAATCGTTTTCGCAGACGCTGGGTTCACGCCAGATACAGTTATAGCTGGCTTCGAAGATCTTGGTCAAATTGGCGAAGCGCTTCTAACTCCAACGAAAATCTATGCAAAGCCAGTACTTGAAATGTTAAAAGAGTGCGATATTCATGGCATGGCACATGTAACAGGGGGAGGCTTCTATGAAAACCTTCCACGAATGATGCCAGACGGACTTGCAACAGAAATTGAACTAGGATCATGGCCTGTTTTACCAATCTTCGAATTCCTTAAACTACAAGGAGATTTGCAACAACGTGATTTATACAATGTCTTCAATATGGGAATTGGGTTTGTATTAGCAGTTCCTGAAACTGAAGTGGATCGCGTAAAAGCTATTGCAAAAGCACATGGCGAAAATGCCTATACAATTGGTCGTGTTGTTGAAGGAGAAGGGGTTATTTTCAACGGTGAGCATGATGGGAGTTTAGTGTAATGACGAAACAAGTATCTATCGCAGTATTTGCTTCAGGGAGCGGTACAAACTTCCAAGCAATTCAAGATGCGATTGAAAGTGGCAAGCTTCAAGCTAAAATCGAATTAGTAGTGACTGACAAAAGCGGTGCGTATGTAACAAAACGTGCCGCTGAAAAAAGGATTCCAGTCTTAGCTTTTAGTCCGAAAGAATTTGAATCGAAGGAAGCTTATGAAAAGGAAATATTAAAAGTATTGCAAGAAAATCATGTGGAATGGCTAGTATTAGCAGGATATATGCGTTTAATCGGCCATACTTTACTTTCAGCTTATCCTTCTAAAATTATTAATATTCATCCGTCATTACTACCATCTTTTCCTGGAAAAGACGCCATTGGACAAGCGATGAATCATGGAGTAAAGGTAACTGGCGTCACAGTCCACTTTGTCGATGAAGGCATGGATACAGGTAAGATTATTATGCAAAAAGCAGTTTGTGTGATTGATGGTAATCGCGAACAAACAGAACAAGCGATTCATGAAGTAGAGCACGAAATTTATCCAGCTGCATTACAAACCTTATTAGTATAATTATAGAGAATATTACTACAACCTATATACCTACATACTATATGTTGGTTAAAACTCAAGGAGGAAATTATAGTGTCAAAACGTGCATTAATTAGTGTTTCTGATAAATCAGGCATCTTAGAATTTGCGAAGGAATTGGAAGCATTAGACTATGAAATTTTATCAACTGGTGGTACAAAAAAACACTTACAAGAAAATGGCGTTAAAGTAACTTCTGTTGATGAAGTAACAAAATTCCCTGAAATCTTAGGTGGTCGTGTAAAAACATTAAACCCAATGATTCATGGTGGACTTCTTGCAAAATATGATGATCCGGAACATCAAGCTCAAATGCAAGAACATGGGATTGAGCCAATTGAAATTGTTTGTGTAAACCTTTACCCATTCGTTGAAACGATTTCAAAACCAAATGTCGAATTTGCGGATGCAATTGAAAATATTGATATTGGTGGTCCTACAATGCTACGTTCAGCTGCGAAAAACCAAAAATATGTAACGGTCATCGTAGATGCTAACGACTATCCAAAAGTATTAGAAGAATTAAAAGCAGAAGGTTCTACAACACTTGAAACTCGTCGTCATCTTGCAGCGAAAGTATTCCGTCATACTGCAGCGTATGATTCCTATATTTCTAACTATTTAACTGACTATCTAGGTGAAGAATTCCCAGAACAATTAACATTAACATATGAATTGAAACAACCACTTCGCTATGGCGAAAACCCTCACCAAAAAGCAGCATTCTACCAAAAACGTCTTGGTTCTGATTTCTCTATTGCCTATGCTGAACAATTACATGGTAAAGAGTTATCTTATAACAATATTCAAGATGCAAACGCAGCTCTTCAAATGATTAAAGAGTATAAACAACCTGCAGCAGTTGCAGTGAAACATATGAACCCATGTGGCGTTGGTACTGGAGAAACAATTGCTGAAGCATTCAATACAGCATACGAAGCTGACTCAACTTCTATTTTCGGTGGGATCGTTGCTCTAAATCGTGAAGTTGACGCTGAAACTGCTGAAAAACTAGCAAGTATCTTCCTAGAAATTATCATTGCTCCAGGATTCACAGAAGAAGCTATTGAAAAATTAACAGTGAAGAAAAATGTTCGTCTTCTTAAAATCTCATTTGAACAACAAAAACAAGATCAATACAATACTGTATCTGTTGAAGGTGGTTTACTTGTTCAAGAACCTGACCGTAAAGGCTTTGAAGATGCAGAGCTTACTGTAACAACAGAACGCAAACCAACTGAAGAAGAATGGGAAGCATTAAAACTAGGTTGGTCTGTTGTAAAACATGTTAAATCCAATGCTATTGTTGTAACAGATAACAAAATGACACTTGGTGTTGGTGCTGGTCAAATGAACCGTGTTGGATCTGCTAAAATTGCCCTTGAACAGGCTGGAGAAAAAGCAAAAGGTGCAAGCCTAGCTTCTGATGCATACTTCCCAATGCCAGATACAGTAGAAGAAGCTGCAAAAGCAGGAATTACAGCTATTATCCACCCAGGGGGTTCTAAACGCGACCAAGACTCTATTGACGTTGCAAACAAATACGGAATCGCAATGGTGACAACTGGAATACGTCATTTTAAACACTAATAACTGTATACAAATTCTATTAAATAACAATAAAAAAGGAACACGCCCGGTAGCCTGAGCGTGTTTTCTTGTCTAAGGAGGAAACAAAATTGAATATTTTAGTCATCGGTAGTGGTGGCCGAGAACATGCGATTGCCAAGCAATTTGCACAATCTTCTTCTGTTGAAAACGTGTATGTAGCACCAGGGAATGATGGCATGGAACAAGATGCTACTATTGTAAATATAGCTGCAACAGACTTTGAATCATTAATCACATTTGCCAAAGAAAACGCAATTGATTTGACATTTATAGGACCGGAACAACCGCTCGCAGAAGGAATTGTTGACTCATTCAACGAACAAGGCTTGTTAATCTTTGGACCAACCAAAGCAGCTGCTCAAATTGAAGGTAGTAAATCATTTGCGAAAGAACTTATGAAAAAATACAATATTCCAACTGCAGATTATGATACGTTTACAGAAGTAGAAAAAGCAGTAGCCTACATTCAAAAAATGGGTGCCCCAATTGTTGTCAAAGCAGATGGCCTAGCAGCAGGTAAAGGTGTAATTGTAGCAATGACTGAACAAGAGGCTATAGATGCTGTACAAGATATGATAGGAAATCAACGTTTCGGAGATTCATCTTCTCGAGTCGTTATTGAGGAATTTTTAGATGGCGAAGAATTTTCTTATATGTCATTCGTTCATAACAATCAAATTTATCCAATGGTAATTGCACAAGATCATAAACGTGCATATGACGGCGATAAAGGTCCAAATACAGGGGGAATGGGGGCTTATTCACCAGTTCCACAAATCTCTGATGAAGTCGTTTTTCGTGCCTATAACGAAATTGTGAAACCTACTGTACAAGCGATGACAGAAGAGGGGACACCTTTTACTGGTATTCTCTATGCAGGACTAATCTTGACTGATAAAGGACCAAAAGTAATTGAATTTAATGCACGTTTTGGTGACCCTGAAACGCAAGTAGTGCTACCAAGAATGACATCCGATTTTGGAGATTTCATGATGGCACTTATGCAAGAAAAACCATTTGATTTAACATGGTCACAAGAAGCGATGCTAGGCGTAGTTATTGCAGCAGATGGCTATCCAATGAACGTAACTAAAGGAAATCCTCTACCTTCATTAGAACAACTTACACAAGAATTTTCAGTATACCATGCAGGAACAAAACGCCAAGGTGAACAATTTGTAGGAAATGGCGGACGCGTTTTGCTAGTAGCAGCAAAAGCACCATCATTAAAAGAAGCACAAGAAAAAGTATATGAAGGATTAGGAAAAGAAGAATGGAATAACTTCTTCTATCGAAAAGACATTGGCTGGCGTACTTTTAAATAATTGCCATTGTATTTTAGTACAGGCTGTCTGACATGTCTTAATTGATATAAATGATATAGCAATCATCTTGAAAGGGAAGGTGACATTTTGTGGGATACTTGTTGTTCTCCGTTTCAGGTTGCCACAAATTTGGGAAGCGTGAGTCTTCTCCGTACTAACGATAGCAAATAAAAAAATAAGAATGAAAGAATATTCACAAAAACATTATTGGCTTTTTGGGTGGAGATTAGTACCCAAAGAAAGTGTCAGTGGCAAAGGTAGAAAGAAAAAATTAACAATTCTAGATAGCACTCTTTAATTATGCATAAGCTTAACTTTACAGACATTTATTTTTAATCTACCCCCCATATTGTTTTGGAAAGTTATTGGCATAACCCAAACAGTATGAGTAATAGATATAAATTATCCAGACAATCGTTCATAGGGTATTTTGAAGGATGAGGGGGAACTTCTTATGAAATTCTTATGGATAAAGCACGCCTCACAATTAGCCACATTAGCAAGTAACCAAAGTGGAGCACGGTCGAAAAAAGCAATGTCAGACCTAGCAATCATTGAAGATGGAAGCGTTTGGGTAGAAAACGGAGAAATCAAAGATGTTGGCGTAACAATAGAATTGGAAAGAAAATATCGTGAAAAAGCAAAGGAAGCAAAGATAATAGATGCCACTGGACACCTTGTAACACCAGGACTAATTGATCCCCACACGCATGTCGTATATGCGGGGAGTAGAGAAACTGAATTTGAAATGCGCCTTCAAGGAGCCACCTATATGGAGATTATGAATGCTGGTGGTGGTATTCATAGCACGATGCGTATGACTAGAGAAGCAACAGAAGAAGAACTGATAAAGCAAACAAAGCTTAGATTAGATTCCTTCTTACATCATGGCGTCACAACCATTGAAGGTAAAAGTGGATATGGTATGAATAAGGAAACAGAGTTAAAACAGTTAAGAGTCATGCACAAACTACAAAAAAGTCATCCAATTGATATTATCCCAACTTTTATGGGAGCTCACGCTGTTCCTATTGAGTATAAGGGGAGAGAAGATGCCTATGTTGAGCATGTTATGAATGAAATGATTCCAACAGTGGCGGAAGAAAAATTAGCTGTATTTAATGATGTATTTTGTGAAAAGGATGTATTTACTCCGGAACAATCAAGAAGAATTTTGGAAAGAGGAAAGGAATTCGGCTTGATCCCTAAGATTCATGCAGATGAAATAGAGGCATATGGTGGAGCAGAATTAGCTGCGGAAGTTGGTGCTATTTCTGCTGAACATTTACTGAAGGCCTCTAATCATGGCATTAACAGAATGGCAAAGTCAGGAGTAATCGCTTGCTTATTACCAGCAACAGCTATGTATTTACATGAGACTGCGGCACAGGGAAGAAAAATGATTGATGCAGGTGTACCAGTAGCCATTTCTACAGATTGTAATCCAGGATCATCTCCTACTACATCAATGTCCTTAGTAATGAATCTTGCTTGTATCACAATGAGACTAACGCCAGCTGAAGCATTGACGGCTGCAACCTATAACGCAGCGTGTGCCATTAAATGTGAAGACAGGATAGGATCATTAGAAGTTGGAAAAGCAGCTGACATTGTCATGTGGAATGTGGGGAATTATCAAGAATTACAGTATCTATTTGGGGTCAATCACGTTTGTGCAGTTTGGAAAAATGGGATTCAAGTTGTGTGAACAGAAAAAAATAACTGCCCGATTTAATCGGGCAGTTTGCATGACTACTTTCCTGTAAGACTTTTTGGTTTTGCTTGCTGGTTCGAATTTTGTTGTCCCTGTTTGTTTTGCTGACTCGAGTTAGCAGGTTGTTTCGAATTACTTTGTTGACTCGAGCTAGCAGGTTGTTTCGCATTGCTTTGTTGGTTGGAACTAGCAGATTGATTTGTATTATTTTGTTGATTTGAATTGGACTGTTGGTTAGCGTTTGCTTGTTGGTTCGAATTAGACTGTTGACTTGCGCTAGCTTGTTGGTTAGCATTCGCTTGTTGATTTGCGTTCGCTTGCTGGTTAGCCCCCGCTTGCTGGTTAGCCCCCGCTTGCTGATTCGCGTTCGATTGATTGGACTGTTGTTGGTTACCAGCAATGTTCATCATAGTGGCATTGCCGAAGTCCTTCATCAATTGTGCAACGTCTATAATCGGATTTGTAGCAGAGCCAGAAGAAGTGCCAGAAGAAGAACCCGAGTTCATTCCTGAAGAAGCTCCTGAGTTCATCCCTGAAGCTCCTGAATTTGCACCTGATGTAGAAGTACTTGTATTGTTCGACTGCATTTGACTCAAAATAGAGTTAAATGAATTATTAAGAGAACTATTAAGTACCGCTTTTGTAGGGCAATATTTTAAAACTCCTTCTGCCATCTTCATAGCCCCAAACATAATCATGGCTTGGCCTCTAAAACCACCTTTGTCTTTTGCAACTCTTGCTATACCATATGCAGTCATAGTAGCACCGCATACAAAGCGGCCAAAAGCACTCTGAGCACTAATATTTTCACCTAATGCCATCAATCTAACCTCCAGTATTTAGTAATTATTCAAACCTTAATACTTTGCTTTCCTAAAGTGCTATGATACGATTACTTTATAATGGAAAAAATCAATACTGTTTTATTACAAAATAATCATGATTTTTAACACAATTTAAGAAAGGAGATGGATGCAATGCTTGAGCCAGCATGGAAAATTGGAGAAATTCGAAAGCAAGTATCTGTAATAGATGGGAAAACTGCACCAAGCATCGTCATTATGAATGCACGTTATCTACATAGCATGTATAAATGTTGGATGCAGGGGAACATTTGGATTTTAGATGATCGCATAATATATGCAGGTCCTAAAATGCCAGTAAACAAAAAGGGGACAGAAATCGTAGATGCAAAGGGACAGACAATTGTTCCAGGCTATATTGAACCACATGTACATCCATTTCAACTTTATAATCCCCAAACATTAGCGGATTATTCGGCACAACTTGGAACTACAACTTTTATAGCAGACAACATGACGTTCTTTTTAAAATTGAGTAACAAGAAAGCGTTTTCAATTTTAGATCAACTGAAGCAGTTACCATTTTCTTTTTACTGGTGGGTTCGTTTTGATTCTCAAACGGAGCTTTTACATGAACATGATTTATTTACAACGACTTCCATACATGAATGGTTAGACCGTAAAGATGTAATAATGGGAGGAGAGCTAACTGGCTGGCCAAGATTAGTTGCTGGTGATGACCAGATGCTTTATTGGTTACAAGCTGCAAAAGCCTACGGTAAAAAGATTGAAACACATTTACCTGGAGCATCTTCTCGAACCTTAGCGCGCTTAAAACTTTTTGGTGCAGAAGGTGACCATGAAGCGATGACACTTGAAGAAGTAGAAAATCGTATTTTACATGGGTATGCAGTGACATTAAGACATTCTTCCATACGACCTGATTTGCCTGATTTATTGAAGGCTATTGTAGATAAGGGACTAAATATCTTTGACCATTTAATGATGACAACTGATGGTGCAACACCTGCGTTTTATGAAGATGGGATTATGGACAAATGTATCCAGGTAGCACTTGATGCTGGTGTTGATCCAATTGATGCTTATCAAATGGCTTCTTATAATGTGGCAAGGTATTATAATTTGTCAGACTTGCAGGGTTTTATAGCAACTGGTCGTTATGCTACATTAAATATTTTACAAGATGAATATCATCCAGTTCCTGTAAGCGTTTTATCAAAAGGCGTTTGGTTAAAACGAGATGGAAAGAAAGTTCATTCTATAGAAGGAACTGATTTTTCAGCATTAGGATCATTAGATTTGGACTTTGATATTACGGAAGAGGATTGTCAGTTTTCAATGCCTTTTGGAATTGAAATGACAAATGATGTTATTACCAAACCATATAAAGTAGCAGTTCATACAAATGAAGGGTATTTGAGTGATGACCATGATGAATGTTATTTAATGCTTGTTGACCGTGAAGGAAAATGGCGTGTGAACACACTAATTAAGGGATTTGCTAACAAGCTTCAAGGTTTTGCCTCTTCTTATTCTTGCACAGGTGATATCATTTTAATCGGTAAGAATGTACAGGCGATGCTTCAAGCGTTCCATGAAATGAAGAAAATGAATGGTGGAATGGTCATTGTAGAAAATGGTAGTGTAATAGAAAGCTTGCCTTTACCTTTAGGTGGTGGTTTATCAACAGAGCCACTAGAGAAGCTTATTGAACAAGAAAAAGCTTTGAAGCAAGCTTTAGCAGAACGTGGTTATAAACATGGTGATGCATTCTATACGTTATTATTCTTGCAATCAACACATTTACCATATATTCGTATAACGCAACGTGGTATTTTCGATGTGATGAAGAAAAAGGTGCTTTTCCCATCTGTTATGAGATAGTAGCGCTTTAACGCGTTAAATTGAAATAAACGTCTACATGATATAAAATAGTATTGATAAGAATCGTTGTCACACGGGTAGCGGCTTAGTGTGAACAGTTTTAAAATCTTGAATGTTATGTCCATCATGGATCACTTTTACCTTCCAATCCTGGACCTAGAAAAAGTCGCTTGGCACAAGAAATCAGGAAGGAGGAACGATAAATGCAAATCGAAAAAATTAAAGGCCATCAAACAGATCAATTGTTTAAAGCCGTTTTAGAGTTAAAAAATATTGATGAGTGTTATAAATTCTTTGATGATTTATGCACAATCAGTGAAATTCAATCATTAGCACAACGTTTTGAAGTTGCTCATTTACTACGCTTGAAAAAAACATATGAATCCATCAAAAAAGAAACTGGTGCCTCTACTGCAACGATTTCTCGCGTACGCAGATGCTTCGATTACGGTAATGATACGTATGATGAAATGTTAGGTCGTCTCTATCCTGACGAAAAACCATTTCAAGCACCAAAATAAGAAACAATAATTCTTAAGGAATTAAGTATTGAACAGAGATACTTTTTTCTTTTTAAAAATTTTCATGGCGCCTTCCACTCATAGTAGTGGAAGGCTTGTTTTGTGTATACTGTTAAGAGAGAAAAATGAAAATAGGTGGGAAATGTATGGAGATAAAGAATTGGCAACATGTGTTCAAAGTGGACCCAGCAAAGAATATTACAGATGAAGTACTAGAATCATTATGTGAATCAGGTACAGATGCCATTATTGTTGGCGGTACAGATGATGTGACAATAGATGGTGTATTAGACTTACTTGCTCGTATCCGTCGCTATACGGTCCCAGTAGCATTAGAAATATCCAATACAGAATCAGTTACACCAGGTTATGATTACTATTTTATCCCGACCGTATTAAATAGCCAATCTACTACATGGGTAAAAGACTTACACCATGAAGCAATTAAAGCATTTGGTGATGTGATGATGTGGGACGAGCTAATTGCAGAAGGATATTGTATTTTAAATGGTGATTGTAAAGCAGCAAAAGTAACGGAAGCAAAAACTGATTTAGATGAAGATGATGTCATTGCTTATGCAAGATTAGCTGAAAATTTCTTTAGATTACCTGTATTTTATATGGAATATAGCGGTACTTATGGTGACCCACAATTAGTAAAAAAAATTAGCCAAGAATTACAACAAACAAAGCTTTTCTATGGCGGTGGGATTACTTCTATTGAACAAGCAGCTGAAATGGCTGAATATGCAGATACAGTGGTTGTCGGAAATGTTATTTATGATAATGTAAAAATGGCATTACAAACAGTAAAAGCCGTGAAAGATAAAAAGTAATATAGTATAATTAAGAACAAATGTTTGTGCAAAGGTGGTTCATTATGGAACAACTAACAAAAAACTTATTAAAAGGTATGAATAAAGAACAGGAAGAAGCTGTAAAAACGACAGAGGGTCCTCTACTAATCATGGCAGGTGCTGGCTCTGGTAAGACACGTGTGCTAACTCATCGTATCGCATATTTAGTTATTGAAAAACAAGTATACCCATCCAAAATATTAGCAATTACCTTTACCAATAAAGCTGCTCGTGAAATGAGAGAACGAATTGATGGATTGCTTGGAAACGGTACTGGGCAAAGTATGTGGGTTTCTACATTCCACTCCATGTGTGTACGTATTTTACGAAGAGATATTGACCGTATAGGATTCAACAAAAACTTCTCCATTCTAGATACATCAGATCAATTGACAGTCATTAAAAATGCATTAAAGGAATTAAATATTGATTCGAAACGATTTGATCCTCGTTCGATGCTAAATGCTATTAGCTCAGCAAAAAACGAATGTATTGATGTTGAACAATATCAAGCACAGGTAAATGAATCAAATCCATATGAACGAACTGTGGCACAAGTATATGAAAATTACCAAAAACGATTAAGAAAAAACCAATCATTAGACTTCGATGATTTAATCATGCAAACAATCCGCTTGTTTGAAGAGGTTCCTGAAGTACTGGAGTATTATCAAAATCGTTTCCAATACATTCACGTAGACGAATATCAAGATACCAATCATTCACAATATCGATTGGTCCAAATGCTTGCTAAGAAATTCAAAAATATTTGTGTAGTAGGGGATTCTGACCAATCTATTTACCGTTGGCGTGGAGCGGATATACAAAATATTTTATCGTTTGAAAAAGACTATCCAACAGCCAAAGTAATAATGCTTGAACAAAATTACCGTTCAACTTCTCGCATCTTACAAGCAGCTAATGACGTCATTAAAAACAACACCAGCCGTTATCCAAAGGAATTAAGAACAGATAACGAAGATGGTGAAAAAATTTCTTACTATCATTCATATGACGAAAAGCAAGAAGCTCAATTTGTTGTGAAAACAATCCAAGAGTTAATAGAATCAGAAAATCGCACATTAGATGACTTTGCCATTCTTTATCGGACTAATGCTCAATCGCGTGTAATGGAAGAAATGCTTGTGAAATCGAATATGAGCTATACAATTGTCGGAGGTACAAAGTTCTATGATCGCAAAGAAATAAAGGACTTACTTGCATATCTTCGTTTAATTGCGAACAATGATGACGATTTATCTTTGGCTCGTATTATTAACGAACCAAAACGTAGTATCGGTGCAACATCATTTGAACGCATGGCTCAATATGCGATTGATCAAGATCGCTCTATTTTCGATGCATTAAAAGAAGCAGATTTTATGGGACTATCTGCAAAAGCAACGAATGCAGTCATTGCATTCCATACGATGATTTCAAACTTCACGAAAATGCAAGAATTCGTGTCAGTTACTGAATTAGTTGAAGAAGTCTTAGACAAATCTGGGTATCGCGATATGTTGATCAAAGAAAAAACAATTGAAGCAGAAAGTCGATTAGAAAATATTGATGAATTCTTAACTGTTACGAAAGCTTTCGAAGACCAAAGTGAAGATAAATCATTGGTGGCTTTCTTAACAGATTTGGCGTTAATATCAGATATTGATTCACTTGATAAAGAAGATGAATCAAAAGGATCCATCGTATTAATGACGATGCACTCTGCAAAAGGTCTTGAATTCCCAGTTGTCTTCATCATTGGTATGGAAGAAAACATCTTCCCACATTCACGTTCATTACAAGATGAAGATGAAATGGAAGAGGAACGTAGATTGTGCTATGTGGGCATTACTAGAGCAGAACAGCGATTATACCTAACATGTGCGCAATGCCGTACAATTTTTGGACGTAGTAGTTTTAACCGTCCTTCACGTTTCTTGCAAGAAATTGGTACAGAAATTATGGATGAAGTGTCTACACAAGGACAAACTTCAAGTAATGGATTTGGTACAACAAAGCGCCGTACATCTGGCTTTATAGCACCTCAAACACGTAAAACAGTTATTACATCAACTTATAATCAAACTGGCGGAGACCAAATCGGCTGGAAGGTTGGGGACAAAGCCTCCCATAAAAAATGGGGTGTGGGTACTGTTGTTAGTGTGCGTGGAGAAGGCGAAAATACAGAATTAGATATTGCATTCAATAGCCCAACTGGTATTAAACGATTATTAGCGAAATTCGCACCAATCGAAAAAGTCTAAGCATATAATTGGAGGAAAAAGAATGGATAGAATTCAATTGGAAAAGCGTGTTGAAGAGTTAAATCAGCTTCTTCATGAATATGGACATGCCTACTATGTATTAGATCAACCAATTGTGCCGGATGCAATATACGATCAACTTTTACATGAACTCATTGCAATCGAGAAAGAGAATCCTGATTTAATCTATCCAGATTCACCAACACAACGAGTGGGTGGTGAGGTACTAACAGGATTTAAAAAAGTAACACATCAATATCCAATGCTAAGTTTAGGAAATACATTTAACGAAGCAGATTTGAAAGATTTTGACCGACGCGTTCGATCTGTCATTGGTGATAATTTTACTTACGTTTGTGAATTGAAAATTGATGGTTTAGCGATTTCATTGCGTTATGAAAATGGTGTATTTATACAAGGTGCTACCCGTGGTAACGGTACGATTGGTGAAGATATTACGGAAAATCTGAAAACAGTCCGCTCTGTGCCGCTACGCTTAAAAGAACCCGTTACAATTGAGGCACGTGGCGAATGTTATATGCCAAAACGTTCATTTACAAACTTAAACAAAGCGCGTGCTGAAAAGGGCGAAGAGTTGTTTGCGAATCCGCGTAATGCTGCTGCTGGATCGTTACGTCAATTAGACCCTAAAATTGCTGCAAGCAGAAATCTTTCCACATTTATCTATGCGATGGGTGGTAATGGTGAAGCATATGGTTTAACAAGTCATAGTGAAGCTTTAGATTACATGGATAAACTAGGCTTCCAAACAAACCATGAACGTCGTATTTGCAAAGATATAAAAGAGGTTATGGCTTATGTCGATGAATGGACTGAAAAACGTCCAACATTGCCTTATGAAATTGATGGTATCGTAATTAAAATCGATAACTACGATCAACAAGAAGAACTAGGAAATACCGTAAAAGTTCCTCGTTGGTCTATTGCTTATAAATTCCCAGCAGAAGAAGTGATCACAACTGTCCTAGATATTGATTTAACCGTTGGACGTACAGGTGTTGTGACACCAACAGCTATTTTAGAACCAGTTCAAGTGGCAGGAACAACCGTGCAACGTGCTACTTTACATAATGAGGATATTATCCGAGAAAAGGATATTCGTATCGGAGATAAAGTCATTATTCGTAAAGCTGGTGATATCATCCCAGAAGTCGTAACCGTTTTATTTGATCAACGAAGTAATGATAGCGAACCTTTTAGCATGCCTTCGCATTGTCCAGTTTGTGATAGTGAACTTGTACGAATTGAAGGGGAAGTTGCACTACGTTGTGTAAACCCTCAGTGTTTTGCTCAAATTTCAGAAGGAATGGCACATTTCGTGTCACGTAATGCCATGAATATTGATGGTTTAGGAGAAAAGGTGGTAGAGCAATTATTAAAATCAGAGCTAGTAAAAGACGTATCTGATTTATATCATCTTGAAGTGGAAGAATTAGTGCAGCTTGATCGTATGGGTGATAAGTCTGCAACAAATTTAGTGAATGCTATTTCAGAATCTAAAAAGAATTCCCTTGAAAGATTATTATTTGGGCTTGGTATTCGTCATGTAGGAGCAAAAGCTGCAAGACTATTAGCTGAAGAATTCGAAACAATGGAACGTTTAATGACAGTATCGGAAGAGGAACTAGTCAATGTTTTTGAAATTGGAGACAAAATGGCGGACTCTGTTGTTTCTTATTTTGATAGTGAAGATGTACAAGCACTAATCATGCGTTTACGTGAAGCTGGTTTGAATATGACCTACCTAGGCAAAAAAGTGACTGCAGAAGAAATTGAAAGTGCATTTTCAGGAAAAACAATTGTCCTAACTGGTAAATTAGAACAATTGACACGCCAAGAGGCAAAAGAGAAAATAGAAGAGTTAGGTGGAAATGTGACGGGGAGTGTAAGTAAAAAAACAGACCTTGTCATTGCAGGAAGTGAAGCAGGATCAAAACTCACAAAGGCTGAAGAACTCGGTATAGAAGTGTGGGATGAAGCCCGCCTAATCGAAGAATTAACTTAAAAAAAGGAGCATTAAAACAATGAACCGTCGCTTAATACCAGCTATGGTTATAACAGCTATGTTAGCGGGGTGTAGTTTACCTTCTTTATCAAAAGATTCAACTGTTGTACAAAGCACAAAGTCAACAAAAGATAAGGGAGAAACAACCATCATTCCTAGAATGCAAATTGATGACCAATACTACCGTACACTTTTACCATATAAAGAAAGCGCAAGTAGAGGTTTAATTGTTTCAAATATAAATACTAAATATGATGTAAAAGAAGCAGAAAGTGGTCTTTTACGTTTATCACAACAAGCATTTGATCCAGCCAAATATTACTTCCAAGAAGGTCAATATTTAGACAAGGACACGGTTTCTTCATGGCTAGCACGAAGTAATCAAGATCCTGCTGGATTAAATCCAAAAGCAACAAAAAACATGACACCAACAGAACGTGCCAAAACAGCACCAATCTATTTGGCACATATTGTAGAACAAAACTATCTTCAAAAAACAGGCAACAATAAGGTGAAACTTGCAGGTATTTCTATCGGTCTTGCATTAAACTCTATTTATTATTACCAAAAACAAGATTATGGTGCGACTTACGAAGAGCCAATTCCACAAGCCACTCTAGATACTGAAGGTAAAAAAATTGCAACACAAGTAGTGAAACGAATACGTCAAATAAATGGATTATCTCAAGTGCCAATTACAATTGGTCTATTTAAGCAACAAAGCCGTTCATCCATTGTCCCTGGAACCTACTTTGCGTATACAGATGTAGATGAAGGAAGTAATCAAATTAAAGATTGGAAAAAGATAAAAGAAAAATACGTTCTTTTCCCAACAAGTGATGCAAATTATCGAGATATCAATGAAAACTTTAACTATTTCAAACAAGATATCGATAAGTATTTCTCTAATTATACGAATATGGTAGGTACTGGTTTCTATCAAGATAATCAGATTCAAAAGTTAAATATTCAAATACCTATCAAATTCTATGGGTCTTCAGAAATTATTGGCTTTACACAATACATGTCTGGTGAAGTAATGGACCAATTTCCAAAAGGTTTACAGGTTGAAGTAAATGTTACTTCTGTAAATGGCCCGGAAGCATTGGTTGTAAAAAAAGCAAATTCAGATGAACCATATATTCATATTTATAATGATTAATAGAAAGAGGTTGAACCAATTTTTGGTTTAATCTCTTTTTTATACGCAGTAGAGATTTATTCATAGAATTCACGCCACGCTGATGATTACTTAATTAATTTTAAAAATGCTCTTTTATGTTTTTTGAAAGATTAAGCATTAACAATTCGCGCATTAAATCATTTGTATATGAAAATAGCCTAATTTTAATTCTCCTTGGCTATACTTCTTTTTGTGACGATTCGTTGTCTAATGTTAAGTTATTCAAATTTTAATTTATTTTTCGCTATAATGAAATTGGATGATTAAACATTCGCATGTAGGGAATAAAACCCTTTATTTTCAAGCGTTTAAACGTACTTTAGTAAAAAGAAGTGTCTTGCACATTTCTTTGGAGTAATGATATTATTATCGGTATGGTTATTGATTTCGGAGGTGTGATAAATGGCAAAAATTTCAAAAGAAGAAGTAATGCACGTAGCAAATCTAGCTCGCCTTGCAATTACAGAAGATGAAGCAAAGAAATTTGCTGCACAACTTGCTGCAATTACTGATTTCGCTGAGCAATTAAACGAACTAGATACAACGAATGTTGAACCGACAACTCATGTTTTACCTTTAGTTAACGTATTGCGTGAAGACGTTGCAGTTAAAGGTTTGGACCGTGATGTTATGATGAAAAACGTAAAAGAACAACAAGATGGCTTAGTTAAAGTACCACCAATTATTACTGAATAAGATAAGCGTTAGGAGGGACAAGTATGTCACTATTCAAAAAATCAGCGGCAGAACTACAAGAGCTATTACATAGCAAAGAAATTACAATTGCTGATTTAGCGCAAGAAGCATATGATCGCATTGATGCAGTAGATGGCGAAGTAGGCGCATTTTTAGCATTGAATAAAGAAAACGCATTAAACCAAGCAAAAGAAATGGATCAAGTACCATTTGAAAACCGTGGACCACTTTACGGGCTACCAATCGGGGTAAAAGACAATATCGTAACTGAAGGTCTTGAAACAACTTGTGCTTCTAAAATTCTAGAAGGATTTAATCCAATCTACAACGCAACAGTTGTTAACAAATTAAAAGAAGCTGGTATGGTTACAATCGGTAAATTGAACATGGATGAATTCGCAATGGGTTCTGCAAACGAAAACTCAAGCATTAAACCTGTTCACAATCCTTGGAATTTTGAACATGTACCAGGTGGCTCTTCAGGTGGTTCAGCTGCAGCCGTATCTGCAGGAGAAGTACCATTCTCACTAGGTTCTGATACAGGTGGTTCAATCCGTCAACCAGCTGCTTATTGTGGCGTTGTTGGGATGAAACCTACTTATGGTCGTGTATCACGTTTTGGTTTAGTTGCATTTGCATCATCACTTGACCAAATCGGACCAATCACTCGTAACGTACGTGATAATGCTTTAATTCTTGAAGCGATTGCAGGCGTTGACGAACACGACTCAACTTCAGCAAATGTTGAAGTACCTCGCTATGTTGACCAATTAACTGGTGATATTAAAGGTCTTAAAGTTGCTGTACCAAAAGAATATTTAGGAGAAGGTGTAAGTGCTGGTGTACGTTCTGCTGTTTTAGCTGCAATGGAACAATTAATCGAACTAGGCGCTACAGTAGAAGAAGTATCACTTCCACACTCTAAATACGCTTTAGCAGCTTACTATATCTTATCTTCATCTGAAGCGTCATCTAACCTTTCTCGTTTCGATGGTATCCGTTATGGTTACCGTGCAGAAGCATCAAACTTAGATGAGCTATATACGAAAACACGTGCTGAAGGCTTTGGTGATGAAGTAAAACGCCGTATTATGCTTGGTACTTACTCATTATCAGCTGGTACTTATGATGCTTACTATAAAAAAGCACAACAAGTTCGTACTTTAATCAAACAAGACTTCGATAAAGTATTTGAAGAATATGATGTCATTGTTGGTCCAACTGCTCCAACTACTGCATTCAAACTTGGTGAAAACATCGATGATCCAATGACTGTCTATGCAAATGATATCTTAACTGTTCCAATCAACCTTGCTGGTGTTCCTGCTATTTCAATTCCATGTGGCTTTGATGAAGGTCTTCCAGTAGGTTTACAAATTATTGGTAAATACTTCGAGGAAGGTACAGTTTACCGTGTGGCAGATGCGTTCGAACGTGCTACAGACTTCCACGAAAAAACACCTCAAACTTGGGAGGTAAAATAATATGAACTACGAAACAGTCATTGGTTTAGAAGTACACGTAGAGTTGAAAACTAATTCTAAAATTTTCTCTCCATCTCCAAACCAATTCGGTTCTGAACCAAATACAAACACTTCTGTAATCGACCTAGGTTACCCAGGGGTACTTCCTGTCGTAAACAAAGAAGTTGTGAACTATGCAATGCGTGCTGCACTAGCGCTTAATATGCATATTAACCAACATACTAAATTTGACCGTAAAAACTACTTCTATCCTGATAATCCGAAAGCTTATCAAATCTCTCAATTTGATAAACCAATTGGTGAAAATGGTTGGATTGAAATCGAAGTAAACGGTGAGAAAAAACGTATCGGTATCACTCGTATCCACATGGAGGAAGATGCTGGTAAATTAACGCATGGCAAAAATTCTTCATTAGTTGACTACAACCGTCAAGGTACACCTTTAGTTGAAATCGTATCTGAACCAGATATGCGTACTCCTGAAGAAGCGTATGCTTACCTTGAAAAACTAAAAGCCATCATCCAATACACTGGCGTTTCAGACGTACGTATGGAGGAAGGTTCACTACGTTGTGATGCCAACATTTCAATTCGTCCTTATGGTCAAGATGAGTTTGGTACAAAAACAGAATTGAAAAACTTAAACTCATTCAACTTTGTTCGTAAAGGTCTAGAATATGAAGAACAACGTCAAGCAGCAGTGTTAAATGCTGGTGGCGAAATCAAGCAAGAAACTCGTCGTTTCGATGAAAAAACAGGTAAAACTATTCTTATGCGTGTCAAAGAAGGTACAGATGACTATCGCTACTTCCCTGAACCAGACTTAGTGGATATCGTAATCGACGATGCATGGTTAGAACGCGAAAAAGCGATGATTCCTGAACTTCCTGACGCTCGTAAAGAACGCTATGTAGCTGAATATGGCATTCCAACTTATGATGCACATGTATTAACACTTTCAAAAGAAACTGCTGACTTCTTTGAAGCTACAGTTGCGACTGGTGCAGATGCAAAACTATCATCTAACTGGTTAATGGGTGAAGTTTCAGCGTTCTTAAACGCTGAACAAAAAGAACTTTCAGAAACAGCACTTACTCCAGTTGGTCTTGGTGGCATGATTAAATTAATCACTGCAGGTACCATCTCTTCTAAGATTGCGAAAAAAGTATTCAAAGAACTTGTTACAAATGGTGGAGATGCTGAACAAATCGTTAAAGAAAAAGGCCTTGTTCAAATCTCTGATGAAGGTGCACTTCTTAAAATGGTTACTGAAGTTCTTGATAACAACGCACAATCTATTGAAGACTTCAAAAACGGTAAAGACCGCGCAATTGGCTTCCTAGTAGGTCAAATCATGAAAGCTTCACGTGGACAAGCAAACCCACAAATGGTTAACAAAATGCTTTTAGAAGAAATTCAAAAAAGATAATTAAAGCAAATAAAAGATAGAGCTGACAAAATGAATTTTTGTTAGCTCTATTTTTGTTTTAAAGAAATGGAGCGCTAAATAGAGTGTGTGTACTAGCGGCATAGTGAGTTGTTCTAATTGAGAGGTGAGTTAGTCTAATAGTAGTTTGTCTTGTTCTAATCAAGAGCTGTGTGTTGCTTAGCTTAAGCCAAGAAGGTGCTATGGGGCTTTGGGCTTTGTAAAGCAAAAGATATCAAAAAGGAGAGGGATAATTCCTCTCCTTTTTAATCTGTACTGCTTATTCTTGCTTTTTGTTTCTTCCGAAGTAATAGTGCTGAACCAAACACTCCTGCTAGGAAGGAAATGGTTGCTATAGTGTAATAGAAAACATGTCCACCATACGCATTATATATAAATCCTCCAACAGATGAAGAAATAATACCAGAGATGCCGAAGAACAATAATGCCAAAACAGTTTGTCCAGTTGCTCTCCATTCCCGAGGGACAATTTGATATAGATATTGTATGGCTGCCGTGTAGAATATTGGAAAAGTCACCATTTGTAAAAGTTGAATAATTGCAAGCTTAACTGGACTTTCTACTAAACCTGATAAGAAAAAGCGGAGTGCGTAAAAGAAAATAGCAATTGTGATAATGAGTAATTCTTTTCCTTTTCGTAACCATACATAACTTAGGGCAAACACTATAATTTCAGTCCCTGCTGAGATAAAAAACGCAATCCCAACAAGTGATGTATTTCCTCCAAGTGCATTTATATGGATACCTAAAAATGTATCATTCATACGTGCAGGAACAGAGCTAATGAATATGAGTATTAAAAATAAGATCATTTCTTTATTTTTTAAGATTTTCTTCAAACCATCAATTGTGACCGGAGCTGAAGAGGTTGGAGCATCGGGAAGCTTCCACAATAAGATGAAACAAATAACACCGAGCAGTACGAAAAGTATTGAGATACTATTCATACCAAACCATTCCATCACATAGCCAACGACTAATGCTAAGACCGCATATCCAAGTGCCCCGTAAGTACGTACAGATCCATAACTTGTACCAGTAGCTTCCGTCATCGTATAGTTTAAGCTTTCTGTTAAGGGATCTAAAGGCATTAAGAAAAAGTAAACGAGCATCGCTACAATTATTAGACCCCAGAAGCTATTCATGTTAAATAGGAGAAACCCACATACAGCAGTCATGAAGATTAATATAAGCATAACTTTCCGTAATGTCTTCGTTTTGTCACTGATCATTCCCCATAAGGGTTGGGCGATAATCGTTACAAAGCCACCCGCACCGATAATGAGACCAACTTCACTCGTAGTCAATCCCTGTCCATTTAAAAATACAGGTAAGAATGGAATGAATAGAGCAAGCAAACCAAAAAATAAAAAATTGTGTCCTTTTAATAGACTTTGAACTTTCAAAACTTTCATTCCTTTCCCTATTTCCTTGACTAATTTTACAGAAATATTTTTAAAGAAACAAATGTTGGAATATTCTAATTCCTGAGCTAGTATTTTTGCGAAAATGGTGGGAACACATTACACTTAAAACATGGAGGGATTTAATATGAAAACAGAGCAGCAATATTTTGATGAAGCATTACCAATCAAAGATTATATGGAACAAATGACAAAATTTAAAGAAGAAAGTCTTAATGTATATCGCTTATTTGAATTACCACATGATGAAAACTTTTTATCGTTATTAAACGAAAAAAAGCCACATGTTTTAGTAATCACAGAAGATTGGTGCGGGGATGCAATGATGAATAATGCCATTATGCGTCGCATTGGAGAAGAAGCAGATCTTGAAGTGCGAACTGTATTCCGTGACCAAAATTTAGAATTGATGGATCAGTATTTAACAAATGGTGGCCGCTCTATTCCTGTTTATATCTTTTTAAATGAACAAGGTGAAGTAATTGGAAAATGGGGACCACGTGCACCACAGCTTCAAGAGTATGTCATGAAAAAAAGAAGTGAGTTACCGTCTCAAGATGATCCAACATTTGCTGACAAACAAAAAGAACTATTTGCAGGAATTACAAAGGAAAATGCAACGAATGATGAGTTCTGGGGTTACGTATACGAAGATATTAGTAGAGCACTTATTTTAGCGCTATCTTAATAGGAATTTGCAGAACATGACTACTTCGGTATAAAATATATGAAGGTCTAAATTCGAACTTAAGTTAAAATCAGCGGCTGCCTCTTTTTTAAAACTATATGAGACAGCCTGTTTGATTGTGACTCGGGAACTAATCCCTAAAAAGTTCGTTAACATATATATTAGAAATATCTAGAGTAGGAAGGTAGAAAAATGAAGCGAGCACGTATCATTTATAACCCCACTTCAGGTCGCGAGATTTTCAAAAAACACTTACCTGAAGTATTAGCAAAACTAGAGGTTGCAGGCTATGAAACTTCTTGCCATGCTACTACGGGTGCAGGGGATGCAACTACTGCTGCTAAAGCTGCAGTCGAAAGAGAATTTGATATTATCATCGCTGTTGGTGGCGACGGTACTTTAAATGAAGTAGTCGCAGGTGTTAGTGAATTTGAAAACAGACCGAAAATTGGATTGATTCCAATGGGTACTACAAATGACTTCGCGCGTGCGGTCCATATTCCACGAGATATTGATAAAGCAGTTGAGATCATTATTGCAGGAAATAGTATTCCAGTAGATGTAGGTCGTGTCAATGATCGCTATTTTATCAATATTGCTGGTGGAGGTAGAATTACCGAGTTAACCTACGAAGTACCGAGCAAACTGAAAACGATGCTTGGCCAGCTTGCCTATTATTTAAAAGGCATTGAAATGTTGCCATCCATTAAACCAACTAAAATGCGTATTGAATATGACGGAGAAGTATTTGATGATGAAGCAATGATGTTTTTAATTGCTTTAACCAATTCAGTTGGTGGATTCGAAAAACTTGCGCCAGATGCAAGTCTAAATGATGGATTGTTTTCAATCTTCATCCTGAAAAAAAGTAATATAGCAGATTTTGTGAAATTGGTAACGCTGGCAAGTAGAGGAGAACATTTGAAGGATCCTCATGTTATTTATGCGAAGGCTAGAGAACTGAAAATTACATCTGACGAAAAGATTCAATTGAATTTAGATGGTGAATATGGCGGCGATGCACCTGCAGAATTTATTAACTTAAAACGTCATATTGAATTATTTGTGCCAATTGATGAAATTCGAGAGATTGATAAAATATAAAAAAGGTCTAGGAAGTGTGAATTTTGATACACTTTCTAGACCTTTTTTAATTAGTTTTAGTCATTGTAACTAGCGATTAAATTGGCCATATGTGCATAGGAGCCACCTGCTGATAATGCAGATGCGACTACGACTGCTTCTGCTAATTCTTCATTTGTTGCGCCTTTTTTAGAAGCGTTTTTTGTATGAACATCGATGCAATATGGGCAAAGTGTAGCATGAGCAACAGCAACTGCGATAATTTCCTTGAATTTAGCAGTTAATGCACCCTCTTTTAAAGCTGTATTGCTGAAATGAGAATAATATTTAAAGCCACTAGATTCTTTACCTAATTGTGCTAGTTCTTTTAAATTTGAGCGATTATATAATGCATCATCCGCATTATCTTTTAATGCATTGTGCATATTAGTACTGTGAGTGATTGCACCGCCAGCTTCAACAGCAGTAGTCACGTAAACAGCTTCAAGTAATTCTTGAAGTGAAACGCCGAGTTTCTTCGCGTTTTTAGTATGCGAATCAATGCAATATGGGCATTGTGTTACATGAGCGACAGCAACAGCAATGATTTCTTTTTCCTTTTTAGATAAAGCACTATCTTTGAAAACTTCTGCATTGAATTCAGAAAAAGCTTTTGTTTGTTCTGGAACCAATTCTTTAAGTTGTTGGAGGTTTTCTAAATTTTCCTTTGTATATAGTGAGTTAGACAATTTCAATACATCCTTTCTATTTTGATTATTTGCAATGTTCAATTTGATTGTAGACCTTTTACTGATTAGTTAAAAGAAATTGAACTTATAAATACCTTTCATGATGAATATGTTCATAAAGAGCTTAGTGAGGGATAGTCTGGGTATATTAAATATAAGGAGAGGGTGCTATGTATAAACAGCAGGAGAAAAAGTTGATTTGGACTAGTTTTATTGTTGCATTCATTATGTTGCTTTCCATTTTAGGGAGAATTTTTGGACATTAAGGAGGTTTCATAATGGTAAATGAACATGCGGTGTTTTTTAGCCGCCTTTTAATTGAGCTGACATTAACGTTTCATATTATTTATGCCACGATTGGTGTTGGCGTCCCATTAATGATTATGATCGCTCAATGGATTGGGATTAAAAAGAACGATGAGCATTATATTTTACTAGCAAGACGTATTGCAAGAGGGTTTGTTATTACTGTGGCTGTTGGTGTTGTTACAGGTACGGCGCTTGGTTTACAATTATCCCTTTTGTGGCCGAATTTCATGGAGCTCGCTGGTAATATTATCGCTTTACCACTATTCATGGAAACATTTGCCTTCTTCTTTGAAGCCATTTTCTTAGGTATTTATTTATATACTTGGGATCGTTTCGAAAATCAGAAAAAGCACTTTTTATTATTAATCCCAGTCGCAGTCGGTGCTTCCGCATCAGCGATTTTCATCACAATGGTCAATGCATTTATGAACGCACCACAAGGATTTGAGGTCGTAAATGGACAGTTAGTGAATGTTCAACCATTAGTTGCAATGTTTAACCCTGCAATGCCGACCAAAGTAGGGCATGTATTGTTGACGGCTTATATGACTTCTGCCTTTGTGTTAGCAGCAATTGCTGCATTTAGAATGTTAAAAGGGTCCAAGCATATTTATCATAAGAAATCATTGTACTTATTTATGAAACTTGGGTTGGTATTTTCTATTGGGACCGCACTTGTAGGGGATTTTTCTGCAAAATACTTAGTAGAATTCCAACCGGAGAAATTGGCGGCTGCAGAGTGGCATTTTGAAACGGAAAAAGGTGCATCGCTTTTAGTGTTCGGTATTCGGGATGGTGAGGAAGTCAAATATGCGATTCGAATACCGTATGCCTTAAGCTTACTCGCTCATAACAATCCTTTTGCAGAAGTAAAAGGGTTAAATGATTTTCCTAAAGACGAAACACCACCTCTTTATATCCATTTTCTATTTGACATAATGGTTTCCATTGGCTTCTTTATGGTTTTTGTATCTGCTATTTATGTCCTAGGAAAGCTACGGAGATGGAGGTTTATCCACTCAAGATGGTTCCGCTGGGTTATTGTTGCTGGAGGACCTTTATCTGTGATTGCAATTGAAGCAGGTTGGTGGCTAGCCGAAGTGGGGCGTCAACCTTGGATTCTAGTCCATTATATGAAAGTGGCTGAAGCAGCTACATCGAGTCAGCACGTGGATTTAATGTTATTAGTTTTCTGTGTTGTTTATTTTATTCTCGGAGTAGGAAGTGTTGTAGTACTTCGCAGAATGTTCAAGCGAAATCCAATTGAACGAGAGATATCTGATCGTCAAGCTGAAAAGGGTGGTGGCCATAGATGAGTTTAGAAGTACTTGGAATCTCCGTTTTGTGGCTATTTTTATTCGGATATGTCATCATCGCATCGATTGATTTTGGGGCAGGGTTCTTTAATGCCTATAGTTTGTCAATCGGTAAGAAACACACTTTGACCAAAATTATTCAACGCTATTTATCTCCAGTATGGGAAATCACCAATGTATTTTTGGTTTTTTTCTTCGTAGGAATTGTTGGTTTTTTTCCTAAAACAGCCTATTATTATGGGACGACATTACTTATACCTGTCAGTATTGCACTAGTGCTTTTGTGTATAAGAGGAAGTTATTATGCATTTGAATCGTATGGTTCAAGGGGACATAGAGGCTATTCGTTTATGTATGGTGCTGCAGGGATATTAATACCTGCCTCGCTATCGGTTGTCCTAACGATTTCAGAAGGCGGCTTTGTGACGCTTAAAGATAATCGTCCAGTATTAGATTATGGAGCACTATTTGCAAATCCGCTGACTTGGAGTATTGTATTGCTTTCTCTATCTGCAGTTCTTTATATATCAGCTGTATTTTTGACGTGGTATGCAAATTCTGCTGGTGATAAGGAAGCCACGAGTTTACTAAGAAGATATGCACTTTTTTGGGCGGTACCATTAATCTTTTCGGTAATCGGAATAATGGTTGAGCTAAGAAGGCATAATACAGAACATTTTGATCGAATCGTGGATTTTTGGTATTTATTTGCCATATCAGCCGTAATGTTTGTCATTACGATTGGCTGTATCGCGGTAAGGAGAAATTATGGTCTAGCAGTTTGGCTATTAATCGGCCAATTTGTATTTGCATTCTTTGGTTATGGAATTTCACATTATCCTTATTTGTTATATCCTTACCTAACGATTTATGATTCATTTACAAATAAGGCGATGGCCGTTTCACTAGTCGTTGCGTTCGTTTTGGGATTATTATTATTACTGCCATCCTTATATTTAGTGTTGAAATTATTCCTATTTGATAAGGATTATGTAAGAGGAAAAGAAGATCACCATGCTTAAAAGGAGGCAAGCCAAATGGAACATATCATTATCTTCTATGCACCATTTATCGTGGTAATCGTAGCAATCGTCATTGGCTTTTCTGTTGCTTTCAAAGATGGTGCTGTAACGAAAGACGAAGAGTAACGTTGAATCCAAGGGCGTAAGGGCTCTTGGATTTTTTCTTTTGAGTTGTCATGTTACAATAGAAGGACTGAAACGAAAGGACGTTAAGTATGACAGCACCAGTAAAGAAAAACGATCGATTATCTGTTTATATAGAAGATTTAACTCATGACGGGGCGGGCGTTGCAAAAGTAGATGGCTATCCGCTCTTTATTCAAGGCGGACTACCTGATGAACAAGTGGAAGTTCATGTCTTAAAAACGTTAAAAAACTATGGCTTCGCTAAGATTATAAAGATTGAAGTGCCTTCACCTGAACGAGTAGAACCAACATGTGGTGTCTACGCACAATGTGGTGGTTGCCAACTGCAACATCTATCCTACGAAGGTCAATTAAAATGGAAAGAAAAAATGGTTCGAAACGTCATGACACGCATTGGTAAAATCGATGCGCCTGTTCATCCGGTAAAAGGAATGGACAACCCATGGAATTATCGAAACAAAGCCCAAATTCCATTTGGCTTAAATGGCGATGTGCCAATCGCAGGATTTTATAAAACAAAATCCCATGCCATTGTCGACACAGATCGCTGCCTGATCCAAACGCCAGAAGCAGATGCGATTTTGGAAGGCTTAAAACCACAACTTTGGAAACTAGGCATTAAACCATATAACGAAGAAACAAAACAAGGAATGCTACGTCATGTTGTCGTTCGAAAAGCACGAGCAACAGATGAAGTGATGGTCGTACTTGTAACAAAAAAAACCAAATTTCCACAAGCAGAAGCAGCTATTGAACTCATTCGTAAGCTTGTTCCGAATGTCAAATCCATCATGCAAAACGTTAATGCAGAAAATACAAACGTAATCTTTGGCAACGAAACAGTCAACCTCTGGGGTCAAGATACAATTGAAGATCATATCGGTGAAGTAAGATTCGAAATATCTGCTCGCTCATTCTATCAAGTCAATCCAATTCAAACAGAAGTCTTGTACAAACAAGCATTAGACTATGCACAGCTTACAGGGGAAGAAACTGTTATCGATGCCTATTGTGGAATTGGCACGATCTCATTATTTATGGCCAAAAAAGCGAAATACGTAATGGGCGTTGAAATCGTCCCACAAGCGATTGAAGATGCGAAACGTAATGCAAAACTAAACGGCCTAGAAAATACTTACTTCGAAGCAGGCCCAGCAGAAGAAGTTATTCCACGCTGGTACAAAGAAGGAAAAACAGCTGATGTCTTAATGGTCGATCCGCCGAGAAAAGGCTGTGATGAAGCATTGCTGAAAACGATTTTGGAACAAAAACCAAAACGTATTGTGTATGTATCATGTAATCCTTCAACATTGGCGAGGGATTTACGGATTTTAGAAGATGGAGGGTATAAGACGCAGGAAGTACAGCCTGTTGATATGTTTCCACATTCGACGCATTGTGAAGCGGTTGCTTGGTTAGAGTTATCGTAATTATATTAAAAGAACGAATTCCGATTGATGGAGTTCGTTCTTTTTTGCTTGTTAATGAGAATATATCGCTCAACTCATTATAGAAGAAGCTTGTAAATGTGAAAGGAAACGAAGAATATAAAAATAATTTTTTTCTCAGTGAAGAATTGAAAGGAAATGGAAAACTGTTTGTCGAAGTAAGTGAATATTTCGACAAAAACAGGGGTTGGTGAATAGGATGGTTTTTAAAGATGCACATATAAAAGAAGCAACTATTTTTAATCATATTGAAAATAAAATAAAAACAGAAGACAGAGAGATTAATATTATTGCTAGATTTGAAGAACCACTTGTCGTAGTTTTAGGCTCGGTATTGGATGATGAGGAATGCGATGTACTAATTCAGTTGGCAAAAGGCCGCCTTCAGCGTTCAAAAATCGGAGGAACCCGAGAAGTCAGTGAGATACGAACAAGCAGCGGTGTGTTTTTAACAGACATCAACAATGATATTCTTGCGAGGGTGGAAAAAAGGGTATCTGCCATTATGGGGATTCCTATAGAACACGGGGAAGGGCTTCATATTTTGAACTACCTACCGGGTCAAGAGTACAAAGAACATTTTGATTATTTCGCTCCTACAAGCAAAGCGGCGAGTAACAATCGAATCGCAACGCTAGTGATTTACTTAAATGATGTGGAAGAGGGAGGAAGCACCTTTTTCCAAAAATTAAACTTTTCTGTTAGTCCGCAAAAGGGCATGGCGGTGTACTTTGAATATTTTTATAACGATCAAACGTTAAACGAATTAACGTTGCATGGAGGAGCTCCAGTTGTAAAGGGAGAAAAGTGGATAGCCACACAATGGATGAGAAGGCAGAAAATAAACTAAATCGACCAAGTAAACGAGTAGTTCGTCGAATCCCTTCAAATCAATAGATTATTTGAAGTATAGAAAGCTGCCTAATCTTCTTAATAGGCTAGATTCCCAGGAAAATAGGAACCAAGCCTATGTAATTAAACCCACCAGCACTCATATGTTGCCGCATACACTCTGCGCATGTATAGTGTGTGACGAAACTAATTTTAAAATAATAAAGTGAGCTTGTTTCTTAACTGAAACGAGCTCATTTTTACTTTGGTTAAATATACAAACAATTGAAATACTAGTTAACTTTTATCTACCCTTCGACAAAATCTAGTACAAATCGTAGCCTTATGAGTAAACTTTGCTGCATCGATTGTAAGTACCAGTATTATACGAAGTAAAAACAGTTAAAGAAAGTAAAATAAAAAGCTCCAAGCTGCACATATAAAGAGAGAAAGTAAAGCCAACTATTCAAAACTTTTCCGTCTAGTATTCACATGAAGAAGTACTTTTTGACTTAAAAGCAAGAATAGCAAAAAGGTTGAAGATGATGTTTAAGTTGAAATACTTGCCTTTGGTATTGAAGGATTTAAGGGATATTTTTTTATAATAGTAGTGAATGAAGGTCGTGGACACCCTGGGACCATTTTAAAATTCTGATGCCAGACACTGTTTTCTTTGCTTTGAATTGTGTAATCATCAACAGGTTAAAAACGGTTACCGAATAATGATAATCGTTTTTTTGATTGTTATGGAGGTGCATTCAGTAGTATTTACATTCAACTTACGTATAACTCACATTCTAGTTACATTCATATTGTATATTTTGAGAGTAACAATGCATCAAAATGAGGACTTCATAAAGGAGCTTTTTCGCAGTAGTAGAAGGTGAAGGTCAGTCGACATGAAAATGGTAGTTGAATTTGTGTATTTAAAACTTTAGAATTGAATGAGGTAAAATTTACACATTTATCCTATTGAGAAAAAGTATACTAAAAATTGATGAAGAGATTATGAAATAGAATCTCTCTTTGATATGTAAGAAATACAAGGAGGTTTTATGGGTAACTTATATGAAAAAAGAAACAAAATCGTACTCCCTTTTCTAATCGCTGCCTTTGTTGGACTGTTTAACGAAACAGCATTAAATATGGCATTTGTGGAGATTAGCAAGGGTTTTGGTATTGAAACTTCAACGGTACAATGGTTAACAACTGGATACTTGCTCGTATTAGGTATTTTTGTACCTGTATCTTCCTTTTTAATGCAGCGGTTTACAACAAGACAATTATTCGCTACTTCCTTAACTTTATCGATTTTAGGTAGCATCATTGCAGCAATTGCCCCAAGTTTTTCGATTCTATTACTTGCTCGTATTTTCCAAGCATTAGGAACTGCGATTATTTTGCCATTGATGATGACAGTTATTTTAATGGTGTACCCAGTTGAAAAACGTGGAGCCGCGATGGGGAAAATTGGTCTTGTCATTATATTTGCACCCGCTATTGGTCCGACGCTAGCTGGGCTAATTTTAGAAAAATTCACATGGCATTTAATCTTTTGGATAACATTCCCGTTTTTACTTATTGCCATTTTAATTGGTCTAAAATTCATTGAAAATGTTAGTGAAGTACAGCCGACTAAGTTGGATGTAATATCATTTATCCTTTCAACGATCGGTTTTGGCGGCGTTGTTTATGGATTCAGTATTTCAGGGGAATTAGGTACATTTATGACAACTGAAGTTTATATTGCAGTAGGAATTGGTTTACTTTCATTAGTGTTATTTGGAATCCGACAATTCAGACTTGAAACACCAATGCTAAATTTAAAAGTATTTAAATACCCAATGTTTACAATTGGATTGTTCATCATTTTAGCTGTAATGATGACATTATTATCGGTTATGGTCCTTTTACCAATTTACCTACAAAAAGTATTGTTATTAGCACCAATGATTGCAGGATTACTACTATTACCAGGTGGGATAGTGAATGCTTTAATGTCGGTAGTAGCGGGGAATCTATTCGATAAATATGGTCCAAGATTGATGATACCAATTGGACTTGGTTTAACTGTAATCAGTTTACTTTTCTTACGCACGATCAATACAAATACGTCAAATATAACAATCATCATCATGCATATTTTATTACTAATTGGGCTTTCGTTTATAATGATGCCAGCCCAAACAAATGGCTTAAATCAATTGCCACGAGAATTATATACAGATGGTACTGCCATTATGAATACATTACAACAGGTGGCGGGGGCAATTGGTACTGCAATCGCAGTAACAGTAATGTCTATTACAGCAAAAGGATATGAAAGTCCAATAACAGGATTAGTAGAAGGGGTACAAAATTCCATATTATTTGGATTAATTATTTCGGTTATTGCCCTTGTTCTTTCATTCTTCACTAAACGTGTTTCCGCAATAGAAGAGCACTAAGAGCTCGACGGCAGTGTGGTGACAGTAAAATAATAATTTTCCCATTGAAAGGACTTAGAGAAGTCATTTTCAATGGGTTTTTTTATAATAGAAAAACGCAAGAATGCATAGCTAAATTTATCTACGTAATCCTTACTCTCTTTTCAAATGTTATGACCATATTTATTCTACCATTTGTTACCTGGTTCAATTCGTAACTATTTAGCTGGTGTTTTTTTATATTAGGATGGACTGTTTTCATCAGCAAGTTGAAAGTACAAGCCAAAATGATTTACTTAGATTCGAAGAGGCACATGGGAGAAAATCCGTCACTAATAATTGGTTGGATTAATCGGAGGAGCAGGAAGCTCTATCTATGCTGCAAAGGCAGCAAAGCCTGAATACATCATCAGTGCAGAAAATGCATTATACGAAGTAAAAACAGTTAAAGAAAGTATAAAATAGCAAGCTGCAAACATATAGAGAGAAAATAAAGCCCAATATAGGAACGAATTCTGTATAGGAGTTCGTTCTTTTTATTTATCATATAATTTATTTGACTTTATAATAGAGAAGCGTATTTAGTAAATAGATTGTATAATTAACGAACGTGAAATATTTTGCTTTTAAATTGGGGGAGAACAGTTTGATAATGTATCCCGTAATGCATAATGAAAGGATTTGTATTTGAATATGAAAGATAATTTTTGGCGTGATTTACCACGACCATTTTTTGTACTTGCACCAATGGAAGATGTGACGGATGTTGTTTTTCGTCATGTAGTAAGTGAAGCCGGTAGACCGGATGTATTTTTTACAGAGTTTACAAACTCGGATAGCTATTGTCATCCAGAGGGCATGAAAAGTGTGCGTGGCCGTTTGACTTTTACAGAAGATGAACAACCAATGGTGGCGCATATTTGGGGTGATAATCCTGATTATTTCCGCCAAATGAGTATTGGCATGGCAGAGCTAGGATTTAAGGGAATCGATATTAATATGGGCTGCCCTGTACCAAATGTAGCATCGAGAGGAAAAGGTAGTGGCCTCATTCAGCGTCCCGACGTTGCTGCAGAACTTATTCAAGCAGCAAAAGCGGGTGGACTGCCTGTTAGCGTGAAAACACGACTTGGCTATACGGAGATAAACGAGTGGCAGGACTGGCTAACGCATATATTAAAACAAGATATTGCGAATCTTTCTATACATTTACGTACAAGAAAAGAAATGAGCAAAGTAGATGCGCATTGGGATCTAATTCCTGAAATCAAAAAATTACGTGACCGTATCGCACCAAATACACTCCTCACAATCAATGGAGATATTCCTGACCGTCAAACTGGTCTAATGCTTGCTGAACAATATGGTATTGATGGCATTATGATTGGGCGAGGTATTTTTAAAAATCCTTATGCTTTTGAAAAAGAGCCAAAAGAGCATAGTAGTAAAGAATACCTTGATTTGTTAAGGCTACAGCTCGATCTCCAAGATCATTATGCAAAACTACTACCACGTTCAATCACAGGACTTCATCGCTTTTTCAAAATTTATGTCAAAGGATTCCCTGGAGCTGCTGAATTAAGGAATCAATTGATGAACACGAAATCAACAGATGAAGTTCGTGCAATGCTTGATAATTTTCAATCAAATATAGTTGATTGAAAAAATGATATAACTGCAAAAGTAGTAACATATTACGCTGTAAACGGATAGAAACCAATGAAGAAGAACGAATTTCCGATGATGGAATTCGTTCTTTTTTCTTGGTGGAAATATAGTATAACTTGATTTTATAGAGTAATAGGACATTATATTGACAATAGAATTTTATCTGAATAAAATAAATCGTATACGATGTATCGTGTACGATTTATTTATGGGAGGGGAGAAGAAATTTGAAAAGAGCTGAGTTTGTTGGGGAATCCATTGATTTTATCCATCGCTATACGATGAAAAGTCTACAAAAAACAGCGGAGGAGCATGGAGTTACGATTCCACAAATAAAGGTAATTGGTGATGTATTTGCCCATAAAACCGTGAGCGTTAAGCAACTCGCTCAAAATTTAAAAATGACGCAAAGTACAGTTTCAGATATTGTTGAAAGGCTGATTGCGAAAGAGTTACTAGTAAAAAGGCCAAATCAAAAAGATAAGCGGTTAGTAGACATTACGTTATCTCCTCGATTAGCTGAAGAGATTGATGAAAGTATAGCGGAATTGACTAATCAGTCATTGGTTGGAGTATTGAATCTATTAAATCCTAACGAACAGGAAATCGTAGAAAAAGGAATGAAATTATTAGTTTCAGCCGTTAAAGAACGAATGATTGCTGAGGGAATGGATAACTATGATTTCATCGACATTGTGTATTTCTCCGAAAAGGACAAGCGTGGGAAATAACATTTATAAAAAGGCGGAGGACATGAAGTGAAGAAAATCATAAAAGGGCGTTGGGCAATATTTTTGATTTGGCTTATTGCGACAATCATACTAACGGTTATTCAGCCTGACATTAATGCAATATTACGCCAACAAGGGCAGGAAGGTACGAGCAGTAAAAGCCCATCCGTAATTGCCGGAAATATATTAGAAAAGATGAACACTGTTAAGGGAACGGACAATCTAATTGTTTTTTACGATGAACATAAAATATCCGATAAAGAGATGAAACAAATCGGAGAATCAGTAAAAACAATCCGTAATAGCAGCCAAGAACTTGGCATTACAGAAATGATTGATCCATTCAGTACGCCTGCTGCAAAAAGTTCTTTAGTCTCTAAGGACGGCACAACTTTAATGGTGAGCTATAAGCTTGATAAAAAAGGTCGAGAAATCGACGATATAAAGGAAAAATTTGAAAGTAAGCTTAAAGGTCTACCAGTAGATTACTATTTTAGCGGTGAAGACTTTATTAATAATGATTATTTGAAAGCATCACAGGCAGGTGTTGAGAAAAGTGCAATCCTTACAGTCATTTTTATTCTAGTAGTACTGATTATTGCATTTAGATCAGTTGTTACACCTTTTATTTCTCTAATTGCAGTAGCATTTTCTTATCTTGTTTCGATGGGTATTGCAGCACAATTAATTGATAAGGCAGGTTTCCCAGTAACGAGTCTCACACAAATGCTTTTAGTACTGATTCTTTTTGGGATTGGTACAGATTATAATATCCTTTTATTTAATCGATTTAAGGAAGAATTGGCAAAAGGCTTCTCAGTAGAGGATTCCATCGTCAATACGTATAAAACAGCAGGTAAAACAATTGCTTATAGTATTCTCACAGTGTTTATCGCTTTCTTAGCACTTGTTTTCTCCGAATCACCGATATATAAATCGGGTGTAGTTGTTGTTATTGGCGTAACGATCTTATTATTAGAAATTTTAACGTTAACACCTTTTATCATGAAAGTACTAGGTCAGAAGATTTTCTGGCCATCAAAAAATGCTGGAGGACATAAAGAAAACAAATTCTGGGAGAAGACTTCTTCCTTTGGTACAAAGCATCCGATTCTTGTAACGGTGATTATTCTTTTAATCATCGGTCCGATAGTTATTCTGCATAAAGAAAAGCTTAACTTCGATACGGTTGGTGAACTTGGGGATTCTTATCCTTCATCAAAAGCAATTAATCTAGTGGCTGATCATTTTGGTAAAGGTCAAGCAATGCCTTCAACGGTAGTTATTGAAAATGATAAAGCGCTTGACCAAAATGAGTCTCTAGCTGTTATTGATAACATCACAGAAAGATTGAAGAAACTAAAAGGTGTGAAAATGGTATCTTCGGTTACTCAGCCACAAGGTAAACAAATTGCAGACTTTTATGTCGACAATCAAATGGGAAGCGTAACAAAAGGTATTTCTCACACGCAAAATGGTGTGGACCAAATTTATGATGGATTGTCAGAGGCTCAAAAAGGGCTTGAATCTGCAGACTTTTCAAAAGCCAGCCAAATGGTCGATGGTACTGCAAAACTTCAAAATGGTATGACCGCCTTAACAAATGGACTCAAACAAATCCAAGCAGGAATCTATGATGGAACAAATAATTCACAATCGATTTATAATGGACTAGCTACTATTCAAACGAATCTCTCAACAATGAGCAGTCAGGTAGCAATGCTGGCAGAAAGTTATGGGAAAATGCAGGCTGGCTACTCTGAAATGGGATCTCATTATCAAGATGCAGCAAAGGCACTGCTCGGAGTTAAAGCTACTCTTACACAAATGAAATCTATGACAGATGCATTAGGTAGTAGTTATGTAGATTCTAAGAATGATCCTAATTTCCAAGCGTTGAAACAAACCATTGATCAGCTTTCAACGTCATTAAGCCAAATTACGCCAGAAAGTATTGCGACATTAAACAAAAATTATAACAATGTCACTGCAGGCTTTAATACTGCCAACAAAAATCTAGTAAGCATGAGTAAAGGTTTATCACAAATGGCAGATGGTTTGAAAAAGTTAAAATCTGGACTTGGACAAACATCTGCAGGAATTACCACAATCGTAACTAATATGAATACAGTAAACAATGGACTTGGCGAAATGAAAGCTGGTCAACAAAAGTTATTTGCAGGTCTTAGTGAATTTGATAAATTCGGTAAAAAACTAACAGATGTGAATGATGGACTGCACGGAATATCAAACGGGCTTGAACAAACAAATGGTTATTTAACTCAACTCAATACGAATAAGACATTCTTTATCCCGAAAGAAGCATTGACGAACAAGGAATTTAAAAAATCGTTAGATGCATTTATGTCTAAAGATCGTAAAATCACTAAAATGACAATTGTTTTAAAGGATGACCCTTATTCAGATGAAGCTTTATCAACAGTTGATCAAATCAATGATACACTTTCAAATGGGCTAAAAGGAACTGTGCTATCGCATGCGAAAGGCGGTACAGTTGGAACAAGTGCAACAACGAAAGATATGAACGATGTATTATCAAGAGATTTAAATAGAACAACAGTAATCGTTATAATTGGCGTATTACTTGTCTTATTCTTGGTAATTCGTTCATTCTGGACTCCGGTATTTATTACGGCATCCCTCGTAGGGGCATATTATACAGCGATGTTCATCATCAATTATATTTTCCTAAATCTATTGGGGTACGCAGGGATTTCTTCCTTTGTTCCATTCTTCTCCTTCATTATTATTGTTGCCCTGGGAGTAGACTATAGTATCTTCTTAATGATGCGCTTTAAGGAATATCCAGAGTTATCTCCAAAAGAAGCAATTGTACTAGCTTCCAAGCATACTGGCGGTGTTATCATTTCAGCAGTTATTATACTTGGAGGAACATTTGCTACATTAATGCCATCTGGAATTATTCTATTAACGGAATTAGCGGTTGCGGTCATTACAGGGCTGATTGTCCTATGCTTTATTCTATTGCCTATCTTTGTTCCGGCATTGATCGCTTTACCAGAAAAGCTAGCGCCTTCTGCTTCTAAGGAAAAATGAAGTTAAATTTAGTCTCTTTATTTCTAATCTAAAAAATAGATTCCTATGTTTGTGTGAGTTTTCCACAGGCATAGGAATTTTATTATTGGAAGGGGAGAGGTATTGATGGGGTACTTTCTGAAACTTAGTCTACATAAAAAACGACATATTCATAATTAAGATGAATATGTCGGGAAATTTATTTTACCTAAACTTAAAGACTTTAAATTGACTATGGCTGTCAACAATAAAGCCCAAATCCAACTGCGTAAGCATGGGGTGTTTGAGGTTTTATTGGTGTGGCGTTATTGCTTAATCGTTAACTGTTACATTTCGTTGAGCAAAAACTTTTTTAACAACAGCTAGAGCGTTCAAGACACGTGGGAAACCTGCATATGGAAGCATGTGCAAGATAGCTCCAACAACTTGTTTTGGAGTTAACCCAATATTAAGTCCATTGTTGATATGCAATTCCAATTGTGGTTCTGTACCTAGAGTTGTAAGACCAGCAAGTGTGGCAATGGTACGTTCTTTATCTGATAAGCCCTCACGTGAATAAATATCTCCAAAACCAAATGAAACAACAAGTTCTTCTAAATCTGGTGCAAGATCTTTAAATGCATCTCGAATTTGTTGTACTGATGAGATTTCATCATTTCCTTCTAAAGAATACTTTTTGATAATATCTAAACCTCTTTGGTAACGGTCTACTTCTGCCATGTTAATTCCTCCTAGATGTTATTTGTATCTGCAAAAGTAACTATAACGCCGTTTTTGATATTCGTAAAATACATATAAATCATGCTAATAATTCCTTTTTTTCATGATATAAAAGTTCATTCAGCTGAAACATACTTAATAAATTCTTGAACTGCAGGTGATGCATGTTTCTTCTTTTTTGAAATAAGGCCTAAATTCCAAGGAATACTTGGATTAACGATGGGAATCACCTTGATTAAATTTTGATCGACTTTTTTTGCCATGGGTTTTGGGCAAATCGCAATCCCTAAGTTTTCGCCAATCATTTCACTAATAAAACCCCACTCAGAAATTTCGTAAGCAATTTTTGGACGAAAACCAGCCCGCAGACAATGCTGCACAATAATTTCATGAATAAACTCTTGTTTAAATAGAATGAAGTTTTCATCTTTTAATTCGTTCATCTCAACTTTCTTCTTCTGTGCTAATGGATGGTCGTGATGGACGAAAAGTGATAGTTCACCACTAACAAAGGGGATTACATCAAACTCCTTTTCATCCACCGGTAGCATAACTACACCAAGGTCTAATATTCCGTCTTTGACTTCCTGTTTGACTTTTTTTGAATCATCTTCAGAGATTTTTATTTGGATATCGGGGTACAGATTATTGAAACCTTTAATGATTTTTGGAAAAAATAAAAAACCAATGATATTCGGTATGCCGATTTTTATTTTTCCTTTTTTTAAGTTCATTAAATCATAAAGGTGGGTAGATAAATCATTTACCGATTCCATAATTATTTCCCCTTCTGCTAAAACAATTTCCCCTGCGTCCGTTAATTCAATTTTCTTTGCGGAACGGTCAATTAGTTCCACCTTTAATTCTTCTTCCAAGTTTTTGACTACTTTACTTAGTGTAGATTGAGACAGGTGAAGCGATTTGGAGGCTTTTGTGAAACTTTTGTATTTAGCTACTTCTATAAAATAAGTAAGTTGACGTATGTCCATGAATTTTATCTCCATTCTATGAATTTTATCTATAATTTGCATTCTTTATATTCATTTTACTCATATCTAATTGAGTTGTATACTAAATGGGCACTAAAGTTTAAATATTGGAGTGAGAAACATGAACAAAAAAATTGGATTTGTCGGATTAGGAACAATGGGCTTCCCAATGGCCGTTAATTTAAAAAAAGCTGGTTTTGAAGTAATCGGTTATGATGCCTTTAAAGGTGTTTATGAAAAGGCTCAATCTGCTGGAATTACAATGGTAGAAACTTTAAAAGAAGTGGCAGAACAAGCTGACGAAGCGATGATTTCAATGGTTCGTGACTATGCACAAAATGTAGAAGTTATTTTTGGAGAAGACGGTTTATTATCTGCTCAACCTAAAAATAAAACAGTTATTGTCATGAGTACACTTGACCCTGAAACAATGAATAAATTAGGTAAAGAAGTCGAAGAAAAAAGTGATTTGACTTTAATTAGTGCTGCAGTAAGCGGTGGTTCTACAGGTGCTGAAGCTGGAACATTATCAATTATGACAGCTGGACAAGAGTCAATCGTAAAATCTTTCCAACCATACTTTAATGCAATGGGTTCTAATATTTTCTACTATGGTGCAGAACCAGGCAACAGCCAAGTAGCAAAATTAGTTAATAATATGATTTTAGGTATTAACATGAATGCATTAGCTGAAGGACTTAAATTAGGTCAATACTATAACTTACCTGAAGAAGAAATCTTAAACTTATTGAAAGTTAGTACAGGTGATAGTTGGGTAGTTAGAAATTGGAGCGACGTATCTGAATGGACTGCAGACACTGCTTTGGCTGTCCTACTTAAAGACTTAAAAGCAGCACACCTTCAAGGGCTTAACCATAATGTTTCATTACCATTCAATGCTTTATCATCTACACAATTATTTAACTCTATGGGAAAAGAAAAACCAGAAGCTTAATAATTGAATAAACTTAGCAATATTATTATTTGGTGGATTGTACCACATGCCTACTAGGAAAGCGTTCTGTTCTGTATTGAATAGGATGCTTTCTTTTTTTATTTTGCATAAAAACCTTAAGAAAGAGGAGTTTAACTTTAAATGCAGAATACTTAAAAATACTTCAAGTATTGTTGGGGATTTCAATCCTTATCAATAAAGCAAAGTAAGCTAAAATGAATCTCCATCTTTAATCTAAGTAATTCTTACGAGTACCATTACATAAATATATTTATCAATTGTTCAGTATTTAACCTTGTATAGATAAGTGAACATAAGTTCAATGCATTTGTATCTAGAGTGATCTAAATATGCTTAAACCATGAAATGAAAAATTTAAGTGCCATAGAAGGAAGGTACATGCAATGGTTCAAAAACGGCAAGGAATTTACTTTGGTTGGTATATTGTTATTGTAAGCATGATTATTACATTGTTAACGGTAGGGCTTCGCTTGGGGATAGGTTCTTTTGTATTACCGATGATGGAAGATCTACATGTTACACGAACTTTTATATCTATGATCATTTCTGTAAGTATGATTATGTATGGTATTGGAATGCCTATCACAGGTTATTTATGTGGAAAATATAGTACAAAATTTGTTCTTCTTCTCGGGCTTGTTATCATCGAGTTATCGGTTTTAGGAACGGTGTTAACTCACAATGTCTGGGTATTTTTCTTCATGTATGGCGTGCTTCTGTCGTTTGGTCTTGCCTTTACGAGCCCTGTTGCAGTTACTCCGATTATAAGTCGTTGGTTTATACGTCAAAGGGGAAGGGCTTTGTTTTCTCTCTCAACAGGCTCTATGGCGGGTATTGCTATTTTTACTCCATTATCTACTTTTATGATTGAGGCCAGTGGTTGGCGAATGACTCTGTTCATTTTTGCAATCCTTTTTGTTGTGTTAATTGTTCCTGCTGCTATTTTCATCTTTAAAGAAGATGTTCCAGAAGGAGCTGATTTAAAAGGAGATTTTTCAAGTACCATAACCTCTACTCAAGAAATAATTCAAAAGCTTACTTTGAGAGAGGCTATTCGCACAAAAGCGTATTGGCAAATTGTCGTGGGGTTATTTGCATGTGGATTTAGTATGAACTTGCTAGGTTCTCATGCAGTCCCGATGTTAATCGATCATCATTTTGAAGCAACTACAGCTTCATTTGGAGTTGGGCTTATTGGTCTTGTTGCCATATTTAGCACACTTGTATTAGCTTCAATCGCTGATCGTTTTGCCAAACGTAAACTACTATTTATTATTTATTTTGTAAGAGGGTTGGGTTTTTTAGGGTTGGTATTTTCACACAACACATGGCAACTTTATTTAGTTGCAGCACTAGGGGGATTAGTGTGGTCTGGAAGTATTGCGATGTCTTCAGCTATTTTAGGAGAGCTTTTTGGTGTAAGACTTCTAGGTGTACTTTATGGATGGTCTTACCTTGGTCATCAAATTGGAGGGGCAATCTCTTCATTCCTTGGAGGGTGGGGCTATGAAGTCTTTGGCACCCATGTTTTTTCATTCGGATTAGCGGCATTCACATTAATAAGCGCGGGCATCATTTCATACCTAATTCCTGAGCAACTCAAGCTGCAAAAAATGAAACAAGATAAACCTATTAGTAGTAGGACAATATCTTCTTAACTATTAATAACTTTAACAAACAGGGGCAATGAATAAGTAGTATTATGCCCCTGTTTATTTATTTATTTATCAATAGTCAGGTCTGCCATTTCTTATGGTCATTAAACTCTGATTATTTATTTTTCATTGTTCCATTTTCCGCAAAATTAATATGCATAGAAAAAGCTTTTCGCAAGTTATGCGGTGTATGGCTACCACCTGTTAATTCAAGTGCTTCGTTATAGTAAGCCCATAATTGTTCCTTGTACTCTGGATGAACACAGTTTTCGATGATGAGTGGTACGCGTTCTTTTGGTGCAAGACCGCGCAAGTCAGCAACGCCTTGTTCTGTTACGATGACGTCTACATCGTGTTCTGTGTGATCTACATGAGAAACCATTGGGACGATGGAGGAAATTGCTCCACCTTTTGCGTATGATTTTGTGACGAAAATACCAAGCCGAGCATTACGAGCGAAGTCACCAGATCCACCGATTCCGTTCATCATTTTCGTACCGGATACATGCGTTGAGTTGACGTTGCCGTAGATATCGAGCTCAAGTGCAGTATTAATAGAGATTAAGCCTAAACGACGGATTACTTCTGGATGATTCGTGATTTCTTGTGGACGTAAGCAAAGTTTATCTGCGTATTTCTCCATGTTTTCAAAGACACGTTTATTCGTTTCTTCAGCTAACGTAATGGACGTGCCTGAGGCGAAAGAAACTTTACCAGCATCGATCAGATCAAATACGGCATCTTGCAATACTTCCGAGTATATTTGTAAGTCTTCAAATTCTGAAGCTAAGAAGCCATGTAAAACAGCATTTGATACAGAGCCTACGCCTGATTGGATTGGTGCCAATTTGTTTGTTAGACGACCAACTTTGATTTCATCACGTAAGAAGTTTAGTAAATGTTTTGCCATTGTATCTGTCTCTTCATCTGGAGGAACGATTAAGGAATAAGCATCGTGTTCTTCAGATAGAACAATTGCTTTTACTTTAGCAGGGTCAATTTTAATCCCTGTTTCTCCAATGCGATTGGATGCATTTGTCATAGGTATTGGTTCGCGTTTACCTTGTTCCGCTGGTATATAAACATCATGAATACCAATTAATGATTCTGGACTAGCTATATTTAATTCAATAATAATGTTATCAGCGTGTTGTGCGAAAATAGGTGAGTTTCCAACAGAATTCGTTGGAATGAGGTAGCCATCTTCTGTAATTGCACAAGCTTCGATAATCGCATAATGGATTGGGCCAATAATGCCTTGACGAACGAACTCTGCGTTATGTGAAACGTGTGCATCAACATAAGTCACCTTACCCGTATTAATCAAGTTACGGATCATCGCGTCACTTTGGTATGGTCCGCGTTTGCGAATCACGCCTGCTTCCGCTAAGTATTTGTCTACTTCAGGACCTAATGATGCCCCTGTATACACATCAATTTGAAACTTTTCATTTTTCGCACGTTCTACAAGTGCCATTGGGACAACTTTTGCGTCACCTGCACGTGTAAATCCGCTCATTCCGACTACATCGCCGTCTGAGATCAACGCTGCAGCAACATTTGCGGAAACAATCTTGTCAGCAAGCTCTTTTAAACCTAAACGCCTTTCAACAATCGGGTTCATTTATAAAACCTCCTAAAATACGATTTAATTTATGGTAATTACTCCCATGGTGAATGTAAAATACAGTCACAGAAGTTTTTCGGTTTGTAATCCGGTACAAAATACTTAACGACATCCAATTTAATATTGCCAAAAGTTGTTTCTGGCTTATGTTTAAAACCTTCATAAAACGCTGGAATAATTTCTTGCTTGAAATTATTGCGAGGGAAAGCTTTTACAATTTCCTCTCTTAGTCCAATAGGGAACTGTTCAAAGCCATCTCCCATGACATCTAAGCCAACTCCCGAATAAAGTAGGGCGACTTCAGATTCTTTATGCTCCGCGATTCCAATTGTCGTATGTAATGCGATGGCATCCCACACACGACGAATCGACTCGTCAGGAATTTCATAATGCTGTAAAAAGCTTCTCGCAGCGTTTGCACCGTCTACTTCAAAGCGTAAATCAGGACTGCTGTATTTCTTTGTTAAGCCTAAATCATGGAACAATGCAGCAACATATAACAATTCTAAATCATAATTACGCTTGTCCTCTTTCCCCATGACTGCACCAAATAAAAAGACGCGGTTTGAATGGTTCCACAACAAGTCATCCCCGTACTCTCGTAAGATATCTGCTGCATCAGTCGCTAATCGTGTATCTGGAATTTGAATACCTGCTACTTCTTGAAACACAATTTAAACCCCCTTCGCCAAATGTAGTGTTTCTCATTTTCATGAGTCTACTTTCATTATAAAGGGGGTTTTCTGATTTAACTATTTCATTAATCCTATGATAACGATAGATAAAAACTATAATATAGTGCTTTGCAAAGATGTAATGGCCTCCTTCTCAATTAGAAAACGGAGCTTTTCAATTTCCCGTACTAATAACTCCACATATTTACGTGCTGCATAATTGATAAAACAATTCTTCTTCATGACAAGATTCACTTCTCTCGTCAAAGCCGGCTTTTCAATATGTTGATAATATAAATCCGCAGTATCATTAAATTCAAACAATGTACGTGAGACAACGCTACGACCAACACCATTACGAACAAGCTTCAAGATTGATTCAACACTTGATGTTTCAACTAGGGGGTCTATTGGTTTTCCAACCTCACAGCTCGTTGTATCAAGAAGTCTTCTGCATTGATGAGTATTTGGAAATAAAATAAGTGGACCTTCTAAAACATCTGTAAATGAAATCTTCTGCTCTCCACTTTCTTGATTACTGATCAAGTAAAATTCTTCATCATAAAGCTTTGTCACCTGAAGCATATCCACTTGATGGAAGTAGAACCCAATCCCAAAATCGGCGCCATCTTCTAGAACAGCTTTTTCCACTTGATCGGTACTTTGAATGGACACTTTGATGTTCGGATGGAGTTGGTTAAATCGAATACATAAAGTAGTAACCAAATCTGTCATTTCACCTGGCAAAACAGCAATTTTCACTTCTCCAATTTCTACTTTTCTAAGTGCTTCAATTTGAGAGGACATACTTTGTAAGGAATCTTGTATATTCAATGCTTCTTGCTGTACAATTTCTCCCACTTTCGTAAGTTCGATTTTCTTTCCAACACGGTTAAAAAGCGCATAGCCAACTCCTTGTTCTAGCATTTTAATTTGTTGGCTTAGAGTGGGTTGGGAAATCCCTAACTTTTCAGCAGCTCTTGTAAAATGCAGTTCTTTACTGACCATTAAAAAATATTCCAAATGTCGTAGCTCGATGGGAATCAATCCTTTCCGTTGAAATGTTTGCTTCTTTCTGAAATTCTTCTTTAAAAACATTTTTTGTATTTTATAGTTGTACTAGAGAAGTTTGTTGTTAATACAATGTCAGTCTAGATTATCTTTGACTGAATTAAAGATAAAAAATTAACTTGAAATATTTCCAATATTATAATATATTATCATTGGTTGATAATAATTGAATATTTCAAATTTTCACTAGGGGATCCCTTGATAAGGGCTGAGAATAAAGTAGTTACTTTTAAACCCTCATAACCTGACCTGGTTCGTACCTGCGTAGGGAAGTAGCGAATGTTTGTGCAATATTTTTATTTGGACAAATCTCAAACAATCATACCACTTTCCTGTCTAGGAGAGTGGTTTTTTATTTGAATAAAATGACGCCGGTCTTGTTTATACATAGTGAAGTTTGGAGGAAGGTGATAGAACAGTTTTTATGTGTGGAAGGAGGGAAGAATATGAGGTTAATGGCTGTAACGGACAATGTATCTTCCGTTCGTGCACTTGCATCTACGATTATTGAAATCAAAAACAAGGTTGATTTTATTCAAATTCGTGAGAAAACAAAATCACCTCAAGACATCATGACACTTCTTGAATATTTAGAAGAGGGTGGTGTTGAAAAAGAAAAAATCATCCTCAATGATCGGTTGGATATTGCTTTGTTGATGAATATTCCAACTGTTCATTTGCCTGAAAAAGGGCTGCCTGTGAGAAGGGTCAAGCAATTCTTTCCGCATATAAGAGTTGGAAAATCTGTTCATTCGTTTGAAGGTGCTGAGAAAGCTGAACTAGATGGAGCAGATTATGTGGTATATGGGCATTGCTTTGAAACGAATAGTAAAAAAGGCAGGGCTCCGAACGGCATTGATCCCATCATTCAAATGAAAAGAAACTTAAGCATACCGGTTTTTGCTATCGGTGGCATTACATGTGAGAACGTACATGAGTTGCGAGTAGTAAGAGCAGATGGAGTAGCAGTGTTGTCAGGAATATTTTCTGCTGAGAACCCGCTAGAATCTGCAAACCAATATAAAGAGGCAATAGTATATGAAAAAGAACTTTGAAGTGGTCATTATAGGCGGTGGGATTATCGGATCCTCCATTGCTTATTATTTAGCGAAAGAAAAGATGGATGTGGCATTGTTTGAAGCTGGCAAAATAGGTTCTAAATCCACAAGTGCTGCAGCTGGTATGTTAGGTGCACATTCTGAGTGTGAAGGGGATATGGATGTCTTTTTTCCTTTTGCAAGAAGCAGCCAGCAAGCTTATTCAGGTCTGAAAGAGGAGTTATATGAATCTAGCGGAATAGACTTGCAGTACAGAAGGGGTGGCATTTTAAAGCTTGCTTATACAAATACGGATAAAGATGAGCTCTATAAGATTCTTTCTCAACCAACTGCTAAGTGGCTGGAACCTGCGGATGTCTTAGAAATGGAGCATGCGGTTACGCAGGATATAGTAGGTGCTGCTTATATTGAAGATGATGTGAACGTGCTGCCAATTGGTGTTTGTCATGCCTTTGCTAAAAGTGCGCAGATGTTAGGTGCATCTCTTTTTGAATTTACATCAGTGCTTCAAATTAAAAACAATGATGGTAGTTATTTAATCCAAACAACAGCTGGTGAAATCGAAGCTAAGTATGTCGTTGTTGCAAGCGGCGTTTGGAGCTCCAAATTCTTTGAGCAGCTTGGATTATCTCATCAAGTCACACCGGTAAAAGGGGAATGTCTTTCTGTCATCGATGAGAATTCAGTGTTAAATCATACCCTTTTTCATGATGGCTACTATATCGTACCTAGAAATAACGGAAGGCTTGTGGTTGGAGCGACGATGATTGAAAAAGATTGGAATGAAAGAGTAAGCCTTGCTGGAATCGAATCATTAATTGCGAAAGCAAAGAGAATGCTTCCTGCTGTAGCGGATATGAAAATTGCATCGAATTGGGCAGGATTGCGTCCGCAAACGTTTGACCAAAGGCCATTTATCGGACAACATCCTGAGGAAGAAAGAATATTGTTTGCTACAGGGCATTATCGAAATGGTATCCTGCTGGCTCCTGCAACAGGGCAAATGATTCGTGATTTGATATTGAAAAGAGACATCAAAAAAGAATGGGTGGAGGCATTTAAAATCGCTCGCCGCTCACCACTACCAATATAGTAGGTGATATAAATGTCTATTAGATTAAATGGAAGACTTATTGACCTTCAAGAGGGAATCCAATCTATCCTACAACTACTTTCTCATTACCATTTAGAAGATCGCATTGTAGTTGTAGAGGTCAATAAGGAAATCATCATGAAAGAAAACTATGAAACCGTGAAATTATCAGACGGAGACGTTGTCGAAATTATCCATTTTGTAGGAGGGGGTTAAAGCATGTTAAAAATTGCTGATCGTACATTTCATTCAAGACTTTTATTAGGGACAGGGAAATACCCGTCATTTGAGATTCAAAAAAAGGCTGTTGAGGTTTCACAAGCTGAAATATTAACGTTTGCTGTGAGAAGAATGAATATTTTCTCTGAGGAACAACCTAATTTTCTTGAACAGCTTGATTTATCTAAATATACGCTTCTTCCAAATACTGCTGGTGCCAAAACAGCTGAGGAAGCGGTAAGAATTGCGAAGCTGGCAAAGGCTTCTGGCTTATGTGACATGATTAAAGTAGAAGTGATTGGTGATAATCGTACGCTTCTTCCGGACCCAGTTGAAACATTGAAAGCATCTAAAATGCTACTAGAAGAAGGATTTATTGTATTGCCTTATATTTCCGATGATGTTGTGTTAGCAAAACGACTTGAAGAGCTAGGTGTACATGCCGTTATGCCGGGTGCATCTCCGATTGGTTCAGGAAAGGGAATTGTCAATCCTCTTAACTTGAAATTTATTATTGAACAATCTTCTATTCCTGTGATTGTAGATGCGGGCATTGGGTCTCCAAAAGATGTGGCCTTTGCGATGGAGCTTGGGGCTGATGGAGTATTACTAAATACGGCTGTTTCAGGTGCAAAAGACCCTGTCAAAATGGCACTTGCCATGAACTTAGCGGTAGAATCAGGAAGATTAGGATTTGAAGCAGGCCGAATCGACGAAAAAGAATATGCAGTAGCGAGCAGTCCAACAACTGGGATGGTGACATCTTGACCAACAGGTATGCAAGACAAGAATTATTTTTAGGAAGTACTGCACAAGAAAAAATCCAAAATGCTAGTGTCATCATAATAGGAGCTGGAGCACTGGGATCTGCCAGTGCAGAGATGTTGGCAAGGGCAGGGGTAGGAAGTCTTACAATAGTTGACCGGGATTATGTAGAGTGGAGCAATCTACAAAGGCAACAATTATATACGGAAGCTGACGTGAGAAATCAACTGCCAAAGGCGATTGCTGCAAAGACAAGACTCGAACAAATTAATAGCGAGATTACCATTGATAGTTTTGTATTGGATATTGATGGACTAAATATTGAAGAATTGATCAAAGGCCATTCAATAATCATTGACGCAACCGATAATTTTGAGACGAGCTTGATTGTTAATGATGCAGCTGTCAAACAGGGGATTCCTTTCCTTTTTGGAGCGTGTGTTGCAAGTTATGGACTAACCTTTCCGATTATACCGGGAGAAACACCTTGTTTACATTGTTTATTAAATCATTTGCCGATCGACGGGATGACATGCGATACAGTTGGGGTAATCAGTCCAATTGTCCAAGTCATAGCAGCTGTTCAAGTGACACAAACTCTGCGAATTCTCTCAGGTGAAACAATATCACCGATTCTTCGATCAATTGATATTTGGAAAAGTGAAAAGGTGGAGATTAATGTATCGCGATTGAAAAATAAACAATGTCCAACATGCGGGGAAAAACCAACATATCCTTTTCTATTGTTTGAAAATCAAACAAAAACAGATGTACTCTGTGGAAGAGATGCTGTTCAACTAAGACCGGGTGTTCAAAGGTTATATTCACTTGACCACTTGTTGGAAAGAGTAAAGAACCAAATAACAAAGCCCATCTTAAATCCCTACTTGCTGTCATGTCAATTTGAGGATTATCGAATCGTTTTCTTTAAGGATGGCCGTGCTATCATCCACGGTACCAATGAAGCAAATAAAGCACGAGCTGTTTATAGCCGATTTGTACAATATTACTAGAATTTAATAATTGGATGATTGTACATTAAAGGCACCAAGAGCCTGTATCAATATTGAAGATACAGGCTTTTGGTGTTCGGTTTTCTAATAAACAGTCCTAAAGTTGGGATTTCCCAAAAATATAAATGTATCACTTGACCTCAAGTTAACTTTAAGGATTAACATAGTTTTGCAAGGGAAGAAATAGGATAAAGGGTAATTCTCTTGAAAAGTATAAAAAATTAGGAGGCTATTAAATGATAACTGCTAAAGCACGAGCTGTTGATGGACCGGATAAATCGTTTCGACCTGCTGAAATTCAAAGACGTGAACTGGATGACCATGATGTTCTAATTGAAATAAAATATGCTGGTATTTGCCACTCTGATATTCACACAGCTCATGGAGAATGGGGACCGGTTAAGTATCCACTTGTACCTGGACATGAAATTGCAGGGTTTGTTACGGCTGTAGGGCCTCATGTAACAAAATATAAGGTTGGTGATCGAGTAGGAGTCGGATGTATGGTTGATTCCTGTGGAGAATGTGAGAACTGCCGTAAAGGTGAAGAACAATACTGTCTTGAAGGAAATATCCAAACCTATGCTGGTGTTGATAAATACGGCGAGTATACTCAAGGTGGTTATTCTACCCACATCGTTGTAACCGAGGATTTTGTATTAAGAATACCTGATAAGATTGAGCTTGATGTCGCTGCTCCATTACTTTGTGCAGGAATTACGACATATTCTCCACTAAATCATTGGGGAGCAGGTCCAGGTAAGAAAGTAGCGATTATTGGTATGGGCGGACTGGGGCATATGGCTGTTCAAATTGCACATGGCATGGGAGCAGAAGTTACCGTTCTGTCTAGAACATTAAACAAAAAGGATGATGGGTTAAAATTAGGCGCAGATCATTACTATGCCACAAGTGACCCAGAAACATTTGAAAATCTAGCTGGCACCTTTGACTTAATGATTAATACGGTTAGTGCACAGATTAATCTAGATGATTACTTAGGATTGCTAAATCTTGATGGTACGTTAGTAAATGTAGGTGCTCCAGCAGAACCGTTGTCATTACGAGTGTTCAATTTAATCGGTCATCGTCGTTCATTTGCCGGTTCATTAATTGGAGGTATCCGTGAGACACAGGAAATGTTAGATTTCTGTGCGGAACATAATATTGCTCCTATGATTGAAGTGATTTCTGCTGATCAAATTGATGAAGCATATGAACGCGTATTAGCTTCGAAAGTGAAATATCGATTTGTGATTGATATCAGTACAATGTGAGTTGTATCATTGAATAAAGCTGTTCTTCTTGTTTTAGAAGAACGGCTTTTCTTCTACATAAATACTATTTAGCAGCACAAAGAAGCCACCCAATGAGATGGATGGCTTCTTTGTATATATCTGTATTATTTCTACGCTGAATGATTTTTAGAATTCAGTCCAGAATTTAATTCAGCTTCAATATGAGAAGTCTTTGAAGACTCACCCATACGCCAATAGGCGAATAGACTTATTGCAACACAAGCGGCTACATAGTAGAAGAAAAGCGACTCTACTCCGGCACTCTTTAACCATAAGGCTATAAACTCAGCTGTTCCTCCAAAAATTGCTACAGTAAGCGAATAAGGTAGTCCAACTCCAAGTGCTCGAATTTCCGTCGGGAATAACTCTGCTTTGACAATTGCATTGATAGATGTATAGCCTGTTACAATCACAAGACCAGCCATCATTAGTAAAAATGCTATTACCGGACTGTTTGTATGCTGCATCAGCATAAAGAGGGGAACAGTAAAGATGGTTCCCAATATACCGAACCCTAATAATAACGGACGGCGACCAATCCTGTCAGACAGCATACCTGCGAGAGGTTGAAGAACAACAAAGATAAGTAAGGCTAAAAAGTTGATCCAGGTGACATATTCTTTCTCGATTCCTACGGTATTGATCATAAATTTTTGTAAATAGGTTGTAAATGTATAGAAGGCAATGGTCCCGCCAAGTGTTAAACCAACTACTGTAAGAACAGCCTTTGGATATTTTAGTAAAACCTTAAGGGTTCCGGCATTCTTTTTCGTTTCTGAGCCCATTTTTGTAAACTGTTCAGACTCGTCCATTGTACGACGTAGCCATAATACAGCCAAAGCTCCTAGTGCTCCAATGACGAATGGAATCCGCCATCCCCAAGAAATCATCTGGTCATTACTTAGTACGAGCTGAAGGATGATCTGAACGCCAAGTGCGATTAATTGTCCCCCAACAAGAGTCACGTATTGAAAACTTGAATAGAAGCCTCGGCGTCCACTTGAGGCCATTTCGGATAAATAGGTTGCGGAAGTTCCATACTCGCCTCCGAGTGAAATCCCTTGGACCAGTCGGGCAACAACGAGAATAATTGGTGATAAAACACCAATGCTGCTATAACCTGGGGTAAGGGCAATCACAAATGAACCTGCAGCCATGATACTAACGCTTAAGGTCAATGCAGCTCGGCGACCAAATCGGTCAGCATAGACTCCCATAATAAGGCTACCAATCGGACGCATCAGAAAACCAATAGCGAAAATCCCTGCAGTATTGAGCAATTGAATGGTAGTGTTTCCTGTTGGAAAAAATTCAGCAGAAAAATAAATGGCAAAAGCAGAATAGACATACCAGTCATACCATTCAATAAGATTTCCAAGTGAACCTTTGATGATGTTACTCGTAATACGCCGTGTTGCTACACCATCCTTTGATTGTTTCAAAATAATTCCCCCTTATGTATTTAGTCAATGAGTATAAGGGATTCTCTCATACTCATTGGTATTGATATTTTCCTGAATAACCTTTAATTAATAAAAATATTATGCATGCAGAACAATTCTAATTATTCAAACTATTTTTATTGGAAATATTATACCAATATGTTTTTATGGATTCAATCTCTTATTAATAATAGGTTTTGAATGCCTACTTATCTAGAAAAAAAGGATTAAAAGGTAGAACTTTTTGTTACTATAGAACGAATTAGTTAGTAGAATGTTCTGTTAAAATAATAAAAAAGTAGAATATAAGGAGTGATCATATTGAAAATAAGCAGACACAATGCTGAACATTACCTATGGGGAGATTATTGCGACGGGTGGCATTTGGTGAAAAATAATGAGTTAAGTGTCATTCATGAACGTATGCCCGTGAATACAGCGGAAATTATACATTATCATAATCAAGCACGACAATTTTTCTTTGTTTTATCTGGTGTAGCAACAATTGATATAGAAGGGGAATTTATTACGTTAAACCCACATGAAGGGATTGAAGTTCCCCCTTTAACACATCATCAAATGCGTAATGAATCAAATGAGGATGTTGAATTTATAGTAATATCTCAACCAAATAGTAGAGGTGACAGGGTTAATATATAAAAAATCTTAATCAACTAGTTTTTTTAATTTGGAAAAAGTGCGTGAAAATGGAGATTCGTTTAAAGTTGAAAATTAGATGTGTTTAGGGATGTGAATTTTTGTGTGGGGGAAGAAGAAAAAAAGGGGAGAAGATTTGCAATCGGGTTTAAATCATTTTGCAAAATGTCTGCATCCCTTTTTTATGATTGAAAGTGCTTTTGCTTACTTAATATTCACCTTTAATTACAAAATACGAGCCACGGATTGTTCCAGCTAGTTTAGATTTTTGTCTAGCAAACTTAAACTTACCTTCTAATTCCTTTGGTATTTCCATTCCGTCAGAAAGCTTAAATCCAACGGCACGTTTTTTATTGTCTTCAACTGTATACATTACGTTGACCTCTAGACCATCCTCATAAAAGACGTAGGCAAATTTGATATTTTCTAATTCAAAACGTGAGGTTTCTAAAGGTTTGGCTGCAAATTCAATGTCACGTTCTTCTTTCAAAATCCGATTCACATAATCAAGTGTCTCTTGACTTTCGCTAGCAGGTACAACAGTAAATTCATGCTTGTATTTGTTCATAAAGTAACGGGCTTCGTTGGCACGTAATCCAGCAAGTGTTTCTACTACAGGCGAAGACTCTAAGCCAACCGTTGACACGTTTTTAAAATCAACGACATAGGGCATTTTCATTCCTCCTTATATATATTATTTCTTCACAACGGGAATCCACATCTCACCGAAAACTAAGCCGTTTCGTTGTCCCATTTCAACTGAAGTATTTGGACCACCAACATAAGCAAAATCCTTCACTTCTGGTAGAACTTGACCAAAGGCAATGCCGGCAAGTCTATTACTTAATTCTTCAGAAGTTTTCGCTTCTCCTTTTACAACTAGGTAGTGGCCTTTTGGAAATTGGATTACTCTTGAATCTTCTTCTTCTGGTACTGTTTCATCTGTCATGACGCCTGCATAATGCATCATTTTGTTGTTTACTGCTTCGTTCACGGCAAAAATGTAGTCATTTGTGGCAATGGATTTTAATTTATCAAGTCGTCCATCTTGGCTTACGGCTTGCCAAAAGTCTGCCTTTTCTTTGCTTAAACCAGCGAAGTCTGTGTAATGACTCTTAAGCTCAGTTCCTAAACCAAAAACGATAAAACTGTCTTTTTCTTCTAGTGTGTAATCTGCCATATTTAATACCTTCCTCTTTTTAGATTAATCAAATGACTTGTCCTCATCACCTGATGGATTTATGATAACGTTAAATCATGTCAAAAAATGATACTGTTAGGAGTCCATATGAAAAAAGTTGAACGGATTAATATCATCATGCGGTATATCAACAACCGCTCGCGTTTTACAATTACTGAAATCATGCAAGAATTTAACATATCTCGATCCACCGCGATTCGCGATATCCGAGAAATTGAGTCTATGGGTATGCCGCTCGTCTCTGAAGTTGGAAGAGATGGGGGTTATTTTGTCATGCACAATTCTGTCTTGCCAGTTGTTCGCTTTACTGATAATGAGGTCAAAGCTCTATTCATTGCTTTTATGGCCACAAGAAATCAACAACTTCCTTATCTAAAAAGCCGTCAGTCTTTAGCTGAAAAGCTGCTTGGACTAATATCAGAGAATCAGCAAGAGACTCTCGTTCTACTAAACCAAATCTTGCTTTTTGAAGGGACCAATCCACATAATCCTGATCTACTTGAGCTTACAGATCTTCCGCATCCCATGTTAGAAAAACTGATCCAAATCCTTCTTTCGGATCGCTATTTAATGATTAGCATAAAAGAAGAGAAGATAACCATGTCTTATCCAATTTATCTGTTGCACCTTTATAATGAAAAAGGGATTTGGTTAATTGAGGGATTTGACTTAAATAAAGAAAAGAAGAAAATCTTTCCTGTTGATCAACTTGTCAATGTCAAACCCTACGAATCGAAAATAAGAGTAAGTAAGAAAAAGATAGAAGAAAAGCTAAGTACACAGAAAGAAGTAATTAATCTTGTCCTAGAACTTGGCCCAAATGCGATTGCCCAGTTTAAAAAATACCATCCTTTAAAAATTTCAATTTCCTATATGAATCCTTACCAAACCACTGCTATACTTAAGACTTTTATCAATGTAAGTATGCCCGAAGAATTGACTGAAATAACAAATTGGCTATTATTTCTAGGTGAGGATATTAAAATCAGGGAAATTCCAGAAGTAGTGGTAGAAGGTTTACAAGGGAGAATAAGTTTATACTGTTAGTAAATTGTGGCAGAAGTGTAAAAGGAAAACCTTTTTCCTTAAAAGAACTTACTGTTACAGTAAGGAGTCAGTTTGGCTTTCTGATATAGTAGTTCTATACATAAAAGAGGAGGCTTTAGGATGGAAAATAAAAAAAGAACATTAACAACAGAACAATATGAAAAAATACTCGAAATATTGAAAGCACGTTTTGAAGCAAATATGAATCGCCATAAAGAACTTGAATGGGCAAATATACAAGCAAAGCTAGAAGCGAATACTGAAAAACTGTGGTCGCTTCATGCGATGGAAGATACCGATGGTGAACCGGATGTGGTTGATTATGATCAGGAGAAGGATGAATACGTATTTTACGACTGTTCTGCTGAAAGTCCTAAAGGTCGCAGAAATGTTTGTTACGATCGCCAAGCATTGGAATCAAGAAAAAAATATAAACCAGAAAATAGCGCTATGGATATGGCTGCTGACATGGGGATTGAGATTTTATCGGAAGAACAATATCGAGAGCTGCAGGAACTTGGAAATTTTGATACAAAATCATCAAGTTGGGTGATAACACCTGATAATATTCGAAAACTAGGTGGAGCTATCTTTTGTGATCGTCGCTATGACACGGTCTTTGTGTACCATAATGGAGCAGAATCCTACTATGCTGCCAGGGGGTTCCGTGGTTCACTAAGGGTTTAATTTTGTTGTAATAGGTTTTTCTTCAAATATCCTTGTTGTTTCGTATGAGATTTATGTAGTATCGCATTAGGAATAAAGAAAAAAGAACTATTTTCTTTTTATCAAAAAGAAATAGTTCTTTTCTAAATTTTAAATAATCAAGAATACGAGTTCTTAACTAATTTTTCCTCTAGCGATCTAACAAATCTTCCAAAGCTAAATCGAGTTTTGGATATAAAAACTCAAATCCTTCCTTTGTTAGCACTTTCGGTATCACTTTTTGTCCTTCGAGAACAAGTTTACTTTTTTGTCCGAGCAACAATTTCATGGCAAATGATGGTACAGGAAACCAATGTGGACGTTTTAATACTGAACCAATTGTTTTTCCGAAATCTCTCATTCTCAAGGGGGAAGGAGAGGTTACATTAACTGGTCCAGATAGATGATCATTTTTAATAGCAAATGATATGACTCTGACAACATCTGAGACGTGAACCCATGACACCCATTGTTCACCAGAACCAACCGTCCCGCCCACGAATAATTTATAGGGCAGAGTCATTAGTGGGAGAGCACCAGCTTCACCACCAAGTACAACTCCGAATCTCGTAAAAACAGTGCGTACACCATACTTTTCCGCTTTTTTTGCTTTCGATTCCCAATCATACACAGTCCTACCCAGAAAGTCGTTTGCTATATCTTTTGACTCTTCTGTATAGACAACATCATTTGATACAGGATAAATGCCGATTGCACTGGCATTGATTAATACAGAAGGCTTTTGAGGCAATGTATCAATAATCCTTATTAACTCATCAGTTGCTACCATTCGACTGTTATAGATTTGCTTTTGATGGTTTTCATTCCATCTACCAGCATTGATTGAAACACCTGCTAAGTTAATAAATGCATCAACATTTTCTAATTTCTTCTCTGGATTTGCCCCTTCTTTAAGCCACACTACATACGATACTCTCGTTGATGAAATCTTTTCTTTCCTTGTAAGGATTACAACCTCATGACCTTCCGCTACTAAAAGGTCAGTTAATTTCTTTCCAATAAATCCTGAACCACCTGCTATTACTATTTTCATCTTCTCACCCCTGTTGAAAAAAATAATGAAACAGTCTGTTGTTCTTATCCTACATCTTAACAAATATTCCTGATAAACTTTAAAAAATGAGCTTAATATTCTCGTGCGATATAATAGCCCTACGGTAACCATTAATCTCAAGCTATCCCGTTTGTTTTTTTCACTTTACGAGAATATAGGAAGGGAAACATGCTATTCGGAAAGACTAAAAGAAACGAACAGTGTTTAGCTTCCTATTCTTGTTATAATAAAGATAGTTTGTTGAAAATAGAGGAAAGTGAGAATTACGTATGTATAAGGTTGGTATTGTAGGACCCGCTCGTTCTGTTGAAAGAATTTTATACTATGCAAATAAGTTTGAGACAAATCTATCCTTTGCCGGATATTCTTATAATCTTGTAGATGAAACAACAGATATTTTGAATAAGTATCATAGTGATGTTGACTTTTGGTTATTTTCAGGTTTGATGCCGTATCAAATAGCCAAACAATCCAAATACTTTTCGAAAAATCAAATGGAGTATATCTTTTATGCAGGGGATAGTTTCCGCCGAGGTCTTTTAGAAGTAAGTTATGAAATTGGAAAATTGGCAAGAAGAGCTAGTATGGATATATTAAGTACTATTGAAAACAATGATTCCTTTGATGGTGTTGAAGGTTTAACTAAAATTCTGGATCACTTGTATGTAAAACGTTTTACGGCTAAGACTTCTACTGATGAAATTATTGCTTATCATGAAGAACTTTGGAATAAACAAGAAATTGATGTAGTCATTACAGTTTATCCTATAGTAGAAGAAAAGCTGAAAGAAAAAGGAATTCCTGTCCATTGGATAGGTCCCTCTAAACAAGATATTTTCCATGCACTGCAGTTATTTAGCGAAAAAATCCAAACGTCTTATTATAAGGAAACACAAACGACTGCATTAGTTGTGCAAATCAAAAATTTCAATTCTATCAAAATGGCGCACGAGAATGGCTATGCCATCCACTTTTTACAGTTAACTTTAAAAAAAATAATATTACTACTTTGCGAGAAAATTGATGGTTATTTAATAGAGGAAGGCAATGGTCACTTTGTCATATTAAGCTCACGCGGAATTGTTGAACGAAATAGGGATGCCATATCAGAAATGGTTGATCGATTATCTGTTGAGACAGATGAGGCGGTTGTTGTCGGAATTGGCCATGCGCAAACAGTATATTATGCAGAAAGTAATGCGCATCATGCAATGCTTGATATGCTTGAAAAGAGTACGAATGGTATTGTTGTCATGCAGGAAGATGGAACAATCACTGAAATGGCTCAAGCGTCACCTGAATTTACTTATCAAAGCCGTGTTCAAGATATGAAAATGATTGATACACTAGAACAGACTTCCGTCAGTGTGAGGATGTTTACAAAAATAGAAGCAATCTTGCATGAGTTGAAAATAGACGCATTTAGTGCGAAGGTTTTAGCAAAAGAGTTAAGCATGACAGAACGATACGCACAGCGAATTATTTCCGAATTAGTGAAAGTTAATTTAATAGAATATTGCGGGGAGGATAACCGAAAAACCAGAGGACGACCTGCTAAATTATATAAATTAAAGGAATAATTAACTGAATAATAAACCTAAGGTATTTATACATTTCTGTATTTTCAGGTATGTATAAATACCTTTTTATGTAAAATATATGGAATTTTAGATATATTAATTGAAAGTTTCCTACAGTCTAAAGTTTCTAAAAACTATTGCAAATTTGTGAACTCTTAATATATAATTTACGAAGTATTAACGAAATGTTCGTTAAATGAGCAAAGGGGAGGCTTATTATGACAGAAAAATTATTAGCAAAAAAAGTTCGCAATACATTAGTTGGCTTGTTGTTTTTAGGTTGGGCATTAGGTAACCTAGACCGCTATGTCATCAACTATGCAATTGTTGATATCGGTAAGGATCTATCTTTAACTAGTACCGAAACGGGTTTAATTTTAAGTACCTTTTTCTTGGGATATGCCATCATGCAAATACCAGGGGGAATTTTAGCAGATAAATTTGGCGCAAAGCGGATTTTATTGCTTGCAGTTATTGCGTGGTCAATCTTTACAGGCTTTACAGCTATTGCTTGGACATTAAGTGTTATGTTAGTTGTTCGTTTCTTATTTGGGATTGGGGAAGGTGGATTCCAACCATCAGCTTCAAAAGTAATCGCAACATCATTCCCCGTGAATGAGCGAAGTAAGGTTATGTCAATTATGCTTACTTCTTCAGGGATTATGGGGATGTTAGTACCGATTATTTCTGCTGCACTGTTAATGACAATTGGTTGGCGAGCATTCTTTGTCATTGCAGCGTCATTAGGTGCTATTATTGGATTCCTATATTGGAAGTATGTACCGAAGGATAAAGTAGCCGACCAATCGGTAGAGGCACCTGAAATAAAAGGAATATTAAGAAAATTATTAAAAATGCCATTTATGTGGAGTTTAGTTATCTGCTACTTTACGATTTACGCGGTGAACTGGGGATTGAATACATGGTTACCAACTTATTTAACCAAAGTAAGAGGACTTAATTTGGTTTCTATCGGATGGTTACAAATGATTCCGGGTTTAATTATTATCATTACTATGCTTTTAAGTGGTTATATCATTGATAAACTAGATTTAAACATAAATCGAATCATCGGTGCTTTTTGTGCATTCTTTGTAGCAATATTCTTATTTTTAATGTTCGATGCAAAATCTATTGGTTTATTTATCACTTATCAATGTGTTGTTTCAATGTTATTAACTTATGTCATGTTGCTATTACCATCATTTATATTGAAGAAGATTCCTGGAGAATATGCTGGGACAGCTATGGGGATAGCAAACACGGGTGGTCAATTGGCAGGATTTGTAACGCCAACATTAATCGGTTTTATGGTAGATGCATTTGATGGTTCATATAATGCAGCCGTATGGATGTTAGTTGCATTTTCAATTATTTGTATCATATCTGTTTTATCAATTTCTTTAAATAAAAAAACATCAGAGGAGGCCCCTTATGAGTACAATGCATGATACATCATTTGACGTAACAAGTTTTATTCAAGAAAAAAAGGAAACATTTACAACAATCAGCGGGAAAATTTGGGCAAACCCTGAATTAGCTTTTACAGAAAAATATGCTGTTTCCGTAATGGAAGAAGCATTACTAGCAGAAGGATTTCAAGTTAAAAAAAATGTAGCGAATCTTGAAACAGCAATCATGGGTTGCTTCGGTAACGGGCCAACTGTTATAGCATTTCTAGGTGAATATGACGCCTTACCACTTTTGAGTCAAGAAAGTGGTAAGGCAGAGTATTGTCCTATTGAACTAAATGGCAATGGTCATGGTTGTGGGCACAATATGCTTGGTACGGGTGCTTTTGCTGCAGCAGTTGCGGCAAAAGAATATGTTGAGAAAACAAATGCTCCATACACTATTCGCTTTTATGGATGTCCGGCAGAAGAAAAAGGATCAGGTAAAGCGTATATGGCGGAAGCTGGCTTGTTTGATGATGTAGATATGGCGATTACATGGCATCCTCAAACAGTTAACAAAGCAGTAAATATGACAACACTTGCAAATTATGCCGCAACGTTTAAATTTACAGGTAAAAGTGCTCATGCAGCTGCAGCTCCTCATCTAGGACGAAGCGCATTAGATGCGGTAGAGTTGATGAATGTTGGTGTGAACTATTTACGTGAACATATTATTCAAGAGGCACGTGTCCATTATGCAATGTTGAATAGTGGCGGTACTGCCCCAAATGTAGTGCAACCATATGCTGAAGTTGCTTATTTAATTCGTGCACCAAAGAAAAAACAAGTAATAGAGATCTATAAACGAATTCAAAAAATTGCACAAGGCGCGGCTTTAATGACAGAAACATCGGTTGAAGAAGGGTTCGATGGAGCAGCATCTGATTTAATACCGAATATGACACTAGCAAAAGTGATGGAAAAACAATTTGACGAGGCTCCTGCTCTTCAATTTAGTGAAGAGGATTATACTTTTGCAGAGCAAATTTATCAATCATTGGATGATGAAAGTAAAGATACCGCTCTTGTGTTGATTCCAGCTGAACAAAAGGAATTGCTTGGGGACAAGCGTTTGAGCAATCTGGTATTACCATTATCAGAAGAACCAGCGATTATGTATGGTTCAACTGATGTGGGTGATGTAAGCTGGAAAACACCAACAGTACAATGTACAACAGCTAGCTTGGTACTTGGAACGCCATTACACACATGGCAAGTAGTAGCTGTAGGCAATACTTCAATTGGTCATAGGGGAATGCTTTATGCAGCAGATATTATGGCTAGAACTGCGATTGTTTGTATGGAAAATCCAAGCATCATTGAAGAAGCGAAAAATGAATTAAAAACACGCTTAAATGGTGAAGAGTACGTTTCACTTATTCCAAATAAATAAAGAAATAAAAAAATAAATAAATAAATGAAATGTTAAAGAGATGTTCTCTAAAGTAGGACATCTCTTTCTTGACCATAAAGAGAGGGAAAAGAGATGTTAGAGCAAATTACTAATGGAGAAACAATGTTAGAGCAAATTACTAATGGAGAAACAATGTTAGAGCAAATTGCGAATGAAGCGAAAAGATATACAAGTGAAGGAAAACCGGCATCCTATATTCCAGCGCTTTCACTACAATCTGTCAATCAATTTGCTACATGTCTAATAGACGAACATGGTAACTACTTTGAGACTGGAGATACAGATACAATTTTTACACTGCAAAGTATTTCAAAAGTGATTAATTTTATGGTGGCCTGTGAATTTCATGGTTTGCAATTTGTTCTGGATAAGGTCGATTTAGAGCCTACAGGTGATCCTTTTAATTCAATTGTTCGTTTAGAAAGCTCTAAACCGGGAAAACCATTTAATCCAATGATAAATGCAGGCGCGATTACTGTTGCTTCAATGTTGCCAGGGGAAACAGCTAAGGATCGAGTAACATATGTTGTGGACTTTTTAAATCGCATTACAGGTAGTAGACATCAAGTAAATGAAGCGGTATACCATTCTGAAATGGAAACAAGTTACAGGAACCGTGCAATTGCTTACTATTTAAAAGAAAATAATTATTTACTCTGTGATGTCGAACAAGCATTAGAGACTTATATTTGTTTATGCGCACTAGAAGTATCAACAAAAGATCTTGCCAAAATAGGACTGATGCTTGCGGGGAACGGGGTATATTCATTAACAAATGAAAAGTTCATCACACGTCGCACAGCAAAAGTCACAAAAGCACTAATGACAACTTGTGGACTTTATAATGCCTCAGGAAAATATGCAGCCTCTATCGGAATTCCGATGAAAAGTGGTGTATCTGGTGGGATTTTGAGCACAGTACCCTATGGTTTAGTGGAACATCTTGAAGGTAAATTAGGAATTGGCGTCTTTAGTCCGGCAATTGATGAAGTCGGGAATAGCGTCGCTGGCATGAAATTTATTGAGAGTCTTTCAAAGAAATATGATTTGAGTATTTTTTAGGAGTCTTTTTATAGGCGAGAGAGAAAAACGGTCAATTAGAAATTGGCCGTTTTTGAATAGCGTTAAATACAAATTAGTTTCATTAATGTAAATTTCTAAGTTATTACTGCAATCGGTAAAGAGAATTAGAGTGAAATTCATATAAATACTTTAACTTTTCGACTGGAAATAATGTTCCGCCACAAGCTTCCAATCTTCTACAAACATTTTCCATAGATTCGGACGACGTCTTACAGCTAATGGATGATAGGCAACGGTTGTTTGGAAACCCTGTACCTCATGAAATTTACCCCGGAGTGATTTTACATCTGTTTTTGAATCTTGGAAGAATGATTGTACGGCAACATTTCCAAGACAAACAATAAAATCCGGTTTTGTAATCTGTAACTGTTGGTGTAGATGCTGTATGCAGATTTCTCTCGTTTTCTCTTTATCATAAGCTCGTTTAGGTTTTCTCTTAAGTACATAGGTAACGTATAAGTCATCCACTTTTAATCCTACTTCACTTGAAGCCTTTTGCAGTGTTTGTCTTGTTCCGCAGACAAAAGGAGTGTTCTCCTTATCTTCACGTGCTCCAGGATTGTCCAATAGAATCATAATGGGGGCTTTAGGATTTCCTTCACCCCAGACCATTCGAGAGCCTTGTTGAATAAGACCGCACTCGCTACAATCAATGAGATTTTCCGGTGTCTTGTCTTCTGGCCATAAACAATAATCTGGCAAATTGCTTTCCTCCTAAATAGTATTTTTTCTGGTTACTCCATTGTTTATGTTGTGCAGGCCTGATAATTTCATGAATTTTGCGGAGGAGAGTTCACGTAAAATTAATTTCTCCAATTATATTCAAACATTCAAGAAGTAAAAACAAATAAGATGTAGTTGCAGAGTCTTTTAAGTCTTTTCCAATAATAGCTTCAATTTTTCTTAGTCGATATTGTAAACCACCTAGGGATAAGGAGAGATCTTTCATCGTTTTTTCTAGTTTTCCCGAATTTCTTAAGTAGATAAAAAGAGTATAGAGTAATTCTTTTGATTTTGTATTAGTGAGTAATTCTCCTAATTCTTTTTGTGCAAGATTAATGATATCGTCGCTATTCATTTTTTGCAGGATAGCGCCCAATAAGCCTAAATCTGAGAAGCTTAAAAGTATATCTCCTCTAGGGACATTCATTGCTTGTTCAGCTTGAATGATGGATTCATCAAAATCTTCTAAGCGGTTAAATTTATTACTTATACCAACTGAAAAATTAAAATGGTTATATCGAGTACATAATTCCTTAAGTATGTTATCTATTTTTCTTTTAAAAATTGAATAATCGTTTATTGAATAAATAAAGACGATGATATGTTCTACTCTTTGAGTTACTAATCCATGTATATTGTATAGTTGTAATAACCTAGAAATTTGTAAAACGATATTATAAATATCTACTGAAATATCTGTTGCCTTTTTTGATTTATATTTAATTGCTAGTGTGATAAAGTCGTTTGTTATATGAGGATTAATGAACTGTGCCTGATTTACAAGTTCTGTATTATTCTTAAATTGTTTATTGATTAACCGATCCAAAAATGAAATCTTTAGACGTTCTGCTGTTTCAAATTTCACTTTATCATTAAGAAAATAAAGAGTAGATACAGAAACAAGCCTTTCTAAAAATAGATAATCATTAGAGTCAATTTCGTTCGTACAATATAAAAATGAACATGTTGCAAATAATTGATTTTCTATATAAATGGGTGAAGTTAAAATATGGTAATTATCTATTTTTAATCTCGTCGTTTTCGTACATTTTTTAACATTTAGTGGATGAGAACGAACGTGTTTTAAAGCGGTTTCATTTAACCCCGCGTATACCGTTAATTTTCCGAGTTGATTGGAGATAAAAACAGGAACATTTAGTATAGAATACGCGGAATGTATTATTTGTTGGATATTGTTCTGATTAATAACGGATTCTGTTAGTTCACCATGATATTTTGTCACTTTATTGAGTAAGTTATGTTTCTCCAGTAATTTATCATAAGTATCTTCAAGTTCGTTTAAAATCGTTTGGTTATTAAATTCTACTCCTTCATTCATCCACTCTTTTTTCGTTTTCACTTGAAAGGAACAATGTTGATCTCCTTTTGATCTACAAGTAATTTCTTTAACAAGTATTTCCTCCCTAAATGCATGTGATAAAATGCCACTTGCAAAACCACTTAAGGTGTAACAAGAGCATTCAGAGGCTTTCCCTAAAAAGTTTAGGTGTATCTCTACTTCAAAAGAATCATGCCAAATTCCAAAACCACTTTGCAGATTTAAATTTCTCTTTTCATCGATATAATTTATTTTATTATCATATGTAATGGCTGATATATGCCCTAAATTAATATGTTCCTTTATTAAATCATCCATTGTAAAGTTTTCTTTTTGTAAACTCGTTTCTCGTGATCCTCCTAATTCTTTTCCAAATTGGAATAAGATTTTTTTCGCTCGATCAACCCCCATATTTTCAATCAACGTCTTTCTTAGTAATCCAAAGGACTGAGATGTAATAACAATTTCAGAAGCCATATTGGTAGATTTCATCTATAAGTCTCCTATATGAATAGTTATTTTTAATAAAGTACGTAATTGTACAATTATAATAATTGAAATTTTCTGAATTTACAATTAAAAGAGATATAATAATCCATCTTTTGATTTTATATGATAGTTTTAGCGTTAAAAACGAATTGGAGGGGAAATCAATGGTATCTTATGAAATTAAAAAAATTCAGACTGGTGACTTTCAGACAGTTTATTGCGAAGCTGGAGCGAATAATTCAGAGGTGATCTTTTTCTTACACGGATCAGGACCTGGAGCAACAGGTGAATCAAATTGGAAAGCAGCATTACAAATCTTAGGGGAGAAATATCATGTTTTTGCACCGGATCTAGTTGGATTTGGAAATACTGAAATCCCTGAAAATACGAATCTAACATTCTGGCAATGGACAACTTTACGTGTGCAACAGGTTTTGAAGATTATGGACCATCATAAGATAGAAAAAGTAAATCTAGTAGGTAATTCTATGGGAGGAATTATTTCTCTAAACGCGCTGATGCAAGCCCCAAATCGATTTAATAGAGTGGTTCTAATGGGCAGTGGAGGAGGAGCTACAAGTGGGCCAACTCCAGAAATAGTACGAATGACAGGCTTCTTTAAAAATCCAACTATTGAAGATTTCCGTAATTTAATTACTTGGTTTTTGTATGACGAAAGTGTCTTGGAAGATAAATTAGAAGAAATTATTCAAAATCGATATAAAGTGATTATGCGACCTGAAGTTCAAAAGCTTTATCCAACATTGTTCTCGCCGAATCCGTTTGAATTACTAATTCCTCCAAGTGCCTTAAAAAGAATAAAGCAGCAAGTGCTACTCATTCATGGGTATGAGGATCAATTCGTGCCAAAAGAAAGTAGTTTGAGTCTAATGGAGTATATTCCTAATGCGGAGTTGGTTCTATTAAAACAATGTGGGCATTGGGTACAAATTGAACAAGAAGAGCGTTTTATTCAATTAGTTGATCAATTTCTTGATACAAAAAGTGCATCAGTATCATTAATCTAGGGGGTAGCTATATGACGGTTATTATAAAAGATGAGAAAATCCATAACAAACTGATGAAAAGTGCAAAGCGTATTGGTATTGCCGCAGAGAAAGAGGCTTTAGAAGCTGATAAAAATGCCTCGATTTCACAAAATGTTGTCAATATTCTTATGAAAGAAGAAATTCATCGTTTACTTTTGCCGAAAGTCTATGGTCATCCACAAATTGATTTTAAAACGTATACCGATTTTATCCAAAAGGTGGGTTATTATAATTTATCCGCAGCTTGGTTAACTTATTTTTATTCATTGCACAATTCCTGGACTACGCTTCTTCCAAAACATCGGATGGATGAGATTGTAGGTGACGGCGGTCTATTGGCCGATATTTTTGCTACAGTCGGTAAAGTTGAACAGGTAGAAGGTGGATATGTATTATCCGGTAAATGGAATTTTGTAAGCGGTATCAATTATGCAACTTGGGTTTCGTTAGGCGCAACCCACCAATTTGAAGGAGAACCAATGCCGAGCCCTATAGGATTATGTGTAAGAGCTTCCGAGTTACAAGTTATCAAAAATTGGGATTCAATTGGGTTACGAGGCAGTGGTAGTAATACGGTTATCGCAGATAAACTATTTGTTCCGAATGATATGGTTTTCCGCTTTCCAGAAGCAATCGATGGTACGGCGTTTAATACATCTGTTGATCAAGACTATTTATATAAACGTGCTCCATTTTTCCCTGCATTTTTTGTTGGTTTCCCGGCAATGGCATTAGGGGGAGCAGAGAGAGTATTAGTTGAATTTAAAGAAAGAACAAAGAAACGAGTACGACTTGATGGTTCAAATGAAGGTGAGTCTCCAAAGAGCCAAAGGGTACTTGCGGAACTAACGTTGAAGCACAAGGCGGCAAAAGGTTTAATGAATGAATACAATCACATGTTGGAAAGTGGAAGAGACGCTCACCATCCAGCAGAATTCAATGCAATCCGAGTAAAAATTGTTCATGATTGTATGGAAATTGCTTCAAAGGCAACGACAACACTTGGTGCAACTGCATTGCTAAAAGGAAGTCCGCTTGAAATGATTACAAGAGATTTAACGGCTATTTGCGCTCATATAACATCTTTATATGAAGACGGAATTAGCAATTATGGCAAGGTCTTATTTGATGTACCAACATTTTGTTTAGGATAAGGGGGAGATAAAATGGAAAAGTTCAACTATTTACCGGAGATTGCTAAATTAGGTCATGTGGCTTTGGTTTCAACAGATTTAGAGAAATCACTATGGTTCTTTAAAGAGGTAGTAGGTTTAGAAGAAACAGAAGAAGTAGAAGGCGTACATTATTTGCGTGCTTGGGGTGATTTTGAACATCATACGTTATCTTTAACAGCTGGTCCAGAATCACGAGTTGATCATATTGCCTTTAAAGCGAAAAGACGTGAAGATGTAGATAATTTTGCAGTATTGTTAAAAGATGCTGGGGTAGAAGTATTAAAAGTAGAAGCTGGAGTTGAAAAAGGACAAGGAGAAGCCATTCGCTTCCAGCTACCAAGCGGACATAATTTTGAAATCTATTTTGATATGGAAAAGACAAAAGCGAATGCTGAGCGTAAAGCCGCATTAAAAAATCAAACATATAAAGCATGGAGAAAAGGCATTTCGCCAAGACGAATTGACCATGTGAATATAGGGACAAATGGTGACCCAAATATTGTCATCAACTTTTTGGCTGAAAAGCTTGGATTCAAGATTCGTGAGTATATAAAAGCGCCAACCGATGGAATGCTTGGAGCATGGATGAGTGTAACACCATTAGTACATGATATTGCGGTCATGGGAGATCCAACATTTAGTACTCCGCATGAACTTCATCACCTTGCCTATTGGTCAGATAATGCGCAAGACATTTTAAGAGCTGCCGATATTTTATCTGAAAATGGCATTAAATTTATCGGACCTGGAAAACATGGAATTTCTCAAGCTTTATATGTATATGTTTTAGATCCTGGTAGTGGAGTTCGTTTAGAGTTATTCTCGAATGGTTATTTAATCTTCGAACCAGATTGGGAGCCAATAGAATGGACATTAGAAGAAATGGAATTAGGGTATACTTACTGGGGTGAGCAAGCAGGAGTAAATCCAGAAGATATAGAATTAACGATTAATGCTGGGCCAGCGAAAATTACTGTGGCAAATGATTAAGGGATAAGAATTTCTTTGAATCCAAAATTAGTAGTGAATAGGATTTATCACGAGGCACGCAAATGGCATGTGAAGTTGTTTTAAAACATGTTGCTGATGAGCAAATTCTTTTCATAGGAAAAGTTATAGATAATCATTTGAAATAAAAAATCCTTGTGGTTTTTCACCGCGAGGATTTTTTGGTTATTAATAAAGGGTAGGAGTAGGAGTACAGGCAACAGCGTCTATGAATCTTGGATCAATTCCGTAGAATACCCAGAAGGCGCCATTCCACCTATATCCCGTTATTTCTCCATATTCTACACGAGTTGGGTAAAACCAGAATTGTTCCCCAGTTATAAGCCATACATAAGTGTTTTCATATAGACAGTCGATGATATAGGATACAGATGGTTTTGGTGGTATGAAAGTTGGAGGAGGATATTGTGGTTGCATTGAACCTCCTGGTTGGAAAAATCCCATTTTGAGTTCACTCCTTTTCATTATATCCCCACATTATATGTGGAGACGAATCAAAATGATTATGAACTGGTCAATATGTAATAACATACTTCTTATACTTTAAAAACTAATTAAAAATTTAAAAGCAAAAAGACAGCTCCAATGTCCACTTTTGAGCTGTCTTTTTTGTGAGTCATTTTCGTAAAATGTTTAAGAAGAAAACTTAGACTTTTGTTTAAAAGTTTTACAGCATGTCTCGCCGGAGTGGTCTGCTTCTTCTTTACGATCTCTCATGTCAAAATCCTGAGAAAATTCCTCTTTACCATATTTTGATTGATAATCCATGTCTACTGTTATTTTACTGGCTCCACATATATTGCCTTTTGCATGGAAAAAACAATTAGATACTGTGCAGTTAACTTCTACGTTTGGCATAATACTCCTCCTGAAAGTTAGATTCTAGAAAGAAATAATCTAATATTTTTACGATAATTTGCTCTCATCTAAAATGAAATCTGTCCCACTGGTATTTTTTGCAGAAAGGAAAAAATTATAACTGAAAAATAAAAAGTGTTTATCGTTATCGACCGTAATAAAATTAGTGAAATAAGTGGGGATTTTTACAATGAATAGGTATGATATTCAATATAACCATGATAAACTGAAGCGAATTAATTTTATACGACATTGGGGGTACAAAATGAAGAGAGAAACAAAGGTCATGCCTGTTATGTCTGCACTCATGTTAGGGATATTTATTGCATCGCTTGATAACACTATTGTTGCAACAAGTATGGGGTCCATCATTGGTGATTTAGGCGGTATGGATAAATATGTATGGGTGACTTCTGCTTATCTGGTAGCAGAGATGGCGGGTATGCCGATATTCGGTAAGTTATCGGATATGTATGGTCGAAAGAAGTTTTTTATTTTTGGATTATTTGTATTCCTTATCGGTTCCATACTTTGCGGAACAGCACAGACGATGATTCAATTATGTATTTTCCGTGCTATCCAAGGGATTGGTGGTAGTGCTCTAATGCCGATTGCTTTCACGATCATTTGGGACGTATTGCCAGCTGAAGCGCGTGGCAAAATGAGTGGACTATTTGGCGCTGTTTTTGGCCTTTCTAGTATCGTAGGTCCATTGTTAGGTTCGTTCATCACAGATCATTTCCATTGGCGTTGGATTTTCTACATAAACGTTCCAATTGGTTTAATTGCTTTAGGATTAATTGTTTTCTTTTACAATGAATCAACCATACACACTCGTCAAATTATTGACTGGGCAGGGGCAATATTCCTTGTTGCTTTTTCTGTTCTACTCATGTTTGGGCTTGAGTTAGGTGGGGATACGTATGCTTGGAGTTCATGGCAAATTATTTCATTATTTGTCTTCGCAATTGTATGCTTTGTGATCTTTCTATTCGTCGAAAAATATGCAAAAGACCCTATTTTACCTTTTGCCTTATTTAAGGAAAGGCTTTATTCAAGTAGTGTTTTAACAGGGATGTTCTATGGAGCAACATTTATGGTTTCTACTATTTATATCCCTCTTTATATTCAAGGGGTGACAGGTGGTAGTGCTACCAATTCCGGTCTGTTATTATTGCCGATGATGGTGACTTCAAGTGTCGCAGCCGCTTTAGGCGGTAATTTTGCCAATAAATTTAGCTATAAATCGATTATGATATTTTCAAGTATTGTTTTAGCGATTGGTACGATTTTACTTGGTACATTAGATCCTACAACTCCGCGCTATCTGTTAACCATTTATATGATGATTATCGGTCTAGGTGTTGGTCCCTCATTCTCAATTTTGGGGATGTCATCTATTCAAAAAGCGTTGCCGCAACAGCGAGGCATTGCTAGTTCAACAAGTAATTTCTTACGTTCTTTAGGAATGACGCTTGGTGTAACGATTTTTGGGGTAATTCAAAAAAATAGTTTTTTATCTGAAATTCCTGAAGCATTTAAAAAAAATGCTGCGGGCAATGACAGCCGTGCTCTATTATCTCCGGAGTTACGTGCACATATACCGGCAGATATTTTAAAACAAATTACAAATGCACTTTCAAGCTCACTGACAACAACCTTTTTATGGACGCTTGTACCACTGGCAATTGCGTTTTTATGTATATTGTTCATGGGAAAAGAAAAACTATCAGATGCGAAGATGCATCAGAGTGAGAATAATTAACGATTTCAGAGCTTTGAAAATTTCTAAACGAACATCTTTTGATGTTCGTTTTTTTTATTCATCCTATAAATAGTTATGATAAGTATTTGACAATTACACATATTAAATAAAAATTCGAGAGCCACAAAAAAATAAAAAGAGCTATATGGTCAAATTAATGGTACAGTTAGTAAATAATATTTTAAAAGTGAGTAGGCGAACAATATGATCGAAGTTAAAACATCTCCAATAAGTGGTGGAGAATTCAATAGAGGAGTATTTGCTACCTGTGATATAAAAAAAGGTGCACTTATACACGAAGCACCTGTTATTTCTTATCCAAATGAACAACATCAATATATAGAACAAACGTTACTTGCTGATTATGCATTTGAGTATGGGATTAACCATACTGCTATCCTTCTTGGTTATGGAATGTTGTTTAACCATTCATATGAGCCAAATGCAACATATGAAATTAATTTTGATAATCACACATTTGACTTCTATGCTTATACAGATATAAAAGCAGGAGATGAGATTTTTATCAATTATAATGGTGATGTTGAGAACAATGATCCGCTTTGGTTTCAAGAGGATTATAAAGGGTAGTAATGATTACAGAAAAAATCCACTAGATTAATCGAAAAAAAAAACAGACTTAATTTTTTGTTTTCTTAATTGCTGAATGAATATAGGATATACTATAAGAGTCCTTTATTTTTTGCAGAAATGAGTAGGAACTAAAATTTAATAGTAAGTTTTTATTGGAGGATTATGATGAATTACAAAGTTATGAACAAACAAGTATTTGAACAGGCACAACTCCGTTCGGTTTCAGACGTTTCATTCACTGACGAAGAACTTCAAAACGGTATGTTATTAGCTGCTTCTAAGGCAGATGAATCCCTTACTTTATATTTAGTAGATATAGACGGTCAAAAGAAATTTGATGTACGTTGGGATGATTCATCAGAGATTTTCAACGGTTGGTATTCAGCTTGGGATAATTTTTGTTGGTGCCTAAATGTAGTAGACAGTTCAAAATAATCATTTAGATAAAAAACGAAAGCGAAACTATTTTGCTTTCGTTTTTTATTTTTTTTGCTAATCTCACTGCGTTATTTATGCTCAGAACTATCTCTTATTTATTTTTCACTTTTTATATTAATTCTTTGTCAAAGTCTTTTTCACTATTCCTCTGCGCATCTAATCGTCTTTATGGCATTGCCTCTTTATACCCACCATTTCAGAATCAAAAAAAAATATTCCTAAATTCCTGTTAGATGAATTTTATAAAAGGACCATTATCACATTTCTAAAAATATCTATTCTTTTTTTGTAAAAAAATGATAATTATACTCCAATTTTCTTAATTTTTAATTTACTAATCATTAACTGTCCCTTTACAAGGTAGGAGTATGCTAGTTTTTGGAAGAAGACTAAATGGTAAAGGTGGTATATTGATGAAACGTAGTAAGTTTATTGCAGCGGCATCGCTTGCGACAGTTATTCTTGGATCAACTACTGGTTATGCAGCGTACCCTAATTTTGTCGGACCAAAAGAAAATGGAACGGCTGTAACGCCACATGGTTGGACGGTTACTCCAACTGGGGATCAAATAACACTTGGAGATTTCCCTATGGGGTCAGCAATAAGTCCTGATCATCGTTATCTTATTGTTTCGAATAATGGACAAGGGGAGCAATCTTTGCAAGTTGTGGATATTAAAAGTCAAAAGGTTATCCAAACTCTTCCTTACAAATCGCCAGAAGCTCTTTATTTTGGTGTTGCTTTCTCACCAGATGGAAAAACAGTATATGCATCTGCGGGGGGCAACAACAAAGTTCGAGTTTTGGGATTTGAAAATGGAATGCTAACTGAAAAAGCTTCTATTAAACTTACATCTGAAAACAATACAAACTTCTATCCCGCTGGAATTTCAATTTCTAAGGATGGAAAATCACTATTTGTTGCAAATAATTTAAACCACTCGATTTCAAAAATAGACCTTGCTACAAATCAAATCGTAAAAACAACACCTGTTGGTAAACACCCATATGCTGCGGTTATGAGCAATGATGGAAGCTCTCTTTATGTCAGCAACTGGGGTGAAAGTAGCATTAGTGTTTTAGATCCTGATACGTTAGCAATCAAAAACACGATTTCAGTAGGTCTCCACCCGAACGCCATTATTGAAGATCCAAAAAGCAAAAAAATCTATGTATCCAATACAGACAGTGATTCTATTTCCGTAGTGGATACAAAGTTACAAAAAGCAGTCAAAACAATCTCAGTAAATCCAAATAAAAATGGTCTTACAGGTAGTCAGCCAAATGCTTTAAGTTTAAGCGCAGATGGTAAAACATTATATGTGGCTAATGGAGGAAATAATGATGTGACTGTTGTTGACCTGAAATCAGGTAAAGTGAAAGGTTTGATTCCTACTGCTTGGTATCCAAGTGGAATCTTTGTAGAAAATAACAAACTATTGGTACTAAATGGTAAAGGGTTGGGTGCTGGTCCGAATAAAGAAGGTCAATATATTGGAAGTATGATCAAAGGAACAATGTCCTTTATCAATATACCAAATGAAAATCAATTGAAAAAATATACGAAAAAAGTAGAAAAGAATAATGAAGTTTATAAACCAACTAGATACAGTGCAAGTAAAAAATTCCCGATTCCTCGTTTTGAAGGACAAGAGTCACCTATCAAGCATGTCATCTATGTAATAAAAGAAAATCGTACGTATGACCAAGTATTTGGGGATATGGAAAAGGGAAATGGCGACCCAAGTTTAACGACTTTTGGTGAGAAAATTACGCCAAATATTCATAAGCTAGCTGATCAATTCGTTCTATTAGATAATTTCTATGCTAACGCTGAAATCAGTGCCCAAGGTCATAACTGGTCAACAGCCGCTCAAGCAAACGATTATGTAGAGAAAAACTGGTTTGCCAATTACTCAGGCCGTAACCGTTCATATGACTTCGAAGGAGGAAATGAAGCCGCTTATCCAAAAGCAGGATTCTTATGGACTAATGCTGCTCGATCAGGTGTATCCTTCCGTAGCTATGGTGAATTCACGGAATTTGATAAAAACACTGGAAAATATGTTGCTTCTGAAGCTAGTTTAGGAAATAACTTTGATCCTGACTTCCCTTCATATAATCTTAAAATTTCCGATCTTACTCGCTATGATGCGTGGAAAGAAGAATTTGATCAATATGTAGAGAATGGCAATCTTCCTCAACTGCAAATTGTTCGTCTGCCTAATGACCACACGCTTGGTACTAAAAAGGGAGAACTAACTCCACAAGCGATGGTGGCTCAAAATGATTATGCAGTAGGGAAGCTAGTGGATGCAGTAAGTAATTCTCCATATTGGAAAGAAACAGCTATTTTTGTGACAGAAGATGATGCACAAAACGGCTGGGATTCCGTGGATGCCCACCGTACAACATCGCTTGTGATCAGTCCATACACACAAACAGGAAAAGTGGACAGCACACTTTATGATACAACATCCATGCTTCGTACGATGGAAATGATCTTAGGCATGAAGCCAATGACACAATATGATGCTTCAGCTGTACCAATGATCAATACTTTCGACGCAAAACCTAACTTTAAGTCGTTCAAAGTAGAAGACCCAACATATCCACTTGATCGAAAGAATGGGGATAACGCACCGATGGCAGCGGAATCTGCAAAACTTGATTTCACTGGAGTTGACCATGCTGATCCAGAAAAGTTAAATAAAATTCTATGGAAAGCAACAAAAGGAGATAAACCATATCCAGGTGAAAAAAGTTCAACTAAATAAGAAAATGGTGCGCCATCTACTTTGAGAAAATAGATAGCATATTAAATGTGTGGCCAGTCAATTTAGGCCACACTTTCTTTTATAGGAAAATAATATTTTAAAGGAAGGTTTTCATTAATGATCCGAATAATTGAGGGAACAATGAAACGCTCGGTTTTGATTTTAACGATGGTTGTTCTTATTTTAGCGTGGGGTGCAATGTCCGCGATTCAAATGCAACGAGACTACCTACCACCTATTAACAACACGGCACTCATGGTATCTATTCAGGCAGATCAATATCAAGCTGACCAAGTAAAACAAATGATCACATCTAAAGTAGAAGAAGCTGCCGGATCCATTGATAAGTTGAATTACATAGAGTCTAATTCATTTGATGGAGGTTATATGGCAAGCCTTTATTTCCCTAACCATACGAATATGGAAAAGGCAGAAAACGATGTATTGGCTGCAATTGAAAAAATGAAGTGGCCTGAGGGTGTGAAGATGCCTCAGATTACACGTGTCAGTACAAACTCATTTCCTGTCATGCGTTTAAGTTTGACTAGTGGAAATCATTCTATTGATGAAAATCAGTTGCGAACTTCACTTCAAGAAAAAGTAGTAAATGACATTAAACATGTTCCTGGTGTAAGGGAAGTTCGTGTCACAGGAGCAGGAAAAGATGGATACATATTAACATTGAATCAAGCGGCTCTAAATAAATATGGCATAACGATAAAGGATGTTCAAAATGCCATTTTATCTTTTCAACCAGAACTGTCACAAGGAACAATCCAAGCGACAGGAGGGCCAGAGGGAAAATTAACAATGCCACTCCGAGTAAAAGATTGGCCCATCACTAGCTCTGAATTAAAAAATATCAAAATCCCGGTAAAGGACGGTGGCTCTGTAAGTTTGCAAGAGATTGCAAAAATGGATCAAAATATCGTGGACTTACAAACTATTTCTAGAACGGGCGGACAGCCGAGCGTTATTCTGGATGTGCTAAAAACACCTTCTTCTAATATTACGGATGTAACCAAAAGGATCAATGAAAGAATTAAAAACAATTCAGAAATACAATCAGGAGCTATTAAGCTTTCTGTGTTATCGGACCAAGGACATGAAATAAATAATGCATTAAGGGGGTTAATAAGAGAAGGATTATTGGGAATGATTTTCTCGATTGTTTGTGTATTATTTTTCTTCCGAAATGTTCGTTCGACGATTATCATTGCATTGTCATTGCCAATTTGTTTACTTGCTACAACCGCCATACTTCGTGCAATGGATGTTAGTTTAAACATCTTAACCATTTCTGGGTTAATTGTGGCGATGGGGCGTGTTGTTGATGATTCCATCGTGGTTATTGACAATATGTATCGGAAGCTTATGAAAGAAACGGACGGTCATGTAACCAAACGGCAACTAGCGGAAGGGGTCGTTGAAATGATTCCAGCAATCGCTTCTTCCACCGCAACCACAGTGGCAGTGTTTATTCCTATTTCACTAATTGGTGGCATGATTAGCTCGGCTTTTTCAGGATTTGCATGGTCTGTTGTGATTGCCCTTGTGACGTCACTTGCTGTTTCAATTTTTGTTGTGCCAACATTGGCCTATAGCATGTGGAGAAATAAGCCATTGTCTTCACCAATTGAACTGGAAACAAAAGCACAAAGTACCTTAAAAAAAATATTTGTGAGAAAAAAGCCAATCGCGATGCTTGCTGTTGTTCTATTGGCAGTTACTGTAGCTAGAGCTTTCTTTATCCCATTAAACTTTTTACCAAGTGGTAATGTAAAAGATGTGGCCATTCAAGTTGAACTACCTGAGCAAGCCAGACTCGCTGATGTTGACGCAGAAGTGAAAAATATTGAAACTATCTTAAAGGATATTCCAGAGGTAAAAACCTATTCTTCTACACTCGGCTCATCATTTACACCAATGTTCGATGATGTCTTTGATGAAGGTGGGGGCTGGATGCAAAAGCAAAATGTTGCCAATATCTCAGTTGGAGTCAAGGATCAAACGGATATTGATGCATTTGTTATAAAAATGCGTAAACAGCTTGGCTTACTGTCAACTACAGCAGTTTATACAGTTTCCAATCAAAACATTGCTGGAGATGATTCTAAGCTGAAAATCGTTTTATCTGGGGCAGACCAAAAAGAGCTTGCAACAGCCGCCGTTTTAGTGAGAAGTAAACTTCAAATGATACCAGGACTTAGTATTGAAGGAACGGCTAATGATGCTGATGCACCGATTAAACACTATCTTTCACTAGATGTTGAAAAAATACAAAGCTTAGGAATTAATATCAATGAAGTACTCAACCGAATTAACAGTCATTTGCCTCAAAAAGTTAGGATGGATGTAACCTCAAAAGATTTTAGCACGCCTGTTGAACTTCGTATAGATAAACAAGAAAGTCTAAATACGTTTGATCAATATCCTGAAAAAACTATTTTATCTAGAATAGGAAATGAAACATTTAAAACAAAGAATGGCTCAAAAGTATCTTTAGCTGAAATAGCTTCTATACAGACAAGTACCCAAACGATGATTAGTGAGCGAGATGGCAGTCCATTTGCCGCTGTAACAGGAAATATTATCACTAGAGACATTGGAAAGGTAACAAAACAAGTGGAAAATACGATGGAAAGTTTGGATTTACCAACAGGTGTTGACTATTCGATTGGAGGAATTTCTCAACAGGTTAAACAAATGGTTATGGAAATGAGTCTTGCTTTAGCGTTATCCCTTCTTCTTGTTCTTATGATTGTCAGTTCTGTATTTCGTGGCTGGCAAGCACCTATTGCTGTATTGGTTTGTATTCCCATGGCGCTTATTGGGTCAGTATGGAGTATGACAATTTTCCGATTAGAATGGAATTTAGCAGCATTAATCGGATTGTTAATGCTTACAGGGATTGCTGTCACAAACGGAATTGTTCTTGTCGATAAAATTGAAAGAAATCTTGCAGAAGGAATGGAAACGAAACAAGCCATTTTACTTGGAACAGCTAGCAGGGTAAGACCAATATTAATGACTGCAGGTACAACAATCTTAACATTACTACCATTAGCTCTCTCAAATAATGGGAATACACTAGTTTCTCAAACACTCGGTATTGTCGTAATTGGTGGTATGATTAGTTCCACTGTTATTTGCCTTGTGGTTATTCCGCTTTTCTATGCATGGTTACGTAGAAAAACAACAATAACCAAAAACAGGGTTGAGAATCAGAAAGTTGCTTAATCCTTAAAGTATGAGAAATAGAAGAAAATTAGCGAATTCCAAATTAATTTGGGATTCGCTTTTTTAGATGAATTTTGAAGCTTTTAATGAGGAATGTTTTTTCCTTTGTAGTGATATGATGGAAAGGAGACATAACGTAAGGAGGATTTTCAGATGCAGAAAATTGCAATTATAGGTGGAGGTCCTGCTGGTTTAACGGCAGCGATTGAAGGTGCTAAAAATGGCTTAAGTATAGATTTATATGACCAATACAATATCGGAGATCATATCCGATGTGCGGAAGGCTTTTTTGACACATTAAACATGCTTGGTGAACCAAAAGCTGGTGTAAGATTTAAAGTTGAGGAAATGGATTTCAAGGCGAAGAATACTTATTCATTTCTAAGTGATGACAAAATAAATCTTTGGATGATTGATAGAAGCGAGTGGCAAATTGCTCTAGCAGAAGAAGCTAGAGGATTAGGTGCAAATATTTACGAAAACACGCCAATTTCAAAGGATAAATTTAAAGAGCTTGTTGAAAAGTATGACTGGGTGATTGATAGTTCAGGTGCTCCATCTGTAACATCAAAAGTTTACGGATTTAATCAATTCTATAAAGAAACATCTGGTCTAACAGTACAATATACATTATTAGGCGATTTCAGTAAGTACAAAGGAAAAATCTTTGCAGCCTTAATTGAAAATTACTCTGGATATTATTGGATTTTCCCGAAATCAGAGAACGAAGCAAATGTCGGGTTAATTTTCTTCAAAGATAATAATTTAAATCTTTGGGAAGAACTAGACAAGATTATTGAAAAAGAGGGCTTAGCTTCTTATACAAAAACAAGAAAGCTAGGTGGTATATGTCCAGTTGTTCAACCTGATCGATTAGTGTATGACAATGTTTTACTAACAGGGGATGCAGCTGGATTAGTCTCTGCCTTACATGGTGGGGGAATTGATAATGCTTGTATTTCAGGTAAAATTGCCATTGAATGCATTGTTAATGACGAAATAAATCAATATCAACATAAAATTAATGAAGTTTTAGGTAAAAAACTTGACGGAGAAACACGTCTTGCAAACATCGCATATAAATTAAACCCAAGTATATTGGATAAACTAGTGAAAGTAGTAAGTCGTTCGAATAAGACACTAGGTGAGTATGCTTTCTTAAACGGCAACGGAGATGCTTTTGGAAAACTCGGATTACTAAAAGGAATTATTCCACCGCTCGTAAAGAAATAATTCTTTTCACGTTTTTATATATTGTTCGATATAGATTGATTACTGTTTCAAAGAATAGACAATAATCAAGTAGCAGTTGCATAGTAAAGAAAAAAATAAGCTACCATTTTCAAAAGTATTTTGAAAATGGTAGCTTATAGTGTATTCATGATTAATAAAGTTTATTTTCTTTTCATGAATGAACGAATTACTGCAACTATCGCAAGAATAAGAGCGATGATTGATAATGTTAAAGTTGTTGTAGAATTAGAATCTTTGGTTTCAGTAGCGGATGCTGCGTTTTCGGTATGTCCAGCTTCTGCTGTTGCATGATTGTGAGCAGAAGTTTCTGATGCTGCATTAGTTGCTGAAGCGGTAATTTTCGTAATGGCATGCGGTGTATCTGCACTTTCATCGCCTGTCCATTCTACAACAGTGCCGTCTTTATAGTATTGATAAGCATCCCATACTGCTTCAGTTTCTTTCTCTGGGTTTTTTGCTACAAAAGAGAATTGTTGGAATTGACCTTCAGCGATACCTGCACCAGTTGCCTTCCAAGTAACTGTTTTTGTTTTGCCTGCTGCATCTTTATCAAGCGAAACGTCCCATCCTGCTATAGGTTGGTAAGATTCAAATTCAGCGCCTTCTGGAACTTTTAATGTCACTTTTGTTGTATTGACTGCCTTTTCTACAGGTACCTTCATTGTATATGTTTCCCATGCACCTGGTTGAGAAACATCTGGTTTTACGGATACATGTGCACTTGCTGTTCCTGCAAAAATCATCAAAGCAAGACCTGATGACATAACTCCTACTGACCATTTCTTCAATACATTTTTCATTTTGATTTCTCCTTTTCTCCTAATTTATTGACTTCCCACGACGGGGTTAAAGTCAAAATCGTAACTATCTAAAGACTTCGTTAAGATATGCACTTTTACTTTCCATTTACCAGCCATATTGATATACATGCCTTTGGATTGATATACACCTTGTGATTTTTCCGATATGTTGATTGTATTTTCTTTTAGATTTGCATTCAAATTAGTGAATGTAAGCTGTGCCTGCTCTACATCCGAAATCGGCTTTCCAAATGGATCTTTTAAAATAATTCTAAAAGAATTCACGCCGGCTACATTAGGACTAATCTGTAAAGTTGCTGTGTTTTTATTATCTAGTACTAATGTTTGTTTGAAAGGTCCTGGTGACGAAATGGCAGTTGGTAAATTGGTTAATAGTGCTGCCAGAATCATCACAATCACACCTAACCCAAATTCCAAATAAATAGAACGAGTAAGTAATTTATTTCCACGCTTTTTGCTTTTAATCAAGTGGAATGCACCGAAAATAATCATTACCGCAAACAATATAATTTTGGCCATCAAGGCTTTACCGTAATATGTGTGAACGAAAGAATAGAATGTTGGAATATATGCCAGACTTCCATAGATTCCTGTTAGTAATAGGACGGCAGTTGCTATAAAAGCTATAGACGAAAATCGATGAATCGAATTCCAATAGAGTTCTTTTTCGTTATCCATTTGTACTTTACGGCTAATTGGTAAAAGCCATGCGATATAGAGTAGTGATCCTACCCAAACACTTGCAGCTAGTAAATGAAGAAAATTTAGTGGTATGGCTAAGATTTTATATTGAGAAGCTCCTGCATGACTTGTCAGTGATTTTGAAATCAGTAAAGCTACAAAAAATACAACCGAGAATATCCAATATTTATAAGAAGTTTCTCGTCGCTTACCCATATAGACAACAATCAAAAGTCCAACGATACAAAGCATTTGGACGAACCAAATAGTGCCAAATGAAGTTTGATTCAAAGTTATATTCAATAGGTTAGGGTTAAATGCTTCTAGCCAAGATACACCTGCATCAATACGAGTTTGTAATGGAAGATTTAGCGATAAGCTCATGAACATACCGAGCGATGCAAACCAAATGATTCGATTTGACTTGGAAGTTATGACATTATAGTCTTCCATTTGCTTCGCTTTAACTATAAAGAGGTGGAAAATAACACCACCAATATATAGGGCAAAGCTGGTGTATAAAAGCCATCGTAGAAATAGTAAATCTGCTTCTGGCATATAGCTAGAAGTTACTGCTTTCACAGCGCTCGCTTTATTTTGAGCTGTACCGATACTAAAGGGGATGACCCCTTGAATTGGATGTCCATCTGCAGAAACGGCTTTCCATTGAAGCGTATAAATGCCATTTGGTAACTTTTCGTTTATGTTAGCCTCAAGAATTGTATTATTTTTCTCATCGATTCGAGTCTTTTCTAATGGTACTTTTTTTCCCGAAGAATCCAAAATTTCGATTGAATGAAACCCAGATTGTATCGACTCGTTAAACTGAAGATAAAATCTTTCGGGTGTTGTGGATAATACTTCATTTTCAGCAGGGCTCGAATTAACGATAAAAGCATGGGCAAAGGCCTCTTTTGGAAATAGGGTTAAAATATACATACACAATGTAATGAAACCAATTAGAATAGATAGTTTATGTAAATATCTTTTTTTATTCGCCATTATGGCAAACATTTGCAATCACCACTCATTTTTTAAATTCCACTTTTGCCTGTTGCAACAGGTGCAGATTATTCTTCCTCTCTAGTCTTCTCCTTAAAATTGAATTTTAATGATGATTTTCACCTTAAGACTACGAAAATTAAAATATAGGCTGGTTTTATTAACAATTAACATTGTATAAGATAAATGTGAAATTTGAACGAAGTTTCGAGGGGATTTAAAAAAAACAAAAAAACAGCTGTATTTTGTCATCAATTTTTACGAAACCTATGATTAAAAAGATAAAAGAGGGATACCGTGGATAAAAGTACACATTATTTTTGGGCCGTAAAATTGCCGGATTCAATTAAACAAACTATTCAAAATGAAATGGAAGATCTCAAACAAATTTTTTTGTTTGATCGGTGGGTACATATGAACGATTACCATATTACCCTTGCTTTTCTTGGGGCAGTAGATGAGCAAAAGCTGCAAACTGTCATCGAACGAGTAAGTGAAGGTATTAAAAATGAAAAAGTCTTTCCATTACAGATTCAAGGGATTAATGTGTTTGGCAATACAAAATCACCACGGATTTTTTGGGGAGCAGTAAATCATGAAAGTGCATTATTTCAACTTCAAGAAATCGTTCATAGAAAATGTGAGGAAGTCGGATTTACCTTGGAAACTCGTCCATATCATCCGCATATTACAATCGCAAGAAAATGGTCAGGAAATGGAGAATTCAATACGAATCTGTTAGAAAAGTATAACCCGTTTCATGAGAAGCCTTTATCTTTTATAGCAGATGAAATTGTTTTATATAAAACAAATCTAGAAAAAGCACCAAAATATGAACCGATTAAAACGATTTCCTTAATAAAGTAAGGTAATTAGGCTGAAAAAAATTCACCTGCAGTTCGCAAATATAAAAGAATATATAAAAGAACCATCCTTTTTTTATAATCAAAAAGGATGGTTCTTTTATTCATATATTAGGTAAAGAAATTATTTAATCTCTGTTAATCCTTTTCCATCAATAATAAGTTGAACCCCTTCTTCGCAATATCCGTAAGAACGCCACGAACAAGTTTCACAAACTGTTTGAATATCAGAAGGTATGACATGTTTTTGGACATGGGATTCAATGTCCTTCCACTTTACAATTTGTCCAATTTTTAATCCGATTTTTTCTAAAATAACAGCGTCTCTTTCAAAAATGTTATAATCTTGGCAGTGGTATTTACCGGAGTTCGGGTACTTTTCGCATAATTGATCTGGACCATGTACAAGTTGAATATACGTCTCGGGATTTTCTCTTAAAATATGATGTAAGCGTGTCATATTTTCAACATATTCTTTGGAATACCCCATTCCTCGATAACCTAGTAGACAAAAAATATGGTGACCTCGTAACCTATACATAACTCAACCCCCGGTTTGATTGGATTTTATGTTAACTAATAATGACGGTAAGTTAACTTATTTTCTTTATTTTAGCATACAAAAGATGCCATATGATAAAAAACCATGAAAGTATCAATTACGATGTTGAAATGATACACTTTTATTTGTGTATTTTCTTATAGCTACATAAAGTTCAGATTTATCATCATATGGAGGATTGCCAGTTAGTAATTTGGAAATATTGATGATATAAATACAATGATGTTTGACTAGTAACTTTTTTTAATGGAGTAATTAAACAATTAGTGAGGAAGATGATCAATGGAAAACAACGATATATTAATCAGATTACGATATGCATTTGATATCAAAGATAAAGATATGGTAGAAATCTTTAAACTTGGCGGTGTGCAAGTAACGAAAGAAGAAGTATTAAAAATTCTTACCAAATCAAAAGATGAGTATGATGATTATGAAATGGAAGAATCTGAAGACCAAATCAAATGCAATGACAAAAAGTTAGAAGCATTTTTAAATGGCTTTGTTACATTTAAAAGAGGACCTCAACAACCTAAGCCAGGACAAGCTAATGTCTCTGAGCCAACAAACCATAAAAAAGACCATGTTAATAATATGCTGCTAAAGAAACTAAAAGTAGCACTTCAATTAAAAACGGAAGATATGCTAGATATTCTAGACGAAGGTGGAATCGCAGTATCAAAAGGTGAACTAGGCGCTATTTTAAGAAACCCTGCTCATCGTAATTACAAAGAATGCGGTGATAACTTTGCGCGGAAATTCTTAAAAGGATTGACGTTTAGATATAGAGGATTATAGAGGAAAGTACCATACAAAAAAGTCCCCAAAACAGGGGACTTTTTCGTTTTTACAGGTGGAAAAATCGTTTGGTGTTCTCAAAAGAATGTCTAGCTACTTCTTCTGGCGTAACATCCATATATTTGGCGATTTCCTCAACAATATGTGGGAGGAAAGCTGGTTCATTTCGACCGTGTTTTGGCTTTGGACGCAATGTCCGGGGTGTTAGATAGGGAGCGTCTGTTTCGACCATTATGCGATTAAGTGGGATGAACTTTGCAGCTTCTTGTAAATCCATACCTCTTCTTTCATCACAAATCCATCCTGTAACTCCAATATGAAATCCCATTGATACATAGGTTTTGACTTCCGATGCATTCCCTGTAAAGCAATGAACGACTGCCTTTTCAATTAGATCTGGGTAATTTTTCATGATTTCTACAAAACGTTCGTGTGCATCTCGAACGTGTAAAAAGAGTGGCATGGAAAGTTCTCTTGCTAACTCCAACTGAGCAACAAAACATTTTTCCTGAACATCTTGAGGGGAGTACATTCGATTAAAATCCAATCCACATTCACCAATCGCCACGACTTCTTTATTTTGTGCTAGATGTCTTAAAACATCGATGGATTGGTGGTTAAATAGACTTGAATCATGAGGATGAATCCCTGCTGTGGAATAAAGAATTGTGGGATATTGTTTTGCGATTTCTAGACTAGCTTTACTACCTTTTTCACTAGAACCCGTAAGAATCATTTTGCCAACACCATTTTGAACTGCCCGCTCAATCACTTCGTTGTAATCCTTTGAAAAACTCTTTTCTGTTATGTTAAGACCAATATCTATTAATGGATGCATAAAATTTCCTCCTGAATGCTCGATATGTTTATTTTAGTGAATTCCTTGGTGTATGTACAATAAATTTACCGATAAGTAAACATGACTAAGCCTCTATTATAAAAAAGAGTTTGTATTATTCACTCTGATGACAACTTAAGTCTGTTTTCTTCAATGAAAAATCCGAATATTTAAATTGCACAAGAAGGAGAGTAATTACTACTTAAATAGCAAATTAATTTATATATCTTCGAGCGGACAGTTCCACGTGAAACTAAATTGAATCAAAAAGATGGAAACTTAGGTCACTATCTGTGATTGTTTTAAAAATTTTTTCAATCAACTTGTCCCTTTTCATATAACTTTCATCTAATTAATAAATAAAGAAGAATGGATGTTAACTACTTGAAATGCAGACAACTTGTCTATAGCAATAACAGAAGATTTTAGATAATAGAATAAAGAAAGAGAATATAGCTGTGATTGTTTCATAAATCATTTAAAAGTATAGTGATGCAATATGTAATTTAATGTATCCTAGTTTTAGGATTATTTTTTCAGTTGATTTATAATGACACTATTCAAGTGATTATGAAAGATTTTAGATGAGGGGGAAAATTGATGGAATTAGGAATAACAACGTTTGTTGAAACAACGCCTGATGTTCAAACAGGTGAAGTGAAAAGTCATGCCGAACGTATACGAGAGGTTGTAGAAGAGATTGTACTTGCAGACAAGGTGGGATTGGATGTTTTTGGAGTAGGGGAACATCATCGCGAAGATTATGCATGTTCTGCACCAGCAGTACTTCTTGCAGCAGCTGCTTCACAGACGAAACATATTCGATTATCAAGTGCGGTTACTGTATTATCTTCAGATGATCCTGTACGTGTCTATCAGGAGTTTTCAACACTCGATGCGATTTCCAATGGCCGTGCGGAAATCATGGCTGGTCGTGGTTCATTTATCGAGTCGTTTCCACTTTTTGGATATGATTTACAAGATTATAATGAGTTATTCGATGAAAAATTAGATTTATTATTAAAAATTCGAGAATCTGAAAAAATCACATGGACTGGAAAACATCGTCCATCGATTAATAATCGTGGGGTCTATCCTCGTTCTGTACAAGAGCCACTACCTATTTGGATTGCTAGTGGGGGAACACCGGAATCAGCTATACGAGCAGGCTTTCTTGGATTGCCACTTACATTAGCAATCATTGGTGGGAGTCCGTTATATTTTGAAAGGTCAGTCCAACTTTACTATAGGGCAGCAGAACAAGCTGGTCATGATCTATCTAAGTTGAAGATTGCTTCCCATTCCCATGGATTTATTGCTGAAACTACAGAACTTGCAAAAGAAAAATTTTATCCATCCACTGCACAAGCAATGAATGTATTGGGGAGAGAAAGAGGCTGGGGACCATACACTCGACAAACCTTTGAACAAGCGTGCAGTTTAGAAGGTGCTTTGTATGTGGGGGATCCGAAAACTGTCGCAGATAAAATCATCTTCCTTCGTAAAAACCTTGGAATCACTCGTTTCATGCTCCATGTACCAGTTGGATCCATGCCACATGAAGATGTACTTATGGCAATTGAATTATTAGGAACGGAAGTCGCACCTATTGTAAAAGAGGAAATTGACCGATGGGAAGCGGAGACAGAAGGGACTTTATAGGTTAAAATGTTTACCGAACAAAAAAAGATAAGACTCTGAATTGGAGTTCTTATCTTTTTTATTATTTCTAATTCACTTATATAAGTAAGGGTCCAGTCTTACACAAAAGCTTGTATTTATGATTTTTAATAGGCAATTCAACAAAATCATTGGAAAGTATTTGACTTAAATTGTGGCAAAAAGAATCTTCTCTTCAATGATTTTCCACAGGTTTCGTTTGTTGAACTGTCCCATGTGGATGCTGAACTGGAGCATAGATTGAGTACAATTTGATCGGTCTATCACCTGTATTGATTAAATTGTGCCATGTTCCAGCAGGGATGATGAACGCATAATTATCCGCAACGTTTCTTTGGAAATTTAAATTTTCTTTGCTATTACCCATTTTCACGATTCCTTGCCCCTCTTCAATACGTATGAATTGATCGAGGTGAGGGTGAACCTCCAAACCAATGTCATCTCCTACACCAATGCTCATTAAGGTGAGTTGTAAATGATCACCCGTCCATAAAGCGGTGCGATAATTATTGTTTTGTTTTGTCGCTTGCTCAATGTTTACGACAAACGGATTTGGCCCATAATCCTTCAAGACAATTGGAGGATTATTTTGTTGCTGTGGAAAATCCATTCCAGGTGCATATCCCATATCGTATGGTGTTAATTGTCCCGAAAAATTTGGACTGTAAGGAGAAGGAGAGTAAGGCTGGACAGGCATTCCATACATATTATTCATATTACCTGTGCTATACATTGCTTGATTAGCACAATAAGGACATGAACTTGCATAGTAGTGATAATTCATTTAATCATTCCTTTTTTTAGGCTTCCTCAATCATTGTATTCAGTTAGGCAGATAATGTGATGCAATCTATAAAAAGAGGATATTTATGCCTTGCTCTTTTGTTCTCATAATCAGAAAGCTTACTAGTAAAAAAGTAAAAATAAAACCCCGTGCTAAGTGGATGCACAGGGTTTTTGCTATTTATCTATTATACAGTTGCCGCTTTTTCATTCACTGCTTGCAAAACTTCTTTTAATTGACTTGTTTCTTCATCATTTAAAGGAATAATCGGTAAGCGAGTTCCGCCAACAACAACTCCATTAAGATTTAATGCAGCTTTGACAGGTGCTGGGTTTGGTGCTGCAAATAGACCATTGAAAACCGGAAGAAGTCTACGGTGATCTGCAGCTGCTTCTTGTGTTTTACCGCTTTTGAATTTTGTAATCATTTCTTGCATTTCATTTCCAATGATATGAGATGCAACAGAGATTACCCCAGTAGCACCAATAGCGATTGCAGGTAATGTTAAACTGTCTTCGCCAGTGTAAACACTAAATTCTGCAGGTGTTTGGCTAATGGTTTCAGCCATTGCATCTAGATTACCAGCTGCATCTTTGATGGCAACGATATTTTGAATTTGCGCAAGACGAACGACTGTATCGACTGACATATTGATAACACTACGACCAGGGATATTGTAAAGTAAAATAGGAAGTTTTGTGCTTTCAGCAATTGTTTTAAAGTGTTGATACAATCCTTCTTGGGAAGGTTTATTATAATATGGAACGACGAGCATGATGCCATCGACACCTGTATTTTCTGCTTGTTTTGTTAACTCGATTGAAGCTCTTGTATTATTTGATCCAGTACCAGCAATGACTGGAACTCGTCTATTTACAACTTCTACAACAAATTTAAACAATTCTACTTTTTCGTCTGAAGTGAGAGTAGGTGATTCACCAGTTGTACCGGCTACTACTAAACCTTCAGTACCATTATCTATTAAGTAATTAATTAGTTCTCTAGTGGCTTGAAAATCAATGTCGCCATTTTGATCAAATGGAGTTACCATCGCAGTTAATATTTGTCCAAAATTCATTACTTCTCCACACCCTTTATTATTATTTGTAAAATAAACTAGAGGGAGAAGGGCAATTAGTAAGATAACGCAAAAAAGCAACAACGTGGCTACGTTGTTGCAGTAGAAACAATAAAACAAAATTATTTCTGTGCGTAAGATAGCCCTCCATATAGTTTCCTACATGACAGTTCTGTATTTATTCAATAACAGAACCAGCTTCAAGATGAATGAGTTTCTTTCCACTTCGGCAAATATCCCTTTTCACAATGGTCATCGAATCTCATCATTCTTGCATTGTGTACTAATGATATATGCTCCTCTATCCTTACTTCAAAAGAATATTGAAATAAGTGAATATTTAGTTGGTTAAATCATACCAGTATTTTCATGTGATTGCAACACTTATAATATAGAAAATAATACTAAGATATGTCCTAAAGATATTCACCATTTAATAGTATTATTAGAATTTGTCTTGATCAGTACGTGCGCTGTCTTCATGAATAATTGCATCACCGTTTGTTTCAATTCTTGCTTCTTCACGTTTTAATTGATCGGTAACTTGTTCGGTCTTTTCTATCTTATTCTTTCCAATAACTAATTCTTCGTTTATCACTGGTTTTTTCGTTACTTCAACTTTTTCTTCCACTATTGGTATACGGATAGATTCATCACCATCTATTGAATCTATTGGTGTAGTAGGATCTGCTGTGTTTAATGTAGCTGCTACCTCATCATCTACTTTGCGTCTTTCCACATACACTTCTTCATGTGTAACAGGAATATTAATTGTTTTTTGTTCTTCAACCACTTCCTTATGAACTTCGACCTCGCCGGTTTGAACAGGTTCTTTTTCTACATTCAGTTGTTCTTCACGAAGTTTCAGTGAGTGTTCTTCATCTGTTCCATAAGAATTAAGTGGTGACCTTTCGTATAATGGATCAGTTGGGTTGGATAAACTAGCTGCTACATTATCGGTAAGAAGTAAAATTTTCCCGTCATCGATTTCTTCTGCATAATTACGTGCTTCTGCATCACCCAAACCAAGTCCTAGTAAATATTCGTAATAAGTTCTTCCGTCTACATCAAAATCACCACGGAAAACGGAAAGAAGACTTTCGAAGAATCCTTTATCCTCATCCACATCTGCACCGCCAAAATCTTCAGAAGTTACGCCTGTTTCATTTTCGATAGCGGCAGGGGAAGGGAAGTCCTTTGTATTCGTCGCAATTGAAAGTTGGTCTAACGAATATCCCTTTTGTTCATAGTCATGAATCGCACGAATAACCTCCACTCTCGTATCATAAACACCTAAAACTTTTTTACTCATAAATAATTACCTCCGTTTTTTAGAGTTTTTTATCACTTCGTTTTACATATACCCGCAATGATGACGGCAAAACAAATAATGTTGAAAAGTAGTGATATTTTTGATGTGTAGCTCTAAAAAAGGACTAGTTTTTCTCATGTATTTTTTGGACAAGAGCGTATTTTGAATCGTTTATATTAGAATTTTTATAGGCAACTAACCGTTTTTAATTGAACGGTTAATTGCCTATTGTGTATCGAAATATGAAAATGAGAAAAACTAAAAACCCACAAGTTTATTATGTGCTTATTGTTTGAAACAAACCATTCAAACAAGACAAGTTAATTACTATTTTAAAGTAGGTAATATTTGACTCGTATGATAAATGCTAATCTATCCATACTTCTAACAAGGTGAAAAAATTAGAGACGGGAGGAATTGGATAAAAAGGTAATAAATAATTGGGAATATTATGTAATGAAATATACCCTCTGTATTGGTTAATGTAAACGCAATGTAAATATACCAAAAATAGATTTACTTTAAATTAATATTAAATACACAGTGGGATAACATTTCACCTTTAATATGGGATTTGTAAGAGGCAAGATAAACAGAACGGACTCGATAAAGGGAGGAAAAGAAAGTGAAGTTTTCAGGTTTAAAAATGTCAATGGCAGGTTTAGTAATAGCAGGTGCTTTAGCTGGATGTGGCAATGCTCAAACTAGCAGTGATAATACAAAAACAAGCGGTACAGATAAAACAGCTGAAAAACCAGCAACTACAGAATTATCTGGTTCAGTTACAGCAGCTGGTTCAACTGCTCTACAACCTCTAGCAGAAGAAGCTGCAAATGCAATTCAAGGTACAAACCCTAATCTAACAGTAACTGTACAAGGTGGCGGTAGTGGTACTGGTGTAAACCAAGTAGCTTCTGGTGCAGTTGATATTGGTAACTCTGATGTTCCTTCAGCTGATAAATTAGAAGACAAATCTAAGGCAGGTAAACTTGTTGATAACAAAGTAGCAGGTATTGCTTTTGCTATGGTAGTAAATAAAGATGTTAAAGTTGATTCTTTAACTGAAGCACAAATTCAAGACATCTTCTCTGGTAAAATTAAAAACTGGAAAGAAGTTGGCGGTAACGATGAAAAAATCAACATTATCAACCGTCCAGCATCTTCAGGTACACGTGCAACATTCGAATCAATCTTCATGAAAAACGCTAAAATCGACGATAGTCTTGGAACAGCTCAAGATTCAAATGGTGCTGTAGAACAATCTGTTAACTCTACTCCTGGTGCTATTAGCTATCTTGCAATGTCTTATCTAGTAGGCGAAAAAGCAAATGCTTTAAAAGCGCTAAAAATTAATGATGTAGAAGCAACTAACGAAAACGTTGCAGCAAAAAAATATCCATTCTGGGCATATGAATATATGATTACAAATGGTGAACCTAAAGAAGCAGTTAAAGGATTTATCGACTTCGTAACTGGTGATGAATTCTCTGATACAGTTAAGAAAATGGGTTATATCCCAATGTCTGATTTAAAATAATTTCCGTCAGGCAACATAATATTGAACAAAAAAGAAGAGGCTGGCTACTGTCCAGTCTTTTCCATTTGTAAGGTGGTAATAAGGTGAAGGGGCAAAAATCAAGAAATTATTTTGTAAGTGAACAACTCGGCAAAACCATCGCAACAATTTGTGGGCTTCTAATTGTTGTCGCAACTCTCTCAATCATCGTATTCATTTGTGGTAAGGGACTTCAATCATTCTTTAATGGTAATATTTCATTTTGGGATATGATTACATCCACAAACTGGAGTCCAAATGATCCTGAGAAGAAATCGTACGGTGCATTGATTTTTATTGTAGGTTCTACTTTAGTATCAATTGGAGCTACGATTATTAGTACCCCAATTGCAATAGGGATTGCTATATTTAATAACTATATATCTCCGAAGTTTGGTTCTACTTTTGTAAAACCCGTTTTAGAATTATTTTTAGGTATACCTTCAGTTGTATATGGATTTTTGGGAGTTACCATCCTCGTTCCATTATTACGTAATCAAATGGGCGGAGTAGGATTTAGTTTGTTAGCAGGGATTATCGTGCTAAGTATTATGATTCTTCCTACGATTGCTAGTATTTCTGATGATGCCATTAAAGGAGTCCCATTTGAGTTTTTAGAAGCTTCTTATGGATTAGGCTCAACTCGTTGGCAAGCAATTAGAAGTATTATCATTCCAGCCGCAAAAAATGGCATCCTAACAGCAATAGTTTTAGGACTTGCTAGAGCATTTGGTGAAGCATTAGCAGTTCAAATGGTTATTGGTAATACAGTCAAATTACCGGACAGCTTGTACAGTCCAACTTCTACTTTAACAGGTATACTGACTATGGATATGTCTAATACCCTAAATGGTACTGCATGGAATGATGCTTTATGGAGCTTGGCAATGATCTTATTAATTATTTCATTCTTGTTTATCTTAATTATTAGAATGATTGGTAAGAGAGGTATTCAGCATGGACAATAAATTCAACAATAACAATCAAGCAAGAATAGTAAATAATTTTTGGACAGTTATATTTTATGCAATAGCTATTTTAGTCATAGCGCTATTAGTGTTTATAGCTGAAAAGATTATCACAATGGGTTGGGGATTCTGGAATCCTGATTTCCTATTTGGACGCCCAAGTAACATTACAGCTGGTGGAGGTATTGGACCTCAATTATTCAACTCTTTCTATTTACTAATCATTGCCTTAATCGTATCTTTCCCACTAGGACTAGGCGCTGGAATATATTTAGCTGAATACGCTAAAAAAGGGAAATTCCTTAACTTTGTTCGTCTTTGTATTGAAACGATGGCATCACTTCCATCCATTGTTGTGGGTCTTTTTGGTTTACTAGTCTTTGTTACATTGGCACATTGGGGATATACATTAATCGGTGGTGCATTAGTCCTCACAATATTGAATCTTCCAAACTTAACCAGAATTTGTGAGATGGCTATTACTTCTGTTCCATCAAGCGTGAAGGAAGCTAGCCTTGGATTAGGTGCTACAAAGTGGCAAACAATTGTAAGAGTGTCGATTCCATCGGCATTTCAAGAAATTATAACAGGTGTTATTTTAACAGCTGGTCGTATATTTGGTGAAGCAGCAGCGCTTATTTATACTGCAGGCTTAACAACACCTACACTTAATATGAATGCAGACATTAATAGTCCTGTAAATCCATTTAATATCTTTAGACCTGCTGAAACTCTTGCGGTTCACATTTGGAAATTGAATTCTGAAGGTATTGTTCCGGATGCACGTGAAATTGCTACTAAATCAGCAGCTATATTAATCATTATGGTATTCATATTTAATATTGCAGCACGTTTATTTGCAAAAATCTTAGATAGACACTTTAAAGGTTCTTCAGGTGGAAAACGTAAAAAAGTAAAAAGCAAACCAGCAAATTAATTTAAAAAATTAAATAACATGAAAATGCATAGTTTATTAGACTGCTTTACATTCGATTGCTAGATTTCTTCGGATGTAAAGTAGTCTAATTTTAGATTTAAATCCTTTTTGTTAATTTTATATTATACATATTATTAAATTGAGATATTTCATATAAAAATAAATTGACTATTAAATGAGGGAAAACAATCAATGTCAAAATTACGATTAAGTTTTCGAACAATGTTGATGGCTCCAATTATTTTACTTATCATTCTATCCTCAAGTATTATTGCATTTGTCAGTTACGACAAAAACAAGCAGGTGATTATTCAATCTGTAGAGCATCAAATGCTTTCTTCTGCAGAAGTGATCAATCAAAAGATTACCATGTTAAAATCTACAGTTACTAAAGAACAATTTGATAAAAAATTTTCATATGCGTTAACCCAAAATAAAAATAGCTTTAAGTCGTCAGAAGTTATTCCCATGCAATTTAAAATAACAAAGGAAGGAAAGGCTGAACCATTTAACGAATTTAAGAGTGATATTCCGAAGTTGTCTGCTACATTCATCAAAAAAATGCATAAACAAAAGAATGGCATTATACATGATAACGGCGTTACATATGTGTTGTCTAATCAACTTGAGCTTGATGAATCAATTTATGTTATTGCATTAAACGATCAAGACTATTTACAACCTGTATATGATTATCGGAATCTATTATTTACGATTACTTTAGTTACGGTCCTAGTTGCTGTGTTCATAGGTTTCGTAATGATTCGTAAAGTAACTAAACCGGTTCTTTCTTTAAAAAAATTGATGGATAAAGTTTCTAAAGGTGATTTGCAAACTAGAATAGAAATTGGTCAATCAAGTCAAGAAATCTATTCATTATCAATTGGTTTTAATGAAATGGTAAACCGTCTGCAATCGTTAATGACTCATTTAGAAACGAGTGCAAAACAAGTAACTCAATCATCTGATCGATTAAGAGTAACATCCTCAGAATCAAGATTTGCGATAGAACAAATATCAGCCGCACTGGAAGAAGTGGCCGGTGGAACAGAAGTTCAAGTAGAATCAGCTACAACTGCTTCTAGACAAGCTTTTGAAATTTCAGATGGTATGAAACAGGCAGACCAATACATCCAAGGTGTCCAAAATTCCATCAATAGTTCATACCAAATAGCTGACTCAGGAAATCAATTAGTGAATAATACAGTTGAACAGATATCTCTAGTAGAAAAAACTGTAGAAAATACTGCTGAAATGCTTGAGTCATTACAATTAAAATCAAAGGATATCGATCAAATACTTAATCTAATTAGCGAAATAGCCACGCAAACTAATCTCTTATCCATAAATGCGGCAATTGAAGCGGCTCGCGCAGGTGAACATGGTAAAGGATTTGCAGTTGTTGCAAAAGAAGTTAGAAATTTGTCAGACCGCTCGGAACAAGCAGTTATGCAAATAAAAGAAATAACAGATAAGATTAGAACAGAAACAGATGAAGTTACACTATCAATGAACCAAGGGCTAAAGGTATTAAAAGAAGGGATTATTATGGTAAATCAAACTGAACATTCATTTGGAGATATCGTAACAGCCGTAAGAGGAGCTACAAATGAAACAGATGACGTAGCGACAATTGTGAATGATGTTAGTATTAAAACAAAAAATATGGTTAATCGTATGGAGGAAGTATCCTCGATTTCAGAGAAGTTCGCTGGAACCATGCAACATATTTCAGCTGTCACAGAGGAACAACAAGCTTCTATGGATAATGTTACGAATGAAGCTCTTGTTTTAAATGATTTAGCAAAAGATTTAGAAAAGATTTTAAGTAATTTTAAAGTTTAGGATTAACTTTTTAGTTTATAAAATTTTTTGTATAAGTAAAGTCTCTTAAAATATCATTTTTCGTTTAGAGGTTGCATATATATTTATGAAAACTTAAAGAACTGGGCTTATTTTCATGAATTCCCGTTTCTTGCGTAATATTTTTATGATATGGTATCATAAATTGCTCCTAGTTTTATTAGGAGACGTTTCTACATAAATTATTCATTTTTATTACATACAACGATTGGTCAATTAAATTTGTTTACAATTACTCTATTAGTAATTATATAGAAGTAACATGATTGATGTTGCGAATAGAAATGAGTTTCAAAGAATAGAAATGAACTTAAAGGAGGTTTTAGGCACTTATGGCAAGCACAAATTATGTTCCATCAAAATTCAATGCTTTATCCCAAACAGATGATAATGGCGTGATTATGTACAATAGTTATTCAGGAGCAATCGTTACTTATTCAGAAGACGAAAAGCCAGAAGTAATGGCGTCTTTAAAAAGAATGGGAATGGAAGGATTAGATAGTGAAGTACGAAATTCATTATTTGATAACGGATTTATCGTCCCAGATACTGTTGATGAGAAAAAAAGAGCAGATTACTTGCATCAATCCATGCATCGTACAGATATGTTACATCTGATTTTAATGACAACTGAACAATGTAATTTCCGTTGTACTTATTGTTACGAAACATTTGCTCGTGGGAAAATGACAGATGATACGAAAAATGGAATAAAAGCGTTAGTAAAAGAACGCGCTACTTCTTTAAATAATTTGCATATTAGTTGGTTTGGTGGCGAACCATTACTTGAATTAGGCATTATAGAAGAATTGTCTAATACATTTATGGAAGAGGCAAAAGCAAACAAAATAGATTATTCAGCGGATATCGTTACAAATGGTTTCTTCCTAACAAGAGAGGTTTTTGAAAAGTTATTATCTTGGGAAGTTCGTCAATATATGGTTACAATTGATGGCGTTCAAGCAGTTCATGATAGTCGTCGTCACATGGCTGGCGGTCAAGGTACATTTGAAAGAATTGTTGAAAACCTAAAATCTCTTCGTGACGTGGAAGGCGAATTTGATATGACAATTCGCGTTAACTTCGATGAAGACAACTTAGAAGAAACAGGCGACCTAATTGAGTTCCTAAAAGACTATTTTGCTGAAGATAAACGTTTTGGTCTATTCTTCCGTCCTGTTGGTAGATGGGGTGGGGAACACAATGATGAAATCCCTACATGTACTCATATCACAGCCAACAAAAAAATCTGGGAATTCACTGAAACTGCAATGGATAAAGGCCTTAGCATGAGTAATATGGTAACGGGTGCCTTAATGCCAACAGCATCTGTTTGCTATGCTGCGAAACCAAATGCAATGGTCATTGGCTCAAATGGCCAACTTTATAAATGTACAACGGTTTTAGATGAAGAAGTGAACAAAGTAGGCCATATTAATGCAGATGGAACTATGGATCTCGATTATGATAAAATCGCTTCTTGGGTAATGTCTGGGGAAGAAACAGACTCAGTCTGCCAATCATGCTTCTACCGTCCAGCTTGCCAAGGAAACCACTGTCCATGGTATCGTGTTGTATCAGGTGAAAGACCTTGTCCATCTGAAAAGAAAAATATTAAAAAAGTTTTAAAACTTGTTTGGAAGAATAGTTTACAAACTGTTCAATAAGATTTATAAAAAGAATAAGAGACTTATTTTTAGCCATCGTTATTCACTAGCGTAGAAGGAAAGTAAATAGCCTCTTGATCTGGAATTGAAAGGGGGTGAGATGAATGCGCGTTTTACGCCCTGCAACTACTCCAGTGAAAAAACAAAAAACTGGAAGAATCATGAAATCTGTACCTGGTAACTTAAAATAAGTTCCGGCACATAAGCAATTCTAATACTTAAACGCAATTTAGGTCCTAATCTTCAAAAATGAAGATTAAGGCCTTTTTGCATTTAAAAGCGGAGGCGGCTCGGAACAATGAAGATAGCCTAAGATCGCCACGTCGTGTGGCAACGGCTATCGGATACACATCCTGTGCACCCTCGAGGGGCTGGCGCGTGGAGCTGGATAAAGCTAAAAGCGGAGGAGGTTCGAAACAAAACCATTAATCTTCAAAAACAACAAGTTTATGCTCATCTAATGCCGTACCACCGTGAAAACGGGAGTGAAGGGCAATTAAGTTTTCCAACGCCTCTATCTTTTCTGCAGTAATTTTCTCACCAACCATGATTAATGGGATACCAGGAGGGTAGGGGATTACCATTTCTCCAGAAATTTTCTCAATAGCTTCATTAAATAAAACAGGTTTTGTCTTTGCTTGTTTCATCTTAGCGTAAGATAAATTTAATGTAGTAAAACTTTTTGAAAGGGTCCAAGGATCATGAGAACCATCTGCCAATGAACGTTCTCCAATTTGATTCTTCACGATATCTTTAATTTGTTTTACTGTTTCAATAAAAGGATAGGATTGTCCTTTTTGTATTAATGGCAAGACCATTAATACATTTTGAGAATCAGCTAATTCGGTATAAATGCCTTTTTCCTCAAACAATGCTTGTAATTCAAAACCGCTTAATCCCTTTGTAGAGCGAATACTTAATTTTAGCGGATCGTTCCATACACCTTTTGGAGCCTCCAATACTTCAATTTCGGGAATAGCTTTGAGACCCCTTTTGAATTGAGCAATCTCCTTTAAAAGCGCCTCCTGATCTTCGCGTGAATAAGATGCTAAGTATGCACGTGCTAAATCTAGTGAGCCCATAATAGGATAAGATGGACTGCTAGATTGGAGCATTTGTAAGTACTTTTCAATGCTTTTACTATCTATTAACGCGCTATTTACATGTAAATAAGAGCCCATTGTCATAGCAGGCAAAGTTTTATGTGCAGAATGAACAACAATATCTGCCCCCATAGCAATGGAGCTTTTAGGGAAAGAATGACCTAAAGTAAAATGTGCCCCATGTGCTTCATCTATCAATACGGGAATGTTCTTTTGGTGAGCTAAGTTGATAATCTCTGTTAAATCCTCTCCAAGCCCGTAATAATTAGGGTAAGTCAAAATAATGGCTTTTGTATCTGGATATAATCTCAACGCATCTGATACTGTCTTTGTATTAACGCCGCCTGCTATGTTCCAATCTTGATAAAAAGATGGAGCCAAAAAGACAGGATTTAAATTAGCAAGCATCAATCCATTTAAGATTGACTTATGGCAATTTCGTTGAACAAGTACCGTATCGCCTTCTGTACAAGTTGCTAAAATCATTGCTAAATTCCCAACGGTTGAGCCATTAACCAAAAAATAGCTTTTCAACGCGCCATATAAATCTGCTAATAGTTGTTCGGCATTTTGGATAGGGCCAGCTGGTGAATGAAGGTCATCAAGTCCTGTTAGCTCTGTTGCATCAATTGAAAGTAACTGTTTGAAAAGGGATTTTCCTTTTTCTAAAAATACTTTTCCATTCTTATGACCGGGAACATGATAGGAAACCTTGTTTTGTTTATTGAAAGTATGTAATGCGTCAAATAATGGGGTTTGAAGTTGATTCATTTGTTTTCTTCCTTACTATTTATTTTTTTCATCTTATCATCCTAGCCAAGCCCTTTTAAGTAGCCCAATGGCTTGTTTTCATCTAGAGCGAATATAATATCCTTCATTGATTCATACCCCCTTTGACATATGAAATAGTTATAAACTGTATCTTTTCGTGTGTCAATAAATTGTATTATCATAACCGTAAGATGATAAACTGAGGGGGAAATAGTATGTATATGCCAAAAGATTTTGTGATAACTGATAAAAAATTAATCAAAAGGATTATGGAAGAGTTTAGCTTTGCAACAATCATTTCTCTTCATGAGGGGGTACCTTGTGCCACACAACTACCAATACTTACAAATGAGGATCTTAGTCAATTATCAGGGCATTTTGCTAAACCCAATCCGCAGTGGAAAGACATCACAAATCAAACCGTCCTTGCCTTATTCCAAGGACCACATAGTTATATTTCATCTTCTTGGTATGAATCGAATCAAACAGTACCTACATGGAATTATGTTACGGTTCAGGCATTTGGAAATGTGGAGTTAATCGATGGGGAAGAAATGATGCAGGATTTCAATCGTATGGTAGAAAAATACGAAGTCCCAGGTAGCGACTACCGTTTAGAGAATATGGAAAAAAAGCTTCTTGCAAACATGAGTAAGGGTGTTCAAGCATTTCGAATGAATGTGACTAAACTACAAGGAAAAGCAAAACTGAGTCAAAACCATACGGATGAAAGAAGACAAAGAGTCATTCATCAATTAGAAAAAAGAGACCATTTATTTGACAGACAAATAGCTACTTATATGAAAGAATTCTAAAAAGATTAGTTTTCATTACCGTATAAAATTGCTCTCCCTCATTTTTTAATGAAGAAGAGCAATTTTTTTAAATAAATGAATTAAAGAAAAGTTGATAGAAGCTTGTTTGTGTTATGGATGATTGGGCACAATAGAAAAGATATGAATACGATATAAAGGTGTGACGTAATTGAAAAAAGCTGTATTTTTGGATCGCGATGGTGTGATTAATGAAGTACTAACAGACCGCGTTAAATTTGTAAATAAACCACAAGATCTATACTTCTTGCCAGGGGTTCCTGATGCAATAAAAAAATTGAATACTGCCTTCGATTATATTTTTGTAGTGACCAATCAAGGCGGCGTGGGATTAGGTTTTATGAAGGAATCCCAATTAAAGAAAATACATGAATATATGATTGCTAAGTTGAAAAAACATGGAGCAATTATCGATGATGTAGCCTATTGTCCACATAAACCAAAGGCAGGATGCGAATGTCGCAAACCCAAAAGTAAACTCATCCTAGACCTTTCCAAGAAGTATGATGTTGATTTATCTAAGTCCTATATGGTTGGAGATACGGATACAGACATTATTGCAGGAAAAAACGCAGGAACAAAAGGAGTATTTCTAGGCAAAAGCGATCCACTAGCAGACGCGATATTTCCCGATTTGAGAAGTGCTGCAGATTGGATTTTAGAAGATACAAAAGAATAGTAAGCTTTTGTTTTGCGTGATAACCAGCCTTAAGTATAAAAGAATTAAAAATAAGGACAATATTACTTGAAAATAAACCTTCAACAGAAAGCATAAACTATATTGGAGTTAATGGTGTAAAAGAAGAATGCTACATAAAGAATAGGAAAATCTATATCTTATTCCAAGTGATTCTAAGTTGCCAAAGCATATCCAAAAACTTGTTATTCCTATAACCATACAAAATTGGAAAACTGTCATGAAACTAAACAGGATGGCAAATGAAGTTAAAGTGAAACAGGCAAAATCCAATCTTTTGACACAAGCTTTTAGGACTTATACGATAGATAGGTAAACAATTCCCATCTAGACATTTAGGAGGCATTTAGAGTGACGAATTTATTCGAAAGTTTTTCTTTTGCAAATGGTATTTCTTTGCGAAATCATGTTGTAATGGCACCCATGACTAACTATTCATCAAATGACGATGGTACCGTAACCGATGATGAAGTGGCATATTATGCAAAACGATCTAAAGGTGTTGGTATGGTAATTACCGCTTGTACCTATGTCACAGAGAATGGCAAAGGGTTCCCTGGACAATTTGCGGGATTTGATGATCGCTTTATTCCAAGCTTAAAGCGAGTAGCAGACGCCATTCACGACGGTGGAGCTAAAGCAGTTCTTCAAATTTTTCATGGTGGCCGTCAAGCAATACCAGAAGGCGTTCCAAATGGTGAACTTGTAAGTGCGAGTGATGTTGCATCTGAAGGTAAACCAGCACCTCGCCCATTAAAAATAGAAGAAATTAAAGACATTATTAAAGACTATGGAGAAACGACTCGTCGTGCGATTGAAGCAGGATACGATGGCGTTGAAATCCATGGTGCCAACACATATTTAATTCAACAATTCTTCTCAGGCTATACTAATCGACGTACAGATGAATATGGTGGTTCACTAGAAAATCGTATGCGCTTCCCGTTAGAGGTAGTAAAGGAAGTAAAAAATGTAGTAGCTCAATATGCAACAAAACCGTTCATCGTAGGTTATCGTTTCTCACCAGAAGAGCCAGAAGAAACTGGCATCACAATGGATGAAACAGTGAAACTAGTTGATTCACTGGCTGGCACTGGTTTAGATTATTTACATGTGTCACAAATGGAGTTCTATACAAAATCACATCGATTTAGCGGAGATCTAAACAAATCCCGCGTAGAAATTCTACTTGAAACAATTAACGGTCGCACTCCATTTATTGGCGTAGGGTCAATTTATTCTTTAGAAGATGCTAAAGAAGCAAGTGAATCAGGGGTAGATTTAATAGCTTTAGGTCGCGAACTATTAATCGAACCAAACTGGGTACAAAAAGCTGAAGCGGGAGATACTGATATCCCAACAGAAATGGATACATCGAAACAAAAAGAACTCGTTATTCCAGACGCAATGTGGAAAATGCTACAAAGACCAGGCTGGATACCAGGTTTTTAAGAAATAAAAGATCCATCCTAAAATCAGTACCTTACAGGGTATAGTTTTTAGGATGGTTTTTTATTAAGATTAGAGCTGACTTGAAAAGGATGGATAAGTCTAAAATTTAAGCCCTATTATTATGCATATTCGCAAGTTTAATATAAGAAAAGTGGAAAAATTCTAATAATACTTGACATTAGAAATGTAAAATATTAAGATAATATTAGATAATGAATTACCTATAATCTAGTATAGTTTTCTTTAGCAGAGAGTTATATTCTGAATATGGCTATTTGAAAAAGATGAGCTATTAATTTATATTTAAATTCTAATGCACTTTCTTAATTTAGAAGGTAGCCAATTTAATAAAAGGTAGACTATTTAACACCCATTAATTGGGTCAGTTAAAAGTAAACCGATAATTTCCAAAGTCTAGTGGATTAATCTGTCCATTAAACTTCGAAAATTATCGGTTTTTTTATTGAATAAATTAAAAATGACAATTTGAAAATGAAATCCATTTCTAAAGGGGGGATGCTGGATGTTAAATTCTTTCTACTTTACTTCATGGCAGACCATATTTTTTATATTGATATTCGTTTCTTTGTGTAGTGCTCTAATCATGTTAAGCCCAAAGGTTCCTTTAAACTTCGTTCGCGTGCATATCGGCATCGTAGCCTTGCCACCGATTGTTGCTCTTTTTGCTTTGGTTTTCAACAATGAAAGTGTAAACATAGGTCCTTGGCATTTTGATTCATTATCATGGCTATGGGCAATGTTCGTATTGACAATTGGATTAATCATTCAACGATATTGTGTACGCTACTTGTTTGGTGATCGTTCTTATCGAAAATATTTTGCACTGTTAACATTTACGACAGTAGCGGATGCAGTAGCCTGGTTAAGCGATGACCTTCGCTTAATGGCATTAGGTTGGGGCATTACTCTATTAGGATTAACAATGCTTATCGGTCTTAAAAAGGAATGGAAAGTAGCTCGCCAGGCTTCAGCTTTGACTGCTCGATATTTTGCGATTAGCTTTCTTGCTTTACTTTTGGCAATCGTTTGGTTATCGCAAGTTACTGGACATTGGGAGTTATCTCAAGCACTTACTCATAACAGTCTTGCTCAAATAGACTCCTGGGAAAAAACTTGTATTAATCTACTGTTAATCATTGCAGTAGTTATCCCGGCATCACAATGGCCTGCACATCGTTGGTTACTAGATTCTGTAGTTGCACCAACACCAATTTCAGCAATTATGCATGCAGGTATCGTCAATGTTGGTAGTATTTTGTTAGCACGCTTTGCGCCAATCTTAAATGGCGATATCACACAGGTTATATTGCTTGTACTTTGTAGTGTTTCGGTTGTGATTGGAACAGGGATTATGTTGGTGCAAGTTGACTATAAACGCCAACTAGTAGGCTCGACAATCGCACAAATGGGCTTTATGTTAATCCAATGTGCTTTAGGTGCATATCTAGCAGCAATTACACATGCGGTATTACACGGATTATTCAAATCAACTCTATTTTTACAAGCTGGATCTGCTGCAAAGTATAGCGAGCCGATTGCTCACAAAAAACAACCAGCGTCATTAGTATGGACAGTATCTGGTGGAATTTTAGGTCTTGCTATTGGATTTGGTTACTGGTTAACTGCACCAGAGCAAGGGTATCAATTGGTAAGTGCGCTTATTTTAGGATGGTCTGTGTCACTAGCTTGGACTCAACTTATGGCTTCAGTTTCTGGCCGAATTGTACGTCTAACAGGATTTATGTTATTTGTTGTAGCAGCAATTGTATTTCAAGTAATCCATACAATCTTTTACAATCTTTTACATGATGATATGCCAATGAGCAGCCAAACACATCTACCACTGGCCATTTTATTACTATGTATCTTGCTAGTAAGCAGTGTAATAGGAACATGGTTAGTTCGTAAACGTTCAAAAGTTTCTATAGCTATTTATCTGTGGCTTGTAAGATTGGGAGAGCCAAAAAATAATCTAGTAGAAAGTCATCCGAAGTATCTTACACAATTACTATCTCGAGGGGGTCACTTACATTGAGTACAGCACTCACTTTAAATTTAGAAAAAGAATCTGATTACCTAGTGCCTGATATGAATGATATGGTGAAATCGGCTAGCAAAGTGATTGTACCGCTAGGACCTATCAATCAATTTGCTGCTCGTAGCCCTTGGGCAGGTTTAGAAGATCAAACATTTGAAGAAACTGCTCGACAAATGAAGGGTACTTGCGACATAGATATTTATCCAAATGAAGCCATGCTAAAATCAGCATCCGAGCAAGATGAAATCAATCAAGACCTGTTAAAAGATGGTTTGAAAAAATGGCTGGATTTACAAGCTTTCGATATGCCAAGAGAAGTTGCAGAACAATATTGTCATAACGCTTTAAAACTAAATCAACAAGTTTTTGAAAATGCAGAGACAAAAGGTATAAAAGAATTAGCAAAGAAACTAAGCCGTTTCAAACCAAAAATGTCTCTGGAAAATATAGTACGTACGAAAAGCCAATGGTTAGATGAGTTGGGGTTGGGAAATGGAAATTATTCAGAGAGCCTTAATTTTGAAATTATTAAATGGTGTAAATTATTTCTGGATGAATCTCAAGCGGTGTGGTCTATGCCGAATCGGGAAAAAGGATTCTATCATGCTTGGAAGGAAATGGTCCAATTTGACTCTGCACTTAACCACAGCATTCGTAAACAATTAAAGAATATACCAGGAGAAGCTGATCAAGCGTTAGCTGAGGGATTAGTTGCATTAGGAGTTCCAGCTTCAGAGATACAAGCTTATCTTGAAGCTCATTTACTTGCATTGCCAGGTTGGGCAGGAATGATGCTTTGGAAATCTCAACAATCCACTACGCTAGAGGCACTTCTTACTGAATATTTAGCTGTTCGAGTTTCTATGGAATGGGCTTTAATTAATTCCCATCTTCCATTACCTGAACAAAAAGTTAATGACCAAGCAAAATTAGAATCCTTCATTATCTGTTGGAACAGATGGGGAAACATGCAAAATAATGAGTGGTCAATGTTGTCGCCTTCTGAAATAAAAGCCCGTTTATTACTTGCTGCCCGTTTTGACCAATTTACTCGCAATCAACTTTGGTTAGAAGCATGGGAAAAAACTTATGAAATTGAATTAATGTATACACTCACTTCAAAACAATCTACAGAGCAAAAAACAAAACCTGTTGTAGCTCAATTTGCTTTTTGTATTGATGTACGCTCAGAGCCTTTCCGTCGACAACTTGAAAAAATAGGACCATTTGAAACATTTGGTACTGCAGGATTTTTCGGATTGCCGATTGAAACGACCAAGCTAGGAAGCAAACATAGCCATGAATCATTACCAGTAATGTTTAAACCACAATATAAAATTACAGAATCCGCTGCGACAAATGAATTACAACAGTTTAAACAACGTGAGGACGCTGCTAATTCTGCTGGTCATACGTTTAAAACATTGAAACAAAACCTGTTTTCTAGCTTACTATTACCAGAAATCAGTGGGCCTTTTTTGAGCTTACAAACTTTAGCACGTAGCTTTGTACCTAAAAAAGCAGGTAAAGCATTAACTAAAATGCGAAAATCATGGTTAGACAAACCATCTACTGAATTATCACTTAACCATACACACCATTTAGATTCAGAGTTACCAGTTGGATTTTCCGAAGAAGAGCAGTTGTACTATGCTCGTCAAGCGTTGAAAATGATGGGTCTGACTAATAATTTTGCACCATTAGTCGTTATTTGTGGTCATGGTAGCCACAGTACAAACAATCCATACTCATCTTCATTAGATTGTGGTGCATGTGGTGGAGCTTCAAGTGGATTTAACGCGAGAGTTCTAGCGGAATTATGTAATCTACTAAATATAAGAAAGCTCCTTGCAAACGAAGGTATTATCATTCCAGAAGAGACAGTTTTTGTAGCAGCGGAGCATAATACAACGCTTGATGAGTTAAACTTCATATATGTACCAGAACTTTCAAATGCATCAAAAGAGTCATTTGATTGTATTCAAACGAAATTATCTAAGGTTCAAGAAGCAGCAAGTGCTGAGAGAATTGTTCAATTACCAACCCTTAGTGCAAATCATAAGAATCCAACAGAAGAGATGCAACGTATTGCAGAGGATTGGAGCGAGGTACGACCAGAATGGGGATTAGCTCGTAATGCAGCATTTATAATAGGTGATCGTAGCTTAACACAAGATTGCAATTTAAATGGAAGGGCTTTTCTTCACAACTATCATTGGAAGAATGACATAAATGGTGATATACTTTCCAACATCATCGCAGGACCAGCAACAGTAGCCCAATGGATTAACTTGCAATATTATGCATCAACTGTTGCACCGCATTATTATGGTAGTGGTAATAAGGCTACCCAAACGGTAACAGCAGGAATTGGCGTGATGCAAGGAAATGCCAGTGATCTATTAACTGGACTTCCATGGCAATCCGTTATGCAATCAGACAATCAAGCTTACCATGCACCACTACGACTTTTGGTAGTGATTCAAGCACCGAAGAACTATGTAGAGCGATTATTAAAACGTGATGTAGCTTTTCTTCAAAAAGTGCAAAATGGATGGGTTCGTCTTGCATCCGTTGATGAGAACGGAAATTGGAAAAGTTGGTCTTAATTATATGATTTAAATCTATGTATTTACAATAGGGGAATAGAATTATGGAAAAAACAAAAGGAAATCTTGAATCGGAAATTAGTAAAGCGTTAACCCATTGGGAGAAAAGCTATCTTGGTAGAGGGTCGGTATCTGTAAAAGCGGACATCTTGCGAGATATGATTATTGTTGTACTACGTGGGATATTATCACCAGCTGAATACTCCGTATGCAAAAATAATGAGGGGTTATTATCAGTTAAAATGCATCGGAATAGTTTAGTGGAATCAGGTCTTGAAGAATTAAAAGAAGTAATACGTACAATTACGAATGTAGATGTAATCAGTTTCCATACAGATATTAGTACGCAAACAGGTGAACGAGTGATGCTTTTTAAACTCTCAGATGATTTGCAAAGTAAATTATCCTAAAAAGAATGCTTACTTTAAATGTTGTACATCGGATAAAATGGTCAGTATATCAATTAAAGTAAATGAAAAAGTTTCAAATTGCAACGGAACGTCTTATTGCTTCGCTGAATCCTCCTTCTAGGTATGAACTTAATTTGAATTGTTAATACTAATTACAAAGGAGGTGTTCATTTTGGCAAAGGACGTTCTTTGTGAAGTAAGTAACTGTACATTTTGGCAAAAGGGAAATCAATGTACTGCCCATGAAATTTATGTAGTCAGCAATAGAGGATCACAGGCCTCTACTACTGAAGAAACAGATTGTAAAACATTTGAACCAAGAAAATAACTAAACTGCTTATTATCTCTCTATAAGGCTGTCCTAAAAGTGCAAACAACACTTTTAAGACAGCCTTTCAAATTTCATCAGTGATTAGCTTCTTGTAATAATAGTATTGATATTAATTATCAATTTCATTCGTGATTTATCAAAAATTTTGAGATGCTTCTAAATCATCTATTGTTAATAGTAATTTGTGCAAATCTATAATACAATCTTCAATATGATAGCAACAATCAAAGTGAAGACTGTATATTACTGAAGTAATTTTATTTCTTAAATCAATCAGCTCAGCATTATTTAAAACCTCTTGTTCTAATTGTTTCATTTGAATAACTTCCTCTCTATTATTTTTCTACTAGTATGTATTTAAAATAGTAATTTTATTCAATAGAAGGAGAAATATATGGAAAATAATAAAGTAGTATGTAAGACAATTGACGAGTATATTGCCAATTTCGGAGCAGATGTTCAGGCAAAACTACAAATGTTAAGAGAAGTGATTAAAGAAGCTGCACCTGAAGCAACGGAAACCATCAGCTATCAAATGCCTGCATTCAAGTATGAAGGTAACTTAGTCTATTTTGCAGCCTATAAAAAACATATTGGGTTCTATCCAACTTCAAGTGGAATTCGTGAATTTCAGAATGAGTTAACGCAATATAAAGGGGGAAAAGGGACCGTACAGTTTCCAATAGAAGAACCTTTACCATTGGACTTAGTAAGTAAAATCGTTAAATTTAGAGTAGAAGAAAATAGACAAAAAGCCAAAAAGAAAAAATAAAGCGCGCAAACCGTATGAGCTTATATCTCTGTGGACTTTTTAGTAAGTACCTTAGAGAACTCGAGCTCATACGGTTTGTTCGCAATTCAAGATTATTTTTTTACCTTTTTGGCTTCTTTCGTTTGACGTTCCCATTGTAAAAGAGATGGGTACGGGTCATATGCCCATTCAGTTCGGCCGTTGAATTTATATATGCCATAGTGTAAATGCGGTGGGAATTTTCCTGATGTACCAGGTTTCCCATAACCAGAACTACCGACATATCCAATGACTTGACCAGGTTTTACGATATCGCCAACATTCAATTTCTTATCATATGAAGAAAGATGTGCATAATAGTGATATGAATTATTGTGATCACGTATCCCAACACGCCATCCACCAAACTGGTTCCATCCTTTTGTTTCAACTACACCATAAGTTGCTGAAAGAACCGGTGTGCCATAGCCAGCAAACACATCTGTCCCTTCATGAATTCTTCTGCCACCCCAGCCTCTGTTAGCTCCCCAAGTTCCTTTATAGCTATAATCATAGCCTAAAGCAACCGGAAAAACATGTTGATCAAAATTGATGGTGTTGAAATGTTTATAAAGAATAGCATTGGTCAAAATTTGATTAACCACTTTTTCATCTTTATAATACTCCCAAAGTGCTAATTTAAAGCCATCGTCTGTGGGTCCAAATCGACTTAGGAAGCTTGCCATTGTAAACAACACATCATCGTCATTATCTGAATTAGCAACACCATCACCATTTCCATCAAGCCCCATTCCCCCAAAATAATCAATTGTTGAAGGGGATTTGTCCTGACTAGAAGGATTTAATGCACCTGCCCAGAATTCTTCTGAGAATTGGATCGCGATGACGCTATTACGTTTTGGTATGTCTTTACGAACAGTTTGTATATTTCGTTCATATTGATCAATCGCAGCAAGAAAATACCAAGGTACAAGCAAATCCTCAAATTTTACATAATACGTCATTCGCGCTTTCAAAACCTCTTCCCTTGACGGCTCCTCTGAAGCATAGGCATTCGTAGATAAGAGTGTACTGAAAACAATTATGAATGCAAAACAAGGAATAAGATTGCGAATCAAGTAATAACCTCCTTTCACCTCAATTAGAATAACCGAAAATTACATTTTCATAAGTGTAGCAATCAGAATATTTTTTCCTTGTTTCGCGTACGTTAATATGTGATTATTTTTGCACAAAAAGTTTTTTCTTTACTAAAGAACATATCTACCTGGGGCTTTTTGAATGAATTCTTTAAGAAAGTTTATCCACCAAAGAATGTGTAGTGGTTATCATTAATTCTTTAATTTCATAATATGATATAAAACTAGCCTGAATGGAGGGAAAACTATAGACATTTTAAACAAGTTTAAAAGTTATCGTGAAGAAGAAAACAGGCTGAAGTGGGAAGGGACATTTTCGGATTACTTAAGCATTGTGAAGGAAAGACCAGAAGTTGCCCAAACAGCCCATTCTCGGGTATACAATATGATCAAGAGTTCTGGCTTGGAAGAAAGAGATAGTAAGAAGCTGTATCACTTTTTTGGAAAAGAAATTTTCGGACTTGAATCGGCAATTGAAAGACTGGTGGAGGAATACTTCCATCCGGCAGCAAGACGATTGGATGTTCGAAAAAGAATATTATTATTGATGGGACCTGTAAGTGGTGGTAAATCGACAATTGTGACTTTACTCAAACGAGGTTTAGAGCAATACTCAAGAACGGATGAAGGTGCGGTATACGCCATCAAAGGTTGTCCAATGCACGAAGATCCGTTACACCTAATACCACATCATCTTCGTCCTGATTTCTACGAAGAGTATGGTATACGAATAGAAGGAAACTTATCGCCTTTAAACACGATGAGACTTGAACAAGAATATGACGGCAATATTGAAAATGTTATGATTGAGCGTATTTTCTTCTCAGAAGATAAGCGTGTTGGTATTGGTACATTTACACCTTCTGATCCTAAATCTCAAGATATTGCAGACTTAACAGGTAGTATTGATTTCTCGACTATCGCAGAATTTGGTTCTGAGTCAGATCCTCGTGCGTATCGCTTTGATGGTGAATTGAACAAGGCGAACAGAGGGATGATGGAATTCCAAGAAATGCTTAAATTAGATGAGAAGTTTCTATGGAACTTGTTATCATTAACGCAAGAAGGGAATTTTAAAGCAGGTAGATTTGCTTTAATTAGTGCAGACGAACTTATCGTTGCCCATACGAATGAAACTGAATATCGCTCCTTTATCTCCAATAAAAAGAATGAGGCGCTTCATTCTCGAATTATCGTAATGCCGATTCCTTATAACTTAAAGGTAAGTCAGGAAGAACGTATTTACAAAAAAATGATTAATGAGAGTGATATGGCTCATATCCATATTGCACCGCATGCATTAAAAGCAGCAGCCATATTCTCAGTATTAACAAGATTAGAAATCCCGAAAAAGCAAGGCATTGATTTAGTGAAGAAGATGCGCTTGTATGACGGTGAAAGTGTAGAAGGATTTAACTCCGTAGACGTGGAAGACTTGAAAAAAGAATATCCAAACGAAGGCATGAATGGAATCGACCCTCGTTATATTATTAACCGAATTTCTTCTGCTATTATACGTAAAAAAGTACCATCTATTAATGCACTAGATGTTTTACTTGCTCTTAAAGACGGGCTCGATCAACATGCTTCTATTAGTCAAGAAGACAAAGAAAAGTACATGAATTATATCGCGGTGGCTAGAAGAGAATACGATGAAATTGCGAAAAGCGAAGTTCAAAAAGCATTTGTGTATTCGTATGAAGAATCTGCAAAAACGTTAATGAATAATTACCTCGATAATGTGGAGGCATTCTGCAATAAAAACAAACTTCGAGATCCACTCACAGGTGAAGAGATGAATCCGGATGAAAAACTAATGCGCTCAATTGAAGAGCAAATCGGTATTTCAGAAAATGCGAAAAAAGCATTCCGAGAAGAAATTTTGATTCGCATATCTGCCTATGCAAGAAAAGGAAAACGCTTCGAATATAATTCTCATGAGAGATTACGTGAAGCCATTCAAAAGAAACTATTTGCTGATTTAAAAGATATTGTGAAAATTACAACGTCTTCTAAAACGCCTGATGAATCGCAATTGAAGAAGATAAACGAAGTTGTTGCAACGCTGATAGACGAACATGGTTATAATTCAACATCTGCAAACGAATTGTTGCAATATGTAGGGAGTTTATTGAATCGTTAAGACTTAGTGATGAGAATTAGGAGTGTCCAAAAATTTTTAAGGACACTCCATTTTTTTATCTTAAAAAGTTAAATAATTTTAAAAGTTAGCATAGTATAAGAAAAGAGATTTTTTTACTTCTAAGAATTACATAATACATTACTTCTAAGAATGATGATGATTTGCATTAAAAACTTCTAATGATAGATGGGTGAGGATATAAATGACTGAAAATTCCAACAAACATTTTGTCATCTCTCAGGAAAATTGGTCCCTCCATCGCAAAGGGCACCAAGATCAACAACGCCATATGGAAAAAGTAAAGGATGCTATTCAAAATAATTTACCTGACTTAGTAAGCGAAGAAAGCATTATTATGTCTAACGGTCGAGATGTTATTAAAATCCCTATTCGTTCTCTAGATGAATATAAAATTCGGTATAACTATGATAAGTCAAAGCATGTTGGTCAAGGAAAAGGTGACAGTAAGGTAGGCGATGTGGTAGCTCGTGATGGTAGTGGAACTAGCCAAGGGCCTGGAAAAGGTAAGGAAGCAGGTGACACTGCTGGTGAAGATTACTATGAAGCAGAAGTCAGTATTGAAGAAATCCAAAATGTATTATTCAAAGAATTAGAACTTCCTAATTTGCAAGAAAAAGAGACAGCAGATATTACATTAGAAAAGATTGAATTCAATGACATTCGTAAAAAAGGCCTTATGGGTAACATCGATAAAAAGCGTACAATCTTAAATGCGATTAAGCGAAATGCGATGAAAGGGAAAGCTGAAATAGCCCCTATCCATAATGATGATTTGCGTTTTAAAACCTGGGATGAAGTCGTAAAACCCGAATCTAAAGCAGTTGTTCTCGCAATGATGGATACAAGTGGATCGATGGGAAGTTTTGAAAAGTACTGTGCAAGAAGCTTTTTCTTTTGGATGACTCGATTCTTGCGATCAAAATACGAAACAGTCGAAATTGAATTCATCGCGCATCATACGATTGCCAAAGTGGTTACGGAGGAAGAATTCTTTACAAAAGGCGAAAGTGGCGGGACGATTTGTTCATCTGCTTATTTAAAAGCTTTAGAACTTATAAAGGAAAAATATAATCCTGTGCAATATAATATTTATCCTGTTCATTTTTCTGACGGTGAGAATATGTCAACTGACAATGAGGCCTGTATTCGCTTAGTTCAAGAACTGATGAAAGTTTCAAGTATGTTTGGCTATGGCGAAGTAAATCAGCATAATCGTTTTTCTACTTTAATGTATAACTATAAGAAAATAGAGAACAAGAAATTCCGTCATTATGTATTGAAGAGTAAAAACGATGTATACGAAGCCTTAAAGACCTTCTTCCAAAAAGAACAACCTGAAGCAAACGCAAATTGACCAAACATTTTTTAGAAATTTGAGCGCGAGGAGGACAATAAATGGAAAAGGAGCTTCACCGTGCGATTGAGGAGATTACGGAAATTGCGACAGGGTTTGGTTTAGATTTTTTCCCAATGCGTTATGAAATCTGCCCTGCAGATATCATTTATACATTTGGCGCATACGGTATGCCTACACGTTTTTCACACTGGAGCTTTGGAAAACAATTTCATAAAATGAAGCTGCAATATGATCTGGGGCTAAGTCAAATCTATGAACTTGTTATTAATTCGAACCCTTGTTATGCATTCTTACTTGATTCAAATACCTTAACTCAAAACAAACTAATTATCGCTCACGTTTTGGCACATTGTGATTTTTTCAAAAATAATGTACGTTTCTCTAACACGAGAAGAGATATGGTTGAAAGCATGACGGCAACTGCTGAGCGAATTGCACATTATGAAATGAACTATGGGAAAGAAGAAGTAGAACAGTTTTTAGATGCCATATTAGCAATTCAAGAACATATTGATCCATCCATATTACGTCCAAGGCTTTCAAAAAGTGACTATGAAGAGGAAGAAGAAGAAGTAAATGCACCAAAAAAGCCTTACGATGAACTTTGGGATTTAGACCAGCCAGAAAAAGATTCGAACGTCATTCGATTTAAGAAGAAAAAATTCCCGCCAAAACCTGAAAAAGATTTACTTCTTTTCATCGAGCTTTATAGTCGTGAGTTAGAAGAATGGCAGCGGGATATATTAACAATGATGAGAGAAGAAATGCTATACTTCTGGCCACAATTAGAAACGAAAATCATGAACGAGGGCTGGGCTTCGTACTGGCATCAACGAATCATGAGAGAATTAAGTTTAAGGACCGATGAAACAATTGATTATGCAAAATTAAATGCTGGCGTAGTTCAACCATCACAAACTTCGATTAATCCCTATTATTTAGGAATCAAGATCTTCGAGGATATAGAAGAAAGATACAATAATCCAACAGAAGAAATGAAACGAATTGGTGTAAAACCAAATTCAGGAAGAGAAAAAATCTTCGAAGTACGCGAAGTAGAATCAGATATGTCCTTTATCAGAAACTATTTAACAAATGATTTAATAAAAAGAGAGGATCTTTACTTATTTGAGAAAAAAGGATCCGAATACAAAATTACCAACAAAGAATGCGATGCAGTAAGAGACCAACTTGTTTCAATGCGAGTGAACGGTGGTTTCCCATACATCGTAGTAGAAAATGGAGACTATTTACGAAACGGTGAATTATTCTTAGTACACGGGTACGAAGGGATGGAACTCGATCCAAAATATTTAGAGCATGTCCTTCCATATATCTACCAACTATGGGGACGCCCAGTCCATGTAAGAACGGTCGTAGAAGGAAAATTCATACTCTACTCCTATGATGGCAAAAAGAATTCTAAGAAGTTTTTATAAAAAGGAATCGGTTTCATAACAGCATAGTCTAGTAAAAGATTCAACTAAATACAGCGTCAAGCCCATGAAGTGATTCCATGGGCTTTTTGGCTTTATATTTTTATCATCTTGCCTATTTAAATAAATAATTTTACTCTTATATAAGTAAATAGTTATATAAGTGTTCAGTTATATGAAAGGAGGCATAAAATTGACTTCACTAACAACACTTGAAAAACAATTAAAGGCTGTAAGTGATTTGAATCGTTTGAAACTGTTATCATGTTTGAAAAATGGAGAAGTCTGTGCTTGTGATTTAGTCGATGTCTTGCATTGGGGTTTTGATGACCCTGCTAAAGCAGAAGGCACTGATGAAGAAAAATGGGCTGTTTTCCAACGCGTTCGTGATGAAATAGGAGAGAAAATTAAACAGTTTTCAGGAATAGAAGAATTACATATATAAGTAAATACTTTTTTAGATTTTTGATCCAGTATGTATAAGCTTATTCTAAAATTGAAGTTTAAAAGAAAGGGATAACGTCTTAGTTATCCCTTTTAATAATGATATGTTATGGAAAAATAATGAAAATAAAAATTCGATAGTCCTTATGTAACAAATAGAAGCCTAGTAAAATGATAAAACTATAACAATCATTCGGTAAATTATAAGCATATAGTTTAAATTATTGTAAATAATAAAAATCTTTTTGAACTATCTAAAGATTACAGATATGATAGGTGAGGTAGTACTTTTTAGGAAAAAATTAGAAGGGGGTTTCGAATTGAAGATTAATAGTATTAGCAAAGTCACAGGGTGGATTCTTATTTTTGCATTAGTATTTGGATTTATATTACCTCAAAATTCTAAGGCAGAAACAATTCCAACAACAGAATTTTCAAATGTTACAACAAACCAGATAAATGAAACTGATGTGAAAACAGTCACGAATGGAAAAGTGGAAGAGGGAACCTTTGAACAACCAGGCGTACATTGGTATAAAGTTACGCCAACACAAGACCAAATCTCAAAATACTCCCATCTGAAATTAAAAGTCAATAGTGATCAAATTGTTAACATATCTGTCTATTCTAGTAAAGAAAATGCAGAAAACGATCAAACATTTGAACAATACATTGCTGGGACAACTCCTGGTGCTCCGGGTGAGCAAGCCATACCAGCAGAAATTAAATTTCCATATGCATGGGAAGGTCCTTACTATATTAAAGTAGAGTATTTGGGTGAACCTGCATTTGCAGATCCTACTTTACAAGACCCATCAATGCAAGCTTTATCACCAGATTTAAATACACCTAATCCATCACAAGTGGATGGCGTGGACTTAGGAAAAGTTAGCTATACATTGCAAACAAGTTCTATTAAAACTTTTCCAACTAAAGACATACCAACAGGCGAAACATGCCCAGTTGAGTTTAGTGTAAAGGGTAAAACTTCAGCTAAAGAAATATTAAAAGACATTCGTTTGTTCCGTGATGGAGTCCTTTCAAAAACAGAAGAAGGACGTCAATTGTCTTCCTTATACTACAAAGCAGCACCATTCCTTGTAGCCAAGATTGCAATAGACAAAAAAGAACAAGATGCACTTTATAATAACCTTCTTGTACTTCAACCATTAATTACTGAAATAAATAAAAACGGCAATAGCTCACGCGTAATTAGTAAAACAGAAGCAGATGCAATCCAATCATTATTTACAATTGCAAATAATGCAGTCCCACAATCATTAAAAAAAGATGTGGATAGTCTTTCAAAAAAAGCAAATGCAACAAGCCTAGCTGGTGAAAAATTGTCTGATGTTGCAAAAAAAGTAGGGATTAAACTTTCGGACACTCCAAACAACAAATATATTCTTAAATTGAAAGACGGCGTTTCTTTAAAATCTGTCCAATCGAAAATCAATGGTACAAAATCGAATACTTTATCAACATTATCTGTAAGTCCACAAGAGGAACTATTAGATGATATGTATGTTGTAGAAATGGACGAGCCAAAGTCAGGGATGAGCGCTAAAGCACAAGCAAAATCGTTTACCGCAACTGCAGGAACGCTTGAAAAATTACCTGAAGTTGAATTTGTGGAACCTGTCCAAACATACCATGCGCTTTCAAGCGATATTCAATCATCTTACCAATGGTCTTTGAAAAACCTAGGTGGAGATACTGGTATAAAGGGTGCAGATATTAAAAACGATCAACTACAAAATTTGTTAAGTAAACGTAATTTAAAAGATACACTAATCGCAGTTGTAGATACTGGTGTAGATTATAACTTAGCAGATTTAAAAAAACGCGTAAGAACAGACCTTGGAAAGAATTTTGTAGACCAACCTGAAGTGGATGATAACGGTGCAGAAAAAGTTGTGCCACCATTAGATGATAATGGACATGGTACGCATGTATCAGGAATCATTGCAGCGCAGTCTAACAACCACTATTCCATTGCAGGAATTAATCAAAATGCAAAAATTATGCCTGTTAAAGTTTTAGATGCAAGTGGTTCAGGTGATACAGAAACCATTGCATATGGTATTAAATATGCTGTGGATCATGGAGCAAAAGTCATCAACCTTAGTCTTGGTGGAAGCTATAGTCGTGTACTTGAATACGCATTGAAATATGCTGCTTCGAAAAATGTTGTGGTAGTAGCTGCAAGTGGAAATGACGGCACTCATGGTATTGCATATCCAGCATCCTCACAATATGCGATATCAGTAGGAGCAACGAATACATTAGATATCGTCTCGGATTATTCAAATTATGGCGCAAAATTAGATTTAGTTGCACCAGGGACGAATATTCCAAGTCTTATACCAAATGGAGAAGTAGCTTATATGAGTGGTACATCAATGGCTGCACCACACGTAGCAGCTGTAGCTGGGCTACTATTATCAGAAAATCCAAAACTAAAAGTTGCAGACATTAGAAATCTTCTACATCAAACAACTGACCATGTTGCGTTTGAAGAGAAAGATAAGACAGAAGATAGTACGGATGTTTATGATCTTGTGAGTGGTGGCATGGCGCTAGAAGATGTGAAACCACCAGTTGGTAGTGATCTTGTATCTGGATATGGACGATTAAATGCTTATAGTGCAGTAAGTGCTGTTGATTTAAAAGTAAAAGTGAATCCAATTATCGAAAAGAAAACTTACATTACAGGTTCAGCTTTAAAAGGCTCCAAAATTGAAGTGAAAAAAGGTACAAAGGTAATTGGAAAGGCAACAGTATCATCAAAAGGAACGTTCACTGTTAAAATTCCAGCACAAAAAATAAACCAACGACTTGTGGTAACAATCGTGGATTCTACAGGTCTAGCAAAATCAACACAAAATTTATATGTGGAGAAAGACAAAAGTCCATTAGCTCCAAAAGTAAATACCATAAGCAATAAAACAACAAGTGTAACTGGAACAGCTAAAGCAAAGCTAAACATTATTATTAAAAACGCTTCAAAGAAAATCATCGGCCAAGGAAAAGCAGATAGTAAAGGTCACTTTACTATTAAGATTAAAAAACAACCAGCAAAAACTTCGCTTTATATTACTAGCGTAGATTCAGCGAAACGTTCAAGTAAAGCTGTGAAAGTTGTTGTTCAAGATAAAATTGCACCAAATACGCCAATCGTAAATACTGTAACAAGTAAAACAACTACGGTAAAAGGGAAAGCTGAAAAAGGCTCAACTGTTACGATTAAAGTAAAAAGTAAAATAATTGGTAAAGCAAAAGCAAGTAGTAAAGGAAACTTTTCAGTCAAAATTAAAAAGCAAAAAGCAGGTACACATCTTTATGTAACTGCCAAAGATTCTGCAGGTAATTCAAGTAAAGCAAGAAAGGTAACTGTGAAGAAATAGAGAAATAATTCACAACTACCAATAATTAAAAAAGAGCACGGACTTGTTAAAAAGTCGGTGCTCTTTTTCATTATTCTTTTAAAAAGTTTTGACTTTTCAAGTAAACCATCGCTTCCATAGAAGCAATTAATGTGTCATCTTCATCCTGTACTTGGATGTTATACCAAGCAAGTTTTCTTGTTCTTTTCACCTCAGTAGCATGAGCACGAAGTAAGGAATTGGCACGCCCTGCAGCAAAATAATTAATGTTATTATTCACCCCTACAGCTACTTGTCCATATGAATTACTTGCTGCAGCAAATACAAAATCCGCAAGGGAAAAGATCACCCCTCCATGTACAGTGCCGTGCGAGTTTAGCATGTTTTCAGTAGCAAATAATTCTGCGGTAGCTGATCCAGCATCCATTGCAACAAGTTTCATTCCTAAAAAGTTAGCAAATGGCTCATCTTTTAAAAATTGAAATGCAGGTAAATTATGAGTTTCATTTGGAATCTTAGACATGTTAGCACCCCTTGTAGTATTGTTTAATAGTTAGAATATTCATAATTTAACACATCCACTATTAGGAAGTAAATTATATTTATAGAAATGTATATAACGATTTTTTTACGAAGGTTAATAAAATTTGATATAAAAAGAAAAAGTCTGAAGGTTTAAGTTCGAAATACCATATTGGTGTTATTTTTTAATAAAATTTAAGTGGGAAAGAGATAAAAATAACTATTTTGTAGAATATAATTAATTTATTGACAATTCTGAACACATTAATTATTATGAATGTAGATTACGAGTATATAACGAGTCGTAATTATAGTGTTATATAAAATTGTTTTTTATTTCTTAAGCAAAGGGGTGCTTGGATGTACAATCCAGAAGTTGAAACATTATCACACGGGGAAATACAAGAGATACAATTTCAACGCCTTATGGAAACTATTGAAAGGGTTTACAGAAACGTTCCATTTTATAAAGAGAAATTTGATGAGCTCAATATAAGACCATCAGATATTAAAAGTCTCGAAGATATAAAGAAATTGCCATTTACAAAAAAGAAAGACTTACGTGAGCATTATCCAACTGGCCTATTCGCCGTTCCACTTTCAGAAGTAGTTAGAATTCATGGATCTTCTGGAACAAGTGGTAAGCCGACGATTGTTGGTTATACAAAAAAAGATATTGAGACTTGGTCAGAAATCGTAGCAAGAGCGATTGCAACTGCAGGTGGAACTCCTAATGATGTTTTCCATAATGCATATGGTTATGGACTATTTACAGGGGGAGTTGGCCTTCACTATGGCGCAGAGAAGTTAGGTGTCGCTGTTGTACCTATTTCTGGTGGTAACACCGATCGCCAAGTAACATTGATTCAAGATTTAAAACCAAGAGGTATTGCGGGTACTCCATCTTATATTTTGAATGTTGCAGAGAAAATGGAAAAATTAGGAATGGACCCAGCAACAAATGGTATTGAATATGGTATTTTCGGTGCTGAGCCTTGGACAGAGGAAATGCGCAAAACCATCGAAGAGAAATTAGATATTAAAGCAGTAGATATTTATGGATTAAGTGAAGTCATGGGACCGGGCGTTGCTATTGAGTGCCATGAAGCGCAAGATGGCTTACATATCGCAGAGGATCATTTCTTAGTTGAGATTATTAATCCAGAGACTTTAGAACAAGTTCCAGATGGTGAAGAGGGAGAGTTAGTCATTACGTCGCTAACGAAGGAAGCATTACCAGTCATCCGCTATCGTACAGGTGATATTACATCTCTAAATAGAGAGAAATGTAAATGCGGACGCACGATGGTAAGAATGGCTCGTGTTAAAGGACGTACAGATGACATGATGATTATCAGAGGTGTAAATGTTTTTCCATCTGAAATTGAAAGGGAATTGTTGAAAGTAGAACAATTATCCCCATTTTATCAAATTCATCTTCTGAAAAAAGGAAATATGGATGGAGTAGAGTTACAAGTTGAAATTGCTCCTAAGTTATTTGAAGAAATTGGCGGAGATTTACAACATCCACTTGCTACTGATTTAAAGAGAAAAATTCAGCATTCAATCAAAAATGCTTGTTTGATTTCTGTAGATGTTGTAATAAAAGCACCTTTAGAATTGCCTCGTTTTGAAAGTAAAGCAATTCGTATTGTGGACCGTAGAAACGAGAAAAGAGAGGAAGTTGTTCAATCGTGAGTAATATAACAGTAAAGGACATCATTATTATTGGTGGTGGACCTGTTGGAATGTTTTCAGCTTTCTATGCGGGCTTACGCGGGATGAGCGTACAAATTATTGAAAGCTTACCTCAATTGGGTGGACAACTGTCTGCCCTCTATCCCGAAAAATACATTTACGATATTGCAGGTTTTCCAAAAGTGAAGGCATATGATTTAATCGAAAATTTAAAACAACAAATGAGTACTTTTCCTACAGATGTTTTTTTAGATGAAGTAGTAGAAGTAATAGAGAAGAGTGAAGATGAAACTTTCATCCTTCATACAAATAAACAAAAACATTATTCAAAAACAATTTTAATTACAGCAGGTAATGGTGCATTTAATCCACGCCTTCTTGGTCTAGAAAATGAAGAACAATATAAAGGGAAAAACATCCACTATTTTGTAAATGATTTAGAACGTTTTAGAAACAAGAATGTAACCATCTTTGGTGGAGGGGACTCTGCAGTGGATTGGGCATTAATGGTTGAGCCAATTGCTAAAAACACTACATTAGTTCACCGTCGTGATAAATTCCGTGCCCATGAACATAGTGTTGAACAGCTAATGAGTTCAACTGTCAATGTATTAACACCCTATATACCAAAACAACTAATCGGTAGCGATAGGATTGAACAAGTATTGTTACAACATGCAAAAGATGAAAGTGTAACAATTACACAAGGTGTAGATGATGTCATTGTGAATTTTGGCTTCCTATCTACTCTTGGACCAATTAAAAATTGGGGTTTAGATATCGAAAAGAATTCAATCGTGGTGAATTCTAGAATGGAAACCAATATAAAAGGAATTTATGCTGCTGGAGATATTTGCACATATGATGGCAAAGTGAAATTAATTGCAAGTGGTTTTGGGGAAGCACCCGTTGCCGTCAGCAATGCAAAGGTATTTGTTGATCCTACTTCTAAAGTACAGCCGCTCCATAGTACCAGTATAATGGCTTAAGTCCAATCAGCCAATCTAAATTATGAGGAGAAGGGAGAAATTAATATGACAAAATTCACTCGTATAAATCAAACTACATGTATTGCGTGTGGTTCATGTGGAGCATGTGCGCCAGAGATTTTTGATTACAATGACGAAGGAATCGCCTTTGTATTGTTAGATGACAATGAAGGAATTGAGGCAGTTCCTGAAGATTTATATGAAGATTTAGAGGATGCAGTTGATGGATGCCCAACGGATTCTATATTAGTATCTTCACAACCTATTGAATTAATCGAGTCTTAAAAAGAATCTATTTTTTTGAAGTTAAATATAACAATAATATTACGTTTATCAAAATATCCGTTATATAAGGAGGTTGCATAATGTTAACTGAAGAGTTAAATCAAGAACAGTTGCAAGAGCAATTTGAAGCACGTATTGAAGCTGGCGAAAAAATTGAAGTCGATGATTGGATGCCAGAAGAGTATCGGAAAGCACTTATTAAGTTGATATCCATGCATGGCATTAGTGAAATTATGGGAGCATTACCGGAGAAAGAATGGGTTCCAAAAGCTCCTTCTCTCTATCGTAAACTTGGTATTATGGCTAAAGTTCAAGACGAGATGGGGCATGGACAATTATTACTAAGAGTAGCAGAAGATTTACTAAAGCCATATGGTAAAAACCGTGATGATTTAATGCAGGATTTATTTGCAGGTCGATTAAAATTCCATAATGTCTTTCATATGGAAACGAAGACTTGGGGAGATGCAGGACTCATTGGCTGGTTAGTAGATGGAGCAGCTATTATCTCACAAACGAATATGCTAGGTGCTTCATATGGTCCATATGCAAGAGCATTGCAACGAATTTGTGCAGAAGAAGTATTCCATGCACAACATGGTGAAGCTATTATCATGGCGCTTGCAGAAGGAACAGACGAGCAACGTGCAATGGTGCAAGATGCATTAAATCGTTGGTGGGAAGCATTATTATTCTTCTTTGGCCCAGCTTCAAGTCAAACAACAGGATCAAGTAAACAAGACATTACGATTAAATACAAAATTCGCGTTAATACAAATGAAGAACTACGCCAAAGCTTCTTCGATAAATATGTTCCACGAATTTTATCTCTAGGCTTAGAGTTACCTGACAAAACAATGCACTACGATGAAGAACAAAAGCAATGGATTTATGAACAGCCAAATTGGGAGAACTTTAAAAAGGTGCAACGCAATGAAGGACCGAAATCTCAAGAACGTTTAGCACTTCGAAGAACTTCCTATGAAAATAGTGCCTGGGTTAGAGATGCATTACGACATAAAGTTGTCTAGGAGGAATTATTATGCAAAACGAGACATTTTACAAAGAATATGAAGTCTTCAGTAAGCGTACACCAACAGCTGCATTTCAACATCAATTTAGCTTACTTGCACCAAATAAAGAAATTGCCATATTAATGGCCCAAGAAAATTTTATGAGACGTGAGCCTGTTGTAGATGTTTGGGTAGTTGATCGCCAGGATATTCGCAAATTAGATCAAGAGGAGAAACAGATACTACAACGTTTAGATAACAAAGACTATCGGAATACAAAGGGCTACGGGTACTTGAAAAAGAAATGGCGTCATTATGAACAACAGATGCTAGATGAAAAAGAAATTCTATCTTGGTCAGGAGGTAAAAAGTAAATGACAATCGAAAAACAAGCGCCAGAAATTGAACTCCTATTCCAATTAGCAGATGATGATTTTCTTTTCTCTTATCGAGGATCTGAATGGCTTGGGCTCGCACCACATATTGAAGAGGATGTAGCCTTTTCATCTATCACACAGGACACAATGGGGCATGCGACAATGTTCTATCGTTTACTAGAATCATTGAATGTTGGGGATGCTGATGCATTAGCACATTTACGCCCTGTAGTAGAAAGAAGAAATAGTATTTTAGTAGAACGTAAAAATGGTGAGGGGACTTATTTAGAAAATCCTCAATATGACTGGGCGTATGCAGTTGTAAGAAATTATCTCTATACAGTAGCTAAAAAGGTAAAAATCGATTCACTAAAGTCTAGCTCCAATGAAAAATTACAAGAAGCAGCAGTGAAGATTAGTATGGAGCTATACTACCATCTGTTACATTGGAAAACATGGTTTGTCCAATTATTTACATCAACAGATGAAGCGAGACTTAGAATGCAAGAGGCTTTAAATAGAGTAATTGAAGATTCAGGCGATCTATTCTCATTTGGCAGTCTAGAAAAGGAAATTGTAGCTAGTGGATTAATAGAAGGCAGCGATGAATTGATAGAAAGATGGCTACTATTGTTAAATCCAGTTTTTAAAAAAATCAATATTCCACTACCAGAGCTAAAAGCGCCATCACTTAATGGGCGCAATGGAGAACATACAGATGAACTGCAACAGGCAATTACTACAATGTCTGAAGTGTATACATCAAATCTTAAAGCAACTTGGTAATACGGGAGAGTGATTAGATGTTTGTGACGCAATCAATAATGGATCAAGTCTATGATGTGCTTGATTTAGTGAAGGACCCGGAAATAGATACAGTCAGTGTGATTGATCTTGGGATGGTTGAAAAGGTTGAAGTAAATGAAAAGCATGTTCATATCCAAATGCTTCCTACTTTTTCTGGGTGCCCTGCGCTAAATATTATTCAAGATCGTGTTGTTCAAGCCATTAAAAGCATTGATGAAGTAGAGTCAATAGAAGTTGAATTTATACAAAATCCACCTTGGACTTCCGAACGAGTTACCGAGAAGGGGAAAAAGGGATTAAAAGAATTTGGCATCGCAGCACCACCAGAGTATATCGAGGATGATGGCTCATGGCATGTCGATTGCCCATATTGTGGTTCAACTTATGTGACGTTAGACAATATCTTTGGCCCAACAGCTTGTCGAAGTATCTTATATTGCAAGAGTTGCAAAAATCCATTTGAAGCGATGAAACCCGTTTCAACAATTATGTAAAGGAGAGAAAATTAATGGCTAAATTAATCGCATTGTATAAAAAACCTGAGGATCAAGTGGCTTTTGATAAACACTACAACGAGGTGCATGTTCCAATTACGGAGAAGATTCCTGGTTTACGTGAAATGAAAGTAACAAAGTTCAGTATGACACCAATGGGAAAGGAAGCGCCATATTATTTAATGTGCGAAATGATTTACGATAGCCCGGAAGATTTGAAAAAAGGCATGCGCTCTGAAGAAGGGAAAGCATCTGGCAAAGACTTAATGAGTTTTGCAGGTAATCTTGTCACATTAATGATTGGTGATGATGAGTAGTGGAGAATTTCCAATTCATTACAATATCTATTCGAAATAGTATCGGATTGGTTGAACTGAACCGTCCAAAACAATATAACTCTTTAAACCGAAAAATGGTTCGAGAAATCGTAGAAGCATTTGAAAAGTTCGAGCAAAATGAAAGCGTAAGAGTAATTGTCATAAGCGGAAAAGGGAAGGCCTTCTCATCTGGAGCAGATATTGATGAGATGGCTTCTGATGACACGATTCGCTTGGAATTATTAAACCAATTTGCAGATTGGGACCGTGTTTCTTTATTGAAAAAGCCAATCATTGGAGCAGTACATGGCTATGTTTTCGGAGGCGGTTTCGAGCTTGCTTTAAGCTGTGATATTTTAATCGCAGCTGAAGGAACAGAATTCTGCTTTCCAGAAGTAAACTTGGGTGTTATGCCTGGAGCAGGTGGCACGCAACGTTTAACTAAACTAGTTGGACGCACAAAAGCTCTAGAATGGATTTGGAGTGCGAAACGTATTTCAGCAAAAGAAGCGCTGCACTATGGTGTTGCAAACAAAGTCGTTCAACCTGAAATCTTGCAAGAAGAAGCCTTGAAATTTGCAGAAGTGATCAGTAACAAACCACCTTTAGCCATCAGACTGATTAAAGAATCTGTGACAAAGGCAGTTGACTATTCATTATATGAGGGAATGCAATATGAACGGAAAAACTTCTACTTATTATTCTCTTCGGAAGACCAAAAAGAGGGAATGAAAGCGTTCGTAGAAAAGCGCACTCCTCAGTTTAAGGGGCGATAGAATGTTCGAATCTATTCAATATGAAGTAACGAATTCTGTTTGTTTTATTACATTAAATCGTCCTGAATCTTTAAATGCTTTTACCTCTACGATGAACAAGGAAATAACAAAAGCAATTAAAACCGCGGAAAGTTCAGATGGGGTTCGTTGCATTGTTATAAAAGGTGCAGGAAAAGGATTTTGTTCAGGACAGGATTTATCTGAGATAGACGAATCAATGGATCATGGAGAATTATTGCGCAATTTATATGGACCAATGGTGATGAAAATCCAGCAGTGTGAAAAGCCGATTATTGCTGCGGTACATGGAGCAGCGGCAGGAGCAGGATTTAGCTTAGCCTTAGCATGTGATTTTCGAATTATGGCTGAAAAATCATTCTTTATGAATGCATTTATCCAAGTAGGGCTTATACCTGATTCAGGAAATTTATATTATTTAAGACAATTTATTGGCGATGCCAAAGCACTTGAAATCTCACTTACTGGAGAACGAATTTCTTCACATGATGCGTTGCAACTTGGACTTGCAACAAAGGTTGTGCCGAATGAACAATTCGAAGCTGCAGTTTTAGAATATGCTACAAATCTTGCTGCACTTCCAACAAAAGCAATCGCTTTAACAAAACGAGCATTAAAAGCAGCAGCAGAATTGAATTTAACTGATTATTTAGAATATGAAGCACAAGGGCAAAGAATTGCTGGCTTAACAGATGATCATCAAGAAGGTATCAAAGCGTTTATGGAAAAAAGAAAACCTGTTTTTGTAGGAAAATAAAAGGGGGAAGTAAAATGTCAACAACACAAACAGTAGTAGAACAAAATTCTTTGAAACGAGATTTCTATCACCTAATTATCAATGGTGAAAAAGTAGAAAGTTCAAATGGAAAAACAATCGAAACTTATAATCCAGCTACTGGTGAATTAGTTGCAAAAGTAGCAAAAGCAAGTAAAGAAGATGCAGAACGTGCTGTACAAGCTGCAAGAGAAGCTTTTGATCACGGTAAGTGGAGAAAATATCCTGTAGGACGTCGTGCACAAGTATTAAATAAGATTGCTTCCATTATGCGCGCTCGTTTCAATGAAATAGTGGAACTAGAAATCTTGGATACTGGTAAATCATTAAGTACTGCACAGGGTCAAGTCAATCAGGCAATTGAAGATTTTGAGTTCTATGCAGGTGCAATCGTTGGACATCGTGGTGTAGTAAATAATATGCCGGGCCAATTCCACAACTACACAGAAAAAGAACCTGTTGGTGTTTGTGCACAAATCATCCCTTGGAATTATCCAATCATGATGGCAGCATGGAAAATTGCACCGGCTATCGCAGTAGGTTGTTCAGTAATCGTAAAACCAGCTTCATTAACACCATTAACAGCAATCATCTTAGGTGAAATTTGCTTAGAAGCAGGAGTTCCAGCTGGTGTTGTCAATATCATCCCTGGATCTGGATCTGAAGTAGGCAACTATCTTGTTGAACATAAACAAGTTGATAAAGTGGCATTTACAGGTTCAACGCCAATCGGTAAAGACATTATGAATAAGGCTTCAGAAACATTAAAACGCGTAACACTAGAACTAGGTGGGAAATCACCAAACATCGTATTTGCAGACGCAGACCTAGATGCAGCAGTAGATGGCTCATTGTACGGTATTTTCTATAACTCTGGTCAATCATGTGAAGCACGTTCTCGCTTATATGTACAAGAAGATATTTACGAACAATTCGTTGAACAATTTGTAGCTAAAACGAAACAAATCAAATTAGGCAATCCATTTGAAAAAGAAACACATATGGGCGCTATCATTGATCAAAAACAAGTAGATGTGATTGATGGTTATGTACAATCAGCTATTCAAGATGGAGCAGATATTTTAACAGGTGGTAAAGTCGCACAAGTAGAAGGTTATGAAAATGGTTTCTGGTATGAACCAACAGTCATTGCAAATGTTAATCATTCGATGAAAGTAGTCAATGAAGAAATCTTTGGACCAGTTGTAGTCATTATGAAATTCAAAGATGAAAAAGAAGCAATTCAATTAGCAAACGATACAGAATTTGGCCTTGGCTCAGCAATATGGTCAAAAGACGGTGCAAGAGCAACACGGGTTGCTAACCAAATCCAAGCAGGTATCGTTATGGTGAACTGCCCATTCTCAGCAATGCCAGGTACACCATTTGGAGGATACAAACAATCTGGCTTCGGTCGTGAACTATGTATCGAAACACTAGATTTATATACAGAAACAAAAAGTATCATTTCTTACTATGGAAATCGTCCATTAAATCCACTAGGAATTTAATAGATAAGCGTTTGTTTCGAAATTAATAAATTGAATAGGGGGAGGTCCCCCTATTTTCATATTCTACTTTTTGGAGGTTTGAAGATGAAGAACATAACTGTAATTGGCTCAGGCGTAATGGGACGAGGCATTGCCTATGTAAGCGCTCTAGGTGGATTTGATACAACATTAGTAGATGTTAATGAGAATGCGTTATCGAGTGCAAAAAATGAAATTCAAACAATATTTGATAAAGCCATTAAATACAACAAAATTTCCGAACAACAAAAAATTCAAAGTCAAAGCAATTTATCATTCACAACTGATTTACAAAAAGGGGTAGTAAATGCAGATCTAATCATTGAAGCTGTGCCAGAAAAAGCGGAAATTAAACAAGCTGTATTTGAAAAAATGGAAGAATTCGCGAAAGACACATGCTTTTTTGCAACGAATACTTCCACGATGAGTCCAACTGAAATTGCATCTTTTGCAAAAAGACCAGAACGTACCATTGCGATGCACTTTTTCAATCCTGTTCACAAGATGAAATTGGTTGAAATTGTACGTGGGCTTGAAACAAATGATGAAACGGCTAAAATCATTGCCGAAGTGGCGCAACAAATGGGAAAAGAAACAGTTGTTATTCATGAGTTCCCAGGGTTTGTAACAAGTCGAATCAGTGCATTAGTAGGAAACGAAGCATTTTACATGCTACAAGAGGGATTAGGTAGCCCAGAAGATATCGATAAAGCTATTAAACTAGGACTAAATTATCCAATGGGGCCATTCGAGCTTGCAGACTTGGTGGGTCTTGATGCACGTTTAAATAATTTACGTTATTTACATGAAAAACTTGGAGAAAAATATCGCCCAGCACCATTACTTGAACAATACGTGAAAGCAGGTCGCCTTGGACGCAAAAGTGGTTGCGGCGTATACAATTACTCAGAAAGAAAGGAATTGGTGAAAAAATGAATGAAGTTGTAATTGTAGATGCTGTCAGAACGCCAATTGGTAAATATAAAGGTGCGCTAAAATCAGTAAGGCCAGATGATTTAGGTGCCGTTGTGATTAAAAGTTTAGTAGAAAGAAACCCTAATGTACCTGTTGATCAAATTGAAGATGTCATTTTCGGTAATGCAAACCAGGCTGGAGAAGACAATCGAAACGTTGCTAGAATGGCTGGATTATTAGCAGGCCTACCTATTGAAATCGGTGGTACAACGATCAACCGTTTATGTGGTTCAGGGATGGATGCAGTGCAATATGCAGCTCGTGCGATTAAAAGTGGTGAAGGGGATATATTCATTGCAGGTGGTACTGAAAGCATGACACGTGCACCATTTGTAATGGGTAAGCCGGAAATCGATTATCCAAGAGGAGATCAAAAACTATTTGATACTACGATTGGCTGGCGTTTCACGAATCCAAAGTTACATAAAATGTATGGCTCAGATTCAATGCCACAAACCGCAGAAAATGTTGCCAAGCAATATAATATCAGTCGAGATGCACAAGATGATTTTGCGTTTGAAAGCCAACAACGTGCAAAAAGAGCAATGGATAATGATCGTTTCAAAGAAGAAATTGTACCTGTTGAACTAACAGACCGAAAAGGAAATGTAACTATTTTTGATAAAGACGAGCATCCACGTCCAGAATCAACTAGAGAAAAGTTAAGTCAATTACGCCCTATTTTCGAAAATGGTACAGTAACTGCAGGAAATGCTTCAGGTGTTAATGATGGCGCTTCAGCATTACTCTTAATGAATGCCGAAAAAGCAAAAGAACTAGGGATTAAACCACTAGCTAAATATGTAACTGGAGCCATTGCAGGATTGGAACCAGCTGTTATGGGATTAGGGCCAATTTATGCAACAAGAAAAGCTTTAAAACGAGCAAATCTTTCAATTGATCAAATGGATCTCGTAGAACTAAATGAAGCATTCGCATCTCAATCACTTGAATGTATCAAACAATTAGAATTAGATTCTTCTATTGTAAATGTAAATGGCGGTGCTATTGCATTTGGACATCCATTAGGTGCAAGTGGTGCTCGTATATTAACAACACTTGTACATGAAATGAAAAAGCAAAATTCAAAATATGGCCTAGCAACCATGTGTATTGGTGTTGGTCAAGGGATTGCAACAATTATCGAAAATATACAGGAATAGGGGGAGTATAAATGTCCGTCGTTCTTTATGAAGTCAAGGAGCAAATAGGAATTGTCACAGTGAACCGTCCAGACGTTCTAAATTGTTTTAATTATGAAGTACTTGTGCAATTACAAGAGATAGTAAACGAAATTAGCGAAAACCCTGATGTACGTATTGTTATCTTCACTGGTGAAGGGGAAAAAGCCTTTAGCGCAGGAGCAGATTTAAAAGAACGGAAAACGTTAAATGACCAAGAGGTAAAACGAAATGTAAAAGCTATTCGAGATGTCTTTAATAGCATTGCGAATTTACCTCAGCCAACGATTGCTGCAGTAAATGGCCATGCATTAGGCGGTGGGTTTGAATGGTTACTAGCATGTGACTTCGCCATAGCTTCAGAAAAAGCATTACTTGGATTAACGGAAACAAGTTGGGCAATCATACCAGGTGCTGGTGGTACGCAACGATTACCACGTTTGATCGGTGAGATGAAGGCAAAAGAAATGATATTTACAGCGAAGAAAATATCGGCAAAAGAAGCAGTAGAATTAGGAATTGTTTTACATGCCGTCCCAGTTGATGAGGTTCTATCAAAAAGTTTAGAATTAGCAGCTGCTATATCAAAGAATGGGCCAATTGCAATACGCCAAGCAAAGTATGCAATCTCAAAAGGGATTGATATGGACATACAATCGGCGTTAGCACTAGAAACGGAAAGCTATGAAGTAGTAATCCCAACAACTGATCGAATCGAAGCATTAAACGCATTCAATGAAAAACGAGAGCCAGTTTTTTCAGGACAGTAATTTTTTCAGTCTAAAAGAAAATTATAAGTAGTTAAAAATGGGATTGGCAAAGCCAATCCCATTTCTATCAATACTCGAATTGTAATATCAAAATTAGTTCCAATATTGTTTAAGAATTCTTTTAATAGAAGCAAGGACTTACGAATTAAGTTCCTTTTTGAACTCTTGTCCTTTTTGAACATATGTATCGATGGAAAGTTGGATTAGATCCAAATCTTTTTCAGTTAATTCACGCACTACTTTTCCTGGTGAACCGACAACCAAAGATCTTGGGGGGATTTTTGTACCTTGTGTAATCAATGTATTGGCACCGATAATGCATTCTTCACCAATTTCAGCGTGGTCTAAAATGACTGAACCCATGCCAATTATGGATCGTTTTCCTACTTTACAACCATGTAAAACAACTTGGTGGCCAACAGTAACTTCATCCTCGATTACTACAGGCGCACCTTCATACAGATGAATAGTTGAATTATCTTGAATACTACATTTGTTCCCGATTGTAATGCGATCTTCATCACCACGTAATACGGCATTAAACCATATTGAAGTTTGTTCGCCAATTGAAACATCGCCAATTACATACGCACCAGGTGCCAAAAAAACAGAATCACGAATAGCCGGTTTTTTATTTAAATAATTGATAATCATGTAACATCCTCCGTTATATAATTTTGAATATTTGGAATTTTATTATAACATGAATATAGAATGAGATGAGGTGGATTCTATGAGAAATTTATGCAAACTCTTAAACATTCAATATCCGATTATCCAAGGTGGTATGGGGAATATTAGTAGCCCAATTTTAGCAAGTTCAGTAAGTAATGCAGGTGGCTTGGGGACAATTGGATGTGGCACAATGCCCCCACAAGAAGTGGAAGAATTGATTATTGAAACAAAAGAAAGGACGACTAAACCATTTGCTGTGAATATACCGATAAATGTAAATAAGTATTCAAAAGAGCTCGTACAACTTGTCATTTCACACAAAGTTCCAATCGTTTCGTTATCTGCCGGGAACCCAGCCCCATTTATAGTAAAACTTCATGAGGCAGGAATTAAAGTAATTGTTGTAGTGGCAGCAGTTAAGCATGCGATGAAGGCGGAAGAGGCTGGGGCAGATGTATTGGTTGCTGAAGGGTTTGAAGCAGCAGGTATTAACTCAAATCTAGAGTTAACAACCCTGACTTTGATACCACAACTCTCTAAAGCGGTGAATATACCTGTAGTAGCTGCAGGTGGGATTGCAAATGGAGATGGCTTGGCTGCTGTACTAGCACTAGGGGCATCAGGAATTCAAATGGGGACACGCTTTATAGCAACACAAGAAATGACAGTTCATAATTCTTATAAAGACCGAATTTTACAAGCAAGTGATCAAGAAACGATGATACTAGGAAGATCTGTTGGGCAAGTAAGGCGCGTATTGAGAAATCCTTATGCAGAAAAAGTTAGCCTAGCTGAAAAAAATGGGATGACATTAGAAGAATATAACCATTGCACAAGTGAAGTATTCCATGTAAAAGGTGCTCTTGAAGGAAACACAAATGAAGGATTTATAAACAGTGGTCAAATTGCTGGAATCATTCAAGATTTGCCAACTGTGCAAGAATTAATAGAAAAAATTATGCAGGAATTAAAAGAATGTATCACTAAGTTAGCTGATTATTCTATCGAGAAGGTTTAACGAATGATAGATAAAGTAAATAAAATATGTCATTATAATAGTTGTAAGAATAATTTGAAATATCCTTTTTAAGAATGATTGGTAAGTCATGAAGATTACATGATCTATGATATTTTGCAGTTAAGGTTGAAGGAGTGATCGTTTATGGCTGCTAATACACAATCGATGATTTTTACATTGTACGGAGATTATATTTGCCATTATGGTTCGAAAATTTGGATTGGTAGCCTTATTCAATTACTAAAGGAATTTGGACACAATGAACAGAGTGTGAGAGTAGCTGTTTCACGAATGGTTAAGCAAGGATGGCTACAGTCTGAAAAAAAGGGAAACAAAAGCTATTACTTTTTAACGACCCAAGGCGAACAGCGAATTTTAGAAGCAGGCAAGCGTATTTTTAAACTAAAGCCAAGAAAATGGGATGGCAAATGGCGAGTTCTTCTATATACAATTCCTGAGGAAGATAGACATATCCGTGATGAATTACGTAGAGAGTTACAATGGAGTGGTTTTGGTTCATTTACAAGTGGCTGCTGGATTTCTCCAAACAGAATGGTAGATGAAGTAAAAGGTATTATTCAAAAATATAATATTGAAAATCATGTAGAGTTATTTCTTTCAGACCATGTTGGCCCAACAGATAATGATCAATTAATCGCAAAGAGTTGGGACTTAGACGGTATTGAAAAACGTTATGAAGAATTTATCAATTTATATAGTAAACAATATATCATCCATCAAAGCGTAATTGCACAAGGGAATATGTCAGATGCGGAATGTTTTGTTGAAAGAACAAAGCTTGTCCATGAATACAGGAAATTCCTATTCATCGATCCGGGATTACCGGCAGAATTATTGCCACAGATGTGGAGTGGCAATCATGCAGCATTATTATTTAGCCAATACTATAAAGTACTTGCTGGGCCTGCAAGTCGTTTTTTTGAAAGTATATTCGAAAAGGACAATGATTTACATAAAAAAGAACAATCCTACGATGCTGGGTATCATCCTTATGTATTATTTGATGAAGCTTAATACTTTTTTGAAAAAGGAGTCATTGTACTTTCAAAGGTATGATTACTCCTTTTTCCTATGTCGCAAATGTAACAACTCATATAAGCTTTAATGTATTGGGTTTAGAATCATAATTGATGAAGTAACGTCTGCGACGACTTTGTTATTTTGAAGTAAAGTTGCTTCTGCATAGGCCACTGTACGCCCTAATTTTTTGATATGGGCTTTGACAGTAATTTCACCTACAAATGCAGGGCGATGAAATGTTGTATTGATAGAAATAGAAGTAAAGGATTGTGTTTCTGAAAGCAAAGACGCACTTGCATACGCCATTGCGATGTCTGCAGCTGATGTGATAAATCCACCCATGACCACTTGGTTCCCATTTAGTAATCGTTCATCAACCGTCCATAAACATAACGAATTTCCCTCTTTTGCTTCAACTAGCTTTAAGCCAAGAGTTACATCACAATTAGGTTGTTCTGCTTGACCTGCTATTAATTTATGTAACATCATGTTATAATCACCCTCCAATAAATCCTTAATTATAACTATTTTATCATGTATTTCCAGAGGGGAATACGATGCATAATGCGATTGATTCAATAGGGAATATATGAACAATGAGGTTTTTGAGAATTACTATGCAGAAATCAATATTCTAAAGGGAGTTTTATAAGTTCAAAGAATTAAAATATTAGCCTTTTTAAAGAGTGACTCAAAAGACAGAGAAAGGATTGTTAAATTTGCAAATCGATGAAAAGTATTGTCCGATATGTGGTGAGGAAAATCATTGTATGGCAGGTACAAGTGAACAAGATCATTGTTGGTGTAAAAATGTAAAAATTTCAAAAGAAGTGCTGAAATTAGTTCCTGTAGAAATGAAGGGAAAATATTGTATTTGCCAAAATTGTAGTACCAAGTGAAAATGTCCAAACTTAGCAAATATTGACCAGTTTATTTTAACTAGAGGCATTAAGATATATATGTAAGGAGTGAATCAGACATGTGGCTACAGTCCATTCAGCAGGCAATTGACTATATCGAGGAGAATTTGACAGAAAATATACGAGCTGAAGAAGTAGCAAGCGTAGCGAATTCTTCATCTTTCCATTTCCAACGAGCATTTTCACTGTTAACAGGTATGACTTTGGGAGAATATATCAGAGGAAGAAGACTAACGTTAGCAGCCCAAGAAATAGCGAATACGGATTGTAAAATCATCGATATAGCCTACAAATATGGCTACGAAACACCAGAGGCATTTGCTAAAGCATTTCGTAAGCAACATGGTATGAAGCCTACAGATGCAAGAGACCGTTCAAATAAGATTCATTCTTACAATAAGCTTGTCATAAAAGTAACTTTGAGAGGAGCAGAACCAATGAATTATAAGATTATTGAAATGGACAGTTTTCAAGTAGTTGGTGTAAAGCGTACTTTTTCATGTGCAAATGGGGAGCAATCTCCGAAAATTGCTCAATTTTGGCAAGATGTAAATCAGGATGGTACAAGTAGCCAATTAGCTACCTTTATAGATGGTACAGTGAATGGCCTAATAGGTATTTGTGATGTTACAGAGAAAGATATTATGGATTATTGGATTGCGGCGAGTCATAAAGATGAATATAGTGGCAACTTTGAAACCTATACAGTTCCAGCTAGCAAATGGGCGATTTTCGAAGTACATGGTGCAATGCCAAATGCAATGCCTATTGTGTGGCAAAAAATATTCCAAGAATGGCTACCATCACAGCCATATGAACTAGCACAAACACCTGAGTTAGAAGTGTATGGGGATGGAAATCCATATAGTGATGATTATTATTCTGAAATTTGGGTTCCAATTAAATAAGGAGGTTTAATTGAAAAAGGTTGATTCGAAGTATGAATCAACCTTTTGAATATAAGGACTGTGTACATTGTTTTTTTCTTTTTCTACAGAAATAGAGAACCAATTTTCTTTGTAGAGAATGACGTAAATTGCTGAACAAGCGAATACAATTTGAAAAAGAGCGAGTAAGGGATAGGAAAGAGCGAATTGGCCAACAAATAGGGTGAATAGATCGTAAAAAGAGCTAATAGAGATCTAATACCGTCTGCTTTTTTTAAATTTCAATAATAATTGGTAATATCATTGGTTTCCTTCTAGTTTGGGTGAAAAGATACTGACCGACTGCTTTTTTAACTTTTCTCTTCACAACATTCCATTGTTTTGCTTCTTCAACTTGAATATCTTCCACTGTTGATACTACTAAACGATTGACATTTCTTAAGAGGTTTTCGAAATCTTTTGCATAGACGAATCCTCGAGAAATTGTATCAGGTTCAGAAATAATCGTGCCATCTGTTTTACTAATGGTTAATACAATCACAAGCATGCCATCTTCGGATAACTGTTTACGGTCGCGTAATACAATTTCTCCAACTTCACCGATATCCACACTATCGACATACGTATCACCGGCCGGGATTTTACGTGTTTGACGAGCCTCTCCACCTTCGATATCTACAACATCTCCGTTTTTAATAATAAACGTGTGATCTCTTTCAACACCAACAGACTCAGCCAATTGACGATGGAGATAAAGCATTCTGTATTCACCATGAACAGGAATGAAATATTTTGGTTTCATCAACGATAGCATCAGTTTTAAATCTTCTTGATAGCCATGACCTGAAACATGCATACCTGTTATGGTTGAAGAACCATAAATCACTTTGGCACCAAGTTGAAATAAGTTATTCACAATCCGTGCAACGTCTTTTTCATTGCCAGGTATAGGGGAGGCAGATAAAATCACAGTATCATCAGGGTGAATTTGAACATCGCGATTATCATTATTAGACATACGGGATAATGCTGCTAATGGTTCACCTTGGCTACCAGTACAAAGAACAACTACCTCTTCTGGTGGAAGCTGCATTACATTGCGTGCATCAACAAGCATTCCTGGTGGAACATTTAAATAACCACGTTCAATTGCGACAGCTACTACATTTACCATACTACGACCGAGTAGAGCAAGTTTTCGATTGGTTTTTTTCGTCGCCTCTACTATTTGCTGAATACGGTTTACATTAGAAGCAAACGTAGAAATGATAATTTTTTTCTTAGCACCCAAAAAGGCTTCATCGATATGTTTTCCGACTAAGCGCTCTGAAGGAGTAGAGCCTGGTCGCTCTGCGTTAGTACTTTCAGAAATAAGTGCAATTACACCATTTGTACCTATTGCGGCCATTTTATGAATATCTGAACATTGATCATTTACAGGAGTCAAATCGAATTTAAAGTCGCCAGTATGTACGACAACTCCTTCTGGTGTATGAAATACGATGCCAAGACAATCAGGGATACTATGACTTGTTTTAAAAAAGGCAACCTTAATATTGCCAAAATCTAAATTAGATTCAGAGTCAATTTGTTGTAGCTCAGTTTCTCTTAGAATTTTATGTTCTTTTAATTTAATCTCAATTAACCCTAGAGTAAAACGGGTGGCATAAATTGGGACATTTAATTTTTTTAAAAAGTAGGGGATTCCACCAATATGATCTTCGTGACCATGTGTAACAACCAAAGCACGAACTTTTTCTTTATTTTCAAGTAAATATGAAATATCAGGGATGATTAGATCAATTCCTAATAAGCTTTCGTCTGGAAATTTTCCTCCGCAATCCACAAGGATAATATCATCTGCGTATTGTATTGCATACATATTTTTACCGATTTCGTTTATACCACCTAGTGCATAAATCGATAATGCATTCTTGCCATTCTTAGTCAAAAGAATTACCTCCTACTAGTCTTAACTCTTTTCTTTTTATTTTCATAATTATTTTGATTATTATCATCTATTAGTATGGCTAGCTGTTCTTTTTCTTATACGAAGGGAATGTCTTTAGGTATGAGAATAGGCAAGGAGTTTTCAAAATCTCTATTGGTGTATGGAAACAGGAGTACCTATAGGAACAATCCTTGAAAGTTCTTCAACATTTTTATTGTGCATTCGAATGCAGCCCTTTGAGACGGCTTTACCGATGGAGCTTGGATTGTTTGTGCCGTGGATGCCGTAATGTTCTTTCGATAGACTCATCCACATTGTTCCAAATGGACCTCCAGGATTTGGATGCTTATTAATGATGACAAAATTACCTGTTGGTGAATTGTGTAACATTCTACCAACAGCAATTGGAAATTGTTTTTCTATCCTTCCCTTGTTGAAAAGGGTGAGGTTACGTTTTTTGAGCGATATGACAATATGGTATGGAGTTGTATGAATCAAGACAATCACCTCCAGAGGTTTAAACTTAATTATCATATTTTATCCCGCATTAACGGGCAATATGACTCAACTTCAAGTCTTTAGAAAATTGGAAGAAGCAGCGGTTGAGATAACTGCCCGTAAATGCCCGATTGGTAAAATACAGTGAAACTTACCGATGCGTTAGTAGAGGTTTAGTTGAACCAATCGACAGTAGAACGAGACTAACAATCAGTGGGGAAGACCCCCCACTGATTGAAGTTTCACTTTATGCGAAATAAAAAAGATGACCACAATATCCTAAATGATTTTTGTGGCCAGCTTCTATATTACTTAACGTTTAATGATAGTTTGTAAGGATCGATTGAAGCGCGTCCTTTTGCATCACGAACTAAAACAAAATACGTACCTTTTTTCATCTTCAAGGATAGGACTTCTTTGTCGCCTTTTTCATAGATATCTGATTTAGCTACTCTTTTACCGTTTTGGTAGACTTCGATGACACCATCAATTTCTTTTCCAGCATCAAGTGAAAGGGTTGCCTGGCTATCCTTCTTGGAATCATAAACATACCAATCAGCATCTCCATTTTCATATCCTGAGTTGAAATAGCCTATTGCAGAGTAAGATTTGCTTGTGTTTTTCTTGAATTTGAGCGGTTTAGATGGTTTGTTTTTCGTTATTTTAGAGTTTGCATCTTCATCTGTTTTATTGACCGCATTTATTTTCAAATCGTAAGGCCAAAGTGTAATACCAGAAATTGAATCGATTGAAGAGTATACCGTTACAAAGTAAGATTTCCCTTTTTTCGCTTCAAAGGAGCCTGTTGTTGTTCCATATTCTGTTACATTCGTTATATAGGTTGTACGATCAATATCTTGCGGATCAAGTTTTTTGTTTTTATTAACATCTTCTGCGATTTCGATAAATCCATAGAATGGAGCTAACAATTCTTTTGGATATTTATCTTTTAGTGATGAAGTCAATGTTGTTCTTGAGAACTTAACGCCAAAGATTGAATCCTTTGGAGCAGTGAAATAGTAAGAGTCTACATCATTAGAAGTACCAAAGTTTGCTTGTACACCATTTATAGGAAATACCCTTGCTTTGTTTGGTTCATTATTGTCTTCATATTTATCCCCCGGATTACTTGCTAGTAATTTTGAAGTTAGTTGATATCCATCATAAGGGATTTGAGAAGATTCGAAGTTTGGACTAATTGATAAGAAATAAGTTTTATTCGGATCCAAACTAGCTATAAATTGACCTTTAAGCATTTCATTCATTGAGTACCAATCTTCATTTGTCGCTACGATTGAAAGAATTTGATATTCTTTGCCGTTTTCATTCTTATCCTTTACTACCTCAAACAATGATATATACGGAATATTTTTCGTTGGGGTAGGTAGTTGGAATTGGTAAATCCCTTTATTTGAAGGGGTAATTTTAAACCAATCTTCATCTTCGATATTTTGAAGATATCCTGTTGCTGAACTGCCTAATTGGTATGGAAGTGCCACGGATTCTAATTCGCTAATTCTTTGCGAGTCATCCATTGCTTCTGCTCCCATAAAAGATGTAATAATTGTGCCTGTATTTGTTTGGGTCACGGATACTGATTCGTCTGAAGCATGCGTTCTACCACTATAATTGTCTTCATCCGCAGGAATCGTTTTTCCTTCTAAGTGAACGTTGTATGGAAGGGCAGATTGTGAAGGGTCACTATTTTCCGGACCAAAGTACCCATTCATTAGCATTTCAAAAATATTAAAATCCGATAATAATAATTTGTTTGATACTTTTACATAATATTCTTTGTTTGCTTCTGTTTGGAATAGTAATGTTTCTCCCATGCTTGTACCACCTGAATTACTTGAGAAAAGAGGAGATGCTTCTTCTGATGGAACTTCAGATGGTATTTCGTTGCCGTTTTCATCAATAGTAATAGGGAATAACTCTTCTTTATCATAAACGGATAATCCTAAATCCACCCCAGGTATTCCGGAGACTGTAAACTTCATGAATTGCGCTTCTTTCGAAGTAAAGTGGAAGTAATCTTCGTCACCTTTTTCACCGATCATATAAAGTCCATCCTTATTATATGGCCAGTTTTCAATTTCAATTGGCTTAGTAGCTGTTGATTCAGCTTCAGGAAGTTGATCTAATTTCTCTACCTTTAGGGAAGCATATGATTGTTTTGCATTGGAATCATCATAACTTCCGTTCACATCTTTGATACCGATTGCTACTGTTCCACTAAATGGGGCTTGAATGAGTTTACCTTCCGTTTTGCCTTCTGTTACATCATTGATTTCTGTTTTTTGCTGCTGACTATCACCGAAAAATTGAATTGTCATTTTATAGTCGTATTGTGATGCCCCAGCTAAAGTAGCTTGTATATACTGACCTTTTTCAACAGGAAGTTTAACCCATTTTTGTTCAGATGGCTTTGTGAAAGTGTGTTTAATTTCTGCAGGTGCAATAATTTGCTCTGCATTATTGAGGATTTCCTGTTCACCCCAAGTTTCCGTTACTAAGGAAGGAATCTTTTTAACATCATATTTTAAAGCTGCAACTGGGTTAACCAAACCACTACCATACTTACTATCAAAACCCTTCGCTCCTAAATCAGTCGCTGTTTTTTCTAAAATATACTCTATTTCTACAGGTTTAAGATTAGGATGTTTTGATAATAGTAATGCTACTGTACCTGCTACTACAGGGGCAGCCATTGATGTTCCGCTAAGTCTAGTAAATGTGGATCCTTTTTCCGGATCGTAGAAAGTGGAATAGATATCTTCTCCAGGTGCAACGACGTCGGTAGAAGGTCCGTACGAAGAATACTCACTTAACTTCTTCTCTTTGTTAATAGATCCTACGCTAATAACCCCTTCATATTTTGCAGGGTAGACTGGATAATCTGATGCCTCATTTCCGGCAGCAGCAACCACAACAACCCCTTTACTGATTGCTTTATCAATTGCCTCTTTTAAAACATCTGAAGAGGAGTATCCACCTAAGCTCATGTTAATAACTTTTGCCCCTTGATTTACTGCTTCGAGAATGGCATTGGCAATCGTATAATCGAATGTCCAGGAATCTTCATCAAATATATCAAATGACAAGATTTTAGCAGCAGGGTCTATACCATAGCCGCCAATACCGTTATCCTTTTTTCCAGCGATAATACCAGCTACATGGGTACCATGTGTATTAGGTGAACTTGGATTCATTGGATTTAGGATATTCTTGCTCTTTATAATCGTTCCATTTAAATCAGGATGATTTCGATCGATACCTGTATCAATGACTGCAACCTTTACTTGGTTTTTTCCTGCAAGTTTTTGTGCATCAGCTGTTTTAAGTAAACTATGCATATATTGTTCACTTACTTTAGGATCTGCTACACTTGCTAGTTTATATTTTGGGCTTAAGCTAATAGAAACAACTTTCTTATTTTTTTGATAGTTTTGGATTGTTTGTTGTAGTTTGTTTTTATTTTTGACTTTTACTGCGACATAATTGAGACCGGTGATTTGGTTTAATACGATACCGCCAGCTCTTTTGTGATCGTTTAAGGTGAGTGGGCTTGAATATTTAACAATAATTGTATCATCACTATAATTTGATACTTTTTTACTTTGTTCTGCCTTAGAGGTTATACTTGGAGATTGAAGAATGGTGTTTGCAGAACCACTTTGCGCTTGTACTGCTAGACTACTAAATGGAGTAAGTACTAAAGCACAACTTAATCCAGCAGCTGCAATTTTTTTTGTAATAGATATGGATTTCACGAAATTCCTCCTTAATGATGGCTATATCTAAATCAACATAGCAATTCCTTTTGTGGTAATATATACCATTATAGTATATGGGTCTTTTTAAATATATAGATAATTACAAAAAGTCATTGTATAAATAAAAAAATTGTAAATAGATTGATATATTTTCCCTATCGATTAAAAATCTATGCGGAACTTTAATGAAATGGTTTAGCTACTTAAATATATTCGGAGTGGGGGAAGGGTGGAAATAAACGATAAAAAAAGCTGACCAAAAAGGAAACCTTGGTCAGCTTTTGATTTGAATTTATTTATTTTAAGCTACGCTTTAAAAAAGCTTTTGTACGATCAAATTGTGGATTGTCAAACAGTTCTTGTGGTGTGCCAGATTCGAGGATTTCACCATTATCCATAAAGACAACTCGGTTAGCCACTTCTCTAGCAAATCCCATTTCATGTGTAACCACAATCATTGTCATACTTTCTTCGGCTAAATCCTTCATTACTTGTAGTACTTCACCAGTCAATTCAGGATCGAGTGCTGAAGTCGGTTCATCAAATAACATAATTTCAGGATTCATCATAAGTGCACGAGCAATAGCAACACGTTGTTTTTGACCACCTGAAAGATTGGAAGGGTAGGAAGAAGCAAAGTTTGCTAGTCCTACTTTTTCTAATAGCTCATTGCTACGTTTGCTTAGATCTTTCGATGATTCTTTTTTTACTAAACGAGGTGCCATTTCAAGATTCTCTTTGACGGTTAAATGGGGGAATAGATTAAAATGTTGAAATACCATGCCCATTTTAGAAGTAATGCTCTTGATTTCAGGAGTTTTTGAATAAACACCATCTTTGACAAGATAATCTCCATCAACAGCAATACTTCCACCATCTATTTCTTCAAGATGCACAAGGCTTCTGAGCATCGTACTTTTACCAGATCCAGAGGGCCCAATGACCGCCACAACATCTTTTTTGTTTACATCAAATGTAATTTGCTTTAATACATCAAGATTGCCATATGATTTTTTTAATTTTGATACTTCCATAAAAGCCAAAATGACCACTCCTCTCTATTCAAATGTAAATCGACGTTCGATCCATTTAAAGATTAATGTTAGTATAAGTGTCATGATTAAGTAGATGACACCTGCTACGAAGAATGGAAAGATCGAAAAGTCTCGGTTAACTGCTGTTTCTGCATAGTGCAATAGCTCAGGAACAGCCACTGCGTAAAGTAATGCTGTATCTTTTACTAATGTTACGGATTCATTAGCAAGAGATGGGATCGCAATGCGGAACATTTGTGGCAAGATAATACGTGTTGTTGTTTGGAATTTATTTAATCCAAGTACTTGTGCCGCTTCATATTGTCCCTTATCTATTGCTAATAATCCTCCCCGGAAGATTTCCGCAAAATAAGCTGCATAGTTAAGGATAAAACCGATACACGCTGCAACGAATCGATCTAATACTAAGTAATCGCCGATAACAGGAATCATTGGTAAACCAAAGCAGATAATCAATAATTGAAGTAAAAGTGGCGTACCACGCATCACATAAATATAAGCTTGCGCTAACCAAGAGAGAGGCTTGAAGCTGCTTTTTACCGCCAATGTTAATAAGAAGCCAAGAGGAATAGATAACACGATAGCGATAATAAATAATAGTATGGTCATTTGAGATCCTTCAAGCATCGGCTTAAGAATCGAAATGAAATATTCCATGTTCATACAAGTGTTCCTCCTAAATGAAGTTCGCGGGTTGTGCAGAATAGATAATATATATATCTACGTTATCACAGTAAAAAACAAAACAGGTTTCCAAAATAGGAAACCCGATTTTGCCCGTTATATATTTTACTTTAATACTTTATTTTCGCCAAACCATTTTTTAGAAATTTCTGCTGCTGTGCCGTCTTGATTTAGTTTATCTAAAGCTTTTTGCAATTTATTTAATAATTCATCATTGCCTTTTTTAACACCAACACCATATTCTTCAGGTGCTAAAGATTCGTTTAGAACTTTAAAAGTTCCTTTTTCTTTAGACATATAGTAATCAATAACAACTTCGTCAATAACTACTGCATCTGTACGACCGCTTTTTAAGTCATTCAATGCCATAACATTATCTTTATACTCACTAACATTTTTAAGTTTAGATTTAATTGGATTTGCATTTAATGCATCTGCTGCTGATGATTGAGATTGTAAACCAACTACTTTTCCATTTAAGTCATCTAGCTTAGCAATTTTTGAATTAGCAAGTGTTACAACGACTTGAGCATTTTTTAAATAAGGTTTAGTGAAGTTAACTTTTTGTTTTCGTTCATCTGTAATCGTATATCCATTCCAAATTAAATCAATTCGACCACTGCTTAATTCAGATTCTTTAGTACTCCAATCGATTGGTTGAATTTTAGCAGTGTAACCCATTTCTTTAGCTGCTGCATTTGCGTAGTCAATATCGAATCCTACGATTTTGTTATCTTTATCACGGAATCCCATTGGTGCAAATGTATCGTCAACCCCAATAATCAATGTTTTATCATCTTTTGAAGCAGATTTGTTAGATGAACATCCAGCCATTATACTGAAAATAGCTACGACGAACATCGTCATAATCGCAAAACGTTTCATAGTTGAAAACCACCTTAAATTATTTAATTTTAATTTCTAACACTTTAGTTCACTAGTGTGTTAGTACGTTATCAAGTTAGTATATTATAACATCATTATTTGATAAAAGACAATCATTATTTACGTCAATTTCTTGAATCTACAAATTATAATATAAAGTTTTTTTACTTGATACATTTGCCTTCTTTTAATAGGAAGAGGAATATTTGCTCTTATTAGGATGCATAAAAAAATGATTAATATTCGTTGGATTTTGTACACATAGAGAATTGTTATGTTTTATTTCTATTTAATATTTCTGATGCATGCAGACTGAGCACTTTTTGCAGTATGAAGATGATGAATGCAATGCTAATTTAATCCAATTAGGCTATAATTAATGAGGATAAAATTACTTGAATATTCGTGAAAATATTGACAATTTCTAATGTTTTGTGATTTGCTATAATATAAAACAAATAGAATTTGAAGTTTAAAAGGAGAATGGATAATGGGACAAATTTTTTCAGATAGAATGTTAAAAACAGATAGCTCATTTATTGCAGAAGTTATGCGATTAACTGAGGCAAAAGATATTATTTCTTTCGCAGGAGGGTTACCAAATCCAATTTCCTTTCCAGTAGCGGAATTCCAACAATCAATGAATCGTGTTTTAGAAGATTCTGGTGAAAAAGTATTCCAATATTCAGGAACACAAGGCTATTTACCATTGCGCCAATGGATTGCAGATCGTTATAAAAAACGATTCGGCATGGATGTTACTGCAGATAATATTTTAATCACAACCGGTTCTCAACAAGGGTTAGATTTAATGGGTAAAGTACTTATTAATAAGGGAGATAAAGTTGCAGTAGAAAGTCCTTGTTATCTTGCAGCTATTCAAACTTTCTCACTTTACGAACCGAATTTCTTACCAGTTCGTCTTGAAGAAGACGGTTTAAATTTAGAAGAGTTAGAAGAAACATTAAAAAATGATGATGTGAAATTATTATATACAGTTCCAAATTTCCAAAATCCAACAGGTCTAACATACTCAAAAGAAAAACGTGAAGCGATTTATGAAATCATCAAAAATACAAACACATTCTTAATTGAAGACGATCCATACGGTGAACTTCGCTTTGAAGGGGAATCACTTCCTTATATAGCAGGAGGAAAATCTGAAAATAGTGTATTATTTGGTTCATTCTCTAAAACATTATCACCAGGTATGCGTATCGGTTATATTTGTACAACGAATGATGAGTTAATGGGGCATTTAATCGCAGCAAAACAAGCTTCAGATTTGCATACAAATGTAATTTCTCAATATGCGATCTATGATTATTTAGTAAATAACGATTACGAAAAACATATTAGCCAAATTACTGAATTGTATAAAACACAATGTAATGCAATGATTACTTCTATGGAAAAACACTTACCAGCACATGTGACATTTACAAAACCAGAAGGTGGTATGTTCATATGGGCTGATTTAGGTGAAGGAGTATCTTCAGTAGAAGTCTTAAAACAAGCAGCCGAGAACAAAGTAGCATTCGTTCCAGGAGACCCATTCTACACAAATGTAAAAGGAGCAAGTACTTTACGTTTAAACTACACAAATTCAGATCCTGAGACAATTGATGAAGGAATTAGAAGATTAGCGGAAGTTTTAAAATAGCGTGAGGACGAAAAATAGTCTGTATTAATCTATTTAGATTAAATACAGACTATTTTTGTTTTGTAATGGAGAATCTAATTAATAGTAACCTTGTTTTTGTGTCAAAATATAGTATAGATTTCTTATAAGTAAAATTTTTTCAGGGTGTGAGTAACTTTGTTTCGCATAAATTATATTGAACCAATTATCATGATCGCTACATTATGCCGTTGGTTTTTATTAGCAATCGCAACAGGTGCAATCGCTGGAAGTGGTACCACATTATTTGTCAAAACACTATATGTTGCACTCGGCCAAACATCGTCTTTACCACTGTGGTTACAAATGATTTTGTTACCTATTGGTGGATTATTAAATGGTCTAATTATTTATTTTACGTATCGAAAAGTAAAGCCCTGAAAAAAGGATTCAGTTGTTGCAGCAGTACATGAGCAAGGAGGAATATTACCTTACAAAACCATGCCTATTAAACCCATAGCTGCAATTATTACGCTAGCAACGGGAGGGTCTGCTGGGAAAGAAGGACCATGTTCGCATATTGGTGGTACACTTGCATCTTGGATTGGCTATATCCTTCATTTAAAACCGGAGAGTCAAAAAAGGATGGTTGCATGCGGTGTTAGTGCTGGTTTTGCGAGTGTGTTCGGAACACCAATTGCTGGAGCTATATATGGGATAGAAATTTTGACAATAGGAAGATTACGATATGATTTAATCTTTCCAGCTGTAATTTCAGGGATTGTATCCTTCGAGGTGAGCAAATGGTGGGGGCTCACATATGCTTATTATCCAATGGAAATGTCTTCTCACTTTTCGGAAGGACTATTTTTAAAAATTATCATAATTGGACTTCTTTGTGGTTTAATATCTTGGTTGTTCATAGAAGTTTTTGAAAAAATAACTTTGCTTTTTCATCTGATTCAAGAAAGATTTAACATATGGCCACCGTTCATGCCCTTTATAGGAGGGATTTTGATTGCTATCCTTATATTTTGGATTCCAACAGATTATTTAGGTCTAAGTATTCCTATTATGGAACAAGCTCTAAATGGTGAACATGTTGCGTTTATGGGCGTAATTTGGAAAATCCTATTAGTAGCGATTACGTTAGGATCTGGCTTCTATGGAGGGATTGTCACACCACAATTTGTGATTGGAGCCCTTTCTGGAAATATATTAGCGGGAATGTTAGGAATAGATCCAGCCTTTGGTGCAGCAATAGGTATGGTAGCTGTAGTTGCTGCTGCATCTAATACACCTTTATCAGCAGTTTTTATGGGATACGAATTATTTGGTGGATTACCAGGTATTTATGTAGTTGGCGCTTGTATTTCTTCTTATATTGTTATAGGGCATAGGAGTGTTTATCCTGACCGACTAGTTGCTTTTTCTAAATCACTTTGGATGCATGTGACACCAGGTATTCAGCTTCAAAATGAAAAAATCCACATTTCCTATGGTCTCTTAAGAAAGTTAAAACGCTTTAAACATAATGGAAGAGATCGTTACTCTAAATAAAAAAAGAAGTCATCGTTTTCTAATTTCAAAGAAAACGATGGCTTTTCTATGTTTTCGTGCAATATATCTTCTTTAATGGATCTTTATAAATAATGTTCACAGAAAACAGTTAGTTTTGATAGTTTATCTTGCGTTTCTTCCTCGTCGTTATTTTTTGAATATAGTAAACAACAAAAATAATGACAGACATAATTGCAAAATATTGAATGATTACACTAAATACATTTGCGCTCTCAGACTGACCCTTATCACCCTTAAATTCGCCATGAACGTGAGTCATTCTTCTAGCGTCTCCAAAGTTTCCTTCAGAATCACTTGGTCTATCTTTGTCACTAAAATCACCGGCTGGAAGTGTAGGGCCTTCTCCATCAAAATTTGGTCTTTCACCACCTTTGAAACGTCCTTCAGACATTTGAGATGAGGATAGATTAAAGACATTTGTAACTCTTTGCATCTGCATCCAAAAATTCGCATGATACATTTGGTAGCTTCCAAACAACAGTAGGGCAACTGTCGCCACCTTTGCTAAAATGCTAAAGCTTTTCTTAAGGGTCTTTAGCTTGACGATACTTTTAAAAACTGACATGATCCATTTCCAATGTAATCCAACGTGAACGGCAACAATGACTAGTACCAAAAATGATATAGCCATATGAGACATTTTAAACCACTGTTCGTTTCCAATATTGATGTTAGGAAAGACCACTCTTGATATGAAAATACCGCTCATAATAATAAAGACCATGCTAATTAACAATAATAGGTTTAATAGATAATTTAATTTAGTTTTTAGAGGTAACCTTCGATCAAATAACTTTAATGTAACATTTTTTACCCATTGCCAGTTTATTAATACATGAGTGAAGAAAACAATTGCGATTAGTAGGCCTGCAATTTCATGAAAAGTTAGCCCCCCTAATACCCGTTTATTGAAAAATAATACGAAAGTAATCGCCATTAACAAATCAATTCCGAACTTTATATACTTTATATTTTTCTTTTTCATATAGAATCCCTCCTAAGCTATTTTCCATTTTGCCAACTAATAGTGTCAGGAAGATGTCAAAAGATAAACTTTTCGTTGTTGCGTCATATTACCTTGACAGAGCTGGAAAAGCGGATTTCAGTAATATGACAATACTTTAATCAATAGTGATGAGTGTTTTAGTACATTGTCCGCAAGAAATTTTCAACACAAAAGTTTCGACTAGTACAAACCTTAACTGAATACATTTGAGTTATGAAAAGAGAAAGGAGAGATAAACTTTTTACCGGATTATTTAAAGAGTGCTGTTTTTGAGCACCAATTTTGGCTAGAAATTCTTAAGAATCATGGTCAATTTATTCGTGATGCTCTTGTACCATCTGAAAAAGAGGATATTGAAAAGGCCCAATCACTCATCAATCAGTTTTCAGATCTTCATAAGCAGGTTAGTCTTCTAAACGAATCGAATGCGGAATCCTTTGCAATTACAGCTGAAAAAGCAACGGATGAGCTCAAACAGTTTAAACTCTCTATCATTAGGCGACAACTTTTTGGTAAAATTGGCATCCATCTTCCGCCATCATTTATCAATCACATGGTGAACGAATTAGAAGAATATCAAAATGTTTTAAGTTATCTTAAGAAAGGTGAAGTACCACCGATTTTCCATGAGTTACATCATCATTTGTTATGGTTAATGGATGCTTCAGGTCATGCAGGAGCAATTAATGATAATTTGGATGGGGTGGAAAAAAGGCTAAAAGAAAAAAGTCATCTTTTCACACAGCATTTTGATCAATTTTATTTGAAGGCTGTTGAACTTACTGGATTTCTACGGGCTAATGTAGAGTCATTCCCAAGTTTAAATCGATTCAATCATGACGTTGAAGTAGAGATGAATTTATTTAAAACCTTTTTGCGTGAGTTAGAAGAAATGGAGTTAAGTGCGGAAGTATTAGGAACTTTCACTGCGCCAATGGCCGACCATATGGCAAGGGAGGAACAATATTACTTAACTAAACTTGCTGAGTCACGGGGGGGATAAGAGTTTTTCATAAAAAAATTAACCATCCTATGTGAAAAGGAAGTGAGAATTTTCCAACACTATAGCAACATATGTATGTTTCAAAGTAAAAAGCCTAGTCTCCTGAACGATTTCCTGTACAGGGGAGACTAGGCTTTTTTTAATCTGCAAATAAATCTGATGATAGATATCTTTCACCAGTATCAGGTGCGAGACATAGTACATTTGCATCTTTTGGTAGTTTTTTTGCTACTTGGATTGCCATATATGCGGATGCAGCTCCAGATGCACCAACAAAAATTCCTTCTTCGGAAGCTAATCGGCGAGCCATCACTTGTGCATCATCATCTTCAATATGAAGAATTTCATCATAAATTTCTTGATTTAAGATTTTGGGGATAAATCCAGGTCCAGTACCAGGGATTTTATGTGGTCCTGGTTCACCGCCTGATAATACTGGAGATCCAGCTGGTTCTACCACATATATTTTTAGATTTGGAATTTGTTTTTTCAATTCTTCGCCTGTACCTGTTACCGTACCACCCGTGCCGGCAGTCAAAACAAAGGCATCTAATTTTCCATCAAATGTTTCCATTATTTCTACAGCAGTTGTACCTCTATGGGCATCTGCATTTGCGTTGTTTTCAAATTGCATTGGAATGAAACTATCTGGGATATCTTTTGCAATACGCTCTGCTTCATCAATTGAACCTTGCATGCGTAAGGCAGCAGGAGTTAGATGTACTTCAGCTCCATATGCTTTCATGATTTTAATACGCTCTTTTGTAGCATTATCGGGCATGGTAATAATACATGGATACCCTTTTATAGCACATACCATCGCAAGTCCAATACCAGTATTGCCTGAAGTCGGCTCAATCACTATACTCTTCCCAGGAATCAACTTACCTTCTTTTTCAGCTTGCTCAATCATATTAAAAGCAGCACGGTCCTTCACACTGCCACCAGGATTAAAGGATTCTAACTTAATAAATACGTTTGCTCCGTGATCATCGGGTAATTTATTTAACTTAACAATCGGTGTTTTTCCAATTAACTCAAGTATTGAATTATAATACTTCATAACACTGCCACCTCTTTAGATTAAAATATTGAAGGGAATAACTATTTTTTTACGAGCACCAAGCTTTCGATTCGAGCCATCCAACGCTTGTCGGGCCTGAATGAGCCGTTTCAGCACTCTATATAATCCGGCTTTGGGCCCTAAGCTGCTCGATCACTTCAGTCCCTCGGTTGAAAGCTGGAAAGACGCTTTCAATTCGGGTCTGAAAGTAGCTTTTCGCAGCTGGACGAGCGCCCTCAGCACTATATATAAATCGATTAATTTAATAAGAATAATAAGGATAGTCGGTTTACATCATTTTAGTATAGTAAAAATAATAAAGCAAACTAATCAAATAAATTGAATCTGAGTTATAATGTTATTATTCGGAATTTTCCGATTCCATATTCAAAAAAGTAACAATAAAAAGAGGAGAACTGTATGGCTATTGAAAAAGTAAGAGAGCACTTCAAAAAGTTGGGATTGGACCACAAAATAATGGAATATACTGCATCAAGTGCAACAGTAGATCTTGCAGCAAAAGCATTGGGTGTAGCGTCAGAGCGTATTGCCAAAACGCTCTCATTTAGAAAAGACGGTTCTTGCCTTCTAGTAGTCGCTGCAGGCGACACGAAAATTGATAATGCAAAGTTCAAACACACTTTTGGTGTAAAAGCCAAAATGCTCACACCAGATGAAGTACTTGCACAAGTTGGACATGCAGTAGGCGGTGTTTGTCCATTTGGAATTCCAGAGAATATTCCCGTTTATCTCGATGAATCATTAAAACGTTTTGAAACAGTATATCCAGCATGCGGAAGTAGCAACAGTGCCATCGAACTAACATGCCACGAACTATTTACTTACAGCTACGGGATTGCTTGGGTTGATGTATGTAAAGGGTGGCAAGATGAGGGAAAAATGGAAAATGAAAATAAAATAAGTACTCACTAGTTAGGGGAATGATGTGGGTAATCAAAGGGATGCCGATAAATCTATATTAATAAAAGATTTAGTATCCAAATAATAAATTTATGCTTTTCTTTTTTAGAGGAAAAGCTTTTTTTCTGTTTTCCATTCTACCTGAAAATTCCTGTTTATGAAGTTAACCTCTAATTTAAATTAAAAATATATTAAAATTATAATTTTAAATAAAATTAATGGTATTGTCGATGATGTACTAGAGAAACACAAAAAAATGTAATGAAATTTACGTAAATTTAATATAGAATTCAGATATTGTATAGGGAAATCAATAATTTTAATTTTTTCATTCGTTTTAAAGAAATGTGCCAGAGAGGATGTGGCGTATTGCAAAAATTAAAAGAAAACGTAGGAATTCGTTTTGTTGCATATACTTTATTTTATTTTGTCATTTTAGTGTTACTTGTGCTAATTTACGGATTCCATGATATGAATTCAGGTCCATTTATTTATACAGAGTTTTAATGGAAAGTGAGTGTTATAGATGAGTATACTGCATATGATTCGTGAGATGTCTTGTGTTTATCCAAAACGTATAGCGTATCAATGTGAAGGTGAAACATTAACCTATGAAGAGCTATGGAAGCAATCCGATTGCCTAGCAGAATATATAATCCAAAAGAAATTAAATAATGCAATGCCAATTGTCGTTTACGGCCATATGTCAAAAGAGCAAATCATTGCGTTTTTAGCTGTAGTGAAAGCTGGACATCCATATATCCCGCTAGATATCTCAATTCCAAATGAACGAATCGAGCATATTATTTCTGCTTCAAATGCAGTAATGTTGCTTACAACAGAAGAAATGGGATTTACGTATAAAGTCCCTACATTTGAAGTGAATTCAGTTTTAAAAGAACAAACTTCTGAAAAAGTTTCTGAACGTAATTGGGTAAATGGAGAAGATGTTTTTTATATTATTTATACATCAGGTAGTACAGGGAACCCTAAAGGTGTTCAAATTACAGCCAATAACCTAGAAGCATTCGTTTTATGGCTTGAAGAAGAAGCGCATTTGCAAGATGGAGTATATCTAAACCAAGCGCCATATTCATTTGACTTATCGGTAATGGATTTATACCCAAGCCTGATTAAAGGTCGTACATTATATGCGCTGACGAAATCTCAAATTGATCAACCTGCAAAGCTTTTCGAAGTATTGCAACAATCAAATATTACCGTTTGGACTTCAACTCCATCATTTGTGAAAATTTGTTTGATGAATCCATTGTGGAATGCTGACATGATGCCCGAACTCAAAAAGTTCTTATTTTGTGGAGAAGTATTGCCACATGAACTTGCAGTCAATCTACAAGCGAGATTTCCACAAGCTAGTATTATTAATTTATATGGTCCAACTGAAACGACAGTAGCAGTTACAGCAGTCGAAGTAACGGAAAATTTACTTGAGACATTTGATGTATTGCCAATAGCAAAAGCTGATTCTGATCGATTGATATTACTTGATGATCACGGTGAAATTGTAAGTGAGGGAGAAAAAGGCCAACTTGTCATAACAGGTCCTACTGTAAGCATTGGATATTTAGGTGCACCTGAACAAACCAAAAAGGCATTTAAAGTTTGGCGTGATGAAGACGTCTATTACACAGGCGATGTTGGTTATTACGAAAATGGCTATGTATTTTATTCAGGTCGCTCTGATTTCCAAGTTAAACTTCATGGATATCGCTTAGAAATTGAAGAGATTGAAAAGAAAATAGAGTCATTAGATGAGGTTAGCGGATGTATCGTACAACCTACAAAGAAACAAGAAGAAGTAGTATCTTTAACAGCATTTGTAGTTTTGGCTCAAAAAACTGATGAAAAGCCATATCAAACAACTAAAAGATTAAAAAACGCCTTATCTAAAGTAGTCCCAAATTATATGGTGCCAAAGAAGTTTATCTATGTAGACCAACTACCATTGAACGCCAATGGAAAAGTTGACCGAAAGAGATTGGCGGTTGAAGTAACGATATGATACCGTATGGTGATTTTACATTTTTCTTTATCATCGGTATTTTATTGATTCCTACTATTATTTTAGGACTTAGCGGAAAGTCATCAAGAAAATATAATATGTTCATTTCAGTAATTATCTTGGCCATTATTTTTGGTTCATCACTTAAAGGTATACTTTCTTTGATCATATTTACAATTTTCCAAGTGTTACTAATTAAAGGGTATCAAGCATATCGGTTTAAAAATAATAACGGCACCGTGTTTGTATTAGCTGTAGTGTTAGCCATTTTGCCACTAGTATTGGTGAAAGTGCTACCTATATTAGGACTGCATCATTTATTTGGATTTCTAGGTGTTTCATATATTACGTTTAAAGCTGTACAAATGATTATGGAAACGCGTGATGGAATGATGAAAAAAAGCATTTCCATTGTAGAGCTTATCTATTTCCTTTTGTTTTTCCCTTCGATTTCATCAGGGCCAATCGATAGGTGGAGACGATTCGAAAAAGATTTACATCATGTTCCAGAACGTTTAGAATATCAAGAATTATTATTTACTGGTATTAATAAAATTTTCCAAGGATTTTTATATAAATTTATTATTGCATTTATTCTATATAATAAGATCCTTTTGTATTTACCAGATCATACGTATAATTACTTAACGCCTCTTGAAGGTAGAATTGCTTATATGTATGTATACAGTCTTTATCTATTCTTTGATTTTGCTGGCTATAGTGCGTTTGCAATTGGTGTAAGTAAAATCATGGGCATTAATACGCCAGAAAACTTTAATCTTCCATTCTTAAGTAAGAATATAAAAGATTTCTGGGATCGTTGGCATATGAGTTTATCATTCTGGTTCCGAGATTATGTGTATATGCGATTTGTTTTTTGGATGACGAAGAAAAAGTGGATTAAGAATCGTTATACTGTATCTTATATTGGATATGTTGTCTTATTTCTGATCATGGGAATTTGGCATGGACTAGAATGGCATTATATTGTGTATGGTTTATATCATGCATTACTAATAATATGTTTTGATAAATTTGAAAGATGGAATAAGAAACATAAAATGTGGCCGAAAAACAAATGGACAAACGCTATTTCAATTGTTATTACATTCCACTTTATCTGTTTTGGTTTTTATATTTTTTCAGGAAGTTTATTTAAATAATAAAGGAGTTTATTAAAATGGAAAAACAACAAGTATTAGAAATATTAGCTGCTGTATGTGAAGATGATGTTATTTTAGAAAATCCAGATATCGAACTTTTTGAAGAGGGTTTATTAGATTCATTTGGTACCATTACGTTACTAGTTGAAATTGAAGAAAAACTAGGTATTAATGTACCTATCACTGAATTCACTCGTGAGGAGTGGAATACACCAAATCATATTGCGGAGAAATTAGCTGAATTATCATGAAGAAATATATTTTCCTACCTCTAGGAATTGCAGTTATATTATTTTTCGCTTTTTTATTTTTCCCAAATCGTCTTTTGAAGAGTTGGATTACGGATCAAAGAGTAGAAGAAGCGAAGATTGAGATGAATCCACTTATGTTCCAAGGTCAATATCTGCAAAGCAGGATGTTAGAGGATAAAAAAACAATGCCGATTTATGGATCATCTGAATTAGAGCATACAGATCCTTTTTATCCATATAACTACACGAAAGCAAATAAAACACCTTATACTACTTTTATGGTTGGTCGTGGAGGATCTCAAAGTATTACACATTTCTTGGATTTTGCTGAGCAAGAGAAAAGTTTAAAAGGGAAAAAGATGATATTCATTATTTCTCCACAGTGGTTTACTGATGTAGGAATGGATGACTTTCATTTTTCTCCAAACTATTCCATGCTTCATGCCTATGATTTGGCATTCAATCATGGGATGAATCCGCAGTTAAAGGAAAGAGCGATGCGTCGTTTGCTTCAATTTGATACAGTTAAGCGAGATCATTTGCTTGTATCTATGTATAAGTACGAATTAGCAAAAGACAAAAAGCCTTTACTTGGTCGTGTAAGTATGGCAATGGGCTATATGAACCTTAAAATTCTTGAAAAAAAGGATTTGTATTACTCATTGATCGATGAAAAGAATCGAAAATTACATGCAAAGCCATCCTTGATAAAAAATAAAACATTTGAACAACAAGTCCATAATGCAGAGGCATATGGGAAAAAACGTATTACAAATAATAATTTGGATGTAGCTGATTCATACTTTAATCGTAATATTGCACCAAATTATAAGAAATTAAAAAACTTCAGAAAAGATGTAGACTATTCTAAGTCACCAGAATATGAAGATTTTCAGCTTGTTATCGATGTGCTTAAAGATGCTGGTGCCAAACCACTATTTATCTCCATTCCCATGAATGGTAAATGGTATGATTATGCTGGCTATCCAAAAGAAAGACGCCAAGCGTACTACAATAAGATAGATACTATCTTACATGATGAAAATCTTCCAATCATAGACTATTCTAAACATGAATATGATCCACATTTCATCACCGACACAATTCATATCGGTTGGAAAGGCTGGGTATACCTAGACCGGGATATGGATCGGTATTGGCAAATCAAATATCATTAAAGAACAGGCTGTCTCTACATGAGGCAGCTTTTTTTATGTTTCTTAAGCTTTATGTTTTTTTGTGAAAAGTTTGTCCAAATTGTGAATGAAATGTTGACATTTTGTGTCCAAACCATTATTATTAAGACATAAAGTTGTCACATTTAAATTTGAACATAAATATTAAAGGGGGATGCCAAATGAATTTTAATGATATTATTTTAATTGCTATTGCTTGTATGACCATCCCAATGGTTTGTGCCATTTTCTTCGATGCATTTTACGCAGAGAAAAAAAGCAAACCCTTTTCGATGAGACGCGTAACTGGCTGGTATGCATTATTCTTTGTACTTTCTTTTGTACCATCCGTACTATTTATAGCCCAATAACAATAGATGAATGGGGAACCTTCTTATTAGAAGGTTCTTTTTTTATGTTTTAAAAATGTTTCATTGAGGAAGAAAATAAAGGAAGCTGTTCAGTATTGCAAATTATGGCCTTTTTTATACGACTATGAATAAATCGTGAATTTTATTATAGATGTATAACACTATGATAAAATAACATGCTATATTAAAATGTTTAATACGTTTATCATTAAGTATTAAATAGTTAATAGTTACTCTTTGCAAAGTAATTTTTAGGAAGGAATATTCAAAGTGCTGAAAATCAGTAAAGTAAAAAAATCAATTTCAAAACGCCCATCCATTATAAAACAAGCCTTAACCGTTAATAAAAAACCATTTCCATGGGTAAAGGCTTTTTGCGCAGGACTATCTGCAGCCCTGCCTGTCATTATTGGGTTATTACTAGGAAATTTGCAAAATGGGTTAGTGGCTGGAATGGGTGGAATGGCCTTTCTATATGTGTTTAATATACCTTACGCACAAAGAGCTAAGAAAATATTCTTTGTTGTACTTGGACTAACTTTGGTCTCTTACTTAGGGACAATTGCTGCCCCATATCCTTTGGCAACTTCTATATTAATGGGGATAATTGGATTCGCAGCTATATTTATTTTTGGTACTTTAAAAATTCCGGGCCCATCTGCGATATTCTTTGTTTTAGTTTTTGCGATGACAACAGGGATGCCCGTTAATCCGGATCTTGCACCGCTTCGTAGCGGCCTCGTTTTTCTTGGTGGATTACTCGCATGGGTGATTGCTATGATTGGTTGGATAGCTAACCAGCATGGACCGGAAACAGTCGTAGTAAAAAGGTTATATTTAGAACTTGCTTCATTTATCGATTCAGTCGGTACAGAGAAATTTAATTCTACTAGAAATAGAGTGGTTACGTCCTTAAAACAAGCTGAAGAAACACTTGTAGCAGGATATATACCATGGAGATTTACAGAAACATTTAATCGATTGTATGTATTAAAGAATCAAGCAGACAAAATATTTTTGTATATACTCGAGAATTTTTCAGATACAAGTTCATCAATGCCCGTAGAATTAGGAGAATCATTTCGAGAGCTAGCCCATTCAATAGATAATAAAAAGAAAACTCTTCCTAAAGCAATTATCCAACCAGATCATATGAATCCTTCCATTGCTCAGTTATTCGAAAGAATTTACGATGCTGACGCCATTAGGCTTGAACCAAGTTCCAAGATTAATCAACTAATCCGAATTTCAAGACCATCCCTTAAGGACGTCTTTTTAGGGGCATTTGATAAAAACTCCATAGTTTTTATTACTGCTATACGATACGGTGTGGTACTTGCCATTGCATCAATTATTGCCTATCAATTTAATTTCAATCGTTCTTTTTGGGTTCCTTTATCCTGTGCAGCAGTAATGTCAGGTGCTACTATTGTGGCTACCTACCATCGTGCTATTCAAAGGGCAATTGGGACAATATTTGGCATTCTGATTGCAAGTCTGATTCTTACAACTCATCCTACAGGATACATGATTGCTTTTCTTATTCTCCTTTTTACGTTTATTACAGAACTTTTTATTGTAAAAAATTATGGACTAGCGGCGTTATTTTTTACTCCTAACGCATTACTCATGGCTGAAAGTACAAGTATTGGCGGGGCCGAATTTGCTTATTTCGCTTCCACCAGATTAATCGATATCCTTGTAGGAACTGCTATTGGCCTTATAGGAGTATTAGTGATAGGTAGGCGATCTGCTTCAAGTCGTCTTCCCCATTTAGTTTCTAAAACATTACGAAGTCAAGCGCAGTTTTTACACACCCTTTTCTCAGAGCAAAGGGGATTTTTTAATCTAGCTAAAAGTAGAGAAAGAATTAAAATGCAAATCAATTTAAATAATTTAAAAACACTCTACAACACAGCTTCAGGGGAGATACCAGTTAACCAAAACAAATTGGATTATTATTGGCCAATTATATTTTATATTGAACAATTAGGATATTTAATTGAGAATTGTTCCAAAGACACTAATCGCCCAGTTCTTTCAGATAAAACACTTGCACAGTTGCTATTGGTTTTTGAAACAATGGCTAAAGCTACAGCTGAAGAACAGTCTACAGTCCTCAAAAATGTACCTGAAATAGAAGACTACCCAAGCATACAAAAAGAAATTATTTCGTTGCAAAATGCTCTTCTGAAGAGTGAAGAAGTTTCTTAATAAAGGAAACTATTTTTAAATAGAGGCTATTTAAATCAACTAGCCAAACCATAGTTTTGCGCTGTTTTAGTTTTGATATTATGTCATAAATAGAGGTTGGGACTAAACCTCTTTAAAAACTGAGATGCCCCTGAAATTTTACGGACAGTAAAATTCAGGGGCATTAATTTTTAATTTTATATAATTAATCTTCAACTAGAAAAAACTTAAAAAATTCCAACACAAGAAATATAGAAAAAGTTCAATAGACTTTGTGCGAAGCTTTAGTGAATATGGTATCGTAGAATATAGACAGAAATTTTATATAAGAAAAGATTGTTAACTAAATTTAATGTTTTTTTGCAACCTATTGTTATATAATTTGTCCTGTTATGTAGAAAGTAAGAAATGAGTGACGAAGTTGACTTATATACTTCAATATACTCTCGATATGATGATTGTGATGATTATTGCAATTCCATTTGTCGTGTATATTCGCTTTAAGTCACGAAAAAAACGTGACCACAGCCTAAAAAATCATTGGCATGAAATTGGAATTATGACGTTTTGGGTTTATTTAATTGGCTTGTTTTACGAAACTATAGTTCCAAAAAATGGCGTAAGCCTTCAATATGCAGAAATGCGAATTCATGATCGAGATGCACTCGGCATTAACTTTCATCTATTTCGTGTTTTTACAGACGTGTACAATGCCATTCATTATTTAGACTTATGGCAACCGTTTTTCATTAACTTTCTTGGTAATATTGCAATCTTTATGCCAATTGGATTTTTACTTCCACTACTTTGGCGTAGGATGGAAAGGTTCTTCTTTGTTTCGTTTACTGGACTATGCTTGTCTTTCTTTATCGAGACAATGCAGCTACCCCAATATAGAAGTACGGATGTAGATGATTTATGGTTGAATACATTAGGAGCCATCATAGGATTTCTAATTTATAGACAATGTATAAAGCGAATACCTAAATTAAAAGAGAAATTTAAGGCTTTCGTTTAGATTTCGTATTTTGGGGGAGAATGTCATAAAACAGTAAGGTAAGAAGGGATACAACATGAATAACGAGAAGCTAACAGTTGAAGAACGAAAAAAGAATCATGTCATCGATCATTTAATGGAACTAGGTGTGTTTAAAATAAAGGATAAACAGCTTTATCAAGTTCCGTTAGAAGTTCTGATGAAAGAATACAAAAAGCATACAAGTTAACAGATTGCTACTATGTGGCAATCTTTTTCGTGAAAAATAGAGTATAATCTAAAGATGCCGAATGCAGGTATATTGCGTTCAAATACGTATGAATTAATATGAATAGATTGAAAAGATTAGATAGGAGAATACGATTATATGTGTGGATTTACAGGATTTATCGGTGAAGTATCAAACCCTGACGTTGTGTTAGAAGACATGATGAACCAAATTATTCACCGCGGACCAGACTCTTCAGGGAAATTTACAGATGGTCAAGCAGCACTTGGATTCCGTCGCTTAAGTATCATCGATGTAGCAAACGGTAGCCAACCTTTATATAACGAAGACAAATCATTAGTATTAATCTTCAATGGTGAAATTTATAACTTTAAAGAAATTAGAGAAGACCTTATTGCAGCAGGTCATATTTTCACAACTGATACTGATAGTGAAGTACTTATACATGGTTATGAAGAATACGGCACGAAATTAGTTCAAAAATTACGTGGTATGTTCGCATTTGTTATTTGGGACCGCAACAAAAAACGCTTATTTGCAGCTCGCGATATGTTCGGTATTAAACCATTCTACTATGCACACATGAATAGTACATTATTTTTCGGTTCAGAAATTAAAAGTTTCTTACCACACCCACACTTCGAAAAAGTACTTAACGAAAAAGCACTAAAACCATACTTAACATTCCAATTCCCAGTATTAAAAGAAACATTCTTTAAAGGTGTTTTCAAATTACCAGCAGCTCACTACTTAACATTTGAAGATGGTAAATTAGAAATCACTCGCTATTGGGAACCAAAATTCAATCCAGAAGAACGTCCACTTGATCAAATTGTTGAAGAAATTGATACAACGGTTCGTGAATCAATTAGTGCGCACAAGTTTTCAGACCCAACTGTTCAAGTAGGCTCATTCTTATCATCTGGTGTTGACTCAAGTTATGTAGCTTCTGTTTTAAAACCAGATAAAACTTTCTCTGTAGGATTTAGTGCAGAAAACTTCTCAGAAATTGATAACGCAAAAGAATTATCAAAAGAACTTGGTATTGAAAATGTAAACGAAGTGCTCGATCCAGAAGTATGCTTCAATAAATTAGAAGAAATACAATATATAATGGACGAACCGCACTCTAACCCATCCATTGTTCCTTTATATTTCTTAGCAGAGCTTGCAAGAAAGCATGTTACAGTTGTTCTTTCTGGTGAAGGTGCAGACGAATTATTCGGTGGCTATGCTGAATACGATGAAACACCTACTATGCGTAAATATAAAAAAGTACCGCAATTTATCCGTCGTCCTATTGCAGAAGTGGCAAAAGCTCTTCCTGAAATGCGCGGTAAGCATTTCTTAATGCGTGGAGGTCTTCCTGTTGAACAAACATTTATTGGACAAGCGCATATATTCGAAGAAGAAGAATCAACTGCGATTCTTACAGATAAATATAACCATGCTCCAACTGTTGCAGATATTGTTATGCCGGTATATAAAAAAGCAGCTGGTGAAGATGATTTAACAAAGAAACAATTATTAGACTTAAATCTATGGCTCGTGGATGATATCAATTTAAAAGCAGATAAAATGAGTATGGCTCATTCCATTGAACTACGCGTTCCATTCCTAGACCGTGAAGTGATGAAAGTGGCATCCAAAGTTCCATCTCGCTATCGCGTCAACGAAAAGGATACAAAATATGCATTCCGTCAGGCTTCACAACGTGCACTTCCAGATGAATGGGCACATCGTAAAAAAATAGGTTTCCCAGTACCTATCCGTCTGTGGTTAAAAGAAGATAAATATTTTAACCAAATCAAAGCAACATTCGAATCACCTGAAGCAGCACAATTTTTTGACCAACAAGCTATTGTTAAATTGTTAACAGATCACTACGAAGGTAAAGCGAAAAACCAACGTAAAGTATGGACAATTTACATGTTCTTAGTATGGTACAAAAAATATTTCGGCTAATTATCATTGGTTAAAAAGGGGATTATAAGCATGTCTAAGAGAAGTAATATGCCTCGGCATTTACTCCTCTTTTGCTTTATACTGCTTTTTGTGTGGATTATAAGTGGCTGTTCTAGTATTCTTTCAGCAAATAAAGAGGGAAAAGATAAAGGAATTAAAGTATTAATTGTAGCTTTTGGAAGTAGAGAACCGATTCCAGATATGCAAGTCAGTGTTCGGGATATGGACACAGATCAACTAATAACAACTGCAACAGGCGACGTAGAAGGGGAAGTAACTCTTCATGGTTTAAAAACAGGACATCGATATCTATTTGTACCTACATCTATCCAAAAAACTGATACGACAAACGAATCAAACAGTGTAGCAAAGAGTGTTTTGGTGAAAGAGGATACAGCGTATGTTGTGCTTGAAACATACTATCAGAAAGAAAATCAACGACTAAATGTGCCAGTTGTTTTACAAAATCCACAACTTCCACATGGCTGTGAAATTACTGCATTGACTGCTGCATTAAATTATTACGGATTAAATCTATCTAAAATACGGCTTTCAAAAGACTATTTACCAACAGAAGAAATAATCGAAAAAGACGGTAAGCGAATGGGGCCAGATCCAAACAAAGCGTATGCAGGAGACCCTGCAAACGAAATGACTGGTACATACACCTTTGCTCCTGTTATCACAAAAGTAGCAAAAAAAGTAGCAATAGATAATAAAAAGAGTTTAAAAGTAACCAATTTAACGGGCTCAAGTAAGCAACAAATCATTAACAAGGTTAGAGAAGGCATACCTGTTATGATGTGGGTAACACTCGATTTATCGAAACCGAAAACAAAAGAAGGTTGGTATATTAAGGGGACAAATAAAAAGCCTAAAATGTATCGCAACCTACACGTAGTAGTCTTAACAGGATACGAAGACAACAAAGTCATCGTAATGGACCCACTACACGGTTACGTATCTCACGAAGCAACAAAATTCTTCAACAGCTACAAAGCACTAGGCTCACAAGCAGTTGCAATAGCTAAGTAAAATCCTAGAGACGATGATAGAGTTCAATGGGAAAGTGGAATGCAAGTATGTTTTAATAAAATTTTGACTGACAATATTAGATGGAGATTAGTATCCAAAAGTTATTAAAGTGGAATCAGCGAAGACTCCCGCAGGAAAGCGAAGCCGATACCACTTCAAACTAAACTCCAATTAGAATAAAATTTGTTTTCAGCGCTTCCAATAGAGCAAAGAAGAAAACTTACTCACCGATCGCTGTAAGCAATTTTAACTTTTTAATTATTGATTCAAAAATTCAACGACAAATTTAGAGTTTATTCGTCTATAAAGTTAAAATATGATACACTAATGGCATTAAAAAGTACTAAATAAGCGAGATGATAATAAATGGCAGAACAACCATTTTTACCTATATTAATCGGATCAGACATGAACGCATATGGAATGGCACGTGCTTTTTACGAAGCATATGGCATCAAATCAATTGTAGTCGGCAAATCACACTTAACAGCAACACAAAATAGCCGAATCTTACATTTCAAACAAGCACCAAAAATTAAAGAAAACTTCGTTGAAGAACTAAAAAAAGTAGCAAAAGAATACGCTCATAAAGACTTATTATTAATGGGTTGTGGTGATGATTATGTAAAACTAATCATCAAAAACAAAAAAGCGCTTGAACAATATTTTACAGTTCCATATATTGATGAATCCTTAATGGACCGTATTTTATTAAAAGAAAACTTCTACAAAATGTGTGAGAAATACAACTTTAGTTACCCAAAAACAGATACTTGCACATATGAAACTTACGAAAACTTCGAAGTGAAATTTGAATACCCAATTATTATTAAAGCATCAAATTCAGTAGCATATTGGGCATGTCAATTCCCAGGAAAGAAAAAGGTATTCGTTGCACATGACGAAGATGAAAAAAATGCGATTTTAAAAGCAATTTATAGTTCATCTTATAAAGACCACTTAATCATTCAAGAATTCATACCTGGTGACGATTCATATATGCGTGTATTAAACGCATATGTAGCAACTGATGGTAAAGTGAAGCTTATGTGTTTAGGTAACCCAATTCTTGAAGAACACTCACCAGAAGGAATAGGTAGTTATGCAGCAATCATAACTACATACGATAAAGATCTTTTAGACCAAGTGCGTTATTTCTTAGAAGATATCGGTTTCAGTGGGATTGCAAACTTTGATATGAAATATGACTATCGCGATGGCAAATATAAACTATTTGAAATTAACTTGCGTAATGGACGTAGTAGTTACTATGTAACAGCTGCAGGTTATAACCTAATGCAATACGTTGCAGATGACTATATGCTACACATCCCACAAGAATGTACTTATGCAAATAACGAACATTTGTGGAGCATTATACCGAACGGCGTATTATTCAAATATGCACAAAATAATGAGCTAAAAGCAAAAGCTCGCAAATTAATAAAAGAAGGTAAAGCAACGAACTCATTATTCTACAAAGAGGATATGAACTTTAAACGTTGGTACAAGCTAACATTGAATAGCTTGAACTATTATCGTAAATACAAAAAATACTTTAACAACAAAGGTTTGTCTGAATAAATGGAAAAGAGAGTACTTGGTATCATTGGCGGTGTTGGACCGTTAGCAACAATGCTACTCGGTGAAATGATCGTCCGTCGAACAAAAGCGTTTAGTGACCAGGAACATATGCATTTTATCATTGATAACGATACGAGAATTCCCGACAGAACAGCTTATATATTAGACCATTCAAAGGAGAATCCACTACCAGTGATGATAGAGGATGCAAATAAGCTTGCCGATGCGGGGGCAGATATCATTTGTATCCCTTGTAATACGGCACATAGCTTTTATGAGGTTTTGCAAGAAGGGTCGAAAGTTCCTGTTTTGCATATGATACGGGAAACAGCGAAAAGAGCATATCAAATGCAAGCGAGACGTGTGGGTGTACTTGCTACAATTGGGACATTAAAATCCAATTTATATCAGGAGGCATTAATCGCTGAAGGTATTGAGCCAGTTGTTCCTGATGAAGCGATGCAGCAGGTTCTAATGTCTGTAATATACGACTACGTAAAAGCAGGCAAGAAGGTTACGAAAGAACAATGGCAACCTATTGAAACAGCTATGAGAAATGCAGGCTGTGATTACATTATCTTAGGTTGTACAGAGTTATCTGTTATAAATCGCGAATTGTCATTAGATAATTTTTATATCGATGCATTGATTGCATTAGCGGACTGCGCAATTACAAGTTGTGGTTATGAAGTATTAGACTAATCATCAATAGACCTGTCCTAGTCACTAGGACAGGTTTTTACTTTTGAACAAGTTTTCGTTAATATGGTTCTATACAATTAATGGGGTAAAAAGATAAGAAGAGTACGAGTAGAAAATAAAAATTTAACTCCAATAGATTAAGCAAACAAATTAGAGAGAAGGTGTAGGAACAATGTCATTTTTAAATTTATTAAATGAAGACTTACAAAAGAAGTGGAGTTTTCCAACTACAATGCCTATTCAAGATCAAATGGTTCCAGCACTATTAGAAGGAAAAGATGTAGTAGCCGAATCACCAACAGGCACAGGGAAAACATTAGCATATTTATTGCCAATCTTACAAAAAGTAGATGGCTCAAAAAAAGCAACACAAGCACTAATTATCGCACCATCACAAGAATTATGTATGCAAATTGTCGAAGTAACTCGTACATGGATTGCAGGTACGAACATCACTGTCGTTCCACTTATCGGCGGAGCCAATCCACAACGTCAAATTGAAAAATTAAAGAAAAAGCCAACCATTGCAGTAGGCACACCAGGCAGATTAAATGAGCTAGTAAATGAACGTAAATTAAAACTTCATGAGTTAACAACAATTGTTTTAGATGAAGGAGATCAACTACTTAGTCGTGACTACCGAGTAATTGTTAAATCATTTATAGATGGGGCAAACCACGATCGTCAAGTTGCTGTTGTATCTGCAACAATTACAGAAGAAATTGAATTAGTAGCAAATCGTATGCTCAACAATCCTGTACGGTTCAAAGTGAATTTGGAAGAATCACAATTAGGTGGCCAAGTTGTTCATAGCTACGTAAAGCTACAAGAACGTGATAAAACGGAATTTTTACGTAAGTTCTCACATATATCTAATATTCGAGCACTAGCATTTGTCAATAATTTAGATCAAGTATTAATGAAAAAATCCAAGCTGGAGTTTCGAAATGCACCAATAGTTGCACTACATTCTGAGATGAAAAAAGAAGAACGAAAAGCAGCGTTAGACAGTTTCCGAAAAGGTGAAGCACGTATTCTAATCGCTACAGATATCGCAGCGCGAGGTTTAGACATAACTGGCTTAACGCATGTTATTCATGTAGACGTTCCATACACAAAAGAACAATATGTCCACCGTTCAGGACGTACAGGACGCGCAGGAGCAGATGGTGAAGTTGTGACTTTACTTGCATATCATGAAGAACAAGCCTACCACAAACGTTTACTTGAATTATCCGTTAAACCCGTTGAAAAAATATTAACTAATGGCCAACTTGTGGAAGGTCATGCAGAAGTAAAACAGGCTAAAAAAACATCAAATTCAAACAGAAATCCGAACCAAAGAGCATACAAAAAGCAAAATGAAAGAAATTCGAATGGATCATCTTCCAGAGACGCTGGTAAGAAAAAATACTTTTCAAAGAATACAAAGAAAAAATAATAAGAATAGAGGTAACTAGTAAATGACTTTTGAAGAAAAGTTAGAACAATTTGCCGAGCTTGCAGTGAAGGTTGGGGCAAATATTCAAAAAGGCCAAACCATGCTAATCAATACGACGGTCGATACGGTAGAATTTACACGCTTAGTTGTAAAAAAGGCATATGAAGCAGGTAGCGCTCGTGTAACAGTAAATTACTCAGATGATGTGATGGAACGAGAATTTTATGATTATGCACCGGATGATGAATTTTCAAAATTTCCTCGTTGGATTAGTGAACAACGCGATGAACTGATTGAACGTAAAGGTGCCTTATTATGGATTGATGCAGCTGACCCTGATAATTTAACAGGCGTTCCAGTACAAAAACTTTCAGCACAACAAAAAGCATCAGGCAAAGCACTAGAAAATTACCGTGATGCAGTGATGAATGATAAAATTGCCTGGTCAATTATTGCTGTTCCATCAAAAAAATGGGCAAAGAAAGTATTCCCTAATTTAAAAGAAGAAGAACAAGTGCCAGCGTTATGGGAAGCAATATTTAAAACCGTGCATATTGGTGAAGGAAATGTCATTGATAATTGGGAACAACATTTGAAAAACTTACATGCACGTGCAAAACTTCTCAATGATAAACGCTATGCAAAATTACATTACACTGCACCAGGAACTGATTTAACGATCGAATTACCTGACAAACATATTTGGTGCACAGGTGCTAGCCATACACCAGATGGTACTTCATTTGTTGCTAACATGCCGACTGAAGAAGTCTACACAATGCCTTCAAAATATGGTGTGAACGGATATGTATCAAACACAAAACCACTTGTGTTCCAAGGCAATATAATCGATCAATTCAAAATCACATTCGAAAACGGCAAAATCACAAAAACTGAAGCAGGTGTAGGGGCACAACTACTACAAGAATTAACAAAAGCAGACGAAGGATCTCAGTATCTTGGAGAAGTAGCATTAGTACCTCATGAATCGCCAATCTCTGCTTCAAATATCCTTTACTACAATACATTATTCGATGAGAATGCATCAAACCATCTAGCTATCGGTGAAGCATACCCAACATGCTATGAAGGTGGCAGTGCCCTTTCAAAAGAACAACTAGAAGAAAAAGGCATCAACACATCCATCACCCATGAGGATTTCATGATTGGCAGTGGCGAAATGGACATTGATGGTATCCTGCCAGACGGGACAACAGAACCAATCTTCCGCAAAGGAAGCTGGGCATTCTAAAAACGAAAGAAACCATCCAACTAATAAAATGGATGGTTTTTTTATGGAGAAATTGAGCGAGTGATTCAATTGGAGCCTGAGTTAGTCTAATCTACAAAAAACAAAAAAATCGCTGAACAGCTTCAGCTTTCAGCGATTATGATACATCAATCTATTTCTTTACAGGAGTCTTCTTTTTTGCAGAAATCACTTTTTTGATAATTGGATAGACAATTGGCGCAATTTTAATAGCAGCTTTTACAATTTTTCCTAATTTCATCTCTAAGCACTCCGTTCTATAAACTCTTCTATATTCTACAATAATTAATACCACAAAATTGAAAATTTAAACCCTCAAAATTTTTACTCCTTGAATAATATTCCAAATCACAACACCGAGTGATAAAATGGTTTCTACGATGATAAATACAAACCAAGCAACTATTATGAATGTACCGCCACCACTAGATGATTCATTAGCGAAACTTACATTAAAGGTAAACGCACTACTCGCGAGAAGCGCAATAAATAATACCACACCTATAATGGTTGGGATAAGTAAAAGAAGATGTGAAATAAAAGCGCGTTTGGCATGGTGCTTTACTTCTTGATTGTTGGCTGCAAAATAGACGATTACAGGTAGGATGAACCCAGCAAAAAATATACTAAAATAGCAAAGGGATGAAAGCACTCGATTATTATCCAATTTTGACACCTCCAATTACTATTTATCCCGCTTTAACGGGCAGTAAGATTCAATTGCAAGTATTTATAAAATTCGGTGAAACATTGGTGGGAGATAACTGCCCGTAAAAGTCCGATTGGTTCAACTAACAATCAGATGGGGATGGAGAAATCCCCATCTGATTGAAGTTTCACTTTATACGTATGGATATGCATAAAAGATTCATCTCATCTATACTTCTATCATTTTAGTAAGTTTAAACAGTTTTTAAACATTTTCCATGATGCAATTATCCTTATAAAATACATACAATAATCACACGAACGAAAATTTTTAGAAATTGTGGTATAGTAGAGAGTAGATATTGAATGAGAAGGGATCGTTAGAAATGATTGCAAAAACGCAACAAGAAATAGATGCTTTAATGAAAGCTGGTCGTGCAATGGCTGAAATTCGCAACGCTATGAAGGCAGCTACTAAGCCAGGTGTGACAACAAAAGAATTGGATGATTTAGCCGGCCGACTATTTGAAGAAAAAGGTGCTGTTTCAGGACCTAAAGCAGAATATGATTTTCCAGGATACACTTGTATTAGTGTAAACGAACAAGTTGCACATGGTATTCCAAATCATCATAAATTAAAAGCCGGAGATTTGATTAATATTGATGTATCTGGACATGTTGATGGCTATTATGCAGATACAGGTATTTCATTTATCGTAGGAGATGCAGACCTACCAGAAGTTCAAAAAATCTGTGACGTTGCTCAAAGTGCATTTGATCGTGCTATGACAAAAGTAAAAGCTGGTTCTCGCTTAAACCAAATCGGTAAAGCAGTAGAACGTGAAGCACATGATAATGGCTTATCTGTAATCATGAATTTAACTGGGCATGGTGTAGGTCATTCATTACACGAAGAACCACAATATGTGCTAAATTACTTTGATGCATGGGAACGTACCATTCTAAAAGAAGGAATGGTTTTAGCAGTTGAACCATTTATCTCACAAAAAGCTGAACATATTGTGGAAGCAGGAGACGGTTGGACATTCATCACACCAGACAAATCCCTTGTTGCGCAACTTGAACATACAATTATTGTAACAAACGGCGAACCAATTATTACAACAAAAATTGACTAAATAGAACCAAAGAAAAAGCTCTCTGTACTTATTCAGAGAGCTTTTGTTTTTTTATGAAGAGGATCCCAACCACTAATACCCCACTTAAAAAAAGAGCTGCAGTTGTAACAAGTAATTCTTCAAAGCCATTTTTAACTGCAATACCAATAAATGCCCAAATATAAATTATAGGGAAAAGTATATCACCGTAGTGGAATCTCATATGTAATGCTATTGCTGCTCCAAAAGTAAGCATAATAACTGCCCATAATGGATCACTTAAATTAAGAATGCTCCAATGATTATGAGTGAAAAGGAAAGCAATATTCATGAAAGTTACATTACTTCCCCAAGCTAGATAAATTGAAATAGGAGCTCGTCCACCCCATGAAGTATTCCATGAAGGATAAGAAAAGTACAGACCTATTAAAGATAATAGCATTAAAACAATTATTACAATTGACCCTGTAAAATACTCATAATGCCAAAGGTAAATCCATAACATATTAAATACCGCACTTGCAACAAAGAAAGCTGTTTGCGAAATTGTAATCTGATATCGATTGCTACGATTTTTCCATAGTAGATATATCCAATAAGCTAAAATAATATAAATAAGTACCCGAATAATAAAAACATATTTTGCTGGACTATAAAGGACAGTATAGCTATTGGAGATTTCACTTGTTGTGTGACCATTTAGTGGAATCAGATTAGCAGCTGTGTTAAATGCAATCATTGCAACATAAACAATAGTAATAGCAAACAGTCTGCCCAATAAAATCTCCTCCTTAGAATTAGATTTACAGTTATCACACTTATTACCATTATATAAAATCAGTCAACACTATTAAGTATACAATCGTTTTGCTTCAACAACAAATACCATTTTAGAGAATTTTGCAGTAATATATTAATAATGGTAGAAATAAGGAGCAGATTATGATGATTAAGCATATTGAAGATATGAATTTAGAGCTACATTTAGGAGATAAAATTTCTTACAAAAAAGAGCTTGAAAAATTACAATTTGAAATGCTGACTATTCAGCAATTCCTATTTAGCTATAATATTGGACTAATCATCGGTTTTGAAGGAATGGATGCAGCAGGAAAGGGTGGCGCAATTAAACGCTTAACGAAAGCCTTGGACCCACGTGGATATACAGTTCATCCAATTGCAGCCCCAACTGAAGAAGAACTGAAGTATCATTATTTAAGCCGTTTTTGGAAACGCCTTCCTGCACACGGTCAGATTGGTATTTTTGATCGGACATGGTATGGACGAGTATTAGTAGAACGTATTGAAGGGTTTGCTAATAAGGACGAATGGGGACGTGCCTATGAAGAAATCAATCAATTCGAAAAATCTCTAACAATGGATGGATATATCGTGTTAAAGTTCTGGATTCAAGTTTCATACGATGAACAATTAAAACGTTTCAAAGAGCGCCAAGAAAATCCATATAAAAAGTGGAAATTGACTGATGAAGATTGGCGAAATAGAGAAAAGTGGTCCCAATATGTGGATGCTGCTAATGATATGATGGACAAGACTAATAAAAAGAATGCACCTTGGATTCAAATTGCAGGAAATGATAAAAAGTATGCGCGTATTCAAGTTTTAGAAGAAACAATAAAACATATAAAAAAAGAATGTAAGCTTAGAGGTTTACAAGTTCCAAAACTTTCAGAGCTTACTATAAATTAATCATAACAGTAATATCATAATTAGTAGATAAAAGTACTAAAAGCTTCATAGAGAATTGCAAAGGGGTGTTATCTAGTATGGTATTTTTAGAGGGGCAACGTTGTTATTTACGTACATTAGAGGTAGCAGATGTAACACCATATACCAATATGGTCGCTCGCAATATGCGTTATTGGTCGATTCATGAACCATTACATCCTCCTGAATACTACACTGAAAAAATTCAGTTAAAGAAGATCCAAGAATCTGTAAGACAAATGCATGCAAATCGTGAATATAGCTTTGGTATTTTTGCATCTGGGACAACTGAAATCATCGGACATATTTCAGTATACTCTATCAGGAGACTACCTTTTTCTAGTGCATTTGTTGGGTATTCAATGGATGAGGTCTATACAGGTCAAGGAATAGTCACAGAAGCACTTAAACTCGTTTCAAAGTTTGCTTTTGAAGATTTATGTATTCATAGGTTAGAAGCATATGTATCACCGAAAAATATAGGTTCTGTACGAGTTTTAGAAAAAGCAGGTTTTCAAAGAGAGGGCTTATTACGAAAGCTTTTATATATTAATGGGAAATGGCAAGACCATTATATATATGCATTAATGGAAGAGGATTATTGAAAGGGAAAGGCCGCATGGCGGAAATGGAGAAGCAGCTTACGAAAAATTTTTAACGGAATGTAGAAATATGTTGGCAAATTTCCCGGGAAATGTGTCGGTAATAAACGAAAAAAGCGATTTTCAAGAATTTTGCTGAAAATCGTCTTTTTTATTTTTTGCATTATATATTTCCATCGACAATAACATCTAAATGACCTGTTTTTGGGTCAATGATTAAGCCGTGAACAGGGATAGAATCTAAGATTAATGGATGATTTTTAATCATATTAACACTATGACGAACGTTGTCTTGAACATTCTCAAATCCAGACAACCATTCATGTAGGTTTGCTACAGAATAGTTCAATAAATCGATTGTTTCTTGTTTAATACCACGATCGACTATTTTACTAATTAGCTTATCTGCATCAATAGAACTCATGCCACAATCATAATGACCGATTACGAACACCTCATCTGCTTGAAGCTCATATATAGCGACAAGTAAGCTTCGCATAATCCCTCCAAACGGATGATTAACCGTTGCTCCAGCACTCTTGATCAATTTACAATCTCCGTTTCTAAGATTCATGGCTCTCGGTAATAGTTCGACAAGACGAGTATCCATACAAGTTAGAATCACAAAATGTTTATCAGGATATTTACTTGTTATGAACGGTTCATATCTTTTTTCATTTACAAAGCTTTTATTGAACGTAAGAATATCATTTAATAGTGCCATACCATACTCCTTCCAAAACCCATTAGTTATAGTATATTAATTTTTAAAAAACTGATTCATAATGCAAATATTGATTTTAGCTATGGGCAAAAGCTTGGAGTATGACATTTAAAGAGCCGCTAAAATAGTTGAAGTGGAATCATCTTCGCGAATTTTCTACGGAGATGATTCCACTTCATTTTAAAATATTGTATGCATGATTGATTAGTTACTATTTTTTTAATAAATGAATAGTATCTAGTGCTTTTCCTGTTCCCACGGCTACAGATTCAAGTGGTTCAGGAGCTAGGTGTACAGGTACGTCCAATTCCTCTGTAAGCCATTCAGTCATTCCTTTTAGTAAAGAACCACCACCAGTAAGTACTATACCACGGTCTACGATATCACCTGATAATTCTGGTGGGCAGCTTTCTAGCGTTCTACGAATCAATTCTAAAATTGCTTGAAGACTTTCTTTTAGGCAATTTTGAATCTGAACTGATGAGACTGTCATAGTCACCGGAAGTCCAGTTACAATATCACGTCCTCGAATTTCCAATGTTTCTACTGGATGTTCAATAAGGGCATGGCCAATTTCTTGTTTAATGGTTTCAGCAGTAGGTTCACCAATTAACACATTAAATTCTTTACGTGCAAATAGGATGATTTCTTCATTCATATGATCGCCACCAAGCTTCATCGTATTAGAAGAAACAATACCACCAAAAGAAATAATACCAACTTCTGTAGTACCTCCACCTATATCAACGATGACACTTGCGATTGGATCACTTACTGGTAGCTCTGCACCAATCGCTGCTGCAACTGGTTCGTCAATTAGGTAAACTTCTTTTGCGCCACATTGTTTTACAGCATCTTGAATAGCAAGTCTCTCAACTGATGTTGCACCAGATGGGGTACAGACTACAACATTTGGTTTGCGAAGTGATGAACCCATTTTTTGAGCGGCTTTATCCATCAATGCTTTAATCATTGCAGTAGTCATATTAAAGTCAGCGATTACACCGTCTTTTAATGGGCGAACAGTTTGAATAGACATCGGTGTCTTTCCAACCATTTCTTTCGCTTGAATACCAGTTGCAATAATTTCATTTGTATTTATATTAAACGCTACAACAGAGGGTTCATTTAAAATGATGCCTTTGTTTTTTGTATATACTAACGTATTGGCAGTGCCAAGATCGATTCCAAGAGCTGTTGTCGAAAACATACGTATTATTCCTCCTCAAATACCTTAGGTTATATAAGTATAAAATATATTTTAACGATAAAGTATGTTATTTTATGGTATGTAACATTCATTACGGGAGCATATGGATAGATAGTTAATGTTTTAGGTAAAATAATGGAAGATTACCAGGTTGAAAGACATTGATTGTTATCATTTTGTTAAATAAATGTGAGGATAATTTAAAAAAAGAGAGCTACCCGCACATATTACGAGTAACTCCACTATATTAAAATTTAGTTTTTCGGTTTTGGATCTACGATATGTGAAGTAGAAGAATCAAGGCCTACGCGTAAATAGTGAATTAAGATTGCACCCACTGCAAAGATACCGCCAACTACTCCTACTACAGAAGCTAAAAATGGAGCCATAATCGATAACCCTCCTAAAATTTATTCATTATAAATAAGTATACATGATTTTAACTTTGAAAATAAGTTGAAAATATGAATACTTTAAAAGTTTTCAAGAATAAAAGAACACTATTATCATAACACATTTTGCTGAAAATGTAATGGTTATTATATAGCAACATATAAACGAGTACTTTCTTTATTACTATTTTTAGCAAATATCACCTAATGTTCAAAATAGAATATTAAAATTAAAAAAAAATAACCGAAATAATAACAAGAATGACGACTTTGGAGGTACTAAAATGGATTTATCATCAGTTGTGGGTCTTATATTTGGATTCGTCGCATTATTGGTAGGTATGTACTTTAAAGGTGTGACTCCTGATGCACTTATAAACCCTGGAGCAATCTTTATCATCTTATTAGGAACTATTGCTACAATTACAATTGCGTTTCCTAAGAGTGAATTGAAGAGAATACCAAAACTATTTAAAATTATTTTCACAGAGCAGAAGTTAATTAGCGATGTAGCAATTATCAAAATGTTTTCAAATTGGGCAGATTTAGCGAGACGTGAAGGGCTATTAGCATTAGAAGGAAAAGTAAGCGAAATTAACGATCCATTTTTAAAAAATGGTTTAACATTAGCAATCGATGGTCAAAATGCAGACTATATTCGAGATGTATTAACTGAAGAAGTGGAAGCAATGGAAGACCGCCATTTGGGTGGGGCACAAATTTTTACTCAAGCAGGTACATATGCTCCAACTTTAGGGGTACTGGGTGCAGTCGTTGGATTAATTGCTGCTTTAAAAGATATGAATGATGTAGATAAATTAGGACATGCCATTTCAGCAGCATTTATCGCAACGTTATTAGGGATTTTTACAGGTTATGTACTGTGGCATCCATTCGCAAACAAACTTAAACGAAAATCAACTATTGAAGTACGCCAAAAAATGATGATGATTGAAGGGATTCTTTCAGTTTTGGAAGGGGAGGCTCCACGAATAATTGAACAAAAGCTTGCTTCGTATTTAACAAAAGAAGAACGCAGACAAATAATAGAAGAAAGCGGGGCGGATGGCCTTGGCGAAGAGATCTAAAAAACGCAAAAAGGAAAGTGACGAAATTCCAGAGTCATGGCTGCTTCCTTATTCCGATTTACTAACATTACTGTTAGCGTTATTTATCGTATTATTTGCTTCTAGTTCTGTGGATAACCAGAAACTTTTTCAATTATCATCTGTATTTAATGCAGTATTTGATGGGGGAAGTGGGGTAATGGATTACCCATCTCCAGTAGATCCAACTAAAGTGAAAAGTGACACCCCAAGCAAAAATGCTGCTTATTTAGAGGATCAAAAGTCGCTTTCGAAGATAAAAGGAAATGTAGATGAATTTATAGCTGTAAATGAATTAGAAAAACAATTTGAAACAAAGTTAACTGATGATGGTCTTCTTGTTACTATTAGAGATAGCGTACTGTATGACCCGGGAAAAGCAGATGTAAAAGAAGAATATAAAGCGACTGCAAAAGAATTGTCCAAGCTACTTGTGTTTGATCCAAAAAGAAATGTAGTCATTACAGGGTATACTGATAATGTTCCGATGAATAATGAAGAATTTTCATCAAACTGGGAACTAAGTGTCATGCGTGCAGTAAACTTTTTAAAACTAATTGTAGAGAACAATCCTAAATTAGATTCATCCTATTTTAGTGCTAAAGGTTATGGAGAAAACATGCCAATTGCATCGAATGATACTGTAGAGGGACGAGCCAAGAATCGCCGCGTTGAAGTATTAATCCAACCATTAGTGAAAAAGGATGGGACTTCCACAAATGCTTCAAGTAAAGTAGATTCAACAACGAAGTCTGATCAAAACTAAAACAATAAGAGTAAGTAAAAAAAGGATGTCTTATAAGACATCCTTTTTTTACTTATCCTTTAACAGTATTGGTATCCAGCTTTCGCGGCTAGACTCTCGAGTCATTTCAGTCCCTCGTTCGAAAACTGGAAAGAGGTTCGATTCAGGCCTTCCAATAATTTTCGAGTCTAAACGAGCCGCCTTCGCTTTTAGTTTTTACTTTCTTAAAGAACCTAGTTCTGCAACAATAGCTTGCATTTCACTTGGACTAAATGCATCACGTTTCATAACCATTTCATATAAATAAACTAAATCTTCATAGTGCTCTGTTCCGAAATGTTCAGGTTTCATCGCATCTGCATTAACCATTCGAAGCTTATCCTTAATACCTTCAATCATGTAAATTACATTCTCTGTAGTTGGTTGCGTTAAATTCAAAGAGATTCCTCCTTAAGTATTATTACAAATACATTTCCTACAGTATCATTTCACGATGTCTTTTGATTGTCAAACACCTTTTTCAGCTTAATTAAAAATTGTGGCATGTACTTATAGATTCAAACTGTTTTACATACAAAACAGTGGGGTATAATAATATATATAGACGTTTGGAGGAGGATAAATATGACTAACAAATTAGTTACAGGGATTACATTAGGAGCAGTTGCGGGAGCAGCATTAAGTATGCTAGACCGACGTACACGTGATACCACTGTAAAAAAAGTTAAGCATTTTGTTGTAGATGTACAGTACTTCGCTAATAATACTGACGAATTAGTTCAAATCATTAAGACTAAAACAGATACTGTTCAATCTATGTATAAAACCTTTATGCACGATAAGGATTTCTATTTAGAAAAAATTGAAGAAATTCAAAAACTTACTCCTCAGGTAAAGGACATTGTTGTTGAAACAAAAGAAGTATTTACTTCTGGAATTGAAAAAGGAAAACAAGAAAGACAAAAGCAACTTCCTGCTGAAACAGTTATCCATCTATAAGAAACACATACGATAAGGGGTGGTCTTATGGATAAAACTAGTAAACGAAAACTTTCAAGACATTCTCCAGAAGGTTCTTCTGAAATTAATATGGAACTTACACAAAGTGAAAAAAAAGAGATAGGGAAAAAGAGAATTACAACAGTTAAGGGATTTATCATTTCGTCCTTACTACGTATAAAAGAAGCGGATATTCCCGGGTTTGGTGCGCAATTAGCATTCTTCTTTTTACTATCATTATTTCCATTATTAATTTTCCTTATGACCCTATTACCTTTTTTAAATTTGCCTGTAGATGAAGTATATGCCTTTTTGAAAGAGCTACTTCCTGAACAAGTTTATACAATGATAAAGGGGACTTTGGCAGAGGTGCTTGAAAACCGTAATGGGGGATTACTATCTATCGGGATTGTCGGTACCATTTGGTCAGCATCCAATGGTATGAACGCCCTTGCAAAATCATTAAATCGTTCTTACGATAAACAAGAAACGAGACCTTTTTTGATTGCACGTTTCATGTCTATTGTCTTTACTTTAATGTTAATTCTATTAATCGTGGTTGCACTGGTTCTGCCGGTATTTGGTGAACAAATTGGCGTTTTCTTATTCTCTGTATTCGGACTTGAAGAAGGTTTTTTAGCTATATGGAATCAACTGCGATTACTAGTACCACCAGCATTAATCTTTATCGTGCTGACATTGATGTATTGGATAATGCCAAACATAAAATTATCCCTAAATAGCGTTTGGGTAGGAGCTTTATTTTCCACTATCACTTGGCTATTAGTCTCATATGTCTTTTCTTTTTATATTAATAACTTTTCAAACTACTCAGCTACATATGGCAGTATCGGTGGGATTATTATTCTAATGCTTTGGTTATATGTTACAGGTATGATCCTAATGGTAGGTGGTCAACTAAATGCTGTTGTACAACTAAGAAAAGAAAAACTAAGAAGAAAATAAAAAAACAATGCATAGCTAAAAAGACTTCTCATTCATTGAGAAGTCTTTTTTTAGGTCTTTTGTTGATTAGATTTTCTTTAACAGTCTTAATCCGTTTAATATAACTAAAATTGTACTACCTTCGTGTCCAACAACACCAAGTGGCAAATCGACTGCTTGCAAGAAATTTGAAATGATTAATAGCATAATAATTGAGATGGAGAATACTACATTTTGTTTCACGATTGATTGCATTTTACGTGATAGCTTTACTGCGTAAGAAATTTTAGAAAGATCATTTTTCATTAATACAACATCAGCAGTTTCTAGAGCAACATCTGTACCTTCACCCATGGCAATACCGGTTGTTGCAGTAGCTAGGGCAGGGGCATCATTGATACCATCACCGACCATGCCAACATGTTGATATGATTTCATTAAATCTTTGATATGGTTTACTTTTGTTTCAGGTAAACATTCAGCGATATATGCATCAACACCAGCTTCTTTTGCGATTACTTTAGCTGTTTTTTCGTTATCACCTGTTAACATTACAGTGTGAATGCCTAAGTTTTTCAATAGGGCAATGGCTTTTTTCGATTCATCACGTACAGTATCTTTCATCGCTGCTAGTGCTATAATACCTTTTTCGTCGGCTAAAAAGATAACAGTTTTACCTTGTTCAGCAAGCTTAGATGCAATACCGTTAGCGAATGTATTGGCAGCAACACTCCCTACAAAATCTGTTTTACCCACTTTGTACTCTTGATCATTTACTTTTGCTTTTAAGCCCCAACCAGGTACATCTTCAATTTGTGCTTGATGGAAAGTTGCAAGACCGCGTTCTGTTGCGTAAGCAGTAATGGCTTGAGCAAGAGGGTGGTTCGATTTTGATTCAATCCCAGCTATAATTGACAGCATTTCAAGTTCTTCTACATCATCACGAGTGACAAAGTCTGTTACTACAGGTTTACCTTGTGTAAGAGTACCTGTTTTATCGAAAGCAATGGCTTTTAATACACTTAAATGTTCAATGTGTAATCCGCCTTTGAATAGTACGCCGTTTCGAGCACCGTTTGAAATGGCTGATAATGTTGATGGCATAATGGAAGCAACGAGTGCACAAGGTGATGCAACAACAAGCAATACCATAGCACGATAGAATGTTGTGTTCCAACTCCAATCAAGTAAGTAATGAGGAACGAACATCATTAGGGCTACAACTGCAAGGACACATTTAACATAAGTCCCTTCAAATCGTTCGATAAATTGTTGTGATGGTGATTTTTCACTTTGTGCTGATTGTACAAGATCAATAATTTTTTGGAATAATGACTCAGAGTTTGGTTTTGTCATTTTCATTGTTACAGCACCGGTCATATTCACAGTACCTGCAAATACATCTGCCCCAACTAACTTTGTAACCGGGATAGATTCACCAGTGATTGCAGCTTCATCAATTGAAGTAGAACCTTCATCAATCACACCATCTGTAGGAACTCTTTCTCCGGGCTTAATTAGCAATCGGTCGCCTAGTTGTAAGGAAGAAACGGCTACGCGTTCTGTTTCTCCGTGGTCATTGATTAGCCATGCTTCTTCAGGTTGCAAGTTCATTAGTGCTGAAATTTCTTTGTGACTTTTATTCATCGCATATGTCTCTAGAGCACCGCTCACAGCAAATATGAAGATTAGAATAGCCCCTTCAGTCCAGTAACCAATGATAGCTGACCCAATCGCTGCTAAAATCATTAAAAACTCAACATTCAATTCCTTATTAGCAATTGTTTCTTCTACACCTTCCTTTGCTTTAGCAAATCCTCCGATAACAAAAGCTAATATATAGAAGATAATAGAGGAAGTAATATAGTCGTTTTTACCTAAAAGCCATGCAACTACTATAAAAATACCTGATACTATTGCAGCGATTAGTTCACCGTGTTCCTTTATTTTCTCAATTAGATGATTATTATTCTCTTTTACTATTTCCATCGGCATACCCTCCTGATAATGAAAATCAATATCAAAAACCATATATATCAGAACTGATAAGCATTTTCAATAATTTGATATATAGATTTAAAGTCATTTCTAATTTAGAATTATTATAACATAGAGGTAGTGCGGAGAGAAGTATAATGATTTATATTTTTTACTTTGAGAAAAAAGTAGGGGAATGAAAAAAACCTCTCTAACAATTTGTTAAGAGAGGTTTGTAAAAAATTAAATTAGAATACACGTTCAGCGTACTCTGATAATTTTTCTAATGATGTTTTTTGGACGTCAGCGTGTAATGAGTTGCCGTGAGAGTCCATTGTGACAACAGCAGTAAAGTCTTCTACGCTTAAGTGCCACATAGCTTCAGGAATACCAAATTCCATTAAGTCAACGCCGTCAACTGATTTGATGCAGTCTGCATAGTATTGTGCTGCACCACCGATTGCATTTAAGTAGACACCACCGTGTTCACCTAATGCTTTTAATGTTTTTGGTCCCATGCCACCTTTCCCCATAACTGCACGGATACCGAATTTTTTCATGATATCACCTTGGTATGGTTCTTCACGAATAGAAGTAGTAGGTCCTGCAGCTTTAACAGTCCAGTTACCATTTTCATCTTTTGCCATAACAGGGCCACAATGGTATACGATTTGTCCATTTAAATCTACTGGAGCATCGTGACTCATTAAATGGTGGTGAATGGCATCACGACCTGTGTACATACGACCAGTGATTTTTACAACATCGCCCACTTTAAGTGCACGAATTTGTTCTTCAGAAATAGGAGCTTTTAGTTCAATTGCTTCTTTTTCAGGTTGTTCTTGTGTAGTTGCAGCAGTTTCATCAAATGCAATTTTTTCGCCTTCTTGATAATGCCAATTTTTGATTTCACCAGTAGTTGCATCTACATCTACTGCCATTCTGCGATAAGCCCAGCAGTTATAAGCTACAGAAACATAGAAAGAAGCAGGGATACGGTTCATCACGCCGATTTTACAACCAAGTAATGTTGCTTCACCGCCAAATCCCATTGTGCCAATACCTAATGTATTTGCTTTTTCTAATATGTAATCTTCTAATTTTGCAAGATCAGGGTTTGGATTTGTATCTTCAACATGACGGAATAATTGTTCTTTTGCTAAATCGTATCCTGAAGAACGATCGCCACCAATACCTACGCCGATAAAGCCAGCTGAACAACCTTGTCCTTGTGCTTGATAAACAGAATGTAAGATACATTTACGAATACCATCTAAATCACGTCCAGCACGACCAAGTCCTTCTAGTTCACAAGGTAAGCTGTATTGAATGTTTTTGTTTTCACAGCCGCCACCTTTAAGAATTAGCTTAATTTCAATAAAATCTTTTTCCCATTGCTCAAATTTCATAACAGGAACGCCTTCGCCTAAGTTATCTCCACTGTTTTTACCAGTTAAAGAGTCAACTGAGTTTGGACGTAATTTTGCATCTTTTGTAGCGCGAACGATTGCTTTTTTAATTACTTCTTTGATTTCTAGTTGGTTTACGCCAACAGGAGTTTTGATTTTGAAAGTAGGAAGACCAGTGTCTTGGCAAATAGGTGAAACATTATCATCTGCCATGAAAATGTTGTTTGCGATTGTGTCTAAGCTCATTGCTGCACGAGTACCAGCATTTTCTGCGTCCTTAGCTTTTTTAATAGCGCGACGGACGTCTTTTGGTAAATTGGTAGAAGTTTCAGTAACTAAATCGTAAAGGCTTTGTTCTAGTGTTTCTAGATTCATAGAAATAGCTCCCCTCAAAAAGGTAATGTATTTTAAACCAATCCTATTATAACAATCCCCAAACATGAAAAAAAGAGCGTAAATTTACGCTCTTGTAGTTAATTTTTGAGTTTTTAAGATAGGAGATGTAAAAATCCTATTTTTCAGTATGGTTATTAAACTGATCCATCTTATCTTCTAAATCATCCATCATTGCAATAAGGCGGTCAATATCTTCTAAATCTGCAGTTTCAGGGTCAATAGCATCTAATACTTCCATGAAAATTTGCAAACGTTCTTTTAAGTAAGTTACTTGTTGCTCTTTATCCGTAATTGCTTTGCTCAAAGCAGTAACACCTCCATCATCATCACCATCGTATATGATTTTATCAATTTTTTCAATTGTAATTGTCAAAATAATAGTCCCATTGGGATGTTTATTAATTTATAGTTTGCTTCAGTTTCTTCTTTCTTCTAATATGTCCTAAAATATATTTTTTAGACTCACAAGTAATGTTAGATTATGTTAAGATGATACACGAATCAAACATCATTAAATTATTGTATATACATATATGGAGGTATTTGTGGAACTTAGTCATCGTTTAGAACAAAGGCGATTTTTAATATTAGTTATGATTGTGTCTATTTCTGGATTCTCACAAGGGATGTTGATGCCCCTTATTTCAGTTATTTTCGAGCAAGATGGTGTATCTTCATCATTGAATGGACTAAATGCTATTGGGTTATATATCGGGACATTGATCATATCGCCATTTATTGAACAGCCTCTTCGTAAGTTTGGGTATAAACCTATTATCTTAGTTGGGGGAGCAATTGTCTTTACAGCACTTCTAATGTTTCCTCTCTGGAAGAATGTGCTGTTTTGGTTTGTCCTTCGCTTATTAATAGGGATTGGGGATCACTCACTTCATTTTTCAACTCAAACCTGGATTACAAGTACTGCACCGAAAGCTCGCCTTGGCAAGAATATTGCAATTTACGGATTGTCATTTGGGATAGGTTTTGCGGTTGGTCCGTTATTTGTTCCGTTAACCAAGATATCTGAAGCATTTCCCTTTATCCTTTCAGCCATTTTATGTCTATTGGCATGGTCGCTTGTGTTTTTATTGAAAAATGATAAGCCTGATCCAATCCAAACGAAAAGTGTTGAGAAAAGTATCTTCAGACGTTATTTAATCACATTAAAATATGCATGGATTGGTTGTTTACCGGCACTATGCTATGGTTTTTTAGAATCTTCTTTGAATGCATTGTTCCCAGTATATGCACTTCGAAATCATTTTGAGGTCTCTATGGTATCAATTATCTTAGCAGCATTTTCATTTGGTGGAATCGTTACGCAATTTCCTCTTGGTGTCTTAGGGGATAAAATTGGTCGTAGAAAAGTTGTGCTAACTTCCTTATTATTCGGAGGATTGTTCTTTTTGTTAGGCAGTTTCTTTGAAGAATCTGAAGTGTTAGTTGCACTTTGTTTCTGTTTGGCTGGAATGCTCTGTGGTTCGCTCTTTTCTTTTGGTATTTCATATATGAGCGATTTAACACCAAGAGAATTGCTTCCAACTGGGAACTTAATGTGTAGTATTTTCTTTAGTGTTGGTAGTTTATCAGGACCGGTTTTGGGTGGCTTTTATTTGCAATACGTACATCATTATAGTTTTTTATTGCTAATTTCCTTTGTGTTACTCATGCTATTTGTAATTAGCTGGATTTTTGGAAAAGAAAAGAAACATGCAATCTAGAAAAAGGGAAGTCCTATTAGTCGTTGTGGCTAGTTGGACTTCCCTTTAAAGTATCTAAAATATTTAATACAAATTCTATTTCAAAGTTAACAATGTCACGGACTCAACGTGTGATGTTTGAGGAAACATGTCTAGTGGTTGGATGTATTCTGCTTTATAAATTTTCAACAATTCTTGTAAATTTTTTGCCAGGGTAGAGGGATTACATGATGTGTAAACTACCCGTTTTGGTTTTACTTTTAGAATTGTTTTGATTAAGCTATCTGCAAGGCCAGTACGAGGAGGATCTACTGTTAGAACATCTGGAACAAATCCTTCTTTTTGCCAAGTGTCTAACCATTTCTCCGCTGTACCTGTTACATAGAGCGTATGGTTAAATCCATGTTTTTTGGCATTTTGCTTCGCATCTTGAATACTTTCTGGAATAATATCCATCCCTCTGATTTCTTTTGCATCCTGCGCTAGCCATAATCCAATTGTGCCGACACCGCAATAAGCATCAACGACTGTTTCTTTCCCTGTTAGGGCACAAGCCTTTTTGATTTGGTTGTATAAGTGTACGGTTTGAGTAGGATTTAATTGGAAAAATGCACGTGCTGATAGATCAAATGCAAGTTCTCCTAATTCTTCATGGATTGTATCCTTGCCTGCAAGAGTAATGGATTGGTCACCGAAAATTAGTGAAGTCTTATCTGCATTAATATTTTGCACAATGGATACAATGTCGGGATTTATTTCCTTTAGTCTTTCAATGAGTAACTCTTTTTTAGGAAAGTTTTTACGTGTAGTAATAAGTACAAGTTGAATTTCACCTGTTTGTATTCCAACACGTACGACTATTGTGCGAATAATCCCCTTCATAGAGTGACCGTCGTAAGTTGGTATTTGTAAATCTTCAATAATCTTTTTGGCTGCATTTGTTACTTTAGTAGACATAGGGTGTTGAACAAGACAGTCGTCAATGTTCAATAGTTTATGACTGTTTTCTGCATATAAACCGGCAAGGACTTGCTTTCCTTGGTTGCGTACCTGAAACTGACTTTTGTTTCGATAATGCCAAGGATCATCCATGCCGATTGTTTTTAGAATTTTAATATTTTTTGCTTCTGTTTTTACATATTTATTTAAAGCTTGAACAATTACATCTCGTTTAGCTTGAAGTTGATAAGAATACTTCATATGTTGTAATTGGCATCCGCCGCATGCCTCGTAAACAGGGCAAGGGGGAATTTGGCGTGCTTTTGACTTTTTATGAATTTTTAATACTTTTGCCTCGGCAAAGTTGCGATTAATCTTTGTTATTTCAGCATAAATTTCTTCACCAGGGAGGGCACCTTTTACAAAAACAACATTTCGTTTGTAATAACCGATACCCTCGCCATTAATACCTAATCGTTTGATAATAAGTGGAATCTTCTGTCCCAATGTCATTGTGGATTGTTGCTCCAAAACTTACACGTCCTTTTTACATTCATCTTTTCATTATAACGAACGATAGCGTGTAAGGAAAGAATCAGTAATTTATGGAGTTGGAAGTACAGATCCGCCATTAACAAGGTTATTAATCGAATCAAAACGATAACCCTTTTTCTTTGCATCTTCGATAAATTTAGGAAGTGCTTCTGCATTATCAGGAGATACGGTATGCATTAATATAATTGCTCCAGGATGCATTTGTGACATGAGGTTATCATAAGCGTATTTCCATCCTTGAGGTTTATCTCTAAGCCAGTCTTTAAATGCAACGGACCAAAAGATATGGCGATATCCAGCTTTTTCGCCAACTCGTAATAAGTTTTCACTGAAAACGCCTTCTGGTGGTCTTGCAAAAACTGTTCTTTCGACATCGGTAATTTCAGCAAGCTTTTTATCAAAACGTTGCCATTCATCAATCATTTGTTGTTCAGTCAGTCTTGCCATATTCGGATGCTTGTCTGAATGATTTCCAATTTCATGACCTTCCTTAACCATACGTTTTACTAATGGCGTTGCACTAGTTAAATAATGACCGGTTAAGAAAAATGTCGCTTGTATATTTTCTTTCTTCAACGTATTTAAAATTGATTCAGTATACCCATTCTCATAGCCACAATCGAAAGTAAGATACATAACCTTGTCTTCCGGGTTTCCTTTATATATAGCGCCATACTTTTCAAGCATTTGGTCAAATGTAGCACCAGCTTCAGGAGGTACTTCGTTTTGAGCCTTCTTAAACCCCCAACTAAATTCCTGAGCGAGAGCCGTGAATGGATTCGTAATAAACCCAACGATAACAATGGCCATAGCCAAAAGAATACCCGTCGCATGCTGTCTCATCATAAAACCCAACCTTCCTTTTTTAAAGATAGATTGTGTCTATATGATGTAATTATACGGTTTAAATATTTTTGAATGGATTTTGATATATGTAATTTTCAATTGCACTTTTATTTTAGGCTAATTTGTAGAGGAAAATTGCAGGAATATGGAGTGTAAAAGCAAGCTCTTTTAGAAATGAAACAATTTTGATACGATTTGTGTCCTTAAAAAATATTTAGCGCTTATAATTAACTAATTCTTAAGGAGAAATTGTTATTTGCATTAATTATTAGAATTAGTCTAAGTAGCAGAAGATGGTGACTCCTAACTAAGAAAAGCGAGACAGGTGAGACCCAGCAGGGATGCGTATGCAAAAGGAATATTCTGCGACGAAGCTAGCGAAGCGATGCAGGAATAAAGGTTTTTTGAGGAGACTCAACGCTCGCTTAGCTCGTAAAGCGCCATCTGGAGCGGCTTATTAATTAAAAATTGTATATAAAGTAAAACTAAAAAGCATTTATAAATTTTACTCAATACATAAAAATTAATATAAATGAAGTTACCCAAAAAAAGATGTATACTATAACGAGGCGAAGGAGGGGCTTTTATGTCTCGAGTCATTACGAAAATTAGCCGTCAAAAACGAAACCAAGAACGATATAATATTTATCTAAATGAAGAATATGCATTCAGTGTGGATGAGTCTATTCTAATCCAATATGGTCTCACAAAAGGCAAGACGATGGATGATTTAACCGTAGATGAAATAGCCTTTGATGATGAAATTCAAAGAGCCTTCAATCGCGCTTTATCTTTTCTAAGTTACCAAATGCGAAGTGAATATGAAGTTCATCAAAAATTAAAAGACCAAGAATTTGGCGAAGCAGTAATACAAGAAGCAATACAAAAACTAAAGAAACTTGGGTTTTTAAATGATGAAAGCTACTCGAAGGCATTAGTAGAAACTAAAAAGAAAACGGCCAAAAAAGGCCCTCGTGCCATCCAAAGAGATTTGGAGATAAAAGGAATAGGCAAAAACCTGCAACAGCAAGTACTAAATGAGTTCTCAGAAGATGAACAAGTTAAAATAGCATTACAATTAGCGGAAAAAACAGTACGCAGTGAACATCGCAAAACCCCTAGCCAAATTAAGCAAAAGATACAAGAAATGCTTATTCGTAAAGGGTACTCTTTTGAAATCGTTACACATGTATTGGATAAGATTGAACTATCAAAAGATGAAGATGAATGGATAGAATTAATAAGTCTTCAAGGTGAAAAGTTATGGAATAAGTATGCATCTAAATACAGTGATTATGACTTGAAGATGCGGGTTAAGCAGGCGCTTTATCAAAAAGGCTTTCCAACTGATAAAATTGAAATATTCATAGAACAAAAGGAGCAAGACCATGGAGAAAAAATATAGTGAAATGACACCAAACGAGTTGCGTGAGGTAATTGCAACTTTAAAAGAAAAAGCACGAAAAGCAGAACAACTTGGAATCTTAAATGAGTTTGCTGTATATGAACGTAAAGCATTGTTGGCACAAGCTTATTTATTAAATCCAGAAGATTTTATACCTGGAGAAATATATCGTATTCATAATGACCCTGGTATGTTTTTTAAAGTAGATCGCTTGAAAGGTGTATATGCTTGGGGCTATCGTTTAGGTGGAAATCAATTTGAAGAAGCAATTCCAATCTCAATGTTAACGCCAGTTAAGGAGGCTTTTTAGTGGAGCAAATAATTAACGAATTGGTCTCTAAATTACACGCTAAAAACCCGAATGTATCGATTGAAAAAGCACGCGTATGGATTGAGTTACTATGGTCAGATTTTGAATCCACATACGCAAAAGCAGGTTACGAATATCGTGGTGCAAAAATGACAGAGCAAATTATCACACAATGGATTGAAAGTTATGGCTCACAACTCCATGAGTTTGCTGGACGTAATCCAAAATACGCTCACTTGTTAGAAGAAGTAGAGTAATGCATTATTGATACCAATATAAAACTGACCGTTCCAATTGGGGAGCGGTCAGTGTTTTTTCCAAAACTTTGTATTAGTTTTGGAATTTAGATTCCTTAACGATAAGTTTTCTTTGCAATTTATCTTCACTAAAAATCCAACCAGTAAATGATTTAATAATCTCTAGGTCTGGGGTAAGATGAGCAATTGCAACAAATGGATAGTGATTATTACTTCTGTAGCGTAAGTCGATTAGTCTTACTTCGATTAATCCATCTTCCAATTTGCTAACTTCCCATCTATATAATGGAGAGAAAGAAGCGAATGTCTTAAAATTCGGGTCCTTCATTACTACCTCAAACTCAGGAGAATCTGGAATTGGCTCGATTAAAAACTTATCGTAAATGGTAATGGACCGCCCGTATGCACGCCCAACATAATGATGTGTTGAGGAGTTTGCAGCAACACGATATTGAAAAAAATGAGAAGTTGGAGATAAAATGATGAGCTCAGCATCAGGAATCGTGTTACGAACAGCTTTTTTTACAGACTTTTGTAGAATGTAACGAATTATATAATAGATGAAAATGACTCCATATAATATAAACATTGTCGGTACAGGATTAGCACCGAATGCCCATATCATTAGTGCAATCACATGTAGTGCAAAAATAATCGGGTCGAATGTATTAATCCACCCGAGAGCAACCCATCTATTTGAAAATGGTCTTAAAGCTTGCGTTCCATATGCGTTGAAAATATCAACAAAGACATGTAAAAATACAGCAAAAAATGTCCAAAGCCAAAGATGTAAGAGATTTACACCAGGGAATATAATAAAAAGAACTGCACTAATCAAAATAGGCCATAAAATAACAGCTGGAATTGAGTGGGTAATTCCTCTATGGTGTCGAATATAAACAGCGTTGCTACGCAATTTTAAGATAGTGTCAATATCTGGAGCTTGAGAACCAACAATCATTCCAGTAATAACAGCCATTGTTGTTGGTGAATGTTGAGCAACAACAGGATCAACCATAGCAAGACCACCTAAAGCAATACCCATAACAAGATGTGTTCCCGAATCCAAAATAACCAACTCCTTAATCTAGTGGAGAGATATATATATGATAAGTATTACTTTAAACTAAGTTTACATTATAATACCCACTTTTTATGTGAAATAAAATTACTTTTAGGAGACAAACGTGTATTACCAATATAAAAAACAATTTCAACAAGCATTAGTCGAATGGTTTCAACAAGAAAAAAGAGAATTACCTTGGCGTAAAACAAAAGACCCTTATAAGATTTGGGTTTCAGAAGTTATGCTTCAACAAACAAGAGTAGATACGGTCATTCCTTACTACAATCGATTTATGGAGGAATTTCCAACACCACAAGTATTGGCTGAAGCTGAAGAGGAAAAACTATTAAAGCAATGGGAAGGACTGGGTTATTATTCTAGAGCACGAAATTTACAAGCAGGAGTTCGTGAAGTAGTCGAAAACTACGGTGGTATCGTACCAGATAATCGTCCGGAAATTTCAAAACTAAAAGGAATCGGTCCATATACTGCAGGTGCCATATTAAGTATTGCCTACAATAAAGCTGAACATGCAGTAGATGGTAATGTTATGCGGGTACTGAGCAGAGTACTCTTAATCGATGCAGATATTGCACTACCGAAAACAAAAAAAATTTTTGAACAGGCTGTTATGGAGCTAATCGACGTCAATCATCCATCAGAATTTAACCAAGGTTTAATGGAATTAGGCGCTCTAGTATGTACCCCGACTTCACCGAAGTGCTTACTTTGCCCTGTTAGAGAATACTGTACAGCATTTAATGAGGGAAATCCCGAAGAATTGCCTGTTAAAACAAAAAAAGTAAAAACAAAAAACCTTTATTATGATGTGTTTGTTGTGCGGAATGAAGAAGGGAAATTCCTGCTAGAAAAAAGACCCGAAACAGGATTGCTCGCAAATATGTGGCAATTCCCCATGTACGAACAAAATAGTAATGCAGAGCATACAAATGAATCATTGCTTTCCGCAAATTATAATGTTGCGTTAATCAATCGAGAAAAACTCTTCTCATTCAAACATATCTTTTCACATCTTGTATGGCATATGGATAGCTACATGATTGGAGTAGACCAATTAGGTGAGGCTCCAGAAAATAGTGCTTGGTTTTCTAAAGAAGAAATGCAGAAATTGCCTATGCCTGTACCAATGCAAAAAGTATGGAAGCAATACGAAATGATTAATTGAATTCTTAAGGTATAAAAAATCCTCCGATGCACAAGTTATATTTCGTGGAGGTGATATTACATGGCAAAAAGAAATTCAGGTCCAACAGATCCGAACGAAGTAAGAAATCTTAACCAACAAGCTGAAATGAACAAGCAACAAGCTTCTGGACGTTTTGGTCAACAAGCTTCTGGTGCTTTTGGTGGTGCACAACAACAAAACACTGAGTTTGGTGCTGAAACTGATGTACAATCAGTTCAACAACAAAACCGTCAAGCTGAAATGAACAAGCAACAAGCTTCTGGACGTTTTGGTCAACAAGCTTCTGGTGCTTTTGGTGGTGCGCAACAACAAAACACTGAGTTTGGTGCTGAAACTGATGTACAATCAGTTCAACAACAAAACCGCCAAGCTGAAGCGAATAAAGCACAAGCTTCTGGTCAATTCGGCCAACAATTCGGTCAACAAAATAATCAGTAAGATTATTTTGAACACTATAGGTGAAGGATTTATTCCTTCACCTATTTTTTGCTACAAGTTTTTCGCAAGGATTGTTATAATGTTACAAAAGAACGCTCATACATGAGTGTTTGTTAAAAAAGGTGGGCTTTTGAATGGCAATTCCGTCAGAAGGGGAAATTATACAAATACATAGTTATAAGCACAATGGCAACATCCACCGAGTTTGGCAAGAAACAATGGTTTTAAAAGCTACCAAAAATATAGTAATCGGTGCGAATGAAAGAACACTTGTTATTGAATCAGATGGGCGTACTTGGATTACAAGAGAACCCTCAATTTGCTATTTTCACGCAGAGCATTGGTTCAACATTATTTGTATGTTAAGAGAAGATGGAGTATATTACTACTGTAATATGAGTTCGCCATTTGTATTTGATCATAATGCAGTAAAATATATTGACTATGATTTAGATGTAAAAGTCTTTCCAGATATGTCTTACACATTGCTTGATGAAGATGAATACGAGCAACATAAAATGGCTATGGGATATCCACCTGTCATTGACCATATCCTAAAATCAAATGTAGATAAATTAATTAGTTGGATTCATCAACGAAGAGGGCCATTTGCTCCCGACTTTATCGAAGCATGGACGAATCGTTATGAATTCCAAAGACAGCTTCACGAAAACGATAAGTAAAAAGGTTATTTAGTTAGTAGTGTTAACTACTATACTTATCGGAAATTGTAAAGAAGTTGCCCCAAAAATACCTTTGGGGCAACTTTTTCACTTGAAAGGATAGTGATTGAAAATGGGGAGTATGAAACGTTATTTACGCTTCGTTCAACCATATAGATTCGACATTTTTTTTACATTTATATTGGGAGTAATCAAATTTGCCATTCCACTTTTTACTCCAGTACTTATCAAAATAGTAATTGATGATATTGTCGGTGCCAAAGATTTATCCGCTGATGAGAAAACAAAAGAATTATTTTACTGGATTATAGGGACATCTGTTCTATTCTTTATAGTTCGTCCACCAGTTGAGTATTATCGCCAATATTTTGCTCAAAGGGTCAGCAACCAAATCTTGTACGACATTCGCCAGAAACTATATGCACATGTCCAAAAACTTGGTTTAAAATTTTATTCAAATAACCGAGTAGGGGATGTCATTTCTCGAATTATTAATGATGTAGAACAAACAAAAGAATTCGTCATGACAGGTCTTATGAATGTGTGGATTGATTTATGTACGATTTTGATTGCCATAGGCATTATGATGAAACTAGATGTGAAATTAACATTAGTTTCATTAATCGCATTTCCATTCTATGCAATTAGCGTTCGTTACTTCTTTGCACGTTTAAGACAGCTAACAAGAGAACGATCCAAAGCACTGGCTGGAGTTCAAAGTTATTTACATGAACGTGTACAAGGTATGAGTATTATCAAAAGTTTTACACTTGAAAAGCATGAACAAGAACTTTTCGCCAAAACCAATGGAAACTTTTTGGACAAGGCGATTGAACAAACACGTTGGAATGCCAAAACATTTGCTGTAGTTAATACAATAACAGGGATTGCACCGCTTATTGTTGTTGGGTATGCAGGTTATCAAGTAATTCACGGTAATCTATCAGTAGGTACTATGGCTGCTTTTGTAGCATATATTGATAGTCTATATAATCCATTACGACGCCTTGTAAACTCATCCACAACCCTGACACAAGCTGTTGCTTCAATGGACCGTATGTTTGACTTATTTGATGAAAAATATGATATAGTCAATGCAAAAGATGCGAAAGCATTAACGCAAGTAAAAGGTAAAATTGATTTTGAAAATGTATCATTCCGCTATGATGAACAAGGAAGAGAAGTTCTAAAAAACATCAACTTCCATATCTCACCAGGGCAAACAGTTGCGCTAGTTGGGATGAGTGGCGGTGGTAAATCAACAATCATAAGTTTAATACCGCGATTCTATGATGTAGCAAATGGAACGATAAAAGTAGATAATATGAACGTTCAAAAAGCAACTATTGAAACATTACGTTCTCAAATTGGGATTGTATTGCAAGATAATATTTTGTTTAGTGATTCAGTAAAAGCCAATATATTGATGGGGAATCCAAAAGCTTCAGATGAAGAAGTCATAGCTGCTGCCAAAGCTGCAAATGCCCACGATTTTATCATGTCATTACCAAATGGTTATGATACAGAGGTGGGGGAACGTGGCGTAAAATTATCTGGTGGACAAAAACAACGGGTAGCAATTGCGCGTGTCTTCTTAAAAAATCCACCTATTCTTATTTTAGATGAAGCAACTTCTGCTCTAGATTTAGAGAGTGAGGCGTTAATCCAAGAATCACTTGATCGTCTAGCGCATAACCGTACAACAGTTATTGTTGCCCACCGTTTATCTACCATCACACACGCTGATCAAATTTTGGTTATCGACCATGGTGAACTAAAGGAACATGGTACACATGATGAATTGATGAATCAAAATGGAATTTACCATAACTTGTTCCAAGTTCAAAAATTAGATTAAAGTAGATAACAAAATAATATATCGAAATATAATTAAGGCTTCTCATTTTTTGAGAAGCCTATTTCTTTAGTCTTAACCATATTTATTACATAAAATAGAATATGTTGCAATTTATATATAAATAATTATAGAATGTAAAAAAGTGAGAATAATAGAAAATATGGCTCTAAAAGGAGTGATATGATGAACCATCGAAAAGAGTTATTACAAGTGAGAGGACTTGAGACAACGTTTTTTACAGATGATGGGCCAATTTCAGCAGTTGATCATATTGACTTTTCTCTTAAAGAGGGAGAAATTCTAGGTATTGTTGGTGAATCTGGCTGTGGAAAAAGTGTTACTTCTTTATCTATTATGGGGCTTGTTCCATCTCCTCCTGGGAAAATTACAAATGGACAAATTCTATTAGAGGGCAAAAAAATATCTGAATATTCACAAAAAGAAATGCGCAAAGTTAGAGGAAAAGAGATTGCGATGATTTTTCAAGAGCCTATGACATCCTTAAATCCATTGTTTACTATTGGCAATCAGTTAATAGAAGCAATTTTAATCCATCATAAGGATTGGTCAAAGAAAAAGGCTTCTGCACATGCGGTGGAAATGATGAAATTAGTGGGGCTTCCTAGAGCGGAAGAATTATTAAAAGAATACCCACACCAATTATCAGGGGGAATGCGTCAACGTGTCATGATTGCAATGGCTTTAGTTTGTGATCCAAAAATATTAATTGCTGATGAGCCGACTACAGCACTTGATGTAACGATTCAAGCGCAAATATTGCAATTGATGAAAGATTTAAATAAGCGATTAAATACTGCAGTAATGCTGATTACGCATGATTTAGGGGTTGTTGCTGAGACATGTGAAAGAGTGATTGTTATGTATAGTGGGCAAATTGTGGAAGAAGGTCCTGTAGAGTTAATCTTCAAGGAACCAAAGCATCCATACACAGTAGGCTTAATACAATCAGTACCTGATATGAGATATAAAAAAGAGCGACTTTATTCTATTCCTGGAAATGTACCAAAGCCTGGAACAGTAAAGCTTGGTTGCCGTTTTGCTGCACGCTGTGAATTCGCATTTGCTCGTTGTACAAAAGAAAATCCAGGTTTATATCAGACATCCTCTGATCATAGAACAAGATGCTTCTTGCATGAAAGGAAGGAGGCACCTATAGATGGCAGAACCGTTATTGAAAGTAAATAACTTAAAGAAATATTTTCCTATTCAAAAAGGTATTCTGGGTCACGAGCAAGGAAGTGTAAAGGCGGTAGATGACATATCTTTTTATGTCAATGAAGGAGAAACATTAGGTATTGTCGGTGAATCTGGATGTGGTAAATCAACTACTGGTCGAATGATTATGAGATTACTTAATCCTACTTCCGGATCGATAGAATTTGAGGGGAAAGATTTAGCAAAGTTATCGAATTCTGCAATGCGTAAGGTACGTAGAGAAATTCAGATGGTTTTTCAAGATCCATATGCTTCGCTAAACCCAAGACACTCTATAGGAAAAATTCTTGAAGAACCCTTAATCGTACATGGCCTAGGGGATGCAAAGGAAAGAAAGAAGAGAGTAAATGAATTACTAGAAATAGTAGGTTTATCATATTATCACGCAAAACGTTATCCTCATCAATTTAGTGGAGGGCAAAGACAACGTGTTGGAATAGCTCGTGCTTTAATGACGAATCCAAAGTTAATCATTGCAGATGAACCTGTATCCGCTCTAGATGTGTCTATTCAAGCACAAGTATTAAATTTGATGCAAGATTTACAAAAAACATTGAAACTCACATATGTCTTTATCGCCCACGATTTAGGAGTGGTACGACATATTAGCGATCGCGTTGGCGTTATGTATTTAGGAAAAATGGTTGAACTCGCAGAGAGTGAACAACTTTATAGTAATCCACTACATCCTTATGCAAAAGGTTTACTTTCTGCTGTACCTATACCTGATCCAGATTATAAAAGGGAACAAATTCTACTAACTGGGGATATGCCAAGCCCATCTAATCCACCTACAGGTTGTGCATTTCATACTCGATGTCCATTTAAATTGGATGTTTGTATATCACGAGTGCCACAGTTGGTAGAAGTTGAAAAGGGTCATTCTGTTGCCTGCCATCTTTATGATGGAAAGTCCAACAATGATAAATAAATTACAAGCATGGGGGTTATTAAATGGGGAAAAAGAGGTTTTTATCCATAGGGGTGTTGTTAGTTTTAGTGCTATCAACAATTCTAGCAGCGTGTTCATCTGGTAGCAAAGATGATACATCTAGCAACACGAATTCAAGTGACAGTAAAAAAGAAAAAACATTAGTATTTGGACGTGGCGGAGATTCGGTATCACTTGATCCGATTACAGTTACAGATGGCGAATCTTATAAAGTAACACAAAATGTATTTGAAACATTAATTAATTTTGGGGAACAAGATACAACATTGCATCCGGGCCTTGCTTCAAAATGGGAAGCCTCTAAAGATGGTTTAACATACACTTTTGATTTGCAACAAGGTGTAAAATTCCATGATGGAACAGCGTTTAATGCTGAAGCGGTAGTGAAAAACTTCGAACGTTGGATGAGCGGAGATGCTGAGAAATATCCTTATTTCGCATCCATGTTTGGCGGATTTAAAGGTGATAAAGAAGCGGTTATTAAAGAAGTAAAAGCAGATGGAGATTATAAATTAGTGATTACGTTAAATCGTGCACAAGCTCCATTCTTAAAAAACCTTGCTATGAGTCCGTTTGGTATTGCAAGCCCTACAGCATTTGAAAAAGAAGGAGACAAGTTTGGTGATCATCCAGTAGGTACTGGACCATTCAAATTTGTATCCTGGAAGCGAAATGATTCAGTAACAATTGAGAAAAATCCAGATTACTGGAAAGAGGGACTTCCTAAGTTGGATAAAATTGTCTTCCGCTCAATTCCAGATAATTCTGCTCGTTTAAACGCGTTAAATACTGGTGAAATTGATTTAGCAGATGGTATCAATCCATCAGATGTAACTTCTATTAAAGGTAACAGTAAATTACAAGTTTTCGAACGTCCATCTATGAATGTTGGCTATCTAGGCTTAACTGTAACTCGTCCACCATTTGATAACGTTAAAGTTCGACAAGCTGTAAACTACGCAATCGATAAGCAAGCAATAGTAGATGCATTCTTTGAGGGACAAGCGGAAGTAGCGAAAAACCCAATGCCTCCAGTAATTGAAGGCTACAATAATGATGTTAAAGGGTATGAATATGATCCAGAAAAAGCTAAAGCACTACTAAAAGAAGCAGGTTATGACGGTAAAGAAATTGAGCTATGGGCAATGCCGGTACCACGTCCATATATGCCTGATGGACAAAAAGTAGCTGAAGCAATTCAAAAGAACTTGAGCGATGTAGGTATGAAGGCGAAAATCGTTACATTCGAATGGGCAACATATTTAGACAAAGCCGCGAAAGGGGAAGCAGATGCATTCCTACTTGGATGGACTGGTGATAATGGAGATGCTGATAACTTCCTGTATACATTGTTAGATGAAAGCAATATTGGAAGTAATAATTACACATTCTTCAAAAATAAAGAAACACATAAGCTTTTATTAGAAGCACAAACAGAAACTGATGAAGCAAAACGTAATGAACTTTATAAAAAGGCTCAAGTAATTATTTCGGAAGAAGCACCATGGGTACCGCTTGCTCACTCTACACCATTGTTAGCGGGAAAAGCGGATATCGTGGACTTTTTGCCACATCCTACTGGTTCAGATATCTTGTCTAAAATAGATATTAAAGAGTAGAAGAATAAGGTTGTAATTTAATAATCACAAATCAGAATAACTAGAACATTGTCGCCTTTTACTAGTTTAACTAGTTTAGTAGAAGGCGAGTTTTTATCAGAATAAAAACAACAAGAGGATGGAGAGGTGGTAGTATGCTTCGTTATATTGGGAGAAGGCTATTACAATTGATTCCTGTTTTGCTTGGAATGACATTTATTGTTTTTTTGATTATCCGTGCAATTCCGGGGGATCCTGCACAAGTGATTTTAGGTCAACAGGCTACGAAAGAATCAGTTGCAGCGTTGAGAGCAAGTCTAGGATTAGATAATCCGTGGTATGTGCAGTATTTCCACTATCTTGGTGATTTATTAACAGGAAATTTAGGTGAATCAATGCGTACAAAGACACCGGTAGCAAGTGAAATCTGGCCATATTTAGCAGCAACTTTAGAATTATCTCTTTGTGCAATCATTTTAGCAGTTGTAATCGGTGTGAATGCAGGAATCATTTCTGCCTGGTTCCAAAATTCTTGGTTTGATTATGGTGCGATGATTCTAGCGTTAATCGGTGTGTCCATGCCAATTTTTTGGCTAGGTTTGATGGGGCAATGGGTTTTTGGAATTCAGTTTGATATGTTACCTACATCGGGACGCGAAGATGCACGAAATCCTATTAATCCAATAACGTACTTGTATATTTTAGATACTATACTTCAAGGCCGTTTTGATCAACTAGTTGTAGTTATTCAACATTTAATTTTACCAGCTATCGCGTTAGCAACTATTCCAATGGCAATTATTGCTCGAATGACACGCTCAAGCATGCTAGAAGTAATGCGTTCAGATTATGTTCGAACAGCTCGTGCTAAAGGACAAAAGATGTTTTGGGTTGTTTACAAGCATGCGTTAAAAAATGCAATTATCCCTGTTTTAACAGTCATTGGTTTACAAATGGGTTTATTACTTGGTGGAGCAATTTTAACTGAAACAATTTTTAGTTGGCCAGGTATTGGTCGTTATATCTATGATGCGATTGGTTACCGTGATTATCCAGTAATTCAATCAGGAATATTAATCGTTGCGTTTATCTTCATTATGATTAATTTACTTGTTGATATTTTATATAGCTTCATAGATCCAAGAATCAAATATAACTAAAAGGAGGACCTAATATGTCACAAATGGCACCCAATATACCACCAGGTAATGTTGCAAAGCATAATCAATCGGATAGTCCATGGAAAGAAGCTTGGCGTAGCTTTAAGAAAAATAAAGTAGCGCTAATTGGAGCAGGTATTGTGGTTTTCTTTCTATTATTAGCAATATTCGGTCCTCTAATAGCACCACAAGGTATTAATGAACAACAATTAAGCAATCGACTAAAAGCACCATCCGCCGATCACTTTTTTGGTACAGATGATTTTGGCCGAGATATATTTTCGAGAGTAGTACATGGGGCTAGAATTTCCTTAATGGTTGGTTTCTTTTCTGTCACTGGTTCAGTTATAGTGGGAAGTGTTTTAGGAATTATAGCGGGATACTATGGTAGATGGATAGATACGATTATTTCACGATTTTTTGATATTTTATTAGCTTTTCCAAGTATTCTATTAGCAATTGCGATCGTTTCTGTATTAGGTCCTTCTTTGCAAAATGCACTTATTGCGATAGCAGTAATAAACATTCCAAACTTCGGAAGGCTAATACGTTCAAAAGTATTAAGTATTAAACAAGAAGAGTATATTACAGCGGCTAAAGGGATTGGAATGAAGGATTTTCGTATTCTGTTCTCACATATTCTACCAAACTCTATGACACCTGTTATTGTACAAGGCACGCTGGCAATTGCATCAGCAATTATCGAAGCAGCAGCACTTGGCTTTCTGGGGCTTGGGGCACAGGCACCTCAACCTGAATGGGGCAAGATGCTTGCCGATGCAAGAATCTATTTAATCAATGCGCCATGGACAATGATTTTCCCAGGTTTAGCAATTATGCTAACTGTTTTAGGTTTTAACCTAATGGGGGATGGCCTGCGTGATGCACTTGATCCGAAAATGAAAAACTAAAAAACTCCAAGTCGTCGATTGAAGACGATTGGAGTTTTTTTATATAATACGATCATCTATTTCTAGTTTTAAAATTTCATTAGAATGACGATTTTGATATGCACTGATCAACGTATCCAAATGTTCTAGATTTTCTTCATAATCTAAAATTCGAGAAAGGATATGGAGCAGATGATAACTTGAAAATTCTTCTTCCTCTTCACTTGAATGAGCGAGAACAATATGATTTGCAAAGATATCCATCACTTCATTTCGTTGCAAATACTCCTCTTGCCCAACCCATTTTGTATGCTCGTGTTTTAACTTACCTGTATATTTCAATAATAGCTGTTCATGATAAGTTAGAAGAAAATCTAAACGTTCTTGAATCATTATACGGAAGCGTTCAGGTAAGTTAGCCATTTCGTTTTCGTGTAAATGGAGTCTATTTAACACTTCGATACTTTTCTTAGTTGTTAAAATCATTTGCCTGTAAACAACTAATTTTCGGCTCTTCACATATTTTGCTTTACCAAAGTAAACGCGTTCTTCTCTATATAATTTATAAAGTGTATTAATACGGTCGTTTCGCTGTTTCAAGGTACGTAATGATTGCTTTGTGGACGTATGTTCAGAAGCTTGGCGAACAGCCAATCGAATCCAGCGAATGATATCATCTTCCAAAAGATTAATAGATGCAAAAAGACGTTTTTCATAGCGGGGTGGAAGAAATAGTAAGTTCACGACAAAAGCTGCAATTACACCAATCATAATAGTAGCGAAACGAATGAGTCCAAACGTGAAAAACTGATCACCTTGGACCTCCATAATAACAATCATCGTTACTAATGCTAAGGAGATACTATCCTCCAATTTAAATCGTAACATGATAGCCAAAGTGACAATTGCGGCTATTCCAACAGCAACATACTCATGACCAAAAATAGTGCCAAAAGCTATTGCAATTACTGCGCCTATTATATTCCCTTGAACTTGTTCGATAATTGTTCGATATGAACGATAAACAGAAGGCTGCATAGCAAAGATTGCAGCAATTCCTGCAAATATTGGAGAAGGACAATGTAAAGCCTTTGCTATAAATAAAGACAATACAATGGCTACTCCAGTTTTTAATATTCGGGCACCTAATTTCATTTGAAAATGGGTAACCTCTCTTTCTATATACTGTGTATTCCTGACTTTAAATGATAAAGTATCGATGGTCAATAGAAGCATTATTATTTTATTTACCCCAAATAATTGCAACTTAATATAAAAGGAAGAAATACTGTCATTTAATTGTATTCAAAATTACAACAGAAAAACAAATAAATTGTTACAATATCAGTAAGAAAATGAAATGGAGGATTTTTCATGACAATGTTAGAAGGATTAAAAGCACCAGAGTTTTCGTTAGTAAACGAAAAAGGAGAAACTGTTTCATTAGCAGATTTTAAAGGAAAGAAATCAGTTGTACTATATTTCTACCCAAAAGACATGACTCCTGGTTGTACAACAGAAGCATGTGATTTCCGTGATGCTCACGAAAATTTCTCAGAACTAGATGCAGTCATTTTAGGTGTAAGCCCTGATGATGAAAGTAAACATGTTAAATTCATCGAAAAACATGGACTTCCATTTTCTCTATTAGTGGATACCGATCATGAAGTAGCAGATGCCTATGGCGTATGGAAATTAAAAAAGATGTATGGCAAAGAATTCATGGGGATTGAACGTTCTACTTTCTTGATCAACAAAGAAGGTATCGTTGAAAAAGAATGGCGTAAAGTACGTGTAAAAAATCACATAGAAGAAGTGTTAAATTATTTACAAAACAAAGGGGAATAATAATGAAAATCTATTTTACATTTGATCCACGTCCAGATTTAAAAGAAGATTTACTAGGTGAATTTCCAGAACAAGAATTCATCTTCCGTAGCTCTATAGAAGATGATCTTTTAAAAACAGCCGAAATCTTAGTAACATACGGTGAAGATTTGAATGATGAGCATATTGAAATTGCCAACAAATTACAATGGATTATGGTTGTGTCAGCAGGACTTGAGAAAATGCCGTTACAAAAAATAGCAGAACGTGGGATTGTCGTATCGAATGTTCGTGGCATACATAAAATTCCAATGGCGGAATCCGTATTAGCTCATATCCTTGCATATAATCGTAAGTTGCAATGGATTTATGACAATAAAAGAAATGCAGAATGGATTCGCAAGGCTAAATACACTGAATTACATGGTTCAACAGCAGTAATCTTAGGGCCTGGAGCGATTGGTGGAGAAATCGGCAGATTATTACAATGCTTCGGTGTTCATACAATTGGCTGCAATCGCTCAGGGGAGATTGCAGACTACATGCATGATATGGTTTCGTTTGAAAACCTAGATACCGTATTGCCGACTGCTGATTATGTAATTTCTGTATTACCAAGTACGAAGGAAACGCATCATCTAATCTCCGCTGAGCATTTCAAATTGATGAAGAATAGTGCTATGTTTATGAATTTTGGACGTGGCGATTTAGTTTCAACAGAAGTTTTAAAACAAGCACTTTTACAAAAAGAAATTGCATATGCAGTATGTGATGTATTTGAAGATGAACCACTTTCAAAAGACCATCCATTTTGGAAAATGGATAATATCATGGTATCACCACATGTATCGAGCCATTCTTCACGCTATTTGGAACGTAGCTTCGAAATATTTAAGCCAAGCTTAAGAAAGTGGTTAGCAGGGGACAAACAACTAGAAAACATGATTGATGCTCAAAAAGGATACTAATAGCAATTTATAAAAACTATCATTAACAATTGTTAATTGAGAAAATTGTTGAGAAAAAAATTATGTTGCAGTGCATATTACCACATTTTCCAGAGTTCAGGAGCTTGAAATGCAAACTAGATATTATAGCAGTAGGTAGAAATATTGACAATTGTATTCACCATTAAGTAAACTAATTATAACGATTATAAATAAATAATACTTATGAAGTGAGGTGCATGGCAATGTCCGAAATACACTTGAAAAGTGCACTCGACACTTTAAAATCAACTGGCGTAAGAATTACGCCTCAACGTCATGCGATTTTAGAGTACTTGATTGAATCGATGTCTCATCCAACTGCTGACGATATCTATAAAGCACTAGAGCATAAATTTCCAAATATGAGTGTTGCAACTGTTTATAATAATTTACGAGTATTCCGAGAATCCGGTCTGGTTAACGAATTAACATATGGAGATAACGCTAGCCGTTTTGATTTTGTTACTAATAACCATTACCATATGATTTGTGAATCTTGCGGTAAAATTGTAGACTTCCATTATCCTGGACTTGATGAGGTAGAACATCTTGCCGCTCATGTGACTGGTTTTAAAGTAAACTCACATCGTTTGGAAGTATACGGAACATGCCCGGATTGTCAAGAAAAGGCAACAAAGTTACAATGATTTCTTACAATTTATTGTTTTAGCTATACATCACTATGTATAGCTTTTTTTATTTGTGAATATTATGTTAGACTGTTAAATAGTAAAAAACCTCGTCTCATGATGAAACGAGGTTCTTTACTATTCGTTCGTATGACGTTTTGATTTATTGTTATAATCTTGGTTGAATTCTTTACCTTCTAACGATCTATCCAATGTCAAAGGTTCACTACAGAACATACACATATCAACGCGACCTAATATCTTTGTATGCTTATGACAGTTTGGACACTCAACCATAACTGCTTGTGTTGATAAAAATCCAATCCATGCATAAACTGCAGTACTTGCAATAATGCAAAGTACCCCAAGAGTCATGAAAATAATAACAAGCCATTGATATTCTCGGAAGAATATGGCACCATACATGATGATAAAACCGATAAAAATTAAAGATAAAGCAAATGTACGAATTTTATTAATTTTACTTTTATAAGGTTTCTTATTGGATTTCATTTGTATGCCTCCTAAGCTAAAGCATACTAAAAACAGAATTCCAAGGCAATACGATTTGAAACTTCAAAGAGGAATCTATATCTTGCTGTCGAAATTTACAATAGAGATTTTATTCTAGGAGGATTTTTTATGGAGCATTTACTTCGTCCGATATATCAAGAACGTGCAAGTCAACCCAATACATTAGGGATTATTCTAGTAGAAAAAAGAGAAGAAGTTAGTCCGATTACAGATACATTCGATACTATTCTTTTAATCATAACGAAAGACAATCGAGTACCTGTATATACAAAGCATTATACTTTTGAAAATAAAAAAGCAGCTATGCATATAATCACTGAAAAACAATTACATAAATGGTTACTTGTTGGTACTAATAAGAAATTAATCGACTGGCTCTTGTTTGGTAAAATAGTTTTTGATCGTAATGAGTATATATCAAATTTAAAACAAAACCTAAGAGATTTTCCTTTCTATGGTAGAAACGTCAAAATGGGTATTGAGTTTGCAAAGCTAATCCGCCATTATTTAGAGGGGAAAGTATGCTTTGATGAAACTAATTATTTAGATGCTTATAATCATGTTGTAGAATCATTACACCATTTAGCTCGATTAGCAATCTTAGATAAAGGGTTGTATCCTGAAGTAACCGTTTGGTCACAAGTAAAACAAATTGACCCAGAGATTTACAAATTATATGAAGAACTTATTTCAAGTGATGAAACAATTGATAAAAGATTGGAATTATTGTTCTTAGCAAGCGAATTCTTAATTCATTCACGCACTTCTGATGGAGCACGCCATATATTAAAAGTAATGTCGGATAAAGAGTATTGGACAATACAAGAGTTACATGAACAAGAAGAGCTAAAAAACTACTCTGTAGATTTAGAAGTATTCATGGAATTCCTTATTAGTAAAGGCTATATTCAAGCTGTGAAGGTTAATACGAAGAGTAATCAGATCTTCCACAGACATTACAAGATTGAAGAAACGACTGAAGAGTAGTATAGTAAATAAAGCACTTTAATAAGTATGAAAAAAACTATGAAATATGTGTTGACATTATCACATAAGCTATTGTATTATATTAATTGTCGTTAAGACATACTGATTATATCGCGATTCATTCTTCTAAAAAACTTTATTAAAAAAGTTCTTGACAGAAAGAAATGGAAATGATAAGATATAAAAGTCGTCAAGACGACGACAAAATATGAACTTTGAAAACTGAACAAACAAGACGTTAATCAATAAACTTTGTTTGCTAATTTTTGTTAGTGACAAGGACAAACAATAGACATCATCTTTGATGATGCGCTAGCAAAGCTAATGAGCTTTCAAACTTTACTTTTATGGAGAGTTTGATCCTGGCTCAGGACGAACGCTGGCGGCGTGCCTAATACATGCAAGTCGAGCGAATGATGAGGAGCTTGCTCCTCTGATTTAGCGGCGGACGGGTGAGTAACACGTGGGCAACCTGCCCTGTAGACTGGGATAACTTCGGGAAACCGGAGCTAATACCGGATAATCCATTTCACTTCATGGTGAAATGTTGAAAGGCGCTTTCGCGTCACTACAGGATGGGCCCGCGGTGCATTAGCTAGTTGGTGGGGTAACGGCCTACCAAGGCGACGATGCATAGCCGACCTGAGAGGGTGATCGGCCACATTGGGACTGAGACACGGCCCAAACTCCTACGGGAGGCAGCAGTAGGGAATCTTCCACAATGGACGAAAGTCTGATGGAGCAACGCCGCGTGAGTGATGAAGGTTTTCGGATCGTAAAACTCTGTTGTAAGGGAAGAACAAGTACGTTAGGAAATGAACGTACCTTGACGGTACCTTATTAGAAAGCCACGGCTAACTACGTGCCAGCAGCCGCGGTAATACGTAGGTGGCAAGCGTTGTCCGGATTTATTGGGCGTAAAGCGCGCGCAGGTGGTTTCTTAAGTCTGATGTGAAAGCCCACGGCTCAACCGTGGAGGGTCATTGGAAACTGGGAGACTTGAGTGCAGAAGAGGAAAGTGGAATTCCAAGTGTAGCGGTGAAATGCGTAGAGATTTGGAGGAACACCAGTGGCGAAGGCGACTTTCTGGTCTGTAACTGACGCTGAGGCGCGAAAGCATGGGGAGCAAACAGGATTAGATACCCTGGTAGTCCATGCCGTAAACGATGAGTGCTAAGTGTTAGGGGGTTTCCGCCCCTTAGTGCTGCAGCTAACGCATTAAGCACTCCGCCTGGGGAGTACGACCGCAAGGTTGAAACTCAAAGGAATTGACGGGGGCCCGCACAAGCGGTGGAGCATGTGGTTTAATTCGAAGCAACGCGAAGAACCTTACCAGGTCTTGACATCCCAGTGACCGCTCTAGAGATAGAGTTTTCCCTTCGGGGACATTGGTGACAGGTGGTGCATGGTTGTCGTCAGCTCGTGTCGTGAGATGTTGGGTTAAGTCCCGCAACGAGCGCAACCCTTAATCTTAGTTGCCATCATTTAGTTGGGCACTCTAAGGTGACTGCCGGTGACAAACCGGAGGAAGGTGGGGATGACGTCAAATCATCATGCCCCTTATGACCTGGGCTACACACGTGCTACAATGGACGGTACAAAGAGTCGCTAACTCGCGAGAGCACGCTAATCTCATAAAACCGTTCTCAGTTCGGATTGTAGGCTGCAACTCGCCTACATGAAGCCGGAATCGCTAGTAATCGCGGATCAGCATGCCGCGGTGAATACGTTCCCGGGCCTTGTACACACCGCCCGTCACACCACGAGAGTTTGTAACACCCGAAGTCGGTGAGGTAACCTTTTGGGGCCAGCCGCCGAAGGTGGGATAGATGATTGGGGTGAAGTCGTAACAAGGTAGCCGTATCGGAAGGTGCGGCTGGATCACCTCCTTTCTAAGGAATATTTCGGAATAGAGAACGTGGTTCTCTAGATTAACGCTTGTTGTTCAGTTTTGAGAGTTCATATCTTTTAATTTGATATTAATTCCCAAAGGGGCCTATAGCTCAGCTGGTTAGAGCGCACGCCTGATAAGCGTGAGGTCGATGGTTCGAGTCCATTTAGGCCCACCATTTAAATACTCTTTTGGGGCCTTAGCTCAGCTGGGAGAGCGCCTGCCTTGCACGCAGGAGGTCAGCGGTTCGATCCCGCTAGGCTCCACCAATTGTTCTTTGAAAACTGGATAAAACGACATTGAAAAATTCTTAAGTAACACATTTTTTTATATTAAGTTTTAAATTTTTAGGCTTAATAACTTATAGGTTAAGTTATTAAGGGCGCATGGCGGATGCCTTGGCACTAGAAGCCGATGAAGGACGGCACTAACACCGATATGCTTCGGGGAGCTGTAAGTAAGCTTTGATCCGGAGATTTCCGAATGGGGAAACCCACTATTCGTAATGGAATAGTATCTTGACGTGAATACATAGCGTCATGATGGCAGACTCAGGGAACTGAAACATCTAAGTACCTGAAGGAAGAGAAAGAAATTTCGATTCCCTTAGTAGCGGCGAGCGAAACGGGAACAGCCCAAACCAAGAGGCTTGCCTCTTGGGGTTGTAGGACACTCTATATGGAGTTACAAAGGAATGAATTAGACGAAGCGGTTTGGAAAGACCTACCGAAGAAGGTAACAGTCCTGTAGTCAAAAGTTCATTCTCTCCTGAGTGGATCCTGAGTACGGCGGAACACGTGAAATTCCGTCGGAATCTGGGAGGACCATCTCCTAAGGCTAAATACTCTCTAGTGACCGATAGTGAACCAGTACCGTGAGGGAAAGGTGAAAAGCACCCCGGGAGGGGAGTGAAAGAGATCCTGAAACCATGTGCCTACAAGTAGTTAGAGCCCGTTAATGGGTGATAGCGTGCCTTTTGTAGAATGAACCGGCGAGTTACGATTACATGCAAGGTTAAGTTGAAAAGACGGAGCCGTAGCGAAAGCGAGTCTGAATAGGGCGAATGAGTATGTGGTTGTAGACCCGAAACCAGGTGATCTACCCATGTCCAGGGTGAAGGTAAGGTAACACTTACTGGAGGCCCGAACCCACGCACGTTGAAAAGTGCGGGGATGAGGTGTGGGTAGCGGAGAAATTCCAATCGAACTTGGAGATAGCTGGTTCTCTCCGAAATAGCTTTAGGGCTAGCCTCGTGATAGAGAATCTTGGAGGTAGAGCACTGTTTGAACTAGGGGTCCATCCCGGATTACCGAATTCAGACAAACTCCGAATGCCAATGATTTATGCACGGGAGTCAGACTGCGAGTGATAAGATCCGTAGTCAAAAGGGAAACAGCCCAGACCACCAGCTAAGGTCCCAAAGTAATTGTTAAGTGGAAAAGGATGTGACGTTGCTTAGACAACCAGGATGTTGGCTCAGAAGCAGCCACCATTTAAAGAGTGCGTAATAGCTCACTGGTCGAGTGACGCTGCGCCGAAAATGTATCGGGGCTAAACAATTCACCGAAGCTGTGGATAGACATCTATGATGTCTGTGGTAGGAGAGCGTTCTAAGTGCTGTGAAGTCAGACCGGAAGGACTGGTGGAGCGCTTAGAAGTGAGAATGCCGGTATGAGTAGCGAAAGATGGGTGAGAATCCCATCCACCGAATGACTAAGGTTTCCTGAGGAAGGCTCGTCCTCTCAGGGTTAGTCGGGACCTAAGCCGAGGCCGATAGGCGTAGGCGATGGATAACAGGTTGATATTCCTGTACCACCTCCCTACCATTTGAGTAATGGGGGGACACAGTAGGATAGGGTAAGCGCACTGTTGGTTATGTGCGTCTAAATAGTAAGGCGTGAGAGTAGGCAAATCCGCTCTCTATAACGTTGAGCTATGATGGCGAGCGGTTTACCGCGAAGTTCCTGATTTCACACTGTCAAGAAAAGCCTCTAGCGAGGTAGGAGGTGCCCGTACCGCAAACCGACACAGGTAGTCGAGGAGAGAATCCTAAGGTGAGCGAGAGAACTCTCGTTAAGGAACTCGGCAAAATGACCCCGTAACTTCGGGAGAAGGGGTGCTCTAGTAGGGTGCAAGCCCGAGAGAGCCGCAGTGAATAGGCCCAGGCGACTGTTTAGCAAAAACACAGGTCTCTGCAAAACCGTAAGGTGACGTATAGGGGCTGACGCCTGCCCGGTGCTGGAAGGTTAAGGGGATTGCTTAGCGTAAGCGAAGGTGAGAACCGAAGCCCCAGTAAACGGCGGCCGTAACTATAACGGTCCTAAGGTAGCGAAATTCCTTGTCGGGTAAGTTCCGACCCGCACGAAAGGCGTAACGATCTGGGCACTGTCTCAACGAGAGACTCGGTGAAATTATAGTACCTGTGAAGATGCAGGTTACCCGCGACAGGACGGAAAGACCCCGTGGAGCTTTACTGTAGCCTGATATTGAATTTTGGTACAGCTTGTACAGGATAGGTAGGAGCCTGAGATACCGGAGCGCCAGCTTCGGTGGAGGCGTCCTTGGGATACTACCCCAGCTGTATTGAAATTCTAACCCGTACCCCTATATCGGGGTAGGAGACAGTGTCAGGCGGACAGTTTGACTGGGGCGGTCGCCTCCTAAAGAGTAACGGAGGCGCCCAAAGGTTCCCTCAGAATGGTTGGAAATCATTCGCAGAGTGTAAAGGCACAAGGGAGCTTGACTGCGAGACCTACAAGTCGAGCAGGGTCGAAAGACGGGCTTAGTGATCCGGTGGTTCCGCATGGAAGGGCCATCGCTCAACGGATAAAAGCTACCCCGGGGATAACAGGCTTATCTCCCCCAAGAGTCCACATCGACGGGGAGGTTTGGCACCTCGATGTCGGCTCATCGCATCCTGGGGCTGTAGTCGGTCCCAAGGGTTGGGCTGTTCGCCCATTAAAGCGGTACGCGAGCTGGGTTCAGAACGTCGTGAGACAGTTCGGTCCCTATCCGTCGTGGGCGTAGGAAATTTGAGAGGAGCTGTCCTTAGTACGAGAGGACCGGGATGGACACACCGCTGGTGTACCAGTTGTTCTGCCAAGAGCATCGCTGGGTAGCTATGTGTGGACGGGATAAGTGCTGAAAGCATCTAAGCATGAAGCCCCCCTCAAGATGAGATTTCCCATTACGCAAGTAAGTAAGATCCCTTGAAGACGACAAGGTAGATAGGTTCGAGGTGGAAGTGTGGTGACACATGGAGCTGACGAATACTAATAGATCGAGGACTTAACCAAGAGTTATTTTAAGAATTTCAATGAAGGTTTATCCAGTTTTGAAAGAACAAGAATTTTTAGTTAAATGTTTTTTAATAAAACTTTTCTAAAATAGAAAAAAACACTTGATTTTTTCTCCTGAAATGGTATAATAATTCTTGTCCTTAAGTAAATAGTCTAGTGATGATGGCAAAGAGGTCACACCTGTTCCCATGTCGAACACAGAAGTTAAGCTCTTTAACGCCGATTGTAGTTGGAGGATCTCCTCCTGCGAGAGTAGGAAGTTGCTAGGCTGTTAAAAATTATTCCGAAGTAGCTCAGTTGGTAGTAGCATCTGACTGTTAATCAGAGGGTCGCAGGTTCGAGTCCTGCCTTCGGAGCCATTTAAATGGAGAGTTGTCCGAGTGGCCGAAGGAGCACGATTGGAAATCGTGTAGGCGGGTAACCCTGTCTCAAGGGTTCAAATCCCTTACTCTCCGCCATAAAACCTTAAATCATCTTTTATTTATATAAATGGCCCCTTGGTCAAGCGGTTAAGACACCGCCCTTTCACGGCGGTAACACGAGTTCGAATCTCGTAGGGGTCACCATTAACATTCAATATGGAGGATTAGCTCAGCTGGGAGAGCATCTGCCTTACAAGCAGAGGGTCGGCGGTTCGATCCCGTCATCCTCCACCATTTTTTAAAAATAATATTATCGCGGGGTGGAGCAGTTCGGTAGCTCGTCGGGCTCATAACCCGAAGGTCACAGGTTCAAATCCTGTCCCCGCAACCAAAATGGTCCGGTAGTTCAGCTGGTTAGAATGCCTGCCTGTCACGCAGGAGGTCGCGGGTTCGAGTCCCGTCCGGACCGCCATTAACAATATAAAATATATGAAATTATTATGGGTCGGTAGCTCAGTTGGTAGAGCATTAGATTGAAGCTCTAAGTGTCGGCAGTTCGATTCTGTCCCGACCCACCATAATAATTTGCCGGTGTAGCTCAGTTGGTAGAGCAACTGACTTGTAATCAGTAGGTCGAGGGTTCGACTCCTTTCGCCGGCACCATTTTCGGAGGGGTAGCGAAGAGGCTAAACGCGGCGGACTGTAAATCCGCTCCTTCGGGTTCGGCAGTTCGAATCTGCCCCCCTCCACCATATTTTAAAATAGGGGCATAGTTTAACGGTAGAATAGAGGTCTCCAAAACCTTTGATGTGGGTTCGATTCCTACTGCCCCTGCCAATTATAAAATTTATTAAATCTAAACATAATGGCGGCTGTGGTGAAGTGGTTAACACACCGGATTGTGGTTCCGGCATTCGAGGGTTCGATCCCCTTCAGCCGCCCCATTATTAAAATTAATAAAAAAGACAATAGTATAATGGCGGCTGTGGTGAAGTGGTTAACACACCGGATTGTGGTTCCGGCATTCGAGGGTTCGATCCCCTTCAGCCGCCCCATATTGGGGTATAGCCAAGCGGTAAGGCAACGGATTTTGATTCCGTCATGCCCTGGTTCGAATCCAGGTACCCCAGTTAATTTGCGGAAGTAGTTCAGTGGTAGAACATCACCTTGCCAAGGTGGGGGTCGCGGGTTCGAACCCCGTCTTCCGCTCCATAAATACAAATAAAAATTAAGGCGGCATAGCCAAGTGGTAAGGCACAGGTCTGCAAAACCTTTATTCACCGGTTCAAATCCGGTTGCCGCCTCCATAATTTTAAAATTGATAACTCTAATAATAATGTGCCGGTGTGGCGGAATTGGCAGACGCGCACGACTCAAAATCGTGTTCCTTTGGAGTGTCGGTTCGACCCCGACCACCGGTATCCTAAAACTAAGTAATATCAAGGCTTTAGCAATATTTGCTAAAGTCTTTTTTGTGTTTTCTCGTACGATTATTACAGCCAAAATCTTATGAGGTGAATCGTACGAGGTGATAAAAAATGAGAAGACGTAGAGGAGAACTTTCTACAGAAGAAAAAATTTTTACACGTATCAAAATGACTGATGAAGAAGTGTTTGAAAAATTCGAGAGGGACTGTCTATTAAAAAATTTAAGACCATCACTATTAAGTTTTACAGAAATGAAATTACAGCATTTCAAAAATCAATGATTGAGTTGGAAATTAATAAGCAAATTATCGAACTCAATAAAGATGATATTGAACAGATTATTCTTCACTTAAAAGGACAAATCAAAACAGTCAGCATTAATACTCGTATAAGAGCTTTGAAGGCATTGTTTAATTATTTGTATAAGAGTAATATAATCCATAAAAATCCTACTGCTGATATTAAACAACTAAGGGATAGACAACGTACTATTGAAACATTAGACGATAAGGAAATTGAAAAAATTGCAAAGGTTATTAGAGGTCAAAATACTTTTGTTGGAGTAAGAGACATAACTATCTTTATGGTAATGCTAGATACAGGAATTCTTCTTTCAGAATTGGTTGGAATTAAAGTAAATGATATTTGAGGAAATGAGCTCATTATAAGAGAAACGAAAAACTTGAACGAGAGAAGTGTTTATTTAAGTAAGAAGACGATACAACAACTGAACATTTATTTGAGATTACGAGGAAAACTAGATACTGAACATTTATTCGTAAATGTTGATAACAGGCAATTAAAAGGTAGAGGTATTCAAAATAGATTTGCAAAGTATAAAGACATGGCATAATAAAGAAACAATTTAGTCCTCATATCATAAGACATACTTATGCTAAGCGATCAATTATGGAAGGTATTGACGCGTTTTCATTAGCAAAAAAAAACTCTTATATCCTGAATTTCCAACATTAAGAACTGAAATATCTTCTGAATACAAAATTTATGAGGAAACAACAGATTATCGAGACGCCTATGTACATATGTCTGCTTTTACAGAAAATGGATCAGATTTATCTAGAATGCAAAGATTAATAAATATTGATATAGATATGGTATCAAAGTACTTATCAAATATTATTGAAATGGTAATGAAAATTGAGAAAGAAACTAACAATCAAATATTATTTTGGTGGCAATATGTTGAGAAACCTAATTTTAACTCTCTCGAAGAAATTAGCTCGTTAATGGTGAATAAAAAATAAACTGATAGTTTCACAAAAAATACACGAGGTGATTACTTTGGAAAAAGTGAGTAAGATTCTTGAAATGATTAATGATTTAAAGGTAGAGGACAAAATTGAGCTTTTAGATTATCTCTATGAGAGATACTACAATGTTAATAAAATAGGGAAGAACTTCAATGTTAAAAGTAATAACAATCGCTTAGAATTAGCACATATAAATGCTAGGCTTGAACATCTAGAAGAACAAGTTAAACAAAAGAAAATTATATTCCATCTATTATCGATTACATTCCCTAAATTAATGGGTGTTTGGACAGAGTATAACCTATATTGCTAAACGCATACTACTTATTACTTAACATTAATTGAGAGGTCAGAACAATGTCTTTTGGGATTGGGGTTATAGTTATATTTTTAATAGTACCGTTAGCTACAATTGGCTCATTTAAAACAGCATCTTGGATTCACAATAAAATAAGTAAGAGTGAATAAGGAGGACTCAAAGATAGTTAATTATTTTTTGAATTTTTTGAGCGGTTTAAATCTGATGGAATTATTTGTTTTAGTTTTAATGCTAGTGTTAGCTATAATTGGCTTATTTACAACAATATTTTGGATTCGAAATATAATACGTAAATGGTTAAAAGTAATAAAGAGGGATATGCAACAATTTTAAGGAACACAATATATATACAGATACATCAATCGCATTCGTAACAATACAAGAACAAGTAATAAAATATTGATTTTATGTGCGTTTAAGGTTCTTTAGAGGATTCCTAATAAAATTATCAAGAACAACATAAAAGTCTCTTAGAACGAGTTTAAATCATCTTTAGGCTCATTTTAAGAGATTTTTTTATTTGTTTTCATATCAATACATAATTATTAATTTTGATGGTTTTCTATAAATCAAGGCAGCCTACCGTACGAAAGGGAGGTAGGTGACAAGCCGATCTCTACAAGTGTGCTTGCGCACTCTTGTATCTATTTATATTTATTCTATAAATAGCGTATTACTTTTTTTACAGCATTTGAGCTGTTTGAGATTACTTTTTTTACACTCTCTAATTTTAGGCAAAAAAATACGAGATATCAAATGGTATCTCGTAATAATATAGTGCTCATATCAATTATTTTAGGTTTGTCTTTTTCTTCTTTCTTTCGTTCTTCCTCTACCATTTTATACTGTTCAAGAATCTTTTCTTCTGGTATGACTTTGACTTTTACTATCTTTGGTTGGAGTCTTTGTGGTGATGGTTGAGAAGGTATTAATGATGGGGTTATCGATTGGGGTTCATTTGATGTATCCATCATGCCACAATCGAATAATTTATCATCCAAATGGGTAAATGCTCTTGGGGCTAATTGGGAACAAATCCACGGTAAATATCTTCATACAATAGGAAACTTGACACTTACTCGTTACAATGGAGAAATGGGAAATAAATTCTTTACTGAGAAACGAGATATGGAAAATGGATTTAAAGGAAGTCCATGTAGATTAAATACTGATTTAATTGAGTTAGAGACATGGAATGAAGAAGAAATATTAAAAAGGGCGAATCGATTATTTGAAGTAGCGAAAAATATTTGGGTTTATCCAGAAGTTGATTTTCCTGAAGAAAATTATAATATGATTTTGGATTTCGATGATGATTGGAAAAATATAAAGCCTGAATATTTTACTTTTATGGAAGAGAAACATGAGGTAAAAAATATGACAGATTTATATGTAAAAGTTATTTCTGAAATTTACCAATTAGATCCTGAATTATTAATTGAAACAGTTAATAGTGGAGAATTCGTTGGGAAAAATTATATTTCTAAAAATCCGAATGATTTCCGTTCAAGTCATAAACTTTTAGAGACCGGTTTTTATATTAATACAAACTCAAGTAGTGATGAAAAAAAGAAAAATCTTTTGGCTTTAATTAAAGCAATTGGATTGACAGAAAATGATTTAGTTATTTATTTATCAAATTCAGAAAATGATTCAATAATTTATGTAAATAGCTAAGGCATAGAATTTAATAATATGGTTTAAAGCTTCTTACTTCATACAAATTATTTATCAATTTTAATTTACATTCATCACTAAGAGGATATAACTTCTTTGAGGTGAGATTTAATGTTGCCAACAAAAGAAGAACTAACCAATCATTTAAAAAACAAAATGACTAATGAAGATATAGCAAGAATATATAATACTTCCTTTCAAAAAATAACTTCACTCATACAGAAATATGAGCTAAATGCAGATGAGTTAAGAGAAACAGAAAAATATATTGTTTATGCTCATATTTATGAAGGGAAAGTTATTTATATTGGTAGTGGTGTATGGTATAGGTGTAGAAGGTATTCTAATAGAAGAAACTCATATCATAAAGAGCTAATGAGAGATGGGGAAATAAAATATATGATACTAGCTTCATTCAATGATAGAGATGAAGCATATAAGTTAGAAGGAAAACTTATAGAGTTATTTAAGTCAATCGGACAGGCTGATTTGAACATCCAACAATTAAAGATGACTTGACTTTTTTCATTAGTAGTTGCATAATCTTGGGTAATCGTACGAGAAGTTTAAAGGCAAATATTAAAAGCATTGATATAAAAAGTTTTAGGAACAGTTTATGAATGTTTGTGACTCAAAATCGTGTTCCTTTGGAGTGTCGGTTCGACCCCGACCACCGGTATCTAAAGTAAGGCTCCAAGCCTTATAAATCAAGACTTTCAACGTTATGTTGGAGGTCTTTTTTTATTTCATCTCGTCTGATTATTTTCGTGAAAGTGTCTTACGAGATTAGTCATACGAGATGGAGGAAGAATAGTGGCAAGAAGAAAAAGAGAACTAACAACGGAAGAAAAAATTTTAATCAAAACACAAATTACAGATGAAGAAGCCTGGGCAAAATATGAACATAATTGTGCTGTAAGAAATTTAAGAGAAGCTACTCTTAAATATTACAAGAATGAAATTATGGCCTTTCAAAAATCATTGGCAGGGCTAAACATTAATAAACAACTTATTGAATTAACTAAAAGTGATATTGAAGAAGTTCTTTTATGTTTAAAGGAGCAAATAAAAGTTGTTAGTATAATACTCGAATTAGAGCTCTAAAAGCGTATTTCAACTTTTTAAGGAAAAATAAAATAATCTCGATCAATCCTTCGGAAGACATTAAACAAATGAGGGACAGACAAAGAATAATTGAAACCCTAGAGATAAAAGAAATAGAGAGGATAGCAGTAATTATACGTAAGGAGGATTCATTTGTTGGTGAAAGAGACATTACAATCTTTATGGTTCTTTTAGATACTGGTATTCGTTTATCAGAACTTACTGGGGTGGAATTGGATGATGTAAGAGAAAATAAATTGATTGTTCGAAACACCAATAATTATAAGGAAAGAACAGTTAATGTTGGTAAGAAGACCCAGATTCAGATAAAAGCTTACTTGTGGTTAAGAGGAAATGTCGGCTCTGATTATTTATTCATTAATGAGTATGATGAACGATTAAAAAACAGAGGTATTCAAAACAGATTCGAGAAGTACAAAAAATTAGCCAAAATTGAAAAGTAATTTAGTCCCAATATCCTCCGTCATACTTATGCTAAACATATGGTTTTAAGGGGAATGGATGCTTTCTCATTAGCAGCTCTTTTAGGCCATTCAGATTTATCGGTTACAAAGAGATATGTGGCTTTGTGGGGAAACGACTTATAAGAGAAGGCAAAAAAGTTTAGCTCGATTGATAAGCTGTAAATCTAAACCAAGTTAATTTACTTTAGTACACTAAAGGGCTAAAATAAAAATAAAACCTTGTCCATCACAGAGCGGCAACTCTAGGACAAGGTGCTTGCAAGTGGCTTTTCTTCTATAATAACTGTAAACAGTAGCGGTACTATTAGAAAAAGTGAGATAGGATATGATTTAGGGAGGGTGGCTAGGTTATATGAATTCACTTGTAAAATTCCAACAATATTTACTTAAATATGCAGAATCATTGAGCAAAGAAATTGTTGATTATAATATTAAAAAATTAGATATTTCCGTACCAGATGATATCGTAAAACAATCCGTTATAAACAACCGTAAATTTTTTGAGTTTTTAGGAAGTTCATTTAATTGGTCAATGGAAACCGTTAAATCAGAATTTATCAAATGGCATAAAACACTTCTACAACCTGAAGATTCAGGCTTTGGTATAGAGGCACTTTCAACTCTCATTAAACCTTATGCTGATACAAGGTTACAATTAATTTCCATGCTAACTAAATATGAAATAGACCAGGGACTATCTATAGAGGAAGTTTTATTTGTAAATAGCAGGTTGAGTTATCTGCTCGATTTAAGTATTACTGAAACTATTCTTGAAAGGGAACGACAGGTAAATGAAACTGAAAAAGAACATAAACAGAAAATAACTGCGTTATCAACACCAGTTGTTCCACTAAGAGATGGCATGGCAGTTCTTCCTTTAGTTGGAGAGTTTGACTTGGATAAAAGTGAACATATCATGACACATACAATATCGAAAATTAGTGAATTGAAAGTGGAATGTCTTATCATAGACCTGTCTGGTATAATTTTGATTGATGATGAGATTGCAAGTAGAATCTTAGAAATTCACCATGTTCTACAACTATTAGGTATTGATGCTATATTTACAGGCATTCGTCCCGAACTATCAATAAAAATTATAACCGCTGGTATTGATTTATCTTCTTTAAAAACATTTGCTACGGTTCAACAAGCTATAATAAGTATGTTTGGAACAGTGATGTAAAAAGATGTTGAGTTGGTTAATTGGGGCTAAAAGGTTCCATTTTAAGTTGTAAAACGTTAAATAAACAAAAGAAATGGCATAAGAATTGACTATGCCATTTTCTGTTTATATAAAGGGAGCTTGTAATTACATGCACACTTTTATATTAAATGATAGAAATTATATAAGCTTCTTCAACTAGCGGGGGCTTTTCTTCAATAAGGGGAAAGGCTTTTTTCTTTTTCTTTTAACTCAAAGATCCCACATTCACTTGGGGCAGAAAAATGTTGCGATTAACAAGCATTTATGAGACTAACTATTAAATAGAGAGAGGGAAGGAGCCACATCCCATCATTTGAAAATTGGAAAGGGTTTAATTAAGTAAAGAGATTATAATGAAAAAAGGTTCGAGTCAATAATGGCAATTAACGAATTTATAAAAACGGCAGGAAGGATCTGCCGTTTTTTATCTTGCTAACTTCGATAAGAAATTAACTATTAATTTCTGGCTCATAGTCTTTCTTTAGCAATCGCAAACCAACCCGGTTTTACTTGAATGGTATTCCACATTTTTTCTGGAATATCTAGCAGAGTTATCTTTGAAACCTTCAATTCCGTATCGATTTTATCCGCCTGTCCATTTGTGACCATTTCAACCCACTCAGGATTCATAATTAATGCCCTGCCAATAGCAATTAAAGGTAATCCTAATTTGGAAGCTTTTAAAGCTTCATCCGGCGTTCTCATTGAACCGGCAGCTAGTATAGGCACTTTGCCGTTAGCTCTTTCAATAATTAATTCAAGCCTTGTCTTTTCATTCTTGCTGGTTTTCGGTTTCGAAGATACATCATCTAATGAAGCATGGATGTAATCTAAATCTTGATTTACGAGGTGGTCGATTAATTCGTACGTATCATTCATAGTCAATCCCCCGTTTCTCGATGATTCCTCAGGGGAAAATCGATATCCTAAAATAAACGGTTTGATAGCGTATTTTTTTATAACACTTTTAACCTCCTGAATAACCGCCAATGGAAAACGTAACCGATTTTCAAGTGTTCCTCCCCATTGGTCCGTCCGTTGATTGGTCGCGGGAGACCAGAAGCTTTGAATTAAAAAGCCATGTGCCCCATGTAATTCGACGCCATCGAAACCTGCTACAATTGCACGTCTTGCTGTTTCACCAAAAGCTTTTATTATATCCAGAATTTCTTCATGGAGAAGTGCTCTAGGTTCAATCATGCCCGGAAGAAATGGAATCACATCGGCACTAACTACATCTGAATTAGGAATAAGTTCCGGTACGGCTTTACTACCAGCATGAAAAATTTGAAGTATAGCAGGGGCGCCGCCACTTTTCGCTATATCTGCTAATTTTCGTAGGCTGGGTATGAATTTATCATCATACGCGGCAAATCCATTAGTGAAACCAACTCCATTAGCAGTAACGTGAGTACACCCTGTGATAACGAGTCCGACACCATTCACTCTGCGACCATAATACTTTATCTCATCATCCGATACGGTACCGTCCTCATTGCCTGAATAAGTTGTCATCGGTGCCATGACTAATCTGTTCGAAATACTGACACCACTTCGGAATGTGAAAGGCTCAAATAATTTGCTGTATCTATTATCCATGTTCAATACCTCTTTTAAAATGTTTTTTCTATTGTAGTTTATCCAACCTGGCAATGGAAGATATATGATTAAAGCCGATTGAAGTAGAAAGTTCTTGCTAATTCTCCATTCTCAACATCAGTGACCGCTTGGCATGTGATAATATCCAAACTGAAGGATTACCCGCAAGAATGACAAGTGGCGCTGATTAATATATGGAACTTGAGCGATTACACATTCCGTGAGTTTACCTTCCAAATTGTTTCCTCCTATTCCTCTCAATAACCGGAGTTTACAAGGTAGACGCAATTGTATTATTTTAACTAAAAGGCTTGTAATAAAAAACATTTAGAAAATTTAAATTATTCGTTTTAATCATAAAATATACTTAGTCTGGTAACCATATAAGTAAAAAAATTTTGAAACGAGGAAATTTCATTGAGAACACCAACAGACAAATCACTTATATACACCTATCCCGGGCTAGTGGCTATTGTTACTTCTCGCAGTGAAGGGAAACAAAATATAATGGCTGCAGCTTGGCGCACATATTTGGGGATGAAACCTCCAACTTATGGCGTTTCCATTGGTAGGGCAAGGTATACACATAAACTCATTGAGGAAAGTGGTGTATTTGCTGTGAATTTTCTTCCATCACATTTGTCAGAGTGGATACAACTGATCGGTACGACAAGCGGGAGTGATATAGATAAGTTTAAGACATTTGGCATTTCTTATGACGATGGGTTAATTTTGAACGTGCCAATTTTAAAGGATGCTTATTTTGCCTATGAATGTAAAGTAACTGATATACGACCTCACGGTGACCACGATTTGTTTTCGGGGGAAATCCTGCAAACGTATAAGGATGCAGAATTGCTTAATGAAAACCAGGTCCCAGATTTGTCGAAGCTGCAGATTCCACTCTATTTCGGTCGTTCTAGATATTTAATTGCTGATGACACTGCAAAATTGCACAAACATTATGATAAAGATTGAGATTAAACACGTGTTGAAAGAAAGACAAATTTCGTCAAAAGTGGATGCGTTGATTTTAGGGGATTCATTCCATCTTAGATGCATAATCAATCCAAATAGAAGAATATCTTAATAAAAACGCCTATCAGCCTATCATCCCAATATTTTGGATACAGATAAACTATTTATCAATCAAGATGATAAATCATTGAAGCGTAGGAGTATTCAAAATCGAATTGAACATTATGGGAAACTAAGTGGCATAACTGATGTCAGGGTGAGCTGTAACACGTTCCGTCATACAATGGCACGAATGTATATTGAAAATGGGGGAGATGCTTTCCACCTTCAATCATTATTAGGTCATACATCTATGGAAATAACGAAGAAATAGGTAAACCTATTTGCTAACGATATTCAAAATAATCATCAAAAGTTTTCCCCGTTGAACAATATGTAACGCTAAACGAACGTAGCCGTCACTGGTTGCGTTCGTTTTATATCATTGAGGAATAATTTAATCAAAAACAAAAGAAAAACGCACACAGCGTAAGTATGCACGTTTAATATATGTACTGTTACAAATATGTTTTTAACATTTTGATTTGTAATGCAGTAAGGTTAGCCGAATAATATTTATAATTCGCTCCAGCAAAAAAGAATATTAATAATTGCAAAACAATACCCATCCAAAAATAAGCGTTGTAGGGGAAACCTGATAGATGGGTGAATATTATAATTACTGAAATGATAGTAGCGACCATGCTACTTACAAACAATGCTCCTAAAGCATGAATTGTTCCTAACAGATGTCTGTATCTAGCTTCAATATATGCTCGGGTTTCTGGAGTTTGATTAATCAAAACTGAATGCCATACATATTCAATTTGAAAATAATCTTCATTTTTATCAGTGCCCCAACCTTGTTGTTTTGGTAATTTGTCACCTAGCTCTTTTGCAAAATCATCAGCAAATTTACGTTTTTTGTTCCAAACCCATGCAGATCCAAAATACAATTGATGTAATAGGTAACCAATAGGTACGCCAACTGCTGTTAAAGATAACAATAACGTTAAACCTTTTGTTATATCTACCATTTTGCTATCCAATGGATTGATACCTTTTAAAAATAAATATTCATAGAACATCCAGAAAATCAGCACCCATCCAGGGATACCCCAACGTATTAAATATTTTGTTTCAAATTTCATTTTATTACCTCCTTGTCTTATATTTTTAATTCTTTTTTAAAGTCCTTTTTTTGAAAAAAATATAGATTTATTTTAAATCATTATTCATAAAAAAACGTCCCCGAAAGGACGATGATTATTTAAAATATTGGCCTATTAAACCTTCTTCGAGTATAGGAGATTCTTCTTCAACAATTTTATAGTACTTGGATTTAATTTCAATATGTACGGACTCTTTATATTGTTGACCCTAAATATCAGTATAAATTAATGATAGCGAACCTTTTATATCTTTTTCTTCGCATCGGAAAAATTAATCTAAATTGTTAAATCGTCATTATCATTTTGTCCACCAGTATTTTTCTGAATTGTTTCTTTAACGGTAACCTTTACACCCAATGTTCCGTTCCATTCACCCACAACTGTATTCATTACTCTGTTAAAACCAATATTTATTACACTAATCGTTATAAGTTTTTCTAGTCTTTGTTCATAAGTTGAACGTATTCTGTATGAAGGTTTAACCATCATATGTCTTTCAAGCTGTAATTCTTTGTTGGCTTTCCTGTAAATTAAATATAAATATCAATTATTATAGACTAATAAAATATATGAGATTACCAAATGATAAAAAGGTAAATTTTTTAGGTTTAATATTTAAATATACGGGTATTTTATGAAAGTTGTTTTCCCCCATATCCTTACTTTCTATTAATTTTGACTATGTTATTGATAGTCCTTTTTTGACTAGGTGAATTGAAATTATATAAATATAAATATATCGATTTTTGTCCCAAGTTAATTAGAAAGTTATTTCATCCAATGCTTACCATAGAGATACCAAGACCGATAAATCTTGCTTATGGTATTATAGAATTTAGAATTAAAGTCATGTTAATAACAGGGGAATGTTGTGATACATTAGTAATGACAAATCGAAAGATTGTATAAATGGGGGAATAAAATGAATATAAAAATACCAATTTTAAAATTATATAATTATCTGCTTGTTTCCATTCAGTGGGAGCTTGATGATCAAACAGCTTTACAATTTCAAGAATTATTGCTCCAAAGAATACATGAAACTGGTGCTAGTGGTGTAGTAATTGATTTAACGTCTGTTGATATGATTGATTCGTTTATTGCTAAGGTTCTAGGCGATGTGTTTAGTATGTCTAAAATGATGGGTGCGAAAGTTGTATTTACTGGCATTCAACCAGCTGTGGCAATTACGTTAGTTGAAATGGGGATTCATCTCCAAGATGTCGATACAGCATTAGATTTAGAAAAGGGGCTAGAACTATTACAAAAAGGTTTGGGGGATTAGATCATGGAATACGAATCCTCTATAAAAATATTATCAGAATTTGATATCGTTACAGCTAGGCAGCATGGTAGAAAGATTGCTAAGGAGCTTGGGTTTGGAATAGTTGACCAGACAAGAATCACCACTGTAATTTCTGAGTTGGCGCGAAATATTTATTTGTATGCCGATAAGGGAGAGATTCGTTTCGAAACTGTCAGTGCTCTTGGAAAGCGAGGTTTAAAAGTAATCGCTCAAGATCATGGTCCGGGAATTCAGGATATTAGGTTAGCGCTGGAGGATGGATATTCTACATCAGGTGGTTTAGGGTCAGGTTTATCCGGGGCAAAGCGTTTAATGGATGAATTTGATTTGACCTCAATAGTTGGAAAAGGGACAACTGTTAAGGTAGTAAAATGGCTTCGTGGGAGGTTTTAAAAATGGATTTCAAACCGATATTAGAATCTAGTTATCGGGAGTTACTTCGCAAATATATAGAAGAATCTTCTGAAGCAGCATTGTATCAAGGGCAAATGTTCAGCAGGAAATTCATTAAACAGCAAATATCTCCTGAAGAAATTATTAGTATCCACCGTGAAGTCTTAAAGAATCTATTTCCTGATATTGGAAAGGAAGTTTTAGCTTCGTTTGATTTCCTTATTGAATTTATGATGAACTATGGCTTAGCTTATCAAGAATACCAGAGCTTGAGGGACAAGCAGTTTGAAATTAAATCGGAAATTGAAATGGCTGCGAGCATACAAGAAAACTTTTTAGAAACGTCCGTTCCGAAGCTGAATGAAGTTGATATTGGTGCCATTAGTGTACCAGCGAAAAAAATTAATGGAGACTTTTATCGCTTTGTTGAGGACGAAAAAAGTATTAGCGTTGCAATTGCAGATGTAATGGGAAAAGGAATACCTGCTGCACTTTGTATGAATTTGATTAAGTATGGAATGGATAGTTTACTTAAGTCAATAAACAAACCAAATGATGTGTTATTAAATTTAAATAGAGTAGTAGAAAGTAATCTTGATTCAAGTGTATTTATTACCATGTTTTACGGAGTATATGATTTAAGTAATCATACATTTACATATGCTGCTGCAGGGCATGAACAGGGGTTCTATTATCATGCGTCTTCTCAATCATTTGAGGACCTTACAACAAGAGGCTTGATCTTAGGTGTAAAACATGATATTACATATGAGCAATTTGAAAAGAAGGTTAGTCCCGGGGATATGATAGTTTTACTATCAGATGGTGTGACAGAATCAAGGACAGAAAAGGGATTTATTGAACGATCAATAATAACTGATTTAATTCAAACCTATATGCATTTGTCCGCACAAGAAATGGTGGAGAACATTTATCGTGATCTCGAGAGGTTACAAAATTACGAGATAAGGGATGACTTTACGCTGATTATTTTTAAAAGACTATAGTGGATGTTCAATCAATCATATTGTGTTATCGAAGATACCAAAAAGTAACCAAAAATTTATGAAAGGCACTGGTAAAGATGGAGGGGAAAAAAAAGCTTGAATTTAGCAACCAACATATTCAGGCAATTGCCTATCAAGTTCCTAAGGAAGGAAATGTAATTAACGGGGATAGCATTTATATTAAAATAACTGACGAATACTTTATTTGTGCGGTTTGTGACGGTTTAGGCAGTGGGGAGCATGCCTTTCATTCGTCGGATGCGGTTCGCAAGGAAGTGGAAAAAAACCATGATAAAGATGTAGAGGTATTAATCGACTATTGCAATCAGGTCCTCAAAGATAAAAGAGGTGCGACTCTAAGCATTATAAAGGCACATTTTTCACAAAAGACTTTCACCTATAGCTCGGTGGGAAACATTCAGTTTGTTCTTTCTAGCCCCTCTGGAAAGTTTATCTATCCACTGCCTATTCTGGGATATTTATCTGGGAGGCCGCAAAAATATCGATGCGATACATTTTCTTATGAAATGGGATCAAAATTTATTATCCATACGGATGGTCTATCGCTACCCGGTATAAAGTCATTAGCATGCTCATCTAATTCGATTGAAGAAATCTCTAACTATATAGATAACCATGCAAAAACAGGGAAAGATGACCTGACTTACATTGTAGGTCAACTTTTTTAAACAAAGGCCATTTTTCGCATCAGTTCATAAAAACGTAAAACTAGATTCTTCTTGGTATCTTTTTATAAAAACGTTTGCGTTAATTTGTCTAGAAACTTTAAGTTTTAATTCTTATTATGACATCAAGAGAATCAAAGTTTATGAAAATAGCCTTAAAAAAGTTTTAATTACTTTAAAATTAGGGTATTAACATGAAGTTAACACTGTAAAGCTTAGAAGAGACTTAACTAAGGAGGATTAAAAATTGGAAAAGTTCTATGATACTACAAATATATCCCATTATATTTCCATTAATAAGCAGGAATTTCAGGAGAAACTATTATCGGAGGCTGTCAATGTTGCTACTAATATTGAAAATATTTTAAAAGACGGGAATATCGACTTATTGAAAAACGCTCAAAAGGTAGTTCTTTATGTAGTGGAAGATAAAAATGAACAGCTCATTGCATTCGCTAAAGAAGAAGGCATTGCTTGGGCGAAATATTCATTAACTGTTGCGTTCAAATTAGAATGGGTACATGCAATTAGACGTACTTTATGGTATTTTATCAAACAATATAATCAAAAAAATGAAGATGTTAGTCTTGCAGGCAACTTTTTTCAATTAGAGGAAAAAGTTAATGATGGGATTGATGAGTTTTTAAACACGTTTTTTATTAGCTATTCACATTATAAAGATGAATTAATCCTTTCTCAAAGAAAATTAGTAGAACATCTTTCGGTACCTATCATACCAGTCAGTCAAACGGTAGCTGTATTACCGTTAATTGGTACATTCGATGCTTATCGTATGGATATTATTGAAGAAAAAGTTTTAACAGATATTGCTAAGTTAAGGATTATGACATTAATTATTGACTTGTCAGGAATATCAGACATGGACGAAGTAACCATCGCTCGTTTCCAAAAAGTGTTGATTGGTATCACACTGATGGGGGCAAAATCAGTCATAACTGGATTACGACCAGAACTTGTTAGACAAATGGTTCATTTAGGAATCGATCTTACTAGATACACAGAAACAAAAGCTACCCTACAGCAAACATTAAATAATTACCTTAGCTAACCCTATAAATATATATCTAATACCTGGAGAAAGTTCACTGCTTGGGGTTTTTTTAGATTCCATGTAATTATGCTGTTTTTCAATTTTACTCGCATCACAATGAATGTATGAGTTCCTTCAGCATCTGTTTGGCTTCTTTTATTCCTCACTTTGACCGTTAATTCGTCCTCGCAAACCGATATCCTATAACTTCGTTATATCAAGACCTTAGCAGATTTGCTAAGGTCTTTTTTATGCTAAATAGAATGACAGGAAAATCGAATATCGAGTGCATTGGTAAGCAGGATGAAATGTATCTATGAGTTGCCTTTTTAAAAAAGAGCACTAAGAGCACAAATTTAATCGGGTAAATTTTATGAATACAGTAAAAGCCACCATAACTGATGGCTTTTAATATAAGGGATAAGAATTTCTTTAATTTCAAATTATATTAATTAAACTCCTCAATTCCTTCTAAATGCTCCTTTAAGAATTGAATCCATACTCTTGTTGCATAAGAAAGATAGCCGTCCTTCCTCCATACGATGCCTAATTGCCAATGGACTTCTTGATTGACAATCGGTAAAACTTTAATTCCTAAATGGGCAACATTTAAATCAGTTACATTACTTTGTGGCAGGATACTGATCCCCATGTTACAAGAAACCATTTCGAGAATGAATTTCCACTGCGATGTCTCACAAAGAATATTGGGTTCAAACCCGATTCTTTCACATTCTTGTAAGATAAAACGGCGAACCGCAAAGCCTTCATGGAAGATTATAAATTTTTCATCCCGTAGTTCTTCCCAGGTTACCATTTCCTTGTTGGCAAGGGGATGAGTATGATGAACAAGTAAACGCAAGTCCCCTTTTAAAAATGGAATATAATTAATCGGTTCGTCTACCGACGATTTCGGCACCTCAAGTACGATTAAATCTAATTCTCCGTTATCCAAAGCGTGTTTTAAATTTGTTTCTCCATCTTCCACAAAATGAATAGTGATATTGGGATATTGCTTAGAAAAAGCCGACATATTACTAGTGAGAATCTCAGTACCGACAGAGGAGAAGATGCCCATCTTGATGGAGCCTTTTTCTACATGTTTTAAATCGTCCAATTCTTGATAAAAACGGCGATATAATTTAGAAATTTGTTCGCCGTAGTCAAAGAGAAGTTTACCAGTATCCGTTAGTTCTAATTTTCTTGTTGTCCGTATTAATAATTGTACATCTAATTCTTTTTCTAATTCTTTTACTACATTACTGATCGTTGGCTGGGAAACATATAATTGTTCGGCTGCTTTAGAAAAGCCCCCTTGTTTTACGACTTCAGTAAAGTAATGTATTTGCCTGTTATCCATACTTTTTTCTCCTTATATATAAAATACTCAAATATATTCTATTAATAATATGTATTTTTATTATAACTGAATACCTTCTATAATAATCAAACGAACAGGTAATATCTAAGCTATGGGAAAAGCAAATAGACATTTCTGGTTAGTTTAGCAAGGTGAATTGGTTACTTATAAATCAAATGATAATGCATACATTGTTAAACAAAAAATCCTGAATACAGGTGAATAGATTTTTTTGGGGGAAAATAGAATGGAAATCATTCAAGTTGTTGGTATATTGCTTGCAATTGTATTTATCGTTATTGCAGCAATGAAAGGTTTAAATATTTTGATGGTAGCTCCGATTGCTTCCATCATCGTAATCTTAACGAACCAAATGGACTTTTTCTCGTACATTATCGGAGCAGAGCATTCTTATATGACGGGTCTTGCTGGTTTTATTATTAAATTCTTTGCTGTATTTGTATTAGGTGCTATTTTTGCAAAATATTTCGATGCGAGTGGAGCTGCTCAATCAATCGCGCAAAAGATTTTATCCAAAACAGGTACAGATAAGCCGTTTCCAGTATTGGTTGCACTTTTCATTATTACAGCGATCTTAACTTATGGAGGTCTAAGTTTATTTGTTGTAGTATTTGTGCTTATTCCACTTGCCAAACCATTATTTAAACAATTAAATATTGCTTGGAACTTAATCTCTATTCCGATTATGCTAGGCTTAGGTACATTTACGATGACGATGCTTCCTGGTACACCATCTATCCAAAATGTTGTTCCAACAGCATACCTTGGCACAACACTTACCGCTGCGCCATTGTTAGGTATCATTGGAACAGTTGTGGCGATTGCCTTTGGTCTTTGGTATATGAAATCCATGTTAAAGAAAAGTATTGCTAGAGGAGAAACTTTTGCCGATTTTGATGTAGAAGATACAAATGAGGAAGTAAGAACAAAGATTCCGCCTTTCTTCATGAGTATCCTGCCAATTGTGCTACTCATCGTTATTATTTTTGTAGGTAGTGCATTAAAAATACAAAATAGTATCTTAATCGCATTAACAGTATCTATTATTGTCTCTGCGATTATCTTCAACAAATATATTCCAAATCAAAAAGCTGTTTTCAATGAAGGTGCAAGCAGTTCAGTTATGCCAATCTTTTTAACTGCATCTACTGTAGCTTTTGGTGTTGTTATTACATTGGCGCCCGGATTTAAATATATTTCTGACTTCATATTAGGAATCCCTGGAAACCCACTTATCAGTTTATCTGTTGCATCTGCAGCATTCGGTGCTATCACTGGTTCGGCTTCAGGAGCTTTGGGAATTGTTATGGGAGCCTTTGCTAAAAGTTATATGGCTATGGGGCTTGATCCTGAAGTTATCCATAGGGTAGCAGCTGTTGCATCATCTGTTTTTACAGTTATGCCTCATACTGGTGTTGTGTTAACGTTCTTCGCACTTACAGGACTCAACCATAAAAATGGCTTTAAATATCAATTCTTTACAATGACCGGAGCTAATTTGGTTGCGTTAATCGCAGTATTAATTGCTGCTATCTTAATTTATTAATAGTTAGGTCATTGCAAGCCTGGTGAATTATTCATCAGGCTTGTTTCTTTTTAGGTGGATATTTTTATTTATAAAATAAACAAATAAGTTTTATTTAAAATATATATTTTTATTATATATTGAAAGCACCTATAATAATGGTGTAAGGAAAACATAAGAAAGTCTGGATGAGTAATGGCTATTTAGAAGCGATGTAAATAAACAAAGAAATTATTGTAGAAAAGTGTCTCATCCTTTCAAAAGATTCCTCACACATTAATTACAGAAGGTGAATATAAAATGGTTTTAGCATTCAAGAGTCAAGCTACTGAACCAACATTACGTGAACAAGTAATCGGTACATGGTCACTTATATCTTATCAATCAACAGATGAAGAAGGAAATGTGATCTATCCTTTAGGAAAAGATGCAAAAGGATTTATCATGTATAATCCTGATGGCTATATGTCAGCACAAATCATGGCTACTGGCCGCCCTGCTTATCAATCTGGTGACCTACATACTGGTACACAAGAAGAAATGGCAGCAGCAGCACACGGTTATCTAGCTTATTCAGGCCGCTTTGAAGTAGATGAAGAAAAACAAGAATTAACTCATCACATGGAAGTTAGTATGAATCCAACATGGCTAGATCAATCTCAACCACGCATTGCGAAAATTGATGGTGACGTTGTTGTTATCTTTAATGGAATTAAACCTGAAGATAAACTTACATGGAAACGTGTAGAAAAAAATATATAATATGATAGATTAAAGGAGTAATACTCATGGCACAAGAACGTACAGTTATCGTAACAGGCGCAGCACAAGGTATTGGCTACGCTATCGCAGAAGAATTTAAAAACAATGGTGACTTTGTTGCAATCTTCGACTTAAACGAAGAAGCAGCTACAAGTGCAGCTGAAAAATTAGGCAATGCAAAAGGCTACGCAGTAAACGTTGCAGACGAAGAAAGTGTTAAATCTGCAGTTGAACAAGTCATTGCAGAACGGGGAACAGTTGATGTTCTAGTAAACAATGCAGGCGTTCAATTTATTTCACCTGTAGAAGACTTCCCAGGAGAAAAATGGGATTTCGTCATGAATGTAATCCTAAAAGGAACATTCTTAACTACAAAATATGCCCTTCCTGCTATGAAAAAACAAAATAAAGGACGTATTATCAATATTTCATCTGGTCACGGTAAACGCCCAGATGCTTACAAAGCAGCATATTGTGCAGCAAAAGCTGGCCAAATCATGTTTACTCGTGTTGTTGCTCTTGAGAATGCACAAAATGGTATCACTGCAAACGCTGTTTTACCAGGACCAACTCGTACAGCATTAATCGAAAAACAATTACCAAAACTTGCTGAACAAGATGGAACAAGCGTAGAAGAAGCATTAAATCACCACATCTTAGGTGCTCAATGGATGAAACGTCTACTTGAACCTTCAGAAATCGCAGCAGCATGTGTATTCTTAGCATCTGATGGCGCAGCAGCTATCACTGGTGAAGCACTTGCCGTTACTGGTGGGGAATAATTAAATAATTGATCTTTTGTTTTTAAAAGATTAATCTTTGGGCGGGTAATTTTATAATTACTCGCTTTTTTCTGTTATTGCAAAGAATTTACTCTATGCTGTGACCAAATAAGTAAGATTATGATTTATCTTAATATTAAAAAACAAATATTTACAAATCTGTTATGAGAGATTAATATTCTCCTGTTACTTTTGAATAGTAGTAAAACTATTCAAAAGTTGGGAGATGTTTGGATGAAGAAAAAATGGTTATCTGCTCTTGGTGCTCTTGTATTAGTAGCTGGTGTTGTAACAAATGGAGGAGCAGCTTTGGCTAAGGAAAAATATAAGGACATCGAGAATGTTTCACATCGTGGTGCATCTGGCTATGCTCCTGAACATACTTTAACTTCCTATCAATTGGGAGAAAAAATGCATGGCGATTATATCGAGATTGATTTACAGATGACAAAAGACGGCAAGTTGATTGCAATGCATGATGAGAAATTAGATCGGACAACAAATGGGACAGGCCTTGTAAAAGACTATACACTAAATGAAATCAAAAAATTGGATGCTGGAAGCTGGTTTAATCAAGCTTATCCGCAATATGCACAACCTGAATATGTTGACTTACGAGTACCAACCCTTGAAGAAATCTTCAATAAATTTGGAAAGAATAATAGCTATTATATCGAAACAAAGTCTCCAAACATATACCCTGGAATGGAAAAAGAGCTGTTACGTCTTGTAGATAAGTATCATATCAATAAAGACAAGTTACTTATTCAATCGTTCAGTTCTGATAGTTTGAAAATTGTGCATGATTTAGATCCATCAATTAACTTGATTCAATTACTATCTTATAAATCAAATGCGACAATTACAGATGAAGAGATTGCAAGTATTAAAGAATATGCAATCGGAGTTGGACCAAACCATACGTATTTAAACAAAGATTATATACAAAAAGTAGTCAATAGTGGACTTGAAATTCACCCATATACAGTGAATGACAAAGCAAGAATGCAACAGTTAATTGACTGGGGTGTAACAGGAATGTTTACGAACTTCCCAGACTTACTGAATGAAGTAAAGAAAGGTAAATAACCTTCTAACATATTTATAAAAAGAAATGAGTTCAGTTTGGTTTTATAACTGTTAGCTCATTTCTTTTTTGTTAGAAAAAATGTATTTAGGCAAAACAGATGAATGCTTTTAATGTATTATTAGATTTAATATAGAATGTAGCATTCTCTAACATATGACAATGGGCTAGTAAATTACATAGGCGAGAAGCAGAGAAATGGAAGAGTTTTAGAAAAGAGGTTATGCAAATGGAGAAAAAGGAAAATCCCTATCAACAGTTAGCGATGGCTATGCTTAGAACAGGGGTTTTAGGATATGGAGGAGGACCGTCTGTCATGCCTCTTTTTCGTCATGAGGCTGTAGAGAAATATAAGTGGATAAGTGACGATGAATTTGGAGAAATTTTGGCAATTGCAAATGCTTTGCCAGGACCGATTGCAACGAAAATGGCAGGCTATCTAGGGTATAAATTAAGAGGTGTGAAAGGCGCTGCATGGGCAATTCTTTGTCACATAGTACCGAGTACAATTTTTATGATTACTCTTTTATCTGTTGTAGGTTTCTTAAGTAATTCTAAAGTTGTTATCGGGATGATAGCAGCGGTGATGCCAGTTGTTGCTGTTATGCTTGCTGAAATGGCTTATAAATTTGGAGAAAAAACGATAAAAGGGCTTGGAATTGTGATGGGGATTAGTTGTTTTGCAATTGCATTTATATTACTTCAAGTACTTCATATACATTCGGGAATAGGTGTTCTTCTGTTTTTAGCATATGGATGCATTCATTTTAGACTAATTTCTCATTGGAAAAAGAAAGAACACGATAAAGAGCAGAAAGGAAGTGTTTAGATATGACGCTATTTCATCTTTTTGTTGGGTTTTTCATTGCGAATATGCTTGGGTATGGTGGAGGACCATCATCAATTCCTCTCATGTATGATGAAATTGTTAAACGTTATCATTGGTTAGAGAATAGTGAGTTTTCAAATATGCTGGCACTTGGAAATGCACTGCCAGGACCGATAGCAACTAAAATAGCTGCATTTGTTGGTTATGATGAATATGGCTTTTTAGGTGTTGCCGTTGCTTTAGCAGCAACCATTATACCAACTGTAGTCCTAATGATCTTGTTATTGAATGTATTAAATAAGCATCGTCAGTCAATCGTAGTAAAAGGAATGACATTATTAATACAGCCAATTTTAGCAATTATGATGTTGGTTATTACTTGGCAAATGGCTAAAGAATCAATCCATTCGATTGGCGCTTGGCAATTCCTTGGAATCGCTGCAATCGCGTTTTTTGCCATGAGATTCAAAAAAGTACATCCTGCATTTGTGATTTTAGCAGCGTTTATTTATGGAGGAATTGTCCTTCAACATTTTGTCTAAGAAAAGACAGTTCAAAGAGGGACTGTCTTTTAATTTGCTAAAAAGCTTTTCAAATCAGCCATTTTTTGAATTCCTTGTTCATAGCCCATTTGATAATTTGTACGTATTTGGTTTAGGTCTTTTTCAAAGCTATTGAGGCTTGAGGTAGGGCGGAAAATAAATGCTTTTCCTTCTGCTTCGAGTTGTTCGCAATATTCTAATGAAGCATTATAATGGTCGGCACGCTTTTCCATACTTTTCACGATAGCAGGGTAACGCTTTTTGAGAAGTCTCATCGCTATTTTGCTTTGGCGGTCTATCGTTTTGCGATAACCTTTTGGTCGGGTAAGAATAATAACATGCTTTTTGAAGCCCTGTTCGATTGTATGGTGAATAGGAATTGGTTCAGCCAGTCCGCCATCGTAATAAGGGATTCCATCTAATTTTATTTCTGGAAAGAGTACAGGAATAGCACATGTAGCACGAAGCATCATACAATTCCGATCCATTTCAATTGCGTTTTTATATTCAACTTGCCCCGTAATGGCATTGGTAACGCCAAATTCTATTTGGCCAGTATAGTTTTGATATGTTTCCCAATCGAATGGGTACAACTCATTAGGGATAGTATTGTATCCAAAATTTAAGCCGAATAAGCTACGGTCAGTGAAGAAGTTACGCACGCCCATATAGCGTTTGTCGTGTCGATAGTTTAGTAATGTATATAACATCCGCTCTTTTTGTTGAGATATATATGCAGTAGCGTTTATGGCACCCGCTGAAATCCCAACTATATAAGGCATCATGATCTCTTGTTCTAAAAAAGTATCAAGCACTCCACCTGTAAATAATGTACGAAAAGTGCCTCCTTCTAATATTAAACTCGTATTCTCTACATTTACTTGTAACATCATGAAACCTTCTTTCTAACGGGAAAAATAAGTATGGGGGTGTTCTAGTGTAAAGAAATTGATATGCAATATTGAATAATTTTACAGTATCTCTTTGAAAAAGTCTCTAATACTATTTTAACTAAACGTTTACCTTTAATGAAAGCGTAAGTAAATTTATATGTCTAAGAGGATGGAGCAAATACGAACTGATTATATATGCTATACAAAAAGGAGAGTACGTATAGCACTCTCCTTTTTGTATAAATTTATATTAATTTTTGTTTGATTTTTGGTCCTTAGCATGGTTGGTTGCATTATTTTTGTTTTTCGCTTTAGAGTCAAATTCTGCAGCAAATTCTTCGTTTAGGTTGTCATTTGGGTTATTGTTGTTTCTATTGCTAGCGTCCTTATCTAGCTTTAAATAGGTATCAAATGGATTATGAGTTCTTACATTCATAGTCTTTTTGCTATTTTTATTGCTAGTATTTGTCTTTACCATGGATTGTTCACCTCCTAGAATTTAATGTGCTCTGAAAAGATTGTTTTATTCTTACTTTGGATTATAAAAACTGGAAGTAAATAGTATTATCTATTTATAATCGTATTAGGAGACTGAACAATCTAGATGGAGGGAATAAATGAGTCATCTAAAAAAGCTTATAGAAATCTTTCGGTTAAATGTATTATCAATTGAGGATGTTCCGGAATCATATAGTTCTACTGTATATAAAATTCAGCTAGTTACGCATCAAACAGTATATCTAAAAATTCCATATACAAAAGCAAAACTAGAGCTTGAATATACGGTACTTGAAAGGTTGAAAGATGAATTACCAGTACCAAGGGTTTTAAATTATTGGGAAGGTAATGAAGATATTTCTGGTGCTTTGTTATTGTCTGCAATCGATGGTGTTTCTATTACTCGGCCAGTGAATCAGAAACTTGCCTATGATATAGGAAGACATCATGCTAAATTTCATGCAGTTCAGCTAACTGAACAGGATTTAAAAAGTCACATCCGTAATATTCATGAAGGGTGGCCAAAATTTGTAAGAGAACAATTTTATTCATTTTCAGTAGGTGTGGAAAAAGTAATTGAGCAGAAATTATTTGAATTAGCTTTAAACTATTTTGAAGATAATTATCCATTACTACCAACTCCAGATGGACCAAGTTTTGTACATATGGATTTCAGGCCAGCAAATATTCTAATACGAAAAAATCGAGTTGTCGGCATTATTGATTTTGAAAGTGTTCGAATTGGGGTGACTCAAATAGACTTTACCAAAATCAATCGAGATATACTATGTAAGGATGAGACGTTAATGGATGCTTATCAGCTAGGATATACATCTATTCGTCCATTAACGGATCTTGCTCAAGTATTACCGTTTTTCCAATTTACCGATGCATTTAATTCAATTGGTTGGAGCGAAAAAAGGGGTTTAGAAAGACATAAGCTGTTCTATCAGGAAAATTTAGAAAGGTTAAAATTAATCTTATCCAAAAGTGTGAGAAACAGCTGATCTTCATATGTAGATTTAAATGTATAAATCTCTAATAACTAGACAAGCATGGTAGTAAAAAGTGTTACTAGGAGGTAGCTACTATGCATTTACACTCTGATGATAAGATTATTTTTTGCTATAGTTGTAACTCAATGACAATCTACCATCATCGAGACACTCATGGAAACAGTTATGTTGACAGCCATTGTGATGAATGTGGCTTTATGGAATGGCAGAATAGAGCTGTCCACCGCGAGAAGGAAAAATGGGTGGAGTTTAATCGAGATCATGGAATAGAACCAAATGTGTCCAAGCGTAATGCTTGAATATAGTTTTAAATATTTATGTCACAATCTTAGCTTCTAGCAATATTGCTAGGGCTTTTTTTGTGTTCTCGTGAATACAGTTAATTATCAGAGCTTTTGTATATATTTTGCGATAAGTTAAATAATCGTATCAAATTTTAGAAAGGAAACCCTTAAAAAAGGAGGAAAGTATGATGAAAAAAGCGTATCAATGGAAGATTATATTAAAAATCGCTTTCCCTATTATTGTGCTATTAATTGCCTTTTTTATTAAAGAAAATTGGGTCAATCAAATAACAGAATTCATTTCTATTAATAAATGGTTCTTGTTAATTGGGATGACAACAATTATTTTATACATAAGCTTTGTATTTCCTGATATTTTTAGAAAGTATAAACAAAGTCTGAGAAGAACATGGTATTTCTTTTTCATTTTTGGAATAGTATTAATCCTTAAAAATAGTGGATTTGAAGAAGACCAATGGAGAAGATATGTATTATTAGGAGGTATGTTCATCTTTGTTGACTTAGCCCTTTTCATCACACCAAACATCAAGAAAATTGGTGGAACTGAGATTGAAAACATTCATGAAGTAGAATCAATCAATGATGAAATGAAGAAGGTTATTATACAAACCAAAAGTCGAAGTAAACATTTTACTTCTATACTTGATCGTATTGCTACAGAACCATTTGGAACGCAGTCTTGGAATGACATGGAGGAATATCGCGTTAGTTTAGAAGATTTTCTATACATTTATGGAGAAAAGTGTAGGGAAAATATTTCAGTATTATGTAAAACAGATACGAACCAATTTGTTACAGAGTTAGGTATAACTCTTGGGCTTGAATTAGGAGAGGAAGAGTTGAGTAAATTAGATGATGAGAATATCGTTCTAATTGATAACTATACGGTACTCATTCCCTTTACCAAACTAATCCACCCTGTAGTGATTGCCATCGTGTCGCAGAACGAGCCTATCTTGCAGATTGACTTTAATCATATTATCAATTTAACAATAATTCATTCCTGGTATAAAAAATATGATTGATAAAAAATAGTAAAAGTAGTTAGGTCAATCAAAAAGTAGATAGAACAGGGAAAACCCTGTTCTTTTTGTTTAGATTAAAGAAATGTTGTCCATACAAAGAATATAGTAAATTGTATGGAGTGAAACAGATGAAATCAAACAAAAAGAAAAGCCCGTTCTTTCTAGATAAACCAAGTGGCAAATTGCCAAAATATAAAGATGAAGATGATCGGTTGGTAAATTTAAATAAGAAAATGAAGAATAAAATTAATGAAATTAAAAATAGAGCAAACTAACTTAAACTACAAATACATGTAAATAGCCAACAAGTGACTAAGAAATTTTCATTGCAAAACTCTTCATAACAATTCAGCTATAAAATTAGCCAGCCTCGCTATATTTCTGCTAAAGTAAATATGATGATTGATTATATGAGGAGTTTTGCCAAATGAAAAGACGTCCACCAAGATTACAAAAAGGGGATACAGTTGGGATTATTGCGCCATCTAGTCCTCCCAATATAGAGAGATTAACCAAAGCTTTCGATTTTCTAGAAGAGCTTGGTTTACATTATGTATTAGGCAATACAGTTCAACTACATAATCACTATTTAGCGGGTACAGATGAAGAACGAGCAAGTGACTTGCAAGAAATGATTGAAGATAAAGCGGTTAAAGCCATTTTCTGTGCAAGTGGTGGGTACGGTGCTGCAAGAATTGCGGATAAAATTGATTATTTATTATTAGAAGAAAATCCGAAAATATTTTGGGGTTTTTCAGATATTACTTTCTTGCATACTGCAATTGGAATGTACTCAGATATTGTCACTTTCCATGGACCGACATTATCTAGTATGGGACGCGATGATGTGACAAATCGAACTAAGCATATGTTCGAGCAGTTATTCCAACCAGCTGAGATTCATTACGATGAAAGTATCTCACCTCTTACAGTTATTTGCGGAGGAGCAGCTCGTGGGGAACTGACTGGAGGAAATCTAACATTAATTGCGAACAGTCTAGGGACTAAATTTGAAATCGATACAACCGGCAAAATCCTTTTGATTGAGGATATAGGATTAGAACCTGCACAAATTGATTCATTACTAAACCAACTAAGACAAGCACGGAAATTCGAACAAGTTAAAGGCATCGTAATTGGCGATTTTACAAATGCCACGCCACGCGAATACCAGGACTCACCAAGCTTACACGAATTATTCGAATCCTACTTCACAGACTTAAACATACCAGTTGTCAGCGGCTTCAAAATCGGCCATTGCGAACCAAACGTCGGCATCCCACTAGGCGTCGATGCAATCCTAGATGCAGACCATAAAGATCTAGCTATATTACCGGGAGTAGAATAATACTAAGAATAAGCTATTCAATCGGTCTTATTAAACAAATAATAGAGTTCAATTAATAAAAATTTGCCTTTCTATTTTTTTAAGAAGGGCAAATTTTTTGTGTTTTACACGTTAAAAATTATGATTTCTACTTAGAATAGTGTGTAATCTTTAGACTCTATAATAAGTGAAGCTTTTGGGAAAGTAAGAATGAATAAATTTGTACAAAAATTTATTGTTAGCTATTTCGGGTGGGGATTAGTACTCCAATATATGTTGTATTAGCGAAGACTCCTAGCTAGAAAAAGCGAGAAAGGTGAGGCCCCGCACGAAGGAGGAGACTCACCGCTCGTCCGCAGGAAAGCGAAGCTAATTACACTTCAATCTAAATTAAATTAGTATTAAAACAGTTTCTAATACACTCAGCGGAACAAAGAAGGAAGCTGATAACAAGAGATTAATACACAAAAAATTATCATTGAATCTATAAGGAACCACACAAGACAGCCCTATATTTTTTACATATTTTTATCTATTTAGTGTAAAAACAAACTTTATTTACATTATATTACTTAAAAATAATTGAATATTCAGATAACGTCTGGTAATCTATTAATAAGTTTGAAGGATAATAGGGGGAGTAGGGATGAAATATTTTCTTTCAGTAGACATGGAAGGCATTACAGGATTACCAGACTATACTTTTGTCACATCTTCTGAACGCAATTATGAAAATTCAAGAAGAATCATGACACAAGAAGCCAATGCAATCATTGAATCAGCATTTCAAAATGGTGCAACAGAAGTACTAGTAAATGACAGTCATTCAAAAATGAATAACCTATTAGTCGAAGAATTAAATCCTGATGCCACACTAATATCGGGTGATTTCAAGCAATTCTCTATGGTACATAATGTTGACGAAAGCTTTGACGGTGTACTTTTCGATGGGTATCACGCGCGAGCTGGCATGCCGGGGGTTATGAGCCACTCCATGACATTTAGCTTCCGAACAATTTATATCAATGATGTAGAGATAGGGGAAATAGGATTTAATGCTTATGTAGCTGGCTATTACGGGGTTCCTGTTATTTTCTTAGCAGGTGATGATGGCGCTTGTCGAGAAATTGAAGCACTTATTCCTGGAGTAGTAACAGCAGCAGTTAAAGAATCAATTTCTAGGTCTTGTGTAAAAACTCTGCATCCCCAAAAAGCGCGTGCTCTAGTTGCGGAAAAGGTGGCAGAAGCCATAGCTAAAAAAGATGAAATCAAACCATTGACACCTCCAGAAAATCCAATATTGAAAATTGAATTTACCAATTATGGACAAGCAGAATGGGCTGCGTTAATGCCAGGAACAAGAATTATAGAAGGGACGACAATCGTGGAATTTCCCGCACAAGATATTCTTGAAGCGTATCGTGCAATGTTAGTAATGGCCGAGCTTGCTTTCCAAGCAAAGTATTGTTGATGACATCAAAGGGTCTACAAAGGGGGACATTGTATGGTGAAATATATCATCAAACGATTTTTGATGATGGTCGTAACAGTGTTAATTATTGCAACTTTAACGTTCTTTTTAATGCATGCCATTCCAGGTTCACCATTAGATAGCGACCGTACTACTAATCCAACCATTCAAGCAAACTTGGAAAAGTTTTATAAATTAGACCAGCCTCTACATAAACAATATATAAGTTATCTAGAGTCCATTGTGACTTTTGACTTTGGCCCATCTATTAAAAAGCCAAATGAGACAGTAAACAGCTTAATCAGTAGAGGTTTTCCGATATCGTTTGAACTTGGTATGTTGACAATAGTAGTCGCTTTAATATCTGGCGTTATATTAGGAACATTAGCAGCTCTTAGACATAACGGGGTAATCGATTATTTAGCGATGACATTTGCTGTAATCGGGATATCCCTACCAAATTTTATCTTAGCTACATTACTTATTAAAGTGTTTGCAGGTGAACTAGGGTGGTTCCCGGCAGCTACCTGGCAAAGTCCAATGCATATGGTGTTACCAACACTCGCATTAGCAACTGGTCCTATGGCAATCATCGGGAGATTAACAAGATCAAGTATGCTAGAAGTTTTAACGCAGGACTATATCAAAATGGCGAAAGCTAAAGGGTTAAAACCATGGAAAATCGTTTTTCGTTATGCATTACGGAATGCCATGATGCCAGTTGTAACCATCATGGGGACGATGCTGGCAGGTATTTTAACAGGGACATTCGTCATTGAGAAGATTTTTGCCATTCCAGGTATGGGAAAATATTTCGTAGAAAGTATTAATAACCGTGATTATCCCGTTATTATGGGGACCACTGTTTTCTATAGTGCGTTTTTAGTTTTTATGCTGTTCCTGGTAGATATAATCTACGGTATTTTAGATCCTCGGATCAAATTGCATAAAAAAGAGGGTGAGACATCATGAAGAGTGTACACGAAATAGAAGTAAAAGATGAATGGTTTAAAAAGAAGGAAAAAAGCCATGAAAAAGCTGACCTGGTTGTTCGACCATCCCTATCGTATTGGGCGGATGCTTGGAGGCGTCTGAAGAGTAATAAATTAGCGATGTTTGGTTTATACTTCTTAATCTTCTTAAGCCTGGCTGCTATTTTCATCCCGATGTTCTCACCACATTCAGTAACCGCAACAGATTTGCCAAATCAAAACAAAGCACCTTCAATGGAAAACTGGTTTGGAACAGATGAGATGGGAAGAGATGTATTTACAAGAACATGGTACGGTGCACGAATATCCCTTTTTGTCGGCTTAATGGCTGCACTTATTGATGTCACTATTGGCATTATTTATGGTGGAATCAGCGGTTACAAAGGTGGTAAAGTTGACCTTTTTATGATGCGAATTATTGAAATACTTTATGGATTACCACACTTATTAGTCGTAATTCTACTGTTGGTCATAATGGAGCCAAGCCTAACAACAATTATCGTTGCATTAACGATTACAGGTTGGGTAGGTATGGCCCGAATTGTGCGGGGACAAGTGTTACAGATTAAAAACTATGAATTTGTGACTGCTTCGAAATCGTTCGGTGCTAAGACATCAAGAATTATCCGTAAGAATTTATTGCCAAATACAATGGGACCCATCATTGTTCAAATGACATTAACAGTACCGAGTGCAATATTTGCTGAAGCTTTCTTGAGCTTTTTAGGGTTAGGCATTCAAGCACCCTACGCTAGCTGGGGCGTAATGGCAAATGATGCATTGCCAGTTATTTTATCTGGGTATTGGTGGAGACTTTTCTTCCCGGCACTATTTATCGCGATTACAATGTTTGCATTTAATGTTTTAGGTGATGGTTTGCAAGATGCACTTGATCCAAAACTTAGGGGGTGAGCATAAATGACAAGCAACATACAACAAAAGGATGAGCAACTTGAAAATCACACACTCACAAACGGTAAGAAAATTTTAGAAGTTCAAGATTTGCACGTAAGGTTTAAGACTTACGGTGGTGAGGTTCAGGCTGTTCGTGGTGTTACTTTTGATCTTCATGAAGGGGAAACACTTGCTATCGTGGGAGAGTCCGGCTGCGGGAAAAGCGTAACCTCAAATGCCATTATGGGGTTGATTCCTCAGCCACCGGGTAGAATCACAAACGGCAGGGTTTTCTTCAAGGGAAAAGATTTAACAAAACTGGATAAAAGGGCATTGCGGAAAATTCAAGGGGTAGATATTTCGATGATTTTCCAAGATCCAATGACTGCCCTAAATCCAACCTTGACTGTCGGTGAGCAACTAACGGATGGTCTTCGAACACACAAATCAATTGGTAAGGATGAAGCTTATAAAAAAGCAATTGAAATATTAAATCTAGTAGGTATTTCAAATCCACATGAGCGATTAAAACAATATCCGCATCAATTTTCAGGTGGGATGAGACAGCGAATTGTGATTGCCATTGCGCTAATTTGTGAACCGACATTATTAATCGCAGATGAGCCAACGACTGCTCTAGATGTTACCATTCAAGCTCAGATTCTAGAGTTATTTGAAGAGATTCAAGAAAAAACTGGTGTCTCTATTATATTAATTACACATGATTTAGGGGTAGTGGCGAAAATTGCAGATCGTATTGCAGTAATGTACGCAGGAAAGGTAATTGAAATTGGTACGAAACGGGAAATCTTCTATGAGCCAACTCATCCCTATACTAAGGGACTTTTACATTCAGTTCCGAGGTTAGATTTACTAGAGGAGGAGTTGGAGCCAATCGAAGGGACGCCTCCTGATTTATTTGCACCACCAAAGGGATGTGCATTTGCAGCACGTTGTCCATATGCCATGGAAGTATGTGACTATGCACAACCGAAGGCAACCTATTTAACTCTAAGTCACTATACAGATTGTTGGTTACAAGACCCACGAGCAAAACAGGTTTTTGAAAGTTAGGTGATTGGCACATAGTGCTTCACATAATTATTAAAAGGGGAAAGAAGGGGAAATGTATGAAGAAAAAATGGCTGTATGTCTTATTTGTTTCTATACTCATGCTTTCATTAGCAGCATGTACAGCAAACAGTGATGCAGGAAAAGAAAAAGATGCTACTAGTGATGGCGGCAAAAAAGAAAAAGTACTACGTTTAAACAATAGTGTGGAACCAAGCTCATTTGATCCATCTGTTGCATTTGATGCAGTTGCATGGGCACCATTAAATAACTTGATGGAAGGCCTTGTAAGATTAAATGATAAAGACCAACCAGAGCCTGCAACTGCAGAGAAAATTGATGTTTCAGACGATGGTTTAACGTATACATTCACACTTCGGGACAATGCAAAATGGTCTAATGGCGATCAAGTAACAGCTGCGGACTTTGTTTATGGGTGGAAACACATGCTTGATCCTAAAACAGCTTCTCCTGCAGCATTTTTAGCATATGTTATCAAAGGTGCAGAAAGTTATAACACAGGTAAAGGTAAACCAGAAGATATCGGTATTGAAGCAAAAGATGACAAAACATTCGTTGTAACTTTAAATGCTCCAACTGAAGCATTCTTAAATATTATTTCAAATCCAAGCTTCTTCCCAGTGAATGAGAAGGTCGCTACAGAAAATCCAAAATGGTTTGCAGAAGCAGATTCATTTGTTGGAAACGGACCTTTCAAATTAGAATCATGGGAGCATGATTCGAAAATGGTATTTGCGAAGAATGACCAATATTGGGATAAGGATACTGTGAAACTAGATAAAGTTGAATGGGCAATGGTCAATGATACGAACACTGAATATCAGATGTATCAAAACGATGAGCTTGATAGTTCCAATGTGCCACCAGAACTTGCAGCTGATTTAAAAGACAATAAAGAAATGAAGGTTGAAGACCAAGCAGGTATTGCATTCTATCGATTCAATGTAGACAAAGAACCTTTCACAAATGAAAAAATACGAAAAGCGTTTGCTTTAGCAGTAGACCAACAAAACATTGTGGACTATGTAACAAAACAAGGTCAAAAAGCTGCACATGGTTTTGTTAGCTACGGCATCACTAATTCAAAAGGTGAAGATTTCCGTGAAAAAACGGGCGATTTAATCACTTTCAATAAGGATGCAGCGAAAAAGCTTCTAGCAGAAGGTATGAAAGAAGAGGGTTGGTCAAAACTTCCTGACGTTACACTAACATATTCAACAAGCCCAGATAAACAAAAAATTGCAGTGGCGCTTCAAAGCCAATTTAAAGAAAATCTTGGCGTAGATATTAAACTAAAAAATGTGGAACCACAAGTATTTATGACAGAGCAAAAAGCGTTGAAATACCAATTATCAAGTTCATCATTCTTATCTGACTATGCAGATCCAGTGAATGCCATTGAAAGTTTCATCACAGGTTCTTCTATGAACCGTACAAACTGGTCCAACAAAGAGTTTGATAAGTTAATCGCGGACTCTAAGAAAGAAACAGACAATGATAAACGTTGGAAAATGCTTCAAGACGCTGAGAAAATTTTAATCGATGAAGCGCCAATTGTTCCATTGTATTTCTACAACCAATTAACATTACAAAAACCATCTGTAACAGGGGTTGTACGTCACCCTATAGGTTACGTAGAACTTAAATGGGCTGATAAAAACTAAAAGAATACAGTGTCACTTTTTTGTGACACTGTCCTTTCTTTTTTCATAAAATGATAATTCTAGCATTATCATCTTATGAAAGACAGAAAGGGAGGGATTATAAAAAATGAGGCGACAACCAAACAGATTACACAAAGGAGATACAATTGGGATTATTGCACCTTCAAGTCCACCAAATCAAAAGAGTCTAGAGAAATCTTTAAAGTTTTTGCAAGAACTTGGCCTTAACTTTAAATTTGGTGATTCAGTTTTTAAAGTGAATGGCTATTTGGCTGGAGAGGATGATGAACGCTTAGATGATTTACATCAAATGTTCGCAGACCCTAGTATAGCGGGCATTATATGTGCATGTGGAGGATATGGAGCGGCGCGCTATACAGATCGTATTAACTTTGATTTAATCGCACATAATCCTAAAATTTTCTGGGGATATTCGGATATAACTTTTTTACATACAGCCATGGGAAGGTACTCAAATTTCATCACATTCCATGGGCCGATGCTTGGTTCGGATATAGGAAAAGATTCATTCCACGAAAAGTCAGCGGGTATGTTCAACCAGCTCTTTGAACCAACCGTCATCAAGTACGATGAGTCCTTTGCATCCATTGAAACAGTTAATCCAGGACAATGCCAAGGGGAGTTAACAGGTGGCAATCTAAGTCTGTTATCGAATGGTATCGGAACGAAATACGAAGTAGATACACAAGGCAAAATCCTAGTTATTGAGGACATAGATGAAGAACCTTACCGAGTAGATTGTATGTTAAATCAATTACGGCAAGCAGGTAAATTTGATGCTATTGCAGGTGTTATCATCGGTGATTTTAGTCATGCAGAACCTTCTAAGCGAAAAGTTTCATTTACATTAGAAGAAGTTTATGAACATTATTTTGGAAAACTTCCTGTCCCGATCGTTAAAGACGTAAAAATCGGACATTGCCAACCACACTTCGCAATACCGCTAGGGGCCAATGCGTTTTTGGACGCTGATGAAAAAACAATCACCATACAACCAGGGGTTAAATAACACTTAGGGGGGAAACCATGATTATTCGTACAATCGAAACTTTTCAAGTCGAAGTCCCATTGAAGAAAGCATTTAAAACTGCATTACGAACAGTGACAGTTGCTGAAGCAATCTATGTAAAAATTCAATTAGAGGATGGAAGGGAAGGGTACGGAGAAGCACCGCCAACACATGTCATTACAGGAGAATCATTGGCGAGCATCCGATTTGCAATAGAAGAAGTGTTTAAGCCCCTACTTATAGGCAAGGATTTACGTTTCCATGAACAAATTTTCCAAGCCTTACACCGCTCAATGGTTCATAACACGAGTGCAAAGGCAGCAATAGATATGGCGTTATATGATTTGATTTCACAAGAGGTTGGTTTGCCGCTTTATCAATATTTGGGTGGAGCGCGAAATGAATTAACGACAGACTATACGGTAAGTGTCAATGAACCACATGAAATGGCTAATGATGCATTAAGTTACATTCAGGATGGTTTTCAAACGTTAAAGGTAAAAGTTGGAATTGGTGAGATTGAAGATGATATTAAAAGAATTAAAGCAATTCGTGAGGCTGTAGGATCGGATATAAAAATTAGATTAGATGCAAACCAAGGATGGAACCCAAAAGAAGCAGTTAGGGCTATTTTGCAAATGGAACAAGAACAATTGGATATCGAATTCATCGAGCAGCCAGTATTAGCCCATGATTTAGATGGATTAAAGTATGTAACAGATCACACTTTAACACCCATTATGGCTGATGAAAGCGTCTTTTCACTATATGATGCTAAACGCGTGATTGAAATGCGGGCTGCGGATTTGATTAATATCAAATTGATGAAGGCAGGAGGCATTTATCAAGCATTGAAAATCGCAACACTAGCACAAAGCCATGATATGAAGTGTATGACAGGTAGCATGATTGAAACGAAGCTAGGTGTTGGTGCAGCAGCGCATTTTGCGGCAAGTCAATCAAATATCATTTATTACGATTTTGATGCACCATTAATGTTAAAAGACGATTTACTGGAAGGGGGCATCTACTATCATGGTGCCAAAATAACTTTTGACTCTTCATCTGGTTTAGGGATTAAGCAGATGAAAAAAGGAGGAAAGTAAAATGGCAGATATAGAGAATATTTGGCGGTGCATCGTCCCTGTTGCTACTGTCTGGACAACAAAAGAATCAGCACGGGCAATTGACGCACCAGCAATCGAAGTGCCAGTGAATCTAGCAAAGTGGCTACATGTACTTTCATATAATGAGAGGTTAGATTTATGTGAAGCGAATCGTGTGCAAACCCAACTTCTTTATGGAGAAGAGGTACTAGTTGATGAAATCATCGATGGATGGGCTAAAATCTTTTGTATCCATCAACCTTCTAAAAAAGACAAGAGGGGATATCCAGGATGGGTTCCTTTAGCACAGTTAAAGAAGGGAAGACTTCCAAAATACGATAAATACGTCATCGTAACGGGAAATAAGGTTCCATTATATTTAGACGATAGCACCATTTTATTCGACATACCTTTTAACACTATACTGCCATTAATCAATGAGGATTTACATTTTTATAATGTCGCAATTACTAATGGAATAGGGTCTATAGCCAAAAGTGGAGCAGAAATAACTTTGTCCAATGTCACTGGAAATAATACAACGATGGAGCAGGCAGTTTTGAAGGGAACAGCATTCCTACACCTTCCATATTTATGGGGTGGTATGTCCTCATACGGTTACGATTGTTCAGGTTTTACATATAACATGGCAAAAGCATCCGGAATCATTATCCCAAGAGATGCTGGAGATCAAAAAGAAGCAGGGCAGCAAGTAAATATGCACAATCCAGATGAGTGGCAAATTGGTGATTTATTATTTTTCTCTGATGATCATGGTAGAGCACCTGTCCGGCATGTAGGCTTTTACTATGGGGATGGGAAAATGATCCACTCGCCGAAAACCGGAAAAACTATTGAAATCATGACATTAGCAAGCACAGTATTCGAAGATGAACTTTGTGGAGTTAGTCGATATCAACCATAAACTTGAGGTGAGGACATCATGACAAATGAAGTATTATTATCCGTAGAAAACTTAAAAAAACATTTTGACCTAGGAAAAGGGAATATTTTAAAAGCGGTAAATGGTATTAGTTTTGATATCCACAAAGGAGAAACATTTGGACTAGTTGGCGAATCTGGTTGTGGAAAATCAACAGCAGGAAGAACAATTTTAGGTTTGTATAATCGGACAGAAGGAAAGGTGCTATTTGAGGGGAAAGATGTTCATCAACAAGTGGGAAATGAACGTGACCAAATGCTAAAAAACATGCAGATGATTTTCCAAGATCCTTATGCGTCTTTAAATCCACGTTCAACTGTCTTTGAAATAATTGCCGAACCAATGGAAGTTCATCATTTGTACAAAGATAAAAAAGACTTGAGACAACGAGTGTATGAATTATTAGAAGATGTAGGACTAAATAGAGAACATGCCAATCGCTATCCCCATGAATTTTCGGGTGGGCAACGGCAACGTATTGGAATTGCTAGAGCACTAGCGTTAGACCCTGAATTCATCATTGCTGATGAACCCATTTCCGCATTAGATGTATCCGTTCAGGCATCTGTTGTAAAACTATTACAACGTTTGCAAAAAGAAAAAGGATTAACCTATTTGTTTATTGCACATGATTTGTCGATGGTCAAATATATATCAAATCGCATTGGTGTGATGTACTTAGGGCAGATGGTAGAATTAACGACATCAGAACAACTTTATGTCGAGCCGCTTCACCCTTATACACAAGCACTATTATCAGCAATTCCTATACCAGACCCAGATATCGAAGAAAAAAGAGAACGAATCATTTTAGAAGGAGAATTGCCTAGCCCGATTAATCCTCCAACAGGATGCGTTTTCCATACCCGTTGCAAAATGGCACAAGAAGTCTGCAAACATCTAGAACCACGTTGGACAGAAAAAGAACAAGGCCATTACGTTGCATGTCACTTATATGATGATGAAGTTATGAAAGCAGAGAAGGAAGCTTCAGTAGCTAAAATATAAGGCATAGACTGTAAACTAACTTAGGAAAATTCAAATTCGTTTTAAAAAAGGCTATAAAGTTCGGTTAAAAACTTTATAGCCTTTTTCTGTTATTCAATAATAAGTTCATTAGTTGTAAACTCAACCCAATAATTACAATGAGGTTCAATGATTATTCCGTCAAGCACTTTACCAATTCAATCTATAAAGCTTCCATCATTTTTATCTTCTATGTCTTGTTTGTGTTCCTCTTTCCATTTATTGAAACTATCCGATGTCACAAACATATGAACATTTCCATTTTAAATCTCTACCTGAGCTTCGCCTTCTGTTAGCAGTGCAACATTATAATCCCCGCCATGAATTTGAGAAAACATCTTACCAGCTGCATTCAACAATTCCAAGCTTTCTCCTTTAGAAAAAGAAGGAAGTAGATAGAATAATTGAATTGCATCCGTTGTATTCTCTGTCACAGCAGTTCGTTTTGAATCTACAAAAGGACTACCAAAAGCACCTTCATCATCTTTGGAATAAGCAATCTTATTCAAAGAATTATAGCGACCATTTAATCCCTCGTAGCCAGTTTCTTCATAACCAAGGGCAATCGTGATATCGCCTTGTACTAAATCTTCGTCATAAATGCCGATTGGAATTTCATATTGCAAAGAAAAGAAATTATTCAAATCTACAGCAGAATGAAAAGGGGTTAAATAATTTTGCTTGGCGATTCTTCTCATTAAGCTTTCAGCAGAATGTCGATAGCGATTTGGGTCTGCTCCTAAGGCCTTCCATGTAGTACGCCATTCTTTTATGCCAGGTCTATCTGTTACTGATTGTTCTTGTAACTCCAGATATAGGTTTTCCTGGTATAGTTGTGTTCGTCCTTTAATCATTTGAGGAGATTCTTCGACTACAATTTTGGTATAATGGATAATGCCGATTTTAAATGTCGGGACAATATTTGTTAAAGATGAGTCTAGTGTTATTTTTGTCACAATTTATCACCTAATTATATATTTTTTTCCAGTTTATCATAGAAAGGAGAGTGAAACCAAATGAACATAATCGACCTACAGCAAGAACTGATTGTTTATGCAAAGAGCATCGGCATCGATAAAATTGGTTTTACTTCTGCATCACCTTTCAGTGAATTAAAGAATCATTTACGACGCCAACAAGAATTGGGCTATCAGTCTGGTTTTGAAGAGTCAGATATAGAGAAACGAACAGAACCACAATTACTTCTAGAAGAAGCGGCAAGTATTATTGCCATTGCTATTGCTTATCCATCAAAAATGAAAGATGCGCCTCAAGGAAAAAGAGGCGCAAGAAGAGGGATATTCTGTCGGGCTTCATGGGGGACGGATTATCATACCGTTTTACGAGAAAAGCTTGCATTACTAGAAGATTTTCTACGACAAAAGGCACCAGGCTGTCGTCTCCGTTCCATGGTGGATACGGGAGAGTTATCGGACCGAGCTGTGGCCGAGCGAGCAGGTATTGGTTGGAGTGCGAAAAATTGTGCAGTCATTACGCCTGAATTTGGTTCATATGTCTATTTGGGTGAGATTATTACTGACTTGCCTTTTGAATCAGATGAACCGATGGAAGATCAATGTGGTGATTGCAGATTATGCTTAGATGTTTGTCCAACGGGTGCGCTTGTTCAAGGCGGACAGTTAAATTCACAAAAATGTGTCGCATATTTAACTCAAACAAAAGGCTTTTTACCAGATGAGTATAGAGCGAAAATCGGAAATCGAATTTATGGGTGTGATACTTGCCAAACGGTATGCCCTAAGAATAAAGGAAAAATCAATTGGATTCATGAAGAGCTCAAGCCAAATCCGGAAATTGCTAAACCATTGCTTGAACCATTACTTACGATTTCAAATCGTGAGTTTAAAGAAACCTATGGCCATGTATCAGGATCCTGGAGAGGTAAAAAGCCGATCCAACGAAATGCGATCATCGCACTTGCCCATTTTAAAGAAACTTCAGCTTTACCTAGTTTAATAGAAGTTTTTCAAAAAGATGAGCGTCCAGTTATTCGAGGAACAGCTGCTTGGGCTATTGGCAAAATCGGTGGAGAGGGTATGGAGGACGTTTTGCAAAAGGGCTTAATGCATGAAGAAGATGAAGAAGTTCGAATGGAAATACAAAAAGGGTTAGATTTTTCCCGCATTAACGGGCAGTAAGACTCCCACTTCAAGGCTTTAGAAAATTCGAAGAAGTAGCAGTTGAGTTAACTGCCCGTAAAAGCCCGATTGGTTCGGGCAGGCAGGATGGCTGTCACTCAGGTGTTGCCACATGACGTGGCGTACTTAAGCCTTGAGTTCCTATTATCAGTGCGAGATAAAAAAATCCCACACTGATTGAAGTTTCACTTTAATAGCAGAAAAAAATTAAGGAAGTGTCCAAGAAGTGTCTTTACACATCGTTTTATATCAACCAGAAATTCCAGCAAACACAGGTAATATCGCAAGAACTTGTGCAGGAACCAATACGCATTTACATTTAATCCGTCCTTTAGGATTTTCAACAGATGATAAAATGCTAAAAAGAGCAGGATTAGATTATTGGCATAGCGTGAATATTACTTACTATGATTCAGTAGAAGAATTTTACGAAAAGAATGCTGGAGGCACAGTTTACTACATCGAAACTTTCGGAACAAAGCCATATTCTGATTTCGACTTTAGTAACCCAAATGAAGAGATTTTTTTCATGTTCGGAAAAGAAACAACAGGTATTCCAAAAGATCTAATCAAAGATCACAAAGAGATGTGTTTACGAATTCCACAAAGTGAAAACGTCCGTTCATTAAACTTATCAAATACAGCGGCAATTGTAATTTTCGAAGCACTTCGTCAACAAGGATTTAAAGGAATGCATTAATCCAATATAAAAAGAGGACTACCTTAGTGGTTGTCCTCTTTTTATATAAGAAATTATTTTACAGGTTTGTCTTCATAACCAGCAGTAAAGATTGCAACTAAGAATGATAAGATTACACCAAGAATTAAAATTAATCTCATGGAAGTACCTCCTAATAATAATTACAAGTTCATTTACAAGTATAGCCTAATTCCTTTTAAAATGAAACGTCAATTGCCTCTAAAACATAGCTGAAATCGTTCATCATTCTTATGTCTTCCTATTGCATAATTTTTCACTTAACAGGGAATAGTTAATTAGAAAAATGTTTGGAGGTTATGAATATGGGAAAAGAGAAGGAAAAACAAGAAAATGGATCAATGGCCACTTCTTTTGATGAAGTTCAAGAACTTGGCAAACAAATGGAGAAAAGACGAGATGAAGCAGAATTAGAAGAAGTAGGGCGAGAACAGGACCCTGAGCAATTTGATGATAAATAAAGAAAAAAAGAAGCCCCTTGTTGATTTATGATCATACAAGGGGTTTTTCTTATTGTAAGAATATAAGTTGAATCGCAAACAAAATTGCAAATAAATATAATAATGGATGTACTTTACGGGCTTCGCCTTTAACGATTTTCAAAATAGGATATGCGATAAATCCAAAGGCAATCCCTGTTGAAATACTAGATGTTAACGGCATGATTAAAATAATAAGGAAAGCTGGGAACGCTTCATCGAACTCATGCCAATTAATTTCCTTTATAGAAGCAATCATTAAAGTACCTACAATGACTAGGGTTGGTGATGTTATAGCAGCAACTCCTGAAACAGCCATCACTAATGGACTGAAAAATGAAGCAATGATAAAGAGTATGGCTACAGTTAAAGTAGTCAAACCAGTACGACCTCCCGCTGCAACACCAGCAGAAGATTCTACAAATGCAGAAGTTGGGCTTGTCCCAAACATTGCACCAATTGTTGTACCAAGTGAATCGGCCAATAACGCTTTACGAGCCCGTGGTAATTCATTACCTTTCATTAATCCAGCTTGCTTCATAATACCAACAAGTGTGCCGGTTGTATCAAATAATGTCACTAATATGAATGAGAAAACAACACCATATAATCCATATTGAATAACGTTTGAAATGGCATCAATTGGGTTCCAAATTAAAACACCTTCTGGTAAATGGGGAAGAGCCACGACTTTGTGGATTTTAAGTTGTCCCGTTAATGCAGCAACAATCCCAGTAATCACCATTCCTATAAATAGTGCGCCCTTTACATTTCGTACCATTAAAATAACGGTAATGATTAAGCCAAATAAAGTTAAAACAACACCAGGAGAAGTTAATTCACCGAGCTTTACTAAATTACTCTTATCTCCAACAATAACGCCACCCATCCGTAAACCAAGAAAAGCGATAAACAAACCAATACCTGCAGTAATAGCACGTTTTAAATTTTCTGGAATAGCTGTTATTAGCTTTGCACGAAGCGGTGTGAGAGATAGAATAATGAAAATAATACCAGCAACAAAGGAAGCAGAAAATGCAGTAATATAGTCAATCTTCCCGTTAGAAGCTAATACAACAGAATATGTGAAAAAGGCATTCAATCCCATGCCTGGAGCTATCGCGATTGGATAGTTAGCACATAAGGCCATCCATAGGGTTCCAACAGCGGCTGAAATGATAGTTGCCATAAAAACTTGATCTACAGGAACACCCGCATCAGATAAAATTGCTGGATTGACAACGATAATATATACCATGGTAAGAAACGTTGTAATACCAGCAATGATTTCTGTTTTAACGCCTGTACCATTTTCTTTTAAATGAAACATCTTATACCTACTTTCTAAATACGAACAATTGGAACAACATTTAATATAATATTCGGTTTCAGGTAACATTGCAACCTTATATAAAAAAGTCGTTATTCTCGAAATGATTTGACAATTTTTTTATAATAATAGTACTGAGAAAAGGAGGAGTACCATGTATACAATTACTTCAACTAAAACACTACATAATGGAATAGCGATGCCTCGGTTTGGATTAGGTGTTTATAAAATGACTGAACCAGAAGAGGCATTCAATGCAATAAAAAAAGCATTGGATACAGGCTATATTGCAGTCGATACAGCGGCTTTTTATCAAAATGAAAAACAAGTGGGAGAGGCATTACGCGCATCTGGAAAGAAAAGAGAGGATATTTTCATCACGTCAAAAGTGTGGAATACTGACCAAGGTTATGATGAAACATTAAGAGCTTTTGAAAAAACGTTAACAGAACTAAATACAGATTATCTAGATTTGTATTTAACCCATTGGCCAGTTCCAGAAAAGTTTACAGAAACATACCGTGCCATCGAAAGACTATATGATGAAAAATTAATTCAAGCAACAGGTGTTTCTAATCACGAAATCCACCATCTTGAAAAACTATTTACTAACGCGAATATCAAACCAATGGTCAATCAAGTCGAGTTGCATCCATATCTTTCTCAAGTAGAATTACGCAATTTCTGTAAAGAAAACGATATCGTGGTAACAGCCTGGTCTCCATTAGGACGAGGTAATGTTCTACAAGATGAAACCATTGCAGCAATTGGTAAGAAATACGACAAATCTATTGCGCAAACGATCATTCGTTGGCACTTACAAAGCGATCATATTGTTATTCCGAAAACAGTTACACCAAGCCGTATCGAAGAAAACGCAAATGTATTCGACTTCGAACTATCAGAAGAAGATATGAAAACAATCGACAACTTGAATCGCAACGAAAGATTTGGCTCTCATCCGGATCACTTTAAATATTAGAAGCAAAAGAATAATTGTAGACGATAATAGTGCTGACAAGATCATGGTTGGCACTATTATTTTTTATAAGAAAAAAGTACATCCCTTTGTGTAAGAGATGTACTTTGATAATACTTATTACTTTTTCAATATAGTTGCCTCAAAGAACTTTTTGAAGGTGTCTTCTGTCTGCTCGCCTACAACGCGTGATTGTTCTTTACCATCTTTGTAGTAGACAAGTGTTGGGGTGCCCTCGATGGCATATTGATCCCAGCCTTGTTCGAATTCAAGAAGATTGTATTGATCAATATGAACGCCCATATCTTTTGCAAGAGGCATTAAGATTGGCGTGATTTTTTTACAGTGGGGACAATTGGACTGAAAGAAATAGACCATTTCTTCATTGCCACTCGATATTTTCTTTTCTAATTCATTGGGCAGTATAATATTTTGGTAGTTCTTATCATTCAAAATATCAATGGTTGATTGTTCGAGTGTATCTTTACCGTAAGGGTTATTTGCTAGCTTGTCTTTGTTAGAGTTACTATTGATAAAATATAAAGCAATAAATGCAGCGATAATGATGAATCCGACGATTAATAATATGGTCAGTTTGTTATCCTTTTTTTGAGCTGCAGTTTTTTTTGGATTTGCCAATTATTTTTCCTCCTTAAGGACTTTTAACATATAAAAGCTTGTACCAGCGATTAATAGAAAGGCCACAAGTGAAAGGAAGGGGATGGTGATAAAACCTAACCAGTTAATATAGTCACTTGTGCAAGGTACACGTCCACAAGTAACTGCTGATTCTTGTAGGAATGGTACTTTTTGAATGCCGTAGTGATACAAAGCAATACATGCGCCTATGCATGAGAAGATTGCGCTAGTTACTGCAATGCGAGCATTTCTTTGAACATATGCAACCCCTAAAACGATGACAAGGGGATACATAAAAATACGTTGTATCCAACATAACTTACAAGGTTCAAAATGCTGAACTTCTGAAAAAAATAGAGAACCCATCATAGCGATGAACGATACAATCCACATAAATAGAAGGCTATTCTCCAACTTTTTTGTCATATAAAATCTCCTAAACTTAAAGTTCTTCTACGATTATAGAAGTAATCGTAATAGATGTAAAATAATTATTTTTTTAAGAGTGGCTTTTATTTCCATTCTAACATGGGGAAATTGAAAATAAAAATTAAAAGAATCTCCTTCAAATTACCGAGATGTAAATAATATGAAGGTTTATCTGGCAGTGGTATGATAGAAGGTACAATAGTAATAATTTAGCGCCCGAGATTGGAGGCACTTATGAAACCAACAGATCACTCGAATATTAGCTTATTAAAAGAAATTGCTGAATTGTTAAATGAAGAAACAGAAGTGCAACAAATGCTACAAGGTGCACTCCATAAGTTTTTAGAAGGCACAAATTTTGAAACGGGTTGGATTTTCTTTGTCAATGACAAAGGACGATCTGAATTAATTGTACATGAAAATCTACCACCTGCTTTGGCACATAATAATTGTCAATTTCTAGCCAAAGGTGGATGCTGGTGTGTTTCAAAATATCGCAATGAAGAATTATTAAAAGCTTCAAACATTATAGAGTGTCAAAGAATTGAAAATTCAACTGCCGCCTGTGTTGGAAATAGTGAAGGTATTACACATCATGCAACAGTTCCTTTGCAATCTGGGCAAGAACGATTTGGTTTGCTCAATGTGGCTTCTCCCAATACAGTCCGTTTTACTGACGATGAATTAGCACTATTAGAATCGGTAGCATTTCAAATGGGCTCAGCCATTAAGAGGATTCTGTTAACAAAACAAGAGCAAGAAATGGCCCTAGTACAAGAACGCAATCGCCTAGCAAGGGATTTACATGATTCAGTGAATCAGTTATTGTTTTCTGTTACATTAACATCACGAGCTGGTATCGAAATGACGAAGCAACCTGAAATAAAAGAAACATTTAAGGAAATTCAAGATTTAACACAAGAAGCACTAACAGAAATGCGTGCGCTTATTTGGCAATTACGTCCAAAGGGTTTAGAAAGTGGATTGATGGAAGCTATTAAAGGATATGCGGAGATGCTTGGTTTACAACTTAAAGTCAAAGTATCAGGTGTACTCCAATTGCCATCACGTATTGAAGAAACACTTTTTCGATTGACACAGGAAGCACTCAACAATATAAGAAAGCATTCTGGTGTGAAAAAAGCAGAAATCTTTGTCACCATTACACAAACAGACGTATTACTCGTTATAAAGGATGAGGGTAGGGGATTCCAAGTTGACTCACTCGTTCAATTGCCTTCTATAGGTTTGCAAAGCATGCGTGATCGCACAAATGCTTTAGGAGGTTCTGTTGATTGGGTAAGTGATTTAGGAAAAGGTACTGAAATATTAATCCGCCTACCATATTAAAAGGGGGGAAATCCGTATGATTAAAGTATTAATTGCTGATGATCATCATGTTGTAAGACGAGGCTTACTATTTTTCCTGAAAACCCAAAAGGATATTGAAGTGATTGGGGAAGCAAGTAACGGTAAGGAAGCTGTTGAACTAACTACCAAACTTCATCCTGACATTGTATTAATGGATTTAGTAATGCCTGTGATGGATGGCATACAGGCAACAAAAAAAATAAAAGAAAAATTCCCTGAAACGCAAATTTTAATGTTAACAAGTTTTTCTGACCGGGACCATGTCATTCCTGCAATTGAAGCAGGTGCAGCAGGGTATCAACTAAAGGACATCGAACCAGATGAACTAGTGTTAACCATTCGCCGTATCATGGCTGGAGAAAATATTATCCACCCACAAGCAACAAGTCAGCTTATTTTAAATCGCGAAATGATGGAAGATCTCCCACACATCAAGCATCCATTAACAAATAGAGAACAAGATGTATTAGCTGAACTAACAAAAGGAAAGAGCAATAAAGAAATTGCTGCATCGCTATTCGTAACTGAAAAAACGGTGAAAACTCATATCTCCAACATCTTCGCAAAACTAGAAGTACAAGATCGTACTCAAGCTGCACTATATGCCGTCAAGCATGGACTGACAGAAGCCAGTGGAATATAAGAATTTGAGCGACTCCTATTGAAAAGGAGTTGCTTTTTTTATGGTTGGAAAGGTGAATTAGAGTGAGTGTGGTAGTAGGAGTTTGGGTTGTTCTAATTGGGGAGTGAGTTGGTCTAATCGAAGCTTGAGTTGATTTAATCGGAGTCTGAAAGGTACTACCAATCCATATTACAGCTATCAAATAAAAAGAAAAAGCAGGGGGACCCCCGCTTTTATCTCTTTTTTCCATTATTATGTCGAACTTGCTTCGTAATTTGTTTCCATTTATTTTTCTCAGCTACTTGAGCTTGTGCATTTGCTTTTCTTTCGATGAAAGCTAGCTCACGTTTTAGCTTAAAATAGCTATTATATCTTTCCTGTTCAAGCGTCCCTTCTTTAATAGATCCAAGAACTGCACACCCCGGCTCTTGTTTATGCGTGCAGTCTCTAAAGCGACATTGTGTGGCAAGAGATTCTATATCATGGAAACTACTATCTAGGCTATCGCTATTATTCCATAGTTGGAATTCCCGCATTCCTGGTGTGTCAATAAGCAGACCACCATTGGGAATCTGGAAGAGTTCCCAATGGTGGTATGACGGCCTTTATCATCATCCTCACGAACCTTTTGAACAGCCATCACATCTTGGGCGCAAAGTGCATTGGTCAATGAAGATTTGCCAACACCTGAAGAACCGAGTAAGGCACCTGTTTTTCCATCTGCTAGCAATTGTTGCAAACCATCAATTCCTTCACCTGTAAAGCTACTAACAACATAAACAGGAACGCCAAAACTAATGGATTCTACTTGGCTTAAATAGTCAGTCACATCATCACATAAATCCTTTTTTGTTAACACAATAACTGGGCTCGCTCCAGAGTCATATGCAGCTAACATATATCTTTCAAGCCGACGTAAATTAAAGTCTTTGTTTAAGCTCATTGCTAAAAATACATAGTCTACATTTACAGCAATAATCTGTTCTTCAAATGCCAATCCTGCTACTTTTCGTGAAAATAGAGATGTACGTGGAAGAATCGAGTGGATGACACCTTTTTCTTCTCCAGGTAATTCTTCTAAAACAACCCAATCACCAACTGCTGGATAATCACGCCGAGCATTTGCATTATATTGGAAATTGCCTGATGGGAAAGCAAGCCATTCTCCAAAACTAGTTATAACGCGATAAGAATGTTTATGTTCTAATAAAACACGACCAACTGTTAAATTGTTGTGTGTTGTTAAAGTTAAATATTCATCATAGTGATTTTGCCAATTATTATTCCAACCTAATTCATGTAAATTCATTTTGTATGCCTCCTAATGTGTGTTCTGCTGATAAATAAAAACCCGTAACTGCAAATTGGCAGTTACGGGTTTTACGCACATTAAAAGAAAAGCATACTTAAACAGTATACGAGTAGTGAGCGTATCGTAACAAACCAATTTGCATCATTTCAATGCTTAATAAAATTGTCATAATACCTCACCTCTTTCGAATTAGTTAAAAACAGATTAACAGATAATCAAATAAATTACAACTATATATTTATATGGAATAATCCAAACGGTTATTTTCAATAGAAACTCTAATCTTATACTATGCGATGAAATCAAATCCGTACCATCATTCTGTTTTTCAATTATTTCAATTTATAATCCTTCCAATCATTTGACTTAATTTAATAATTATCATTAAAATAATTTACTAAAATATCCAATAATAATACAATTTTATATAGATATACATAAAAATAGAGGTGTAGAGTATGGAACGAAATATAACTGAAATTTTCCAACGTTTTGCAAAAAATGAATGTGAAAACTCAAGTGAATTATACGAAACTCTTTCATATCATATCGCAGAGGATTCCGAATTAATTGAACTAGCAACACATATTCCTGAAGGACAGCCAGTGCCTAATCTATTCTTTGCAGCTACTCAATATCTATTAAGCGATGCACATCATGATTTGAAAAAATACTATGCATCCTTTACAGAAAACCCTCTTCCAGCAAATAGTGCTTTTCCTTATTTCAAAGAGTTTGTTTTATCTAATCAAGAAAAGCTTAAACAACTATTTCAATCAAAGCTTGTCCAAACAAATGAAGTTCGTAGATGTGCTTATCTATATCCAATGTTTGCAGATATTTACGAAAAGCATCAAATGCCACTAGCCCTTATAGAAATTGGTACAAGTGCAGGATTACAGCTAGGTGTGGAGCAATATCATTATGTTTATAACGAAAAAATACAAGCAGGAAATCCAGATAGTTTGCTAACCATTTATTCTCAAAATAGAGGCAAGGTACTACCAACATCTATATTTAATATTCCTGTTGTCCAAACACGCATTGGAATGGATTTAAATCCAATCGACTTGAAAAATGAAGAAGAATTGAAATGGTTACATGCACTTATTTGGCCAGAACATCACGAAAGAAAAGAATTATTGAATAAAGCTGCTACCATAATTAAAAATTTAGATATTCAGTTTGTTAGTGGCGATGCAGTCAAACAAATTGAATCAATTTGTGATCAAATTCCATTCAATCAGCTAATTGTCATATTTCATACGCATGTAGCAAATCAAATTCCAGCTGTCTTAAAGGATGAACTCATGAGAAAATTGAAACACATTAGTACAAAACGGCCTTTGTACCATTGTTACAATAACATGAATGATCCGTATCTACATCAAGATTACATAGAAAACGATATGGTGAAATCCGAAAGAGTGTTAGGGAAAACGAATGGACACGCAAGGTGGTTTACATGGGAAAATGAAGTAGAATAGTTATAAGCAAAAAGTCGACTTCATGTAACTAAGAAGTCGACTTATCTTTTTAAAAGAAATGTTCTTCATTTTCACGATTTAAACCTTCTGGCTCAATATGAACGAGGACAACAGTGAATGGTTTTGCGCGACGAATGGTTCTCTCAATTTCTTCTGTGATATGGTGGCTTTGCCAGACATTTAGTTCGGGATCAACCGTTACGGTTAAATCAACGAAGATTAAACTGCCATGATTTCTACCTTTAAAATCAATTAGTTCAATAACACCATCAACGTTTTTAACTAGGACTGACAATGCTTCTAATTCTTCTTCATCAAATCCATCTGTTAAGGTGTGAACGGCATCAAAGAAAATATCATAGGCTGTTTTAATAATTAAACATCCGACAATAATAGCAGTAATTGAGTCGATGATAGGGAAACCGAAAACGGCACCAAAAATACCAATAGCTGTACCAAGACTGACCATAGAATCTGAACGGTTATCATAGGCTGCAGCTTTAACTGCTGAACTATCAATACGTTTTGCTAGTCTAATATTGTATATATATACCAAATACATCACTACACCACTGCCGAGTGCAACAAATGCTGTTAATAATGATGGAGTGGTGTAATGGTGATTGATAAAACTTTTGCCAGCGTTGAAGAGCACTTGAAACCCTACAATCGCCATGATGAAGGAAGCGATAAGTGAAGATATTGTCTCTGCACGCAAATGACCATAGTGATGATCCTTATCTGGTGGCTTCTGAGAAATTCGAAGCCCGATTAGAACTGCTACTGAAGCAATGATATCGGTAGTATTGTTTAAACCATCCGCTTTTAATGCGGTAGAGTGGCCGATAAAGCCAATGGTCAATTTGACTGAGCTAAGTATAAGATAAGTGAAGATACTAAGCCAGGCGCCTTTTTCCCCTTGTCTTAAATTTGTATATAAGTCCACAATGTTTCCTCCCTGCAAAAGTTTCAGACAAGCGAAAAACGACGCACACTGATTTAGGTGTGCGTCGTTCGATGTTAAGTTAGTAGATCATGTCTTAAGATTCATCATTTTCTTCGTTATTTAAAGCTTGTTCTTCCAAAGGTTCTGGAAGTTTTATGACTTCGAGATATAGAATATGATGTCCATCAAGTTCCTTGATGATGAATTCATAACCTTGTTCAGTGATTTTCTCGCCTTTTACAGCATCGAAATCTTTTGTCATAAACCAACCACCAATTGTATCGATGTCATCTTCTTCAATATTAATCGATAGGAAGTCGTTCACATTTTCGATTAACATTTTGGCATCTAAAATATAGTGGTCATCTTCAACTTTACGAATTTCTGGGACTTCATCTTGGTCAAATTCATCACGGATATCACCGACAATTTCTTCGATAATATCTTCAATTGTAACAAGACCAGAAGTACCACCGTATTCATCCATTAAAATCGCCATATGGATTCGTTCTCGTTGAATTTTCAAAAGTAAATCACTAATTGGCATTGTTTCAAATACGCGAATAATTGGTTGCATATATTCAGTAACTGGTTTTGAACCATTTCCTGGATTTTTAATATAAGCAGTTAAAAGATTCTTCATATTGACAAGGCCAATGATATGGTCTTTATCACCATCAATAATTGGATAACGAGTATATTGTTCTACACCCATTACTTCAAATACTTCTTTTAATGTTAAATCTTTTTCGATACCACTGATTTCTGTACGGGGTACCATGATTTCTTTGGCAATACGATCGTCGAATTCAAAAATGCTATTAACATATTTATATTCAGACTGATTAATCTCGCCACCTTTTAAACTATCAGATAAGATAATTCTTAACTCTTCTTCAGTCATCGCGATTTCGGATTCTTTCATACCTTTTAACCCAAATAGAGCTGCTATGCCATTGGCTGATGAGTTTAAGAGTTTGATGAATATGAACATAACATTATGGAATCCGATTAAGAAACCAGAAATATTAAGAGCAACACTTTCTGCTTTTTGAATCGCTAATGTTTTTGGTGCTAACTCACCCATAACAACGTGAACATATGTCACGATACCGAATGATAGGATAAATGAAAGGATTGTTGTTACATTGGCGTTTAAGTTTAACAGGTCAAATAGTGGGTCTAGTATTTTTGCAACGGTACCTTCCCCTAACCAACCTAAACCTAAAGATGTAATCGTAATCCCTAGTTGGCAGGCAGATAAATATTCATCTAAATTTGAAACTACTTTTCTTGCTTTTAATGCTTTTTTGTTACCTTCAGCTATAAGCTGATCAATTCGAGTTGTTCTAACCTTTACGATAGCAAACTCAGTTGCTACGAAAACTGCTGAACATGCGATCAAGACAGCAAATGCTGTCAATCGTATGGCTATGTCCAAAGACTTCCTTTGTTCCAAGACCCAAATGAGGGGGAGAACAAAGTGTACACCTCCTGTGAATGATAAAATAGTTATGTAATCTAATAATAAAATATTTATCGACAAAAAACAAATCATCAAGACGCTTTTGTCAATATTTCTCAAACTTTTTGACTAGGAATCCCAATAAAAATATCGACTCCTTCATATAATATTGAGAGAAAGATGAGAACTCAAAGCAAATATAAAAAATTAAATGGAAGAATATATAAGAGAATTTTGACTGTAGACTTTTAAATCTAGATTAGTACTTCATTCTAAATTAAATGTCGGTTTACACCCATCACAGAAGAAAGCTACATCTACTATAATTGAAGTAATCTTACTCAAATGATAAAATTTTCAAAAAGTATTGACAATTAGAAAATTGAAATGTTAATATTTAGAAACACTAAATAATTTAAGGAAATGGAGGTATGGAACATGAGAATGATGAAACAAAAACCAACAAACAAACTTCATAATGTATCCACACCTAATCCTATTTTCTTTTTAATCTTGAACTAATAGCAGGTACGGGTGTGTCCCGTACTCTTTATGATTAGCGCATGCTCCATAAGGGTATGCGCTTTTTTGCGCTTATTAATTCAATCATTAGTGTGAAAAAACAATAAAGGAGAGAGTACGTTATGTTTATTCGCAAAATGAGAAGACAATTGAACAAGGATTCGATAGACGATGGTTAGCTATTTTGGCATAAAAGAAGGGATGTTGTGTAATGTTTGATGTTCTAATAAAACTACAATGGTTTTTTAAAGAAAACTGGAAACGCTATACGATTGCAGTTGTTCTGTTGATTGTAGCAAATACTTTAGAAGTATTGCCTCCATGGTTAATCGGAGAATCGATTGATTCCATTCACCGTGGAACGCTAACAAATATATTGTTGTTGCAATTTATCTGCGCGTTAGCAGCTATATTAGTGACAGCATATGTAGTCAACTTTATATGGCAATATCAATTATTTGGTGGATCGAATGTTATTGAACGTAAACTAAGAAAGAATTTAATGACACAATTTTTAAGAATGTCACCACCGTTTTATGAGCGTAATCGAACAGGGGATTTAATGGCTCGTGCAACAAATGATTTACGTGCAGTCTCCGTAACAGCTGGCTTTGGTATTATGACCCTTTTAGATTCTACTTTATATCTAGGCACCATTATTTTAATGATGGGCTTTTCTGTATCTTGGAAGCTAACACTTGCAGCGATAATTCCTTTGCCAATCCTCGCTATTACAATGCAAATATTAGGTAAGAAAATTCATGAGAAGTATATGGTTGCGCAAGACGCCTTTGGTCAAATGAATGACCGTGTACTTGAAGCAGTGGAAGGTGTTCGGGTTATTCGGGCTTATGTTCATGAACGAGCAACTGAAAAACAGTTTGCAGATATGACGGAAGATGTTTATCGGAAAAATATGGAGGTAGAAAAAATCGATGCTTGGTTTACACCAATCACAAGAGTTTTAACAGGTTTAAGTTATATGATTGGTCTTGGTTACGGGGCATACCTAGTATCGACTGGAGATATAACATTAGGGAAATTAATATCTTTTAATGTTTATCTAGGAATGGTTGTGTGGCCAATGTTTGCTATTGGTGAACTGATTAATGTTATGCAGCGCGGAAATGCGTCATTAGATCGTGTGCAAGAGACGCTAAATGAAAAAGAAGACGTGGCTGATCCAGTTACACCAATGGTTATTGAAAAACCAAACTCAATTGTTTTCCATGATGTGACTTTCCAATACCCTCAATCACAATCTACCAACTTATCTCATTTAGAAGTATCCCTTGAAAAAGGTCAAACATTAGGGATTGTAGGGAAGACAGGTAGTGGCAAAACGACGGTAGTCAAACAGTTACTCCGTGAGTACCCTACAGGAGTGGGAGCACTAAAATTATCAGGAGAGTTAATCGAAGCACAAACGAAAGAACAGGTGCGTAATTGGATTGGATATGTACCGCAAGACCATGTCCTTTTCTCAAGAACGATAAGAGAAAATATACTATTCGGTAAGCCAGATGCAACAGAAGAAGAATTACAAACAGCAATTAAAGTATCATGCTTCGAAAATGATTTAAACATGCTACCAAATGGTTTAAATACTTTAGTAGGTGAAAAAGGCGTATCTCTATCTGGTGGTCAAAAACAACGAATATCCATTGCACGTGCATTGATAAGAGATCCAGAGATATTGATTTTGGATGATTCACTTTCAGCAGTAGATGCGAAAACAGAAAGTGTGATTATCAAAAATATCCAGCAAATTCGTCAACATAAAACAACTATTATTGTAACGCACCGTTTGTCTGCCATTATGCATGCAGATTGGATTATCGTATTAGAAGAAGGCAAAATTATTGAAGAAGGTACACATGAACAATTAATAGAAAATGATGGTTGGTACAAAGAACAGCATGATCGCCAACAAATTGAGGAGGCGAAATAATGAGTACAACCAAAAGACTTTGGCAATATGTCTTACAATATAAAAAAATAATAGCTATGGGACTATTTCTATTAGCAATTGCAGTTGCTGCAGATTTGGCTGGTCCACTAGTAGCGAAGAAAATAATCGATGAATATATCGCAAAAGCGACAATACAAGGTTTAGAATTTAAGCCAATTGCCTTGTTACTAGCTGTGTTCTTTGGCCTTGCTGTGATCACTGCAATTTTTAGATATGGTCAATATATACTTCTACAAAAAGGCGCTAATCGTATTATTCAAAAAATGCGAAATGACGTTTATCAACATATACAAACTCTGCCAATTCGTTATTTTGACCGCTTACCTGCAGGGAAAGTGGTATCAAGAGTGACCAATGATACGGAAGCAATACATGACTTATTTGTTCAGGTATTGTCACAATTTGCAGCGAGTTTTATGACTATATTTGGTATTTATATTGCGTTATTCTTCCTTGATTGGAAAATGGCTTGTATTGCGTTACTCGTTATTCCTTTGCTAATTTTGTGGGCTATTCTATATCGAAAATATGCAGCAAAATACAATCATATCGTGCGCAGTAAATTATCTGATATGAATGGAATGATTAATGAGTCTATTAACGGTATGACCATCATCCAAGCTTTTGGACGTGAAAAGCAAATAGCAGATGAATTTAATGAATTAAATGATGAATATTACAAATATCAAAATAAGCTCGTATTGTTAGATTCCGCAACTTCACATAATTTGGTGGGCGTAATTAGGTCGCTAACATTTATAATGTTCATTTGGTATTTTGGAAGTGACGAATTAGTAGGTGATCGTGCCATTTCGATTGGGATGCTTTATGCATTTGTCGATTATATTACACGGCTGTTCAATCCAGTAACGAATATTGTCAATCAACTTGCCAACCTGGAAAGAGCGAATGTTGCATCTGAACGTATCTTTGATTTATTAGATCAATCAGGTGAAGCAGTCGATGATACGAAAATAGACCGTTATCATGGCGATGTAGCATTTAATCATGTTTGGTTTGCTTATAAAGAAGAGGAATATGTGTTAAAAGATATCCACTTCAAAGCGAAACAAGGTGAAACCATTGCATTAGTAGGGCATACGGGATCTGGTAAAAGTTCAATTATGAATTTATTGTTCCGTTTTTACGACGTGTCAAAAGGTTCCATCACAATTGACGGGTTAAATATTCAAGATTATTCTCGTCAAACCATTCGTGAACATATGGGCATCGTATTGCAAGATCCTTATCTATTTACAGGTACGATAAGTTCGAATGTGAGTTTAGATGATCCAAGGATAACGCGAGAAACAGTAGAAAAAGCTTTAAAGGCAGTGGGGGGCGACCAAGTTTTAGCCAATTTACCAGGTGGCTTAGACGAACCAGTTATTGAAAAAGGAAGCACCCTTTCGTCTGGTCAACGTCAATTGATTTCATTTGCAAGAGCATTGGCATTCAATCCAGCTATATTAATATTAGATGAAGCCACTTCCAATATCGACACAGAAACAGAAGAAATCATTCAACACGCAATGGAAGTATTGAAAAAAGGCCGCACAACATTCATCATCGCCCACAGACTTTCTACTATTAAAAACGCAGACCGTATTTTAGTATTAGACAGAGGAGAAATCGTAGAACAAGGCACACACGAAGAACTTCTTTCATTAAAAGGACGATATAACCAAATGTATAAACTTCAATCTGGAGAAATGAAATAAAAAAATCCTCAATTATTTGAGACTACAGAAAAATAATGGAGGAATATTTAAATAAAATGTTCGTTGAAAACTTTTGATGGACATTAGTACACCAAATGTCCTTGAAGTGGAACTAGCGAAGACTCCTAGCTAGAAAAAGCTAGACAGGTGAGACCCTCTTCGTTGGCGAAGCGAAGGAGGAGACTCACCGCTCGTCCGCAGGAAAGCGTAGCTGGTTCCACTTCACTTTAAAACAAAATTAGTATCAAACCAGTTTTTTGACCCCTAAATATTTTGGGGGAATTTCCTTGAAAATATCCTTTTATCCAACTTCGAACACCTTCGTTCCTAGTTGGATTTTTTCTTTTTACGAATTTCAACTCTGCAATAATCCATTAAAAACTGGTATTATAGATATTGGCGTTTTTAAAATTGTATGAACCAAGTAAGCACTGGTAAGTTCATTGTTGATCGTGTAATGAATTTACCAGTGTTCATTTTGAAAATGAAAATTAACAATGAAAGGAAGATATGTTCATGGCACAAGTGATGTCTAAGCCTGCAGTGATGCGAACAAATATCATATTAACGAACAAAGCTCGCGATGGTATACAAGCATGGGCGAAGGATGAACATGTTTTTTTTCATCTACAAAAATCATTTGTTGTACATATTGAACATGTACAAAATACATCGAAGGATGAAATGGCCGCGACGCTTTATTTCGATAATATTGAAAATATCGCGCTTGCAGAAAAACTAGATGGACAAGTAGCAATCATGAATTGCGTAGTCAAGTATGATGGTTTACTTGCTACCAATTTCCGAGTACTTAGTAATCGAGTACCAGTTCATACAAATAGACGTTTTAAAACAAAATTGGAGTTTGCGACAAACGCTAGTAATACAGTGGGTTTGCCGCTCGAGTTGCATAGTAAAATTCGAGAATTACCAATTGCAGAAGAACGCTCTAAGTATGTACAAAAGAGGATTTCCAGCTGGGAAGGGTATTTAAAAATCCAAGAGCGTGATGCGACCATTGATGATATGAATGTCAGCTTTTCGCATTATGATTTCAATGAAGATTTCAGTCGAATTACTTTTCATATTAACGGTCTAAAAGAAGGCGAATGGAAAAAAGTCGTAGGATTAAGTGCAAAAGTACAAGGTAATAAAGATGAACTTGGATCTGTATTAAAAGCACAAGCTTCAAAGAAAATTGTCGAAATCGAATTACGCCCATTTACCCAAGAACAAGTGCGAAAGAATAAATGGCATCCAAAATCGAAAGAATTAGTCTTTAGTAATTTTGCGACACTCAGTCAGATTCGTCGATTACGTAAAGGTTTTAGTGATTTAGAAAAAGGCCTCGCTGCGAATAGCAACTTAGAGAAAATCTTATTTGAGGAACGACCACGCATTCAACAACCTAAAAAAAGAGCGGAATTGACATTTGATAATCGCCTCAATGAGTTCCAAAGAGAAGCTGTAATAGGAGCTATGTCTGCGGAGGATTTATACGTGATTCAAGGTCCTCCAGGTACAGGGAAAACAACGGTTATTTCTGAAATCTGTCAGCAAAATGCAAAAGCAGGTCTAAAAACACTCGTTGCTTCACAATCCAATTTAGCGGTTGATAATGCACTCAGTAGATTATTAGCAAACAAAGATATTCGAATTCTTCGATATGGACGTACAGAAAGTATTGAAGAAGAAGGCAAAAAATTTATCGAAGAAAATGTGGCGCTACACTGGCGCGAACAAACATTACACGATATAGAGGCAGAACTAGCGATTCATCGAGATCGAACTTCAGAATTAGATACAGCAATCGAGAAAAAGGAAACAGAATTACAAGGGTTACAGGAACAACTATCGATTCTTGAAGCTAAAATTATTGAACAAGAACAAGCAGAAAAAGACATAGTCATTGTTGAAGAAGATATTAAAAATCTAAAGAAATCGTTAAGTGCGTTACGAAAAGAACTAGGATTACTAGAAGAACAAACTGAGGAACTAACTGCTAAAAGGTCAAAAGAAGAACAACAAATCAATGGATTTGAAGAACTACTTGCTGGCTTTGGATCCTTAGAAAAACTAGAAGAAGCAGAACAACTTAAGCAATCAGAGGTAGTAAAACTCCGTCAGCAGGTATCTTATTTAAGCGCAAAAGGTGAATTAGAAAAAGCTGAAATATCTCTTAATAATGCAATTACAGCTTATGAGGAATGGCTTTTAAATCATCAAAAACTGCAAGCTTCTAAAGATGCAATTGAAGGCTGTAAGAAAATTCAAGATTTAAATGCCTTTATGGAAGAACATCAGATTCAAGCAAATACGAAAATTGAATGGCAACGTAACTCCTTTGCACGAATCCAAACAGAAATGTTTGGCTATAACGATTGGAAAGAAGTGAGAAATCGTTTAAATAGTGCAATTGGATTTTTAGAGAAAAAAATCGGTGTAGGACCAAGTCAACAAATTCTCCAAAAAGTTGAGCAACAAGCTGCAAATGGCTACTCCTCTTACTCCATTCGAGAAGTAGATTCAGCAATCGATCATTTCAAGAAATTCTTATTGGATACACCAGATCTATATGTCAATCAACTCTATGTTTATCTAGAACGCTTATATAATCGTCGCCTTTTTGTTGAAGAACAGTTTGGAATGCTCGAAAATCAGAGATTAGAAATCATGCGTCTCTTCCAAATGATGAAGCAAGAAGTAGAAAACCAAGTATCTTATATTTTAAATACGTCACAGCAACATGAAAGTGGATTGTTAAATGTCAGAAATAGATGGAATGCAGAGGTTGAGCAACTAAAAAGAAAACTGGGCCAATTATCGATTGTCCTGGATGAAAATGAAATGCAGATGGCACTTGTAAAACTTGAAGTGTCGTTAGCACAACAAGAAAAAGAATTGGAATTATTAACGGCGCAAAAGCAAAAAGTAGCCACAACTTTACCAAAGCTAGAAACTATGCAAGAAGCCTTTAAACAAACTGTTGAAGAAGAAACAACTTGTTTAAAAAAATTGTCACAAAAAGAAACAGAAGTAAAAGAAATTAATGCAAAAGGCATTGCACAAGAGAAAAAATTAAAAGAGCTTGAACAAATTTTGCAACAAGATTTAACAAGACAAAAACAATACACAGAAGAAACAATCAAGGCTGTTAATAAGCAAATCGAAAAACTTCTTCACGATAAGCAGCAATTACCGATAAAGCAACAATTGCAACAACAATGGCATCAATTACTATTAAACGCCAGTGAACATGATTTAGACGAAATCCGAAAACTATATGTCAATCACGCAAATGTAATTGGAACAACCTGTGTGGCTTCTGCACGTAAAGAGTTTATGGACAACTATCCTACATTTGATGTGGTCATTATTGATGAAGTTTCAAAAGCAACACCACCTGAATTATTATTACCAATGTTAAAAGGTAAGAAAATTATATTAGTAGGGGACCATCATCAACTTCCACCCTTAATCGGAGACGATACGTTAGAAGAAACGCTCAAAGCAATTATAGATGAAAGCGATGATTTGCAAGAAATCAATGAGTTAAAGAAACTCCTAAAAGAATCCTTATTCGAACGTCTATTCAAAAACTTACCTAAAACGAATAAGCAAATGTTGGCGATTCAATATCGAATGCATGAAAATATCATGAAAACAATCACACCATTTTATGAAAATGAAGATAACCATCTTCGTTGCGGCTTAGAAGATTCCGACAAAGTACGCAATCATCACCTAGAAGGACATTTTATAAAACGACAAGATCACCTAATTTGGCTCGATATGCCAAGTAAAAAGCCTTATTTTGAAGAACAAATGAAGAATGGCAAGAGTCGTTTTAATCCAGGAGAACTAGATACTATTCGCCATGCTTTATTAGATTTGAATGAATCAACAAAAAAAGCGATAGCAAATGGGGATTTACCAGAAGGTACAAAGAAAAGTGTTGGGGTAATTAGTTTCTATGGTGAACAAGTAAAGAAAATCGACCATCTTACTCAACAAGAATTGAAATTAGATCATTTACAATTACGTACCGGTACTGTCGATAGATTCCAAGGAATGGAAATGGACGTTATCATCGTTAGTATGGTTCGTAATACAGAACATAAAGGTGGGGATATCGGTTTTGCGAATGACTATCGCAGATTAAACGTTGCACTGTCTCGTGCTAGAGAACTATTGATTTTAGTTGGTAGCACGGAAATGTTCACAAAACGTGCAAAGAAAAAAGAATCTCGTGAAATGTACAGTCATTTACTAAGTGTTGTTAAATCACAAAACGGACTGCGTGACGAACAAGGAAATCCAAAATAACATTTGAAGGGAGCACTATAACTTTGAGTTTAGAGAAAAAGCTAATAAGTAAAATCAAACAAGACAGAAATGCTGAAATCTTAGCAACATCAAGCTGGTGCTTTCCTATTCAAACAGTAGAATTCACCTATCAACCAGTAAAACGTCAAACAATGGATATCTTGATGAAAATGATTTTACTTAGCTTACAACAAGCAGAAATCGCAGACACAAAGGAACTGAGTGACTTATTACTAGTTGAAGAATTATTTATTCGAGATCTACTACAAAGCCTCTCAAATACAGGCCTAGTAGAAAAAGAAGAGTATTATCAGCTAACAGCCAGAGGAAAAAAACAGTTAGAAATGGGGATTTTCGAAGAAGCTCAGGAAGAGGAAATACAACAATTACTCTATAGTGCAAATCATAAAGCATTTCTATCAGGTGATATCGAGCAATTGGATGATTTTGATGAATTGCCAGAGACTTTCGCTTATGCTTCAGAAGAGCCAATTAATGTGGATGATGAAATAATTATCGATGCACTGCAAGATAATCGCACAATACCAGAAGATGATGAGCAAGGTGAAAACGCAGTCCAAACATTCATCACCTCCATTGAATCCAAGAAAACCATCCAAATAAATGACATCCCATGCATGCAACTTGTCATCTACAACAAAGAAAAAGATTTACTCTACGTTCGAGTATGGAACACACTAACAGGGCATTGGGATGAAACATTAGAAAAGATACTTACGGAAAAAGAATTACTAAAGTGGCGTGAAGAATACTTGGAAAAAAAAGACGCTAATTGATAAGAATATATTAATAAAAAATATAATATTCAATTGACAAAAAATTGCTTTTCTATTTTAAGTAGAAAGGCAATTTTTTTGTAGAAAACGTAACACTTAATACTTTTGAATAGCCTCAATTTAATCATAAACATGAAACAGCATTAACTCATGAACCATTTTCTTCACCTTTTCTTCATCTGGCGGTATCAAATCTGTCCATTGAATAACTCCATCCTTTTCATAAACTCCTTCATATCGATTTTGTTTATAAAAGAAACTAATCATCCAACCGGGTATTTGTTGATTTTCATAAAGTGGTTTAAAACTAAAATGTTGAATCAAATGTATTGCCCCCCTTCAAAATAACTTTTCTCCTAGTATAAATTACCATCTGTTTTAATTAAAGCTAAATCCGGGTAAATGTCGAAGAGTGGCTAATAATTTTATAACAAAGTATGGTCTGCTATAATATCCTTAGTTTTATAAAAGTGGGTGAATTAGATGAATAGTCTATTATCGATCATATTTATGACGATAGTTGGATCAGTAATTGGCGGTATTACAAATTATATTGCCATTAAAATGCTGTTTAGACCGTATAATGCAATTTATCTTGGTTCTTGGCGATTACCATTCACACCTGGTCTCATTCCCAAAAGACGTGATGAATTAGCAAAACAGCTAGGAAATACAGTTGTAAATTATTTACTTACTCCTGAAATGTTCCGAAAAAAATTATTCACAGATAACAATAGGAAGATTGTGGAGAAATGGCTAAACGATAAAATCAAAGAAATTGTTTTTACAGAAGATAAAACTATCAATGATTGGCTCCATCAAGTTGGTGTAACTAATTTATCACAAACAATTGAGGGGAAGATTGATGAGCTTGTCGACAATCAAATTGACCATTTAAATCATTCTTTGACCGTGAATGCAATCGAAACATTGATGCCTATATCATGGCAAGAAAAAGCATCCAAAAAGATTCCAGAGATTTCTCATTATATATTGAAAAAAGGCGAAGATTATTTCCAATCAGATGAGGGCTATCAAACCATTAAACGATTAATCGACGACTTTTTGGAATCTAAAGGGACACTTGGCGGTATGATTCAAATGTTTTTAGGCGATTCCAATTCACTTGTTATTCGAATGCAAAAAGAAGTAAACAAATTTTTGAATGCACCTGGTACAATGGTATTGCTTACCAATATTTTGACCACTGAATGGAATAAGTTAAAAGTTCAATCAGTACCACAATTAGTAGGAGAGCTAGACTTCACTTCAACGAAAGTAAGAATTCAAGATTATGTAAAAAAAGAAGTCCAATTAGAAAATCGTTTGGACAAACCACTTGTTTATTATTGGAAAGATGGTGCGAATTGGTTTGCACAAAATATCGTGCCACAACTAGTGGAAAGAGGATTTACTACTGCCGAAGATAAATTAGACGAAGCCATCGAACGCTTGAATATTCAAGAAATCGTCAAGGAACAAGTGGATTCATTCCCAGTTTCGGTTTTAGAAGATTTAGTATTAGGTATCTCAAAACGCGAATTCAAAATGATTACACTTCTTGGATATGTACTTGGTGGAGTAATTGGAGTCATACAAGGCATCATAGTAACCATATTCTAAACTGTCCAGCTTTTATGGTTGGCTGAAAAACATTGTCTAAATAAAAAGAGAAAGTAGGGAAATGAATTGATTAATATTTATAACGAAATCAACGCATTAGAAGGAGCATTCCGTAAAACAAGTGAATTTAACGCATTACAAGAAGCGATTTCAGCAGTCAAAGCTGATTCAGAAGCTAAAGCAATTTTCCAAAATTTCCGCAAAGTTCAACTATCATTGCAAGAAAAACAAATGAAAGGTGAACAACCTCAAGATGACGAATTACAATACGCTCAAAAAGTAGCACAACTAGCACAACAAAATGAAAAAATCGCAAAAATGCTACAAGCTGAAATGGCATTAAGTGGCCTAATCGAAGAAATCAATCGTGTACTTGTAAAACCAATTCAAGGATTATACCAAGAATTAGATCAATAAGAAGTCAGATGAAAAAGCTCTCAAGTCACAAGTACTTGAGAGCTTTTTATTACCAAATAAATTTACTTTAGCACTATAAATTATTTGAAATACCATTTGAGAGCATTTGTGTACAAGATTTTATCAGTAGCTTGTTCATCAAAGAGTTGTTGAATCAATTCAATATCTCCATACTCAAATGTTCTTTTTGCTCTTGGCGATGGTAAATCTGTTCCAAACATAAGAGCATCTGGATTAATTTCGTAAATTGATTTTAGCGCATTCTCAACATTTAAATCTACTCGGCCAAAACCAGTAGCCTTCACATGTACCCCTTTATCAACTAGTTTTAATAAATGAGGGAGTCCTTCTTCAGATAACCCTAAATGATCGATTGATATGGCTGGTAGTTTTTCAATCGTTGAAGCGATTTCAGGTAACTCTTTTGCATCAATATAAAGCTCGCTATGCCAACCTACTAATTCATAAACTCTTCTAGCGAAGAAATCCAGCTTCGATAAATCTTCTGAGCCGCCTCGTTTAATATTAAAGCGTAAAGCTTTTACTCCGTTTTTGTTTAAATTTAGTATTTCTTCGTCCGTCACAGTATAAGGTAATTGTGTTACGCCACAAAATGTTGGCCCCATTTGTTTAAGTGCTTTTACTAAATAGTCTTGATCAAATCCTTGGAAAGAACCAGATACAATAGCTCCCCCTAATACATTTAAATCAGCAGTTTCGTTTTGATAATTTTCTACAACATAACTTGGAGGTAAATATCCTTGGTTTTCTATAATTGGAAAGTCAAAATCAATAATATGAAAATGTGCATCAAAAATTCGCATTATAATTCCCCCCTTTTCTATAACATACCAAATAAGAAGTATAAGATGAATAATAGATATTTTATATAAGTCCATAATTTTTACTTATAGAACTAAAGTGGTAGTAAGTTGAAAGTATTATAAACACCTTCTATGGAAATGCATTTACACTAAGAATGATTAAATCCAAAATAAGATTCTTTTCGAGATTTTACTTAAAATTTGCTACAATAAATAGGATGTTTTGAGTTTAGAGATTAACATTAGACAGTTCAATAATTTGAAAATAGATTGCAAAATGTAATAAGGAAAGTAGTGACAGGTGTATGAAAGTATTAAAAGTAGTTCAAGAATACCCACAAGATTTTATGCGTGTGTTTCATGATATAACAAATTTGTTTTTTGAAGATACAAAGTTAGCGAAAGGGGACTTGGTACCCGATTTATTGGTTTCCTTGAATCATTATACGAATGAGCAATTTACCATCATTACGGATGCGACATTGCAAGCAATGGGTACCGAATATATAAGTCATTTCGAGCAAGAATATGAAACAGAAGGTACTGAAAAAGAACAAAAGATTCGTTTGAAACGTGCATTGTCACATGTGTTACTTGATACGTTGGAACAAATGACGGGAATCAAACAACAATGGGGGATTCTTACAGGTATTCGCCCAACAAAGCTTTACCATAAATTTAGAAAAGCAGGATTATCTGAAGAAGAAATTCATGATCGATTAATAAGAGAATTTAGTCTTTCTGATGAGAAGATTAAATTGTTAAAAAGTATAGTAGATACACAATTGAAAGCAATTCCTGATTTAGATGCAATTGGGAAAGATGTTAGTATCTATATCGGGATTCCATTTTGCCCAACAAAATGTGCATATTGTACTTTCCCTGCTTATGCCATTCAAAGTAATCGTAAGCAAGGCAGAGTCGCTACATTTTTAGATGGTTTACATTATGAAATCGAAGAGATGGGAAAATGGTTAAAGCAGCATGATATGAAAATCACTTCAGTTTATTGGGGTGGGGGTACACCAACTTCAATTGAAGCAGAAGAAATGGATGCATTGTATAAAACAATGTTTGATTCATTTCCACATCTTGAAACAATTAGAGAAATCACCGTTGAAGCAGGAAGGCCCGATACAATTACACCAGAAAAATTAGAAGTGCTAAAAAAATGGGGAATCGACCGAATTAGTGTAAACCCACAGTCGTATACAGATGAAACATTGAAAGCAATTGGCCGCCATCATTCCGTTCAAGAAACAATCGATAAATTTTGGATGGCAAGAAATGCTGGTATGAATAATATTAATATGGACTTAATTATCGGACTTCCAAACGAAGGCCTTGAAGAATTTGAACATTCTCTCAGTGAATCCGAAAAAATGATGCCAGAATCTTTGACAGTTCATACCTTGTCGTTTAAACGTGCTTCAGAAATGACACATAACAAAGATAAATATAAAGTAGCAGATCGTAAAACAGCAGAAGCGATGATGCAACGTGCCCATGAATGGACAGACGCTCATGGGTATACACCTTACTATCTTTATAGACAAAAGAATATACTAGGCAATCTTGAAAATGTAGGATATTCATTACCAGATGAAGAAAGTATCTATAATATTGTGATAATGGAAGAAGTACAAACAATTATTGGACTTGGATGTGGAGCCTCAACAAAACTCGTAAATGCAGAAACAGGGAAGATTAAGCAATACCATAACCCCAAAGAACCTGCAGCATACATCTTAACTTATGAAGAAGCTATTCATAAAAAAATCCAAGCATTAGATGAGCTATATGGTTTTGAAGTAAGTAAATAGTTACAAAATGAAAAAGAAAGAGTGACGTCAAATCACTCTTTCTTTTTTTCGTCCATTAACCATATCGCGATTTGTAAAACTAGCGCATCCTGAAAAACAGTAGGGTTGTATCCAGTCTGTTCATAAATTTGGTTTAGTCTATAAGATAATGTATGCCTATGTATATCTAAAGCTTCTGCAGTCACAGAAAGTTGTTGATTGCATTGCAAAAACACTTCTAAAGTATGTAAAAGTTTGAGGTTTACCTTATTTAATATTCGTTTCGTAAAATGGCGTGCTTCGAATGAATCTTTCCTTTTAAGTAATGAATGAATCTCCACTGATTCGAAAAAAGTAATATACTGTTCTGGTTCACTATATTCGATTGCGGTTTTAGCAGTATCGTAAGCATGGCGAATCTTGCTTAAGTCATCTACCACTTGTCCGACACCCATTTTTACATTCGCATATTTCTTGATTTGTTTAACCAATAATGAGAGGTTTTTTCTCAAAATTTTCTCATCGATTCCAGATGTTAAGATAAAGTATTCCTCTAATTGATATTTGCCAACTAATACAGGTTCAGGGATAAAGAAATCCTCTAAGTATTCAACAAAAGATTGATAAGATTGTTGTTTCGGTGTTGCTTTCACGATTATTAGATAGAATGGGGGATTTGTGGAAAAGGAAATTTTGGTTAATTGTTCAGTTAGTACTTTCTCATTTGATTGTTCATTTAGCAAATCTTCAAAAATACGTTCACGCAATTTACGTTTCCATTCTGATTGAGAAGCAATCAGTGCTTGATGCACCATCATTTCAGTCGTGAGTTGAACAAGGGTTGCAATTTCAACTAATTCATCAGCATCTCCGGTAATTCCTACTACCCCTACTAAATCATTTTGAAAGAAAATTGGAAGGTTAATCCCTGGTTTTGTTTTTGGGAATTGGTGCATACTTTGTTCTGTAATGATTAAGGGCTTTTCCGTTTCTGCAACAATTTTTGCACCCTCATGGATACCTTCTACACGTAATTGATCTCCCGAAGCCAGAATCATACCATTTGTATTCATTACATTAATATTGCGGTGTAATCTTAACATTGTTTGTTCAACTATTTGATTAGCCAATTGTTTTGAAATCATTCTGTACTCCTCCATGTCGAAAATATCACTGTTATATTACAGGAAAATTATACAATAAGTATAATGTAAAGATGAATATTTATCACTATAATTTTATGTAAGCGTTTTACTTTTAGGAGGAATTGACATGAAAATCATTGTCAGCCCAGATTCTTTTAAGGGATCATTATCCGCAATAGACGCGGCAAAAGCGATGGCAGAAGCTATTCAAAAAGTTGATGTAAAAATTGAAACAGTACTATTACCTGTAGCAGATGGTGGTGAAGGTACGCTTGAGCCCCTTGTGAATGCAACAAATGGAGAGATTAATTCAGTTCAAGTTCAAGACCCGTTAGGTAGAATCATTACTGCAGAGTATGGCATTCTTGGTGATGGTGAAACTTGCATTATTGAAATGGCAAAAGCGTCAGGTTTAACACTTTTATCACAAAGAGAACGTAATCCATTAATTACTTCAACATACGGAACAGGTGAATTAATTCTTCATGCATTAGATGCTGGGTATAGGAAATTTGTCATTGGTATTGGGGGAAGTGCTACAAATGATGGAGGTACTGGGATGCTTGCTGCTTTGGGAATGAAATTTTTGGATGCAAATGGCAACGTTTTAGCAAAAGGTGCAGAGTCATTAAGAGATTTAGTGGAAATTGACTCTAGCAAATTTGATCATCGCATAAAAGAGTCTCAATTCATCATTGCATGCGATGTGGATAACCCGCTAATAGGTCCAAATGGCGCAACTGCAATCTTCGGCCCTCAAAAAGGGGCTACCTGCGAAATGGTGAAAGAAATTGATTTCAATTTAAGCCATTTAGCAGATTTAATAGAAAATATCACAGGTATTGCACTGCATCAAATGGAAGGAGCAGGTGCTGCAGGTGGTATTGGAGGTGCATTCCTGGCATTCTTTCCAGTACAACTAAAGTCAGGAATTAATGTGGTCATGGAAGCAATAGATTTTAAACATCATCTTCAATCAGCATCATTTGTGTTAACAGGGGAAGGAAAATCAGATTTACAAACACTTGCTGGAAAGGCACCAATTGGAATAGCGAAAGAAGCAGCAAAGCAGCAAGTACCAGTGGCCTTAATTTCTGGTTTTATAGAAGAAAAAAGCATAGCACAACTAGCAAACTATTTTATAGAGATTGCTAGTGTAGTCAATGAACAAGTTTCAAGTAAAGAATCAATAGAAAATGCTTCTTTACATTTAAAACAAAGAACATATGAAACGGTACTAAGACTTTTAAAATTATAGGGGTGTTAATATGTTATTTCTTATTATATTAATTGGTGTATTGTTTATCGTGTTTTCCACTGCAAAGCTGAAATTGCATCCATTTTTGGCTCTAATTATTGCAGCTTTCTTTGTTGGAATCGCGTCAGGTATGCCGCTTCTGGATGTTGTCAAGAATATTAATGAAGGTTTCGGGGGATTGATGACAAACATCGGGATTGTGATTATTGCAGGAACAATTATCGGTGTTATTCTTGAAAAATCAGGTGCAGCATACCGAATGGCTGAAGTAGTCTTACGAATTCTTGGTGAAAAAAGACCACAGCTTGCTATGAGTATTATTGGGTATATTGTTTCTATTCCAGTATTTTGTGATTCAGGTTTCATTATTTTATCAAGTTTACAAAAGTCTTTAGCTAAACGAGCAAAAGTTAAAGTTGCATCTATGGCTGTAGCATTAGCAACTGGTCTATATGCAACGCATACATTAGTTCCACCAACTCCGGGGCCAATAGCAGCTGCTGGGAATATTGGGGCAACTAATTATCTTGGAACAATCATTTTGGTAGGTTTGATAGTAGCAATTCCAGCGACAATTGTTGGTTATTTGTGGGCAGTTAAGATAGGTACGAAGATTGATGTTCCAGCTGATCACGAAGAGGTTTTAGACTATGATGAAGTGATTAAATCTTTTGGTAAAATGCCTTCTACATTTAAAGCATTCTTGCCTATCGTTCTACCAATTGTATTAATTGGTATTGGATCAATCGCGGCATTAACAATAGATAATCATTCAGGTTTGTCCCATTTCCTACAATTTGTTGGTTCACCATCTGTAGCATTACTATTTGGTGTATTAGCTTCATTTTTATTACTTCCTGAAATAAGTGAAGTGACATTAAATGATTGGATTGGAGAAAGTTTGAAAGAAGCGGCACCCATTCTATTAATTACTGGTGCAGGTGGTGCTTTTGGGACGATTATAAAAAATACTGGTGTAGCAGATATTCTACAATCAATGGACTTAGGTGTATTATCACAAGGTTTGTTGTTCTTATTAGTCCCATTTTTAATTGCAGCAGCATTAAAATCCGCACAAGGTTCATCTACTGCTGCTTTAGTTATTACTTCATCATTAATTGCTCCAATGCTACCTACATTAGGAATTGAAGGCGCACTACCATTAGCATTAGTAGTTATGGCAGTTGGTGCTGGTGCAATGACAGTTAGCCATGTAAATGATAGTTTCTTTTGGGTTGTCACACAATTTAGTGGTATGAAAGTTACCGATGCTTATAAGGCGCAAACAATGGCAACATTACTACAAGGGATTACAACAATCCTCGTTACAATGATTATTTGGCTTCTGTTTGTTTAATTCACGTTTATATCATGAAGTCTATATAAAAGCAAAAAGAGAGCGTAGTGTGAAAAAAATACACTAGCTCTTTTTTAATAAAACGAATATTGTACAAGCCATGCATACATCTACCAATGAATACATACCATAGAACATACCAAGCATCAGACAACATCAAACTAGAATGCTATAATAATAAAATCAATACAGAGTAATCGACATAATAATATAAAAAGCAATATTTTGAGTTCAGTCGATAAAGTATTCGTATTGGAGGTCTCTTTTATGGATGAAAAACAATTACAAAAACAACTATTAGATATTCGAAGCGGGGAAGTTACACGGGAGGAAATCAATCAACAAGAATTGATTGACGCCATGATGGAGCATATTGGCTCACCTGAAATCGAACTTAGAGAAGACTTAATCTATCGGGAGTTTAATTATTTAATTCATGATGATCATATATCGGATGAGTCACTCGTCAATTTGCTAAACAAAGCACTAGGGGACGAGTATCTATTTTTTGAAATTGGGGAAGTTGGCACAAATCATATTTTCAAACGAGCACATTCCGTCTTACTTATATCATTAATATTAGCAAAGGATTTAGAACGCTCATTTATCACCTTACCATTACTCGATAAAGTAAAAAATGAACTCCTTCTCTATTTAGATTTAGAGCAAGACTTAAGAGGGTATATTCCTGAAAAAGGATGGGCGTACAGTGTAGCATTAACTGCCGATGCAATTAATGAATTGGTCAAAAATCCTAAGTTAAATGTTCAACACTATCCCGACATATATCAAGCATTAGTAAATAAAGTATTTACTTATGCTGATGTTTATATTGCTGATGAGGACGAACATATACTAAAACCAATTATGACGATGTTAGAAATTGGGTTACCTTATAAAATCGTAGAGGAATTATCAATTATAGTACCTAAGTTTTTAAAACAACAAAAAGATAAAATTGATGAAGAAAAATACTTAAAGCTTCATACAAATTGCAAAAGCTTTTTAAAAAGCTTCTATATATCTACTGCTGCAAATGAAAAGTACAAATCAATTCAACAATCGATTAGTAGTTGCCTAGCTGAAATTTAAAACGATGTAAATCTGGGAAATAAAACTTAAGTCTTTCCATCTCTGAATAATTATTCGAAATGCAGTGATTGAATTTTTTAACCCACAATCATGGAATTTCGTTCACAATCGGTCATAATTATAAAAAATCAATCATGCTAGCTTTAGACTATTTTAATAAATCTAATGCATTCTTTTGTTTAAATTATACTAGAAAAGTAAAATGATAAAAAAACCTGTATTTATTTAATAAAAATACAGGTTTTTTTATGTCGAATTTAAAATAATTAAGTATTTAATCCCTTAGAAGTCTCAAAATAATATATACTAAGGTGGCATAAAATGTAAATTTTTTTGATGGTGAATATAAATCTATCATACTTTAGTATATTAGTGCGCTAATATTTTTTAAAATTGTGACAATAGACTGAATATACAGTAAGTTATAATTATATATTAAGAACTATAAATATTAGTTATTCGACTATTTTGACCATTTATTTTTAATAAAAATACAGAAATATAAAGTAAAGTTTGAAATAGGTGATAGTTTTGAATTACTTCATTTATTGCGAATTTAAAAATATTCTATCAACTTCTTTATTTATGGTTATTTGTTTGATATAGTATTAACAGCTATTTAAAAATAGCGAAAATTCTATATTATATTTAGGGGGATTTATAACATGAAGAAGAAAAACTTTATGTGGTTAACAATCCTTGCTGCTCTTACTTTAGTATTAGGGGCTTGTGGCTTCGGTGGAGATTCTTCAAAAGATTCTTCAACAAAATCTGGAGAAAAAAATCTGAATCTTGCAATCGCTTCAGAACCACCTAGCTTAAACCCACAATTAGCAACAGATTCTCAATCTGGATCGATTCTTAACGGGGTATTCGAAGGTTTAACTCGTGTAAATGATAAAGATGAAGTTGAAAACGCTATAGCTAAAGATATAAAAGTTAGCGATGATAAGTTAACTTACACATTCACTTTACGTGATGCAAAATGGTCAAACGGAGATCCTGTTGTTGCAGGTGACTTCGAATATGCATGGAAATGGGCGCTAGACCCTAAAAATGCTTCTCAATATGCTTACATCTTATATCCTATTAAAGGTGCTGAAGCATTCAACACTGGTAAAGGTAAAGCTGACGCTGTTGGTGTAAAAGCAATTGATGACAAAACTCTAGAAGTAAAATTAAACAATCCAACACCTTACTTTACAAAATTAACTGCATTCTATACTTACATGCCAGTTGATCAAAAAGTAGCTGAAGCTAACAAAAAATGGGCTTCTGATGCTGGTAAAGACTATGTAACAAACGGACCATTTGAATTATCTGAATGGAAACACAATGAATCAGTAACATTGAAAAAATCTCAAAACTACTGGGATAAAGCAAATGTAGGTTTAGATTCAGTTAAAATTGCAATGGTTGAATCTAATGCAACAGTTGATCGTATGTACCAAAGTGGTGACCTTGATTTTGTAGGTGCTCCATTTGGAAGCGTATCACTTGATAAAATTGATACTTATAAGAAAGACAAATCTTTACACATCTCTGATTTAGCATCAAGCTATGATTACAGATTCAATACGAATGATAAATTCATGAAAAATGAAAATATTCGTAAAGCATTAACTCTAGCTATTAATCGCCAAGACTTAATTAATAACATTACTAAAGGTGAACAAAAACCTGCTTATGGTATCGTTCCTAAATCAATCGCTGGTTTTGAAAACCAAACACAATTCTTCAAAGATAACGACATTGAAGGTGCAAAAGCTGCCCTTCAACAAGGTATGAAAGAATTAGGTATTAAAAATCCAAGCGATATTAAAATCAAACTTTCTATTAACACTGATGAAGGTCACCAAGCTATCGCTCAATTCATCCAAGAAGGATGGCATAAAAACCTAGGTGTTGATGTAACAATTGATACATCTGAATGGCAAGTATTCTTAGACAAAATGAGTAAAATCGATTACCAAGTTGGTCGTATGGGTTGGACTGCTGATTATAATGATCCAAACACATTCTTAGATTCATACACAACTGCTGATAATGGTAACAACATGACTGGTTGGGAAAATCCAAAATATAAAGACTTAATGACGAAAGCTACTAAAGAAACTGATGAAGCGAAACGTATGGAACTTCTAAAACAAGCTGAACAATTAATTATGTCTGAATATGTAGTAGCACCAATTTATGATTACACTAACCTATATGTTGCAAAAGACTATGTGAAAAACATGGCTCCTGACTTACTAGGCAACATTAACCTTAAAAACGTTAAAATTGAAAAATAATCAATAACACTTTGTATTACTAGCCTTTCGGTAAGTAATGCCAAATAGGGTTGCCGGGCATCATTTCGGTGATGACTTTAGGCAACCCCTTCTATATTATGAATGAACCTAAAGGAGGCTACGTGAATGGTTAAGTATATTTTAAAAAGACTTGTTTATATACTAGTTGCACTTTTTGTAATCGTAACTGCTACATTCTTCCTTATGAGAATTGCCCCTGGTAGCCCATTTGCTAGTGAAAAGAGTGTGCCACCTGAAATTCAGCAAGCTCTTAATAAGGAATATGGATTAGATAATCCATGGTATGTCCAATATAAAGACTATTTAGTTTCCACTGCAAAATTTGATTTTGGTGAATCTATGAAATACAAAGATCGTTCTACAAATGATATGATCTCTGAGAGTTTCCCAATTTCTTTGACATTAGGTATTGAAGCGATGATTCTTGCAGTGGGCTTTGGTGTATTAATAGGTGCTATAACAGCTCTATATCACAACAAATTCCCCGATTACTTAGGGACTACATTTGCTGTCCTAGGAATATCCATTCCGTCCTTTATTTTGGCGGGTTTATTACAATACTTTGTAGGTTTAAAAATGCAACTACTACCGATTAGTGGTTGGAATGGTTTTGTCTACAGTATTATGCCAGCACTTGCAATTGCGATCACACACATGGGTTTTATCGCAAAACTAACACGTTCAAGTATGCTTGAACAAAATAACAGTGAATATGTGAAAATGGCACGCGCTAAAGGGATTGGTAAATGGACAATTGTCTTCAAACACACCCTACGAAACGCTCTTCTACCAGTTATTACCTATCTAGGACCATTAGCTGCTGGTGTTATCACAGGTAGTTTCATCGTGGAACAAATCTTTGCGATTCCTGGCCTAGGTAAATACTTCGTGACAAGTATTACAAACCGTGACTATACAGTAATAATGGGTACTACAGTATTCTATTCTATTATTCTATTATTCGCGGTATTAATAGTAGATATTCTTTATGGATTTATCGATCCACGTATTAAATTGAGAGGAGCGAAAAAATAATGACACAACCTGTAAATGAAATTCCTAAAATTTCAAAGGACAAATTTACAATTGTTGGCGGAAATCATGCTGAAACAGAAAAACTTGCAGACAAATCTGTTTCCTTCTGGAAAGAAGTTAGGCTTCGTTTCTCACATAACAAATTAGCCATTGTAGGTTTAATCCTGTTAATAATTGTTGCATTACTTGCAATTTTCGTTCCTTTATTTTCACCATATAGTTATCGTGAACAATTAGGTGTATATAATGCCCCTCCATCAGCGAAGCATTGGTTTGGTACAGACGATCTTGGTCGTGATGTCTTTGTTCGTGTTTGGGTAGGTGCTCGAATCTCACTATTCATCGGGATAGCTGCAGCGATCATTGACTTAATTATCGGTGTTGCTTGGGGAGCGATTGCTGGACTTGTAGGCGGGCGTGTAGATGATATCATGATGCGTATTGCCGATGTATTAACAGCAGTTCCTTATCTATTAGTAGTTATTATTCTATTAGTAGTTTTGCAACCAGGTTTACTCCCAATGATTATTGCATTATCCATTACAGGATGGGTGAATATGGCCCGTATTGTACGTGGTGAAGTATTGTCCATTAAGAATCAAGAATATGTGTTAGCAGCAAGAACACTCGGTGCTGGAACAAGCCATATTATAATGAAACACTTAGTGCCAAACGCACTTGGCGCAATCTTAGTAACAATGACTCTAACAATTCCAAACGCTATTTTCACTGAATCGTTCTTAAGTTATTTAGGTTTAGGTGTACCTGCACCAATGGCCAGCTGGGGAACAATGGCTTCTGAAGGGAATAATGCAATCGATACTGCACCATGGCGTCTAATCTTCCCTGCAGCCTTTATCTCTATTACAATCTTTGCTTTTAATGCTGTAGGCGATGGTCTTCGCGATGCATTAGATCCAAAACTACGTAAATAATCATGTAAGGAAGAAGTAGGTGAGAAAATGAGTAACACATTATTAGAAGTAAAAGACTTACAAATCAACTTTAAAACCTATGCAGGGGTTGTTCATGCTGTACGTGGTGTGAGTTTTGATCTGAAACAAGGTGAAACACTTGCCATCGTTGGTGAATCAGGTTCTGGTAAAAGTGTTACTAGTAACGCTTTAATGAAACTCATTCCTCAACCACCAGGCATTTATGCAAATGGTCAAATTCTTTTTGAAGGACGAGACCTTGTTTCTGCATCTGAAAAAGAAATGCAAAAAATTCGTGGTAATGATATTGCGATGATTTTCCAAGATCCTATGACAGCTTTAAACCCAACGATGAAAGTTGGAAAGCAAATCATGGAAGTTATTTTAAAACATAACAAAAAAACAACAAGAGAATCAGCAAAGAAACGTGCCATTGAGTTATTAGATGAAGTGGGGATTCCATTCCCAGAAAAACGATTTAAGCAATATCCACATGAATTTTCAGGTGGTATGCGTCAACGTGTAGTTATTGCAATTGCACTTGCAGCTGAACCTAAGCTTCTAATTGCTGATGAGCCAACAACTGCTCTTGACGTTACGATTCAAGCTCAAATTATTGAATTGATGAAAGATATTCAAAAGAGAAGCAAAACATCTATTATTTTCATTACTCATGACCTTGGGGTTGTGGCGAATATCGCAGACCGCGTAGCTGTTATGTATGCGGGTCAAATTGTGGAATACGGTAATGTAAATGAGATTTTCTACAATCCAAAACATCCATATACATGGGGGTTACTTGGTTCGATGCCTGATCTTGATAATAAGACAGATGAATTGTTACGTACAATTCCTGGTTCACCTCCAGACTTAATCCACCCACCAAAAGGGGATGCATTTGCACCGCGTAATGAATTTGCAATGCAAATCGATTATGAACAGGAGCCACCTATGTTTAAAGTAAGTGATACACACTATGCGAAAACATGGTTATTACACCCTGATGCACCGAATGTTCCAGTACCAGAAGCGGTTCAAAAACGAATCGATGGTTATTTAGCAAAGGAAGGTGCTCAAAATGCCTGAGAAAATTTTAGAAGTAAAAAATTTAAAACAGCATTTCGGTACGATTCAAGCTGTTGATGGAATCAGCTTTGATGTGTATAAAGGTGAAACACTAGGTCTTGTAGGAGAATCTGGTTGCGGTAAATCTACAACTGGACGCTCAATTATTGGCCTTTATGATATTACAGATGGCGAAATCATTTTTAACGGCAAAGATATTCACAGTAAAAAATCTAAAAGTGAATTAAAAAAATTCAAACGTGAAATGCAAATGATTTTCCAGGATCCATATGCATCTTTAAATCCACGTATGACAGCTGGAGAAATTATTGCAGAGGGCTTTGATATTCACGGCCTTTACAAAAATAAGGCCGAACGTAAAGAACAAATTGGTTCACTATTAGAAGCTGTTGGTTTAAACAGAGAACATATGAACCGTTATGCACATGAATTCTCAGGTGGTCAACGCCAACGTATTGGTATTGCTAGAGCACTTAGCTTAAACCCAAGTTTTATCATTGCCGATGAACCAATTTCAGCACTTGATGTATCCATTCAAGCACAAGTAGTAAACTTACTAAAAGAGCTTCAAATGAAACATAGTTTAACGTATCTGTTTATCGCTCATGATCTATCTATGGTTAAATATATCAGTGACCGAATCGCTGTAATGCGTCGTGGTAAAATCTTAGAACTCGGTACTGCAGATGATATCTATCACCATCCTGTACATCCATATACGCAATCACTACTTTCTGCGATTCCACTACCAGATCCAATCTCAGAAAGTAAACGTACACGTATTCCATATCAACATGAGGAAACAGGGGATAACGCATCAACTCATGAAGTCTTTCCTGGACACTTTGTTTATGGAACAGATGAACAGATTGCTAGATGGACAAAATAATTAATTCAAATGCCAAGATCTAAAACTAGGTCTTGGTTTTTTTATTGAACAGGACTGCGCAGAGGACTTAAATAATCGTCAGCCGGATACAACATTGCAAGTAGTAGAAACTAACCTCTAACATGAGTTGTTTGCTAAATTCGACACTTTACTACTTTAGTGTGATAGAAATTTTCAGAAAAACATTTCAAAAGATAAAACATCCCAATGTATAAACATTCAAGTAATATATTGTTTAGCAAATATAACAGTTAAAATACATAAATAGTTAATTAAAACGTGAATATTTATCCACTAAATATTTATATGACGTAAATTTTAGATAATTTATTGTTTTTGGAAAAGTGAGAAATTTTGTTTTTTTATAGTGAATCCTCTGCTATAGTAATAGATAGTAGTTACTTTTGGTTAGTAACTATCGAAAATTTTCACCAAAAATAAGGGGGATTATTATGAAGAAAAAGGTTTTTTCACTACTGCTATTATCAGCATTAATGCTTGTATTAGCAGCATGTAACTTCGGGGGTTCTTCAGATAAAAGTAGTGATTCATCTAAAACTGCTGATACAAAATCTGAAGATAAAACATTGAATCTAACAATTCCATCCGAGCCACCAAGTTTGAATCCACAACTTGCAACTGATAGTACATCAGGAGCTATTTTGCGTTCAGTATTTGAAGGTCTAACTCGCGTTGACAAAGATGGTAATGTACAAAATGCTGTTGCTGAGGATGTAAAAGTAAGCGATGACAAATTAACTTATACATTCAAGCTACGTGATTCTAAATGGACAAACGGCGATCCAGTTGTTGCAGGAGATTTCGCATATGCATGGAAATGGGCATTAGACCCTAAAAATGCATCTGAATATGCATCTATCCTTTATCCAATCAAAGGCGCTCAAGCGTATAACGAAGGAAAAGGTTCAGCTGATGATCTTGGTATTAAAGTAATTGATGACAAAACTTTAGAAGTAACACTTGAGAATCCAACACCTTACTTCTTAGAATTAACTGCATTCTATACTTATAAACCAGTTAATGAAAAAGTGGCAAAAGCTAACAAAAAATGGGCTTCTGATGCTGGTGATAATTATGTAACAAATGGACCTTTCACATTAGCTGAATGGAAACACAGTGACTCCATTACACTTAAAAAGAATCCAGATTACTTTGATGCTGATAATGTAGCATTAAACACAGTTAATATTAAAATGGTTGAATCAGAAACTACTGCTAATCGTATGTTTAAAAGTGGAGATATTGACTATTTAGGATCTCCATTCCAAACGGTTCCACTTGATGCAATTGATGGTTATAAAAAAGATAAAACTTTAAATATCGAGGATTACGCAGCTATTTATGAATACAAATTCAACACTAAAGGTAAATACACAAGTAATCAAAACATCCGTAAAGCTCTAACTTTAGCAATTAACCGTGAAGCATTAATTAAAGACGTTGTGAAAGGTGAACAAACTCCAGCGCTAGGTATGGTGCCAAAAGCGGTTAAAGGATTTGAAAATCAAACAGGTTACATCAAAGACAATGATATGGCTGAAGCTAAAAAAGCTCTTGCAGCAGGTATGAAAGAATTAGGAATCAAAAATGCAAGCGATATTAAAATTGGCATTTCTATTAATACAAGTGAAGCTCATGCAGCCATCGCTCAATATATTCAAGAAGGGTGGCACAAAAACTTAGGAATCGATGTAAAAATCGATAACTCTGAATGGCAAGTATATCTAGATAAATTAACAGCTCTTGATTATGATGTTGCTCGTTTAGGCTGGATTGCAGACTACAACGATGCTTACACATTCCTAGAACGTTATGATACAGCTAAGAATGGTAATAACGATACAGGTTGGGAAAATCCAGAATACAAAGCACTTATGCAAAAAGCTGAAAAAGAAGTCAATGAAGCAAAACGTCTTGAATACTTAAAAGAAGGCGAAAAAATTCTAATGACAGATATGCCAGTTGCACCAATTTACTACTACACGAATCTTAATGTAGTAAAAGATTATGTGAAGAATATGACTCCAAACAAATTAGGTGAAATCGATCTTAAAAATGTCGATATTCAAAAGTAATGAACTGTTGAACAACTTCTAAATCAGAGTAAGAACAATCTCCCTCTATATTTTTTAAGAGGGAGATTTATTGATTTTAATATGTATAAATAGGAAAAAACATTAATAAAATTTATATATGAAGGTCAAAAATTTCAAAACCTAAATATAAAAAGTTTATAATGATATTTATAGAAAATTCCGTTATTTTTTAAGGAAACTATGCTACGATATTAATAATAAGATGAACTTTAGGGAGCGAACGCACAAGTGACAATTTCAACTTTGGTATTTGACTTAGATGATACATTATTATGGGACAAGAAAAGTATCGCAACAGCTTTTGCCTTAACATGTAAGAAGGCTGCTTCAGTTATAGATTTAAATACGGAGGCGTTAGAAGATGCTGTACGAGAGTCAGCACGTGAATTATATAGTACATACCCTACATTTCAATATACACAAATGATTGGAATTAACCCATTTGAAGGACTTTGGGGTACATTTGATGATCCAACTCCCGAATTTCAAGAACTAAAAAAGATTGCTCCAAATTATCGTAAAGATGCTTGGATAAATGGATTAGTAAAACTTGGCGTAAATGATGCCAAGCTAGGAGCAGAGCTTGCTGAATACTTTGTGGAGGCCAGAATGCAAAGTCCATTTGTTTATGAAGAAACGTTTGAAGTATTGGATTGTTTAAAAGGAAAGTATCAGCTTATTTTATTAACAAATGGTGCGCCAAGTTTACAAAATTTGAAATTGAAAATCACATCAGAAATCGTTCCTTATTTTGACCATATTATTATTTCAGGTGATTTTGGTGAAGGTAAGCCAGCAGCCTCCATTTTTAAGCATGTGCTTGAAACTGCACAGATTAGTGCAGATGAGGCGATTATGGTAGGGGATAACTTAATGACTGATATACTTGGTTCTTCTCGAGTTGGAATGCGTTCTGCATGGATAAATCGTGAAGATAAACAAAAGGTAGAGGGAATTACGCCTACTTATGAGATTCATTCACTTCATGAACTTGTTCGATTGTTAGATGAAATCCAGTAGTTAAAAATTGAAACTAGTAAAGTGGAAAATCGTTCATAACCGAGGAAGGATATGTGGCTATGAAAAAATTATTGAAAGATCCGATGTCTATAGTTGCTAGTATTTTAACTTTGGTTTTAGTGATTTATCGTTTATATTGATTTTTCTAAGAGTAGCCATGTTAGCTACTCTTTTTTTAGTTGGTCCGGCGTGTTATATAGTGAAAGACAACTATAATTTTGGGAACAGAAAGCTGTTGTGTGAAGGGGATGATGAAGGGGATAAAATCTGCTAGACAGAGCTTGCTACAAGACGTGAATTGTTGGAATCGCGGATGCAATTTCCAAAGCGCGGATATAACTTCAAATATCGCAGATAACCCTAGATATACAAAAATAATCCAATATACATAAAAAAGCAGCCTCTTTTACAAGAGACTGCTATATTTATATCTAATAATCTATAAGTTTATTGCTTTTGCTTCAAAGATATTATCTTGGTTTGTTAAGAAGTCTACATTATCTACTGAGTTATCAACTGAAAGCATCATGATTGCATTTCCGCCTTGGTTAGAACGACCAACTTGCATTGTTGCGATGTTAATTTCTTTGTCAGCAAGTAGTGTACCGACACGGCCGATTGCACCAGGTTTATCTGTGTGTTTAATGAAAATGATATGCCCTTGTGGTACAACGTCAACTACGTATTCATCCACTTGCACGATGCGTGGTCCTAGTCCATTTAGTAAAGTACCTTTTACTTTATGAGTTTCGTTTTTGGTTACTAGTTCAACAGAAATAGAGTTTAAGAATGCTTTTGCAGTTGTAGATTTATGTTCGTTAATTTTAATTGTATTACGTTCTGCTAAGTATCGAGCATTGACATTATTTACATGGTTGCCAAGATTACGAGTAAGTACACCTTTAACTGTGTTGTTTGTTAATGGGCGAACGTCGAATCCTGCAAGTTCACCAGAATAGTAAACATTTATTTCTTCAATTGCTTCATTGGTTAAGTTAGAAACAAAAGCTCCGATTTTATCTGCTAGTTCAAAGAATGGCTCTACTTTTGCAACCATGTCTTTTGGAACAGATGGCGTATTCACTGGGTTACGAACAGTACCTTCTTTGAAATAGCTTAAAATATCATTACTTACATCAATCGCAACTGATTCTTGCGCTTCGATTGTTGAAGCACCAAGGTGTGGCGTAGCAATGACTTGTGGTAAGTCAAGAAGTCGGTTACCTACGAATGGTTCATCTTCCATTACGTCTAATGCTGCACCAGCAACTTTACCAATTTCAATCGCGTTGTATAGTGCCTCTTCATCGATAATACCGCCACGAGCACAGTTAATAATGCGAACACCGTCTTTCATGACATTGAAAACATCTTCATTGATCATATGACGAGTTGAATCTAAAAGTGGTGTGTGCACCGTGATAAAGTCAGAAACTTTTGCAACATCTTCAACAGTACCAAATTCTACACCAGCTTTTTCAGCCTTTTCAGCAGTTAGGAATGGGTCGTAAGCAATAACATTCATACGGTTGCCTTTTGCGCGATGAGCAACTTCTTGACCGATTCGGCCAAAGCCGATAACCCCTAGCGTTTTGTTTTTTAACTCAACACCTACGAACTTTTTGCGATCCCAGCGACCTTCTTTTAATGATAGGTATGCATGAGGAATATGACGAGCTAAAGCCATAATCATTGCAGTTGTATGCTCTGCAGCTGAGTTTGTATTACCGTCTGGAGCGTTTATTACGATAATTCCTTTTTCAGTTGCTGCTTCAAGGTCAATGTTATCAACACCTACACCTGCACGACCAATAAGTTTTAAGTTGTCAGCCGCTTCTATGATGTCACGAGTTACTTTTGTTTGACTACGTACAAGTAATACGTCGTAGTCTTTAATAATTGTTTTTAATTCTTCTGGTGGAAGGCCAGTGTTAACCACAATATTCAAATCTAGTTGTTTTTCTTGACGAAGAGGGTAAATACCATCTTCGCTTAATGGGTCACTGATTAAAATGTTAATAGCCATCTCTACATTCGCTCCTTATTGTGCAACTTTTTCTTTTGTATTTTGTAAGTAAACCGCTTGGGCTGCAGCAGTACCAGCACCAAGTTGAATTTCTTTTCCTACTTTAATAAGGGCAATTTCCATTGCTGCTACATATTGAAGTACATCTGTAGGTGCGCAATAACCCATGTGACCAACGCGGAAGATTTCCCCTTTAAGATCTGCTTGCCCACCAGCTACTGACAGGTTGAAGTCTGCTTTTAAAACTTTACGGAATGCTTCTGCATCAAAGTCATTTGGTTTTACAGAAGTAACTGTTGGAGAACCATCTTCGTCAGATGCAAATAATGGAAGATCTAAGGCTTTGAATGCAGCACGTGTCATATCACGCATTAGTTGATGACGAGCATAGACGTTCTCAAGACCCTCTTGCTCAAAGTTCTCAAGCACTTGTTCTAAACCAAATAATAGTGATAATGCTGGTGTGAAAGGAGTCGTATCTTTGCTCAAGTTATCACGGTATTTCGTAAGGTCTAAATAGAATCCTTTTTGTGGATTAGATTCGATTACTTTCCAAGCTTGATCACTAATAGCAATGAAGTTAAGACCCGCTGGAAGCATGAATGCTTTTTGAGAACCTGTTACAACAACATCGATACCCCATTCATCCATCTTTGTTTCAACGCCTGCCATGCAAGATACACCATCGATGATTACTAAGGTTTCTTCATTTACAGCGTGAATAGCTTGAGCTAATTCACCAACTGGATTAAGTACCCCTGTAGAAGTTTCGCAGTAAGTAGAGAATACTGCTTTAATATCTGTATGTTCTTTAAGGTATTCAGCAATTTTAGCTGGTTTTAAAGCAGTACCCCATTCAACTTTGTATTCTTCTACGTTTATGTGATATGCTTCACAGATTTTTGTGAAACGATTGCCGAATACACCTGTTGCAACAACTAACACTTTATCGCCTGGTTTGACAACATTGACAATTGCAGCTTCTAAACCTGAAGTACCACTACCAGTTAGCATCATGACATCTTGTGTCGTACCAAAAACTTTTTTCAGTCTTGGCTTAATATTTTGAATCATCTGACTAGTCTCGTTGCCACGATGCCCAATCATAGGCTTTGTCATAGCGCGTTCAACACTTGGTGGAATTGGAGTTGGTCCTGGAATACGTAATAGTTGATAATCTTGTAACATGAATAATTACCCCTCTCATTTTTGGAAAGTTTACTAAACGAAGTTAAACCCCTTTAGTATTTATGATTTAGCTTCAGTGGCTAGCCCCTTTTCGGGGCTGAACGAGCCACTTCAGCTTTAAAATAAAAAAAGCTTCTCACACCCTTACCGTCGTAAGGGGCGAAAAGCTTGAATTAACAATCGCGGTACCACCCTTGTTCACTGTCCTCTTGATATGGACAGACTTTGCTATATGCGTAACGTGCATGGACCGGGTAAACCTACTGAAAAGTTCAGAATACCTACTCAGAAGTGGAACTTACCGTTGAAATCACTGATTTGCACCAACCATCAGCTCGCTGTGAGATTTTCAAATCGTTAAGCATGTCTTCGTCGTCGTATTTTTTCGTCGTATTTAAATTTAATCCCATATTAAAGCCAAAAGCACCAAGTGTCAACTGTATTTTTGTAATTTCTTAAAATTATTGTTCAATAGTATACAAATTTATAGTTAAATACGAATTTTAATATTATTTATCTATAAGAATGTTCGTCCTTATGGAAAGTACAATATTTCTTGATTTTGATGATTGAAAGCGAATGCATTCGTAATTGCTTTACCTCTAATTCTTATATTTAAATAATAAAATTAGAATATTTTGATAATTATTTATTCTAGATTATTTAGAAAATAAATCGAATTTTACTTTATATTTTTTAAAAAGTAAGAGGGATTTATTTTTAAAAATAGAATTTGTTAAGTATGTAACAAAGTAATTATTAAGTCAGGATCAAGGAGTGAATAATCATGGGCTATGAAACAATTACGGTTGAGAAAAACGGAAGGCTTGCAATTGTAAGCTTTAATCGACCAAACTCGATGAATTCTATGAATGGAGTAATGCTTGATGAATTAGCCAATTGCTTTGAAGCGTTATCTCATGAAACTGCTATTCAGGTATTAATTCTAAAGGGAAGCGGAAAAGTCTTTTCTGCAGGTGGCGATATTAAAGCAATGCTTGGAACAGAAGAAGATGCTAGCTTTGAAACAGAAAAAGTGATGGTTGATATTGCTCGATTAGTGACAGCTTACTATACATTACCAATGGTTACAATTGCAGCAGTTCATGGGGCTTCTGCTGGACTGGGATTCAGTATTACTTTAGCGAGTGATATCATTATTGCAGAAGATGATAGTAAATTAGCAATGAACTTTATAGGAATTGGTTTAATCCCTGACGGTGGTGGGCATTTCTTTATGAAAGAGCGTTTAGGCATTCCAAAGGCTATTCAAATGATTTGGGCGGGGGATGTATTAAATGTCCATGAAGCGAAGGATTTAGGGTTAGTTGATCATATTGTTGCCAAAGGATTCGCAAATGAGGAAGCAGGGCAAATAGCGCAAAAACTACTTCATGCACCACTTACTGCAATGATCGAAACGAAAAAAATTCTACATTCAACAAAATTAGATGAACTAAAAGCTATTTTAAGCAAGGAAGAAGAAGCACAAATTAGAATGCGAAAAACAGAGGATCATTTAGAAGGTATTAAAGCCTTTGTTGAAAAACGTGTTCCAAGCTTTGAAGGGAGATAAATCATAGTTTTTGTTATTTTAATATAATTAAAACTTGCGATTTATATATGCAATAGTTTGAAGCTATTTCATAATTGAAGAATTGATTATAGAATATAAACTTTTAAATTAGAAATTGTTAAATACGAAATAATTCGGTATTCTCTACAAAAAAGAAAATGCTAAAGAGAATAAGGACGTTACATTTTTAATCTGATTAAATGTAACGTCCTTTTATTTGACTGTATTTATTTAACTTAGAGTTTCATCATGATGCTGAAATGCCAATTCTTTCGATTTTACACATGAAATAATATTAATTTACCACTTGTATTTACTAGGCGATGTGTTTTTCCCGATAAACCTAGTTGTTCAATTTTTTCTGCTCCTTGTGATTTAGCTATAGCTTCGTCTGTGAACTCCCATGATTCATCTTTTACGATTTCCCCATTTTTTTCAAATGCTGTAAAACGAAATGTTTGCAAAACTACCACCCCTTTAATAAATATATATTCATTATACAAAAATAGCCAGATACTTGTATAGAAAAAAACTTAATAAAGCTCAGAAAATTGCCTATAAAAGAATGGAAATATATGATAAAATAGGAACAAATATTCGCATTGGGAGTGAGGGATTGAATGACTTCAATAAGATTTTTTCATGCAGCTGATCTACATTTGGATAGTCCATTTAAAGGAATGTCAGAGTTACCTGAAAACGGGCTAGAAAAACTACGAGATAGTACATTTGAAGCCTTTTCAGCTTTAATTCAGAAGGCAATTGAAATAAAACCTGATTTCGTGTTAATTGTAGGGGATATTTATGATGGAGAAGATCGTAGCTTACGAGCACAAAAGATTTTTCAAAATGGTATGGAAAAACTATTTGAAAATCAAATTCCTGTTGTGATTAGTTACGGAAATCATGATCATCTAAAAGGAAAATGGACACGTTTTTCCTTGCCAGAAAACGTATTCGTTATGCCGGAAAAAACAACGAAATTCGAACTTATGATTCATGATACAAAGGTTTTTATCTACGGGTTTAGTTATCCAGAACGACATGTACAACAATCAATGACTGACACCTATCCAATCGCTACAGAACAAAATGCTATTCATATAGGAATGTTGCATGGAAGTATTCAAGGGAACACAACGCATGATGTATATGCTCCCTTTAAGATTGAAGATTTATTATCCAAAAACTACGATTATTGGGCTCTGGGTCATATTCACAAGCGACAAGTTTTACATACAGACCCACCTATTATTTATCCTGGAAATATACAAAGCAGACATAAAAAAGAACAAGGTGTAAAAGGGTTTTATGATGTAACTATTTCAAATTTTGCTGCAGATTGTACTTTTGTCCCAACTTCAGCAATCGTTTTTGATCAGATTGATGTTAATTGTGAAAACTTAATCCATGCAAATGAAGTACTACTTGAATGTTCGAAAACAATAGATGTTTTTCGTAAGCAATATGGTGCTGGTGTAGTTTTTCTGCAAATAACCAATATTAACGAACAAGCTATGACCTTATTTGAAGATTCAACTAAAGATGACTGGCTAGAAGTGATTCGTGAACAAGAAGAAGAAAATACACCATTTATATGGGTTCAAGATCTCGAGATTGGAGAGTGCATTTCAGATACCTATGAACCCACCATTGCGACTGAATCTGTCATCCAAGTATTAAATAACTGGGACCGTCAACATGTAAAGGAAATAGTCAAAGACCTATACCAGCATCCTAAAGGAAGTAGATATTTAAATGATTTGTCTGGTGAGGAAATGAATGAACTTGTCTCAGAAGCAGAGCAATTATTTAAACGATTTATGAGTATGCAAAAAGGATAGGAGGTGTAATTATGTATATTCGAAGATTAGTGATTTATGGTTTCGGACAGCATGAAGAAATCACAGTTGATTTATCAAAAGGCATTAATGTGTTTTATGGTTTAAACGAGGCTGGAAAGACGACCATTCAACAATTTATACTACAAATACTTTTTGGTTTTCCATTAAAGAATCAACAACTACTTCGTTACGAACCTAAAAAGGGAAGCAAATTTGGAGGTCAAGTACATATAACGGATAAAGAATTTGGCGATTGTGTGATTGAACGAGTCAAAGGAAAAGCCGCTGGAGATGTAACTGTCTATCTTTCAAATGGGGAAAAGGGCCATGAAGAATTATTAAACAAACTATTACGAAGCTATAATCGGCAAGGCTTTGAGTCGGTATTTTCTTTCTCTGTGCATCAATTACAACAAATGGAGAATTTATCTGAAGAGGAGTTAACACGAGTTCTTCTTGCTTCTGGAACTACAGGAGCTGATCAGCTGTCAGACGTGAACCAACAATTAGAAAGAAGACAGCAGGAATTATTCAAAAAATCAGGAAAAGTGCCTCTCTTAAATCAACAAATTACAAATTTAGTATCACTTGATCATCTAATAAAAGAAGAGCGAAACAAAATTGATAAATTTGAGCCATCCATGAAAAGGATTAATGATATACAGTGTGAATTAGTACAACTCAATCAACAAGAACAACAGTTAGAAAAGAATATACAGCAATTAAATGCATTTCGTCAGCTCTCTCCGTTATTGGACGAAAAACGTAAATTGCAATCTCATTTATCTGCTATAACTTGTACATCATTTCCTGCGAATGGAGTGAATCGTTATGAACAACTGTTAGATAGAAAGTTAACAAATGAAGCGGCGCTAAAAAAAGTTCAACAGGATTATGAACGACTATTATCGAATTTGCGTTTGGAGTTCGATGAAAGTAGATTAAATACATTAAAAGAACTGGTTGATTTGGATGGAGAGTGGCGCGAATGGCAAATCCAAATCCGTCAATTAGATAGAGAAATTCAGACTCTACAGCAAGAGGTAGCTACTCAATTTCAGCTGTTAGGATTAAATAATGTAGAACAACAGCAGGCGGTCATACAAGCAGATGCTTCTTTACAGCAAGATGATCAATTCCAAAGAATGTTGAATGAGCTTCAAGAGCAAGAAGAGCACTGTCGTTTTCAACAGCGAACAGCAGATCGATTACAGGAAGAAATGCAATTACTTTCATCAAAATTAGATGAGCTATATGAAGGAAAACCTACTAAGAGTGATCAAGAACGCTTAAACAACTGGCATAAAGAAAAAGAAGAAGCTGTTGAAGCAAAAGTAATAATGCAGCACCAATCTGAAAAAGGACATGTTCAATTCGCGAGAATAATAAGTATCCTGTTACTAGCTATCTCGGTCATTGTTGGCACCATGCAAAAGAATATTATGATTGCAATTGTAGGTATTGTTGCAGCAGCCATAATTATTTTGTTATTTGGCAGACAAACAAAGCAGGGAAAAGAAATAAACAAAAGAGAAGAACTCGAAAGAAAATTGAAACACCTGCAAACGCAAAATGGAGAAATGGAAAAGTTAGAGCAATTCATTCGTCAATATAATGATCGTGTAGCATTAGTTGAGCAACAATTAGAGGATAAAGAACAAGAACAACAACAAGTATATAAAACATTAAGTAAATATCAAACACAGGCTAATCAATTTAGAGATCGATTGAATTTGTTTTTAGCCAAATTTCAGATTAATGGAGATTATCAACCTAAATTATTACAAGAACTGTTCAGAAATGTACGTGGTGTTCAACAGACATATAGTAGTTTGCAATTGAAAAGAAAGCAAAGAGCAAAACTTGAAGAATTTAGTGATGAACGTTTACAACAAGCTTCCAAAGCATGTAAAAGAGCTTGTACAACAGAAAATTTATCAACCTTCGTAGGGCAAAGTTATCAACAGATGCTAGAACAGCAGCAAATTTTAGTAAGCTCAATCGAAAGAAAGAAACAATTGCAGGAGCAGCTTGATGAGCTTCGCTTGCTTGATGAGACTTATCAAAATGAATTATTGAAATTATTAGAAGAAGCAAAAGTTGAAACAGTAGAAGCATTTTATGAAGCAGATGCACAATATAGACAATTTATGCAATTAACATATGAATTGCAGCAAATTGATGTACAACTTAAAGCTTTTGATGAAGTGGTGTTAACAATTGATGGGACAATCCAAGAAGCAGATAGTCGAATCAATGAGTACAAGAAAGCAGAAATACAAATTAGACAAAAAAAGGACGCCCTTTTAAAGGAACAAGCTACTCTTCATGTAGAAACAGAACACCTTTTACAGGATCAACAATATCGAAATCAATTACAGCAATTTGAACAACAAAAGGCGTTGTTAAACCAAAATGCAAAAGAGTGGGTTATCACAAAGCTTATTTCAAATGCGATACAAGATACTCTACATCAGTTAAAAGAAGAAAAGCTTCCAGCAGTATTAATACAATCGGAATCATACTTTAAAATATTAACAAATAATCAGTATGAATCCCTTTATTTAAATACAGAAGGAAGATTTGAAGCATTATCTGCAGATGGAATCCGTTATTCTGTTGCAGAACTATCCCAAGCAACAAAAGAGCAAGCTTATATTGCACTTCGTTTTGCATTAGCTAATTCGCTTAAACAATCTGCACCATTCCCAATTATTATGGATGATCCATTCGTCCATTTTGATCGTTTAAGATGTTCTTACATGGTACAATTAATACAAAGTACTTCAGATGAACATCAGATACTTTATTTTACATGTCATGAAGATATGATCAAGCAGTGGGAGACAGCAAATATCATCCATGTGGCAGAACTTAAAAACGAAAGGGGAATAACTTCGGTATGAATGGGGTAGCTACATTACAAGCAGGAGAACCAGTCGATCAATATTTACTCATTAAACAAGCGACAAAAGGTGTTACAACAATGGGAAAGCCATTTATGACACTAATTTTGCAGGATAAAAGTGGAAGTATTGAAGCGAAGCTATGGGATACTGGAGACGAGCAAGAAAAAATATATCAATCAGGAGGAATTGTCCGTATTGGTGGTGAAATTCACGATTATCGCGGGAAATTGCAATTACGTATAAAAACAATTCGTCCAATAAATCAAGATGAAAATATTTCAGTGTCTGAGTTAGTCCAATCTGCTGAAACACCAAAAGAGGAATTATTCGACCAATTAATGGCATTCTTCTTTGAGATTAAAAATCCAAATATTTCACGTATTACACGTTTTTTAATAATGGAAAATCAGCAGGCCTTAACCACTTATCCAGCAGCAACAAAAAATCACCACGACTATGCTTCAGGTTTGCTAGACCATGTGGTATCAATGTTGAAATTGGGTAAATCTATTGCAGACTTATATCCGACTCTCAATAGAGATTTATTATATGCAGGTATAATCTTGCATGATATTGGTAAGGTAGTAGAATTATCAGGACCAATTTCCACAACTTATACCGTAACTGGGAATATGCTTGGTCATATTTCAATCATGGTAACTGAAATTGCTATTGCAGCAGATAAGCTAAATATTGAAGGAGAAGAAGTAATGCTTCTTCAACATATGGTTTTATCACATCATGGTAAGGAAGAATGGGGAAGTCCTAAAAAACCAATGCTTCAAGAGGCTGAAATGTTACACTATATTGATAACATTGATGCCAAAATGAACACATTGAAACGTGCTCTTAACAAAACAAAACCTGGGGAATTCACAGAACGATTATTCCCACTTGATAATCGCGCGTTCTACAAACCAACCATTGAATAATTTTAAAAGGGTAAAGAAAAAACCTGGACATAACTTGTCCAGGTTTTTTTCTTAGGGAAATTATTTAGATGGAGAGCTTGAAGAGCTAGTGAATTGATCAAGAGCATCTTTTAAGTCGTTATCTTTAATTTTCACGTCAGCATCTTTTACTAATTTAGATACTTTAGGTAGTAGTTGTGATTGATCTGCTTTTTGAAGTTGTAATTTTTTCTTGATATCTGCTTTGTTATCTTCATAAGTGCCTGTTACTTTGGCGTCACGAATATCTTCAACTTTAATAATATGGTAACCATATGAAGTTTTTACAGGTGCGCTGATTTCACCTTTTTTAAGTGCGTAGGCAGCTTTTGTGAATTCAGGAACCATTTTATCTGGACCGAACCAACCTAGTTCACCACCAGCTTCTTTTGAACCTGTGTCTGTAGAATATTGTTTTGCAAGTTTGGCGAAATCTTCACCTTTATCTAATTTAGCTTTTACTTCTTTTGCTGTTTTTTCATCAGCAACAAGAATATGGCTTGCTTTTACTTCTTTTTTCATTTCTTCAAAATACGTTTTCATTTCATCTTCAGATACTTGTACACCATCTGTTAATGCAGCTTCTTGTAAAAGATTTAATTTAATACTACGTTTAAATGATTTCTCGTCCATGTTTTGGGCAGCTAAAGTTTGTTCGTAATTTGCACCCATTTGTTCTTTTTGTTTTTTAAATTCAGCTTCTACATCTTTATCTGATACTTTGTACTTATCGTTTAGAACTTTTTCGATAATGATGAGTTGTAATGCTGATTTACCAACTGAGTCTTTCATTTCGTTATATAATTGATCTTTTGTGACGTCGCCTACTTTAGTAGTAGCAACATTCTCGCTCGAAGCGTTGCCGCAAGCAGACAGGGCAAGTACTGATGCTGCAAGTGTTAATGATAAAACTGTTTTTTTCATCCTCGATATCTCTCCCAACTTATGTCACTTCAACTTATGCAAATGTAACTATACCATAGAACGAAAAAAAAAGGAAAAGGTTGCATTAAAAAGAGCCTAAAACACATTTTCATAAATGCATAGGATAGTTAAGAAAGGGGGTGCATTTCATGTCTGGAGGATATCAAAACAACTATGGTTCTGGTTCAAACTTTGCACTTGTGGTTGTTCTATTCATTTTGTTGATCATCGTAGGTGCAGCGTTTATGGGTTATGGTGGCTATTAATTAATATGAAAGACCATTTACCAAACGGTAAATGGTCTTTTTTCTAATTTTTATAAGGGCGAGAAGGCTTCATAGCCATGCACAGCCTATTTTATAAAGTAAACATCATTTCAAGATAAAATGAAATCAATAAAATGGTTATTAGCACATTAATAGTGCGAAAGATTTTAGGTTGTTTTTCCTCGGGGATTTCTTTCTGTGCGCATAAAGCATAAGTCATCTTGTTTATTTGAAACAGATAGAACACCGAGAATAGGACGACAATGGCGATCAAGTCTTTTCCTCCCCTCTATTTTCCACTCTAGCATAACAAAAGACGAACAGAAATGACAAGTTTGTCATCACTCACTTACTTGAGTATTGGGATCAGGATTTCGAAACCTTTATCTGTCTCTTCAATCAATGCCTTTTTTGGAGATCGGATTAAATGTTTTACATAGAGTAAGTCTATAACACATAAACCACAATGGTATGCTAAAAGAATTGCAAAATAATGTCTGAATGTAGGGTAGATGATTGCTCCTACTATTAGTATACTGTTCAATAAAATAAAGGGGAACAGCAATGCCACAATATAACGCGATTTTAATATAGGTTCATGTATTTTCATACTTAATACTGGTAAAATCTTAAATTGTTTTACTATAGAAAAGCGTAATCTGTTGCGAAAACGCATGATAGGCAAAAAGTGCAAAAGTTTGTGAATCGGATAGATCATTAAAAACGACAATGTAAATAATGGAAACAAACGATCAGAAACAGGGTTATCTTTATAAGCAGTCATCGAAATATAAAAGACAGAAAAAACCATCATCACGAAGATGGCGGAAAATAGAAAAATACGATTATGGCCGTACTGTTTCTGTACATTTATGGTTTTCCAGCATTGCAACTTAAGCATCTCCAATTTCTAAAATAAAATAAAATCATCGATACATAACATTAATGCTTTTTTAAAGGAAAAGCAAGATAATTTTTTAAGCTTTTATATGCAAAAAAAAATCAACATCAAAACTCTGCGAATAGCATTATTTGATGTTGAAAAGGTGTATTAGTCATTTATATTTTTCAATGAATCTTCAAAGATATCCATAAAGTCATCACCATATATATTACGTATTAATGCAATTAATTCTAAAAATTGCGGAAATTTACCATACATTTCTTTTAAAGGTAAGGAACCCTCGATAACACTGTGCCTAGAGTGATTAAAGTTTTCGTATAGCTCTAAAAGTAATGACTGACCCTTCTCGGTGAGCTCAACATATGTATTTCGTTTATCATCATCACGCTTAGAGAATGATAGCAGGCCACGTTCTTCTAAATTTTTTGAAAAATTAAATGCTGTCGAAACATGCATTACACCAAATTTAGCAATATCAGAGATGGAAGCACCTTTTAAATTGTTAGCAATTAAGAGAACATGGTGTTCATTGATATTCAAATCATAAGGTTTAATCCATGACTGCCAATCTTTCTCCACAGCTTTCCAGAGAGCTTTAGATAGTTGAGCAATACGTTGTGAATAGAGCATGGCTTCTTTAGCCACAATTAATTCTTCTGACATAGCTATCACCACTTTCGTAATTTCTTAATATTATATCATTGCCTTACAAAAATATACAATAGATTAAAGAAATGTTATAGAGAGAAACTTTAGCGTGATAACATTAAGAGAAAATATTAAGATTTATTTTTTGCTTTTCGGTTTTGAAAATTAGCTATTTCTTGTTGGATTTCTTCAACAGAATTTTGTAATGCTGTTATTTCTTGCTTTAGGTGTTCTTGGATTGGCGCTGTTTCTTGTTGGAATTTTTCAATAGAGCTTTTCACGTCTTTTGCAAATTTAGGGCCTTTGTCTTTAACTTCTCCTTGAATTTGTTGAACAGACTCTTTAATATTTGCAACTTGTAATTTTAAATCTTGAACTTGATTATTTGCTGCATCTTTTGCTTCTTTTAGAGATAGGCGTAAGTCTTTTCCGGATTTTGGAGTAGTGAGTAAAATTGCAGTAGCACTTCCTAATAGTCCTGTTGCAATGCCGAGTACAAATGATGATGTTTTCATAGTAATCAAACTCCTTTCATAATAATTATTACCTTTATATATTATATTAAAACATGATTGTGGAAAAATAAAAGGGATCTCTCTTAAGTTTGTTAACATTTTAAGAGTGATTCCTAGAATAATAAAATGATGTTAATAAATTATTTCAAAAATATGCAAGTCAATAATTCATCAATATTTGAAATACTATACCGACTGTTTAGTATTCGTGCTTTATATCAAGTCTATGAATTCTATAATCTTTAAACTTAAAGTGAAAGCATATTGTTAAATAGAATTTCTTCTATATAATAAAAAAAGAGTTGACCCACTGGTTTTGTGGGTCAACTCTTTTTTTATGCTTGTTTCAATGATGTTGTGAATTTTGAGCGTTTTACGAGATTCATAATGATTGGGTAAATGATTATGAATGCTACGATGTTAATGACTACTGCAGGTAGTACTACTGTTAAAAACAATGCGCCAAATGGAATGTCTGCGCCAGTTACGACAATTGCAGAACCTAAGAATGTACTTCCTGAAATGATTGTACCTATACCAGCGAGTACAGCTGAAACTGCGATTTTTTGTGCTGCTTTTTTTAGTAATACGACGATTGCAAAAAATACAAACGCTGTAACAAATTTATCGATAATATTTGGCACAAATCCACCAGGGAATGTTGAAAATAGTCCTGAAATTACGCCAGTAGTGACAGCTAGCAAAAATACTTCTTTTGCTCTAGGGAATAGTAGAATACCAATAAACATCATGGTTAACATGAAATCTGGTTTCATACCACCGTTAATCCCTGGAATGACAACATATAATGCTGCGCCAACACCAACAAGTAGTGCCATTAATACTAAATTTTTTGTATTCATTTCTCATCTCTCCTATTCAGATGCCTAAGCTCTAACTCTTGTTCTCCTTCCGTATCCTCATGATCGAAAGCGAAAACTTATATTGATTTTACAGTTTAATTGATTGAAAGGCAAGGGGAGAACGCATTTTTTAATCTAACTTGAGTTAATTTGATATAGGTATTTTCTAGATAAACACAGAAAAGGTTTTTATATCTTTTTAAATAGTGTTAGTAAATTAGAAATGAACAACATTGGAGAAAACAACGCTCGCCCTACGAACCGCGAGCCGATTCCACTTTAACTAAAACACAGTTAGCATTAAATTAATTTTTTTCTACTATATAGCTCATAACACACTTATCAGGCAAAAATAAAAAGCACAGATAAGTCTGTGCTAAAAAATAATTTCTTCTATTAATAAGAGTTCTATTATTTATTTAAGTTTGCTATGATTTCATCAGATAATTGTTTTAAAACATCTGAGGTAAATTCTTTTTCTTTTGTAACCCAAGTAGGTTTATATCCGTCTGATTCATCATATCTTGGGATAAAGTGTAAGTGGAAGTGGAATACACTTTGGCCAGCAGGTTCACCATTATTGTTTAATAGATTCATACCGGCTGGATTTACAGTATCTTTAATTGCATTCGCAATGCGAGGAGCGACTTTGAACAGATTAGCAGCTGTTTCTTCGGACATTTCAAAAACATTCGCTACATGCTCTTTTGGGATTAGTAATGTATGTCCTTTTGTTAATGGACTAATATCCATGAATGCATAGACATACTCATCTTCATAGATTTTTGTGCTTGGAATAGAACCGTCGATAATTTTGCAAAATATACAATCGCTCATACTAAAACACACCTTTCACTATTTTGCTTTTCATTTTACCACATAGGAACTGCTAAAAAGAGGAATTTTTGATAAAATATTAGAAGATAGGAGTGACTTTTAATGACGGTATTGGAATTACAATCAGTTACAGGTGGATATACGCGAAAACCTGTCATCCATGATTTATCTTTTACTATTGAATCAGGAGAATTAGTAGGATTAATAGGCTTAAATGGCGCAGGTAAAAGTACAACAATAAAACATATCATTGGTTTAATGACACCGCAAAAAGGAGAAATTTTACTGAATGGGGTGTCCATTAAGGAAAATATGGATCGTTATCGATCATCTTTCTCCTATATTCCTGAAACGCCAGTTCTTTATGATGAACTAACATTAAAAGAACATCTTGAGTTAACTGCAATGGCGTATGGAATTGATAAGGAAACAATGAAAGAACGTGTAGAACCGTTATTAAAAGAGTTTAGGATGGAAAAACGATTAAATTGGTTCCCATCACATTTTTCTAAAGGGATGCGCCAAAAAGTAATGATTATGTGTGCTTTTTTAGTAAATCCAGCTCTTTATATAATTGATGAACCATTTTTAGGGCTTGATCCATTAGCAATTCAATCATTACTTAATCAGATGGATGAAAAGAAAAAAGACGGGTCTTCCATTTTAATGTCAACGCATGTTTTGGCAACTGCTGAAAAACATTGCGATAAAATACTCTTACTGCACAATGGCCGGTTGCGTGCTTATGGTACAATGGATGATTTACGCCAAACATTCAATATGCCAAATGCTACGCTTGATGATTTATATATAGCGATGACGAAGGAGCAAGAAGATGAATAGCTTGCATGATGTATGGCGTACTCGATTTGCCCATTATATGGGGGAGACCCAAAAATATATGCGCTTCGTCTTTACTGGCCATATTGCGATAGTTATCATGTTTGTTCTTGGAGCAGCAGGATACCAATATAGCCAATGGCTAAAGACAGCATCGAGTGATTTTCCTTCAATTTGGTTAGCGGCTGCATTAATAGGAATCGTACTAGGATTTAGCAGACCTGTCACGCTCATTAGAAAACCAGATGAGGTTTATTTGTTACCGCTTGAGACAAAACTACCTCAGTATTTTAGTAAAGCAATTCGATTCACATTTGGTTCACAAATTGTACTGGTATTCCTTCTTTATATGGTGACATGGCCGATGCTTCGACAAGTAGCGGGGTTAGAACCAATCGTCATAATGATTGGGCTAATCGTCGCCATCATCCTTAAATGGTGGAATATACACACTGAGTTTACTTATCGCTGGTCTTATACTGGCCATAATGTATGGATGGATCGAATTGTTCGAATGATTTGTTCATTTGTGCTCATCGCATCCATTTTAAACCTACAATTTATTCCAATGATTATCATGATTCTAATCATTGTTTTTTATCCGACATTATGGAAAAAGAAATTGCAAGAAACGCCTTTTCCATATGAACATTTTGTAAAATTAGAAGAAAATCGAATGATGGGTATCTATCGGTTTGCTAATTACTTTACAGATGTACCAAATATTCATGGCAGTATAAAACGTCGTGCGTGGTTAGACTTTGTTTATCGATTCATTTCACAAACAAAACAAAACACGCAAGAATATTTAGTGTTCCGTACATTTATTCGTACAGATGATCATTTCTATCTATGGCTACGCTTGACTGTTATTTCAGCATTGGCAGCAGCATTTATTCACATTCCAATTGCTATTGCAGTGGTAGTATGTGCGCTAGCATTCGCGACTGCGATTCAGTTAAAACAAGCCTTAACGACTTCAACAGATTTCAGAATGGACATGCTGTATCCATTACCAGCAAATTCAAGAAAAAAAGCCACAGTTAAAATTGTGCGTTACACCATCATCGCACAAGCTATCATCGTCATACTTGCTGGCATCGGAACACCGTATTTCTTTATACAAGGTATCCTAGTATTCATAATTGGAGAACTAACACTCCGTCTAAGTAAATAATGAAAACACACATCTAAATCGACTAATTTCTAAATGAAGTTAGTCGATTTGTTTACTTGAAATATTGGGCTTAGTTTTCTGGAAAGTGAATCGATTGGACAAGTTAGAGTGTTTTCGTAAAAATGTTTGTGTTCTATTAAGCAAGTGTTATATGCCTATAAAGAGGAGAATAGCTATCCTTCCTTAGAGATTAAGAAGCTATTGAGATGCAAGAATTATTTTAATTAAAGCTTGAAAAGAAACTTCTAGTTTCTTAATCTTCAATAGTGCCAAAAAAATTATTAAAGTGGAATTAGCGAAGACTCCTAGCTAGGAAAAGCGAGACAGGTGAGACCCCGCAGGAAAAATTTCTTTTGCGTAAGCAAAAGAAATTTTCTGCGACGAAGCTAGCGAAGCGATGCAGGAGCACATGCTTTTCGACGAGGAGACTCACTGCTCGCCCGCAGGAAAGCGTAGCAAATTCCACTTTATACTATAAATAAATTAGTTTAAAACAGATTTTTAGCTCAATAGCTAAGAAAAGTGAAATCTAGATTGGCAATTAAAAAGAAAATAGATTAGTAACTAATGAACTACATAAAACAACATGGAGGAAACATAATGGAAAATATGTCGAAAAAGAAGACAGTTTTAAGTATAGCGGCTGTCATTCTTATATGGAGTCTTTGTTGGCCAATCTATAAAGTTGGCTTAAATTACACACCGCCCTTGCTATTTTCAGGAATGCGCTCTTTCTTGGGAGGATTATTACTAGCTCTATTTCTTCTGCCTCAATGGAGGAAAATTCAGTGGAATAAATGCTGGTATATTTACATAATCGTAGGTTTATTTAACACAGTCATATTTCAAGGTTTACAAACCGTTGGCTTACAATTTTTACCGTCAGGACTATATTCCGTCATCGTCTATTTACAACCCGTACTTGTTGTATTACTTGCATGGCTTTGGTTAAAGGAATCATTAACAAGAACCAAAATTATAGGAATGCTACTTGGCTTTTTAGGAGTTGTTGTAGTTAGTATAGAAAGTTTTACAGGGAATATCTCACTTTTGGGTGTTATTTTAGCTCTGATTACTTCAATAGGATGGGCACTAGGCGTTATCTATGTTCGGAAAACTGCTGCTCTAGTGCATGGCTTATGGTTAGTAGCTTTGCAAAATCTAATCGGTGGCGGATTTCTAACAGTTTCTGGGCTGATCACAGAAGATTTCTCATCCATTGAATGGAATATTCCATATATATCATGTCTCATATATGGTTGTATTTTTGGGGTTACATGTGCAACTGCACTATATTTTAAATTAATGGGATCTGGTGATGCGAGTAAGGTAGGAGCGGCTACATTTTTGGTACCATTGTTGGCCGTAGCGATTGGTACAATTGTTTTAGGCGAACCATTTACTTGGTCACTTGTTATAGGACTACTGCTGATTTTAATCAGTATTTACACCATGAATAGGGCATAAGTAAAAACTATGTATGAGAGGTTATTAAACTTTTCATACATAGTTTTTTGTTGAAAATAACGTCAATTATAATTCTTCATCATCAGGGCGATTTGTGATAAATGTTTTGACATAAGGCGCACTTGCGAAAATGTTACTAGAATCAACGCCATCCGTATTTTGTTCAAATGCTTCTTTATATGTTTTTGATGCTTTCCAAGCTTCAAAAGAATGCGGTCCATTCCATTCGGAGAGAACGATATACGTTTCATCATCCAAAGGTTTTAATAAGCGGAAAGCAATAAATCCAGGGTCATTTTCAATTGCATTCACACGGTCTAATAATCTGTCTTCAAATAATTTGTGGCTTTCACCTTTTACAGGAATATGATTAAGTGCGAAAAAACCATGTTCGTCTAATGCATTTATTTCACTTACTACTTCGTATTTTCTAGGGGTTGCAAATACGCTTTTCTTCGTTGATTCATGAAGTAGTATAGCATTTCCTTGACCATATAATACAATCATTTTTTCGTTTGCATATTTTTTTTGTAAACTTTCCATAAATTCAGGTGTTCCTGAAGTTAAATATATAAACATATCATTTCCTCCTATATGAACATTCTTGTGGTTTAAGGAAAACATTGTACTTTAGTATATTCCCGGGCTTATAAAAGTATAAACATTGCTTGAAAAAGTCAATAATAGTATATCGCAGAAAAGAAAATAAAATACTCGTTATGCTTTGTCGAAAAAATGTCAACTTTAACATACATTTTTTTGACAATCGGGCCGTTGAACTATACAAGGACTTAAGAAACGTCTATCATGAAAAATGGATAAAATGTCGAATTAATAGTTACTGAATTGATGAAAGGAAGGGTTTACTGTTCATGAGAACATTTAATGATACGCTTTTACGCGCAGCACGAGGTGAAAGGACAGCCTATACACCAGTTTGGTATATGCGACAAGCAGGACGCTCTCAACCTGAGTATCGCAAAATTAAAGAAAAATATTCATTAGAGGAAATTACACATCAACCAGAATTATGTGCTTATGTAACACATTTACCTGTACAGAACTACGATGTAGATGCAGCAATTCTATATAAAGATATTGTAACTCCATTACCAGGTATGGGTGTGGATGTGAAGATAAAAGCTGGTGTAGGACCTGTAATCTCTAATCCAATTCGATCAGCACAGGATGTAAAGAATCTACAAATATTCCATCCTGAAGAACATGTTCCATACGTATTAGATACAATCAAGCTATTGACCGAAGAACAATTAGATGTTCCTCTAATTGGTTTTGCAGGGGCACCTTTTACGTTAGCAAGTTACATGATTGAAGGTGGACCATCAAAAAACTATGCCTTAACAAAATCCTTTATGGTATCCCAACCGGAAGCTTGGTATCTTCTGATGGACAAATTGGGAGATATGATCGTGACAGACTTAAAGGCACAAATCAAAGCAGGTGCCAAAGCCTTCCAAATTTTTGATTCTTGGGTAGGTGCATTAAGCAAGCGTGATTACAATACTTTCATCAAGCCTGTTATGGCGCGCATATTCAGTGAGTTAAAAGGTGAAGGAGTACCGATGATTTTGTTTGGAGTGGGCGCAAGTCATTTAGCATTAGATTGGCAAGAACTTCCTGTAGATGTCGTTGGATTAGATTGGCGTTTGTCAATCAGTGAAGCACGTGCAATGGGAATTACGAAGCCAGTTCAAGGAAATTTAGATCCAACATTATTATTAGCAGATTGGTCCGTTCTTGAATCACGGACAAAAGAAATAATCGATCAAGGTTTAGAAATACCTGGTCATATATTTAATTTAGGTCATGGTGTCTTTCCGTCTGTGGATCCAGATGTTCTAAAACGGTTAACATCATTTATACACGAATATAGCGCGCAAAAAATTAAAGCGCATTCTTAATACTTCCTTTGAGGTGATTGACATGAAAAAACAAATCGGACTATTAGTGATGGCGTATGGTACGCCAAGAAACGAAGATGATTTAATTCCTTACTATACACATATTCGCCACGGACACCGTCCAAGTGATGAACATATTGAAGATTTACGTAAACGCTACCAAGCAATCGGTGGTATTTCACCTTTAGCAGAAACCACTGAAAAACAAGGGAAAGCATTAGAAGCACGATTAAATGAAGTACAAGATGAAGTTGAATACAAATTATATATTGGCTTAAAACACATTGCTCCATTCATTGAGGATGCTGTAGAACAAATGCATAATGATGGAATTACTGAAGCAGTTTCGCTTGTTTTAGCGCCACACTTCTCATCATTTTCAACTAAATCTTATAATACTCGAGCAACAGATAAAGCAACAGAACTTGGTGGCATATTAACAATTCATACAATCGATAGCTGGTACAAAGAAGAGAAATATCTTCAATATTGGACTGAAAAGATTAATGAAGAGTTTGCAAAAATGTCTGATGAAGAACGTGAAACAGCATGCTTAATCGTTTGTGCGCATTCACTTCCAGAAAAAATTATTGCAATGGGCGACCCATATGCAGATCAATTACATGAAACTGCTGAAATTCTTCAACAACGTACAGGTGTCAAAAACATGGAATTTGGATGGCAATCTGCTGGACAAACAAGTGATCCTTGGCTTGGACCAGATGTTCAAGATTTAACGCGCGATCTTTATAACAATAAAGGATATCGCTCATTTGTTTATACGCCAGTTGGCTTCGTAGCAGAACATTTAGAAGTACTCTATGATAACGACTATGAATGTAAAACTGTCTGCGAAGAATTAGGTGCAAAATACCATCGTCCTAAAATGCCTAATGACAATCCATTATTTATCGATGCTTTGGCAGATGTCGTGCAAAAGACTTTAGCTCATGCCTAATAGAAAGTGATGATTATTAGTGACTGAACAAAAGCAAAGGGTTGCCGTTATAGGTGGAGGGATTACGGGTTTAACAGCATCGTACTATCTGCAACAACGGGCAAAGGAGCAGAATCTCCCCCTTGAAATAGTTCTTATCGAAGCATCTCACAGACTAGGCGGCAGAATTCAAACATTAAAAAAAGACAACTTTATCATTGAACGAGGACCGGATTCTTTTTTTGATCAACAGAATATAGTTGAAGATTTAGCAAAACAACTAGGCATTGAGAATCAGCTAATTAGCCATGTTCCAGGCAAAACTTATGTAGCAGTAAATAATCTACTCTCACCTATTCCAGAAGGGTCCATATTAGGCATCCCCACTGAAATGATGCCTTTTGCGAAATCAGACATTATCTCATGGAGTGGAAAAGTAAGAGCGGCTTGTGATTTGTTTTTACCTCCACTAAATGTAAAAGAAGACCAATCATTAGGGGGATTCTTGCGCAAACGATTTGGACAGGAAGTTGTAGAAAACTTAATTGAACCAGTGTTGTCACAAATATATTCAGGGGATATTGATCAATTGAGTTTACATGAGACACTCCCAGTCCTTGCTGAAGCGTGTATGAAACATCGCAGTGTCATAAAAGGGATTCAAAAGGGAAGTAGTAAGATTAAAGAAACTGTACAAAATCAAACTTATACAACTTTTGAAAATGGGTTAGAGAGTTTGATCTTCGCTTTAGAAAAGTCAATAGATATGGCTATTATCTATAAAGGTGTACGAGTTGAAAGTATTTTTAAAGTAAACAATCAAATTACGTTATTACTAAACAATCAAAACGCTATACCAGTAGATGGTGTAATCATTGCAACCCCACATAGTGTTGCAACAAAGTTATTTGAACGCCAAGGGTTGCTGAAAGACCTTCTTGATATTCCAGGTAATACAGTTGCAACGGTATCAATGATTTTTCCAAAAGAAGCGATCAAGAAAAAGTTTGATGGGAATAGTTTTGTTGTATCTAGGAACAGTGAATACTCAATTACTGCCTGCTCGCTAGTCCATCGAAAATGGCCTCATACAGTACCGAAAGAGTATGCAATGCTAAAATGTTACGTAGGGCGTTCAGGTGATGAAACAATCGTTGAATTATCGGATAATGAGATTGAAAAAGTAGTATTACAAGACTTACAGAGTGTACTGAAAGTTAGTGGAAAACCAATTTATACTGTCGTCTCACGTTTTAAGAATGCTATGCCGCAATATACCATTGGACACCGGAAAAGGGTAGAGCAAGCAAAAAAAGAATTACACGAAGCATATCCTACTATTCGTCTTGCTGGTATGAGCTACGAAGGCATTAGTTTAACAGATTGCATTAAACAAGGAAAGCGTGCAGCTAAAGAGGTATTGGCTTCAATCTTTTAAAAAAGTCGCTATGCAATAAGTCTAGTTATAGTCCAAAATAAATGTTTAACTAATGGAAATCTGTCTTTCTATTCTAAATAGAATGGCAGATTTTTTTGATAACTAATTTCAATCATATTTCACAAATATACAGTAAAATAAACCTGGAGGTGATGTTTGTGAGATGGCATAAATTTGCGCTATTACTCTTTTTAACGATTATAGTAATACTTTCGGGCTGTGGAAAACCAACCTATTCCTCGATTCCAAAAGATCAAGATTTTATCGCATCAGTCAATATACAAGCACCATCTATAAGTTTTATCGATGAAAAAGGAAAAGTGTTTACAACCTGGAATCTTAAAGAGGGGTATACGGGTGCTACTTTGATCGATAAAGACCAAATATTACTGTATGGATTTCAATTGAAAAAGGCTTCTGTTTATAGCTTAACAACAGGTAAACTTGTGTATTCTATTGATACCGAAGAAGGCATTACAAATGCAATTTATGATGCAGTACATAACCTCATTTATTTAGCAAACGGCAAGGCTAATCGTGTAGTAGCTTATAACAATCACGGCAACAAAGTAACAGAACAAAAAGTCGGCAATTATCCAATGTCTATGTTAATTCATGATGGACAATTGTATGTCGTAAATTATAAAGATACGAAGCTTTCTATTTTACAAACAAAGAGCTTAACACCAATAAAGAATTGGACAATTTCTAAATCCTCAAATGGAATGATTGTAGTAAAGGACAAAGAACTCTGGCTTGGTGGTCATGGAGAGGGAATCAAACCAAATTCAACAATTGATGTGATGAACTTAAAAACTGGAGAAAAAGAATCTCATGTAAAATTACCGATGATGCCAGTTGGATTTGCGAAAAGTAACCACCTAATTTATGTGATTAGCCATGGAGAAAGTACTCTGTCAGAAGTGACATTCGATGGAAAAGTAAAACGGCAGTTGGAAGTTGGGGCAAATCCGTTTTCCGTAAACATATTTAAAGAGTATGTAGTAGTTGCTGGCTATGATGATCACCATGTCTATTTTTTGCAAAATGGCAAGATAGCTAAAACAATCAATGTTGGAAAAGGGCCTTTCCAATTGCTTGTAAGGGGGGAGAATCAATGACGACAATTCTAATTGTAGATGATGAACAAGATATGAGAAACCTCATCAAGGTTATGTTGCGTCAATCCGGATATCAAACACTTCAGGCAAAAGACGGGTTCAGTGCAATGGATGCTTTAGCTAAAGAACAAATCGATTTAATCATCCTAGATGTTATGATGCCACATATGGATGGCTTTGAAGTGTGTACTGAAATTAGAAAAACTTCAGAGGTACCTATTATTTTCTTGACAGCCAAGGATGCAAATGAGGATAAAGTAAAAGGATTAACGATAGGTGCAGATGATTATGTTGTGAAGCCTTTTACATCATCTGAGCTAGTAGCAAGAATTCAAGCTGTGTTACGTAGGACTTTTGGTGAAGTTTTAGAGCAAACACACAAACTCCTTGTAAAAGGTCCAATTGAATTAGATGAAGCTTCTCATCAAGTATGGGTATCTGGAAAGTCCGTTCCACTTACATTAAAAGAATTTGAATTATTGCACTTATTTATGATCAATGAAAATGTTGTCTATACAAGAGAACAGTTATTAGAACTAATATGGGGATTATATTATGGTGGTGGTAATAGAACAGTAGATACACATATTAAAACATTACGTTTAAAACTTGGGTCTGGTGCTGGTCAATTTATCCACACCGTTTGGGGTTTAGGGTATCGTTTTGAGGTAATTAGATGAAGAAATTATCTACAAGAATTTGGGCAATTATTGTAGCATTTTTGGCATTAACTATATTATTTATGTACGTTCTAACAGATTTCCTATATCAAGGGCTGTATGTAAAAGATGCTGAAAATTCAATGGTAGAAATCGGAGAAAAGTTGGCAACAATGTATGATGGAGGAAAAGTAACAGATGCCTTTATCACGAAAATAGATGATTATAATTCCTATTCCAATGTTAATGTATTTGCTGTTCGAAATCCTAGAGAATTAAGTGCTTGTGTACCATTTGATATTGATTATGAAACATTAATTGGTCCAGATGAAAGGCAGCAACTATTAAATGGGAAAACCATTACTAAAAAAGGATATGAAAAACGATTTGATCGTCAAATTATTTCAGCCATTATTCCACTAACCGATCAGCATCGATTAGAAGGTATTATTTATATTTATTATCCACTTGCTAAAATAACGGAAATGGCTTCAAAAGAGGTTTTGATTTTACTAGGAAGTGCGGTAGTCTTCGTTTTATTAATTGGTGTAGGTGTTTTTAAAGGTATCAAGCACATTATGAAACCATTAAAAGAATTGCAAAATGCAGCGGAGAAAATGGCAGGCGGTAATTATGAAACGAGGGTTGAAGTGAATTCTAAAGATGAAATCGGACAACTTGCGCAAACCTTTAACAGGATGGCACTCTCTATACAACAAGAAGACGAGGCACAAAAGAAATTCTTAGCTACAGTTTCCCATGAATTGCGGACACCAATAAGTTATGTGAAAGGGTATGGAGAAGCTTTAGAAAATGGCTATATTGATGCGTCACAAAGACAAGAAACATTAGCATTAATTGTTCGAGAAGCCAATCGTTTAGAAAAGCTGACAAACGATCTATTACAGTTATCAAGGGATGCTAATCAAAAGGATGCAATCACTTTATATCCATTGCCACTGGCAGAAACCATACGAGAAGTAGTGCAAATCTCGAAACAGCAGGCACAACAAAAAGCAATCATCATGCATACCGATATCGATGAGGACATAATCATAAATGCAGATGAAGAAAAGTTAAAGCAAATTTTGATTAATTTAATAGAAAATGCTCTTCGTTATTCAAAAGAACAGACTGAAATCACGATTAGAGCGATCAAAGAGGAAGACACAGCAGTAATTACAATACAAGATCATGGGATAGGAATTCCAAAAGAAGACTTGCCTTATATTACAGAAAGATTCTATCGAGTCAACAAAGCACGTAGTAGAAGTGATGGAGGAAGCGGATTAGGGCTTTCCATCGTGGATCAACTTATCAAGGAACATAAAGGAACTTGGCATATCGCTAGCGAATTAGGTATCGGAACACTTGTGACGATACAAATACCATTAATAGAGGAGTTTTAATGATGAAGAAATTATTAATTAGTTTAGCTGTCATTATGGGTCTACTTGCAGGTTGTAATAATACGGATTCAGATTCGTCTAAAACAACTTCGACATCTAATACTGAAGGATCAACAGTCGAAGTGAAAGTAGATATTCAAACACCTGAAAAAGTTGACGTAGGAAAAGACGTAGACTTGATTGCACATGTTACACAAGGCGGAAAAGATGTAAATGATGCAGACGAAGTAAAATTCGAAGTATGGCAATCAGGATATCGAGAAGAAGGCAAAATCATGGAAGGAAAATTGGATAAGAACGGTATATACAAAGCAACTACTAAATTTGATCAAGATGGCGTTTACTATATGTACGCACACACAACCGCTCGGGGACTTCACACAATGCCTAAGAAAAAAATCATCGTAGGCAAACCTGACATGAGCAAAGTAAAAGAAGACAAAGACGATGGCAGCATGAACATGGATGAATCCACTGCAAAAGGACAAGATGATCATTAAGATTGGTTGAAATCTTGATTAAGATACAGGCTCATGGCTCACAAAGCAACTAGAAAAGCAATTAAAAAATTGCTCCACTTACTTGCAACAAAAAATTAAAGAGTGTAAAATAAATGACCAGATGACCAAAAGTGTTTTCTGGTCATTTTCATTTGAGAAAGCGGGTGGGAATTGAATGGATAGGAGACAAGAGATACTTGAAGCAGCTTCAAAATCTTTCTCTCTATTTGGATATAAAGCAACAACAATGGATCAAGTAGCAAAAATTGCAAATGTCGGAAAAGGAACCATCTACACATTTTTTGCAAACAAAGAAATCCTCTTTCAAGAAATTGTCGTGAAAATGATTTCAGAAATGAAGACAGAAGTGGATCAAGTCACCAATCAAAATGGCTCATTCCAAGAAAATGCACATAATGTTTTGATGAAAATATTGCAATTTAGAGAAGTACATCAGCTCTATGCAAAATTAGTACAAGAAGAAAAAGAAATACGAACGCCAGCAGTCAAAGCGATGCTAGTAAAAGTAGAACAAGAAATTGTTTCCTACATTGCTGAGAAAATCGATACAGCCATTGCAAAAAAAGAAATTCGAGAATGCGATTCGAAGCTTGTGGCATATATGTTATTCAAAGCATATATTGGATTTGTAGCTGACTGGGGTACAACTCATGATTCAGAGCTATCAGAAGAAACAATTGCTGAGTTGTTTCGAGATACAATTTTTAGAGGTCTCTTGCCATGAGACTCTTTTTTTGAGGGAAAATGACCGAATGAACAAAACGGTCAATTAGTTTTAGGAAGGAGAATAAAGTATGTTAAAAGCTGAATGGAAAAATATTTTTAAAAATAGAATGTTATTCATTTCACTTTTTGCCATTCTCTTTGTTCCGGTAATTTATGCAGGTATGTTTTTATGGTCTTTTTGGGATCCATACGGTAATTTAGAAAAACTACCAGTCGCTATCGTTAATAATGACACTGGAGCAACAGTAGAAGGGCAAGATTTAAAATTAGGAAATGATATAGTCGATCGGTTAGTAAAAAGTAAAGAATTTAAATTTAAAGAATTACCTCAAAGTGAAGCCAAAAAAGGACTTAATAATCGGGATTATTATATGATTATTAAAATTCCAAAGGACTTTAGTCAAAATGCTGGGACGTTGTTACAAGATAATCCCGAACAGATGAAAATTGTCTATCAACCAAATGAGGGATTGAATTTCTTAGGAAGCCAAATTGGTAATTCGGCTGTTGAGAAAATACGAGCAGAAGTAAACAAACAAGTATCTGCGACCTATGCGAAGCAATTGTTTGCAAACATTAAAAAAATGGGAGACGGCTATGGAGAAGCTGCTGATGGTGCAAGTAAACTGAAAGACGGCTCCAATAAGTTATCATCTGGTGCAGGAGAATTAGCAAATGGTATAAAATCTGCTTCAGATGGTGCTGGATCATTAAGTGAAGGTGCTAAATCAGCAGCAAAAGGCTCTTCATCTTTAAAAACAGGAATAGATAAAGCTGCAACAGGTGCTAGTCAAGTAAATGACGGTACCAAATCAGCCAAAGATGGGGCGAACCAATTAACGAATGGTATTACATCTGCAAAAGACGGATCAAGTCAACTAGTATCGGGCTCTTCCGATTTGAAGAAAGGTACAGATACTCTAGTCGCGGGATTAGTTGGTAATACAGATAACATTAATGCCCTAAATGATGGTGCTCATAAGGTAAATGATGGTGTTGGTACATTAAGTACTGGCCTAGCCCAATTAGCACCAGGAGCAAGCCAAGTATCGAATGGTGTATCAGAGTTAGTAAGTGGCCTAGGGGAAATGCCAGCTCAAATTTCTTCACTGCAATCAGGTGTTGCCAATCTTAATAATGGGGCATCGGATTTAGCAAAAGGAACAGAATCACTAGCAAGCGGTACTAAGCAATTACTTGCTCAAATTAATGCAATGGATATTCCGCAAGAACAAAAGGATGCTTTGTTAGCAACTGCAAAATCAATGGATTCAGGTGCTACTAATGTGAATGCAGGAGCATCAAAACTAAGCGCAGGTACATCACAGCTAAATAATAATGTGTCTTCTATTACTGTTAAACCAACAAAAGATTTAACAGCGTTAAAAGAAGGGGCAGCAGCTGTATCAGCTGGCTTAAATAAAATGAACACTTCAGTTAGCAATGAACTAGAACCAGGCACAAAGCAGTTAGCATCAGGCACAGAAAAACTTGCATCAAATTGGGGTACATCAATTGAAGGCGCCAAAAAATTAAATAACGGCGCTAGTCAATTACAAACAGGTTTATCTTCCCTTGATAGTGGACTAGGTCAATTACAAAATGGATCTGGTCAACTGGCAGCAGGATTAAATACATTAGGTAACGGTACTCAGTCACTTGTATCTGGGATGGGGCAATTGCAAAACGGGTCAGGTCAATTAAATACAGGTCTTGGCACATTAAGTAACGGCTCTCAATCACTAGCAAGTGGTTTAGGTCAATTAGAAAGTGGCTCAAACAATCTCGTAAATGGTACGAAGGATTTAGCAAAAGGCTCAAATACATTGCAATCAAGCCTAAATGATGCTCATGATACAGCTTCCAAAGTACATGCAAATGACAAAACGTATGATATGGTAGGCCAATCTGTATCAGTAGAAAAAGATTCCATCAATAAAGTACCAAATTATGGTACAGGATTTGCACCATACTTTATCACATTAGGTTTATTTGTAGGTGCTGTCGTTATTTCAGTGGTCTTTCCATTAGTACAACCGTCTATTCGTCCAACAAGTGGTTTTGCTTGGTTCTCAAGTAAAGTCTCAGTTTTAGCGGTTATTGGGTTCTTACAATCAGTACTTGCAATCGTCGTTGTTAAATTTGCATTGGGGCTTCAACCGCAAAACCTTGGTGCTACTTTCTTACTTGCATTGATATCAAGCTATACATTTATCGCATTAGTTCAATTGTTTGTATCCATGTTCAAAGATCCGGGTCGTTATGTTGTTTTAATCTTAATGGTCATTCAACTAACAACTTGTGCAGGTACATTCCCATTAGAACTAATACCAAAACCATTACAATTCTTTAATAATTTATTACCAGTAACATATACAGTACAAGGATTTAGAGCAGCTATCTCAACAGGAGATATGTCATACTGGACTCAAAACGTGTTTGTATTATTAGCATTCATGGTATGCTTCCTATTCATCACATGCCTATTCTTCACATTACTTTACAAAAAACGCTATGCAAAAGAAGCAGCAACAGAATAGGTGAATAGTACACACACAGTTAAGTTAAAATAAACAAAAGCCTTCCAATCATTTGAATGATGATGGAAGGCTTTTATGTTGGGGTTCTGTATCTACTATCCTTTAATTTCGCCTAATAGTGTCTCCCTTTCTAGAAGTTCTGAAACATACTGGCTTTCATACTCTAAATGCTTCTGTAATTGATTATCATTGAAGAAAATGGATACTTGATTAGCTTGTTCTATATAGTTAATTTTATCAACTATACCTAAGCTTCCTTGAAGTAAGCCTTTTCTCAAATAGCATAATGATATGTGGAAATAGGCTTTTTCTTTCTTAAAATCTTCGATAAGTTCTTCATTTATTTTGTATGCTTCTTCCAGATGATTTTCTCTTATCAATAAATGTACAAGATTATATTTAAAAGGAAGCAGTAGCTTTTTATATAATGAATGTTGCTTATATTTATATAATTGTGTCATAGCAAATTTTGTTATGGTCATAGCTGTTCCTATTGGAAATATGAAAAGAATACTGTTTATTAAGCGTAAATCAGACAAATACCAGGTATCCAATTGCTCAAGTCTTTTCCAAACAATTTCCGCATATAAACGTGCATGGTCGATGTTATTATTTTTACCGAAGGCACGTAATCCTTTTGACACAGTTAATAGATTTTCTATATACCTATCATCTTCTTTTTTTAGATATATTTCTGCTTCTTTAATAATCTCTTGTAAAATGTCATCATCAATGAACTTTAAATTGTAATACTTCTGAATAATTGCGTCTCTGGGTGAATAACTGTAAGAATGATGAATAAAATCGAATTCTTCAAAGTCCATTTCAATGTTGCGTAATAATGCTACAAATTTTTTTGAAGTAACATCAGTTTTGCCAAGTTCAAATTTAGAGTAGCTTGTTTGGTGTAAAACATTTTTTGAAACAAAAATTTGCTCAAAGTTCTTAGATAATCTAATAGTTTTAAATGTTCCTCCGTATTCTTTCTCCATTAATTTATTATTCACCTCTGTCTCCCACAAGCATATATGCTTATATTGTTTATACTACTATTTTATTATATATAATTTCCTTATATAGTAAATATACATTAGGAAGAGGGATGCTTGTGAGTATTTTAGATTGGATGATTGGGCTATAGAATTATGGAAAGTACAGAAGAGCCACAAAATCTAACAGCTATCATATTATTAAAAATGGAGGTCATTTTATGAAGAAAATTTTATTGGCAACAGCTATGGTATCTTTATTATCTTTAAACGCAGGTATTGGTGCTAGCGCTGCAGAATCTAAGGATTATACAGAGTACGATGTAGCTCGTCCAATGATTTCCCCAATGGTTATTGATTTATCTGGATATGAATATGTTCATTCTTCTACTTCTAAGAACAAAAAAGTTGAGTTTACACATACGCACAACAATAGTAGTTCATCAACCGATACTGTTAGCTATTCAGTAGGCGTTACTCAATCTACTACGGCAAATGTTACTTCTAGTGCTAGTTTTAAAACGATGGTTGCTGAAGCAGGGGTTTCAACTCAAGTAGGACTAGGTACAACTAACACAAAAACACTTACAATCACATGGTCAATACCTGCAAAAACAACCTATCAATTAAGAGCAGGAAGTAATTGGGTCAAAGAAACTGGAACTGAAAAATTATGGAGTGCAGGAAAAGTAGTAAGTTCTAAAAGTGTTTCGGGAAATTGGACATATTCTAGTTGGAGCGATAAGATCAAACAATGATAAAAAATAAGAGTAAAAATTTTATTATTTTTATTCTAGTTGTTTTTGTATCCATTTTTGGTATTGTAGCATGTGATAATCAACAAAATAATAATCAACGAAATTATCAACAAAGTGATAATGTCGGTGGTCAAATTTCTTTAGAAGGGGAATTCACTCCACCAAATTTTACAGTTAATGAATTTAAAGTGAAGAATGATAATAAATCTGTTCGATTTGAAATTTTTTACAGAGTCAGTCCTTCGCTTTATACTTTGTTAAAAGAAATTAATAGCAAATATTATCTTGAATTAAAGCTACCTAAAAATATTTCTTCCATAGTAAAGGAGAACAGCACTGGGTTAGTTCCAGGTACTCCTATGAAACCAGATAATTCATTAGCTTATAAGGTCAATTTGAATTTGAATTTAGCAAGACCTTTGACTAATGGTGAGAAAGAAGAATTATTGCATCATAAAGAGGGTTATGGATTATATATTTACGATCAGGATAAAGATGCTATTCATTATTTCGATGATGTTGAATTATTTTCTACCGTACCTTAAAGGTTATAATGATGTAAGTGTAGATGAATAGCAAAGAAAGAGGCGATTCTTTAGAATCGCCTCTTTCTTTTTCTATGGTGTTGTTTTACTTGTTTCTTCATTTGTGGTGTAACTGAGGGATGTTAGGGGAAAATTAAAAAGTAAGAATTCATACTAACATTCACTGAAGATTTTTGGTCAAGATTAATCCTCTAAAATAATTGAAGTAAAGCGAACATTGACTCACCGCTCGCTTAGCTCGGAAAGCGTAGCCGGCCCACTTCAAACTAAACCTAATTAGTATTAAACTAAATTTTAATACTTCTAACAAGAAGGACACTAAAACTAGTGCTACTTCAACCAAAAACTGTTTTAGATTCCTCTAAAAAGAAATCTCAATCAAATTAGTTACTTGACATAATCTAATAACTAAAATATAGTAAGTTACGAAAAGTAAGTTAAAAGAAAAAGTTAAATAGAAAAGAGGACCTACTATGAAATATCACGAAAAACCAAATATGTATGTAAAACATGTTGAAATAAAAGTATCAGACTTAGAACGTTCAATTAAATACTACACAGAAGTAATTGGCTTTCAAGTTTTAAGCCAAACAACAGACCGAGCAATTTTCACTACAGATGGCAAAACAAGCATTTTATCCATCATACAACCTGAAGGTGCATATCAATCACCACAAAAAACGACTGGTCTTTATCACTTTGCAATTCTATTGCCAAGCCGAAAAGATTTAGCGAATATCGTCCACTATTTACAACAAAATGGTGTCTATTTCGGTGCTTCAGATCATGATGTGAGTGAAGCAATTTATTTACGCGATCCAGACCACAACGGTATTGAAATATATCGAGATCGTGCTCCAGAAGAATGGAAATGGTCAAATAATCAAGTGTTTATGAAAACAGAACCATTAAATTTTGACGATTTGAAGAATAGTCGTGAAGGAGAATGGTCTGGCCTTCCAACAAACACAGTAATGGGTCATATTCATTTACACGTAGCAAATCTGAAAGAAGCAGAAGATTTTTATACAACACTAGGATATCGAGTAGTTTTAAGGTACGGAAACCAAGCTTTATTTATTTCTACAGGAGATTACCACCATCATATTGGACTTAACACCTGGAATGGTGTAGGCGCTCCAAAACCTTCAGAAAAACAAGTTGGTCTACAAAGCTACACGGTGCAACTAAATGAAGGTGATGAAGAAGTTATCAAAAGACTCACTTCTCTTGGTGCAAAAGTTGAAGAAACAACGGATGGCTTTATCACAGTCGATCCATCTGGCAATCATATTGTCGTGGAAAAATAAGGAGAGAAAAGTCAATGGAATTTGGCGTATATACATTAGCAGATATAGGACCTAACCCATACACTGGTGAAACAATTTCAGCTAAAGAAAGAATTCAGGATGTTTTAAAAGCAGCAAGACTCGCTGATGAACTAGGACTTCAAATTTTTGGAGTAGGCGAACATCATCGCTTAGATTATGCTGTTTCATCTGTACCCGTTATACTTAGTGCAATTGCACAACAAACGAAGAATATTAAACTAACCAGCACAACTACTGTTTTAAGTACAGTTGACCCTGTTCGATTATATGAGGATTTCGCAACTTTAGATTTATTGTCAGATGGTCGAGCAGAAATCATAGCTGGCCGTGGAGCATTTATCGAATCTTTCCCACTATTTGGGTACAATTTAGAGCAATACAATGAACTATTCGAAGAACATTTAGATCTTTGGCAAAAATTAAACAACAAAGAAATCCTAACTTGGAATGGACAATTACGTGCACCTTTAAGAGATGCACAAATTTCTCCTCGTGCAACAAAAGAAATTCCTACATGGATTGGGGTCGGTGGTACACCAGAAAGTGCAATGCGCGCTGGACGATTTGGAACAGGTCTTGCCCTTGCCGTTCTTGGTGGAGACTCAAAATACTTCGTTCCACTTGTAGATGCATATAAGCGTGAATTTATAGCCGCAGGGCATCCACAAGATCAATTTAAAGTAGCCGTAACTGCTCATGGTTACATTCATGAGGATGGCATGAAAGCGAGAGACGAATATTATGCTTATTACAAAAACTATTGGGGTTATGTGAATAAGCAACGCGGAATGGCATTTCGCCTAGACCGCGAAGGATTTGAAAAAATGACTGGACCTCGTTCAGCATTATTTGTTGGAAGTCCTGATGAGGTTGTAGAGAAAATCTTGAGACAACATGAATTATTAGGCCATACGAGATTTTTGGCACAGTTAGATATCGGAGGTCAACCATTCGAAACTGTTGCACGCTCTATGGAGTTATTAGCAACCAAAGTTATGCCGAAAGTCAATCAATATATCAAATAAAAAAATAAAAAAGCGTAAAGAGTGGTTCAAGCTCTTTACGCTTTTTTGTTGTAAGCAGTTTACTTATAAGTTCATCATCTGCGGTTCAGACAGAGATGTGGGGTGAGTTATAAAAGCAATGGGAAATTTAACTTGTAATATAAAAATACTTTAAGATTAATAGATTAAAGATTATTGCAATGCTCACAAGTGTTTGTATAGCACTCGCTTTGTTCTTCAATTTTTTCGCCACATTCTGCACAGTGTTTATCCGGTAAGTTTTTGAAAAATTCAACAACATTTTCTAACATTGAAAATCTCCTCCTTAGTATCTTCTGTTATATTACTGTTTCTATATTATGCATTGTATTATAACACGATGACATATGTCAATACAAAAATTCGATTTTAAGTTAAAATAGTTTGAGACATAATTTAAGGAGTGACATTAAATGCTTTTCATAGATAACAAGGGGATCAATGACCCTCGCATAAATTTAGCTATTGAGGAATATGCATTAAAAACTTTAGATGTAGAAAAAGAATCTTTTTTACTGTTCTACATCAATCAACCTTCCATCATTATTGGAAGAAACCAAAATACAATTGAAGAAATTAACACAGACTATGTTGAGGAAAATGGCGTTATTGTAGTTCGTCGTCTTTCTGGTGGCGGTGCAGTTTATCATGATCTAGGTAACTTAAACTACAGCTTCATCACAAAGGATGACGGTGAGTCTTTCCAAAACTTTAAAAAGTTCACACAGCCTGTTGTAGATGCCATGAAGAAACTTGGCATTAACTCAGAACTTTCAGGTCGTAATGATATCCTTGCAGAAGGACGAAAAATTTCAGGGAATGCAATGTTCTCAACAAAAGGCCGCTTATTTAGCCATGGTACATTAATGTTTAATTCGAATATTGATGCTGTTGTAGCAGCATTAAAAGTGAAAAAAGAAAAAATTGAATCAAAAGGTATTAAATCTGTTCGCTCACGCGTTGCAAACATTGCAGATTTTATGGAAAATCCAATCACTGTTGAAGAATTCAGAATGGAAATATTAAAATCCATTTTCGGTGGAGAAGAGAATATAAAATACTATGAACTAACAGATGAAGACTGGGATAACATATACAAACTATCCGAAGAACGATATCAACAATGGGATTGGAACTATGGCCAATCACCAAAATTCAACATTCAACGCACAAAAAAATTCCCATCAGGATTTATAGATATACGCCTTGAAGTAAACAAAGGACTTATGGAAGAAGTACACATCTTCGGCGACTTCTTCGGCGTAGGCGAAATGGAAGACATAGAAAACGCACTAAAAGGTAAAAAATACGAACCACACACAATAGCAGAAGCCCTAAACGAAATTGATATCCCAACATACTTCGGCGGCGTATCAAAAGAAGACTTCATAAAACTAATGTATTAATACAGCGAACTGTTATATGACAATGTGGAATTAGTTAAATCAAAGTAAATTATTCGTTACTCTTTAGTTGTAGGAGTACGAAAATAATGAAATGAAAACCTTAGATTATCTAAAATGACTTAGTTGGACATTAGAGTTTTGAACTTTGTTGATACGGAATTGATTTAGACTCCCTTTGGAAAAGCTAGGAAGTCACCGATAAAGAGTTTGAATGAATATTTACAAAAATTTTGATTGGCTCTTTTGGGTGTAGATTAGTACTGGAAATAATAATGAAGTGGAATTAGCGCAGACTCCCGCGGAAAAGGCGAGACAGGTGAGACCCCGCACGTAGCGAAGCGTAGGAGGAGACTCACCGCTCGTCCGCAGGAAAGCGAAGCTAATTCCACTTCTATCTAAAATTTATTAGTAATAAATTAGTTATCAGTTTCCAAAGAGAAAGAAGAGACTCACACTGGCTTCAAAAGTAGATGTAGTTCAACTTTAAATAATTAGTAAGGTGAAGGAGTGAAAAAATGACCACACATCGAATATTAATCGTAGAAGATGATTTGAAAATCGCATCGTTATTAGCCGATACATTAATAAAATATCACTATGATGTCCAAAAAGTTGAATCCTTTGATAATATCCTAGATGACTTTAAAGCATTCAATCCTCATCTTGTTTTGCTCGATATAAACTTGCCTTCATTTGATGGCTATTATTGGTGCCGCCAACTTCGACAACTAACAACCATCCCAATAATATACATCTCAGCAAGGTCTGGAGAAATGGACCAAGTATTCGCATTAGAAAATGGCGGAGATGATTTCATCACAAAACCATTCAACTATGAAATCGTCTTGGCCAAAATCAAAAGCCACTTACGCAGATCCTATGGAGAATATGCAACAAAGCAAGAAGAACGTACTGTAAAACTCGGATTGCTAGAGCTTTTTTTAGAACGAATGGAGTTACATATTAAGGATGAAGTAATACCACTCCAAAAAAAGGAATGCGTCATCTTGGAATTACTTATGGGACAAGCACCAAAGGTAGTATCAAGAGAAAAATTATTAGAGGAATTATGGGATGACCAAGCTTTTGTCGATGAAAACACATTAAATGTGAATATGACACGTGTGCGCAAAAAACTTGCAGATTATCATGTACAATCCGCTATAGAAACAGTACGTGGTGCGGGATATCGTTTTGTCTTATGTGAAGAGGAGCAATAGGCTGTGGATTCAATTAAGCTATTTATTAAAGAACATATAAGTTATCTTTTCTTCGATATCGTACTGGTGCTATTTATCCTTTTATTGTATGGGTTAGACGGTTTCCGTAATATTAATACAGCACTTTACTCTATCATTATCTCACTCATTCTAACTGCTACATTCTTGTGTACGCGTTATATTATGCGAAGGTCATTCTATAAAAAAATCCTGTTACTTCCACATTCAATGGAAGATGCTTTACAAAAAAATGCAAAAACAATCGAACATTTAGAAACAGAAAAGTACATCCATGAACTTTATAAGATTTACCAATTGGAGGCTCAGGAATTGTACAATAAGCAAAATCGCCATCTCCAATTTATGAATCAATGGGTTCATCAAATGAAAACACCTATTAGTGTTTTAGAATTACTCTTACAAGAAGAGGGTCCATTAGACAAGGTAAGTGTGAAAGAGGAAGTAGAGCGTTTAAAGCATGGTCTTGAAACCGTTTTGATGAATGCGCGTCTAGATACTTTTGAAGAGGATATGAAAATTGAACAGGTTGCATTGCGTCCTTTAGTAAGCTCAATCGTTAATGAAAATAAACGATTATTTATCGTCAATCATGTGTTCCCTAACATTGATATCGCAGAGGATTGTATCGTTCCGACCGATCCAAAATGGATTAAGTTCATCATCGGACAATTTATCACGAATGCTGTGAAATATACTTTTGAAGATAACAAGAAAGTGTATTTATCTGCGGCAAAAAAGGGTACACAAATTGTATTAACGATTAGGGATGAAGGAATTGGAATCCCACCAACAGATATAAAACGAGTGACAAAAGCTTTCTTTACTGGGGAAAATGGACGTAAAACGGGTGAATCGACAGGAATGGGCTTATTTTTAGCAAAGGAAGTATGCGATAAGCTTGGCCACCAATTGGAAATAGACTCAAGTGTAGGTAAAGGTACAACGATTAAAGTGTACTTTAAAGCATCTTAATTGAATTGAGGTAATCATATATGTCGATTTTGAAAATTCAAGACGTAACAAAAGTATATGAAGGAAAAGTTACACATCGTGCAATCAATCAACTAAATTTCGAAGTCGAAAAAGGAGAATTTTTAGCAGTGATGGGACCTTCAGGTAGTGGTAAAACAACCCTTCTGAATATGATTTCCACCATTGATACACCTACCTCAGGTGAGATTATCGTAAATGATATAAAACCTCATAACTTAAAGAAAAACGACTTAGCATATTTTAGAAGACGGCAACTGGGATTTGTCTTCCAAGATTTCAACCTATTGCAAATGCTAACCGTGGAAGAAAATATAGTCTTACCACTAACACTCGATAATCAAGATTTAAAAACTATGGAAACGAGATTAAAGGATGTCACAGAACAACTTGGAATCGAAAAAATTCTCAATAAGCGTCCAAATGAAATCTCTGGAGGACAAGCTCAAAAAACAGCAATTGGACGAGCTATCATTCATAAGCCTTTATTACTTTTAGCAGATGAGCCAACAGGGAATTTAGATTCGAAATCATCAAGAGATGTACTCGAGCTGCTTGGTCGCATAAACAAGCGAGATAATACAACGATCATCATGGTTACACATGATCCAATTGCTGCAAGTTACTGTGACCGAGTGCTGTTTATAAAAGACGGAGAATACTTTAATGAAATTTATAAAGATAATCATCGTCAAACCTTTTTCCAAGCTATTTTAAATGTGTTGAGTTTACTAGGAGGTCATGTCGGTGACTTTTCGACAGTTCGCCTTCCGTAATGTTATTAGAAATCAACGAATCTATGCAGCATTCTTCTTAGCAAGTGTGGCATCTGTTATGGTGTTTTTCATCTACTCCATGCTGATGTTTCATCCTAAAGTGGAAGATGAATTTTTGCGAGAAATTGCCTTTCAAGGAATGTTTATTGCAGAAGTAATTTTAGTCCTCTTCACTTTATTTTTCTTATTTTATTCGATGCGTGCTTTTTTGGAGGCTCGCACGAAGGAATTTGGTATTTTACTACACCTAGGGATAGAAAAGAGACAACTGAATAAGTTGATCTTGATTGAAACGATGATCATCGGGCTAGCTTCTATTGTTGTGGGCATTGTTTTTGGATTTGCTTTTGCAAAATTTTTCTTTATGATTGTGCGTGGGATTTTGCAAATCGATAGCCTTCCATTGTACTTTTCATGGAAACCATTTGCATTAACAATTGGAACATTTACTAGTCTATTTGTCATTATTTCATGGATCAGTGTGATGTTTATCAAAGATGTGAATTTAGTTCGATTGCTGCGTGGATATTGGCGTAATGAGCAATTTGCAAAGTATTCAATCTGGAAAGGGATTTTAGGTCTGCTATGTCTCGTTATTGCCTATGTCATGGCTGCTAACATTCAAAAGGAAAATGTTGTACTATTTACAGCGTTAACTCCTCCTCTTGCGATGATCGGCACCTATCTTTTTTTCACCGATTCCATTCCTTTTTTCTTATCTCGTATACGTAAGTACAAAAAATGGAATTGGCATAAATATCGAATTGTTTCGATAGCTGGAATATCAACAAGTATGAGAGAAAATGCAAGAATGTTTTTTATAACTTGTATGGTATCCACTTTAGCCTTTTTAGCAATAGGTACATTAAGCTCTATGTCAACATTTACGCATCAATATCATCAACTAAATCCATTAGGTTTAGTGTATTCAAGTAAATTAGATAATCCGTATGAAAAAGAGCATATTACAGGTTTGATTAATGAATTAGAAGAGAAGGGGCTTAGTTATCATCTCAATAAATTTGATATTAAGCGTCAAACCTCATCAAATACACAGCAGACAGTGAAGATTATTACGCAATCAGATATTAACAGATTAGCGCTCGTTTTTGGCTATCCTGTTGTCAACTTAAAACCTGGTCAAGCAATGTTTTTAGCTTATTCAGAGGAATCTATTGATGAGCTTAAGAATAAAAAAGTAGAAACAGTTTTACAAGAAAATAGCGTGCCACTTTATATTAATAAAGTGTATCCAAAAGTTCTATTTTCTCCTACTGAACTTGGTACAAATGTTATTATCGTAAGTGATCAAGATTTTCGTTTACTAAAAGATCCAATGGTTGGTGCAGGTGCAAACCAGTCTACAAATCATATATTTGTTTTCTATGTACCGCAATGGACAGAGACAAAGGATATAGGTTCAAATTTAGACACTATTGTGACGGAAGCATATATGACAAATCATGAGAGCGATTTACCATTTTACTTTGAAAATCCTGGGCTAGATTATTCCTTTATACGCTCTACTTTTGCATTGTTATTATTTATCGGATTACTAGCAGCTACTGTATTCTTCCTTGCTTCAGGAAGCTTTATTTACTTTAAACTTTATACAGGTCTTGAAGAGGACAAAAAACAATATGATGCATTACTTAGGATGGGAATTACCGATAAAGAGTTAAGGAAGATTGTTAATAGACAGTTAGTACCTCAATTTTTCTTACCATGGGGTCTAGCAATGTTTCATTGTATATTTGCATTTTTGGCACTTCAAGTATTTTGGAAGGGAATCGCTGAGTTATCTATATTAAGAGAAATCTTCTTTGTACTAGCGGGGATAACCTGTATACAACTAGCTTACTTCTATTTAATACGCTGGCGTTATTTATCACATATTCGAGCAAATTAAAAACAACAGGTAGCAAATATGGCTATCTGTTGTTTTCTTTTAGTTGTTTCTATATAATAGATTTGGATGGGAAATGAATCACTATTCATTTTATTTTGCAAAGGGGCGAAAGAATATGAATTTAGTATCAGAGGTTTATAAGACGTCTACAGAAAAGGCAGAAAAAGTAGCGTATCATTTTGGGGGAAAGGATACGACCTACAAAGAGTTTGAAGAGGCGGTCTCAAAGTTTGCAACAGCTTTAAAAGAATTAGGGGTTGAAAAGGGTGACCATGTAGCTCTTCTTTTGAGCAATACACCTCATTTTGTTATATCTTTATATGCAACAATGAGAATTGGTGCAACAGCTATTCCTGTGAATCCACTTTACGCACCAGATGAGATTACATATATTCTTCGAAATGGTGACGTCAAAACAGTGATTGCCTTAGATGCATTACTACCTTTGGTGGAAGCAGGTATACAATTATTTCCTGATGTACATTCGTATGTTGTTTGCGAAACACAAGAAGATGTTTATGAAAAAATGAAAGCGTTACCACAAAAGGTAAAAGAAAAAATTCATTCTTTTGCACAATTAATTGCACAATCCAACCCCAAAATCAAACCCGGTGAAATTGATGATGATGATGTCGCTGTCATATTGTACACATCTGGTACCACAGGCCATCCCAAAGGTGCTATGTTAACGCACAAAAATCTATATTCAAATGCAAGAGACGTATCAAATTATCTACAATTTACTGGGATGGATCGGGTTATTACAACATTACCAATGTTTCATGTATTTGCATTAACAGTTGTGGTAAATGCACCGTTATTAAAGTCAGCACAATTAATCATTCTGCCTAAGTTTAGCCCAAAAGAGATTTTCAAAATTGGAAGAGAACTGAAGCCTACTGTTTTTGCAGGAGTTCCGACGATGTTCAATTTCTTGTATCAATATCCTGACGGCAACCCAGATGATTTGAAATCATTACGCTTTGCTATTTCTGGCGGAGCAGCAATGCCTGTAGCGCTACTTCATCATTTTGAAGAGAAATTTAACCTACGTGTATCAGAAGGTTATGGATTATCAGAGGCTTCACCTGTTACATGTTTTAACCCATTAGATCGTGAGAGAAAAGCAGGATCCATTGGGACAAACATTATTAATGTAGAAAACAAAGTAGTGAACGAATTAGGTGAAGAAGTGCCAGTAGGCGAAGTTGGAGAACTTGTTGTAAGAGGTCCAAACGTGATGAAAGGCTATTATAATATGCCCGAAGAAACGGCTGTAGCATTTCGTGATGATTGGTTACGTACAGGGGATTTAGCTCGAATGGATGAGGAAGGCTATTTCTACATTGTAGATCGCAAAAAAGATATGATTATCGTCGGTGGCTATAATGTATATCCAAGAGAAGTCGAAGAGGTATTTTACTCTAATTCTGGTGTACTAGAAGTTGCAGTAGTAGGAATACCAGATCCAAATTTAGGTGAAGAGGTCCTTGCGTATGTTGTGTTAAAAGACAAATCTATTACGACAGCAGATTTACATGACTATTGTAAGAGTCGATTAGTTTCTTATAAATGCCCAAAAGAAATCGTTTTGCTAGAAGAACTACCGAAAAATGCCACAGGCAAAATTTTGCGCCGCAATTTGAAAGATAAGGCTCTTTCAAAAAGCTAAATAGTTTTTAAGTATAGGAGAGTGGGCAAGAAATCGATTTTTTCCCTTGCCCGTTTTTTCTTTAAGAGGAATTGGAGCATTTAGTTGGGAAAACGAGTTTGGTGACTTAAATAGTCGTTCAGCTTGAATACAATTCGATTTTACGTGGATAAAGAACAGCCAAACATGGATAAACACCATTCAGAACACTCTATAAAAAAATACCTATCAACCAGTTAAGGTAGATAGGTATTTTAAACTCATACAACTTTTTTATATTTAACAAAGTATAAAACAACTAACGCCACTATCCAGATTGGACCTACTACTAATGCGATACGTGTATCTGGGAATATACCCATTAGGAAAACCACTAAAAGAAGGAAAAGTATCGCGAAATACGAACCAAATGGATACCAAAATGCTTTATAGGATAATTTTGAGACTTGTGTTTTAGTTAAAGATTTACGGAACTTCATTTGGCTTAAAAGAATGATCACCCAAGTCCAAATTGCACCGAATGTTGAGATACTTGTTACCCAAACAAATACTTTTTCAGCAACAAAGTAATTTAAAACAACGCCTATTAGCAATGCAAATGCAGAAGCGATAATCGCAGCTGTTGGAACACCACCACGTCCTACCTTTTTAAATACAGCAGGTGCTTGGCCTTGCTCAGCGAGATTAAACAACATACGGCCTGTACTGAAAATACCACCATTACAGCTAGAGAGTGCTGCTGTTAAGACCACAAAATTGATAATACCAGCCGCATAACGTAAGCCAATTTGTTCAAAGGTTAAAACAAATGGACTGTTATTTGTATTAATTTCACTCCATGGATAGATAGACATGATAACAGTCAGTGCACCAATATAAAAAATTAATATTCTCCATAAAACAGTATCAATTGCATGTGGAATAACTTTTTTAGGATTCTTTGCTTCTCCGGCAGTTATTCCAATCATTTCAATTCCTAAGTAAGCAAACATGACAATGGGTAATGACATTAGAATACCTTTTACACCGTTTGGCATAAATCCACCATGATTCCATAAGTTACTAAAACCTATAGCAATACCACCATTGCCTATACCAAGGAGGATAATTCCTAATCCAATAACAATCATTGCAATTATTGCAAAAACTTTAATGAATGCAAACCAAAATTCAAATTCACCAAATGCTTGAACAGCGATTAAGTTAACGATTGTCATGAGGATAAGTGCGGCAAGTGCCCACATCCATTTAGGGGAACCAGGAAACCATAATTGCATATAGATTCCGACGGCTGTTATTTCACCCATACATGTAACAATCCACAAAAACCAATAGTTCCATCCAGTAATAAAACCCGCGAGTGGACCTAGATAATCCTTTGCATAACGACTAAAGGATCCGGCGACAGGGTACTCAACCGCCATTTCACCAAGTGCACGCATGATTATGAAAATTACGATACCACCAAGGGCATAAGCGATTAAAATAGCAGGCCCAGCTAACTGAATAGCGCCTGCAGAACCTAGAAATAAGCCGACTCCAATGGCAGCACCGAGCGACATTAGTGCGATATGTCGCGACTCCAAACTTCTTTGGAGCTGTGGATTTTTGTTCATTAATAAAATCTCCTTCGATGCTTTAAAATTATAACTTCCATATAGTATCACAAAATGAAGAGAATAAAAATGATATTCAGGTACTAGATAAAATAATATTCTGAATAGATTGTTAGGTAACATTTTACGATATATATATGCTTAAGTTATAGTGAAATTACACTACTAAAATCGTAAGAAGGGGAGTAATGGTATGAAAAGAATAATTGAAAAAGAAGACTTATATAAATTAAGTTCAGTTGTTTCACCAATTTTGTCTCCAGAGGGTTATGAAGCAATTGCAATTCGTACCATAATGGATCAAAAAAAGAATAAGTACTTATCGTATTTAATTCATATTGATTTAAAATCGAATGAAGTATCACAATGGACATTTGGTGAAGAAAGAATCTCTGCTTTAAGCTGGTCATTTGATGGACAATCGATTGCATTCTTATCTACAAGAGATAAACAAAAACAATTATTTATTCTTTCGAAAAAAGGAGGAGAAGCAAAACAAATCACAAATTTTGCAAATGGTGTGAATTCATATTTATGGGATCCAAATAACGAAGACATTTGGTTTACGGCTAACGTGCAAGAAGAAAAAGACTTTACTGATGAAAAAGAAGAAAACAATGATGAATTTCCAAATGCTTATATAGTAGAAGGCATGCAATATAAAATGAATGGCGTTGGACTAAAATCTCAGAAAAGTTATAGTCAGATTGGCAAAATAACGATTTCAAATAGTGAAGTATCACGGTTTATAGAAGATACGTATGATTATAACTTACAAGCTATATCGCATAATGGTCGTTCGCTTGTAGTAGGAGTAAACCGTAAAGAAGATAAGGACCAAGATTTCCATTCCCCAATTATTTTGATTGATATTGAAACCAAACAAGAAACAATGATTGCAAATGAAGAGGGCTATTTTGGAGGTGCAACATTTTCTTTAGATGATCGATATATCGCTTATGAAGGTACTGATTTTGCATACAAAAATGCAGGACATGCAAATTTATATATCTATGACATAGAAAATAATACTTACTGGAATTTAACTGAGTCTCTTGATTTACCAATTGGGGATTATTCTGTGGGTGATTTACAACAAGGTGCTTTCGCTCCAAGTCTTGTTTGGACTGAAGCAAATGATCTATATTTCCAATTATCAACTTATGGGGATGTAAGGTTATATTATGCAACATTAGACGGGGCTATTTATCCAGCGAGTCCAGAAGACGAACATGTCTATGGCTATGATGTATCTAGGAAGGGGGATACAGCAATACTTGCTATCAGTAATCCCGTTTTCCCTGGTGAATTATTTACATACGATATCACTCAAGGTAACAGACAACAAATTACGCATTTTAATGATGACTGGTTGGAAGAAGTTACGATGGTAAAACCGCAACCTATCGTATATGAAGGGAAAGATGATTGGACAATTCATGGATGGCTCATGAAACCAGTAAATTATATAGAAGGTAACAAATATCCATTAGTAGTTGAAATACATGGCGGGCCTCATACAATGTACGCCAATACATTCTTTCATGAATTACAAGTGTTAGCAGCGGAAGGGTATGGTGTCTTGTATGTAAATCCAAGAGGCAGTCATAGTTACAGTCAACAATTTGTTGATGCATGTCGCAATGATTATGGTGGCGGAGATTATGAAGATATCATGGATGGATTAGATTATGTAATTGAACAGAATGAATGGATTGATGAAACAAGACTTGGCGTGACAGGAGGTAGCTATGGTGGCTTTATGACGAACTGGATTGTTGGTCATACAAAACGCTTTAAAGCAGCAGTAACACAACGCTCCATCTCCAACTGGATTAGTTTCTTTGGTGTTTCCGATATTGGATACTACTTTACAAAATGGCAAATTGGTCAAGATATGAGAGACGTCGAAACATTGTGGAAACATTCACCACTCAAATATGCCGAGCATATCGAAACACCTTTACTGATTTTACATGGTGAAAAAGACGATCGTTGCCCTATTGAACAAGCTGAACAATTGTACATTACTTTAAAATCAATGGGAAAAGTAACCCGGTTTGTACGCTTTCCAAATGCTGAACACAATCTTTCACGTACGGGTATCCCTAATTTGAGACAACAACGCTTAGAGCAAATTGTTGAATGGTTTAAAAAGTATCTTTGATAATACCAGTGTAAATTTAATGTAAATTTAAGAATTAAATAGCAACAATACTGCTTCTCATTCGGTTAATATTAATGTAATGATTCTTATACAAGACAGTTTTTAGATAAAACAGTATGATGAATTAGAGAAAATTAGGAATGTGAGTGGAGTATTGTGGATTTTATAAGATGGTTAATCGATTTTATCATGCATATTGATGTGCATTTAAGAGACATTGTGACCCAATACCATGCATGGGTTTATGGAATCGTATTTTTAATCGTATTCTTCGAAACAGGTTTGGTCATTATGCCATTCTTACCAGGGGATTCCTTATTGTTTGCAAGCGGTGCGTTAGCAGCAATGGGAGGATTAAATTTATGGATTTGCCTCATCGTCTTCTTTTTAGCAGCAGTTTTAGGTGATACATTAAATTATCAAATCGGACATAAAATTGGTAAGTCAATCCCTGAAGAAAGTTTCTTAGGACGAATGATCAATAAAGATCGTATGCAAAAGGCGCAAGATTTCTTTGATCGCCATGGTGGCAAAACAATTATCTTCGCACGTTTTATGCCTATCATTCGGACATTTATCCCATTCATTGCAGGGGCAAGTAAAATGCGTTACACACATTTTATTTCTTATAATATTATTGGCGGTTTATTGTGGGTAATAGTCGGTGTCTTTTGTGGCTTCTTCTTCGGAAATATTCCAATTATAAGAGATCACTTCTCAACAGTAATCTTAGCAATTGTTGTAGTATCGCTAATACCAGCTGTAATTGGGTTGCTAAAGGCAAGAACAAAGAAAGCATAAAGATAGGGAATATCTAAGCTTTCATAATGAAATATCATATTACCGGTTAAATCTGCTTTTCTTCTATTGGAAAGCAGACTTTTTTATTTAGAGAATTTAAAACTCTAAACATTGTGAAGTGAAATTATGTTGAAAATAACATGATAAATTAAGAAGTTATATTTAAATTTTTAATGAAGATGTATTCAACATATGGCGAATATTAGTACCCCAAATGTTATTGAAGTGGAATCAGCGTAGACTCCCACGGGAAAAGCGAGACAGGTGAGGCCCCGCAACATCGTTGTGAGACTCACCGCTCGCCCTACGAACCGCGAGCTGGTTCCACTTCAAACTAAACACAATTAGAATACAATCTTTTTTTTAGTGTTCTCAAGCGTTGCGAATGCAATAATGCTTAATAATTATTTATTTAGATTCTAAAATTTCGGAAAAATGATAAAATAGAAGTATCTATTTGATAAAAAGGAGATTTGCCTAATGGAAAAATTAAATGTAGAAAGTTTTAATCTTGACCATACAAAAGTTAAAGCACCGTTTGTTCGCCTTGCAGGTATTAAAAAAGGGATGAATGGCGATGAAGTTTATAAATACGATATCCGTTTCAAACAACCAAATAAGGAACATATGGAAATGCCTTCACTACATTCAATTGAACATTTAATGGCAGAAAATATTAGAAATCATACAGACCATGTGGTGGATTTAAGTCCAATGGGTTGCCAAACAGGTTTCTATTTATCACTTATTAATCATACAGATTACGATGAAGTATTAGATATTCTTGAAAAGACATTCAATGATGTGTTGAATGCAACTGAAGTACCTGCTTGTAATGAAGTACAATGCGGTTGGGCAGCAAGCCACAGCTTAGAAGGTGCAAAAGAATTAGCAAAAGAAATGCTAGCAAAACGCGATGAATGGGGAACTATTTTCGCTGAATAATGGGAACAGTAAAAAGGGATTTAGCAAAGTATTCAAGTACTTTGCTAGATCCCTTTTTTTACATTCATTAATATCCTTTAAAACGAGGCTTCCTCTTATTAGCAAATGCCTCTAAAGCTTCTATTCGATCTACTGTTGGAATCGTTATTTCATATGCTTTTCGTTCAATTTGAAGCCCTGTTTGCAAATCTGTATTCATCCCATTTTTGATAGCAAATTTCGCTTGTTGAACAGCAATTGGTCCGTTTGATAGTATACGACTTGTTAATTGCTTAACTCCTTCTTCAATATTGGCTCGGGAATAGGTAGCAGTGATCAAGCCAAGTTGTAATGCATCCTGCGCAGTAATCCGCTTTGCAGTTAAAATTAATTCTAATGCCTTCGCTTCCCCAATAATTCGAGGGAGTCGTTGAGTACCACCAGCACCAGGAATAATAGCTAAGCTCGTCTCAGTAAGCCCCATCTGACTATTTTCTACTGCAATACGAAAATCACAACAGAGTGCTAACTCCATCCCTCCGCCAAAAGCATAACCATTGATCAAAGCAATAGTCGGTTGCGGTAATTTTTCGATAGCGGAAAATAATTCTCCTATTTTGTTAAGATTTCGTTTAACTAGTTGTTCAGATAAAATTTTTCTCTCTTTCAAATCCGCTCCAACACTAAAAGACTTCCCACCGCTTCCTGTGAAAATCACAACATGAATATTAGAATTAATACGAATAGACTCAACAACATCGCATAATTCTTCAAGCATCTCATAATTAAATGCATTCATAGCTTCAGGTCTATTAAGCGTAACCATAGCAATATGTTCATGCTCCTTAAAAAGTACATTCTCCACTTCCTGAGTCCCCCTTAAGTAGTTAGGCTATATACATTAATATTTCTAGTAGTTTTTTATGAATGAAAGAAGGGAAAAATACCATTATTAATTAGAATGAAATGGAGAAATTATATATATTTCGAGGGGGCTCGTTGAATGTAGCTTTTTAATTAAAAATAAGTAAAAAGTTACATTACTAAAATTATCCAAACTACTTTTTTGTAAATAATGTTATAATACTAGTAAAAAAAGCGTAGGAGGTTGGAAATGGAAGTATTTATTGGTAGGCAACCAATCTTTAATATCCAAGAAAAGGTATACTCTTATGAATTATTATATAGAAGTGGAAATCAAATAAATAAGTTTTCTGAAATTGATTCAGACTTAGCAACAGTTGATGTAATTATCAATTCATTATTTTCTATAGGATTTGAAGAATTGGCAGATGGTAAACCTTGTTTTATCAATTTTACTGAAAATCTAATAATGAGCGATATTCTTAACCATTTAAATCCTTCGCAAGTAGTCATTGAAATTCTTGAAGATATACCTATCACGAAAGATTTAGTACATCGTGTTAAGGAACTAAAGAAAAAAGGGTATCGAATCGCTTTAGACGATTTTATCATGCATAATGATGTCGATAGTTATAACGAATTATTTACATATACAGATATTATTAAAGTTGACTATTTAATATCAACAACTGCAGAGAGACGTAAAATAGAACAACGTGTAAAGCAGGAGTTTCCTCATATTGTACTACTTGCAGAAAAAGTCGAAACGAGGGAACAATATCAAGAAGCAAAGAACAAAGGATATAAATTATTCCAAGGCTATTTTTTTATGCAACCACAAATAATTCAAGGAAACGATATATCAACAAATTTATTGCAGTATTATCGGGTCATTGCAATGTTACGAACGAATGAACCGAATATTGATCAAATTGCTGAAGGAATAGAACATGATGTCGCATTATCTTATAAGCTGATGCAATTAGTAAATTCTTCATCAAAACGATCGAGATCTAAAATTCGATCGATTAAACAGGCCATATTACATTTAGGGCTAGAGGATTTAAAAAAGTGGATTCATATATTAACCTATCGAGAATCACAAAAATATAATGCAACTGGAACTTTTGACGAGTTAATGAAAAGTTCTTTATGTCGTGCGAAAATGTGTGAATTGTTAGCGAGAGAAAGAGGCGTGAGAAACACATCTGAGTATTTTCTTGTAGGTATGTTTTCATTGATTGATGCATTGTTGCGAAAACCAATCAATAACATTCTTATGCGATTACCATTATCAGATGAAGTGGTAGAAACGATTTCAGGTGGACAAACAGTAATGCAGCCATATTTACAATTAACAATAGCTTTAGAACGAATGGATTTTTCTATGATAGACAATATTGCATTAAAATTGAATGTTAGTTTAGATAAAATATTTGAAATTTCAAAAGCAGCAAATAAATGGTCAAACGCATATTACTAGAGAGATTAGTTTCAAAAAAATAAAATGTAATTAGTCACATAAATGACGTAGATAATCCATTAAAAAGGGAATAAGTAATTATAATATTCCCAAAAAAGAAGTGTTGCGCTTAAAATAATAAGAAAAATTAGTGAATTATACTGATTCGTTTGGCATGGAAAAGTCATAATTATCTTAATGTAGCAAGGTTTAAGAAGTGAATGATTTTGGTATACTTACAACGTAAGTTATTACAAATTTTTATAGGAGGGTATATCATGAAAAAAGCTCTACTTGCATGTGTTTTTGGTGCAGCATTAGTTTTAGGTGCTTGTGGTGGTGGAAATAAGTCTGCTAACGAAGAAACAACTACTAAAACTACTGAAACAACTAATAACACAGCGAATAATCCAACAACAACAGAAAAAACTACCGAGACAACAAAAGTTGATGCTAAAGCAGTGACACAACAAAAATGTATTTCTTGTCATGGTAACGATTTATCAGGTGCTGTTGGTCCGAATTTAACTCATATCGGTTCTACTTTATCAGAAGATCAAATCAAAGATGTTTTGAAAAATGGTAAAGGGAACATGCCTGCTGGATTAGTTTCTGGTGCAGAATTAGATGCAGTAGCTAAATGGCTATCTGAAAAAAAATAAAATTTTTTTAACTAGCTTTCATTGAGGGGAGAGCTAGTTTTTTTATTAGGTTGAGAAGTTAATCCTTGTTTTTACATACGAGAATCCCCTTTTTTAAAGGAAAATTGTTTTATTAGGCTGATTATTATTTTCTATCATACATAAGTAGGCGACAATTACAAAAAAGATAACGTGAATTATTGTAAAATAAAATACCTTAATAAGTTCTCGAATTCTTTTATGAAATATAAAAACTATAGAAAGATAATATGGGGAAATAAATCTTTTCACTTGAATACGACAAGTTGCGTGTTCCACTATTAACTTTATGTTAGAATGTTGGTATCTTATGGTTATTTGGAAGGTGGAGTGATGATGGCTTTGGATCAGGTTTGTACAAAAGATATTATGGAAGTATTGAATCTGAAGCTTATAAGTGGTGAAGAAGGAATCGGTCGACATATTTTAACGAGCGATATTTCACGTCCTGGGCTTGAAATGGCAGGTTATTTTACGCATTATCCTGCAAAAAGAGTACAACTTTTAGGTAAAACAGAACTATCGTTTTTTGAAATGTTGTCCCGAGATGTTCAATTTGATCGAATGAATAAGTTATGCTCCCAAGAAACACCAGCTGTAATTATTTCGCATGATATGGAGGTTCCTGAAGCATTGATTGTAGCTTCTGAAGAACATCATGTACCAGTTTTATCGACAAAATTAGCAACTACCCGATTTTCGAGTTTATTGACGAATTATTTAGAAAGTCGTCTCGCACCTACAACAGCTGTTCATGGTGTGTTGGTTGATATCTATGGGATTGGCGTCTTAATTACAGGTAAAAGCGGTGTAGGGAAAAGTGAAACTGCATTGGAGCTTGTCAAAAAAGGACATCGATTAGTAGCAGACGATTGCGTTGAAATTCGTCAAGAAGGTGAGACCACTCTTGTAGGTAGTGCTCCTCCACTGATCAATCATCTGCTAGAGATAAGAGGAATCGGTATTATCGATATTATGACATTATTTGGTGCAAGTGCAGTGCGAAAACATAAACGCATTTCACTTGTTATTGATTTAGAAACTTGGAGTGCCGATAAAACGTATGATCGTTTAGGCTTAGAAACAGAAACGATGAAAATTATTGACACAGAGTTACCTAAGCTAACAATTCCAGTGCGACCTGGTCGAAATCTATCTGTTATTATTGAAGTTGCAGCAATGAATCACCGTTTAAAAGGTCTAGGTGTGAATGCAGCAGAAGAATTTTCACGTAGATTAGACAGTGTAATTCAAGCAAATAACGATGAATTTTAATTGATAGTTTTTCGAATGGCGAAAGGAGTAACAGATAAAAGATGGATTCAATTTTATTGGCTATAAATCCAGTTGCATTTGAACTTGGACCAATATCAGTACGTTGGTATGGAATAATCATTGCATGTGGAATTGTTATTGCCTACTATGTAGGACAACGAGAAATGGTAAAACGAGGATTTGGTGAAGACATATTAACTGATTTCCTTATTTGGGCTGTACCAATTGCTATTATCTCTGCGCGCATTTATTATGTAACATTTGAATGGCCATACTATGCAGCGAACCCAAGTGAAATTATACAGATTTGGCATGGTGGGATTGCTATACATGGTGCTTTAATCGGTGCAGTAATTACTGCTATTATATTTTGTAAGAAGCGAGGAATTAGTTTCTGGAAGTTAGCAGATATACTAGCCCCTTCTATCATTATTGGTCAAATTGTAGGGCGTTGGGGAAACTTTATGAACCAAGAAGCTTATGGAGGCGTAGTAGATCGCTCCTTTTTAGAAGGACTTCATTTACCTAATTGGTTAATTGAGCAAATGAATGTGAATGGTTTCTATCATCATCCAACATTTTTATATGAATCTTCATGGAACATCATTGGATTAATTATCTTACTATTACTTCGCAAAGCAAACTTACGACGTGGAGAAATGTTCCTAACATACGTAATCTGGTATTCATTTGGTCGTTTCTTTATCGAAGGTATGCGAACTGATAGTTTACTAATTGGTAATTTACGAATGGCCCAAATCGTGTCATTAGTGGCCTTAATCGTAGGTGTCGTATTAATCATCTATCGTCGCCTAACCATCAAACCACCTGTTCATTACAAAGATCAATAGAAAAGCAAGATTTGAATAGATTTGATTAAAATCGGAGACATTATATAAGACAAATAAAATTAATATTTTTTAACAAACGCCGATATTGCTATGGCTTAAGACGTTTCCTAAGTGAGGTTGGGATAAAAGTCTTCATAGTAATACGGCGATTCCTTTAGTATTAGGGAAATACAACAATAGTTTAACTCTAGGAGTGATTCAACATGACAAACAAAAAAATTAAAGGGCTACTATTCGACTTTGATGGGACGTTATTAGACACAAACGAGCTAATTATTCAATCATTTTTACATGTACTAGATGTGGAATTTCCCGGGAAATTTACAAAAGAAGACATGATTCCCTTTATAGGCCCATCATTAAAAGAATCATTTTCTACAATTGATGCGAATAGAGCAGAAGAATGGATTCAACAATATCGCCTATGGAACACCGAACATCATGATGAACTTGCGAAAGAATTCGATGGTGTAAAATCAACATTACAAGCATTGCGTCAATTAGGAATTCGTTTAGCAATTGTTTCCACAAAAAGAATTGATTCTTTAACAAAAGGTCTTCGTCTTTTGGATATTGAAGATTTGTTTGAAGTAATTGTGAGTATGGACGATGTGAAGAAAGTAAAACCAGATCCAGAACCCATTCTTTTAGCATTAGAAAAAATGCACCTAGAGAAAGAAGAAGTACTGATGATTGGTGATAATTCACATGATATTATGGGTGGGAAAAATGCTGGTGTTAGAACTGCTGCTGTTGCATGGTCTTTGAAAGGAGAAGAGTTTTTAATGCAATTCAAACCAGATTATATGTTACACCAAATGGCAGATTTACTTTCAATCATTGAGGAAGCTGTCAATGCGTAGAACAGAAAAGTATCCAGTTTCAGGTTCAACTTCTCTTTGGCAAATCTATAAAACAGTTTCGTTTTGGAAAGTGGTTAAATGCTTTATCGTAATTGAAACGGCTCGATATATGCCGTTTCTTTCAGTGAAGAATTGGCTTTATCGTACATTCCTACACATGGAAGTGGGTGAAAAAACAGCATTTGCTCTAAAAGTAACTCCAGATACGATGTTTCCAGAACGTATTAAAGTGGGGAGTGATACAATTATTGGCTTTAATTCAACTATTCTTGCACACGAATACTTAGTGGATGAATATCGACTTGGAGATGTAGTAATCGGTGATCGTGTTATGATTGGGGCAAACTCAACTATATTACCTGGAGTTATCATTGGGGATGACGCCATTATTTCTGCTATGACCTTAGTCAACAAAGATGTGCCTCCAGGTGCCTTTGCTGGTGGAAATCCAATGAAAATAATTTATACAAAGGAAGAACTAGCATTAAAAAAATCAGTTAATTCTAAACAGTCTTAACTTATGGACTTATCTGCAAACCTACTTGACATTATTTCAAGCTTATTATAAAATACTTTCATACATCATCACTCTAACACTCTAGCATACTAAAGTATAAAGATTAGGAAGTGTAAAAATGTCACCAATTCAAAAGTTTGAAAAACCGCTTGGAATGCGCGATACATTTCCAAAAACATTTGAAAAAAAAGAGGTTATTCGTCAAACAGGTCGTGAATTTCTTCGTTTAAGAGGGTTTGACTTTATTCAAACGCCTTCTTTAGAGTATTACGATACAGTAGGTAAAGCATCGGCAATCGTAGATTCATCACTTTTTAAACTTGTCGATAGTCAAGGAAACACGTTAGTACTTCGACCAGATATGACTACTCCAATTGCTCGTGTTGCTACTTCAAAATTATTAAAAGAGAAAATTCCACTCCGACTTTCTTATTTTGCAAACGTCTTTCGGGCACAGCAATTAGAAGGTGGACGTCCAGCAGAATTTGAACAAATGGGCATTGAGATTATCGGTGACTCATCTGTTTATGCCGATGCGGAAGTCATCTTAACTGCAATCCACTTATTGAAAGCATTAGGTGTAGAAGACTTTAAAATTACAATCGGAAATGCAGGAATATTAAATGCCATTATAAAAAATAATGTACAGAATGATGAACAATATAAAGAATTACATAATTTATTGGTACACAAAAATATCGTAGGATTTGAAGAAGCTGTCACTTCATATAATTTGCCACAAGAAAATACTCAAATATTATCATCCTTTATCGAAGATGCTACAGAGATGAAGAGCATTCGAGAAATAGCAAAATACTTATATGAAAAAGATGCTTTCCTTTATATGGAGCAATTAGCATCCATTTTAGAGATTGCAGATGCAACATCTTTTATATCATTTGACTTCACATTAGCAAGCCATATGAATTATTACACTGGTATGCTATTCGAAGTATTTGCAACAGGTTCAGGTTTTCCACTTGGAAATGGCGGTCGATACGATGGATTACTTCAAGAATTTGGAACAGAAGTTGGTGCAATTGGTTTTGGACTCAGAGTAGATCATCTATTAGAAGTAGTTCTTCAAAAAGAAGAGCAAAATGAAGATGTGCTTGTATTATTTGTTGCACCACAACTTGCAGAAGCACTTAAAATTGCTAATGAACTTCGTGCACAAGGAAAACGTACAACATTGCAATCAATGGAAGGATTAGAAGATTTAGCAGCTTTCAAAAATCATTTTGCAGAAATTGTACGAATTGGACAAGGAGGAACAGTCCATGAATGAGTTAACAATTGCTATGCCGAAAGGTCGTATCTTCGAGGAAGCCTACGAAATGCTGATTGAAGCAGGCTTTCAACTACCCGAAAATGTAGAAATGTCACGGAAATTAATGATTGAGATACCAGAAGAGAAAATTCGCTTTATATTAGCAAAACCAATGGATGTTCCAACTTATGTTGAACATGGGGTTGCAGATATAGGAATCGCAGGGAAAGACGTACTATTAGAACAACATCGTGAAGTTCATGAACTACTAGATTTGAACATTAGTAAATGTCATATCGCTTCTGCAGGATTACCAAATACTACTTTGAACGAAATTGCACCACGTATTGCGACAAAGTATCCAACTGTCGCTTCAGAATACTATCGTGAAAAAGGGGAACAAGTTGAAATCATTGGTTTGAATGGTTCAATTGAATTAGCACCGATGATTGGCCTTGCAGATCGAATTGTAGATATTGTATCTACTGGTCAAACTTTAAAAGAAAATGGACTTGTTGAATACGAATTTATCACAGATGTTTCATCTCGATTAATCGCGAATCCAGTAAGTTACCGAATGAAAAATGAACGAATAATTGATTTAGTAAAACGACTAAAAAAATGTGTAAAGAAAGAGAATGATTTGCTATGAAAATCAAAGCATTAACAGATAATATTTCATTGAAAAGACCTTTAGAAGGCGGTAACGAAGAGCAGTTAAAAACTGTTCGCGAAGTACTTGCTGATGTACGACAAAAAGGTGATGAAGCAGTTAAATTCTATAGTAAAAAATGGGATGGTATTGCACTAGATGATCTTCGCGTAACGGAACAAGAAATAAGCGAAGCAGTTGCAGCATTAGATCCCCAATTAGTTCAAGATTTAACAGAAGCAGCTGCCAACATTCGTTTGTATCATGAGAAACAAAAACGTAATGGCTATCAATTAGAACTATCAAATGGTTCATGGCTTGGTCAACGTATTTTACCAATTGGTTCTGTAGGATTATATGTGCCGGGTGGTTCAGCGGCATATCCTTCTTCTGTATTAATGAATGTAATTCCTGCACAAGTAGCAGGTGTGAAACGAATTGTGTTAGCAACACCTTGTGGCAAGGACGGTAAACTTCCTCCAGCAGTACTTACAGCAGCATCTATTTTAGGGATTGAAGAAATCTACAAAATGGGTGGAGCTCAAGCAATTGGTGCTCTTGCATATGGTACAGAAACAATTCAAGCAGTTGATAAAATAACCGGACCTGGGAATATTTTTGTAGCATTAGCAAAACGAGAAGTATTTGGCGAGGTTGCCATTGATATGATTGCTGGCCCAAGTGAAATTGCGATTATTGCAGATGAAACTGCTTATGCTGATGAAGTTGCTGCAGACTTGCTTTCACAAGCAGAACATGATGCTATGGCTTGTCCAGTTTTAGTGACAACAAGTGAAATTCTTGCACAAAAAGTATCAGCCCAAGTTGAAGCACAATTGAAAGTGCTACCTCGTGAATCCATTGCACGTCAATCAGTAGAAAACTTTGGTTGTATTTATATAGCAGAATCCATTGAACAAGCAACAGATGCTATTAATCAATTAGCACCTGAACACTTAGAAATTGTCACAAAAGATGCAGAAAAAGTCAGTGAACAAATTAGAAATGCAGGTGCCATTTTCTTAGGAAGATACAGCTCAGAACCTGTCGGAGACTATTTTGCAGGGACTAACCATGTCTTACCAACAAATAGTACAGCACGTTTTGCAAGTGGCTTAAATGTAGACGATTTTATCAAGAAAACAAGTGTTGTGTATTATACAGAAAAAACTTGGGCAGAAAATGCGCCTAAAATTGCAAGACTCGCTCGACTAGAAGGATTAGAAGGCCACGCAAGAGCAGTAGAATCAAGAGGCTGGGAAAAAGGAGAAGAATAGCATGGAACGTTTCTCAAAAATTGAACGTAAAACAAACGAGACCCAAATTGCTGTTGAAATCAATTTAGACGGTGAAGGAAAAGCGACAGTTGAAACGGGTGTACCATTCATGGACCATATGCTTGACCTCTTTATGAAACATGGTCTTTTCGACGGCAAAATTGTAGCACATGGCGATACAGAAATTGACGATCACCATACGACTGAAGACTTAGGGATTGTACTTGGCCAAGCGATTAAAGAAGCACTAGGCGATAAAAAAGGGATAAAACGTTATGGTAATGCATTTGTCCCAATGGATGATGCACTTGCACAAGTTGTGATTGATTGTTCAAACCGTCCACACTTAGAATTTCGTGCTGAAATTCCATCACAAAAAGTCGGAACGTTTGATACAGAACTTGTCCACGAATTTTTGTGGAAATTTGCTTTAGAAGCACGTATGAATGTCCATGTTATCGTTCCATATGGTCATAATACACACCATATCATTGAAGCCATTTTCAAAGCATTAGCGCGAGCAATTGATGATGCGATTCAAATCGATCCTCGTGTTAAAGGAGTACCATCAACGAAGGGGTTGTTAACATGAAAATTGGTGTAATCGATTATGGAATGGGTAATCTTTTTAGTGTGGAACAGGCCATTAAACGTTTAGGATGCGAAGTAGTCATATCGGCTGACCAAGAAAGTTTACTAGCATGTGATGCACTTATACTACCTGGTGTTGGTGCATTTGAAGATGCTATGAAGAGATTACAAGATACAGGCCTTGTATCATTGTTTGAAAAGGTAGTTACTACGAATAAGCCTCTTTTAGGTATTTGTTTAGGTATGCAGCTTCTATTCGAAGAGAGCGAAGAAAACGGAATTTGGCAAGGGCTTGGGATTTTTAAAGGTCGAATCAAACGATTTTCTGGCCAAGATTTATCTGGAAAATCCTATAGAGTTCCACATATGGGATGGAATGATTTGCAATTTGAAAAAGAACCAACTTGGTTAGAACAGTTGCCAAAAGATCGCTATGTCTACTTTGTCCATTCCTATTTTGCGACAGATATGAATGATGAGGACTTAATCGCCTATGCAGACTATGGTGATGTGAAAGTGCCAGGGATTGTGCAAAAAGGCAAAGTATCCGGTATGCAGTTCCACCCTGAAAAATCAGGAGAATGTGGTGTTTCATTATTACAACAATGGCTTGCAGGTGTTGCAAAAGGAGTTGGAGTTAATTGAGTTCTATTCAAATTTACCCAGCCATCGATATGAGAGGTGGCAAATGTGTACGATTATTTAAAGGTGACTATGCACAAGAAACAGTCTATGCGGACTCTCCGTATGAAATGGCAAAAAGCTTCGCAAATGCAGGTGCAAGCTACGTACATATGGTTGATTTAGATGGCGCAAAAGATGGAGAACGTACACATGCAAAAGAAGTAATTCGAGTTGCAAAAGAGTTACCTCTAAAGGTTCAAATTGGTGGAGGAATTCGTTCTGAAGAAGACGTTCGTTTTTATCTAGAAAATGGTGTGAACCGCGTTATTATAGGAAGTTTAGCAATTCGCGAACCAGAACTTGTAAAAGGTTTTATCAAAGAGTTCGGGTCTGAACGAATTGTGATTGGGCTAGATGCAAAAGACGGCATGGTCGCAACACATGGATGGATTGAAACATCCAATAAGTCTGCTATTGAAGTCGGTCAAGATTTTGCGAGTGCCGGTGCAAAGTATTTCATTTTCACTGATATTGCAACAGATGGAACCCTTGCAGGACCGAATGTTGAGGCAAATATCCAATTAGCAGAAGCAACAAATGCAGAAATTATTGTTTCTGGTGGCATTAGCTCACTAGAAGATATTGCGAAGGTTAAGACAGCTGCGAGAAACTCATCAGTTAGTGGCGTTATTATTGGAAAGGCATTATATGCTGGGCGCTTTACACTCCAAGAGGCATTAAAGGAGGCTGAATAATGCTTACAAAACGAATTATTCCGTGTCTAGATGTCAAAGAGGGACGTGTTGTAAAAGGTGTTCAATTCGTATCACTACGAGATGCTGGTGATCCAGTTGAATTAGCCAAATTTTACAATGAACAAGGTGCAGATGAATTAGTTTTCCTTGATATCTCCGCAACGCATGAGGGCAGAGAAACAATGGTCGATGTAGTTCGCAAAACAGCAGCATCACTTTCAATACCTTTTACAGTAGGTGGAGGAATTAGAACACTTGATGATATGAAACGAATGCTTCGTGCAGGTGCAGATAAAATTTCGATTAATTCCTCAGCTATTCAGAACCCTGAGCTTATTAAAGAAGGTTCTGATTATTTTGGTGCACAATGTATCGTGGTTGCCATTGATGCCAAATGGAGTGAAGAAGATGGTACTTGGATGGTCTACACACATGGTGGCCGAAACAAAACAGAAAGAGAAGCTGTAGCATGGGCGAAGGAAGCTGTAGAACTTGGTGCAGGTGAATTACTTGTTACCAGTATGGATAAGGACGGAGAGAAGAGTGGATTTGATCTACCTTTAACAAAAGCAATCCGCCAAGCAGTAAATGTACCAATCATTGCAAGTGGTGGTGCAGGAAATGTAAATGATTTCTATGATGTATTAGAAGATGTGGATGCAGATGCAGCACTGGCCGCTTCAATCTTTCACTATAAAGAGACAAGTGTTGCAGAAGTCAAAGCAAGCTTAAAACAAAAAGGAGTGGCAGTAAGATGATCGACAATCTTAAATTTGATGAAAAAGGCTTAATTACAGCCGTTGTACAAGATGCACAAACAAAAGAAGTTTTAACAGTAGCATATATGAATAAGGAATCTTATGAAAAAACAATTGAAACAGGCGAAACTTGGTTCTACAGCCGTTCAAGACAAGAGCTTTGGCATAAAGGTGAAACAAGTGGCAATACTCAAAAAGTAGTCGCAATGCGCGCGGATTGTGACCAAGATGCATTAGTTGTGGAAGTTTTACCAAATGGTCCAGCTTGCCATAATGGGACTGTTTCTTGCTTTACAGAAGTAATCAAAGAAAAAGATTCCTCAATCGGCTCTCTAGATATTTTAGAAACGCTAAAAAATGTCATTAAAAGCCGTGAAGAAGAAATGCCTGAAGGTGCTTATACTACATACCTATTTACAGAAGGCGTAGATAAAATTTGTAAAAAAGTAGGGGAAGAAGCGACAGAAGTTGTCATTGCTTCAAAAAACCGTGATTCAGAAGAATTAAAATGGGAAGCAGCAGATTTAATCTACCATTTATTAGTACTACTACAAGAACAAAAATTAGATTTGTATGAAGTTTTAGGCGTTTTGCAAAAACGCCATGAAAAACACTAATCTGTGTTATAATAAAGGATACTAGTCTTAAGGAACGTTAAATAGCGTTCCTTATTGTTTTTTGGAGGAAAACTTTAGGATATGAAAAGTAAAAAAAATACTCAAAAAAATGTTGTGTCCTTTATTCCAAATGGTGAATTTTATTATAAAAAAGCTGTGCAAGCCCTAAATCGAGATCAAATCGAAAAAGCACTCAAATATTTACGTAGAGCAGTGGACCTGAGCCCTGAGGATTCTTTAATCTTGCTCCAGTATGCAATTATTGAGATGGAAGCTGGTCGTCTTGAACACGCTTTAGAATTGTTAAGAAAAGCCAATGAAATTGACCCAAATGAACCTGAAATCTTGCTCTTTTTAGCGGAAGGCTCAGTACAAGCAGGTTTAACTGAGGATGCAAAATACTTTGCAGAAGAATATTTGCGTATTGATGAAACGGGAGAATATGCAGATGAAGCAATTGACATAATTGACTTTGCATCATCTTTAGAAGAAAACAATGTGTTTGGTAGCTCTCTAAATAGTGAAGTGGTTTATTTACAAGAAAAGGCAAGAAAGTTGATGGGACAAGGAAAGCTCGATGAGGCAATTGAAATTTTAGAAAACATCGTAACAGATCATCCTGATTTCTGGGCTGCCTATAACAATTTATCACTTGCCTACTTCTATAAGGGAGAGACTGAGCAAGCAAGAGCGGTATTGTATGAGGTTCTACAAGGAGATTATGGGAATATACATGCTCTTTGTAACCTAGCCGTCATGGCCTACTATGAAAAATCTACAGATGAGTTGCAAGAATTAACAGAATTACTTGTAAAACTTTATCCTTATTCTTTTGAACAGCGGTACAAACTTGGTGCAACACTTGCACTAATAGGACGTTATGAAGAAGCTTATAAATGGCTTCAAAGTGTAAAGAATAAGGGTGTTGAAGAGGATGCAGGATTTTACTTTTGGCTAACTAACGCTGCTTATTTCTCTGGATATGAAAAAAAGGCAAAAGAAGCATGGGCAAAATTACTTGAAATCGATCCTGATAAAGAAGGATACGAACCTTGGTTGAAAAACAAAACAGAGGTTGATTTAGATTCAATTGAGCAAAATCGTGATTTTATTGTCCAAAAATTAGAAAGTGAATATAGAAGCGAACGTTTATTGGGCATCTATTTATTAGGGAAATCAGCCTATCAACAAGAAATACTTGCACATCCAAGTTGGGTTAGTATCGATAACTACTCAGCAATCGAAAAGCTGTATTTAGCCTACTCATTGGACCATGATTTTCATGGGGATGACGGTACTTTGAAACCTTTTTTACGGAGTTTAGAAGTTGCTGAAATCTTATACAACGATGCAAAGCCATTGAAATTAAATGATACATTCATTTTTCAAATGTGGTTTGTACTATGTGAACGGGCACTTGAGGATGGATATGCATTCAAAAACCCCCAAGCCCTAGCTGCTGCAACAGAATATATGTATAAATCTTCTCGTATGAAAAACATTACCAAAAAGGAAATCGCTAAGTACTATGGGGTTTCTCCAGCAACACTTACAAAATACGTGAACGAATTAATGCAGTATTTGCCACTTTTCGATAAGTAATATTCTTATTCGACAAAAGATTTATATAGTTTCACGTTATCTTAAAGCAGATATCTTGTCATTACCATTTGCTATCCTCTAAGATAAAAGCAAATGTAATCTACAACTTAGGAGGAACAGACATGTCCGAAGAAAAAATTTATGATGTTGTCATTATTGGAGCAGGCCCTGCTGGTATGACTGCTGCAGTTTACACTGCTCGTGGAAACCTTTCTACATTAATGCTAGAAAGAGGTATTCCAGGTGGACAAATGGCAAACACAGAAGAAGTTGAGAACTATCCAGGTTTTGAATCCATTTTAGGGCCTGAATTATCTACGAAAATGTTTGATCATGCGAAAAAATTCGGTGCAGAATATGCATATGGCGATGTCACTGAAATTATCGATGGCGAAGAATATAAAACTATTAAGGCTGGTTCAAAAGAATATAAAACACGTGCCATTATCATTACAACTGGTGCAGAATACAAAAAAATGGGCATCCCAGGCGAAAAAGAACTTGGTGGCCGTGGTGTCAGCTATTGTGCAGTATGTGATGGCGCATTCTTTAAACAAAAAAATCTAATCGTAGTGGGTGGAGGCGACTCTGCAGTTGAAGAAGGTATGTATTTAACTCGCTTTGCTGACAAAGTAACCATTGTACACCGCCGTGACAAATTACGCGCTCAAAAAATTATCCAAGATCGCGCATTTGCAAACGAAAAAATCGATTTTATCTGGAACAATACACTAAAAGAAATTCACGAAAAAGACGGTAAAGTGGGTAGTGTAACACTTGTTTCTACTGTTGATGGTACTGAACAAGAAATGCAAGCTGATGGTGTGTTTATCTACATTGGAATGCTTCCACTTACAAAACCATTCGAAAGCTTAGGCATTCTAAACAATGAAGGCTACGTTAAAACCAATGCAGAAATGGAAACATCAGTACCTGGTATCTATGCTGCAGGTGATGTTCGTGAAAAAACATTACGCCAAATCGTTACAGCAACTGGCGATGGAAGTATCGCAGCACAAGCAGTTCAACACTATGTAGAAACATTAAAAGAAAAATTCCCTGTTTAATAATGAAAATAATATTCTTTTAATGATTTTGACATAAAGCTGACACAATCATTCAGTATTATAATAAGAGTAATAACCCCTTTTTATAATTAGAATTTTTTAAAGGCTGTTTCATCAGTTCCCTCGACTGAGAAACAGCCTCTTTTTATGGGCAAATTTAATTGCTCTGGAGCGAATAGTTTTCATTGGCACCCGTAAGTAATAATAGGCCAACTGTCCGTGATGTGGGACCAAACATCAACGGTTTCAGCAGAACTAACTGCGGTTTTCTAAAAAATTTCCGCGAAAAGAACAATTAAGGTGCTGGTAAAAAGTAAATCAAAGGACAGCCATAATTTCTCCTCTACGAGATAAAATTAATGTACAAAAAGCAGAAATAAGGAATCACTAGGAATCACTAAAAAGATAAGAACTGAATAATATTTATAATAAAATTTTGACTAGAAATACAGACCAATATTAGTATGAAATATTTTTCATTGCTCAGGGCTACCACAGATAAATAATAATTACCCCATAAAATCCAATGAAATCTCCAAAGTGTACAAAATATACTAAGGAAATCTAAAGAAATTGTATATTTAGTGTATTCCTTTGTACTACTCCACAGGAAAACTGTATAATAGAGATTATTAGAATTGTTAGAAACGAGGTGTCGTGTGTGCAAAGAATTGCCAATTTATTAGTAAAAAAAGACAACAAAGTACTTTTGTTAAAAAAACCACGACGCAATTGGTATGTTGCACCTGGTGGTAAAATTGAAAGCGGAGAATCAATTTTCGAAGCAGCAAGTCGCGAATTTCGAGAAGAGACCGGTACTATTGCGATTAATCCACATTTAAAAGGTGTCTATACCATGGTTATAAAACGTGATGATGAAGTCGTAAATGAATGGATGCTCTTCACTTTTTTAGCGGAAGGTCTACAAGGAACGCCTTATGAAGAGACCCGTGAAGGTGAATTAGAGTGGCATCCAGTTGAAAGCCTTAAAACTTTGCCTATGGCAGAAGGAGATCGCACGAACTTACTATTTGCAGTTGAACAAACTGGCACACAATATGGAACTTTTACATATACTGAAGACTTCCAATTGTTACAAGAAAAAATACAAACGTCGTGTGAAGGGGATGAAAGGAATGCCTAATCCACAGCAAGTAAACGAGTTAATCATTATAACGGGAATGTCTGGAGCTGGGAAGTCAGTAGCAATTCGAAGCTTTGAAGATTTAGGTTTCTATTGTATCGATAATTTACCACCAACATTATTACCGACTTTTTTAAATTTAATGAAAGAATCTAAAAAAGAAATTTCTCGTATTGCAGCTGTGATGGATTTACGTGGAGGAGATTTCTTCTCAACACTTATTGAAGCATTAGATAAAATAGAAAGAGAAGATCTTGTTTCGACGAAAATCTTGTTTTTAGATGCAGATGATGAAACCTTAGTTAGTAGATATAAGGAAACTCGTCGTTCCCATCCGTTATCTGAAAATGGGTTACCTTTAGAGGGGATTAATCATGAGCGTGAATTATTAGCTGAAGTGAAAGAACGTGCTCAATACAAATATAATACGTCAACTATGAAACCAAGAGAGTTACGTGAACGAATTATTGCACAATTTTCTAGCGTAAACTCAAAAGAATTTACGGTAAATGTCATGTCGTTTGGTTTTAAATATGGCATGCCTATAGATGCAGATTTAGTATTTGATGTACGGTTCTTACCAAATCCTTTTTATATAGAAGGATTACGCCCAAAAACCGGATTAGATGAAGAAGTTTCGTCATATGTATTAAAGTATGATGAAACGAATATGCTAATCGCAAAATTAACGGATCTATTTGAATTTATGATACCTCTTTATAAAAAAGAGGGAAAAACGCAACTCATTATTGCTTTTGGCTGTACAGGTGGACAACATCGTTCGGTTACGTTAGCGGAGTATTTTGGTAACCGTTTAGATCAATATGCCCCAACAGTGATCACTCATCGTGATATTGCTAAAAGAAAGGAATAACATTAATGCAAAGAAAACCAATGCGAATCGTGATCATTGGCGGTGGTACAGGTCTATCTACATTATTACGTGGTTTAAAGAAATACAATATAGATTTGACTGCAATTGTTACCGTGGCTGATGATGGCGGAAGTTCAGGTAGATTACGCGATGATTTCGCGATTCCACCGCCAGGAGATATACGAAATGTTATTGCTGCATTATCAGAAGTTGAACCTTTAGTAGAGGAAATGTTCCAATATCGCTTTCAAGGAAAAGAGGAATTGGGTGGACATTCCCTTGGTAACTTAATGTTAACTGCATTAACAGAAATAACTGGAGACTTTTCACACGCTATTCGTGAAATGAGCCGTGTATTAAACGTTCATGGTAAAGTCTTGCCAGCAGCAAACCAACGACTTACCCTCCTAGCAGAATTAGAAGATGGTAGGATTGTTCAAGGTGAATCGAAAATTCCAACATATAATTCCCGTATTAAACGAGTATTTTTGTCACCACCTGATGTATTAGCTTTACAAGATGCAGTAAACGCAATCGAAAATGCTGATATCATTATTATTGGTCCAGGAAGTTTATACACTAGCATACTACCGAATCTGTTAGTGGAAGGGATTCAAAAAGCCATCCTCGAAGCAAGTGGGCATAAGATTTATATCTGTAATTTAATGACTCAAGCTGGTGAGACATCAAACTATTCAGCCGCAGATCACGTGCAAGCGCTTTACGACCATGTTGGTACGAATTTTATTCAAACCATTTTAATAAATGATGAAGAAGTACCACAAGCGATTAAAGATGCTTATATTAAACAATCGGCGGAGCCTGTTAAATTTGATATAGAACGCTTGGAAGAAATGGGATTAGAAGTAATAAAAAAAGACATTGCTAATATTTGTAATGGCGTTGTAAGACATGAAACGAATCATGTCGCAAAATGGATTGTAGAATATGCGACAAATTATCAACAAAAGAAGCAATCTCCGTCAAATTAGCGTAAAATAGATATGATAGAGAGGGGGAATCGGTATGTCATTTGCTTCAGAAACAAAAAAAGAACTAACACAATTTGAAGCAAAAGATAAAAGCATTAAATCAGAGCTATCTGCCCTAATCCGAATGAATGGTTCTCTGTCATTTACTAATCGACAATTAAGTCTTGATGTTCAAACAGAAAACGCAGCGATTGCTCGTAGAATGTATACTAATATCAAAAAACTATATAACTATCGTATTGAGCTTCTTGTACGAAAGAAAATGAGGCTCAAGAAAAATAATGTTTACATTTGTCGCGTGAGAGAAGGTGCAAAAGAATTACTAGAAGAATTACATATTCTATCAGGTAATTTTCTATTTAACCATACCATCGCCAAAGAGTTAATCGGAACTACGGAAAATAAAAAAGCATATTTGCGTGGGGCTTTTTTAGCAGGAGGCTCAGTCAATAATCCAGAAACATCCTCTTACCATTTAGAAATTTATTCTTTATATAAGGAACACGGGGAAGCGTTGATGGATTTGATGAACCAATTTGATCTCAATGCTAAAACGATTGAACGGAAAAAGGGATTTGTCACTTATCTTAAAGAAGCAGAGAAAATTTCAGATTTTCTAAGTCTTGTTGGTGCACACCAAGCCATGCTGAAATTTGAAGATGTTCGAATTGTACGAGATATGAGAAATAGTGTCAATCGATTAGTTAACTGTGAAACAGCCAATTTGAACAAAACAATCGGAGCAGCTATTCGTCAAGTAGACAATATACGCTTTATAGATAACGCAATTGGTATTGAACAATTACCAGAAAAATTGCGTGAAATAGCAAGATTAAGGGTAGAATATCAAGAAGTTACATTAAAAGAACTCGGTGAAATGGTATCAACTGGGGTTGTTAGTAAATCTGGTGTAAACCATCGCCTAAGAAAAATTGACGAAATCGCTGATTCACTAAGACGTGGAGAAAAAGTAAAAGTATAAATAATAAAATCAACACGTTTTATGTGATTATTCTTAGTAAGTAGTTATATATATAATTTCCTATTATATAAGGGGGAGCAATCGTGGTAGAAAAACAAGTAGTAGTAAAATTAAAATCAGGCTTACAAGCAAGACAAGCTGCCTTATTTGTACAAGAAGCAAATCGCCATACAGCTGACGTATTCCTTCAAAAAGACGATAAAAAAGTTAACGCCAAAAGCATTATGGGGATTATGAGCTTAGCGATTGCAAGAGGAACATCTGTTATCTTAAGTGCAGAAGGAAATGATGAAGAACAAGCTTTAGAAAAACTTGCTGGCATCATTGAAAACGAAGAATAAAAATAAATAAGACGGGATATGGAGCAATTACGTTGTTCCATATCCCGTCTTTTGTTTTATAACGATTATTTGTTAAGTTCGTTACGTTCCATAATGTGGTCGATTAAACCATATTCTTTTGCTTGTAAAGCAGTCATGTAGTTATCACGATCTGTGTCTCGTGAGATAACATCAATTGGTTGACCTGTACGTTCAGAAAGAATAGCATTTAGTTTTTCACGTGTTTTTAAGATATGTTTTGCAGCAATTTCAATTTCAGTTGCTTGACCTTGTGCACCACCTAGAGGTTGGTGAATCATTACTTCACAGTTTGGTAAGGCATAACGTTTGCCTTTTGTACCAGCAGTAAGTAAGAATGATCCCATAGAAGCACACATACCCATACCAACTGTTTGTACATCTGGTTTAATGAATTGCATTGTATCATAAATTGCCATACCAGCTGTTACACTACCACCAGGAGAGTTGATATAAAGGAAGATGTCTTTTTCAGGATCTTCTGCTTCAAGGAATAATAATTGTGATACAACGGCATTTGCAACATTGTCATCAATTGCACTTCCAAGCATAATAATGCGGTCTTTTAGTAAACGTGAGTAAATATCATAAGCACGTTCACCGCGGTTTGTTTGTTCAATAACTGTAGGAATTAAATTCATGTGAATAGCCTCCTCAAATTTAATAAAGTAATTTCGTTTTCCATTTGCTGAAATTAACTATATTTCAGCTGTAACTTAATGATACACATGATGGTCAGTAAAGGTCAAATGTTACGATTGTTTTTTTATAGTATTGAATTGTTCTTGATTAATTTGTATAATAGATTAGTCGCAAATAATTATTTGCCCACGTAGTTTAACGGATAAAACATAAGATTCCGGTTCTTAGGCTGGGGGTTCGATTCCCTCCGTGGGCGTACTTAAAAACAAAACGCAAGCCCTTACGAAAAGAGCTTGCATAAAATATGGGGGATTTCAAAATAATTATAACCAGTTTTTTCCTTAAACAATCAACCTCTAATCATTTTTTGATTAGAGGTGTTTTTTTGGATTTTTTTAAATGATTGTATCAAAGTTACGAAGAATAAACTTATATTATTTTTATTTATTGTCAAAACTGTCTTTAACAAAAAATGTTAGAGGTTTTTAATTATGAAAAATGATGGAAAAATAAGTATATTACATGTCATATTTCTGACGATGACGTTTATTGGGTTGAAAAATCATGTCACCATAATTCCGTCTATATTAAAAACAGCTGGAAGAGATGGATGGGCATCCGTTTTATTAGGTACATTTGTAATATCAATATGGTTGTTTCTATTAGTTTTTGTTCATAATAAATCTAAGCAAGAGCCAATTAAAGATTGGTTAAAACAAAAAATAGGGAAAGTTGGCTCATCCATTGTTCTATATATGACAGCAATTTACTTAATGATACTTGCTGCTTTTACAATGAGAGAAGCTTTACTTTGGATTAATACAACTTTTCTACCTAAGACGCCCATTGTATTTTTATTAGTCATATATTCAGCATTGATTATTTTTCTTGTGGCATCAGGGTTACAAACAATTGTGATTGTAAATGTATTTGTACTATTGGGAGTAGTTACTTTTGGCTTTCTTGTGGCATTTGTAAATTTACAAGTGAAAGAATTTGAACTATTACGTCCGTTTTTTGAACATGGATTTAAACCAGTGTTAATGGGATCAATCTATCCTGCTTCGGGATATATCGAATTATTGCTGATTCTATTTCTACAACATCGAATCAGTCATCGTATTAAATGGCATCACTTTGCGATCATGCTATTCATCATAACTGGTTTAACGATGGGACCACTAGTAGGGGCAATAACTGAATTTGGACCATCGGAAGCATCGAAGCAGAGATATCCGCCTTATGAAGAATGGGGTCTAGCGACAATTGGACGCTTTATTGAACATATAGATTTCTTCTCTATTTATCAATGGCTAACAGGAGCATTTATAAGAATAGGGCTAATCTTATATATATGTTCAGAATTATTGAATTTGTCAGAGGACAAAAAGAAAATATGGAAATATATTGCCCCGCCATTTCTATTTATTTGTTTATCGTTGATTCTTATAAGAGATAACTTATTTTTGAAGATTAACGGGAGCTATTTCCTGATGAGTACCTTGGGCTTCTTTTTCATATTATCTATAATCCTAGTGACTGTTTCTTTGATATCTAAAAAATCAAATTCTAAAGATCAGAATCAATATATGAATCAAAATCAGAATCAAAATCAGAATCAATATATGAATCAAAATCAAAATCAGAATCAAAAACAGAATCAAAATCAAAATCAGAATCAATATATGAATCAGAATCAAAATCAGAATCAAAATCAGAATCAATATATGAATCAAAATCAGAATCAAAATCAAAATCAAAATCAGAATCAAAATCAAGAACAGTATCAAAATCAAGATCAGTATCAAAGCCAAAATATAAATCAATACCAAAGTCAAAATCCAGGTCAAAATATAATACAATATCAAAATAAAAATCACTATCAAAATCAAGGTCAAAATATAAATCAAGATCAAGGTCAAAATCAGGGGCAAAATCAAAATCAGTATCAAAATCCAAATATAAACCAAAATCAAGATCAGTATCAAAATCCATTTATAAATCAAAATCAAGATCAGTATCAAAATCCAAATATAAACCAAAATCAAGATCAGTATCAAAATCCAAATATGAATCAAAATCAAGATCAGTATCAAAATCCAAATATAAACCAAAATCAAGATCAGTATCAAAATCCAAATATAAATCAAAATCAAGATCAGTATCAAAATCCAAATACAAATCAAAATCAAGATCAGTATCAAAATCCAAATACAAATCAAAATCAAGATCAGTATCAAAATCCAAATATAAATCAAAATCAAAATCAGTATCAAAATCAAAATATAAATCAATATCAAAACCAAAATCAAAATATAAACCAAAATCAACATCAACAAAACCAAAGCCAAAATCAAAATCAAAATATAAATCAAAATCAAGAACAAGATAAAGAAGACAAGAAAAGTGGTGGAGGACAATCGAATCAAATGGAAAATCAATAACGTTGAGTACATTGCAACAGTTATTTAAGAATACACAAGACGTTAACTTTCAACAGTATAAATTCCAAGATCATACAATCCATCTTATCAATTGTGAAGCAATGATTGATCAGCAGTTATTAAACGAAGTGATTGTTCCACGCGTCGGGTTTTTATGTAGTAATTTAACCGATGAACCAATGGAAAAACAAATTGTTTCACAACTATATGTGCCTGGATTAAAAAAAGTGAAGGATGAGCAGGAAGCCATTTTAAATCTGTTTACAGGAAGTGTCCTTCTTTTCTTTGAAGAGGATGCACTACTATTTTCAAGTAATATCTCCAAAAAACCTAACCGTAACCCTGAAGAAACGCGTACGGAAGTTACCGTAAAAGGGCCGAGAGATAACTTTATTGAAGATTTATCTGTAAATATTGCTTTATTACGCAAACGCTTGCCGACCAATTCATTATCTGTGGAAAAATTTGAAGTTGGAGAACGTTCAAAAACGAAAGTAGCTATTCTCTACTTTGAAGATATTGCAGATAAGAATGTATTAAACAGAATTAAAGAACAGATAAATAAAATTAGTACAGATGCTCTCTTTAGTGCTGACATATTTATGGAACAAATAAATAAGAGAGCTATAATCTTTCCAAGACATGATTATACAGGGAGACCTGACTATGCAATCCAATCTCTTGTAAGAGGTAGGTTCCTAATATTTGTAGATGGAACTTCGTATGCAATCATTACGCCTGTAAATTTATTTATGCTCTTAAAGACATCTGAGGATAATGAATATCCTGTATTATATGGTTCAGTTCAACGGATAGTGCGAATAGTTGGTCTATTAATTGGTGCACTTATGCCAGGATTTTGGTTGTCCTTAACAACTTATCATCAAAACCAATTACCTTTTCAATTGCTAGCAACAGTCGTGATGGCTGAAACAGGCCTTCCATTTCCCTCGGCACTTGAAATGCTTGTGATGATTGGCATGTTTGAGTTATTCCGAGAAGCTGGTTTACGTCTTCCTATGGTGTTAGGGGGAACGATTGGTGTTGTAGGTGGACTAATTATTGGAGATGCAGCGATACGGGCAGGTATTACAAGTCCAGCGATGATTGTAGTGATAGCAGTATCATCCATAGCATCCTACACATTAGTTAACCAATCACTTTTAACAGCAATTATTTTGGTTCGAATTTTTATTATAATTTTTTCTGCATTCTTTGGTCTATTTGGCTTCTTTTTATCACTGCTGTTCGTGCTTCTTTTTTTATCAAATATTCGAATATTTGGCTATTCCTATATGATTATTGCAACAGATTTAAGCTGGTCTACGATATTTAGGTCAATTTTTCGTTTACCTGCGAAGAAATATAAGACGCGTCCACCAGCTTTAAATCCTCAAGATAATACACGGACTAAAGAGGCAAAAAAAAATGAATAAGAAAATAGTAATACTTCTAATCATTCTCACGATATTACTTTCAGGATGTTGGGATTCAAGAGAAGCACAGCGTTTGTTTTATATTTATGGAATTGGTGTTGACTATAAGGATGGAAAGTACGAAATGTATGCGCAAATCATTAGTTTTGCTAACATCGCCAAATCAGAACAACCAGCGAACCCCGATACGATTCAGGCGGAAGTAGGGTATGCATCGGGTAAAACCGAACATGAAGCTTTTTATAATTTGTACAAATCCTTGGATGAAGAATTATATTGGGGGCATCTATCATATATCGTGTTCTCTGAAGAAGCGATTAAATCTGGAAAAATGAATTCATTTGTCAATTCGTTTATCCGTTTTCTGAATACAAGATATCAAACTTGGGTATATAGCACACAAGAATCCGTTAAAGATGTCATGTTAGTAACACCTATTCTAAATAAAGCTATATCATTATCTAAATTATCAGATCCATTAAATTCGTATAGACAAGACTCTGCAATTGAACCGATGAGTATTCGAAAATTAATACTAAGACTGGACGAACCTAGTCATGAGGTAAATGTTCCTTTAGTGACCTTGACTCAGAATTGGGAAACGATAAAAGGAAAAAATCCTACAACCAATATTAATGGTGTGAGTGTTGTTACGCCGAGGGATTTAAAAGGGAATATCTCAGGGGACGATATCAATGGACTACGATGGTTTAATAAGAAAAATAAAAAAGTGGAATTGCAATTGACGGGTAATCTGGCGGCAAATGGAAAAGTTGATGCCGTTAAAGTAACGCCAATTGTTAAAAATAATAATGTAAAGTTTGATATAAATCTAAAGATTGAAGTTGATTTAAGTGGATTCCATGGAACTGTAAAAGAAAGTAATTTAAGAAAAGAAGTAGCGAAAGAAATACAAAAAGAAATTAAAGATACATTTGCGGTAGGGTTAAGTATGGATGCGGATATCTACCGTCTATCAGAGTATTTATATCGGAAGGATGTTAAAACTTGGAGTAAACTTCAAAAAGGTGGAAAGATTGAATTAAACGAGAATTCCATTCGAAAAATTAACGTAGAGATTGTCTCAGTTCATTCTGGAAGAAAGAACTTCAATGAAGTTATAAAAAGATGAAAAACTAGAAAATAAAATAAACAAAATTAAAAAGCAGTTCATCCCGAGTTGGAAGAGCTGCTTTTGACTAGTTATCTTCTGTATAATTTTCGACTTTGACAAAATTCCAAATATAGTTTGATATTTCACGAGCTTCAGCCGCATGGTTTGTATTAGAAAATGCTTTTCGGAACGGCGTAAGAAGTGCTTCAATAATGGAAAATTTAATATCTTCTTGTTGCAATTCTTTTAAAATATATACTGCATAATCAGTTCCAGCTTTTGAATCGTCCTTAGATAAGCCTTTTATAAAGCCGCTAAGCTGTTGAATAATCATATCCTTATCAACTACTGTGTGATCTACACTGTTTTTAATGAATTGAATCGTGTCAATACCTATCAGTATTTCTTTTGTTTCTAACATACGTGAAATAATCGCATCAATATTTCGAAGGGCCATTTTCACAACAGATTCTGGTTCCACATAACGATCTTCTGCAAAAAGTAAGGTCCGCATCGTATGATTGATCATTGCGAATACTTGTATTGCACATTCATAACTCATGATACTGATTTCTTCACCATACACTTCAACCAATCGAGTAGAAAGCCAATCAATTTCTTGTAAATGATGCTGAATCAAGACTTTTTTAATCGCTTCATCTCTTGATTGGAAGATGGACTCAAAAATTCGTAAAAGGTTTTGCTCACGATTAATATGCATGAGGACAGCAATTTGCTCGCAAAGAACTTCTACGTCTTTGGGGTCTTTCCCAAAAATTAACTCATGTCTACGAATACTTGCCTCTTCACGACTTTCTTCCAATATTGCAATTAAGCATTCGTTTTTTGAACTGAAATAATTATAAAATGTACCTTTAGAAATTTTAGCTTCTTGAATAATATCCATAATAGAAGTTTCGACATAGCCTTGATCGATGAATAGACTGCGTGCAATATCAAGTACTTTTCTTTTTCGTGTATTCATAGAATTTTATGATCACCTTTATAATATTTTATACTCTAATTCTAAAACAAAAACGCTTTTAAATCAACGTTTGTAAATCTATCAAATTTTTTAGTTGAAAAAATTAGACTGAGAGTATAAAATAAAAAACATCCGAAAAATATAGATAAAAAGAGCGAGGGGAAATTATGAGTACTGAATCTACACAAAAACCACCTTATGGCATGATTGCGATTTTGTTTGTTGGTGCTTTTGTTGCTTTTTTAAATAATACATTAATGAACGTAGCTTTACCTACGATTATGAAGGATTTTGATGTCACGTATTCACAAGTACAATGGTTAACCACTGGATTTATGCTTGTAAGTGGTATATTAATACCCGCATCAGCATTCTTTGTTGTGCGAATTAAAAACCGTACGTTGTTTATTATATCGATGTCAGTCTTTACATTAGGTACAATTATTGCTGCAAGCGCTCCAAATTTTTGGGTGTTAATTGCAGGACGTATGGTTCAAGCAGCAGGGTCTGCTGCAATGTCTCCATTATTAATGAACGTTATGTTGACAAGTTTCCCAATTGAAAAACGTGGTTCAGCAATGGGGATATTTGGTTTAGTTATGATTGCAGCACCGGCAATTGGACCAACACTTTCTGGATATATTGTTGAACACCATAGCTGGCGCATGTTGTTTGAAATGATTATTCCGTTTGCAGTAATAAGCCTATTATTTGGTGTTTGGAAATTACAAAATGTCATGGAAACACGCCATGTTAATCTAGATTACTTTTCTTTAGTTCTTTCTACCATTGGATTTGGTGGCCTATTATACGGCTTTAGTGCAGCAGGTGATAAGGGCTGGGATAGTCCGTTGGTTTATGGCACAATCGTAATCGGTGCAATAGGTATTATCATTTTCATTATTAGACAATTGAAAATGGATGAACCGTTTTTGGATATTAGAATTTACGAACATAAGATGTTTGCATTATCTTCCATCATTTCAGCTGTTATTTCAGTTGCGATGTTTTCAGGGATGATTTTAACACCTGCTTATGTACAACAAGTTCGTGGTATTTCTCCATTCCATGCTGGTTTAATGATGTTACCAGGTGCTATCGTAATGGCCCTAATGTCACCAATTACAGGGAAGTTATTTGATAAAATTGGTCCGCGTATTTTAGCGTTTACGGGTTTAATCATTATGACCGTAACTACTTATTTCTTATCTAAATTACAAGCAGATTCTACTTACGCTTATATTATTACGGTTTATACTTTCCGTATGTTCGGTATGTCTATGGTTATGATGCCAATTATGACAAATGGTTTGAACCAATTACCGATGCATAAAAACCCGCATGGTACGGCGATCAATAATACTGTTCAACAAGTATCAGGTGCAATTGGTACAGCTATTTTAGTAACTGTCATGGATAATCGAATTAAATCAAGTGCAACTGATTTAGCTGCAGCAGCAAAAGCAAAAGCTGCTAAAGCCGCAAAGGCTGCGGCAGAAGCTGGGCAAACACCATCTGCACCAACTGCAGAACAAATTGCACAATTAAAAGCACATATTACTCAAACAGCTTTACTAGATGGTATCAACTATACATTCTTAGTAGCTACAGTTATTTCAGCAGTAGCTTTGGTACTTTCCTTGTTCGTTAAACGAGTAGATGTAAGAAAACAAACAAAATAAAACAAAAATAAAACAAAAAGCTCTCGACAATACGATGTCGGGAGCTTTTTTGTTTATTCGTTAACTCAATCGGGAAGTAGAAGAGTTGGATGTTGCTTCTCCAAAACAATTGGACAAGGTTGCCATATCTTGTGGAGATAATTGTGGTACTTGGTAATAGCCTTTTCTGTTTTGGTAAATCGACATTTCGTATGCCATTTCGATACAGTTTGGAATCGAGTCAGCTAATACACGGCGAACAACAGGATTTGTTGTTTCCAGTGCAGTTCCTAATTTTACTGTGGCTACTGCTTTATGTGAGCCAAGTATATAGCCGGAGATAATTTCATCATTAAGCTCACTAGCTTGTGTAATTGGTTTTGTAGGTTGACCAGCTTTGAGACCAAACGTGAATTTGTTGTTCTCTGTCATTTCATAATGACCTGTAGGTTTTGAAGGGTCTTGTCCAGTTTTGAAAGCCTCTACCAATGTGTTATATTCGTCAACACAGAATTGATATTGATGATCACAAATTGTACGAAGTTCCTGATCTTGGATTTGATCACGTAACAGCACAAATTGGTTTAAACCACCAACTATTGCTGACAAAGTTTCATGCATATCCAACATTTCATGGCCACCATGATTAAACTTTGCTGAATCTACATGATACATTGGGTCGTTACCCGTTTGGTTTTGTTGTTGTTGAGACAAAATATAACCTCCTTTTTATATGCGCTTGCCACGCAAAAATAGTATGGACAACGTTTTTACTTCAATACCTTCGAATTGAAACTTTCATTTATTGTTCTTTTAATATTGTGTGTATTTTTATTACAAATAAGCAATACTAATGTAAAGGCTAAATGTCTATTGTTAATAATTTGTTTATCTTTTTACACTTAACTGTTTAGATACATTTTTTATACTATTATTTACATAAATAATAATGCTAATTCAAAAATCAAAAATAATGGAATGGATAAAATTGAAAATCATTCTGACAGAGGTGCTTAAAATGAAGAAGATATCATTTATTCTTCCTGCGTTCAATGAACAAGAAAATATTGAGCAGATGTATGAAACAATTGTAGGTGAATTCGACACAATCAAATATATATATGAACTAGTATTTGTGAATGATGGGAGTTCGGATGGAACATTAGAAAAGATTAAAAATGTAGCAAGTCAAGATAAGCAAGTTAAATATGTATCATTATCCCGGAATTTCGGAAAAGAGGCAGCTATATTCGCTGGATTACAAAATGCAACTGGTGATGCGGTAATCTTGATGGATAGCGATCTCCAACATCCAGCCTCCTTAGTAAAAGAAATGATCGAAGGTTTTGAACAAGGGTATCATCAAGTCGTAGCATGTAGAAATCGAAAAGGCGAATCACTCTTACATAGACTATTCGCTGGTATGTTCTATCGTACAATGAATAAATTGACGGAAGTACAATTAGAAAACGGAGCGGGCGATTTTCGGTTATTAAGTCGGAAAGCAGTGACTTCACTATTACAACTTAGTGAAAGTAATCGTTTTTCAAAAGGACTTTATGAATGGATTGGCTTATCAAAAAAGAACATATACTATGACAATGTAGAACGTCAAAATGGCACTAGTAAATGGTCCTTTTCAAGTCTTTTTTCCTACGCATTAGATGGTGTTTTATCTTTTAACACAAAGCCACTTCGTCTTTGTCTATATATGGGCGTACTTATTTTACTTAGCGGTTTGATTTATATAGCGACCACTTTTTTAGGGATTATTATTAAAGGAATTGTAGTGCCAGGTTACTTCACCACAATCTCTGCGATTCTTTTACTCGGTGGCGTTCAATTACTAAGCTTAGGTGTCATAGGGGAATACATTGGCCGAATTTTTAATGAAGTCAAACGCCGACCTCATTATATTGTAGCGGAATCAAATATGGTCGATTCACCAAAAGTTGTACCACATGTAGTAATGACAAAAGATGTTAATCCAACAATTAAAAAGAAATCACATTTATACCGAATTAAAGAGGAACGATAATGAATAGTGAATGGTTCAAATTTATTGTAGTGGGTGGGTTTAATACTGCCCACTATTATGCATGGTATGTATTGTTCTACTCCTTATGTAATATCAGCTATTTACCGAGTCATATCATTGCTACGATTTTAAGTATGATAGGTTCTTATTATCTGAATGTCTATTTTACCTATAAAGAAAAACCTTCGTGGAAGTCTTTTTTACTTTTTCCACTAACACAATTGACGAATATCATTGTGCAAATGGTTTGTTTGGTAATCTTTGTAGATACATTGAAGTTTTCAGCTTATATCGCGCCTCTTGTAACGGCAGTAGTTAGTGTGCCAATCACATTTATAGTTACGAGGAGGATTATTCGTGTTTCAAAAACAGTCTAAGAGTTGGAAGCAATATGGACTACTCCTTTTGAGTATGTTTTTTGTTTCCGTTTTAGCCCACTTTTATTTTATCTGGAAACTGCCAGATGGGTTTGTTATGAAGGGTGTTAATGATGGACTGTCTCAAATGCTTCCATTTAAACAATATATCTTTGAAAATTATTCAAAAGGAAATTTCTTCTATGCAGATGACTTTGGACTTGGTGGAGGAATTTATTCACAATTAGCCTATTATTTCACTACGAATATATTCTTTTTGCTCATTTCCTTGCTGCTCTTTTTAGTTGAAGCTGTTTCTAAATATCAAGTAGATTTAAATACTTGGGTACAACTTGCTATACCAATGAGCATAATAAAACAAACTGCCATTATGTTTGTTGCGTATATCTATTTTAAAAAAATGAATTTATCCAAGAAAGCTTCTTATGTCGGGGCAATTATTTATGCAGTAAGCCCATTCTTTTTTAGACATGAAATGTATTGGGATATTTTAACGGACGGAATATTTTGGCTTGTACTGTTATTAATAGGTATTGAAAGAATTATAAGAAACAATTCCAAAACGACTTTTGTTATTGCTTTAGCCCTTATCTTTATCAATAACTTTTATCTAGCGTATATCAACTTGCTTACAGGGTTCATTTATATCCTAATAAGGTGGATTTTACATTGCTCAAATCATGAGTTATCCATAAAAAAACAAATGCATCACTATATAAAAGGTGGATTATTAGGATTTGGTATCGGTTGTTTTGCCTTCATCCCTGCGGCAATGGGCTTCCTACATAATTCTCGTCCACCATATAAAGACTCGATTCCATTAGTAGAAATTCAGGATGATATACTAACAAATCCACGAATTCTTTGGTTGCCGGTCTTTATTTTATTTGTGTTATGCATCAAAAAAATGTACAAGAATAAGACGTTTCAGGTGTTTGCTTGGATTGCAATTGTCGGTACTTTGCTACACTTTGTTCCGTATGTTGGCAGTATGTTCAATGGATTTTCAGCACCTCAAAACCGTTGGGAAGCCATTGTGATTTTAGGATACTCGGGCGCTTTTGCATTTGCCATTGATCACTTTGAATATTGGAAACTAAGTTTATTGTATAGATTTTCAAGCATACTATTACTTTTCATGTTCATCGGAAGCTTTGTAGACCCTACATTTAGCTTTAGAAGAGATTGGATTATTTTCTTAATGACTATTGTTTGGATTGCTTTAGTTTGGTATGTACTAGCAAAACGAATCACACCAACTGTCATTATGTTTTCTGTCATACTTTTCATGATAATCTTTGCCAATGTATTTGAAGTAAATCGTTTAGCGAATGATGACTTATTACCAAGCAGAGATACAATACAATTCATGAATTCAGATCAGTATAATTCAAAAGAACAACAGCATTTAGTTCAATTTATGAAGTCACACTTAAAGTCAGATTCTAATCGTATCGATTGGATTGTTGAAGATCGCACGAACACGCCGATTGTACAAAACTATAGAGGAAATAGTGTCTACTCAAGTGTGCTAAATGGTGATATTTTGAATATGTATCAAAAACACCTTCAAATTGATATGGAGAAAGAAAGCGTCAGTCGCTATCAGTCAATTGGTGCAAGAACAAATTTAATGGCTTTATGGCAAGCACAGTTTTATATGAGGGAAAACGTAAATCAAGCAGTTCCTTATCATTACCATTTAGTAAAACAATCAAAGAACTATAATATATATGAAAATCAAGATTTGTTACCAGCTTTCCGTGTGACAAACAATCTCTATTCATCAAAAGCTTTAGATAGCAAGCCGATAATAGCAAAAGAACATGCCATGTTAAATGGTGTTATCACAGAGAATGGCGAAAGTTCTAACGTACCTCAGGTACCTTCCTTAGATATTCATCAGTTGAGTACTGTTCACTCAAACTGGAACGGAGATACCTTAAAAGTACAGGAAGATCAAGGTGGAGTAGATTTCCATGTAACGCCTTCAAAAGAAGTGAAAGACTTGTACGTTCAATTCTTTATAGAAGGAATTCATAAGAAAAAAGCGTTCAACCTTTCAGTGAATGAATATACAACGCTACGAAAAAAATCCAATTCCATCTATCGGACAGGATACAATCACTTAACATTTGCTATCAACAAATCAAGTACCATTCATATCCGTTTAGATAAAGGAAACTATCGGATTAAGAATATTCGTGTATACGAAGAAAATTATAAAACCTTAACAAAAGCCTTACACGAAAACAATGGCGCAAACATTCATTGGAATAATAACCATGCAATCGGCAACTATACAACAACAAAGCCTAACGAAATGCTAGTAACACCAATCCCTTACGAACAAGGCTGGGCAGCATACATTAACGGCAAAAAAGCACAAATAGAAAAAGTAAACTATGCATTCATCGGCGTACCGCTACTAAAAGGCGAAAATAAAATCGAACTAAAATACGAACCACCCTATTGGAAAGTGTGTCTGGTGATATCTTTCGTATCTATTCTGTTGTTTTTAGTTGGAGTTTATAGACGGAGAAAAATGCGGAAGGATTCGTAGTATTTTTGTCAGTCACTAAAATTATTTATTTGAATGTATGTGAATTGGAAAGAGAAACTAAAAAGTTTATAAAAAATTTGGCTAGGTATTTTTGATAGAGATTAGTACCCCAAAAAATTTTGAAGTGGAATTAGCGCAGACTCCCACGGGAAAAGCGAGACAGGTGAGACCCCGCACGAGCGTAGGCGAAGGAGGAGACTCACCGCTCGCCCGTAGGAAAGCGAAGCTAATTCCACTTCTTTTTAAAAATAGTTAGTATAAAATTAGCTTTCCCAACGTCAAAGTGAAAGAAGAATTACATCTAAAGAGGTATACTATGAGGAGGTAGTCTAATGAAAATAAAAAAGCTGATTTTCCAATCAAATACAATCATGGTTCTCCTTCCTCTAATCCTTCTCTTCATAGTCGGTGGAACAATCATCAGCATCTTTAACGAAGACTATATTGATACACGAATCAAAAAAGTACAACTAAACAAAAACGTCTATGAAATCCAAACAATCTTCAATCAAATCAATACACCAAACACAGATTGGAATAAACTAGACAAAGAAATTGCAACATACGGCTATCAATTATATGTAACAAAGGACCAAAAGAAAATCTATTCCAACCTAACAAATCTTGAACTTGACTATGTAAATGAAATGCCAAAACTCAAAAAAGGCCAATCAAATGCCGTTTATCATTGGGATTATGCAACCATTGTACATAAAGAATTTGATGCGATGGGTCATCACTATCATGTCGTATCCATCAATATTAGCAAACATTCCTTTTGGACAATCCTTAAACGTGGAGGATTAGAAACAATAGTCGGTATGTATATTGTTATTGGGCTTGTAGCCATTCTCCTCATTATTCTATTTAGTCAAATGTTTACAAAACGTTTAGTGAAGAAAGTAACGATTCCAATAACTCAACTAATTGCATGGGAAAAGCGAATTGAGAAAGGAAACCTTAGAGAACCGATTGAATACCAAGGTATAGAAGAGTTTGAGATACTGTGCAAGACTTTTAACCAAATGCAAAAGCATTTACTTGAAGAAAAAGAACGGAACAAAAAATACGAAAAGAACAGAACAGACATGGTATCCGGAATCTCTCATGATTTACGTACACCTCTAACTTCTGTAAAGGGTTATATTAAAGGGTTACTAGATGGGATTGCAACTACACCTCAAAAACAGGAACAATATCTAACTATAGCCTATAAAAAAGCAGGCGACATGGATGTTTTACTTCAACGACTATTTGATTTTTCAAAATTAGAAACAGGGAATATGCCTGTTGTAAAAAAATCAGTCGCTTTTGATCTATTCCTAAAACAATTTATTGAGGAAATGAATGATGATCTGACTACTCAGCACGTAACATTTTCTGTCATAATAACAGATGAAAAACACTTCGTTTCAATTGATTCAGTTCTTTTTAAACGGGTATTAATTAACGTTATTGAAAATAGTCTGAAATATGCTAATCATAAACATTTGGAAATATCTTTTACCTTAAAGAAACTGAATCGTTTAGAAGTACTTGAAATAAAGGACAATGGCAAAGGTGTAGAGGAAGAAAAACTAACACACCTATTTGAACAGTTCTATCGTGGTGATGAATCGAGAAACAAAATCGAGGGGAACGGTTTAGGGTTATATACGTCCAAATATATTGTTGAAGAACATGGTGGTACAATTTCTGCCGAAAACCAGGATGGGCTTAAAATCATCATTACATTGCCAACTGTTGATTTAATGAGGGATGAACATGTATAAAATATTAATAGTAGAAGATGACATCGAAATTGCTATGCTAGAAAAAGATTATCTTGAAATTAGTGATTTTGAGACGGATATCGAGCAAGATGGCAATACCGTATTACAAGCACTGAATCAGAAACAATATGATTTAATCATTTTAGATATCATGTTACCTGGCAAAAGTGGTTATGAACTATGCAAAGAAATACGTGAAGTATCTGAAATACCGATCCTAATGGTGACAGCCAAAACGGAGTCCATTGATGTCATAAGAGGTTTAGGACTTGGCGCGGATGATTACATTTTAAAACCATTTGATCCAGCAGAACTCGTAGCCCGAGTGAAAGCACATCTTGAACGCTTTAAAAGATTAACGCAACATACAAATACAAAATCCGATGAAGTAATTGAAATCGGACACATGAAAATATTGAAAAAAAGTTGGAAAATCTATATAGACGAGAAAGAAATTAAGTTTCCTAACAAGGAATTTGAAGTTCTTGTTTACTTAGCAGAAAATGCAAACATCGTACTATCCAAAGAACAAATATTTGAGAAGATTTGGGGGTACAACTATACAGGCGATAGTTCAACCGTCACCGTACACATTAATCGAATTCGTGAAAAAATTGAAGAGGATAGCTCTAACCCGAAAATTATTGAAACAATTTGGGGTGCAGGATACCGTTTAAATTCATAATGATAAAAGTCGACTTCTTTTGAAGAATTTCAAGAGAAGTCGATTTTTTATGCAAACCATCTCATAAAACCTTCCGCGGTTCATTCTCGATATCTCTTTTCTTGTTTTGAACGAATCCATAAATTGTAAGAACTATTAAAAATAGAAATAGAAGACATAGGATAGTAAATGTTATAGTGTAACCTACTTTATTTTCATTATAATGAATGAAAGCTAATATTCCCATTGAAGTAGCATTGATAAAAAGACTTAATAGTATTAAACGATTAATTTTCGCTGTATCCATTATTTACCACACCACCTTTTCTATATTATATTCAAATCTTTAGTAACCATCAAATCATATAATGAAACTTTCTTACATAATCCTCCGTATATGAATAGAAGTTTAATTTCTTTAACTAAAAGGAAAAAGACAGTATGTAAAGTATATGGGGGGAATTCGTATGAAAAAAATGCTAGGACCAATTGTGGTAATAGTGATCATCGTTGCACTTATTGCAGCAATGTTTGTTCCACGATATAACAAATTGGTTACTATGGATGAACAAGTTGACTCAAAATATGCACAAATTGAAAACCAATTACAAAGAAGATTGGACTTAATACCAAACCTAGTGAATACAGTAAAAGGCTATGCCAAGCATGAAGAAAGTATTATGAAAAGTATTGCTGATTCACGCTCAAAACTGGCTGGCGCAGACACACCTCAAGAGCAGGCTGTAGCAAATGATCAGTTAACAGGTGCCTTGAATCGATTGCTAGTCGTGGTGGAAAAGTATCCAGATTTAAAAGCGGACAAAAATTACCGTCAATTGATGGATGAACTAGCCGGAACAGAAAACCGTTTAACAGTTGCTCGTGAAGATTACAATGAAACCGTGAAAGAATACAATGGAATCGTTCGAAAATTCCCAGGTAATCTAGTAGCAGGTATGTTCAATTTCAGTAAACGTGAATACTTTAAAGCAAATGCTGCAGCACAAGAAGCACCAACTGTAAACTTCGAGGATAATAAATAATGAAGAAATCTGCAGTCCTATTAGGAGTCGTCTTATCGTTTGTTCTTTCTTTTTGTTGTATGGCCAAAACCGAAGCAGCAGCACTTCCAGAACCAAAATTCGATAAAACGCCCTATGTTCAAGATTTGGCAGGTAAACTAACGACAGAGACTGAAAACGAACTAAACAGTTATTCAGAAAAATTAGCGAAAGCGACGGGTTCTGAAGTTGTCATTTTAACAACAGATAAATTATATGGCTATACTGCCCCAGAGTTTGGTACGAAAATAATCCGAAAATGGGGAATAGGAAATAAGGAAAAAAATAATGGTGTATTGATATTTGCCAGCTTTGGCGAATCAGAAGGGAATCGAGATGTTTATATTTCGGTTGGTCAAGGCTTAGAAGGCGCACTACCAGATGGGAAAATCGGACGAATCATTGATGAAAAGATGATTCCTCATTTACAAGACGATGATTACGATGCAGCATTTAGTTCTGCTTACTTCACAATCTATAATACGATTGCCGATGAATATAATTGGGATGGCAAAGTAGACTATGCCGATTCTATAGAAGATAGTTCGGATGATTCTGAACTCTCAGTAACCGCTATTATTATATTCGTAGTAATCGCGGTCATTCTTTACTCCATCTTCTCAGGAGGAAATGGAGGAGGCGGCGGAGGCCGTGGCGGTGGCAATCGCCGTAGAAGAAATATCGACTATGGTGGTCCTAATTCCTTTGGAGGCTTTGGTAATTGGAACGGTGGAAGTGGCGGAAATTCAGGCGGCGGAGGCTTCGGTGGATTTGGCGGAGGTTCCTCAGCTGGCGGTGGAGCAGGGCGAAAATGGTGATGACTTTAGAGCCATTTTTTATTCGCCCTTTTGTTCAGCCTATTCGCTCATTTGGCTGTTCAATTCGCTAATATTGTGGTCCAACTCGCTTTTTCCCCAATCCAATTTGCTATTTTCTCAATTTCATGTAATAGACAACAATTTAAGTCTTAAAAACCTTTTGAATAGTAGCTGGAGTGCGAATCATGCACTCCAGCTTTTTTAGTTCAAGTAAGTTTATCTTTCATTCGCTCATTTGGCGGGCCAATTCGCTCTTTTGGAGAGTCAATTCGCTCTTTCGGAGTTTCAATTCGCCAATACTGTGTCCCAACTCGCTCTTTTCCCACGTCAATTCGCTATTTTCTAAATTTCACCCAAAAATCATCAATTTAAGTACTCTACCCAACATCCTCAACCCCTTGAAACAGTATCTAAAGCTCAAATCACAAAACATGCACGCAAACTTCTTTAATGTTACGATCGATTTAAGGATTAAAAATTGAAATGTGAGGTATAGAAAAGTCTATGGAGATAACATACTATAGCAGACCAGGATGTGGCCTTTGCGAAGATGGAAAACGAATGCTTAAATTAGTGCGTGAGGATATTCCTTTTGATGTGAAAGAGGTAAATATTGAAGATGATGAAGTCCTTCACGAAAAATATATGCTGATGATTCCTGTTGTGGAAAAAGACGGGGAAATTATACAGTACGGTGCATTAGATTACGTCACTTTGATAGAGGGAATTAGTAAAGAATAAAATTTTCTCAACAAATTTGTCGAAATGATGAAGGAAAAAGTTGCATTTTATTTAATGAAAATGTATACTTTTCACATCAAGTGGGACATAAAATAAATAGATGGGATAATTTTCGTCCCACTGTTAAAAGGAGAGTCAGCGACATGACTTCACTTTCTGAAGCACAATTGAAAATAATGCCCGAAATGTCTGAGCTTCTTCACACAAGATATCGTTTTTTACAAATGATTGAAATGTTAGGTCCCATTGGTCGCAGAGGACTTGCTGAGAACCTTGCTGTTGCAGAAAGAGAGGCACGCAAGGAAACAGATTTACTTCGTGATCAAGGACTGATTATAGCTAGTCGTTCTGGAATGAGAATTTCAAATTCGGGTATAGAAGTATTGGAAGTATTAAAACCACTCGTTTACGATTGGTCAGGTATTTTCATGATGGAAAAACAGTTAAAACAAATACTTGGTATTCAGAATGTGATGATTGTCGATGGTGACCTTGATGAAGTTTCATCTATAAAATCACTACTGGGTTTGGAAGCGGCAAAACAATTAAAATTAGTAACAAGCAAGAACAAAAGCAAAATTGTCGCGGTAACAGGTGGAAGTACATTAGCTGCAATAGCGGATAGCCTTACTCCATCAGAAGAGTTAACTGACATAACATTTATCGCAGCTCGCGGTGGTATGGGAGTCGAGATGAGGCTACAAGCTAACACCATTGCAGCAACATTCGCCGGGAATACTGGCAATGAGTATCGTACATTATATTTACCGGAGACTCTGAGTGAAACATCTTATAATGTAATCGTTCAAGAACCAATGGTAAAAGAAATGATGGAACTATACGATCAAACAGATATCGTCATCCACGGTATCGGCTCTGCATTAGAAATGGCAGAAAGACGCAAAACGAGTGTAGAGGAACAACAAGCCTTAATGAATGCCGGCGCAGTTAGTGAAGCCTTTGGTTATTATTTCGATAGACAAGGGAATGCAGTCCATAGAATTCGTACTGTAGGCATTCAATTAGAGCAAGTGAATAAATGTAAAAGTATTATTGCAGTAGCAGGTGGGAAGAATAAAGCAAAAGCGATTCTTTCATACTTCAAACATGGAGCAAAACAAACTGTTTTAATAACAGACGTTGCTGCTGCAAAAGAAATGGTTCAATTAATTAAGTAATCAAGCGGCTTGTTTGGCCGTTGAAAGATAAAACATAAAAAACGCAATTAATGGAGGAAAATAAGATGACTTTAAAATTAGCGATTAATGGATTTGGACGTATTGGACGATTAGTTTTCCGTCAAGCAATGAAACGTGAAGATATTGAAATTGTAGCGGTAAATGACTTAACTAACGCAGCAATGCTTGCACATCTTTTAAAATATGATTCAGTTCACGGCGCTCTTGATGCAGAAGTAACATCTGAAGGTGAGTATCTTGTAGTAAACGGCAAAAACGTTCGTGTTTATGCTGAAACAGATCCTGCAAAACTTCCTTGGGGAGAATTGGGTGTTGATATCGTTGTAGAATCTACAGGTCGTTTCACAGACTATGATAATGCACACAAACACGTTGAAGCAGGCGCTAAAAAAGTAATCGTATCAGCCCCAGGTAAAAACATGCCAACTTACGTAATGGGAGTTAACAACGAACAATATGATCCAGCAAAAGATGTTGTTGTTTCAAATGCATCTTGTACAACGAACTGTTTATCTCCAGTAGCGAAAGTATTGGATGAACGATTCGGTATTAAACGCGGTATGATGACAACAGTTCACTCATATACAAATGACCAAAAAATCTTAGATCTTCCACACAAAGATTATCGTCGTGCTCGTGCAGCTGCACAATCTATGATTCCAACTACAACAGGTGCTGCAGTAGCAGTAGCAAAAGTTTTACCACAACTTCAAGGAAAATTAGATGGTATGGCAATCCGTGTACCAACACCAAACGTATCATTAGTTGACTTAGTTGTTGAACTAGAAAAAGACGTAACTCCTGAAGATATCAATGGAGCATTAAAACAAGCATCTGAAAATGAACTAAAAGGAATTCTTGACTACTCAGAATTACCATTAGTATCAATTGATTACAATGGCAATAGTGCATCATCTACAGTTGATAGCCTTTCTACAATGGTACTTGAAGGAAACCTTGCAAAAGTATTAGCTTGGTATGACAACGAAACAGGTTATTCTACTCGTGTTGTCGATTTAGCTGAATACATGGCAAAACAAGGTTTATAAGGCAAAAAATATAGCCAGATAGTTTCTATATGTATATAATGAATTAGGATAAAAGGAGAAGCGGTTTTTCAACTTCTCCTTTTTTTATGACACAAGTAAGCGCTTTACTAGAGAATTGAAGGCCAGAAATGAACACTCACATGTATAGTTTCAGGTCAATCGTTAAAACTCTTGAAGAGGCTTTTTGTTTATAAATTAAATATTTTGTTAAAGTATTAGGTAGAAACTTTTAGGAGGTAAAATGATGTATCAAAAAAAGACAATGAAAGATGTTGAAGTAAAAGGGAAACGGGTATTTGTACGTGTCGATTTCAATGTACCAATGGAAGAAGGTAACATTACGGACGATACGCGAATCAGAGCAGCCATTCCAACCATCTCTTATTTAGTTGAACAAGGTGCAAAAGTAATTTTAGCTAGTCATTTAGGCCGTCCAAAAGGTGAAGTGAAAGAAGAATTACGTCTTACAGCAGTTGGTGAACGACTATCTAATCTAATCGGACAACCCGTAAAAAAATTAGATGAATCCATCGGGGAAGAAGTAGAACAAGCGGTAAACAGTATGAATGATGGAGAAATCATTTTACTAGAAAACGTTCGATTCCATTCAGGTGAGGAAAAAAATGACCCCGCTCTTGCTGAAAGCTTTGCAAAATTAGCAGATGTCTATGTCAACGATGCCTTCGGTGCAGCTCATCGTGCTCACGCAACAACTGCAGGCATTGCAAAATATTTACCAGCAGTATCAGGTTTCTTAATGGAAAAGGAAATTGACGTATTAGGCAAAGCTCTATCTAACCCAGAACGTCCATTCACTGCCATCATCGGTGGTGCAAAAGTAAAAGACAAAATCGGTGTAATCGATAATCTTTTAGAAAAAGTAGATCACCTAATCATTGGTGGTGGATTGTCTTATACATTCACTCGCGCACAAGGATATGAAATTGGTACATCCTTATTAGAAGAAGATAAAATTGATTTAGCGAAATCATTTATCGAAAAAGCATCTGATCACGGTGTTGACTTACATATGCCAATCGATGCTGTCATTGCAAATGAATTTTCAAAAGACGCAGAAACAAAAGTAGTAGATATCAATGAAATTCCAAGCGGTTGGATGGGACTTGATATCGGACCAAAAACAGCCGCAGAATATGCTGAAGTGATCAAAAATTCAAAACTTATTATTTGGAATGGACCGATGGGTGTATTTGAAATGGACGCTTTCGCAAATGGCACAAAGAAAGTGGCTGAAGCAATGGCAGAAACAGAAGGGTATACCATCATAGGTGGTGGTGATTCAGCAGCAGCAGTAGAGAAATTCCATGTTGCAGACAAAATGGATCACGTATCAACAGGTGGCGGTGCCTCTCTTGAATTTATGGAAGGCAAAGAATTACCAGGGGTTGTCGCATTAAACGACAAATAATAGGAGAAGAAGGGGTTGTATACCATGCGCAAGCCAATTATTGCAGGAAACTGGAAAATGTATAAAACATTATCTGAAGCAATTGAATTTGTCAATGCAGTAAAATCATCTCTTCCTGAAAAAGAGAAAGTAGATTCAGTCATTTGTGCTCCATCACTATTTTTGCCATCTCTTGTTAAAGAGGCAGAAGGATCAAATTTAGCAATTGGTGCACAAACCATGCACTATGAAAACGAAGGGGCATTTACTGGTGAAGTAAGCCCTGTTCAATTAGAAGATATTCAAGTTCAATATGTCATACTTGGACATTCAGAACGCCGTCAATACGACAACGAAACAGATGAAGGCGTCAATAAAAAGGCACATGCAGCATTTGCTCATCATTTAACACCCATCATTTGCGTCGGTGAAACCTTAGAAGAACGTGAAGCAAATCAAACTGTTGCAAAAGTATCTTCTCAAGTAAGTAAAGCTCTTGATGGATTAACAGCTGAACAAGTTGCTAAAAGCGTCATTGCATATGAACCAATCTGGGCAATCGGAACTGGCAAAACAGCAACTGCAGAAGATGCAAACGTTGTATGTGAAGCCATTCGCAAAACAGTAGAAGAAGTAGCAGGAAATACTGCCGCAGAATCTATTCGAATTCAATACGGTGGTAGTGTGAAACCAGAAAACGTAGTAGAATTGTTATCAATGGAGCATATCGATGGTGCTCTAGTTGGTGGAGCAAGTTTACAACCAAATTCATACTTATCATTATTGGAGGCCGGGGCAAATGCCTAATAAACCAGTAGCATTAATTATTTTAGATGGTTTAGGCTTACGCGACGAAGTGTTTGGTAATGCAGTAGCGCAAGCGAAGAAACCAAATTTGGACCGATATTGGAATACTTTTCCTCATAATACGTTAACAGCGTCAGGGGAAGCAGTAGGTCTTCCAGCGGGACAAATGGGGAACTCAGAAGTAGGACACTTAAATATTGGTGCTGGACGAATTGTCTATCAAAGCTTAACTAGAATTCAAAAAGCGATTAAAGATGGCGATTTCTTCACAAACGAAGCACTAGTAAAAGCAATGCAGTTTGCAAAACAAAATAACTCAAAACTTCATTTAATGGGGCTATTATCAGATGGTGGCGTACATAGTCATTATGAACATCTATTTGCATTACTGAAATTAGCAAAAGATCAAGGTCTAGAAGAAGTATATGTTCATGGATTCCTAGATGGCCGTGATGTAGGTCCAAAAACAGCCATTAGTTATATTGTTGAAACAGAACGTCAAATGGCTGAAATGGGTGTTGGCCAGTTCGCATCTATTAGTGGTCGTTATTATGCAATGGACCGCGATAAACGCTGGGATCGAGTAGAAAAAGTGTATAAAGTGTTAGTTGATGGACAAGGCATTGAAGCGCCATCTGCTTTAGCTGGTGTTGAAGCATCCTATGAAAATGAAGTGACAGACGAATTCGTTGTACCATTTGTCATTAAAAACGAAGGCAAACCTGTTGCAACAATCGAATCAAATGATGCGGTTATTTTCTTTAATTTCCGACCAGACCGTGCAATTGAATTATCAACTGCATTTACAAATCCAACATTTGATGGTTTTGCTTTAAGTGAAAAGCATCCACAAAATTTGGATTATGTTTCATTTAAAAAGTACAGTGATCAAGTAATTGCTGACATTGCTTTTAATGATGATGATTTAAAAAATACCATTGGTGAAGTATTAGCAAACAACAATCTTCGTCAATTACGTATTGCAGAAACAGAAAAGTATCCACATGTTACATTCTTTATGAGCGGTGGCCGTGAAGATAAATTCGAAGGAGAAGAACGTATCTTGATTAATTCTCCTAAGGTTGCAACATATGATCTACAACCTGAAATGAGTGCCTATGATGTAACAGATGCGTTAGTTGAAGCAATTGAAGCAGATCGATTTGATGGCATCATCTTAAACTTTGCAAATCCTGATATGGTTGGTCATAGTGGTATGCTAGAACCTACTGTTAAAGCAATTGAAGCTGTGGATGAATGTTTAGGTAGAGTAGTAGATGCACTTCTTGCAAAAGGCGGCGCAGCGATTATTACTGCTGACCATGGGAATTCAGACGAAGTGGTAACTTTGGAAGGCCAACCAATGACAGCTCATACGACAAACCCTGTGCCTGTTATTGTCACAAAAGAAAATATTGTGGTAAGAAATGGCGGAATTTTAGCCGATTTGGCTCCTACCATGTTAAAATTATTAGGAGTGGAACAACCACTTGAAATGACAGGAAAACCATTATTTTAAAACTGAGGAGAGTTAAACAATGCCAATTATTACAGACGTACAAGCCCGTGAAGTATTAGACTCACGCGGTAACCCAACAGTAGAAGTAGAAGTATTCACAGAATCAGGAGCTTTTGGTCGTGCAATCGTTCCATCTGGTGCATCTACTGGGGAATATGAAGCAGTAGAATTGCGCGATGGAGATAAAACTCGCTACCTTGGAAAAGGTGTATTAAAAGCAGTTGATAATGTAAACAACGTCATTGCTCCAGAACTAATCGGAAACTATTCAGTTCTAGATCAAGTGTCAATTGATAAAATGATGATCGAATTAGACGGTACAGAAAACAAAGGAAATCTAGGAGCAAACGCTATTCTAGGCGTTTCTTTAGCAGTAGCTCGTGCTGGTGCTGATTACCTTGACTTACCGCTTTATCAATATATCGGTGGAGTGAATTCTAAACAATTACCAGTTCCAATGATGAACATTCTAAACGGTGGAGAACACGCTGATAACAACGTGGATATTCAAGAATTCATGGTTATGCCTGTAGGCGCAGAATCATTCCGTCATGCTTTACGTATGGGTGCTGAAATTTTCCACTCATTGAAATCAGTACTAAAAGAATCTGGTCACAATACTGCAGTAGGTGATGAAGGTGGTTTTGCTCCAAACTTAACTTCAAACGAAGAAGCACTTTCTACAATCGTTACTGCAATTGAACGTGCAGGTTACAAACCGGGTGAAGAAGTAATGCTAGCTATGGATGTTGCATCTTCTGAATTGTATTCTGATGAAGATGGCAAATACCACTTAGATGGTGAAGGCGTTGCAAAAACTTCTGAAGAAATGGTTGCTTGGTACGAAGAGTTAACTTCTAAATACCCAATCATCTCAATCGAAGATGGCCTTGACGAAAATGACTGGGAAGGTCATAAAATGCTAACTGATCGTATCGGTCACCGCGTACAATTAGTAGGAGATGACTTATTCGTTACAAATACGAAAAAATTATCTCGTGGTATTGAAGAAGGCGTTGGTAACGCAATCTTAGTTAAAGTTAACCAAATCGGTACATTAACAGAAACTTTAGATGCAATCGAAATGGCTAAACGCGCTGGCTACACAGCTATCATTTCTCACCGTTCTGGTGAATCTGAAGATACAACAATTGCAGATATCGCAGTTGCTACAAATGCTGGTCAAATCAAAACTGGTGCACCATCACGTACAGACCGTGTTGCAAAATACAACCAATTACTTCGCATCGAAGACCAATTGTCTGATACAGCTCAATTTAATGGCATTCAATCTTTCTACAACATTAAACGATAATGAGATAACTAATTTTTCATTCGACTAAAGTTGATTTGAATATTGAATGTCCATTTTAAAACACGCTATCTTCCCTTTAGAATATGGGAGGATAGCGTGTTTTTGTTTAGAAACTAGGTAGCTGATGTCTATAAAAACATGAATATATTAATTTCACTAGTAAACAATTTTGGTTGGCTATCATTGCTTTTAGACATCTTATTTTTTTTACTTTGCTTTTAAAATGGTAAGAAAAGTGGTAGTTATTAGTATGGCCTTTGTACTCTAATAGTTTTTTCCGATGATGGGCTATGCTGCATTAACCAAAAAACTTTTTAAGGAGGCTTTTAAATGACTCGCGAAGAGGCTTTTTTTGCCATGATCAGTAAAGGTTTCTCTCCACAGGATTCAAGCTTTTGGGCCGACTTTGCTTCAGAATTTAGAGAATGCCAAGTCTGTAATCATTTTTTCGAGCATCATGAATTTGGAGATATTCCATTATGTAAGGAGTGCTATTTGGACAAAGCTTTTCCGTTTCAAATAGAACTTAAAAACTCAAAAAAGAAGTTAAATCTATTATTTTTCTTTGAAAAAGGGATGCTTATCAGTAATGAAAATGCTAAATTTATTAATCAATTGCCACAAGTAGAAGTAGTAGAAGCTGTAGTTTCAATGAAAGTCACAGCTTATCAACTGTTTAGAACAAAATTAACGAATAAGGTAGTTTGTCCCGTGTGCCTAAATGAACATGAAATCCATAATGGTATTTTATTCACTTATAGAGGTGAAATGATTTCCTTATGTAGTGAAGCATGTGAAACAATTTGGGAGGAAAATATTCGATGAACAATATTCATTTGCTTTATGGAACTGAGGACTTTTTAATCCAAGATAAATTAAGAAGAAAACCGTTATCCAGTAAATAGGATAACGGTTTTTTATAGAGTATTTAAATAAATTTTCAGCTGTTTATTTTACAATCCCTATCATAAAGCCATCATACCCCTTAACACCAACTGTTTGAATGGCTGTAGAATCAATAGCTGGATTATTGACTAATGCGTCCATAAATTGTTGTACGCCTTTTACACGCACGTCTTCACTTGTTACATCAAAGACCTCACCATTTCTTACAACATTATCAGCAATAACGAGCGCACCAGAGTTCGCTAATTTTAAAGACCAATTTAGATAATTTGCGTAGTTTTCTTTATCGGCATCTATAAAGATAAAGTCAAATGACAAATTTTTTTCTTCAAGGGTTGGTAATGTGTCTAAAGCCTTTCCGACAATTACTTCCACTCTATCTTCGAAACCTGCATTGCGGATATTTTGTTCTGCGACTTTCGCATAATCCGGATTGAATTCTAACGTATATAATTTTCCACTTTTAGAAAGAGCCCGAGCCATACATATACTACTATAGCCACCAAGGGTTCCAATCTCTAAAATGTTTTTGGCGTTTTTTAGTTTAGCTAAAAGATATAATAATTTTCCGTGTGTTTCTGCTACATTAATATCGGGTATCCCTGCCTGCTTATTAGATTTCTGTACTTGCGCCAAGGTAGAATCTTTGGGGATTAGTTTTTCCACAATATAATCGTCCATAAATGTCCATAAAATCTGATCGAATATTTGTAGCACCTCCTAAAAATTTCTTTTGCCAGATACAGTTTATGACGGTATTGTTTAAGATAAGAACAAAAGTTGCTTTTTTAGGATTTGATTTTTAAATTAATGTTAAATAAATGTAAATGTTTTAAATATGATTCTAAAGTTTTACTTTTTTATACTCAAACTATACGAGAAATGATAAAATAATAGAAAAGTGTGTATTTAATTGGTTTGATATTCTATTCAAAATAGAACTTCGTTGTCATTACGTACAGTTTTTGTTAAGATAGGACTGTTGTGATGTTTCGAATCAGGAGGTGGACGTATGCATACAGCGATCATGGCACTACTACTTATCGTGTCAATTGCGTTAATCATAGTAGTATTGTTACAATCTAGTAAAAGTTCTGGACTTTCAGGAGCCATCTCTGGTGGAGCTGAGCAACTTTTTGGTAAACAAAAAGCTAGAGGAATGGATTTAGTATTACACCGTATTACGGTTGTTTTAGCTGTTTTATTCTTCGTCTTGGCAATCGCAATCGCAAAAATATAATGACACTAAAATCGCCTGACCACTATATGGTTAGGCGTTTTCTACTTTTTGGATTATAATATGGTAAGCTTAATGTGAATTTGAATAATTTTTAAACGTAGGAGGCAACCTCATGAAACCAGTTTTACCAGAACCATTTTTCTTTGAGGCTGGACCTAGAGCGGTTTTGCTTTTACATGGATTTACTAGCAATTCGGCTGATTTCCGGATGCTCGGTCGTTTTTTAGAAAAGCATAACTATACGACACTTGCACCACATTATAAAGGACATGGAGTAGTGCCTGAAGAACTTATACATACGAATCCTAAACAATGGTGGCAAAGTGTACTAGATGGTTATCAAAAACTTCAAGATGCTGGATACAAAGAAATTGCAGTTGCAGGGTTATCCCTTGGTGGCGTTTTTTCATTGAAATTAGGTTATTCTTATCCATTAAAGGGAATTATACCGATGTGTGCACCAATGACGATGCGTTCAACAGACTTGATGTTCGAAGGTGTACTTCAGTATGCAAAACGATTTAACCAACAGTTCAGAACAAATGAAGAAGCAGCTAACAGTTTAGAAACTATAAAAAAACAAGGTATGCCGTCATTACAAGAATTACGTGAATTTGTTTATGACGTAAGAGAGCATGTCGATGAAATATATGCACCACTTTTTGTCGTACAAGGTCGATTAGACAAAGTCATTGAGATTGATTCTGCAAATTATATATATGAATCAGCAGAGTCGAACATCAAACAAATAAAATGGTATGAAGAATCGGGCCATGTTATTACATTAGATAAAGAACGAAAACAGTTGCATGAAGATGTTTTACAATTTTTAGAGTCGTTAGATTGGAACGAGTAAAATAGTCTTAACTGCAAATGCTAGTAGAAGGAGGGAAGAACGATGAATATAGAGGAAAATTTAGAATCAAGATTATTGGAGTTTATGAGGGAAGAGGATTATAAACCTTTAACCGTAGAAGAGCTGGAGGATCAGTTTGGCTTTCGCGATGCAGACGAATTCAAAGAGCTTGTCAAAACCCTTGTAAAATTAGAGCAACAAGGTGATGTTGTTCGCACGCGTACAAATCGTTATGGTTTGCCAGATCGTATGAATTATTTACAAGGAAAATTTATCGGTCACGCAAAAGGTTTTGGCTTTGTTGCGCCAGCTGAACAAGGAATGGATGATGTATTTATCCCGCCGACCGATGTCAATGGTGCCATTAATGGAGATACCGTTCTAATCCGCGTATCCAACACTACATCAGGCGATCGCCGTGAAGGTGCAGTCATCAAAATTATAGAGCGTGGAACAACCAAAGTTGTCGGAACATTCCAAGCAAATAGAGGGTTTGGTTTTGTCGTACCAGATGATAAGAAATTATCCATGGATGTCTTTATTTCAAAAGATAATACATTAGGTGCAATGGATGGACACAAGGTTGTCGCAGAAATTCTTGAATGGCCAGGTGTACATCGTTCTGCAACAGGGATTGTCACGAAAATTTTAGGACATAAAAACGACCCAGGTGTGGATATTTTATCAATCATTCACAAACATGATATTACGGTTGATTTTCCCCAAGAAGTCATCGATGCTGCACGTGCAGTACCTGATGAAATTTCTGATAAGGATCGTGAAGGCCGTCGAGATTTACGTGACCAAATGATTGTCACAATCGATGGCGAAACAGCAAAAGACTTAGATGATGCTGTTACCGTAACGAAAAACGACGATGGCACTTATAAATTAGGTGTTCATATTGCGGATGTAAGTTATTATGTGACAGATGGCTCTGCTTTAGACCGCGAAGCATATGACCGCGCAACAAGTGTCTACTTAACAGACCGTGTTATTCCAATGATTCCACATCGTCTATCAAATGGTATCTGTTCATTGAACCCACAGGTGGATCGATTAACACTTTCTTGTGAAATGACGATTAATAAAAACGGTGAAGTCATCGATCATGACATTTTCCAAAGTGTCATTAAGACAACTGAACGTATGACGTATACGAATGTCTTTAAGATTTTGGAAGAAGACGATGCAGAACTAAAAGAACGCTATGCACCATTAGTTCCAATGTTTGAGGATATGCGTGATTTAGCGATGATTTTAAACAATCGCCGTATGAAACGCGGTGCCGTAGACTTTGACTTTAAAGAATCTTACGTAGTAGTAGATGAAGATGGTTGGCCAACAGATATTCTTCTGCGTGACCGTTCAGTTGCTGAGCGAATCATCGAAGAATTTATGCTCGTTGCCAATGAAACAGTTGCTGAACATGTAAATCGTATGGCACTACCTTTCATCTATCGTATTCACGAAGATCCGAAACCAGAGAAACTACAACGATTCTTTGAATTTATCACAAACTTCGGTTTGGTCATTCGTGGTACAGGGAATACAGTAGAGCCAAGAGCATTGCAAGAAATTTTGGATTCTGTCAAAGATGAACCGGAATATCCTGTGATTTCTACAATGATGTTACGCTCTATGCAACAAGCAAAATACAGCCCAGAATGTCTTGGACACTTTGGTCTTTCAACAGAATTCTATACACACTTTACGTCGCCAATCAGACGTTACCCTGACTTAATCGTGCATCGTTTGATTCGTACGTATATCATCAATAACGATAAGAGCAAAGAAACAGTCAGCTACTGGGGTTCACAAATGGATGAAATTGCAGACCATACCTCAAGCCGCGAACGCCGAGCTGTTGATGCTGAACGTGATACAGAATCATTGAAAAAAGCACAATATATGTCAGACAAGATTGGTGAAAAATTCACTGGTATTGTCAGCTCAATTACAAACTTCGGTATGTTTATCGAGTTAGAAAATACCATCGAAGGTCTCGTGCATATTAGCAATATGACAGACGACTATTACAATTTCGATGATCGTCAAATGGTGATGATCGGAGAACGAACAGGCCGAATCTTCCATATTGGTGATGAAGTTGAAATCAGTGTGTTAGAAGTAAACATCGATGAATCAGCAATTGACTTTGAAATTGTTGGGATGCCAAAAGCTACCAATCGCACTCGCCGCCAAGCACCTGTTGTCATTCGTGCAAAATCGAAAAGCGGGGAACAAGGTAGAGAAAAAGGTAAAAGTAGAAAAAGTACCAAATATCAACCAAGTGGCGCAAAAGTGAATGGTAAAACGCGTAAGCAAGATCGCAAAAATTCAGGTCAGTCTGGAAACTCAGGAAACGGAAGTTCTGGAAACAAAAAAGCTTACTATGAAGGCATTGCGAAAAAACAACAAAAACGACGCAGAAGAAAAAATAAATAAGAGAAGAGCTTCTCGCTCTTCTCAAGTCATTATATAGAGGTGATTCCATATGCCAAAAGGTACTGGGAAAGTGTTAGCACAAAACAAAAAAGCTGGATTTGATTACTATATTGAAGATACGATAGAAGCAGGAATCGTATTAAATGGTACAGAGATTAAATCCGTACGAAAAGGCAAAGTCCAATTAAAAGACTCCTTTATCCTAATCAGAAGAGGGGAAGCTTGGATTTCCAATATGCATATTAGCCCATATGAACAAGGCAATATCTTCAACCATGACCCACTTCGCGTACGTAAATTATTGTTACATAAAAAGCAAATCATGCAATTAAATGTTGACGTCAAACGAGATGGCTACACAATTGTTCCGCTGAAAATGTACATAAAAGATGGTTACGCAAAAGTATTAATAGGACTAGGTAAAGGTAAGAAAAACTACGACAAACGCGCAGACTTAAAGAAAAAAGAAGCCAACCGCGAAATGGCCCGAGCAGTCAAAGCCAAAAATCAATTCTAATATCTACCACTTGAAATAAGACGTAATTTGTCTTATACTCATAGTACAACGTTAAGCCAGTAACAGTATGTTAAACATACTGATCCGAAACGCTGATTCAATTCAGCTCCTTAATGGATGTAGAAGCAATTAATAGTTGCTTTGCTACTCCTATATTAAGGGGACGTTACGGATTCGACAGGGATTGCTTGAGCTTGAGTTGCGCGTCGGAGGTCTCGGCTTCGTCATCAACGGAAGTTATATAATAACTGGCAAAACTAACAATAACTTAGCTTTCGCAGCGTAAGCTCGGAACTGCCTAACTGCTCTATCGCCCATGTAGCGTAGTCGGGCTCAACTTTAGTGGGATACGGTTGCTAGTGCCGCTTGAGCTAGCAGCAAGAGATTTCCAAGCTAGCGCACAGGACGCCTGTTTGTCGGCAGAATGATGCGCGAAACTCAAATAGACAAACTACACGCGTAGTAACTGAAGTATCAGAGTTTCTGGACGTGGGTTCGACTCCCACCGTCTCCATATTACAAAATTATGATTTTATAGAACGCCAAAAACTTTTAATATTAAGGGTTTTGGCGTTTTTGTTTTTCGTATAATTTTATTAAATTTCATCAAGTCATTAAGTTTTTGGTGCCAGTCACCGCCCGGAATTTGTCAAAAAGATTATAGATGTATGCAGTTTAATAAAGGTGCCAGTCCCCTACACAATTCGCTACAATTAGGTCCTGATTTCTTCGTAAGTCAGGACTATTTTTGTCTAAGAATTGGTACTATAAACACAGTAATATTACTAATCATTATTTCAAGATATGATGTAAAGCTTTGCCACTAATTATTAAAGGTTAGAAAATATATAATATTAAAATATTTTTCCTCATATTACTACTTTTAGATTAAAATGAAATTAATTAATTTATCCTGTTCAGGAGGGGTATTATGGCAGATAATCAATTGACCGAAAGTAAATTGGATAAATTGTTGGATTGGGCTTATGAAAAGTCTATAAATGGAATACCAGGTACAAATACAGCCTATGAACTAGCTGAGAATTTTATTGTGAAACATGATTCCACAGATGATGCTATTAACAGTCTAATTCGCTGGCAAAATACTAAATCGGCAACGAGTGGTTTTTTAACAGGTTTAGGAGGTTTGATTACCTTACCAGTAGCAATACCAGCTAATATAGCATCAGTCACTTATGTACAAATCAAGATGATTGCAGCTATTGCACATATAAGAGGTTATGATTTAAAAGATGACCAAGTCAAAACATTTGTCTTTGTTTGTTTAACAGGTCAGTCAGCTTCAGATATATTAAAACAAGCTGGAATTAAAGCGGGGACGGAACTTACAAAACAAGCTATAAAGAAAATACCTGGAGAAATTATTAAATCGATAAATAAAGCTGTTGGTTTTAGATTAGTAACTAAGTTTGGTGAAAAGGGAGTAGTTAATTTAGGTAAAGCAATACCACTAGTAGGTGGTCTGATTGGTGGAACAGTAGACGGAATAGGCACAAGAATTATTGGGAAAACGGCTAAAAATGTGTTTATTTGACAGATAGTAGTAGGGTGATGCTAAATAGGAATTTTAAGGAGAAGACAATGGTTTTAGTACCAGTCATCTCCTGCAATCTGTCGAAATCATCGACATTATTCGAGGTGTGACAGGCAGCTGAAATGTTTATATTTGTTTGTAATGGTGATTAAACTGCAAGGATGATATACTTTAATTGTAATATGTAAAAAGAAGGAAGGTTTTTTAAAATGTTGAAGAATATATTCTCAAATTCAAACATAGAAAGTTCGGCTTTATTTTTGGGATTACTAACAATGTATAACGTTTATTTTGATATTCCTATCAATATACCAACTATTCTTTTCTTTTCTGTTTTATTTATGATTTTTAATATTTTTTCATTAAAGAAAAATGAAAATACTAAAGAATGATAGTTCGTCGAATAACAGTTGAAATATAACTTTCTTTACTTATTTCCCTTTATTTACCAATTCAATTGTATTAAATTGGAAATAAGAGGTGAATTTATGAAGCTATTAAAAAGGATTGTTCTATCTTTTAATCGTTTCGGTATTTGTTTTTTCATCATTTTTTTAGCTTTTTTAAATCCCTTCTAAAATCACTTTTATAAGTGTAATCTGAAATATAATCTAGAAAATCCGTAAACTCATTTCCTTCTTCATAGAATGCTTCGATAAATTCTTTAGTATCGCAAACTAATAGCTGTTCATCTACTGATATGAGTAAATTACTTTTATTTTTCTTTTCAAACTTAATTTCAATAGTTGTATTAGGAAAATAAATTTCACCTTCTCCATTTTCTAAGAAATTTTCTAATGCATTTTTATAAAAATACTATAATGAATTAATATCATCATATGTTTCAAAATCTTCAATTTTTCCATGAACACCGTTATTAAATACAATAACCCCATCTAAATTTAAGAACCCATCTTCAAAAACATCTTTTTTTGTAGTGATAATTTCCTTTATTTCTTCTTTTTTCTTAGTATTTATAAACTTATCTACTTCTCGAATATATATATAAGTTTTGATGTTCGTTTAATCATTCTCCTTTATAGATTTTTAAGTGTCCGAAATTTATTGAAGAATTTGTTTGATTGAAGAGTTGAAAAGTTTCTTACTTATGTAATAAAATATTAGCTTTTCTAGACTTACAGTAAACAAGTATTCAAACTACAAATATAAATGATCAGCATCCCCTGGAGCGATGAACGCATCAATAAAGGAGGTGCTTTTCTACATAATTGTTCCCAAAAAGAGATATTGTAGTCGCGCTTCACCATCTGCAAGATAAACTGTGCTATGTGCTTAAACATTAGAACTAAGAATGAGTGCCTGTCAAACACAAAGTTTGAAGAGGGTAGGAGATACACTAGTGTATATCAATATATGAAGCGGGAATGCAATTACAGTTGCAGATTGAGATTAAATAAGTTTGATTGTAAACAAAAATAGAATAACGGTAATGCAAAGATGTTTACACAACCAGGAACAATTATTAAAGCAAATTTATTTCAATTAGCGGTATTCATTGTTATCTCGGAAGAAACTTCAACGACATTTCAATTATCGAAGGGCTTTGAAACTAGAACATCTCTAATCTTTCCATTGACAACCCAAAAATAGAAAGTTACACTTTTATAAGTGATAAAGATTCTCATTATCAATTATGATAGGAGTGTAAAAAATAAATGAAAAAGATGACAAAGGTGTTGCTATTCGCAATTATGTCCGTTTTCGTTCTTGCGTTAGCAGCTTGTTCAGGTGATTCTTCGAAAGAGAAATCATCAAGTGATACAAAGTCAGCATCAACAGATAGTCAATATCCAATTAAAATCAAACATGCTTTCGGAACAACAACAATTGAGAAAAAGCCTGAGCGTGTTGCAACAATTGCATGGGCAAACCATGATGTAGCATTAGCATTAGGTGTTGTACCTGTTGGTTTTTCAGCAGCCAATTACGGCATTAAGGATAACAAAACAGGAATCTTACCTTGGACACAAGAAAAATTAGACGAGCTAGGTGCTAAAAGCCCGAACGTTTATCAAGATACAGACGGTCTAGATTACGAAGCCATTGCTGATTCTAAACCAGATGTGATTTTAGCTGCATACTCTGGCATTACAGAAGAAGAGTACAATAAATTAAGTGAAATTGCTCCAGTAGTTGCATATAAAGATCAACCATGGGTCACTTCATGGCGCGATCAAGTGAAATACGATTCAATGGGTATGGGTATGGAAAAAGAAGGGGAACAGCTAATTAAGGATACTGAAAAATTAATTGCTGATACTGCTGCAAAATATCCAGACATTAAAGGTAAAAAGGCCGCTTTCGGTATGTTCAATACAACAGATTTATCTAAATTCTACATATACACACCATCAGATCCACGTGGTGCAATGCTAGAAGAGGTAGGGATGGAATATCCTGAAGGGATTAAAAAACAAATTAAAGATGATAAAAGTTTCTACCTTGAATTAAGTGCAGAAAATGCAGACGTATTAAACGATACAGAATTATTAGTTGTATACGGTAATGATACGACATTAAAAACGCTTCAAAAAGATCCTATTTTAGGTAAAGTTCCAGCTATTAAAAAAGGGAATGTTGTGGTCATTGAAGACAATACACCTTTAGCAGCCGCCGGTACACCAAGCCCATTATCAATTAAATATACAATTAACGACTACTTATCTAAAATCTCAGACGTGGCAAAAAACGTTAAATAATAATGAGGAATTTTACTGAAAAAGGAAGTGAGCAAAGGTTACTACCAAAGCGTTTAGCAAAGGTAGTAGCCCTTTTGTTTGTTTTGCTCATTGTTAGTATTTTGATGTCTCTTGCATTTGGTTCTCGTACAATTGGTCTAGATGGGCTTATAGATGGCTTGTTTCATCCTTCTGTAGAAAGTCATGAGGCAAGCGTTGTGCGACAACGTATCGCAAGAACACTATTCGGTTTAATTTGTGGGGCAGCGCTCGGTGTATCTGGGGCACTGATGCAATCTGTCACACGAAATCCGATTGCAGATCCGAGTATTTTAGGTGTCAATACCGGTGCATCTTTATTTGTCGTTTGTGGGATTGCTTTTTTAAGCATTCAATCACCAAGTGAATATATTTGGTTAGCCATAGTTGGTGCGATGTTGACGGCAGTATTTGTCTTCGGAATTGGCTCGATGGGAGCGAGTGGTGCTACACCACTGAAACTCGTATTGGCGGGAGCAGCAACGACAGCTATTTTGTCTTCGCTTGTAACGGCCATTTTAATCCCGCGCACGAATGTTATGGATCAATTTCGTTTTTGGCAAGTGGGGAGTGTAGGAGCTGCCAACTGGGATTCCGTTCATATTTTTATTCCATTTTTCATTGTCGGTGTTGTTATTGCTATTTTAGTAGCACCTGCACTAAATGCATTAGCTCTTGGTGACGAAGTAGCGACAGGCTTAGGCGTGCGCACAGGAGTTATTCGTATGTTAGCGGCTTTTGCCGGTGTTTTACTTTGTGGGGCAGCGACGGCTCTGGCTGGTCCAATAGGATTTATTGGTTTACTTGCTACCCATTTGGTTCGATTGGTCGTAGGTCCGGATGTCCGTTTCCTTATTCCTTTAGCTGCATTGTCTGGAGCTATCATTCTATTGATTTCAGATGTATGCGGACGTTTCCTTGGTAGTCCAGGGGAATTAGAAGTAGGGATTTTAACGGCCTTTATCGGCGCGCCAATTTTAATAGTAATTACTATGAAAGCGAAAATGCGTACAATATGATGAATGAAACAATGAAGATGATTATAAAAGCAAGAAAAAAACGCCGAAATCGCTATGTCGGCGTAACGATAATTTTAGCCCTTATTGCCATTGGTCTGTGCTGTACGATGATGATGCTCGGGAATACAATCTATCCTGTATCAGATGTAATCAACGTTTTACTTGGTGAGACTATTCCAGGTGCTTCTTTTGCCATTAACGAAATTCGTTTGCCACGCACTATAGCCGGTTTATTTGCAGGTTTTGCTTTTGGTGCTGGGGGCTACATTTTCCAAACGATGCTGCGTAACCCATTAGCTAATCCAAATGTCATTGGGATTACAACAGGCTCTAGTGCGGCTGCAGTGTTTTGCATTATCGTTCTGCATACGAGTAGTACTGTTGTTTCACTTGCTGCTGTTGTTGGAGGGCTTGTCACGGTTGCTATCATTTATGGATTATCGAAAGGAACCTCTTTTTCTATCGGTCGTTTAATTTTGATTGGGATCGGTATTCAAGCGATGTTAAATGCATTTATTTCCTATTTAATGTTAATTGGAAAAACGAATGACTTACCGAATGCTTTACGTTGGTTAAGTGGGAGTTTAAATGGGGCAGAGCTCGAAATGACGTATCCATTGATCATTACAGACGTGATCGTCACCCCTGTGCTCATATATTTTGCGAAACAACTTGAAATACTAGAACTAGGTGAACAAGCAGCGACTTCTTTAGGCGTCAATACCAATAAAACCCGTGTCATATTAATGATTAGTGCGGTATTAATTATCGCGTTAGCTACAGCAACAACCGGCCCCATTGCGTTCGTAGCCTTTTTAGCAGGACCTATTGCCAAGCGACTTGTTGGGGTTGGGTTTTCAAATATTCTTCCAGCAGGTTTAATTGGGGTTATTTTAGTATTAGGTGGGGACCTAATTGGTCAGTTTGCCTTTGATACCCGTTATCCAGTAGGTGTGATTACAGGAATTATCGGTGCACCATATTTGATTTACTTGCTAATTCGGATTAATCGAAAGGGAGATATTTAATGACAACTCATACATTTGAAACGGAACATATTCAATCAGGATATGACAATAAAACGATTTTAAACGACGTCAACCTATCGATTCCAAGTAATAAAATTAGCATCATTATTGGTGCTAACGGTTGTGGGAAATCGACACTATTAAAAACAATGGCACGTTTAATTAAGCCAACGGGTGGAGATGTACTATTAGACGGTAAATCCATTCATAAAATGGCACCAAAACAATTGGCGAAAGTATTAGGGCTGCTTCCTCAGTCCCCAATCGTACCAGAAGGCATTACGGTAGCAGATCTCGTCGGTCGCGGCCGTTTTCCACATCAAAGCGTAATGAAGGGCTGGTCGAAGAAAGATTATGAAGCAGTAGCGGAAGCGTTAGAGATGATGAATATTACCGAATTTGCAGATCGTAATATCGATGAATTATCAGGTGGTCAAAGACAGCGTGTTTGGATTGCTATGGCATTAGCGCAACAAACCGATATTCTGTTTTTAGATGAGCCAACAACGTATTTGGATATTACGTATCAAGTAGAAATTTTAGATTTACTTACGGATTTAAATAAAAAGTATGGCACGACAATTGTCATGGTGTTACATGATATTAACTTGTCCGCACGCTATGCAGATTATTTGTTCACGGTGAAAAATGGTCAACTCATTGCAGAAGGAACACCTACTGAAATTCTAACGGCAGATTTAATTAAAGAAACCTTTCAGTTAGATTGTCAAGTTATTAATGATCCGGTTTCGAATACGCCACTGATTGTACCGATTGGTCGTCATCATGTATAAGGAAAAAGAGTTAAGGGAAAGGCATCTCGCTTATGTGTAGTGGGATGCCTTTCCTTTATTCTCTGTTTACGCTTTCGGTTTGAGTGCTATAACTACCGGGATAGTAGAAAGTAAAATGTCTTGTTTTTGATACGAAATGATGAGTAACGAACATCTAGTAATCAAAAAAGTTCTCTATATGAAATGCCAGACACTTCTTAAGTAAGACTAAAACGATATGATTAAGAAGGTCAGGCACAGTGTTTTAATATAGAGTTGGAGTTGGAGAACAATTGTAGAAAACAATATCTCTTAAAGGAATTGAATAAGGATTCCATCTTCCTCCGAAAAACCTAAAGCCTTGAGCTCTTGATTCACTGACAGTCGTCAGGAAAAACCAGAAATTGTCTCCGTTTCTAAGCCACATATATGTGAAATGATATATACAATGTTGAAGACCCCAAGGATTCTGGTCAAAGGGTGGCATGTGTTGTAAATTTGCCATAATTCAAGGTTCACTCCTTAATAAAAATAGACTTATAACCAGTTAATGCTTAGGGTGAAAGCCTGGATTGGTTGAATGCCTAGTAGCCACCTAAATTCAAATATGAATGAAGATGCTTATATGAAATTGTTTAAGGAGTGAGCAACTATTTTTATAGAGAACGGTATCTCTAATTTATATTGTGAGTTAACTTCAACAGGGACTATAACTACATATTCATAACATTTCTCTCCTTGAATTTTTCTAAATATTACCACTTTAGCGTGTTTAATTTTCTAATAATGGATGGATAAGTTTACCATGCACCAATCAGTGGTAGTACAGATATTAGTGCAAAAAGTTGAGAAAAAAGGAAAATTCACAAATTACATTTTAATCACATCTTCTTAGGAGGTACTGTTCTCCTAAAAGGTGTCTGTGCCGCTTAATGTTTTTTGCTTCAAGGAGAGGATTGTCTTTGGCACATTTATTTCAAACAGGTTTACCATCTTTATTAGCAATTGGCCATTTCTTGTTTAAAATTTTATTAGTCGCTAATACCTTTAGACATTACGACTTTTTAAAAAATATGATTTTTCATTTACTAGAATGGACACGAATGATCAAACGGGATTCTTTTGATAAAGAACGACCTTTAACTTTAATGGATATAGCATTGAAAGTATTATTTTTTACTATCCTAATTTATTTATTTGTCATAACGAATACCTATTTGTTTTTTGTTTGTTTTTCCGTTTTAAAATCATTTGAATTTTTTCAGCAAAAATCAAATGCCTTTGTTTTCCCATATTTAAAGAAAACAAAATGGGGGAATTTCTTTGAAAAGGATTTAGTTAAAAACATGTATTTTCTTTTGTTATTCTTCAGTATTGTTTCTCTATTGTTTTTATTTACATGGAGCTACATCGCACTCATGGTAATCTATACATTACGTTGCTATGATTTTCTTTCTACTTTTATCAAAGATGGATTTATAGGATCAAGGTTATCAAACGGATACATACAATTAGAAAAAAATCATGGACTATTCATGGGCATTTATTTGATCTCTACTATACTCTTATTTCCAATATTAGTGTTTTTTAAATATGCTTTAGCCGTAATCTGGACAATTCGTGCGTTAAAAACGTATGTTTTTCTAAAGAAAATTGATATGAAATATATATTTATTACACAAGTACAAGAAGCTATTATGAATACAATTATTTATTGTAAAATGGCATTTGATAAATTGATATTTCATTCAGCAATAAGAAAGTACAAACAAAGCACTCTGAGATACTCTGTTAGTTTTTTATTAGGCAGTGTAATATATCTAGTAAATATGAACGGAGGATATTTGGGGTTGCGGTAAGTGAGTAAAGAAAGTATGCAGCACCTCCTCGTACAAATAATGTACCAAGGGGGTGCTTTTTTAATCCATTGTTATTATTCATTCAATTTCCAAGTTGAATAGTTCAGGCAAAGTGCAAAGAGTACCCACCCGATGTACGGAATCATTAGTGCCCCTGCAACTGCATCAGTCCTGTAAAATTCATAAGCAGTAAGTGCAATAGCACCTAATAAAATCGTCAATTCCACTAACGCTGCACCTCGAAGTCCCCATCTAAAGAACAAGAATGACCACAAGTAGTTTAGCCCAATTTGTATTTCATAAGAAGAAATGGCTTTTTTCTTAAGACCGCTAGATTCTTGTTTTTGGGTAACACGATATTTAGCAAGTCCCATCATGGCATATAAGGTCGTCCAAGCAATGGGGAAGACGGCAGCCGGTGGTGAAAATGAAGGTTTTTCTAGCCTTTGATACTTCTCTGGGGCATTTCGATTGGCAAGCCAACCAGTAATAGAACCGCCAATTATAGGGGCTATTATGCCAATTGCCAAGCGTTTTTTATTTAACTTCCCATCTACCTTTAAAATTTCCACAATCAATACACCTCCTATATAATTCTTTCCTTTGTAGCATGTGTTAAAACCATTATTTTAGGAGAAAACACCAAATATTTAGGAAATAAATCCTTAGCCAACATACAAAAAGAAATGAAAACACGCCATTTTGCAATACGACTTAAAATTAGATAAGTGTAAAAGTAGATGAAAAGTTTGATCTTACACTTAATTACAGCTATGTCGTATCTTAATACGCTTTGGTTCATATATCTGCCAAACAAAGAATATACATGTCTCAGAAACAAAGGAGAAAGACCATCGAAGGTAGTATTTCTGTTTCTGAATTTATTTATAAAGGAGATAAAAATGAATTCAAACAAAAGAGCTGCAAGGATTGTGGGAATACTATTTATTCTTGCTGCTGTAACAGCGATCATTGGACTAAAATTATACGATCCTATTTTAAATGATTCTGATTACTTAATGAAAGGTGCCGAACATGCGAATCAGATTATATTGGGAGCAGTAATGGAATTAATTCTTGTCATTTCAGCGGTAGGCACTGCAACCATCATGTTTCCGTATTTAAGAAAGTATAATGAAACGATTGCTCTTTGGCATGTTTGTTTCAGGTTTCTTGAAGCGGTGATCATTATAATTGGTGTCATCAGCGTATTGTCCCTATTAACTTTAAGTCGTGAATATGTAGCAGCAGGGGCTCCGGATATTGCCTCTTTTCAAGCTTCTGGAATTGTATTAAAAGCGATTCATGAATGGACGTTTTTACTTGGTCCGAATTTTATGCTTGGCTTCAATACGATTATGTATAGTTATATCTTTTATAAATTCAATCTCGTTCCAAAATTCATCCCCATTATAGGAATGACGGGTGCAACTCTTATATTTTTTGCAGCCTTGTTAGAAATGTTCGGTGTCATTCAACAACTTTCTGTTTGGGGTGCAATTTTGGCGTTGCCAGTAGCGGCGAATGAAATGATTCTTGCTGTATGGCTTATTGTTAAAGGGTTTAATGCATCAGCTCTTGTTAAAATCTCTTCTAAAAGGAAAACAGCGTAAGGTTAAAATTTTGAATGCCGATCACTACCAAATTACGAAATATAACCAAACAAAGGCTCTAATCCGTTACTTCATAGGATTAGAGCTTTTAATATTCTGTTGGAAATGAATGATTATATATTCGAATAATATAAAACGGTAATTAGCTTTATTACCTAGAAAATAAGAATAAAGAAATAGGGAAAGTTAAAATATGTGAATAATAATACTTATAAAATCGATAATACATTATCTTTTCTCTTCTTATATGATGTTACACTAGTTCTATAGACTTGCTATTTAGGTATTATTATTTATCGTTATTCTTTAGATTCATAGTACATTATAATCTTATGAAACCGTAGTAAGACTGTGTTCCACTTGCGAATTATGCATTTTATTTTATAAATATAATAATGATTGACCAGTATTATCCAGTATCTATAAAATTTATAGAAGATATGCACTTTTTTAAATAAGCAAGCTTTATGGAAGGGTGGTTGAACTGGATAAGTTACTTTACGAAGAGGAAAAGTGGAAAAAAATCGCTACTGCGTTAGAAGAAGTGAACGAGGCACATAAATATGACGATAAGTATGAAAAGGCAGATCAATTATTTGAGGATTCCAAATCTGAAATCGTATCAAAAGACGTAGATGGCGCTATTTCATTCAAGACAAAAACCTATCAACCAGAGGCAAAACCTATCCGAGAAGACTATAGCAAATTGTATGATTATGCCAAAAATATTGGTAAAATAATAGATGAAAAAGTAGATACACCTTTTTACAAATCCATCGATGGTTACATACAAAAGATGGCCGACCTAACGATTAGTTCCTACAGCACTGCCAACACGATTGACGTCAAAGAGGGCTTTCTTTTTAAGCATGAGAAAGATAGCATAACAATTGACGACTTATATAATACCGACACAACTTATTCCCAAAACCTAAAAACAGAATTTGAAAATTGGAAACTGCAAAACAAGGATCAAGACGTTTCTGAAGAAGACTACCGAACAGCTGCCTTACATACAGGTGCCTTTGAATATGAAGGAATCCGAGCAGGACAAGAAAAGAAAGAATTTTGGTTCAACCTTGTATCAGCTGGTCTCATAATTGGACTCACCATCGTCTGCCCGCCAGCTGGATTAGTCGCAGGAGGAATTTATACAGCCATCGATGTTGCAGGGGCAGTAAAAGGGGAAGACCTGATATCTGGTCGCAAACTATCCGATGACGAACGGATTATGCGGGGTGTATTCTCCGTTGTTCCCGCTGCCGGTGGATTAGCAGCTAAAACGATTCTTCGCAATGTACCAGCGTTAGCAAATGTATTAAAGACAGCATCCAAAACTGTCGATGATGCGATTAAACCAATTAAAAATACTGTTTCAAGCGCCATCAGCACAGCAAAAAAATTAAGTTCTGGCGCTTCAAAACAACTAAACTATATGTTAAAGCATCCGCTAAATGCGATGATTACTTCAAAAGCTGGTAGGGAAACGATACGGAAAACTTCTCGATTCCTCGATGATGCACTTAGACCAGTTAAAGTTCGAACGATGCAGACAGTAACAGGTGACAATGTATTTGCAGGGATTGAACGAGTTGCTTCTGATGGGAAATTGGAGAATAAGGCGGATCAGTTTCTTGCGGCGAAGCAGGCTGAGAGAGATCGTTGGTTAGGTGAAAAAGGTACAAGGATTCCGTCCAGTGATGTTAATAATATTAAAGACATATATGAAGTAAACTTTGGTGACCACTTTGCCAAAGGTAAAAGAGGAAGAAAAGAACTTGCTCCTAATGTTCGCTATGTGACTGAAGATGGCTATAAATATACAACCGATGATCTAGGAAGAATTGTTGAAGTAAAAGCGGATTGTCTAATCTTAAAAGAGGGAAAAAGAAAATTAAGAATGCAAAGGGTTGTAGGAAGAGAATATAGAAGGCCAGACGATGATGGAGGACATTTAATTGGAAGTCAATTCCATGGATCTGGAGATATTGATAACCTTGTAGCCCAAAACAGTCAAATTAATCGATCTGGTGGAGAATGGTATAACATGGAGAAAGAATGGGCCAATGCATTAAAAGAAGTTCCACCCAAAAATGTAAAGGTAAATATAAAGCCAATGTATACAGAGGATTCACTAAGACCGGATAAGTTTATTCTTAAATACCAAATTGAAGGAAATATAGCTGTAAGACGCGTTATTTTAAATGGAAATGGAGGTTAATATAAATGTTAGAATCAGATTTAAATAAAATCTATCAAAAAATAGCTGAAAAAGTTGACGAAATTATCCCTACTGAATGGAATGCTTTCTACTTAAATGGAGAAGTGGATAAAAAAGAAGGTGGAGTGTTCTTCTTTTTTAATACATCAGATGAATTAGATCAATACATTTACTCACATGAGATACCAGATAAATTCAACGTTAGTGAAGATGATTATGATACCCAGTATATTGAATTATTTAATTTATGTATTGAGTTGCAAGAAAAATTTATAGAATATGGTCAAGAGCCATGGTATTCATTTGATATGATTTTGCAATCAAATGGTAAGTTAAATATTCATTATGGATATACTCAATGGAATAAATCAGATTATGGACCTACGGATCGAATCAATTATTTCCAATATAAGTATTTAAATAAAGCACTTTCAAACGAAAATGAAAAAAAGAAATTTGAGGAAATGAAAAAATACGAGAACAATACTAATTAATTATCAATAGTTTATTTGAAAATTAGTAATCTAGAAGTGCACGACTTGCAGATTGGTTGTGCAAAGTCTTGTACTTATTCATAATTATTTAAATTAATAATAAAGTTAACCTTGAATGGCTATATACATTTCAAGGTTTTTTTGTGGGCTACTCAGTGCTGATTTAACAATAAAAAAATGGGGATTTCAAATATTTAGTTACGTACGGATACTTTTAATATTGAAGAAATCTTAGTTGGAAATTAAAAAGATTTGTATATTTGTATGATGGGTGGGGGATGGCCCTTCAGAGTCCTTAAAGATTAATCTAAGGATCTAAGGATTGTTTGTCTTTAGGAAACAGGTGCTCTTTTTCTACTATTATTATTTCAGAAATGAATCATGGAAAATCTAATAAATGTACCCTATAAGAAATATTATAGCTTATAAGGTACATTTTTATTGAGCATTAACTTTTGGAATATCTATAAAGTTTTCTACAATCTCACTACATCCGTAGACTAAAACGGATTCGTTGCAATAAAGCTTGCAGTTTTCACATAAATGCGCGGATTTAGTTTTAATTGGTTGATGATGAATTCTGCAATGTCTTCAGGTTGCATGATTTTGGAGTCATCGTTTTCTTTTATTAAGCTTAAGTCCATTGCTAGATCTGTTGCTACCGTACTAGGAGTTAATGCAGAAACGCGGATATTATTCCGACGAACTTCTTGAGCTAATGATTCGGTAAATCCGATTACCCCAAATTTTGATGCACTATAGGCACTTGCAGTAGCTGCTCCGTTTAAACCATTTGTAGAGGAAATATTAATGATGTCGCCACCATTTTTTTCGATTAATTGAGGTAATACGGTACGTGTTACATAATAGGTGCCCATTACGTTCACATCAATCATTCTTTTCCATTCTTCAGGCTCCATATCTAAAACTGAGCCAAATGAGGCAATACCTGCATTGTTAATTAAAATATCAGCAGCACCTAAATTCTCTGTTATAGAAGCAATAGCTGCTTCTACTTGTTCTTTAGATGAAACATCAGCAGTTGCATAAGCTACTTTTACACCGAAACCTTCAATTTCTGTTGCCACTTCTTTTAAAGTCGACTCGGTTCTTGCGAGTAAACCAACATTTACTCCTTCTTTTGCTAATGCCATTGCAGTGGCCTTGCCGATTCCTCTTGCTGCACCCGTAATAAATGCCACTTTTCCATTTAATGATTGTCCCATACGAACGACTCCCTTCAACTCTAAATATAATATAGCCCTCATTATATCGTTTATTGGATTGTATATCCTGTATTTTGATTACGACACCTGTCACCACATTGGCAGAAAATTCAAAAGGTATTATATATTTATTTGTGGTGAGTCGTAATGAAGTATGAGCACCTCCTAGTACAATTTTTGTACTGAAGGAGGTGCTTTTTTATCTGAATTCATAGGTATAGAATTGGGCTGTTCTAACAGCTTCCATATGAACACTCCTCATCAAGTTCGTGTTTACATATTTTTACTTTGGCACAAATGCTCAAAGTCTATGATCCTTTCAATTAGAGAGATTCACTCCCATTTGCCACATAGTTCGAAAACCTTTTTACATGCCATATCATTTCATTAATTAAATCAAATTTTTACTTATTTTATACAAATAAATGAAAAATTAATATTAAATTAAATGTTTGTTTGCTCAATTTTACCTAATATAGCGTACTGATTACGTAAATTTACTATTAAACGATTAATTATTACTACGAACAATTGTATGGTTGTTAGACAACTCAAATGTTTGGATTTATACTAAACACGCATTATAAGTACATCTTTAATTTGAGAGGAGTTTCAAGAAGATGAATCAACAAAAGAAAAAACAGGAAGTAAAATATATTCCTTTAATCATAGTTGTTTTAATTGGAGCAATCATTTGGTTCCTTCCGCCTCCAGGAGATTTAAAAGTACAAGCATGGCATTTGTTTGCTATCTTTGTTGCAACCATTATTGGGCTCATTATAAAACCGATTCCAATGGGAAGTGTTGCCATTTTAGCTTTAACAGTCGTTATTCTTACAAATACTTTAAAACTTGAGGAAGCGCTAAGTGGTTTCCAAAATTCAACCATTTGGTTAATCGTTATTGCATTTTTTATTTCTAGAGGATTTATTAAAACCGGCCTTGGTACGCGTGTAGCGTATATTTTCGTTCGTCTGTTTGGTAAAAAGACTCTAGGATTATCCTATTCACTGATTGCCAGTGATTTAATTCTTTCTCCAGCAATGCCATCAAATACAGCGCGAGCTGGTGGGATTTTACTACCAATTATTCGTTCATTGTCAGAAACATATGGTTCGAAATCAGGTGATGGGACGGAAAGAAAAATTGGTGCGTTTTTAACAACCACTTCTTTTCAAGCTAATATGGTTACGTCTGCTATGTTCTTAACAGCAATGGCTGCTAACCCTCTAGCAGCGAAGCTAACACAAGAGATTTCAGGTACAACAATTTCTTGGGTAGGTTGGATGGTAGCGGCCATCGTTCCTGGGCTAATCAGTTTAATCGTAGTGCCATTTTTAATATATAAAATCTATCCACCGGAGATTAAAGAGACCCCATCTGCAACAGAAGAAGCAAAAAAGAAACTGGATGCAATGGGGCCTTTAAAAAAAGAAGAATGGTATATGATTGGGATCTTTATCATTTTGCTCGTGTTATGGATATTCGGATCAAACTTCCATCTTGATGCCACAATTACAGCTTTTATTGGCTTAAGTTTACTGCTACTTACACAAGTATTAACATGGTCTGATATAAAGCAAGAACAAGGGGCATGGGATACGCTCGTTTGGTTTTCAGTCTTAGTCATGATGGCCACATTCTTGAATAGTACAGGGATGATTCCTTGGTTTAGTGATATGGTAAAAGGATTGATTGGCGGCACATCTTGGATGATTGCATTAGTCATTCTTGTCATCATTTATTTCTATTCACATTACTTTTTTGCCAGTAATACAGCGCATGTCAGTGCGATGTACGGTGCTTTTCTCTCTGTTCTTGTAGCAATCGGAGCACCTCCAATGGTATCCGCGCTGCTTTTAGCATTTATCAGTAATTTGTTCGGCTGTTTAACAAATTACGGCAGCGGTCCAGCTCCTGTATTCTTTGGAACAGGCTATGTGACACAAGAAAAATGGTGGGGAATTGGATTTATGATTTCAATTGTTCATCTTATCATTTGGCTTGTTATTGGTGGCTTATGGTGGAAGGTACTTGGACTTTGGGTAAGACCAGAATCTCTTCAATCGGCACAATAATAAATGTAAATAATAATAAATGTAAATCGTATAGGTGACCTTCAATAAGACCTAAGTTCGGAATTTGACTGGACTTAGGTCTTTATTTTTTGTATGTATGTATTTAATAATTCCCAGTACATATTATCTAGATATAATATTATTTGAATATTTATAAAAGTAAAACTAATGATTTACTACCTATAGAAAGGTCTCTATAACCAAACTTTCATCCTAATAAAATTCCAAAATAATAATTGACAACTTGAAATTGAATGATAGACTATATCTATAAAAACATATCAGAATTGTATACATTAAAATGAAGTTGTTATTTTTACTATTAATTTTTTACAATTCTAGTATTTTTTATAAAAATTAAACCAAGTAAACAGAGGTGTAAAATTTGAAAAGAAGTTTAAAGCATTTATTTGCTGGAGTAGCGATTTCTGCTCTCTTAACAGGATGTGCATTTCCTAGTCAAAACGATTCTTCATCATCATCTAAGAGCGGAAACACTAGTAATGTCAACGTGAAAAGTACAGAGGAAAAAGAATATAAAGCAACTGACTTATCTGCGCTTCCAGAAAAAACAAAACAAAGAAAAGATTTATTTATTGCTGGTATTTCAGCACCAGGTGGGGTATTCCTTCCATATTTTTATGAAAACGGATGGGACGGCAATGTAACGGACCCAATCTTTGCTCCATTAGTTAATTTAGACAAGAATGGTAAACCGGTTGGTGTGTTAGCAAAAAGTTGGGATGTTTCAGCTGATCAGTTAACATATACTTTCCATTTACGTGATGGATTGAAATTTAGTGATGGCTCTCCAGTAACTGCTGATGATGTAGCCTTTACTTTAACGTTATTACATGACCCAGCTTATGCAGGTTACCAAGATATTTCTTTAGCAGCTGTTAAAGGCGGTAAAGAATATAAAGAAGGTAAAGCGAAATCAATCGAAGGTATTAAAGTAGTTGATAAACAAACTATCAAAATCACAACAGAAAAAGTTAACGCAAAATCACTACTTATTCTAGGTGGCCAAGTTTTATCAAAAGCTTATTACGGCAAAGATTATAAATATGGCAAACTTGATTATTTAAAAGACTTATATTCAAAACCACTTGGCGCTGGCCCATACAAATTTGTTAAGTATATTCCTGGCCAAGAAGTTCGTTATGAAGCAAATGAAAACTATTATGCTGGTAAGCCAAAAACTAAGAATTTGATATTTAAAGTTATTGATACTGCAACATCTCTACAATTGTTTGAAACAGGTGAACTTGATTATGCAGGTTTCTCAGCTGATGATGATACAGTTGGACAATTACAAGAATTGAAATTTGCGAATATTCAGGTTGGACCAGTCAATGACTATGGTTTTATCTATGTAAACAATTCACGTCCACAGTTTAAGGATAAGAAAGTAAGACAAGCCCTTATTTATGGTTTGGATAGACAAAAAATTGTTGATGTGAAGTTTAAAGGATACGGAGAAGTCGCAAATATTCCAGTATCTAAAGTTTCATGGGCATACAATGACCAAGGTATCAATAAGTACGAATTCAATGCGAAAAAAGCAAAAGAATTACTTGATCAAGCTGGATGGAAAGTTGGTAAAGGTGGCATTCGTGAAAAAGACGGCAAACAATTTGTTATGCATTATCTAACACGTGATGCTGAAGATCCAGTTATTCCAATTGCCAAAGAAAATTATCAAGATATTGGTATCAAATTTGAACCAGAAATCATGGACTTCAATGCAATCGTTTCAAAATTAAATGACAAAGATTATGACCTTGCAGCTGTTTCAACATCTCAAATTTTAGATCCAAGCGATCCAGTTGAAGAATTTGCAACAAATAACCCTAATAATGCTGCAGCATATTCTGATCCAAAAGTAGATGAACTAATTCAAAAAGGTTTAGGCACTTTAGATATTGAAAAACGTAAAGTGATTTATCATGATCTTTATAAGGAATTAAATGATAATCCACCAGTTATTCTTATCAATTATCGTCAAAGTGCAAAAGCAGTTAGTGGACAAATTCAAGGATTAAATCCTGACAACTATACAGGTATAAGTGCTAGCTTGCCAAATATTTCGATTAAAAAGTAATAGATGAAATCTATTAAGTGCCTAGCTTTTAAGCTAGGCACTTTGTTATGTAAGGGAGAAGAATGCATGAAACAATATGTTTTTAATAGATTTTTGCAAATGATCGTGATTTTGTTTGGTACATCATTTATCATTTTCTTCTTGTTTGCCATGTTGCCTGGGGATTATATTGATTCGAATATAAATTTAACGCCACAAAGAGCTCACGAGTTAAAGGCACTTTATGGATTGGATAAGCCAGTGCTGGAGCGTTATATCACATGGCTTGGAAATCTTCTACATGGTGATTTTGGGTATTCATTGAAACATCAAGAAAAAGTATTATCGCTTTTAAATAAATACGTATGGAATTCCTTTTTCGTAGCGCTTATTGCATTGATACTAACTTGGTCAATCGCATTAGTAACTGGCGTTATTTCAGCAATCAAGCAATATTCATGGTTTGATGGTTTTGTGACATTCTTTGTGTTCGCTGCTATGTCTTTCCCATCATTCTTTATCAGCCTATTGTTTATTAAATGGTTTGGTGTCGATCTAAAAATCTTACCAATTGGTGGGATGATTGATACGGGAAGTAATAGTTCGGGAGTTGCTTATTTACTCGAAGTCGGAAAACATATGATTTTACCAGTTATTGTTCTTACATTACTAAGTATTGGATCCTTAACTCGTTATTTCCGAACGGGGATGCTTGAAGTTATACGACAAGATTATATACGAACAGCTAGAGCGAAAGGATTAAAAGAACGAGTTGTGGTTTTTAAACATGCTTTAAAAAATGCCATTCTGCCAGCTATTACCCTTTTAGCATTTGAGCTACCTGGACTATTTTCTGGAGCCATTATTATGGAACAAATTTTCAATTGGCCTGGGATCGGTAGAATTCAAATTGAGTCTGTAGGTTTTAGAGATTACCCTGTATTGATGGCCCTTACCATGTTTTTAGCATGCTTGACAATCATTGGGAACTTTTTAGCGGATGTAGCCTATGCTGCTGTAGATCCAAGAATTAGATTGAAATAGGAGGAGAGCAAGATTGGAAACACACAATCCAGTTGTAGGTAAACAAAAATCTGATGCAGTGAAATCACCTTCGCTATGGAAGCAAACCTATCGTCGATTAAAAAAGAATAAGTTAGCCATGATTAGTTTGTTTGTTTTAATTTTTATGTTTTTGCTTAGTTTTGTAGGGCCGCATTTTTCGCCATATATTCTTGATCGGACGAATATAGCAGATATGAACCAACCACCAAGTAGTTTACATTGGCTTGGTACAGATAATTATGGCCGAGATGTTCTGACAAGATTAATGATGGCAGGGCAAATTTCATTAACCATTGGGATTGCGTCCATGTTTTTATCCGTGATTATTGGTTCTTTGCTAGGAGCAATTTCTGGTTTTTATCGTGGAATTGTCGATATGGTGATTATGCGAATCGCAGATATTCTTATGTCGATTCCTGGTTTGCCACTGCTATTAATCTTGGCTGCATTGTTATCAGAATGGAAGGTTCCATCAGAGTATCGTCTTTATATCATTATGATTATGCTTAGTTTTGTTGGTTGGCCTAGTCTTGCACGTTTAGTCAGAGGTCAAATTCTATCTCTAAAAGAGCAACCATTTATGTTAGCAACAGAAGTACTTGGATTAAGTGACCGACGTAAAATTTTGCATCATCTTATTCCTAATACAGTTCCACTTTTGCTAGTCGTTGCTACATTAAATGTAGCAGGTTCTATTTTAAGTGAATCAGCACTAAGTTTCCTTGGATTAGGCGTAGTACCACCAACTCCTTCATGGGGAAATATGATGGATGCTGCTAATAACTTCATGGATTTCAGAAAACGACCATGGCTTTGGATTCCACCAGGTACGGCTATCTTTTTAACAGTTGTATCGATCAATTTACTTGGTGACGGACTGAGAGATGCACTTGATCCGAAGATGAGAAGGTAGGGATAGTTATGAATGAGATGTTGCTAGAAGTAAATCATCTTCAAACGAACATTTATACAGAAAACGGTGTTGTCAAAGCAGTAAATGACGTGAGTTTTTCTATTCGTGAAGGGCAAACCGTTTGTATAGTTGGGGAATCAGGTTGCGGTAAAAGCATTACAGCATTATCGCTCATGCAACTAACTCCTGAAAATGGGAAAATTGAAGGTGGAGAAATTAACTTTGATGGAAAGAATCTCTTACATCTAAGTAAAAAAGAAATTCGTCGTCTAAGAGGAAATGATATTGGCATGATCTTTCAAGAGCCAATGACCTCTCTAAATCCCGTTTTTACAATCGGGGAACAGATGATAGAACCAATTCAAGAGCATTTATTGTTAAGTAAAAAAGAAGCATATAAAAAAGCAATGGAGCTTATTACGATGTTGGGAATTCCAAATGCTGAAAAAATAGTGAATCGCTATCCACATGAATTAAGTGGTGGAATGCTTCAACGAATCATGATCGCCATCGCATTAAGTTGCCAACCAAAGCTACTTATTGCAGATGAACCTACGACAGCACTGGACGTAACAATCCAAGCACAAATATTAGATCTATTACGAGAAGTAAAAGAGAAATTTAATACATCTATTCTATTAATCACCCATGACCTTGGTGTTGTGGCAGAAATGGCTGATTATGTAGTTGTTATGTATGCAGGGAAAGTGGTTGAAGAAGGACCCGTTCTTGAACTTTTTGAAAACCCTCAACATCCTTATACTAAAGGGCTGTTAAAAGCGAAACCAGTTATCGGTGAACGAAAAGAACGACTTTATACAATTGCTGGACAAGTTCCGAATCTAGTAAACCTACCAGAAGCGTGTTATTTTGCAGATCGATGCGAGCATGTGATGGATATTTGTCGAGGGAAGCAACCTGCATTAACTGAAATTGCAAAAGACCAAAAAGCAGCATGTTGGCTTTATAAGGATGGTGAAAGTCAATGAGTGAAACATTACTAGAAGTGACAAACCTAAAGAAATATTATTCTTCATCTAAAGGAATGTTTAAGAAATACGGTGAATCTGTCAAAGCGGTCGATGGTGTAAGCTTTAAGATTAACAAGGGGGAAGTATTTGGACTTGTTGGTGAATCTGGAAGTGGTAAATCAACCATCGGAAAAACTATTTTACGTCTTCATGGCAAAACGGAAGGTGAAGTAAAGTTTAAGGGGAAAGATGTTTTTTCACTTTCTAAAAAAGAACTTTTAAACTTTCGAACGCAAACACAACTTGTCTTTCAGGATCCATTTAGTTCGCTGAATCCTAGACTTCGTGTAGGGGATGCCATTGGTGAGGCAATGGTGCAACATGGAATTGTCTCAAAGAAAGAAGTGCGCGAAAGAGTTTTAGAGGTTATGAAGATGTGTGGATTATCGCCTTATCAAATTGACCGCTATCCACATGAATTTTCAGGTGGACAAAGACAACGGATTGTTATTGCTAGAGCAATGGCTTTAAATCCAGAATTTATCGTAATGGATGAACCTGTGGCGGCACTTGACGTATCCATTCAGGCTCAAATTATTAATCTATTTAGTGATTTACAACGAGATAAAGGACTTTCCTATTTATTTATTTCACATGATTTGAGTGTTGTCGAGCACCTTTGCACGAAAATTGCCATTATGTATTTAGGGAATATTGTAGAGATGACATCGAAAGAAGAATTATTCGATCACCCATTACATCCCTACACAAAAGCACTTCTGTCAGCAGTTCCTATTCCGGATCCAAAGGTAAAACGAGAGAGAATTATCTTAAAAGGCGATATACCAAGCCCGATTAATCCTCCTTCAGGTTGTAAATTCCGCACTCGTTGTCCCCTTGCTACAGAGCTATGTGCTTCAAAAACACCAGAATTTCGTGATGTAGGTAATAATCATTTCGTTGCTTGTCATTATGTATAATTAAAGGTAATCGAAAAAACTTTAAAAATAACCTATTGGGGCTCTATTTCTCTAATAGGTTATTTTTATATTTTACTTTTAAAATAGAGATATTCTTATCAATTAATCCACATAGTTGTAGCAGAAAAAATCCAGCTTATAGCCCTCAAAGCTTAGTGCAATCACCCACATCATCAATAGATTATCCTTTTGTATCTTTCTTAGCCAATAGACTATTTTTTCTTTCAAGAACTCATGTTCATCCATGCAATGTTAGAAACGGAAAATCCTATGGCTGTAAAGTTAATGATTTTTTGGAAATAATTTTAATTTCACTTTAACCTTTTATTCCCTAATTGATATGTATTAATAACTAAAATGACATAAAAAAGTTCTTATTTTGGACACAATTAAGTATTTATGTAGTAATATGAGCCTGTATCTATTTGCGAGTTTGGGTCGTTATTTATTGAATGGAGGTTTATTAATTATGTCGGAACAAAATAAAAAGAACGAGTTTTTAGATAAAAACTTAAGTCGTCGAACATTCTTAAAAAGTTCAGGATTAACAGTTGGTAGTTTAGTAATCGGGGGAGCTATTGGAAGTCTATTAGGTCTTGATTCGAAAAAGAGTGCAAACGAAAAAATACCAACAACAGCTGCCACTCATAATTCGACAGAAAATCCGAATGTTGCCTTAATGTACTTCACACATGATCAATTTAGCATTACAGAAGCAGCTACAGAAAGAATTTTCCCTGCTGATGCGAATGGCCCTGGTGCAAAAGAGTTATTAGTTGCTTATTATATTGATCATCAACTGGTTGGACCATGGGGACTTCGATCAAAAGAATATACAAAAGGTCCTTTCTATCCAGGTGAAGATACTCAAGGCTATCAAGGTCGATTAAATAGACAACAAATATTTAATATTGGGTTAGAAGGTTTACAAACTCAAAGTTTAAAAAAATATAAAAAGAAATTCCCAGATTTAACAAATGAAGAACAAGATGCAGTATTAACAGATTTTGCGGATGATAAAGTGAAACTAAACGGAATTTCTGCTAAAACATTCTTTGGCATTTTACGTGGGGCAACTCTTGAAGGGGCATATGCGGACCCATTATATGGTGGAAATAAAAATATGGCTGGTTGGAAGATGAAAAACTTCCCAGGACACCAAATGAGCTATCTTAATATCATCGACAAAGATTTTGCGAAGATCAAACCAGCTGCACTAAATTCACAACATAATCATTAATTATACATGTTCTATTAGTTAGTGTTCGAGTGATATTATCGCTCGTGGACTTTAGGAGGATATTTAAATGGCAAAAAAATTACCAAAAACAGACGTAGTAATTATTGGCGTTGGTTGGGCTGGAGGTATTATAGCTTCTGAACTAACAAAAAAGGGAAAAAAAGTAGTTGGATTAGAAAGAGGTAAATCTAGATCAACTTCAGATTATATGATGGCACACGACGAACTTAGATATTCAGTTCGATATGAAATGATGCAAAACCTTTCAAAAGAAACGGTTACATTCCGTAATAATGATAAAATGCGTGCACTGCCAATGCGTGAGTATGGCTCATTCTTAATTGGTGTTGGTTTAGGTGGCTCAGGCTCACACTGGAATGGCCAAAACTTCCGTTTCTTACCTTATGACTTTGAAATACGTAGTAAAACGATTGAAAAATATGGAAAAGATAAAATTCCAGCTGATATGACCATTCAAGACTGGGGTATAACATATGAAGAAATTGAACCCTATTATGATAAATATGAGAAAATGGCTGGGATTTCAGGGGAGAAAAATCCATTAGGTGGTTTCCGTTCAAGTCCTTATCCAACTGGTCCTATGAAGAAAACGAAAGCAATGGAGTTATTTACAGATGCTGCAAATAAATTAGATATGCATCCATATGTACAACCATCTGCGAACCTTTCAGAAGACTATACAAATCCAGACGGCATTTCTCGAGCAGCTTGTCAATATTGTGGTTTCTGCGAACGTTTTGGATGTGAATATGGTGCGAAAGCAGATCCAGTTGTAACAGTTATTCCTGTAGCTAAAAAAACAGGAAACTTTGAAATTCGTACGCATGCTGAAGTACGCCGTATTCTTTATGATGGAAAAAAAGCAACAGGTGTATTATATATAAATTTAGAAACAGGTGAAGAATTCGAGCAACCTGCTGATGTAGTTGTTCTAACTGGTTTCGTCTTTAGTAATGTTCGCCTACTATTATTATCAAAGATTGGTAGACCATATGATCCAAAAACAGGTACTGGTGTAATCGGTAAAAACTATGCATATCAAATCAGAAAAGGTGCTTCAACTGGATTCTTTGATAGTAAGAAATTTAATAATTTCGCTGGTTCTGGTGGATTAGGAATGATTGTAGATGACTACAACGGTGATAACTTTGATCACTCTGATTTAGACTTTATCCATGGTGGTATGATTATTCTTGGACAAACTGGATTACGTCCGATTGCGAATAATTCAGTTCCATCAGGTACTCCTTCATGGGGAGCAAAATTTAAAGAAGCATCAATAAAATACTCAAACGCTTATTTAACAGTTAAAGGTGAAGGTGCATCCATGGCTTACAAACAACATTACATTGACCTTGACCCTGTTTATAAAGATGATTTTGGTGATCCATTAGCTCGTATTACATTTGACTTTGAGGAACAAGATCGTCAATTGACAAAATACTTAGCTGAACAATGTGAAAAGATCCTTAAAGAAATGGGAGCAGATCACATCGATACAAATAAAGATCTAGGACCTTATGATATAGCAGAATATCAATCTACGCATAATACAGGGGGCGTAATTATGGGTGGTGACCCAGAAACGTCTGCAGTAAATAACTATTCTCAAATGTGGGATGTGGATAACTTATTTGTTGTAGGAGCTTCTTCTTTCCCTCAAAACGCTGGATATAACCCAACAGGTACAGTAGGTGCATTATCTTACCGTGCAGCAGAGGGTATCCTATCATATATGAAAAATGGCGGTCAATTAATAAAATAATCGACTAAAATATTTTAATAAGAAAACAGCATAAAAGCAATAATGAAATGAACCATAAAATTTCTATTTGGAAACTTTATGGTTCATTTTGTTTATATGTTAGTAAGTATTTCTCCAATAAAATTAATATCAAGTTTCATTAGATATTTAAAGTAGAAAAGTCACTTATAAATAGTGCAAAATAATCTTAAAAGGATTGTAAAACAATTTATGTGATAGAATTTAACTGTAAGGCTAATTGCTCATAATCTAGAACAAAAAGTCGAATAATTCCTCATAAAAAAAATCCTCCTTTAATATGTGGAGGACTTGAGCAGTGATTATTTTAATTTAGTTAATAAAAGTTTTAATCACAAAACGATTTAAGACTTAGAATCCTGCGAAAAACCAAAGTGGTTGAACAGTTGATGCCGCTACGACTAAAGAAGCTGCAACTAAATAACTAATAAAAGTAGATTTCTTTTTCATGATTTTCTCAGTCCTTCCTTTTATGATACATAAGTAATTATAATAGAATAAAGACTATAAAACTATAATGTAAACAAAATTATACATATTCCTTGAAATAAGGGGGTAATTTAATGGAAATAGGTCAGGTTATTAAAAAAATACGTACAAATAAGAACATTACACAACAATCACTAGCAAATGCGATTGGTATGACTCGTCCATATATTGCTCGGATTGAATCAGGAAAAAATAGTATTTCATCTGACAAACTTACTGAAATATTGGACTTTTGTAATGTATCTTACAATGAATTTTTCTATATTAAAAATGATTATAAAATTACTTCGAAAATGAATGACTACAATCATATATTACAGTTATACTATGGGAAAAATTTAGAAGAAATTTCAAAAATAAAAAGTGAAATAAAGCAGAAATATGAAGAAAATGGAGATATCTTTTTAAGACATTTATATATTTTGTGTCATTGTATGGAAAATGACTTGGATGTTAATAAAATAAATAAAGAATTTATTGAGGAAATGACCGATTATTTGTTGAGCATTGATGATTGGTGCTACTATGAGTTGGTTGTATTGAATAATTTTTTATTTTTATTTCCTCCTGCTACTGCTATTTTAATGTCCAAAAACTTATTGAAATATGCTGAAAAGTATAAAGAATTAAATTCAGATACAAAAATATTAAGTTTTTTATTATTTAACCTTTTAGAATTAAGTATAAAACATAATGAGTATGAATCTGCAAAAATGCTGTTAAATGCTACTAAAACATATACCTTAAAAAAAACAGAATTCTTTGAACTAACACTATCACTATTTTATGAAGGAATAATTAATATAGTAGATGATTCAATTACAGAAGGAATAGAGAAGTGTCATAAATCTTTGGATATATTTCATACATTAGGCAACGATTATTTTTATACAAAATTAAAAGAAGACTTAGATGATTTCTTGAAAAAGAAGCTTGCTTCAAATAAAAGAGTATAAAATAATACACAAATAATTATTATCGCCCCAAAATAAGGTTAAATATATATACAGGGAGATATTTAATCAATACTAAATACTTAATTAGGATTTTCATTCATATGTATTTAGAATTATAATTTGAGGTGGAATAATGAGGAAAACTGATTGTGATTTAAATCTAATGGTTTCCGAAGCAGATATAAAACATAAAACATATGTTGACGATATTACAAATTTACCAAACGAGCGGTATTTATTAGATAAAATAAAAGAAAATTTACATGTTAATACAAATAATAAAGTGGTATTAGTCTTTGAAATTGATCGATTAGCTTCTATAAAGGCATCTCTTGGTTCACTTTATACGGATCGCCTTTTAAGCATGGTATCAAATAGGTTACAAAAACAACTTTCGAGCCAATTTATTATTGGAAAGTTAAGAGATGATCAATTTGTTATTTTAATTGATTATTTTCAATGCCAGAACGATATTATCAAGTTCTGTAAGCAACTTCAGAAAATGATGGAAGAACCTTTTGAAATTCAGTATTCTTCATTGAACTATGGTTTAAATATTGGGATTTCATTCTATCCGAAAGATGCAGTGTCTGAAAGGGAGTTAATTGAGTTTGCTCAATTTGCGCTATATGAAGCTAGAAATACGCTAAATCATATTTCGTTTTATGAAACATACATGTCAGATGTGAGAAAAGCAAAAGTAATATTAGAAAATGATTTGCACAAAGCACTCAAAAATGATGAGTTATTTTTAGAATATCAACCTCAAGTAGATACAAAAACAGGCGAAGTCATTTCAATGGAAGCGTTAGTCAGATGGCAGCATCCTAAAAGAGGATTAATCTCACCAGGTGAATTTATCCCTATTGCGGAAGAATCCGGACTGATGAATCCAATCGGAAAATGGGTTCTTGAAAAAGCGTGTGAACAAACAAAACAACTACAATGTCAACTAGGTAAACCCATTCGAATTGCTGTAAATTTGTCGTTATGCCAGTTATTTCAAGGTGATTTTGTTCAAACTGTGCAACAAATACTTGAAAAAGTGGATTTGGCACCACAATTATTACAGCTGGAATTAACGGAAAGTATGACGATGAATACAGCGCATCTTACCCCTATTCTTCATGATTTAAAATCACTAGGAATTACATTAGCTGTTGATGATTTTGGAACAGGCTATTCTTCGCTAGCTTATTTAAGGGATTTACCGATCGATTGTTTGAAAATCGATTGCTCATTTGTAAAAAATATTCAACACGATACTAGTAGTGAACCATTGGTCGATATGATTATTTCAATGGCAAAACATTTGAAATTAAAAGTAGTCGCAGAGGGCGTAGAAGAAGTATCACAATTAAGCTACCTCTTGAAAAAGAAATGTGATTTTATTCAAGGATATTTAATTAGTAGACCGATATGTTTTGAACAAATATCTAGAAACTTTTTAAATTTAGAACATAAAGTGAAAGAAATCACTCTATAATTAATTTAAACGTTGAAATCCTTAGTTTAGGGTTTTGCGTTTTTTTTTTGCGACATCTTCTATCAAAAATGCTGCTGAAAAAATTAAAACGAATGGCTAATCCATTCGTTTTTTTATGCTTTATTATATAAATAAATTGCCACAAACATTAATCCAAGTGCGATGAGTTTCGTAGTATTCAATCGATAGATAGCCCCACCAAATAGTCCAAAATGGTCAATGATTGCACCAGCTACAATTTGACCGATGATAACGGCCATAAGTGTGGAGGCAACCCCAATCAGATTTACTGAAAAAATATTAACGACAATAAATAATGCCCCTAATAATCCACCTATCAATTGCCATTTTGGAACACTAAATACATTAAGCAAATTACCTTTTCCGAAAAACAAAGCCAAAAAGAATAGCGCAAGTGCCCCAACACTGAAGGAAGTAGTTGCTCCTTCTAAAACGCCTACTTTCTTACTTAATAGAGCATTAATTTGACTTTGTATTGCAAGAGCCGAACCGCCAACCATTGCGAATAAAGCAATTATAATTTTTATCATGAACATCCCCCATTGTAGTTACAGCATACAAATGTTGTTTTCTATTAATTACATAAATTACCCTTTTATATTTTGAAATTTTTCTAGCTGCCCCATAGTGTAATTTGTATTTTTTTATGATGGTGATATCCGCCATTTTCATCTCTGTTTCTGTGATTTTTCAAATTGCTTCCGCATACTAAGCAATTTACATCTTCTATGAAAACCCCAACACCTTCAGAAGTAACATATAACTAAATAGAAAAATACTACAATTAAATTTACAGAATATATTGACAATTTCATGAGGAGAGATTATATTCTATTTATTAAATATTATTTATTTCAAAAAAATGTTTAATTTAACAAATTAAATAATATTTAATCAGTCTATTTTGAAGTAAAGTGTTATATTCTGTACTATTAAAAGAATATTTAAAGTTTAGGAGAAATGCTCAATGTTGAATATGACAGAACAGATCGTGCAAACCATTGGGAAAAAAATAGTGCATGGAGAGCTTAAAGCTGGGGACACTTTGCCGAAGATTGAAGACATCAGTGAACATTTTGGCGTGAGCAGAACTGTAGTAAGAGAAGCGTTAAAGATTTTAGCGGCTCGTAAAATGGTCAAGTCTAATCAAAAATCTGGAACCATCGTATTACCAAGAGCGAATTGGAATATATGGGATTTAGAAGTGATGGAGTGGCTTTGTGAAATTGATTTACATGATGAACCTTTTCTGATTTACCTGACAGAAATTCGTGAAGCTTTAGAACCGCTTGCAGCTTCTTTAGCTGCTCAAAGGGCAACTGAGGAAGATTTGAAGAAAATTGAAAGCACATACAAGAAGCTAATCTTAACTTTGGATGATCCAGTTGCCTGGTCAGAAGCAGATTACGAATTTCATCTAAGTATTTGTGAAGCTTCACATAATGATTTATTAATTAGTATGTTGAAGCTATTAGGAAAGGCAACAGTAATTAGCCGTAAAAAGACGTATGGTGCAATTCGAGATTCAGAAAAAGAAAATGAACCATCACTAGAAGTCTTATTAAGACATGAAGCTTTATATCTAGCCATCAAAGAAGGAAATGCAAATCTTGCCTATCAGAAATCCCTCGACATGATGGTAAGAGTAAAACAACTTTTACAAAAGCTATCAGATTAATATCCAAGCAAGTCCTAATATAATAAAAAAATGGAGGTATGGAGTAATGGGAACTAAAATTGTGCGATTCAAACAAGAAGATCAAATTAATTGGGGTGTAGCGATTAACGATCAGGAGTATGCTTTAATTGATGGAGAATTTTCAAGCACGAACGAACTTCTGGAATCAGGACAAGAAAAAATTCAAGCTGCTGCAAAAAAACAAGTAAATTTAGTAAACGCTTCTGATGTGGAATTATTAAGTCCTATTACATGGCCTTCCAAAGTTGTTTGCCAAGGCGCTAATTATTCAACGCACCGTGCGGAAGCAGGCCTAGAAGCAGCAAGACCACCGTTTAATTTAATGTTTGGTAAAGATATTAGTTCCTTGAGCGGCGCAAATGCTAATATTGTTCGACCTAATCATGTTGAATTACTAGATTATGAAATTGAATTAGGATTAGTAATTGGCAAAGAGATTAATGGTGCAGAACAAGTGACAGAAGAAAAATTAGGAAATTACATTTGCGGTTTAGTCATTGTAAATGATGTTTCTGCACGTGATGTCCAATTATTAGAAGGTCAATGGTTAAAAGGAAAGAGCTATCGTACATTTGGTCCAACAGGTCCTTACCTCTATTTATTAGATCAAGATGAAATTAGCCAAATCAACCATCTAAAACTGGAATTATCAGTAAATGGTGAAATTAGACAAGCAGCTAGTACAGAACAATTATTATTTAAACCAGCTGAAACGCTAACTGAGCTTTCAGGTATTATGGATTTAAAAGTTGGCGATTTAATTATCACCGGAACAACAGGCGGTGTCGCTTTAAATCTTACTAAAGAGCTTATGAGCACAGTCTCTAACTCTAGTATTCCATTTTCTGAAAAACAAGAAGCACTCCTAAAATCACAAAAAGAAACGAATCGTTATTTAAATGATGGCGATATTATTACATGCAGCATTAAATCAGAGTCAGGTTCAATTGATTTAGGCGAACAATCAAATAAGGTAATCTCTGAAAAAGTTGTGATGAAAACTTTTTAATAAGGAGTGTGTTGTGGAATGAAAAAAGTGTATGATGTTGCAATCGTGGGCTACGGCCCCGTTGCAAAACTATTAGCGGCTTTGCTTGGTAAAAAAGGTTGGAAAGTTGGAATCATTGAAAGATTTACTGAAGGCTATAAGCTTCCAAGAGCGGTCCACTATGATCATGAAATAACACGAATCTTACAATCTGTCGTTCCTTTTGAAGAAGTTCGTAGAATATCGCAAACTGTACCCGATTCTTATGAATGGCAAAATGCCAAACGTGAAATTTTGTTATCCATCGATTGGACGCAAGATGGAATTAGCGGTTGGCCTGGCGATATGTTTTTCAATCAACCTGAACTAGAGGACGTTCTAGATCAGGCATGTAAAAGTACCCCGAACATTGAATTGAATCTAGGATACGAAGCAATATCTGTGAAAGTAGAAGACGATAAAGCATTCTTAACAATTAAAGAGTTTGATAATCATTTATTAAAAATAACCGAAAATGGAAGCGCTTTCGATATTGAAAGTAAATACTTAATTGGCTGTGATGGTGCAAATAGTTTTGTGGCAAAATATTTGGACACGACTGAAACGAGCTTAGATTTTGAAGCGGATTGGCTTGTAATTGACATCATACCGAATGAAGAATGGAAAATAACCCCGATGAATGTTCAAATTTGTAATCCAGAGCGCCCAACAACAGTGGTTTCTGGAGGGACAGGCAGAAGACGCTGGGAGTTTATGTTATTGCCGGGAGAAACAAAAGAGCAAATGAATCAAAGTGATGTTGCATGGAAGCTTTTAGAGAAATGGAATATTACACCTCAAAATGCCGTATTAGAACGTCACGCTGTTTATACGTTTAAAGCACTTTGGAAAGATAATTGGAGAAAAGACAATCTACTCATTGCGGGGGATTCTGCACATCTAACACCACCATTTATGGGGCAGGGCCTATGTTCTGGTCTAAGGGATGCCATGAACTTAAGCTGGAAGTTAGATTTGCTGTTGAAAGGTGTATATGATGATTCAATATTAGAAACCTATACAGCTGAAAGATCTCCTCATAATGAGCAAATTGTAAATGCAGCATTATACTTGGGGAAAATGATTTGTGAAACAGACGTAGAAAAAGCCAAAAAACGAGATGAAGCATTTTTAACAGGGAATGTACCAGCATTTCCAGCGTTTCCAATTCTCGAAAACGGGATTTTATCTAAAAACGAGTTTTCTAAACTAGTGGGTGAATTGTCCTTGCAAGCAGAAATTGAATACAACGGAAAGCAAGGATTTTTCGACGATGTAGTAGGACATGGATGGTTCATCCTAACAAAAGAAGATCTACATGATCATCTAAATGAGGAACAATTAGACTTTTTAAATTTAATTGAGGCACGAATCTTAAATATATCTAATAAAGAAGTAAACCAACAAACAATTGGTGATGTGCACTCTAAATACGCTGAATATTTCGAATTAAGAGGAGTGACTACAGTAATTGTACGGCCAGACTTTTATACATTTGGTGCTTGTAGCAATGTTGACGATGCAAAAATTTTAATAAACGAGCTTCATGAGCAATTGAATCAATATATTACTAAAAAATCTCTAAATAAAATTAATTAATTATCGGAGGTAATAGTGATGGGGAAAATAAAAGCTTTTCGTTTAGCTTATGCAGATTTTTGTACAACAGAGGTTCAGAAAATGGTCGAGTATTATACAAATGTCATGGGATATAAAGTAACGGATACTGAGGATGGTATCTATTATTTAACAAATGGTCTTGATCACCATAATATTGTCATCACTCCTAGTAATTCGAACTATATTAGAAGTTATGGGTATCAATTAGATGGTAGTTTAAGTATTGCAGAGGTTCAAGAAGAGCTTTCTCAACTAAACATTGAAAGTAAAAAGTATATTAATGAAAAACCTGGGATTGAAGAGCTTATAGAAGTGAAGGATCCGGCAGGGAATACTGTAGAAATCTTCAATAAAATGGATTACACAGATGTAGGTTTTGGAAATCAAGGCATTCAACCACTCAAATTAGGACACATTGCGTTCTATGCAAAAAATCATGTAACAACTGCCGAGTTTTATCAAGATGTGTTGGGCTTTGAATTTACCGATAAGATTGATGAAAATTTTTGTTATTTCCTAACTTGTAACAATGACCACCATGTGATTAACATTGTTGCTTCCAATGAAACGAAAATCCATCATATTGCATTCCAATTGAAAGATGCTAGTCATCAATATGCAAGTTCAGACACCTTACGTATTCATAATTATCCAGTTCTATGGGGACCATCAAGACACACTGCTGGTCATAATATCGCAACATATCACCATGATCCGGATGGAAATGTCATCGAGTTATATATCGATATGGATGTATATATCAAAGAATTGGGTATTTTCGAACCTCGTCCATGGCATGAGTCTTTACCATTAAAACCACGTATTTGGTATAGCTTAAGCGCGTGGGGAACAGAATTTAAAGTTGATTTAGCGGAAGTATAGTTCCAGAGTTGAGCGTATTGCCCAATCATCAGCACCTCCTGATACAATGACGTATCAGTAAAGGAGGTGCCTTTTTCATACTTATAGGTTCAAAAAGTCACATATCCCACTATTCCTAGCTTCTTCTGCATACTCCTCAATCATTTCCATCATAAACGAATCTAATTTTCTCTTTAACCGATCACACAGATAACCAAATGGATTTCGAATGAACTGTCTCTTCGCTTTTTGGATGACTTCTTTAAAAGTAATAAAACTGATATCTTCTAATTGCTTTTTGCGAGATTTCCATACATCCCATTCAAGTAACGGATATATTTGCTTTTGAATTACATCCAGGAATCTTTTGGTTTCTGATGTATTTCCAGTAGTTGATGATAAATGGTGGTATATTCTATTTCTTAGTGTTGAATTTAGAATCGGATACGTATGTTTTACATAATGATGTTTAGGATTAAAAGAAAAAGATGGTTCCTCTTCTGTTTGTGTGAGTTCTTCCTTACTCTCACAAGGTGTTTCAGCTTTTTTCTGATGTGACACGCTCAATGTGTCATTATAAGGTAAAATAGAAAAAATGTTTGCACCTTTGATGCCATTCATTTTTTTCGTATGGATTCGTTTAATGATTTTTAGTTCTTCCAAATGTTTAAGACTTCGAAAAACGGTTCGAACAGAAATCTCTAGATCTTTTGCAATTGTTTGAGCTTTCAAATGACATGCACCGGGATAATCGAGTGCATGGGAAGACATTTTATATAAAATCGCCTGATCCGATGAAGTCAAATCATAAATATGTTTTCGAATATGAGACGCCACTTGCTCGTCCATTTCTTGGACAGATGCAAACGTAACATAAGGTGCTAAATATTCAAAACGTGCCATGCTCTCCCTGCTTTCTACTCTTTTTATAATTAAATAGTGAGAAAGGGGACAAAGAGGGACATGTTGCAAAAAAATTTTTCCTCAATCTAATCAACTTCATTATTCAAATCTAAAAAATTCGAGATACGAAAAAATAATTTTCCGATTAAAAATGCTATTATTTTAAAAGATGATTAATAAAATTAAGGGTGGGGATTTAAATAAGGGGGCAAGCTTATGAAAAAAATGTCCATGGTATTTGCACTAATAATGATTATTTTAGCGGGATGTTCAAATAATGAGCCAAATGGTAAGGGAGTGACTTATTCTGGAGAGTCTAAAAATTGGAGAGCCGTAATAGTGGATAAAATTTCGAAAGACTCAAATAATACAAACTACACTTTGAGTATTGAGTATAAAGGTGATTTAGATGATCTAAAAGATGTACATCAAATTCATTACAACTTTCAATATGGCCAAATCGAAGTAAATCGTTTTGAAACAAGACCAGATGGTTTACCTACAAATAAATCTGTTTTATATAAAGACACTGGTACAGTAAGTAATGAATCTATTAATAAGCATACAAAAATTTCATTGAAAATTGACTGGAATGATAAGACTGAAGATTTTGAATTAAATTAAGTTCTAGTAAGAAAAAAACCTGGACATTGCATCACCATGTCCAGGTTTTTCTATATAATTAATTGCTCTTTATGATTTTGCTTCCATTTTTTTTGCATGTGCTTTTTTCATTCCTCGAATCAAATAACCACCTTTAAAGCTAGTAGGTTCAAAGGCCACGACAAAAGCTTTTGGTGCTTCTCGTTGTAAAAAGGCCATCAATTCATTTTCTCTAGAACGTTTTGATATTATTTCAAGTCGAGTTCGTTTGTTTCCATTCAATCCTTCCGCTTCAAAGATAGTTACCCCAAAACCTTCATTTCTTAATTTTTGGATTAAATCATTGTCGCGTTCTAATAGATTGACGTTAAACGCTCGGTATCCGACAGCTAATTTATTTTCTAAAGTACAGCCTAAATAGACTCCTCCAGCATAACCGATGGCGTAAGCAAACATATTCCAAATGTTCGAAAGGTCAGCGAAAATCATTCCGAGTGCTACAACATAAATTAACGATTCCATAGCAGCAATAATAGCTGAAATGATTTTGTACCCTTTCACCATAAATGTCGTACGTAATGTAGTGAGGGGAACGATTACTAATTGCATCAGGACAATTAATATAGCGCTAATCATCTAGTTAATCCTCCTTTTATGTATGATTAAAATAGATATAAATTTAATATACCCTTGGCGAAAAGAGTTAAACAATTTCATTAATAACCTCAGCAAAATAGAAATTTTATTGATTTGCATCTACATGTATAAAGAACTCGTATAGTAACATACTATTTTCATTCAATACTGGTAGACGCTCCTTTGAAAATTCAATTAGATTAGCATCGGAAGTGAAACTAAAAGCTATGCAGGATTTAAACAACTCTATCCATTAGAGAATTTTACAATAAATAATATTGGAGGAGGATATCAATGACGATATCATATGGTCAGGATGTATTTACTGTTGCCCCGGGTACAGCAGTTGCTCTCGGAACAGTTTTCAATAATGATGATTTCGATGCAGGTGGAGATTATTATGGCCCCATGGTAGTTGCTGGAATCCCAACTACTCCAAACATCTCATTGACGCCGTCCACTGTTGGAGTGCAGTTTAAATCAATCGGTAATCTAACTAGCCCATGTGAGTATGATTACAGCATTCAAAATAATAATTCGATATCAGTTTCTTTCAAAGTTCACTTTTTCTACGATTAGGAGGTAATCATGAAAATAAGTGTCTTAGCAGATCATACAGGTAAAATTTTGGCAACACAATATAACTCAATCACTTCACCAACCCTCCCTCTACCACCACCAAGTAAAACAAGAATCAAACCATATGAGGGTCAGTTACTTCACGAAGTTGAGTTAGCTTTAGAACTACAACAGCACATCTTGCAGAATACGTTTGCAACTGAAATTTTTAAGTATAGAGTTGAACAGAACGGTGAAATTACAAAACTCGTCAAAATTTTGTAATGATGGTGATTACTCAATGTGTGTAAGAGTGATAGTAAAAAAATAATTTTTGAATAACAAGCAGGGCTAATCGAGCCTTGCTTTTTAAATTGCCTAAGTGGCTATAGCTATTCTTGTTGCAGGTACGTTGGAATATAATAAAATACATTTTTGTTAAAAAATCCTTTAAAGGAATTATTGATTTGACTATAGAACTTGAAATAAAAGCGAATATTAGATATTTTAATCGTCAATTAAAACTTTCAGGGGGAGAATTATATGTCATTAAAAGTGGGAGATATCATAACGTTTGAACGCACTTTTACATTAAGGGATGTTGAATTATTTACAGAGATTTCAGGTGATGAAGGGATTCATCATACCACCCCAGACGAACAGGGAAGACTGGTAATCCAAGGGTTATTAACGGCAACTTTACCAACAAAAGTAGGTGGAGATGCAAACGTGCTGGCTCGAACAATGAATTTTGAGTTTTTAAGACCAGTGTTTACAGGCGATACGATTATTTGTGAAGTGAAAATTGAAAAATATGAATGGCAAGAAACTAATAATAGAACAGCTATTTTGGCATCTTTTATCTGTACAAATCAGAATGAAAAAGAAGTGTTAAAAGGGGATTTTTCGGGGGTAATCCTTTAAAATTTTTGTTTAGATTTTCTTATCTATTTAAAGAAGAAATAATTGTATATCTAAAAGCATTTAAATACCCACTCTTTGTTCTTGGTGTCGTTATAAGTTTTATTACATTCTTCAATATGTTATCAATGCTTGTTATTCTTACCATAATGCAGCTATAAAGTTATATTAATCAAGACAAAAAATTACCTAGTGGAGAACATCAAATTCTAAATCAAGTTTTGCCTATCTTGTACAAAGAGCTCGCTATTAGTTTAGGTAATTCAGTAGAAGAAGTAATAGAAAAAGTTGAACAATTAATCCAAGAAAATTAATTACGGATGAAAGTAGATAGGGATTTTGAACAAGCAAGATTGTTCAGAATCTCTATTTTTTGTTACCTAATTTTTAATAAAAACATCAATTAGGTTTCATCCTGTATACAAAATGGTTATAGAAGAACTAATAACTTCTATAGGAGATGATGAATTGAAAGCTGTTACGTATCAAGGCATAAAAGATATGCAGGTAAAAGAAGTGGATGATCCGACGTTAAAAAAGAAGGATGACATCATTGTTCGAATCACCTCAACGGCTATTTGTGGATCAGATTTACACATTTATCAAGGTTCGATGCCCACAACAAAAGATACTGTGATTGGGCATGAACCAATGGGGATTGTGGAAGAAGTAGGTCCTGAGGTTACCAAAGTGAAAAAGGGCGATCGTGTGATTTTGCCATTTAATGTATCCTGTGGCGAATGCTATTATTGTACACACGATTTAGAAAGTCAATGTGATAATTCAAATAATAATAAAGAATTGGATGCAGGAGCATATTTTGGCTTTACCGAACGTTATGGCGATTATCCAGGAGGGCAAGCAGAATATTTACATGTTCCATACGGTAACTTTATGCCATTCGTGATTCCTGAATCATGTGAGCTAGAAGATGAGTCATTATTATTTTTATCTGACGTTCTCCCAACCGCTTATTGGAGTGTTGAAAATGCTGGTGTAAAAAAAGGGGATACTGTCATCGTTCTGGGTTGTGGACCTGTTGGTTTAATGACCCAAAAGTTCGCTTGGATGAAGGGTGCAAAGCGAGTGATTGCAGTTGACAATGTAGAATACAGATTAAATCAGGCGAAGAAAATGAATAAAGTAGAAGTTATTAATTTTGATTTTCACGATGAAACAGGTTTTTATTTACATGACTTTACAAATGGCGGCGCCGATATTGTCATAGACTGCGTAGGAATGGATGGTAAAAAATCAGCTGCCGAAGCGGTTGGACAAAAACTAAAATTGCAAGGTGGTACCATCAGTCCAATTAAAATTGCGATGGATGCTGTACGAAAATTCGGTACAATTCAAATGACAGGTGTTTATGGGGCAAAATATAATCAGTTCCCTCTAGGACACCTATTTGAACGAAATATTAGTCTGAGAATGGGGCAAGCACCAGTCATTCATATGATGCCCATGTTATTTGATAAAATTGTGGCAGGAGAATTCGATCCAACTGAAATTATCACACATAAAATTCCATTAGAAAAAGCTCATGAAGCCTATCAATTATTCAATGATCACGAAGATGACTGTATTAAGGTTATATTAAAACCATAAATAAAAGTAAAACAAAAGGGATCGATTGATTATAAATCGAATCCCTTTTGTTTTGATTCCTAACTTTTGTGTATTCTTTCCAATAATTTATTATGCCATTTTGAAAAGAAAAGTATAGCAAGGATTGCCCCTATTAAAGCACTTGTCATATCCCACTGCGAATCAAATTTATCTCCCTGCTCACCTAAAAAGCCTTTCGCGATTGCAGTTCCTTTCGCAATTTTATAGAAAAGCATTTCAATAATTTCGTACAATGCAGCAATCGAAAATAAAATACTAATACTAATGGTAGCTAACCAAGCACCTTTGGATAGGTGGACTTTACGAATTAATATTTCTCGGAAAACAATGGCAAATAGGCCTTTCATAAAATGTCCGAACCGATCATAATCATTTCGTTTTAAATCGGAATGTTCTTTAATCCAATTAAACAAAGGGACTTTTTCAAAAGTATAATGACCGCCTATAAATTCCAAAATAGCTAATATAGCCATGATTGTATAAGAAAGGGTAGTGAATGTAAACTTACGATAGGTTGCAATCAAAATAATTAATCCAATTAAAATAGGGACGGATTCAGCTGCCCAACTACTATAACTCAATGGTTTGATTAGTGACCAGATTAATACAAGCGTAACGATTAATAATAAGAACAAATGGAATTTTAAAGGAGTTTTTGCATTAGACACCCATGTCACTCCAATACTAGTTTTACAAATAGTATGTGAGTAATCACAATTAATATACAGTACAAAGTGAGAGATCACTTAATCTGTGGGAACATTACTCTCTAACAATCCGTCTTTTATGTGAAAAACCAAAGGCTCTTTACATTTTCATATAAAATTATGGCATAATTTGTTATATACATTGAAAATTGAAAAGTGGTAGAATATCTATTTTGGATAGATTGTACTGATTATGAATCACGATGAGGTGAATAAGATTGACGAAAAGGAAACGATTATTGCAAGGGATTTTGGTCGTTTCAGTAATTGAAATCCTTTGCTTTTATTTTATAGGTAGAGATTATTTGTTTGTAAATGGATTGGACAATATGATTACATATGTCGTAGTAGGGAATGCTTTCTTCTTTATAAGTTATTTTTTATTGGTAGAAAACAGCAATTTTCGTAAAAAGTATGCCTTAATCTCAGTTGCGTATGCTCTATTAATCATTGCTCCATTTGTTTACAAAAGCCATGTCCCTACATTTAATGTAGACGATGCCACACAAATTATAGAGCGAACAGAAGGCGGAAAAGTGGTAAAAGATCGTGTATTCGGTCAAACAATCGTCGATTATTCTGGCAAAGAGGTTTATATTATTGCATTGAGGAAGAACACAAAAATTGAACGTTTTGCATTTGATCCAAATACTGAAAAGTACTTTGCATTTTCAAATTAGTAAAGGGGAGTTAATATGGCTGAACATACTTTCACATTAACAGCTTCATGGCCTGGTGGTCGCAATTCTGTTGGAGAAATAGCAGCAGAAAAACTTCATACAAAAGTATCCATACCAAAAGAAATGGATGGACCAGATGTTGGGACAAATCCAGATGAAATGCTACTAGGAGCAGCTGCAACATGCTACATTATTACACTTGCGGCAATGCTTGAACGAACAAACCTTGAACCAGTCGAATTGTCCATGGTTTCAGAAGGACTCGTTGATGTAACAAAAGGTGTATTCACATACGTAAAAATTACCCACAAACCTAAAATTGTCATCCCGCATGACTATTCAGAAAAACAGGAACGCCAAATCGTACGACTCGCTGAAAAAGCAGAAAAAACTTGTATGATCAGCAAAGCGATACAAGGAAATGTAGAATTAGCGTTAGAAATTACAATTGAATATCAATAATGATTAACAAATTTTTTAACCGATTACTCTCGTTTAGGGTAATCGGTTTTTTTTTATTTAAATCTATGAAATAGAGCAGTATCCCTGCTGATGACAATTTAAGTCATAACACCCTTCAAAAAGAGAGTCGTCACTACTCTAATTTGCTAAATGAATAATCTACTAATCTACTATAAATTTCCCCCTTTTGTTCAAACAATACGGTAGTTCGCATAGAAATAGTTAGTACAAAGGCAATTAGGTTAAAGGGGGTCTAAGAGTGGGAAAAGCAGATCAAAAGGTGATTCGTTATCGTGGTAACAAGCTTCACACAAAGGGCTGGCTTCAAGAAGCAGCACTGCGTATGCTGATGAATAATTTAGATAAAGAAGTGGCAGAACATCCAGACGAGCTTGTTGTATATGGTGGAATTGGAAAAGCAGCTCGTAACTGGGACGCTTTTGATGCAATCGTAAAATCATTAAAAGAATTAGAAAATGACGAAACTTTACTTGTCCAATCCGGAAAACCTGTAGCCATTTTTAAATCACATGAAAATGCTCCAAGAGTATTAATCGCAAATTCCAATATTGTCCCTGCTTATGCAAACTGGGAAACGTTCCATGAGCTTGATCAAAAAGGATTAATGATGTATGGACAAATGACAGCGGGAAGTTGGATCTATATTGGTTCCCAAGGGATTGTCCAAGGAACTTATGAAACATTTGCGGAGCTTGCCAAACAACATTTTAATGGGACATTGCAAAATACAATTACCGTCACAGCAGGATTAGGAGGGATGGGTGGTGCACAACCACTTGCCGTGACGATGAATGGTGGTGTTTGTATTGCCATTGAAGTGGATGAAACACGTATCGATCGCAGAATTGAAACGAGATATTTGGATACTAAAATTTATACACTCGATGAAGCCATTCAAACAGCAAAACAAGCACAAGCAGAGGGAAAAGCACTTTCGATAGGTTTACTTGGGAATGCAGCTGAAATATTGCCAAACATGATTAAAAGAGGATTTAATCCAGATATCTTAACGGATCAAACCTCTGCACATGATCCCCTAAATGGATATATCCCAGTTGGATACAAGGTGGAGGAAGCTAGTAAATTGCGAAAAGAAAATCCAGATGAATATACTTCAAAATCCAAAGCTTCGATGAAAACGCATGTAGAAGCAATGGTGAATATGATGGATTTAGGTGCGATTACATTTGATTATGGGAATAATATTCGGCAAGTAGCATCGGATGAAGGGTTTAAAAGAGCTTTTGATTTTCCGGGATTTGTCCCTGCTTATATCCGTCCCCAATTTTGCGAAGGGAAAGGGCCATTCCGCTTTGTAGCGCTTTCTGGTAATCCAGAAGATATTTATAAATTAGATGAGGTTCTTTTACGTGAATTTAAAGAGAATGAACATCTATGCAATTGGATTCGGTTGGCACGTGAGAAGATTGCATTTCAAGGGTTACCTTCACGCATTTGCTGGCTAGGATTTGGAGAGCGAGCGAAATTTGGCAAAATCATTAATGATTTGGTTGCTTCGGGAGAGCTATCCGCACCAATTGTCATTGGCCGTGATCATCTCGACTCAGGATCTGTTGCTTCCCCAAATCGTGAGACGGAAGCGATGATAGATGGCTCAGACGTTGTAGCAGATTGGCCAATACTAAACGCCATGATCAATGCAGTGGGTGGCGCAACATGGGTTTCTATTCATCATGGCGGTGGCGTCGGTATGGGGTATTCGCTACATGCAGGCATGGTAATTGTAGCAGATGGCACAAAAGAAGCAGGTGAAAGAATCGAACGTGTATTAACAACAGATCCAGGAATGGGCATTGTCCGCCATGTAGATGCAGGATATGAACTAGCAGAAAAAATTGCGGAAGAAAAAAATCTAAAGATACCGATGGGGGAAAAGAAAAAATGACTTAACCCTTTTAAGTAGAAAAATTAGTTCAAAAACAAACGGATATTGTACTGTGTAATGTGGAAAACTAAAAGTATTGGCATGATTATAAATCAAGTAGCAAGCTTATTTTAGACAAAAAACGGGTAAATAATGTTTAACAATTTCAAAAAGACATTCAAAAAAATACGGAAAGGAGTCCAACACATGATTCAATTAAATGGCAACCAATTAACAATTCAAAATATGAAAGCTATCTTATATGAGAATCAACAAGTTGAAATTGCGCCATCAGCACGTTTGGCTGTTGAAAAAAGCAGAAATGCTGTGATGCAAATTGTAAAAAGTAAGAAGACGGTTTATGGCATTAATACAGGCTTTGGCAAATTTAGTGATGTGAAAATCGATGAATCAGATACGAGATTATTACAACTGCATTTAATAAGATCACATGCTTGTGGAGTGGGTGAACCATTTAGTGAAATCGTTTCTAGAGCCATGCTAGTATTGCGATTAAATGCACTGTTGAAGGGACTTTCAGGAATTCGTTTAGAAGTCCTAGAACGCTTAGCTTATATGATTAACCATCGTATACATCCTATTATTCCACAACAAGGATCGCTTGGAGCTTCTGGAGATCTTGCACCCCTTTCACATTTAGCACTGGTACTTGTAGGTGAAGGCTTTGTTTGGCAAGATGGCAAACAATCAGCATCAATGGAAATTTGGCGAGAACATCAATTGCAACCGATTGAACTAGAAGCAAAAGAAGGATTGGCGCTGATCAATGGGACACAAGCAATGACTGCTCAAGCAATTGTTGCCTATATAGAAGCAGAAAAACTGGCATGCGATAGTGAATGGATTGCAGCAATGACCATTGAAGCATTACGCGGCATAAAGGATGTTTTTCATCCTGCCATTCACGAAGCTCGTGGTTATCAAGAGCAAGTGGAAGTAGCGAAAAGAATGCAAGAGTGGTTAAAAGACAGTGAACTAACATCTGAACAAGGCGAGCTTCGGGTACAAGATGCCTACTCTATACGGTGTATACCGCAAATTCATGGGGCTAGTTGGCAAGTGCTAAATTATGTCAAAGAAAAGTTAGAAATTGAGATGAATGCTGCTACAGATAATCCACTGATTTTAGAAGATGGTGAGACAGTTATTTCTGGTGGGAATTTTCACGGACAGCCGATTGCCTTTGCGGTGGATTTCTTGAAAATAGGTGTGGCAGAATTAGCAAGCGTTTCTGAAAGAAGAATTGAACGTTTGGTCAATCCACAATTGAACGATGGCCTACCACCATTCTTAAGCCCACAACCTGGATTACAATCAGGAGCAATGATTTTGCAATATGCTGCAGCTAGTCTTGTTTCGGAAAATAAAACACTGGCACATCCTGCTTCTGTTGACTCGATTCCATCTTCTGCAAATCAAGAAGACCATGTTAGTATGGGGACAATAGGTGCTAGACATGCTTACCAAATCATCAAGAATTGCCGAAAGGTTTTAGCAATTGAAGCCATTTGCGCAGCACATGCGGTGGAATATCGAGGCGTTGAGTATATGTCGCCTAAACTGAGTGGTAAATGGCAAGATGTTCGAAACGTAGTACCTAGTATAAAAAGGGATCGTGTATATAGCCAGGATATCGAACGATTGGCAGATTATTTATGTCCATCAAGTAAAAAGTGTTAAGCCCCTCCTTCTTAGGAGAGGTTGGTCTTTTTATAACTCTCAAAAATTACCTCATCTTAAATAGTAGTTGGTACCTTCTTCGTAAACTATTTTTTGGTATACTATTTACTTAGACTATTAATAGTTTACGAATGGAGAGTTTTATTTTGGAAAATCAACCTCACATATTACTAGTTGATGGAATGGCGCTTCTTTTCCGTTCTTATTTTGCAACAGCGCCCATGCATCAATTTTTCAGAAAATCGGATGGTACACCAACAAATGGCGTACAAGGTTTTGCGAGACATGTATTGAGTGCACAATCAATCATGCGTCCTACACATATTGCAGTTTGTTGGGATATGGGTGTTCATACATTTCGCAATGACCTGTTCGATGGATATAAAGCAAATCGACCAGCACCACCAGATGAGTTAAAACCGCAATTTGATATGGCGAAAGATGTATCAGAAATGATTGGTTGGAAAAACTTCGGAACAGTGGGTATGGAAGCAGATGATACAATCGGTTCCATTATTGATAAATGGAAAGATGAAGCAAGAATCACGGTTATCAGTGGGGATAAAGATTTACTTCAATTATTGAATCCTTCTACAACGATTGCCTTAACGAAAAAAGGCTATACTGAATACAACATTTATAACGAAGAACGTTTTAAAGAAGAATATTCAATCGAACCACCACTATTTGCAGATGTCAAAGCATTTATGGGCGATACAAGCGATGGATATCCAGGAGTCAAAGGTATTGGACCGAAAACTGCCTTAAAGTTAATCCAAACATATGGTTCTGTTGGCGGAGTGCTAGCTTCCATTGATGAGTTAAAACCAGCACAACGGACAAAAATTCAAGAAAATGAAGAAATGCTAAAGCTATCACTAGAATTAGCTAGAATCAAGACAAATGTACCAATTGACGCAACGATTAATGATTGTGAACTTCCGATTTGGGATCAAGCAAAGCTCGAACAATTAACAATGGAGGGTTATTCGCTGATTTCTCGCCATGCGCGTTCATTGATGTAATGGAATCGGCGCAATCTTAATAAAGCTAAGTATTTTTCGGTTTTTTTGATACGAAACTTCGCAAATCTTGCTATTACGATTTCTGGCTCCATTATCATGAATGATTAGAAGAATATCATCTTCTGTTTTTTCAAAGCCAATGAGTGGTACCCAATGATAGTTAAAATCTCCTTTAAAGAAAAAATGATGGGAGAAGTATCGATCAAATTTCATCGCAACAGGGCGCCCAGCCTCAATTTCTTTTAGAGCATCATTTAGACTACAATTGCGAACATCGAAAGACGGACCAAGAATTTTTTTCAAATTGCGAATCATGCGATGCGAAAATAGACCGATTCTTGTGCATCCAAGCGATTTGTAGAGCTGATTGATGCTTTTTTGTTGATCTGGTTGTAGATAGTTGAGCAATACATATGCAGTTGTTGGACCGCAAGCTGAGCTTTGAAATTTGTTATCAATCGATGGTGCATATTGTGATTGTCCTTCAACCGGTAATTGTATTCGCATAGCAGCCTCCATTTGTTCCAAATTTTTATCATTACAACAATTAGTATACCTTCTCAAAATAAAAAAGGCCTACTGTAAAAGTAAGCCTTTAGTGATTGATTATTAAGCAATTTGAGCATTTAAGAAATCAGTTACATCTTGTGGAGATTTCGCATTTGCACTGTGTAAGTGAGCAAGTTTTTCTCCATCTTTGAAGATTAACAGACTTGGAATGCCCATTACTTGATATTTGTCAGATAGCTCTGGAAAATCATCGCGGTTGATTTCATACCAAGTGTATTGGTTGTATTCTTCGATGATTGGGTCGATGAACATGTTCATACGTGAACAGTCAGGGCACCATCCAGCAAAAAATTTGACGATCACCGGTTGTGATGATGAAATAATTTCGTTAAATTGTTCTTCAGATAAAATTGGTTGCATTATATATCCCTCCTATTGCTTAAGTCTACACGGTTAATGGGCCTTTATGCTAGTAAAGTGTTTTAAAAGTTATACTGATTTGCTCAATCCAGCAAATACTCCTCTTAAAATAGTAAATTGCTACATTTTATTATAAAAAATAGGGTTTTTTCATTGCGGAAATTCATAGAATAAGCTAAAATAAATTCCAGATAAGCAAGTTTTATTTTTTTTACCAATAAAATGAATGAGCATTCATTCAAAATAAAGGGGGAGGATTTGCTCATGACTTATCATATACAAAAAGCAGCCGTACTTGGATCAGGGGTGATGGGTTCAGGCATTGCAGCACATTTAGCGAATATCGGAATTCCGACATTATTATTAGATATCGTTCCAAAAGAGCTTTCAAAAGAAGAGGAAGCAAAAGGACTGACACTAGAGGATTCAAGTGTGAGAAATCGCTTTGCAGCTAGTGCATTGCAAAAACTTTTGAAACAAAAACCTGCTCCATTAACAACGAAAAAAAGCTTAAATTTAATAACGGTTGGTAATTTAGAAGATGATTTAAACAAATTATCAGATGTTGATTGGATTATCGAAGTCGTAACTGAAAGGCTAGACATTAAACAAAACTTATTTGAAAAAGTGGATTCTGTTCGTAAGCAAGGTTCAATCGTCAGCTCAAATACTTCAGGTATAAGTATTAATATGATGACTTCGGGACGTTCAGAAGACTTTAAAAAACATTTCTTAGGAACGCATTTCTTTAATCCACCTCGCTATTTGAAATTGCTAGAAGTGATTCCGGCACAAGGGACATTGCCTGAAGTGGTTGAGTTCATGCATAAGTTCGGAGAAAACCGTTTAGGTAAAGGGGTTGTACTTGCAAAGGATACACCGAACTTTATCGGAAACCGTATCGGTACATACGGATTGCTTATTACATTACAAGTGATGAAAGAAAAAGGCTATTCAGTTGGTGAGGTGGATTCTGTAACGGGTCCATTAATCGGCCGTCCAAAATCTGCAACACTTCGAACTCTTGATGTAGTAGGGCTAGATACATTTGTCCATGTAGCGAAAAACGTCTATGACCATACAACTGGAGAAGAGCAAAAAGTATTTGAGGTACCGGCTTATTTGCAAAAGATGGTTGAAAACAACTGGCTTGGGGCAAAATCAGGCCAAGGCTTCTTCTTGAAAAAAGGAAAAGAAATACTGGAATTGAATTTAGATACCCTAGAATACGAAGCAGTAAAGAAATTAAGCACACCTTCAATCGAATTGGCAAAACAGCAAAAAGGATTAGCAGCTAAAGTGAAAACACTCACATATGCAAAAGACCGTACGGGTGAACTATTGTGGGGGATTTTCGCACCAACTCTTTTATACTCAGCAAAATTAGTTGGCGAGATTGCAGACAATATTGTAGCGATTGATCAAGCGATGAAATGGGGATTCGGATGGGCACAAGGGCCATTTGAAATTTGGGATGCCATTGGCGTCAAAGAATCAGTAGAAAAAATGCAAGATGAAGGATTGGAAATTCCATCCTTTGTCACAACGCTATTAGAAAAAGGCTTCACTACTTTCTATTCTGAAATCGATGGAGATTTAGCTTATTTTGATGGAGAGAACTATACAGCTGTTCCATTCAATGAAAAAGCTATCGATTTAAAACGGTATAAGAAAAAGCATGGCACACTCAAAAGTAATGCTGGTGCTAGTTTAATAGACTTTGGGGATCAAGTATTATTATTGGAATTCCATTCAAAATCCAATGCTCTAGGTTTGGATATTATGCAAATCTTAAACCATGGTTTAGATTTACTAAACTCTTCTGATTACAAGGGGATGGTAATAGGAAACCAAGGCAAAAACTTCTCAGTTGGTGCCAATCTAGCCATGATTCTGATGGAAGCACAAGATGATAATTTGTTTGAACTGGAGCATATCATTAATACATTCCAACAAGCTACATTGCGTATCAAGTATTCTCGAAAACCAATTGTCACAGCACCATTTGCGATGACGCTTGGAGGCGGTGCGGAAGTTTGCTTACCATCTGCTCATATTCAAGCATCAATGGAAACCTATATGGGCTTAGTTGAGACGGGTGTTGGATTGATACCAGGCGGCGGTGGTAACAAAGAACTTTATTTAAAACATTTAAAAGGTCTACCAAAAGGGGTGGAAATTGATCTACAAGCCGTTGCAAACAAAGTCTTTGAGTCTATTGCGATGGCAAAAGTTTCGACTTCTGGTGAGGAAGCAAGAGAAAATAATTTCTTGGATTTTGCAGATGGCGTGAGTGTAAATCCAGATCACCAACTATATGATGCAAAACAAGCAGTTTTAGCACTTTCTGATGCAGGTTATATTCCTCCTGTACGTGAGAAAGTACCTGTTGTCGGGGAACCAGGTTATGCAACATTATTGCTTGGGGCTCAAAGCCTTCTACAATCGGGCTTTATAAGTGAACATGATTTATATATTGCCAAGAAATTGGCTTATGTCATTGCAGGAGGTAAGGTTCCATACGGTACTTTGGTAGATGAACAATACCTATTAAATCTTGAAAGAGAAGCATTTATTAGTCTGGTTAGTCATCCAAAGTCTCAAGCAAGAATGCAACACATGCTTATGAAGGGAAAACCATTACGTAACTAATTGTTATGTAATGTCAAAGGGGGAAATCATATGCGTGAAGCCGTAATTGTAGCAGGTGCACGAACACCAATAGGAAAAGCAAAAAAAGGGTCATTAGCAACAGTAAGACCAGATGATTTGGGTGCATTAGTCGTAAAAGAAACGTTAATGAGATCCGGATATACTGGTCCGATAGATGATTTAATAATAGGTTGTGCTATTCCAGAAGCAGAGCAGGGTATGAATGTTGCACGGAATATTGGTGCATTGGCTGGTTTACCAGATACGACACCAGCTAATACCATTAATCGATTTTGTTCATCAGGTTTGCAATCGATTGCTTATGCTGCAGAACGAATAATGCTAGGCCACTCTACAGCAATCATTGCAGGCGGTATCGAATCTATGAGTTTGGTGCCGATGGTGGGAAATGTGCTTCGTCCAAATACTAAACTTGCAGAAGAAGCACCTCAGTACTATATGAGCATGGGCCATACAGCTGAAGAGGTTGCCAAAAAATATGAAGTAAGTCGGGAAGAACAAGATGCCTTTGCTGTGAGATCACATGAACGTGCCGCAAAGGCCATTGCAGAAGGTAAATTTGTTGATGAAATCGTTCCGGTTGAAGTTGAAAAACATTATGTAGATGATAACAACAAACCACAAGTAAAGAAATTTACCTTTGCAGTAGACGAAGGGGTTCGAATTGGTACATCTATGGACACACTTGCAAAATTGCGTCCAGCATTTTCAGTCACTGGTAGTGTAACAGCCGGAAACTCATCACAAACCTCAGATGGTGCAGGTGCTGTATTAGTAATGGATCGTGAGGAAGCTGAAAAACAAGGTTTAAAGCCAATGGCAAAATTTCTTGGCTTTGCAGTAGGGGGAGTACCACCAGAAATTATGGGGATTGGACCAATTGTAGCCGTACCGAAAGCATTAAAGATTGCTGGATTATCAATTGAAGACATTGATTTATGGGAGATCAATGAAGCTTTTGCATCCCAATCCATTCAAGTTGTTCGCGAATTAGGTATCGACATAGAGAAAGTCAATGTTAATGGTGGTGCGATTGCTTTGGGGCATCCACTTGGAGCTACAGGAACAATCTTAACATTAAAGCTTATTCATGAATTAAAACGTCAAGGTAAAAAGTATGGGGTTGTCACGATGTGTATTGGTGGCGGAATGGGAGCAGCCGGCGTATTTGAATTACTTTAATTCCAATAAATTATTCACACAAAGGGGAGAATGAATATGGCAGAAAATACATTGAATCTTATTAAGGGTGGTAGCTTTTTAACGGAGGATATTCAAGCGCAACGCGTGTTCACACCAGAGGATTTCACAGATGAACAAAAAATGATTGCCAAAACAACGGAAGAGTATGTAGAAAACGAAGTATTACCAGTAGTTGATAAATTAGAAAACCATGAATTTGAACACTCTGTACGATTATTGAAAAAAGCAGGCGAACTAGGTTTGTTAGCAGCGGATGTCCCAGAAGAATATGAAGGACTAGGTTTAGATAAAATTTCTTCAGCATTAATTGCTGAAAGAATGTCTGTAGCAGGTGGCTTCTCGATTACGCATGGCGCACACGTAGGAATTGGCTCGCTGCCAATCGTACTATTCGGCAATGAAGATCAAAAGAAAAAATATCTACCAAAATTAGCTTCCGGTGAACTAATTGCGGCATATGCGTTAACAGAACCAGGTTCAGGCTCTGATGCTTTAGGTGCAAAAACACATGCAAAACTAAATGCTGAAGGTACCCACTATATTCTAAATGGTGAAAAACAATGGATTACCAACTCAGGTTTTGCAGATGTGTTTGTTGTTTATGCCAAAATTGATGGCGATAAGTTTTCAGCATTTATCGTTGAACGTGCCTTTCCAGGTGTATCAACGGGTGCTGAAGAAAAGAAAATGGGGATTAAATCATCTTCAACACGCACATTGATTTTAGAAGATGTTGCAGTACCTGTTGAAAACTTACTAGGTGAAGTGGGACGCGGGCATGTCATCGCCTTCAATATATTGAATATTGGTCGCTATAAATTAGGCGTTGGCACACTTGGTGCTTCAAAACGCGCACTTGAATTAGCGATTTCGTACACAAATGGTCGCCAACAATTTGGCACACCAATTTCATCTTTCAATCTGACAAAAGAAAAACTAGCAACGATGGCTTCAAAACTTTACGCATCAGAGTCATTAATCTATCGTACTGTTGGTTACTTTGAAGATCGTATGAGTAATCTTCGCGATGAAGAAAAAAATGACGGTAAAGCAATCGCAGCATCTATTGCAGAATATGCAATCGAATGTTCTATTAATAAAGTATTTGGTTCAGAAACATTAGATTATATTGCAGATGAAGCCGTACAATTACATGGCGGATATGGCTTTATGCAAGAATACGAAGTGGAACGAATCTATCGCGATTCTCGTATAAATCGAATTTTTGAAGGAACAAACGAAATCAATCGTTTAATTGTCCCAGGTACTTTTGTGAAAAAAGCAATGAAAGGCGAATTGCCGCTCCTTGCACAAGCACAAAGCCTTCAAGCTGAATTACTTTCCATGATCCCAGAGGAAATTGGCAATGAAGCACTTGCACAAGAAAAATATTTAGTCAAAATGGCAAAGAAAATCGCATTACTAGCAGCGGGTACAGCTGTACAACGCTTTGGACCAAAATTAGAAGTAGAACAAGAAATCCTAGTAAACATTGCGAATATCGCAAACCAACTATTCGCAATGGAATCAGCTGTCTTGCGTTCGGAAAAAGCAATTGACCGTGATGGAGAAGAAAAAGCAGCACAAAAAATTCTTTACACAGAAATCTTCACCCAAGAAGCATTTGAAGAAATTGAAAAAGAAGCAAAAGAAACAATCATCGCTTCAGCAGATGGTGACGAAGCACGCATGCTACTATCAGCATTGCGCAAACTAACACGCTACACACCAAACAATCTCATCACCAAAAAACGCCAAGCATCAGTAAAACTAATCGCTGCTGAAAAATATACAGTATAAACTAAAAGTGAGCCCCGGAAGTAAGATGGGGGCTCACCTTTTTGCTGCATTTGAAGAAATGTAAAAATATTGTTGCTATATGGAAAGTTCTTATCATTGTATATGTTGATTGCAAAGAAGTTGAACTTCAGTATTTAGGTGATTATTTGTGGAAATTGAGATTAGCACGCTAATTGAAGTCACATAAAATGTATTAAAGATATTTATAGATTTCTAGATTTTTTTTAGAAATTATGTTGGAGATTAGTACTCCAAAAATAGTTGTAGTGTAGTCAGCGAAGACTCCTAGCTAGGAAAAGCGAGACAGGTGAGGCCCCGCACGAAGGAGGAGACTCACCGCTCGCCCGCAGGAAAGCGTAGCTGACTACACTACAAACCTAAATATAATTAGTAATAAAATAGATTTTCAGTGTACAAAGCAAAGCGTAGGAAGAAGATTAATTTCTAATCATTTAACAAAAATATAACTCTAAAACCATGTATATAAACCAACAAAACCGGCCATTATATCTCTGGGTCGGTTTTCTTGCGTCAAAATGAGAGTCACAATACAATTAAAATGATACCAAAATTCGTTTTAAAAGGAGTATTTACATGACGATCAAAATGATTCAATATCCAAAATGTACAACTTGTAAAAAAGCACAAGCCTGGCTAAAAGAAAATAACATCGAATTTTCCGCTCACAACATAGTTGAAGAAACACCCACACAAGATGAATTAAGAAAATACTGGGAACTAAGCGGACTACCACTAAAAAAATTCTTTAACACATCAGGGATGAAATATCGTGAACTTCAACTAAAAGATCGTCTTAAAGAAATGTCCGAAGATGAACAAATTGCTTTACTCGCTTCAGACGGCATGCTAATCAAAAGACCAATTGTCACAGACAACCAAAAAATAACAATTGGCTTTAATGAAAAAGAGTTTGAAAATACATGGAAATAATTTTAGAATTGCTTGTTTTTGAATAAGGAATATGTCAAAATTATGGTGTATAAAAATACATACTTGGAGGGTTAATAATGAGCGTACCAGCAGAATTACGTTATACAGAAGAACATGAATGGGTAAAAACTGAAGATGGTAAAGTACGTATTGGTATTACAGAATTTGCACAATCAGAACTAGGTGATATCGTATTCGTTGAACTTCCACAAGTTGGCGACGAAATCAAAGCTGATGAACCATTCGGTAGTGTTGAATCTGTAAAAACAGTATCTGAATTATATGCACCAATTTCAGGTAAAGTTGTTGAAATCAACGAAGACTTAGAAGATAGCCCAGAATTCGTTAACGAATCTCCATACGAAAAAGCATGGATGGTTGTTGTAGAACCAACTGATTCTACACAATTTGAAGGCTTACTTACAGCTGAACAATACACAAAACTAATCGAAGAATAATTATACTACTTAAAGCGCCACACTTTTGTGCTGGCGTTTTTATGTATATTCAGGCATTTGCTTTCAGAATCATTGCCTATGCTTCATTTTTCCCTTAAGTAGGATTCTTACTGTCCGCTAAGCGCGGAATCAAACTGTAAGGAGGAATTAGCATGTCGGATAAAGTGCTTATTGTTGAAGGTAGACAAGATAAATTGCAAATTCAACCTCTACTAGCAGAGGATGTTCCAATTCTTTGCACGAATGGTACCATTAGTCCAAGTAAACTAGAAGAGCTCATACACCCTTATGAAGAGTATGATTTATATACGTTTTTCGATGAAGATTATTCAGGGGATTGCTTACGATCCTTGATGAAAAAAGAATATCCAGAGGCGTACCATTTACGTACGCTTTCTTTATATAAGCAAGTAGAGGCGACACCAAGAAAATTTTTGGCTAGAATATTATTAGCTGCAGATTTTAAAATACATGCAAGTTTTCTTTTAGAATAGGAATGACGGACAATGCAAGAATGGACAATAGAACAATGGGAGCATATGAAGGAAAGCGAGTCATTATGTGCATTTTATTTATATACTCCTATGTGCGGTACATGTATGGTCGCTTCTAAAATGATGGAGGTAATCGATCAAACATTTCCAGACATCAAAATAGGTAAAGCAAATTTAAATTTTGTCGAACAAATCGCATATGATTATCAGGTGGAAAGCGTCCCATGCTTACTGATTGCCGAGAATGGTAAGGTTCGCGATAAAATCTATGCTTTTCAATCCGTGTCGTATTTATATGAAAAATTTCATAAAAAGGATTGACGATATAATCATATAGTGGTAAAGTATCAAACATAATTAAATAAATATTTACGTAACTCTTATTCAGAGAGGTGGAGGGAAGTGCCCTATGAAGCCCGGCAACCGTCACAATGTGACACGGTGCCAATTCACGCAAAGTCAAATGCTTTGGAAGATGAGAGAACGGTTATCGTATAAAACGTACGTTAGACCTTTCTGTTAATCTTGCAGAAAGGTCTTATTTATTTTTAGCTTTATTTTACAAAAGGTGGTTTTGAATATTATGATTCAACTTAAAAATGTAGTAAAAAAATACAAAACCGCTAATGGATCTCTAACTGCAGTTAATGATGTTAATTTATCAATAAATGATGGTGAGATTTTTGGCATTATCGGTTATAGTGGTGCTGGTAAAAGTACAATGATTCGTTTACTTAACGGTTTAGAAAAGCCTACTTCAGGTACCGTTACCGTAAATGGGCAGAACATTTCAGCAATTAAAGGAAAAGAATTACGAAATGCTCGCCATAAAATCAGTATGATTTTCCAACATTTCAACTTACTTTGGTCAAGAACAGTGGAAGAAAATATTGCTTTCCCATTAGAGATTGCGGGCATTAGTAAAGCGGAACGTGAAAAGAAAGTGCTTGAACTAGTAGAGTTGGTTGGATTAAAAGGAAGAGAAAAAGCCTATCCTTCCCAATTATCAGGGGGACAAAAGCAACGCGTAGGGATTGCTCGTGCGCTAGCTAATAACCCAGAAGTTCTACTATGTGATGAAGCAACTTCAGCACTAGACCCGGAAACAACGGATGCAATATTAGATTTACTTGTGAGTATTAATGAAAAACTGGGACTAACCATTGTGTTAATCACTCATGAAATGCATGTTATTCGCAAAATTTGTCATCGTGTGGCAGTAATGGAATCGGGAAAAGTAGTAGAACAAGGAAACGTTCTTGAAGTTTTCCAATCTCCGCAAGCAGACGTGACGAAGAAATTCGTATCTCAAGTGACAGAAACAGCAGGTCACAAAGAATCTATTTCTCAAATGCTTGAAAATTATCCGAACGATCAATTGATCAAATTATTTTTTGTTGGAGCAAAGACAGAACAACCTGTGATTTCACATTTGATTCGTGAATTTAATGTTGATGTTAACATTGTACACGGTAATATTTCTCCTACGAAGAGTGGACCATATGGAACATTAATTGTGCGCATCATCGGGAGCAACGAGAATACAACAAAAGCAATTCATTACTTAGATGAACTAGGAATTAAAACGGAGGTGATCAGTCATGCTTAACGATCTCTTTCCGAATGTCGATTGGGAACTTATGTGGGAAGCCACAAGAGAAACTTTATATATGACAGCTGTTTCAACAATTCTAACTTTTATTATTGGAATCGTCTTAGGGATTATATTATTCCTTACAAGTCCTACACAACTTTGGGCGAACAAGCTAGCTAACTTATTAACTGGTTCAGTTGTGAATATATTCAGATCCATTCCATTTATCATTTTAGTTATTCTGTTAATTCCATTTACTAAATTCTTATTAGGTACAATTCGTGGAGCAAATGCAGCTATGCCTGCATTAATCATTGGTGCTGCACCATTCTATGCACGAATGGTTCTTATTGCTTTACGTGAAATCGATAAAGGTGTCATTGAAGCAGCACGCTCTATGGGTGCAAAAACTTGGACAATCATTTGGAAGGTTTTAATACCAGAATCCCTTCCAGCACTTATTTCTGGAATTACCGTAACAGCTGTAGCATTAGTCGGTTATACAGCGATGGCAGGTGTCATCGGTGCAGGTGGCTTAGGGAACTTAGCGTTTATGGATGGTTTCCAACGTAGTCGTAATGATGTCACATTTGTCGCTACGGTACTTGTGTTAGTTATCGTTTTTATCATTCAATTTATCGGTGACTTTATCACAGCAAAAACAGATAAAAGATAATTTGGTTCAAACGTAAATTACGTTAACATAATGAAATGTATAAAGAAAAGGGGAAAAGAACATGAAGAAAATTGTAGCAGGAATTCTAACAGCATCACTAGCGCTAAGTCTAGCAGCATGCGGAAGCAATGATAAAGCATCATCTGGTGATTCAAAAGAAACTAAGTTAGTAGTAGGTGCTTCTAATGTACCTCACGCAGAAATCTTAGAAAAAGCAAAACCTATTCTTGAAAAAGAAGGGGTAGAACTAGATATCCAAAAATACCAAGATTATATTTTACCAAACAAAGATCTTGATTCAGGCGATATAGATGCAAACTATTTCCAAACTATTCCATACCTAGACCAACAAATTAAAGATAATGGTTATGATTTTGTTAGTGCAGGTGGAATCCATATCGAACCAATCGGTGTCTATTCTAAAAAATATAAATCTCTAAAAGAACTTCCAGACGGAGCAACAATTTTAATTAGTAGCTCTGTATCTGACCAAGGTCGTATTCTTACATTATTAGAATCAAATGGTCTAATCACTTTGAAAAAAGGTGTTAATAAATCATCTGCTGAACTTAAAGATATCGCAACAAACCCTAAACATCTAAAAATTGACGACAAAACTTCTGCAGAAATGTTAGTGCAAATGTATAATAACAACGAAGGAGATGCTGTTGTCATCAACTCTAACTTTGCGATTGATGGAGGTTTAACTCCAACAAAAGATGCAATTGCACTTGAAGACAAAAACTCTTCTCCATATGTAAATGTTGTAGCAGTGAAAAAAGAAAATAAAGATAACGCTGCTGTGAAAAAATTAGTAGATGTCCTACACTCTAAAGAAATTCAAGATTTCATCAACAAAGAGTGGAAAGGTTCCGTTGTTCCAGTTTCAAAATAATGAATTGAATTAGTAGAAGAGGCTGTCCAAAAGTGAGTGATACATTCACTTTTGGGACAGCCTCTTTTTTGTTTAATGCTTCTAATATTTCTAAGCACATCATTCACCCACTTCTAATAGATTACATGCAATTCAGAAAATTTGAATGAAAATAAATCAACATAAGCATGTTAAGCGAGCTATTTAAACTGCGTTAATCTGGAGAAGAAATTACTTACAAAGTTCAAGAAAATATTTTCTGATGGCGCTAGTTCGCGTTTAGTCGGGTAAATGATCCCGACATTCCGTGTGAATGGTGGCTCGGTCAGCGTTAATCTTGAAGTTCGACGAGGTGTAGCATCAAAAAATGCACTTTCAGGTAAAAGACTCACACCTATTCCGGCTGCTACTAAACCTTTAATAGCATCCATATCTTCACCCACTGAATTAACATTTGGTTTAAAGCCTACAGATTTACAAGCTTCAACTGCCACTTTGTTTAGAATGTAATCTTTAGGAAATAACACAAAGCCATCTTTTCGTAAATCCGTTAATTGAATTTCACCTTTGTTTGCTAATGGATGTGTTGAAGGTACAAGTGCTGAGATGTTTTCGGTAAATAAAATCTTCGTATTAATCGATTCATCTTTTGCAGGTACCGGTCCTAGAAATGCTAAGTTTAACTCACGATCCTTCACTGCGTTAATCAGAAATCGATAAGAGCCTTGTCTCAGTTGAAATGAAACATTTGGATACTCTTTTTTAAACGCTGAAATGACAGTCGGTAATAGAAAGCTTGCAAGACTTGTAGGAAACCCAATTTTAATCGTTCCTTTTTCGGGATCCAAATATTCATCAATTTGTTTTTTTGCAAAATCAATTGCTTGTAATGCTGATATGGTATGTTCAAGAAAAGTTTTACCTATTTGTGTCAGTTTTACATTTCGACCGACTCTTTCAAATAATTCAATGCCCAATTCTTCTTCTAAATTGGCAATTTGACGACTTACTGCAGATTGTGCAACATGTAGTACTTCCGCTGCTTCAGATATATGTTCTCTTTCTGCTACAGCAACAAAGTAGCGTAATTGTCGTAATTCCATGCCATGTCAACTCCTTTCCATCTAATATATAGATTAATCCTATCCAAATTATATATTGTTTATATCAATTTGAAAATCTAAAATGTACTTAAGATATTCTTTATATATAAAGGAGGGAATCATATGACATTTCACCAAATTCCAACAGCACAAGGTTTATACTCTCCACAATTAGAACATGATGCATGTGGTATTGGACTTTATGCACAGTTACAAGGAAAAGCTACTCATGACATCGTTATGAAAGGCCTGGAAATGTTATGTAGATTAGATCATAGAGCTGGACGCGGTAGTGATGGTAAAACTGGAGATGGGTCAGGGTTAATGGTCCAAATACCAGATAGCTATTTTAGAGAAGTTTGTAGTAATTGGACATTACCTGCAGTCGGACAATATGGGGTAGGGATGTTATTTTTTGATAAAGACTTATCAGTACAAGAGGAAATCGAAAATAAAATTAATGAATTCATCCAAGTCGAAGGCCAAGAATTACTGGGTTGGAGAACAGTTCCAACGAATCCAGGAGTTTTAAGTGATATAGCAAAACAATCTGCACCAGTTGTTCGCCAAGTATTTATCAAAGCTGTAAATGTAAATGATTCTCTTGCTTTTGAAAGAAAACTATATTTGATTCGTAAACAAACTGAGATTTGGGCAAAAAACAATGGCAAAGATTTCTACTGTCCGAGCATGTCCAGTCGAACCATGGTGTTTAAGGGGTTACTAACACCAGAAGAAGTAGCAACGTTTTATCTTGATTTGCAAGATGAACGTTTTACGTCAGCATTTTCGATGGTTCATTCACGTTACAGTACAAATACATTCCCATCATGGGAACGTGCACATCCTAATCGTTATATTATTCACAATGGGGAGATTAATACACTACGAGGCAATATTAACTGGATGAATGCACGTGAGCAACAATTTATCTCAGAAGCCTTTGGAGAAGACCTTGATAAAGTATTACCAATCGTCGATCAATCTGGTAGTGATTCATCCATGTTAGACAACGCATTTGAATTCTTCGTATTAGCGGGTCGAACACCTGCACAAACGGCGATGATGATGATACCAGAACCTTGGTCAGAAAATCCACATATCTCACAAGAGAAAAAAGCTTTCTATCAATATCAAAGTACTTTAATGGAACCATGGGATGGTCCAACAGCTATTTGTTTTACAGATGGGAAACAAATTGGTGCAATTCTAGACCGTAATGGTTTACGACCTGCACGTTATTATGTCACAAAGGATGATTACATTATCTTCTCTTCAGAAGTTGGTGTAGTAGATATAGGGGAAGAAGATATTGTTTACAAAGAACGTTTAAGTCCAGGGAAAATGTTACTTGTTGATTTAGAACAAGGACGGATTATTTCAGATGAAGAGTTAAAATCTGAGATGGCACAGGCACAACCTTATGCTAAGTGGTTAGAAGAAAACCTAATAGTGGTTGAGCCTACAAATGAACAACCTGAAACTATAGAAGACTTACTATTCAGACAAAAAGTGTTCGGCTATACGCATGAAGATGTTCAAAAATATATTGTACCGATGGTGGCAGGCGGAAAAGACCCGCTAGGATCAATGGGGAATGATGCACCACTAGCAGTTTTATCTGACAAACCACAATCTTTATTTAATTACTTTAAACAATTATTTGCACAAGTTACAAATCCGCCAATTGATTCAATTCGTGAACATATCGTGACGTCAACAATGACTCTACTAGGTGCGGAAGGTGACTTATTACATCCAAGTGCAGAAAATTGTCATCGAATCTTTTTAGAAACACCTGTGTTGATGAAAAGTCAATTTGCACAATTAAAAACACAGGATCAATTCGATATGACAATCATCGACATTTCAATGTCTGAAGATTTAGAAAAGGACTTAGCACGTATAGCAGATGAAGCAGATAAAGCGATTGAAAATGGGGTACAATTGCTTGTTTTATCTGATAGAGAATTAAATGCTAAAACTAAGATGATGCCAATTCTTCTTGCAGCAAGTAGTCTTCATCAACATCTTGTAAAAACTGGTAAACGTACAAAAGTAAGTATCATCGTTGAGACAGGTGAGACGAGAGAAGTACATCACTTTGCTACATTAATTGGTTATGGTGTAGATGCAATTTATCCGTATTTAGCATTTGCAACAACGGCTCAAGCAATCGAAGATGGTCATATCAATTATAGCTATGAAGAAGCAGTAAAACGTTATGTCAAAGCTACTTCAGAGGGCGTTGTCAAAGTAATGTCCAAAATGGGTATTTCAACAGTACAAAGCTATCGTGGAGCACAAATCTTCGAAGCAGTTGGTATTAGTCAAGAAGTAATTGATCAGTACTTTACAGGAACTGTGTCAAAACTTGGCGGAATTGATTTAACAACAATCGCTAAAGAAGCTAATGCTAAACACTCTGCCGCAGTAGAATCGATTGAAAAAGTATTAGAAGCAGGTAGTAGTTTCCAATGGCGTTATCAAGGAGAACATCATGCTTTCAATCCAAAAACAATCCACACATTACAGCAAGCAACTCGTAATGGAGACTTTGGATTATTCCATCAATACACTGAAATGGCGAATGAAGAACAAATTGGTTTCTTAAGAAATCTATTAACCTTCAAAAAGGCTGAAAATAAAATCCCGCTTGAAGAAGTTGAATCAGTAGAATCTATTGTGAAACGTTTCAAAACAGGTGCTATGTCTTATGGTTCAATTAGCCAAGAAGCTCATGAAACACTAGCGATTGCCATGAATAGAATTGGTGGTAAAAGTAACAGTGGTGAAGGTGGCGAGCACCCAAACCGTTACGCAATCGATGAAAACGGGGATAATCGAAGAAGTTCTATTAAGCAAGTTGCATCTGGTCGATTTGGTGTGAACAGCCATTATTTAGTCAATGCGGATGAGCTACAAATCAAATTAGCACAAGGTGCAAAACCAGGTGAAGGTGGTCAATTACCAGGGAATAAAGTTTACCCATGGGTAGCAGAAGTTCGTGGTTCTACCACAGGCGTTGGACTTATTTCACCACCACCGCATCATGATATCTATTCAATTGAAGATATGGCTGAACTTATTCATGACTTAAAAAATGCAAACCGAAATGCAAGAATTAGCGTAAAGCTAGTTGCTAAATCAGGTGTTGGTACAATTGCTGCTGGTGTAGCAAAAGGTGCAGCAGATGTTATTGTCATTAGTGGTTATGATGGTGGTACAGGGGCATCACCAAAAACAAGTATTAAGCATACAGGACTTCCTTGGGAATTGGGATTATCTGAAGCTCATCAAACATTAATGTTAAATGGACTTCGTGATCGAGTAACACTCGAAACAGATGGTAAATTAATGACAGGTAAAGACGTCGTGATGGCAGCATTACTTGGTGCGGAGGAATTTGGATTCGCTACAGCTCCACTAATCGTCCTTGGTTGTATCATGATGAGAGCTTGTCATTTAGATACTTGCCCAGTTGGGGTTGCAACGCAAAACCCTGAACTTCGTAAGAAATTCATGGGAACAGCAGATCATGTTGTGAACTTTATGAAATTTGTTGCAGAAGAAGTTCGTGAATATATGGCGATGCTTGGCTTTAGAACATTTGAAGAAATGGTTGGACGTACAGATATTTTAGAAGTAAGCGATCGTGCAAAAAATCATTGGAAAGCTGGTCAATTAGATTTAGATGCAATTCTATATCAAGTGGATGGACCAAGAACGAAAAAAGTTGAGCAAGACCATAAGCTAGAACAATCTCTTGATTTACGTGAAATCCTTGGTAAAGTCGAAGAAGCAATTGTAGAAGAAAAACCTGTATCATTCCATTTTCCAATTAAAAATACAGACCGTGTTGTAGGGACAATTGTCGGAAGTGAAATTTCAAAACGATATGGTGCAAGAGGACTTGCTGATAATACCATTACATTGAACTTTACAGGTTCTGCAGGCCAAAGCTTCGGAGCATTTATTCCAAAAGGGATGTTAATGCATATCGATGGTGATGCAAATGATTACTTCGGTAAAGGCTTATCAGGCGGTAAAGTTGTAATCAATTCAGAAGTCAAAGGTCAAGCAGAAACGAATGTTATTGCAGGAAATGTATGCTTATATGGCGCAACAAGTGGTGAAGCGTATATTAATGGTCGTGCAGGAGAACGTTTCGCAGTACGTAACAGTGGTGCAAATGTTGTTGTTGAAGGTATTGGAGATCACGGATGTGAATATATGACTGGTGGCCATGTTGTTATCTTAGGTGATGTAGGTAAAAACTTTGGTGCAGGTATGTCAGGCGGTATCGCTTATGTTCTAGCAGACAATCCACAAGAATTTAAAGGGAAATGTAATCACGAAATGATTGGTTTTGAAAGTGTTCATTCTAAAGAAGATGAGGCAGTGTTGCATCAATTATTAGAACAACATGTTCATTACACAGAAAGTACCAAAGCAAAACAAGTTTTAAGTAACTGGTCACAATATGTTGGTCGCTTTATCAAAGTCGTTCCAACTGATTATAAGAAAATGATCGATCGTATTAATGAATTTGAAGCACAAGGATTATCAGAAGATCAAGCAACGATGAAAGCATTTATAGCAAATACATCTAAAAAGGATTTAGTGCTTTCTGTTAAATAAGGAGGAGTTCTAGATGGGGAAACCTACTGGATTTATGGATTATAGCCGAGAAAAAGGGAAAGAACAACAACCACTAGAGCGTATAAAAAATTGGAAAGAATATTCTTCACGTCTAACAGATGAAGCTCTTCAAACCCAAGGTGCTCGTTGTATGGATTGTGGTACACCATTTTGTCATATGGGAATGGAAATTCGTGGTTCAGCAGCAGGTTGTCCAATTCATAATGTTATCCCTGAATGGAATGATTTGGTTTATCATGGTAAATGGAAAGAAGCGTTAGATCGTCTTCTTTTAACAAATAATTTCCCTGAGTTTACAGGAAGAGTTTGTCCTGCACCTTGTGAAGGATCATGTACGTTAGCTATTTCAGACCCTGCTGTTGCAATCAAAAGTATTGAACGTGCAATCATTGATAAAGGGTTTGAAAACGGTTGGATTACACCAAGAGTTCCTGGACATCGTACAGGGAAAAAAGTAGCTGTTGTTGGTTCTGGTCCTGCAGGTTTAGCTGCTGCAGACCAGTTAAACCAACAAGGACATAGCGTAACAGTTTACGAAAGAGCTGACCGTGCCGGTGGTCTTCTAACGTATGGTATTCCAAATATGAAATTGGAAAAAGACGTTGTAGAAAGACGCGTTCAATTGTTATCAGATGAAGGTATTCAATTTATCTTGAATACTGAAATCGGCAAAGATATAACAGCGGATGAATTAAAAGAACAATTTGATGCAGTTATTCTTTGCACAGGTGCAACAAAGCAACGTCATCTTCATATTGAAGGAAGCGAAGCAGAAGGTGTTGTCCTTGCTATGGATTATTTAACCTCTACTACAAAAAGCTTGCTAGATTCTAATTTCGAAGATGGCAAATTTCTTGATATGAAAGGCAAAAACGTGATTGTCATTGGTGGTGGTGATACAGGTGCTGACTGTGTAGCAACAGCTATGCGCCAAAATTGTAAAACAGTATTCCAATTTGGTAAGCATCCACAACTACCTGAAAATCGTCCAATGGATAATCCATGGCCAACGAATCCACAAGTGTACAAATTAGACTATGCATATGCAGAAGCAGATGCAAAATTTGGCCGAGACCCACGCGAATATTGTATTCAAACAAAGAAAATCGTTGCAGATAGTACTGGTCATGTAAAAGAGTTGCATACCATTCAAATGGAAAAAGTGGTTAGTGAAGAAGGATACGTGTATTTCAATGAGTTACCAGGTACTGAAAGAGTATGGCCAGCAGACTATGTCTTTGTTGCCATTGGCTTCGAAGGTACTGAAAACGGTGTTGCTGAACAATTCGGCGTCCAAATCACAAATAACCGAATTGCAGCAAAATCAAAAACCTACGCAACAAACGTTGATGGTGTATTTGCAGCAGGCGACGCAAGACGTGGTCAAAGCTTAATTGTTTGGGCTATCAACGAAGGAAGAAACGTAGCAGAAAGCGTCAACTTATATCTACGCAGCACACATGCAGTTGCACAGTAATATATAAGAAAAAATTAGTCTCCTATCTAAAATGCTCGGCATTTTGATAGGAGATTTTTTCGCGGTTTGTATCAGCCATCATTTGGGTAAAGGAACTAACTGGTTCAACTCGTCAGGCACAATTTAAACATCCATGGTTTTCTAAATTAAATGGGCAAACTCATCAATTTAAGTTTCAGTCAATTAATATTTCTTCTATATAAAAGGAGATCGTCCAGCCCCGTATAAGCCCAATCGCAATAAAAAATTATTACATTTATATAATTTCACCTATTACGACATAAGTCGCCATATTGGATTCACTAAAATTTAAGAACTAAAATGCTCCATTACACTAAAAAAGTGATATTATTACTGTGTGCATAGTGAAATCCATTCTCAATTATAAAACAGCTATTGAAAATCATTCGATTTTCAACTAAAGCAATATTTAGCTAGTATAATAGCTTTAAGAATGGATATATATCAACATTCTTAGAATAAATTGAGAAACATTTTCAAATGATTTGCAAAGGTCTTTTTTTTAGGCTAAAATTAGAATGATATTAAATTAGAAATGGGTACAAATTCATTTCACCTGAATTTAAATGGAGGTATTGGAATGTCAACATTAGTCATTAAAGATCTTCACGTCTCTATCGACGGAAAAGAGATTTTAAAGGGTGTAAACTTATCACTCAATACAAACGAAATACATGCAATCATGGGACCAAATGGTACTGGTAAATCTACTTTAGCATCTGCTATTATGGGTCACCCAAAATATGAAGTAACATCAGGTTCTGTTACTTTAGACGGTGAAGATGTCTTAGCAATGGAAGTAGACGAACGTGCAAAAGCTGGTCTATTCCTAGCAATGCAATACCCATCAGAAATTTCTGGTGTTACAAATGCAGATTTCATGCGTTCAGCAATCAATGCTCGTCGTGGTGAAGGTAATGAAATTTCACTTATGAAATTTATCCGCGAATTAGATAACAAAATGGAATTCTTAGAAATGCCTGAAGAAATGGGTCAACGTTACTTAAACGAAGGATTCTCAGGCGGTGAAAAGAAACGTAATGAAATTCTTCAATTAATGATGATCAAACCTAAATTTGCAATCTTAGATGAAATTGACTCTGGTCTTGATATTGATGCTCTTAAAGTTGTATCTAAAGGTATCAACGAAATGCGCGGTGAAGGCTTCGGTTGCGTAATGATTACTCACTACCAACGTCTACTTAACTATATTAAACCAGACCACGTACACGTTATGATGCAAGGTCGTGTTGTTAAATCAGGTGGCGAAGAATTAGCTCAAAAACTTGAAGCTGAAGGTTACGATTGGGTTAAAAAAGAATTAGGTATCGAAGACGAAGCCGAAGAAACATCTGAACAAGAAGCATAATAGGGAGGATTTGAGCAAACATGACGGTTGAAACAAAATTATCAGTAACCGCTCAAGATGTACGCTCTTTCTCTGAAGCTAACAATGAACCTAGCTGGTTGACTGAGCTTCGTGAACGTGCATTAGCGAACGTTGATACACTACCAATGATTAAACCAGATAAAACAAATGTAGAAAAATGGAACTTCACAGAATTTCCAAGCCTAGTAGTAGATAGTGCACCTTTTGCATCACTAGAAGAACTTCCTGAAGAAGTAAAAGCAATTGTTGATGCTGAAGGTCAACAAAATGTGTATATTCAACACAACAATACACCAGCCTTTTTAAAACTTTCAGAAGAACTAGCTTCTCAAGGTGTCATCATGACAGATATTTTAACTGCAGCTCGCGAACACAGCGATCTTGTACAAAAATATTTTATGACTGAAGGCGTAGAAGTAGACCAACACAAACTAACTGCTCTACATGCAGCATTAGTAAATGGTGGCGTGTTTGTATATGTTCCTAAAAACGTCATTGTAGAAGAGCCAATTCAAGCTGTATTCCTACATGATCATGCGGATGCATCATTATATAACCATGTATTAGTCGTTGCTGAAGCAAATAGCCAAGTAACTTATGTAGAAAACTATCTTTCTACTATTGAAGAAGCAAAAGGCCAAGCTAATATTATTGCAGAAGTAATCGTTAATGATAACGCAAAAGTAACTTTTGGCGCTGTAGACGTTCTTGCAAAAGGATTCACTACTTATGTAAATCGTCGCGCTATTCTTCACCGTGATGCTAAAGTAGATTGGGCTCTTGGCTTAATGAATGATAGCGATACAATTTCTGAAAATATCACATACTTAAAAGGTGACGGCTCTTACGCAGATGCCAAATCTGTAGTAGTTGGTCGTGGTGAACAAAGTCAAAACTTCACAACTGAAGTTAGACATTGGGGTAAAGCTTCAAATGGCTATATCTTAACTCACGGTGTTATGAAAGACTCATCTCGCGCTATTTTCAATGGTATTGGTAAAATTGAGCATGGTGCTACAAAAGCAGATGCTGAACAAGAATCACGCGTTCTTATGCTAAGCAAAGATGCTCGTGGCGATGCAAACCCAATTTTATTAATTGATGAAGATGATGTAACAGCAGGACACGCTGCTTCTGTTGGTCGTGTGGATCCAGTTCAATTGTATTACTTAATGAGCCGCGGTATTTCAAAAGCAGAAGCTGAACGTTTAATAATCCATGGATTCCTTGCGCCAGTTGTCAACAAATTACCTATCGAAGGTGTAAAAAAACAACTGACGGAGGTCATTGAAAGGAAAGTTCGCTAATGATTAAAACCGATATTCGAAGCTATTTTCCAATTTTAAATCAAGAAGTAAATGGTCATCCTTTAGTATATCTAGATAGTGCAGCTACTACTCAAAAACCTACTCAAGTTTTAGAAGCTGTCAAACATTACTATGAATACGAAAACTCTAATGTTCACCGTGGTGTGCATACATTAGGAAATCGTGCGACTGATGCTTATGAAGGCGCACGTGAAAAGGTTCGTAAGTTTATCAATGCGAATTCAACTGAAGAAATTATTTTCACTAGAGGTACAACTGCTAGTTTAAATATGGTTGCTGCAAGCTTTGGACGTGTAAATGTTAAAAAAGGCGACGAAATCGTCATCACATACATGGAACATCACTCTAACTTAATCCCATGGCAACAATTAGCAAAAGAAAAAAATGCTACACTTAAATATATTGATATGAACCCAGATGGTACATTATCAATGGACAAAGTAAAAGAAGCGATTACTGACAAAACAAAAATCGTTTCAATCGCATTTGCTTCTAACGTATTAGGTACAGTAAACCCAATTAAAGAAATCGCTGCAGTTGCCCATGCACATGGCGCTTACATGGTTGTTGATGGAGCACAAGGCGTGCCACATTTTAAAACAGATGTGCAAGATTTAGATTGTGATTTCCTAGCATTCTCTGGTCATAAAATGTGTGGACCGACTGGTATTGGGGTACTATACGGTAAAAAGGAACTCCTAGAAAACATGGAACCACTTGCTTTTGGTGGTGAAATGATTAGTACTGTTGGTTTATATGAATCAACATGGGCTGATCTTCCTTGGAAATTTGAAGGTGGTACTCCTAATATTGCAGGAGCAATCGGTTTAGGAGCTGCAATCGATTTCTTAGAAGAGATTGGTATGGAGAATATTATCGAACATGAACAAAAATTATCTAGTTACGCAATGGAAAAACTAAGTGCAATTGATGGCGTTTCAATTTATGGTCCTCATGATCCTAAGAAACGCTCTGGACTTATTACTTTCAATATTGATGGCGTTCACCCACACGATGTTGCCACAGTACTTGATATGGAAGGTGTAGCTGTGCGTGCAGGACACCACTGTGCACAACCATTGATGAAATGGCTTGAATGTACTGCAACAGCTCGTGCAAGTTTCTATATTTATAATACTGAAGAAGATATTGATCGACTTGTTGAAGCGTTGCTAAAAGCGAAGGAGTATTTTGCTGATGTCAATGAATAACCTAGACCAATTATATCGTTCAGTTATCATGGATCACTATAAAAAACCACGTAACAAAGGTGTAATCGATGATTCAAATGTATCCATTGATATGAATAACCCTACATGTGGAGATCGCATCCATTTATCATTACAAGTAGAAGATGGCGTTGTTGTTGATGCCAAATTTGAAGGTGAAGGATGTTCCATCTCAATGTCTTCTGCTTCTATGATGACAGACACGATTAAAGGTAAAACAACAGAAGAAGCGGTAGAATTAGCTCATGTCTTCTCAGAAATGATGCTAGGTCATGAACATGATGATTCGCTTGACCTTGGAGATGTAGAAGCACTTTCAGGTGTTGCTCAATTCCCAGCACGTATTAAATGTGCAACACTTTCTTGGAAAGCAATGGAAAAAGGTATTAAAGAAGCGAATTTATAATAGATATAACCAGAAGAACGGAGGAGAAAAAATGGCTAAACAAATGCCTGAAATTGGCGATTACGAGTATGGATTCCATGATAAAGACGTATCCATTTTCCGTACAGAACGTGGGCTTACTCCTGAAATCGTTAAAGAAATTTCTAAAATGAAAAATGAGCCACAATGGATGTTAGATTTCCGTCTAAAATCATTGGACATTTTCTATTCAAAACCAATGCCACAATGGGGTGGCGACTTATCTGCACTTAACTTCGATGAAATTACTTACTATGTAAAACCATCTGAAGCAACTCAAAACTCTTGGGATGAAGTACCAGCAGAAATCAAAGCAACATTTGATAAATTAGGTATTCCAGAAGCAGAACAAAAATACCTTGCTGGTGTATCTGCTCAATATGAATCTGAAGTAGTTTATCACAATATGAAAGCAGAACTTGAAAATTTAGGTGTTATTTTCAAAGACACTGACTCTGCTCTTCGTGAAAATGAAGATCTTTTCAAAGAATACTTTGGTAAAGTAATTCCTCCAAATGACAACAAATTTGCTGCATTAAACTCAGCGGTTTGGTCAGGTGGTTCTTTCATCTATGTTCCAAAAGGTGTTGTTCTTGAAACTCCACTTCAAGCTTACTTCCGTATTAACTCTGAAAATATGGGTCAATTTGAACGTACATTAATCATTGTTGATGAAGGCGCTAGCGTACACTATGTTGAAGGATGTACAGCACCAGTTTATACAACTAGCTCTCTTCATAGTGCGGTTGTAGAAATCTTTATCAAGAAAGATGCATATTGCCGTTACACTACAATCCAAAACTGGGCAAACAACGTGTACAATTTAGTTACTAAACGTGCAACATGTGATGCACATGCTACTATGGAATGGATTGATGGTAACATCGGTTCTAAACTTACTATGAAATACCCAGCATGTATCTTAAAAGGCGAAGGCGCTCGTGGTTTAACATTATCAATCGCTATTGCTGGTCGCGGCCAAAACCAAGATACTGGTGCGAAAATGATTCACTTAGCACCAAACACATCTTCAACAATCGTTTCTAAATCCATTTCTAAACACGGCGGTAACGTAACATACCGTGGTAACGTGAAATTTGGTAAAAAAGCAACGAATGCTCGTGCAAATGTTGAATGTGATACGTTAATCATGGATAATCAATCAACTTCTGATACAATTCCATATAACGAAGTATTGAATGACCAAATTGCTCTTGAACATGAAGCAAAAGTTTCTAAAGTGTCTGAAGAACAATTATTCTACTTGATGAGCCGCGGTGTTTCTGAACAAGAAGCAACAGAAATGATCGTAATGGGCTTTATCGAACCATTCACAAAAGAACTTCCTATGGAATATGCAGTTGAAATGAACCGTTTAATCAAGTTCGAAATGGAAGGTTCTATTGGTTAATATTTAAATAGCAAAATAATCGGCGTGCCGATTTGATTTTAGAAGGCGAACTTTTTAAAGTTCGCCTTCTTCTTTTTTTGCAGTCATAAAAAGTCTGTTTCATAAAACGGTTAAATAGTTGTAGTATGTTATAATAATTTGAATAGTCGGTAAATTTATATGTAATTAAATAAGATAAAACGGGAGTGTTGAAATGGATAATATAAACCTTTTAATGGTTGAGCACAGTCAGATGGAAAGCGAGCGTATCTTTTTACGCCCTGTTTCGCTTGATGATGCTGAAGATATGTATGAATACACATCTGATGAAGAAACTACACGTTATCTTTATGACCAACATACAGATTTAAATCAAACAAAGAGAATGATAGCAAACTATTTTATGAAAGAGCCAATCGGTAAATATGCAATTATATTAAAAGAAAACAATAAAATGATTGGGGCTATTGAGTTCAGAGTGCATGAATACAATAATAGTGGAGAATTGGGTTATACATTAAATAGGCATTTCTGGGGTAATGGCTACATGAACGAAGCAGGGAAATTAATACTCGAATTGGCTTTCAATATACTAGGTTTAGAACGAGTGTTTGCAGAGTATGAAGTTAGGAATGGTGCTTCCGGAAAAGTATTGGATCGCTTAGGTATGACATATGAAGGGACCCTTCGTAGAAACCACAAGATAAAAGGTGTCCTAGTAGATAGTGCACATTACTCTATATTAAAAGATGAATATTTAAATGCCGGTAATAAGGAAGAATAATAGGGAAATCATTAGATACTATAAATCTGATTTTTTGAATGAGTCTATACTTTGTTAGAAAATCGTAGATACAGATTTTTTATAAATCATACTTCAACTAATGCTCCTGATTGTAAAGAACAACATACATAAAAAGATGATGCCTGAACAATACAGACATCATCTTTAAATGATACATTTTTAAAGCTATGGGCTTTTTATGGTCCCTAAGTTAATGTTTATATTAATGCATGGGCTTTTCCCACTCGCCTTTGACCTCAACACCGGTTTCTTTAGCGGCTTTTTCAAGTTTGAGAATCTCTTGAGTTGTCAAATGTACCTCAGAAGCTTTTATAGCATCCTCAACATGGGAGATTTTCGTAACACCAATAATCGGTACAGTCCCTTTAGCAATGGACCAAGCAGTAGCAATTTGTGCTGTGGATGCATTGTGAATACTGCCAATTTCTCTCATTACATGGATTAAGGATTCGATCTTTTCAAGCACATCTGGATTAAAAGCTTTGCCTCTTCTGGTACCACTTGGCATTGGATTATTCGTATTGTATTTGTCAGTTAATGCACCTTGTTCCAATACCATATAAGAAAAGAACACAATATTATTTTCATTGCAGTAGTCAATAATTCCGGCTTCTTCCGATGAACGGTAAAGCAAGCTGTAATGGTTTTGGACAGCTGAAATTTTCAGCCCTTCTTCCGCCAAGATGCTGGCTGCCAATTTAATTTCATCGAGATTATGATTGGAAACACCTACATGTTTTACTTTTCCACTTTTCATTAGAGGGATTAATTTTGGTGTCCATCTTTGCACATCTGCTGGGCTGTGTATCCAATAAATATCAGCTTCATCTATGCCGAGCCGGTTTAGGCTTCCGTTCAAGATTTCCTCAACAGCGTTGTCATTGTCTCCTGCCATTTGTGGAGTAAATTTAGTGGAGATAAGCACATCCTCCCTGCCTTTAATGAAACTTCCCAAAATATTCTCAGAAGCGTTCATTCCATAAACAGCTGCTGTATCCCATAAATTAAATCCGGCAGCCATCGCCGCATCAAATACAGGCCATAATTCTGTTTCTGTAATATAATTTCCAAAAACTGCATCCCCGCCGTTTGCACCAGTGCCCCATGACCATGTACCAAGGGCGATTGGAGGGATTTTATCATTTTGCAATTTTACTAATTTCATTGCGTTTCACGCCTTTCTATATATGCATTTTTTTTATAATACATTGCCTGTTAGAAGCAATTTTTTGCAACCACTGTGCGATGTCAGTAAAGTGTTTATTGTTGGACTTTCTTTTGCTGCTCCATTACCTTCTTGTGTGAAGGAAGGAATAGAGTCATTATAAGATTTGCAATCGCAATAAAAAATACGAGAATAAACACCAGGTGCATACCATGGGCAAGTCCCTCATGGATTAATTTTACTGCTTGAGTTGGTAGTTTATTGATGGTCTCCGAGCTTAGGAGGTTACTGATATTGTTGCCCTCTCCGCTCCATGCTCCATTCGCATGTTCTTTTCCAAACGTTATAAGTGAATTATTAAAAATGGTTCCAAAGACAGCCACACCAACCGTTTGTCCAATTGATCGAGTAAATGTATTTGAAGCAGTCGCGGCACCACGCATTTGCCAGCCAACAGCTGATTGAACGAGAACAGTCGTTGGGGTGGTAGCGTACCCCATCCCTAGACCAATAACAATCATAATTCCAACAAAATACCAATAAGGAGAGTCCAATTCAACAGCTAGTAACCATGTTCCTGCAAGGGTAATTAAAACTGCCCCTATGATGGCGGTGAACTTGGAGCCAATTTTATACATGTAACGCCCAGCAAAGGTTGCACCGAGAGGCCATGCGATTGACATTGGCATTAGGGTAAGTCCTGAGCTGGTTGCGCTGTGTCCAAGAATTGTTTGAATCCACATTGGCAAATAAACATTCACTCCTATTAGAACAGAACTTGCTAGGAAACCAATGAGATTGGATACTAGGATTACAGGTATCTTAAATAATGATGGAGGAAGCATCGGTTCCTTTACTTTGGTTTCAATATAACCAAAGAGAACGATAAAAATGACCCCAACGGCAAACAGTACGTAAATGGCTGTTGAGTTCCAGGCATACTTTTGACCAGGTCCTGCATTTAATAGAGCGTATAAGACAGTTGAAATTCCAATTGTAAAAGTAAGGGCTCCAAGATAATCAATTTTACGATCCTTTTGCAATTCAATTGATTCGTGGAAGAAGATAGTGAGTAACACAAGCGTTACTAAGCCTACTGGTAAATTAATATAGAAGATCCACCGCCAACTGATTTGGTCTACAAAAAACCCGCCTACTAATGGACCAAGGAGACCTGCAATTCCCCAGACCGAACTAAATACGCCCTGCATTTTTGCACGCTGTTCTCCCGGGTAAAGATCACCGATAATCGTAAAGGTAAGAGGCATTACCGCCCCTGCTCCAATTCCTTGGAAAGCACGGAACCAGATTAATTGGGTCATTGTCTGTGCAGCACCAGAAAGCATTGATCCAACAACAAATAGAATGACCCCCGTAATAAAGACTTTTTTTCGTCCGAATAAATCTGCTAATTTTCCGTAAATCGGTGTAGTTACTGAAGTGGTAAGCGTATAGATGGCAAACACCCAGCTAATTAATTTTAATCCGCTGAGATCTTTGACAATCTGTGGCATTGCGGTACTAACAACCGTTACGTCAATAGCAACTAATAAGATAGCAACTAGCATGGCGATAGTTACCATTTTGCGATTCGTTGTTTTTTCTGACATACTTTACATCTCCTGATTATCAAGAATAATTGAAAGGTGAGTTTAGGAAAAGTTGATCTATCACTTTTTGGGTGTTTAGAAAATATATCAAATAATTGAAAGCTGTACACTTTATAAATACCATTTACATACTTTCCCAAACACATATTGAGTCAAGGTATTGAAAAATTTAATATTTTTTAGTTTAATTCACAGTTGAAAATTAGTCAATAAGTTGACTAATTTGAATAAGGTAATTAAAATTGGTAGATAATAAAAAATTCTTTTCCAGGCCAGGAGGTTAATATGGAAAATTTAAAAACCAATATAACTTTAGATTTCTTAAGGATATCCAATCTTTTGAGCAGATATGGTGCAAAAATGGTTGCAGATGTAGGGCTTAATAGTATACAGCAATGGGTTATCCTCAAAACAATAATAGAGAAAGGAGATATATCAATTGGTAAATTAAAAGAAGAAACACTTGTAACAAAACAAAATATGACTGGGATGATCAATCGCTTACAGCAGGCTAATTTAGTTGCTTTATTTACTGACCCTGAAGATAAAAGACGAACACGAGTGAAGATGACAGAAGAAGGACAACGAGTTTATGAACAATTAAGTTCATCACGAGATGAATTTAATAGCAAAACCTATCATATTTACAATGATGAAGAAATAGTAGTTTTAAGTAATTTACTCAGTCGACTTGTTGATCATTTAAAAGAAAACTAATTTTTCAATTCATGCAGTAAATGCAACTAAACAAAATAATTAATTTTATAACCTCATAGAGATTTCCTATTGAATTCCTCTAAAAAAGATATTTACCTTCACTATTTTCCATTGAACGGAGTGCTTAAACAAATCCGACTAGGACTCGAAAGATTATGTCTCTTATGTCTGTTACTTATTCAGAATGTTTATTTATCATATGAATTTTCGAACTGAATTTCGGAATAAAGTTTAACAATGTAAAGATTTTCTAAATGAAAAGCTCTATTGATTAAAAATAAATAGATTGTATGAAAACTCAGGAATCTTGTAGAATAATTCCTGGATTTTTCTCAATTTTTCTAGAAAAATGTATATTACACAAGAAAAACATGGTAAAATATAATAGGAAAATAGTGTTCTGACTATTCAGAACTATGCTGTGAACTTTATACAATATGGGGTGTATCTTTTCCTATGCATTTAATGTCATCCGTGAGTGTATTACTAGTATCGGATATAGAATTATCAAAGCTTTTTTATAAGACAGTATTAAGCTGTGAAGAAGTGGAAGGTATTCTTTACCGCGAGGATTGCGGTTTAGCCATTAAGTTAATACAAGCGGAAAAAATTGAAGACGTAAAGCCAAATCGGAATTTGTGGAATGTATTTAGTTACATGGAAGATGCAGATCAACTAGATAAATTATTTAATGATGCAAAATTGCACGGAGCACTATTTGCCTATTATCCAAAAGTGCGAGAAATTGCGGGCGAAAAGTTACGTGAATTTGCAATTCGTGATTTAGATGGTTATTTAATCGGCTTTGGAACAGTTATTAATTGATAGTTAGAAGAGATATAAGCTGCAAATAACATGTTGCAGTTGTATCTCTTTTTTTAGTTTGTACAATAGTTTTAGGAAAATGATATGACCTCTCTAAAACTATTTTGCTAATCCTATTTATACATATCATAAATGATATACAAGATAACAACCAAAATTAAAATAGCCATGCAACCGGGTTTTCCTATATATGTACGATCAAAAAGATCACGGTTTTCTTCACGAGTTGGTTTCAAATTATCACTCCCATTTATTATAATGATTCTCCTTTATCTTATATAAACATAAGAAAATATAATTCGCTATACTATTAGAAGGATAGGTAGTGAAAGTAATAATAACCTAAAACAATCCTTATTATATAGCACCAATAACTAGCTATGATATGATGGGTATACTTATCAAAATGGAGGGATTTATATGATCCATATTGGCTTAACAGGATGGGGAGATCATCCAGACTTATATAGCAAAACTTCGTCTGCAAAAGACAAACTTTTTGATTATAGTGGATACTTTCCAGTAGTTGAATTAGATACGTCATTTTATTCCGTTCCATCTCCTTCAAATGTCCAAAAATGGATTAATGAAACACCAAAGCATTTCCAATTTGTTGTTAAAGCGTATCAGGGCATGACTGGGCATTTACGTGAAGAAAATCCTTTTAATACTCGACAAGAAATGTTCGAAGCTTTTAAAGAGTCCATACATATATTTAAAAAGGCGGGGAAATTAGCGTTAATACTTGTACAATTCCCGCCATGGTTTGATTGCCAACAAAAGAATGTTCAATATATACGATATATAAGGCAACAACTTGCAGATTTTCCTGTAGCAATTGAGTTCCGAAATCGCACTTGGTATAGCGAAAGTTATATGGATGGAACATTACAGTTTTTAAAGCAACAGGGCTTATTTCATACAGTTTGCGATGAGCCTCAAGCAGGTGAGGGGTCTGTACCCTTAGTACCGATTTCAACGGGAGAGAAAGTGTTATTTCGTATTCACGGAAGAAATGTACATGGCTGGCGTAATCCTGGAAATAATGAGCGATGGAGAGAAGTCCGATTTTTATATGATTATACAAAAGAAGAATTAGCAGGTTTAAAAGAAACGGTATTGAAAATTCAAGAATCTGCGAAGGATGTTTATGTATTGTTTAATAACAACTCTGGGCATCACGCAGCTGCAAATGCGAAGACATTACAGAAAATGTTAGGCATTGAATATCACGATTTATCACCGAAACAGCTAGACTTTTTTGAAGGGTAGTAGAGATGGAATAGTGAGTCTATCTTCTTTTTAGGTAGTGCACCAGGTACTATTTTAGGCGCGTAAATCAATAAAGGAATAGTTTTACCCTTATTTAACTTAAACTTTGGTATATTACTTATTATTTTAGCAATCATATTACTTATTCAAGATTATTTAAAACCTGTACAATGGTTTATAAAACATGGTAAGCAACATTCTTTTTTGATCCAAAAGATGACCAGAATTATGTATACAGTTACCCTACGTAGTTTGCCATTTTACTGACCTTTTAGATTGGTATTACATCGAGGTTATTTGGAATTGGTAGATGTTCGATGACTGTTCCTGCTTTTAATCAATCTATTTGGATTTCCAGCGCATGTTGCTTTTTCAACGTCCATGTTCATGGTATTCTAATCTTCCATCATAAATCTACAAGTCATATTTATCTTGGACATATTCCTTGGGCTTATACGATTCCATTAATATCAGGAGCATATATTGGTGCAAAAATCGGGTCAAATACATTAATACTTATTTTGCGAATTATACTATTACTACTTGGAATACGCTCCGTTTATGAAGAGTTATTCTTAGCAAAAGTGAGGTGTCAACATGATAGAAACAATACATTTATATCATACCAATGATTTACATAGCCATTTCGGATATTGGCCACGGATTCAAAAGTTACTTACAAACAGGAAGAAATGGCATACAGAAGTAGGCGATAGCTGTTATATATTCGATATCGGTGATTTTATAGACCGCTCACATGTATATACTGAAGCGACATTAGGAAAAGGCAATATTACGCTATTAAATGGTGGTCTGTATGATGCAGTCACAATTGGCAATAATGAAGGGATTACTTTATCAAAAGGAAATTTAGACGAGTTGTATGATCAAGCTCAATTTGATGTCATCGTTGCAAATTTAAAAGAGGGCAATAAAATTCCGGACTGGGCAAAGCGTTATAAAATTTATAAAACACAAAACGGCACAAAAATTGGCGTGATTGCTGCAACAGCTGAGTATCGTACTTATTACGAACCACTTGGCTGGACCATAGAAGATCCACTACCTGTATTACAGGAACTTGTAAAAGAAATACACCCATTGGTTGATATCATTGTTTGCATGTCTCATTTAGGTATCAATATGGATGAAGAATTAGCCGTCTTATGTCCTCAAATCGATGTCATTTTTGGATCTCATACACACCATGTGTTGCATGAAGGAAAACTAGTTGGTAGTACATTATTAACTGGTGGAGGAAAATTCGGCTTATTCGTAGGTCATACCGAAATCCATTTTGATGTTCATCAAAAAAGCATAGAGAAGAAGAAAACAGAGCTTTATAGTACATCCGAATTACCAGCTGTAGAACGTGAAGAACAATTTGATCAGGAATTGATTGAAAAAGGAAAATCACTACTGAACCATCCTGTATTTGAAGCAAATCATTATTTAAACAAAGAATGGTACCATCACTCTGCACTTTCACGTTTTTTTGCAAAAGGACTATTGGAATTCTCGCAAGCAGACTGTGCATTGTTCAATGCTGGTATCTTTTTACGAGATTTACCAAAAGGAATGGTTACTGCATTTGATGTACATCAATGCCTTCCACATCCGATTAATGCTTGCATCATTGAAATTAGTGGCCAAGAATTGAAAGAAACATTAGAACTTGCAAAAGAGTCCTTAGATTGGCCAAGAACCGAATTAAAAGGGCTAGGATTTAGAGGGTTAGTCCTTGGTAAAATATTAACATACGGATGTTCACTTAATTCATTTGGAGATTTAATGATAAATAGTGAAAAGGCTAACGATACCCAAAATTACAAGTTAGTAACATTAGATATGTTTACCTTTGGATACTTCTTTCCCCATTTTAAAAATTTACCAAAAACATACTTGTTACCTCAGTTTTTACGTGATATCCTGATTTCATATGGACAAGATTATAATAAAAGTAATAAGAGTGATTTAGAGAATTAGGTATTTTGTTATATTAGATGATTGGGGAAATAAAGCATGCGGTTGATCTCAACAAAGGCGATACAAGCGGGCATGGTAATAGGAAAGACCATTTGGAACGAAGCTGGCAGACCATTGCTACAAAAAGGTGTAAAGGTATCTGAACACAGTATCCAGCGATTACAACAATTAAATGTACAATATGTATATATTGATGATAAAATCTCAACTGATATTGAAATAGTAGAGACTGTTCCAACAGCCGTACGAAGGCGAGCAATTGATCAAATAACATCTTCTTTTAATTCAGTAAAGCATTTAGAAGGAAAAGAAGTTACATATTGTCTTGAAAAACAATCAAAACATTTTGTAACGATTATTGATGACTTGCTCGACCATATCAAGAATAGTAAAGAAATCTTAACCGTATTGAGCGATGCTTTCCTTTATGATAATTACATTTATCAACATTCATTTCAAGTTGCGGTATATGCAATAGCTATTGCGAAAGAAATGCATTACAGCGCATCAGAGATTAGACAAATTGGTATTGGTGCAATCCTGCATGATGTTGGGAAAATGATGGTTCCGCAAGAAATTCTAAAAAAGCCTGGTCGCCTGACAAACGATGAATATGAAACGATGAAATTGCATACCAATTATGGTTTTGATGTATTGCGAAACTTACATACAATATCGCTATTATCTGCACATTGTGCGTTTCAACATCATGAACGATTAGATGGTAGTGGATATCCAAGAGGATTATTAGACTTTGAAATTCATCCATATGCAAAAATTATTGCTGTAGCAGATGTGTTCGATGCGGTGACATCAAATCGAGTATATCGTGATAAAATGCTTCCTTCAAGAGGGATGGAGATCATCAAAGAAGGAAGTGGCACTTTATATGATGAAAAGGTCGTAAATGCTTTCAGGCGCTGTGTTGCTTACTATCCGAATGGAAGTGTCCTATTACTTTCAGATGGCCGTAGAGGGATTGTTAGTAAACAAAATAAAGACTGGACAGAGAGACCTTGGGTTAGAATCTTTGAAGAAAACGGCGAAATGCTAAAAGCTACATATGAGATTTTATTATCCGAAGAAAAGAATATTTTCGTAGACAAAGTTGAAGTTGAATACCTCGATCACGTCGAATAATGACAGCCTCCTAATCATAAGAATGATTAGGAGGTATTATTTTGCGACTAATGAAGAAGAAAAAACAATTATATGCACGTCAAAAACCACGTTTTTTACCGGTATTAATGGTTAGTTTGGTAGGTTCAATAGCAATACTTTTTTATTTCATCAATGTTAGGCTTTTGCCTACATTTATGCAATACGCAGAAGTGGAAACAAACAAAATTGCCTCTTATGTAATTAGTAAAGCCATTAATTCAAGAACTTCAAATGTATTAGATAGTAATGATGTGATTCAAAGTGTTGAACCAAAAAATGGAAATAATCAAGGGCTAGTAGACTCAAATTTAAATACTGAAGTGATTACTCGAATCATGTCAGAAACGCAAACCCTAGTACAATCTCATTTAGAAGAAGCTGAAAGAGGTAATTTAGATTATTTACCTAAGAATGAAGAAATCGAATATGATACGGGTGCCATGGAACAAGATGGCGGGATTGTGTTTTATGTACCACTTGGGCAAGCAACAGGTTTGCCGTTACTAGGAAACTTAGGACCAAAAGTTCCAATTCGTTTTCACGTTATTGGGAACGTTCAAGTGAATGCAGAAAGAGAAATCAAAGAATTTGGTATTAACAATGCTTACGTACAGGTAAGTGTTCGAACAACCGTTAACGTACAAATTATCGTTCCTTTTGCCAGTAAGTCTGCTACAGTAGAACAGAAAATACCAGTAGCAATCAGTCTTTTAAAAGGAAATGTTCCATATATCTATTCAAAAGATGGATCAACTCAGCCTTCCATAGAGGTCCCAATACCAAATCAAGACCAATCTACAAAGTCCCCATAACACAAATTTCATATAAACTCTGAGGTTGTTAGAAACCTTTGAATATGATACATTGACAACAGTACAAGATTTAATAATTTACTTAATTGATGGGAGCTGAGTATTGTGACATCATGTAAACCTACTAAAGAAGAACATATCAGAAAACCGGATTGGCTTAAAATTAAACTAAATACAAATGAAGAATATAAAAGTTTAAAAAAACTAATGCGAGAAAAGAATTTACATACGGTTTGTGAGGAAGCAAAATGCCCGAATATTCACGAATGCTGGGGTGAACGTCGTACTGCAACATTTATGATTTTAGGTGATGTTTGTACTCGTGCATGTCGATTTTGTGCAGTTAAAACGGGCCTTCCAAATGAGCTAGATTTGGCAGAACCTGAACGAGTTGCAGATTCAGTTCAACTTATGAATTTGAAACATGTAGTCATCACCGTTGTAGCACGTGATGATTTAAAAGACGGTGGGGCAGGTGTATTAGCCGAAACTGTTCGTGCAATTCGCCGCAAAAATCCATTTACATCCATCGAAGTGTTACCTTCAGATATGGGTGGGATAAAAGAAAACTTACAAATTTTGATGGATGCAAAACCAGATATTTTGAATCATAATATAGAGACAGTTCGCCGTTTAACACCAAGAGTTCGCGCACGTGCAACATATGACCGCTCTTTAGAGTTTTTACGTCGTGCAAAAGAAATGCAACCGGATGTTCCAACTAAATCATCATTAATGATTGGTCTTGGTGAAACGGAAGAAGAAATTATCGAAGTAATGGATGACTTACGCGCAAATAATGTAGATATCATGACAATTGGGCAATATCTACAACCGACAAAAAAACATTTACCAGTTAAAAAATATTATTCACCGATTGAATTTGGTAAACTACGTAAAATTGCCATGTCAAAAGGCTTCAAACATTGTGAAGCAGGTCCACTAGTACGTAGTAGTTACCATGCCGATGAACAAGTAAATGCTGCGACAAAACAAAAACAAGCAATCGGCGAAAATGCGTAATCACCCATGACAATTGGATGGTGATCAAATGATTATTGCAGATCAATATGTGTATGAACTAATTGTAAATGTCAAAGAGGGTTTCAAGGAAGAGGACTTTAAAACACGGTTTAGTGATATTTTATCCAAATACGATTATATCGTGGGAGACTGGGGTTATGGTCAGCTTCGATTAAAAGGTTTTTATGAAGATAAGAATCAAAAAGCATCTTTTGATACAAAAATTAGTACATTACAGGACTATATATATGAGTATTGTAATTTTGGTTGTGCCTATTTCGTATTAAAGAAAAGCGGAAAAGCACCTAAAGAAGTTATTCAGGCTGAAAATGCTGTTGAAGAAGTTAGCGATGAAAGCCAGGAGCCTGCTAAAAATGAGAATCTTGAAGCGACTCAAGATGCTACAACGAACGAAGAATCAGAACAACAAAAAAACATCGAGCAAGAGCAATTATAAGCTCTCTCGATGTTTTTTTTTGTTAACTCATGATTTCATATAAATATTCTCTTATTTCTTGTGCTTCTTCAGGAGTACGGTTGTAGACAGATTCTAAATATCCAGGTTCATCTAAGTCATCTGTTCCTAAAATGGCAAAACGGCTATGTTGCATATCAAGAACCAATATTTTGCCATAGAATCGACCACTTTGTAATATGGCTAAATCATAGCGCTGTTCTTCACCCATAAAACTGACAAATCTTGTTTTGTTTTCTTCTATCTCATCATATAAGAAAAATCTCTCCATTTTGTTCGAATCCCCTTCCAATACTAAAGATATGGTACTATAGAAGAGAAAGAAGTATCAACCTTTTATTCGAATGGAGGAAGTACAAGTGTATTTTGTTGACCGAAAAAAAATTACAAATAATCTTGAATATATGGATTCCCTTATCAATACTTTTGAGCAAACTGAAGATTGGTTAAGTGATGATGTGCATAAATTAGCTGTTGAACGTATTGCTAATATATTAATCGAAGCAATTATTGATGTTGGTAACTCCATGATTGATGGATTTATCATGCGTGATCCTGGTAGCTATGAAGACATTATTGATATTTTAGTGGACGAAAAAGTTATTACCCATGACATGGACCAACCACTAAAAGCGTTAATTGGCCTTCGCCGTGGTCTTGTGCGAGACATTTTAGAAGTCAACGATGAAGAAGTTGTACAGATTTTAAATAGTAGTTTAACTGCTATTAAAGAATTCTCTCCTCGTGTACATGATTATTTAACTAACGAATTGGGCCCAGTATCTGCTTTTATCCCTGAGGAACAATAATGAAAAAATATAAAGCGTATTGCTTTGATCTTGATGGCACAGTTTATAAAGGATTGGAACCGATTACAGAAACAAAGCAATTCATCAAGTATCTTCAACAGCAAGGAATTGAACCTTTTTTTGCAACTAATAATGCCAAAATGACTAGTCTACAGGTTCAACAAAAATTGCATAAAATGGGGATTGAAGCAAATAAGGACCATATCATGACTTCTGCAATTGCAACGGCTAAGTATATTGCCATGCAATTTCCAAACAAAACTGTGAAAGTTTTGGGAGGAGATGGCTTAACAGAAGCTCTACTTGATGAGGGGATGAAGATTGTAACAGAACATCCGGATGTTTTAGTACAAGGCATGAATACAGAATTGACTTACCAAATGCTAGCAGACGCATGTTACTCATTAGAAAATGGTGCAGCATTTGTATCGACAAATGCTGATATAAAATATCCAACAGAATTTGGATTCGCACCAGGTAATGGAGCTATTTCAGAAATGCTACATGCTGTTACCGGTGTGACTCCAGTGTATATAGGTAAACCAGCTCCTCATATGCTCGAAATTATTCGTCAACAGTTTAATTTGCAAAAAGAAGAAATGTTGATGATTGGGGATAATTATGACACAGATATTCTTTGTGGAATCAATTATGGAATCGATACATTGCATGTCAATACAGGTGTCACAAGAACAGAAGATGTACAAGCAAAAGATATCCCTTCGACCTATGTGGTAGAAACACTTAAAGAATTATTATAAAATAAGTAATTAAAAATGACCTTTTCAGTCATAATAAGACTGAAAAGGTCATTTTTTTTAAAACAAAGGATTTTCCTCAATGAATTGATAAATTTTTTTGGTTAGCTCTTCACTCGAATTAGCTTCAACCAATTCACCGTTTACAAGTGCATACAAGGTGTTTGAGCATCTGGTACAATAACTTAAACAGCCATATTCTAGAACATCTATATTTGGATCTTTTTCAAGCACTTCATAAGTTTCTTGGGAGCCATTTGCTAAATTGCTGACGCAAAATTCAACAAGTGGATTCATAGTACGTCACCTCTCCCTTCGAATCCTACTATTATTTTTTTTATTCGTCAATTTTTCTACTTGATTCAATAATCTACTTTTATTTTGTGATAAGTTTCACAAACATATTGTGAAACTTATCACAATCAGCTATACTCGTTATGGATAGAATAAATGTGTCGAATTTGTTAAAAAGGAGATTGCTATGAGAAACCTAGTCCTACTAGGTGGAGGATACGGCAATATGCGCGTATTACTTCGCTTATTACCAAATAATCTACCAGATGATTTACAAATTACATTGGTGGATCGAGCACCATTCCATAGTTTAAAAACAGAATTTTATGCATTGGCTGCAGGAACAACACCTGAAAAAGAAATTCGGGTAAAATTTCCCGAACATGAAAGACTTTCAACTGTTTATGGAGAAATTGAAAATATTGATTTAAAAAACAAGGTCGTACATCTTGATAATGGTACAAACATTGAATACGATGATTTAGTAATTGGTCTTGGCTGTGAAGATAATTATCACAACGTTCCAGGAGCGGATGAATTTACATACAGTATTCAATCAATGGCTCAATCTCGAGTTACGTATAATGATTTAGCTGGATTACCTTCAGGTTCAACTGTTGGTATTGTTGGAGCAGGTTTAAGTGGTATCGAACTTGCTAGTGAATTACGTGAAAGTCGTGCGGATCTTAAGATTAAATTATTTGACCGTAGTGCACGTATTCTAAAAGACTTCCCAGAACGTCTTAGTAAATACGTGAAAAAATGGTTTGAAAATAATGATGTAGAAATCATTGCGAATTCTAATATTACAAAAGTAGAAGATACAGTTCTTTATAACCACGAAGAAAAAATCGAAGTGGATGCAGTAGTGTGGACAGCAGGGATCCAACCAGTGAAGGTTGTCCGTGAATTAGGCCTTGAGATGGAACGTGGTCGTGTTGCGGTTACTCAATATATGAGCTTACCAAGTGATCCACATGTGTTTATAGTGGGTGACTGTGCAGCTTCTCAATTTGGTCCAAGTGCACAACTTGCGGAAGAACAAGCTGAACATATTGTAAAAGTATTAAAACTACAATGGAGCAATCAAGCACTCCCAGAAAAAATGCCTGAAATTAAATTAAAAGGCTTTATGGGAGCTCTTGGTAAGAAACAAGGCTTTGTTTACTTAGGCGACACAACTGTCACAGGTCGAATCGCTCGTTTGATGAAATCAGGTTTACTGTGGATGTACAAACGCCATAATGGTTAATAAAAAAACTAGAGCTTAAATGCTCTAGTTTTTTTATCCATATGAATAATTCTCCATGCTATGTATGGATATGAACACTCTGGGAACTTTTGATGGAGATAAGTACCCCAAAATAATTGAAGTGGAATCGGCGAAGACTCCCATGGGAAAAGCGAGACAGGTGAGTCCCAACACGTAGCGAAGATTTCTTTTTGTCTTGCAAAAAAAAATTTTTGCGACGAAGCTAGCGAAGCGATGCAGGAGCATGCGTTTTTGGAGATTCACCGCTCGTCCGAAGGAAAGCGAAGCCGATTCCACTTTAAACTAAATTAAAAATTAGTATTAATTTTATTACCTAGCCAATGAAAAATAGAGAAGAAGAATCCCTAATTTGGAGTATATTTACCTTATGCTAAAGTTTGAAAGCCATGACGTTCTAGTGCTTGGAATACAGGTTTTAACTGAATATAGCCCTCACCAACGACTTCTCCATTAATCAGTACTAGTGGATAAAAGAATTCATCATCAATCACTCTTTGAGCCCATTTTTGATGTTCTTCATTCTCAATTGGCTGTTCTATATCGATATAAGTGATAGTATAATTGGGTTTTGAATATTTGCGATCAATTGCTACTTGAAGCCATTCATAAGTGTCTTTTGAAGATGGTGCATTTACGCAACTTGCACATTGTACATTGGCTCCGTAAATTTCGATTGTTATTGAATCATTTATCAAATCATTCAGCCTCGCATTTCTATAATGGATTTTTTACCTTATAGACATTATAATAATTATAGAGAAAGGAGTCGATAGTAATGACAGAAAATGTACAAGACCAAGATATGCTAGCTCAAGTTCAAGAAGTTTTAGATAAATTACGCCCATTCCTTCTTCGTGATGGAGGAGATTGCCAATTAGTAGATGTAGAAGATGGTGTTGTTAAACTACGCTTACTAGGAGCATGCGGTAGCTGCCCAAGTTCAACTATCACTTTAAAAGCCGGTATCGAACGCGCACTATTAGAAGAAGTACCAGGCGTTGTAGAAGTAGAACAAGTATTTTAATCTTTAATAATAAAGCTGTCCTTAAAAATAGCAATAAACTATTTCTAGGACAGCTGTTTTTATTTTATAAATGTTTAATTAGCTACTGATTCCTTTTCATACCGCATTTGTTGCCAACTGTCTTTTGCCATTTCAATAATTTTAGGCTCATTGAACAAACGTTGTTTTTCGATGACTCGAGAGAAATATCGAATCGCTTGTTCGCGATCTCCAATACGACGAGACAATTCTGCAATTAAATAAATCACACGTATTTCACTCATAGATGTTCCGATATAATCTTCTGCTGAATATGCTTCTAGATATTGTTCTCTAGCAATCTCCATAAATCTTATTTCTTGCTCTGTCTTTTGTAATGTACGATAGAGCCATGCTATGCGTAATGCAAGTCCAGCTTGTGTTATATGCTTTTCTTTCTTTAGATTTCCACAAACAAGTGCAAGTTTATAGGCTTGTAAGGCATCAAAAATAGTGCGTTCTCCAGAAAAATCGTGTATTTTCCAATGGGAAGTAATTTTTTCGTTGATTGCTTCTTTAGTTCCAGGAGCAAAATATTTGGTGAAATCTTCGGTAAATGAAAATCCGCAATGCTCGCAAACGAACACATTATAAAGAAAAGGGGTTACATCATTTTCGTATATTGGTTGAAAATCACTCGCGTTTTCTTTAACTTTTACGAAATTTGATCTTACCTTCATTGATTTAAACTTCTTTTTACAATGAATGCATTCAACTTGTTTTTCATAATAAGGAGAAAGCTCCATAACAATAGCCCCATTTCAGATGATGAATATAGGTAAATTATATCATATTAGACTAAAAAAGAAATTGATATTTTTTGTGAGCATTTCAATTTTACTCAAAGACCGAAAATTGATATGATAATGATAAGAAAGAGGTGGATACGTATGACACAAGTAGTCGAAATTTCAGAAGCTGCTGCGTTTCACATCCAAGAAATGATGCGTAACAATGAAGAAGAAGGCTCTTATTTACGAGTTGCCGTAAAAGGTGGCGGCTGCAGCGGCCTTTCATATGCGATGGGCTTCGACCGTGAAAAACAAGAAAATGATGAGCTATTTGAAGAACATGGCTTGAAAATTATTGTTTCAAGCGAAGATGCACCAATTCTTCAAGGAACTACAATTGATTTTAAACAATCACTAATGGGCGGTGGATTCACCATCGATAATCCAAACGCAATCGCTTCATGTGGCTGTGGTTCTTCATTTAGAACAGCAAAAGTTGCTGGTACACCGGAAGAATGCTAGAATCATTGAAAAATTAATAGTATGTATATCTTGCTTCCTCGATAGTCTGTATTAAACATCACTATTTGAGGAAGCTTTTTAAATATCCAGTATATTTTGTATTGCATCTTTAATAAAGATAAGATAATACCCAGTTAAAGGTGGTCTGATTTTGTGAGTAAACCGAAAATTTTAATAGTAGGGGCAGGATACGGCGGCTTAATGACAGCTGTTCACTTACAAAGAAAACTAAGAAAAGAAGATGCTGAAATTACGCTTGTTAACAAAAACTCATATCACTATGAAACTACTTGGTTACATGAAGCATCTGCTGGAACTCTAAAACCTGAACAAGTTCAATATGAAATCAATGATATCTTAAATGACAACATCCTATTTACAGAAGAAACCGTTGAAAAACTTGATATCCAAAATAGAAAAGTGATTACAGACAAAGGGGAATTATCTTACGACTATTTAGTTGTAGGACTTGGTTTTGAAGGGGAAACATTCGGTATTGAAGGATTGGACAAATATGCTTTTGGTATTAAAAATGTAAATGATGCTCGTAAGATTAGAAATCATATTCATACACAATTTGCTAAGTGGGCAGCTCAAGAGGAAACAACTAAGGACGATTCTTTGCTTACCATTATTGTTGGCGGAGCAGGATTTACAGGGATTGAATTTTTAGGAGAATTAGCAAATAAGATTCCGGAATTGTGTATTGAAAATAGCGTTCCAAAAGAAAAAGTACGAATCATTTGTATTGAAGCGGCCCCAACTGTATTGCCTATGTTTTCGCCAAAACTAGTGAAATATGCAGTAAAAGTATTAACCCAAAAAGGAATTGAATTTTCCGTTGGCACCCCTGTTGTCCAAGCAACAAAAGAAGGCGTAAAAGTGAAAAAAGGCCAAGAAATTGAATTCATCAAAGCAGGTACTGTCGTTTGGGCTGCTGGTGTCCGAGGATCACAAATTGTTGAACAATCCGATTTACCATCTAAGCGTGCTCGAGTAGCAGTAGAGGATGATTTACGTGTACCTGGTTATCCAGATATTTTCATGGTCGGTGACTGTGCTTTCTTAATGAATAAAGAAACAGAACGCCCATATCCAACTACAGCCCAAATTGCTATACAACAAGCAGGGGCAGTTTCAGATAACTTGGTTGCATTGATAAAAGGGGAAGAAACACAGGCGTTTGTACCGAATTTAAAAGGAACTGTTTGTTCATTAGGGAATAAGGACGCAATTGGCAATGTATTCGGCAAAGATATGTCAGGGAAAATTGCCGCAATCATGAAAAAGCTGATTGATAATCGTGCGCTCTATTTGATGGGTGGCATGAAATTAGTATGGAAAAAGGGGAAATTGAATATATTTAAATAAGCTATGCCTAGCAGTTTGTTGACTGCACACAAAAATAATTTTTAAACTGTATATATTTCAATTTCTTAATACGTACATACTAAATCATGACATGGAGGGATTTAGAGTGAGCATGAAAGAACGGGGACGAGTTTGGCTAGGTGCAGCAGCCTTAGTGGAAAATGAGAAGGGTGAATGGCTTGTTGCGATGAAACGCTACGGTGGTCTTAAGGGAATGTGGTCACTGCCAGCAGGCTTTGTTAAACCAGGAGAGACAATAGACCAGGCAATCAATCGCGAATTACTCGAAGAAACAGGAATCAAAGCAACTATGCAAGGACTACTGGGTATTCGAACGGGGGTAATTCGCAATGATATAAGCGATACGATGGTAATCTTTTACTTAACAACTAACGCACAAGAACAACAAATTAAAGTCCAACTAGACGAATTATATGAGGTATGTTGGATGTCACCACAAGCTTTAAAAAAAGACAATCGTACTTCAATGTTACTGAATGAAATAGTAGACTTGCCATTAAAATCAAGACCAGCAACTAAAGAAGGAATAGAAAGTGATAATATTTTTGGTTATACCGAGTATAAATTGTTCTTTTAAATAAATAGAAAATTATACCTAGTCGTTGAAAGCGATGCCTCAATCAGTTACACTAATGTGAGAGAAAATGGAGGTTTCAAACATGACAGGTGGATTTTCTATTATCCAATTAATCTTATCCATGTTAATATTCTTGGTAATGTTTTTTGGAATTGGATTCTTATTGAATATGTTACTTCGATCTACATGGTTTATGGCATTCCTATATCCTATTGTTGTGATCCTCATCGTTGATGATGTTAGTTTCCTAGATTACTTTTTTAAAGCTGGAACAGCATTCAGTGCTTTAGGACATAAATTAGTATCGTTACAACCTGCTGATATTTTGATTCTTGCAAGTGGATTAGTCGGTGCAATTATTTCGGGGATTGTCATGAAAATTTTACGTAAAATGGGTTATCAAATGTTTTAAAACAAAAGCAGTGAGCATATATTAGCTCACTGCTTTTTTTACTTTAAGGTATAAATGAGGACGGATAGAATAATGCCTGTAAGACAACCGAAAAATACTTCGATAGGGCGGTGACCGAGAAGTGTTTTTAAATCTTCAATTTTTTCTTCACTTGTTTTATCAGGAAGTGCCTTCGCCTTTATGATGAATGTTTGAAAGTCTTTCCGCATCTGATTAATAACGACTGCTTGCTGACCTGCCTGGTATCGTATTCCTCTAGCATCAAACATAACAACTACTGAGAAAATTGCTGAAACCGCAAAGAGCGGTGAGGAAAGGCCATTTTCGTATGCAATAGCAGTAGTTAAAGCTGAGACTGCAGCCGAATGGGAGCTAGGCATTCCACCAGTTGATGTAAAAAGTCCCCAATCAATTTCTCTTGTTGCAATAAAGTGAATTGGAATTTTTACAAATTGTGCAACGAGTATTCCGAGTAAAGCGACAATTAAAGGAGTGTTGTGAAGTAGTTCCATTATGATCAGCACCTTTCAGCCTTCACTTGATATTTTCAATATAACATAGGTGACGATTATGGTTCATCCATTATGTCTTTCGCAAATTTAGAAAATTTCGTATAGTACGTTAGTTTGTTATAATGAAAATAATAAATGAAAAGAGGGTACGAAATGCAAATCAATAAAGCTCCGCAATCCTTTCAATCAATATCAGCAGATGCACTCATTGTAGGGATATCAAAAAATCAACATAATGTTCCAGGCTGGGATCAATTCTTAGATTTCTTTGGACATCCATTTGAGCAATGGATAAAAGATGGAGATATAAAAACAGATGCAAAGTCGATTAATAAGATTCCTGTATTTGAACCAAAAGCAAATGTGAAGCGTATTATTTTTGTTGGATTAGATAACCGCAAAACTTTGGTACCAGATGTATTACGTGAAGCATTTGGGTTAACAGGAAAAGCATTGCGCGAACAAAAGACTACATCATTTGCCATTTGGGTTGACTCATTTGAAACGGAAGAAATACCAGCAACAGATGCAGTCATACTAGCTGCTGAGGGAATCAATTTGGGTGCATATAAAGTGGAAAATTATAAAACGACTTCTAATATTGCAGATGTTTCTTTGGAACAAGTAAGTTTTATAACAAACAAAGATATTGATGAAATAGTAGCAGGCTTTGAAGTTGGAGAAATCTATGCTACTGCTGTTAATGAGGCTCGAAGTTTAATCAACAAACCAGGGAATTTACTTACAGCTACAAATTTAGCAGACTATGCGGTTGAACTTGCGAGTCTTTATGATTTTGAAGTGGAAGTATTAGATAAAGCTCAACTAGAAGAACTTGGCATGGGTGCCATTCTCGCGGTTAATAAAGGCTCAAAAGAAGAACCACGTTTAATCACATTAAAATACCAAGCAACAGATAATTGGGAAGACGTTGTAAGCTTTGTTGGGAAGGGTGTAACGTTTGATACAGGTGGCTATTCACTTAAATCTAAAACAGGCCTCGTTGGCATGAAAGGTGATATGGGCGGAGCAGCTGCAGTTCTTGGTGCCATGCGGATTATCGGAGAACTTCGACCAAACAAGAATGTTATGGGCGTAATTGGTTCAACAGACAATATGATATCTGGTGAAGCATTTAAACCGGATGATGTTATTACAACATTCAGTGGTAAAACAGTTGAAATTTTAAATACAGATGCTGAAGGTCGTTTAGTACTAGCAGATGCTGTTGCTTATGCAAAACAACAAGGTGCCAATTATATTATCGACTTAGCCACATTAACAGGCGGGGTGATTACAGCACTTGGTTATGATAAAACAGGGGCACTTACAAACAATAAGGAATTCTATGAATCCTTCCTAGAAGCATCAGAAGAAACGGGTGAATTTGTCTGGCAGCTACCTTTAACAGAAAACGATAAAAAACGTATTCGCAAAAGTGATGTGGCTGATTTAAACAATTCTCCAGGTAGTGATGGCCATATGATCTTTGGCGGAGGGTTTATCGGTGAATTTGTTGGCGATACACCTTGGATACACCTAGATATTGCAGGTACATCAGATGCGCAAGCTGCATATGATTTAGGACCAAAAGGTGGAACTGGTGTGATGGTTCGAACACTTGCTACATTTGTAGAACGCATAGGACAACAAGCGAATAAGGAATAGGCAACATCCTAACTTCTCTCTTCTTAGTGACATACGATAGAACTGAGAGGAGGATGATTATGTTTCCATTCTTTGGGGGTCCATTCATTGGCGGCTTTTTAGGAGGGCTAGCCGGTTCGGCATTTCGTCCATATCCATATTATTATAGAAGACCTTATTATCCACCATACTATCCACCATACTATCCACCATATTATTACAAAAGACCTTGGTGGTAAAAAAATAAAAGCTCTTATCCACTTAAAATGTGGGTAAGAGCTTTTTACTTTTCAAAGATAGTGAGACAGGTTAAGAGCCTGAAGCAAAAATTGAGCTTAACAGAATAAGCGGTTTTAGCTATTATTGAATAGATAATACATAGGAAAACGAGGAAGTTTAAGAATGAAAAATCCATATATCTACGGATATTTACCTTTTATTACAATTATCCTTTTTAGTCTTACATTCGGCTTATTTACAGTGACCGAATCGCTCCAACTTTTTAAATCTATTGGCGTTTATTCGGGAATGAGAGAATTTCTATCTGATGTACAAATGCGAATCTTTTTATTGATTGTTTTTGCCTTATGCTATTTCATGCTATTTTCAGCATTAAAATTAATTGGCGAAACAATTCATGAATTGGCCATGCTCTTTTTCTCAAAAGATTTAGAAGGAAAAACAGTTTATGAAGCACGTGGAGGTAATGTCATCTTTTTCTTTGGTGCTATTGCTTCTGCTTTTGGAATTCAATCCTTTTTGATCCTATTAATAATTCTTTTAGCTGCGACGTTTATCTATTTTGTTTTTGTTATTTATAAATTAAGTAACTATATGAGTTTTGGGGCGACTGTAGGAGTTATGCTTTTTGAAATTGTAATTTGGGCTGTTTTTTTAACACTGATTGTTTATGTTGTATTTAAACTTTATAACGGTATTATTTCAAGTTTACCCTTCTCATAAGTGCTTGAGAAATTATTAAAAGCTATTCGGAACAATAAATCGTCATTGTCCGAATAGCTTTTTTAGTTATTCATTACCTCAGAGAAAATTTGATGTTGAATTTTAGCATTTTCAAGACCTTGCATATTTTGTGGACGATCAAAACCTATCCATACAGCACTGGTATAACGATTTGTTAAACCAGCTAGCCAAAAATCTTTGTAGTCATTGGTTGTTCCTGTTTTAGCACCTACGTAAGATGAGTTGACATGAATCCCTACACCCGTACCATTACGTACAACATCAGACATTAAAAAGCGTATTTGTGATACGGTATTTGGTGACCAAACTTGGTTTGATTGTGATGACCATTTATACAAGACATTACCATACCTATCCTTTACACTGCGTATTGTATGTACTGGTTGATAATCCCCGTCGATAAAGCTTGTGTAGGCATCCGCTAATTCGGCAGTTGTGACTCCGTGCGTTAGTCCTCCTATTGCTGCAGAGTAAACGCGATCTTGTTTTGTTAAAGATTGAAACTGAAAAGGTTTTAGATAAGAGAAAGCCTTATTCATACCTATTTGATCAAATAACCTTATTGCTACGGTATTATAACTATATCGGAATCCCTGTAAAATGGTGACATTTCCTAGAATTTGACCGCCGTAGTTTTGAGGGCAATAGCTGCCTTTACAAAAGGGTGCACCGCTAACATATGTATAGGGAGTTGCTTTTGTCACTTCGAAATATGGTGCATAATCCATAAGTGGTTTAAAAGCAGAACCTGGTTGGCGAAAGCCTTGGAAAGAACGATTATAATCATATTTTTTATAACCTTTTCCTGCATAAATACTAATGATTTCACGATTTGTATTATCAATGACAACTGCTGAAGCTTGTAAATTGCCGCGATTTGCCAAAATGTGATCAATATTTTCTGTATCATTTGCTTGTTTTGTAGGAGATAGTGCTGTCTCGATTGTTAAACCTTGGTTTAATAGTGTGTTCACACGATTTGAAAGCTTCGTATTAATTTGCTTACGTTCCAAAGATGTTTTTGCAGTACTTAATAGATTGTTATAACCTTCTTTTTCTGCAATCAGTGAACGAAACTCATTCATCACATAAGTGCTATAAGCTGGATACCATTGCTTTTTCTCCTTTAAGATTAAAACAATCTTTTCTTTTTTGATTTTTTCTGCTTCATTTTTAGATAAGACGTTTTTATCTACTAATTTATCTATAAGCCGTTCTTGTCGATTCTTCGTATTTTTGAAATGCCTTAACGGATCATAAAGTGATGGATTATTTGGAATGGCAGCTATAAAAGCCATTTGAGCTTTCGATAATTTTGCAATGGGTTTATTGAAATAATAGGTTGCAGCGCCATTGATACCATACACACCGTTACTAAAATACATTTCGTTTAGGTACATATTTAATATTTCATCTTTTGTTGTCTTCCGTTCTAGTTCATATGCATAAAAAATTTCAAGGATTTTTCGTTCGTACGTTTTTTCTTGTGATAAATAGCGCATCCGAACGAGTTGCTGCGTAATGGTACTCCCGCCTTGCGCGGATTCCCCACTAGAGTTATTTGCCATAAAAGCTCGCGCAATTGCTGATAAATCAAAACCAATATGTTGATAAAAATCTTGATCTTCACTATAAATATAAAGTTGTTGCACAAACTCTGGTATATCCGCTAGTTCTAAAGGTTTTCGCCATTCTGTATATTCTTCAGAAAAGACTTGTTTATTTCGATCCTTGAGAATTGTAGGGTTTAGTACATTCGGAGCATCTAGTTGAACATTCGATGTAAACTGTTTTTCAAAGCCTTTTGCTGTTTGTAGTTCATTTGAAATTTTCGTAAATAGAAAAAGTAACAGAGGAAGGCTGCAAATGATGATGAGAATGCCTGCTCCTTTTCTCAAAAATGATCCTCCTCTTATTTATAAATATAGATGCGAAACTGTCATTTAACAGAATAGCACATTGCTATTCATAAGGGCATAGATTCTAAAAAGATTGTCCAAAAACGTAAAGAAAAAAATGCTACAAAATGAAAATTGCTGTCAAATATGTTATCCTAGGACAGGATATAGGAAAGATAGAAAATATCATTAAATAGAATTAGTATTTTCAAATTAAAGGAGATGCAATTATGTACCCACAATTATCAAAAGAAGTAGCAGAAAACGAAGTATTAGTTGAAATGAAAACAACACTAGGTGCAATCAAAATTAAATTATTCCCTGAATTAGCACCAAAAACTGTAGAAAACTTTTTAACTCATGCTAAAAACGGTTACTATGAAGGAATTATCTTCCACCGTGTTATTAAAGACTTTATGATTCAAGGTGGAGACCCAACTGGAACTGGTATGGGTGGCGAAAGTATTTATGGTCATTCTTTTGAAGATGAATTTGCACCAGAACTTATGAACATCCGTGGAGCACTTTCTATGGCAAATGCTGGCCCTAACACAAATGGAAGCCAATTCTTTATCGTGCATATGTCACAAGTTCCTTCTAATATGATTGGTCAAATGAAAGATGCTGGATTCCCAGAAGAAGTCATCAATGCTTATAAAGAGCTTGGTGGTACTCCATGGTTAGATGGTAAACACACTGTATTTGGTCAAGTTGTAGAAGGTATGGATATCGTTGATAATATCGCAAATGTTGAAAAAGGTTTCCAAGATAAACCAGTAGAAGATGTTGTGATTGAGTCTATTAAAGTAATCGAAAAATAGTAAGGAGATGTATGATTCATGAATCTTTGGATTTTAAATGAATTTTTATACTTTCCGGAAGATAAATCGGAGTACATCCCTGCAGTAATAGAGATGGCAATTATCCTTGTTTTATGTATTCTTGTTTTTAATTTATTTAGAAAAAAAGCAAGAAAAGATGCTGAAAAGACAAGGGAATTAGAAGAGAAAATTTTAAAGCAAAAACAACATTCTGCTCCGAAGAATCCTTAATTTTAAAATCCTGTGCTAGTTGAGTATGCTAGTGCAGGGTTTTTTTATTAAAATTTTAAATTCAGTAACTAATATAATTTTTGCTTAGTACTGCGAATTTGTTCCTAGCGAGTAGAGAACCTTTGTATGGACTTTTTCTTCTTTCTGTTTAGAAAACTGAAAAAGTAATAAATACTAATTAAGTTTTAGTTCGAAGTGAAATTAGCTTCGCTTTCCTGCGGACGAGTGGTGAGTCTCCTTGTCAAAACCATGTGCTCCTGCATCGCATCGCTAGCTTCGTCGCAGAAAATTCCTTTTGCAAAAGCAAAAGGAATTTTTCCTGCGGGGCCTCACCTGTCTCGCTTTTTTTAGCTAGGAGTCTACGCTAATTTCACTTCATTTTATTTGTGGTACTAATCTCCACCAAAAGATTTCTAGCATAGTTTGATTAAAATATCTTTCTAATATTACATTTCCTTTGGATTAAAAATCTATTTTACTTCAATTCTTTATGGTAGAAGATTTCTTTTGTAACTATTTGTTGCTGATTCAAACTTTTAAAATACAATGACATAAGTCTATTAAAGAATTACTAAATCTAACAAAAAGAAGCACCCAGTATGTAGTACTCAAAAAGTTAGCGTAAAGTCTAACTTTTGGGGTATCTCATATAGGGTGTTTTTCATAAGGATATTATGCTTCAAATGCTTTAATAAATCGTTTAATTCCTTCTTCTACTGTTGCGCGCGGGCAGCCGACGTTCATTCGTAAAAAGCCTCGGCCTTGTTCACCGAATTTGGAACCTGGTTCTAATGCAAGTTTTCCTTTAGTGAGTAATCGATTCATCACTTCGTCTTCTTCTAATCCTGTGTTGCGATAGTCAATCCAGAGTAAGTAGGTGGCAAAGGATTTATGAATGGTGATTTCAGGTATTGCTATTGTAAGTTGTTCAATAACTAAGTCCATATTTAAGGAGATATATTTTAACAGTTCGTCTAACCACGCTTCGCCTTCTTCTGAATAGACTGCTTCCACTGCTGTCGCAGCGAAAATAGATAGTCCCATTCTGGCATGTTTTGTAGCGTTTTGTTGTAGCTTGCGTCGTTTTTGATCATCTGGAACAATCATCATCGCAGCTTGAATACCCGCAATATTAAAAGTTTTGGTCGGTGCCATACATGTAATAATATGATTTTGTAGTTCATTCGCAATATTCATGAGCGGGGTATGGTTATGGCCATCTAACATTAAATCCGCATGAATTTCATCGGATATGATAAGCACATCGTTTTTTACACAAATCCGAATAATTTCTTGCAAAGTATCTACAGACCACTCAATACCTCCAGGATTATGGGGGTGGCATAATATAAATAATTTAACGTCATCTGTTGAGGTCATTTCGTCAAACTTCTTGAAATCCATAGAATAGATGCCATCCGATTCATTCAATGGACATTCTTTTACGATACGATTCAATCTTTTAGGAACATTGAAGAACGGCTGATATACAGGTGGTGTAATTAATACAGAATCATTTTCTGAAGTAAATGTTTCAATGATTGATGCAAGTGCAGGTACAACCCCTTGATGATAAAGCACCCATTTTGGTTCTACATGTAAGTTATGGCGCTTGTTTACCCAAGAAGTAAAGGCTCTTGTACAAGATTCACTTTCAAAAGAATATCCGAATACTGGGTGTTCGAGGCGCTTTTTAAGGGCATTTATCAGTACTTTTGGTGCAGCAAAATCCATATCAGCGACCCACATTGGAAGTATATCAGTTGCATCTTCTAAATGATATACAACATCAAGCTTATCCCATTTAAATGAATTGGTATGAAGTCTATCTTCTACAAAATCAAAATTATTCAAGGCTACCCCTCTTTTCTTTTTTTACAATTATGTTATTATATCCTTTATAATAGGAAAGTATATAAGGTGACAAAAGATGGAAAATATTGAGATGAATAGAAAAGCCATACGCACTTTAGAAGACTGGAACCCATTTAAAATAGATGGTTTTACTTATGATACGGAAGCTGCTGATGTTGTAGCAGCTCTACAATATATTGATGATCCTTCAAATTTAGGGAAAGTGATTCAAGAAATTTATGAGCAATCATTTGAACTATGGATTCCAATTGAAGATTGCATTGAAATTTCGTATAAACTTTTAGCTATAAAATTTGAGGCTAAATGTATTTTATAAAATTATTTACCAATTCATGAGTAAGTGGTTTTATAATAATCTACTAGAATTGAAAAAGCCTATCTCTAAAATTATTTGTATATTTTAAAGGTAGGCTTTTTATTTATCCCGAATTAACGGGCATTTCTCTTTATTTGTTGATCCCATCTAACAAGTTTGAAACAGGTACTTCAAGGGCATTTGATAGCTTTAATAGTGTTTGTTCAGAAGGTATATCTTCACCAGACTCGTAGCGTGCTAGCTTTTCTACACCTATTCGCGTTTTTAGTGATAATTGATCCAATGTTAGATTGCGTTCTTTACGTAGCATACTTAATTGAGTATGAAGATTTTCTCTCATCATATAGAAAGCACCCCTCTTAAATTGAATAATAAATTAGTCGTGATTTGATTATAACATGTTTAAAACAGAATGATTAAGTGAATTGTTACATAATTCAGAAAAGTGTATTACGAATTTTTGAAAACATTAAGGAATGTGGATGTTTATAGATAGGTAATGGAATTTTTGCTCGCTATCATTGGACTATGCTATAATTTACGTGAAAAAATGTATATAGTTGTAAATGGAAAGTAGGAAGGTCGAATGACAAAAAAATATGAAGTAGGAGATGTGCTAACAGGAAAAGTAACTGGTATCCAGCCATACGGCGCATTTGTTGCATTAGATGACACAACGCAAGGTCTCGTGCATATTTCTGAAATTACGTACGGCTTTGTAAAAAACATCACAGATTTTCTCAATGTTGGACAAGATGTTCAAGTGAAAATACTAGAAGTAGACGAAGACGAAAAGAAAATTAGTTTATCCATTCGCGCACTTCAAGAGCGGCCGCCTGTGAAGCGTAAAGACTTTGCTCCGCGTAAATCACTTCAAGATCGTGTAGATGAAAATGATTCAGTAGGTTTTAACTCATTAAAAGTGAAACTACGAGACTGGATTGAGGAATCAGGTATAAAGTAAAAAGAAGCTATTTCGCCAAATTGATGCGAAATAGCTTCTTTCTTATTTTTTCATCTTCCGTATACGGTATTGTAAATTTTGACGACTCATACCAAGGGCTTCAGAGGCCTTGGTTATATTGTGATCATACATTTCAAGCACTTTATTTAAATAATACTCTTCTGCTTCACGAAGATAATCCTCTAAAGGTAAAAGTTCTTTATCATTTTGAACAACAAAATAATCTGGACTTTTTTCTGTAGGCTGGTACTTTTTTACTTTCCATTTAAAGTGAATAGGCAATAGCTCATACGAGATTTCCTCTTCATTTGTAATCATAGACATTATGTCGTCAAGTAAAACTTCTAATTCCTTTAAATTACCTGGCCAATCATAGTCCATAAATAGTTGTTCAACTTCATTGGAAATGCCGCTTAATTTCTTACCAAATCGATTTTCATAACGTCTTAAATAATCATTGATGAAAGGTAATATGTCTTCCTTGCGGTTATGAAGAGGAGGGATATTAATCGATACTCCTGCAAAAAAGTAATACAATTCCTTTAATAATTCGCCAGAAGCGATTAAGTCAATTGGATCGCCACCAATACTTGCGATTAATAGATGTGGATCTTGACGATGATGTTCAAGCACATTTAAGCATTCCTTTTGTATTTCAAGAGATAAATATTCGATTCGCTCACAGAATATAGTACTACTATCACTACTTTGTAATTGTTTTTTTAAACGTTCCACCATTCCAGTATCTGAACGATGGCAGAAATAAGTGATGAAATTTTCTTGAGCAGGTGTTGATGCAGAATGAATGGCTTCTGCGATTAGATCTTTCCCTGTACCAGATTCACCTATTAATAATACAGGAAGTCTTGCCGCAGCTGCTTTTTTAGCCGTCTCAATCACCTCACGCATCGGCTCAGACACAGCCGTAATCGTATCAAATGTAATGGCTTCTCCATATCGGCGCAAAGGTTGAAACACAAGCTTTTCTAGAGTTGTAACATCTCTTGCTAGTTCAATTGCGCCAAGAAGTTGGCCATTCTCGAATATGGGATAGGTATCATTAATAGTTGTTATTTCTTGGCCATTTTGATTCCAGTATGTTTGTTTTTCATTTTGTACAGGCTTTGCTGTTTGCAATACATTTAGTAACGTACTGTCTTCTTTCTCAAATTGAAAAAGTTCCATTATAGAACGATCTCGAAAATCTGCAAGATGTAGCCCCTCAATTTCTTTCATTTTATCATTGTAAATTATTGTTCGACCGTTTAAATCAACTGCATGTATTCCTACGGAAACATGCTTAGTAGCAAATTTATAAAACGGCAATAAACGCTCATCATTTTTACCCAATTCGATCACCTGAAAATTTTTTTATTTTTTTAGCATTTTTAACTTGAATAAAGCAAGAATCTTTTGCATTATTATAAGTGTAAACAATAATTGAATGCAAATATTTTTTGCACTTTCTAAATCAAAGGGGGATATGAAATGATTCCGTACACAACAGAACCATTAACAGATTTTTCAAATGAAGAAAATCGCCAAGCTTATCAAGAGGCTTTGAAAAAAGTGCAAAGTGAACTTGGTCAAGATTATCCTTTAATTATTGGTGGGGAAAGAATAACAACTGAAGACAAAATTGTATCTTACAATCCTGCAAAAAAAACAGAGGTAGTAGGTACAGTTTCAAAAGCAAATCAAGAACTTGCAGAAAAAGCTATGAAAATAGCAGATGAAAAATTTAAGACTTGGAGCAAAGTGAAACCAGAAGTTCGCGCTGATATCCTTTTCAAAGCAGCTGCTATTACAAGACGTCGTAAACACGAAATGTCAGCTATTATGACGCTTGAGGCTGGTAAACCATGGGTAGAAGCGGACGCTGATACAGCAGAAGCAATTGACTTCATGGAATACTATGGTCGTCAAATGCTTGAACTAAAAGATGGCAAACCAGTTAATAGTCGTCCAAATGAAAATAATCGCTTTGGATATATTTCACTTGGTGTAGGTGTAGTCATCTCTCCATGGAATTTCCCATTTGCAATTATGGCTGGTACTACACTAGCTGCTATGGTTACAGGTAACACCGTATTATTAAAACCGGCTTCTACAACGCCGATTATTGCATATAAATTTATGGAGATTCTTGAGGAAGCAGGTCTACCAGCAGGTGTCGTGAACTACATTCCGGGTTCAGGCGCAGAAGTTGGCGATTACTTAGTAGACCATCCGCGTACTCGCTTTGTAAGTTTCACTGGTTCACGTGATGTAGGTCTTCGCATTAATCAACGTGCAGCTGTTCAACAAGAAGGCCAAATTTGGATCAAGCGCGTAATCGCTGAAATGGGCGGGAAAGACACAATCGTTGTTGATAAAGAAGCTGATTTAGAATTAGCAGCTCAATCTATCGTAAAATCTGCTTTTGGTTTCAGTGGTCAAAAATGTTCGGCATGTTCCCGCGCAGTAATTGTAGAAGAAGTTTATGATCAGGTACTTGAACGCGTCGTTGAATTAACGAAAGGTCTAACAATTGGTGATCCAACAAACTATGAAAACTTCATGGCTACAGTAATCGATGATAATGCATTCAAGAAAATAACAAGCTATTTTGAAGTTGCTAACAACGAAGGTCGTATTGTAGTTGGTGGTACTGCAGATGACTCAATAGGTTACTATATAAACCCAACAGTCGTAGCTGACGTGGATCCTAAAGCTCGTTTGATGCAAGAAGAAATATTTGGCCCAATCCTTGCAGTTTGCAAGGCAAAAGATTTCGATGAAGCAATCGATATTGCAAATAATACAGAATACGGTTTAACTGGGGCAGTAATCTCCAAAAACCGTGAACATATTGAAAAAGCTCGAGAAGATTTCTTTGTAGGTAACCTATACATCAACCGTGGATGTACTGCTGCTACAGTTGGTTACCAACCATTTGGTGGTTACAACATGTCAGGTACTTGCTCGAAAGCTGGTGGTCCAGACTTCTTAACACTCCATATGCAATCTAAATCAATCGGTGAAGCACTATAAAGATTAAGCGAATATGCAGGCAATTATCATATTGCCTGCATATTAATATAATTGTCGATTTTTGTTGGAAAAAATGAAGAATAGCGAGTAAAGAATTATATACTTCACAAATTATAAGGAGGGATTTGGATGGTATCTACAACTTCTGAGAAAGCTATTGCTTTATCGAATGAATTTGGTGCAAAAAACTACAAGCCACTTCCAATCGTTATTTCAGAAGGTAAAGGAGTTTGGGTTAAAGATCCTGAGGGTAATAAGTACCTAGATATGCTATCTTCTTATTCCGCTTTAAACCAAGGTCATCGTCATCCTAAAATTATTCAAGCATTAAAAGACCAAGCGGATAAGGTAACATTAACATCTCGTGCATTTCATAATGACCAAATAGGTACTTGGCTTGAAAAAGTAACAGCCATTACTGGAAAAGAAATGGTATTACCAATGAACACAGGTGCTGAAGCTGTAGAAACGGCCTTTAAAGCTGTTCGTCGATGGGCTTATGAAGTAAAAGGGGTAGAAGCTGATCGAGCAGAAGTAATCGTATGTAATGGTAACTTCCATGGTCGTACCATGTTAGCAGTTTCTATGACTTCTGAAGCTGAATATCGCCGTGGATTCGGTCCATTGCTTCCCGGGATTAGATTGGTTGACTACGGAAATTTAGATCAATTAAAGGAAGCAATCACAGAAAACACAGCAGCATTCATTATCGAACCAATCCAAGGTGAAGCAGGTATCAATATTCCTCCACAAGGTTACTTGAAAAAGGCGAGTGAGTTATGTCGCGACAACAATGTATTATTTGTTGCAGACGAAATTCAGACTGGTCTTGCACGTACAGGTAAAATGTTTGCAGTTGAATGGGAAGATGTAAATCCTGATATATTCATTTTAGGTAAAGCTCTTGGTGGTGGTGTAATGCCAATCTCTGCTGTTGTATCCAGCAAAGAAGTATTAGGTGTATTCACTCCAGGTTCACACGGATCGACATTTGGTGGTAACCCACTTGCTTGCGCAGTGTCAATCGCTTCTTTAGATGTATTAATTGAAGAGAAATTGTCAGAGCGTTCAGCTGACTTAGGCGAATATTTCTTAAATGAATTGAAAAAAATTGATAACGAATCAATTGTTGAAGTTCGTGGTCGTGGATTATTTATCGGTCTTGAACTTAATGTAGACGCTCGCCCGTATTGTGAAAAACTAATGGGTTTAGGTTTACTTTGCAAAGAAACCCACGATACAGTCATCCGCTTTGCTCCACCATTAATCATCACAAAAGAGGAATTAGATTGGGCATTAGATAAAATCCGTGAAGTTTTTAAAAAATAAAAATTAATACTCAACATAGTGGTTAAACTATGTTACAATGTTTGCACTTAGTACTATTATTAACCATTATTAAGAATAAAAGAGGCGAAAAAAACAAATGGCAGAAAATCTAAACCTGTTTACATCTACACAAGCTGTGATTAAGGAAGCTTTGCAAAAACTTGGCTATGATGAAGCGATGTATGAACTTTTAAAAGAGCCATTACGCATGTTAGAAGTCCGTATTCCAGTTAAAATGGATGATGGTTCTGTAAAAGTATTTACAGGTTTCCGAGCACAACATAACGATGCTGTGGGTCCTACTAAAGGTGGCGTACGCTTCCATCCTCAAGTCTCTGAGGAAGAAGTAAAAGCTTTATCTATGTGGATGACTTTAAAAGCAGGTATCGTTGATCTACCATATGGTGGCGGTAAGGGAGGCGTAGTTTGCGACCCTCGTCAAATGTCAATGGGTGAAGTGGAACGATTAAGTCGCGGATATGTTCGTGCTGTTAGTCAGTTTGTGGGACCAACAAAAGATATTCCAGCTCCAGACGTGTTTACAAACTCACAAATCATGGCCTGGATGATGGATGAATACAGTCGAATAGACGAATTTAATTCACCTGGATTTATAACTGGTAAACCAATCGTTCTTGGAGGATCTCAAGGGCGTGATCGTGCAACTGCACAAGGCGTTACTATTATTATTGAAGAAGCAGCAAAACGTCGTAATATTGATATTAAGGGTGCTCGTGTAGTTATCCAAGGTTTCGGTAATGCAGGTAGTTTTTTAGCTAAATTTATGAGTGATCTAGGTGCAAAAGTAATCGGTATTTCAGATGCATATGGTGCATTACATGACCCTGAAGGCTTAGATATTGATTATTTACTAGACCGCCGAGATAGCTTTGGTACTGTAACTACATTATTTGAAAATACAATCACAAACCAAGAATTACTTGAGCTTGATTGTGATATCCTTGTACCTGCGGCAATCGAAAACCAAATCACGTCAGAAAATGCTCACAATATTAATGCGAAAATCGTAGTAGAAGCAGCAAATGGACCAACTACATCAGAAGCTACTAAGATTCTTTATGAACGTGGCATTCTTCTAGTACCTGATGTACTTGCAAGCGCTGGGGGAGTAACGGTATCTTACTTTGAGTGGGTACAAAACAACCAAGGTTACTACTGGTCAGAAGATGAAGTAAATGAAAAACTATTGAAAAAAATGGTCGAAGCCTTCGATAATGTCTATAATGTTGCTTCAACTCGCAACATTGATATGCGTTTAGCAGCCTATATGGTTGGTGTCCGCAAAACAGCTGAGGCTTCTCGTTTCAGAGGTTGGGTGTAATTTAAAATAGTGAAGTTTTAAACTTCTTATTGAAATAGAAAAGCCGAAGAACATAGAATTGTTCTTCGGCCTTTTTTTATCCCGTATTAAGCTTTGTGAGATAACTGCTCGTAAAGCCTGATTGGTTAATCTAACAATCAGTGGGGAAGAATCCCACAGATTGAAGTTTCGCTTTATACACTCTTTAATGGGCGAACATTGTCTTTCTTTACTGTTCTCACATGTACTCTATTCGGAGCAAACAATCTACTTAAGCTTATAAGACCAGCGATTGCAATGATTGTGTAAAGCGCACGTGCTCCAAAACTTGCTTGCCCATCACGGAAAAGTGTTGCCACAACATCAAATTGGAAAATCCCTAAAAGACCCCAATTGAGTGCGCCTATGATAGTTAGGAAAAGAGCAAATCTTTGTAATCCGTTCATTAAAATCACCTCCAATAATAGTTTGTGGTATAAATCTAAAATTCATTCAATATGTAGAAAATAAAAAGCTGTTCCAAGTAGAGTAACTCTTGGAACAGCTTTATACGCTTATGTTAATTTTTCTGGTCGATTATCTATATGTTTCCATTCTATTACACCATTATCTTCATCAAATGAAATATGAGCCTTTGATACATTTTTTTGAGATAAAATCATTTCTGTCAGATGATCTCTGACATCATCGAGATAAGCGAAACTTAATGTAGGATCTACTTCTGCGATTAGCTCTACATGAAGAAATTCTCCTTCTTTAAGAACGACAAGTTTTTTTATGTCTTTTACATTAGGATCATCTAATACAAGATGAGCAATATGATTTAACATCTCCTCATCGGTTTCACCGATTGCTCCACGTGCATTTTCTAAGAATACAGTGCCCACCACATAGAACATCATCGCTCCAATGAGAACAGAAGCAATCCCTTCTGCTTGTAAAAATCCAGTAAAGTGTGAAATTAGCACCGCGATAAAGGCTAATACACCGCCAGAAGTTGCAACTAAATCTTCCATGAATACTAACTTTGTAGCAGGCTTTGCACTTCCTAAATGAGTAAACGCTTTTGGAATAGCGCTAACAGTGTTTGCTTTCGATCCTGCCTCATGTGAAATTTCTTTAGCTGCTTTGAGCAATACTGAACCTTCCATGATAATACCAATTCCTAATACTGCCAAACTAATCCACATTTTGGATGATTCAACTGGATGTTGAATTTGATGCCAACCTTCGATGATTGTTTCATAAGATAATATTCCAACAATTAGTACAGCACCTAAACAAACAAGGTTTACAACACGACCGAAACCGTATGGGAAATCTTTTGTAGGAGCTTTTTTAGATAGAGCAGAACCGATATAAACGAAAAATTGGTTAGCTGCATCACCTAGAGAGTGCATCATTTCTGCAAACATTGCAACATTTCCTGTAAAGAAAAAAGCTATAGCCTTTATGATTCCTAAGAATAAGTTAACAAAAGCTGCGAGTAGGGAAGGCTTATTCCCATGCTTTAAAAGTTTCCATAATTCATTCATCAATTAAACCCCTTTAAGACAATATTTCAATTTCCACTTCTTCTGCATAAGGAAGTTTTTTAATTTCGGTATATAGCGCAATGGTATTTAGTTGTTGAGAGATTGAAAAACGAAGAATAATTAGATGCTGTAATTCATTGTTTGACAATCGCACGTCTTTTATACGAATATGCTCTACTTCCATATGGTGATCATGAATATATTCTAATATATCCTTTATATTATTTGCATCTTTCAGGTGTAGCTTAAGTGAAACATCTCTTGAACGAAGCCTTTTAGGTGCAAGTTTAAAAAACACCGGAGGAACCAATTCAACACCAATAAGGACAATAACTACTGCTGCAACTGCTTGAAGATAAAATCCTGCACCGATTGCAATCCCAATCCCAGCTGCGCCCCAAATCATCGCTGCAGTGGTCAAACCTGTTACACTATCATTGCCTCTGCGGAGAATCACGCCAGCTCCTAAAAAACCAATTCCGCTAACAATTTGTGCTGCTAAACGTAAAGGATCCATTGTTACATTAATACCAGGTACAGGTTTTGCGTTATAAACGGCTTCAATTGAAATAATCGTTAAAAGACAACTAAAAGTAGCTATAACCAGATTTGTTTTAAGTCCTACTGGTTTCTTTTTTAATTCCCTTTCTATACCTATTCCTAAACTTAAAAGTGCAGCGATTGTTAGTTTAAAAAGTGTTTCATATGTAATTGAATTTCCGATGATTGTATCGATCATAATTTCCTCCTCTTATTTAAAATATAGATTTTAAGTATGAAACGGTAATGTCGTTGTATAATGTGTTTTATTGAACTGAAAAATGAAATAAATGAATATCGGAGGTATTAAGAGTGGATAAACCTAACATACATCCATTATTAGCAATATTAATCGGTGTTATCTCTGTATCCACATCAGCAATTCTAGTTAAACTAGCAGAGGCAGATTCAGGGATTATTGCATTCTATAGGATGTTATTTTCAGTCCTATTGATGGCACCCACCTTTTTAATACATTATAGAAAAGAAGTATTAAATATTGAAAGAAAAGATTGGATTTTTTCAATTGTATCAGGTATATTTTTAGCCTTTCATTTTATCTTATGGTTTGAATCATTGCGCTATACTTCCGTAGCTAGTTCAACGGTGTTAGTGACATTACAACCTTTGTTTGCAATTGTAGGTACATATGTATTCTTTAAAGAACCAATTAATGTTAAAACGATATCGACAGGAATTATTGCGATATTTGGCAGTTTTCTTATTAGTTGGGGAGATTTTAAAGTAGGTGGACTCGCATTCTATGGAGATGTGCTCGCGTTAATAGCATGTGCACTCGTAACTGGCTACATGTTATTTGGACAAGAAGTAAGAAAAAGAATATCCCTAACTACATATACCACTATTGTTTATACTTCAAGCACAGTAACGCTATTTTTCTATGTGCTTTTTAAAGGGGAGTCTTTTGGTCCTTACCCATCAATGAATTGGATTTGGTTTTTACTACTGGCCATTGTTCCAAATCTCCTTGGGCACAATTTATTTAATTGGGCACTTAAATGGGTATCTGCCAATGTAATATCTATCGCCATTCTTTTTGAACCGGTAGGAGCTTCAATATTAGCTTTCTTTATATTTAACGAGCATTTAGTTACTACACAAATAGTAGGTGGAACTATTGTTATTATTGGCATAACATTATTTGTAATAGACGAATCAAAAATGAAAAAATTATTTCACAAAAACTATTGATTTTTAAAAATAGATGAGGTATATTAATATATGTCGTTAAGACGTGGTAAAATATTATATCTCATCTATTTTTCTTCTTAAAAAACTTTTTTAATAAAGTTATTGACAAAGAGAAATGGAAATGATAAGATGTTTAAGTCGTCAAAATACGACGCAATATGAACCTTGAAAACTGAACAAGCAAGACGTTAATCAATAAACTTTGTTTACTAACTTTCGTTAGTGACAAGGACAAACAATAGACATCATCTTTGATGATGCGCTAGCAAAGCTAATGAGCTTTCAAACTTTACTTTTATGGAGAGTTTGATCCTGGCTCAGGACGAACGCTGGCGGCGTGCCTAATACATGCAAGTCGAGCGAATGACGAGGAGCTTGCTCCTCTGATTTAGCGGCGGACGGGTGAATAACACGTGGGCAACCTGCCCTGTAGACTGGGATAACTTCGGGAAACCGGAGCTAATACCGGATAATCCATTTCACTTCATGGTGAAATGTTGAAAGGCGCTTTCGCGTCACTACAGGATGGGCCCGCGGTGCATTAGCTAGTTGGTGGGGTAACGGCCTACCAAGGCGACGATGCATAGCCGACCTGAGAGGGTGATCGGCCACATTGGGACTGAGACACGGCCCAAACTCCTACGGGAGGCAGCAGTAGGGAATCTTCCACAATGGACGAAAGTCTGATGGAGCAACGCCGCGTGAGTGATGAAGGTTTTCGGATCGTAAAACTCTGTTGTAAGGGAAGAACAAGTACGTTAGGAAATGAACGTACCTTGACGGTACCTTATTAGAAAGCCACGGCTAACTACGTGCCAGCAGCCGCGGTAATACGTAGGTGGCAAGCGTTGTCCGGATTTATTGGGCGTAAAGCGCGCGCAGGTGGTTTCTTAAGTCTGATGTGAAAGCCCACGGCTCAACCGTGGAGGGTCATTGGAAACTGGGAGACTTGAGTGCAGAAGAGGAAAGTGGAATTCCAAGTGTAGCGGTGAAATGCGTAGAGATTTGGAGGAACACCAGTGGCGAAGGCGACTTTCTGGTCTGTAACTGACGCTGAGGCGCGAAAGCATGGGGAGCAAACAGGATTAGATACCCTGGTAGTCCATGCCGTAAACGATGAGTGCTAAGTGTTAGGGGGTTTCCGCCCCTTAGTGCTGCAGCTAACGCATTAAGCACTCCGCCTGGGGAGTACGACCGCAAGGTTGAAACTCAAAGGAATTGACGGGGGCCCGCACAAGCGGTGGAGCATGTGGTTTAATTCGAAGCAACGCGAAGAACCTTACCAGGTCTTGACATCCCAGTGACCGCTCTAGAGATAGAGTTTTCCCTTCGGGGACATTGGTGACAGGTGGTGCATGGTTGTCGTCAGCTCGTGTCGTGAGATGTTGGGTTAAGTCCCGCAACGAGCGCAACCCTTAATCTTAGTTGCCATCATTTAGTTGGGCACTCTAAGGTGACTGCCGGTGACAAACCGGAGGAAGGTGGGGATGACGTCAAATCATCATGCCCCTTATGACCTGGGCTACACACGTGCTACAATGGACGGTACAAAGAGTCGCTAACTCGCGAGAGCACGCTAATCTCATAAAACCGTTCTCAGTTCGGATTGTAGGCTGCAACTCGCCTACATGAAGCCGGAATCGCTAGTAATCGCGGATCAGCATGCCGCGGTGAATACGTTCCCGGGCCTTGTACACACCGCCCGTCACACCACGAGAGTTTGTAACACCCGAAGTCGGTGAGGTAACCTTTTGGGGCCAGCCGCCGAAGGTGGGATAGATGATTGGGGTGAAGTCGTAACAAGGTAGCCGTATCGGAAGGTGCGGCTGGATCACCTCCTTTCTAAGGAATATTTCGGAATAGAGAACGTGGTTCTCTAAGATTAACGCTTGCTGTTCAGTTTTGAAGGCTCATCGCTTTCAAAACATTGTTCTTTGAAAACTGGATAAAACGACATTGAAAAATTCTTAAGTAACACATTTTTTTATATTAAGTTTTAAATTTTTAGGCTTAATAACTTATAGGTTAAGTTATTAAGGGCGCATGGCGGATGCCTTGGCACTAGAAGCCGATGAAGGACGGCACTAACACCGATATGCTTCGGGGAGCTGTAAGTAAGCTTTGATCCGGAGATTTCCGAATGGGGAAACCCACTATTCGTAATGGAATAGTATCTTGACGTGAATACATAGCGTCATGATGGCAGACTCAGGGAACTGAAACATCTAAGTACCTGAAGGAAGAGAAAGAAATTTCGATTCCCTTAGTAGCGGCGAGCGAAACGGGAACAGCCCAAACCAAGAGGCTTGCCTCTTGGGGTTGTAGGACACTCTATATGGAGTTACAAAGGAATGAATTAGACGAAGCGGTTTGGAAAGACCTACCGAAGAAGGTAACAGTCCTGTAGTCAAAAGTTCATTCTCTCCTGAGTGGATCCTGAGTACGGCGGAACACGTGAAATTCCGTCGGAATCTGGGAGGACCATCTCCTAAGGCTAAATACTCTCTAGTGACCGATAGTGAACCAGTACCGTGAGGGAAAGGTGAAAAGCACCCCGGGAGGGGAGTGAAAGAGATCCTGAAACCATGTGCCTACAAGTAGTTAGAGCCCGTTAATGGGTGATAGCGTGCCTTTTGTAGAATGAACCGGCGAGTTACGATTACATGCAAGGTTAAGTTGAAAAGACGGAGCCGTAGCGAAAGCGAGTCTGAATAGGGCGAATGAGTATGTGGTTGTAGACCCGAAACCAGGTGATCTACCCATGTCCAGGGTGAAGGTAAGGTAACACTTACTGGAGGCCCGAACCCACGCACGTTGAAAAGTGCGGGGATGAGGTGTGGGTAGCGGAGAAATTCCAATCGAACTTGGAGATAGCTGGTTCTCTCCGAAATAGCTTTAGGGCTAGCCTCGTGATAGAGAATCTTGGAGGTAGAGCACTGTTTGAACTAGGGGTCCATCCCGGATTACCGAATTCAGACAAACTCCGAATGCCAATGATTTATGCACGGGAGTCAGACTGCGAGTGATAAGATCCGTAGTCAAAAGGGAAACAGCCCAGACCACCAGCTAAGGTCCCAAAGTAATTGTTAAGTGGAAAAGGATGTGACGTTGCTTAGACAACCAGGATGTTGGCTCAGAAGCAGCCACCATTTAAAGAGTGCGTAATAGCTCACTGGTCGAGTGACGCTGCGCCGAAAATGTATCGGGGCTAAACAATTCACCGAAGCTGTGGATAGACATCTATGATGTCTGTGGTAGGAGAGCGTTCTAAGTGCTGTGAAGTCAGACCGGAAGGACTGGTGGAGCGCTTAGAAGTGAGAATGCCGGTATGAGTAGCGAAAGATGGGTGAGAATCCCATCCACCGAATGACTAAGGTTTCCTGAGGAAGGCTCGTCCTCTCAGGGTTAGTCGGGACCTAAGCCGAGGCCGATAGGCGTAGGCGATGGATAACAGGTTGATATTCCTGTACCACCTCCCTACCATTTGAGTAATGGGGGGACACAGTAGGATAGGGTAAGCGCACTGTTGGTTATGTGCGTCTAAATAGTAAGGCGTGAGAGTAGGCAAATCCGCTCTCTATAACGTTGAGCTATGATGGCGAGCGGTTTACCGCGAAGTTCCTGATTTCACACTGTCAAGAAAAGCCTCTAGCGAGGTAGGAGGTGCCCGTACCGCAAACCGACACAGGTAGTCGAGGAGAGAATCCTAAGGTGAGCGAGAGAACTCTCGTTAAGGAACTCGGCAAAATGACCCCGTAACTTCGGGAGAAGGGGTGCTCTAGTAGGGTGCAAGCCCGAGAGAGCCGCAGTGAATAGGCCCAGGCGACTGTTTAGCAAAAACACAGGTCTCTGCAAAACCGTAAGGTGACGTATAGGGGCTGACGCCTGCCCGGTGCTGGAAGGTTAAGGGGATTGCTTAGCGTAAGCGAAGGTGAGAACCGAAGCCCCAGTAAACGGCGGCCGTAACTATAACGGTCCTAAGGTAGCGAAATTCCTTGTCGGGTAAGTTCCGACCCGCACGAAAGGCGTAACGATCTGGGCACTGTCTCAACGAGAGACTCGGTGAAATTATAGTACCTGTGAAGATGCAGGTTACCCGCGACAGGACGGAAAGACCCCGTGGAGCTTTACTGTAGCCTGATATTGAATTTTGGTACAGCTTGTACAGGATAGGTAGGAGCCTGAGATACCGGAGCGCCAGCTTCGGTGGAGGCGTCCTTGGGATACTACCCCAGCTGTATTGAAATTCTAACCCGTACCCCTATATCGGGGTAGGAGACAGTGTCAGGCGGACAGTTTGACTGGGGCGGTCGCCTCCTAAAGAGTAACGGAGGCGCCCAAAGGTTCCCTCAGAATGGTTGGAAATCATTCGCAGAGTGTAAAGGCACAAGGGAGCTTGACTGCGAGACCTACAAGTCGAGCAGGGTCGAAAGACGGGCTTAGTGATCCGGTGGTTCCGCATGGAAGGGCCATCGCTCAACGGATAAAAGCTACCCCGGGGATAACAGGCTTATCTCCCCCAAGAGTCCACATCGACGGGGAGGTTTGGCACCTCGATGTCGGCTCATCGCATCCTGGGGCTGTAGTCGGTCCCAAGGGTTGGGCTGTTCGCCCATTAAAGCGGTACGCGAGCTGGGTTCAGAACGTCGTGAGACAGTTCGGTCCCTATCCGTCGTGGGCGTAGGAAATTTGAGAGGAGCTGTCCTTAGTACGAGAGGACCGGGATGGACACACCGCTGGTGTACCAGTTGTTCTGCCAAGAGCATCGCTGGGTAGCTATGTGTGGACGGGATAAGTGCTGAAAGCATCTAAGCATGAAGCCCCCCTCAAGATGAGATTTCCCATTACGCAAGTAAGTAAGATCCCTTGAAGACGACAAGGTAGATAGGTTCGAGGTGGAAGTGTGGTGACACATGGAGCTGACGAATACTAATAGATCGAGGACTTAACCAAACGTTATTTTAAGAACTTCAATGAAAGTTTATCCAGTTTTGAAAGAATAAGGAACTTTTAAAAAGGTTCTTGACTTTTAATTATAATAATGGTAAAATTATTCTTGTCCTTAAGAAAACCAAATAGTCTAGTAATGATGGCAAAGAGGTCACACCTGTTCCCATGCCGAACACAGAAGTTAAGCTCTTTAGCGCCAATGGTAGTTGGGGGCTGTCCCCCTGCGAGAGTAGGACGTTGCTAGGCTGTACATATGGAGGATTAGCTCAGCTGGGAGAGCATCTGCCTTACAAGCAGAGGGTCGGCGGTTCGATCCCGTCATCCTCCACCATTTAACATTGCCGGTGTAGCTCAGTTGGTAGAGCAACTGACTTGTAATCAGTAGGTCGAGGGTTCGACTCCTTTCGCCGGCACCATGGATTTTCTTAATGAGTCATTAGCTCAGTTGGTAGAGCATCTGACTTTTAATCAGAGGGTCGCTGGTTCGAATCCTGCATGACTCACCATTTTAATTAAACTTAGCGGGTGTGGCGGAATTGGCAGACGCACTAGACTTAGGATCTAGCGCCGCAAGGCGTGGGGGTTCGACTCCCTTCACCCGCACCATTTATTTTAAAACTTTATAATTGCCAGATTTAAAAAACTTAAAGCATATGCGGAAGTAGTTCAGTGGTAGAACATCACCTTGCCAAGGTGGGGGTCGCGGGTTCGAACCCCGTCTTCCGCTCCAAATATGCCGGGGTGGCGGAACTGGCAGACGCACAGGACTTAAAATCCTGCGGTAGGTGACTACCGTACCGGTTCGATTCCGGTCCTCGGCACCATCTGTTATAGTAAGCAATGAACAAATAATTATAATATGCGCCCATAGCTCAACTGGATAGAGCGTCTGACTACGGATCAGAAGGTTGTGGATTCGACTTCTGCTGGGCGCACCATTTCGGGAAGTAGCTCAGCTTGGTAGAGCACTTGGTTTGGGACCAAGGGGTCGCAGGTTCGAATCCTGTCTTCCCGACCATTTAAAATTATATTGGGGCCTTAGCTCAGCTGGGAGAGCGCCTGCCTTGCACGCAGGAGGTCAGCGGTTCGATCCCGCTAGGCTCCACCAATTATATATTTAAATCAACAATTATTATCATGGCGGCCTAGCTCAGCTGGCTAGAGCGTACGGTTCATACCCGTAAGGTCGGGGGTTCGATCCCCTCGGCCGCCATATTTAAGGACCTTTAGCTCAGTTGGTTAGAGCAGACGGCTCATAACCGTCCGGTCGCAGGTTCGAGTCCTGCAAGGTCCACCATATTTATTAGGAGGAATACCCAAGTCTGGCTGAAGGGATCGGTCTTGAAAACCGACAGGCGGGTCAAACCGCGCGGGGGTTCGAATCCCTCTTCCTCCTCCATTTAAACTTTATAATATTATCGCGGGGTGGAGCAGTTCGGTAGCTCGTCGGGCTCATAACCCGAAGGTCACAGGTTCAAATCCTGTCCCCGCAACCAAAATGGTCCGGTAGTTCAGCTGGTTAGAATGCCTGCCTGTCACGCAGGAGGTCGCGGGTTCGAGTCCCGTCCGGACCGCCATTTTTTTAATAATCTATTAATTTATTGTGGGTCGGTAGCTCAGTTGGTAGAGCATTAGATTGAAGCTCTAAGTGTCGGCAGTTCGATTCTGTCCCGACCCACCATAATGCGGGTGTAGTTTAGTGGTAAAACCACAGCCTTCCAAGCTGTTGTCGGGAGTTCGATTCTCCTCACCCGCTCCATTTATGGGCCTATAGCTCAGCTGGTTAGAGCGCACGCCTGATAAGCGTGAGGTCGATGGTTCGAGTCCATTTAGGCCCACCATTTAATTATTCCGAAGTAGCTCAGTTGGTAGTAGCATCTGACTGTTAATCAGAGGGTCGCAGGTTCGAGTCCTGCCTTCGGAGCCATATGGAGAAGTACTCAAGTGGCTGAAGAGGCGCCCCTGCTAAGGGTGTAGGTCGGGTAACCGGCGCGAGGGTTCAAATCCCTCCTTCTCCGCCATGTTGGCCCCTTGGTCAAGCGGTTAAGACACCGCCCTTTCACGGCGGTAACACGAGTTCGAATCTCGTAGGGGTCATATTAAAATCCTTCAGAATTAAATTTCTGAAGGATTTTTTTTATCGATTTTGATAATATCAATTTTGATAGAATTCTCCTCACTAAAAAAACAATACACTAACCTCTCAAAAAATATTTCTTATTTTTATACACAAGAAAAGACGTACTTCTTTTTTGAAATACGCCGATAATCTATAAAGTATTTAATTTTTGTTTTGTGTTTCTAAGATATAGGTAGCCTGCGCGAGATTTATAAAGACTCCGCAATCATCTTGTCAACTCGTTTTACGATCGCATCAAAGGAAGTATTCAAAGGCAATGCAATATCTTTAAATAATATATTTTTGACTTGGGTTAAAAGTTTGGAGTCTTGATCATGCATTTTCTTATTGATACTTTTAAGTTCTCGTTCTTTTCTCATTAAGCTATTTAGCATTTTCGCAATTTCCTTGCGATCTCCACTTTTAATAATTCCATGGAATTCCTTATTACGTTGTTTTGTATCGTCATTCCAATCAATCTCAGGTTCTTTAAATAACTGCAAAACTTCTTCGGATTGTTCTTTATCTAATGTCTTTAGCATTACTACTGAATCATTATCAACCGGGGTACTAATTTTCAAATTAGCCGCTGAAAGAGGATGCAATACATAATAGGTTTTTGTCACATCGGAAAAAGTCTTTTCACAAATATCATCAATTTGGCATAACCCGTGTTCTGAATAGATAATTACGTCTCCAATTTCAAACATCGCATTTGCTCCTCTATTTTTAAATTATCAACCTAGTTTACAAAATTAATTATACACCTTATAAAAATTTTGTCAACTTAATTGACAATGGTTGCTCACTTTTATATAGTAATATTCGAAAGAATTGGACTCAAAAACTTCAACATTAAACTTAGAACTAAATGGACCTTTCATCAAATATAGACAGTAAAATTGAAACCTACTTGAAAAGTAAAAACTGAGAGGAGTGAGGAGTATGTTAGATTCTAAAATTCAACATTTGGACTTAGTAAATCTATTAAGTGAACGCCTATTTCAAGTGCGTAATGCTACTGAGAAATTATGGAGTGATCAAAGCGACTTATATATCTCAAATTCTGAATGGTTTATTATGTCTAAAATCTATAAAGAACCACAAACTATTGCTTACGTATCCAAACATGTTAATTTTTCCAGACAAGCTACTCATAAATTCGTCAAAAGACTTGAAGCGAATGGATTAATCGAGATTCGTAACGTAGAAAACAATAAGAAAGAGAAAAGTTTACATTTAACTAAGTTAGGTGAAGAATGTTTCGAAAAAAACGAAGCATTAAAAACAACAATAGAGAAAGAGCTAGCAGAGAGAATCGGAATTGAGAATATCTCAGTTCTAAAAGAAATTTTAAAATTAGATTGGAGGTTATAAACACTATCTTTCGGTGAAGAAGGTGTTTATAACACGATACCATCAATTACTCGTATTACCAAAAAGTAATAAGGCAAGTATCGTGTTAATTGGAAAGTTAACTAAAAAGTTGTTACTATCAGATTAACTTTGCCATGTAATATTCATCTACATACTCCCCATCAATTAATAATGAGTCATGTTTTACTCCCTCTATGGCGTATCCCATTTTTTTATAAAGATTTACTGCAGGTGTATTTTGGGTGATGACAGTCAACTCTAATCGATGAAACCCTTTAGATTTTGCCCATTTGTGCACATGTACAAAAAGGGATTTCCCAACACCTTTTCCTCTCATATTGCTATGTACACCAATAACGATATAAGCTCTGTGTGAAATTCTCTTTGGTGAATCACCTTGTACAATCAAATACCCAACTATTTGATTCTGTTCACTTGCAACAAATAATGCAGAATTTGCTTTATTACTTATCATTTCAATGAATTTTGTGAATGGTTCTTTGCTTACTTTTCGTTCTCCTGGTCCAAATAACATTAAGTTTGAGCTTTCGGCATCTTGCATTACTTGAATGATTTCTTGAGCATCATGGATTGTGGCATGTCTTATTTGCATTTTAACTCTCCCTTCTAAATTGTTATCTACAATATTTATTCAACTCCTTACAGCAAAACCCTTGATTTCTATAAAAAAGATGATTTTTTAAATATAATATGAATTTAGTTTATATGTTGTGGTCATAATAAAAAAATCAGAAAATAACTTTTAAAAATAGATTGACCTTCACGTTACGTCAAACTTTATATTTGTATATGGAGGTGAGTGAAGTGGAGTATACGATACAGCAACTTGCGAAACTCTCTGGAGTGTCGGCTAGAACATTACGATATTATGATGAAATTGACTTACTTAAGCCTAAAACGCTAAGTGATGCAGGGTATCGGATTTATGGAGAGTGGCAAGTCAAATTGTTGCAACAAATCTTATTTTATCGAGAATTAGGATTAAAGCTGGAAGAAATAAAAAAGATAATAAATGATTCGAATTTTGATATAAAGAGAGCTTTACTTGATCATCAGCAAAAATTGCTTGTTGAGAAAAAGAAGATTGAAAGAATGCTGCAGAATGTTGAAAAAACAATAAAATCAGTAGAAGGAGAGTATGAGATGAAAGATGCGGAACGATTTGAAGGCTTGAAAGAAGAGATGATTCAAGAAAACGAAAAGCAATATGGAGAAGAAATACGAGAGAAGTATGGCAATGATGTAGTAGATGCTTCAAATAAAAAATTTCGAAGAATGAGTGAGGAACAGTTTAAAGAAAATCAGATTCTTGAGAAGAAAATGATTGAGCTTTTGAAAAGAGCAATGTTACAAGGTGATGTGACTAGTGAGACTGCACAGGAAGCTGTAGAATGTCATAGAAAATGGTTAACACAATATTGGCCAACTTATTCCAAAGAAGCTCACAGAGGACTTGCTGATATGTATATAGCGGATGAACGTTTTACTGCTTATTATGATAAATATCAAGAAGGGATGACTCAGTTTTTGCATGATGCAATTTATGCGAATTTATCCCGCATTAACGGGCAGTAGAACGGGACTAACAAAGGGTGAGGATGGCCAACCAAAAACGCCACGTCAATCACAACGTTGGCACTAGTACGTCCTGTACGTCGGAAGAAAATCCCCACTGTTTGAAGTTTCATTTTATAGTTGTATCTAAGGAACTTTATTTGAGGTTCCTTTTTAATTTTGATAAATATTAGAATTACTGCTTTGAAAAAAAGTAATTGGGGTATAAATAGTACAGAATGGAGGCTGAAAATTTTGACGGATCAACAAATACAAACTTTAAAAGAAACACTGCAAGATGAATTGAAAAGAATTAAAGCGAGACCGGATAATGATGAAATATTTGAATCAACGGAGTTGTCTAATTATGACAATCACCCAGCAGATCAAGCGACAGATTTAGCTGACCAGGCTACAGAACTTGCAGTAGATAATTTTAACGAATTCCAAATAGGGAAAATTGAAAATGCTTTAAGAGCGATAGATGAAGGAACATATGGCGTTTGTTCTGTTTGTGGGAAACAAATTCCTTTTGAGCGTTTAGAAGCAATCCCAACAACATTGACTTGTGTTGAGCACTCAGAAAAAACTGCAGGTACGCAAGAACGTCCAGTTGAAGAAGGAATACTAAATGCAACCACTTCTGATCCAAGTAACTTGAAGGATTACAGAATAGATGGAGAGGATAGTTTTATGGTTGTTGAAGAGTATGGCTCTTCTGATACCCCTTCTGATAGAGGATATAATTCTGATCGGATTTAAAATGAAAATAATTCACATGTACTGTTAAGAAGTTGCCAAATTAAGGGCAACTTCTTTTATTTTTTCGTATAATGAAAATAAAAAAGTAGGTAGAATATTGAACATTATTGACTTACATTGTGATGTGTTATACAAATTATCAATGAGTGAGGGACCGATTAATTTTGCTCATGCAACAGAGCTTCATGCAAGTAAAGATAAGCTACGTGCTGGTGGCGTCATTGTACAAAACTTTGCTATTTTCATTGATGAAAATATACCACAATCACAAAAGTTCACAGAAGCAATGCGTCAGGTAGAACTTTTTCAAACCAATGTAATTCAGCCGAATACTGATATGATTCACATAACAGATTGGAAGCAGTTAGAATTATTAAAGAAGGGGCAAATTGGTGCCATACTTAGTCTTGAGGGCTGTGATGCAATTGGTGAAGATGTATATAAATTGCAAGCCCTTCTTGATGCAGGTGTTAAATTAGTTGGCCTTACATGGAATTTTGAAAATGGGGTAGCCTACGGAGCAGAAGAGTCACCAGAAAAAGGATTAAAGTCATTTGGCATGGAAGTAGTAAAATTATTAAATGATCGAGATATCATTATAGATGTGTCCCATTTAAACGAACAGGGATTTTGGGATGTGCTACCAAGAGCAAAGCATATAATAGCCAGTCATTCGAATGCTAGAGCGTTATGTGATCATCCAAGAAATTTAACAGATCAGCAGGCGATTGAATTAGTAAAGAATGGTGGCCTTATCCATGTAGTCTATTATCCTCCTTTTATCAAAAAGGAGGCAGAGCAGGCGCAAATCATGGATCTTGTAGAACATATTAAATACTTGGCTGATTTGGTGGGAGTCGAGAATATTGGTTTAGGGTCTGATTTTGATGGTATTTCTAAAACAGTCACTCATTTGCAAAATGCTGGGCAAAGTCAAAACTTGATTACTACGTTAAAGCAACATTTTTCGACAGAGCAAGTTGAAAAGATTGCAAGCAATAACTTTCTTCGATATATCAAAAAACAGGGCATGTAGAATTATTTTTTCTGCATGCTTTTTCAGTACAATATGAATCAAATTAGTGCCGAATTTAATAGAAAGTTGTATGATAGTATAGGTATTGAAGTATGTACGAGTAGATTCGAACCATATTCAATCTACTGACGGAGGGAATTTTCATGAATCAAAAGTTGTCGACAACAACCGACGACCAAATTGACAGAGAAAAGTCGACACTACAGTTTTTTTCAGAAACAGTTGAAGTAAGTCGATTATCAGCATTAGCATTTTTTGAAGCAGGGGAAGAATCCTTTGCCGGCAAGCGATACTTTTGGCAAAATCGTGAGAAAACGTTTACTCTTGTTGGCCTAGGTCATGCATATACGATTACTAGTCAGTCACAAGAACAACGCATTGATGATGTAGAAAAACAATGGAAAAAGCTAACACAGCATATTGTTACAAATGATACAGCGATACAACCTATTCTGTTTGGTGGGTTTACTTTTGATCCTGAAAATGAAGTGTCAGGTGAATGGGAAGGAATACCACAAGCCTTTTTCGCAGTTGCTACATACCAGCTAGTAATGCGTAACGACCATGTGTATATTAGTACAAATTATATTGCGGAAAAAGAAAATCCGCTAGCCTTTGAAAAACTTTGTAAAAAACGTGACGAGTTGATGCATGCAGCTCAAGTAAAAACGTTAAAAACATATGCAAAACCACAAGTAATCAGCAGTTTCGAACCATATAAGGAAGAATATTTGGAATCTATTAAACAAGTGACATCTTTGATTCGTCAAAAGGAAGCGGAAAAAGTGGTGATTGCAAGGTCACTTGCTTTGAAATTTAAGAATTCTGTTTCTTCTCCAAATGTTTTATCTCAAATTATTTTAGAACAACCGGAAAGTTATTTATTTGGATTGGAACAACAAGGGAAACTATTTTTTGGAGCCTCTCCTGAACGATTAGTAAAAGTTGAAAATTCATATGCTTTTTCTTCTTGTGTTGCAGGTTCAGTTAAGCGTGGAAAAACAGCAGAAGAAGATGAAGTATTGGGACAAGAACTACTAAACGACGCAAAGAATCGTTCTGAACATCAATATGTTGTAGAAATGATAGGGCATACATTTAAAGAAAATTGCTCAAGTACTGTTATCCCATCACAACCACAGCTTTTAAAAATAAGAGATATTCAACATTTATATACACCAGTAGAAGGCCAGTTGAAAAACGACGCAACGATTTTACAATTAGTTAAAACGTTACATCCAACTCCAGCTTTAGGTGGTGTGCCTCGTAAAAGGGCTATGGAAGTAATTCGTGAATATGAACCAATGAACCGTGGATTTTATGCAGCTCCAATCGGTTGGTTGGATGCGCAAGGAAATGGTGAATTTGCCGTTGCCATTCGTTCAGCATTATTAAAAGACGATGAGGCCTATCTATATGCTGGTGGTGGAATTGTTGCAGATTCAAATCCGCAAAGTGAATATGAAGAAACACTTGTAAAATTCCGTCCGATGATTCGTGCTTTAGGAGGACAATTACATGACCAATAAGGAGACTTTAACAAGCTATATATATAAGATTGTTGCGTCTTTATCTAAAGCGGGTATAAAGGATGTTGTAGTGAGCCCAGGTTCGCGCTCAACCCCTTTAGCTTACGCTTTTGCACATACAAAAGAATTTCAAATGTATCGCCAAGTAGATGAACGATCAGCTGCGTTTTTAGCATTAGGCTTAGCAAAAGCAAGCACTCGTCCGGTAGTACTTGTTTGTACTTCTGGTACAGCAGCAGCTAATTATTTTCCTGCTATTGTGGAAGCAAAATTGTCACGCATTCCATTAATCGTATTGACGGCAGATCGGCCTCATGAGCTTCGCGAAGTGGGTGCACCACAAGCAATTGCTCAACCTAATTTATACGGTAACCAAGTAAAATGGGCAGTTGACTTTCCAATAGCAGATGAGTTTCCAACTACTTTATCATTTATCGAGCGCCATATAGCTCGTGCCGTGTCAATTGCGAAAACAACACCTGCTGGACCTGTTCATGTCAATGTACCAATCCGTGAACCATTATTGATTAATTTTCAGGAACAGCTTCCAGAGGTTACATTTACAGAAAGTATCATGCAAGAAATCAGACCAAGTGAGCATGCTATGAATGTATTAGAAAATACAATTGAAAATGCCAAAAAAGGTATTTTGATTATCGGAGAAATGGCCCAAAATACAGATTTAGAAGCAGTTTGGAATTTCATCCGCCATCTTAAATGGCCCGTTCTTGTAGAAAGCCTATCTCATTTGCGCAGTAATGTACCAAGCGATTGTGCAGATTACATCATCGATCAATATGATGCCTTATTGAAAAGTGAAACATTTAAAAATGTAGCTACATTAGATACGGTTATTCGTTTTGGTGCACAACCTGTTTCCAAACCGTTAATGCAGTTTTTGAACGGCATAAAACCAGAAAACTATTTAGTTGTAGATGAAGATCCAATGTTCCGTGACTTTTCAGCTATCGCCACATATCATGTGCAAACAACAATTGGTAATTGGTTAAATGATGTAACCATTACATCACAAAGTACCGATCAAGCATATGTTCAAGCTTGGATTGATGCAAATCATATGGCAACGGAACATGTGCATGCTTACATGGAGCAAGCTACAGATGAAGGAGCACTTGCTTGCGTCCTTTTTGAACATTTACCTGACCATAGCAACTTATTTGCAAGTAGTAGTATGCCAATTCGTGATGTGGATACTTTCTTCACTAAAACGGCAAAAGATATTCATATTTATGCAAATCGTGGTGCGAATGGAATTGATGGGGTTGTGTCAACAGCAATTGGTACGCAATTAGCAACAAACCGTGATTCATACTTGCTAATTGGTGATTTAGCCTTTTTACATGATTCAAATGGTTTACTTGCTACCCGTTATCAAGAATGTGAAATAACAATCGTTGTGATGAATAACGATGGTGGTGGGATCTTCTCTTATCTATCCCAATCAACAGTAGAAGAACATTATGAGGAATTATTTGGTACACCGTCAGGCTTACAATTTGCAGATTTAGCAAAAATGTATGATGCACAATATGCTGCTATACACACTAAAGAAGAACTTATTAAAGTACTTACTGCACCTAAAGAAAAGCCACTTCGAATCATTGAAGTAATTACAAACCGTCCCGATAATGTGCAATCACATCGTAAATTATGGGACTACATCGGTAAGGAGTTAGATGATAAATGGCAAGCGTAATGACAACAGTAAGAGGGTCCAATGTCCATTACCAAATTATCAATCCGTTATCTGAAAATACACTTGTTTTTCTGCATGGATTTACAGGGAGTACCAAAACATGGGATACGGTAATCGAGTCATTTCATAACACTTATCGGATTATTACGATCGATTTAATCGGACACGGATTAACAGATGCACCATATAGTGTTCAAAGATATTCAATGGAAGAACAAGTTGAGTTATTGCATGATTTTTTTGAGGCAAGACGTATATCAAAACTCACATTAGTTGGCTATTCAATGGGAGGGCGCGTTGCACTTAGCTTTGCGATGAAATACAGAGCTATGGTTGAAAAGTTAATCCTAGAAAGTGCATCTCCTGGTCTTCAAACAGAAGAAGAGAGAGCAACAAGAAGAAAAAATGACCATGCATTAGCAGAACAAATAGAAAAGGACGGGCTTGAAGCCTTTGTAAATCATTGGGAGAACATCCCATTATTTGCTTCTCAAAAAAAATTACCGGATTCAGTGCAGCAATCCATTCGTGAAGAACGATTAGAACAAAGATCAATCGGCTTAGCAAATAGTTTACGTGGCATGGGAACTGGGCAACAACCATCTTATTGGGATGAATTGCACAATTATACAAATCCAGTCTTTTTACTAGCAGGAGAATTAGACAAAAAGTTTGTGCAAAAGGCTGATTTAATGCAAAAAGAATTTCAATATTGTAAGAAAATTGTTGTACCAAACGTTGGTCATGCGATACATGTGGAAAATCCGCAAACTTTTGCTACAATAATAGAGGAACAACTAGAACTTATTTAGGAGGACTAATAATGACACGTGAATGGGTAACTGAACATGTCTATGAAGATATCAGATATGAATCTTATAATGGCATTGCTAAGATTACAATTAACCGTCCAGAAGTAAGAAATGCATTCCGCCCAAAAACGACTGCAGAAATGATCGATGCATTCTCTCGCGCTCGTGATGATTCCAAAATTGGCGCGATCATCTTAACAGGTGAAGGCGAAAAAGCATTCTGCTCAGGCGGAGACCAAAAAGTACGCGGAAATGGTGGTTACGTTGGAGAAGATAATATTCCTCGTCTAAACGTACTTGACCTACAAACATTAATCCGCAAAACGCCAAAACCAGTAGTAGCAATGGTTGCAGGTTATGCAATCGGTGGTGGACATGTACTACATATCGTATGTGACTTAACAATCGCTGCTGAAAATGCAATCTTTGGACAAACTGGACCAAAAGTTGGTTCATTTGATGCAGGTTACGGTGCAGGCTATTTAGCTCGTATCGTAGGTCACAAAAAAGCTCGTGAAATCTGGTACCTATGCCGTCAATACAACGCCCAAGAAGCATTAGATATGGGGCTTGTAAACACAGTCGTACCTTACGAACAACTAGAAGACGAAACAGTTAAATGGTGTGAAGAAATGCTAGAAAAATCGCCAACAGCATTACGCTTCTTAAAAGCATCATTCAATGCAGATACAGATGGCTTAGCTGGTTTACAACAACTTGGTGGCGACGCAACACTTCTTTACTACACAACAGATGAAGCAAAAGAAGGCCGTGACGCTTTCAAAGAAAAACGCAAACCAGACTTCGGTCAATTCCCACGTTTTCCATAAGGAGCAGTTTAGACTATCTCTTTTAGTCTAGATTTTGAAGAGTCAACGAAATTTCGTTGACTCTTTTTTTTACAGTTAATTGAGTAGAGGGAATCAATCTTAGCGGGAGCTAAGTGTCGATTTATTCACGGCCTACTAAAAATAAAGGCATCATAGTTTTTTGCCGTGTGCAATGGAGACAATTTTTTAAAATACATACTCAATTCACCGTCAATTTAGGTATGAGATTTTCTATTTTTATTGGGAAAATGATAAAATAGAATAGATGATTATATATAAGGGTGAAAAACATGATTCCAAACTGGATTATACAACGTTCAGATTTGACACCAAATCGTATTGCATTACGTTTTGAAGGTCAATCATGGACATATAAAGAATTAAATGAACTAGCTTTACAACAAGCTCGAAAATTAGCAGCATTAAACATTAAACAGCATGATCGAATTGCCATCTATGCAAAATCGACTCCTCAAATTATTTTCATGATTTGTGGCTGCATGCATTTACAATGTGAAATGGTGTTATTGAATTTACGTTTAAGTAAAATAGAACTAGCCTATCAAATAGAGGATTCTGAAGTGAGTGCAATTTTAGCGGAAGAAGATTTGATGGAAAAGTTACCGGAAACAACTATACAGATTCATTCATTCTCTGCAATTTCTGATACACTTTCTGTAGATTTCACACCCGCAGATGAATGGAACGAAGAAGATACGATGACCATTATGTATACATCGGGGACGACAGGTTTTCCAAAAGGAGTTCGCCAAACCATTGGTAATCATGTAGCGAACGCGACATCATCATTATATAACACTGGCCTTATAGAAGATGATGCGTGGTTATGCACGGTTCCTCTATTTCATATAAGTGGATTCTCTATGCTATGTAAATGTTTACTTCACGGCGTACGTTTAGATCTTTATACGAAATTAGAAGTGGAAAAAGTTGTTGACCAATTAATTGATGGTTCTGTTACTCGTATGTCATTGGTTGCTGTGGTTCTTGAACGGATTTTAACGGAATTAGAGCGTCGTGATGCCTATGTATCGGAACGTTTCCAAACAATGCTTGCAGGTGGAGGACCGGTTCCAATCGATTATTTAAATCGAGCAATTGAGCGTGGTATTAAGATTTCTCAAACATATGGCATGACTGAAACAGCATCTCAAACGGCGACTTTATCGAGTGAAGATGCACTTCGGAAAATTGGCTCAGCAGGGAAGCCTCTATTTTTCAATCAGATTCAAATAGCAAATGCCAAAGCGCCTTTTGAACAAGGTGAAATATTAATACGTGGGAAACATGTAACACCTGGATATGTAGGGCGATTTAATGACATGCCTTCTCAAGAAAATGGATGGTTACATAGTGGCGATATTGGCTATTTGGATGATGAAGGATACTTATATGTAGTAGATCGTCGTTCGGATCTAATCATTTCTGGCGGGGAAAATATTTATCCAGCTGAAGTAGAAAACGTTTTAGTATCTCATCCAAGCATTCGAGAAGCAGGTGTTTGTGGTGTAGAAGATGAAACATGGGGAGAAGTACCGAATGCATTTGTAGTTGTGAAAAATGACGTTAACGAAGAGGAGCTAATCGCATATTGCAAAGAAAACTTAGCTTCTTATAAAGTACCAAAAAAAGTATATTTTGTAGATGAACTACCACGTAATGGATCAAATAAATTAATGAGACGTAAATTACGAGAGTTGATATAAGGAAAAAGCCGACAGTAATAACAATTACTGTTGACTTTTTAGGGTAATTATTGAAAATCGGTCAAGCAGAATTAGAAAGATTAGTGTAGAAACAAATATTTCCTCGGAAATATTTGTTTTTTCTTGTTGCCAAATTTGGAGCTAATGGGTATGATCCATTAGCTGCTTTTTTGGATATGCTGGTTTTACTTCTGCAATGAGAATTGCAACCATGATTAGAACAGCACCAATAATCATGCGTGTTGTTAACATTTCATGTAAAAATAGAACCGACATCACCATACCGAAAAAGGATTCGGTAGAAAGTATAATTGCAGATTTTGTAGCAGATGTATATTGATTCGCGATATTTTGGAATAAATAAGCAATCATAGTGGAGAAGACAGCCAAATACACAATGGAATATATGGCACCTGTTTCAAGTGTTGATGGGATATCACCTTGTATGATGACTACTATATTGCTAATCAATGCTGCAGTGATAAATTGAACAATTGTAAGTAAAATAGCATCTTCTTTTTGGACAAAAAGGTTCGTAAAGAAAATATCAAAAGCAAACCCAACAGCACACAATAACGATAGTACATCCCCGATATTCATCGTTAAAGAGCCTTGCAACGATAGGCATCCAATACCTACTATAGCAAGAATGGCTCCTATGATTTCATATCCATCAATGCGGCGTTTATAAACCGCATACGTTAGGACTGGTACTATAATGACGTTAACTGCAGTTAAAAAGGCATTTTTAGAAGGTGTAGTATATTGTAGACCGACTGTTTGTAAAGCAAATGCAATATACAATATTATTCCTAACACAATTCCTTTCCAAATTACCGACTTTGTGATTTTCTTTAACTTTTTGCCAAAAACAATAATAAGAATAATGGCAGCTAATAAAAACCTACCTGCCATGACTTGATAGGCTGATAAATATTTTAAAGCAATGTCAGTCACGACAAATCCGCTACCCCAAATAATGGCGGTAATGAACAATAGACTTATAGCAAAAGGTTGTTTCATTTCTTTTCCTCCGACTGAAATAATATATAAATAGGCTACAAATTTATGTATGTACAACACGAAAAATTTATATCAACTAATCTTACCATCAAATAAAACAAGAGTGACACCAGAATTAGTAGCAAACAAAAAAATAATAGTCATAGGATGCAGGCTTGTCCCATACATAATAATAATAGGAGCTATAAATAGTGGTGAAAATCAGCAAGAATTATAGGAGGAGATACTATCAAAAAACTACTACTCGAATTTCGCAATGAATTATCAGTGCTATCAACAGGTGTTGCCATTGTACTAATCACATTTTTAAAATTGCATCAAATAAGTCCATCCATTATTTTAGCAACAATCTTTTTATTGGTGGTCAATTATTTTTGCTTACTAATGGTACAAGCAAAAAAACAACAAATTAATATTGAATTACAAAGCTTCCTAACAATGTTTACTTGGTTTTTATTTATTCCGATTTTTTATACTGCCGCTGAAAATTTAGTTCGGCCAACACTTTTTTACTTCATAAGATTTTGTGCAATTATAGAGCTTTCCTATGTACTAATGGCAGTATGTCTTGTTTTTACTGTCAAATATCAGTCAGAAAAGAACCATCGTTTAAAACAAAGTAAGGAAGTTTCAAATTGATATGAGAGACGGGATATGTTGCTTACAGTGCAATATATCCTTTTTTATAAGCCAAAATGATAAATCAACAATCCCTAAAACGTTCTTTTACCCAATCCCGTAAAAATGGGATGAATTTTTTAGTTGAAGGGGAGAGACTTTGAACTGAAGCATTTGTTAGAATGCCAAGTGTACGAATATAATTTCCTTCAATTGGTCTTGCACAAAGTTCTGTCAGATGCTCTTTAATCAATAACTCAGAAAGTAAACTGATTCCTAATCCTTTTCTTACCATAGCAATTATCGCTTCGTCTCCACGAATTTGATAGGCAATATTTGGTGTGATCTTCGACCTTTTTAAGATGGTTTGAACATCGTGATGTGAATCTCCATAAGGCATGATACAAGGCTCTAACGTAAAAACTTTCAATGGAATTGAATCACGGTTCGCTAAAGGATGCTGTTTTGGTAGAATAGCTAGCATCTGATCTTGCATTAACGGTATGAAATTTGGATTTGATTCAATTTGAGTTGTGCCTATACCAAAGTCAATTTTGCCGCTTTCAAGCCATTGTTTGATTTCTTGCGAATTTCCTTCATACAATTGGACTTGTATTTTTGGATATTTGGCGTTAAACATACTTAAAACAGTTGGCATCCAGTGTACACATACACTTGTGTAAGCACCAATCCGAATTGTACCAATTTCCATGCCATTTATGTCATTGACCATTTCCGATAAAAGTTGATTTTTTTTCAATAGTTCATGCATGATAGGTAACAACGCTAAACCATTATCAGTAGGCTTTATCCCATGTTTTCCTCTAAGTAATAATGAAAAGCCAAAATCCTCTTCCAAACTACTGATCATATGGCTGATACTTGGCTGGGTGTAGTCGAGTATTTCAGCTGCCTTTGTTAAACTTCCATATTCTACAGCTGTTACAAATGCTTTTATTTTATTGATTGATATTTTAATCACCCACTATTAAGTTTTTCTATGGTTCATATGCAAAACATTTAATTTACTAATGACAAAAATACCATTACAATGACAACAAATCAATGAAGTAGAGGGGTAAAACTACTGTGGGATATGTCTTACAATTTATCATTGGCGGTTCTGTTATGATGCTTGCTGCCATGCTTAGTAAATCGAAATACTTGTTTTTATCAGGAATTATCACGCTGTTGCCAATTCTGACTTTAATGAATTTAAATTTGCAAGTTCGTCATATGACAGCAGAAAAATTTCACATGACGCAACGAAACGGGATTATCGGGGCAATTGGAATGGTTGTTCTAGTAGGCGGTATTTATTTGCTTACCAATTGGTTAAAACCCGGTCAAGCCGTATTCATTGCGTTAGGGGTATATGTTGCATTTATGGTAGGTTCAAAATATTTAATTGCATAATGAAAAAGGCTACTTCAACGTTGAAGTAGCCAAATTTCTTAAGATACATTGGTTCAGACTGCACCAAATAATTTCATAATATTTATAATAACAATACCCACAATGCCAAAGTCTGAATCACCAAATGTAGTACCTTCATATCCGATATCCCCAACGAACAACAACAGTAAAGCTGAAATCAAGCTAATGACTATACCGTTAGCAAATGCACCGAGTATAGCACCTCTTCGACCACCCGTAGCATTACCAAATACACCTGCAACAGCGCCTGTAAAGAAATGAAGAGCAAGACTAGGAACAATGACTTTTAAACCCACTAGTGGTAATAGGAGCATGGCGATTAGCCCAGCAATAAAGCTGAATATGAAACCAATTAATACGGCATTTGGCGCAAAAGTAAATACAGTTTGACTATCAATGGCTGGTTTTGCGTTAGGTACGATTCTATCCGCAATTCCTTTAAATGCAGGAACTACCTCATCGAGAATCATACGAACCCCTGCTAGAATAATATATACCCCAGCGGCAAAAGTAATCGCTTGGATGATAGCAAAAACGATAAAGTTAGAACCACTTGATAATTCATTTTCTATATAAGAAGGACCTGCAAACAATGATATGATGATATAGATAATTCCCATCGTAAACGAAATTGCTACAGAAGTATCACGTAAAAAGCCGAATGACTTAGGAACGTTAATTTCTTCTGTTGTATGATTCTTGTTGCCAAAAAATTTCCCTACCTGCGCGGAAACGTAATAGCCGATACTACCAAAATTCCCTACAGCAAAATCATCTTTGCCCGTAATTTGTCTGACAAATGGTTGTAATATCGCAGGGAAAACAACCATACAAATTCCAAGTAATATGGAACCAACAATTATAAGGGGAGCTCCACTCATACCACCAACTGATAAGGAAGCAGTGAGTAAACAAGCCATAATTAATGTATGATGCCCAGACAAGAATATATATTTAAAAGGAGTAAAGCGTGCTAATAATAAATTCGCAACCATCCCAAATAGCATAATTAATGCGGCTTGAGTGCCAAATTTGGTTTGAGCAGTAGCTACAAATGCACCGTTATTAGGAATTACCCCTTGTAGATGAAACACATGATCAAACATTTTACCGAAATAATCCAGTGAGCCAATCAACACAGCAGCACCAGCACCTAGTATCACAAAGCCTAAAATGGATTTCAACGTACCTGATACAACATTTGAAGCAGATTGTTTCTGAATTAGTAGTCCTACTAAAGCAAAGAGACCAACTAAAATAGCGGGTGTTGCTAAAATGTCATTCATCACAACATCTAACATGACAAACACCTCTGTCCTTTTAGATTAAAAATCATAAACAGCTTTTGGCTTTGATTTAATCTCAGGAATAGTTACTTAACATGTTCTCTAAACAATACCAATACCATCTTCTGCACTCTAAAGCTTTCACGACATTATTTTAGTTCAAGTCAGCTTTTGTAATCACGCTCCTTTAGAAAAATGATTCTATGTCAAAGGTATCCAATCAGTTAAGACTAATTTTCTACCTAAAGAAACATATGCCGACAAATTTTATTTCATGAAAAAGAAAAAGGAAATTTGAAAATTTTAATAAATGAAAGAATAAAATTCCACGAGGAAAATAAGATGACAATTTAGATCATCAAACACGTATATTAATAGAAGCTTTGCCCCTTCACCAAAAGAATTAGCGCATAAAATCCTCTCTGCATATGATGATAAGAATACGTATATGTGGAAAACAACAGGGAGGATTTTATGCACTGGATCACAATAATTTTGATTGGATTCGCCGCGAATTTAGACAATTTAGGGATTGGTCTTGCTTATGGAGTAAAACAGACAAAAATTCCTCTTGCTTCTAATATTACGATTGCAATTGTGTCAATGATTGTAACGTATATATCTGTAAGTATTGGTCATGCAATGTTGCATTATATCTCCCCACATAAAGCAAACTTGCTTGGTAGCGTATTGCTATGTGCAATAGGGAGCTACACAATTTTGTCAAACCATTTTTCTCGACCTAAGTCTGCTGAAAGTCTAGAGGGAATCGATCGAGACAGAAATAATATTATTTCAGTAAGAGAAGCCATTATTTTAGGTCTTATATTATCAATCAACTGCTTGGCAAGTGGTATTGCTATAGGGGCAAACGGCATTTCAGTCATTTGGACAGTGGTATCAATCGGTGTATTTTCTATATTAACTTTCATTATTGGAGGGAAATTTGGATTATTACTATCAAAGACATTTATAGGAAAATATTCAACTGTAATTTCAGGGATGTTGCTGATTTGTATTGGGGTATTTGAAATGTTTATTTAGCCATACAATCTAATGAAGTCAATGCAAAAGCCTTCGAATAAAATTCGAAGGCTTTAATTATTTTATAGCAAGCGTTATGCATTTTGTAATTTCTTTTGAGATATATTGATTGCATGTTGTAATCCACTAATTTGGGAACTGCAGAACATACTCCAGCGAATATAGCCCTAGTTAGAGGAAAAGGTACTTTTTTTATGGCAAATGCACCTTTTAATAATTTAATAAAACTAGTTTTCGTCATTTAATTACTCCTTCGAGTTTTAAAATAGATAAACTTTAACTTAAAAATTAAGGCTATTTCTTTTTTGGCTGATTGTACATGGATAAAATATGACCATTATTTTCCATCCATTTACCGAAGTAAGTAATTAATTTTTTATGTTTAGTATGTGTTGAATTGTGGAATAGTAGATGTGGAATATAAAAAGAAATTAGGAGTGATTGTTCATGTCAAATTTACAACAAGAATTAAATCAATTAGTTTCCTCATGGTCCGTAATGTATATGAAACTACATAATTTTCATTGGTATGTGAAAGGACCGACTTTTTTCACTTTACATGCGAAATTTGAGGAATTATATAATGAAGCCACACAACATTTAGATGATATAGCAGAGCGACTGTTAGCACTTGATGGACAACCAGTAGCAACTCTTAAGGAACATCTAGAAATTTCAGAGATTAAAGAAGCGCAAGGTAGTGAAACAGCTGAGCAAATGGTCAAAACCCTTATTCAAGATTTTGAAGTCCTTATGAAAAGATTAAAATCAGGTATGACAGAAGCAGCCAATGAGAATGATGATATGACAGAAGATTTACTGAACTCCATTTATCAAAGTTTAGAAAAACATACATGGATGTTAAAAGCGTTCTTAGGATAATGGAAACTTTAAAATTGGCGATATAATAAAAACCAACGAAATCAATTTTTCGTTGGTTTTTTCATTCTATAGAAATTGCTATTTCTCCATAGCCTTTTCAAATGTTTGGATATTTTTATGCATTAAAGTAAAGTAATCTTCATTATTCTTTATGTCGTCATTTGTTAGAACGCTTAAGTTATGCAGTGTAAGTGATTGAGCACCGATATCGTTTTCGATTACTTTGGCTAAATTAGATGATACATTTTGTTCAAATAAAATGTAATGAATATGATCTTTTTTCGCTTGATCAACGATTTTCGTTAGTTGTTGTTGTGATGGTTCATCTTGTGAGTTTAAGCCAGCAACAGAAACTTGGTTAAGACCATATGTGCCAGCGATATAGCCAAACGCAGCATGTGAGACAAAGAATGTTTTGTTTTGTACTTTCGTAGCCATTGCTTTATAGTCACTATCTAATGCTTTTAAGTCTTTAATTAATGAGTTATAGTTTTTTTCAAATTCTGCCTTGTTATTAGGCTGTGCTTTTACTAATGCATCCTTGATAGATCGTGCTAAATCTTGGCTAATGATAGGTGATAGCCAAACATGTGGATCGTACTGACCATGGTCTTCAGCAGCATGACCTGAAGCTGCGTCTTCATCGTGGTCATCATGTCCTGTACTAACAGAAAGTTTATCTTTTGAGACATTTGCAGCCGTTTCTACAAAATTTACTTTTTCATTTTGTAATGATTTTTTTGCATTTTCAACAAATCCTTCAAGTCCTAATCCAATATAAAAGAAATAATCCGCATCTGCAACATTCATCATATCTCTTTGCGTGGGTTCAAAAGTATGTTCATTTGAACCTGGAGGATAAATTGAGGATACTTCTACATGATTACCGCCAATTCGCTTTGCAAAGTATTCAAGAGGGTAGACAGTAGTATAAATTTTAAGTGTACCTTTATTTTCTTTAGTTGTTCCAGTTTCTTTGGTTGCACCACAAGCTGAAGTAAAAACAGCTAGTAGGGCCACTAGAAATATGGAGAGGATTCTTTTCATTTTTTCACCCCATAAATAGTAATGGTTACGGTTTGTTTTTTCGAACATTAATTACTATACAAGATATCTTTAAAAAAAACAATAGAAAAAACCTCCGAAGGTTATTTCTTTTTCGGAGGCCATTCAATAGGAACTGGATCGTACCCACCTTCACAAAATGGTTGGCAGCGTAAAATCCGGCGAATTGTTAAGTATCCACCTTTGATCACGCCATGTCTTTCAATTGCCTCAATACCATAGTTAGAGCATGTTGGATAGAATCGACAGCTTGGTGGTGTTAAAGGTGATATCACTTTCTGATAGAAGCGAATGGGTAAGATGAATAACTTTTTCACTTCAACTCTTCTTTCTTTAGATATTGGTTTAAATTATCTGCAATTTTTGGATCGATTGTTTTATGTGAATTCTTATTATTGCTTTTCGCAACAAAATAAATAAAAACTGAAGCTAATATTACTATAATAATCACGACAGGTAATATAGCAATCCATGCAATTGACATTTTATTCACTCCATTAATTCTTTGGGGCAGTAATACTCCATTTATCTTGAAGTAAAGTTTACACTTTAACTCTATTTTACTGGAAATTCATGTATAGTAATAGTATAGTGTTTTGAATAAAAAAGTGTTGTGAATATTTAATGTCATGTTCTTGTTTAAATTTTTAGATTTTACAAATTATTATAAATTGTAGCGTATGTTTTATAGATACGAAAGGAGTTGCATTGAAAATGGAACAATCGATTCGTGCAGAAGCATCATTTCAAACAGTGAATCACACATTAAAAGCAACAGCACAACTAATTATTCGTAAAGGTGCTGGCACAAAATATCCGAAAATGAGTACTATAGATCAAGGGGTTTTTGTCAAGGCCACTTCCTATTATAAAGGGTGGTATAAAGTAAGCTATAAAGGGGAAATAGGTTGGGTTTCGAAAAATTATTTAGTAGAAGCTCCAGCTACTTATAAGGAAGCTGGTTTAGTGGAATTAACTGAAAAAGATGGTTTTATCATCGATTTGCATTATGCAACGAAAAAGAATTTTATGAAAGAGCGTTTATATCCCAAAAAGGCGAAAGCGCTTATGACAAAATCGACTGCCAAAAAATTAAAAAAAGCCAATAAATTAGCGAACAAAAAAGGATATAAAATTAAAATTTGGGATGCTTATCGTCCATTAAGTATTCAGTGGGCCATGTGGTACAAAATTCAAAATCATATGTATGTAGCTTACCCATTATCCGATTCAAAACACAGTAAAGGTGTAAGCGTTGATGTCACACTTGTTGATAAAAAAGGGAAAGAACTAAAAATGCCAACAAAATTTGACTCATTCTCTGAAAAAGCAGGACGTGACTATAATAAGAATTCTAAAAAAGTTCAGCAAAACATGGAGTTTTTGACCAAAATCATGATTGCCGCAGGTTTTACGACTATTAGCTCTGAATGGTGGCACTACAATGACCAAAATGTTGACTTTCCAACACTAGATGTCCCAGTAAAATAATACATAAACTCTTTCTTTACGGTAAAAATAAAAAAACTTAGTTTAAAACCGCTAAATTGGGGAATCTATAAAGTAAGCCGGAAAGAAAGGAAGTTGATAAGAATGAGTTTTATTTGGTTTTTAATTATCGGAGGTATTTTGGGCTGGTTAGCTGGCTTAATATTAGGAAAAGACATCCCTGGTGGTATTATAGGTAATATTATTGCAGGTATTATAGGTGCTTGGATTGGTAGTTTCTTACTTGGATCTTGGGGACCAAAAGTTAGTGATTTCTATATTATTCCGGCTCTTCTAGGTGCGATTATTTTAATCTTCATCGTAAGCTTTATTTTCAGAGCGATGAGAAAATAATCGAAAATGCGAATTCCCTAAGTGGAATTCGCATTTTTTTTGCATTAAGCAGGCAATTTAGCATAGCCTTGTATTTTAGAAATAATCTCTTCGGCAACATTGTTGGCTAACTCTAATTGAGATGTGAAGCCTACACAGGAACAATTCATCTCTCCAAGAACATAGCGATCAAATCCATGTTCATCTGTATCTAAGATGAAATCTGCAGTCCAGATTAATGGTAAGTCGTAACCACCTAAACATTCCATCACTTCAGGCAATTGACTTAAAAACATTTCAACAAGTTCCTTCCAGTCTTCAGGTTGGTCATATCTATATTTAGCACCTGAGAATAGGGTAGCACTAAATGCATCTTCACTTTCTGCAGGTTTCTTGTGTACTACATTGATTGGTTGATCATGAAGCATAAATAATCGAATTTCGCCCTCTTTAATACGTGGCAAAAATTGCATATCAACTAGCATGCCGTTCTCTCCAACGATATATTGTTCACAATAGTCCATAAATGTAGCAAGTTCAAAAAATTCCACATGATTATCTTTGGCTTCGGTACATTTTATTGTAGCGTGAGGAGGCACTTGCTCTGCATCTGAAGAAAGCTCGTCCATTAATTGAACACGCCAAATTCCTTCACCGGTTGAACCACGATTTTGTTTTAAAACCCGAATCCCGTTCTTTAATGATTTCGGAAAACTGTTTTTAAATTCTTCAATTGTATAGTAAGCATACGTATCTTCTGGAACGAGAGAGGTATTCGTTAATTTTACTAATGCATCCTTTGCGCCATAACCAATCATTGCATCAGGATGAGGCATACCGATGATGCCTTCCGCGCAGAGATTTCGTAGCATAGAAAAGTAAGCTGACTCGTCCTTTAAATTTCCTGGATTAATACGTGAAACGTAAGCAACCGCATTTTCTTTTACATAATCAAATATCTCTTGTTGTTTTTCGATTTCAAAGAAAATCACTTCTGCATCTTGTCCACGTTGTTGTAACGCATGGACCATAGGCATTGTATCTTTTCTATAACCATCTTGGCCTTTATCACTTCCGCCTTGCACTTCAAAAAATATAACTTTCTTTTCCAATAAAAATCCTCCTTTAGTTAATGTAACAATTGATGAAAATTAATACATTTAAGTTATTATTTGTAAATAATGCGAATGTGTAAAAATGTTCGATAAAATATCAATTTAAAAAAGATGAATAATGAGGAAAAGGTAAGATTCATGAATTAAACTTGAAGATTTTTGTTAGTTCGAGGAATTGTGTTACACATTTATTATTGATAATTCATTTTATCACTAAAGATTAAATTTCGTCTCTATAAATTTGTTAAGAAAAAATAAATTTTTAAATCAAATCACATAATCACTTTTAGTATAAATTTTTCTCGATAGCTCATGATAATGAAAGGATTTAAAGTTTAAGCTTTATGCTCCACTATTGAAGTGAAATGTAAATGAATTGAATCCTCTCTTAGAAGCATAGAGAAAAACGTAAGTAATTCAATTGAAATACTGTCCACTATTTACTTAACCAAATATAATAAGTCATATTAGAAATAAACAGTGTAATGTAATATCTCCAAGTTATAAGCTTGGTGATTTTATATAGATACCCCGCTATTAGATTCATCTAATGGCGGGGAGATTTCTAATGATATAGTAAAAAAACAAAAAGAAAATCTTAAGTAAGATTTTCTTTTCATCTATAATAAAGTAAATAAATATATCCCAATCACAAGAAGTATGACGAAGAAATATACAAGCTTTTTCCATGAAGCCTGTATGCCAAACAGTGCTAAGAGTAGTGCTGTAGTATAGATTCCTAAGCTTAAAAAGCCAATAGCAATTCCAACAAAACCATTTGTTAAAAGGCTCACTATGAAAATAATAATAGCTAGCATAAAAATAATAGTAATCCTAGTACTATGTTTTAAACTTGATGGAAGCAAATACGAAAGTGCATCAATAACTAGCCCACCTAGCAACCCAGCCAAATACATATATGAAAAAAGATGCACATCATTCACCACTTTCTGAATATTATAAGAACTTATATTTATTATATGAATTGGTTTTCATACACTGTACGCAGATGCCCACGAATGTAAATACTCCAAGGAATGGAAAATAATAATATTGAGATTCAAGTAAAAATAATATTCCATATGATTATAATTTTTCTAAAAATGGTATACTTACTTTGGTTTTCCAAATACCTAGGTAAAAGTGAGGAGTATTTAAAATGGCAGTAGATGTTTATTTATTATTTAATGGGAATTGTCGAGAAGCAGTTGAATTTTATGCAGATGTATTCAACACAGAAAAACCACAATTTAAGACTTTTGGAGAATCACCAGCTGACCCAAAATATCCACTTCCAGAAGAAGCGAAGGATAAAATCATGCATACTCGTCTTAATATTCTAGGCAGTAATGTGATGTTTTCCGACGATTTCAATGAATCCGTTACCTTTGGGAATAACATCACTTTAGCAGTGGTTAGCGATGATGAGGAGTTAATACGTAATTCTTTTAACAAGTTAAAAGAAGGCGGTCACGTTAGCATGGAACTCCAAGAAACGTTTTGGAGCAAATGCTACGGTAGTATAAGAGACAAGTTTGGTGTGGAATGGCAATTAAGCCATGAGGATCCTACAGCAAAGAATATGTAAACAAGTAAAGGGTAATCGAAGAGAGAGGGTTACCCTTTTGTTTTTTTATTAATTAGTCTGGGGGGATTTAATTGTTAAGACCTTGTACGAAAAAAGATTTATCGAGATTACAGCAATATTCCCTACATAAAGAGCAGCTTGCTTTTACAAAATTACCTATTGAAAGCATGATGAATTGTTTAAGTGATTCGTCGCGCCATCCTATTGTATTAGATGAGGATGGAAAGATTGTAAGCTTTTTTGTATTACACGAAAAAGAAGGCGTGGCACCATATAGTTCGGATGATTGTTCTTTATTGTTACGTTCATTTTCTACAGATGCCATGTATCAACGTAAAGGATATGCCAAAAAGATATTTCAAGTTTTGCCTACATACTTAATGGGAAATTTCCCACATATAAAAGTGATTTATCTAACAGTTACTTCTAGCAATACAAGCGCGATTACTCTTTATAAAAAGGTTGGTTTTGTTGACACTGGAATTCGAGAGAATGGCAGAAGTGGAGAAATGTATGTTATGAAATGGGATGTATTTTAATTTGGCTTATAACATCAGATTGTCTTTTAAGACACTCTGATGTTTTTTTGTATAAAAATAGTCTAAATATCCAAACTAATTTATACAGTGAAACTTCATTGAGTGTGGGTTTTTTAATCCCCACTGAACTATAGGAACTCAGGTTAAAACCGCCACATCCTGTGGCAACAACACCTGAGTGACCAACTTCTTGTTGGTCCGAACCAAACGGGCTTTTACGGGCAGTTATCTCAACCGCTGCCTCTTAGGATTTTCTAAAGCGTTGAGTTGGGAGTCAAAAGCCCGTAATGCGGGATAAAAAGGAGCTTGCTTATGCCAAATAATAATAATGTAGACGTTTATGTTTCTGTCATGCACAAGTACTATAACTTTTCTCCACATCATTCACCATGGGAATTTCATATAAATATTAATCGCGAAATGTTACCGATATTCGATCATTTATTTGCTCAAATGACTAGCTGGGATAACAATAGTATGTGGAGAGCACAATTACCAGCAGTACCATATCATTTTGATCAACAAAATGACGAAGTGGATTTACGTTTAAAGAAAGTCTACGCACTTATCCATGAATTTGGAGATAAAGAAACAAAAAAATTCATCGAGCAAATGCCTTACTACAGTTGATAGAAAACGATACCTTCGTTACACTAATTATAATAAGGGAGTGAACGTAGGTATGTTTACATATACAGATTTGAATGGTAACGGTTGTGAGTTATCTTTTAAAAAAAACGCATTTAGTATAAGTCCCAAACATGTATTAGTTTTGGCAAAATTTGAAGGGAAATGGTTGCTTACAGAGCATCCTAAACGTGGTGTTGAATTTCCAGGCGGTAAAGTAGAAGCAGGTGAAACATTAGAAGAAGCAGCTAAAAGGGAAGTAATGGAGGAAACGGGTGTAGAAATCACCGATATTGAGTGGCTCGCAACCTATATGGTTCAAGAAACAATTCCATTTACAAAAGCAGTTTTTACAGCGACTGTTCAAAGTATTGATCATAATCATCCAAACAAGGAAACAAATGGCGCAATACTCATGACTGAAGAAGAGTTTTTAGAAAATAGACAATTAAGTTTCCATATGAAAGATTTAGGGATGAAGAAGATTTTGGAAAAGGTGAGCGAACGTGAAGATAAATGGTGAAATTGAATATATCAGAGATTATCCATCACCAAATCCTAACGTAAAGTTAAGGGAAATTACCTATTGGTCAGAGGGATTGAGAGTAAAGGGTTTGCTTGCTACTCCTATTATGAAAGCAGAATCGGATGGTATTCTATACTTACGCGGTGGAATTCAGAGTGTGGGAATGGTACGTCCAGCTCGTATTGCCCAACTGGCCTCTCATGGATTCATCGTCTTTGCACCATATTATAGAGGTGTACGGGGTGGAGAAGGCCGAGACGAATACGGTGGAAATGATCGTTATGATGCGATTCATGCAGTCGATGTATTAAAACGTTTTGTCTGTAATGAACGAATTCATATTTTTGCCTTTTCAAGAGGTGGCGTCATGGCGCTATGGACGGGAATATTGCGCAATGATATTACCTCTATCGTCACATGGGGTGGCGTTTCAAATCTAGAGTTAACATATGAAGAAAGAGTTGATATGCGGAGGATGATGAAACGTGTATTAGGTGGTTCGCCTCAAAAAAATCCTTCCGCCTATGAAGAACGAACACCTATTTCGCGAATAGCTGAAATTAAAGCACCGGTATTAATCATTCATGGCATGTTAGATATGAATGTAACATTCAAACATGCACAGCTTTTGGAAAATGCCCTCAAGTCTTTCAATAAACATGTAGAAACTTGGTACTATCCAGAGTTTACTCATTTTTTCCCGGGCGAGGTTAATCGGAAAGTGGTAGATGGTGCCTGCCAATGGATGAAGATACAACAATCGTAGAGGTGACACAGGTGGGCTATATTAAGGCAAGGGTTAATCCGGATAAGTTTGCGAATGACAAATTGAGTTTTGGGGAGAAATATCCCTATTGGCTAGAATTATGGACAAATTATACTGATCCCTATACGGAAGTTCAAATACAAAATTGGAAAGAAGAAAACCAAGCAATAAAAGAGCTAGAACAAATCAGCTGTGTATCACGGGATGAAGGTCTTGTTAAGACACAAATCGTTATGCTAAATGATAAAACACGAGAATACTTTAAAAACGAGCCACAAATTGATGGAAAACTCAAATGGTTTTCCATCCTTTTTCATGATGAAGAAATGAGAGAAGGAATTGAAATTCGAAATTATGGCGAAGAAATATTCTTTAACCAAGTAACGACCGAGGAAGCAGAGCCGATTGTAGCGATGTTTGAGAAACTCCAATTGATTTCTGAATTTGTACCAGATGATACTGATTAGAAGTAAAGAGTGCAGTAACAAAAAACCCCTAGTAGTGTAGACTACTAGGGGTTTTTAACGATTTATGGATTACTTATAGGTTTTAACGCTAGGTTGTAAGCGAAGCGATTTAGTATTATTATCCCGCATTAACGGGCAGTAGGATACCACTTCAAGGCAGAAGCATTGGTGGTAGATAACTGCCCGTAAAAGCCAGATTGGTTCAACTAACAATCAGTTGGGGATGGAAGAACCACAACTGATTAAAGTTTCACTTTAAACGATTGGTGCACCTTTTTTAGCGATATCTTCAGCAACTGCACCGAATTTTTTAAAGTTTTCATGGAACATACCAGCTAATTCAGTTGCTTTTTTATCATAAGCTTCTTTATCAGCCCATACGTCACGTGGATTTAAAAGGTCTGTTGGAACTCCTTCAATTTCAGTTGGCAATGCAAGACCAAAGAATGGATCTTGATTAGTAAATACATCATTCAATTTGCCATCGATTGCTGCACGTACCATTGTACGAGTGTAAGAAAGTTTCATACGGCTACCTTCACCGTAGCTACCACCAGACCAACCAGTGTTAACTAAGAAAACATTAACTTCATGTTCGTCAATTTTCTTACCCAACAATTCTGCATAAACAGTTGCATGTAATGGGAAGAATGGAGCACCGAAGCAAGTAGAAAATACTGGTTCTGGTTCAACAACGCCGCGTTCTGTACCAGGAGTTTTTGAAGTAAAGCCTGATAGGAAGTGATACATTGCTTGCTCTTTTGTTAGTTTACTGATTGGAGGTAGCACACCAAAAGCATCAGCTGTTAAGAAGATAACAGTTTTTGGGTGACCTGCAACAGATGGTTCTGCAATATTATCAATATTTTGAATTGGATATGCTGCACGAGTATTTTGTGTTAGTGATACATCGTCATAATCAGGCATACGAGTTTCAGGATCAACTATTACATTTTCTAAAACTGTACCAAATTTAATAGCGTTATAAATTTCTGGTTCTTTCTCTGGAGAAAGGTTGATTGTTTTTGCGTAGCAACCACCTTCAATATTGAATACAACAGTATCAGACCAACCGTGTTCATCGTCTCCGATTAGTTTACGATTTCCATCAGCAGACAATGTTGTTTTACCTGTTCCAGATAAACCGAAGAATAGGGCAACATCGCCATTTTCTCCGACGTTTGCAGAACAATGCATTGGAAGAATGCCTTGTTGTGGTAATAGGTAATTCATAATACCGAAGATTGATTTTTTCATTTCTCCAGCATATTCTGTACCACCAATTAAAATGATACGTTTTTCAAGTGAAACGATGATGAAAGTTTCTGATTTTGTACCATCAACTTCAGGATCTGCTTTAAATGTTGGAGCAGACACAATTGTAAAATCAGCATCGTGCGTAGTAAGTTCATCTTCAGTTGGTCGAATGAATAATTGGTGAGCAAATAAATTATGCCAAGCGTATTCATTTACAACTTGGATTGCTAAGCGAGATTTTGGATCAGCACCTGCAAAGCCTTTAAAAACAAAAATTTCTTCTTTTTGTTTTAAATAATTGATTACTTTGTTATATAATGAATCGAATACCTCTGAAGAAATAGGTTGGTTAATTTTACCCCAATGAATTTGATCTTTAGATGATTCTTCTTCAACGAAATATTTGTCTTTAGGAGAACGTCCTGTATATTTACCAGTCACTGCACGAACAGCACCTTCAGCTGTTAAAATTGCTTCTCCACGTGAAGTCGCTTTTTCTACTAGTTGTGGGACTGAAAGTTGCTTTTGAATGTTTTGACCTTGTAATAAATCCTTCAGTTCATTCGCAATTTCTACTGAATTCATCTTTATAAGTACCATCCTTTTTATAGTTTTCCCCTACAAAAGGGTTTAGTTATCGGTTTCTGGAAATAGTATAACACATTTATATATATAATCTATACTAATTATGAATTATTTTTTAGATTTTGTATTTTTTTTAATTGAATATAAAATAGTTTGACTTTCAAATAAATATCACTTACTATATGCAATAGAACGGATACTCTTATCCCGAGCTGGTGGAGGGTCAGGCCCTATGAAACCCGGCAACCTGCATTATCTTTCACGTAATGCGCTGGTGCTAATCTGGATGCAAGGATGATTCCTTGAACGATAAGAGTGAAAGGTGCTAACGAAACATATCCTTTCCTCATTGGACTACGATGAGCGAAAGGTTTTTTTTTTCAAAAATAACATAGAAGCAAATTTGATTTGCTTCATTATTATATGTGATTTGTTGAATACTATTTATATTATGTACTGGCACTTTCTATATCCTCGTGTTAAAAAGCAGCAATAAATGCTGGCTTGGCGTTTAGCATAACAGTTTAAACGGACATGGGTAATGAGTACCGTATCTTTTCTAGGATCTCGTTATAATAGGAGGAAACCAAATGTCAAACAGAAGATTATTTACTTCAGAAAGCGTAACAGAAGGTCATCCGGATAAAATCTGCGATCAAATTTCAGATGCCATCTTAGATGCCATTATTGCAAAAGACCCAAATGCACGTGTAGCATGTGAAACAACTGTTACTACAGGTTTAGTACTAGTAGCAGGTGAAATCACAACATCTACTTATGTGGATATTAAAGGAATCGTACGTGATACAGTTTCAGAAATCGGCTATACTCGCGGTAAATATGGCTTCGATGCTGAAAACTTAGCAGTACTTGTTGCAATTGGTGAACAATCACCTGATATTGCACAAGGCGTTGACCAAGCATTAGAAGCTCGTGAAGGTTCAATGACAGATGCAGACATTGAAGCAATTGGTGCAGGGGACCAAGGTTTAATGTTCGGCTATGCTTGTAACGAAACACCAGAGTTAATGCCACTTCCAATTAGCCTTGCTCACAAACTAGCAAGACGCTTAACAGAAGTACGAAAATCAGGTCAATTAGATTATTTACGTCCTGATGGCAAAACGCAAGTAACTATTGAGTATGATGAAAACAACCAACCAGTACGAGTAGATACAATTGTTATCTCAACTCAACATGATGAAGAAGTAACATTAGAGCAAATTCAAAAAGACTTAAAAGAAATAGTAATTGCTGAAGTAGTACCAGCTGAATTACTAGATGAAACAACGAAATACTTTATCAATCCAACTGGCCGCTTTGTAATCGGTGGACCTAAAGGAGATGCAGGTTTAACAGGCCGTAAAATCATTGTAGATACTTACGGTGGTTATGCTCGCCATGGTGGTGGTGCTTTCTCTGGTAAAGATGCTACAAAAGTTGACCGTTCTGGTGCTTATGCAGCTCGTTATGTTGCTAAAAACATTGTTGCAGCAGGTTTAGCTGACCGTGCAGAAGTCCAACTTGCATACGCAATCGGCGTAGCACAACCGGTTTCTATTTCAATCGATACATTCGGTACAGGCAAAGTTAAAGAAAGTGATTTAGTAGAAGCAGTGCGTGAATTCTTCGATTTACGTCCAGCAGGAATCATTAAAATGCTTGACCTACGCCGTCCAATCTATAAACAAACAGCAGCTTATGGACATTTTGGTCGTACAGATCTAAACGTACCTTGGGAAAACACAGACAAAGTAGAAGTCTTAAAAGCAAGATTCTCTTAATCTGAAATGAAATAATCTATAGAATTATCTAAAATGTACCCTATAAAGTAGACATACATAATATGTCTACCTTATAGGGTCTTTTCTTGTTTGGAAGGCATTTTTAGATTTCAACAACAAAAGGATGTGTCATTACCTTAAATATAATTAAAAAACATATTTATGCTCATTATTTGAAAAAGGTTATACTATTTTAACTCTTAAAGAAAATAAGTGAATGACTTCTTTCGATTCAGCCAATCATATTCGATCAAAAGCACGAATAAGGTAATAGTGAGAAGACATGACAGGAGAGATTCGGAAGATGAGGTCAAATGAATTCTTCTTTTTAACATGGGCAGCATTTTTAATTGGCTTTGCATTTGTTCTAATTGCCATTTGGAATACAGATTGGATGCTAGTTGAGCAAGGGTTTTACACCATTATATTGGGATGGATTACGTTCTCTTCTTTTTCCCTTGTTAAAACAATACGAGATAAAAGAGAGAATATTAAAGTTTCGAAAGAATATTTGGCGTTATGTTGGCTATCAGTGGTTGCATCGTTTGGTATTGGGATGATTAGTGTTTGGAATACAGATTGGGAATTAGTTGAGAAAGGGTACTATTGGTTAGGAATCATTTTTGTCATGTATACGTCTTTTGCACTGTCAAAAGAAATTCGAGATCGTCAAGACTTTGCTAATAGACAGAAGGATAAAGAAGCAATTCAATTTTATAATGATATGAATGAAGATGAGGAAGAGTAATTAAATCTATACAAAAGAGCTTTGAAGGATGACTCCAACAAAGCTCTTTTTTTATATATTAAGGTAAAATGACTTCTTCCTTTGGATTATGTTTTTTTAATAATATGACGAATAAGCTACCTAATGCACAAAATGCTCCAGAAAGCATGAATGCCCAAGTATAAGAATCGAAAATGTTGTAAATAAGACCACCACCAAAAGCTGCTACTGCTGCACCTACTTGATGAAATGCAACCATCCAGCCGTACATCATGGCACTTTTCTTATTACCAAATTCCCGTCTTGCAAGACCAATAGTAGGAGGGACGGTCGCAATCCAATCGAGTCCATAAAAAACGGAGAAGATAATGAGTAACGTAACCGAACCGTTGTTTAGAGCAATTGGTAAGAAAAGTAATGATAGTCCACGAAGGCCATAATAGTAAAATAGCAGCCAGCGATTATCAACTTTGTCACTAAGCCAACCAGATAAAGTGGTGCCGACTAAATCGAAAATCCCCATAAAGCTGAGCATGGATGCAGCAAGTACCATTGGAATGCCAAAACTCATGCAATATCCTACAAAGTGTGTACCGATTAATCCTGTTGTAGATAGTCCACAGATGAAGAAACTGCCAGCTAAGAGCCAAAAAGCCTTACTTTTACTCCCATCCATTAATGAGTCCCAAACAATTTTGAATGGATTCTCTTTAGAAACATTGTCGGATGTAACATTTTCTTGCTTTATTTGACCAAGTGGTGTTGTTCCGACTTGTTCTGGCCAATCCTTCATAAAAATTAATATAAAAATAAGCATTATGATACTTAAACCAAAGATCAAGCCAATTGCATGATGCCAACTATACTTTTCTATTAATGTAGCAAGTACCGGCAATAGTACCAGCTGTCCAGTTGCTGTAGCTGCGGTTAAAATACCAACTGCTAGTCCGCGATGTTTCACAAACCATCGATTTCCTATTTGTGTGCTAAGAACAGTCAAAAACAGGCCGGAACCAATTCCAATCATTACACCCCAAATAAGAATTAGCTGCCATTCCTGTTTCATCATTAGTGTTAATCCTAATCCTAAAGTTAATAATGCCATAGAGGCCATCATTACATTCTTTAATCCGAATCTTTCGACAAATGCAGCCATAAAAGGTCCAGAAAAACCGTATAAGAACAACCCTACCGCAAAGGCAAATGATATAGCAGGCCTGCTCCAACCAAACTCTGTCTCAAATGGCTCGATAAAAACTCCGGAAGAGGAACGAATGATTCCTGCAACAATGATAGAAAAGAACGTGATTACTAAAATAATCCAACTATAATGAAACTTTTTCATATACGCATCTCCAGATTATAAGAAGTTAGTATGTATTAGCTTTTTTAACTCGGTATCTTTTTAAAAAGGCCCGGAATATTAGACCGAGCCCAAAGCTTTGTACTTATATAACCAAACCACTGTCAATCAATCAATTGAGTTATCTAGACAATGGGCTATTCTGTACTGATTTATAATATTGGCCTTTTTCATAGTATTCGTTAAGAATACGATCCATGTCTTTTTTATCTTCTTCTGTTAATTCACGAATTACTTTTGCAGGACGGCCAAATGCAAGTGTGTTTGGTGGGATTTTCTTTCCTTGTGTGACAAGGCTACCGGCACCGATAAATGCACCTTCTCCAATTTCAGCACCATCTAATACAATTGAGGCCATTCCAATCAGTGCACCTTTTTTGATATGGCAACTATGTAATGTTACTTGGTGACCAATTGTAACTTCATCCTCAAGGATAAGAGGATAGGCTGGGCTTTGGTGCAAACAACATAAGTCTTGAATATTCACTTTTTGACCGATAATTGTTGGGGATACATCTCCTCGAATAACGGTATTATAAAAAACGGACGAATCTGCACCAATAGTCACATCACCAGTAATAACAACATTGTCACCGATGAATACAGATGGGTCAATGGATGGTTTTTTATCTTTAAATGGATAAATCATCGAAATACGCCTCATTTCAAGCTAAGATTATACTATTATCGTAACAAACTCATGTATTAATTGGAACAGAAATTCGTACATTACGTTAAAATAGAGGAATCATACACATGAGGAGAGAAGTAAGTTATGTGGAAATGGGAAGCAGAAGGTCAAGCCAAAGCGGTCGTAGTATTTATACATAGTGCATATGAGCATCATCGTCGGTATGCTTGGCTAATCGAAAAACTAAGGGTGTCGGGGATGAATGTCATTACAGGTGATCTCCCTGGACATGGAGAAGAGAGTAGACGCAAAAAAGCGCATGATGAGGATTTTAGAGAATACAGAAAATTTATCCGGCAAATGATGCAAGTGGCATTTGACTATAATTTACCCATCTTCATCATTGGACATGGCCTAGGCGCATCACTCGCTATTCAAATTGAACACAAATATAAATACGAATGTGCAGGTTTAATCCTAACATCTCCTTGGATGCATTTAATTCACCAACCTTCCAAATTATCTAATGCCTTGACTGGGTTAAGTAAAATAACTGGGAATATGAAAATACATCATGATGTAACGGTGAAACAGTTATCTAGAAGCTATGAATTTTATAAAGAGGAAAAAGATGATCATTACTATAATTCCGATATTACAGTTAGTTGGTATCGGGAATTACTGCAATTTATGAAGACTGTCTCCATCACGCAAGAAGACTTTCCAGATATTCCTTTATTATTAATGAATGGTGGAAATGATAAACTGGTTTCGAAAGCTCACAGTAGAAAATGGCTTATGCAGCAAAAATTATCGGAGATGCAGTATAAAGAATGGAAACTTTGTTATCACGATCTCTTCCAAGAACCAGAGCGAGATGATATCTATCAATATATGGAATCTTTTATCTTTAATGCATTACGAAATATTGGTTACATCATTTAAAGAAAGTTTAACTGGTTATCATAAGTAAATTTACTTATGGTAACCAGTTTTTTGTTGATTGGGAAATTAATTAGCAAAATATCATCCACACGAAAAGCATTTCAAATCCATGTAAAGCAAGTTGTATAATTATTCATTGTTTTGATAAACTTTCTACTACTTTAAGAGTAAAATTGGTAAAGGCTAGACCTCTAATGACTTCTTCCAGTGGACAAAAAAATAAATTGTGAACCTCTACTATTAGTTTTGAAGTAGAAATGCCTAAAACAATACATTTTAAATAGTTGAAGTAAACCCACTTTTTGTCACAATGTACATACAGAGAGTACATAATGTGTCGATTTTTTGTCAATTTTGATTGTAAACGATTACAACGTGTATATAATGTCGAAGTTATATTTTAAAAAATAATTCTGTAATATATAATGGCTCCTATAGTATTTGAAAGAAAATTTTCAATTCTTTCAAAGTTTATGATATTGACGGTTAGACAATTCATCATGAAGGGAGTCAACTAGAATGGAATCTATTATTCAATCTATTTACGATGTTTTATGGGGACCATGGATGATTTATGGGATCTTGATTGTTGGGTTAGCATTCACTATTTTAACAAAAGGTGTACAAGTTCGATTTCTAAAAGATATGTTCGGTCAAATTTTTAACGGTAAAAAATCAGAGGCTGGTGTTTCTTCTTTCCAGGCGATGTCGATGGCATTATCTGGGCGAATCGGAACAGGTAATATTGCCGGAACTGCAACAGCAATTGCTTTCGGAGGTCCAGGTGCAGTGTTCTGGATGTGGGTAACAGCATTTATCGGTGCAGCAACAGCTTATGTTGAATCAACTCTTGCTCAAATATATAAAGAAGAAAAAAATGGAGAGTATCGTGGGGGGCCAGCATACTACATCCATAAATTCACAGGTAAAAAGTGGCTAGGAATGATCTTTGCTATTGCGGCATTAATCGCCATGTCTGTGCTTCAACCAACTGTACAATCAAATGCAATAGCAGATGCAATGGATACTGCATTTAATATACCGCATTGGATATCAGGATTAGTTGTATGTCTAATCTTAGGCACCATTATAGTAGGTGGTGTAAAACGTATTGCAAATGCAGCATCAGTCATTGTACCTTTTATGGCGATTGGTTATATTCTTGTTGCAGCAATTATCATCATTTTAAATATTGATCAAATACCAAATGTATTTGGTTTAATCTTCCGTAGTGCTTTTGGAGCGGAAAAAGTTTTCGGTGGTATTCTTGGGGCTGCTATTGCCTGGGGAGTAAAACGTGGTATCTATGCAAATGAAGCGGGACAAGGTACAGGGCCACACTCAGCTGCAGCCGCAGAAGTATCACATCCAGTAAAACAAGGATTAGTACAAGCAGCTTCCGTATATTTAGATACATTCTTGGTTTGTACAGCAACAGCGTTTATGATTTTGTTTACAGGTATGTACAATGTTCAAACGGAAGATGGAAGTGGCCATTTCCTTGTTGAGAATATTCCAGGTATTGATGCAGGGGCAGCTTATACGCAAGCAGCTGTTGATGCAGCGTTCCCAATTGGTGGATTTGGTGCTGCGTTTGTAGCAATTGCCTTATTCTTCTTTGCCTTTACCACAACGATGGCTTATTACTATATTGCTGAAACAAATGTAGCGTTTCTATTTGATGGCCACAAACAAAAGGTTGCCATCCGAGTAGTACAAATATTAATCATTGTAGCAACTTATTTCGGTGCAGTAAAAACTTCTGAGTCTGCATGGACACTAGGAGACATTGGGCTAGGTATCATGGTTTGGGTTAACATCATTTCCCTTATTTTCTTAGTTAAACCGGCGCTTATAGCACTGAAAGACTATGAACAGCAGAAAAAAGCAGGGAAAGATCCTATATTTGATCCAGAGAAACTTGGCATCAAAAACGCCGATTTCTGGGTAGAACGAAATAAAAACAATCTTGAGCAAAAAACATTAGAAAAGGTAAAACGAATTTAACATAGTAAAGGGCTATTTCTTTAGTGAAATAGCCCTTCTTTTGATACCTATTTCTCTTTTCTATAAAACCGATCTCCAGTTTCAGGATTATAATATACCCTTGTTTTTTCTCCTGAAACAGGGTCAATATTAATTTCTTCTGTTGATTGAAAACCTTCGGGGATTTTTCTGCCGTGATTACGATTTACTCGTTTGTCATAGATAAAGTATCCAAGTAAAATACATATAATTGCGATTATAATTTCTATGACATAGAATCCGATAACGAAACCCATTATACTTTCTCAACCACGACTGCCGTTCCATATGAGACGATTTCACTCATGTTATTACCGATTTCACCCGAATCAAATCGCATCATCGTAATGGCATTTGCCCCCATTTCATTGGCATTTTTAATCATGCGGTCCATCGCTTCTTTTCTTGAATCTTCAAGCATTGCTGTATATTGTTTGATTTCTCCACCAACTAGTGATTTTAAGCCTGCCATTATATCGCCACCAAGGCCTCTACTCCTCACGATCAATCCAAAAACAGGTCCTTTTACTTCAACAACCTTATAGCCCTCAATTTTTTCTGTTGTTACCACCAACATATTTTTCGCCTCCATTTTACTGTTTTAGTATTGTGATTCCTAAACTGAATGAATCCAGTCAGAAATATCAATAATCACTTGCTTGTCGATATGCTGCGCTATTTTATACTCTTTTTTCGCTTTTAAAATTTCCCCATAAACAGAAGGCATAAACAAATGATTTAAGTTTGGATAAAGTTTAAACGTAACATTGGACTTTTCACTCAATATTTTTTTATAACTATTAAAGTCTTTTTCCAATGATACTTGAAAATCTTTATCTCCTTGCAAAACGAAAACTGGTTTATCCAATACATTTAGATAATTTACGGATGGGTGTTCACCCATTTCTTTAAAATAGTAAGCATTGACATATTTCCCTATAATGGATTTAGTTTTCGCTTCTTCATCACTTAAGTCATAAATGTTACTGAATTTAGAGGATAAAGCTGCGATTTGCTTTTTAGCAATTAATTTTAAAAAACGATTCAAGGAATTTAAAACATCGTTATTTTGTTCCATCATAATCTCTTCTAATTTGCGTGGGGATCCGGCCATTATAATGATTCCAGCAAAGTTCCCACCTTCTGCATCAATTCTCGGAGCTAGCATTCCTCCTAAACTATGACCTATAATAAAGATTTTATTTGAAAGAATACGAGAATCTTTTCTTAAGAATTCCGCTGCAAGGATGGCATCTTCGATTGTTTCCTCTTTAACTGAAAGCGAGGTGTCTTTTTTCATTTCTTTGCCATATACAAATGTTCTTTTGTCATAACGTAACACAGCAATTCCTCTTTTTGATAAACCTTCGGCGAGGTCTTTAAATGGATAGTTTTCGCCAATTTTACCATCCATATTACTTGGGCCAGATCCTTGAACTAATACAACCGCAGGATATGATTCAGCCATTTCATTTGGAATAGACAATATTCCGTTAAGCGGGTACTTACCATTCTCACCAATTACAATTTTTTCATCAGCCACTAGTTTCCTCCATTTGATGGTAATTTATTTTCTTCTTTAAATACATTATAAAAACTCTTCATTTATAACAAATTTTAACATAAAAATACGTTTAAACTACTATCTATTTAAACGGAAATGTTTATTTAAAACAAACATAAAAAAATCCCATCGTTAAAAAATATGGGATCATTTTTTGCTACTCACACCAGTCTTTAAATTACGATCTCTCTAAAACATAATTTTCATTTTTATAGACTTTTTGCAAAGCTTTTTCCTCTGCAGGAATCCGTATTAACATCATAATCAAATTCAAAATTGTAAATACAATTGCCGTATAATAGGCTTGGAATATCAAAGGTATGACTGCAATTTCTAAAGCGACAATTAAATAGTTTGGATGTGGAAGCCATTTGTAGGGACCTTTTTTTACAAGTTTTGCATCTGGCAATACGATAATCTTAGTATTCCAGAAATGCCCCAATGATTTTATAGCCCAAATGCGTCCCATTTGTAAGACAATAAAGAAACAAATTAATGAAATCCATAGTGGACTAAGCGATGTTTGCTTGAAAGTATGCTCCAATAAAAGACTGAGTAAAAAACAAACATGTAACAGGACAATGAAAGGATAATGTGATTGTCCGAATTCAATTGCACCACGTTCTTTCATATAACGTTCATTTGCTTTTGCAATCCTCAACTCTACAATTCTTTGTATACATATGATGACGAAAATAATTGTAAATAAAATAGTTCATCACTCCCATTTCAGTAATACTAGTTCACCGCTAAAGCCAGGACCAAGTGAAGTCATAATTCCAAGTTCACCGCTATCAGGTTGTTGTTCCATTACATGTTTTAATACATAGAGAACTGTTGGAGAGGACATATTACCATGTTGTTGTAAGATGAAGGAGCTTGGTTCAAGTATTTTTTTTGAGAGCTCTAATGCAGATTCATATGCAGCAAGAACCTTTTTGCCCCCAGGATGAGCGATAAATCGACTAATGTTGGGGATAGAGAGTGAATTCTTTTGTAGGAAATTTTTCACAAATGGTGTAAGCCACTTTTCGATAATGCTAGGTATACTTTTGGCGAAAATCACGTGTAAACCATCATCTTCAATCCGCCATCCCATTACATCTTCAGAATGTGGGAGTATTTTTGAAGCAGTAGCCTGAATTGCAGGTAAGGATTTGTTGCTCTTTAACTTAGCTTGATCACCAGCAACAATCGCACAAGCAACGCCATCACCAAATAGGGAGGTTCCTACAAAGTTGCTTTTATCCAAATCGCTTGGTTGGAAGGTTAGACTACATAATTCAAGACAAATAACTAATACAATAGCTTCTCTGTGCGCAAGACAATAATCATTTGCACGACTAATACCTGCTGCCCCTCCACCACAACCGAGTCCCCAAATAGGGATTCGCACAACATCATCTGGGAATGCCAGCTGGTTCATAATACGAGCATCAATGCTTGGCGTTGAAATACCAGTAGTGGATATGAAGAAAATGGCATCAATATCTGCAATTTCTACATCTGATACTTTTGCTAAACAGTCTTGAATTACCCGGCAACCATATTCTGTTGCCAATTCAATGTACAAATCATTTTTCTCTGCAAAAGTATGTTCTTCCATATACCATTCAACTGGCATAGCAAGCTGTCTTTTTAAGATTTCTCCATTCTTAAAGACTTTTAAATACCGTTCAAGTCTTTCCATTTTGCCTTCAAAAAGATGATGTATGAATTCTTCAGCTTTTTCCTGCGATAATTGATGGGGTGGAGAGTATGTACTCACTGCATGGATTTTCGGCATTAACTTTAACCCCCTTTGAACTATCTAGTAATAAGCCTATGCATGTTCAGAAAGATTTAAAACAATTGGGGAATTATGTCGAGCAGAAAATAATCAAAAAAGGCCTCCCTGAAAATCTGGGAGGCCGTTGATTATTAATCATTAATCATTATCGCGTGAAAAATTAAAAATCTTTCATTTTCTCAAGCGCTATGATAAATGGAGGATCATTTTTTTGATTGATAAATTCGTAACGCAGTACGTGAACATTTTTCTGTGGTAAGTTGCTGACATATTCTATTACTTGGTCACGTTCATTCTTACCCCCAGCATGTCCATAATACACAACCAAAACAATTATTCCGCCTACTTTTAGTAAATTTAGTAAATCCTCGATTGACTTTAATGTCGTATCAGGCTTCGTAATTATTTCGTGTTCACTGCCTGGTAAATAACCAAGATTAAAAATAGCAGCACTAATGGGTTCTTCTACATAATTAGCTACGTTTTCATGGCCATCTAAAATAACGGATACTCGATCTGCTAATCCGATGTCTTCTAAACGGCTTTTTGTAGAATCAATGGCTTGTTGTTGTATGTCAAATGCATAGACATGACCCATCTCGCCAACTAATTGTGCTAGAAAAGCTGTATCATAGCCATTTCCTGCTGTAGCGTCAACCACAATATCACCATCTGCTACTGTATCTTGCAACAGGAATTGTGCGTATTGTAAAACTCTTTGTAATTTCATTTTGAAGTCACTTCTTCTGGTTTGTAGAACTTCCCTTGATAGCTTCCACGACGCGCAAGTTCTGCATCAATACCGTTTAGTACTTCCCATTTGTTGACAGACCACATAGGTCCGATCATTAAATCGATTGGTCCATCACCAGTAATCCGTTGCACAACCATTTCTGGAGGGATTATTTCTAATTGGTCAGCAACTAAGTTGATGTACGCATCTTTATCCATTAGTTCGAGCATACCTTTTTCGTATTGTTTAACTAGTGGTGTTCCTTTTAATAGATGAAGTAAATGAATTTTTATACCTTGGACATCTAATTTCGCCACTTCTCGAGCTGTATCCATCATCATATCGTAATCTTCCAGAGGTAAGCCATTAATAATATGAGAGCAAACTCGGATACCGTGTTTACGAAGTTTTTCTACCCCTTCTACATACGTAGGATAATCATGTGCCCGGTTGATTAAATTCGCAGTACGTTCATGTACAGTTTGCAAACCTAGTTCCACCCATAGATACGTACGTTCATTTAATTCGGCTAGATATTCTACAACATCATCGGGTAAACAGTCAGGACGTGTAGCAATACTCAACCCCATGACCCCTTCACATGCAAGAGCTGCTTCGAACTTTTCCTTTAAAACTGATAGCGGTGCATGTGTATTTGTATAGGCTTGGAAGTAGGCCATCGTTTTGCCGTTTTTCCATTTATGTTGCATTTTTTCTTTGATTTTTTCGAATTGAACAGGTATTGGATCCACACGATCTCCAGCAAAATCGCCTGAGCCAGCAGCAGAGCAGAAAGTACATCCACCAAAAGCTACTGTACCGTCACGATTGGGACAGTCAAAGCCCGCATCTAATGCTACTTTATAAACCTTACAATCAAATTCATCGCGTAAATAACGATTCCATGTATAATAACGTTTCCCATCAGAAGGAAATGGAAACTCATTGTCTTTTATGTCATTCATAATTTCACTCCTCACCAACAATTCTATCACGGACTGAATAGATTAATCCACGTTCACGAAGACTTAATCCATGTTAGGGGGCATTTATCCAAGCTGAAATTATTTAGCTCACTGATTTTTGGATTTTAATAGTAGATAGTGTATATGTTAGTTGAATTTTCACAATATTTTTTAATAATGAATTATGGTTGTAACTTTAACAAAAGGTTGTTAATATTGGCTAGATATTCGAAATAAATGGAGGACGGACGATGCCAAAAAGTGTTTGGTTATTAATTACAGGGATGCTTATTAACACAATAGGCAACTCTTTTTTATGGCCGCTAAATACAATTTATATGCATGACCACCTTGGACAAACACTTTCAATGGCTGGTCTTGTACTTATGGGAAACGCTGCTGCTGGTGTAGTTGGAAATCTGTTAGGCGGATATGTATTTGATAAATTCGGTGGATTTAAAACAATCTTGATTGGAACGATTCTTACTATTATTGGATTAATATGCCTCGTTATTTGGCATGGATGGCCACATTATGTATGGTTTTTAACATTAATCGGTTTTAGTGGAGGAATTGTCTTTCCAAGCATGTATGCCATGATAGGTACTGCTTGGCCTGAGGGAGGTAGACGAGGATTTAATGCAATCTACCTTGCACAAAACTTAGGCGTAGCAATTGGTCCAGCACTTGCAGGAATCGTTGCAAATAAAAGCTTTGATTATTTATTTATAGCGAATTTAATCATGTATGTGCTGTTTTTCTTTGTTGCTTTATCATATAAAAAAATTCCAACAGAAAACGAAATTGCTCCAAGTTCTGTAATTAGTGAAAGTGGAAAAGTAAAGAATAGATCGTCGTTATATGCACTAATTATATTAGGAATCGGTTACTTGTTAGGCTGGCTGGTCTACATACAATGGACGTCTACCATTTCGTCTTATACACAAGACCTTGGTATTTCCTTAAACCAATATAGTTTACTATGGACGGCTAATGGATTACTGATCGTATTAGGTCAACCGCTAATCAGTCCAATTGTTAAAAAATTTGCTGGATTTTACAAAGGACAAATCTTTACGGGAATTGCTATTTTTATCGTGTCTTTTTACGTTGTAAGCTTTGCAGGATCTTTTAAAATGTTCCTTGTTGCAATCATCATTCTAACTTTTGGTGAAATGTTTGTCTGGCCAATTGTCCCAACAATTGCAAGTACACTTGCACCACGCGGTAAAGAAGGGTTCTACCAAGGCTTGATTAATAGCTTCAGCGCAGTCGGTAAAATGATAGGGCCATTCCTAGGCGGCGTATTAGCAGACCAATACGGGATGAAATTCACTTTCTATGTATTGATTGCCATCCTATTCATATCATTAATTCCTTATATGTTATATGATCGACCAATAAAAAATAGGGAAAATAAAGAAAACGAAACATTTCAATAAGAAAGTAGAGAGTTGTCAATAATGGCAACTCTCTTTTTGGTTTTTGTTAATGCCTTAAAAAACAGTCAAGCAACTAAAAAGGTGATGCCTAGTGATTTGAATCCTGTTGTAGATATTAAATAGTTTCAATTTCAATTTACAAGATATGAAAAAAGAACAATGTATGGGGGAATTTAATACACTTTATGATTTAGATAGTTTTTGTGTAGCAGTTTAATTTGTCCTGTAAAATAAAAGGAAAATCCTAAATAAGCAAGAAGGAAAAAATACTTTAATAAAACTTTTGACTGAAAATTTTAATGGAGATTAGTATTCCACTTCAAGACATTAATGATTAGTATTTATTAGTTATTCAGTCCCTAAGAGATAGAGGGTCGAGTCTTATAGCTCAACAGCAGAAGTATTTATGAAAACTGACTCAAAAGAGAAAATTCTTGTTTAACTAAGAAAATATAGAATTTTTTATGTTAATATATTAATAGGAGGGGATACATATGGAGAAAATATCAATCATCGGGTGCGGAACAATGGGGCATTCAATCGCCATATCTATTGCTTGGGCAGGCTCTAACGTTAATATATATGGAATCAATGATACAGATGTCGAAAAAGCAAATAAGTCATTGGCTTTTAAACTGAATGTTATGGTAGAAAATGAAGTTTTCACAAAAGAGTTAGCAGAATCTATTAAAAAGAAAATTATCTTTTTTACTTCATTAGAAGAAACTGTTGCAGATTCAACATTTATTATAGAAGCAATTCCAGAAATTTTAGAATTAAAACAAGATATGTATAAGCAATTAGAAGCATTGGTTGATGAAAATGTGGTAATTGCTAGCAATACATCTGGACTCCAACCTAGCTTATTATCAGAAAAAATGGACCATAAAGAACGCTTTTTAATTACGCATTTTTGGAATCCTGCGCATCTTATCCCATTAGTAGAAGTAGTGAAAACATCATTTACAAATGAGGATGTAGTAGAAAGAACAATGCAATTATTAATAGAAATAAATAAAAAGCCAATCAAGCTTAATCGTGAAATTCCAGGATTTATAGGCAATCGTTTGCAATTCGCATTATATAGAGAAGCACAAAGTTTATATGAAGCAGGGGTAGCATCTAAAGAAGATATAGATGCAGCAGTTACATATAGTATTGGTAGAAGATTACCAGCTAGCGGACCATTATTGTCTGCAGATATGACTGGATTAGAATGTTGTACAATCGATTTCGAATTACTTATTCGAAGATTTAAGTAATGTTCAAATGCCAGGAGACACATTATCTCGATTAGTTGAAGCAGGGAAATATGGAGACAAGAATGGGAAAGGGTATTATTCTTGGGATGAAGAATTTTCTACGCAAAAGAATTTTGAGCGTGAACAATTACTCATTCAATTCCTAAAAGACGACATGAAGACTGGTAAATAAAGATATTCCTGATTATTTTAGCAACAATTCCACAATTATGCTAAATCTCTTGTCAATTTACGTAACTTCGATTAGAATTAGACACAATATGATATGACTGTGAATGGGATTAGTAGGTTTATCTAGATTTTGTAGAGAGCTAACGTTTGGTGAAAGTTGGTAAATCAGTGAATTGAACTCGCCCGGGAGTCACATTGGTGAAATTATATGATAGCCAAAGTCGTTTTCCGCGTTAAGGAATCAAGTTGAGTGCTGACACTAATTTGGGTGGTACCGCGGGAATTTATACTCTCGTCCCTTTTTTAGGGGCGGGATTTTTTTATTTTTCTAAGAACCTCTCATATTGGCAGCAAACAAAATGGGTATCATTGAACACTTTAAGGAGGGGAATCTTTTGAATTTCAATCATCAAGAAATCGAAAAAAAGTGGCAAGCTTATTGGGCTAATCACAAAACATTTAAAACAGAAAATGACACAACAAAGCCTAAATTTTATGCATTGGATATGTTCCCATATCCATCAGGTGCTGGTCTTCACGTAGGTCACCCTGAAGGCTATACTGCAACGGATATTTTATCTCGTTTCAAACGTATGCAAGGATACAATGTATTGCATCCGATGGGCTGGGATGCTTTTGGTCTTCCTGCAGAACAATACGCACTAGACACTGGGAATGATCCAGCAGAATTCACTCTAAAAAACATCGGTACATTTAAACGTCAAATCCAAGAACTAGGATTTAGCTATGATTGGGATCGTGAAATTAATACAACAGATCCTGAATACTACAAATGGACTCAATGGATCTTCATCCAACTTTATAAAAAGGGCTTAGCTTATATCGATGAAGTAGCTGTTAACTGGTGCCCGGCATTAGGAACAGTTCTAGCAAACGAAGAAGTAATTGATGGTAAATCAGAACGTGGGGGTCACCCAGTTGAACGCCGCCCAATGAAACAATGGATGCTTAAAATTACTGCCTATGCTGATCGTTTACTAGATGACTTAGATGAAGTAGATTGGCCAGAAAATATTAAAGATATGCAACGTCACTGGATTGGCCGTTCAGAAGGAGCAGAAGTTGATTTTACTATCAAAGATACAGATAAACACTTCCGCGTATTCACAACTCGTCCAGATACTTTGTTTGGTGCTACCTATACAGTACTTGCGCCAGAGCATGATTTAGTAAAAGAAATTACTACTGAAGGACAACGCCAAGCTGTCGAAGAGTACCTAGATCAAGTAAAAGTAAAATCAGACCTAGAACGTACAGATCTAGCGAAAGAAAAAACAGGTGTCTTCACAGGTGCTTATGCTGTGAACCCTATTAATGGTAGAGAAATTCCTATTTGGATTGCAGACTATGTACTAGCAAGCTATGGTACTGGTGCGATTATGGCTGTACCTGCTCATGATGAACGTGACTTTGAATTTGCAAAACAATTTAATTTACCAATCATCCCAGTACTAGAAGGTGGAGATGTATCTAAAGAAGCTTTCACTGAAGATGGTCCACATATCAACTCTGATTTCTTAAATGGTCTTGATAAAGCAGAAGGTATTAAAAAAGCGATCGCATGGCTTGAAGAAAATAAAGTTGGTGAAAAGAAAGTATCTTACCGATTACGTGACTGGTTGTTCTCTCGTCAACGTTATTGGGGGGAACCAATTCCAGTAATTCACTGGGAAGATGGATCAATCACTACAGTTCCTGAAGAAGAATTGCCATTAGTTTTACCTAAAACAAGTGACATTCGTCCAAGTGGAACTGGTGAATCACCACTTGCAAATATTGAAGAGTGGGTAAATGTAGTAGATCCTGAAACAGGTAAAAAAGGTCGTCGCGAAACAAATACAATGCCACAATGGGCTGGTTCAAGCTGGTACTTCTTACGTTATATTGATCCTCACAACAAAGAAGCTATTGCAGATCCAGAATTATTAAAACGTTGGCTTCCAGTAGATATTTATATCGGTGGTCAAGAGCATGCAGTACTTCACTTGCTATATGCACGTTTCTGGCATAAAGTACTTTACGATTTGGGTGTAGTACCAACGAAAGAACCATTCCAAAAACTGTTTAACCAAGGCATGATCCTAGGTGAAGGTAACGAAAAAATGTCTAAATCTAAAGGCAACGTCGTAAATCCAGATGATATCGTTGCAAGTCATGGTGCAGATACACTTCGTCTATACGAAATGTTCATGGGGCCATTAGAAGCTTCAATTCCATGGTCAACAAATGGCTTAGATGGAGCACGCCGTTTCTTAGACCGTATCTGGCGTCTATTTATTAATGAAGAAACTGATACGCTTTCTGACAAAATCCAAGCTTCAAATGATACAACTTTAGAAAAGGTTTATCATCAAACAGTACAAAAAGTAACGGATAACAACGAACATATTCGCTTTAATACATCTATTTCTCAAATGATGGTCTTCATCAACGAATGTTACAAAGCAGATGTAGTGCCAACAGGATATGCAGAAGGATTCGTAAAAATGTTAGCACCAATCGCTCCTCATATCGCTGAAGAACTTTGGGGAAAACTTGGCCATACTGAAACAATCACTTATGAACAATGGCCATCATTTGATCCAGAAAAACTAGTGGATGACGAAATTGAAGTCGTTGTTCAAGTCAATGGTAAAGTACGTGCAAAACTAATGGTCTCAAAAGATGCGTCACGCGAAGACCTAGAAGCAGCTGCACTAGCAGATCAACATGTAAAAGAAATGATTGAAGGCAAAGACATTAAAAAAGTCATCGCAGTACCAGGCAAATTAGTTAACATCGTAGCAAAATAATTGATAGGTATATACCCTATTACGAAACAATCTAAGCCTAAAAACCGAAAACCACGCGCTCACTTTTAAAAAGAGTGGGACGTGGTTTTTTAGTATACGAAAATCACACAAAAAAGCAGCTCAAAGTTTTTTATTAAAAGTCAAGATTTTAAGTAATACACTTAATGCATCAGTATTCTTTATACAATGTGTAACATTATAATAAGTTATTTTAAAGCTTAACTAATTTTTGTATTAGTTAAGCTTTTATTTGTGTTTAAAGATATAACTTATGTTCAACAATCGGGACATATTGTTGAATAACATTCTTCTATGAAAGGTTACTCAAACGATACTTGATGAACATTATAAAGAAGGATATAAAATAGATTTGTCGAAAGAGTTATGTTATTAGGAGGGGAATTCAATGAAAGTTACCGATAAGGAAACACAGAAAAAAATTAGATATACATATATTGAAAATGATTCTAACACGGTATGTTTTATGTTATCAGGTTCAAATTATTTATACGACAAACCTCTAATGTACTATTCGAAAATGGAAATGCTTCAGAATAACTTTGATGTTGTTCAAGTTCATTATTCTTATGAACCAACAATTTTTGAAAAAGAAATAGACTATCTTAGTAATTTAATAATCGAAGATGTTGATTCTGTGGTTGAAGAAGTCCTTGCTACAAAGAAATATAAGGAAATTATTTTCTTAGGAAAATCTTTAGGAACAATACCAATTAGTTTTAAATATGCAAATAATGTTACTTCAAAAAAGACTAAATTCGTATTGCTTACCCCTTTACTAAAGCTTGAAGGTTTATATAAAAATATAATGCGAAGCTCGAATGATATTTTAATGGTAATTGGTACAAATGATGGTCATTATGAAACTAATAAAATTAAAGAAATTCAAGTGAAGCCTAATTTAAATTTAATTGAAATAGACGGTGCTAATCATTCATTAGATGTTGAACCAATCAACACAACTCAGTCCTTAAAAGCTATGATAAAAGTAAATGAGGCACTACATCACTTTATTACCAACAAATAAAAAAATGCACGTTACGTATAAGGTTCTTCAACAATCGGGCGCAATTGTTGAAGAAGCGTCTCTTTTCTTATTCAACAAAAGGGTGAATGAGAAAGTAAGGTAGCCTTGTTAAAAATATTTTAACAAGGCAATTTTGTATCTCATTAATTATCTATTTAAACTGCTCAAAATGATTAGCAACCCAACGCCTTTGATTCTCTGCTATATATTGCTCCATAGCTATCAGCTCGTTCACTAATTCTTCCTTTGAGAGCTTCATGTACTTCTTTTTAACAACATCTATATTACGTTTAGAGGAAATCTTTCTTAAAATTGATTCATCAAATTTAGGAGGCGTTTTGAGCTTTTTACGAACCCTATTTACTTTATATGTTTTGCTATGCTTTTTGTAATAAGTATACAATTCATCATTACTCTTTATTGTATTGGGATGAATCCCTTTACCTTGAGTGTCGAACTGTTTCGAATGCTGACTTATATTATGGTAGGTTACAGGGATACCTTGTTCGACGAGATATTCAATTGTGTCAATCCCTATGGAAACAGAACGCTCTTTACGCTGTTGATGCACTTTATCGAGCCATTGTCGCTTATCTGAATGGATTGTGTTGGATGGTTGGTTCATAGTGACGTTCCTCTCTATATTTCTTGATTAAATCAATTTCTTTCAATTCAATCTTTGCTTGTTTTGCCATTTCTTTGGCTTTCCGTACTTCAACTTCTAATCCTAACTCTTTAAAACGCTTCTCCATGTCTTTCGATAATTGAATAACTTCCAACAGTTCATCTTCTTGGTCTGGTTCAGGCACTTTTGCTTTACAACCTAAACATTGCATTTTCGTTGGACATACATAATCTGTTACACAAGTCCCACCTAATACTTTATTAAATACACCGACCTTTTCTGTATAATCGTCTAATTCTTTTTTTAGTTCTTGTGGACTTCTTAAATACGCATCATCAATATCAACATAACTTGAAATCACATCATGCAATTCACTAACCGACTCCGAAATTTGTGAAGGTGTTGGAGCTGAATAATAACCTGTTACGTTCAAATCCTTTTGATGCAACATTTTTGCAACAATATCAATCGGCATTTTTTGTCGTTGAACAGCTTCTGTTGCGAACGCATGACGTAAAAGGTGTGTCTTAATAGTTACAGCTTTCCCACTCTGTGTTTCAAAGACTAAACCATGAAGGAGAAAACGAATAGAACTGTAAATTGCATCTGTTTTCAATGCTTTCCCTTCATATTGAAAATAATAAGGTAAAGGTTGTGTGAATATGTGTTTTCTATCTCCTCTATATTGAACACTTGGAATTTTATCATCATTATAGTGTTCTCTTAGCATCCTTGATAAAGTCTGAATGTGTTCCATTGTTTGCTTGCTTACATAATATTCTTCTAATAAATCTCTACCTTTAGGAATGGCTTTGAATGAAAAATGTAGCTTGTTGTTAACTTTTTTCACTTCAATACATTCTTTTGTATTATTGATTTGAAGCAACTCATTAATTCTTGCCCCAGTTGTAGTTAAAATATCGATAGCTAATAAACCAAATGTACATGCTACATAAAATGGTTCTATATCTATTAATAAACCTTTAGCTTTGTCTTTGTGTAAAGACACAAATATGGAAGGCGTTAAAAGTCCTTTATGATATGAAGCAAATGGTATTGGTTTTTGCTGGTTTTCAGATTCATATCCCCATATTTTTAAAAAATCTAAGATGTTCTCATGTTCTTCAATAGGTCTATTCTGAGACCAAGCACCAATAACATTTTGCTCAATTAATTCATTAAACCAAAGACCATTTGCTGTTGATTCATTCTCTATTGATACTGCATGAATAAATTCAAGGAAATAAGTATTATTCTCATCCGAATAAGTTACTTTTCTTTGAGTAGCTTGTTTAATAATAGTATCGGAAAACTCAATTTGGTGATTTAACACAAAAGAAGGTTTATCCCATAAACGGAAATGAAATCGTTCCCCAACACGTTCAGGTTCGTCATAATAAAATTCTATCGGAAGGGATAATACTTCATTTTCAACTTTTTGAATTTGTTGATGAAAGGCATCCCGTAACCTTTTCATTTGATTCCATCTAAAGTTAGCTTCTGCACGTATCGTAGGAAGATGAGGAACAATGGCATCAGTTTCATCTTTACGAGTAGTTTGAGCCTCTTCGCTTGCTAATTTACGGAATGAAAAATCTCTTGAATCAAAAGATATATTTTGAAGTAAATATTGTCTAAAATACATTTGTTTTTCAACAGAAATATTACTCCTTATCCATTTATTCGTATGATTTAAAGATGTTCTATAATATCTAAATAAATCGTTTTTCATATTGTTAGTCGAATCATGAAGAACTTCCCCTTTTAAATATTTATACATATGAACATTTGCATTGAAATCAGCCATTGTTGAAAGTTTAAAGGCATTAAATATATCTTTGAATCTCAAGTGTAATACGCGTATAGGGTTATAGATACTTACGAAATCATTATTTCTATCTGTTTCAATAAGTGCTACTAATAATATATGATTTCTCCAGTCGTACTCTAAACAATTATTATTGAGATATTTCATAGTCCGTTCATCAATTTTATCAATTAAAAATTCACCTCTTCCATTTTGTAGACACATTAATTCTGTATCCATTTTTTCTTGCCAGACCTTATACCATTCTGTTGATGGTAATTGTTGTATCGTTTCATTCAAGCCTATTCCAACCCTTCTAATAACTCTTGTAAATCTGTATCTAATATTTCAGAATCAATTGTTTCTATGACTTTTAACTTTGGTTTTATTTTCTTCGAGGATTTAAGTTGTTTATTGTATTCTTTTTCTCTTAGTTCCATTTGCTTAAGCATTTGTTCGTGTGCTTCCCGATGTTTAACTTCATCAAAATGATGTTCATAAACAGTTATTGTTTTGGGATTTTTCCATTTTATATAATTAATTAATTCATTTTTTCGTTGATGAATTTCAGCTTCATTTTCTGATATGTTATAAATCACTCGCAATCGTGACGTTACAAACCAATGTCTTGATTTATGTGGATTTAAACTTAGTTCATTAGCTTTCATTGCCCGGCTCCAATGATAATACCAAGCAGGATAATTAAAAGAAGTACCTTTTTCTGTTAGAAAAATAGATGCATCATCTGATAATGAATTAAAATTTAAATGGTCTTTATCAAATTTTTTACGTTCAGATTCTATATAGTGAAACAAGAGTTTAACTGTTTCTTTGCTAAAGCGTAGAAACTTTATCTTCTTGCCATGGCTCCCTTTGTTAAACGTAATTACTTCTTGATGACTTTTACGCTGTCTATAATCCCCAACAGTTAGTTCAATAATTTCTGTTGCCCTTGCTCCAGTTTCAAATAGCATTCGTGCAATAACCATATCTCGTTGTGACCAATTAACTTTTTTACCTGCTTGATATACTTGATACGGTAAATCATCATCATCAATTATTTGAGGCTGCCATTCTTCATTAATAATTTTAAAATAAGAATCTGTTAATCTGCGATGAACGATAGGTTGTTCAGTTCCAGCAATGGAAGGCATTCTTGGCTTATCTTCTCGAACTCCCTTTAGTTCTTCTTTATACTGATGCAAGATAGCTTGACCATCAATTAATGGATTGTTATAGAGGTATTGTTTTAAACGAATCATAGATTTATAAAATGATTTTAATGCTGATAAGAAACGGCTAATTGTGTTAGGACTTTTATTTGTTAATTTCACAATACGAAATGAATCTTTATCACGAATCTTACAGTTCGATTCATGAATCAAATAATCCTCCACAGCTACACGTATTTTCTCTACTGAATCATTCCATTGCACTTGTTTCCCTTGAAAATTGCTCTCTTCCTCTAACCACTTAAAAAAGGGAAGTAAACACTTTAAATAGGATGTTGCAGAACTCTTATCAATTCTCCCTAAACAATCATGGTAGTAATCCGTTAAAGGTAAAAAAGGCTGATTTCCTTTGAACACAAGTAACTGATATTTACTTTCGATATGTTTCGGGCAATATTCATACCAATACATTTATTTGCACCTCACAGAATAGAACGTCAACTTTAACCTTTTCCCAGTTTATTGTAAATTATTCAACCATTTATTAAGCAATAGAAATGAAAGCAAAAAAATGTACATCACTAAATTGAATTTAGTAATGTACATTTTTATAATATGTGCAACATTATAAACAAGTTATGATGTAATGAACAATTAAGTACATTTACTTGTCTTTAATATTACAGAGTAGAGCTGCTTTTTTCTTTTATGCCTTTTCTTTTGAATACGGGGGTAACTTTAACAATGGAAAAAGCAATAGCAAATAATTAGTGATTTTTATTCAACCGGACTTCTTCAATAAAGGTTGTAGGCATTGAAATAGAAGTCAGAGCTGATACTAGATTTTAAAAAATCGCTTTGAAAAATAATTCAAGGTTTTTGTTAGGTACAACATAAATATATTGCTAAATATGATTCATGGCTAATACCAATTTTATTATAGAAAGTCAAATCAAATAGTTATAGATAGAAATAACTAAGTAAAAGAGAATAAAAAAGAGGTAATATTTCAATAAAAGGAGAAATATGGTATTACGAAGAAAATTGGAGGGATTATGTGAAAAGCAAGCTATTCTTATTCGTATTTTTAACTCTGTTATTTGTACTGCCAACACATTCATTTGCAGAAGAAAACAATTCAAATTCTGCTAATAATGAATTGCCAGCAACAACATCCTATGTATTGGAATTGCCAACAAATTTAAAAACATTAGAAGTGAAAAAGAAAGTAAACTTATCGCTTATCAAAAATTATACTGATGGCAAAAAGGAAACAATTATTTCAAACGTAAACTGGGCCATTACAGATGAATCGTATGCAACAATTAATGGTAATCAATTAACAACAAAAAAGTTGGGAACCATAAAACTTACTGCTGTATATGAAGGAGATACCAAATCTTTTTCCATTAAAATAGTCGATAAAACAAAACCAAAATTAACTGGTGTCTCCAATAAAACAATCAATCTGAATAGTAAATTTAGTGCCAAAACAGGAATTAATGCAGTTGACAATTATGATGGAAATATTACAAAAAAAGTCATAGTAAAAGGAACTGTAAATATTAAAAAAACAGGTAAATACACAATAACTTATACAGTTTCTGATTCCTCTGGAAATAAAACTGTAATGAAAAGAATCATTACAGTAAAAAAACCTTTGAAGAGTAATTTTAGATGCTACAAAGATAAGAAAATGGAATACTGTATTCACAAAAATCTAGGTGATTCTAAAAGAAAACAACTTTATAAAGATACCATCATATTAATTCCCGCTATGAATGGAGATTATAAAGGTATGGGGATGGAAGCTTATACAGGAAATTTAACAGTTAAAAAGGTGACAATTGTATCAAAAGGTAAAAAACTTACGCTTCAATTAACAAATGGAGCAATATGGCTCAACGCTTCACAAATAAAATATTTTAAAGAAAATGTATCAACAAAATATAAAGCAAAAGTGCAATTTACTACTTCCCAAAAAACGGTCACAAAATATCTATCCAAGAAAGAAATTAGTGCATTAAGTGATGCTGTTAATTTGTTTAATGAATGGTAAAAGCACAAAACGCCTCTTCTAATCTTTCTAATAGAAGTGGCGTTTTTAGATTATATTATCTATTCGAACCCTTTATCATTCCGACAATTAAATCTATCAAATACGCAAGTACAAGTACTGAATGGATTGCCCAACCAAGGAAAGGAACCCATGTTAGTAGAGTCAGTACGATTGCAAAAATTGGTACAATTTTTGAATGACCTGTAATAAATCGCAATACCAGAACAATAATATGAATGACAAGCGCAACGGTTAATGCCGTATAACCAGAGCCAATCACAACAGTACCGCCGAGAATTGGTATTGCAAGAAATAGTTCATATAGTAACGCGATCATTGTTGGTAAAAAAAACATCTGCAAGACCTCCTTAAAATGTTGGTTAATGTATTTACGAATAAAGTAAAAAGTTAGTTTCAAAAAAGAAAACATTTCCACTAAATCTTTTTGAAACTTTCTGTGACTTAAATCGTATATAATTTAAAAAGAATTAATTGAGAAGAGGTTATATATTAAATGGAATCACAATTTCCAAAAGTTCTTCGGTTTTTTACCCTTTTATGGGCGATCACGGCAGTTGGGCTATTTGCGGGAGTATTTGTTCCACCATCCCTTGTTTTGCCTATTAGTATTGCAACAGTTGTCTTACTGATCATTGTTATGTTCAGCCGTGCAGCACGAAAAGCAAGCAAATTGATATCAATCGTATTTGCTTTTTTAACAGGTATAACACTATATAGTTTATTAAACTTTTATATAGGAGCTCTTGGCGGAAATCTTGTCCTTGTCATATTTGGTACAACGGCAGCTATATTTATTGTTGCCGGACTGATTGGATACAATACAAAACGTAATTTTGCAAACTTTGGTAAATTTTTATTCATCGTATTAATTGGTGTAGTTATATTCTCAATCATCGCTATATTTGTTAGCTTTAGTAATATCGTTATGGTGATTGCTAGTGCAATTGGTGTACTCTTATTCGTCGGCTATACGTTGTATGATATAAATCAAATTGCACGTAACTACATTAGCGATGAAGAAGTGCCGCTTGTTGCATTGAATTTATATTTAGACTTCATTAACCTATTTACAGAACTACTAAAACTCGTATACTTTTTAAAAAATATCTTTGATGAAGATTAATCTTTAAGAAATAGTGAAAGCTGATTAAAAAGCTTTCGCTATTTTTTTTGTAATTAGACCTTAAATCCAATTAGGAAAAATACACTTACCTTCCAGATAGCATTTTAATCTCTAGAAAGGTCCATAATGTTGTCTTAAAGTTTAATTAAAAAAAGAAATAATTTGAATAATCATGGTAAATTAAAACTGGAATATTTTTCGAAAAACCACTTTAATTGAAATATTGGAATTCTACAAATTATATTAAGAAAATCACTAGTTGAGCAAAATGATTGCAACTGGGTTTATTTACATGGGTAACAAAAAGGAGTGTTCAATATGGTAAAACGAATTCTAGTCGTAGAAGACGAAGTACAAATCGCTAAAATATTGAAATTAGAACTTGAATATGAAGGGTATGAAGTAGTCGTTGCTCATAATGGTAAATTTGGATTGGATGTAGCGTTAGAGGGCAAAATAGATTTAATTCTTTTAGATATTATGCTACCAGAAATGGATGGCATGGAAGTATTACGAAGAGTACGTAAAGAAAATAAGCTTGTGCCAATTATCCTTTTAACAGCACGTAATATGACAATGGATAAAGTAACAGGATTAGATCTTGGAGCAAATGATTATATTACAAAACCTTTTGAAATGGAAGAATTACTTGCGAGAGTACGTGCAAGTTTTAGACAAAATGAAATTTTATCCGATGCAATCAATCCGGAAGAAAAAGTTTTATCTTTCCGTGATTTAAAAGTAAATACAGAAACAAGAGAAGTAACAAGAGCAAATCAAAAAATCACTTTAACCCCAAAGGAATTTGATTTATTAGTTTATTTGATTTCTCATAAAAATAAAATCGTTACTAGAGAAAATATAATAAAAGAAGTATGGGATTATGATTATGAAGGGGATACCAATGTTATTGATGTGTACATTTGGCATCTACGAAAAAAAGTCGATGATGGTTTTGAGACAACAATCATCCAAACCGTTAGGGGAGTGGGGTATATAGTAAAGGAGAGTTAAATCATGATGAAGATTACAACGAAAGTAAATTTAATCACAACAGCTTGGATTACTTGTGTTCTGGTTGTTGTTAATATAGCTGTTTTTTACTCCTTTATGAATGTCACTGTCAATGTTCAAGAAAAAGTGGTTTTGCAAAAGGCAAGTGATATTCTGGAAGATATTAACCATGGGGATTCAAATGCGGTGATTAAAGAAACACTATCAAAATACTTAACAAATGGGTCCTTTATACGAATTGTAAATAACAAATCAAAAACCATCAATGAAGTTACAAATAATAAACAGTTAGCCAATAAAGTAAAAAGTAAATTTGTTTTCGATACAACATCTAAGCGTTATCTTGTAAGATTGGCAACAGGAGAAGAACAAATTCTTGTTGTTAGAATTCCAATATCTACTAACGGACAAGTAACGGAAACGTTAGAGATTGGCGAAAGAATTGTGGGATTAGAATTGGGTAAGGATGTATTAATGGTTATCCTAATTGTTTGTACGATTTTGGGTGCATTAATCTCGCTTTTAGGTGGAAAATGGTTTGCCAATATTATTATGCGACCTGTATCGAAAATGATCGATACAATGGAAGAGATAGAACAAAGTGGTATTACAAAACGTATGGAAGTTGAAAATCAGCCAAAAGATGAGTTACAGAAAATGGCTGTCACATTTAATCGAATGATTGATCGTTTAGATGCCAATTTAGAAAAACAACAACAATTTATCTCTGATGCATCTCACGAATTAAAAACACCACTTACCGTTATTAAAAGTTATGCAGATTTTTTACGTAGACGCGGTATACAAAATGAGGAAGTAGCTTTAGATGCAATTGATGTTATTTATTCGGAAGCAACGAGAATTCAACAGATGACGGAAAAATTTCTTGATTTAGCGAATGCTGAAACAGAAAATGTTCTAGACAAGAAAACCCTCAATATAATATCATTGAGCCAGAATATTGTGAATCAACTGAATAGAGCTTATAAAAGAGAAATTGACCTTGGATTTAATGAGTCACCTATAATGATTGTTGCAGATGAGTTGAAGATGAAACAGGTCATCATTATACTCTTGGATAATGCAATCAAATACAGCCAAGATAAAGTTGAAATGTATATAGAAAATCGCGAAAATGATACGGTTATTCGAGTGAAAGATCAGGGTATAGGTATACCTGAACACGAAATTAATAATATTTTTGAACGATTTTATCGAGTTGATAAAGCGAGAAGTAGAGAAACAGGCGGTACAGGGCTCGGATTATCTATAGCCAAAAGTATTCTAAAGCAGCACAATGGAGAGATAAAAGTAAAAAGCAAAGAGGGAGTAGGAACTGAGGTAGAACTATATTTGCCAAAAATAGAGCATCAAATCTAAAAAAATGAATTGAAAAGAGCTGTCTTTAACGTGAAACTTATATTAATCCTCATTGTTTTATTACTTATACTATTTGTTTGCTATGGCCCTTTAACTACAGTTATTATACGTACTTTAGAGATAGGTATTTCAAAAAGAATTCCTGCTAAAGGAATGGCTCTAACTTTTGATGATGGGCCAAATGCAAAATATACACCTGAGTTGCTGAACCTTTTAAAAAAATATAATGTGAAAGCTACCTTTTTTGTTGTAGGTAGCCACATTAAAAATAATTCTGATATTATTAAACGTATGGCAGAAGATGGTCATACGATTGGGATTCATCATTATGAACATGTATCTAGTTGGATTATGTCACCATTTCGCGTGAAAAACCAATTAGAAATGACGGACAAGATTATCACTGATCTTACAGGAGAAAAAGTATCCTTCTATAGACCGCCTTGGGGCCATTTTAATCTTTTTACATTAGCTATCAGTAAAAAGTACAAGAAAATCATGTGGGCTAATATATTTGGGGATTGGAAAGTTGAAAAAGCCAAAAATGGATTATTAGATGAGTTGCGAGATTCTATCAAAGATGGTTCTATTTTATTGCTACATGATAATGGAGATACATTAGGAGCTGATGAAGAAGCACCTAAATTTATGATCCGAAATTTAGAGATTTTCCTAGAAGAATGTAAACAACGAAATATTAAGTTTTACACATTAAAAGAATTTATAGAATAGAGAGTGCTATGAGTATAGATGCAATTACACAATATATTGGTTTATATGGTTATATAATTCTGTTTGTTTGTTTATTTTTTGGGATTGTTGGAATACCGGCACCAGAAGAATCCTTATTGTTTTTAACAGGAATCCTAATAAGTCATCATCAACTTTCGATGGGGCCAGCACTAATCTATACAGAATTAGGGGCTTTTATAGGAATGCTTGTTGCCTACACTTGTGGGAGATATATTGGTACACCATTTATCAATAAGTTTGGTAAATACATCGGACTAACCCAAGAAAGATGGAGAAATATAGAAAATAGATATAAGAAAGGTGCTTATAAAACCATTACATTCGGTTTTTATCTACCAGGCATCCGCCAATTAAGTCCTTATTTTGCTGGAATATCTAAAGTTCCATTTATTCGATTTTTTCTATTTTCGCTACTAGGTAGTATGCTCTGGACACTCCCGATTGTTTTAGTAGGCTATTTTACAGCAAATTCAATTAATATTAACCCTAAGTATGTCCCATATGTTGGCGTTGCATTGTTCGCTATATTTATCATCTATGTACTAATCAAGAAATTTACATCAAAAAAATAATTCGATAATTTTCCAATTTAAAAGACGTTCACAGGTAACTAAATTACGTAGTGAACGTCTTTTTATATGTAAACATCTTGCTGATCAATTGATAAGTCAAAGATGTGATGAAAACATGAACATTAGATGAAACATAGCTAAAGGTGCTTAATCTATACAGGAAACGGGAATAAACATATCGAAAATATAAAAATGCAAGAACTGTTATCTGCAATAAAATCCCTAAATTTAGATGTCATAACTATATAGCAACTGAAAATTACATTAAAAATAAATTAAAAGCAAAGTAAATTATTATTTTCATGTTATTGTCTAATTGTTAAGTTAACGAAAAACTAAATGGAAAAATAAAAAGACTTCTAAAGTAAAAAGGAGTTCATAACATTGAAAAAGATTCTATTCTTTCCACTCATGCAGATGCAATCAGGACATCACCAAGTTGCAGATGCAATAATGGATATGCTAAAAATTCGAAACGAAGAATTAATATTAAAAAAAATAGATTTAATGAGTTATTCAAATGAAAAATTAGAAAAAATAATATCTAGCAGCTACTTAAAATGGATTCGTTTTGCGCCAAGTTCTTATAATTTGGTTTACAAAAACCTTTTCAATAGTTCAAAACAAACAAAAAGTAGCTTTTCTAAATTATATCGAGGGTATTTTCTAAAGAAAATGGAACAACTGATCACTGAAGAAAAACCCGATGCGATTGTTTGTACACACGGATTTCCTTCTTATTTATGTAGCATTTTAAAACTAAATGGGATATTTAATGGCCCAATTATTAATGTTTATACTGATTTCTTTATAAATAGTGTATGGGCAAAAGAAGGAATCGACCTTCACCTTGTTCCAAGCCAAGAAGTAAAAGAAAATTTAATAAATGAATATCAAGTCTCTAGTGAAAATATTATTGTGTCAGGAATTCCAGTTCATGAAGAAATTATAAAAACCACTAAAAGAAAAAGACATGCAGATAAACAACAAATCTTAGTTGCAGGCGGAAATAGTGGATTAGGTGGAATTTTAAAATTAGCAGATGATATGAAAAAATCTACACAATATGATTTTTTAGTGCTATGTGGGAATAACAGTGAACTATATGATGAAATTTCTTCATGGGAATTAGAACATATCAAACCATTACCATATATCTCTTCAAGAGAAGAAATGAATGATATTTATGACCAAGTGGATGCAATTATAACGAAACCAGGTGGTGTAACCATTAGTGAAGTTTTGAAAAAAAGACTTCCTATCTTTGTTCATTCTTATCTTCCAGGACAAGAAGAAATAAATATGACTTATTTAAAAAAACATCAACTTGTATTTGAACTAGATCAAGAATCTACATTGGAAAGTCAATTAAACAAAATATTAGATCATACTGCGCAAATGGTACTCTGGGAACAATCTATAAATCTTTATCAACAAGGATTAGAAATTGATACACCAGATCAATTGATGGAAGTAATGAATTGGATGTTAGAAAACAAAACAAACCGTATTCCATTTGTTGCTTCAAAGCCAGCCATCCAATTAACTGTTGCTAGAGTATAGAAGGAAGGATTTGGAGCTTACCTTGGGAGATCTAATTGTCTATTTGAATCATTACGGCTATGTCGTATTATTCGTTGCATTAATGCTCGAACTAATTGCCTTACCCCTACCAGGTGAAGTTCTAATGAGTTATTGTGGTTTTCTTATATTTAATGGTGAGTTAAACCTCTTCCTAAGTATTCTCATAGCTTGGATTGGCACTTCAATGGGGGTAACAATATCCTATATTGTTGGTTCCAAATTAGGTTGGCCATTCTTAGAGAAATATGGGAAGATTTTTCATCTAAAACCAAAATTATTGGTCAAAACCTCTAAATGGTTTAGTAAATATGGAGATAAATTATTAATCATTGCTTATTTCATTCCCGGAGTTCGCCATGTAACTGGATACTTTTCGGGAATAACTAGACTACCTTATAGAACATTTGCATTATACGCATATATTGGTTCACTTTTATGGGTGACTGTATTTGTCTACATGGGTAGGATATTAGGAAAACATTGGGAGTTACTACAAACAATGATGACAAAGTATCTTATAATCGGATGTATTGTAGCTATTGCCATCATAGCGATACTACTTATTTGTAAAAAGTTTAAGGTCCAAATAAAAAATACGATTTATAAGATACTACACCAATTATAAATACAAAGTTGTTCAATAAGGAGCATTCACTATGAATTTAATAAAAGTATTGATAAAAGGTATAGAAATTCCAATTCAACAGGGAAATATACGATTAATCGAATATAAAGATGCGCTATCCAAAGAAGATGAAACGACTGTAGAAGCTGAATTAAACGTACATCCAACTGTTATAAACTTTGTAAATACATTGGATTATAGAAAAGAACAAGTTGTATTAATCTCCGAAAACGGCGATCAATTCACAGGTGAATTTGAAATACACACTGGAAAAGCGGGCATGTTACTTGTCGGTGAACCTAACAAAATAAAGGGAATTGTAAAAATTACAGCAATCCCTTTTGAAAAAAGACCTTTCCAATCAGAAAGAGGTCAAGGAATTGCATTGGTTGAGGAACTAAAAGAAAACCGAAACGTGCTATTTGCTCACTTTTTGGAATCTTTAGTGAAAAAAGATATTAAAGATCAAGAGAACAAACTGTTTGTAAATGAACTCCTTGATAAATTACAAAATGAAGAAAAATTAACTGCCTTTGAACAATATTTAAAATCCGAAATAAATTATATTCTTGATGAGATTTTAGTGTAATTTTCTAATTTCGAATTTCAGGTTCATTTCAGATAGAGGTCGTTTAATAAAAATGAAATAAGAAAGGGAAAATTAAAAATGCCATTACATCCATCAATTGTTCATTTCCCAATTGCGCTCTTAATTCTAGGGGCAGTTATTGAAATCATCAATATAGCAGTAAAAAAAGAAATGTTAAATAAATTGGGTACCTTCTTAATTGTGATCGGAGTTCTATCAGGTTTCGCAGCACTTGCATCAGGTGACGGAGCAGAACATTTTGCATACAATCATTTAGGAAGAGGGATACATAATCAAATTGAAACCCATTCATTCTTTGCAACAATTTCTATGATACTATTCAGTGTCTTAGCAGTCATTAAATTAGTATTTAAACATTCAATGATCAAGTGGAGGCCAAAATTCGTAAAAGATTGGTTCCTTGCAACACTAATCGTCATTCTAAGCATTGCTGGAATCGCATCATTAGCAACAACCGGCCATCTTGGTGGGAAAATTGTATATGAAAATCAGCAAACTACAGCGACTAATACGAATAAGCAATGATGAAACAGTGATTTTATTGTAGGACAAACTGGTTTGAAAAAAGTGAAAGTAAGTGGTGAATTCGTCCATTTACTTTCACTTTTTTTATTTGAAATCTTTTATTAGCTTAAGCAATTTTTTTAAGCTAACAAAAACTGTTTAAAGGGGATATAAATTGCTGTGTACACGGATAAAATTCAAGAAACCGTGGATAAACAAAAATTGATTATGACTTACATACATATTTTAAGGAAAACTAAATTTATTATATTTTGAAAATATAAAAATCCTTATAACAAAATCTCCAATAAAATTGGCTTATTTTTGAGATGAATTTTAAGGATTAAAAGGACAAATTTATACGATTGTTTGTTTTTCAATAAACAGTTTTTGTTTAAAAAACGAAATATTCTGAAATCAGATTGACAGTGTTTTTTCCAATGATTTAGTATGACAGTAACAACTAAAAGTTAACATCCAAATCAAAAGTAAGCGTTTACTTTTACTCTTCGTAAATAGCTTGTTAACTAAAAAGTTTAAACAACACTAAGGAGATGGAAAATATGATATTGCGATTAGGATTTTCAGAGTTATATGTTACAGATCTAGAGAAATCTAGACATTTTTATGTAGATACATTGGGTTTTATTGAAGTAAAACAAGTAGGCAAAAGTTTGTATTTACGTGCAATCGAGGAATTCGATGAGTATTCACTAATTCTTACTGAACATTCATATGCAGCATTAGCGAACTTTGGTTTACGTGTATCAACACCAGAATATTTACTTGAATTAAAGGAATGGCATGACAAACAAGGCATTCCTAACGAATACGTAGAAAATGGTATTCATCCTGGCTTAGGCGCATGCTTAAAAGTAGCTGAGCCAAATGGTCATCCAGTTGTATTTTATCATTCAATGAAACAAATCGAAATGCGTGGAGAAAACGGAAAATTACCACATCCAATGCGTAATTTACACACAATTAAAGGCATTCCACCATTGAAAATTGACCATATGAATTTACGTGTAACTAATGTGGATAAAGCACTAGAATACTGGCAAGCATTGGGCTTCAGCATTTCAGAGTATGTTCAAGACACAAACGAAAAATTTGCTGCATGGACACGCCGTGCAACTACTACTCACGATGTTGCATTAGTAAAAGCACCTCAAGCAGCACTTCATCATGTAGCTTATATTGTAGAAGGTGTTCCTGGTGTAATACGAACTGCAGATTTGCTTGCTGACGCTGGCTATCGTCAATCCATTAACTACGGACCTGGTCGCCATGGTGCAACAAATGCATTCTTCTTATACATTCGCGACCCAGATGGACATCGTATGGAAATCTATGCTCAAGACTATCACCGTGATTTAGATTGTGAGCCTATTGAGTGGACAAAAGAAGAATATACGAATCATGGACGCTTATGGTGGGGTTCTGAATGCCCAGAAAGCTTCTATGAAACAACTCCTTTAAACAAAGAATGGATCAAAGAGAAGGTAGAACACTAGTTGAACAAAAGGTATGAACCAGTAATGGGGATTACCTTCTTTTCATTATTATTGACTAGAAAAGGGGAGAGTCAAATGTCTAAAGTTAAAGTTGCGGTTCTTGGGTCTGGGAATATCGGTACCGACCTGATGATGAAATTACGTCGCTCAAATGTACTGGAGCTAACGACAGTTATTGGTATAGATGAAAATTCAGATGGGCTTCGTCTTGCAAAGGAAAATGGATATGAAGCGATCTATACAGGAATCAACGGATTCTTGGAACGTCCTGAGCTAGCTGATATTATTTTCGATGCAACGAGCGCTTATGCGCATATCGAACATGCAAAACTCTTAAAGGAAGCAGGCAAAAAGGTTCTTGATTTAACACCTGCTGCAGTTGGTCCGGCTGTTATTCCTGCAGTTAATCTAAATGAACATTTACAAGCAGAAAATGTGAATATGGTAACTTGCGGTGGACAAGCGACAATTCCAATGATTCATGCTATTAATCGTGTTCAACATGTTAAATACGGTGAAATCGTAGCAACAATTTCTAGTTGCAGTGCAGGTCCAGGGACTCGTGCAAACATTGATGAATTCACTGAAACTACATCTCGTGCACTTGAAACGGTAGGGGGTGCTGAGGTTGGTAAAGCAATTATCATCCTAAATCCAGCTGAACCACCAATTATGATGCGCGATACAGTTCACTGCTTATTAGATGGCGATGTTGTAGATGAAGATGCCATTGTTAAATCAATTCATGAAATGGAAAAAAGTGTTCAAAAATATGTTCCTGGCTATCATTTAAAACAAGAGCCTATTATCGAAGGTAATCGTGTAACCGTTTTCCTTGAAATTGAAGGTGCTGGTGATTATTTACCAAAATTCTCAGGGAATTTAGATATTATGACTGCAGCGGCTGTTAATGTAGCAGAAGAATGGGCGAAACAATTAGTCAACCAATAAAAAAGGAGGAACGTTCGATGAGTAAAGTCATTTTAACTGAAGTTGCATTACGTGATGGTAGCCATGCCATCAAGCATCAATTTACGGTAGAACAAGTAAAAAATATCGTTAAAGGTTTAGATGAAGCAAATGTTCCATACATTGAAGTAGCTCATGGTGATGGACTTGGTGGTTCATCTTTACAATATGGCTTATCTTTAACAGATGAGATGAAGCTAATTGAAGCGGCTGTTGAAACGGCGAAGCAAGCAAAAATTGCCGTACTTTCTATTCCAGGAATCGGTACACGTAAACATTTAAAAGAGGCTGCTAATCTTGGAGTGAAACTTGCTCGAGTTGCAACCCATGTTACAGAAGCTGATGTCTCCGCTCAGCATTTATCCATTGCAAAAGAACTAGGATTAGAAACAGTAGGCTTTTTAATGATGTCACATATGGCTGATGCTAAGAAAATCGTAGAACAAGCAAAGTTGATGGAATCCTACGGTGCCGATACAGTTTATGTGGTAGATTCTGCTGGAGCATTACTACCAGAACAGGTGGCAAATCGTATTAAAGCACTAAAAGATGCTTTAACTACTGCTGAAGTCGGATTCCATGCACATAATAATTTATCACTTGCAATGGCCAATTCACTTGTAGCAATAGAAAACGGAGCAACTCGCATTGATGGCAGTATTCGATGCCTTGGAGCGGGTGCAGGCAATACACAAACAGAGGTATTAGCGGCAGTTCTTGATAAAAAAGGGATCGAAACAGGGATCGATATATACAAATTAATGGATGTTGCGGAAGAAATTGCCGCACTAATCTTACAAAAGCCACAAGAAATTACTAGAGATAGTTTAGTCTTGGGTTATGCAGGGGTATATTCAAGTTTCTTACTTCATGCGCAAAAAGCTTCGAAACAATTTAATGTAGATGCAAGAGATATTTTAATTAGACTTGGCGAATTAAAGATTGTCGGTGGCCAAGAAGATATGATATTAGATGTAGCAGCAGATTTGCAAAAACAACAACTACAAAATACTTGAATTCAGAAAAGATAGAAAAAAACGTCTATTTTCCTTATACTATAAGGGATAGGCGTTTTTTTCTGTTTAAAATATGATAGGGGTGTAATCATATGAAAAATAGTTTTTCTATTTCAGAATTAGAAAAAGTAGAAGAAAATATTAAGAATGAGCGCAAAATTAGTATGCCGTCATCAACATTTGGCATTTTGCGACGTCAGTTGGCAAAAAACTTAGGGGAAGATCGTATTCAGGATGTATTATTCCATTTTGGCTTCGAAATGGGTGCAGCCGATGGTGTTTTAGCAAAAAATAGTCATCAAACTCTTGAGGAATTAGTTAAATATGGACCTATATTACATATAAAAAATGGGCATATAAGTGGAGTTCAACATGATTGTGATGTCAAATTAAATGAAGATGGCAAAATTATTTCGATTACTGGACAGGGCGTGTGGTTTGAGTCATATGAAGCACTTGAGCATCTAAAATGGTTAGGGAAATCTGACAAAAGTGTTTGCCATACATTATTAGGTTATGCAAGTGGATATATGTCGACCATTTTTGAAGAGAAAATGATTGCGAAGGAATTGACATGTGTTGGAAAAGGTGATGCCAATTGCAGTTGGGTTATAAAAACCCAAAAACAATGGCAGATGGAGATGCAAGATGAAAGCACATTTCTATCACAAATACCAATCGTTGATGAATTACGTTTTACATACGACCAACTACTAGAGCGTGAAAAATTAATTACAAGAATTTTAGATTTCCAAAAACTATTAACAGCTGAAATCGTAAATGGCCATGATTTACAGCATATTGTTGGAGTTGCAAATGAACAGCTACGAATACCTATTATTGTAAAGGGTACAAAAACCGATTCTGTTACATATGCAGGTTTATCTGAACGACGTTTTATACAGTTAGAGGAAGATTTAAGTACACATATTAAAGGGGATCTATTTGACCAAGTGATCTTCAAAAAGGGATCAAAAGTAGTTTCCCCAAAGCCAAAACGGATTAAAGCATCAAAGCATCAAAGGCTAATATCACCGATTTTTGTAGAAAAAGAACTAATCGGTTGGTGTGCACTCATCTTTGAACATCGCGAAATAGAGGATCATGATAAATTATTTTTGGATCGATTAACAAGTACAGTTTCAATCCTTTTACTAAACGAAAAGACACGTTTTGAATCATTTGCCAGAATGAAAGGTAATTTTTTCGAGCAAATTTTAACAGGTGGATTTACAGAAAAAGAACTGATTAAACGAGGCGCGTTTTCGAACATCAATTTATCCAAACCATACTTTATTGCTGTTGTACAATTTCAAGGAATGTTACTCTCAATCGAAGAAGATTATAACTTACAAGAGGCTCTTCATGAAGCGAGTTTTTTATATTTTAATAGCATAAAAAGGAATGTCTTGGTAGGTCAGCGTGAAGGAAAAGTAACACTATTTATAACAGAGGATTGTATAGAACATTCGATAGAAGACGAACTTAGTAGATTTTATCAATATTTAACTGAACAATTCGGACAAAAACAGATTAAAATAGGTGTTAGTAATTGCCATGAGAACATAAACGAGGCCCTGCAATGTTACCAAGAGGCATTCATTGCACTAAAGCTAACGTTAAAAAAACAAGTAGCATCTTATCAATCACTCGGAGTAATCGGCGTGTTAATGGATCATAATAATTTAGAAATGATTAAAGCGATTGCTAAAAAAGAACTGAAGTCTCTTTATAATACGGATCAGCAAAAGTCAGTAGAATTATTGAAAACGCTTTACGTATTTTTGTCAAATGGCGGAAATCTAGAGCAAACCAAATCTGATCTTGTTTTATCGATGAGTGGGCTGCGCCACCGTATACAAAAAATAGAATACATCTTGCAAAAAGATTTACGAAATCCAGAAGAGACTTATGAGTTACTCTTAATCATTAAAGCATTAATTATTTCAGATGAGTTGCATTTTTAATAGTAGCTACTACTAGGTGAATAATTGTTCACTTTTGTAGTAGTTTTTTTGTTATGTTTTTTTATAAATTATTGAAAAGTTAACTAAAAATTGAAGATTCATTGATTCAACGATAAATCAAAAAAGAAAATAACCAGCTTAAAAGTAGCAGCAATTCTCCAGTATTTTCACAAAAAATCATTGCTACTAATAGAAATAAATAATGTTATATAACACAAAAAAGAGCAAAAATTGTTCGAGATATTGTTATATATAGACAAAAGTAGTTCTGGTTTGAAAATTCAGAAAATAATATTATTTATTTAGAAGTTAACAAATTAACTTTCATTCTTTCATTGAAATGTAAGCGATAACAAATAGCCCATAATCAAGAAAGAAAATTTATATACAAAGGGGAATGTGAAATGGCAATTTCTTCAGTCAAATCAAATGAGGCAATAACTGCAGAACAACTTTTGGAAGCAGCAAAACGTGTTGGTGAATTGGCAGAGAAAGAAGCTCATGAAGCTGAAATTAATGCAACAATTTCACAAAATGTTGTTGATCTTTTGAAAGAAACACAACTTACAAGAATTCTATTACCAAAAGAATATGGTGGTCCACAAATTACTTTAAAAACATTTTCAGATATAGTTCGACAAGTATCTTATCACAATATCTCGGCAGGTTGGCTAGCTTATTTATATCCGTTACATAATATATTCCCAGCATTTTTGACAAAGGAAGTTAGAGATGAAATTGTAGAGTCTCAAGGATTAATCTGTGACGTATTTGCAGCTGTTGGGAAAGCTGAAAAAGTTGATGGTGGATATATCATCAGTGGTACTTGGAACTTTGCAAGTGGTGTGCTTTATAGTGAATGGATTTCACTAGGTGTACTTGCGGAAGTTGATGACAAAGAAAAGCCTCAAATTATAATGCCTGTTTTCCACCGTTCGCAAGTTGAAATTGTGAAAAACTGGGATACATTTGGCTTAAGAGGATCTGGTAGTAATCAAGTCCGCGTTGAAAAAGTTTTCGTACCAACAAATAAAATACTTCGATTAGATCTTGTAGATGAAACAGGTCTACCACCAGAGGAAGAGTATGATAAGGACTATCCTTTCTATAATGTACCATTCTTCCCAACATTTTATCTAGGATTCCCAAGTATTGCACTTGGTGGTGCAGAACGTATTTTACATGAATTTAAAAAGCTTACAGAACAACGTGTTCGTTTAATGGATGGTATTCGTGAAAGTGAGTCACCACGAAGCCAACGTGTTATTGCAGAGATGACAACAGATTATTTAGCTGCAGAAGCACTTATGGATAAATACTTAAATATGTTAGAAAGTTGCCGCCATGGCGAAAACCCAATGCGTTCCGAATTCTTTGCTATTCGTACACGTATTATTAAAACTTGTACTGAAATTGCAGTACGTGCATTGCTTACTCTCGGTGGCGGTGCTCTTTATAAAGGCGGCACAATTGAATTATTTATCCGTGATATTTTATCAGTTGCAACACACAAAACGTCTTTATATGAAGATTCAGTTGCAGCATATGGTCAAGATTTATTTGGATTTGAAAGCAAAGTACGTGGGTAGTTAAATTTTTTTAAAAGGAGGAATTTCAAATGGATGATCGTCAATTTAGAACAGCAATGGGCAAGTTTGCTACAGGTGTAACTGTTATAACAACTGAACATGATGGTGAAGTACATGGTATGACAGCAAATGCATTTATGTCTGTATCACTCGATCCAAAATTAATCGTAATTTCAATAAAAGAAAATGCACGTATGCTTCCTAAGATTCAAGAGAGTAAAACATTTTCAGTCAATATATTATCAGATCAACAAGAAAAAGTATCAATGCGTTTTGCAGGACAATTAAAGGATGAACAATATGAAGTTGAGTTCGAAAAGCTGGACAATCAACCAGTAATTAAAGACGCTTTAGCTCAAATTACATGTGAACTAGCAGCAGAACATGTTGAAGGAGATCACACATTATTTATTGGTCGAGTAACAGAGATCAACCTTAATGAAGGAAACCCATTGTTATTCTATAATGGTCGCTATAGTCAAATTGCTCAAACTGTAGAAGCATAACAAAACTGGAGGTGCTCAAAGTGGAGATCGTATTTCTGAATGAAGATAATATTGAACAATTTCAACATCAATCTTCAAGACAAGTATTGGCCCTCGGATATTTTGATGGTCTCCATATTGGGCATCGTAAAGTTATTCAAACAGCAATCGATCAAGCGAAAATAGAACAAATTCCGGTTTCAGTTATGAGCTTTAGTCCACATCCAAAAGTTGTATTATCAAATGGTAAAAAACAAGTACAGCAGTTAATGACACTAGAAGCTAAGTGCGAAAAGTTAGCAAAGATGGGGGTCAATCGATTGTATTTAGTACAATTCACAAAATCCTTTGCTAAGCTTTCACCTGAAGACTTTATCTTAAACTATATACATGGTTTAAAAGTGAAACATATAGTAGCAGGATTTGATTTTACTTTTGGATATAAGGGTCAAGGAACATTGGCAAATATAGCACAATATACAAATGTACCTATACAACTAACTGAAGTTGAAAAGGTGGAGTTTTGCGGTGAGAAAATTAGCTCTACATCCATTCGCAAACGTTTAAGTGAAGGAGCAGTTGCAGATATACAGAATTTATTAGGTCAACATTATACGATTGATGCATATTGGAATGGAAGCGAGCTTAAGCAACAGTTCCAATGTATGCTTCCTGCACCAGGTTCTTACCAAGTTCGAGTGACTTGTGAACAAAAACAACTTGAAACGGTTGTAATGGTCACGACAAATCGTCACCTTGTTGTTCCAAGTAGGTTTCCAAGTGAATTGTATGGAAATATACGAATCGAATGGCTTAATAATTTTGAAAACATAAAGTTTGAACAAGCTCAAATATAACTTATAGGAGGATTTTAAAATGTCAATTTGGTCAGATTTAGCAAATCAAGAGTTTTCTTTACACTATGTAGATGCAAATGGTGTTCGTACACGTGTGTTGGAAGCAGGTAAAGGAACTCCGTTAGTTCTTTTACATGGTACTGGTGGACATATTGAAGCATATGCTCGCAATATTCCAGAACTTAGCAAGCATTTCAGAGTAATTTGTATCGATATGCTTGGTCATGGTTACACTGATAAGCCAGAATATCCTTATGGTATCGATGCTTATAGCGATCATTTACTAGCTGTAATTCAAGCGTTGAAACTAGATCGTGTTTACTTATCTGGTGAATCTCTTGGTGGTTGGGTTGCAGCATGGTTCTCTGCTGAACATCCAGAATACGTTATTTCTCAAGTATTAAATACTCCAGGGAATGTAAATAGTAAACCTGAAGTAATGAAGGGCTTAAGAGAATCTACATTAAAAGCTGTATTAGAAGCAAGTTATGAAAATGTGAAAACACGTTTAGAATGGCTAATGTTTGATAAAACACAGGTAACAGATGAATTGATTAAATGTCGTTATGATATCTATACACAACCTTCTTATCAAAAAGCTGCGTATAATATTGTCTATTTACAAGATGTTGAAGCACGTAAAAAATACATTTGGGATCCATCATGGTGTGGCAAAATTTCTGTTCCAACATTATTAGCTTGGACAGATCATGATCCAACATCTACTGTTGAAGAGGCTCAACCAATTAAAGAAATGATTCCAAATGCAGAGCTAGTAGTTATTGAAAATGCTGGGCATTGGCCTCAATGGGAGCAAGTTGAAGCGTTTAACAAAGTAATCATTGATTTCTGTGTACAACCTGTAAATGTATAAATCATAATATTGCATTTTTTACCAAATGGCTTAGTTAAAAAACATGATAAAAAAACAAGATAGGAAGCGGAATGTAGGGGGATTCTCTACATTCCCTTCTTTTGGCGTATAAGGAGGAAAAAAGATGACAACAACAACAGCTATTACACAAGCATATGAACAATTAAAAGGCGCAATAAAGGACCATATTTCAATTCAGGCATTAACTGAAGCGAATCCTGATTTTACTGTTGAGGAAGCGTATCAAGTTCAATTAAAGCTGATTGCAGATGAATTAGAAGCTGGACGGTCAGTTACAGGCAAGAAGATTGGATTAACTTCACTTGCTATGCAAAATTTACTTGGTGTTGATCAACCAGATTATGGTCAATTACTTAATAATATGGCAGTTGAGAATAACGGTACAATTGAAACGGCAACATTATTCCAACCAAAAGTAGAAGGCGAGATTGCTTTTATATTAAAAGAAGATCTAGTTGGACCAAATGTAACAGAAGAGCAAGTTTTAGCGGCTACAGCATTTGTCGTTCCTTCACTCGAAATTGTAGATAGTCGTATCAAAGATTGGCAAATCAAGTTAGCAGATACAGTAGCAGACAATGCATCATGTGGACTATACGTTTTAGGTAATCAACAAACTGAAGTAGAAAGCCTTGATTTGACGAAAGTAACAATGCGTCTACTACAAAATGGTAGCGTTATTAATGAAGGGAGTGGCGCAGACGTGCTAGGTCATCCCGCAACTTGTGTTGCATGGCTTGCTAATAAGCTGTTTGAATATGGGGTGACATTGAAAAAGGGAGAAATTATTTTATCAGGTGCATTAACTGCAGCAGTTGTTGCAAAACCAGGAGATACTTTTACTGCTGAATTCTCAGATATTGGAAGTGTTTCAGTGAAATTCACTTAATATTCTTGATTTACATAAGGGAGATGGGATAATGGAAAATCGTCAAACAAAAGCGAAAATTACGCCAAGGGGTTGGCTTGTAATTGTATTACTCTTCTTTTTAACAATCATTAGTAATGCAGATAAAGCGATTATCGGATTTGCATCTGTACCAATTATGAAGGAATTAGGATTACAACCTGAGCAATGGGGGATTGTCGGCAGTGTGTTTTTCCTTCTATATTCTATATCAGCTGTAGTAGTTGGCGGAATTGCTGATAAAATTGGTACAAAGAAAGTAATTATTTGGATGGCGCTTATTTGGGCCCTTGTACAATTTTCAACTATTTTTGTCTCAAGCTTTGCTATTCTTTTAGTTACAAGAATTATATTAGGAGCGGGAGAGGGACCATCTTACTCTCTTGCGATGACAGCAGCTTCTAAGTGGTTACCAAAAGAAAAACTTGGCTTTGGCTTAACTTTCGTATCAATTGGTGGTCCGGTTGGGGTAGCAGTTTCAGCACCAATATTATTACATTTAATTACGAACTTTGGATGGCGCTCAGCATTTATCGCAACAGGAATCATTGGTGTAGTTTGGACCATTATTTGGATACTATTTGCTCGTGAGCAGCCTGAAAAAACAGAAGAGCAGGTAGCAATCGAAATAGAGAAAGAAGAGACACAAGTATTTCAAAGCTTCAAGTCCTTCCTATTTTCTAAAAACTTCTTGTTTATAGCGTTATGCGGTTTCGGTACTTATTGGTCCTTTACAGTTGGGCTAAACTGGTTACCAAACTACTTAGAAAACGTTCGTCATTTAAATGCTCAAACTCTGAGCTTTGTTGTTTCATTACCATGGATATTAATTGCGTGCTCACAACTATTCTTTTCTACAGTATCAGATAGACTATATGCCAAAACACGTAATTTTGTAAAAAGCCGCGTTTTCATTCTAGGCCCAATTTTGATGTTAGCAGGTGTATTTTACTATATAGGTACATTAATGACATCGAATGTACTAGCTATTGCATTTTTATCACTTGGTTTAAGTCTAGGTTGTTTAACTCTAGTTCTGGGACCAGCGATTTTAGTAGAATTTGTTGCGAAAAAGGATCATGGTAAAGTACAAGGATGGTTTATGGCAATCACATCACTTGGTGGTATAGCTGGGCCATATATAACTGGTCGTCTTGTACAACAAGCTAGTGAACTATCTGATGGATTCCATCTAGCATTCCGTGTATGCGGTATCATTTTAGCCTTGATCGGATTCTTTGCAGTAGTAGGAGTTCGTCCGAAAAAACAACTTGCTGCAGAAAATACTACTATAAACGAAACAGTAATCGAGCAATAGTCATTCTGCGGTTTTTTCGATGTTAATCGAAGAAACCGCTATTTTTCCATTTAGGAGGAATATTTACAATATGAAACTTCTAGGTCGCTATATACTTTTAGGATTTGGATTATTACTTATGGGTTTGGGCATTGCTTTAATTACACAGGCTAAGCTTGGAACTTCACCAATATCGACTGTACCTCTTGTAGCTAGTTATATCACACCATTATCATTTGGAGTCTTTTCTTTTGTCTTGTCCCTATTATTCATGGTTGTGCAATTAATCATTCTTAAAAAACTTTTTGATCTATCGCTGATTGCACAAATGATTGTTGGAATATTTTTTGGTTTTTTTGTAGATCTGGGCATGTATGTTTTTTCTTTTGTCCATCCAACCTCAATCATTGTGCAACTTATCGCTTTCATAATAGGTTGCACCATGTTAAGTATGGGAATTTATTTGCAAGTAATTGCAAATGTCGTTATGAATGCGGGAGAAGCAATCGTAAAGTTAATTGCGGAAAAGTATGACAAGGATTTTGGCACTGTCAAAATTATTTTAGATTGGACACTTGTAGCAACTGCATGTCTTCTTTCATTTGTTTTCTTACATAATATTAGAGGAATTGGACTAGGCACTCTTGTTTCAGCTTTTCTAGTAGGATATATAATCAAAGTGATGATTATCATGAAAGAAATGATTAAACGAAGAATGGTAACTTTAAGAGAAGAAAGTAGATTGCACGAGCTCAGAATTATAGAGAAGAACAAAGCAAAAATTAGTTAATCGCTAAATAATAAAAAGCCTTAGCAAATTTTTTAGCTAAGGCTTTTATATATGCTTGAACTTCTATACACTAGTTATTAGTTTTGTCCCTAGTATCTGTTTGATTTAAAGAATTGTAGGTTCTAAGTGATTAGTTTGTGTTCAATTTGTATTTGTTATATGTTTTGCAGCACTCATTCCGGCAATTCTTCCAGTTACAAGTGCTGAGGTAATGTTATAGCCACCTGTATAACCATGGATATCTAATATCTCGCCACAAAAATATAGGCCTGCTTTCTTTTTGGAAGCCATTGTTTTGGGTTCTATTTCTTTCACGGATACACCGCCACCTGTAACAAAGGCTTTTTCTAGTGGTTGTGTACCATTTACGGTCATTTCAAAGCCTACTAGATTGTTTGCTAGATGGCGTGCTTTTTCAGCTGATAATTCTGCACCGGTTAATGATTCATCAATTTCTGCACGTGCCATTAAGAATAGGAGCCAGCGTTCTGGGACAATTCCTTTCCATACATTTTTTAATGCTTTTTTTGGCTCTGCTTTTGCTAGTTTGAAAATGTATTGAAAAGCTGATTCGGCATTGTAATCAGTTAATGCTTGAATTCTGATTGTAACAGGTTTGTTTGCATTCTTTTTCATTTCTTTTACGACAAATTGACTGCACCGTAAAATAGCGGGACCACTTAAACCAAAGTGTGTAAAGAGCATATCCATCTTATGCGTAATAATGGTTTTGTCTTTCTTATTTAAAACGGAAATTTCTGCATCTCGAAGTGCTAAACCTTGCAACTCTTTACTACGAATGAACGTCTCATTTGAAAGCAATGGAACTTCAGTTGGATATAGCTCTGTAACTGTATGTCCAGCTTTCTCAGCCCAAGGGTAGCCATCACCGGTTGAACCTGTTTGTGGAACAGCTTTTCCGCCAACCGCAACAACAACTGCTCCCGCTTTTATTTCATTTCCGTCTTTTAGACGAACACCTATTATTTTCTCATCATCCATTAATAATTTTGCGACGGGGGTGTTTTGACGAATTTCTACTTTTAAACGATCAAGTTCATGTAGCATTGCCTCCACAACATCTTGTGCACGGTTTGAGACGGGGAACATACGGCCGTGATCCTCTTCTTTTAATTTAACACCTAGATTTTCAAAAAAAGAAATAATATCTTCATTGTTATAAACTGAAAATGGGCTGTATAAAAAGCGACCATTTCCTGGTATATGTTTAACAATTTCATCGATGGGAAGACGATTTGTAACATTACATCTACCTCCACCAGAAATTGCTAATTTGCGACCTAATTTATGTCCTTTTTCAAGAAGTAGAACTTTTTTTTGAGCAGCACCAGCAGCAATTGCAGCCATTAATCCAGAAGGACCACCGCCGATTACAATAACATCATACATTTAGGGGAACTCACTTTCTGTTTTTTAATTTATTATACACGAAGCACAAAAACTATTTGAGTAATTTTACTGCGAGTTGTAAACTAAAAATTAGTTTTATTAGATTTGGATAGATTGGAAGGGTATTATGTCATCTTTAATGAAAGGCACTGCCATTTTAACGATTGGCATGTTTTTATCGAAAATACTTGGCCTCGTTTACATCTTCCCGTTTTATGCCATTATTGGCCAAAAAAACGTGGCGTTATATTCGTATGCCTATGTCCCATATACGATTATGCTTTCGGTCGCAATATCTGGAGCACCGATTGCTGTATCGAAATTTGTAGCAAAGTATAACAGTCTTGGTGATTACGAGTCTGGTCGTAGACTAGTGAAATCTGGTTTGTTGATCATGACCATAACAGGTTTTCTATCTTTTATAGTTTTATATCTATTGGCTGACCCTATTGCTCATATCGTGATTAAAGACGATGAACAAATTTTTAATGTGTCACAAATAGCTGGTGTCATACGATGGGTAAGTTTTGCTTTAATTGTTGTTCCATTTATGAGTTTAGTGCGTGGGTTTTTCCAAGGCTATGATTATATGGAGCCAACTGCAACCTCCCAATTAGTAGAGCAAATCATACGTATTATTGCGTTATTATCTGGATCTTATCTTGTGATGCGCGTCTTTAGTGGTAAAGCAGAATCAGCCATTTCCTTTGCTGTATTTTCTGCATTTATCGGAGCAATTGCAGGTTTAATATCCCTTTGGTTTTACTGGCGAAAGCTAAAACCGGAATTTGATCTTAAGCTACAAAGTAGTGTGTCATCTGGTCAATTATCCTATAAAAATATTTATAAAGAAGTAATAACTTATTCCATTCCTTATGTATTTGTAGGGATTGCGAATCCACTTTTCCAATTAGTAGATATGTTAACGTTTAATACGGCTATGTCTAATATTGGGCTGGCAAAAGTTTCTGATGATTATTTAGGTATGCTGAACTTCACAACCCATAAAATTGTCATCATACCTGTCATGCTTGCAACAGGTTTCTCAATGGCATTAGTTCCTGCCATTACAAACTACTATACGAAAAAACAAAATGATGCGTTAATTACCACAATGGACAAAACGTATCAAATTCTATTATTTATCACATTACCTGCCGTCGTAGGAATTTCAGTTTTATCTACAGATATATATCATTTACTATATTCAGAAAGTACGATGGGTGCTAGTGTGCTTGCAACATATGCTCCAGTGGCAATTCTTTTTGCTTTCTTCCAAGTAACAGCTGCATTGTTGCAAGGCATTGACTTCCAAAAATGGATTGTCTTTAGTTTGCTAACAGGGATTTTAGTAAAGTTAGCTATTAACATCCCACTAGTTGAAGCGTTTCAAACAAAAGGTGCTATTTTATCCACTTCAATTGGATATATAATTTCCATTGTAATCAACATGTTGGTATTAAGAAAAGCACTGAATTATAGATCGAAAATGGTTATTAGACGCTCTATATTAATTATACTATTAACACTTATTATGGCTGCATTTGTCATCGTTGCTCATCATGTATTAGTCATGATTTTTGGAGCTGCGCATTCTAAATTTTTGGCACTTGTATACTTAATCATTTGTATTTCAATTGGTGCTGTTGTTTATGCTTTTCTTTCCTTCCGCATTAGACTAGCACAAAAACTATTAGGTGCGAGAATAGCCAATATTGCAAGTAAACTGGGTTTTAGGGGGTAACTATGCGTTTAGATAAATTATTATCAAATATGGGGTATGGATCTCGTAAAGAAGTAAAGAATTTATTGAAGATGAAAGCTGTATCTGTTGATGGAGTTATTGCAAAAGATGTATCACTCCATGTTGATCCAGACAAGCAAAATGTCACAGTACTAGGCGAACGAGTTCAATATCAAGAATTCATCTATTTAATGATGAATAAGCCTGCAGGTGTTATTTCTGCTACAGAGGATTTGTATGATCAGACAGTCATTGATTTACTTGATCCATTTCACGTGCACTTCGAACCATTTCCAGTCGGCCGTTTAGATAAGGATACAGAAGGATTCTTACTGATCACGAACGATGGCGTGCTAGCGCATAATCTATTATCACCGAAAAAGCATGTGCCGAAAGTTTACTATGCCAAGATTGATGGTAGAGTAACAGAAGTGGACATAGAAGCATTTAGACAAGGTGTAATCTTAGAAGATGGCTATCATACAAAGCCAGGAGAACTTAACATCCTAAAATCAGGAGAGGTTTCAGAGATTGAATTAACAATTTCAGAAGGAAAATTTCATCAAGTAAAGAGAATGTTTGAAGCAGTTGGAAAAAGGGTAACATACTTGAAACGGCTATCAATGGGAAATTTACAGCTTGATGAGAGTTTAAGCTTAGGTAAGTATAGGGAATTAACAAAAGAGGAAATCGAAAAGATTAAAGAAAAGCTTTAATCAAAACAAAAAGAATGACCAAGCGACGCAGCATGGTCATTCTTTTTTTAACTTTTGTAATTTGTAAAGTAACATTTTAGACGAATTTGCCACCAGCATATGGCGAGTTGACCGTCCATTCAACGAAAAGCGTGAGATCCAACTCGTTGAATCTTTCTAAGATGTCATTTTCACTTTCTTACGCGTCGTTGTCCATTTGCCTCGACTTGGGCTTTCTACCAAATCATTAAAGGCTAACACATTCAAATCTCTTTGAATCGTGCGAGGAGTGATGCCAAATTCATCGACTAAGTCTTGTGTAGTAACAGTACCTTTACTATGAATGTACTTATACACATCCTTAATTCGATTAAGCATCCGATCAGTAGTTGGTTTCATTTAAGAACCACTCCTTATCTCATTTCTCAAGACTAGCGGACGGAAAAATTGCGAGGTATTCAGGCTCCTAATTTAGTTTGCCTTAGACATCCCCTTTTCTAAGTTGTTAGCCAAATACTTATTATCTGACAATTTCATTATAACCAATAAGCTTGTATATTTCCATACTTTTGATCAGAATTTAACGTTTGTAACATTATGTTTACAATTAAAGGCGAACGAAAATGCTAAATATAATTAAAAACGTACGTGTTTTTGTTAATCCTATGTGAAATTTAGGAAAGGGTGTAAAATAATATTGAGATTTGTTAAGGAGGAATTTATATAATGGATTGGTTGAAACAAGCATCACTGCGCCAAGAGGAATTAATCGGCAATTTACAGGAGTTAGTACAAATTAATAGTGTGAAAGATGAAAGTACTGCAACGGAAGATGCTCCATTTGGAGTGGGTCCTAAAGAAGCTTTAGATTGGATGCTAAAACAAGGTGAAGATCAAGGCCTAAAAACAAAAAATATCGATAATATGGTCGGCTATATTGAAATGGGTGAAGGGGAAGAAATGGTCGGCATTCTATGTCACGTAGATGTTGTACCAGCAGGTAGTGATTGGGTACATCCACCATTTGGCGCTGTCATTGAAGATGGTAAATTATTTGGACGTGGTTCAATCGATGATAAAGGTCCAACAATGGCTGCATGGTTAGCGATGAAAATGGTGAAGGATGCAGGCATCACACTAAATCGTAGAATCCGTATGATTGTTGGTTCCGATGAAGAAAGTGGTTTCCGCTGTGTAAAACGCTACGTGGAAAAAGAAGAAATGCCTACATTGGGCTTTGCACCAGACGCTGATTTCCCTATTATTAATGCCGAAAAAGGGATTGCTGAACTAACATTTAGTCAACAAGCAAAATCACAAGAAAACGAACAATTAGTATCATTCCATGCTGGACACCGAATTAACATGGTACCAGATTTTGCAGAAGCCATTGTACGAAATGTACCTGAAGAATTCGAAGTAACATTTAATGCATATTTAAAAGCAGCTGAATTAGAGGGTTCTATTGAAGAAACTACTGATGGATTCAAACTATCTGTAAAAGGAAAGTCTGCACATGCAATGGAACCAAATGCAGGAATCAATGCAGCAGTGAAACTTGCTCAATATCTAAATACAGTTTTCACAACTCCACAATCTAAAGAATTTACTCAGTTCTTAGTAACAGGTTTTGCAAACGAAACTCGCGGACGCGCACTGGATCTTGCTTTCACAGACGAAATTTCAGGAGATACAACATTGAACGCTGGTGTTGTTACATTTGAAGAAGGTAAGGGTGGCCAAATTGATGTAAGTATGCGTTATTCTGTATCTTACCCTTATGAAGAAAAAATTACAGCTGGTGGATTAGCTGTAGCAAAACTTGGCTTTGCGCTAGATGTAGTAGACGATTCAAAACCACATTATGTAGATCCAAAAGAAGAACTAATCCAAAAACTATCTAAAGTGTATGAACGTAACACAGGAGAAAAAACAGAATTACTATCAATCGGCGGTGGTACGTATGCACGTGAATTACCAACAGGTGTAGCATTCGGTATGTTATTCCCAGGAGAACCAGACCTAGCACATCAAGCTGATGAATACGTAGTAATCGAAAACCTAGTAAAAGCAGCTGCTATCTACGCAGACGCAATTGTCGAACTAGGCACAAAAAATTAGGAAAAACTCTTTAAGTTACTTGTAAATATTGTTAAAATAATGTTAACAGCCTCCATGCAATAAAATGATGGGGGCTTTTTCTATTTGGCATACTAAAAAAGAGTAATAATCGGAATCCTTCTTATTAGTAACAGAGTGGTTGATTGCAGTTTAACAGTATTCGATAGGTAGATTTGGAGGGGGATGCACGGAACAGATTATTAGGACAATCTAGCCAATATATAACTCTTTTGATGGAAATTAGTACCCAAAAATTATTATCGAAGTGGAATCGGCGCAGACTCACCGCTCGTCCGCAGGAAAGCGAAGCCGATTCCACTTCATACTAAATCTAATAAGTATAAAATATTTTTACAGTACCCTAAGTTGCCAAGGAGGTACACCAAATAGCTATTATTTATTTATAAAATATACCTTTTTAAAACTGAATAGTATTTATATTATAAATGCATTTGACTAAGTAACTTGTTAACATTCGAAAGGAGATTTATACAAAAATGAACACCAAGAAAAACTTCTGGTTTCTAACAATAACAATTGCATTCTTCTGTGTACTTAGCTTAAACATCGAGGGAATAAAAGCACATGCAGCAACAACAAAACCTACATTTCAAGTAACACCAACATCAAAGCCAATTAATAAATCCTATTTAAAATACTCAACCTACAATAAGCAAACCCAAAATTACTATATGCTCCGTTCATATCTTGAAAAACTAGAAAGTACAAAAGGTGGCAAATTGATATTAAAAAAAGGGACATACATTGTAAGTAATGCATTATATGTGCCGTCTAACGTAACGATTGAACTTGCAGATGGGGCCAAAATTATAAAAGGAAAAAGTACAGGAAGCAAAATAGTACCTTCTAAATCCATTTTCCAATTCATCAGACCATCAAAAGCATATAAAGCAAATGTTTACGGAAAATATGAAGGAGAAAAAAATATTAAATTGATAGGCAGTGGTACTGCTACAATCGATTTACAATTCGATTTAAAAGCAATCGCGATTATCATAGGACACAACCAAAATATTGAAATCAATCATATTCAGTTTAAAAACATGTACGGAGGTCATTTTATTGAACTAGATGCCTCAAATAATGTGAAAATCATTAATTCATCCTTCCAAGGTTCAAAACATATGACTGGTCATGATAAAGAAGCCATCAATATTGATACACCAGATCACGAGACACAAGGATGGAGTCAGATCTGGAGCAAATTTGATAAACAACCGAATAACAATGTGCTAATCGCAAATAATACATTTAAACAATTGGATCGAGCTGTTGGCACACATAAATATTCTGGAGGAAAATTGCACAACAATGTAACCATTCGTAATAATATGATTAAAACAATGCGATCTGATGCGATTCGAGTGATGAATTGGTCCAATCCAATTATCGACGAGAATACAATTTCTGAAGTGGGAATTGGCCAAAATAGTTTGCGTGGTATTTTAATTAGTGGAGCAAGTAACCCTACAATTCAACATAATACATTCGACAAAGTCGCGCGTGCTATGCAATTTATAGTTTGGGAAAATAGCGGTCCAGGTAGTATTTACCCGCCAATATATAACACACTAACAGATGAAAATAAAGCAGCATTACAAACAAATACCGTTCATAATGTAACGGAATATTTTATTCGCATCACAAACAAAACGTATGGAGATTACAGTAATGCTGAAAAAATAGTATTACCTAATCCATCAAATCCATCAACATCTTTGTAAATGAAATAATCGTTAAGATAGGAGAGAGTAAGGTGAAATTTAGTTGGAAATTAGCAACCTACATAGCGCTTTTAGCAGGTCTATTTAGTGTAGGTTGGTATATGCATTCGTTTCTTACTGCATCTGGAAAAGGATCTACCTACACCATTTCGCCAAGAACTTCTCCTATTAATAACAAAATGAAAAAATATAAAACATATTCATACAAGACAAAAAACTATTACACACTAAGATCCTATTTAGAAAGACTGGAGTCAACTGGTGGTGGTACTTTAATCCTAAAAAAAGGTACATATAAGATTACTAACACATTATATGTACCTTCAAATGTAACGATCCAATTAAATGATGGTGTTACACTAGAAAAAAGTATAGATACTGGGAATTCTTTAAAAGCATCTAACTCCATGTTCCAATTAGTAGCACCTAGTATAAGAAATTCAGGTGCTTCCATTGGTGACTATAGCGGATCAGAGAATGTAACCATCACGAGCAATGGGAAAGCTACAATTGACTTGCAAGGTTATAAAAATGTAAGTGGTATTATTACAGGACATAATCGAAATCTTACCATTCAAAATCTCCAATTTAAAAATGCCAATGAAGGATATTTTCTTCAATTAGTGGCTACCCAAAATACGAAGATACAAAATAATAGTTTTACAAATGAAACATCCTCCTCTAAACCAGCTATTAGCATTGAAACGGCTGACTTCTCTTATGGAACGTACAAAGTTTCCTGGAGTTCGTATGATAACACCCCAAATACAAAAATATTAATCGAGAAAAACAAGTTCAGACAAGTACATGAGGCCATAGGTTCTAATCATTTTACAATTGACAAATTCCATTCGAATGTAGCGATTATGAATAACTCTATAAAAAATACAGAAGTAAGTGCAATTGTTATGAAAAATTGGAGGCTACCAATTGTAGAAAATAACAAAATTCAATCTGTAAAGGGTCCTTATGGGATATTCGTTAAAGGAACCTATAAGCCAATTATTCAGCATAATCAATTTATAAAACTTAATATTGCAGTATTTTTGGTTGCACAAACAGGTACAAATGAGCCATTCAATGAGAATACCATTACTTTAGGCGTTAAAAAGGCACTGGCTTCAAACATTGGAAAAGACCTACAGGAGTATGATACGCAAATAGAAAACACTGTACTTAAGCACAATGAAAAAATTGAATTTACGAATTTGCTGGATTTAGGAAAAGCTGAGTACAAAATAACCCCTCAATCAGTGACTCTCAATAAAGAGTATCTGCTTCTTCCATCTTATACAGAACAGACCAAGCAATATTATGCATTGAGATCGTATATGGAGCAGCTTGAAAAACAAGGCGGAGGGAAAATCGTCTTTACAAGAGGTGTTTATACAATCACAAATGTAGTGTATGTCCCTTCGAATGTCACATTAGAATTCGAAGACGGCACTGAAATCATAAAAGGGGATGAAACAGGAACAAATATGAGTCCGTCCCATTCCATTTTCCAACTAATTCGCCCATCACTAGCTAAAAAAGAAAGAGCTGTCAGGGGTTATAATGGTGAAAAAAATATTAGCTTTATTGGAAAAGGAAACGTTATATTCAATTTAAACTATAAATTATTTAGCTTTGCCATCATTATGGGACATAACAAAAACGTCTATGTTTCAAATATCCAGTTTCGTAATATGTATTCAGGCCATTTTATTGAAATGGATGCATCCAAAAATGTGACTATCACAAACAGCCAATTTGTCGATTCTAAGCCTTCCAATCGATACATTAAGGAGGCTATTAACATTGATACACCTGATAGAACAACACACGGCTGGAGTTCAAAATGGAGTAATTTTGACTGTACTGCAAATTCCGGAGTGAACATAACGAATAATACATTTAGAAATTTAGACAGAGCAATCGGTACTCATAAGTATTCAGGAGGACATCTTCATACAGATATTATCATCAGAGGAAATACGATTGATACTATGAGAAATGACGCCATTCGAGTGATGAACTGGAAAACACCTATCATTGAAAATAATAATATTCGAAATGTAGCGGTAAACAATTCAAGCAAAAGAGGGATACTTTCAAGTGGCGCCATAAATCCAAAAATTCGCAACAATACTTTTACAAATATGGGACGTGCTATACAATTTATTGCATGGAAAAATAAAGGTCCTGGTGAGCAGTATAAGGAGATAAAAGACGTCTTAACAGAAGAAGAAAAAGAAATGCTAAAAACAAATCAAATATTTAACCTAACAGAAAAGTATATTCGAATTTCGACTATATACGCAGTGTACAGTAATCCAGAAAAAGTAAAACTGATGAGTTAAATTTCAGATGTGATGAACTTTTTCGTTCACCACATCTTTTCTTTTGTATAATGTATGAATAGAGGAGTTGAAAGAAAAATGGCGAAAATGCTATATAATGGTCGATTTATGAACCAAGAAGAGGCAACAATTTCGATTCACGATAGAGGGTACCAATTTGGTGATGGGATATATGAAGTGATTAAAGTATACGATGGCTCTATGTTCACAGCAACAGAACATATCGATCGTTTTTATAGAAGTGCAGATGAAATTCAACTAGTAATTCCTTATACAAAGGATGTTTTACATAAAATGCTTTATGATCTAGTTGAAGAAAATGAATTAGAAGCAGGTCATATTTATATGCAAATTACAAGAGGTGTGGCTCCGCGTAATCATGCATTTCCTGTAGAAGTAACGGAGCCAGTATTAATTGCATATACGCAAACTGCAGGAAGACCTATTGAAAATCATCGCAATGGGGTTGGCGCGATTTTCGTTGAAGATATTCGTTGGCTTCGCTGTGATATCAAAAGCTTGAATTTACTTGGTAATGTTCTAGCAAAACAAAAAGCACATGAAGCTAATTGCTATGAAGCGATTCAACATAGAGGAGAAGTGATAACAGAAGGCTCATCTTCAAATATCTATGGTATCAAAGATGGCGTACTCTATACGCACCCAACCAATAACTTTATATTAAACGGAATCACGCGCCAAGTTGTCATGAAGTGCTGTGAGGAAATTAAGTTGAAAGTTGTGGAGGAACCATTTACAAAATCACAAGCATTTCAAATGGATGAAATCTTCCTATCATCAACAACTTCAGAAATTACACCTATTATTAAAATAGAGGATACAGTAATTGGAGAAGGCGTACCTGGTGCCTATACACGTAAACTTCAACAAGCTTTTGAAGAAAAGGTTCAATCTATAAATAAAATTTAATGAATTTCTTCAATTGGAAAGTACCGATTCTTTTAGCATAAAAACCGCATAAGTCCGCTATGTGGCCTTATACGGTTTGTTTTTGCATGCAACGATTACATATAAAACTAACTTTGCAACCAATAGTCATTTGGGAGGGGTATTATGGCACAATTAGTTAAACTACAAGACTACGTTTCTCGTTATCAAAATGATTTAAAAAGATATCCAACCCAATTTGTGAGACTAAAAAATATACAGTGGGACCATATGAAAAGTAACTGGGAGTCTGGCGAAGAAATCTCCGAGTGGGAACACGAAGAAGAAGTAGAAAAACAATCGAAAAGTTTTCTTCAGCGCTTGTTGCCATTTAATCGTCGAAAGAAACAGTATGTAGAGGATAGTGAGGAAGCTTATATTTCCGAAAATCGAGATGAGCCAACTTCTGAAGAAAATAATCTTCTAAATGAGTTTTTCCAACCTAAGATTCTATATTATCCACAAACAATAGAAGAATTAAGAAGAATGTACATGGATCAACTTTTCCAATTTCAATTAAAATGGGCGAGTGCGACTCTACGAGAAAAGTCATATATCAATCCGAAATTTTATCGTGATGCATTATTGCGCGCTTTTATACAACGTTTACCAGATAGTTACTTTCTATTTTACTACCCCATTTTTCAAATCAAAAAGGCTCCTATTGAAATGGGCATATTACTTTTAACACCCACAGAGTGTATATGTATTCAAGTATTAGAAGAAGAGAACGAAGCTGTGTTTGTTGGTGATGGAAGTCGCTTTTGGGCTAAAAAAATAGGGAAGATTGATAAAAAAGTTTTAAATCCATTCATTGGTTTAAATCGGATGGAATCAATTGTGAAACAAGTTTTCAAAACACATGAAATTGATTTACCTATTCGAAAAGTGGTGCTATCTCGTAACGGTTATATTGATTATCCTGGCTCAATTTATGGAATAGAAATGATTGATAAGAGAAAATATAAAGAATGGTTTACGCATTTGAAGAAAAATCCGTCACCAATGAAACATATGCAATTTAAAGCCGCACAGTGTCTATTAAATAAGGTACAAACTACCTCCTTTCAAAGATTAGATGAGGATGAAGACGAACAAACAGATGCTGAATCATCGGATTAAATAATAAATAAGTAAGAAAATACACATACTATTACCATAGCGAATACAATTTATTTAGTAGATATGATAAAGTAAATAGCTAGAAAGATTTCTTGACTAAGTACATTCTTTCTTTAATAATTAAATGTTGAATTGCACGAAAAATATAGAAATGAGGAAATATACTTGAGAGTTCGAAACAAACCATGGGCCGCAGATTTTATCAAAGCTCACCCTGAAATTATTATTCCTACTCCAGAAGAGCATAAAGGCAAATGGAAAGAGTTATTTGGAAATGACAATCCTTTGCATATTGAAGTAGGTTCAGGAAAAGGTCAATTTATAACAGGAATGGCACTACAAAATCCAGAGATTAATTATCTTGGAATTGAATTATTTGACAGTGTTATTGTTACAGCTGCTGAAAAAGTAATCGAAGCTGGTTCTCCTAATAATGTTCACTTATTATTAATCAACGGTGCCGATTTAGAAAAATACTTCGACAAAAAAGAAGTAGATCGTCTATATCTAAACTTTTCTGATCCATGGCCAAAATCACGCCATGCAAAACGTCGCTTAACACATGAAAACTTTTTAAAATTATATGAATCCGTGTTAGTAGATAACGGAGAAGTGCATTTCAAAACAGATAACCGTGGACTTTTTGAATTTTCACTTGTAAGCATGTCGCATTATGGTATGAAGTTAAACTACGTATCCCTTGATTTACATGCTGAAATGCCAGAAGACAATGTCATGACAGAATATGAGGAAAAATTCTCCTCAAAAGGCCAACCAATCTACCGTTTAGAATCACAATTTCAAACTAAAAAAGACTAACTGATCAAATCCACATTCTATTTGTTGTGAGTAGAATGTGGATTTTTAAATTCTCTAAAGTATCAATACATTTCTTTTGGAAAATTGCCAATCATGTTACAATTATTGAAGCACATTTACATAAATTGTGTGTGATAATTTTATGAGTTTACAAAGGGGGATCATAGGATGGATGCATTTCAATTTCATGATATGAAGTTAACATGGTTAAATGGGGGAGTTACTTTTTTAGATGGTGGTGCAATGTTTGGTGTTGTTCCTAAGCCTCTATGGTCAAGAAAATATCCAGTGAATGACAATAATCAAATTGAATTACGAACAGACCCTATATTAATTCAATATCAAGGCAAGAATCTACTCATTGATGCCGGTGTAGGTAATGGGAAATTTACGGACAAGCAACTACGCAATTATGGCGTGAAAGAACAATCAAATATTGATGCATGTTTAAAAGAGTTAGGTCTTACAACGGACGATATTGATTATGTATTGATGACACACTTACATTTTGATCACGCTTGTGGTCTAACAAAATGGCAAGGGGATCAATTGGTTCCAACATTTGCAAATGCGGAAATTTTCGTTTCGCAAATCGAATGGGATGAAATGCGCGAGCCGAATATTCGCTCTGCCAATACGTATTGGGAAGAAAATTGGAAGTCAATCGAAGAGCAAGTAAAACCGTTTAATGAACAATTTGAAGTATTGCCAGGTATTTTAATGGTTCATACTGGAGGTCATAGTGATGGACATTGTATCATCCGCTTATCACAAAAAGGTGAAACCATTATCCATATGGCAGATATCATGCCAACACATGCTCATCAAAATCCATTATGGGTATTAGCATATGATGACTACCCTATGACATCCATCTTCGCAAAAGAAAAACTTGTAAAGGAAATTCTTGATAATGGCTATTGGGTCTGCTTCTACCACGATGCTTTCAAACGCTTAATCAAGTGGGACAAAGCAGGTAAACAAGTCATTGATGAACTACCTCGCACACGAGAATCGCACACAACAGCATAAATTGAAACTATCGCCCTACACTTAGTGTGGGGTTTTTTTCAATACACTAAGTCGATAAAACAACAATCCTAATCGTAGCACAAAAAAATCCCGAACTCATTCAATTGAACAAGTTCAGGATATTCTATCAATATAGCTTTGTTTTTTTATACTCTTTCTAAATCAACAACAGAGCCAGTTCTTGCGTCTACAGCAAATTCGAAGTTAACTGTTTCTCCTTCTTCTACGCGAGAAATGCCTCCTTTGTATACAGGAATTTCAATGTCTTCTTTATGGAATGTTTGAGGCTTCATATAAATCCATGATCCATCAATTGGCCCTTGTTCTTTAAATTTCTCTTTCAAGTCATCTAAAATATGATTAGCATTTTTGTATGGACTCACTTTTTCACTTGCTTCTTTAATAACGTAAGTAACGGCAATCCCTGTGGCTGCTCCTAGTAAAAAATCACGTAGTTTCATCAAATATGCCTCCTTTGGTATATATATAAGTGTATCATATACAACGAATTGTGTGAAAAGAAGATGAGTGCGAAAAGAGAAAATTCTTTTGCTACTGAGGTTCATAGTTACAAAAAAAAGCACTTTCTTGAAATAATATCTATCTAAGAATTTACGAACTGAGAAATATCACTCAAATACAAATTGCAATGGTGGAATTTTACTGTTTTTTTGTCTACAATAGTAAAGAATGGCTCATAAGGGAGGCTTTTTTGTGAAACAAGATATGTTAGATATGTTTAAGACACTTACAGAATTACCAGGTGCTCCAGGTAATGAGCATGCTGTTCGTGCCTATATGCGTGAACAATTATCAAAGTACGCTGATGAAATTGTACAAGATCACCTAGGTGGTATTTTTGGTTTGAAAAAGGGCGACGAAAATGGGCCACGAGTTTTAGTAGCAGGACATATGGATGAGGTAGCATTTATGGTTACTCAAATTACGGATAATGGTATGATTCGTTTCCAAACACTTGGTGGATGGTGGAACCAAGTGATGCTTGCACAACGAGTAGAAGTTTATACATCAAACGGACCAATTCCAGGTGTCATTGCATCTATTCCAAAACATTTATTAACTCCTGAATTACAATCAAAACCAATGGAAATTAGCAACATGCTAATTGATATAGGGGCAGACGATAAAGAAGATGCAATCAAACTAGGCGTGCGTCCTGGTCAATCAATCATTCCTATTTGCCCGTTCACACCAATGGCAAATCCTAAGAAAATCATGGCGAAAGCATGGGATAACCGTTATGGTTGCGGTTTAGCAATCGAATTATTAAAAGAATTAAAAGACGAAAAGCTACCGAATACATTATATTCAGGTGCAAATGTTATGGAAGAAGTTGGATTGCGTGGAGCAAAAGTATCAGCCAATATGATTAAACCTGATTTATTCTTTGCGTTAGATTCTAGCCCTGCTAATGATGTTTCCGGCGATCAAAATCAATTTGGTCAATTAGGCAAAGGGGCATTACTTCGAATCTATGATCGAACAATGGTCACACATAAAGGAATGCGTGAGTATGTATTAGACACTGCAGAATCGAACAACATTCCTTATCAATACTTTGTATCACCAGGTGGTACAGATGCTGGTAATGTGCATATTTCAAATGATGGCGTGCCAAGTACAGTTATTGGTATTTGCGCTCGTTACATTCATTCACATGCATCAGTTATCCATACTGACGATATCGATGCTGCAAAAGAACTACTTGTTAAACTTGTAAAAAATGCAGACAAAACAACGCTAGATACAATTCGTAACAGTTAATTAGTTCCATTAAAATATGAATTGTAAAGGGAGGTTTCCATTCGGAATTCTCCCTTAATTTTATTCAGAATTAAAAAGCTTATATGGAGATTACTACTTGTTTAAGCGTGGCGGCTAATCAGTATTCATAAAAAAATCCACGGTTGATTGTAGTTTTACATTATAGTTAGGAAGTGTCATGATGAAAGTTGGTATAGGTACGACAAATAAAGCAAAAGTTGGTGCAGTCCTCTCAGTAGTTACAAAACATTTTCACGATATTTTGACATTTGAACATATCTCTGTAGATTCTGGCGTTTCTGCTCAACCCATGTCAACTGAAGAAACTAGACTTGGTGCAATGAATCGAGCAAGAAAAACATTGAAAAAAACGGACGCTGAGTTAGCGTTTGGATTAGAAGGTGGCGTCACAATGATTGATGACATCATGTACTTATGTAATTGGGGGGCACTTGCCTTAAAAAATGGACAAGTTTTAACAGCTGCAGGTGCTCAAATACCACTACCAAAAGAAATTGCGGACCAAATTATTGCAGGGCGAGAATTAGGACCTGTAATGGATGATTTTGTTCATCAACTTGATACTCGTCAAAATGTCGGAGCTATTGGTATTTTTACGGATGGTATGATTGATCGAAAAGAAATGTTCGAGCATATTCTTCATCAATTAGTAGGACAATATTTCTTTTATCAAAAATACACGAATTAGCATGAAAAGGCACGATAGTTGCATAGGAATATTGGGCATTTTACAATATAGATAGTCCAGTACGAATGGAGGAATTCCGAATGTTCCGTCAATGTACCAAGCTATTAGTATCAAGTGTCCTTATATTGAATGTTGCAGCATGTGGTCAATCAATCAATTCTAAAATGTCACAAGGTTTTTCCGATGCCAATACGATTTTCAATTCGAAACCAAAGAACTATACAGCATCTACAGAACATTTGAAATTTTATCTACCGGAAGGCTATAAAGTAAAAAACTCTTCTGATGAAACAAATATTCTTTTATCAAAGGGAAAAGGAACATATGCAGTCTTTTACAATCCTAACGATTCGAAAGTAAGTAAGCGTTTCTATCAGACGATGCAAACTAACTTAAAAGACCATATTATCAAAGAACAATCTTATGAAAAAAATGGGCGATTTGGTTTTACTAGCGTATTAAAAGAAGACAAAGAAAACTATCAAGTCATTGCAAGTCAAGGTGGAGTAAAGGTCACTGGAATAGCAAGTGATGAAAATATCAATGATACAATTACAGAACTAATGACCATCGCACAATCTGTCAAATTAAAAAACAAGTGAGGCAATCAAACAATGGAAACTTTACAAACAGTAGAACAATTTCATGAACTAAAAGAACAAGGAAAACATGTTTTCCTATTTTCAGCTGGATGGTGTGGAGACTGTCGTTTTATCGAACCATTTATGCCTGAAGTTGAAGGGAAATTTAGTGATTTTACATTTGTTACCGTGAATCGTGATGATTTTATCGATTTATGTGGTGAACTTGATGTTTATGGTATCCCAAGCTTTATCGCATACAATAATGGGGAAGAAACAGGACGCTTCGTATCTAAAGATCGCAAAACGCAAGAAGAGATTGAAGCATTTTTAAATGCACAAACTAGCAAAATTTAATGAGGTGAGTCACTAGATGACAGCACAAGAATTAGTCGATATTTTAAAAAGACGTCTAGGCGAAGATCAATTTGAATGGAAGCTAGATTCTAAAACAAATAAATTACGATTAGATCATCGCAAATTAGGAAAAGGGATGGACCTTTTTTTAGGTGATGTTCTAACAAAATATGATGTACGTAAAGACAAAGCAATCGACGAAGTAGTATATACAATCGAACAAACCTTTTCTGCCATGCAAAAAGAAAAAGAACTAGGATTTCAAGAATTGACGAATATATTTCCTGTTATTCGCTCAGGTTCTTTTCCAAAAAAATCAAAAGAAGGACATGCATTTATTACAACAGAGCATACAGCTGAGACACGTATTTACTATGCACTTGACCTTGGAAATACGTATCGTTTAATCGATGAAGATATCGTGAAAAAGCTACAGATATCTGTTGAACAAATGAAAGAATCTGCTCGTTTTCAAGTACGTAAATTACCTACAAAGGTAAAAAAAGATATCGTCGCTGGAAACGTATTCTACTTTTTAAATGAAAATGACGGCTATGATGCAAGTCGAATTTTAAATGATGCTTTTCTAAAAGAAATGCGTGGTAAAATTGAAGGGGATATGACCGTGTCAGTACCTCATCAAGATGTACTGATTATCGGAGACATTCGCAATAATACAGGTTATGATGTATTAGCCCAAATGACGATGCATTTCTTTACAGAAGGTGCAGTGCCAATTACATCATTATCATTTGTATATGAAGATGGCCATTTAGAACCAATCTTCATCCTAGCGAAAAACAGAGTAAAAAAGGAGCAAGAATAATCATGATCGTATCGTACAACAAAGCGCATGTAGGGGATGTTCTATTAGTCCAACTAACTACAGAAGCGATTGTCAAAACGGAAATTGAAAAACACGGAGATTTAGTGTTACTAAAAGAAGGTGCAACTGGCGAAGTAAAAGGGTTTAACCTTTTTAACGCTAGTAACTATATGACAATTGAGGAAATCGGGAATGTTGAGGTAACAAAAGAACTTGTATCCAAACTAGAAGAAGCCATAACCAAAAATGGTGTAATTTTCAGCTTAGATGTTGACTTAACACCTAAATTCGTAGTGGGCTTTGTAAAAGAAGTTTCCGAACATCCAAACGCTGACAAATTACATATCTGTAAAGTAGATGTTGGTGAAGAGGAACCATTACAAATTGTCTGTGGTGCACCTAATGTAGCTGAAGGACAACATGTTGTTGTTGCAAAAATCGGTGCAGTTATGCCTTCAGGTTTAGTAATCAAAGAATCTGAATTACGTGGCGTAGAATCATACGGTATGATGTGTTCTGCTCGTGAACTAGCCATCCCAAATGCCCCTCAAGTAAAAGGCATTATGGTATTAGATGACAATGCAGAAGTAGGATCAGCATTTAAATTCTAACTAATATAGTTATGGATTCAATCCAAGTTAATAATATTCACCTAAGTGCCTTATTCATATTTATGAACTAAGGCACTTTTTGTATAATCACTTATAAATATGAACCCAATTTTTAAAATAGGGAAAAATTCCCTTGACTTTTTCCGGAAAAATAAAGGATGAGTAAAAAAAGAAGGATATCTTACACAATCCCTCCTTACGCGTTGCGCGATGGTATTTAATACTGCTAAAATGAAGGCAATGATTTAGAAAAGAGTGGTGCATAAATATGAGTTGGTTTAAAAAAATCGTATCTCGCATTCTAGGTGATGAGATAGAAGAAACGTCAACCAAATATAATGACAATTACAACGGGGATCAACAATATAAATCATTTGATCAATTTGAAAATGACTATGACTATGAAAACTATGAAAATGAAGAAGAAACAAGATATATAGAAGATTACCATCAGGATAGAACACAAGTACAAGGTCAAAATCCGAATTATATGAATGGTAGAGAATCTTTTAAATTCCCTATTATTCAAGATGAAGGTAATAGAAATAACGTACAAAACGGCAATTCTTCTAAATGGATGAATCAAGAAGAGTATGTACAACCTGTAAGTAAACAGCAAGTAAAACAAACGCATAATCAAGATGAGCAAAAGCCTTTACATCTTTCAGATAGACGTCGTCCAGAACAATATTCTCCATTTGTTCGAGAACCTCGTGGGTTAAGAGGGGTTGTTGAAAAACCTAGTCGAGAAAATTATAATCCATTTAATCCAGGTGGAACAAAGAAACTCGCACCTCAACCTAAAAGTCGCCCAATTGTTCAAGCAAAACCTGAAAAGAAAATAATAAAAGATCCTGTAAAAACTGTAAATATAGAAAGTAAAGCAATCAAAGTAATTGAGGTAAACACACCAGAGGAGCCAAAGAAGAAGTTTATTCCAACTAGAGTGCCTTCACCTATTTATGGGTTCCAAACGCCGCCTAAACGGAATAATAATATCTATGACTTATTGGATGAGAAAGAAAAGAATACAGAGAAAAAGAACGATGTAACTCTAAAAAATACTGCATGGGGTGAAGTAGCTGCCTCTTCACCTCAACTTGTTGAAAAAACGGAAGAAACAGTTTCGAATTCAATAGATAAAAGTAAAGTGCCACCTATTGAAGACACTGAAAAAGTTGTTGTTAAGGAAAATGGTATAAATAAGGAAAACCATCAAATCATCTCCGAACAACAACACAATAGTGAAATGGACAACATTGTACCAATCGAAGAAAATGATGGACAGGTTCAAAATGCAGTAAATGAACATATAGTTGAAGAAACAACTGAAACAAATCAAATTACATTATCTCCTATAGAAACAAGGGGGATAAATGATGAATCAGAAATTCTACCTCAAGAATTGGAAGTAAACAATGCTGATTCGTTACCTTCTCAATCTATTGAATCAAAAATAGAAGAACCGGTTGCAGATGAAGTGAAAGTAGCTGAAACAACGTTAGAAGTTAGTGATGATGAAGCAGAGGTCGTTTCTTCTTTTGATAACGATTTAGTGGCAGAAACAGTAAAAGAACAAACTACAGAACTTGAATTGTTAAGTGATGTAACTATAGAACAATCTGAGAATGAATCAATACAAGAGATCGAACCAATTTTAGAAGTGAACAAGAATGATGAAACTCCTTCAGATAATACTGTGCCACTAGAGCCAGAATTGATAGCGGATACAGTAAATGAGAAAACTAATGATTCTAAATTGTTCACAGAAGTAGTATTGGAACATTCTGAGAACGAAGCAGTAGAAGAAGTTGAAAGTATAGCTGAAATTGAGCAAGAGGTTGAAAGTGAAACGGAACTAGAAGCAGCATCTACTACAGCAGCAATTGAACAAGCGAATGTACAAGAGCTAAATTCAGTACAAGAAACAGTTCAAGAATTAGAAGCGGAAATAGAACCAGAAACTATACAAGAAATTCAAAATCAAGAGGAACCAAAAAGAACAGGTAGTCGAGTTCCATTCAATGTAGTGATGCTAAAATCTGATAAAGCGAAAATGGAGCAAATTAGACTACAGGAAATTCCATTGCCTGGTGTAAAATCTTTTGCAGCTGGATATACAAAAGCCACTTCAGCACAAAATACACATGTTACATCGGTATCGTCTGAAACAAATTCTACTTCAAGTAATACAATAGAGAAATTAAATTCTGATCATCTTATTGTTACTGAAGAAAAGTCAACCGTTTCAGAAGCCGAACCTGCTGCAATTGTAGAAATATCGGCATTAGAAGTAGAGCAAGAAGTTAAAATTGTACCAAAAGAAGAAAATGAAACAATGCAAAATCATGATACTTTAGAACAGCACTATAATACTATAGAAGTAAAAGAGCCAGCTCCTTTAAATGAACATCTTGAAGAAGCACTTTCTTATCTTGAAGCTCCAGAAGAACAGACAGAAGATTTTGAATGGATGGATGCACAAGGTGAGAAGTTAATTGAAGCATTGTCTTATTTCCAAATTGATGGAGAAATCGTACAAATCGTTCAAGGTCCAGCTGTAACACAATTTGAGATTACAGTCGGTCATGGGATTAAAGTAAGTAAAATACGTAATTTAGCAGATGATTTAAAACTAGCACTAGCAGCAAGAGATATTCGCATCCAGGCACCAATACCTGGAAAAAGTTCAATTGGTATTGAAATTCCAAATCGTACATCGCGTGCTGTTAGGCTATCAGAAGTAGTTAATCATTCATCTTTTATAGATTCTAAATCACCTCTTGAAGCAGCGTTAGGTTTAGATTTAACAGGGGAACCTGTGACTATTGATTTGCGTAAAATGCCACATGGAATGATTGCAGGAGCTACTGGTTCAGGAAAATCTGTATGTATAAACTCACTTTTAATCAGTTTACTATTGAAAGCTAGTCCGCAAGATGTAAAATTAATGTTAATCGATCCAAAGATGGTGGAACTTGCACCATTTAATCATATCCCACACTTAGTGAGTCCAGTTATTACGGATGTAAAGGCTGCAACTGCCGCACTTAAATGGGCAGTAGATGAAATGGACCGTCGTTATCAGTTATTTGCTCATGTAGGTGCACGTGATATTACACGTTATAATAAAATGGTAGAAAAAGAGAGAAAATTCTCTTTGAAAATGCCATATCTAGTCATTGTAATCGATGAGTTAGCTGATTTAATGATGATGTCACCGCAGGAAGTAGAAGAATCCATTTGCCGAATTGCACAAAAAGCAAGAGCTTGTGGTATTCATTTAGTTTTAGCAACACAACGACCTTCTGTTGATGTCATTACAGGATTGATTAAATCCAACATTCCTACTCGAATTGCTTTTTCTGTTTCATCACATGTAGATTCAAGAACGATATTAGATAGCCAAGGGGCAGAACGATTACTGGGAAGGGGAGATATGCTGTATCTAGGAAACGGCATGTCTGCACCAGTCCGCGTACAAGGTACGTATGTTACGGATGATGAAATTGAAGCAGTAACAGATTTCGTACGTACACTTGGCGAACCTGAATATTTATTCCAACAAGAGGAATTATTGAAAAAAGTTGAAACAATTGATGAACAAGATGAATTATTTGAAGAAGCTTGCCGTTATATTTGTAGTGAAGGTTCAGTATCTGCATCGTCTCTTCAACGGAAATACCGAATCGGCTACAATCGTGCAGCAAGATTAGTGGATATGATGGAGGCTCAAGGCTTTATCTCAGAATCTAGGGGTACAAAACCTAGAGAAGTATTTTTAACAGAGCGTGATCTAGACGATTTATTCGGATAATAGCGTGTATAAATATTACGATTTGCATGTATAAATATTACGATTATAAGCATAATATTTCTAGTTTAAGACAAATTTAAAAAGGAATCAGTGTTTATGTTAGAACTGGGATAAATCGTGCTATAATGGTAGATGCTTTAATTTAATAGATTTGATTATTCAAGGGTAAGGAAACTTTCCCAGGAGGTTTCAACATGACAGTTTATCATTTTACAGGAATTAAAGGTTCAGGAATGAGCTCACTTGCTCAAATTTTATTTGATTCAGGATGTCAGGTGCAGGGCTCAGATATAGAAACGTATTTCTTTACGGAAGAACCACTTAGAAAACGAAATATCACTATTTTGCCATTTAATGCAGATAATATTAAGGAAGGAATGACTGTAATTGCAGGAAATGCTTTTCCTGACAGCCATCCTGAAATTGTACGTGCAAATGAAATGGGTGTCGAAGTTATTCGTTATCACAAGTTCTTAGGCAGCTATTTAGAGAAATTTACATCAGTTGCTATTACAGGTGCACATGGGAAAACTTCCACAACAGGATTGATGGCACATGTATTAGAGGGTTCAAGCCCAACATCATACTTAATCGGTGATGGTACAGGTGGAGGTGCCAAAAACGCTAAAAACCTAGTAATGGAAGCTTGTGAATATCGTCGTCATTTCCTTGCGTATCATCCAGACTATGCAGTAATGACGAATATTGACTTCGATCATCCAGATTACTACAAAGACGTTGAAGATGTGTTTGATGCATTCCAATCAATGGCGCTTCAAGTAAAAAAAGCGATCGTTGCATGTGGTGATGATGAACATTTACAAAAAATTAAAGCGAATGTGCCGGTTGTTTACTATGGCTTTGGTTCAGAAAATGACTTCGAAGCTCGTAATGTAGAAAAAACAACAAAAGGTACTTCATTTGAAGTGTATGTTCGCAACGAATTTTATAGCAAGTTCTTTATTCCAATGTTCGGTGACCACAATGTGTTAAATACTTTAGCAGTTATTTCGCTTTGTCATTATGAAGGACTACCAGCAGAACTAATTCAAGAACAACTTCATACTTATCATGGTGTAAAACGCCGCTTTACAGAAACAGATTTTGGTGATCGTACATTAATTGACGACTACGCACACCACCCAACTGAAATAAGTGCAACCATTCAATCTGCTCGTCAAAAATATCCAGACCGTGAACTTGTGGCCATTTTCCAACCACATACGTTTACTCGGACTCAAGCGTTCCTTTCAAATTTTGCGGATAGCTTAAATCAAGCGGACTGTGTATATTTATGTGATATTTTTGGTTCTGCACGTGAAAAAACAGGCTCATTATCTATTCAAGACTTAGCTGACTTAATACCAGGTAGTAAACTACTATCAATGGATCATGTTCAAGAATTGGTAGATCATAAGAATGCTGTATTCTTGTTCATGGGTGCTGGTGACATACACAAATTCCAAACAGCTTTTGAAGACTTATTAAAAGCTGAATAAGGGAAAGTAAATAATTTCAAATACTTAAACTGTAGAAAACAGATATGGTTCGTTTTCTACAGTTTTTTATTATAAAAGAATATTATTTTGGGAACGTTTACTCTGGCAGGATATAGAAAAACTCTGTAGAATGTAATTAGGTAAGTGATGTTTAAAGACACTTATTTTGTGGAAATATCCTTATATAGATAGAATGGAGGTTTTTTAAATGATTGTTATTCTATACATTGCAGCATTAGTTGCCGCGATAGGTTTCCTAGTGTTATGTATAGGTTTAGCCATGACTTTGAATTCATTGAAAAAAACAATGAACAATGTGGCAAACACTATGGCAGGAATTGAAGGACAAATGAAAGGAATTACTGGCGAGACTACAAGCTTATTAGAAAAAACGAATATGCTTGCTGAAGATATCCAAGTGAAATCTAAGCAACTAAATTCAGTAGTCGATGCTGTTAAAGGATTTGCAGATTCTATTAAGGGTTTAAGTGATTCAGTTAAAAATGTAACCACATCCGTTAATACAAATGTATCCAAAAACAGCGACCAAATCGCTCAAGTTATTCAATGGGGAAATGCCTTCGTAGGGATTCGTGATAAAATAAAAAAAAGTAAAGCTCTAGACGATGATATCATCTATGAAGGTGTTTCAAAAAAAGGCAAACGTAAATAATTCTAAGGGGGCGCTAGTATGGTAGAACAAAAACCAAATTACAGTGAAGTGAGAAATGTAGGTATTGAAGGTAATGATGAAAATTATTTGCCACAAACATATAGTAAGCGTGCTGAATCATTGTATGCGAACGATGATGCCAATTTGAATTTAAAAGACTTCATCATCGGTGCTTTTGTTGGTGGTGTAGTTGGAGCAGCAACTGCATTATTCTTAGCTCCTAAAGCTGGGAAAGAATTAAGAAGTGACGTTGCCGTCCAAGCAAGTCAATTAAAAGAAAAAAGTGCTGGTTTCACATCTACTGCTAAAGAAAAAACAGTAGAACTTTCAAAAAAAGTACAAGCTCAATCTGGTCAATTGGTTGATAAGGTAAAATCCTTAAAATCTACTACAACTCCTCCATTCGATGATGGTACAGTTTCTTATGAAGGTGAAGAACCTCTAGATATTATGGAAACAATGGAAAAAACCATTGCTGAATATGAAAATGAACAAAAAGAACAAGCAGCTGCTGGTTCAACGAAGGAAAAAGCCTCTTCAAAGAACAGCTAGCTCTAAAACAGTTTTAAAAACAAATAAAACCCCAAATAGGGACACAATCAAATGTGTTCTGTTTGGGGTTTTTCTGTGGTGAAATTGACAATGCCCATTTTGTAAGAGAAGGGTAGTTATTTTACTATCCAAAATGATATCATCTAAAATTCGAAACTATTTGATATTCTAAAAGCGCATTGTTCCAATTAAAGAAAATTTATAAAGCTGGAGTAGTCGGAATAAGATTAATCTCAAGTACATCTCCACCGAATATGGCTGCATCAAATTGAGAATGTTCACCATTTCTTAGGATTTCAAAAGTACCCTTAAAGTCTGGTGGTAATTGCCAATCTGAAAAGCGAAAGACGTCTTGATAGACCCAATTGGTTGTTTCTCTCGGTAAGAATTGCAAAGCGTCTTTCTTTTGGATATCTGTAGAGGAATCTACAGTTTGTCCGTTAACCAGAATATCATAATAAGGTCTGCTTAGTTCTAGCTGTTGACCTTGAAATGTAATCAATATCCGGTTTTCGTATAAAAGATTTAGGTGTTTAGCAATATTATGAACAGTGGGTTTGTTTTTCGCTTGAATGCGAATGTAATCGCCCTCTGTTATTTGAGAATATAATGTTGCAGGCTGGTTGTTTAACACAATTTCATGATTATATTCTGGTAATTGAATAACCTTACCATCTATTGAAACAGAAAATGGAGTTAGAAGGTTTAGCAAGTAATTAAGACCTATATGATGTAAAAGTTGTTCAATGTTATTGGCTGTATCAATGACTAACATATCGCCATCTTGCAGTGAGTCTTGAATTTTTGCAGGTTGATTATTTAATAGAATTATAGATTGTACTTTATACTTCTCATCATTAATGAATATGGTTAGTTCTTCTTCTAGTTCCATCATTTCTTGAATGGTAACGTGCGCAGGATTTCCATTCTTCCCCGCTATTAACTCGATTTTATCTCCGTTTTGGATTGGTGTCTTAATCGTTCCTTTCTCTCCATTAACAAAAATTTCAGTAGGGCTTCCGTGTTCTCCAGGTACAAATATGTCTTGTCCGTTTACATTTACACAAATCGCTAAGCCAGGCTTGCCATAAAGTCTGTTGATGTTAACATTTGCGGCAAGTAGGGCATCTGCGACCGTCATTTCCTTTAACTCGAATAGACGAATGATTTGTTTGTTTACTTCTACAGTCATATATTTAATAGGAGAGTTCTTGGCAGAGATTGCAATCCCGATTGGTGTAACGAGTTCTGGTGATGCTGGGACATGTTCTTCAAAGGTTAGTTTTTGAATGGCATCAATTCCTCGAACAGCTGCACGGTTTTCAGGAATATTAAGTGCCTTACATAACTCGTCTGTAATTTCTGGAGTTAAACTACCTCCACCGACAAGTAGGACTGCTTTTGGTGCAATATTGCTATTTAATCGTAGAATTTCATTTGCAATGCTAGTTGCAAGATTTGTCACTGAGGGGAGTAGAACATCGATGACTTCGTTTTTTTGATAAACCTGTTCAAACCCTAAAATATCTGAAATTGTAATTTCTTCATATTTTGACAAATCACGTTTTACTTTTTCTGCAACAGGGAAGTCTAACAAGAAATGATCACTTAATGATTCTGTTATTTCATCGCCTGCAGTTGGCACCATTCCGTAGGCTGTTACGGTTCCTTTATTTGTAATTGCTATATCGGAAGTTCCTGCACCAATATCAACTAGTGCAATATTTAAACGACGCATCGTAGAAGGGATTAAAGCATTGATGGCAGCAATCGGTTCTAAAGTTAAACCTTCCATTTCTAAATCTGCTCTTTTTAAAGCTGCTAGCAGCGATTCTACAACGACTCTTGGTAAGAATGTAGCAATAACTTCCACTTCCGCAACTTCACCTTGTTGGTCCATTAAACTGCCGATTTCTTGCCCATCTAATCGGTAGTATAAAACAGAGTACCCAACACAATAATAATGACTACCGGTATTATTTTCATGATGATCAAGCAATTGCTGTTGTGCTTTTTGAACGGCGGCTATTTCTAATCGATTTATATCATCATCTATCAGCGCCGTGCGGTTTTTTATATCTAATGTGGTACTAGCTTGCTCTGTTTGTAATGCACGGCCTGCTGCAGCTACACTTACTTTATGGAGAGGACCATGCTTTTTCTCTAATTGTTCTTTCACATTTTGGATCACTATTGCAACATGGATAATATTATGTATTTGTCCATCAACCATCGCTCTTTCTTTATGTTCCTCTGAGATCAAGTCCACAACATGGTATCCGTTGTCTTGTTCTTCTAAAATAATCCCAACTACAGAACGAGTTCCTATATCTAATGCGAAAAGTTTTGAAGTCAAATTTTTCACACCCTTTCTTGTGAGTAATAATAAGAAAATTTTCAAAAATTGGACAATTATACTTCGTCGCGTTGAAGCGCTAAAGAAAAAATGCGTGACATTCTTTTAAATATTGATTATAATGTTCCTAATAACATAAAATGTATCACAGTTTTCAGACTTCTGAAAGTACCTGATACGAGGAAGAGAGGAGAAACGGCAATGAGTCATCAAAATTTAGATCACCTACGTGACCGCGTCGATGAATTAAACCTTGAAATTTTACGTTTAATCAATGAACGTGCTGAAGTAGTACAAGAAATTGGAAAAGTTAAAGAGAAACAAGGTGTAAACCGTTATGATCCTCTTCGTGAGCGACATATGTTGAATCTATTGAAAGAGCATCACGAAGGTCCATTAAGTCAAGGTACAGTTGAACACATTTTCAAAGAAATTTTCAAATCTGCACTTAAATTACAAGAAACAGAACAGAAAAAAGAATTATTGGTTTCACGTAAACGTAAACCAGAAGATACAATTGTAACGGTGAATGGTGAAGCAATTGGCCAAGGAAAACCAACATTTGTTTTCGGCCCATGTGCTGTAGAATCATATGAACAAACAGCAGCTGTTGCTGAATCAATCAATGCTAAAGGATTAAAATTAATGCGTGGTGGAGCTTATAAACCTCGTACATCACCTTATGATTTCCAAGGTCTTGGCCTTGAAGGTTTAAAAATTCTAAAAGAAGTTGGTCAAAAATACGGTTTAGGTATTGTTTCTGAAATAGTTACACCAGCTCATTTAGATGAAGCTTTAGACTACATCGATGTGATTCAAATCGGTGCGCGTAATATGCAAAACTTCGAACTATTAAAAGCAGCGGGCGCTACAAATAAACCAGTCCTACTAAAACGAGGTATTGCAGCTACAATTGATGAATTTATCCATGCTGCTGAATATATTATCTCTAAAGGGAATGACCAAATCATTCTTTGTGAACGTGGAATCCGTACGTACGAAAAAGCTACACGTAATACATTAGATATCTCTGCTGTTCCAGTTTTAAAACAGGAAACACATTTACCAGTATTTGTGGATGTAACACACTCAACTGGTCGCCGTGATTTACTTCTACCTTGTGCAAAGGCTGCAATTGCAATTGGTGCTGATGGTGTAATGGCGGAAGTTCATCCAGATCCAGCTGTAGCATTATCTGATGCTCAACAACAAATGAGTATTCCACAATTTGATGATTTTTATGAACAAATTCAAAAATTTATGAAAAATTACCAAGTGCAAGCATAAGTCATTGGAATTCACATCGTTGATTCCAAAGTTTTAGATGTACTACTTGTGAATAAAGGGCAAATTTTACTAGTGACGATTCGAATTACGAGAATCGTCACTTTTATTTTCTTGAAAATCGCTTCCATTTTATCGTATCATTAAAATAAGATATGAAATGAGGTGTCAAACAAGTGACCGTAACAATTTATGATGTTGCACGCGAAGCAAATGTTTCGATGGCAACAGTTTCTCGCGTTGTGAATGGAAATCCAAACGTAAAACCAACTACTAGAAAAAAAGTTCTCGATGTGATTGAACGCTTAGAGTACAGACCAAATGCGGTCGCTCGTGGCTTAGCAAGTAAAAAAACAACAACTGTCGGCGTAATTATTCCTGATATTTCGAATGTTTTTTATGCCGAATTAGCCCGTGGTATTGAAGATATCGCGACAATGTATCGCTATAACATTATTCTTTCAAATTCAGATCAAAGAGAAGAAAAGGAATTACAACTACTAGACAATATGTATGGTAAGCAAGTTGATGGCATTGTCATGATGAGTGATCAAGTAAGTGATGAGCTTAAGCAAAAAATGAGTCATTCTCCCGTACCAATTGTTTTAGCAGCAACAATTGATGAATCAGAAGAAACATCTTCAGTTAATATTGACTATCTACAAGCTGCCTATGAAGCTGTTAAACGGTTTATAGACAATGGACATACACGAATCGCTTATGTGTCAGGTCCATTTACGTCAACGATTAACAAAAATTATAAATATGAAGGCTATAAAAAAGCATTAGAAGAAGCGGGTATTGAAATAGACGATAATTTAGTCATTGCTTCTGAAGATTCATATGATAGTGGTTTAGAGGATTTTGAAACATTGAGTAATTTACAAAATCCACCTACTGCATTCTTTGCCGGTAGTGATGAATTGGCAATTGGAATCATACATGGAGCAGTAGATGCAGGTAAGAACATTCCAGATGATTATGAAGTTATTAGTTTTGAAAATTCAAAATTAGCTCGGATGGTTCGACCACAGTTAACAAGTGTAGTACTTCCTCTTTATGATATCGGAGCAGTATCCATGCGTTTACTAACAAAATATATGAATAAAGAACAAGTGGATGATGCAAAAAATGTTATCTTGCCACACCGTATCGAAGACAGAAATTCAACCAAATAATACAAAAAGGATAGTTTCTGCTCTAAATTAGGGTATCGAAACTATCCTTTTTGATTAATTTTTTTGTTCTTGGCGAATTTGGTACAAAGCTTTTTGAAGTACTTGATGGTTTTTCTCGGTAATTTCTTCTTTACGTGGAATTGGCTCATATAGATTTTCAGAATCCATCCATGTTGGGATAAGTGGTACGGGAGATTGCTTTTGCCATTGATCAAGCCAAATTTGAGGGAGATTACCGACAGGTGCTTTACTATCAGTCATCTCAAGCCAAATAAGTGACCATGCACGAGGCACTACCCTCCAGATATCGTACCCTCCACCACCAACGGCAATCCATCTGCCATCACAGAATTCATGTGCAAGCTCGTGAGCAAGTTTTGGAATTTCTTTGTAAATATTCATTGTTCCGTATAGATGGGTTAATGGGTCCAAATAGTGTGCATCAGCACCATTCTGGGATAATATGACATCTGGTTTAAAATAGGCTGTTATTTCACGAAAAGCTGTTTTATATACATCTAGAAATGACTCATCTTCTGTAAAGGCATCAATTGGTAAGTTAAAGGCTGTTCCATAGCCTTGACCATTGCCTCTTTCTGTAACTGCACCAGTACCAGGGAATAAATAACGTCCTGTTTCATGAATTGAAATAGTACAAACAGAAGGATCATCATAAAAGCTCCACTGCACACCATCCCCATGATGTGCATCAGTATCGATATACAAAACACGCGCGTTATACTTTTTTTGCATATATTTAATAGCTACTGTACTATCGTTATAAATACAAAATCCGGAAGCACGCCCTTTGAAACCGTGATGTAATCCACCCCCTAGATTTAATGCATGTTGTGACTTATTTGACATGACATAATCACATGCTGTAAGTGTACCCCCTACAATTTGAGAACTTGCTTCATGCATATTGTGGAATATGGGCGTATCCTCTGTTCCAATTCCGAAAGGTTCTCCTTGTTTAGTTGAAAGTTTCCCGTGTCCTGCAAGTTTTACAGCTTCTATGTAACGGTAATCATGGCCCAAAAGTAATTCTTCTTCAGTAGCAATCCTTGGTTTTACTATATCTATTTCATCTAGAGCACCAATGCTTTTTAATAAGTCTACTGTTATTTGAAGACGTTTTTGGTTAAAAGGATGAGTTTCAGAGAATTTATAATCTAATTGATCGGTTGAATAAACAAAAACAGCATTTTTTAAAGGTTGTTGATTCCAGGCATATTTGGCCATAGTACATCGAACCCTTCCTTCCGTAACTGATCAATAACCGGTAGAGGATTCATGATTTTTACACGGATTGATAGAATCTTTTGATCGTCATTTGTTGAATCAGGGTAAACTAGGACACTTAATATACTTGCATTATGCGTGGCAAAAACTTTCGATACATCATGCAATATCCCTATTCTATCATGTACTCGGACTTCAATTTGAGAACTTGGTTTAGTAGCACCTGTTAGTTCAACATACGTATACAATAAATCTGATCTCGTCACAATACCAACAATTTTTCCTGAACTTATAATAGGTAAGCAGCCAATTTGACGCTCATAAAAGATTGCCGCTATTTCCTCGATAAAATCAAGTGGATGGCCTACAATTGGCTCAGTAATCATAATTTTATCTAATGTTTGCTCATAAACACGTTCATAAGATTCTTCTAAAAGAGAGGATGGGAGTGCGTTTTTTAAATCTCTTTCTGTTATAAGTCCTACTAACTTATTATCTGAATCTACAATAGGCAAATGCCGAATTTTCTTTTCTTTCATCGTATGGATTGCATCTTTCATCGTATCTGATGATTTTAAAGTGATCACGTCGGTATTCATAATTTCTTCGATTAACATACTATTTTTCACCCCTTACAATAAATCAGTACATATAACGATTCATAAATCGTAATTGATCAAACTTCTCTATAGATGATTGATCGACTCGTTTGCCGATTTTCACCATCAAACAATTTGCTGGATGTGAGGAGATTTCAGGATCATCCGTTGCTGCTACTACAAGACCCCCTGCTCGCATCATTTTTTCCATGATTTTGCGGTATTCCCATACATTTAGATTCGATCTTTTTAAATCCCAATGCCAGTAATATTCAGTTGTAATCACAATATAGTCTTCCATTGCGTCATCCTTCATTGATACTTGCAAAATGCTTTTGCCAATACCAAATGAACGAAACTCTGGTGCCACTTCAATAGCACCTAATTCTATTAAATTATCCATGTTTCCTTCCGACCACCGTTCAAGAGGATCTGGATAAAGGAATGTAGCGTACGCAACAATGGTTTCATTTAATCGAGCAATAACGATTCTTCCCTCAGGTAGTTTGGATATTTCAATAATGGCTTCATATTGGCGTTCAGAAATTCTAAAAGCCGTAAGCCCTTCGTGAAATTGAAGCTTTTCGAGGTTTTCAGTAGTAACCGGGCCTTCTATTACAATGGTCCCCAGTGAGGTTTCTAAATTTTTAGAATAATAAGTTCGCGGATGTTCCATACATTCACCTCCTTTTAAAAGGTTTGTTTATTAATTATACATGAGCAAGGAAGAAAAAATTAAGCGCAAATGAGAAAATTTTATGTATTTTAATACATTTGAATAAATTTAATGAATGATTAAGCGCTATATAATAATTCACTTAATAGGCCATTATTTTTACTTAGAAAGTGTAGTAAGTTTCCTTTGACGAAAAAATTCGAATCTATTGAAATTAATGTTATACAATAGAATCTATCTGTTATATAATAGTGTTAAGTAGTTCAACAAGGGGGTTTTGATATTGAGAATTGAGCCATTGCAAGTAGCTAATGGAGAATATCAACTACATGACTACGACGAAATAAATTCAACGTTTGATTGGAAGGAAACAGAACAATCCTTTAGCTGGTTTAATACAGGACAGGTCAATATGGCGTATGAAGCTGTTGATCGGCATGCTGAATCTGAGCTAAAAAATAAAATAGCTCTTTACTTCGAGAATGGAGTAAGAAAAGAATCCTATACTTTTCAGGATGTAAAAGAATGGTCGAATAGAGCTGCTAATGTATTTCAACAAGCTGGGTTAGAAAAAGGGGATCGTTTATTTGTATTCATGCCACGTTCACCTGAATTGTACTTTTCAATCATTGGTGCATTGAAAAAGGGGATCATCGTTGGACCTCTTTTTGAAGCTTTCATGGAAGGTGCTGTTTTTGATCGTTTAAGTGATAGCGGTGCAAGTGCACTTGTTACAACAAAAGAATTACTTCACAGAGTGCCACTTGAGCGCTTACCTGATTTGCATGTACATAATGCAATGCTACAGCACTATCAAACAACAAAATGGGTACTTGATTTACGTAGGGATGATGTTTACTGGTGTACAGCTGATCCCGGATGGGTGACTGGTACAGCCTATGGTATATTCGGTCCATGGCTCACAGGTACCACGGTTGTCGTAATTGGTGGCCGTTTTTCGCCACAATCTTGGTATAAAGCATTGGAAGACTATCGAATCACAGTTTGGTATAGTGCTCCAACTGCATTCCGAATGCTAATGGGTGCTGGAGATGATATTCTAAATGATTATGATTTATCTGCTTTACGTCATGTAGCATCTGTAGGAGAGCCACTTAATCCAGAAGTGATTAAATGGGGAGATCAAGTTCTACATCATCGAATTCATGATACATGGTGGATGACTGAAACAGGTGCTCAAATGATTTGCAACTATCCTTCAATGGAGATTAAGCCAGGCTCGATGGGAAAACCAATCCCTGGTATTATAGCTGCAATTGTTGATGATCAGGGAAATGAGTTACCACCATTTACAATGGGGAATTTAGCTTTTAAAAAAGGCTGGCCGTCCATGATGCGTGAAATTTGGAATAATCCTGCACGCTATGAATCCTACTTTTTGGCGGGCAATTGGTATGTATCAGGTGATTCTGCTTATATGGATGATGATGGTTATTTTTGGTTTCAAGGGCGAATTGATGATGTCATCATGACTTCTGGGGAAAGGGTTGGTCCTTTTGAAGTTGAAAGTAAGCTATTGGAACATCCTTTAATTGTTGAAGCAGGGGTAATTGGTAAACCGGATCCTGTGCGGGGCGAAATTATTAAGGCATTTATTTCGTTAAAAGAGGGTATTGAACCAACTGCTGAAATCGAAGAAGACATCAAACGATTTGTCAAAATGGGTTTAGCGGCACATGCAGCACCACGTGAAATCGAATTTAGAGACAAGCTTCCTAAAACGCGAAGCGGGAAAATTATGCGCCGTGTACTTAAAGCATGGGAACTAGAACTTCCAACAGGAGATTTATCTACAATGGAACATTAGGAGTTTCATTTGATTTCATATGTATAGGGGATACATATGTTCAATTAAAGGGGTATTTTATATAATAAATTTTTAGAATGAATAATTCTACGAAATAAAAAAGTGGCATCACTAAGTTTGGGGAGACTTGGTGATGCCATTTTTGCGTTCACTATATTAAAAAAAGCCTTTGGTTTTGGTATTTATACGCTAATAATCACTTTGCCTTGAGCATGGCCTTCTTGAAAATATTTGAATGCTTCAGTAACTTCACTTAACTTATAGCGTTTATCAATTATTGGTTTTATTTTATTAGTTTCAAGTAATTCTTTTATATAATTTAAGTCTTTTTGGTTTGCTCTCTGTAAAATGTTACTTATTTTCTTGCCTCCTGTCATCGAAATAAAAGGTCCAAAAATTAATGATTGATATAATTGAGATTCAGAACCTCCTACGTGTACAAAGTTTCCATTAGGTTTTAGTGCACGTTTATAAGCTGAAATGGAATTTGATCCATTCACACCAAGAATCAAATCATAACACTCCCCATTTTTGGAGAAATCCTCTTTTGTATAATCGATCATGTGGTCTGCTCCTATAGAATTCAATATCTCTAAATTTCTTGTACTACATACACCTGTTACTTCAGCACCGAATGATTTGGCAATTTGTACCGCGAAAGTACCGACGCCACCAGATGCTCCATAAATTAATACCTTCTGTCCCGAGTTAATCTTACCTTTATTACGTAGTCCCTGTAAGGCAGTAACGGCTGCCATAGGTGTCGCAGCTGCTTCTTCAAAGGAGATATTGGTTGGTTTTAAGGCTAAAGCATAATCGGGGACAGTTACGTATTCAGCAAATCCTCCCCAGCCACAGCAGGAGAGATCGCCAAATACTTCATCACCAACTCGAAATAGTTTAACATTCTTACCAACAGCTTCTACTGTACCAGCTATGTCACCTCCTGGTATAGAGTATTTTGGTCTCGTTAGTCCGAAAGCAAGGCGAGCTAAGAAAGGTTTGCCTTTCAAAAGTACCAAGTTACCAAAGTTCAATGAAGCTGAATGAACTTTAACCAATACTTCATTCTCGGTGGGAAAAGGTTTTTTTATTTCCTTTAATTCAAGTACATCAGGTGAACCGTATTTATTACACACTATAGCTTTCATAAAAGTTCCTCCAATTTTCTATAATATTTACAAAGAAATAAAAGACCACTCATAGTAGAAAGCCAGTGATTGTGGACATAATGAATAATACGTAATAATGAATGAAAAGATTCTACAGATATTAGAATATTGCCCATTGCGCTTGTTAATATCGTCGTTCATATAAAACGCTTCACCTCTTGATAGTCTTATCTATTGAAGTAATAAGAGCTCCCAATCAGATTATGTTAGGTTGTTTGCGCAAACGGTATAGTTTATAAGACGTTAGAAGAATAAGATAATAAAATAAAAAAACACATGCTAATTCTTTTCGAATTAGCATGTGTTTTTTGCTTTTTTTACCTTTGCGTCATTCAACTAAACACGTAAAGGAAACAGCTTACTCTTTTAACATCATTGCTGATTTTGTTCTTTATCATTTTCAGGTTTCTGAGTTTGGTCTGTACCATTTCCTGAGTTATCAGGCTTTAAATTACCACCTAATTGATCATTTTTAGTCGGCTGTTCTTGTGGTTTTTCTTTCTTTGGCTTATCTGAATTTGTATTATTCGTATTAGCATTATTTGAATTACTACTATTTGAATTGTCATTGTTTTTCGAATTACCATTAGAACTATTTGAATTTACAGGGCGCTTTGTGCTTGTGTTATTCGAATTATTATTGGTATTTTGTGTATTTGAGTTCTCTTGATTTCCAGTATTTTTTTCTTTCTGCTTTTGTTTAACTGTACTTTCCGTTTTCACTTTCACTTTCACACCATATATTTTTGAATAATCTCCACCAAATGGGCTTAGTATACTTTGCTTGAATGCATCTGTTATACCACCACCAGATAATGCTGTTTCAGGTCCTGGTACCATAACATTTGCGTTAAATAAATCTGTACGAGCTTTACCTGCACATGCACTTGTATAGGCATGACCTGTAATACCGCAGAATGTTAAGTTTACAACACCAGACGGTTGTTTAAAGGTTTTGCCACTTGCTGTGGCAAGTTTAGGATTCGTATCGTAAATTGAATTCATTATACGAGCCCATAGTAGGTTAATCCGTGTACTTGGTTGACCATAAATGCCATTTGCTTGATATAAAGTTTGAGGTTGATCATATCCCATCCAAACACCCATTGATATATCTGGATTGTAGCCAACAAACCAAACATCTTTATATTCTTGAGAAGTACCGGTTTTGGCAGCAAAATCTGCACGGAATTTTAAATTACTATTTGCTGTTGTACCCGTACCTTGCTTTAATACATCACGAAGCATATCCGTTGTAATATAGGATGTCTGTTTACTATACACACTTTTCGCTTTTGATTTGTGTTGGTATACGGTTTTACCATATTTATCAACAATCTTAGAAACCATATAGGCATCAACAAATTTACCGCCATTGGCAAAGGTTGCGAATGCATTTGTGTTCTCTTCAACTGTAACGCCATATTTTAATGCACCAATTGCAGTTGAATAGTTGGTATAGTCATCTGAATCTAAACTTGTAAATCCATTTTTTGCTAATAGATTTGCTGGTCGACGGTTCATAATTTGTGCATACAAACGAATTGCTGGTAAGTTTTGAGAATCTTTTAACGCTTCACGAGCTGATATTAATCCTCGTTCATCTGTTATCGAATAGTTAGAAGGTGACCAAGATCCGACACTAAATTTTATGTCTGCAACCGGGCTGCCTGCACCAATTAAACCATATTGAATGGCTGGAGCGTATACAAGTAATGGTTTCATGGTCGAACCGTTTGAACGTTTGGCTTGTGTTGCGTGATTTAATTCCTCTAAGTTATGATCTCGTCCACCAATAAAGCTCAAAATTTTACCGGTTTTATTTTCAATGACAATACTCCCAACTTGAACAGGTGTGTCAACATTACTTACTTTACTTGTTTCTGGATCTGTTACTTGTTTCGTAAATGTTGGACCGTAATATGGGAAATTATCTTTTACTTTTTGCATTGAATCGTACATTTTCTTATCAATTGTAGAGTAAATTTTATACCCTTTTGAACGTAATTCACGGTCAGCTAAAATTCTATACTTTTCTTTAAGTTTTGATTCATTGTCTAAACGATCTACATCAATACCATCTTTTTTGGCTAATATCTCAGCCATAATGGTTTTTGCACGATCTTCAATTTCATAGGTAACGTATGGATATTTCTCTTCAGGGCGAATTTCGGGTTTTCGGAAATCTTTTACAATATTATACTTTAATGCTTTTTGATATTGTTGATCTGTTATATATCCTGTTTCGTGCATTCGGTATAAGACTGTTTTCATACGATTGATACCTAAGTTTAAACTATCTTTGTCTTTTAGGGTTCCTTTTTGGGTAAATGGGGTATATGCAAAGGGAGATTGAGGAATCCCAGCAATATACGCCGACTGTGCTAAGTTTAAATCTTTTGCTTTTTTGTTAAACAGTCCTTCAGCAGCAGTTTCTACACCAGCAATATTTCGACCAGTTGCATTTCGACCATATGGAATAACATTTAGATAAGCCTCTAGAATTTCATCTTTGGTCATAAAATGCTCTAAACGCATTGCAAGTAATAATTCTTTTGCTTTACGTTCATAAGAAACCTCGTTCGTTAGAACTTGGTTTTTGATTAATTGTTGTGTTAGGGTAGAACCCCCAGTTTGGGTATTCGAATTGCTCACATCTTGAAATAGTCCACGCAATACTGCTTTTGGAACGATTCCTGAATGTTTGTAAAAATATTCGTCTTCTGTAGCAAGAACGGCATTTACCACATTTGGTGATACTTTGTCCAAAGTAGTTTCTTGTCGTTCAAGGTCAGTACGCATTTTACCTAGATACTTATTACTCGCGAAATAAAGTGTACTGGTCTCATCGTAATCGAAAATTGCACTACGCATTTCAGCTTTCGAACGTAAAGGTTCATCCTTAACGAGTGAAGCGAAATAACCGGCACCAACCGACCCAATAAAAACAGTACCTACTACAATAAAGATGATGAAAATTAAAAATAAATTCCAAACTACACTTGAAGTAATACGGAAATATTTCATCCAAGTTTTTTTGGATAATTCATCCACCTTTTGATTTATATTGGTTATCCATTCTTTCATCTTTTCGATAATCTACGACCTATGCCAAAAATCTAGACCTTAAAGCTAGATGGTGCCTTTTGACAGTTGGCCTACCTCCTTTAGATGTTTTCACTGTAAAATAGCCATTGTTGCATCCGCCAATGGTCTACTTCTATGTTGCTACTGTTTTTTAGTAGTACTCGATCAAATGAGTTAAACAATATTTAGAAGTAAAGGCTATACATGTTGTAGTAAAAGAAATCGTTTCCTAACTTGAGTATGTAACAAAATGAAAATAATTTCTATAATAAAATTATAGAATCGACTTTAGATTTTGCAATATTCTATGGAATTTATTCTATTTTACTAATTATTAGTAGACACTGAAATATCTAATTTTAATAAAGAAAGTCAACATGCAATCAAGTTATTAATAACCTTCTAAAATATTGTCTATTATACCATAAGACGATTAGACAAATTAATAATTATTGACAACTAATTAAAATGAAGTACAATAGTCATTAATAGTTATTCTAGTGAAGAAAAATGCCCAGTAGCAGACATATTCCCTGTTTAGAGAGCTAGCGGTTGGTGCAAGCTAGTCATAGTATGGACGCGAATTACACATTTGGAGCTTAGAACGTAGCCGCTGCGATAAAGCGATTGAAGCGGAAGAATCTTATTTCTTCAAGCTGGGTGGTACCGCGTTATAAATGTAATTAACGTCCCTGCAATTAACATTGCAGGGACTTTTTTTATTTAAGTGCTAAAGCGGCTCGATTTGAGGAAGATACTCTAAGAGCGCTGCGTCCTGCGGCAACGACTATCGGGATCACATCCTGTGAACCCTCGAGGGTCTAGCCGCTGAAGCAACTACCATTTAAGTGCTGAGAGCGCTCGTACAGCTGTGACAAGCACTGGAGTCTTCGAATTGAAAACATCTTTTCAGTTTTCAACCGAGAAGGCGAAGTGATCGAATAGCTAGCGCGTGATGCCGGTTACCAATTAAATACTCAAGCGGCTCTTTTCAAGGAAAAATAAGAATGAACTTTTTAGGAGGAAATTTAATGGCTAATGAATTATTAGAAGATTTACAATGGCGTGGTTTGTTATACCAACAAACTGATGCAGAAGGTATGGAGAAATTATTGAATGAAGAAAAAGTTTCTTTATATGTAGGAGTTGACCCAACAGCTGATTCTATGCATATTGGTCACATTGTACCTATGTTAACTTTACGTCGTTTCCAACAAGCAGGTCACCGTCCAATACTTGTTGTTGGTGGTGCTACTGGTATGATTGGGGATCCATCAGGCCGATCTACTGAACGTAACTTACTAACTGCTGAACAAATTGATCATAATGTTGCTGGCATTAAAAAACAACTTGAACGTATTTTCGATTTCTCTGGTGATCAAAACGGTGCCCAATTAGTGAATAACTATGATTGGATAGGAAAACTAAGCGCAATCGAATTTTTACGTGATTACGGTAAACTTATAAATATTAACTACATGTTAAATAAGGATACAATTGCATCACGCTTAGAATCAGGTTTATCCTTTACCGAATTCACATACACATTAATCCAAGGTATTGATTTCAACCATTTATACGATCACTACAATGTTCGAATTCAAGTTGGTGGTTCTGACCAATGGGGTAACATTACTACAGGGCTTGAAGTCATCCGCAAAACACATGATGAAGAGGCAAAAGCATTCGGTATTACAATTCCTCTGGTTACTAAAGCTGATGGTACAAAATTCGGTAAAACAGCTGGAGGAGCAGTATGGTTAGATCCTGAAAAAACTTCGCCATACGAATTCTACCAATTCTGGTTAAACACTGCAGATGCAGATGTTGTGAAATACTTGAAAATCTTCACTTTCTTAACTCGTTCAGAAATTGAAGCATTAGCCGAAAAAGTAGAAACTGAACCACATCTTCGCGTTGCTCAAAAAACTTTAGCTGCTGAAATGACAAAGCTAATCCACGGTGAAGATGGCCTGGATCAAGCATTACGCATAACTGCAGCGTTATTCTCTGGAGATCTTAAATCACTGTCAGTAGAAGAAATGAAAGTAGCATTCTCAGGAGTGCCATCAGTAGAAGTTGCAAAAGAAGACAAAAATATCGTTGACTTATTAGTAGAAGCAAACATTTCATCATCTAAACGCCAAGCACGTGAAGATGTGACAAATGGTGCTATTTCAGTTAATGGTGAAAAAGTAAAAGATCTTGAATATATCATTGATGCAAAAAATCGCATGGAAGACGCATTTGCAATAATTCGCCGCGGTAAGAAAAAATACCATATGGTGAAATTTAGCTAAAATTTAAACCGCCAATCCTGACTAATTAGGATTGGCGGTTTTTATTATTTCAAATGATTTTTAATCTTTAATCCTAATTTTGATAAATCCAACTAGGAAGTTCTAAATTGCCGTATTCCTTTGGGTGAACGATTTTCGCTAATTTCAAAGCGCCTTCTAATAATCTGGGAGACGGTCGACAATAAAGCCATTCTTCCATTACATATAAACGTCCCTCAACAACAGCAGGAAGCTCAGGCCAACCAGGTCTTTTCATAAGAAGAGATGGTTTAACCCTCTCATGTGGTACTCCAACCCATGCTAGAAAAATATAATCAGGGTTGCGTAACCGAACATCTTCCCAATTCGTTTGTACACTTGCGAGCTCAACATCTTGGAAAAGGTTTCTGGCACCTGCAATTGCACTAATTTCTGTTAGCCAATTCGTATGTCCAGGTGTGAAGATTGGATTTGGCCACCATTCCCAATAACAAGTAGGATTTTTACTACAATCTTTTGCAATCATTTTCATTTGATGGATAAACTCTTCAAATTGAGCAGCTCTCGTGTTGCCAACCTTAGGTATGTGACATGCTTTAGCAACTACTCTTAAATCCTCTGCAATTTCTGACAAACTATTAGGATTTAAAACAATATGTGGAATTCCTCGACGCTCTAATTCAGCTACATTCTTCTCCATGCCAGGTACACTTAAAGACGCCAATACTAAATCAGGCTCTAATTTTTCGAGCATATCAACATCAATGGACAAATCCGGACCAAGTCTTGGTAAGTTCTCTATACTTGATGGCCAATCGGAATAATCATCGACAGCAATTAGTTCCTTATCTAAATCTAAATAGGTTAAAATTTCAGTATTACTTGGACAAATCGAAATTAGCTTCACTACAATGCCCCTTTCACATCAAAGAATCCAATAATTATTGGTCATTATAACATAAACGAAAGGAGGCTAAAAAATGATGAATAATAATTTTCACAATTCGGCATCGTTGACTTAATCATCAAATGGAGATAATACTAAAGTATAAATTAATATGAATGGAGATAATTATAATGAAAACAATCACACCAGAAGAAGTACTAAAAATGCTGGATGAAGGTCAAGAAATCAATATTATTGATGTTCGTGAACCAGAAGAAATAGCTACAGGTAAGATTGCAATTGCACAAGAAATCCCATTAGGTACACTCGAATTCCATGTTGAAGAATTAGATAAAAATCTTGAATATATTATGGTTTGCCGATCAGGCCGTCGAAGTGCACAAGCTACTGAATTTTTGGAAGAAAAGGGATATAAGGCGTCTAACATGGAAGGCGGTATGTTAGCTTGGAAAGGTCCAGTAGAGTAGGTTTACTTTTTAGGGAGGTATGCACATTGTTGGCGTACCTCTATTTTTATTAAGTTGATGTAAAATTTTATTGAATCCATGGTCGATTAGTATTTTAATATATGATATTTTGGAGAAGATAAAAAATTGCATGAGTTATTTTAGGAGTGATCGTTTTTGGGTTTAATTACTCTATTATTACTATTAGGGCTAATAGGGTCTTTCTTTTCAGGATTGGTAGGTGTCGGCGGAGCAATTGTGATGTATCCCCTTCTGTTATTTATCCCCCCCATACTTGGTTATGAAGCTTTTTCTCCACTGGAAGTCTCCGGATTAACATCATTTCAAGTGTTTTTCTCAACGTTAAGTGGTGTCTTAACACACAGAAAGGATGGAAAATTACAAACCAGCATAATTTGGGCAATTGGTATTCCTGCTCTTTTAAGTGGGTTTATCGGTGGAATTGTTTCGAAAATAGTTCCAGATTATGATTTGAATATACTTTATGGAGGAATAGCACTTGTTGCTGTGATTTTGATGTTCTTACCTTCAAAAGTAAATACTCAAGCAAAAATGCCACAAAAAAGGAAAATGGTTTTATCTATATTGGTAGGAATTATTGTCGGGCTAATTGCAGGCATGATTGGAGCAGGTGGGGCATTTCTTTTTGTACCACTAATGATTCAGGTGATCAAAATCCCGACTCGTGAAGCAATGGCAATTTCACTTGGGATTACGCTTTTATCTTCAATAGGTACTGTCTCTGGAAAAGTCTTTGCACATAGTATTGACTATCAATTAGCTATATTTCTAGCAATTGCGGGGTTAATAGGTGCACCATTTGGCGTTCGAATAAGTAATAAGTTATCAGTACAAAAACTTCAATGGATATTTGCAGCACTTTTAATAATAACGTCAGTGAAAATCTGGTGGGGTGTATTTCTACATTAACGGAAAAAATGCCAGGCGATAGCCTGGCAAAGAAGAATATTCAATAAAAAGGGGATTTGACTACTTTGTTCTCGTCTATAAATGAAGAAGTTTTTTTCTTAACATTTATCGTGTTTCGGAGGACGGCAGTGGTCTTTTGGCATTTCACCACAAATGTTATTTGTTTCATAGCATTCATTTTCCACGGACTCTGTATGTGGGAAGTAATGTTCGTTATGAATAACGTGCTTATTAACATGAGTAGTATGAGTAGGATGAATATGTCTTACGACTGTATTATAAACATTCGTTCTCACAATATTACGTGTAGGTGAAACACGTTCTGGAGCCATTTGTGTAGGGAATACTTGAGGTGGAACGTTAATCGGACCTAATTGACCGGGAAACATTTCCGGTGAAACTTGAGTTGGGTTAAACATTTCTGGCGAAACTTGACCGGGATACATCATTTCTGGTGAAACTTGACCGGGATACATCATTTCCGGTGAAACTTGAGTCGGATTAAACATTTCTGGTGATTGATAGAATGGCATCATGCAGTGACAACCTCTTCCATGGTGCTGACAATGTCTGTTGTGCATTTTTTTGACCTCCTTCGCAATAAGGTGTGTGTCATTAATAACATATGTACTCTTTCACAAAGGGAATAGTTTTATGCCTAAAACCGTATTTAATACATGAAGATGAGATCGTGTAAGAAGAAAAAAGTTTTGTATCATTTTTCATTGCGGAAGGGATACATAACCTTTTAAAGTAAAAGATAAAATAAAAAAACCTAGAACCTTCAATAAATAAAGGCTTCTAGGTTTTTGATTATTGCTATAAGCGAGCAATTTACTAGCGAGAGTAGAATTCGACGATGAATGATTCGTTGATTTCTGCAGATAATTCGCTACGTTCTGGAAGACGTACAAAAGTACCTTCTTTTTTGTCTGCATCAAATGAAAGGTATTCTGGTACAAAGTTGTTAACTTCGATTGCTTCATTTACGATATCAAGGTTTTGGGATTTTTCACGAAGAGAAATCACTTGACCTGGTTTTACGCTGTATGAAGGAATGTCAACGCGTTTGCCATCAACCATAACGTGACCATGGTTTACTAATTGACGAGCAGCACGACGAGTGCGAGCTAATCCAAGACGGTAAACTAGGTTGTCTAAGCGAGTTTCAAGAAGGATCATGAAGTTTTCACCATGAACACCGTTCATTTTACCAGCTTTAACGAATAAGTTGTGGAATTGGCGTTCGTTCATACCAAACATATGACGAAGTTTTTGTTTTTCTTGTAATTGTAAGCCGTACTCAGATAATTTTTTACGTTGAGTTGGGCCGTGTTGTCCTGGAGCATATGGACGTTTTTCGATTTCTTTACCAGTACCGCTTAAAGAAATACCTAAACGACGAGATAGTTTCCAAGATGGACCTGTATAACGAGACATTTAGAGTCCCTCCTATTGGTTTTTTATTTGGCATAAAATAAAAACCAGATGTATTTAGCCTGATAGTCATTTTATTTTCATGTACCTTCGCTCTTGCAGCCGAAGAGTTACGCAATACACCATCTACTTTCGTAGAGGAATAAAATGAAGCAACCAAACCATACAACCGCTGCGTTTATTTTACACAAACATCATTCTATCTGTTAGGAGTAGGAGTGTCAAGTGAAATTACTTATTTTAGTTGTGAGAAATAATATAGAAATAAAGGGAAACTTCAATCAGTAGGGGTTTTTATTCTAGCCTACTGAAAAAGAAACCCAGGTTGTTTGCTACGTCCTGTGGTAACACCTGAGTGACAGCTATCCAGTCTGCCCGTTAATGTGGGATAGATTTTATAGTAATTTATAATGGATAGTGAACTAATTTATCAAAAAAAACAAAATGTTAATAGTGTAAAAGTCTTATTTCATGTATACTAGAAGTAGTTAAATGTATATATCGTATTACGGGGAAGGTGATGTAAAGTTGCGGAATCTACAAATATTGCAAAATATAAAGTGCCAACTGCTTGATTTGTGGATAGAATGTGCTCAAAAACCACTTACCACAATCGACTATTTAGAGCTATTTAAAGGGATTATATTACGTGAGTTTAAAATCGAGCATGTGGATTATCTGCATTTTGACAATGGGATGCTATATCCATCATCAACTTGTAACAAAGAACAGTATAATACCAATGGGATTCCATATATTACGTTTGCACCTTATATAGAACAACGACATCAATTTCCTAATACATTAGTAAAAATGTTAAAACAATTTTTTGATCATGCAGGAGATGTTTTGGTCTTACAAGAGGAAAACGAGATTATGGGACTTATTGTTTTAGAAGCAACCCCTGAGTGGAAGGAGTTTGCAGAATCTCTTTATATCAAGAAATTTGAGAAATTACTATCAGATACCGTAATAATGATAAGATGCAGTAGGAAAAATTCGTATGAGAAAAAGCTAAATCGCGAATTATATGAGATGACTGAAGTTTTTCATTCAACAATGGATATTAATCACATTCTAGAAGAAGTAATCCAAGGTGTAAAAAGGATATTTCCGAATTTCCAATCAAAATTAATATTATCAAATGATCAAGATCGTAGAGATATAGAAGATGTATATGTTTTTGATTACTCAATGGAAAGGCCTTCAACAGTTGAAGCATTTGTTTCAGGAGAAATGACGACTGAATTAGCACTAGATATCAATTATCACCTATTGAATGCACCGATTTATGGAAAGCAAGGAATTTACGGTATACTTCAAATTTTTGTCCCTTTTGATTATTCTTTATCTTCAAGAGAAAAACAATTTATTCAACATTTAGCGCATACTTCAGGCAATGCTCTAGAAAATGCAAAACTATATCATCAATCTCATCGTTTAGTGTCGGATTTGCAGTTAATAAATGAAACGGCACAACGGCTTAATATGAAATTAAACAGAGAAGAAATACTATCTTTTCTAACGAAACAATTGAACAAATCATTTGTTCCTGCAGAAATTTGTTTTGCTTTGATTGATCATAATATGTTTAAAAATACAACAGGAACCACTGAATTTTTTTACGAAGAGGAAGCAAAAATTTATAACGACTATATTGAACATCATTTTAAGAATTCTGTAGACCCATTATTTGTCGCTTATTTTGAAAATTTAGTTAATCAAAAAGTCACCTATAATTCTTTGATGGCAATACCTATTACTATTAATGATAGAGTTCAAGGATATTGTGCTATTTTACACCATGACCCTTATTATTTTTCTTTCGATAGTTATAAATTAATGCAGTCACTGATTCGACATTCTTCGCTTGCTATTTCGAATATTTTATTGCGAGAACAACTTCAAGAGATGATTGACCGAGATCACCTTACAAATTTATATGCACGAATTTATTTAGAGCAATTCGTTGAGAAATCTATGCAAGATGCTGAGTTTGGTTCTCTGGTATTGTTTGATATTGATAATTTCAAAAAAGTGAATGACACTTTTGGACATCAAACAGGAGACAACATTTTAAAGACTGTGGGAAAAAGTTTGCAACAAATAGTGCAAAATAATGGGATTTGCGCACGATGGGGTGGAGAGGAAATGGCTATCTATCTCCCAAACATTTCGGTAGAAGACACAGTGAAATTAGTTAACAACATTATGACAATTATTCCCCAAGTAACAGAACCCTCTGTAACTATGTCATCAGGAATCGAAATATGGAATGCAAATTCAAAATTAACATATCAGGGTCTATTACAACATGCTGATATAGCTCTTTATAAAGCAAAAAATAGTGGGAAAAATCGCTATTGTTTATACCAAAAAATACTGGGTAATTGTAATGTTTAACAATAAAAAAACTGATACCAAATGAACTGCCCCGTAAAAGTTAGACACCAATCTAATTTTTCCGGGGACTTTTTTATGGCAAAATGAAAAGATCTAAGCGCGGTAGAATACCGAACTCAGATCCTTGAAGCTGCTTAAATGCATATGTCTACCTTTCTTGGGTCGATCAAAAAGGTTTTCTATGGTATCAGTTTTTTATTGAAATTAAAAAAAGTAATTTAGTGAAATAACGCATGGTTATTATTGATATTGCGCTTAGTGAATATGTTTTGTAAGCACTGCTACAAATTGTTCAAGCCCCGCTTGATCTTCTTCTGTGAAGCGGTTTGTAGTAGGGCTGTCAATATCAAGTACGCCAAAAAGTTCGTTATTAATGACAATTGGTACAACAATTTCTGACAATGAAGCACTATCGCAAGCGATATGGCCAGGAAATGCATGTACATCTTCGACGATTATTGTTTTTTTCGATTCGGCTGCAGTACCACAAACCCCTTTACCTAAAGAGATATGAACACATGCAGGTAAACCTTGGAATGGGCCTAATAATAGTTCATCGTTTTTCCAAAGATAGAAACCACACCAATTGATATTATCTAAAAATTGATTAAGTAGTGCAGAGGCATTGCTTAAATTCGAAACTGTATCTAGCTCTCCTTCTAATAGTGCATCTAATTGTTTTGAGAGTAAGTTGTATCTAGCGGCTAAATCACCACGGTAGCTTGTTTTTTGAAACATCATAATACCTCCGTTTTAATCGTTGAATGGGAATATTTCATCGTAATATTGATGCAAATCTGATACTTGATGGGCATCAGAGCCGAAAACTAATGTAATATTTAATTCTTTAGCATACTGAATATAGGGTAACGGTGGATAGGATTCTTTGCAATATTTTTTTGCAAGACCTGCACTATTAACGTCTAATTCGCAATTATGTTCTGCCATAAGTTTTAGGATTCCTTTAATTTGTGAATCGTCATCGATTTTCTCACCATGTGCAAGTTGGAATTTATGCACAAGTGATGGATGCCCAATTCGTTTAGGTTTATATTTGCCGAGGTTTGCTTCGATTGATTTTTTTACCGTTTCATAATATAAATCATAAACCCCTTGAACAGATCCTACTTGATCTGCAAATGCTAGAAATGTTTCGCTTGAATAGTCAATGCAAGTATATTTTTCATTATGTTTTAAGAAGTGAACAGATAGAATAGCATCATCAATTTGTGGTCCTACAATGTTTAAAAAGCTTGTCGTCTCCACTTCATATCCAACGATATAATCGACTTCGAAACCAATACGGATATGTATATCGTCTTTGTATTTTTCTTTTAAAATGTTAAGCTCATCCAAATAAGTTAGTAGATTGTGAGGATCCATTCCGCTATCTTTTTCAGGTGTAGGGTCAACAAAGTTTGTTGGCAATGGTGCATGTTCTGTGAAACTTATATCTTCAAATCCCAATTTAATAGCTTTTTTGATATAATTTTCTAAAGAATCTTTCGTGCCATGGGGACAATAGGGAGTATGAATATGTGCGTCACGTTTCAACAAAAATCCCTCCAATTTCTTAAAATTTGATTAAATAGTAGATATTTTTTAGATAAATCTCTCATAAGGGTAAACAAATTACCCTAAAACATGGTACTATTAAGCTTAACTAGAGCTGAAAAAATGATTTTGGGATAGGAGGCTTACGATGAAGTATATCATTCCTACCATCATCGTACTATGTGTAATTATAGCAATTGTTTTTATATTTCGTCGAAAACATAGAAAAGAAATTCAAAGACTTGACCAAAAGAAACTGCAAATTCAGAATAAGCCAGTGCTTGAAGAGTTGATGAAAGTAAAAGCATTGAATATGAATGGCCAAACAGAAGAAATGTTTGAGCGCTGGCGCAATAAATGGACAGAGTTAATGGATGTAGAAATGCCGAAAATTGATGTCCTTTTATTTGATGTTGAAGAACAAGTAGATAAGTTTCATTTTGGAAAAGCTTCGGAAATTGAAAAAGAAATTGAATCTAAAATTGCTGAGTACGATCAAGAAATGGTGAAAATCTTAAAAGAATTAAATGAATTAGTCGGAAGTGAAGAAAAAAATCGAATCGAAATTGAACAATTAAAAGATCAGTATCGTTCAGCTCGTAAAACGTTATTGGCACATCAATATTCTTATGGACCAGCTGCGGGGCCACTGGAAAAACGATTAGAAATATTCAATCCTCAATTTGAGGAATATGATCACTTAACAGAGACAGGAAATTATTTAAAAGCGCGAGAAATCGTCGTGAATTTAAACGAAGAAGGTCAGGTTCTCTTTAAACTAATCAACGAAATTCCTGCATTGTTGACTGAAATTCAACATAAAATTCCTTCAGATATTCATGAAATTCGAAATGGTCATCGTGAAATGGAAGAACAATCTTACTTCCTTGTGCATCTTGAAATTTTAGATAAACTAGATCAAATGGAAGAAAGCTTAATTGTGTTTAAACAAAAAATAGCGGAATTAGACATAACATCAGTTCAGCATCGCGTAAATGAAATGAAAGACGAAATTGAATCTTTCTATGATGCGTTAGAAAAAGAAGTAATTGGTAAGAAATTCGTTGATAATTATTTTGTAGCTATTGGTGAACAACTTGAATCTGCAATTGTAGCGACAGAAAAGACTGCAAAAGAAGCAGATGCAGTACAAAAAAGCTATCGACTTTCTGAGAAAGAAGCTGAAGTACCGGTAAATTGTAGACAAAAATTACTTTCTATACGTCAACGCTATGAACTATTAGCAATTGAAGTAAATGAAGAACAGTCTGCTTATTCTAGTATGGAAGAAGCATTAAAAGAACTAAAAGATTCGATTGAGCAATTATTTGAAGAACAAGAACAATTTGCAGATCGAATGAAAAGCTTGCGTGTAGATGAAAATAAGGCACGAGCTACTTTAGGTAATTTGAGGAAAATGCTTCATGATACTGAGCGTATGCTACATAAAGCAAATTTACCTGGTATCCCAGAAGAGATGGATGCTAGACTTGAAGAAGCAGCAGAAAGAATTTTCGTTGTTGTCAATAATCTTCAAGAAATACCGTTAAATATGAATACTGTATACAAAAATCTTGAAATTGCAGAAAAGTGCATAGAAGATGTACATAATACAGCAATCGAAATGCTCGAAAATGTTCAATTAATCGAACGTATTATTCAATACGGTAATCGTTATAGAAATACGAATAAAGCATTACATCAACAACTATTAGAGGCAGAAGATGCATTTCGTGAAATGCGTTATGCAAAAGCACTTGAATATGCTGCAACAGCAGTTGAAGCTGTCGAACCTGGCGCTATGAAGAAAATTCAGGTACTTGCCAAAAGCTAAGGGAAACGTTCATAATAAGAAAAGCATTACGCCACCGCACGGTACTGTGCTGGTGGCTTTCTTTTGGAAGGAAGGAGAAACAATGATTTACCTAGATCATAGCGCAACAACAAAACCAGACCCAGCTGTTTTGCGAACATTTGTCCAAGCAAATGAACATTATTATGCAAATCCAGCATCTCTTCATCAAATGGGTGTTGAAGCAAACGCATTACTAACTCGAGCAAGAGAACAAATTGCCGATATTATAAAAACGTCTTCAAATCAAATTATATTCACATCTGGCGGATCTGAATCCAATAATTTTGCGATAAAAGGATTCGCTCGAGCAAATAAACATCGTGGCACAAAAATTCTTGTTTCAGCAATCGAACATGCTTCAGTTTTAGAAAGCGCAAAAGCTTTAGAAAAAGAAGGATATACTGTTGATTATGTCGATGTTGATGAGCATGGAGTTATATTAATAGATGATTTAAAGCAAAAGCTAACCAAAGATACAGTTGTAGTAAGCATCATGCATGTTAATAATGAAATGGGAGCAATTCAACCTGTTTCAGAAATCGCAAAAATCGTACATCAAAATAGCCGTGCTTTTTATCATATGGATGCGGTACAAAGCTTCGGAAAAATACCTGTACAATTTGATGGGGAAAATGGCCCTGATGCCATAACGGTTTCAGGACATAAGATTAACGCATTAAAAGGTTCAGGATTTTTGGCCTTACGAAAACAAGTGAACATTTCTCCAATCATCCATGGTGGAGGACAAGAAATGGGATTCCGAAGCGGTACAGTAGCAGTCCCACAAGACGTAGCACTTGCAAAAGCAACACGTCTAGCAATAGAAAAGCAACCTCAAAGAGCCAAACAATATAGTAAATGGCGTGATGATTTACATGAATTCTTTAAGCAATTCACATATGTGCGTGTCCTCTCAAGTAAAGAAGGTGCACCACACATTATCAGTTGTGCAGTTCAAGGGCTAAAAGGGGAAATCCTAGTAAATGCTATGCAACATGAAGGATTTATTATTTCTACTTCTAGCGCATGTTCATCAAAAGATCATACAATTAGCCATGTTGTGCATGCCATAAACGTTGACCCTTCATATGAAAAAGGGGTAATACGTATGAGCCTTGGTGAAGGAATTTCTGATGAAGATATTGCTTCCTTTAAAACTGCCTTTCGCAAAGTAATGCAACAAGTAAAGGAGATGTAACACAGCATGAAATGGCATGAAATTTTATTACGTTACGGTGAAATTACGACAAAAGGGCGTAACCGTAAATTATTCATAAATCGCTTAAAAGAAAATTTACGTTATACATTTGCAGATATTCCTAACCTACGAATTCGCTCAGAAAGAGACCGTATGTATCTTAGTAGCGATGTAGATAGTGAAATGGAAGAACTATTAGAACGATTACCTCATATTTTTGGAATCCATTCATTTAGCCCAGTAGCACATTGTGAACCAACAATTGAAGCGATGAAGGATTTAGCAGTAGAAATCGTAAAAAAAATGGATTATCAAGACAAAACATTTAAAGTGAATGCAAAAAGATCTTATAAAAAATTTCCTCTAGACACATATGAACTTCAACAAACTTTAGGAAGCCATGTTTTAGGGTCTCTTCCTGGTATGACAGTTCAAATGAAAAAACCAGATATCGAATTACGTGTTGAGGTTCGCGAAAAAGCTGTTTATATGATGGTTGATGTCATACATGGTGCTGGTGGTTTACCAATTGGTTCAAACGGCAAAGCGTTATTACTACTATCAGGCGGTATCGATAGTCCAGTAGCAGCTTATTATATGATGAAACGTGGCGTTAGAGTAGAAGCAATTCATTTCTTTAGTCCACCTTTTACAAGTGACCAATCTTTAGGAAAAGTAAAAGAACTTTGCAATAAAATCAGCCGTTTTGGTGGTAATATTCGCTTACATGTTATACCTTTTACAGAAATCCAACAAAAAATTCAAAGTAGTGTCCCTGAAAATGTAACAATGACTTCAACTCGTCGTATGATGATGAAAGTAGCAGATATAGTACGTAATGAGATTGATGCAAAAGCGCTTGTAACAGGTGAAAATCTGGGACAAGTTGCAAGCCAAACATTAGAAAGCTTAGCAGCAATCAACGATGTAACAACAACACCAATCTTACGACCATTAATCACATTTGATAAATTAGAAATTATAGAAGTTGCTCAAAAAATCGGTACTTATGATATTTCAATTCGTCCTTTCGAAGATTGCTGTACAGTATTTACACCAGCAAATCCAAAAACAAAACCAAGAATTGAAAAGATGAATTATTACGAAAGCTTTACGGATTTCGATGAAATGATTGAAAGAGCAGTGAAAAATCGCGAAATTCACACGTTCCCGAAAAAGAAAACCGATGAATTTCTAGATTTACTCTAATAGAAGAAGAAATTTCCTGTATTTTGTTTGTATGTTTTTTTTCATCCGGCGCATTCTATATGCACAAGGAGGTGAGACACATGTCAAACAACAATTCAGGAAATAGCAACGAATTATTAGTTCGTGGCGCATCACAAGCAATTGACCAAATGAAGTACGAAATCGCACAAGAATTTGGTGTACAATTAGGAGCAGAAGCATCATCGCGTGCTAACGGATCCGTTGGCGGAGAAATTACTAAGCGTTTGGTTGCAATGGCTCAACAACAAATGACTGGTTTTACAAAATAAAACCATTTTGAGTATTTAGTATACTCATAAGCAACAAAAAAAACCGAGGAAAAATTCAAAAGAATTCTTCCTCGGTTTTTTCATTTTTTAATGCGATGAAGCTCCTAATAATAAAAGTAAATAAAGTAACTAAACTACATAACAAAATTCAACTTTAAATTTAAATTGAGTTAAATCAAATGTTAAATTTTTATTAAAAAACAAGTATGATTTTTTCGCATTTACACATTCTATATGCACAAGGAGGTGAGACACACATGGCAAACAACAACAACTCAGGTAATAGCAATGAATTACTAGTTCGTGGAGCACAACAAGCTGTAGACCAAATGAAGTACGAAATCGCACAAGAATTTGGTGTACAACTTGGAGCAGAAGCATCAGCGCGTGCTAACGGATCCGTTGGCGGAGAAATTACAAAGCGTTTAGTTGCAATGGCTGAACAACAAATGAACGGCTTTCCAAAAAACAAATAATTAAATAAGTTTAAAAAAAGTCGGAGGAGTAATATACTTCTCCGGCTTTACTTTTTAATAAGCTACTTGCTCTTAGTACCTGGTATTAATAATTGATATTGTGATTTGGTTGTACTTTTTGGATAATTTCGATATAATTAATTTGCAATTTCAATGCGTTATGCGAGGGGGAATATTAATGAAACGTGAGGATTTAATTGCACCTACAGATTATAACTTAGTTGAGGAATTTGAAAAATTCGCTAAAGACAAAGAAAAGGTAGCTATTCGATTTGAAAATGATTTAGGCAGTACAGATTCTATCACATATGACGGTTTAATTAGAAGAGCCAACCAAGTGGCAAATGTATTTGTAAAACATGGTTTAAAACAAGGTGATGTAGTATTAATCATGGTGCCACGTCTAATCGATGCCTATATTACATATGTAGCGGCATTAAAAGCAGGTTTGGTAGTGATTCCAAGCTCAGAAATGTTGAGAGCAAAAGAAATTGACTATCGATTATTGCATAGTAATGCAAAAGCGGTTATCGCTTACGAACCATTTATAGACCAATTTGATCAAGTTGAACATTTAAATCAAGTACAACAATATGTTATTGGACAAGCACATCAACCATGGATTCAAATGATACAAGAAGCAGAAGAGGAGTCAGAAGAGTTCGAAACTGCTAGAACAAAAAGTGAAGACATGGCTTTCTTATCATACACAAGTGGTACAACCGGAAATCCAAAAGGCGTAGTTCATACACACGGATGGGCATTTGCACATTTAAAAACAGCAGCTGCTCATTGGCTAGGAATTAATGAAGGTGATCTTGTTTGGGCAACTGCTAGTCCTGGCTGGCAAAAGTGGATTTGGAGTCCATTTTTATCAGTACTCGGAAGTGGTGCAACAGGGTTTGTTTATAATGGACGTTTTAAACCAGAAAAGTATTTATCACTCCTTGAAAAATATCAAATCCAAGTTTTATGTTGTACACCAACTGAATATCGTGTAATGGCAAAAGTAGATGATTTATCAAATTATGATTTATCTTCATTGCATAGTGCAGTATCAGCTGGAGAACCATTAAACCAAGAAGTTATTAATATCTTCAAAAAAGTGTTTAATTTAGATGTTAGAGATGGTTATGGGCAAACAGAAAACACCTTATTACTAGGTAATCTTAAAGGTGTACCAGCAAAACCTGGTTCAATGGGTAAACCTACACCAGGTAATATCGTTGAAGTAATTGATGAAGATGGTCAGCCTTGTGCTCCTGGTGTTGTTGGAGATATCGCAGTCCACCGCTCTACACCTGCATTGTTTAAAGAATATTTAAATGATCCAGAACGTACTGCAAGACAATTCCGTGGAGATTATTATGTAACAGGCGACCGTGCAAGAAAAGATGAAGATGGTTATTTCTTCTTTGAAGGTCGCAACGATGATATTATTATTAGTTCAGGATATACAATTGGACCTTTTGAAGTTGAAGATGCATTAGTTAAGCATCCTGAAGTACAAGAATGTGCAGTAATTGCCAGTCCTCATGAAGTACGAGGCAATATTGTAAAGGCATATGTTATCTTAAGAGACCCTTCAAAAGCATCAGATGAATTAATCAAAGAATTACAAGACCATACTAAAAAACTCACAGCTCCTTACAAATATCCGAGAGAAATTGAGTTTGTAGAAGAATTACCGAAAACTTCTTCAGGTAAGATTCGTAGAATTGAATTACGAGAGCTAGAAAAAAAGAAAAAACAGCATAGCTAATTTAATTGGCTGCCATTGATGGTGGCCTTTTATTTTTGCGTCATTTACTTTCTTTCGTATAAAAATTATAATGATTAGAATGGTGACATAAGTAAATCAAATGGAGTGAAAATTCATGCAAAATGAAAAAAAGGGTATCCTTGCAGCGGTAGGTTCATATTTTTTATGGGGACTCTTTCCGCTTTATTGGAAATTGATTGAACATGTTTCAAGTGAAGAAATATTAGCATCACGTGTAATATGGTCATTTGTATTAACATTCATCTTCGTAATCATTCTAAGACAAGGGAAAATACTATTAGTAGATTTCAAGGGGTTGTGGCATAACCAAAAAGCATTTTGGTCATTATTTTTTGCAGCATACTTAGTTACTTTAAACTGGTTTATCTACATATGGGCAGTAAATCATAATCATATTGTTCAAACAAGCCTAGGATATTACATGAATCCTATTATTTCAGTACTTTTAGGCATAATATTCCTGAGAGAAAAATTATCAAAATCACAAATTGTCGCATTTTCATTTGCAGCAATAGGGGTCATTATATTAATAGCCTCATATGGGCAAATTCCGTGGATTGCCATTGGTTTGGCTTTGAGCTTTGGTATTTATGGATTATTGAAGAAACAGATCGCTTTAGATGCGACTCGAGGATTAGTAATCGAAACAATGTTTGTCTTTCCTGTGGCTCTCATCTATTTTATATCTCTTTATTTCCAGGGAAATATGTCGTTTCTTCATGTCGATATGAAAACCAATTTGTTATTAATTGGAACAGGTATTGTAACTGCGATTCCACTTATTTTATTTGCGATAGGCGCTCAAAATATTCCATTATATTTAATAGGGTTTATTCAATACATTTCTCCAACTATGACCTTAATTTTAGGTGTCATTGTTTATCATGAGTCATTTGGAGGAATTGAACTAGTTTCATTTTCATTTATTTGGCTTGCTTTAGTTATTTTCTCTATTTCTACCATTGCAGAAGTGAGAAAGTCACATAGAATTCATCAAAAAGCATGAAACATTTAATGCTTCCGTTCGTATATGTATAGAAGTACAAAAGGGGGATTAATAAAATGACAGCAAAAAGATGGATTGCTTTAGGTGTAGCGGCAGTGTTATTTGTAGTATCTACTTTTGCGAGTATTGCATGGTCTATGGCAAAGTTAGATTTTAAGAAGAGTTTTGATTCTGCAATTAATATGAATAGCGATAGTGGCAGTACATACGATAGAACGGTTATTGAAACGGGTAATCCTACTAAGAAAATAGCTGTGTTAACAGTTAATGGTTCTATTCTTGATACAGGAGATTCATCTTCTATTTTTAGTACGGAGACTTATAATCATCAGTTTTTTATGGATCAATTAAATGATATCTTGGATGACAAGCAAGTAAAAGGAATACTATTGAAAGTAAATTCACCTGGTGGTGGAACAAATGAATCAAAACAAATTTACGATAAGTTAATGGAAATTAAAAAAGAAAGAAATATTCCAATCTATGTATCTATGGGCTCGATGGCTGCTTCTGGAGGTTACTATATTTCTGCATCCGCAGATAAAATATTTGCAGATGAAGAGACGCTAACAGGATCTATTGGTGTTATTATGCAAGGAATGGATTATAGTAAACTGGCGAAGAAAGTTGGTATTGAATTTAATACAATTAAGACAGGTCCATACAAAGATATTATGAGTGGTTCGCGTGAAATGACGGTTGCTGACAAAAAAATATTACAAGATATGGTAAATGATTCGTATAACCGATTTGTTAATGTTGTTGCGAATGGACGCGGAATGACGATTGAAGAGGTCAAAGCAATTGCGGATGGCCGCGTTTTGAATGGATCACAAGCTAAAAAAGTAGGTTTGGTAGATGAACTAGGATACAGTGAAGATGCTCTTATTGCGCTTAAACAAGACAATAATCTAAAAGGTGCGGAAGTATATGAGTATTCGTCCACAGAAGATTGGACATCACTTTTCTCTGCTAAAATGAATTCAATGCTTGGTGGTTCAGTAGAAAAAGAAGCCTTGAGTAAATTGTTATCCCAAAATAGTGCACCACGAATGATGTACATGTATGGTGAAGAATAGGGGGGCTTGTTGATGTCAGAAGCGATTGATGCAGGAACATTTAGCCAAAAGACAGCAATGCAATTAGAAAAGGTAACAGATTATCACTTGAAATCTGCAGGGTTTTGGACTAGATTTTGGGCATATATAATTGATTTAATTGTCATCACATCATTAACGGCAATTACTGTTAAGCCCTTATTTTTCTTTACAGGTTGGGAAGACTTTGAAATAAAACACATTGCACCATATGGATTTGCAACAAGTATTATCTTCTACGGTTATTTTGTCATTATGACGAAGATTTGGGGGCAAACTGTTGGCAAGATTGCCCTTGGAATTCGAGTGATATCTGAGAATAATCGCCCTCTTACATGGGGAACTGTACTTTTCAGAGAATGGATTGGTAGATTTATATCTGTCACAGTTAAAATCTTGTATCTTGTTATTGCATTTACACCTAAGAATAAAGCGATTCACGATTATATAGCAGATACAAGAGTTGTACATGAACATACGTATATACAAACTGAAAAAGTAATTGCAGTAGAAAATAATGATGGACAACAAAAAATTCAAGAAAACGAACAGTAATTGTAAGGCTTCTAAGTTGCGTGATTCTAAAACATTCGAGTAAAATTGTTCTTGAGGAGGCGTTCTAAATGGCACAAGTAACATTTATAAACAACCCAGTAACATTAGTAGGACCAGAAATTAAAGTAGGTGACAAAGCACCTGATTTCACAGTAGTAGCACCTGATTTATCGGAAAAACATTTATCTGATTTTACAGGTAAAATTGTATTAATCAGTGTTGTTCCATCATTAGATACAGGAGTTTGTGATGCACAAACACGTCGTTTTAATGAAGAAGCAACAGGTTTAGGAGAAAATGTTGTAATTCTAACAATTTCTTGTGACCTACCATTTGCTCAAAAACGTTGGTGTGGAGCAAACGGTATCGAAAATATCCATACTTTATCAGATCACCGTGATTTATCATTCGGTGATGCATATGGCGTACATATGCAAGAATTACGATTACTTGCTCGTTCAATCTTTGTTGTTGATCAAGAAGGCAAAGTTACTTATGTAGAATATGTATCAGAAGGTACAAACCACCCAGATTATGAAAGTGCATTAGAAGCTGTAAAATCACTAGCAAAATAAGTAAAATTGAACGGCAATAAACAGTTTGGAACCCACTCAAGAATGTTAGAGTGGGTTTCCGTTTTGAAGGAGAAAGAAATGGAAAACATAGAAAATCTATTTTCATTTATAGATGAGCATTCAGAAAACATTGCTAAAGAGCATGATTTAACCTATTTAGATAGTGTTCTCGAGACTTTAAATACATGGTTAGATGGTGATATATCCCCTGACGTCGAACATCCTTCAAAAGAAGAAATTCGTAAAGCAATACAACTCGCTATTTTAAAAGGAATGCGACAAAACGCACAACCAAATCATCAAATGACACCAGATACACTTGGATTTTTATTAGGTTATTTTGTAGAACAGTTTTATGAAAAAGAATTTAAATCCAATCAAAAAATGACTATATTGGATCCAGCAATCGGAACAGGTAATCTATTATTAACGGTGATGAACTTAGTAGGAGATAAAATCGAAGGTGTTGGAGTTGAAATTGATGAATTATTAATTCAACTTGCTGCGGCATCATCAGAATTAGAACATCAACCTATTTCACTTTATCACCAAGATTCACTGGAAAATCTATTGATAGACCCTACAGATGCTGTAATTTGTGATTTACCAGTAGGGTATTACCCGAATGATGAAGTGGCTAAAAACTATGAAGTGCAAGCAAAAGAAGGTATGACGTATGCTCATCATCTCTTTATTGAGCAATCATTAAAATATACAAAAGATGGAGGATACCTCTTCTTCTTAGTACCAGATCATATTTTTGAATCTGAACAATCTCCATTATTAAATAAATTAGTAACACAAAAAGCATGGATTCAAGCTGTTGTTCAATTACCAGATGAATTGTTCGCAAGCAAAGCACATGCTAAGAGCTTACTCATCTTACAAAAGAAGAATGGTGAGGATAAGCAAGTAAAAGAAGTACTCCTTGCTAAAGTTCCTAACATGAAAAACATTAAAGCTTTAGAGATGTTTTTTGCCAAAGTTCAAAAATGGAAAAAACAAAATAAGAAGTAAGTAAAAAGCCCGCTCCGTATGGAGCGGGCTTTTTGAAATTATTATTCTACAACTGAATCTGTACGAACAACTAGAACATCACATTTTGAGGAACGTACAATACTTTCAGAAACGCTTCCGATTAAGAATCTTTCAACAGCATTAAGACCGGTAGCACCACAAATGATTAAATCTGCATCTACTTTTTTAGAGACATCTTTAGTGATAATTGTTTTTGGTGAACCATATTCAATGATCACATTAACATTCTTAACTCCTGCAGCTTCGGCCTCTTTTTTGTAGCCGTCTAATAATTCCTCAGCAAATTCTTGAGCGCGTTCTTGGATAGAGCGATCATATGCTTCAATCGCTGCAAATGAACGAGTATCAATAATGTTAACTAAGTTTAATGTTGACTCGTTACGATTAGCTACTGAAATTGCTTTTTTGAATGCGTATTCTGCTTCTTTCGAACCGTCGACAGCAACAACGATGCTTTTATAAGTTAATGCCATAATGGATTCCTCCTTTTGATACTCTTATTATACCATTTTGAATTATTTTAAAAATTGATTTGATTGAAAGTTTGGAAATCTGTAAAAGTTTTCCCAAATCTTAAATACGGGTTTTAAGTACTGTGTAAATACAATTTTATGGGGAATTTCATATAAAAGATACGTGAACATTTTCGGTGATATAGTACTAGTGACTCATTGGAGAATAATATCGTTAGAAGAGCATGAATGTAGGAACACAGTTATTTAAAATTTCGTATAAAAAATTTGATACATTTTAGTTCTCGAAATATTATTCAGGTAGGGTTGAACTGAGTCTCCCACCCGCTTTGTGAATAGCTAGTTCCTAAATTAAATTAAGGTCAATATATCGCTTTCAATCGCTATATCAAACAAAAGTTAATTCTATTTATTAATACCCAATTAGTAATATTCTAAACAATGTTTGATATCAAATCTATTAAAAACATCCAATCTATTTAAATAATTAAAATTTTCTAATTATGCTAACAAAAGTATTTCGAAATCTGTTACAATGAACTTGTTTTTATGTAAAGTATAAAAATTATACATAAAAAACAATCGGTTACTTTTTTAAAATGAGGAGGATGGGGTATGAAAATCGGTGTTCCAAAGGAGATTAAAAACAACGAAAACCGTGTGGCAATGACGCCCGCTGGTGTGGTGAACTTAACTATGTTTGGGCACGAAGTATTTATAGAAAAAGGTGCTGGTATAGGTTCAGGTTTTACTGATGAAGATTATAAAGCTGCTGGAGCGCAGATTGTCGAAACTGCAGGAGATGCTTGGAAACAAGATATGGTAATGAAAGTAAAAGAACCAATTTCTTCAGAATTCAATCACTTCTATGAAGGACAAATTCTTTTCACTTATTTACATTTAGCTCCTGAACCAGAATTAACTCAAGCTTTGTTAGATAAAAAAGTAGTAGCAATTGCATATGAAACAGTACAATTACCAAATCGTTCATTGCCATTATTAACGCCAATGAGTGAAGTGGCAGGTCGTATGGCTACTCAAATCGGTGCACAATATTTAGAAAAACAAGAAGGCGGTAAAGGAATTTTGCTTGGTGGTGTATCAGGTGTACCACGTGCGAAAGTAACGATTATCGGTGGGGGTATGGCAGGTGCGAATGCTGCTAAAGTGGCAATTGGCATGGGTGCTGAAGTAACGATTATCGATTTAAGTCCTGAACGTTTACGTCAATTAGATGATCAATTTGGAAGTGATGTTCAAACATTAATGTCCAATCCTTATAATATTGCTGAATCAGTGAAAAACTCTGATTTAGTAATCGGTGCTGTTCTAATTCCAGGAGCAAAAGCACCAAAGTTGGTTACCGAAGATATGATCAAGACTATGTCTCCAGGGTCTGTAGTTGTTGATATTGCGATAGACCAAGGTGGTATTTTCGAAACTTCTGATCGTATTACAACTCACGATGCCCCAACTTATATTAAGCATGGTGTAGTACACTATGCGGTTGCAAATATGCCAGGAGCAGTGCCTCGTACTTCAACGATTGCGCTAACAAATAACACAGTTCCTTACGCATTAGAAATTGCAAATAAAGGTTATAGAAGAGCATGCTTAACGAATGAAGCTTTGAAGAAAGGCATTAACACTTTAGAGGGACAAGTTACCTTCGAAGCTGTAGCAGAAGCGTTAAATTATCATTATGTGCCTGCTGATTCACTTTTATAATCGTAATCTAATAATTGGTCTAAACGACTAAAAACCCTCCTCTCGCTTTTAGCGAGGGAGGGTTATATTAGAATAGTTATTTAGGTTGGATAATTTGAAGTTCTTTAGGGAAGCTAGTTAATACTTCTACTCCATTTGCTGTTACATAAACATCGTCTTCAATACGAACGCCTGCTGTATCACCTTTATAGATGCCTGGTTCGATTGTGAAGACCATTCCTTCTTTCATCTCCATTTCGTTTGCACCATGTACAGATGGGAATTCATGAACAGAAATGCCAAGACCATGTCCAAGTCGATGTGTGAAATATTCACCAAAACCAGCTTCAGTGATACGTTCGCGAGCTATTTTATCTAAGTCCATTGCACGGACACCTGGTTTTACAGCTTCGATAGCAGATATATTGGCATTTTTTACAGCTTCGTAAATTTCTTTTTGTGCTTCAGATGGATCGCCAAATGCAACTGTACGCGTAATATCTGAGCAATATCCTTCGTAAACAACACCAAGGTCAAATAGTACTAAGTCGCCTTTTTGAATTTTTTGTTTACCTGGAGTGCCATGTGGTGAAGCTGCATTTAAACCTGTTAGCACCATTGTATCAAATGACATGTATACACCTTTTTCTTTCATAGCAGCTTCGATAGCAGATAAAATCTCCATTTCAGTTTTACCTTCAGCTAATTCATTGCATCCTACTTCAATTGCATAGTCAGCTAATTTAGCAGCCTCACGTAATTTTTCTAATTCATCTTCAGATTTTACTAATCGCATATTATTCAATTGTTCATCTAAACCAACGAATTTAGAAGTTGGATAAAAGCCTTGAAGAGCTTCTAGTCGTTCTACAGTTAAGTGTGCTTTCTCAATTGCAATCGTGTTTAATTGAACACCGCGTGTGGTAGTTGTATTGTGTAAGATTTCCCAGGCATTATCAGTATCATCGTGACCAACTGCTTCATTTGTCCAGCCTGATGCTAGTGCGTCAGGTACTTCCATTTTAGGACAAATCAAAAATGGTTCAGCCTCTTTAAATACCATTACACCTAGAAGACGCTCATGAGGATCACTGCTGAAACCTGATAGATAGAATACATTATCAGGTGTTGTGATAAATGCAGCATCGATATTTTTTTCTTGTAAATAAGTTTGAATTAATTGAACCTTGTTCATAAGGATCCTCCTCATTAAATTTCTAGAGCTCTTGAACTATTTTGGGTGGAGAATAATAAATTTAAGTAACTCTTTCATCTATAGTCTATCAAAAATAAAGGAAAATAAGTATTCATAACGAAATTATATCTAGTGAATGACACAGCGAAAGGATGGAATAACATGCAAATTTCTTATCATGGACACTCAGTAGTACAAATTAAAACGAATGGCTACACAATTCTAATTGATCCTTTTATAACAGGTAATGGGTTAACAGATTTAAAAGTGGCTGATCTAAAACCAGATGCTATTTTATTAACACATGGGCATAACGACCATGTTGGTGATACTGTTGAAATTGCAAAACAATCAGGAGCACTAGTAGTCGCACCAAATGAGTTAGCTGTATACCTTTCATGGCAAGGAATCAAAACACATCCGATGCACATAGGCGGAGCTTATCAATTTGACTTTGGTAAAGTCAAATTAACTCAAGCATTTCATGGTTCTTCATATGAAACACCTGACAAGCAAATCATTTATACAGGGATGCCCTCAGGAATATTACTGTTTGCAGAAGGAAAAACAATCTACCATGCAGGAGATACAGCACTATATAGTGATATGAGGCTTATTGGTGAAAACCATCCAATGGATGTGGCGTTCTTACCAATTGGGGATAATTTCACAATGGGGCCAGAAGATGCTGCTAGAGCAGTACAGTTTTTGAAACCAAAAGAAGTTGTCCCAGTCCATTACAATACGTTCCCTCTTATCAAACAAGACCCAAAAGAATTTGCGTCAATGGTCGATACAGCTTCAGTTAGAATAATGAATGCTGGAGACCAATTTGAAATTTAGTTATTATGTATACAAAATTTTTATATCCAATGTCATATTACTAAAGTATTTAGATGAAATATGTTACACTTAAGCCAGAACCACGTTGGAAATTAGGTGATTTTTTGGCTACAAAACATGAAAAAATTCTTCAATATATTGAATCTTTACCTGTAGGCGACAAAATTTCAGTGCGTCAAATTGCTAAGGATATGGCTGTAAGTGAAGGAACAGCATATCGTGCAATTAAAGAAGCTGAAACGAGAAGATTAGTTAGTACTATAGAACGAGTAGGTACGATTCGTATTGAAAAGAAGAAAAAAGAAAATATTGAACGCCTTACATTTGCAGAGATTGTCAATATCGTTGAAGGACAAGTATTGGGTGGAAAAAGTGGCCTTCACAAAACTTTAACGAAATTTGTTATCGGTGCTATGAAGCTAGATGATATGATGCGTTATACAGATGCGGGTAATTTATTGATTGTAGGGAATCGTGAACGTTCTCACGAATATGCACTCAAAGCTGGAGCTGCTGTACTAATTACTGGTGGATTTGACACGACTGAAGAAGTAAAGAAACTAGCAGATGAATTAGAACTCCCTATTATTTCGACAAGTTATGATACTTTTACAGTAGCAACAATGATTAACCGTGCAATCTATGACCAATTGATTAAAAAAGAAATTTTGTTAATTGAGGATATTGTGATTCCGATAAAAAACACGTCTTATTTAAGATCGACAGACACTGTCAAAGAGTACAACTTGCTAAATTCTGAAACAAGACATGGTGGTTACCCTGTAGTCGATAAGCATGGGAAAATCGTGGGTATTGTAACAGCCAGAGATTTAATTGGAAAGCATGAGAATGATCAAATTGACCGTTTAATGACTAGAAATCCTATTACAGTTACGATGAAGACAAGTGTAGCAACTGCTGGTCATAGAATGATTTGGGAAGGAATTGATCTCTTACCAGTCGCAGATGATCATGGGATTTTGCAAGGAGTTGTTAGTCGACAAGATGTGTTAAAAGCGTTGCAAATGGCTCAACGACAACCGCAACATGGTGAAACAATAGATGATATCGTAAAAAATGAAATGACGATGAATTTATTTGATGATGAAGCCATTGTAAACTTTACTGTAACGCCACAAATGACCAATCAATTAGGTGCCATTTCGTATGGAGCTTTTACAACTTTAATTGTTGAATCTGGTTCTTTTACATTGAAAAAAGTAAAACGTGGTGAGAGTGTAATAGAAAACATGACCATCAATTTTTTCAAACCAATTCAAATGGAAACTAGTGTTACAGTAAAACCAAGAATTTTGGATATGAGCCGTAAATTTGCTAAAATGGATTTTGAGGTATATAGCGAAGATATGTTAGTTGGTAAAGTAATGGCTACTTTCCAATTACTTGAGCGATAATTTTTACTAATATTAAACGTTTATAATAAAAAGCTAAACACACAAAAAGTGATGCACAAACTTTGTGCATCACTTTTTGTTCAATTGTTCCTCTTCATCTATATACTGACTGTAATGACGAACTCGTTTGGTATAATTAATACTAGCAAATAGGCCAAACAAAATTAAAATCGTGCAGACTACATATGTAAGAATAGTATGATATATAATAATTTGATTAATCCCAAATAATATCAATAAGACACCAAGTGAAACTCCTGCACGGTTTGCGTACCATTTCTTTCGTATTGGTAAGCTAGTTCGAAATTGTTTTGTTTTTAAATATAAGTAAAACACAACTGAAATGACGATCAAAAATGCTAAAATAATATTAAAGACATTTCCCATGATGTTCCTCCTAATAGCAAATCTGTTATCATTTTAACGATAATAGTCATAAAAAGATAGTGGAAAGTAAGGAAACATCTAACTTTAGTGGGAAACAAAAATTGGAGGATTTCACTTGAAAAAAGAAATTATAGAAACGATTGCCTTATACGATACGATTATTGTACACCGCCATGTTCGACCTGATGCAGATGCATATGGTTCGCAATTAGGATTGCAAGCGATACTTCAAACAACGTATCCAGAAAAAAAGGTTTATGCAGTAGGTGAACATGATTTAGCTTTTGATTATTTAGGCCACCCCGTAGAAATTGCTGATGAGATTTTTGATGATGCATTAGTTATTTGTACTGATACAGCAAATACAGAGCGTATAGATGACCAAAGATATCATACAGGAAAATTATTGATTAAAATTGATCATCATCCAAACGATGATGCATATGGTGATTTATTGTGGGTAAATACAGCAGCAAGTTCATGTAGCGAAATGATCTATGAGTTGTTTAAAGAAGCGCAAGTTTCTGCTGGGTGGAAAATGGATGCAAAGGGAGCACGTCTTCTATTTGCAGGTATTGTCGGTGATACTGGGCGATTCATCTATCCAAGTACAACTGAAACGACTTTTAATGTAGTAGGAGAACTAATACAGTATGATTTTGATCGTACAGAACTTTTTAATAGTATGTACGAACTAGATCGTTCACTATTACATTTACAAGGATATATTTATCAAAACTTCTCATTCGATGAAAGTGGTGCAGCCTCTATAAAATTACCTATCGAAATTTTAGAGAAGTTCGGTGTTACAGCAAGCGATACTTCAGCATTGGTTGGATCACTTGGGGATGTTAAAGGGATTAAAGCATGGGTTATGTTCGTTGAAGAAAAAGACCAAATTCGTGTTCGTTTACGTTCCAAGGCACCAGTTATTAATAAGTTAGCAAAACAATATCGTGGTGGTGGTCATCCGATGGCTTCAGGTGCCACAATCTTCGAATGGTCTGAAGCAGATGAAATCATTAGTAAATTACAAAAACTATGCATTGAAGCATAAATTAGAAAGGAAGAGATGATGATGCAACCTGTATATTCTCAAATCGTAACATCTGCGGATATGCTGAAAAGTACAATTCGTATAGGTGAGCTCACTTCCTTCCTTGAACGAGAAAATGCTAAGGCTTGTGCTATTACAAATTCAAAATTATATGGGGTATTACCTTTTTGGCGTGAACTAAAAAAGACAAGCACTCATCCTGTAATAGGATTAACAGTGCAAGTAGAGTTTCCAGAAGAGGATTATAGACCACTGGTATTATATGCTAAAAACTCGATAGGCTATCAAAATCTACTTAAAATTACTTCTTCCACATCGTTAAGAGAAAACGAAACATTACCACTCAGATGGTTAGAAGGATATCACGAAGGTTGTATTGCTTTGATTCCCATAACAAATGATGCGTGGCAACAACAACCAATGGATAAAGTAGAAAGAATCACTAGCATATTTGATTTCGAGAATTTAGTAATGGGAATAGATCGCCCAGGTGGTATTCGAAATGCTTCTGAAGAGAATATTATTTCTTATTGCAATGAACGGGCAATACAGATATGTGCAACACATTTAAGTACATTTATTGAAGAAGAACACGCTTTTAGTTTTGAAGTAGCAAAGGCAATTTCAACAGGAGTTAAGATGGCAGATCAAGAAAAACTAAGTTTACGTGAAAGTAAACAGTTTTTGCCAACTAATCAGAATCTTATCGATTGGTTTGATGATCATCCAGAATGGCTCCAAACAACAGAAAATATGCTCTTATCTTGCCATGTAGAACTTACCTATAACCATTTCTATATGCCGAAGTTCCCTGTGCCAGAAGGAGATACTGCAGCGAGTCTCTTACAAAGTAAATGTTATGAAGGATTGCAAAATCGAATACCAAATGCAGGAGATGCATATCATGAACGATTGACATACGAACTTGATGTAATTACGAAAATGGGTTATGCTGATTATTTTCTAATTGTTGCCGATTATATTGAGTTTGCTAGGAGCAAACAAATATTGACCGGTCCCGGACGGGGATCCTCAGCAAGTTCGCTAGTTGCCTATACTTTACGAATAACAGATGTGGATCCTTTGAGGTTTGGCTTATTATTTGAACGATTTCTAAATCCTGAGCGTATTACGATGCCGGATATTGATGTGGATTTTGCTGATTATCGTAGGCAAGAAGTGATTGATTATGTTGCCAAAAAATATGGAGCAAATTATACATCTCAAATCATAACCTTTGGAACATTATCAGCAAAAGCTGTCGCTCGTGATGTAGCAAGAGTGTTTGGATTTAGTAATGAGGAACTTACTCAGATTTCATCATTAATTCCTAGTAAAGTTGGCGTTACATTACAAGTTGCGCTTGATCAATCAGAAGCCTTAAGAAATTTTGCTAACGAAAGTCAAATTCGAAAGCAATGGATGAGCGTTGCGTTGAACTTGGAAGGATTGCCTCGCAATGCATCTACACATGCTGCGGGGATCGTATTATGTCCAGAACCAATTGTAAATGTTGCACCGATTGAAAAGGGAAACGAAGGTTTATATTTGACGCAATGGCCAATGCAGGAAGTAGAATCAGTTGGTTTATTGAAGATGGATTTTTTAGGATTGCGCAATTTAACGATTTTAGAGAGAATTCGTTCGATGATTTACTATGATCAAAAGAGATATTTACAGTTTGAGAAAATTCCTTTAAATGATGAAAAGACGTTTGAATTGCTTCAAAGCGGGGATACGACAGGTGTTTTCCAATTAGAATCAGATGGAATGAGGCAGGCATTACGGGATATAAGGCCGACTGTTTTTCAAGATATCGTAGCAGTTAATGCTTTATATCGTCCAGGTCCAATGGATTTTATTCCTATATATGCGCGACGGAAGCATGGGCAAGAACCAATTGAAATGCCTCATCCAGTATTAGAGCCAATTTTAGGTGAAACTTATGGAGTACTTGTCTATCAAGAGCAAATTATGCAGATTGCTTCTCGAATGGCCGGCTTTTCTATGGGTGAAGCAGATTTACTTCGTAGAGCAGTTAGTAAAAAGAAAAAAGAACTACTTGATTCAGAAAGAAACCATTTCGTAAATAATTCGATAGAAAATGGATTTTCAAAAGAAACTGCAATGGAAGTCTATAATTTAATTGTTCGATTTGCTAATTATGGATTCCCTAAAAGTCACGCTGTGGCATATAGTGTGATTTCGTATCAAATGGCGTATTTAAAGGCACATTTTCCAGCATACTTTTATGCGGCACTTCTTTCTTCAACGATGGGTAATCGTGATAAGTTTAATAAAATACTGATGGAGGCAAAGCATAGAGGAATCGTGATATTACCACCATCTATCAATGAGAGTGGTAGGTCTTTCCGTGTTCAAAATGGAGCGATTCGATTTGCATTGTCTGCCATCAAAGGCGTTCCTCATACCTTATTAAATAAAATAATAGAACTTCGCAAAGTAGGAAACCCAAAATGGGCGGATATATTTGATATGGCTCTTGATTTAACTGCGGTTCATTTCACAAGGAAAGCTATTGAACCATTAGTAAAAGCGGGTGCATTAGATGAATTCGGTAGGGATCGTGCAGAGCTACTTGCCTCTATAGATGCGGCCGTTAAACATGCAGAATTATATAGACCTAATGAGGAAGCACAACTATTAGATGATTTATCGTTCTTTTTTGGAAAGCCAAAGCATGCAAAAGCAAGTCCAATCCCCGAAAAAATGAAGTTGCAATTTGAAAAAGAAGTATTGGGATTTTATATCTCTACACATCCGGTTCAAAGAGTAAAGCAAGAACAACAAATAAATTCATCTTCAGCCGAATCAATTCGAAAATTGCATGGTAGACAATTCGTAAAACTCGTTGGACAAATTGTTTCGATTAAACAAATTAGAACAAAAAAAGGAGAGTTAATGAGTTTTGTAGAATTAGAAGATGAAACGGGAAGTATATCTGTAACTATTTTTCCGAAAGAATATTTAAATATAGTTGAATGGATAAAAGAAGATCAGATAGTACTTGCTGAAGGGGTGATTGACCATAGAAATGGGCAGCCACAAATTATATTAAAAAAATGTATGGCAATAAAGTCATAATTTCATCAATAAGAATATAGAAATATTGTCCAAACTGTGTGACCATCGCACAGTTTTTCTGGTTTTTCCTTTACTAATGTAATTATTTTCTGTATTATATATTTTAAAAAGTGGTCTGACCACTTTTTCAGAAAATAAAGAATACTAAGGGGACTAAGGATGGGTGGAGATAAACCTGCTTCGAAAATGTTTATACAAATCGTACGTGAATTACGTGGAATTATACAGGAAGAGAAAATTCCACCAGGAGGGAAAATTCCGTCAGAACGCGTTCTTGCAGAGCGATTAAAAGTAGGACGTTCATCTATTAGAGAAGCACTACGCAGTCTTGAATTACTAGGATTAATAGAAACCCGCAGAGGTGGGGGTACCTTTGTTGCGGATTTTCATAATCATCAATTAGTCGAAGTATTATCGACGTTTATATTACAAGAGGAAAAGGATTTAAGAAATGTTCACGAGACCAGATTAATTTTAGAACGGAATGCAATCCATATCGTAACAGAAGATGAATCACTTCGGAATTTACCAGTATGGGAAAGTTTGTTGACAAATGTGGTAGCACATGGACATATTGCTCGTGAAGATTTGATGAGAGAACTTATAATTACAACAAATAATCGATTAGTACTTAAAATTTGGATACTTTTAAAACAATATGGAAAAGAACCTTATAGCGGCCAATCAACTGAAGAGGAGCAGCCACTTTTACAAACTTTTATAAGTGAAATGATGCTTGGGCATACCAATGAGGCTATTAATGCCTTTGAAGATTGGACAAAGTTATTACATAAAGGGAGAGAATAGATATGAGTATTCGAGATCTATTTAAAAAAAATAAGCCGAATAAGAATATAACAATTACACGCGAACACCATGATGTGCCTGAAGGAATTATGACAAAATGTCCAGAATGCAATCATGTAATGCTTACAAAGGATTTACAAAAAAATCAAAAGGTATGTCCTAATTGTCAGTACCATCATAAAATGACTGCTCATGAAAGAATCGAAGACTTTTTAGATGAAGGTACTTTCGAGTCATTAGATGACCATTTAAAATCTGTAAATCCTTTAAATTTCCCTGGATATCTGGAAAAAGTACAATCTGATATTAAAAAGACAGGTTTAAACGAAGCTGTTTTAACTGGAGTCGGAAAATTAGATGATCAACAAGTTGTTGTAGCTGTAATGGATTCGTTCTTCCGAATGGGCTCAATGGGATCTGTTGTAGGTGAGAAAATTACTAGAGCAATTGAAAAGGCTACAGAGTTAGGTGTACCGTTTATTATCTTCACTGCAAGTGGTGGGGCTAGAATGCAGGAGGGTGTTATTTCACTTATGCAAATGGCAAAAACCAGTGTTGCACTAGAACGTCATGGAGCAAAAGGAAATCTATTTATTTCCATTATGACTCACCCAACAACTGGAGGAGTTTCTGCAAGTTTTGCTTCGCTAGGTGATATTAATTTAGCTGAACCGCAGGCGCTAATTGGATTTGCTGGTCGTCGTGTTATCGAACAAACAGTTAGAGAAAAGTTACCAAATGACTTCCAAACATCTGAATTCTTATTAGCACATGGTCAACTTGATGCTGTTGTATCACGTCATGATTTAAGAAAAACAGTTGGAACAATTGTTAAATTGCATGTAAAGGAGGCAATCTAAATGGTAAAAACATTACCTTTTGAAGAGCCACTTGTTCAATTACGATCAAAAATCACAGAGCTGAAAGAATTATCATCAGACGCTGAGGTGGATTTAACAAAAGAAATCGAACAATTAGAGGATCGTTTTACTAATCTTGAAAAAGATATTTATCATAATTTACAACCCTGGGATCGAGTGCAAATTGCCCGTCATCCTGACCGTCCAACTACACTCGAATATATTCATGAGCTATTTAAAGATTTCATCGAATTACATGGAGATCGTAATTTTGGTGATGACGAGGCCATTGTTGGGGGGATTGCTTCTTTTGAAGGAAAACCTATCACAATCATTGGGCATCAACGCGGGAAGGATACGAAAGAAAATATTCGACGCAACTTTGGTATGCCTCACCCAGAAGGCTACCGCAAAGCATTACGCTTGATGAAACAAGCAGAGAAATTTAAACGACCTATTATTTGTTTTATTGATACAAAGGGAGCTTACCCAGGTAAAGCTGCTGAAGAACGAGGCCAAAGTGAGGCAATTGCTAGAAACTTATTGGAAATGGCTGGGATAAAGGTTCCGATTATAAGTGTAGTAATTGGCGAAGGTGGTAGTGGTGGTGCCTTAGCATTAGGCGTTGCCAACCATGTTCATATGCTTGAGAACTCTACGTATTCAGTAATCTCTCCTGAGGGAGCAGCTTCGATTTTATGGAAAGATGCATCTCTTGCACAAAAAGCTGCAGAGGCCATGAGAATTACAGCTCCAAATTTAAAAGAGGAAGAAATTATTGAGGAAATTGTTCCAGAAGTATTAGGTGGAGCTCATAAGGATGTTAAAACGCAAGCTCAATACTTAAAAGAAGTATTACTTAAATCATTAGATGAGCTGCTATTGCTTTCAGAAGATCAATTAATCGATCAAAGATACAATAAGTTTAGAAAAATTGGCGTTTTCGCTGAATAATATTTTGCAAAAGACGTCTGACAAGTTAAAATAATGAATGGATACTGGCTGTTTTAAACGAATGCTTTCAATCGTTTGAACCAGCCTCTTTCTTTTTAAACAAATGACTAGTTAATTTTCCTATATACATGTGTTATAGTTATAACTGTCAGGAGGATTGGTACAGATGAAGAAAATAGGTGTATTAACGAGTGGCGGAGATGCTCCTGGTATGAATGCTGCAGTTCGTGCTGTTGTCAGAAAGGCACTTTATCATGGCATTGAAGTAGCGGGTATTTATCATGGATATCAAGGTCTTGTTGAAGGGAAAATGAAAGACTTAGATGCTGGTGATGTAGGGGATATTATTCAACGTGGCGGAACCGTTCTATATTCTGCACGTTGTCCTGAATTCAAAACAGATGAAGTTCAACAAAAGGGAATAGAACAATTAAAAAAACAAGGAATTGAAGGTCTTGTTGTAATTGGTGGGGATGGTTCGTATCGTGGTGCCCTAGCATTAACAAATAAAGGCTTTCCTTGTATCGGCGTTCCTGGAACTATTGATAATGATATTCCCGGTACAGATTATACGATTGGCTTTGATACAGCCTTAAATACTGTTATAGATTGTATCGATAAAATTCGTGATACAGCTACTTCTCATGAGCGTTCTTTTATTGTAGAAGTAATGGGACGTGATGCCGGGGATTTAGCTCTTTGGGCAGGTCTTGCTGGTGGAGCTGAAACCATTATTATTCCTGAAGTACCAAATGACATAGACGGATTAGTAAAAAGACTAAAACTAGGGTCTGAACGTGGTAAAAAGCACAGTATTATTATCGTAGCAGAAGGAGTTATGTCCGGTGGAGAATTAGCCAAAATGTTATTAGAAAAAGCTAATATCGAAACTCGTGTATCTGTTTTAGGGCATATCCAAAGAGGCGGCTCACCATCAGCAAGAGATCGGGTACTTGCAAGTCAACTTGGTGCGAAGGCGGTAGAAGTATTAATGGAAGACCGCGGAGGAGTAGCAATTGGCATTCGTAATCATGAGGTGATAGACTATGATTTGAATGAAGCATTTAATAAACAACATAAAGCAGATTTATCTATGTATACCTTATCTAAAGAATTATCGATTTAATAAAATGGAGTGGTAAAACTATGAGAAATACTAAAATTGTCTGTACTATTGGTCCCGCAAGTGAATCACCAGAAACATTAGTTGCATTAATTGAAGCAGGTATGAATGTTGCTCGTTTAAATTTTTCTCACGGAAGTCATGAGGAACACGGCGCACGAATTCAAGCCATTCGCGAAGCAGCGAAAAAGACAGGAAAAGTGGTAGCCATTTTACTGGATACAAAGGGTCCTGAGATTCGTACTCATAATATGGAAAATGATGCAATAGAACTTGTTACTGGTCAAAGTATTGATATTTCAATGTCAGAAGTGCTGGGTAACAAAGAAGTCTTTTCCATTACTTATGAAAGATTAATTGAAGATGTTCAAGTTGGATCAGTCATTTTACTAGATGATGGACTAATTGAATTACACGTAACAGGTATCGATTCAGAACAAGGATTAATTCATACAACAGTCGAAAATGCAGGCGTACTGAAAAATAAAAAAGGTGTAAATGTCCCTGGAGTTTCTGTTCAATTACCAGGAATTACAGAAAAAGATGCACAAGATATTTTATTTGGTATTGAGCAAAATGTAGACTTTATAGCTGCATCATTTGTTCGTAGACCATCAGATGTTATGGAAATTCGAGAGTTATTAGAAAACAATAATGCTACACATATTCATATCATTCCAAAAATCGAGAACCAAGAAGGTGTCGATAATATTGATGAGATTATTCAAGTATCAGATGGTCTTATGGTTGCACGAGGAGATTTAGGTGTAGAAATACCTGCAGAAGAAGTTCCAATTGTTCAAAAAAGTTTAATTAAGAAATGTAATCGAGCTGGTAAACCTGTCATAACTGCCACTCAAATGTTAGACTCAATGCAACGTAATCCACGTCCAACTCGTGCTGAAGCGAGTGATGTAGCGAACGCAATTCTCGATGGAACAGATGCAATTATGCTTTCAGGTGAAACAGCTGCAGGACTTTATCCAGTTGAATCAGTTAAAACAATGGATAAAATTGCTCGTAGAATTGAAGTTACTCTAGACCATAAACGTATTGTCAATGAACGAAGCAAAGAAAAAGGCTCCAACATGACAGAAGCGATTAGCCAAGCTGTTGCACATACATCATTAAATCTACAAGTCTCAGCTATATTAGCTCCAACTGAAAGTGGTAATACTGCAAAAATGATCGCGAAATACCGTCCTGGTGTACCGATTATTGCTATGACATCATCAGACGAAGTATGTCGCAACCTATGCTTAGTATGGGGCGTCACTTCTGTTGTAGCTCCTAAAGTTACATCTACAGATGAAGTACTAGAACAAGCTGTTCAACAAAGTTTAGATAAGGGCTATGTTAAGCATGGTGATTTAGTCGTAATTACTGCAGGAGTACCAGTAGGGGAAGCAGGCACTACAAACTTAATGAAATTACATGTAATTGGTGATATGTTAACTAAAGGTCAAGGAATCGGCAAATCACAAGCAATTGGTAAAGCGTTAGTTGTCCGCAATGCTGAGGAAGCATTAGCTCAAGATACAACAAATCGTATTATCGTAACAATTGGTTCAGATCGTGAAATGATGCCAAGTATTTCAAAATGCGCAGGATTAATTACAGAAGAAGGTGGCTTAACTAGTCATGCAGCAGTGGTTGGTCTTAGCTTAGGGATTCCTGTAATTGTCGGAGTAAAAGATGCAACTAAACTAATTAAAAATAACCAAGAAGTTTCAATGGATGCTGTATCAGGAGTTATTTACTACGGATCTTCAAGAATTCTATAAAACAACCGCATTGCATATTTTGTTAATGATCTGAACTCTAAGAAGGGGTGAAGAAAATGCGGAAATTTTTACTGTTATTATTAGCCGTTCCAATTTTTGAATTAGCCGTTGTATTGCTCTCAGGTAAGTTAATTGGGGTAATTCCAACGATTATTTTAGTAATTGGAACAGGAATATTGGGTATTTATCTAGCTAAAACCAGAGGAATCAAAGCCTTTCAACAATTAAAAATAGCTATATCTAATGGACAAGCACCAGGAGATGCAATAATTGATGGAGTCCTTACATTTATTGGCTCAATCGTGCTTGTATTTCCTGGCTTTGTCTCAGATATATTGGGGATATTATTAGTAATACCTGCAACTAGAAAATTGTTTAAACCTGTAATCTATTATATGCTTCGTAAGAAAATGAAAAGTAGTCGAATTATTTTGATGCAAAAATAGGGTGACGCTGTAGTTTTACTGCAATCAATAATACAAACGGGCTAATAATAATACCAGCTACTCCAAATAATAATAGACTAATAGCACTTAAGATGAAGGCGTGTACTGAGCGAATTTGCAAGGTAGACGCCCACATCATAGATTCAGCAATTTGTCTTGTTAACTGAATGACTACATATAAAATAATTAATTGAATCCCGAGAGCAATTTTCCCTGTTGTCATAAAGAGAATACTAATTGGGATTAAGAATATTCCAATACCTAAAAAAGGCAAAAAATCGCAAAGTGATATTAGAAATGCTTTTCCAACAGGTTGCGAGAAACCTAGTATAAAAAAGCCAACTGATAATAATGCGAAAGTTATTAATAACAAACGAACTTCTACCGAGATGAAATAACTAAATATTGTTGTAGCCTCTTCGAAAATGTTACGAATAGGATTTCTGAAACGAGCAGGAATATAGACAAAAAACCAATGTCTATTCCTGCTTGTTTCATATAAGGAAAAGTAAAATGCCACTACAAATATAGTGACTTCGACTAAATTTTGCATAATATCCTGTATAGATTGAAAAATTTTGGCCAACATTATATCGAATAGCGCAAACAACTGGTCACGTACTTGCTCCATAACAGCAGTAGGAATATGAATGAACGAAGATTGATCTGATAAATTTTCTTTTAATACAGGTAGCGTATCAATAAGTACTGAAGTGAGGAACAATAAAATAAATGCAAAACTTACTATTATAAGTATTTCAGTAATAAGTGCAGTTATTAAAGAAGGTATTTTTAATTGTTTATGAAACAATTGTAATAATGGATATAGTAGATATGCTGAAACTATTGCTAAAGTTACTGGAAGTATAAACCAAGCGAAGATAATTAAAAATATTACAAAACTCCATAGCTTTATATGATCAATTGCATTTTTATCTAGGAATTTAAAAATAAGGTCACCAGCTTCCTGTTTTTCCAATTTCTAACTTCTTAATAATCTGCATATTTGCTAATAAATGCATAAATACTCTCCATAAATCCGATTTTTTCATCAATGGAGGTTTTTCATTCACAAATACGTCAAAATTTATTATAATATTAAATGTAAGCGATTTACTTATAGGTTCATATTGATTTAATATGTTGAATAGATTTCAACATTACTAACGAATTTTGTGTTAAAAGGAGCGAGATATAATGGCAACAACTAAAGGTTTAGAAGGCGTTGTAGCAGCAGAAACTAGTATTAGCTCAATTATTGATGATACTTTAACTTATGTAGGGTACAACATTGATGATTTAGCAGAAAACGCATCTTTTGAAGAGGTAGTTTACCTACTATGGCATACTCGTTTACCAAAAGCAGACGAATTAGCAGAATTTAAACAACAACTAGCTGATAATATGGCAGTGCCACAAGCGGTATTAGACCACTTCAAAACTTACGATCTTAAATCAGTTCACCCAATGGCAGCTCTACGTACAGTAGTATCTCTATTAGCTTTATATGATGAAGATGCTGAAGATATGTCTGACGAAGCTAACTACCGTAAAGCTATTAAATTACAAGCTCGTATGGCAACTGTAGTTACTGCATTTGGTCGTATCCGTGCTGGACAAGAACCAGTTGCACCAAAAAAAGACTTATCTTATGCAGCTAACTTCTTGTACATGCTTACTGGTAAAGAACCAGAACCAATTGAAGAAGAAGCTTTCAACAAAGCATTAGTTCTTCATGCTGACCACGAATTAAATGCATCTACATTCACAGCTCGTGTTTGTGTAGCTACATTATCAGATATGTATTCTGGTGTTACTGCAGCAATTGGTGCTTTAAAAGGACCTCTTCACGGTGGCGCAAATGAACAAGTTATGAAAATGTTGTCTGAAATTGGTTCAATCGACAACGTAGAATCATATATCCAAAACAAATTAGATCACAAAGAAAAAATCATGGGCTTCGGACACCGTGTTTACCGTAAAGGTGACCCACGTGCAAAACATTTACGTTTAATGTCTGAAAAATTGACTAAACTTACAGGTCATCCTGAACTTTATGAAATGTCAGTTAAAATTCATGATATGATTCAAGAACAAAAACACTTACCTGCAAACGTAGACTTCTTCTCTGCATCAGTTTACGATTCACTAGGTATCGATCATGATTTATTCACTCCAGTATTCGCTGTTTCACGTGTATCTGGTTGGGTTGCTCATATCTTAGAACAATATGCTAACAACCGTTTAATCCGTCCACGTGCAGAATATGTTGGACCTGGTATGCAAAAATATGTACCAGTTGAAGAAAGATAACTGTTATAATGTTAAATATCGTAGGGCAGCGCTTATATAGCTCCTGCCCTACGTGTATGAATATAGGAGGCAAGGAACAAAATGTCAACTGAGAAAATCGTAGTAGAAAACGGAGTACTTAATGTACCAAACAATCCTGTAATTCCATTCATCGAAGGTGACGGAATCGGTCCTGATATCTGGGCAGCAGCTTCTCGTGTAATCGATTCAGCTGTAGATAAAGCTTATAATGGTGAAAAGAAAATTCAATGGCTTGAAGTTTTAGCTGGTCAAAAAGCATTCGACAAAACTGGCGAATGGTTACCACAAGAAACTTTAGATAAAATCAATGAATATTTAATCGCTATTAAAGGTCCTCTTACAACACCAATTGGTGGAGGTATTCGTTCACTTAACGTAGCATTACGTCAACAACTTGATTTATACGTTTGCTTACGTCCTGTACGTCATTTCGAAGGAGTTCCTTCTCCAGTTAAAAACCCAGAAAATGTTGACATGGTAATTTTCCGTGAAAACACTGAAGATATCTATGCTGGTATCGAATATAAAGAAGGTTCTGAAGAAGTTAAAAAAGTTCTTAACTTCCTTCAAAACGAAATGGGCGTAAACAAAATCCGCTTCCCAGAAACTTCTGGTATCGGTATTAAACCAGTATCAAAAGAAGGTACAGAACGTCTAGTACGTGCTGCAATCAACTATGCAATCAAAGAAGGACGCAAATCAGTTACTTTAGTACACAAAGGTAACATTATGAAATTCACTGAAGGTGCATTCAAAGCTTGGGGTTATGCTGTAGCTGAAAATGAATTCGCTGATCAAACTTTCACTTGGAACCAATACGATGCTATTAAAGCTGAACAAGGTCAAGAAGCTGCTGATAAAGCTCAAGATGAAGCTCTAGCTGCTGGTAAAATCTTAATTAAAGATTCTATCGCTGATATCTTCTTACAACAAATCTTAACTCGTCCTAAAGAGTTTGAAGTTGTTGCAACAATGAACTTAAACGGTGACTACATTTCTGATGCACTTGCTGCACAAGTTGGTGGTATTGGTATCGCTCCAGGAGCTAACATCAACTACGTAACTGGACATGCAATTTTCGAAGCTACTCACGGTACTGCTCCTAAATATGCAGGTTTAGATAAAGTTAACCCATCTTCAGTACTTCTTTCAGGTGTACTTATGCTTGAACACTTAGGATGGAATGAAGCTGCTAATTTAATCACTGCTTCAGTTGAAAAAACAATTGCTTCTAAAGTTGTAACTTATGACTTCGCTCGTCTAATGGATGGCGCTACAGAAGTAAAATGCTCTGAATTCGCTGACGAATTAATCAAAAATCTTTAATTCATACAGAGTAAAAAGGGAAAAGGGTAAAACACTCTTTTCCCTTTTTTTCATTTAAATCGGATTGGAATTTGCCAATCCGATTTTTTTATAGTCACATCTATTTAAAAGCAAATGCCAATAGAATAGATGTAAAGTGCGAAGTTCCTAAGGATATTGGAAGTAACTAATGTTATGAGAATGAATATGAATTAAGATGAATGAAAATAGATATAATAAAGATATATTAAGCAAGAAACATCTAATATTTTCATAAACAATTACTAAAAAATGCATATATCTGATATCACATTTCAATTCGTACTCGATTTTTCAATTAATTATTGATACTATAAAATTACTGTTATACTTCAAAGGGGGAATCCTGTGTTACTTGATAAAAAAAGAAAGCTAGGAAAGAAGCTTGAAGAATTATCAGTAGGGGAATCGATTCAGCTAACAGAAAAAATAGAGGACAAAGATTTATTATTATACTTGGGCTTAACAAATGATAGTAATCCGTTGTATATACAACATGATTATGCAGCACATACTTCATATGAAAAACCAGTTGTTCCGACTATTATGTTGACGGGAATTGTGATTTCTGCCATTTCAAAATATTTGCCGGGTGCAGGATCCTATATAAGTGGGCAAACATTTCGATATCCAAAGCCATTATATCATTATGAGACAATTCAAATTCAGTTAACTGTTGAACAAATAGATACAATGAAACATGAAGTAATAGTAAATGTAATAGGAAACAATTCGAATGAAGAAATTGTATTAGAAGGTACTGTAACAGTTGTACCACCAATACATCCAAAATAATCTTTTAGCAAAGCGATTTGAGATGGGGGTTTCAAATCAGTTGCGGAGGCACACGTTATGAGAAAAAGAATATTAGTAGTAGAAGATGAAATTTCAATTGCAACTTTATTGCAATACAATTTAAATCAGGCTGGATATGATGTAATTACTGCAAATGATGGCCAAGACGGATTAAACAAGGCGATTTCAGAAAAGCCTGATTTAATATTGTTAGACTTAATGTTGCCGAAGTTAGATGGTATGGAAGTATGTAAAGAATTACGTATGAAAAAGATTAATACGCCTATCATCATGCTAACTGCAAAGGACGAAGAGTTTGATAAAGTACTAGGCCTTGAGTTAGGTGCAGATGATTATATGACAAAACCATTTAGCCCTAGAGAAGTAATGGCACGTGTTAAAGCAGTTCTAAGACGTTCTAGAGTTATTGAAGAGACTCATGATGAAGAACCTGCTTTAGGAGAGAAAACCTATCATATTGGGCATTTAAATATATACCCTGATCGTTTTGAAGCTTTTTTAGACGAAACTCTATTGGAATTCACACCTAAGGAATTTGAATTATTAATGTATCTAATAGAAAACAAAAACCGCGTATTAACACGGGATCAATTATTAAGTGCTGTTTGGCATTACGACTTTGCTGGTGATACTCGTATTGTGGATGTTCACATTAGCCATTTGCGAGATCAAATTGAGGAAAATAGCCGTAAACCTAAATTTATTAAAACCATACGTGGGTTAGGCTATAAATTTGAGGAGCCAAAAAATTGATGCAATCATTACACTTACGGCTAATATTCTCCCTTGGATTATTGTATTTAAGTACACTAGCTGGCCTTGCTTTCACACTTGGTCAGCTTTTCCCTCTCTTAGCGAAAGATTCTGTTAATGCGAATATGAAACAATCAAAGGAAAATCTTATCCATACGATAGAGAATCAACATATTGACTTAACCAACTCACAAAGTAATGCATTATTAGATTCAATAAATGCTACAACAAATTTTCCGAATATACCAGCTTTTCGCTTAGAGGTATGGGCCTTGCTTACAATTGTATTTATAATCGTTTTTATCATTCTAATTATCGTAACTTTTCGCCTTATCAAAAATCTATCTCAACCAATAGATAATGTTATGATGACTGCTTTTGAACTCTCAAAAGGAAATTATCGAGCTCGTGCATATGAAATCACTGGTTCACCAACTTTGCGATTGAGTAAGGCGGTGAATGGACTAGCTAGGAATCTACAAGATATTATGATTACACGTGAAATTGAGCAAGAGCGTTTAAAAACATTGATTGAAAATATGGGGAGCGCCCTAGTGATGATTGGAAGAGAAGGGGATATCACAATAGTCAATAGGGTTTTTAGTGAATTGTTCGATCAACCTTATGAAGACTTACAAAAACAGCTTTTCCGCGAATTAGGACTACCCATTGAATTAGAAGAGTTTGTGGATCATGTATTTATGACGGAAGTCCCTTATAGAAAACAGATTCATATTAAAATTCAACATGAATATCGCGATATGGAAGTATATGGTGCACCGGTTGTTGGAGAGCACGGTTTATGGCTAGGTGTTGTAATTGTCATGCATGATATAACAGAACTTAAAAAACTAGAACAAATTCGTAAGGACTTTGTGGCAAATGTATCCCATGAACTAAGAACGCCGATTACATCAATCAAAGGTTTTTCTGAGACGCTTTTAGATGGTGCTTATAAAGAACAAAATACATTACTAACCTTCTTAGAAATAATCAATAAAGAAAGTAATCGTTTGCAAATGCTCGTAAATGATCTATTAGATTTATCAAAGATTGAAAAAGATGGCTTTACTGTAAATATGGAAAAAACAAGTTTACGTGATATTATCGTACGAACAACAGAAATGACCCATCAAAAAATGGAAGAAAAAAATATGCAATTTGAAGCAATAATAGATAATGATATATATATCAATGGTGACCCAAATAGATTAGTTCAAGTAGTGATGAATTTAATGATCAACGCCGTTAATTATTCACCTGAAGATACCAAAATAACCGTACATTTATATGAAAAAGATAAGAAAGCTATCTTAGAAGTAAAAGATGAGGGGATTGGTATTGAACAATCTGAGATTCCACGTTTATTCGAACGATTTTATCGGGTTGATAAGGCTCGTAGCCGTAATTCAGGTGGTACTGGTTTAGGATTAGCCATTGTGAAACACTTAGTTGAAGCACATCATGGAAAAATTCAAGTTGATAGTAGTGTCGGAAAAGGAACAACGATGCGACTTATCTTTCCAAAAGCTTATTAGATAATTTTTACTATAAGTTTATATAAGAACTAAATATGCAACATTTTAAGTTATTTACAATATCTTTACATTGGCTTTATACAATCTACAAAGATTAAACTTATACTAATAGTCGAAGCCCCCTTCAAATTATTTTAAGAGAGTCGCATACCTTAGCGCTCTCTTATTTTTAGTGAATAGAGTATTATTTAAAAAGATCTCCTCTATTTTTCTCCTATTCATTTCATCAATTAAAAATCGAACATTTTTTCGTATTATACATAGCCCACACTTTTCCTTTCCAATTGTATGCATGGTAAAATAAACATTAAGAATAAGCTAATGAATATATAAGTTAAGCTAAAGAGATGAATTGATCAAATAATTGATCATTTAAATTAGGAGTGTGCAACAATATGACGAAGGAAAAGTTACTTTTATTGGATGGTAATAGTTTGGCGTATCGAGCATTTTTTGCTTTACCATTACTAACAAATGATTCTGGTATTCATACGAATGCTATTTATGGTTTTACAACGATGCTACAAAAAATACTGGAAGAAGAAAAGCCAACTAGAATGCTCGTTGCATTTGATGCTGGAAAAACAACATTCCGCCATTCAACGTATTCAGAATATAAAGGTGGTAGACAAAAGACCCCACCTGAACTATCCGAACAATTTCCTTATTTAAGAAAGTTACTTGATGCATATCGTATTAAACAATACGAATTAGAAATGTATGAAGCAGATGATATCATCGGAACATTAAGCAAACAAGCTGATGAACAAGGCATAGAAGTTATAGTTGTCTCGGGAGATAAAGACTTAACACAATTGGCTTCCGAACGTACAACCGTGTATATAACAAGAAAAGGTATGACAGATATTGAACATTATACGCCTGCTCATATCAATGAAAAATACGGGCTTACCCCTCACCAAATTATCGATATGAAAGGATTAATGGGTGATTCCTCTGATAATATCCCTGGTGTACCTGGTGTAGGTGAAAAAACAGCCATAAAACTACTATCTCAATTCAAAACAGTAGAAGAAGTTTATGACCATATTGAAGAAGTAAGTGGAGCAAAGTTGAAAGAAAAGCTAGTGAATAATGAAGAGCAAGCAAAAATGAGTAAGCAATTAGCAACAATTAATCGTCAGGCTCCGATTGAAGTAAGCATTGATGATTTAGCCTATGAAGGTCCAGATGTGGATACTCTATTTGCTTTATGGCAAGATCTCTCTTTTAAATCATTAATCGAAAAAAGCGAGTTTCAAACAGAGGCGAAAGAGACTGCTGAGATCAAATACGAAGTTGTTGATCATTTTTCTAAAGAACAATTGACTACTCCGATGGCAGTCCATTTAGAATTAGCCAATGAACATTATCACACTTGTGAAAGATTCGGAATTGCTATAACTGCAGGAGAAACAGCTTTTTACATTCCATTTGAAAAAGCTTTGGAATCAAAAGAATTAGTTGCATGGCTTGAAGATGATTCAAAGAAAAAATATGTATTCGATTCAAAAGCTACTCAAGCTGCTTTATATCGTAATGGTATCAAATTAAAAGGGATTGAATTTGATCTATTATTAGCTGCGTATATTCTTAATCCTGCTATGTCATCTGATGATGTAGCTACAGTCGTCAAAGAATTTGGTTATTTTGATGTTCAATCCAATGATGTTGTCTATGGTAAAGGTGCAAAGAAATCAGTACCGGAAGAAAATGTTATAGCAGAACATACAAGTCGAAAAGCAACAGCAGTCCTAACGCTTCACGATAAGATTGAAGAACGCCTAAAAGAAAACGAACAATATAATCTTTATAACAATTTAGAATTACCGCTTGCAGGTATATTAAGCCAAATGGAAAGCGATGGTGTAGCAGTTGACCGTGAACGATTAATCGAAATGGGCGGTGAACTTACATCTAAATTAAGAAATATTGAAGAAGAAATTTACCAAATTGCTGGGGAAAAGTTTAATATCAATTCACCAAAACAACTAGGTGTTATCTTATTTGAAAAACTAGGCCTACCAGTTATTAAGAAGACGAAGACGGGTTATTCTACTGCTGCTGATGTTTTGGATAAACTTGCTCCTGAACATGAAATTATCCAACACATATTACAATATCGACAACTCGGAAAATTACAGTCAACTTATATAGACGGTTTATTGAAGGAAATCCATAAGGAAGATCAAAAAATTCATACTCGCTATCAACAAGCTCTAACTTCAACAGGTCGATTAAGTTCAACTGATCCTAACTTACAAAACATACCAGTCCGTTTAGAAGAAGGACGTAAAATTCGCCAAGCTTTCATTCCTTCTCATGAAGGTTGGAAAATGTTTGCGGCTGATTACTCTCAAATTGAATTACGTGTTCTAGCACATATGTCTAATGATGAAAATCTAATTAATGCTTTTAAACATGATATGGATATTCATACGAAAACAGCAATGAATGTCTTTCATGTAGAAGAACAAGATGTAACTTCTAATATGAGACGTGCCGCTAAAGCTGTTAACTTCGGTATTGTATATGGCATAAGTGATTATGGACTTTCTCAAAACTTGAATATAACACGAAAGGAAGCGGCTGAATTTATCGAACGCTACTTAAATAGCTTCCCAGGTGTACAAGACTATATGAAGAATAGTGTAGAAGATGCGAAGAAAAAAGGATATGTAACGACGATTTTAAATCGTCGAAGATACCTTCCAGATTTAAATAGTTCTAATTTCAATTTACGCAGTTTTGCAGAACGCACAGCTATGAACACTCCAATTCAAGGAAGTGCAGCAGATATTATCAAGAAAGCGATGATTGACATGGCAAAAGCATTAGATGAACATCAGTTGCAAGCGAAAATGTTGCTACAAGTACATGATGAACTAATTTTTGAGGCACCTGAGGAAGAAATAGCAATTTTAGAAAAATTAGTACCTGAAGTAATGGCGAATGCGTTCCAATTACAAGTACCATTAAAAGCGGATTTCGCTTCAGGAAATACCTGGTACGAAACGAAATAAAGCGAAACTTCTCCGACAAGCATAAGTTGGACAACGGCGTGGCGCATTTTGCCACAAAGTTGTACAGCTTATGCTTGTCGAGGGGCTAGGAGCCGCAGCTAGATTCGTGCAGTTATCTACTACCTATGTTTCTTCTAATTTTCTAAATCCTTGAGGTTGTGTCAAAAGCCAGTTAATGCGGGGTAAAGGAGTGATTGCATGCCAGAATTACCTGAAGTTGAAGGTGTTGTGCGTGCACTAAAACCAGTCGTGACGGGGAAAATTATCCGTCACGTACAGGTTTCAACTACAATTTGTAAATCAATAGATGAAGGCAAAGCTTGTATTATAAAAGAAATGGATCCTTTGGAGTTTTCACATGCACTAGAAAATATGCAAATTAGCGAAATCAAAAGAAGATCCAAGTATATATTATTTTATTTAGAAAAAAACAATGTAGGCTATGTATTAGTCAACCATTTAGGTATGACCGGCGCATGGTTTTATGTGCATTCTTTAGATGAAATTGCAGAAAGAAAGTTTAAAAAGCATATACATATCGTATTGACTTTGGAAGAAGATGAATATCTTGTATATGCAGACATTCGCCGCTTTGGGGAAATGCGCTTTTTACACTCAATAGAAGAATATCCACCACTTCTTGAAATAGCACCTGAACCTTTCTCACAGGAGGCTCTTCCGTATTTCTTGGCAAAGTCTAAATTGCCTAAGTATGCAAATAAACCGGTCAAGGAAGTAATTATGGATGGCCAAGTTATTGCAGGATGTGGCAATATTTATGCAACAGAGTCCTTATTTCGCATGAAAATTCACCCGGCAAGAAAACTTTCAAGAATAAGTGATAAACGAAAAAGAGAATTATTCCATACAATAGTAGCGATTCTTCAAGAGAGTATCGATGCAGGGGGTTCAAGTATTTCAGATTATCGTAATATAAATGGGGAAGCAGGAGGTATGCAAGACCGCTTACAAATGTATGGCAGGAAAGCGTGTCCAATGTGTCATACTAATACAAAACAAATGGTGATATCAGGCAGGAACTCAGTGTACTGCCCTAAATGCCAACATTAAAGGTGTGTGAACAAAATGATAATTGGTTTAACCGGTAGTATCGCAAGCGGAAAAAGTACTGTAGCTAAGATGTTACAAGAATTAGGTATAAAAATCGTGGATGCCGATCTCGTAGCTAGAGTAGTGGTTGAACCAGGAACAGAAACTCTGAACGAAATTGTAAATGTTTTCGGAGAAGAAATTTTATTAGAAAATGGTGGACTTAATCGTTCAAAACTAGGAGAGTTAATTTTTCATGATCCAGGAAAAAGAAAACAGCTAAACGATATAATGCATCCAGCAATCCGTAAAGAAATGCTAAGGCAAAGGGATGAATGGCTTAATAATGGAGAAAAGCATGTCGTCATGGATATTCCCTTATTATTTGAAAGTGGATTACAGCATTTCGTTGAGAAAATTTTAGTGGTATCTGTAAATGAGGATACCCAATTAACAAGATTAATGGAAAGGAATCACTTTACTGAGGAAGAAGCGAAAGCAAGAATCACTTCGCAATTACCAATTTCAGTAAAAGAAAAAGGAGCAGATGCAGTTATTTATAATAATGGAAATCTAGAAAAAACACGTGCTCAACTATTGAAAATACTGGGTTTGTGGGACGTTATATGATTATTGTATATAAAATTCCGAAAATATAAACTATAATTTATAGGCTATATTAGGTTTTACTTTCTATGAAATGTGCTATACTATTCCTAAACCAAAGACAAAAATGTTACGGAGTATACAGGGAGGATTTTATTCATGACTTCAATTGCTATTAACGGACTTGGCCGTATAGGACGTATGGTTTTCCGTCAAGCGATCATGCAAGATGATTTAAACATTGTTGCTATTAATGCGAGCTATCCAACAGAGACGTTAGCACATTTAATAAAGTATGACACAAATCACGGTAAATTTAATGGAGAAGTTATTGCAGAAAAAGACGCAATCGTTGTTAATGGAAAACGTGTTCTAATTGTTAATGATCGTAATCCACAAAACTTGCCATGGAAAGAATTAGGCGTTGATATTGTAATCGAGGCAACTGGTAAGTTTAACGAACGCAGTAAAGCTGCATTACATCTAGAAGCAGGTGCGAAAAAAGTAATTTTAACAGCACCAGGGAAAAACGAAGATGTGACAATTGTGATGGGGGTTAATGATGATAAATTAGACCTTTCTAAACACGATGTTATTTCAAATGCAAGTTGTACTACAAATTGTCTTGCGCCAGTAGCAAAAGTTTTAAATGATGCATTTGGAATTGATAATGGCTTAATGACTACAGTTCACTCATATACAAATGACCAAAAAAATATAGACAATCCACATAAAGATTTACGTCGCGCACGTTCATGTGCACAATCTATTATCCCTACATCTACAGGTGCTGCAAAAGCATTAACACTTGTTTTACCTGAGTTACAAGGAAAATTACATGGTATGGCATTACGTGTTCCAACACCTAATGTTTCTCTAGTAGATTTAGTAGTAGATTTACAAAGAGATGTTACTGTTGATGAGGTAAATGAGGCTTTTAAAAAAGCTGCAAAAGGACCTTTAAAAGGAATTTTAGATTTTAGTATGGAACCACTTGTATCTAGTGATTATAATACTAATCCAGCATCAGCTACAATAGATGGTCTTACAACAATGACAATTGGTGATCGCAAAGTTAAAGTAATTGCTTGGTATGACAATGAATGGGGTTATTCTGCAAGAGTTGTAGATTTAACTAAAAAAGTAGTTGCTGAATTGAAAGAAACAGTAAATGCTTAAAATTTAATTTTAAATCTTTCTATATTTTCATATCCTTCTAGCCTTCTAGGTTAGAAGGATTTTTTTTAAAAATGTCTTAAAAACGGAATTTTTGTACTAGATTAAGTTAAACTTTGACGATCTTTAGTAAAGCTTTTGATTGTATTTTAGGATTTTCTACTCTTTTTTTCGATATCAACCATCATTTTTTGCTATAATAGATAAACTAATATGTTGCGAAATCAGGAGAGAAAAAAATATGAAATGTCCAGCTTGTCAATATAACGGAACGAAAGTCATTGATAGTAGACCTGTGGATGATAATAAAGCAATTCGCAGGCGTCGTGAATGTGAATCTTGTGGTTTTCGTTTTACGACTTTTGAGAAAGTAGAAGAAATGCCACTCATTGTTGTGAAAAAAGACGGTTCACGTGAAGAGTTTAGTCGAGAAAAAGTACTTCGTGGTCTAATTCGTGCCTGTGAAAAGCGTCCTGTTGCACTGAGTGTTTTAGAAGACCTCGTGTTTGATATCGAGCAAGATTTACGAAGAATTGGTAATGCAGAAGTAAAAACAGAAGAAGTAGGAGAAATGGTCATGGACCGACTTTCTAGAATTGATGAAGTTTCCTATGTACGTTTTGCCTCTGTGTATCGTCAATTTAAGGATATCAACGTATTTATCGATGAGCTGAAAGAGTTAATTGAAAAACAATCCAAAGAACGAGAGTAGAATTTAAGCTAATATTTTGGAGGGAGTATAGTTGGTGAATTTATATAAAGAATTGCAGCCTGTTGACCGTCTATCCATTCGCGTACCATTCCCTCTTTCTAGTTATGATAGAAAATTGATTACATTGTTATATCAACCATTAATTGGAGCAGAACCAATAAGTCTCTATTTTTTGTTGTGGGCCGAGGGGGAAAATGTAGAAGATTGTACAATGTCGCATTATCATTTGATGAATGCTTTGAATTTGCCAATCGGTAAAGTTTTTGAGTCACGTATTGCATTAGAAGCAATTGGTTTACTGCGTACTTTTCGTAAAGACCAACAAGAAATGCGATCTTTTATCTATGATGTAATGCCACCACTTGATGCTGCAACTTTCTTTGATGATCCACTATTATCAATGTTCTTATTTAGTAAAATTGGTGAATCCAGCTATCGTAATTTACGTCAACGATTTGTTTCCAAAGGATTGTCAAATTACGGTTATCAGGAAATATCTAGAACATTTACAGATGTTTATCGACCTGTTCATCATAATTTGCCTTCTGATGGAATCCAACTTACTGGATTACAAGAGAAACCAAAAGAATTGCCTTTTAATTACGAGGAATTTGATTTTAGTCTTCTAAGAGTTAGTCTCTCTGAGCAACTAGTTCCATCTTCTGTATTAACTGCGGAAGTAAAGGCAACCATTGCTAAATTAGCTTTTTTATATCATTTAACGCCACTTGATATGCAGAAAATTATTTTACTTGCTCTAGATGATAAAATGGAGCTAAGCGATTTACGTTTAAAAAAGGAAGCTGCAGATTACTATAAACTCACTGTATCTAAAGAACCTCCTGAGATGCAATCTGTTATAAAAAAACAGCAGCAAAAACAAGAAGTTTTTAAGCAAACTGAAGTGGTCGAGGAAGAAATAGATCCAATGGAAGCAGAGTTAATCAGATGGTTTGAATCTTCGTCTCCTATTGATGTATTAAAGGCTGTAGCTAGTGGTAAGGAACCGTTTCCTAACGACCGACAACTTGTCGAGGATTTAGTGATGCAATATGGTATTTCAACTCCGGTTGTAAACGTACTGATTCATTATGTGTTTTTACGAAACAATGGAAAATTAAATCGGAAGTATGTTGAAACAATCGCTTCACATTGGCGTAATACCGGTGTGAAAACAGCAAGAGAAGCGATGAAATTAGCGAGAGAATTTGAAGAGCAAAATGCAAATGATTCAAAACAAAGTGTATCAATAGAAGAAAAAGATTATTCGAAAGAATATAAAATCCTAAAGGCTGGTGCAGGTGCATTTTATCAGTTGCCACAGTTTTTGGACGCTGATTATTCAAATGTTGATAAACTTCAAAAAGAAGTAACGGACATTTTGAATAGTGCAACTCCATCTAACTTATTAATCATGCTTGCAAAAGGAAAGACACCATTTGAACGGGATGTAAAGGTTGTTCGAGAGTTTACATCAAAATACGACATGCCAACACCGGTTATAAATGTCTTAATTCATTACGCGTATTATTTAAGTAATGCAAATTTAAATAGTGCATTCCTACAAGCAATTGCTTCTAACTGGCAAAAGAATAATATCCAATCAGCACAACAAGCATTACTTTTTGCAAAGGATTATCAAGAACAAAAAAAACGCAAAGCATTTATTCCAAAAGGGAAGCAAGTAAATAAGCAAAATGTGCCAGATTGGTATTATGAAAATAAGGCCAAACAACAAAAAAAATCGGAAGAAAAGAAAATACAAACCGATCAAACCGATTATGAAAAGAAACGTAAAGAAATTATGAAAAAATTAGGGATGAATGAAGGAGAGGTGGATTCATAATGGAGCCGATCAACAACGAATTAAAAAAAATGATGGATTCACAATTCCAAACACGTTATGCAGAAATGCAAAAAGAAATATTAGAAGATAAAGGTGTTCAAAAATTCCTTGCCGAAAATGACCAAATTGCTAACCGCGAAATGGTGGAAAGAGGTATGGGGAAGCTTTATGAATACGTTACCCTACAACATGATTGCGGCCAATGTGAATCTGTCGCTACTTGTAAAAATGCTATTAATGGGTTTATACCAAAACTCACCATCATTAGAGGGCAAATTGATGTAGAATATATACCTTGCCAAACAAAGAGAATGGAAGATGCTCGCCGTAAAGCCGCTTCGATGATTTCTAGTATGCATATGCCAAAAGATGTTTTAAAGGCTAAGATTAGTGATTTAGACACTAGCAATGAATCGAAGATGGCCATTCGTAATTTTGCAGAATTATTTATTCAAAATGTACGCAAAACAGGAATTCTTCCGAGAAGTGGTTATTATATTTATGGCAATTTCGGTGTAGGTAAGTCTTACGTACTTGGAGCAATTGCAAACGAATTAGCCAAGATGGAAATTAAAACAGTGATGGTCTATGTACCTGACTTTTTAAGTGAATTAAAGAGTTCCATTCAAGACCAATCCCTTCAAGATAAAGTGGATTTTGTGAAAAGGGCGCCTGTTCTCATGCTAGATGATTTAGGAGCAGAAAATCTATCTGCATGGACAAGAGATGAAATTATCGGTACAATTTTGCAATTCCGTATGAATGAAGGATTACCAATATTTATTACTTCAAACTATAATTACGATCAACTTGAAAGTCATTTCGCTACAACTCAAAAAGGGGAAGTAGATGTCATAAAAGCAGCACGAATAATGGAACGTGTAAAAGCTTTAACTACTGACTTTGAAATGATTGGTGAAAATAGAAGACTGTATCAAGGCGACTAGTTTGAAATAAGACTTAAATGAAACTTGATTTTAAAAATTTTTCATTATATAATTGCAGACATAATCTAATAATAAATGCTTAGAAAAGGACAACAATTTTCTGTACGACTATAAAGAGAGAGAAGCAATTGGTGAAAGCTTCTTAGTACCGGCACAAAATTTACCGCCTTGGAGCAGCGACAGTGAACAATTAGTAATTGTCGACGGTAGCGGCCCGTTAGCCGAACTAGAGCTTCGTCTACACATGTACTTTATTCACATGTATAGAAGGAAGAAGGGTGGAACCACGAGTAATAACCTCGTCCCTTTGCGGACGGGGTTTTTTTGTGCAGAATTTTTATGAGGTGTGCTTGATGCTTCAGTACGTACTTGTATCTTGCTTCGGGCGCTAGCTGCTCGAGTCACTTCGGTCTCTCGGTCGAAAGCTAAAACATGCTTTCGATTCGAGCCCTCCAGCGATTTTCGCAGCTGAACGAGCGCCCTCAGCACTTACTTGTATCCGGCTTCGGGCGCTAGCTGCTCGAGTCACTTCACCTTCTCGGTTGAAAGCGAAAAGACGCTTTCAATTCGAAGGCTCCAGTGCTTGTCGCAGCTGAACGAGCGCCCTCAGCACTTACTTGTATCCGGCTTCAGCGGCTAGGCCTTCGGGGTGCGCAGGATGCGTACTCGATAGCCTTTGCGACACGATGTCGCGTACTTAGGCTATCTTCTTTAAAACAGTCCCTCGGTTGAAAGCTGAAAAGATGCTTTCAATTCGGGCCTTCCAACGCTTGTCAGGCCTGAACGAGCCGCTTCAGCACTTACTTGTGGCCCAGAGCTCTAGAATACAAACAAAGGAGAGATTATTTATGGCAGACATGATTAAGTTAACATTCCCTGATGGCTCAGTAAAAGAGTTTGAAAAAGGCATTACTACTGATGCTGTAGCACTATCTATTAGCCCTGGACTACGTAAAAAAGCAATCGTTGGTAAATTTAACGATGTATTAGTTGATACTAAAACACCACTTGAAGAAGATGGTACAATTGCAATTATTACACCAACAGATCATGAAGCACTTGAAGTATTACGCCATTCAACAGCTCACCTTTTAGCTCAAGCTGTAAAACGATTATTCCCTGGTGTAAAACTTGGTGTTGGTCCAGTAATCGAAGGTGGTTTCTACTACGATATCGATTCTCCAGAACCTATCACTTCTGAAGACTTCCCACGCATCGAAAAAGAAATGAAGAAAATCGTTGCTGAAAATATTGAAGTCGTTCGTCATGATGTATCTCGTGCAGAAGCAAAAAAACGCTTTGAAGAAATTGATGATGAATATAAACTTGAACTTCTAGATGCAATCCCTGAAGATGAACAAGTTTCAATTTATGAACAAGGTGATTTCTTTGACCTTTGCCGTGGTGTACACGTACCTTCTACAGGCAAAATTAAAGAATTCAAATTATTATCTATTGCTGGAGCATATTGGAGAGGTAATTCAGATAACAAAATGCTTCAACGTATTTACGGGACAGCATTCTTTACAAAAGATGAATTAAAAGCACATTTACAAATGCTTGAAGAAGCAAAAGAACGTGATCACCGTAAAATTGGGAAAGAACTTGAATTATTTACTACTAGCAAATTAGTAGGTATGGGTCTTCCTTTATGGTTACCAAATGGTGCGACAATCCGTCGTACAATTGAACGCTATATTGTCGATAAAGAAGTGTCACTTGGTTACAAACATGTTTATACTCCAGTATTAGGTTCTAAAGAACTTTATGTAACTTCAGGTCACTGGGATCACTACCAAGAAGACATGTTCCCACCAATGGAAATGGATAATGAAACTTTAGTGTTACGTCCTATGAACTGTCCTCACCATATGATGGTATACAAATCAGCTATGCGTTCTTACCGTGATCTACCATTCCGTGTAGCAGAACTTGGTACAATGCACCGTTATGAAATGAGTGGAGCTGTTTCTGGTTTACAACGAGTACGTGGTATGACTTTAAATGACGCTCACCTTTTCGTTCGTCCGGACCAAATCAAAGAAGAATTCAAAAAAGTAGTTGAATTAATCTTATCTGTTTATAAAGACTTCAATTTAACTGATTATGAATTCCGTCTTTCTTACCGTGATCCAGAAGATACTGAAAAGTATTTCGATGATGATGAAATGTGGGAAAAAGCACAAGGTATGTTAAAAGAAGCAATGGATGACCTTGGTTTAGATTACTACGAAGCAGAAGGAGAAGCAGCATTCTACGGTCCAAAACTTGATGTACAAGTAAAAACTGCAATTGGTAAACAAGAAACATTATCTACAGTTCAACTTGACTTCTTATTACCAGAACGCTTCGACCTAAATTATATTGGTGAAGATGGTAAACAACATCGTCCAGTTGTAATTCACCGCGGTGTAGTATCAACTATGGAACGTTTTGTAGCCTTCTTAATCGAAGAATACAAAGGTGCATTCCCAACTTGGTTATCACCAGTTCAAGTACAAGTAATCCCTGTATCTAACGATGTTCACTTCGACTATGCAAAACAAGTTGAAGAAAAATTACAAGCACAAGGCTTCCGTGTAGAAATGGATTACCGAGATGAAAAGCTTGGTTATAAAATTCGTGAAGCACAAATGAAGAAAATCCCTTATATGCTTGTACTAGGGGATAAAGAAGTAGAAGATAGTAGTGTAAATGTTCGCCGTTATGGCTCAAAAGATTCTGAAACTGTACCATTTGATGAATTCTTAAAAGCAATTCAAGAAGACGTTGCACATAAAGGTTAAGATCATTTGATCTTGTTAAACTTAAAAAGGCGGCTTTTCGTTCTTTCAAACGGAAAGTCGCTTTTTTAATGGAATAATCGATGGCTGAAAAACACAAGACTAGACATGTGTAGATGGCTGAATCTGAATAGGTGAGTGAAAATGACTCCAACCCTCCTGAATACCTGCTGCATAATATTTTTTTGCGAAATATATGGTTGAAATACCTGTTAACTTTTCAAGTTCAGGTTGATGATTGCCTACAATAACTGCTGGATAACCTTGTGTAAGCATATCTGAATCATTTCCGGAATCCCCAGCTACTAGAATATGTGCATCTGAGGGTGCGTTTCGCAACACATATTGTAAGGCAGTTCCTTTGTTTGTATAAGCAGGTAATATATCGAAGTCTTTTCCCGAGCTGTAAATACAATGACAAGAAATATCATGATCTAATAATTTGATTTCGGCTATCTTCGCAATATTGCTGTCTAATATTGTATACGATAGGCGTTCTTCATTAGGCAAGTTTTGTTTTTTTATAGAAGGTGAAAATTCCATGATTGCTTTTATTTTTTGAGGTTGCCAATCTTTTTTAGTTAGTTGTTTCCAAATCGTATCTTGTTCAAATTCTGGTGAGTTATAGATTGTCGCCCCTGCGTCGCAAATAAGTACTTCAGGCATAGGGATTTGATGGGAAGATAATAACTCAATTGCTGATTGTTTATGGCGTCCAGTAATATAGATGGTAGAAAAATCATTTTCTAAATAATTAAGTAGTTGTTGCAATGATTTTGAATCGCCGATTAAAGTATTGTCTAGATCAGTTGCAATAATATTATTTTTGAACATATTCATGTTGAATCTCCTCGTACAAGTTACTAATTCTTATAGCAATTTCAGACCAATCAAATTGTTTTTCTGCAAGAGATTTAGCGTTGTAGCCCAATAAATTATTTAACAGACCATTCTTTAAGAGAATATCCATTGCTTCTGCAAATTTTTCGGGATCACCACTTGTTACATGTAGTCCAGTTCGCTGTGGAAGGACGACATTTTGTAAACCTCCAACTTTTGAAGCAATAACAGGACAACCACATGCTTGAGCTTCTGCTGCCACCATTCCAAATGATTCGTAATAAGAAGGAACAATCGTAGCAATGGCGTTTTTGTAATAATGAACAAGTTCTTTTTCATTCTTCGGTCCTAAAAACAAAATACGGTCTTCAAAGCCTGCAATCGCCTGTTGAAGTTCTTTGTTTTTGGGATCTTTAGTTATTAAATCTACTGCGTTTTTACTCCCACCAATGATTATTAATTTAATCTCATCTGGTACGGAATGGTTTTTTAGTAAAAGTTTAAACGCCTCTAATAGTACGAAGATACCTTTTGGTTTTTCCAAACGTCCAACATATAAATAATAAGGGCTTTGTTTCATTGAAATTGGTGTATCGATAAATCTTGGGGATACCCCGATAGGAACTACTTTTATTGAAGTAGGTGAGGGAACAGTACTTTCAATTAACTCTTTTTCATTTGGTGTAGTTGCAATTACTTCATCCGCATTTGTAAGTATTTTCTTTTCATATTGAATTCGAACTTCATTTGCTACACCAATTCCGTTTTTTTTAGCTATTCCTAATGAATGGTTTGTATGAATCCATGGTAGATGGAATTGTGTTTTTAACATGTCTCCTAGAATACCGGACATCCAATAATGTGTATGAACAAGTGCATACTCTTTAATATCAATCAGTTGCAGCATTTCTTTATAAAACTTAGGAAGTAAGCTGAAAATATTTTCTTTATTGATTGGGCCTTTATGACCTGCGGCAATACGAATTACACGATTGTTATGTCCAAATTTTTCGATTTGAGGTGCCTGATCGTTTGTCCAGTGTGTAATTACGTCAATTTCATAATTATTGTATTCTAATGCAAGGGCTAATTGTTTTACATAGTTATTTTGACCGCCAGCTTGCTTGCTACCCAATGGAGCAAGTGGGTCACCATGATCTGAGATAAATAATATTTTCTTTACTGTCATATTCTTGACTCCTCCTTAGAAAATACTTTTCATTTTGTATATAGCCCTTAATTACTTATTCGAAACATTTTAAAGAAATGTATTTGTTTTTTATGAAGAACTGTTGACAGGCGTTTTAATTCATGATAATATATTAAAGGTTAAAGAATACAAGTTTGTGGTTGAAGTAGAGGCTGCCCGCTTCTCACCTGATTGATCTAAGTTTTTAGTGTTGACAGGTTATGTGATAGAACGGATCACGCATTTCGCGTGTACATATATCTTGCGGGCGGACATTTCGACTATGTCCGCCCTTTTTTAGTGGACATCGAAATAAGCCGTACCGATCATCGGGCAACTAGCCCAAACCATGTATTCGCGACACTACTTGGAGGTGGATTGTTATTAGCAAAGACATGTATGTAAACGAAGGCATTCGCGCTCGTGAACTTCGTGTAATCGACCATAATGGAGATCAGCTTGGAGTAAAATCACGCAATGAAGCCTTAACAATTGCAGAACGTGCAAATTTGGATCTTGTCCTTGTGGCTCCTCAAGCCAAGCCACCGGTCGCTCGTATCATGGACTATGGTAAATTTAAATTCGAGCAACAAAAGAAAGATCGCGAAGTACGCAAAAACCAAAAAGTTATCGTGATGAAAGAAGTAAGACTAAGTCCTACTATCGACGAACACGATTTCCAAACAAAATTGCGTAACGGAATTAAGTTCCTTGAAAAAGGGGACAAGGTAAAAGCATCTATCCGTTTTAAAGGCCGTGCAATTACGCACAAAGATATCGGCCAAAAAGTATTAGATCGCTTTGCTGAAGCTTGTGCTGAATATGCAACGGTTGAACAAAAACCGAAAATGGAAGGCAGAAGCATGTTCTTAGTACTTCAACCTAAGAACGAGAAAAAATAAGTTTTAGTCGAACAGTTTAGGAGGAATTCGAAATGCCAAAAATGAAAACTCACCGTGGCGCAGCTAAACGTTTCAAAAAAACGGGTACTGGTAAATTAAAATATGACCGTGCTTTCGGTAGCCACTTATTCGCAAACAAATCTACAAAAGCAAAACGCCACCTACGTAAAGCAAACATCGTTTCTTCAGGTGACTTCAAACGCATCAAATCTTTACTTGCAAACATTAAATAATTCGAAAATACAATATATATTCATGTAATTGAATAGCAGGAGGTAATTAGTATGCCACGCGTAAAAGGCGGTACTGTATCACGCGCACGTCGTAAAAAAGTTTTAAAATTAGCTAAAGGTTACTTTGGCTCTAAACACACATTATATAAAGTTGCTAACCAAGCAGTTATGAAATCAGGTCAATATGCATATCGTGACCGTCGTCAAAAGAAACGTGATTTCCGTAAATTATGGATCACTCGTATCAACGCTGCTGCTCGCATTAATGGTCTTTCATACAGCCGTTTAATGCACGGTTTAAAAGTTGCTGAAATCGAAGTTAACCGTAAAATGTTAGCTGACCTTGCAGTAAACGATGCAGCTGCATTCGCTCAATTAGCAGACGCTGCTAAAAAAGCTGTAGCTAAATAATTTGTAATTATAAATAGTAAAAGCCTATGAATTTAACATTCATAGGCTTTTATTTTTGGGTAAATTAGATTCTTATAAATATGTAACATAATCATTTGTAAAAGTGAAACGAGCATAATGAAAAAAAGTTTAAAAACATAAAAAACCTTTAGCCACACAGACGGGACGAAAGGTTTTTTTATGATTACTTATTATTAAACAATAATGCAGCCATTTCCTCTTTTGAATGAAGAAAATCACTTAGTGTATATTCATCCAATACAGCTAAATATGCATGCATGGCTTTATTGAGAGCGCCTTTCAAACTGCAAACGGGGGAAATGATACAACCTACTGATTCAGGATTAAAGCAATCAACTAGATAGAAATCTTCTTCCGTTTGCCGTATCACTTTTCCAATAACGATCTCTTCCGGTTTAATCGCAAGTCGAATACCACCGCCGCGACCACGAATTGTTTCTATATATCCAAGCTTACCAAGCTCATGTGTGACTTTCATTAGATGATTCTTAGATATTCCATATGATTCCGATATTTCTTTAATTGTGGCCAATTTATCTGAATCCATTGAGCCTAGATAGAGTAGGACACGTAAAGAGTAATCGGTATAGAGTGTTAATCGCATCCATTACACCACCATTCTCATACTATTATACCATGATAGTGAAAAATTCACTTATTTTTAAAAGATGTATTTTAAATATGTCTTTTTTGTTAAAGATGTATTTGTAATATTGCTTTTAGTGTAAGGCAGGTGTATCTTTAGGTTGTTAAAAGAAAAGGAGTGTTGACCAGTGTTATCACCACAAACTATGGATATTGTAAAATCTACTGCACCAGTATTAGAAGTACACGGAAATGCAATTACAAAAACATTCTATAAAAATTTATTTGCTGCACATCCTGAATTATTAAATATCTTCAACCATGCTAACCAAGCTAAAGGTCGTCAACAAGCAGCGCTAGCTAACACAGTATATGCTGCAGCTGTTCACATTGAAAATTTAGGCGCAATTATGCCAGTTGTACACCAAATTGCACAAAAACACCGTAGCTTAGGAATTAAACCAGAACATTACCCAATCGTAGGAGAATTTTTACTAGGTGCAATTAAAGAAGTTTTAGGCGATGCTGCTACTGATGAAATTATTAATGCATGGGCAGAAGCATATGGTGTAATCGCTGATGCATTCATCTCAACTGAAGAAGCAATGTACCAAGTAGCTGAAAATCAAGAAGGCGGATGGAGATTCTTCAAAGAATTTGAAATCGCTGACAAAGTGCAAGAAAACGAAGAAATCACTTCATTCTACTTACGACCAGTTGATGGTAAAGTATTACCTGAATACAATCCAGGTCAATTTATTACAATTCAAGTAAAAATTCCTGGAGAAGAATTCGTTCATAACCGTCAATATAGCTTATCAAGAGCAGCAAACAAAAATGCATTTTACCGTATTTCTGTAAAACGTGAAGATTTAAACGATCCTCAAGGTAAAGTATCAGTTTACCTACACAACCAAGCGCGTATTGGTGATCGTATCCAAGTTAGTGCACCTGCAGGGGACTTCCAATTAGACCTAGCGTCTAAAGCACCAGTAACATTCATAGCAGGTGGGATTGGTATTACACCACTTATGAGTATGTTTGACACTTTAGCTGCACTTGATTCAAACAGAAAAACAACACTTATTCATAGCGCACGTAATGCAAAACTACATGTATTTGACAGAGAAATCTCAAATAATCTAGAAATAATGCCAAATGCAAGCTACATTGCATTGAATACCGAGGAAGTTGGTTATATCACAAAAGAATTCTTACAAGAAAACGTTAGCCTTGAAAATGATGTATATGTATGTGGACCAGCTTCATTCATGGAAGCAATGATTAACCACCTATATGCAATTGGCTTTAAAGAATCTCAAATTCACTTCGAATTCTTTGGACCAGCACAACAATTAAAAGTTGAAGCAAACGCATAATCGAAAAATAGCACAAAAAAATAGAGCAAGAGCCAATAGTAGCCAGACAATAATAGCTGGCTACTTTTTGTTACATAATTTTGTGAAACAATACAATATAACTACGAAAAGCTCAAATTAGTATAACGAATCTATTAGGGTTATTTGAATAAAATCACGATTATATACTTAATTGTTTTGAAACATAAAGTTAAATTTTTATTAATTTTTTTAAAAATCGAGCATGAAAATACCAATTTATTAATTAAAATAAAAATGTAATATAATTTTAACTTTCTATTAATTATTGTAAAAAACAAAACATGAAGTTGTATTATTTCCCTTTACGTTAATTTGTTATTCTTAATAAGTAATTGAAAGATTAACAATATACATAGAAAGAGGATTGTAAAAAAATGAGGAAACTTCAGCAGATTAGTGCATTGTTTCTTCTGGCTCTATTATTTGTAGTTGGAGGAAATAGTGCTGATGCAAAAGAACCAGTTATCGCAGATTTATCGCATCATCAAGGGGAAATTGATTGGAATACAGCAAGCAAAAATTTAGATTTTGTTATTATCCGCACGCAATATGGTAGCACGTTGGAAGACAAATGGCATAAACAATACGAACAGGCTGCTATGCAATATGGAATTCCTTTTGGGGTATACGCTTATGCACTGTACTGGGATGAAAGCGATGCACAACAAGAGGCAAAAGATTTCTATAATCGTGCTAGTAAAAACACAAAGTTTTATGTAGTGGATGTAGAAGAAGTAACTGTTAAAAGAGGTACTACAGTTGATGCAACAAAAGCTTTTATCACACAACTAAAAAAACTAACGAATAAACCAGTTGGGATATATTCTGGCGAATACTTCTATAATGACCAAGACTTGAAAAAAGTTACGAATGCAGACTTTTTATGGATTGCGCGCTATGGTGCCCAACCAACAATTGACTATGATTTATGGCAATATACAAGCCAAGGGTCCGTTTTGGGAATTGATGGGGATGTTGACTTAAATAGATTAGCTACAGGAAAAACATTAAATACATTCTTTAGAGCTGATTCCTCTATTACAACAACAAGTAACGCAAGATATTACACAACAAATCCAAAGAAAATCGCAACAAAAACACCAGTAAATCAATATTCATCTACAACTTTTAATACGACTACTAAAGTTAAAGCTATTCCTAAAAACACATTACTTAACGTTTCTGCTATCGTAAAAACGAGTGCTGGTACGCCAAGATTGAAACTAACGAATGGCACATATATTTCAGCAAATCGTAGTTATGTTGTAAAAGTTACATCGAATATTAACAACTATTATACAACGACTCCTAAAAAGATCCTTGTAAAATCAGGGGTATATGCATATAACAATGCAGACTTTAGCAAAAAACTTACTAGTGTGAAAAAGAACACAGTTTTAAGCATTAAAGATTTAGCTTATTCTACAGGTGGAACACCAAGATTAAAAACGGTATCTGGTTCATACATTACTGCAAGTAAAGATTTTGTACGAGTAGTAACACCATCAATCACTAATTATATTTATGTCAATCCTGGTACAGTTCAATTAAAGAAAAGTGTTTACCAATATAGCAGTACAAGTTTCACTACTGCAAATAGAGGAACAGCACTTTCAAAAGGGAAAAGATTAACTGTTAAATCGATTTCATTTACATCAGGTGGAACACCAAGATTAAAATTATCAAATGGCAAATATATCACTGCAAACAAATCATTTGTTCAAGCAAGATAATGAATATCTAGAGTACAATTAAATACAAAGAAATACCACTTTTGCATATGGAGATTTTATACTCTATATGCTTTTTTTATGAGGAGGAAAGCATGAATTTAGATTTATCTATTGTTATTAAGATTTATTTTCTTTTATTGTTTGTAATTGGGTTTCTGGTAATGGGAATCGATAAATGGAAAGCAATTAATAATCGGTGGCGTATTCCAGAAAAAAGACTTTGGTTAATTGCATGGGGTGGAGGAGCAGCTGGTACATGGTTAGGAATGCTTTTATTCCATCACAAAACCCGTCACCCGAAATTTCTATACGGATTTACAATTCTAGCTATTGTAGAAGCATTTATCATTTTAAAAGTTTAATATCATAAATCAATTTCATAATACAAAAATGTTATTAGTAAAATTTCTTTTCAATTTCTTTCTTTTTCGATACGATGGATAAAGAGAAATTACAGTTCGAAATAATAAAGGTAGGTAAGACAATGGATTACACATTAAAAGTACAACTCATTCATGAAGATGCGAAAATGCCATTTCGCGCGAACCCAGGTGATGCTGGCCTAGACTTATATTCAGTAGAAGAAAAAGTAATCAAAGCTGGAGAATCTGCATTAATCCATACAGGCATTATAATTGAACTGCCTAAAGGTACAGAAGCACAAGTACGCCCTAGAAGTGGACTCGCACTAAAACATGCAGTTACAGTTCTAAATAGCCCTGGTACGATAGATGAAGGATATCGTGGAGAGATTAAAATCATATTAATAAATCATGGTAAGTCTGATTTCAACATTGAAAAACATATGCGTATTGCACAAATGGTTATTGCTCCAGTTCTTCAAGTAAACGTTGAGCAAGTAGACCAAGTGACAGATTCAACACGCTCTGCGCAAGGATTCGGTTCATCTGGTAAATTCTAATGAATATTTTGAATTTATCCTCTGTTCGGATTATAATTAACAAGTATTGAAATGTTTAGGGGGCGAAATAATGGTCCAATTAGATGAGACATTAAAAATGTTGAAGGATTTAACGGATGCTCGAGCAATTGCGGGCAACGAAAAAGAATCCCGTGAAGTGATGACAAAATACATTGAACCATATGCAGATAAAGTAGAAAGTGATAATTTAGGCGCTGTCATTGCCGAAAAAGTAGGCGATCCAAACGGTCCTAAAATCATGGTCGCAGGTCACTTAGACGAAGTAGGCTTTATGGTCACACAAATAGATGATAAAGGCTTTTTAAAATTCCAAACAGTTGGTGGTTGGTGGTCACAAGTAATGCTAGCACAACGTGTGCAAGTAGTAACACGTTCTGGTGAAACCATTATTGGTGTTATTGGATCTAAGCCTCCTCATATTTTATCTGCTTCAGCTCGTAAACAACCATATGAAATTAAAGATATGTTCATTGATATCGGTGCAGCCTCCAAAACAGAAGCAGAAAGCTGGGGGGTAAGACCAGGAGATATGGTCACACCTTATTTTGAATTTACGGTGATGAAAAACGAAAAACATTTGCTTGCAAAAGCGTGGGATAACCGAATTGGTTGTGCCATCGCGATTGAAGTTTTAAAAGGATTAAAAAATGCAAAACACCCGAATGTAGTCTATGGTTGTGGTGTAGTCCAAGAAGAAGTAGGGTTGAGAGGCTCAAAAACAGCGACTCACAAAATTAACCCTGATATTGGTTTTGCTGTAGATGTAGGGATTGCTGGTGATACGCCAGGAATTTCGTCTAAAGAATCTAATAGCAAAATGGGGGCAGGCCCACAAATCATTATCTATGACGGTTCTATGGTTGCCCACAAAGGCTTACGTGATCTAGTAGTTGATACAGCTGAAGAAAATAATATCCCTTATCAATTTGAAGCCATTCCAGGCGGGGGTACAGATGCAGGCTCCATCCATCTAACTGCCAATGGTGTACCAGCATTATCGATTGGTATTGCAACACGCTATATTCACTCACATGCAGGAATCTTGCATCGAGATGACTTCGAAAATACGGTCAAATTAGTGATTGAAGTTATCAAAAAATTAGACCGTGAAACAGTTAATAAGATTATTTTTGACTAAATACAGCTCTCAACAAAAGTGGAGATTTAACCTATGGTTAAAAGATTTGTTGAAAGTAATGATTAACTAACTTAGTAATTCAATAACGGTAATAAGAGCAGTTGGTTGGGATTTATAATCCTTCCAACTGTTTTTTTATTAAACCATCTTGTATATAAATTCTTGTTCTTCAAAAAACTTTAATGATAAGATGAATTCAATACATAAAAATGGGGTGACGGATTGGGTAGAAATCGTATTTTTTCAAAATTGGATTTATATATAGCGGCAAAGGAACAAATACTTCAAGTTGGTTATGATGGCTTTACAATCAGTCATCTAGCAGATGTTTTAGGAGTTTCTAGAGCAGCAATCTATAAACAATATGTAAACAAAGATGAATTATTAATTGACTTTATGGTATTTGAAATGCAGCAAAGTATAGAGGATTTACAAAAAGTTCGTCAAGATGGTACTTTTGAGCAACAACTGGAAGATTTATTATATCGTATGTCTCGTTTTAATGAGGTACATCAATTACTTGGGATGACTTCACTCATTCAAAATACATCAGAAGAAGTCATTCAAAAAAAGGAACAATTGGCATCTATGCATAAAGATTTATATGCACCACTTATTAGAATCGTTTCGAATGGCAAAAGAGAAAAGTATATTGCTTCATCTATACCAGATTCGCTAGTATTAGCATTTATCTTTCAAACAATTGATATTCCTTTTCAACAAAATCTGTCGAAAGATGAGCAGCTTCAATATATTAAACAATTAATTTTATATGGTGTATGTGGCAGAAAATAAGTGACATGAGTGTAACTTATGTGTATAATAATGCTTAAAGTACTTTTAGCATTATTTTATCTAAAAGTGACACATGTGTAACTTATAAGGAGGAACAATCCCATGTTTTTAGCATTAAAAGAGTTAAAACACGCAAAACTACGCTATACCTTGATGAGTGTCATTATCGTATTAATTGCATGGCTTGTATTTATCTTATCCGGCCTTGGTAATGGTCTCTCTACGTTAAGTGCTGCAACAATTAAGAATTTAGATGCCGATTATGTAGTGTATGAAGATGGAGCTAAAGCGACATTTAGTAAATCGTTAATATCTGAATCATTAATCGATAGTATTAAGAAAAATGATAATGTCAAACAAGCAACTCCATTCGGTGCATCAATGGCTGCCATTTCACATGGCAAAAAAGAAGATGAAAAAACAGATATTGCTGTTTTAGGTATTAATCCTGGAGACTTCATTGAGCCTAAAGTGATTGAAGGTAAACAACTAGATCGTTCAACAAAAAACGGCGTACTTGCTAATGAATCATTAAAAGAGAAAGGTTACAAAATTGGTGACAAAATCCAAATTGATGGTTCTATCATCAAATTAAAGATTATCGGTTTCGTAGAGGGAGAAACATTTAACCATTTACCTGTTTTATTTTCTACATTAGATCAATGGAGAGATTATACATTTGCTGCACCAGGATCAAACAATGGAATTAAAGATGTAGTGAATGCAATCGTTTTACAAGCGCCAAATTTGAATCATGTACAATTAGATAAATCAATTAAAGGTATCGAAACTGTAACCAAAAGTACTGCTATTAATGGAATGCCTGGTTACATGGAGGAAAATGGCACTATATTAATGATGCTTGCATTTTTAATTGTCATTTCTGCATTTGTCATAGCTGTTTTCTTTTATGTAATTACGATTCAAAAAACACAACAATTCGGTGTAATGAAAGCAATTGGAGCAAGTAACAGCTTTATTACTAGAGCAATTATTTCACAAGTATTTGTCCTCTCAGTAGTTGGTATATTAATAGGGGGTGCCTTAACTTATTTAACGGCTCTTGTATTCCCAGAAAATATGCCATTTAATTTGGATGGAACTCTTGTTGTTTTATATGGCATTGCATTACTTGTTATTAGCTTGTTAAGTTCACTTATTTCCGTTCGTCAAATCGTAAAGATTGATCCATTAACAGCATTAGGGAGAGTGGAATAAATGAATGGATTGCAAATTAAGAATGTAACAAAAACATATGATGAAGGATACTCAAAAGTAACAGCGTTAAATAATGCTTCTATGGAAGTGAAAACAGGGGAACTTGTCGCAATCGTTGGACCTTCGGGATCTGGGAAAAGTACACTTTTATCAATTGCAGGCGCATTATTAAAACCCACTTCAGGTTCAATTTTAATTAATAATCGAGAAATTACAAGCCTATCTTCTAAAGAATTATCAAAATTCCGCTTAAATGAAATAGGCTTTATATTGCAAACTTCAAATCTTATACCTTATTTAAAAGTTATTGACCAATTAATTTTAGTTACAAAAATGGCCGGTAAACCATCTAAAGAAGGTGAAGAAAAAGCAAAGAAATTACTTGCTGAACTTGGATTAGGTGGCAAATTTAATAAATATCCAAATGAACTTTCGGGTGGAGAACGTCAAAGAGTAGCAATTGCTCGTTCTTTTATGAATAATTCTACTATTATTCTAGCAGATGAACCGACAGCAAGCTTAGATTCTAAACGTGCTCATGAGGTAGTACAATTAATCGCCGATGAAGTGAAAAAACGTAACAAAGCAGCTATTATGGTAACTCACGACGAACGTATGCTGAAATACTGTGATAAAGTATATAAAATGGAAGACGGTATTTTAACGTTAATTTAAAATAGTTTTTTGTAAAAATTAAATCAAACAAATAATCCTTTTACAAATTGATTAATCATTTTGTAAAAGGATTATATTAAATCAAAATTATTATTAATAAAGATGATTTTTTCATTTAACGCTTTTTAAAACAGAGATAGTAATGGTTTATCAGTATAAATTATTTTCAAAAAATCCTTTATCCAATTAGATGAAGGATTTTAAAAATTTTAAAAAAACATAAAAATACATTTGATTTAATAAATATACATATGTATAATGTTCATTATCACAACAAATGTAAGGAGCGATTCGGATGAAATTATTAGAACTTGTTCAACTTAAATTGGTTACGACTTTAAAAGATAAAGATTTACTTGCACTTGCTGACTATACAAGTGAGGAAGTACAAGGATTAATCGATCTAGCTATGAAATTAAAAGTGATTACAAAAGAAGGTAGTTGCCCTCCATTATTGGAAGGAAAAACTTTAGGGATGATCTTCGAAAAAAATTCTACTCGTACACGTATTTCATTTGAAGTTGGGATGAATCAACTAGGTGGTAAAGGAATGTACATGAATGCACGCGATTTGCAAATTGGTCGTGGAGAGTCTATTCATGATACAGGTCATGTATTGTCAGGCTATCTAGATGGAATTATGATTCGCGCAAACTCACATGAAATGGTGAAAGAACTTGCAGAGCACGCATCTATTCCAGTAATCAACGGTTTAACGGATATTGCACACCCATGCCAAGCATTAGCGGATTTAGAAACGATTGCAGAAGAAAAAGGCGAACTAAAAGGACTAAAACTTGCTTATATTGGCGATGGCAATAACGTTGCTCATTCACTTGTCGTTGCATGTGCGCATGTTGGTATTGACGTGGTTGTTGCAACTCCGAAAAACTATGAACCTAGTGAAGATGTTATGAAAATTGCAAAAGAGATTGCAGTGAAAAACGGTAGCACAGTTGCCCACACATACGATCCTGTAGAAGCTGCAAAAAATGCAGATGTGATTTACACGGATGTATGGACATCAATGGGTCAAGAAGAAGAGGCTGCTAAACGTTTAGATGACTTTAAAGGATATCAAATCAACGATACGCTTGTAGCAAATGCAAAACCGGATTATATGTTCCTACACTGCTTACCAGCTCATCGTGAAGAAGAAGTGGCTTCATCAGTAATTGATGGTCCAAATTCCTTTATTTTCGAACAAGCTGAAAATCGCCTTCATGCACAAAAAGCTGTATTAGCTTCCATATTAGGGGAATAACATCAAAATACCGTAGCACAAAAGCTTAAAAGTGTTACGGTTTTTTTACGGTCTTATTTGTTAGAATATTTCGATTAAATAGACTGTTTTTGCTGATTGAAGCATAATTATTATGATATTTGAATAAAAACAAGAGTCAGAAAATATTAATAATTACGATTTTTCTATTTACATATTCACGTAAATGTAATTTAATAGAATAGTATTTACAAAAACCTAATAAATAGGAGGAAACATATGAATAAGATGACAAGAAGATTACTAGTATTTGTATCTGCATTAATGCTAATTGTTCTAGCAGGATGTGGTACAAGTTCTAGTAGTACTCAATCTAGTGGAGAAAAGTCGAATGGTAAGATTAATGCGAAATTTGGCGTAATTTCTTACTTGACAGGAGCTGGTGCAGCATATGGTGAAGCCATTACAAATGGTTTTAAATTAGCTCAAAAAGAAATTAACGCAAAAGGTGATGTGAATATCGAACTAGTAACTGAAGACTCTGCAGGTAAACAAGAACAAGCATTGTCTGCAGGCCAAAAGTTAATGAGTGATAATGATATCGTAGCAATTTTAGGACCAACTCTAAGTACTGAATTTAAAGTAGTTGCTCCAGAAGCAGATTTAAATGGAATCTCAATTATGGGAACATCAACTACAGCTGAAGGTATTCCACAAATTGGAGATTATGTATTTAGAAACTCTCTACCAGAAGCTTTAGCAATTCCAGCAGCAATGGAAAAAGTAGTATCTAAAACAAAAGCGAAAAAAGTAGCAATTATTTACGGTAATGACGATGTATTCACAAAATCAGGCTTCGATACAATGAAAAAAGAAGCAGAAAAAATGGGACTTGACATTGTAACAATCGAAACATTCCAAAAAGGTCAAAGTGATTACAACGCACAATTAACAAAAATTAAAAATTTAAAACCTGATTTTATCTTAGCTTCAGCTTTATATAACGAAGGTGCAGTAATTATGGACCAAGCTCGCAAAATGGGATTAAATGTTCCGTTTGTTGGTGGTAATGGATTCAACTCCCCAGAAGTTATTAAAATTGCAGGAGACGCTGCGAATGGTTTAGTCGTTGCTACTCCATGGTTTGGCGAATCAACAGATCAAAAAGTGGTTGACTTTAATAAGAAATACAAAGAAGCATATGGTAAATTACCTGACCAATTCGCTGCTCAAGCTTATGATGCGATGTACATTTATGCTGATGCATTAAAACGTGCAGGAGAAGCAGATCGTGAAAAATTCCATAAAGCTTTAGCCGAAACAAAAGATTTTGAAGGTATCCTTGGAAAATTCTCATTTGATAAAGATGGGGACGTAGTAATGGATCCTAAAGTTGTAGAAATAAAAGACGGAAAATTTGTTGAATTTAAATAGTCAGAAAATTAAAATGTTTTACAACCCAAGCTTTAACTAGCCAATAGTTAAAGCTTGGAGTCATATGAAATGAAAAGTAAAAGAAGTAGAAACAATTTAGGTTGTTTGTATTTTACAGATCATTCGAGTGTTAAATAAATTAAACGTTAGGGAATGATTGATCATGCTACTAGAGCAATTAGTTAATGGAATAACTTTGGGAAGTATTTATGCAATTGTAGCACTTGGTTTTACCCTTGTATTTGGTGTATTGGGTATTATCAATATGGCGCACGGTGAAATTTTTATGGTAGGTGCTTATGTTGGTGTCATGACAACTGGTGTATTGGGTTGGCCTTTATGGCTAGGATTTTTAGCATCTATTGTTGTTACTGGAATATTAGGTTATTTATTAGAAAGACTAACATTACGTCCTCTTCGTGGAAAAAAAGGTGTTTCTCATTTAGCTCCATTGATTAGTACGATTGGTGTTTCTATATTTCTAGAAAATATGTCACATCATTTATTTGGGGCTGGTAATCAACCATTTAAAACTTCTTTTTCAGAGCTTAAGATTGAAGTCGGTTCGATTACAATTTATGTAGTACAAATAGTAATCTTTGTTATATCAGTGATTTTAATGATGGCACTTTCTTACTGGCTTTCAAAAACAAAAGCCGGAAAAGCTTTACGTGCAACTGCTGAAAACTTAGAAACAGCGAGTATTTTAGGTGTTAATACAAAGCGTACAATTACAATGACCGTTATTATTGCATCCGCAATGGGAGGCATTGCAGGTATTTTAGTTGGTATGGCATTTAACTCTGTTAACCCACAAATGGGTTTAGCAATTGGTCTTAAAGGATTAGCTATCATTATTTTAGGTGGTATGGGAAATGTAAAAGGAGCCATGGCTGGTGGATTAATCCTAGGATTGTCTGAGACCGTCCTTGTAGCATATGGAGATTCTGGTTATCGAGACGCAATAGCCTTTATTATGATTATTGTTATTCTTCTATTAAAACCACAAGGTCTATTTGGTTCGAAGTCATCATTGGAAGGAAGGTAATCATATGTTAGGGGAACTTTTAAATCCATATCAATTACAAATAGCATCGTTTGTTCTAATTAATATTATTTTAGCAGTTAGTGTGTATGTCACGCTTTCTTCTGGACAATTATCTTTAGGTAGTGCTGGATTTATGGGGATTGGTGCATATACTTCAGCATTAGTGACAATTCATTTTAATGCACCAATTATAGTAGGAGTTTTAGCTGGGGCAGTTGTTGCCGGTATACTTGGGATATTAATTGGTTTACCTGCACTTCGTTTATCAGGCGTATATTTAGCGATTGCAACACTAGGTTTAGGTGAAGTAATTCGTGTTATTTTTGTCAATTGGGAGTCATTAACAAATGGGGCGGTTGGTATTTCCAACATTCCTCAAATCGGAAGAAACATTTTATATTTTGCTAGAGATACGGGATTTAATCCTACAGTTCTAGGTTTACAAAACAACCAGTTTGCAAGTTTAATAGTATTTTTAATCTTGTTAGTATTAACTGTTTTAATCCTTTGGTTTATCTATCGTCAAAAAAAATCCCGTGTAGGTAGAGCTTTTTCTGCAATCCAATTAGATGAAAAAGCAGCCGAGTCTATGGGGATTAATATTACGTATTATAAAGTCCTATCATTTGCTCAAGGAGCAGTTTTTGCGGGCTTTGCAGGAGCATTATTTGCTCACGTAATGGGCTACATTTCTCCTTCGGATTTTGCATATCATCGTGCTGTTGAAATTCTTATTTTCACTGTTTTTGGTGGTAGTGAAGTTATTACAGGATCAGTGTTTGGTGCAACATTCTTAACACTTATGCCTGAAGTATTACGATTCATTAGTGAATATCGTTATATTATTTATGGACTACTTCTTGTTATTTTGATGGCTGTACGTCCTCAAGGAATTGTAGATTTAAATGTACTAAATTGGTTTAGAAAGTTAAAACGTACAAAAGGGGGAGACGTACATGGTTCTTAAGATTAATAATATATCTAAAAACTTTGGCGGGATCTCCGCTTTAACTGATGTTACTTTTTCTATAAATGAAGGAGAAATCTATGGATTAATTGGCCCGAATGGTGCTGGTAAAACAACTATGTTCAATTTAATAACCAATATTTTTTCTCCTTCATCTGGAGAGGTTAATTTTAACGGAGACGATATTACAGGAATAAAACCGCATAAAATTACAGAAAAAGGTATTTGCCGTACCTATCAAAATATTCGTTTATTCTCACAAATGTCAGCATTGGAAAATGTTATGGTAGGTGGCCATTCTCAAACACATTCTGGTGTTTTTAAAGGAGTATTTCGAACAAGGTCACAACGTAAAGAAGAGCAAGATTTAAAGAAAAAGGCTGAAGAGTTATTAGAATTAGTTGGATTGTTAGAATTTAAGGATATACTTTCAGAAAACTTAGCATACGGACAACAAAGACGTTTAGAAATTGCCCGCGCTTTAGCTAGTAACCCTCGATTGTTATTATTAGACGAACCCGCTGCTGGGATGAATGAAAAAGAAACAGATAGCCTATTTGATTTGATAAAGAAAATTCAATCAAAAGGGATCACTGTTTTAATCATCGAACACGATATGCCTCTAATTATGAAATTGTGTGACCGTATTACAGTACTGAATTTTGGTAAAAAGTTAGCAGAAGGTACGCCGGAAGAAATTCAAAACAATGAAGCTGTGATTGAAGCCTACCTTGGTAAAGAGGAGGAAGATGACATTGCTTAAAATATCAAACGTTGAAACTTATTATGGACAAATTCAAGCTTTAAAGGGAATCAATCTAGTCGTTGAAGAAGGCAAAATTGTTACTCTTTTAGGTGCAAACGGAGCTGGTAAGTCTACAACAATGAAGACGATTGTAGGATTATTAAAACCTAAAAAAGGCTCTGTTGAATTTTTGGGAGAAGAAGTAACAGGACTTAGACCGGATCAACTTTTACGTAAAGGGGTTGCACTCGTTCCAGAAGGTCGCGCTATTTTATCTAGTATGACAGTTATGGAAAATCTAGATATGGGTGCATACCATCGGAAAGACAAAAATGTTGATAAAGAGATTGAAGCAGTTATGGAACGTTTCCCCATTTTACGAGAACGTAAAACACAGTTTGCTGGTACCATGTCAGGTGGTCAACAACAAATGCTTGCTATCGCAAGAGCCCTATTGTCTAAACCAAAACTATTATTACTAGACGAGCCTTCAATGGGTCTTGCCCCATTAATTGTTGCGGACATTTTTAAAATTATTAAAGAGATTAAAGATGATGGCACAACGGTGCTTCTAGTAGAACAAAATGCGAAGCAAGCATTGAAAATTGCTGATTACGGTTATGTAATGGAAACAGGAAAGATTATAATAGAAGGAAAAGCTTCAGATTTGCTTGAAGACCCACGTGTTGTTGAAGCATACTTAGGTAGAAAATCTACAGGAGATGCAGAAGAAAAAGCAAAAACTCCTTCTTAATTAAATTGTAAATCATCATATAAAACACACGACAAAATAAAACGTTGTCGTGTGTTTTTGTTATATCTACTTTTGACTATCAATTAACTTACCAGGGTTTAGGATATTCTTTGGATCTAGAGCTAGCTTAATCGTTTTCATCACTTCTAATGCTTCTCCATGTTCTTTTTCTTGATACATACGTTTGCCGATTCCCACTCCATGTTCGCCAGTGCAAGTACCCCCGCGTTCTAGAGCAAAATTGACTAATAATTCATTGAAACGTTTAGCTTTTTCAATTTCTTCACCATTGTTAATATCAATCATAACAAGTGCATGGAAATTTCCATCTCCCACATGGCCAACAACCCCACCAGGCAAACCGATATTTTCTAATTCAGAACGAGCAAAACTAATCGCATCTGCTAAATCTGTTATCGATACGCAAACGTCTGTAGACATAAGCTTTTTCCCTTTATATGCATGGATATAAGCATAGGCAAGGTTATGTCGAGCATCCCAAAGTTTGTTACGTGCAGCTGTATCAGTTTCAAATTCTATTTCCGTACAACCATAATCTTGCATTATTTCTTTTGTAAATGTAACATCTTGAGCTAGACCTGCATCATTACCATGAAACTCTAAAAATAGTGTTGGTTTTATAGGGTAATTCGTCTCGCTATAATGATTTACTTGTTCAATCGATTGTTCATCTACAAGTTCAACTCGTGCGATAGGAATACCTGCTTGAAGTATAGAAGTTACGGCATTGACAGCATTTTTTACTGATGGAAAGACTGCTCTTGCCGCCATTTCAAATTCAGGAATACCATATACTTGTAAGGTTAATTCAGTGAAGCAACCAAGAGTCCCTTCAGAACCAACAAATAACCCATTTAGATGATAGCCAGAAGATGACTTAGCTGCTAGATTTCCTGTATGAATGATACGGCCACCTGCAAGCACCACTTCTAAGTCTCGAACTTGATCACGCATAACACCATAGCGTACTGCGGTTGTCCCACTCGCATTCGTTGCCGCCATTCCACCAAGAGATGCATCTGCTCCTGGGTCAACAGAGAAGAAGAGTCCATACTTTTTCAACTCTTTATTCAATTGTGTTCTTGTCACACCAGGTTGAACCCGAACTAATAAATCCTCTGGTCGAACTTCTAAAATCGTATTCATTAAAGAAAAATCGATGGTGATCGTATTTGTAACTGGGATTACATGCCCTTCTAAACTTGAGCCGCGTCCAAAAGGAATGACCGCAATCTCAAAGTCATTTGCCACTTTTAATATGTCACTAACTTGCTTTGCAGATGTTGGAAAAACAACAACATCTGGGAGTCGACTTTCATGATAGGATTCATCTTTGCTATGTAATTCTCGTACTGTCTCATTCACAGACACTTGGTCATCAGACAAAATATCTTTCAATGCTGCAATAACTGATTCAACAATAACCATAATTTTTATCCCCTTCCGCAATGTTGCCAAAAATTCAATATTTTCTAATAATTATATACGAATACATCAGAAAATGGGGGGAAATTAAAAAAGTAGCATCTCCTTTTAGAAGTTGCTACTTGAAATTTTAGGCTAAGGCTTTTGATAATTCACTCATGAATGATTCTTGTTCTTTTTTGTCCGCATTTTGCCACCAGGTTTCAAAGAATACGCCAAGCCCTGGAAGTAAATGCTCTTCACCACGCTTAATTGCATCTTCCACAATATTTTTTAATTGATCTGGGCTATGACCTGAGACGTTTTTCTTAATAGCTTCGCGAATTTGAAAATTCATTCGGCATCCCTCCTGATGATATTTTTGCCGAATACTCGATTGTTATACATACATTTGGTAAACTTATTTAGAGAAAAGATTTTTGAATAGTAAAATTTTTGACGAAATTACATAATTGGGGGTAGTTATGATGAAAGCAGTTGTATTTGAAAAAGGACAATTATTAGTAAAAGAAGTACCAACTCCAAAACCAAAAACAGGAGAAGTATTGGTAGCAATCAAGGCTGCAGGATTAAATCGACGTGATTTGTATACACCAGGTAGACTTGGAAATGATCGCGACGCTCTAATACTCGGATCTGATGCAACGGGAGTTGTTGAAGAGCTTGGAGAGGGTGTAACTAATTGGAAAATTGGTGATGAAGTGATTATTAATCCATCATTACGTTGGTATGAACAATCGGATTTTCCACCAGAAGATTTTGAAATTTTAAGTTTACCTGATGATGGGACATTTGCTGAAAAAATCGCCATTTCTGCAGAACAACTTGAGCCAAAGCCTGCGTTTTTATCAATTGAAGAAGCAGCAGTCATCGGTGTTTCACCATTAACAGGTTACCGTGCACTATTTACAAAAGGTGAAATAAAAGCAGGTCAAACAGTGTTTATCCCTGGTGCTGGCAGTGGCGTGGCGACATTTTTAATACAAATGGCTAAAAATGTAGGTGCAAGAGTCATCGTGACTTCTCGTTCAGAAGAAAAACGCCAAGCTGCTTTGAAAATAGGTGCAGACCGCGCGATTGATACAAATAACGATTGGACAAAAGAACTTGAAGATGAGACAATCGACCTTGTCGTTGAAAGTGTTGGCCGTGCTACATTTAATCGTTCTTTGGCTGTTTTGAAAAAGGGTGGTAGAATAGTGGTATTTGGTGCTACAACTGAGGATGTTGTGGATTTTGACCTACGTCAATTTTTCTATGGTCAATATACACTACTTGGTACAACTTTAGGCAGCCGAGAAGAGTTCCGTGCATGCATAAAGCATATGGAAAAATATAATACGCATCCAGTTTTGGATCGTAGTTTTAATTTAGATGATGCGCAGGCTGCATTAGATTATTTAAAGGAAAATCATCAGTTTGGCAAAATTATTTTTACGATTTAACAATATAAAGGCGGTAAATAATACATGAAAAGAATCGAATCGCAACAAAATTCCCTTGTGAAGTATTGGAAAAAACTGGCTACTACACGAAAAGAACGTGATCGCTCGGGTGAATTTTTAATAGAAGGTTTTCATTTAGTAGAAGAAGCGCTAAAAAATAAAGCTGAACTTTTAAATTTAATCATTCGCGAAGATGTAGAAATTCCAAAAAGCTGGAATATAGATAATATCTTTGTTGTAGAAGTAACTGCACAAGTTGCCGATGAATTTTCGGAGACAGAACATTCTCAAGGCATCTTCGCACAAGTAAAACAACCTACTATAACAAGTGAGGTACAAAATAATTGGACAAAATTGTTATTAGTTGATGCAGTTCAAGACCCTGGAAATGTGGGTACTATGATTCGTACTGCAGATGCTGCGGGGGTTGATGCAGTCATTCTCGGAAAAGGTTCTGCAGACCCATTTAATCCAAAAACAGTGCGTTCTACACAAGGATCTATTTTCCATCTACCAGTCATTCGAGGGGAATTAAGTGACTGGGTCGATTCGTTAAAAGAAAAGAATGTACCTGTTTATGGTACTGCATTAGAAAATGCTGTTCTCTATAATCAAGTGAAAAAAGAAGATAAATTTGCACTCATAATGGGCAATGAAGGAAGCGGCATGAATCCTGACTTACTTTCAAAAACAGATCAGAATGTGATTATCCCAATTATGGGAAAAGCGGAATCATTAAATGTAGCGGTTGCAACTGGTATCGTTCTTTATTATTTCGCAGGATGATGGAATCTAAACTTGAAGTAAAGAATTGAATTGCGTATAATAAGTGAAGAATGAATTATAAATAAATGCACTTGAGCGGGAAAAGTACATTTTTCAAGCACTTTAGGGAGTGCACGTCATAGACTGAAAGCGTGCATATTGTAGCGAATGATGGAAGTTCACCCCGTTAGCAGCCACCGGGACCAGTAATTTTACTGTAAAGGATGGCCGGTGAAACGCCGTTAAGTCAATGAAGTGATTGCATGTTTTTTTATGCAATAACTAGGGTGGTAACGCGAATAGATCCTCGTCCCTTTTATAGGGACGGGGTTTTTTTATTTTTCGGAAGGAGGATTTTACAAATGGCAATGACTGAGCAATTATCTCAGCTAAAAGAAGAAGCATTAGAAAAAATTGCAGCAGCACAAAATGTAAAAGAATTAAATGAAGTCCGTGTAGCTTATTTAGGCAAAAAAGGACCTATTACAGATTTACTAAAGGGAATGGGGAAACTTCCAGCAGAGGAACGTCCTAAAATGGGTGCTTTAGTAAACGAAGTACGAGCTCAAGTTCAAGATGTGCTTGAATCCCGTAACAAAGAATTAGAAGAAAAAGCAATGATTGAACAATTAGAAAAAGAAGCAATCGATGTAACATTACCTGGTCGCCCTTTAAAAGTTGGAAATGCACATCCATTAACTCGTGTCATTGAAGAAATCGAGGACTTGTTTATCTCAATGGGGTATGAAATTGCTGAAGGTCCGGAAGTTGAAAAAGACTACTACAACTTTGAAGCATTAAACTTACCAAAAGGTCATCCAGCACGTGATATGCAAGATACATTCTATATCTCAGAAGAAATTTTACTTCGTACACACACATCTCCAGTACAAGCTCGTACAATGGAGAAAAAACAAGGTTCATCATTTAAAATTATTTGCCCTGGTAAAGTTTTCCGTCGTGATAATGATGATGCAACTCACTCACATCAATTCACTCAAATTGAAGGATTAGTTGTTGGAGAAAACATTCGTATGAGTGACTTAAAAGGCACATTAGACCTCTTCGCGAAGAAGATGTTCGGTGAAGACCGTGAAATCCGTCTACGCCCAAGTTTCTTCCCGTTCACTGAACCATCTGTTGAAATGGATATCTCATGCTTCAAATGTGGTGGCGCGGGTTGTAACGTGTGTAAACATACAGGTTGGATCGAAATTCTTGGTGCTGGTATGGTACATCCTAACGTTCTTTCGATGGCAGGTTATGATCCTAAAAAAGTATCTGGCTTCGCATTTGGTATGGGACCAGAACGAATTGCCATGTTGAAATATGGAGTGGATGATATTCGTCATTTCTACACAAATGATGTTCGATTCTTATCACAATTTCAACGTATAGAAGAGTAAGGAGGAATAGACATGCTAGTATCTTTAAAATGGCTTTCACAATATGTAGATTTACAAGGATTAGAACCTGAAGTTTTAGCAGAGAAAATTACCCGTTCAGGGATCGAAGTTGAAGGCGTACATCATTTATCAGATGGCCTAAAAAAACTAATGGTTGGCAAAATCAAAGAATTAAAAAAACACCCTGATTCAGACCACTTAAATATTTGCCAAGTTGATTTTGGTGAAGAAGAGCTTTCTCAAATTGTTTGTGGTGCACCAAACGTTGCAGAAGGCCAAAAAATTGTTGCAGTTCGTCCAAATGGTTACGTTGGTGGTAAGAAAATCAAAAAAGGTAAACTTCGTGGCGAAGTATCAAACGGTATGATTTGTTCTTTACAAGAACTTGGTGTTGAAGGAAAAGTTGTACCAAAAAAATATGCAGAGGGTATTGTTGTATTACCTGATGATATTCCAGTTGGTACAGATGCAATTGAAGCATTAGGTTTAGATGATGTTGTTCTAGAATTAGGTTTAACTCCAAACCGTTCAGATGCGATGAGTATGTTAGGTGTAGCATATGAGGTTGCAGCAATTCTTTCAGAAGATATTAAACTTCCAGAAACAACTCATGCTGAAGCTAGTGAAAAAGCAGAAGATGTATTAAAAGTACGTGTAGAAGCACCTGAAGTAAACCCATTGTATACAGCAAAAGTCGTGAAAAACGTTAAAATTGCAGAATCACCATTATGGTTGCAACAACGATTAATGGCTGCTGGCGTTCGTCCACTTAACAACGTCGTCGATATTACAAACTATATTTTGATGGAATATGGTCAACCGCTACATGCTTTTGATTATGATGCACTTGGCACAGGCGAAATCGTTGTTCGAAAAGCTTGTGAGGGCGAAGAAATTAAAACATTAGATGGTCAAGATCGAGTATTAAACGCAAAAAACCTTGTCATCACAAATGGTAAAGTACCTGTAGCAGTTGCTGGTGTAATGGGTGGATTTGATTCTGAAGTTACAGAAAAAACAACTACTGTAGTTATTGAATCAGCATATTTTGATGGATTATCCGTTCGCTATACAGCAAAAGACCTTGGCTTACGTAGTGAAGCAAGTGCTCGCTATGAAAAAGGAATTGATCCAAATCGCGTTATTCCTGCAGCAGAACGTGCAGCACAATTGCTAGCTGAACTTGCAGACGGTGAAGTATTATCAGGAACAGTAGTATTTGATGAATTAGATAAGACACCTGCAAAAGTAGTCATTTCACCTGACTTTGTTAACGCACGTTTAGGTATGAAAATTTCTTTAAACGAAATGGTATCTATCTTAAGTCGATTGAAATTTGATGTTGAAACTGCAAATGGTCTTCTATATATCGATGCTCCAACCCGCCGTCAAGATATTAAAATAGAAGAAGATATCGTGGAAGAAATTGCACGTTTATATGGATATGATGAAATCCCTGCTACAGTTCCAGTAGGTGAAGCGAAAGCTGGCGGCTTAACAAATTATCAAGCTAAACGCCGTATCGTACATCATCAATTGCAAGGTTCAGGATTATATCAAGCCTTAACTTACTCATTAACTTCAGATGAACTTTCACAAAAATATGCATTAAAGACAGCACCAACAACCCGCCTTTTAATGCCAATGAGTGAAGAACGTAGTACTTTACGTCAAAGTATTCTTCCACATCTAATTGAAGCAGTATCTTATAATGTTTCACGCCAACAAGATTCAGTAGCACTTTATGAAGTAGGCTCTGTATTTTTAGGTGAAACAGAAGAAGGACTTCCTCATGAAGAACAACATGTTGCAGCTGCCATTACTGGAGAATGGGTAAACAATGCTTGGCAAGGTGAGCATAAAAAAGTTGACTTCTTTGTCTTAAAAGGAATTTTAGAAGCATTATTCGAAAAACTTGACTTAAAATCTCGCATTGTTTACGAAACTGCCGTTGTAGATGGATTGCACCCAGGACGTACAGCGAATATCCTTTTAGATGGAGAAAGTATCGGTTTCTTAGGACAACTTCATCCAGTAGAACAAAAAGCAAATGGTCTTAAAGAAACATATGTTACTGAATTAAACTTAGAAGCAATACTTGCAGCAGTAACTGAACCATTAGTTTATATTGCAGTTCCTCGTTTCCCATCTATTTCACGAGATATTGCATTAGTTGTAGACCGCAAAACAAAAGCAGCAGAACTAGAAGCGATTATCCGTGTTGCAGGTGGAAAATTACTAAAAGACGTGAATGTATTTGACCTTTATGAAGGAGAAAAAATGGAACAAGGCAAAAAATCAGTAGCCTTCACATTAACATACTTCACACCTGAACGAACACTTACTGATGAAGAAGTCGTAGCAGCTCACGATCAAGTCGTAGCAGCACTAACTGAATCAGGAGCAGAACTCCGATAATAATTAGAGTTGAAAATTAAGCAGATAGTTACTAAAAATTGCCTTTCTATAATTAAAAAGAAAGGCAATTTTTTTATACTCTAGTTAGGGTAGTGGTGGCAATTCCTGCTGTAAAAAAACAATTTTAGTTTCCGTTTCTATTCAAATAACTGTCATTTCATTTTACATAAATATCATATAATTATAATCTAGGAGGAAAAATAGTAAAAAAATATGAAATTAATCGTGTGTATCTAATAACCTTATGCTATAATGTTTAAAAGTTGTCAGACTTCATGTAGAAAAAATGTCTATTAAATTCAGAAATTTTAAATATTTCTGTAAAATATGTGGACAATAATGTAATAAATGTTATATTATTGTTAAAAATAATAAACTTAGAGAATCGAAATATCGTAGATTCGCAAAGATTTTGGTAGGTAATTTACAGTTAAAATAGTTTGAATTTTCAATTTGTTTAGGGGGTGCATAATTTTGAGAGCTTCTAATGATATTCTAAACATTAACCATTTACGAACTAGTTTCAGGATTAAAGACGACTATTTTGATGCAGTAGATGATGTATCACTAACCCTTAAGGAAAATGAGGTTCTTGCAATTGTTGGAGAGTCTGGTTGCGGTAAAAGTACTTTAGCAACATCGATAGTTGGATTACATCCACCGGGCAATACAAAAGTGACGGGAGAAATTCTATATAAAGGTCGAAATTTAGTTCATTTTAAAGAGGATGAATTAAACGAAATTCGTGGGAATGACATAGGATTTATCTTCCAAGATCCCTTATCTGCATTAAACCCATTAATGAAAATTGGAGAGCAAATTGAAGAAACATTAATTTATCATACAAAATTCGACGAAAAAAAGAGGAAAGAGAGAGTTTTAGAATTATTAAATCAGGTAGGCATTTTGAATCCTGAGCGTGTAGCGAAGCAATTTCCTCATCAATTATCAGGCGGGATGCGACAACGTGTTATGATTGCAATCGCCATTGCATGCAAACCGAAAATTATCATTGCTGATGAGCCGACTACTGCTTTAGATGTGACGATTCAAGCTCAAATTTTAGATTTACTAAAAGATCTACAAGGAGAAACTGGTGCAGGCATAATACTTATAACACACGATTTAGGAGTAGTTGCAGAAATGGCAGATCGTGTTGCGGTGATGTATGCAGGTCAGATTATTGAAATAGCACCAGTAGAAGAATTATTTCGAAATCCAAAACATCCATATACACGTTCATTACTCAATTCGATTCCGCAGATTGATAGTGAATCTGATCGTCTTGAAGTGATCCATGGAATGGTTCCATCACTGACGAAACTACCGAGGCAAGGATGTCGCTTTTCTGCTCGAATTCCTTGGATTTCAACTTATTTGCATGAGGAAAATCCACAACTTCATGAAATTTCACCAGATCATTATGTTCGATGTACCTGCTATCGACACTTCCATTTTGAAAGTGAAAAAGGAGGGGACATCGCATGAGTTTTATGCAAGTAAAAGACCTTTGTGTCCATTATCCAATTCGAGGAGGGTTTTTCAATACAGTAGTTGATCATGTCTATGCAGTAGACGGTGTATCGATGGAATTTGAAAAAGGTAAAACTTATGGCCTTGTTGGTGAATCGGGCTCTGGAAAATCTACAACAGGTAAAGCAATTATTGGATTAGAAAAAATAACTTCAGGCCAAATTCTGTACGAAGGTGAAAATGTTACCAACCAACGCAGAAAAAGAAACAGTGCGTATAATCGTGATATCCAAATGATTTTCCAGGATTCCTCATCTAGTATGAATCCAAGAAAACGAGTGAAGGATATCATTGCAGAACCAATTCGAAACTTTACTAATTTAAGTGATCAAGAAGAACGGAGACGTATTATTGAATTGCTTGAAATTGTCGGAATGTCAGAAGAAGCAATGTATAAATACCCACATGAATTCTCAGGAGGGCAACGACAACGATTAGGCATTGCACGAGCTGTTGCTTGTAATCCAAAATTAATTATTGCGGATGAACCAGTATCAGCACTTGACCTATCCGTTCAAGCACAAGTATTGAACTTTATGAAGGATATTCAATTAGAGTTTGGACTTAGTTATCTATTCATTTCGCACGATTTAGGTGTAGTTCGTCATATGTGCGACCATATTTCCATAATGTATAAGGGCCGCTTCGTTGAAACAGGTAGAAGAAAAGATATTTTCAATGATCCAAGACACATTTATACAAATCGCCTTTTATCAGCCATTCCAAATATTGAACCTGAAACGCGTTTACAGCGAAAAGAACAACGTCGTCAAGTGGAAGTAGATTATAAAACGAAACAGCATAAGTATTATGATGAAGATGGTAAGGTTTATCCACTGGTAGATGTCGCACCTAACCATCGAGTGGCAATGATGAACGTTGCAAAAGGGGGCATCTAGATATGTGGAAAACGATAATCAGACGTGTACTAATTATGATTCCGCAGTTATTTGTATTAAGTTTAGTCGTGTTTATCTTAGCTAAATTTATGCCAGGTGATCCTTTCTCAGGCTTAATTACACCTGATACTGACCCAAATCGAATAGAAGAATTACGACAGCAAGCGGGTTTTTATGATCCATGGTATGTTCGATATTGGCATTGGCTTATTAACATTTTCCATGGGGATTTTGGCGATAGTTATACATTTAAAATGAGTGTGGCTTCACTCATTGGAGAACGTGGATTAAATACATTTTGGCTTTCATTAGTCAGTGTTTTCTTAGTGTATCTAATTGCAATTCCATTAGGCGTCATTGCAGGTAGATATCAAAACTCACTAAAAGATAAAACGATCGTACTTTATAGTTTTATCAGTTATGCGATTCCAACATTTGTCTTGGCTTTGATTTTCTTATACATTTTTGGCTATCAATTATCGTGGTTTCCAACGAGTGGTACGGTTGATGTTGACAAGGATCCTGGAACGATTGGTTATTTTTGGAGTAAAGTTTATCACCTATTGTTGCCTGCAATCACATACGCAGTTCTTGGTACGACAGGAATCATTCAATACTTACGGTCAGAAATAATCGATGCAAAAACACAAGATTATGTAAAAACGGCACGTAGTAAAGGGATACCGATGAAAAAAGTATATTCCCGTCATATTTTCCGTAATTCATTATTACCTATTGCTGCTTTTTTAGGCTTTACAATTACGGGATTACTTGGTGGTTCGGTCTTTATCGAAACAATTTTTGGATTCCCTGGCATGGGGCAATTATTTATCCAATCGATTAGTGCTCGTGACTACAGTGTGATTACGACACTTGTTATGCTTTACGGATTCTTAACATTATTAGGTAGTTTGTTGTCAGACATAATTATGAGTATTGTCGACCCACGTATTCGAATTGAATAACACTACACATGATGTTTAGCCGAGGTGATAAAAATGGAACAAATTGCTGAAAAACAAGTAAAAGAATTAGAGGGTACGCCTGCTACAGGATTAAGAGTAGTCTTTCGTGAATTTAAAAAAGATAAATTAGCACTTGGATCATTGATTTTGTTAATTCTAATAATTGGAGGAACAATGGTTTGGGCTCCATTAATTGACCAAGAACAATTGATGAAAATTAGTCTTCTAGATGAATTTGCAAAACCTGGAGAAAATGGTTTCATTCTTGGAGCTGACCAAGGTGGTAGTGATGTTCTTGGTCAGCTTATTATTGGAGCTCGTAACTCGATTGCTATTGCAATCGCTATTACGTTAATCACGGGAATTTTAGGGATTGGCGTAGGGATTCTTTGCGGATACTATGGCGGTTTTATTGATAATTTTTTCATGCGAATCATTGATTTTATCATGACTTTACCAACTACAATGATTATCATCGTTTTCGTGACAATCATTCCAAAATATAATGTCACATCATTCATCTTGATATTAAGTGCATTTATGTGGGTTGGAACAGCAAGGCTTGTTCGTAGTAAAGCATTATCAGAATCTAAGAGAGATTATGTGAATGCTTCAAAAACAATGGGGACAAGCGATTTTTCCATAATGTTCAAAGGTATTATGCCGAATTTAAGTTCTATCATAATCGTTGAAATGACATTAAATTTTGCAGGGAATGTAGGAATCGAAACAGGTCTTTCATTCTTAGGTTTTGGTTTACCAGAATCAACGCCAAGTTTAGGAACACTTGTCAGCTATGCAAATAACCAAACAGTTCTAGCAGATAAGTGGTGGGTATGGTTACCAGCATCATTACTAATTTTAGTCTTGATGTTAGGCATAAATTATGTTGGACAGGCATTACGTCGTTCGGCAGATGCAAAACAAAGATTAGGATAACAAAGGGGGAGGAAGAGAGATGAAGAAAAAGAGATGGTTTTTACTTTCTTTCGTTTGTGCACTTATGTTAGTGCTTGCAGCATGTAGTGGCTCAGGCGACAAGGGAGGAGAAAAAGGTAAAGGAGCTAAACCAGAAAAGGTAGATACAAGTGTATTGCCATCTGAAGCAAAAAATGATGGGGATGCTATCAAAGGTGGTACATTAAAAGTAGGTTTAGTAACAGATTCACCGTTCCAAGGGATTTTCAACTGGGAGCTAAATGAAGATCAATACGATGCAGAAATTATGAACTTTACATCTAATTCAATCTTCGGAACAAAAGAAGACTTTTTAATTTCAGATACTGGCTTAGCACAATTGAAAGTAGACGAAGGTGCAAATAAAGCGACAGTTACAATTAAAAAAGATGTAAAATGGTCTGATGGTCAACCATTCACAATCGATGATGTTATTTTCCCTTACTATGTCATCGCGGATAAAGACTACACTGGCGTTCGTTACGATACAGATTTCCAAAATATCGTAGGTGCGAAAGAATATCATGACGGGAAAGCTAAAGATATCTCTGGTATAAAAAGAGTAGATGATTACACAATGGAAATCTCATTCAAAAAAGTGTCTCCAGCTATTTATTCAGGTGGTGATGGTCTTTGGGCTTATGCAGCACCAAAACACCAATTAAAAGATATTAAAATCAAAGACTTAGTTAAATCAGATGCTGTTCGTAAAAATCCTGTAACACTAGGCGCATTTGTAGTGGATAAGATTGTTAAAGGTGAATCCGTACAAATGGTTGCAAATAAAAATTACTGGAAAGGCCAACCGAAACTTGACAAGGTTGTACTTGAAGTTGTTCCTTCTTCATCTTCAGCTGCTGCACTTAAATCAGGTAAATACGATATTGCAATAGATTACCCTGCAAATGATTATTCATCTATTAAAGATTTGAAAAACATCGATATTTTAGGACGTCCAGAACTATCATACTCTTACATTGGATTCAAACTTGGAAAATATGATACAAAAAAAGCAGTTAACGTAATGGACGATCAATCTAAAATGAACAATGTTAAATTACGTCAAGCAATTGCTTATGCAATGAATATTGAAGAAGTAGCGGACGCTTACTACGATGGTTTGCGTACTCGTGCGAATTCTTTAATTCCACCAGTTTTCTCAAGTTTCTATGATGATTCTTTAACAGGCTACAAATTCGATCCAGAAAAAGCAAAAAAATTACTTGAAGAAGCAGGCTATAAAGATACAAATAATGATGGCTATGTAGAAGATCCAAATGGCAAACCATTCACTATTAATTTTGCGTCAATGTCTGGGTCTGATAAAGATGAGAAAATTGTGAAATTCTTTATCCAAAACTGGAAAGATGTTGGTTTAAAAGTAGAGTTAACAACTGGCCGTTTAATCGAATTCAACAGCTTCTACGATAAAGTTCAAGCTGATGATAAAGACATCGATATGTTCATGGCTGCTTGGGCTACAGGTACAAACCCTTCACCAGTAGGTTTATATGGAAAAGAAGCACAATTCAACTTTAGTAGATTTGTAACTAACGATTTAACTGCAATGTTAAATGATATCGATTCTAAAGAAGCCATGGATGCTGAATACCGCGGAAAAGCCTTCAGAAAATGGCAAGAATATATGAGTGAACAAGCAACAACAATTCCAACATTCTTCCGTACTGAAATTATTCCTGTTAACAAACGAGTGAAAAATTGGAATATTGACTACTTAAATGAGTCAAAAGATAATTTACAAAATGTGGAGTTAGTTGCTAACGAACCAGTGAAATAAAGTGGAATTTCAACCAGTGGGGGGCATCCCCACTGATTGTTAGTCCTGTTCTATTGTCGCGAAGATCGCAAGCGTGCATCAATTGACAGTACGAACCCGATTGGTTCAACTAAACCTCTGCTATCGCATCGGTAAGTTTCACTGTATCTCACCAATCGGGCGTTTACGGGCAGTTATCTCAACTGCTGCTTCTTCGAATTTTCTAAAGCCTTGCAGTTGAGTCATACTGCCTGTTAATGCGGGATAAACACAAAGAAAGTGCCAAGAGGAAAAAAATCTCTTGGCACTTTTTATTGTAAACGTTGAAAAATAATATAATAGTCATAGTTTTGCAACAAACTTAAGATATACTGGGTTATAAAGTCTATTTAAAACGTGTTTTAGATGCAATACGCGAAGCTTTTTGCGTATTAGCAAAATGCCATTTTGTAACACTGTGAAGTACGTCTTCACCCTGTGTAAGTAAGATTTGCGCGGCTATTTCATCTACTTTATGACTGGCACCTTTTGGCAATGTAACGCCAATTAACTTACTTAGCTTATCCATTTCGGATAAAAAGGCACAACGAGCTAAAATAGAAGCTGCTGCTACTGCAACGTGAATTTGTTCAGCTTTTGTTGCAAATAATACATTGTCAGTTACAATTTCCTTCTCGTTTTTCAGATAATTATAATACGTTTTTCTTTCAGCAAATTGATCGATTAATACATAATCGGGCTTCTCAGGGGATATTTTCGAGAGAAGTCGATGAATGGCTTGGTTATGAAGTTTAGCTTTCATCTTTCCTTGAGATGCACCTGCTGATTGTACTAAATTGTATTTTTCATTACGTAAAATGAGTACGCAGTAATCAAGACTTGCTTTTAAATCAGGGGCAATTTTAAGCATGTAATCATCTGTTAACATTTTAGAATCTTTGACTCCTAATTCTTTTACTAATGCTATTTTGTCTTGTGGTACATATACGGATGCTACTGTAATAGGTCCAAAATAATCACCTGTTCCAGTTTCATCTGACCCAATAATAGATAAAGAGGATATGTCTTTAGGCAACGAATCTCCTTTTGATAACGTCATAGTAGGTGTATCTTCTGCAATTGTTTGCCATTGTTTTGCTTCACGCGGGCCACCGTTTCCTTGGAACATCACTTTACCAGATGAGTAGACAGTAATTGCGCAATCAGAAAGCTTTGCGGCAAAGACGACACCTGGTGCTTTGCGTTCGATCATATTTTGAGAGTAATAGTTTATGACTTCCTTTTGTGCCTTTTCAGATAATTTAATTACAATATTAGACATATTTTTTATCCCTTTCTTCACAAGTAATTCACAACTGGAAAACTTCATGTTATCATTATAAATAGGACTTTAAAGGAGGTTACGGCAATGTCTGAGCATCGAAAAAATCGAGTCACAGTTGATATCTATGGTCAAACATATAATATAGTTGGAACTGAATCCGCAAGACATATGCGCTTTGTGGCTTCAACTGTAGATGACCAAATGCGTGTAATCAAGCGTGCAAATCCAAGCCTTGACAGTGCCAAACTAGCCGTCCTCACAGCTTGCAATGCAGTAAACGATTACTTGATATTAAAAGACCAAGTAGAAGTGCTAGAGTCAGAACTGAAAAAATTAAAGGATGAATTGAATGGTTGATTTAATAATATTAATCTTATTATTTGCCGGATTAGTTAGTGGTGCTAAAAGAGGCTTTATAGTCCAACTAATCCAAATGCTAGGCTTTATCATTTCGATAGTTGTAGCTTATATCTATTATAAACCGTTAGCGGAAAAATTAGTGCTTTGGATTCCATATCCTTCCGTTGATGAAAATACTACATTAAAATTTGCAGTTGAGCAATTAGATTTAAGCCAAACATTCTATCAATTATTAGCTTTTGCATTAATATTCTTTGTTGTCAAATTTGCAATACAAATTTTGGCATCATTATTTGATTTTTTAAGATATATCCCAATCTTAGGTGGCTTGAACCGAATTTTAGGTGGGCTACTTGGAATTGTTGAGGCATATTTGCTAATTTTCATCGTGCTATATGTATTAGCATTAATCCCATTAGAGGGAGTTCAAAAGTATATTGATGGGTCGTTTTTCACTACATTAATACTTAAATACACGCCTATCTTATCAAGTGCATTCCAACATTTGTGGTTCGTTTATATGAAGTAAAATTAGACTTCTCTCAAAAGAGAGAAGTCTTTTGTCGATAAGGAGGAAAATCCAGATGAATAAAAAAACAATCATCAAAACTTTGGAAAAGATTGCAATCTACCTTGAGCTTCAAGGAGTTAATCCTTTTAAAATTTCGGCATTTAGAAAAGCTGCTGCAGCATTAGAAGCAGATATACGAAGTATCGATGAAATTGAAGACATTACAGCCATTAAAGGAATTGGTAAAGGAACAGCTGCTGTAATCCACGATTTATTGGAAAATGGACGTTCAGAAGTACTTGAACAGTTAGAGAAAGAAGTTCCAACAGGATTGCCACCATTGTTGAAATTACCTGGACTTGGTGGTAAGAAAATTGCGAAGTTGTACCAAGAACTAGGTGTGGATTCAGCAGAAAGCTTAAAAAAAGCATGTGAAGAGGGGAAAGTATCCGCTCTTACAGGTTTTGGCAAGAAAACAGAAGAGAAAATTTTGAAAGAACTTGAGAATTTTGGACAAAAGACTGAATTTCACCCCGTATGGTTGTTAGAAGAAGTGGTAGCTGAAATTGAAACTACGTTACAAACAATACCAGAAATCGAACAATCTTCTGTTGCTGGTAGCTTTAGACGTGTCAAAGAGCAAAGTAAGGATGTCGATTTTATCATTGCTACAAGTAACCCTATTGCTGTGAAAGAGGCATTACTTTCTAAATTGGTGATAAAAGAAATCATAGCAGCAGGTGATACGAAAGTATCTGTTACATTAAGAACAGATGACATCAATGTCGATTTTCGTATTGTGACACTTGATGAATATGCGACAGCTTTGCATCACTTTACTGGTTCAAAAGAGCATAATGTGCGTATGCGCCAAATAGCAAAAGAACGTGGAGAGAAAATCAGCGAATATGGAGTTGAACAACAAGATGGCACTGTCCTAACATTTAACTCCGAAAAAGAATTCTTTGCTCATTTCAATCTTCCTTTTATACCGCCTACAGTGAGAGCGGGTACACATGAATTTGATCGTTTAGAACAAATCCCAAAACTTGTACAATTAAATGATGTTAAATCAGATTTGCATATGCATACAACATGGTCAGATGGAGCAAATACGGTTCGTGAGATGGGGGAAGCGTTGATTGCAAAAGGCTATCAATATGCGGTCATTACGGATCACTCTCAATATTTAAGAGTAGCAAATGGACTAACACCTGAACGATTAATTGAACAACGAAAAGAAATTTGGGCTTTCAATGAACAGCATCCTGAATTTCGTTTACTTAGAGGGACCGAAATGGATATATTACCGGATGGTTCACTGGACTTTGATGATGAAGTCATGGGTGAGCTGGACTTTGTTATTGCATCAATTCATTCTAGTTTTTCACAACCGCAAGAGAAAATTATGGAACGATTGTATAATGCAATAAAAAACCCGCATGTAGATATGATTGCACATCCAACTGGGCGTGTAATTGGTCAGCGTGATGGTTACAATCCTGATATAGCTCAGCTTATCGCTTGGGCTAAAGAATATGGTAAAATTTTAGAGTTAAATGCCAATCCCTATCGCTTAGATCTTTGTGTTGAGCATTTAGAAATGGCTGCACAAGCAGGTGTTCCTATAGCCATTAATACAGATGCACATGCAATAGAGCAGCTTCGTTTTATGGATATTGGGACAAAATATACTCAAAAAGCTTGGCTTACAAGTGAAAATATTGTGAATACATGGTCACTTACTGACTTCTTGAAATTTTTAGAGAAAAAATAGGAGGTGTCTTTTTAGTGATTGCAGAACGCGCACTAAAAACACTAGAGTTTGATAAAGTACGTGCACAAGTGGCAACATTTTGTACATGTTCAATCGGTACATCAGCAATTGAAAAATTAGTACCGGAAACCGAGTTAGCAAAAGTAAAAGTATTATTAGATGAAATGGATGAAGGTCTATCGATTCTTCGAGTTAAAGGAAATGTCCCTCTAGGTGGAATTTTCGATATTCGCCCACATGCAAAACGTGCGCAAATAGGCGGGATGCTAAGCCCCCAAGAATTGATGGAGATATCAAGTACAATCCGTGCAAGCCGCATTTTCCGTGAATTTATCGAAGGGATTGAAGAAGAAGAGACAATTAAAATCCCATACTTTATTCAAAAGAAAAATGATATCCCTGTTTTAACAGGACTCCAGCATGAGATCAATTCATGTATTGACGAAAATGCAGGCGTAATGGATTCAGCAAGCTCAGAATTACGTTCGATTCGTCAACAACTTCGTGCACAAGAAGGGCGAGTACGTGAAAAGTTAGCAAGTTTAACGCGAGGTAGCAATGCTTCGAAAATGTTATCAGATTCTATTGTTACTATTCGAAATGATCGTTTCGTTATTCCAGTTAAACAAGAATATCGCGGCCATTATGGTGGTATTGTGCATGACCAATCTGCTTCAGGACAAACCCTTTATATAGAACCAGATGCAGTTGTTCAAGCAAATAATGAAATTCACCGTTTAAAAGCGAAGGAAAAAGTTGAAATTCAAAAAATCCTACTTCATCTTTCTGCAGTAGTACAAGAAGTGGCACATTCACTTTTTGAGTTAGTACAGTTACTTTGTGAGATTGATGTGATTTTAGCAAAAGCAAAATACGGCCAAGCAAATAAATGTACAATGCCTGAGATGAATGATGAAGGGTATATAAGATTAGGAAAAGCACGTCATCCTCTTTTGCCAATGGATGAAGCAGTTGCCAATGATATTGAATTTGGTCGAGATATTACAGCAATAGTGATTACCGGACCCAATACTGGTGGTAAGACGGTTACTTTGAAGACGGTTGGATTATGTACATTAATGGCACAAGCAGGTATTCCAGTTCCAGCACTAGATGGTTCTGTTCTAGCTGTTTTTACTGAAATTTTTGCAGATATTGGTGATGAACAATCAATTGAACAAAGTTTAAGTACATTCTCAAGTCATATGGTGAATATTGTTGATATTTTAAAACAATTTGACGAACATTCCCTCGTGTTATTTGATGAATTAGGTGCTGGTACAGACCCTCAAGAAGGTGCAGCGCTCGCAATTTCTATTTTAGATGAAGTATATGGTAGAGGTGCACGAGTTATGGCCACTACCCATTACCCTGAGTTAAAAGCATATGGTTACAACCGACCAGGTGTAGTAAATGCAAGTGTTGAATTTGACATTGAAACACTTAGTCCAACGTATCGCTTATTGATTGGGGTTCCTGGGCGAAGTAATGCTTTTGAAATTTCGAAAAGACTTGGATTGCCAGAACATATTATTGATAGCGCAAAATCATTTACTGGAACGGATCGTCATGAAGTTGAAAGTATGATTGCGTCGTTGGAAGCAAGCCGTCGACGATCAGAAGCGGATGCAGAGCGTTCGCAACAATTGCTAAAAGAAGCAGAACATCTGCAAGCTGAACTTGATGAGAAGTTAAAAGAATACGAAGAAAATAAGGAAGAACTAGCGAAAAAGGCAAAAGAAAAAGCACGCAAAATTGTAGATGACGCGAAAAAAGAAGCTGAAGAAGTAATTGATGAGCTGCATAAAATGCAACGAAATGCCAATAAAATCGTAAAAGAACACGAAATTATCGAAGCACGTAAACGATTAGAAGAAGCTGCTCCTGTTGAAAATCGTATTTTGAAGAAACAACGACAAGCAAATGCGCGTGCTGAAGACCTTCAAAAAGGCGATGAAGTAAAAGTTCTAAGCTATGGTCAAAAAGGAACACTGCTAGAAAAAGTTTCTGACAAAGAATGGATTGTTCAAATTGGGATTCTAAAAATGAAACTAGATGAATCTGACTTAGAATACGTTAAACCTGAAAAAACAAAGGAAACAGCCTCCGTATCAAATGTTCGTAATCGCGACTCCTATGTAAAACTTGAACTCGATTTACGAGGGGAACGATATGAAGATGCCATGATTCGTACAGAAAAATATTTAGATGATGCCATGTTATCAAACTATAATCGCGTATCGATTATTCATGGGAAAGGTACAGGTGCTCTAAGACAAGGAATTCAATCCTTGCTAAAACGTCATAAAGGGGTTAAATCATTCCGCTTTGGTGATGCTGGCGAAGGTGGATACGGTGTGACGGTTGTCGAGTTAAAATAGAAAAAGTATCTAGAGAGTGGGGAAATGTATGTTGCTGAGTAGCTTTTGGCATTTCAAAATTGTTGAAACAGCAGGCTATTTTAGTATTGTAGTACTTTGTCTTGTTGTAGCCATGGCTATATTTGAAATTGTGACCAAATATAAGAATTGGCAAGAAATTAAGAATGGTAATGTCGCAGTCGCCTTAGCAACTGGCGGGAAAATCTTAGGGGTATGTAACATTTTTCGTTATTCTATTGAACGTCATAATTCGCTAATTGAAATGCTTGCATGGGGGTTATTCGGTTTTATACTACTAATTCTCGCGTATATTCTGTTTGAATTTTTGACGCCTACCTTCAATATCGACGAAGAAATTGAAAAGGACAACCGATCTGTCGGATTTATTTCCTTTACCATTTCAGCAGGACTATCCTATGTAATAGGAGCAAGTATTTCTTAGTAGTTTAGGGGAGTTTTTATGGAAACTTTAGCAAAAGTATTAATGATTATCTGCGGCCTGTTCATCTTAACAGGAATTGTCTATCTAATGATGCACTAAATCTAAATAAAATAACGAAAATAAACCGTATGGCATAACCGTTAATTTATTGGTTACCTCATACGGTTTTTTTGTGTGAACAGGGCATTTTTTATTATTTAGTGTTTTGATTATACTCAAGCATATGATTAGTGAGAAATTATATATTCTGTATCAAGTAATCAAGTATAAAATATCTATAGTAAAGGAAAAAGTTAGTATGAAAAAATATACTTTTTAAAATTTTTACTGAATATTTTAATTGAGATTAGAACCACAAATATCATTGAAGTGGAACGGCGCAGACTCACCGCTCGTCCACAGGAAAGCGAAGCCGATTCCACTTCAGGTCTAAATATTATAAGTATAAAATAATTTTCAATTCCCTTAGCTATATAAAAGAAATCATAATCTGATTCTAAAACAAAATTCATGGACAAATGCCTATGATCTTACATAGTATAGAAAAAATAAGAAAGCAGTGAGTATTAATTGAAAGCGATGTCAACGTTATTTATAATTAGAATTGGAAATATTCTAACAATTTGCATGGCATGGGGGGAGTTCGCTTGACTGAAAAGATTTGGTTAAAGAAATACCCAAAAGAAATTCCAACATCCCTTAAGTATGAAGAAATTCCTTTACAAGAAAATTTAACAAGATCATTTGAGAAATATCCTACAAAAGTTGCTATTCATTTCTTAGGGAAAGACATTACGTATAAAGAGTTATACGAATCCTCATTAAAGTTTGCAAATTATTTAGTGAAAATCGGAATTGAAAAAGGAGATCGAGTAGCAATTATGCTACCAAATTGTCCTCAAAGTGTTATCGCATATTATGGGATATTATATGCGGGCGGTATCGTTGTACAGACAAACCCGTTGTACACGGAGAGAGAAGTTGAATATCAATTAAAGGATGCAGGTGTAAAAGCAATTATTACACTAGATATCCTTTATCCAAGAATTATGAAGGTATGGCGAAATACAGAATTAGAAAACATCATTGTTACAGGCATTAAAGAGTACTTGCCTTTTCCCAAAAACCTATTGTATCCATTTATTCAAAAGAAAGAATATGGCTTTAAAGTGACGGTTGAACATAGCGGCTCTAACCATCTATTTTCAGAAATCATGAAAATCGGAGAGCTGAAAAAGGTAAACTTAGCGCCCAATAATAGTGATGATATAGCTTTACTGCAATATACGGGAGGAACCACAGGATTTCCAAAGGGTGTTATGTTGACGCATAAAAACTTAAGTACAAACGTACAAATGTGTAGTGCATGGATGTCAGAATGTATTCCAGGTGAAGAAGTTGTTATGGGTGTATTACCTTTCTTCCATGTATATGGTATGACAACTGTATTACTGCTGTCTGTTATGCGTGGAGATAAAATGGTATTAGTACCAAAATTCAATGTATCGGATACATTGAAAACGATAGCTAAGCAACAAACAACAATTTTTCCTGGAGCCCCAACTCTATATATTGGATTATTAAATCATCCAGATCTTGATCAATATAATTTGACTTCGATTAAGGCATGTATAAGTGGTTCAGCTCCCTTACCAATTGAGGTACAAGAAAATTTTGAAAGAGTTACTGGTGGAAAACTTGTAGAAGGATATGGTTTGACTGAATCTTCTCCAGTTACCCATGCGAATTTTATATGGTACGGAGAGCGTAAAAAAGGTTCAATTGGTGTTCCTTGGCCAGATACAGATGCTGTGATATTCAAAACAGGTACAACAGAGTCGCTTCCAATCGGTGAAATTGGCGAAATTGCTGTAAAAGGACCACAAGTGATGAAGGGATATTGGAATCGTGTAGAAGAAACAGAAATGACCTTACGCGATGGATGGCTTTTAACAGGAGATTTAGGTTACATGGATGAAGAAGGTTACTTTTTTGTTGTAGACCGGAAAAAGGACATTATCATTGCTGGTGGCTATAATATTTATCCTCGTGAAGTGGAAGAAGTTTTATACGAACACGATGCTATTCAAGAATGCGTTGTAGCTGGAGTACCTGACCCGTATAGAGGGGAAACAGTAAAGGCGTATATCGTATTTAAAGAGGGTTATCAAATATCAGAAAGTGAGCTAGATCAATACTGTAGAGCAAATTTGGCTGCTTATAAAATACCACGTATATATGAATTCAGGACTGAATTGCCTAAAACAGCGGTAGGTAAGATATTGCGCAGATCATTAATTGAAGAAGAAAAAGCAAAATTAGAGCAAATTATTTAAGGGAAAAAGCAGACTTGACAATAACCGGTTTAGAATATAACATAAAAATATGAATGAATAACCATTCATATTTTTATGTTAAACCGGTGGTGATCAAAATTGAAAAAAGACAAGCCTAAATACAGACAGATTATTGATGCAGCAGTCATCGTAATTGCAGATAATGGTTATCACCAAGCACAAGTTTCCAAAATTGCAAAACAAGCAGGAGTCGCTGATGGAACTATTTATTTGTATTTTAAAAACAAGGAAGACATTTTGATTTCTGTTTTCCAGGAGAAAATGTCTGTTTTTGTGGAGAATTTACAAAAAATATTGAAACAAAGTACTACTGCAAAAGAAATGCTTTATGGAATGATTGAGGGACACTTTAAAGTGCTTTCAGAAGATCATCATTTAGCTATTGTTACACAACTAGAACTTCGCCAATCAAATAAAGACCTTCGTTTGAAAATCAACGCTATTTTGAAAGAATACCTTGATTTACTTGATGAAATTTTAAAAAAAGGGATTCAAGATGGAGAGTTTGTTGAAGATATTGATATTCGACTTACTAGACAAGTTATATTTGGAACAATTGATGAAGTATCAACAACTTGGGTGATGAAAGAGCAAAAGTATGATTTGGTTGCTATGGCGCCAAGTGTTCATCAAATTTTGCTAAAAGGTATACAAAGGGGGTAGCAAAGTTTTTAACTTTGCTACATACATATTTTTTATAGACTAAGGAGGATATGGGGAATGGAATATCTAAATTATATAGTAGACGAAGGGGTAGCATTAGCAACAATCAATCGTCCACCTGCAAACGCTTTATCTCGTGCATTAGTCGAGGAGGTAAATTTACTTCTTGATGCTGTTGAAAAGGATACAGATGTACGAGTCGTCTTACTACATGGAGAGGGTAGATTCTTCTCTGCAGGAGCTGATATAAAAGAATTCACTGAGTTAACTACACCAAAAGATTTTGAAACCCTTTCAACTCAAGGACAAGATATTTTCGAGAGACTTGAAAAGTTTCCAAAACCAATCATTGCAGCAATTCATGGTGCGGCACTTGGTGGTGGATTGGAATTAGCGATGAGTTGCCATTTCCGTTATGTTAGTGAGACAGCAAAATTAGGTTTACCAGAACTACAACTTGGTTTAATACCAGGTTTTGGCGGTACACAGCGATTACCTCGTTATGTTGGAGTAGCAAAAGCTGCTGAAATGATGTTCACTAGTGATCCGATTTCAGGTGTTGAGGCAGTAAAGTGTGGTCTTGCTAATCGTGCAGTACCAGAAGAATCCTTATTAGAGGAAGCTCTAAATACTGCGAAGAAAATTGCAAAGAAAAGCCCTGTTGCATTAAGAAAAGCAATTGAAATGCTGCAATTTGCCAAAACGCCATCTTTTTATGAAGGAATCACAGCTGAAGCTCAAGGATTCGCAACAGTTTTTGTTACAGAAGATGCCAAAGAAGGAATTAATGCATTCATCGAAAAAAGAGAGCCTGTTTTTAAAGGACAATAAAAGTATTAGGAGGTTAGAAATATGAACATTTATGTATTAGTTAAACGAACTTTTGACACTGAAGAGAAAATCGTATTAAATGGTGGCGCGATTCAAGAAGATGGTGCTGAATTCATCATTAACCCTTATGACGAATATGCAATTGAAGAAGCAATCCAAGTTCGCGATGCTCAAGGTGGCGAAGTGACAGTTATAACAATTGGCGGAGAAGATGCTGAAAAACAACTTCGCACAGCTTTAGCAATGGGTGCAGATAAAGCTGTACTGATTAATCCAGAAGATGATGTTGAAGAATTAGATCAATTCTCTGTCTCATATATTTTAGCCGAGTACTTAAAAGACAAAGATGCAGACTTAATCTTAGGTGGGAATGTTGCCATTGATGGTGGCTCTGGACAAGTTGGACCTAGATTAGCAGAATTATTGGGTATTAACTATGTAACTACTATTACAAAACTAGATATTGAGGGGACTCTTGCTAAAATTGTGCGCGACGTTGAAGGGGATTCAGAAGTACTTGAAACTTCACTACCACTTTTAGTAACAGCACAACAAGGGTTAAATGAACCACGTTACCCATCATTACCTGGAATTATGAAAGCGAAGAAAAAACCATTAGAAGAATTAGAATTAGATGATTTAGATATTGATGAAGATGATGTAGAAGCAAAAACAGAAACAGTTGAAATTTTCTTACCTGCTCAAAAAGCTGCTGGACGAGTGCTACAAGGAGAATTACAAGACCAAGTAAAAGAACTTGTTCAATTACTACATTCAGAAGCAAAAGTTATATAAAGCTGATTTACAAATGCTTAAGGAGGAAATCACATGACAAAAAAAGTATTAGTATTAGGTGAAGTACGTGAGGGTTCTTTAAGAAATGTATCATTTGAAGCGGTTGCAGCTGCAAAAACAATTGCTTCTGGTGGTGAAGTAGTTGGCGTTCTAATTGGAGATGCTGTTGAAGAGTATGGTAAAGAACTCATTCAATATGGAGCAGACCGTATTGTAACTGTAGAACATCCACATCTGAAACAATACACTTCTGACGGCTTTAGCCAAGCATTTATGGCAGTTGTTGAGGGAGAAAATCCAGATGGTATCGTGTTCGGTCATACAGCTTTGGGAAAAGATTTATCACCAAAAATTGCTAGTAAATTGCAAAGTGGATTAATCTCTGATGTTACAGCAATTGAAGGTGATGGGGATGATGCATTATTTATTCGCCCAATTTATTCTGGTAAAGCATTTGAAAAAGTGAAGATTAAAGAAGGTCTAGTATTTATCACAATTCGTCCAAATAATATTGCACCTCTTGAAAAAGATGATTCTCGTTCAGGTGAAGTTTCAAGCCAATCAGTTGAAATTACGAATCTACGCACTGTAATCAAAGAAGTTGTTCGTAAAGCTGCTGAGGGTGTTGATTTATCAGAAGCGAAAGTCATCGTATCTGGTGGTCGTGGTGTTAAAAGTGCAGAAGGATTTGAACCATTAAAAGAACTAGCAAAACTTTTGGGTGGAGCTGTTGGTGCATCTCGTGGAGCTTGTGATGCAGATTATTGCGATTATTCATTGCAAATTGGACAAACTGGTAAAGTTGTAACACCAGATTTATATATCGCTTGTGGAATTTCTGGAGCAATCCAACACTTAGCGGGGATGTCGAACTCTAAAATCATTGTTGCTATCAACAAAGATCCAGAAGCGAATATTTTCAAAGTGGCAGATTATGGTATCGTAGGTGACTTATTCGAAGTTGTACCTTTGCTAATTGAAGAATTCAAAAAAGTAGCGGTTAATTCTTAAAACATAAGAAACTCTGCAATTATTAAGTGATATGCAGAGTTTCTTTTTTTCATTAGAAGCGTTATATTATGTTAAAATAATGGAGTGGTGAGCAGAACAGTCGCGCTCGACATTCTTTTTATGCTACACTACCGATACATAGAGTTTTAAGGAGGAAATTAAATTATGTCAATTGTACATTCAACAGATGCAACATTTTCAAATGATATTGCAAACGGTTTAGTATTAGTAGATTTCTGGGCAACTTGGTGCGGACCATGTAAAATGATCGCTCCAGTCCTTGAAGAATTAGATCAAGAATTAGAAGGTAAAGTGAACATCGTAAAAGTTGATGTTGACCAAAACCAAGAAACAGCTAGCCAATTCGGTATTATGTCAATCCCAACATTATTATTGTTCAAAGATGGCCAACAAGTTGACAAAACTGTAGGTTTCCAACCAAAAGAAGCATTAGCTGAATTCATCCAAAAACACGCCTAAGTCTTTGGATTGATATACTAAGAGGTTGTCCAATAAGTAAAATTTAATTAAAGAAGTAATAATTAGTAAAATTGCTCTTCCTCATTTATATGAAGAAGAGCAATTTTGTTTTAAATTATTATATAAATAGTAGACCGAAGTTTCTGAGTGGAGTCTCTTATAGGATTAGTATCTAGCAAGTGTCTATTACGATTGAATAATGTATCAATATAAAATATTTATTATTTATATTTTGACTAGAAATCTTAGATGGAGATAAGTACTTCAAATTAACACCAAATTTGAATGAAAATGTTTACTCAGACTCCTAAGCAGTAGAAGAGGCTCATACTCTGTGCTCTATAGTTTATATTTCCATAATCTGGACAAGCCCTTTTATGAGGTGATTTGATGAATGAATTAATTAAACAAAAATTAGCAATTTTACCCGATCAACCCGGATGTTATTTAATGAAAGATCGTCAAGGTACGGTAATTTATGTAGGAAAAGCGAAAGTATTAAAAAATAGAGTACGCTCTTATTTTACAGGAACACATAATGGTAAAACTCAACGTCTAGTAAGTGAAATAGAAGATTTTGAATATATTATCACTTCATCAAACAAAGAAGCCTTTTTACTAGAGTTAAATTTGATCAAATTACATGATCCAAAATATAATATCATGCTGAAAGACGATAAGACCTATCCATATATTAAAATTACCAATGAAAAATACCCGAGATTACTTACCGTTAGAAAAGTCAAAAAGGACAAAGGTAAATATTTTGGACCTTATCCAAATGCATACGCAGCCAATGAAACAAAGAAACTTTTAGATCGACTGTATCCATTGCGTAAATGTCAGACATTGCCAAATAGAGTTTGTTTGTATTACCATCTTGGACAATGCCTAGCACCATGTGTGAAAGAAATTGAAAAAGAAACGTATACGAAAATGGTACAAGAAATCACTAGTTTTCTAAATGGTGGACATACTACTGTCAAGGATGAATTACAAAAGAAAATGATAGAGGCATCTGAACAACTTGATTTCGAACGTGCTAAAGAATACAGAGATCAAATTGCACATATTGAAGCAGTAATGGAAAAACAGAAAATCACAACGAATGATTTTACCAATCGAGATGTTTTCGGCTATGCAGTAGACAAAGGGTGGATGTGTGTTCAAGTATTTTTTGTCAGACAAGGAAAATTAATCGAGCGAGATGTATCACTATTTCCATCTTATGGTGAGCCTGATGAAGAGTTTTTGACGTATGTCGGGCAATTCTATGAAAAAACTGAACATATAAAACCAAAAGAAATCCTTATTCCTCAGGAAATTGACGATGAAGTGCTTCAACAAGTATTAGATATTAAAGTAATAAAACCATTAAGAGGACAAAAAAAGGAATTATTAGATTTGGCTTCAAAAAATGCTCAGGTAGCAATATTAGAGAAATTCCAATTGATTGAAAGACAGGAACAACGAACAATTGGTGCATGTGAAGCGCTTGGACAAGCTATGAATATTGCAACACCTATTCGTATTGAAGCATTTGATAATTCCCATATATTTGGAGCAGATACTGTTTCAGCTATGGTTGTTTTTATAGATGGAAAACCAAGTAAAAAAGATTATCGCAAATTTAAAATCCAACATGCGGAAGCCCATGACGATTATGGTGCGATGCGCGAAGTTATCCGAAGACGTTATACTAGAGTGTTAAAAGAAGGCCTACCTTTACCGGATTTACTCGTGACGGATGGAGGAAAAGGACAAATGGAGGTTGCGCGAGAAATTTTAGAAGATGAATTAGGACTCGACATTCCAATCGCAGGTTTGGCTAAAGATGATAAGCATCAAACCTCGCAACTTTTATATGGCAATCCTCCTGAAATCATTCCATTGAAACGCACAAGTGAAGCATTTTATCTATTACAACGAGTACAAGATGAAGTGCACAGATTTGCCATAACATTCCATAGACAATTACATGAGAAAAACGCCATAACTTCTGTTTTAGATGAGATTCCAGGAGTTGGCCCAAAAAGGAAACAGCAATTATTGAAATATTTTGGTTCTATTAAGAAAATTAAAGAAGCAACTTTTGAAGAGCTGCAAGAAGCAGGTGTACCAAAAACTCTATCTCATACAATAATTGACTTTTTTTCGGGAAAATGATTGATAGATAGTCATTCGTATGGTATCTTAATAACACCAATTAAAAATCACTGATTTAGTGATGATAGAGGCGCGGATTTCAAGAGTATCCGACTGGAGGATGAATAGATCCTTAGAAGGTCGGCGAAAGGGGAGGCCGCCGAAGTTGCAAGTTTGCTAATTCCACCTTGCTGCTGGTTCTACATTGAAGAAATGTAGAATTGTCAGAATCGATTCCGGTTCTGGAGGGCTATCTCACATGAATGTTCTATAGAACGTGCATGCAAAGAGCAGCCTAATCACATTTGTGATAAGCTGCTCTTTTTTCTTTAGAAATCATTGTGAAAATCGCCCACATATAACTATGTAGGGGAGCGTTTTGATGAATACTTTAGTGGTTAAATTTGGCGGTACATCCGTCGCGACAACAAAAAAAATCATGAATGTCGCACAGCGCATTTTACATGAAATACAAAATGGCTATCAAATTGTTGTTGTTGTATCTGCAATGGGTAAAACAACAGATCAACTTGTTGAAATGGCCCACGAAATTTCTGAAACACCTTCAAAAAGAGAAATGGATGTCTTACTAACAACAGGTGAACAAGTAACTATATCATTGTTAACGATGGCTTTGCATAAGTTAGGAATTGCGGCTCAATCATTCACTGGTTGGCAAGCAGGAATCGTTACAGAACATGTGCCTAGCAATGCGCGCATTGAGAATATAGCGCCAAATGCTTTAAAAGAAGCTCTAAAAGCTGGGAAAGTTGCAGTAGTAGCTGGATTCCAAGGGATTGATGATGAAGGCAATATTACTACACTGGGACGTGGCGGTTCTGATACAACAGCTGTAGCTTTAGCAAGCGCACTTGATGCAGAGCGATGTGATATTTATACCGATGTTGATGGTGTGTATACGAGTGATCCTAGATATGTAAAAGGTGCGAGAAAGCTACAAGAAATGTCATATGACGAAATGCTAGAACTAGCTAATCTTGGAGCAGGTGTTTTGCACCCAAGATCAGTAGAGGTTGCTAAAAATCATAATATCAAAATGTCAGTACGTTCTAGCTATGAGGAAGTAGAAGGCACCATTTTGAAGGAGGAAGTTTCTGTGGAAAAAGATTTAGTGGTTCGTGGGGTTGCGTTTGAATCAGATATTATTCGATTAACTGTTTATTATGAAAAAGCTTATACTGGCTCATTAGCCAATATATTTACAACATTAGCCAAAAATCATATTAATGTTGATATTATTGTTCAATCTATTATTGAAGGAACAGAGCCTTCTGTTTCTTTCTCAGTGAAAAAAGAAAATTTACAAGATGCTTTAAATGTATTATCTGAGCATCAAAAAACCCTTGGTTATCACCATTTAGACCATGAAGGTGATCTTGCAAAAGTTTCTATTGTAGGTTCAGGTATGGTTTCAAATCCTGGGGTTGCTGCTTCGATGTTTGACCGTTTATATCGCGAAGGAATTCCGGTGAAAATGGTTAGTACTAGCGAAATTAAAGTATCAGTGGTTGTACCACAAGAAGATATGCTAAAAGCAGCAAATGCATTGCATGATGAATTTAACCTCTCAATCCAAGAAAAAATCGCTCAACAATAAGCGATTTGTTAAAATGAATAAAAAAAGGATTTCAAAGAAGTGTTTTACACACTTCTTTGAAATTCTTTTACTTTATCCTTCAATTTTATCTTTTAAATCCCATTTTATATGAAATTTCACAACGGATAGTTTCGGTTTTGTCTCCTCATAACACTCAGTGAGGAATCCGCAGCATATTTGTTGATGTTGAGCTAAAAAGCCTGCTTCTAATTTGAAACAACGTTGATCAAATTTAAGGATTTCAGGATCACCAGATAAAGTACAAAAAGCTTCACTTGCAGACACTTTATCAATCGATAAATCTCCCCATCCAGCTTCTTTAAAAAAGTCTACAGCTTCCTCTAATTCGTATAGCGGAAATTTACGCGCTAATTCTTTACCACACCAATATAGTATATCTTCTTCGTTTTTACCTAAAACTGAAGATAGTACATGATCGCGTATTAATTCGTAGCCAAATTGGGTAAATTCATTTTTTTGTTGAGTAGACATTGAAATCCTTCTTTCATAAATTTTTGTCCAATTTTTGTCTTGAAAAGAAGTAATAGATTTAAAAGAGAAATTTATGTACCTTTTCGAGAATATCAAAGAACTAAAGGGTTGATATAAATAGTTTATGTTACCTTGACGCTAATGGATGTTGAGAGTACAATAAACTTGTCATAATATTGTACCATTATGAAGCAAGCAGTCAATAGATGCTGAGTTACAAAAGCATGGCAAAAAGGTGACGCACTTGTTTCCTAGTACTAAGGGGGGTAACAGTCTTGTCGAAAGATCGAGAGTTTTATTTGCGTCGTCTGCATTCTCTTCTTGGAATTATTCCAGTAGGATTGTTTGTGACGCAACACTTGTTATTAAACTTCCAAGCAACACACGGAGCAGAATCATTCAACAAAGCAAGTAACTTTATGGGGAACTTACCATTCTTATGGTTCCTTGAGTGGTTCATCATTTACATTCCATTAATGTTCCATGCATTTTATGGTTTGTACATTGCATTTACTGCTCAACCAAATAACAAACGTTTTGGTACATTCCGCAACTGGATGTTCCTATTACAACGTATTACTGGGGTATTCCTTGTAATCTTTATTGCATGGCATATTTTCCAAACTCGTATCCAAAAAGCACTTGGAACAGAAGTTGACTATGATATGATGGCTAATGTACTATCAAACCCAATCATGGTAGTATTCTACGCATTAGGTATTATTTCAGCTACATTCCATTTAGCTAATGGTATTTGGTCATTCTTAGTGAGCTGGGGTATTACACAATCTCCAAAATCACAAAAAGTTGCAACTTACATCACAATGATTTTCTTTGTAGTGTTATCTGTAATCGGTGTAATGGCTCTATTTGCTTTCGTTTAATCGAAAAGCAGTAGGCCACTTGTAAGCGCTTGATTACTATTCGAACGAGGAGTGAGAAAAAAACATGGCTAAAAGCAAATTGATAGTCGTTGGTGGCGGTCTAGCTGGCTTAATGTCTACTATGAAAGCTGCTGAAATGGGCACAGAGGTTGAATTATTCTCATTAGTTCCGGTAAAACGCTCACACTCTGTATGTGCGCAAGGCGGAATTAACGGTGCCGTAAATACAAAAGGTGAAGGGGATTCTCCATGGATCCACTTTGATGATACAGTTTATGGTGGGGACTTCTTAGCGAACCAACCACCAGTTAAAGCAATGTGCGATGCTGCACCATCTATTATCCATATGTTTGACCGTATGGGTGTTATGTTTAACCGTACACCAGAAGGTTTGTTAGATTTCCGTCGTTTCGGTGGAACACAACATCACCGTACAGCATTTGCTGGTGCGACTACTGGTCAACAACTTCTTTATGCACTTGATGAACAAGTTCGTAAATGGGAAGTTGAAGGATTAGTTACAAAATACGAAGGCTGGGAATTCCTAGGCGTAATTCTTGATGATGAAGGCGTATGTAAAGGTATTAAAGCACAAGACCTAACAACTCACGAAATCAAAGCATTCCGTGCTGACGCTGTAATCATGGCTAGTGGTGGTCCTGGTATCATCTTCGGTAAATCTACTAACTCAATGATTAATACTGGTTCTGCAGCATCAATCGTTTACCAACAAGGCGCAAAATACGCAAATGGTGAAATGATTCAAATTCACCCAACAGCAATTCCTGGCGATGACAAATTACGTTTAATGTCAGAATCTGCTCGTGGTGAAGGTGGCCGTATTTGGACATATAAAGACGGTAAACCTTGGTACTTCTTAGAAGAAAAATATCCTGCATACGGTAACTTGGTTCCACGTGATATTGCAACACGTGAAATCTTCGACGTATGTATTAACCAAAAACTTGGTATTAATGGTGAAAACGTAGTTTATCTAGATCTTTCTCACAAAGATCCACATGAACTAGACGTTAAACTTGGTGGTATCATCGAAATCTACCAAAAATTCGTTGGTGATGACCCACACAAAGTACCAATGAAAATCTTCCCAGCAGTTCACTATTCAATGGGTGGTCTATGGGTTGACTTCGATCAACAAACTACAATTCCTGGCTTATTTGCTGCAGGTGAATGTGATTACTCTCAACACGGTGGTAACCGTCTTGGTGCGAACTCATTACTTTCAGCTATCTACGGCGGTAGCGTAGCAGGTCCTAATGCTGTACATTACATCCAAGGACTTGATAAACACGTTGATGATCTTTCTTCATCTATGTACGATAACGCTGTTAAAGAAGAACAAGCTAAATGGGAAGAAGTATTAAAATTAGATGGTAACGAAAATGCATACTTACTTCACAAAGAACTTGGTGAAGTTATGACTAAAAACGTTACTGTTGTTCGTTACAACGATCAATTAGAAGAAACTCTTGTAAAATTACAAGAATTAAAAGAACGTTGGAACCATGTTAATATTAACGATACATCTAAATGGTCAAACCAAGGTGTTCAATTCACTCGTCAATTGAAAAACATGCTTGCTTTAGCAAATGTTATTACAAAAGGTGCTTTACTTCGTGATGAATCTCGTGGAGCTCACTTTAAACCTGACTTCCCAGAACGTAACGATGAAAAATTCCTTAAAACTACAATTGCTGAATTCACACCTTCATTTGATCCAAAAATCAGCTACGAAGAAGTTGATATTTCACTTATCAAACCTCGTAAACGTGACTATACGAAAGGAGCTCACTAATCATGGGAAACGAAGCGCAAAAATATGTTGACGTTGAAATTCAACGTCAAGATGATGCTAACTCTAACCCTTATTGGGAAAAATTCAGAGTTCCGTATCGTCCAAATATGAACGTAATCTCTGTATTAATGGCAATCCGCCAAAACCCTGTAACTGTTGATGGTAAAAACACTTCTCCAGTTGCATGGGACATGAACTGTTTAGAAGAAGTTTGTGGTGCATGTTCAATGGTAATCAATGGTCGTCCTCGTCAATCATGTTCAGCGTTAGTTGACCAATTGACACAACCATTAAAATTACAACCAATGAGCACATTCCCTGTAATCCGTGACTTACAAATCGATCGTAGTCGCATGTTTGACTCATTGAAAAAAGTTAAAGCATGGGTTCCAATCGATGGTTCTTACGATTTAGGTGAAGGTCCACGTATGCCAGAACGCAAACGTGAATGGGCTTATGAGTTATCTAAATGTATGACTTGTGGTGTATGTTTAGAATCTTGTCCGAATGTAAACAGTCATTCAGATTTCATCGGACCAGCTCCATTATCACAAGTTCGTTTGTTCAACTCACATCCAACTGGTGCTATGAACAAAGATGAACGTTTAAACGCTATTATGGGCGAAGGCGGTCTTGCTAGCTGTGGTAACGCACAAAACTGTGTAGCTGCTTGTCCAAAAGGTATTCCTTTGACAACTTCTATCGCAGCATTAAACCGTGCTACTACAGTTCAAATGTTCAAGAACTTCTTTGGTTCTGATAACATGGTTGACTAGTAAACTAGAAATTTTGAAACTCCGTACTATTTTAGTACGGAGTTTTTACATTTTTATAAGAATTTGAATATGCTATAGAACAAATGAATTCGAAATTGAGAATTCCATGGGATGCTTCCATTTGATAGAAAATCTATTTCTGTTATAATAAAATGAATAATGATTCATTTTATTATCAAGGGGGAAAAGCGGATGCAAAAAAAATATATAGACAATTTTGAAAAATGGAAGCAAGAATTTACTTTCTTCGTTCCAATTAAAATGCGGTTTTCAGAAACAGATATGAATGGTCATATGAATAACACCGTGCCCTTTATTTATTTTGAACAAGCAAGGATAGAGTACATGAAGCATTTAGGATTGATGGAAAATTGGTTCGGTGAAGGTGCACAATCTATGGCTGTTGTTGCCGATATGCAATGTGATTATGTGAAGCCTGTATATCTTGAAGAAGAATTAAGGGTATTTGTGAAAATTGCTACGATTGGTAAATCTTCAGTTGATATGCACTATTTAGGGATGAATGAAAAAGATGAAATTTGCTTTACGGGCAGAGGTAATCTAGTTCAAGTTAACCCGAAAACAGGGAAATCACTACCATGGAAAGAAGAACAACTCGCTCATGTACCAATAGAAATAATTAAATAATCATTCTCCCCGAAAATTCATCGGGCAAATGCCGTCACCGCAATCCTATTCTTAACATACTTTACAGTGTGAGGGGATTGGAGGGGCGCACGTAAATGAGTCGTTTTCATCATTCAATATTAACGAAAAGAGAACACGAAATATTTCTTTTATTAATGAAGGATTATACGACAAAGGAAATTGCTAAGGAGCTAGGTATAAGTGAAAAAACAGTCCGTAATCACATTTCTAATACTATTCAGAAATTGGGCGTATCTAGTCGTGCACAAGCAATGCTCGAATTAATCCGATTAGGGGAGTTTACTTTAGAGTAAAAAGTACACTTGCCATTTTTCATTAAACGCTTCACAATAGGATTAAGTAATCCTTTTGAGGAGTGGAAAGCTACATGTCAAACCAAGAGCAACATCATATAACTCATGATATAGAACAAATAGCATTACTAGAAAAAGAGCTTCGACATATTGCTGCTCTCATTAAGCAAAAAGGTCGAGAAATTTTAAGTAACTATACCATTACACCACCACAGTTCATCGCTCTACAATGGCTGCATGAGCTAGGAGACATGACAATTGGTGATCTTTCGAATAAAATGTATTTAGCTTTCAGTACGACAACTGATTTAGTTGATCGTATGGAAAGAAACGAACTAGTACAACGTATTCGAGATAATCAAGATCGTCGTGTTGTTCGTATCCATTTGCTTAAAGAAGGAGAACGAATTATTGAAGAAGTAATTGAACAACGTCAAAACTACTTGACAGATATCGTAAAAGATTTTAATAACGAAGAAGTTCAATCTCTTTCAATATTATTAAGCAAACTATACAAAGAAATGAACCAGGATAGAGGCGGTTAAAGTGAATGCTCCCATTGGAGTAATTGATTCAGGAGTCGGTGGGCTAACCGTTGTGAAGGAAATGCTTCGCTATTTACCAAATGAATCGATAACCTATATAGGCGACACGGCACGTTGCCCGTATGGACCTCGTTCGAAGGAACAGGTCATTCAATTTACTTGGCAAATAGTCGATCAACTTGCAAAGATGAATATTAAAATGCTTGTAATTGCTTGTAATACAATCACAGCAGTTGCTTTAGAAGGTTTACAAAAGCATTGCAATTTCCCTGTTGTAGGCGTTATCAATGCAGGGGCACAGGCAGCAATTAAAGCGACAAAATCACATAATATTGCAGTAATCGCAACACAAGGTACAGTCAAAAGTGGTGCATATGAAAATGCATTGTATTCATTATACTCTTCTAGTAATATAACAGCATTAGCATGCCCTAGATTAGTTCCACTTGTTGAAAGTGGCGAATACCAAGGAGAATTTGCTAAAAATTTAGTAGAAGAAACATTAGCACCATTAAAAGATTCAAAGTTTGACACTATGATTTTAGGATGTACACATTATCCAATTATTCAAGGATTAATTGAAGAAGTAATGGGCGATCAAGTCCATGTTGTCTCTTCTGCAGAGGAAACAGCTAAGCATGTGAAGGAAATTTTACAGTTCCAACAAATAGAGAGAACTATTAAAAAATCCCCTGAATACCTTTTTTATACAACAGGTTCAGTTCCTATTTTTCAATCAATCGCAAGTAATTGGTTACCCTTAGATGAAGTTAATGTTAAACGAATAAAACTATAGTGATAAGCCCGTGCAGTTAGAGATAACTTTACGGGTTTTATTTTGGCTAAAATGGTAATATGGACTAAGAAACAGGAGGGTTCAAAAAATGAAACAAATAGTCATTGCAACCAAGAATAAAGGGAAAGCAAAAGATTTCGAAGCAATTTTCGCACCACTTGGATTTGAAGTTCTTACATTATTTGATGTAGCTCCAGATATGGATATTGAAGAAACAGGTACTACATTTGAAGAAAACGCCATATTAAAGGCAGAAGCCGTTGCTAAACGATTAAATACAATTGTCATTGCCGATGATAGTGGACTTGAAATAGATACTTTACATGGCGAACCAGGCGTATATTCTGCAAGATATGCAGGAAATCACGACGATGAAGCGAATATTATGAAAGTGCTAAAAAATTTAGAAGGTGTTCCTGAAGAAAAACGTACAGCAAGATTTTGTTGTTGCTTAGCCGTTTCAAGTCCAATACATAAAACAGAAACCGTTTTTGGTACTTGTGAAGGCATCATTCTAACTGAAAAACACGGAGATAAAGGCTTTGGATACGATCCAATCTTCTACGTACCATCAAAAAAATGTACAATGGCAGAAATGGCCCCAGAAGAAAAAGGTGCGATTTCACATAGGGGAAATGCCATTCGCCTATTAGCAGAGCAATTACCATCTTGGCTGAAATAGGAGGGAATATCGTGAAAATTCTTGTAATGAGCGACACGCATAGTGATGCAACGGTTATTACGAAGGTCATTGCACAAAATCCTGATGTAGATGCTATTTTTCATTGCGGAGACAGTGAATTGACATTTCAGAGCCCTGAACTTCTAGGTGTTTATAAAGTAAGAGGAAACTGTGATCATGATGTGGATTTTCCAACTGAAGTAATAGAAGAAATCAGTGGTTACAAAATATTCATGACGCATGGTCACCTTTTGAATGTAAAATCTAGTTTAATGGCTCTATCCTATCGGGCGAGAGAAGTGCAAGCAGATATCGCTTTATTTGGCCATTCACATGTACTTGGTGTCGAGCTAGTTGATGGAATCTTATATGTGAATCCAGGAAGCCTCTTACTTCCTAGAGGAAGAAAAGAAAAAAGTTATGCAATCATTGAAAATATAGATCACGGTTGGCATATAATATTTTATACAGAAGAAAAAAATGTAATTGAAGAAAAAACTTTATTATTTTAATAAAATGTGTTGACATTTTCTTATATGTTGCTATAATAAATATTGTCCTGATAATACATCAGGCAAGCAACCTGTCTCAGTAGCTCAGCTGGATAGAGCATACGCCTTCTAAGCGTACGGTCGGGGGTTCGAATCCCTCCTGGGACATCGAAGGGTTCAGATAGAAGAAGTTTGAACCGATAAGAAGATGCGTCAAGCCTTGATATAACAAGGTTTGGGGCATTTTTTAGTTTTTGAAGAAATAGAAAGAATCCGAATGAAAAGTCGCTTTTTTATACACATTATACACCACTTTTACACCAGAGTTTATTCATCGAGTAGTTCCTCAAAGATTGAGATAGTTTTTGAAGAATCCCGTTCACGAAGTTCTTTTAAAAGATGTGCGTAAGTAGAAGTGGTGATATCAATCGATGCATGACCAAGTCTCTCACTAACATACAGAACAGAAATATCTTTATAAAGTAGAACACTAGCGTGAGTATGACGTAAACCATGTACCGTAATAACAGGTTTGATTTTTAGTTTTTTTATAGAAGCTCTTAACACATCATTTAAACGATCATTTGTAATGACTTGAATAGGTGAATCTGGTGCATAAAACACCAAGTGATTTTCATTTTGCGGATGGTTTTTAATTTTAAGTACCCGTTTCTTTAAGATGTACATTGTCTTCTTGTCTAATCCAATTGTACGTTCAGATGATTCATTTTTCAACGGACCGAATCCACCATTTTCTTTATAGCGCCATTGTCGATAGATTTTAATGGTATTCTCTTTAAAGTTAATATCTTCAATGGATAACCCAACTAATTCTCCATACCGCATACCTGATGTTAATGCAACAATCAGCATTAAATATTCCAATCCATTATTAAGATGATTGTGTAAATAATTTAGTAATTGTCGACTTGCCTCATAATCTAAAAATTTTTCAGAGCTTTTTTTACTTGCCAATCCTGTTATCGTAACATTGCGAGTAAAATCTGTTTTAATTAAACCTTCATCTATTGCCTCTCTTATACAAGTTCGAATAAAACCATTCATTTTACGATTTGTTGTTTTAGCAAATTGCTCTCCCATACTATTAAGGAACTGTTGGTATTCACGTTTGGTAATATTTTGAATGGCTTTATCCCCAAAATATTTTAGAAGTTTATTGTGGGATGCTTTATATGAGTTAAGGGTTATATTCGATATATCTCTCTTATATGTCTTGTACCATTCCATAAAGTATTTTTCAATGGGATATTCTTTTTGTGGATCAAGTACTCCGTTTTTTAAATCAAGTTCCATCAGTAAAGCTGCTTCTTGTGCTTCTTTTTTTGTTCGAAATCCTCCTTTACGAATTGGGTTTTGCTTACCGTTTATTATGCGGCTGATGGTATATTGCCAAGAATTACCGCGCTTTGTGTAGCTAGCCATACTATTTCCTCCTTTTATTGGTATAAAAATAGTATAGATTTAGAACAAATGTTTGACAATTGAGAGTTTGAAGTTGATTAAAATTGTTGATATAAAATAAATGGTTTCAACATAATAATTATCCTCTAATTCCTAATACTATTTTATTAGATTAATATGGTAAAATTAAGAAAATCTAATTAATTTAGGGGGTACTATATGTTATTTGAACCATTATCTCAAGCTGAGAGAAATGAATTGTTATCACTTGTTACACCTGAACAAAAAGATTATTTATTAAATAAAGTAAAGCGTGGAAGAAGAACGATTTTTGGTAATATTATGGTTGAAGAAAAAGTACAAGCAATTAGATCTGTAGATATTGATTTACAAGAGGATGAAAGAAACGTAGAGGATTGGGATATTATTGATTACGTTGATTTTGGTCCAGGGAATCGTTTAGGAAAATGTGCTTGCGGTATCACCTTACGATTTATGTTCACTGTTCAACATAAGAGAACAAATAAAACGATTACATATGGTAAGGACCATTTAAGAGCATTCTTAAATCTGCCTATAAAAGATATAGAAGCAGTAATAGCTGGATTAAAAACTATAGATTATGAGCTGGATGAACTATTGGTTAAGATCAAAGATGATGATTATGGATATGAAATATTAGAGGAAATTCCAGAAGAAATTGAATTACCTAAAAACATAAATGAACATGTAGAATATCAGATTCCTTTGTTAAATCGACATATCAAAAAAATTGAACAAAAGGTCAATAAATACTACACTGAAGAATTAGAAAAGGCTAAAAATGAAAAACTTAAAGCAGAGCGAGTAGAAGCAGCCAAAAAAGTAGAAGCTTATTTAAAAGCTAAAGAAATATTAAGAGAACGTTATGAACTAGAACAAAAAGAAAAACAAGCCAGGGAACAGAAATTCCTAGAAACTACTAGGCATTTACTAGAGTTTTCTAATGCGACGATTGCTGAAATTGCCTTTTCATTAGTACTTAGTGGAGTTTCTAGTGCAACTGAAATTAGTCGCATAACGAGGGAATATTTTAATGTTGATAAACGGATTTTATCAGGAGCTTTACAAAGACCTTATATTTATATGGATGTTGTTCTTGCATTAATGAATGAAGCAGAAAAAGGGAATCTGTATTTCGACAAAGAGAGTTCAGGTATGGGTGATTGCTATTTTTACCCATCAAAAGAAGAATTAGAGATTGATGCGATTTCAATGAACGTTATTCAACCATCGTTATTTTAAAAATAACGAACGACCTTTCTGTAAATTAATAATAAGATTGATATAACTAAAATTAATTAATATAGTATATTTCTTTTAACCCTAAAACTTCATTTGGATTATTCAATTAAAGGGCCATATTATTGAATAACCTTCTTTTATGAAAAGTTCCCTTACAATGATTAAAAACCTCCCAAAATCCCACTTAATATGAACCAGACCAATATAATTAAACCTAAGCATCCAAGATATTTTAATAAACTCTACACATAGTGAAGCGGTTGCTTGGTTGGAGTTAAAATAATAAAAATTGAAAAACCAAATCCTAATTAGAGGGATTTGGTTTTTTATAGAAAATATTAGAGAGCCTTATTTAAGATGTAAAGTGGTCTTATGAAAATTAGTGGTGAAGTAAAGATTGCGAAAGGATGGGATTTAATGACTGAAAGCAGTAAACCTCTTGCAAATTTAAAAATGCAAAAGAATCCTGTGCAAGATTTAAAATCAGATGTTAAATGAAAGAAATTGATATATCTATCTAATGGTATAATTGTAGTAATACTTGGTTCGAGGGAGAGCGGCTATGGCATTAATTGAAGAAGAACTAAAAATTGTGAAAATCCAAGAATTGCTCGATAAAAAACTAGCCTTGCCATCATATCAACGCCCATACAGTTGGAGTGTTCAATCAACAAACACATTGTTTTTAGACACCTATGGAGCATTTAAAGAAGGTACAAATGAATATCGACTTGGTTCTGTAATCTTGCATAAGGAAATGAAAGGTGGAGGTGCAAAGTACAACATTGTTGATGGACAACAACGTTTAACAACTTTGTCTATCTTGTTGTACTGTCTAGGTGACTTAACACAAAGTCTGCTTCAAGAGAAATATAATAAATTGTCAAATGACGCCATTGTAATGAATTATAGAATTTTAGCTAAGCGTACTGGTGAACTTGATAAAGATGAACTTGAAAACTATAAAGAATATCTTATTAATCAATGTACGACAGTTCAAATTGTAACCGATAGTGAACAAGAAGCTTTCCAATTCTTTGATTCGCAAAATTCTCGAGGAAAAGAATTGGATCCACATGATTTATTGAAATCCTATCATTTACGTGAGATGGAAAATGACGATAAACATATCAAATTGAAAATAATTAACCGTTGGGAAGATTTAAGTCAGAACGAGCTTAGAGATTTATTTAGAAATTACTTATACCCTGTGACACAGTGGTACAAGCGTAAAGAAGGATTAGGTTATTCATCGAGCAAAATTGGTGCCTTTAAGGGGATTAAAAGCTCTAATGTTTCCAATTATGCCATCTATCACAAGGCGAGTAATTTATTTATAGAACAGTTCAATTCTAGCGGAAGTAATGAGCTGTTATCATCAAATGAGTTAAATCAGTTTCAACTGACGCAACCATTGATTGCCGGAAAGCGATTTTTTAACTATACATTGCATTACGGAGAGTTGCTTGAGAAAGTCCAAAAGGTTATTAATCAGTTTCATGATGAAACTGAAGTGCCAAGCAAACGATCTGGAGACATCTATATTAAGCAGTTGTACGAATGTGTGTTACTTTTCTTTGCTGACAGATTCGGCATAGATAGTCTCACGAAATCAGTATTACAGCAGTTTTATTCTTGGAGTTACTCGTTACGACTGTCTATGAATGCTGTGTATCCACAAACCATCAATAAATATGCCCGTGGGAATCATGACCGAATTAATGCAGGACTTGATATGTTTTCAAAAATTAGTGAGATGATGGAACCTGAAGAATTAAAACTAATTGTTTTAGAACGACCAGAAGCGGATGACAAGAGTATAGAAAAATACAACAAAATATACGAAAAGCTATGTACTTGGAATAGGTGGTAGAGAATGGCTAGTGACTTAAAAATAATACCTGTTTATGATATTTTTATGAAATACAATTATATAGTGCCAATCTATCAAAGAAATTATGCTTGGGAAGAAAAGCAAATAGATCAGCTGATTGAGGATATTGATGGAGCAATCGGTCACGGAAAAGAGAACTATTTTTTAGGGAATTTGATTGTAAACCAAACCGACAATAATCTATTTGAAGTGATTGATGGGCAACAGCGATTAACCACTCTTTATCTACTCGAAAGATTTCTTGGGTTGCCATTCGCGAAAGAGGCTTTGAAATTTGAAGCACGTGAAAAATACGCAAGAACGTTAGCTTTTGTGAGTGAATCTGTTGGCAATGATTTGTTGGAAGAGTTGACTGCAAAAGAGATTGTCAAAGGATTTCAAATTATAAATGACTACTTTAACAATAAACAACTTGATAAAACTGAATTCGTTACAAAGTTGAAAAAAGTATTTTTGATTAGAGTTCAAGTACCACAAAATATTGATTTGAATCATTACTTTGAAATCATGAATACGCGTGGTGAGCAGTTGGAATTGCATGAAATTGCGAAAGCGAAACTTCTGGAAGTCTTGTCGAACAATGATGAGAAGAAGGCGGCAGCAGAGATTTGGGAAAAGTGTTCTGACATGAATTCATACGTACAGATGAATTTTGATGCATCCGTGCGCCAAAATTTATTTACTAATGATTGGACTAGTTTACAAAATACATTGCAAGACTTCGATGCAGTCAAAGATAGGATAACTGGTGATGGAGGCAATTCTGATAAAAAGACATTACAGGATATACTCGTTGAAAATAAACTATTGAATTTAAACAATCCTAGCAAAGGTAACGATATGGAAAATGAACGATTCGAATCAACGATTTCATTTCCGAATTTTTTACTTCAGGTCAATGCTGTAGTACGTGAATTAGGAGAAGAGGATTCTAGTTTAGATGATAAGAACTTTTTAGATAATTTATCCTGGGCTTGGTCAACAACTGAAAAAGCAAAAGAATTTTTATATTATTTGCTTAAATGCAGAGTTTTATTTGATAAATATATTTTGAAACGCGAATTTGCACGTGATTATAAAGAATCAGGAAAATGGTCACTTCAACGCTTGGAAAAATACACTGATAAAAAAGGGGGTAAACCTAACTACGTTGGCACATTTGGCGATGAAGACAGCACAAATAAGAAGCTTCGAACATTACAATCGGCGTTACGTATCACCTATACGTCACCAAAAACAATGCATTGGATAACTTTGCTATTAGCTGAATTGTTAAAGAATGAATCTGTAAATCTGATTTGTTTACTTGAAGGATATTGTAAGGAAAAAGTTATTGCTTCTGATTATCGAAATCGTAGTGATTTTAGATTTGAACGAATTATATTTTCATATTTAGATTATTTGCTCTATCGTGATGGTTACAGTTTTGATGGAAAAGAGATAATATCACCATTGCGTGATGATTGGCAGTTCCAATTCAGAAGTTCAATTGAACATTTCTATCCTCAACATCCAGATGCTACTGAAGCATGGGATAGCGAACATTTAAACTGCTTTGGAAATTTGGCTTTGATTACAGTTTCAGGGAACTCCAAGTTTTCTAATATGCCGCCTGAAGGTAAAATCCAATATGATGACATTATTAGTCAAAGCTTGAAGCTAAAAATTATGAAAGCAATGACTAACGGAGATACTTGGACAAAAGTCAAAGCTGAAAAACATCAACAGGAAATGTTCCGAATTTTAGAAAAATAACAGGTAGGAACTTTCGTGAATGATGAACAAAAACAATTGATGTTTAGTATCATTGTAATTTTTGAAAAGATATCTATGTAAAAGTAGGCATCTTTCGTTTAGACGTAGTGTTGAAATTTGAAGTACTGTAAAAGAAATTATTAACTAAGTTAATTTTGGAAATACACTAGGAGGATTTGAAAATGTCAGTAATGAAAGGGAATGCAAATGCAGATAAACTTTTCAAACTTCTTTTAAGTTTTATTAGTAATAACACCAATTACTTTCGGAAAGAGTATACAGTTTCTGAAATTGGAACAATTCTTTCAAAAGAATCATCAGGTCTATTGAAAGCTGAATCATACAATTATGCAATGACAAGTATGTTCAGTGGTCAAAAAAGACGTGATTATTTTATTTTCAAAAAAAATAAAGTAAAGGATGAATTTACAAAATTAGTAAACGATGCTAATCGGAATAATCATTCTTGGAAAAATATATATGGAAATGAGATAGTCCAAATTAATCCATTGTATTTACAGGATATCTTCCCATATTCACAAATAAATACTATACGTATTTTGCCTATGTCTAATAACGATCCTGAGTTTAAGAATAAAAATATTTCCGAAGTACAAGGTTGGTTTGAAGATGTACTGCCAAATAGGATTTATAATTTTAAAAAAGGAATGAATGCGGGCAAAGGTACATTAGTTTTATTTCAATATGAAGCACATATTATTGCGGCGGCAATATTAGATTCAAAAATAATGTACGAATCGGTGATAGATGGTGGTTATAGTGGTTATTATAAATTTATTCCTTCCTCGATAGCGATATTCCCTCCATTAAATGATAGTGATATGAAGAGTGTATGGAAGGACTTTATAGGGTTTAAAAATTCACAACAAAACTTAAATATTGATGGTTACAAAGATTTTATGTTTCTATTAATTGAAAAGAATATCCAATTTTCAATGAGTAGGGTAGATGAAGATGCTTATCAAGATGATATTGAAAAAATGGAAGTGAATTCTTTCGATGTTGAAGATAAACCGGTGAATCCAATGAAAATTAGTAGGGGTAAGGAGAAACAGCATTGGTTGCGAAGTGGAGTTACTGCAAAAAAGGCGATTATGCTAGCAAGTTACAAATGTGAATATGACCAATCACATACATATTTTAATTCTAAAGTTACCGGACAAAATTACGTGGAAGCGCATCATTTAGTTCCAATGGAATATCAAGATAAATTTAAATATAGCTTAGATGTAGAAGCAAATATCGTTTCTTTATGTCCAATTTGCCATAAACGAATTCATCATGCGACCTTAGAAGAAAAGAAACAGATTGTTGAAGAATTATATAATAGTAGAAAAGATCGATTACGTAAGTGTGGGATTCGCATTTCGTTACGGGATCTAATTACCTACTATAGTTAGCATTAACTCTATGCAGGCCTAGATGAAGGCAATCATTATTTGAAATGTATACGGCTTGTAGCTATTAGGAAAAAGATAAGCATTACTAAAAAGGATATATAAATATTTGAATGAGGTGAAGATGTGATTGTTTCTCTTTGTGAAGCACAAGTAATGGACTATTTACTAAAAAAACTACAATATAGAGATTTCATAAAAAGAGTGACTAAAGATAGTAGTGAACTAAAATGGGTTATTCACTATAAAGGTAATTTAATAAAAACTGATTTTGTTGATTTAAATGATGGGGTGCTAGTTCAAAAAAATTATTTAGGGCCATACGAATATGAGAGAACAACTTACTACGAACCACAGATTCAATTATTTACTAAAGCCTGGGCATTATTTTGCAGGAAATATTTTACAAGTCATTCGATAGGGCAGTTTGAAAATATAAAAGAACTAGCTATTCTATTTGAGATGCTGCTTCATACGGCTAAAGAAATGAATATTCAAATAGAGAATGATTTTCTAAGACCTGAATTGAAAAATGTGATATTTTATAATCAATCTAGCCAGTTGGATTTTATTTACATAGATCGTTTTGAGGAGATTGATATTATTTCATTAACGCACCATATTGGAGGAGTTTAGAATGCAAAAAGAACGAGAAAATGTTTTTGTTAGTTATAGTTGGGATTCTCAAGAACATCAAGAATGGGTTGCTTATTTAGTAAGACGTTTACGAAATGAAGGCTACAATGCAACATACGATCAGTATATCACATCGCAAAATACAATTAATTTAAATCGAATGATGGTTGAACGCATTAAAAATGATGATTTTGTTATTGTAGTTGTTACAGAAAACTATGTAAAAAAAGCAGATGAATTTGCTGGTGGAGTAGGATTTGAAACTGAATTACTCTTATCAGTGATTAACGAAAATAGAGATAAGGTAATAATGGTTACAAAACAACCAAATATTGTTTCTAAAAAGGTCCCATTTTATTTGAAAGGATACCATTATATTGATTTTTCAAATGAAGAGTTTGAATCTTCTTTAGATGATTTAATATATCGCTTGCAGAGAACTCCTAAATATGACATTGGTGAAGTTGGAGAGAAACGAATCAGGCAACCAAAGGTTCCCGGATTACAAAGTACAGGCAATTCTTCAACTTTAAAAATACCTAGCTTTAATAAGGTAAGTGATTTAGATAAAAATAAATATATGAATCAGTCGTATCATGAACTTAACAAACAAATAAAAGGAATCTTTACCAATATTGCTAAAGAAAATCCTGTCTTTGAATTTGAAGAAAATAAAGTTCACGAATTTAAAGTGATTTATGAATTTTATATAAACGGTAAACTAGTTCATAAATTAAAATTATGGTTAGATTCATTTGGAGGATCTTCTGTAAAAGTGATTCAATATTATTTAGGGAATCATGTAAGTGTTAGTAACGATAACAGTACTAATGGATATATTTCATTAGAAATTTCAGAAGGTAATCAATTTACATTTTCTATGCCTATGAATATGATGACGCAAAATAAAAATATGACATTGGATGATGTAATTACTGAAATATATACCTCAAGTATTTTGCCTTACTTAAGGTAAGAATTTTAAGTTGTTTATAATTGAGTAAGGTGTTCTAACTACATCTTTATTAATATTTTGCACCACCCTCAGCACCCACCACATTGTGAAGCAGTAGCTTGGCTTGAGATAGCTAATGCCTAGCTCGTTTAATATTTGTCGAAATAAAAAGTGATTTCAAATTGCCGTAATTTAACAAATATGTTATCTTAGAACTAACAAATTAAAATTTTCTTTAGTATTCTGCTAAAGATGGCGTTCAAATAAGTTACTTATTTGATAAATAAAATTCAATTTTATAGACACCAGTAGATTCATACAATCCTTATTTAGGATTCGTATTTATCTACTGGTGGCTTTTATTATTTTGGAGGGGTTAGGAAGAATGGAAAACTACAACAATGAAGATGTATTAGCATAGTATTTCGACTATATGAAATCAGAGGAAGCTACGGTTGTATTTATTGTAAAAAATCTAGTTGCGGATGTTGATTCAAATAAGAAACGGATCGATGTAGTGAATTTTGACACATATGGGACACGAGGAGATAAATATAATTGAAACCCTTGAAAATGGCTTATTAATGGCATATTCAAGGGTTTCAATTATGTTAGGAATCGAGATGAAGTCGGAAATTTAGGTGTTATGATTCTATTCAACTTATCTCACTGCATTTGATGGGTATGGGGAAATGTCTTCATAGTCATACCAATATTTACCGTGACCTGGATAATTATTATTATTTACCATTGGGCCAACACGATAAAGTGGTTTATCCCCAATTAGTTTTACAACCTGGCGTATTCTTTCTTTATATTTACTCTCAAGTAAAGGTTTATAATTACCCCAAGCTGCAATAATGATATCTTTTTCAAAATTAAAATTGGATAATAATTGCAATAACACTTCATTATTGTATTTTTGATATTTCAACTCATCATCCGTTCCTATGTATTCTTTTAAATAATCTGATGTACCACTGACCATCGTAAATAAATTAACAATGGTTACCTTATTGACACTTCCTAATTTATAAAGATAATCTGTAACCTTATAAATTGTATCATCTGAAACCCTTCTTCCTCCAGTATCTTCCTTACCTGCATTACTTGGATTTTTTAAAATTACAATGGCATGCCCGCCATCTTTTCGATTACGAAAAGGTATCGTAATTGAAAAACGATGGAGTGTCTTTTCACTTGAATCAAAAAGTTTAGGATTCATCTCAATATTTTCCACTTCAATAAAATTAGAAAAGTAAACGGTTTTCAAATCATCACCCCATAAAAATTTTTTCTTAACACAATCTTACGATATTATTAGAATAATGAGAAAATAAATTCAAGCTTTTTGAGCAAAAAATGCATTCTTTAGGAGGCAAATAACATGGAACAAGCAAATAGTATTGAGGAATTTCTGAATATTATCGAAAAATATAAGCAATATCCAAATGTGTTTTATAGGGGACAGTCTGAAAAACACAAAAGCATAACTTCCAGCCTTTCTAGAAACCAGGGCTATGTTCAAAATGAATATGCTATTTATCAAGAATCCATTAAAATGAAATCCATTGAATTTGACGGTTTGACAGAACCCATTGAGTACCTTTCGAAAATGCAACATTATGGGATACCTACAAGATTAATTGACCTAAGCGTGGATCCTTTAATTGCTCTTTTTTTTGCAGTCCAAAACTTAAATAGCACTTCGTCAGGTAATGTATATGTTTATGTACAACAAAAACATTCTCTTAGAGATAAAAAGGTTAAGTTATTGGCGCTCCTTGCTACTTTGGATTCATACGAAATAGAAATCATCAAATCATCCTTCCTTAGTCAGTATGGAGAAACTATCACTGAGGAAGAGGTCTTGAAATATGCATCTGAAAATGCTTTTATCGAACATACTGAGGAATTAATAAAAATGAACGATCGTTTGTTTAGTCAACGAGGAACTTTTGCGATTTGTGGTAACAATGTCGAAGGTGAATTTATTAAGAAATCAATTAACCCTCTTGATACTATTGTTCCTGCAATGTTAATTAGAATTCCATATGAACATAAACTTGCAGTTAAAAGAGAATTGGATGAAAAATACAATATAAATGAAACCACAATTTATCCTGAGTTGCCATCAGTAGCTGATTACTTGAAAGAAAAGTATAAGTCAATCAACTTCTCACCAGATGGGACTTACAGTATTCTTGAATCTAAAGAATTATCAAATTTTGGTGCTAAAAGAATATCTGTAATTGGAATTCTAAACAAAGTGTTACTTATTGAAGAAATAAAGCTTATTGGTAGGGAAATTATTGAGCAGAACAAAGGCAAATATGATGTAATATGGATTTACATCGCTAAATCAGGCGATGATTATATTATGAGAAATTGGATAGTAAGAGGACAGTGGATAAAACCTACACTTGATAAAAGACATAAACCGATTGAAATAGGTGCAATTGATGAAAATGATATCAGTTGGGTATTGGAAAGATCATACAGTACATTAGCAGACTATTATTCTGAAAATGTTTTTAGTGAGGATAAAATTTTATACACTAATAATATGAAGACTTTTGAAAAGATAAAATCCATATATATTGAGATGTTGAAAGCTTATGAGCATAACGATCAATGCCAATTGAAAGACCTTGCTGAAAGATATAGGAAGTTAATTACAAAGTCATATATTCAATTTGGTGACTTTGGTCTTTCAAGAGATGATAGTTTCAATAAATATCTGAACAATTACCATGAATTTTCTTTACAACTTGATCATGTTGTAGGGTTGTTAAATAGAGATGATCTTCATGAGAAAGACAAGATATACCAGTTTTCGACATGCTTTCGTGAACTAAAAAAGAATTTTGATGCTATCAAAGGGCAATCAGAATGTTGGAAACAAAAGATTGGTCTTTCGGATTCTGAATATGAAAGTCTTGCTAAGAAGGAATATCCTAAAAAGGAATATCAATATTCACAAACCATTCCGATAAATCCAGATGCATTAAAAGTATGGTTTGATCTAGAAATATCTAAAAATGAAAATAATATAATTACGGCAAAAGGGACTACTAACCTTTTCGATAAGGCTTCATTAATGATTTCGATAAGAAATAATGAAGGGGATTTACTTGGGCAAAGTAAAGCTTATGTTATAGATGGGAATTTTGATTTTGGATTATTCAGTAGAAAAGGTGAAGGCTATTTGGAAGGTGTATATGAAGCTAATATTTCACTTTCAATACCATCGGTTCAAGATAAAAAATTTGTAAGTAAAGCTGGTTTGGAATATGAAAACTTAGATGGAGAATATGTTGACAGGAATGGTATTGGACCTACTATCAACTATTATAAGAAGTTTAAAATTTAGACTATTTTGATTGATTGGATTGATCTAAATTTTTCTAACTTTTATCAAGTAATCATGGGGGAGAAACATGGGTAAATATACAGATGATGAAATAAGACGTTTCCCAAAAATAACATGCAAAATAGCAGCAGATTATTTAGGAATATCGCCGATGGCTGTTAGTATTGGAATGAGGAACAATCTTCTACCTATTGGGTTTGCCATAAAAAATGAAGACAAGTTTTCTGAGAGCTGGAGTTATCAAATTATCGATGAGAGGCTTATTGCTTATAAGCATGGAAAGATAACTAATGTTCAAGTTCAAAACATTGAAAAGAATCTTGATGCCATTATTTCACAATTCGAAGAAATGAAAAAAGACCTGCTTTTTATATTAAGCGAAGACGAGGAATAGGAAGTATAAAATTGTTTGAATTCGCGTATTCGCTTTCTTGGGGTGAGGAATCTATACAGGCAAGTAAGAAAGTGGTAAATGACTCGAAAGATTAAGGAGAGGAGGAATTGCTATGACTGAAGAACAAGATACAATTCTACTAAGGCAACAGTTATATAATGAGATCTGGGAAATTTCCGTGGCCGGTGTAGCAAAAAAATATAATGTACCATATGCCAAGATGATAAAGTTATGCAAAGAGTCTGATATTCCAATCCCTCCATCAGGATACTGGACAAAATTGAGATCTGGGAAACTTGTTATTAAAACTCCATTACCAGATTCATTAGAAGAGGAAGTTGTCCTGACGTTAAGTTCTACTAAAAAGCGCATTCAACGTACTGTAGCTACTACAGATACTTTTGATCAAAAAGTGCTGAATCAAGATGAAATAACAGATAGGCAGTCTATGGTAGATGCTTCTACTGGTCTACCAATACTCGAGACAATAGGAGTAACTGAGATAATTGGGGCAAGTACTATTGATGGTGTTAAGCAAAGTGTTAGGTCATCAGTATCACTTTCATTTTTATCAGGAGAAGAGAGAGATAAAGTATTACTGACAGTGGTAGGAATGAAGGTATCTGCTGAAAATTCAAAAGTACATAAAAAAATAAATGCATACAAAGCTGTGATAAAGGATTGGAATAAAAAAGACACAAAAACTCAAGGGGCGCAAAGGAGCTACAAGAATTTTTCCAATCGCCCACCTTTTCTAGCTGGAGTTATTTCAAGTGAATCTCTTCCACGTATGTTCAGGATACTTGATGCATTATTTCGTCAAGTAGAAAGTCTAGGTGGTTCTATCAATGACGACCTTTCACTTCAAATCAGAAATGAGCGAGTCAGCATTGAAGTTGTGGAGTTTCAGGATGAAATCAAACATGAAATTACAAAGCAAGAAGCACAAGCTTTAATTGTCTATGAGGATGCTAAACGTCGGCATACCTGGGCATCTGAACCAAAGATTCGTAAGTATGACTATGTTTTCAATGGAAGGCTCAGAGTAAGTATTCGTAAAGGTAAATATTTCAAAGATACAGACAATTCAAAGATAGAATCCAGGCTTGGAGATATGTTAATAGAGTTATATGAAGAATCTGAAGTGGTTCGAATTGAGCGCGAAGTACTTGAAGAGGCAGCTCGTAAACGTGAAAAAGAGGCTAGATTAAAGGAAGAAAGACGCAATTTATATAATGACGAAGTTAAGCGGACAATTGTGTTAGAAAATGAAGCACTCGATTATGAGAAAGCTTGTAGAATTAGATCATATATCAATGCAGTTGAAAACGCTTTTTGCGAAAAAGCTGTTAGTGGTGATCTCTTAGCGTGGATTGATTGGGCTAAGAAGAAGGCTGACTGGTTTGATCCGATTGTAGCTCGAGAAGATGAGTTATTAGGGCGTAGGGAGTATGAGAAAAGTGAAGAGCAGAAGTCATTAAAGAAGAATGAACATCGCTGGTAAAAATACTATTGTATTCTAATGAGAAATAATATTAGTGGAAAGAGATGCCAAGTGACAAAGGATCCTTGAAAGCACTAAATATTTACTAGGGTCTCGAATGCAACGATTGCTGAAATTGCTTTTTCATTAGTACTTAATGGGGTTTCCAGTGCAACCGAAATTAGTCGCATCACGAGGGAATATTTTAATGTTGATAAACGGATTTTATCAGGAACTATAAAAAGATCGTATATTTATATGAATGTTGTTCTTGCTTTAATGAATGAAGCAGAAAAAGGGAATCTGTATTTCGACAAAAGAGAGTTCAGGTATTGATGATTGCTATTTTTACCCATCTAATGAAGAATTAGAGATTGATGCGACTTCAATAAACGTTATTCAACCTTCATTATTTTAAATTTAATAAACGCTTATGTATTAATAATAAAGGGTTTTTCTTTCACCCCTAAAAAAATTTCAATAATATTATTCAATTAAAGGGCCAAATTCTGTAGTACCGCTAATGAATATTGTGAAGAAGTACACTTAAACTAAAGGAGCAGTTTAGTGAAAGAAAGATTTTCAAGTTTTGGGATAAAGAAATAAAGCCTATGCTATTGGGGGTTTTTGCTGAATAGCTTTCTTAAAAAGAAAATAAGGTGAAGAAAACAAGGGAGAATTGAAATAATGGAACAAGTATTGCCTTTAATTAGTTCAGAAGAAAAAAGAGAGAGAACGAAGGGGGTTAATTTATTATCCAAGCTCATTAAAGCTCAAGAAGTACATATAGCAGATTTAGAGCAACCGTTTATAGAAGGGAATAGCAATACAAAAAGTAGTTTAATCCAATTGATGTGCAGTATAGATGCAGATGCAGTGAAATCACTCATACAATGGATAGAAAAATTTAAAGAGACTGATCCTGCCTGTTTTCATGATTACGAAGAAAACGAAGTAGGAAAGAGGTTATTTTACTCTTTGAAAAAGTATCTACGTCACCCAAGCTTTTTCACGCCCATATTCGAATATGTTAAAGAATTGCATGAACAATCTTTGTTGTTGCGTAAAGAACTCGTTAACGATAATCTAAGAGTTTGGTAAACAAGTAGACTTAGTAATCGTAGTCGATCGTCTACTAACGGGTTTTGATGCACCAACAATTCAAACATTATTTGTTGATCGTAATTTAAGCTATGCGAATTTAATTCAAGCATTTTCAAGAACGAACCGTACGTATCCAGGGAAAACAAAAGGTTTAATTGTCACATTTAGAAAGCCATTTTCAATGGAGCAAAATGTAGCGGATGCAACAAAATTGTATTCTAATGAACAAGAAGAAACGAATTTAGTATATCCAACATATGATGAATCGAAAAAACGTTTTAAAAAAGCACATAAAGAATTAAAACATGTTATTTCAGATCCAACCGAAATTGATGAACATTCTCCACTTGAGGTAAAAATTGATTTTGTGAAAGCTTTCCAAGAGCTAAGCAATTCATTTGAAGCTTTAGTGACATATGATGAATACAATGATGACATAGAAAAATCAAAGGCGTTGCACGAACAAGTAGAGACTTTAGAAGAGTATGTTGGTGCGTATAATACAGTCAAAGGGTCCATTGTAAATAAAAGAACAACAGATGGTATATCCCCAGACTTTTCAAGTATTGAGTTTTATGGAGATAATGTAGGGAACATTTATGATATTGATTCAGCATATATCGACCAGCTATTAGGCACATATTCAGCAAACAATAAGGATATTCGTGAAGAAATCGAAAGTGCGCTTCAGAAACTGAAAAAATCAGAAGTAGTAAAAGAAATATATCGAAATATTTTGAGTGCTATTGATAATAAAGAAGTAGAGGCAGACGAAGATATTTTTGTTGTAAAACGTAGTTTCTTTACAGCAGCACGCAATCACGTCATTACTGAATTTGCGAATACTTGGTTTGTAGATGAAGGCGAACTCCATACATCAGCTATGCAATATATAATAGGCGCAGATCCTATTCCAAATATCGGAGGGATTATCGACAGTAAGCGATTTGATCAATATAAAATTGCACACCCAGATGCAAAACCTCTAAAATACGGTCCAGAAATGAAACGACAATGGAGAACTACACTGGATGAATATGTTGTGCCGTTGGATGAGGAGTTACGGTAAAGGGATTTAGAAGTACTGGAATAAGTTTGAGTAATTCTCAAACTTATTATTTTTTGTACTTTACTGTTTAGTTATAATTAATGAATAATTCTTGTTCTTTTAACATGCGAACCCTAACTTTTAAATTCTTAAATAAATATCTGAAAGAAGTCTTGTTAATAAGTCTTGTTGGTTAAAATGTTTCTTTTATTTTGTGGGTCGGATGTACTGATCTAATTTAATAAAGTATTAATAAAATTTAGGATGTAAATTCAACTTAGGATATTTTACACAAATTCTACACATAGCATCCCCCAACTCCTTGTAAAATCAACATCCCAGGAATACTTATAAGTACTCCTGGGACATATTTTAAACGGCAATAAAGCCCGTCATAAACACACGCCTTCCTAGCGATTATGTTAGGAGGGTTTTTTTGTGGTTAAAAAACAAAAAACTAACGGGTCAAGCTAATCTAGCCAACTTGTTCGATCTTTTAAAAAAAAGATTTGAACAAAACGGGGTTACTAAAAATTGATATTGCATTGAAATTCATATTGAATCAAATAAAGACAAGCGACATTGGAAATTAACGTATTGAGCGATTTGTAAAAACGATTCGACGGGGTGAACGAATACCAATTGTTTACAAATATAAGGATAATAAAGTAAAATAATGGCATGGTGTTAATTGCCGATTGTTTTCATTACTTAGAATGTAAATAAGGTACAAGAATACGAGAAAAGGGGAATTCATTTGACTTGGAAAAAATTCGCCGCATGGTCACTTGGGTTTGTTTTATTTGTTGCTGTTGGTACACTAGCAACTTTAAAATTATTTGAAAATATTGAGGAAAGTAGTGATTCGAGGGACACTACGCAAAACTACACGAAAGACCGAATGGGTTCACCCGAAGCGTTCATTGAAGTTTCGAATGCAATCGAAGACGGAATGATTCCTTCCGAAGAAGATTTCCAACAACAAATTCATATGATGTCGCACCAAAAAGTTCATGCTTCTGATAAGTGGGGAGCGCTAGAATTGACATCAGAACGAGTTGATAACTTGCTTCGAGTACTGGATGAAACAAAATATGAACACGAAAAACTTTATCGTCATATTTTAACACAATGGAAAGAAGGCGACTTCCATGACGCCGTAAATCCACACAACGATATTTGGGATATGCAAGGCGGAACAATTGGAAGTGCAGACCGATTATTGACAGATAGTGAAGAACTTGAATTTACAACCGAAAACTTTAGAAATAAATTTTAGGCGAAAAATTCCTTTCGTCTATTTTTTTCATTCAGAGGGATTCAATTCTACCTATGCCAGGACCTTTGCAAAATATTTGGCAAACGTACAAAAAGAGCTTTAAGACCTTTTGTATTAAATTACCTTTACTGCACAAGTTATATTTCGTGGAGGTGATTTTAATGGGCAAAAAATCAAATAAATACGCACAAGAAGTAAGACAACAAGATGCACAAAATTTTAATTCATATGAACAAGGAACAGCAGGTTTATATGGTCAACAAGAAGAATTTGGTGCTGAAACAAACTTCAACGAAGTAAGGCAACAAAATGCAAAAGCTAAGCGTAATAAACAACAAGCTTCTGGAATTTATAGCTATAACAAACAAAATAACTCATAATAATCCAAAGAGAGTATTTTTCTTAAAAGTCATATAAAAGAGAAGGTTTTACTTTCTCTTTTTATATAACCACACGAAGTTTTTCAAACTAATTTTCAAAACAGATAATATTTGTTTTAGTAAATGCTTCAAATCTTTTTCATTAAGGATTTGAAGCATTTTTTATTTTTGGTGACTCTGAGATTTAAAACAGATGAATTAATAATAAACAAGCACCAATTCTAACCATATTGGAATATGCTAGGAGTGTAATGTATTTTAAAAAACAAAGTGAAGGGGAGAAAATTTGAGTTATAAATACAAGGAAGAGGTTTACAACAATTTGAACTTAATCAAAGAGCTTGTTAAGGATTATGGAACTTGTCCTCAATGCGGAAGCGCTGCAATAGGAGATAGCAAAAAGGCTGGTACGATGGATTACAATGGAAAAGTAGGAACTTTTGAACGTACTTGCAAATGTGGATGGGAAGTTAAGATTAAAGTAGATAAAGTGTAAGATATTTGGAAACTGTTGGAAGCTGGAAAGTTAATCTTCGCTTGATCAATTCTTAGATGAAGGTTCGAAAACGCTTAATCTAACATATTTTCATGAAGCTTTAGTGGTACTCCTTAATTTATTATATACATTGATATCACCATTACATAAATCAAGAATTGACTAGTGTTTAAGCTGGTCAACAAAAAACAAATACTATAAGAATCTAATCTATTTACTTTCGAATGATTCAAGTAGATACTAGAAGCGGATGCAATAAATGCATCCGCTTCTTTTTTTGCGATCATCAAGAGAAATATCATTTGACTATCGATGGGTTATAATTATATACTTACTTACGATTAGTAAGTAATATCCAAAAAGAAAGACTAGGAGAAACTATGACAACATTACAAAAAACAATAGATTTTTTACAAGATAAAATGAAATTTGCAAAACGTTCAGAAACAGAAAATATATGTATTGTAGGACCCGTAAAACTTCCTGTAAAACAAGGTGAATTTGAAGCGACTTTTCAATGGTATTCATGGCATGTTGTTGATGCAAGTTTAACAAAAGAAGAAGTTATAGACTCACTTGCTACGTCGAATTTAGCTTTTGGACAACAGTCATCTGTTCTTGCTTATGGCGATTTTGAAAATGGTGATGAAGCGCTTATACGGATGCACAGTATATGTCACACAGGTGATATCTTTGGAAGTCAACGTTGTGATTGTGGATACCAACTCCATGAATCGATGAAAATGATTAAAGAACATGGATGTGGGGCAATATTTTATTTAGCAAACCATGAGGGTCGTGGGATTGGCCTGTTTTCAAAATCCTTAGCATATTTACTACAAGAGCAAGGTTTTGATACAGTCGAGGCAAATCATGCACTAGGATTTGAAGATGATACTCGTAATTATGAAGATGCCATTCGCGTCCTAGAAACGTTACGACAAAAACCGGTGACACTTATTACAAACAATCCTAAAAAGTTAAATGCTCTAAAAGAACATGGTCTATTGGCAGATGGGCATATTCCACTTTGGGGTGGTTTAACTGAAACAAATAAGTTTTATTTACAAACCAAAATAAATAAATCAGGGCATATCCCATTGAAAAAAGTTACGTTACAGTAAGGAGTTATGCATTATGAAAACAGATCAAGACTATATGCGTTTAGCATTAGAATTAGCAGCTAGTGCAAAAGGAAATACCAATCCGAATCCACTTGTGGGGGCAGTAATTGTAAAAAATGGTGTCATTGTCGGTACGGGACTTCATCGTAAGGCCGGAGAACCGCATGCAGAAGTACATGCCTTCAATATGGCAGGTAGTCATGCAGAAGGGGCAACACTATATGTAACACTTGAACCTTGTTCCCATTATGGCAAAACTCCCCCTTGTGCGAATCGTGTAATTGAAGGTAAAGTAAGTCGGGTCGTTGTTGCTATGCAAGATCCAAATCCACAAGTTGCTGGACGTGGAATTAAGCTTCTTCGCGATGCAGGTATTGAAGTTAAAGTTGGAGTACTTGAAGATGAAGCAAAACGTCTAAATGAACGATTCATACACAATATGCTTACAAGTAAACCTTTTGTTATTTCAAAATTTGCGATGACATTAGATGGCAAAATTGCTACACACACAGGTCACTCAAAATGGATTACTGGAGAAACAGCACGCAAAGATGTTCATGAAATTCGTCATGAAGTAGATGGTATTTTAGTAGGGGTCGGGACTGTACTAGCAGATAATCCATCTTTAACAACTCGATTACCTCAAGGTGGCAAAAATGCATTTCGTATTATTCTAGACAGTAAATTACGTACACCACTTGATGCGAATGTGATGGATACAACAGAAGCAAAAACTATTATTGTTACAGATTCAGCAATTGAGCGTACAAAAGTGGCAGAATATGAAGCAAAAGGCGTGCAAATACTGTATGTTCCTACAAATGAGCATGGCCTTGATTTAAATGCGACTTTAGATATTCTATATCAAGAAGGCATTACAGAGATTTTAGTAGAAGGTGGCGGTGCGGTTCATGCATCGTTTATACGTCAACACCTAGTTGATAAATATATTGTTTATGTTGCACCAAAAATTATTGGTGGCGAACATTCGATTTCTCCAGTACGAGGAGAAGATGTGGACATGATGGATGCAGCCTCACTCTTATCATTTGACACATTTGAAAAAATGGGCGAGGATCTTCGTATTATTGCCTATCCAAAGGGTGAGTAAGTTGAAAGTAGATATATGTGTAGTAGGTGCGGGCCCTGGTGGTACATTACTTGCTTATTTATTAGCAAAGAAGAATATATCTGTACTCTTAATTGAAAAGTCCGAAAAAGTAGGAAAATTTTTTAGAGGCGAGCATATCAACGAAGATGGTGAAGCAATTTTAAAGAAGCATCATTTATTTGATCAAGTAGAAGAACTAGGGCTTTTACGGATAGAGCATATTGAGTATTGGCAAGATGGTAGGCTTTTTAAAGCGATTGAACCAGATCCAGCAATCGGTCATCTAGGTATTCATGTGCCCCAAGCGAATTTGTTGACAGCTATTCTAAACGAAGCAAAAAAACTGCCCAACTTTCATTTATGGCTAAATACTACTGTTTCTGATGTATTACAAGATGAATTGGGTCGCTTTCATGCTATTAAAACGAAGCACGGTGAAGAAATACAAGTTGTTGAAGCAGATTTAATCGTCGGAGCAGATGGTCGTTACTCAACAGTTCGTAAAAAGGCTGGCTTGGATACAACACCCTATATGCACGCATTTGATTTGTTATGGGCTAGAATTCCTGCGCCAACAAATTGGTCGCCATCGATTAAAAATGCAGTCATTGATGATTTACAATTAGCTGTCTATTCACAGGCAAATAATTTTATTCAAATCGGTTGGAATATAGATAAAGGATCATTTCCTTTATTGCGTAAACAATCAATCACACCGTTTATCGATAAACTAATTGAGGCATTTCCTGAGCTCGAAGAAACAGTTCGAAACCATATTCAATCATGGCACGATTTTGTGCTACTAGATGTATTTAGTAGCTTCAGTGAAGAGTGGGGGAAAGAAGGATTGCTATGTATTGGTGATGCCGTACATACAATGACCCCAACAGGAGGATATGGATTAAACTGTGCATTAAACGATGCCGATGCATTAGCGGAATTAATCCATAAAGATCATCTCACACAACTTGATTTTGCCTATTTTACAACAGTACGCAAAAAAGAAGCAAAGAAACTTCTAGCATCACAATTAGAAATGGAACAAACATATACAGAGAACTTTGCCGTATTATCGTAGGAGGAACTTTTTTTGAAATTTGGATTTGATATTGATGATACATTAATTAATTTACGCGAACATGCCTTTCATCTGTACAACAAAAAACTTGGAAGAGAAGTAGGACTTGAAGTTTTTCGTGCATTACAAAGAGTAGAAATTCACGAAGCATTTGGATTAACAGATGAACAAGGCAGTCACATGTGGTCATCTTCTTTAGAAGACATTTACTTTACAGATTGTCCAGCTTTTGAACATGCATTAGAAACACTGCAACAGTTAGAAGCGGATGGTCATGAAATTTACTTCATTACTTCACGCCCAAAACAATATTGTGAAAGAACGCGTGAATGGATGAAAGAAAAAGGTTTTCCGGTGAAAGATGAACAATTTTATTGTGGTATGCAAGATCATGAGAAAATCGAGACAATCAAATCACTAAATCTTGATTACTACTTCGATGACAAACCAGCCGTATTATTAACTCTTGAAGATGTCGAAACAAAAGCAATTGTCATGAACCAATCCTATAATCAAGACGTCAACCTACCACGCCTTAATTCTTGGACTGAATTTAAGTCCTTAGTAAATATATAAAGATTAGTAATAAAAATCTCTAAGTTGATCTGACACCGCTTTAAGTTGGACAAACAGCTTAGAGATTTTTTTGTCAATTACTTTAATCTAAAATATAAAAATAGGGCAATTTACAAAAAAAGACATAAATTCAGCAATACTGAATTTATGTCTTTTAAACTTTTAATAGGATACTATATAAATAGTTGAATTTAAGCCATCAATATATGATCTTTTTTTCCGTGTAAGAAAAAATAAACGGCCAATAAGATGAAAATAAATACTCCAAGCCATAAATATAAGCTACCATATCCAAGCGAAGGAACTAAATAGCCGAGTAGGTAAGGTCCAAATCCAAGACCGACATCCATACCGATAAAATATGTTGATGTTGCTAAGCCCATATTTTCAGGTCTTGTTACCTTAATAGCAAGCGTTTGGAATGTTGAAGAAACATTACCATATCCTATACCAATAATTACACCTGAGATTAATAAAAGGACTGGTGTATGAGAAATACTCAATAGGATTAATCCAATACCGAATAGTATAATTCCTGGATATACGATATAATTGGCACCCTTCGTATCGATTATGCGACCTGAGAATGGGCGTGTAATCAATACAGCTACCGCATAGACAAAGAAGAAAAAACTAGATGCACTAACGACATCGCGTTCTTCGGCGAAGAAATTGATAAAGGCAATGATGCTTGCATAACCTAACGCAAATAACATCATTAAAATACCGATAGGCAATGCTTTAAAATCGATAAATTGTGAAATGTGGAACCCTTTTACTTCTGTCGTTTTTGTAGTAGCTTGTATTTTAGGTACTTTTGTGAAAAATCCACTTAAAACGGTAAACAAACCAAGAATAAAGCAAAGTGCGAAAATGATGAAGTAAGAAGTATATTGACTTAACATTAAACCAAGGAATGGTCCGATAGCAGTACCTAATGTTGTACTCATACTAAAGTATCCAATACCTTCACCTTTACGTGCAGCTGGTAGAATTTGTGCAACAACTGTACTTGTAGCAGTAGATGCAATACCGACTGCGACCCCGTTTACAAAGCGGCTAGCAAGTAATACTGCGACGCCTGCTTGGATGAAATAAAATGCTAGTGTAATGGTAAAGAAGATTAATCCAATCATAAGGATTTTTTTTGCACCGACTTTATTGATAATACGCCCTGTAATAATACGGCCAATTAATGCTCCCACAATGTAAATACCGGAAATCAATCCAGCTTCTGCAGCCGATGCATGATATACCTTCGCTGCAAAAGAGGCCATCGTTACCATTAACAAATAGAAGATGACCATGATTATAAAGTTAATTAGGGACATATCAATAAAGTTTTTTGTCCACAGTTTTTCTTGTGAATTACTCACTGTTGATTCTCTCGCTCTCTTGATATTAATTTGTTTTTAACCTTCTCTAATGTCTCCTGTGTAATCCGCTGTTCTTCTTCAGAAATACCTTCAAGTAATTCAAGTTCAAAGCTATTGACTTTTTCAAGAAGTTCATTAAAAATTTGATGTCCGTTTTCTGTGATTATGACATTCTTTTTACGACGATCTGTTTCTGAAGGATGCATTTCTATTATGTTGAGTGATATTAAATGTTTGATTGCTCGCGTCACATTGCCGCGGTCCATGTTTAAATAACGGCCAACATCAATAAGTGCTAAATGTGGGGCAGAAACTAGAAGATAGAGTATAGCCCATTCCGGACGGCGTAAATTATGTTTTAGTAAAAAATCATTTAATTGTCTGTCAAAGGGATGATATGTCAAAATAATATCGAAAAATAATTTTTTGTTATACATGATTAATTCCTTCCATTTTTGTTGTCAGTGACAACATTTTTCGACTAATAAATTGGATTATACTATTTTATATCGGTGAATTCAATATAAAAATTTATTACTGTTTATTCTCTATTAATCGTAATTTTTCTTAATTTAGGATTATGGAATGACAAATTATTAAGTGGGATAATCATGTGCAAATAATAATAAAAAAAGCGTCAAAACCAAGTAATAAAGGGTTTGACGCTTTTTCTCCTATAACTGTTTTAATATTCTACTTCAATTTGAATAATAGATTCAATAGTTAACTCTTGATAAGTAGTTAGGTTTTTTGCTTAGAAAGAGAATCAATAAATTCCATACATTTGACGATTCTTTCATCTTTAGAATCTTCCGGTATCAGTGGTGTAAAACCTACCAATGTTAAAATTGCAACTAATTGTTCATTCAAGATTATTGGCATACTACAAGACGAAATGTATTGGACAAGCGGTTCTTTGTAACTTGCAAAGGAGTTTTTTTGTGTATTAATGATTTTCTCTAAAATAATTGATTCTGAAATGCTTTTTGAAAAGTTTGGATCAAAAGCTGCTTGAACAACGCCCGTAGATGAAGCCAGGGGCAAGTAAGAGCCCATCTGTGCCCCAATGTTAACTCCATAAAGTGAATGGTGAATACCTGAAACAATAGGTCCTTCAGATGAGGGAATAGCAATAAGTGTTGTAAGATCGGTTATTGTACTTAAATGTTCTAAATTTGAGATCAGTTCATCGATGAAAGGCACCTGTTTTCTGGCAATGGATTGTTGCCATTCAAGCAATTTAGGACCAGGTGAAAACGTGTTTTCCTTACTGTTTTTTTGAATAAGGTTTGCTTCCGCTAATGTAGATAAGTATTTATAAAGATTGCTAGTTTTTAAATCGGAAAGTGCTTGAATCTCCGTGAATTTTAAGGGTTTTTCTTGATGAATGATTACATCTAATAAGTCAATTCCTGTTGCGAGAGATTGTATAACTGCATTGTTTTGCTGCTTTATCACTTCAATTTCTCCTTTATTGTTAATAATTATTTTTTGTCAGACAGTTGACACAATTCATAATTTATTATAATCTAATTATCGTAATAGTAAACAAATTTCACTATAAGTGGAATCGAAAATATAAAGGGGGTACCTCAAATGACAAAACAAAGTGATGTAATCGTAGTAGGTGGAGGTATTGGAGGACTTGCTGCAGCATTAAGTATTGAAAAGAAAACTGGTAAAAGTGTGAAGGTGTTAGAACAAGCTCCTGAATTCGGAGAAGTTGGGGCAGGAATTCAATTAGCACCAAATGCACTTGAAGTGTTAAAACAACTTGGGGTTATGCCTGAAATTAAAAAATTAGCAGTTTTTCCAAAACGTTTAGTTTTAAAAGATATGTATACAGCTGAAGAATTAGCAGTATTAGATTTAGGTGAAGCTTTTAAAAATCATTATGAAAACGGTTACCTAGTAATGCACCGTTCAGACTTGCACCGTGTTTTATTTAATGAGTGTAAAAAATACCCAAATATTTCATTCGAAACAAATCAAGTAATCGTAAGCGCTGAGAATACAGCTGAGGGTGCAGTCGTAAAAAATAATAAAGGTGATCAATTTGAAGCAGATGCTGTTATCGGAGCAGACGGTTTAAAATCAAATATCCGTAAACATTTCAGTGATGATGAACCGATTTGCTCAGAATATGTAGCTTATCGTGGAACAATTCCAATTGAAGAAGTATCAAATGATACTAACTTAGATGATGTTATGATGTGGATTGGACCAAATATGCACTTAGTACAATATCCAGTAAGACGTGGAGAACTTTACAACCAAGTTGTTGTATTTAAATCATACGAGTACAAAGAAGATAGTAATGATTGGGGTACACCAGAGGAAATGGATCGCCGTTTTGCAAATGCCCATCCTCAAGTGGTTAACGCTATCTCATTCATTCACCGTCAAATTCGCTGGCCAATGTATGATCGTCTACCACTTGATAACTGGACAGATGGCAATATTGCGCTACTTGGTGATGCAGCACATCCAATGCTTCAATATTTAGCTCAAGGTGCATGTCAAGCATTTGAAGATGCACTTGTAATTGGCGAAAAACTTGCAGAATCTGATTCTTATAATGAAGCTTTCTTAGCATACCAAGAAGAACGAATTCCTCGTACTGCAAAAGTTCAAGGAAATGCACGTGCATGGGGTGAATTTATCCATGCTGAAGATCCATTCATTATTAAATTAAGAGATGTTATTTTTGAACGTCACAATAAAGATGATATTAATGTACCTGAATTTTTATATGGCTATCATCTTCGTCGTAAATTAACTGAAACAGTTAAATAGAATCTTATTAAAGTGGAGAATTTTCCTCTGACTTTTTATAGCCAAATACTGCAGACATTTCAAGAATGATTGGCATAATATTTTGGATTAAATCCGCTTCTTTTGAAGAGGGAATGTCTTCTGTGAATCCAACAATAGCAATGGCTGCAATAATTTGATTTTGATAGTTTAGTATAGGAAAGCTAATAGATGAAACATGTCGGACGAGAGGCTCTTTTGAATAGGCGAACTTTTGATTGCGGATTTTCACAAGCTCGTTTTCAAAAGTAGCAATCTGACTTTTTGCGATAGACTCTTGCTTCCATTCTTGTACGATATCATCTGCTGAGAAGGCAGCGAACACTTTACCTACAGATGATAGTAATGGAAGAACTGTTCCAATATGCGCACCAATGTTTAGACCAAAATTAGTATTAACGATTTGGGTAATAATTGGACGATCATTCACCCAACTTGCCAATAATGTAGTCATATTAGATTCCGTACTTATTTCTTTTAAATGGTAAGACATACGTTGCAAAACTTCATCGTGATGCATTAGTTTACTACCGTATTCAAGTAATGCGTATCCAAGAGAATAATCTCCAAGCTTAGGATCTCGATAAAGCATATTTGCTTGAATGAGAGTATTCAAATATTTGTATAAATTACTTTTTGTAATGCCTGTAGCATCTTGAATTTCAGTGAATTTCATTGGTGACTCACTATTAGCAACCAATTCAATAATGCTAAGACCTGTAGCAAGTGAAGCAATTGTTGAATTATTTGTAGCGATAGAAATCTCTCCTTTGTTAAATGAATCTATGCAGTATCATGGCATAAATAATTGAATATGTCTATGTTTTTACAAAACATGGAAGTTTTGAGGCTTATCAAATTAGTAGATTAAATTAATTCAGCAAAATTAAATTTTAGCGTAGGAAAGAGGTAAAAAAATGAAAATTATTACATTTACAGAAAATGGCCGCGAGCGATTAGGCGCACTTGAAGGAACACAAGTTATTGATTTAAATAGAGCAACTGAAGAAGCATTAAAAGCTGAAGGAAAAATCCGTGCAGCTCAAATTGCACAAGCTTATGTACCACAAGATACAAAGGGCTTTTTAGAAGGTGGAGAAGAGAGCTTCGCTTTAGCACAAAAAGCTATTGAATACGCACTAAGTGGAAAATCAGATGTACAACTTACTTATGAAAAAGATTCTGTCAAAATTGGCGCTCCTATTACTAACCCAGGAAAAATCGTTTGTGTAGGACATAATTATCGCGAACATATTTTAGAAATGGGTCGTGAATTACCTCCAAATCCAGTAATCTTTGCTAAATATGCAAATACGCTAATTGGTCCAGAAGAAGATATTCCATTCTATCCAATTTCAGAACAACTAGATTATGAAGCAGAATTTACATTCGTTGTTGGTAAACGTGCAAAAAATGTATCAGAAGTAGATGCACTAGATTACGTGGCAGGTTATACCATTACAAATGATGTAACTTACCGAGACATTCAACGCCGTACATTACAATGGCTTCAAGGTAAAACAGTTGATGGCACTGCTCCAATGGGACCATATTTAATTACAACTGATGAATTACCAGATGCATCAAATCTTGAAGTAGTATTAACTGTGAATGGTGAGGAACGTCAACGTTCTAATACAAAGAATCTTGTATTTACAGTACAAAAAATGGTAGCATTCTTATCTGAACTTATGACACTAGAACCAGGAGATGTTGTCTTAACAGGTACTCCAGGTGGTGTAGGTGTTGCTCGTAATCCTCAAGTGTTCTTAAAAGAGGATGACGTTGTACGTGTTGAAATTGAAAAAATTGGTCATATCGAAAACAAAGTGAAGTCAGTATCTAAGGAGCTTGTTGCACGATGATAAATTTAATAGATGAAACTTCTCGCTTTCATCAAGCAATTGAACAAATGAAAACACTTTTAGAGTCAATTGATCCAAAACTATTTCATCAAAAGCCATCAGAGGAAGAATGGTCTGTTGCTCAAGTAGCTTCTCATATCGATGAGGCTGTATCTTTTTGGTTAGATGATATAAAGGCATTGCAAATTGTACCAGGTGCAAAATGGGGACGTAATCATGAACATGTGCGTCGTCTAGCAGCTGTTGCAGATGCTGTAACAGAGCAGTTAACACCTGAAAAGGCGATTGAAATACTAACAAAGCTTGATCAAAATGTTCAAGAGGTATTAAATACAATCACAGAAGAACAACTAGCTTCTACTGCACCAAGTTATAATCCGAATTTTGATCAAAAGCCGATGTCGTTTATTGTAGATCATTTAATTGTGAAACATGCAGAAGGTCACTATGGCCAAATGGAAAGACATCTTAATAAAGTTAAGGAACTTAATTTAATATAGAATCGGAGTGGTAAATATGGCAGAAAAACAAGATTTTTACCAAGATCAAGATGTCCAAGATTTTGATCGCGATATACAACGTTACCATTTAGGACCTCTATGGCATGCAATCCCAGAATTAATGAAACATACTCCAGAGCCACATGCACAAGCATATCTATGGAAATATGACTTAATCTATAAAAAATTAATGGACGCATCTGAAATTTTCACACCTGAACGTGGTGGTGAACGTCGTGCGATTTACTTCCAAAACCCTGGTTTAAACTATCGTCAACCATGGGGCTGGGCATCAACAACTCAAACATTGTATGCTGCAGTGCAGTTGTTACTTCCTGGTGAAGCAGCGCCTTCACATCGTCACGTACAAAATGCACTTCGCTTCGTAATGGAAGGAGAAGGTGCATATTCAATTGTTGATGGTCAACGTATTTTCATGGAACGTGGGGACTTTGTTGTAACACCAGCTGGCTCTTGGCACGGTCATGGACATCCAGGTGATAAGCCTATGATTTGGATGGATTGTTTAGATATTCCTACTGTCTATTACGCGGCGGGAACATTCTTTGATCCATATGCAGATGGCTTACAACAACCTACAGTTCCTGATAATTTTACACAAAGTCGCTACCAAGGTGGCATGGTTCGTCCGATTGGCGACCGTTATCCAAAGAGCGTACCAGTTGGAAATTACAAATGGGCAGGAACAATTGCAGCATTAAACGGATTACAACAATTCGAGCCAGATCCATACGATGGCTACGCTGTTGAGTTTATCAATCCTACTAATGGAGAAACAGCAGTACCTACAATTGCTGCATGGATGCAACTTTTACCAAAAGGCTTCCATTCAAAAGCACATCGCCATACGCATTCTTCTATCTACCATGTACATGAAGGATCAGGCTATACGGTTATTAATGGTACACGCTTTGATTGGTCAAAAGGTGATTACTTTGTTGTTCCAAACTGGGCATTGCATGAGCATGTTGCATTAGAGGAAAGCTTATTATTCCAATCAAATGATTTACCAATCATGGAGAAATTTAATTTAGAACGTAAAGTCAATTATGATAGCAATAACGGTTTCCAAACTGTAAAAGATGAATTTAAGCCGGTTATCTTAACTTCTCAAATATAACTAAAAGAGAAAAAGCGCAAAATATGCGCTTTTTTCTCTTTTATACAAAAAAATAGTTAGATTTTTTATGAAAAAATGAATTTTCTGTTAAAAAACTATTGAAAACGTTTTCGTAAACTCTTATAATCTTCTCAAGGGACACTTATTAATAACTTTGTTCACTATGAATAGAAAGACAGGGGTGCGGAGAATGAAAAATGTTCACGTTAATGATGTAATTGCTCAGAGCAAAATTACAAAATTCCACATAATGTTACTGATTTGGGGATTCATTTTAATCTCTTTTGATGGTTATGATTTAGTAGTTTATGGGACAGTTGTACCTGTACTGATAAAGGAATGGGGATTGACATCAGTCCAAGCAGGTGCGTTAAGTAGTTATGGATTATTTGGTATGATGTTTGGTGCCATTGTATTTGGGATTTTAGCTGACCGTATTGGGCGTAAAAAAGTCATTGCAATTACGGTTATCTTGTTTAGTTTATTTACAGGAGTATGTGGTTTTGTTACTTCACCTACATTATTCGGAATATTCAGATTTGCAGCGGGTTTAGGGTTAGGTGGAATCATGCCAAATGTAATCGCGCTATTAACGGATTATTCTCCAAAAAAATATAAAGGTACTATTATTGCCATTGTATTATGTGGATATTCTGTTGGGGGAATATTAGCGCCAATCTTAGGAATTACCATAATGCCGACACTTGGCTGGGAGTCTATTTTCTGGGTAGCGTTCATTCCACTTGTTATTTTACCGATTATGTATCATAAATTGCCTGAAACACCACGTTATTTAATAAAAAAGAATCGTTTAAAGGAATTGGCTCTTACACTTCAAAAAGTAGAACCTACAAAGAATTTTAATGAAACGATGCAGTTTACTATTTTAGAAACAGAAGCAACAAAAACCGGTCCTTTAGCATTATTCCGGGAAAATAGAGCATTAAGTACGATTTTATTTTGGATAGCATTTTTCTGCTGTTTGCTAATGGTTTATGGCCTAAATACGTGGTTGCCAAAGCTTATGATTCAAGCTGGCTACGGTTTAACATCAAGTCTTTTGTTCTTAGTTGCTTTACAAGGCGGAGCAATTATAGGTTCATTAATCATTGGTCCATTAGCGGATCGCTATGGCTTTAAACGTTTGCTTGTACCGATGTACGCATCCGGTGCAGTGGCATTAACATTATTAGGGTTTGGTGGAAGTCAAGTTTGGATATTCTTCTTAGTAATGGTGGCTGGGGCTGCTACAATTGGCTCTCAAAATATTGTACAAGCATATGTATCTCAATATTATCCAGCGTTTATTCGATCTACAGCACTTGGGACATCTTCAGGCGTAGGACGAATTGGCGGGATGATGGGACCAATTTTAGGTGGCTTTTTACTCACCCTAACATTACCTAATTATCAGTACTTTTTAGCATTTGCAATACCAGGTGTAATCGCAGCTATTGCTTTAGCTATTGTACCTGTTAAAGCACAAGCAAAGGCTGATACATTAGAGGAAACAACAATCTCTTCAATTCCTTCTGTAGAATAAGAAAAAATTGCATATAAAATACTAAAAAGGCACTTGCTATAACAAGTGCCTTTTTGCTTGCTACGAATTACATAGCTTCTAATAATCCTTTAATAAGACCAACAAATTTAGTATTTACTTGACCTGCAACTTCAATCACTTCTTCATGATTTAAAGGTTGATCAAGAATTCCACATGCCATATTTGTTAAACAAGAAATACCAAGTACTTTCATATTTCCATGTTTTGCTACGATTGCTTCAGGAACAGTTGACATACCAACTGCATCAGCCCCTAATGTGCGGACCATACGAACTTCAGCTGGCGTTTCATAAGTAGGACCGCTCCACCAAGCATAAACACCTTGTTGCAGTGAAATATTTTGTTTTGAAGCTACTTCTAAAGCTACATTACGTAATTCTTTACTATAAACTTCAGAAAGGTCAGGGAAACGTGTTCCTAATTCATCATTATTTGGACCGATTAATGGATTTGCACCTGCTAAATTGATATGGTCAGTGATTAGCATTAAGTCCCCAGGTGCAAAGTTTGTATTTACCGCGCCACAAGCATTCGTAACGATTAAATTTTCAATGCCAAGTGCTTTCATGACACGAACAGGGAATGTTACTTCATCTAAAGTAAACCCTTCATAATAGTGGAAGCGACCTTTCATAGCTGCTACTGTCTTTCCATTTAAAGAACCAATTACAAGTTCATTGGCATGTCCAATAGCACTAGATTTTGCAAAGTGTGGAATCTCACTATATGGAATGCTAATTGAATTTTCAATTTCATCAGCAAGATTTCCAAGTCCTGAGCCTAATATTAAACCGACCTCAGGTTGTTGGCTAGTCTTGCTTAAAATGAAATCTTTTGCTTCCATAATATCTTGGGTGTTATGCATTAATAGTTCCTCCTTGAATTGTTGCTACTTTATTGCGAATAGCACTATCTCAAATAAAAGCTTAAACGAAGTTAGAATCTTTGTAAAATCAAAATAACTAAAATGGTATGTATATCAGTTTAAATTTATAAAAGGAAGTAATTTTGGGGTAAACTTACTAACCATTTATAAGGTTTGCTAACTAAAAATGTTGATGAAATTCTTTTCTTATTTAAAGATTTGTATGATGTTTTAGCTATTTATCGTTTAATCGATTTGAAAGAAACAAAAGATTTATTCAGTCATCCTTTGTCTCTTTTTATATTGCTGATAGGTAATAATCGTTGTTTTAAGTGCTGCATAGTTTCCAATGGCTGCATATCCGTAAAACCATCCCATAAACAGTCCTGCTATAAGATTGTGGCGGTGACTGATAAAAACAGAAATAAATAAACCTAAAATAAGGGGAAGTGTTGGAACATATTTTTTTGGTATTCGAAGGTAGATCTTTAAAATTTGCGTTACAATCATGATTATAGGAATGGCATAAACTGCATCCCAAAAGTTCGTATGAATTAGTGGGAATTCCACCATAAGTACACCTCTTTTTTAAAATCCTATATTAAGTATTTGTCTTTTTATTAATCTCCCCAAAAAGTCTATATTTATTCTTTAGTACTATGATTACTTTTTTAACGAGTGTTCCATAAATTTGGAGTTTCTTCTTATTTAATATGGAGAAATAAAAACGACCTGATATAGAATCAAATATTTTATATCAGGTCATATTTATATAATAAAAATATTGAATATCAAAATCATTTATATCTATTTCTTAAGAAAGTCTCAGTAAATTGGATAAAATGCTCTAACATTTTAGATTGAATTCGATTCTTATTCCAAACCAGACCAACTGTTCTTGAACATTTTGGTTCAACAATTTTTAGCTTAGCCATATTAATCTTCTGAATTCGTTCTGCAGATAATATAGTAGGGTAGAATGCAATTCCAATGCCCTGTTCAACTAATTGATAGGTAATACCTGTTTCTTCACCCTCGAACATGATTTTGGGATAAAAACCAGCTTTCATGCAAAAGAGTTCTGTCATTTCACGGAATTGATATCCTTTTGGCATGACAATAAAAGGTTCGTCACATAATTGCTTTAATGAAATTTCCTTTTTATTTGCAAGTGAATGGGTAAGTGGTACAGCCATTTGAATTTCTTCTTCTATTAGAGGCAACCACATAATATCATCACCAAAAACGGGTTGTGTTGAAATGCAGAGATCAATCTCTCCTGTCTCAATCAGTTTCTTAATGTGAGAGGGAATTACTTGGCGTTGTTTAAAGCGGGCCTCTGGGTGCATTTTGTTAAATTCCCCCAATAACTCAGGGAGAATAGTTGGAATCGTAACAGCGATTGAAATGATATTATTCTCTTTTCCTGCTAATTGATCTAATTCTGCTTCGCCTTCTTGGAGCGATAAGAAAATTTTCTCTACTGTCCCTAAATAACTTTCACCAAAATTATTTAGTTTAATATTACGACCTACTCGATCAAATAATTCATATCCAAGATTTTCTTCTAATTTTGAAATCATTTTACTTAAGGCGGGTTGTGAAATGTTTAATTCATCAGCTGCACGAGTCAAATGCTCATGCTTAGCTGTTACTTGAAAATAACGTAATTGCATTAAATCTATGAAAAACACCCCCGAAATCTTTACCATTAGTATAACCAAATTACCATGGTCATTCATTTATGCAATCTAAAAAAAGAGCAAGAATTTATTGGAGGATGGAGTAATAAGTTGATTATATTTCTGAGTATTATTTTTCAAATACTTGGAAATAGAGAATTAATAATTATTTATAATAGCTTTGTTATAGAAAATCGATAGAACAAAAGAATAATATCACGTACTGATTGATACATAGCTCTTCAAAATTACTTGTAAACCCAAATTATTAACACCAAACTAGTATAATTCTGATTTCTAAAAATGAAAAATAGATTTTTTTATATAAATAGATAACCAAAAAGTTATGAAAAAGAAAAAAGCAGGAATTGAATTAATATCGATTCCTGCACATTGAAAAAAATATTATTTTGGTTTTACTAAAAGTCCACCTTGTTTAAGGTATTTTTCGATACCTTCTGCTGCACGGTAAGATAGAGCTCCAAGTGTACCTGTTGGGTTAAAGTTACTGTTATGAGGGAATGCAGATGAACCAACTACAAAGACATTGTCAGCATCCCACATTTGTAAGTAAGTGTTTACTGCAGATGTCTTAGGATCCAACCCCATAATTACACCACCAGTATTATGTGTGTTTGAATCTTTGTTTACATTGAAGTTTGGTGTATCAGTGCTAGTTTCAATGATGTCTGCACCAATTTCATTCCCAATTTTTGCTGTTACTTTAGCCATATATTTACCCATAGCTTTATCATTATCAGTATAATCATAAGTCATGCGAAGAAGTGGCATGCCATATTCGTCTTTGTAAGTTGGGTCAAGGTCTAGATAGTTGTAACGGTCTGGCATAGTTGCACCTTGAGTTTTTACTGGGAAGTTAGAGTTAGCATATTTTATAGATTTCGCTTTGAATTCTGCTCCCCAAGCAGGTGTGCCACTTGGTACTCGGTTTGTATGGATTGGACGGTCACCATATTGTGTTACACGAATACCTGCGCCATGGATAAAGTTAACATTCGAATGGTCGAAGTTATCACCTTCAAATTCAGGAATTTCAATACCTAATGCACCAGCGCCTCCGTATAAGTTAAATTCTTTGTTTTCAAAGAATAATTGAGTAGTACCAAATGTCATTTGGTAGCAATAGTTTTTGCCAATTGTACCTGTTTTAGTTTGAGGGTTGTATGGAGTACCAACTTTAGAGTTCAACAATAAACGAGCATTGTTAAATACATAACTTGCTACTACAACAACGTCAGCCGGTTGTTCATATTCAACACCTGTTAAAGTATCAACATAAAGTACACCTGTTACTTTATCACCAGTTTTTAAGAGTTTAAGAACATTGGCATGTGTACGAAGATCAAGTTTACCCGTTTTCTTTGCAACTGGAATAACTGTAACAGCGGGGTCGGCTTTTGCTCCGTATTCACACCCGAAGTTTTCACAGTAAGCACAATATTGACATGCACCACGTGATACACCATCTGGGTTTGTATAGTTTTCAGATAAATTACCAGAAGGAATGACATATGGTTTATAGCCTAGTTTTTTAGTAGCTTTTTCAAACATTTTCATGATTGTTGTTTTCTTCATTGGGCCTGTTGGATATGGATTTGAGCGTTTTCCCCAAGGTTCTCCAACTTCTTCACCAGATGTACCAGCCATTTTTTCAAATTTATCATAATATGGTTCCATATCATCGTATGTCAATCCCCAGTCTTGAAGAGGCATGTTAGCAGGGATTTTGTTTTTACCATATCTTTTTTCAGTTAATGTTTTGATTTCAAAATCGTAAGGCAAGAAACGATATGTTTGACCATTCCAGTGACTACCTGCACCACCTACGCCATCTCCGACAATGAAAGTACCGTATTGGCGCATTGGGAGTGCTGCTTCTTTTATACTGTTTCTGTGTGTAATTGTTTCTTTTGTTAAATCTTGCATTAATTCTGTACGTGATTGGTAACGAAGTTCATCGTGACCCATTGCATAATCAGCAGTAGTGCGATCTTTACCACGTTCAAGCCCAACAACATGTATACCTTTTTTTGTTAGCTCAGCTGAAACGATACCGCCTGCCCACCCCATACCTACTACAACTACGGGTACTCTATTTAATTTTTTAGCCATGCTATTTCAATCCTTTCTGTAATCAATGACTCATGTGGCTGTTTAAGCTTTCTGGTTTAAGATTTTCAAATTTGTCATTTGTAATCTGTGCAGTAAAACTCATGCGAGAACCAGGATATTTTCTCATGCTCCAACCTTTCATATCTTGGTTACCGCCATACATAGGATCAGCGTAAACACCTTCGATTGTTAAGATGCGAAGTAAGTTAAAGAATTCAGTTGAAGTAGTACCGTTAAGCTTTACTTTGCCATCAGCAAATGCTGTTAAGACTTTATCTTGTTTCTTTGCATCAAGACCTTGGAATTTATCTTTGAAGTTCTTTTGACTATAAGTATCTAGTGCTGCAAGTCCTGATAAGAAAATGTCTTTACGTAACATTCTCGTTTGAGAAACTGCTGTTTCACGGCCAGGTAAGAATGGTCCAAAGCGATAATCTTTAGCGTTGATACCGTACGAACCTGCTAATTGATGATCAATGTAAATCGCTGCATTTAATTCTTTGGCCCCAGGACCATTATCGTCAGACGGGAAAATACGATCTGCAGCAGCTTGTGTTGTGTTGAACTGATCTTGTGTAAAGAACATTAATGCAACGTTTGGGTTTGCTGTAAGCTGTGTCATATTCATTTTAGAACTTCCATTGTTTGAAGCAGCTTTTGGCTTGTTGTTCATATTTAGCAATCCACCGAATGCACCACCAATAACTAAGCCTCCAATGGTTAAACCCGAATTTTTAAGAAAGCTACGTCGAGAATTATCATCAACGTGATCTTGTTTTTTATCTTTTTCAGACATTTGCGTCGACCTCCAAAAATATTTATCTAAAAAATTACTGGAAAGCTTAGATAGATTATAAAAACGATAAACTTCGCAATAAGTGCTTAAGTTAAATTGCCAATACATTTATCTTTCCAGTAAACCTTGAATCATTTAATTGCACCCGTAAAAGGTATAAAAAATGAATATTTTATGCATTGGAAATTATATGACCTTGATAACAAGAAATCATTTTACATTACTTTTTTGAAATTAGTAAAGATGTTTGTTTATAACAAACGATTTTATATAATAAATCTACCTTGAAAATGTGAAATTGAATATTAGCTAAAATACTACATTATATAGAATTTATTAATTAAAATTTAGGTAAAATTGAATTTATTTATTTATGTAAAAATTTTAATTTATGTAAGGTAATTTTTTAAAGGTGAACTCAGACGCTGAGAAATTAAAAAAACAGGGTTTTTATATGAAAATGAATGAAAAAAACAGTATTGACATAAATGAATAAATATAAAATTAATTAAATAAATATTTATCTTTAGCTAGAGACTTAGAAAATGTTTTTATATGTAAAAAAAGTGAAAAAATGCATCAAATAATTTATGTGAATTTAATTTCTAATGTTATTAAAAAACCTTGATTATAAAAGGTGCTTCAATTTTGGTAAAAAAGCATCACTTTTCAGGTAAAAAAATAAAAATTATTATTATAGAATTTCTCATTTATAGGATAAAAGAATGGATACATAACTAATAAGTTATGGGATTGAATTAATAAAATTTTCTAAATAAAAAAGAAGATGAATAAAAGGTGAATAATTTTCTAATAAAAATAAGCTTTATAATTGATTAGACGTATAATATGATGTTTCTAGTAAAGATTTTTTGTTATTTGTTTTTAATCATTTTATTCTTATATCAATTTAGTTAAAAAAATATAATGTATTTTTCAGAAATACAATTGTATTTATACGCAAAATTTATTAAAATATAAAAAAACTTATTTGTAGCACAATTTAGTTTGAAAATCATTTCCATATGTAAAGTGAATTCCAAGCTACTATATTTATAACTTTTATTTAGTTTTAAAAATAAAAGTATGAACATGTGCATCTTTGTCAAACAACAGGAGGGGAAAGAAATGGCTAACGAAGAATTAAAAAGGGGTTTGGAATCAAGACATATTCAAATGATTGCACTTGGGGGGACAATCGGTGTTGGTTTGTTTATGGGTTCTGCAAGTACGATCAGCTGGACGGGCCCATCGGTTATGCTTGCCTATGCAATAGCAGGTATATTTGTATTTTTTATCATGCGTGCAATGGGTGAAATGCTATATCTAGAACCAACAACAGGTTCATTTGCAACATTTGCTCATCAATATATTCATCCACTAGCTGGTTATCTGACAGCTTGGAGTAACTGGTTCCAATGGGTAATCGTTGGGATGTCAGAAGTAATTGCAGTAGGGTCTTATATGCAATATTGGTTCCCAGATTTACCAGCATGGGTTCCTGGAATTATCGTAATGATTATTTTAGGAAGTGCCAATTTAGTATCTGTTAAATCATTTGGTGAATTTGAATTTTGGTTCGCTTTTATTAAAGTTATTACAATTATATTAATGATCATTGCAGGGTTTGGATTAATATTCTTCGGTCTTGGCAATGGTGGGGAAGCATTAGGAATTTCAAATTTATGGTCTCATGGAGGATTCTTTACTGGTGGCTTTAAAGGTTTCTTCTTTGCTTTATCACTAGTAGTTGGAGCATACCAAGGCGTGGAACTAATTGGGATCACAGCAGGTGAAGCAAAAGATCCTAAAAAAACACTTACAAAAGCAATTAATTCAATTATTTGGCGTATTTTAATCTTCTATATTGGTGCCATTTTCGTAATCGTCACAGTCTATCCATGGGATCAATTAAAAGAAGTAGGTAGCCCATTTGTTGTAACATTTGCAAAAGTAGGTATCACAATAGCTGCTGGTTTTATCAACTTTGTTGTGATTACTGCTGCAATGTCAGGATGTAATAGTGGTATATTCAGTGCAGGTCGTATGATGTATACATTAGCTGAAAATGGACAAGCGCCTAAATTGTTTGGAAGGGTTTCAAAAAATGGTGTTCCATATTGGGGAACAATAGCAGTTTTAATAGGTTTAGTAATTGGTATAATTTTAAATTTTGTTGCACCTTCAAAACTTTTCGTGTATGTATATAGTGCAAGTGTGTTACCAGGGATGATCCCATGGTTTGCACTCCTTATCGCACAAATACGTTTTAGAAAAGTACATGCAGATAAGATGAAGACACATCCATTTAAAATGCCTTTTGCACCAGTAAGTAATTACGCTACAATTCTCTTCTTGTTTGTTGTATTAGTCGGTATGTGGATTAATGATGATACTCGTATCTCATTAATTGTAGGAATCATCTTCTTAGCAATGATGACAATCCTGTTCTATGCATTTGGCATGAATAAACGTGAAGCTAAAACAAGCAAGACAGAAAATAAGACTCATATCAGTTCACCCGTAACAAAATAATTATTCTGATTACTTATATGAAGTAGTTTGAAATAACGTGGATGGCATCAAGGACATTAAAATCCTTGGTGCCATTTTTTTGAGAAACAATTTTCGGGTCTATTGTTATATGCCAGATTTATTAGAACTAGGCCTACGAAGAAGGTATAAGGACTCCATATTAATAAAGGTAAGAATGGAAAAGCATATTTAATTGAAATTTTGAATGGAAATTACCTATGTAAATTAGTAAGCGGAAAATTGTTGAAGTTGAAGTAACTAAGACTCCCCGCTCACCTGCAGGAAAGCGTAAACTATAAAATAAAGTATGAAATACCTTTTAGACCCACAGAAAAGCAGAGTAATCGAATAAACTCACTTTGCCTATAGTAAAGATACGAACCAGTTGAATTAGCATATTAAGTAATTATGTGAAATAGCAAAAATTCATAATATTTAGTAATATAGTGTTGAAGAGTTAAGGAGTTTAGCATTTTGATTTCCATAAACATTGAGAGAGTATATTAAGGAAGTGAATTGCTTTGCAAATAATATCAAATAAAGAGCAACAAGTATGTCCAATCATTTTCCCAGCACCATATGGATCTGTAGGAACATATAATTTTTTTATTATGAAACAAAATAACTCACTAACACTTATTGATGCAGGCATTAATCATGATAGTTGTTGGGAACATTTAAATCTTACATTAGCAGAACTCGAGGCTAATGTATCAGATATAGAATGTATCCTTTTGACACATCATCATGAAGACCATGTTGGGTTATTAAAACGAATTTTAGCGGTAAAAGATATTCCAATCTATGCACATCCAATTGCGATTCAAAGATTACAAATGGATTCCTCGTTTTTTCATATGAGATATCAGTTTTTCGATAACTTATATAAAGAAATGGATTGTCATTCGGATGCACGACCACGATTAGAAAAAATGAAGAAAACTTTAAATGAATTAAACGAAAGAAAACTAACAGCGGAATTTATACCTATCCAACAGGGGGATATTGTTTGTGGATTTGAAGTCATTGAGACACCGGGCCATTCACCGGATTCAATTAGTTTTTTGGACAGGAAACGAAAATGGGCATTTACTGGCGATTTAATTCTTAAGGATTTTCCAACAAATGCAATTATAGATCCTGACCAAAACGGAATTCGGTTAAAATCCGTCTCACAACAAAGAGAATCATTAGTAAAATGTGCGGAAATGGATGTACAATTTGTCTTCCCTGGGCATAAAACAATTATTGAAGAACATAAACAATTGGTGAATCAAAAATTAGCTAGTATGAATCGCAAATCACAAAGGCTGTTAGCGCTAATAACTGAATGTTCACAGACAGCAAGCTCATTAGCAAAACGGTACTATAAATCCAAATATAAAACCGAATTTTCACTTGTTATGTCAGAAATTATTGGCCATCTTGACTACTTAGAAGAGCAAAATTCCGTTGGAAAAGAAAAAATAGATGGGAAATGGATTTATTCTATAAAATAAAAATACAAGATTTCACTATTGTATAATAATAGATTTTGCTGCAGATTGGTGAAACGGTACGAAATATTCATCGAAAACATCTGCGTTTTTTTTCTTAAATATATTACAAAATAAAAGATTTGTTGGTTTGTTATTTTTGGGGTTATTTAAAAGAAAAAAGACCAACGAACGAAATCCCAACCTTAATATTATTTCAATCAACTATTATAGGTGGCATAAATCTTATCATTTCAACACATAATAGTAGAAATCAAAAATTACGAAGACTTTCAAAATCACTAATTTTGTCGTACGAAATGTTTTTAAGTATAAATCAAAGTATGCTATCATGGTTACAGGGAGAGTGAACACAATTGCGTAGAAAAAGAGGAAAACTTCTAAAACACGAAAATGTTATTGTGTTCCCTGGAACAGTAGACAAACTTTTTGCAGATGGAAAGCAGTATGCTGAAAATTATCAATATGATAAGGCAGTTGAATCGCTAAGAATGGCGTTGGAATATACTGAAGGGGATGAAAATCTCTTAAGTGTCTATGCTTTTTCATTGTATGAAACCCGTAATTTTCAAGAAGCAAAAGTAATTTGCGAGAAGTTACTTGCCATTGGTCCACAGCTATACATAGAAACAATGGAACTTTATCTTACAGTGTTGATGGAATTGAAAGAGTTTAAACAAGTTGAGACATTAATTGAATCTTTACTTGAGGAGGACGTAATTCCACCAGAATCCCAAGATAAATTTATACGGATTAAAAACTTAAATGCGATGATTGCAGATACGCAAGAGGAAGAGAATCTGCTCGAAGTTGATGTGGAAAAAGTAAGTGGTCAACTTGAAACAGATCAATTCTTTGCTCAAACAACATTAGAGCAAATGCAGCAATTACAAGCTATACGTGAAGTAAATGTAAGACCACTGAAGGATTTAATGGTTGCTATTATTGAAGATAATAGAGCTCATCCAATGATACAAAGCTTTGCCTTATATTTACTTGTACAACAAGAAGTTGATCTTGAAGTCCAAGTGAAAAAATTTTATCAAGAACTAACTGTAAATCCAGCAAAGCTACTATTCCCTGATGAAATGCCAATTGCAAAACAAGTATTAAGTATTGTAGAAACAGCATTAGAAAAGGAACCATCAACATTAGAAATGGTTCAATATCTATTAGCAAGACATATGTTCGTAACGTATCCCTTTGAGTGGTTTCAATATCAAGCAGATGAAATAGCAGATGGATATATCGATTACGTACATTCTATGTTTGGAGAAGTAACAGAAACGGACTATGAATTAATGGACTTGATAAACCGTTTAGAGGAGCACTCTGAGGTCACCAATGTATGAAATAAGTTGAAACTATAGCTATCTATGATATACTAAAACAGTTGTGAAAGTCGTATTAACGAATGAATAGTCCAACATTTGAAATTAATTTTGGAGGTATTATAAATGTCAGCAAAATGGGAAAAACAAGAAGGTAACTCTGGATTATTAACAGTAGAAGTACCTGCTGAAAAAGTAAACGAAGCTTTAGATCAAGCTTTCAAAAAAGTTGTAAAACAAATTAACGTACCAGGATTCCGTAAAGGTAAAATGCCTCGTCAAATGTTCGAAAAGAAATTTGGTGTAGAATCATTATACCAAGATGCTTTAGAACTTTTAGTAAACGAAAACTATCCTTTAGCAATCGATGAAACTGGAATCGAACCAGTAGATCAACCAGAAATCGATTTTGAAATGGAAGACCTAGGTAAAAACAAAGACTTCAAATTCACTGCAAAAGTAGTTGTGAAACCAGAAGTTAAACTTGGCGATTACAAAGGCCTTGAAGTAACTAAACAAGAAACAACAGTTACTGATGAAGAAATCGAACAACAATTAAAAGACCAACAAACTCGTCTTGCTGAATTAGTTGTAAAAGAAGATGGCGCTGTAGAAAATGGCGACACTGCTGTAATCGATTTCGAAGGCTTCCAAGATGGCGTAGCATTCGAAGGCGGTAAAGGTGAAAACTATTCACTTGAAATCGGTTCGGATTCATTCATCCCTGGATTTGAAGAACAATTAGTAGGTGTAAAAGCTGGCAAATCTAAAGACGTTGTTGTAACATTCCCAGAAGAATATCATGCTGCTGAACTTGCTGGTAAAGAAGCTACTTTCAAAGTAACTGTAAAAGAAGTTAAAGCAAAAGAACTTCCAGAATTAAATGATGATTTCGCTTCAGAAATCGATTCAGAAGTTGAAACTTTAGATGAACTTAAATCTAAACTTAAAGAAAAAACAACTACTGAAAAAGAAAACGCTGCTGAAACAGCTTTACGTGATGACTTAGTTGAAAAAGCTGCTGAAAATGCTACAATTGATATTCCAGAAGCTATGGTTGAAACTGAAATTAACCGTATGCTACAAGAATATGATCAAAGTTTACAAATGCAAGGTATGAATCTTGACCTTTACTACCAATTCTCTGGTCAAGACGAAGCTGCATTACGTGCTCAAATGAAAGAAGATGCAGCATCTCGCGTGCGTGTAGCACTAGTTCTTGAAGCAATTGCTGAAGCTGAAAAAGTTGAAGTAACTGAAGAAGATATCAACGCTGAATTAGAAAAAATGTCTGAACAATTCAAAATGGACGTTGAACAAATTAAATCAGTTCTAGGTGGTACTGCTGTACTAGAACATGATGTGAAAATCCGCAAAACAGTTGAATTATTAGTTGAAAACGCTAAAGTAACTGAATAATGCAGTTCTATTAGTAAACCTGAACAAGGTACGGGTTTTAAATCCGTACCTTGTTTTCTTCACATAAAGACGGAATTTTTAGATAATACATATTAGAGAGTAATATTGTTACATCAAATCATAATATTTGATAATATAGAATGAATCTTGTAACATTGTTGCTTGAATAGGGGTGAAATAATTGTTCAAATTTAATGATGAAAAAGGCAATTTAAAATGCTCTTTCTGTGGTAAACCTCAAGAACAAGTACGTAAACTAGTTGCAGGGCCAGGAGTATATATTTGTGATGAATGTATCGATCTTTGTTCTGAAATTGTTGTTGAAGAACTTGGCACAGAAGAAGAAGTTGAGCTAAAAGACATACCAAAGCCAAAAGAAATACTAGATATTTTGGATGATTATGTCATCGGACAAGAACGTGCCAAAAAAGCGTTATCTGTAGCGGTTTACAATCACTACAAGCGAATCAACTCTAATAGTAAAGTTGATGACGTAGAGCTATCTAAGTCAAATATCGTATTAATCGGGCCTACAGGTAGTGGTAAAACATTATTAGCCCAAACTTTAGCTCGTATCATAAATGTACCATTTGCTATTGCTGATGCTACTTCTTTAACAGAAGCAGGTTATGTAGGTGAAGACGTTGAGAATATTCTTTTAAAGCTAATTCAAGCTGCTGATTATGATATTGAACGTGCAGAAAAAGGGATTATCTATATAGATGAAATCGATAAAGTTGCACGTAAATCTGAAAATCCATCCATTACACGTGATGTATCAGGTGAAGGTGTTCAACAAGCACTTCTTAAAATTCTTGAAGGGACAACAGCAAGTGTTCCTCCACAAGGTGGACGTAAACACCCTCATCAGGAATTTATTCAAATCGATACAACAAATATCTTATTCATCGTAGGTGGAGCTTTTGATGGCATTGAATCCATCATCAAACGCCGCATGGGTGAAAAAGTAATCGGTTTTGGATCTGATGTCAAAAAGCATAATACAGATGATAAAAACTTGATGAAACATTTAATTCCAGAAGATCTATTGAAATTCGGTTTAATCCCAGAATTTATTGGCCGTTTACCAGTATTGGCTAGCTTAGAACAATTGGATGAAGATGCACTTGTACAAATTTTAACAGAGCCAAAGAATGCATTATCTAAGCAATATCAGAAAATGCTTGAACTAGACAATGTTGAACTTGAATTTGAAAAAGATGCATTATATGAAATTGCTAAAGAAGCAATTGAACGTAAAACAGGTGCTCGTGGTTTACGCTCAATTATTGAAAATATTATGTTAGATGTAATGTTTGAGCTACCTTCTCGTGATGATATTACGAAATGTATTATTACGAAAGAGACCGTTATTGAAAAAGCACGTCCAAAATTGCTTTTAAATGATGGTACTGAGTTAGATCCAGACAACGAAAAAACGTCTGCATAAGAACAACTGATTGAAAAGCTGGCATCGAACAAGTGCCAATTTTGCACTTGTTCGTTGACCGGCTTTTTTAATGGAACAAATTTTGAAAAGTTTTGAATTGTGCATGGAAAGCGTTTTTTGTAACATACTTATAGCGTAATTTAAACAAAAAGAAAACAAGAAATGATTGATAAATAATCATAGAAATCACTTGGAGGTGTTCACCCGTATGGCAGAAGTAACACGACACAAGAACGTACCACTTTTACCGCTCAGAGGGTTACTCGTTTATCCAACGATATTATTACATATTGATGTAGGTCGTGAACGCTCAATTGAAGCATTGGAAAAAGCGATGGCAGATGATAATCTGATTTTTCTTGTCACTCAAAAAGTCATGAGTGTTGAAAACCCACTAGAAGATGATTTGTATAAAGTAGGAACTGTTGCTTATGTTAAGCAAATGCTTAAACTACCGAACGGTACTTTACGAGTTCTTGTAGAAGGACTTAATCGTGCCAAAATTAAAGATATCAAAGACCATGGGGATTATTTGTCTGCTGATTTAGAAAATCAAGTAGATGAAAAAGAAATGGATATTGAAACTGAAGCACTAATGCGTACTTTGCTTTCTTATTTTGAAAAATATTCTAAAGCATCAAGTAAAATTTCGAATGAATCATTTGAAACGGTGGCAGATATAGAAGAGCCTGGGCGCTTTGCAGATACCATAGCTTCTTATTTACCACTTAAAATACAAGGAAAGCAAGAGGTCCTTGATACAATAGACATTAAAGAAAGAATCAAAATCTTAATCCAACGTTTACATGATGAACAAGAAGTGCTAAATCTTGAAAAGAAAATTAATACAAAAGTTAAACGTGCGATGGAAAAAACGCAAAAAGAATTTTATTTGCGTGAACAGATGAAAGCAATCCAAGAAGAACTTGGAGACCGTGAAGGAAAACAATCTGAAGTTGAAGACTTAAGAAAGCGTATAGAATCATCTGATATGCCAGAAGATACAAAGGCAGTTGCACTGAAAGAATTAGGCCGATACGATAGAATCCCAGCAGCTTCAGCTGAAAGTGGTGTGATTCGTAATTATTTAGATTGGCTTTTATCTCTTCCATGGAGTGAAGCGACAGAGGATCGCCGAGATATCAATTTGGCTGAAAAAATTTTAAATCGAGACCATGAAGGCTTAGAAGAAGTAAAAGAACGAATTTTAGAATACCTCTCAGTTCAACAATTGACTAATTCTCTTCGTGGACCCATCCTTTGTTTGGCAGGACCTCCAGGGGTAGGGAAAACCTCTTTAGCAAAATCAGTTGCAGAATCATTAAACCGTAAATTTGTTCGAATTTCTCTAGGTGGAGTTCGTGATGAATCAGAAATTCGAGGTCATCGTAGAACATATGTAGGTGCAATGCCTGGGCGTATTATTCAAGGCATGAAAAAAGCAGGTACCATCAATCCCGTCTTTTTATTAGATGAAATTGATAAAATGTCTAATGATTTCCGTGGTGATCCTTCTGCTGCCATGCTAGAAGTATTAGATCCAAATCAGAACAGTACATTTAGTGATCATTTTATAGAAGAACCTTATGATTTATCGAATGTATTATTTATTGCAACTGCCAATGATTTAAGTACGATTCCTGGTCCATTACGCGATCGAATGGAAATCATTACAATTGCAGGATATACTGAAGTGGAAAAAGAAGAAATTGCTAAAAATCACTTAATTCCAAGACAGATGGAGGAAAACGGTTTAGCAAAATCACAACTTCAAATACGAGACGATGCGGTTCTAGACTTAATACGTTATTATACACGTGAAGCAGGTGTCCGTAATTTAGAACGTCAAGTTGCATCGCTTTGTCGAAAAGCTGCGAAACTGATTGTGTCAGGCGAGAAAAAACGAGTGGTAATTACCAATAAAAATTTAGAAGATTTACTCGGAAAACATCGATTCCATCATGGCCAAGCAGAAAAAACAAATCAAGTTGGCGTAGCGACAGGATTAGCATATACAGTGGTTGGTGGAGATACACTTCAAATTGAAGTTTCACTTTCCCCGGGTAAAGGTAAGATACAATTAACTGGTAAATTAGGCGATGTTATGAAGGAATCTGCACAAACCGCATTGTCCTATGTACGTTCAAAAGCACATGATATGGGTATTGAGGAAGATTTCTTTGATACACATGATATTCATATCCATGTACCAGAAGGAGCGGTTCCAAAAGACGGTCCATCAGCTGGCGTAACAATGGTAACTGCCATTACTTCTGCAATTACGAAACGCCCAATTCGTCGTGAAGTGGGCATGACTGGAGAGGTAACATTACGTGGACGTGTACTACCTATTGGTGGATTAAAAGAGAAATCATTAGGTGCGCATCGTGCAGGACTAACAACAATAATTTTACCAAAAGACAATGAACGTGATATTGATGATATTCCAGAAAGTGTTCGTAAAGGGCTCACATTCAAGCTCGTGTCAAACGCAGATGAAGTATTGAAATTAGCGTTAGACGGAGGGATTTCATGAAAGTCAATAATGTAGAGCTGGTCATTAGCGCAGTACGACCAGCTCAATATCCAGAAGACGGTCTGCCAGAGTTCGCTCTAGCAGGTCGTTCTAATGTAGGTAAATCTTCATTTATCAATCGAATGATTGGTAGAAAAAGTATGGCCCGTATTTCCTCAAAACCGGGGAAAACACAAACACTAAACTTCTATAAAATAGAAGAACAATTATTCTTTGTTGATGTTCCAGGTTACGGATACGCAAAAGTTTCCAAAACTGAACGCGAAGCATGGGGCAAAATGATTGAAGAATATATAACTGGTCGTGGCGTGTTAAAAGCGGTCGTTCAAATTGTCGATATTCGTCATGAACCATCAGATGATGATTGCATGATGTATGACTTTTTAAAACACTACAATATTCCAACAATTGTTATTGCTACAAAAGCTGACAAAATCAAAAAAGGGAACTATGCCAAACATATAAAAATGGTCAAAGAGGTACTAGACATGGATCCAAATGACCCACTTATTCTATTTTCATCCGAAAAAGCGATGGGCATGGAAGAAGCATGGGCCGAAATCGAAAAAAGAATGTAATAGATTACATAAACCTGTAGAATTATATATTTTCTACAGGTTTTTTTAATAGATGTGATATACATCTATAGTTCAGGGGAAAAGATTATTAATGGGATCCAAGATTATTGAAAAAATAGATAAGTTAGTATTCCAAATGTAGTTTAGTACTCCAAACCATGTTGAAGTGGAAACGGCGAAGACTCCCGTGGAAAAAGCGAGACTGGTAAGACCCCGCAACGAAGTGACGAGACTCACCGCTCGCCCGCAGGCAAGCGAAGCCGATTCCCTATCAAGCTAAAATAAATAATTAGTATTAAATTAGTTTCCATTGGCTTTTTGATATGAATAGTCCAATCTAAAAGAGCTTCTATTTTTAACAATTACTTTCAGAAAAATTAATAAAAGAGCAACAATATTGTGCTTCAATGTATGATTTGATAAAATATAGATTATAATAATTCTAAAGAAATAAATCGATTTTTATGTCATATCCTGTTCACAAAATAGAATCAGGAAATCGTATAATTTGTGATATAATAGGAATCGTTAATTAGAACATGAGAGGTGTATAATTTCATGCATACCATCGTAGTAGGCTTGAATTATAAAACAGCGCCCGTCGAAATTCGTGAAAAATTCTCATTTACAAAAGAAGAAATTCCCGAAGCGATGAGAGCATTACAAAGCCAAAAAAGCATATTAGAAAATGTAATTGTCTCTACTTGTAATCGTACTGAAATCTATGCAGTAGTAGATCAACTGCATACAGGACGTTATTATATAAAACAATTCTTATCAACTTGGTTTAAAGTTCCTGTTGAGACATTTGAATCTCATCTATATATTCGTGAAGAAGATAATTCAGTGATGCATTTATTTAAAGTTTCTTCAGGAATCGATTCAATGGTTTTAGGAGAAACACAAATTTTAGGACAAGTTAAAGGTAGCTTTTTAACAGCGCAGGAAATTGGTGCTACAGGTACTGTTTATAATAAATTATTCAAACAAGCCATCACATTTGCAAAACGTGCACACGGAGAAACAGCTATTGGTGAAAATGCAGTTTCTGTTTCATACGCAGCAGTAGAACTTGCAAAGAAAATTTTTGGATCTCTAACAAACAAACATGTAGCAATTTTAGGTGCCGGTAAAATGGGTGAATTGGCTGTAGAAAACTTATATGGTAGTGGTGTCGGTAAAGTAACAGTTATTAACCGTACTTTCTCAAAAGCAGAGACATTAGCAGAAAAATTTAATGGAACTGCAAAATCAATGGAAGAACTGCAATGTGTCTTATTAGAAGCAGATATATTAATCAGTTCTACTGGTGCATCAGATTATGTAATTGACTATGACATGATGAAGCATGTTGAGGAAATTCGAAAAGGAAAACCACTTTTTATGGTAGATATTGCAGTACCTCGCGATCTTGATCCGCGAATCGGTGATCTTCAAAATGTATTCTTATATGATATTGATGATTTACACGGTATCGTAGAAGCTAATCTTGCTGAACGTCAAAAAGCAGCGAATCAAATCACTTCAATGATTGATTCAGAAATCGATGAATTCAAGGATTGGGTAAGTACTTTAGGTGTTGTCCCTGTCATTGCAGCACTACGCCAAAAAGCAGCTCGAATCCAAGAAGAAACAATGCAAAGTATCGAAAATAAAATGCCTGACTTAACTGATCGTGAAAGAAAGGTATTGAATAAGCATACGAAATCGATTATCAACCAATTATTAAAAGAACCAATTTTGCAAGCAAAAGAAATGGCTGGATCTCAAAAGCCTCAAGAACAATTAGCGTTATTCCAGCAAATTTTTGGTATTGAAGAAGAAGTACAAGAACAAGCTCGAAAACAACAACTTCACCAAAAAGAACGCATGCAAAAGATAGCATTAGAAGATCAAACAACTGATGCTAAATTGTCATATTAAAGAGCTTTATGGAAGGCGTTTTCGTGTCTATGTGTGGTAAACTATTAGGTGCGAAGGCGCTTTTTTCATCTATGTATTTTAATCAAAGGAGAAGGTTATGGCCGATTTGACGATGACAAGGCTGCATGAAGCAATGGTCGTCTTATATGCGATCAGTCTTGTCTTTTATTTTATAGATTATCTCAACAAAGATGCCAAAGCACATAGAATTGCGTTTTGGCTAATATCAATTGTTTGGATTTTACAGTCTGCTTTCTTAGGACTTTATATTATACAAACACATCGTTTCCCAATACTTTCTTTGTTTGAAGGTATATATTTCTATGCTTGGCTATTGATTACGATTTCTATTCTGTTGCATTGTTTGTATCGAGTAGATTTACCAGTATTCTTTTTAAATGTTATTGGATTTATATTTATGTCGATACATACATTTGCACCAACACAGATCGCTCAGTCACCGGTGGGCCATTCACTAACATCTGAGTTGCTCTTTATTCACGTAACGTTTGCAATTTTGTCATATGTTGCATTTTCATTGTCATTTGTATTCTCCACATTATATTTAATTCTTTATAATGTGCTTAAGAAAAAGAAATGGACAAAACAATGGACGCGTTTACCATCGTTAGAACAAGCTCAAAAAGGAATGACCACTTCTATACTAACAGGTGTTCCAGTTCTATTAATCAGTTTAATATTGGGATTACAATGGAGCTTTGTATCATTAGAACATTTTTCATTTTTCGATGCGAAAATTGTCGGTTCTTTTGTATTGTTATTAATCTATTGTTTGATATTGTATGCAAATCGAAAAGGAAAACTCCATACGACAATGTATGCTTGGACACATATCTATGCATTTTTGATCGTTATTATTAACTTCTTCCTAGGGAGTCGATTATCAAGTTTTCACTTTTGGTATTAAGAGAAAGGTTGGATTGTAAGTGCGTAAAATTATTGTAGGGTCTAGAAGAAGTAAGTTAGCATTAACACAAACAAACTGGTTTATTGACCAATTAAAAAAAGCAGGTGCCCCTTTTGAATTTGAAGTAAAGGAAATTGTCACAAAAGGCGATAAAATTCTTGATGTTCAATTATCAAAAGTTGGAGGTAAAGGTTTATTCGTAAAAGAAATCGAACAAGAACTTTTTGATAAAGGCATCGATTTTGCTGTTCATAGTATGAAGGATATGCCAGCAGTTCTACCAGAAGGACTTGTGATTGGTTGTATTCCAAAACGTGAAGACCCACGTGATGCATTTATTTCTAAAAACCATATAAAATTTGCAGAACTTAAAAAAGGTGCTGTGGTCGGAACAAGTAGTTTACGTCGTAGCGCGCAATTACTACTTGCTCGTCCAGATATAGAAATTAAATGGATTCGTGGTAACGTCGATACACGATTAGCAAAATTAGAAACAGATGATTACGATGCAATTATATTAGCAGCAGCTGGTTTAAAACGTTTGGGTTGGAATGATGAAGTAGTAACTGAATATTTATCTACTGATGTTTGTATGCCAGCAGTTGGCCAAGGATCACTTGGAATTGAGTGTCGAGCTGATGATGAAGAATTACTAAACGAACTTGCAAAATTGACAGATAAAGCAACTTGGGAAGAAGCGCAAGCTGAACGTGCATTTTTGGCTGCCATGGACGGCGGTTGCCAAGTACCAATTGCAGGATTTGCTCGCTATAATAACGGACAAGTTGATTTCAAAGGTTTAGTCGCAGCACCTGATGCTTCTGTATTTTATAAAGAATCACTGACTTCTGAAGATGCGATTGCAGCAGGTAAAGAAGTAGCAGCTAAGCTAACTGAACAAGGCGCATTTGATTTAATACAAAAAGTAAAGGCTGAGCAAGATGCCAAATAACTTGCCTCTACTTGAACAACATATTGTTCTTACAGGCACGAAAATGACGCGTTCAGTAACTTCCAAAATTACAACTCTAGGCGGCACAGTACACTACTTGCCGCTTATTGCTGTGCATGAAGTGGAAAATCAACAGGATGAAGAGTTACTACTTCATGCGCTTGAATGTGAATGGCTAATCTTTACAAGTCAAAACGCAGTTAATGCCTTTTCAAATAAGCTAGAAAAGTTCCATCTAACAAATGAAAATTGTTCTGCAAAAATTGCAGTAGTTGGTGAGAAAACAGCTCAAGCACTTGAAAAGTTAGGTTTTAATATTGATTTTATGCCATCTATTTATAGTGCTGATGCATTTGTTAAAGAATTTCCTAATTATGTTGGACAATTAAATAGTTGTCTATTCTTGAAAGGAAGTTTAGCAAAGGATACTATAAAAGAGGGTTTACCGTTTCCAGTAGAAGAATGGACTGTCTATGAAACGATTCAAACGACAGAACATGCGCTTGAGATTAAAGAGTTGATTGAACAATCACTTAAGGTTACTGTGATCTTTGCAAGTCCTTCTGCAGTAGAAGTTTTTGCAAAGCATATAGCGCCTGACGTTGGCTTTCATGGCTTTAAAATTGCTGCAATTGGTCATATTACTGAAAAAGCATTGCAAGATGTTAATGCAACGGTAGATATTAAACCAGAAAAGTATACAATGATGGCCATTATTGACGAATTGGCTAAAGGAAAGGAACTTAAAAAATGACAGAATTAAACTTTAAAAGACATAGACGTTTACGTAGTTCAGCTAACATGCGTGCTATGGTAAAAGAAACGTATTTACACAAGGAAGATTTCATTTACCCAATTTTCGTAATCGATGGAGAAAATATTAAAACCCCTGTTAATTCTATGCCAGGTGTTTATCAATTTTCAATCGACCGTTTAAGTGAGGAAATGGATGAAGTCGTTGCTTTAGGTATTCCATCTGTTATTCTTTTCGGTATTCCTGCAGAAAAAGATGAAGTAGGTACACAAGCTTTCCATGATCACGGTATCGTACAAGAGGCTACACGTTTCGTCAAAGAAAACTACCCTGATATCATTGTAATTGCGGATACTTGTTTATGTGAATTTACTTCTCATGGTCACTGTGGAGTAGTTTCTGAAGATCATAAAATCTTAAATGATCCTTCCCTAGATTTATTAGCAAAAACAGCTGTATCTCAAGCTCAAGCTGGTGCAGATATCATCGCGCCATCTAATATGATGGATGGCTTTGTTGCTGCGATTCGTAAAGGCTTAGATGACGCAGGTTTTGAAGATGTTCCGATTATGTCTTATGCAGTAAAATATGCTTCAGCTTATTATGGCCCGTTCCGTGAAGCTGCAGATGGTGCACCAAAGTTTGGTGATCGAAAAACATATCAAATGGACCCTTCAAATCGTCTTGAAGCAATGCGCGAAGCAACAAGTGATGTGGAAGAAGGAGCAGATTTCCTAATCGTAAAACCAGCATTATCATACTTAGATATCGTTCGCGATGTTCGTAATAATTATGATCTTCCAGTTGTTGCATATAACGTTAGTGGTGAATATGCAATGGTCAAAGCTGCAGCAATTAATGGTTGGGTTGATGAAAAACAAATCGTACTTGAAACATTAACTAGTATAAAACGTGCAGGAGCAGATTTAATTATTACTTATCATGCGAAAGATGCAATTCGCTGGATGGAGGAGAAATAACCGATGACTCGTTCATATGAAAAATCAAAAGCAGCATTTGCAGAGGCAATCAATTTAATGCCAGGTGGAGTAAACAGTCCAGTTCGTGCATTTAATGCGGTTAATATGAATCCAATTGTTATGGAAAAGGGACATGGTGCAATTATTACTGACGTTGACGGTAATGACTATATTGACTATGTTCTATCATGGGGACCACTAATCATTGGCCATACTCATCCTGATGTTGTAGCGGCTATTCAACGTGTTGCTGAAACTGGTACAAGTTTCGGTGCATCAACAGTAATCGAAAACGAATTAGCAAAAGAAGTTATTAAACGTGTCCCATCAGTTGAAATGGTTCGTATGGTATCATCGGGTACTGAAGCAACAATGAGCGCAATTCGTGTTGCTCGCGGTTATACTGGCCGCGACAAAATCGTAAAATTCGAAGGTTCTTACCATGGTCACGGGGATTCATTATTAATCAAAGCAGGTTCAGGTGTAGCTACTCTTGGCTTACCAGATAGCCCTGGAGTTCCTATGGGAATCGCTCAAAACACAATTACAGTTCCGTATAATGATTTGGAAGCTGTGAAACAAGTTTTCGAAAAATACGGTGAAGAAATTGCGGCAATTATCGTAGAACCAGTAGCTGGTAATATGGGGTGTGTTCCTCCACTACCTGGCTTTTTAGAAGGCCTACGTGAAGTCACAACAAAAGCTGGCTCAATCTTAATCTTCGATGAAGTAATGACAGGTTTCCGCGTTGGATTCAATTGTGCACAAGGTTATCTTGGCGTTACACCAGATTTAACTTGTCTAGGAAAAGTAATTGGTGGCGGATTACCAGTAGGTGCATTTGGTGGTTCTCGTGAAATTATGGAACATGTAGCTCCAGCAGGTCCAATCTATCAAGCTGGTACACTTTCAGGTAACCCATTAGCTATGACAGCTGGTCTTGAAACACTAAAACATGTAACACCAGAATCATATGAATACTTCAAAAAATTGGGTGACCAATTAGAAGCCGGCTTCCGAGAAGCAGCTGAGACTTACAATGTTCCTCACACTGTAAATCGTGTGGGCTCTATGATTGGATACTTCTTAACAAATGAAAAAGTCATTAACTTTGAAACTGCTAAAACAGCGGATTTACAATTGTTTGCAGACTACTATGCATTAATGGCTGAAGAAGGAATCTTCCTTCCACCATCTCAATTCGAATGTGTCTTCTTCTCAACAGCTCATACAGAAGCACATATCGCAAAAACCGTAGAAGCATTCCAAAAAGTATTTAAAAAATTAGCAAGATAAAATATAAATTAAAATCCAGGGGAGTATTAGAATCCCCCTGGATTTTTTCGTTTTATCAATATAATTTTTGGTTCGACATATATTAAAGGCGCTTAATTATAGCGGACTAGTTCTATCTTCTAAAATGTAAGAATATACATGAAGATAGAGGAGGGATATTACAGTGCAAAAGATTACCTGGGAAATAAATGAGTCATTTATTTTTCCAGAAACTTATGGCTGCCCGGTAAAAGCGAGTGAGGTTCATGTGACACCACGTTGGGAACAGAATTTAGATGAGTACTCAGTAGCTCTTACAGGAATTTATCATTTATCAGCTTTTCTGGAATTTGACAAAGGTAAAGAAGTGGCAAAACAATTATCAAATGATTCTACACTTATAGATGAGGTGGAATGGCAAGATAAGCAAGGATACTTTGAATATGCCATCCCTTTAGATGTAAGTTTACCGAAAATTGGTGTTGTACATTCATCCATTGATTTGAATGCTCGAGATGTGAAGGTAGAGTTAAATGAAAATGGAACTTGTAAAATTAGCTGCAATGTTGATTGTCTATATGATGAAGAAGCAGAAGAACCAGAAGTTGTACAACCTTCAGAAGGGAATGAATTAAAAGAACAAACAGAATCTGTAGAGAATACAGATTCTGAGGAGTCCATCTTGAGTGAGTTTTTATGGGATCTTGAAGAACATTATACAACTGTAGAGATTCAGTTAAATAAAATCCGTAAATAATAGATAACAAAGTAGTCCAAAGATTAGAAGAATAACAACGTCCCATGTAGTTGGTACAATGATCACACGAATAAATTGAAAACAAGTAATTGGAATAATAAACCCTTTACAATAAAATCTAGTCTTTCTCAGCCAAGGTGGAAGTAAATAAGGGTTGTAACGACCTCGTTTCATTTTCAAACTCCTTTCTATTAAAATAAAAATCCATTCCTAGTGATATATGTAGCTAGGGATGGATTTTTGTAGTTAATGTGGGTAAATATTTGTATTAATTGCTTCGATTTATTCTTAAAATTAGTTATTATCAATTTAGTTTGTATTATATTTAGATAATAATTAGTTTATGTAATTTAAACAAGAGTCAAACACCTAAAAACTAGAAGAAATTATAATATATAGTGGGGTATATATGCCCTTTTATTAATTAAATTATTTCTTATTATAGACATAAGAAAAACTTAAGGTGATTGTTTTTTAAAATTGAAAAACTTGAAAAATGATGTCATATTAGTTAGAATGTATACAGCTATATATTTATATGCGAAGAAGGGGAGGAGTAGAACGCTCCTACTTGTTAGAGAGGGAACGGTTGGTGCAAGTTCCTCAAGTAGATGTTCGAATGTAGCCCTGGAGCAATTTCTGTGAACGATTAGTAGCAGAAATCGGTTAGTAGCCGTTATTAGATGAAGTGTCAGCAGTTTTCTGCTGAAATTAAGGTGGTACCGCGAATATTCCTTCGCCCTTTTTTAGGGCGAAGGTTTTTTTTATTTTACAAATTGTAGAAATTTGTAAAATAAAAATTGCACACGAAAAAATTCTTTCACTTACTAATACTTCATTCTATGACGAGATATTAAAGGAGGTCATTGTATTGACAGAACAAAACACATCAATGCCAACTAAGTACGATCCACAGTCAATTGAACAAGGTCGCTACGAATGGTGGTTACAAGGAGAATTCTTTAAAGCACAACCTGAAAGTGGAAAACAACCTTATTCTATCGTAATTCCACCACCAAACGTAACAGGTAAATTACATTTAGGTCACGCTTGGGATACTACTCTTCAAGATATCCTAATTCGTATGAAACGCATGCAAGGTTATGATGCACTTTGGTTACCGGGGATGGACCATGCGGGTATCGCTACACAAGCCAAAGTTGAGGCAAAATTACGTGAACAAAATATTTCTCGTTATGACTTAGGTCGTGAAAAATTCTTAGAAAAGACATGGGAATGGAAAGAAGAGTATGCTGGTACAATTCGTCAACAATGGTCGAAATTAGGCTTAGCACTAGATTATTCTCGTGAACGCTTCACATTAGATGAAGGACTTTCAGATGCTGTTAAAGAGGTATTTGTAAAACTATATGAAAAAGGCTTAATCTATCGTGGCGAACGTATTATTAACTGGGATCCACAAGCAAAAACAGCATTATCTGATATCGAAGTAATCTACAAAGATGTTCAAGGCGCATTTTATCACATGGAATATCCTCTAGCAGATGGCTCTGGTAAACTTGAAATTGCTACAACTCGTCCAGAAACAATGCTTGGTGATACAGGGATTGCCGTAAATCCAAAAGATGAACGTTATGCACATCTAGTAGGGAAAACAGCAATTCTTCCAATCGTTGGTCGCGAACTTCCAATCGTTGCAGATGACTATGTTGATATGGACTTCGGTACAGGTGTTGTTAAAATGACTCCAGCACATGACCCTAATGACTTTGAAGTTGGTAACCGCCACAATTTAGAACGCATTATCGTGATGAACGAAGATGGTACGATGAACGAAAATGCAGGAAAATATCAAGGTCTAGATCGCTTCGAATGTCGTAAACAAATCGTAAAAGACTTACAAGAACTAGGTGTACTAGTGAAAATCGTTGACCATATGCACTCAGTTGGTCACTCAGAACGTACTGGTGTTGTAGTAGAACCTTATCTTTCTGCTCAATGGTTCGTTAAAATGGAACCACTAGCAAAAGCCGCACTAGAACTGCAACAAAAAGAAATGGAAAAAGTAAACTTTGTCCCAAATCGTTTCGAAAACACATATTCTCGTTGGATGGAAAATGTGCATGACTGGTGTATTTCTCGTCAATTATGGTGGGGCCATCAAATCCCAGCTTGGTATCATAAAGAAACTGGTGAAGTGTATGTAGGAAAAGTTGCACCAGCAGATGAAGAAAACTGGACTCGTGATGAAGACGTACTTGATACTTGGTTCTCATCTGCATTATGGCCTTTCTCTACAATGGGCTGGCCTGATGAAGCAAGTGCAGATTATAAACGCTACTATCCAACAAGTGCATTAGTAACAGGTTATGACATCATCTTCTTCTGGGTTTCTCGTATGATTTTCCAAGGAATCGAATTCACAGGCGAACGTCCATTCAAAGACGTATTAATCCATGGTTTAGTACGCGATGGTGAAGGACGTAAAATGTCTAAATCCCTTGGTAATGGCGTAGACCCTATGGATGTTATCGAACAATATGGTGCTGACTCATTACGTTACTTCTTAGCAACAGGTTCATCACCTGGTCAAGATTTACGTTACACTACTGAAAAAGTAGAAGCAGTTTGGAACTTCGCAAACAAAATTTGGAATGCATCTCGATTCGCACTAATGAATATGGATGGTATGAAGTTTGAAGAAATCGATTTAACTGGTGAAAAATCTGTTGCAGATAAATGGATTTTAACTCGCTTAAACGAAACAATCGAAGAAGTAACAAGACTTGCAGATAAATACGAATTTGGTGAAGTTGGTCGTCACCTGCATAACTTTATCTGGGATGATTTCTGTGACTGGTATATCGAAATGGCTAAATTACCATTATACGGTGAAGACGAAACAGCGAAGAAAATGACTCGCTCAGTTCTTGCTTATGTACTAGACAACACAATGCGTCTATTACACCCATTAATGCCATTTATCACAGAAGAAATTTGGCAAAACCTTCCTCATGAAGGAGAATCAATTACACAAGCTTCATGGCCTGTTGTAAACAAAGAATTTAACTTTGAACAACAATCTCAAGATATGAAATTGTTGATGGATATCATTCGTGCTGTACGTAATATCCGCGCAGAAGTTAATACACCAATGAGCAAAAAAGTACCAATGTATATCTCTGCAAAAGATTCAGCCACTTTAGCAGTACTTGAAGAAAACAAAGCATACATTGAAAAATTCTGTAATCCAGAAACACTTAAACTTGGTGAAAACCAACAACCAACAATGAAAACTATGTCAGCTGTTGTTTCAGGTGCTGAACTATTCTTACCACTTGAAGGATTAATCGACGTAACAGCTGAAATCGAACGTCTTACTCATGAACTCGAAAAATGGGATAAAGAAGTAAAACGTGTTCAAGGTAAACTAAACAACGAACGCTTCGTATCAAAAGCACCAGAAGAAGTAGTCGCTGCAGAACGTGCAAAAGAAGCAGATTACCTAGAAAAATTCGCTACCGTTGAAAAACGTATTGCTGAATTGAAAAATATGTAATTCTTTGAATAAAGAAAAACGCCCAAGCTAATTGGTAGCTAGGGCGGTTTTTTGGTTATCGACTAAGTTGGAGGGGAGAGAGGAAATAAAAGGTGGGAATTGCAGATAAAATATATCCCTTAATCGTGGAAGTCCTGAACAAAGGGTTTCCCTCGATTAAGGAATATCTTTTACTTACTTATTTCCTGCGTGAAATATTGCATTAACAAATCAGGTAAATTTTCTTCATACAAATTATAATAAGATCTAGCCCCAACCGGATCCTCTATTTCATTTAACAGCCAATCCCCATTAGGTGAAAGTAAAAAGTCGATACCAATATAATCGCTTTTTAATGCGTTCTGTAACTTCATAATATGTTGTCGTTTCTCAGCATCTAGTTCGTATTTTTCAATTGTTCCACCTAAAGTGTAGTTGGAGCGAAAATCTTGTCCACCCATTCGTTTGACTGCACCAATGATTTCAGAACCAAGAACCCAGACTCTAATATCTGTTGCATTTGATTCGATATATGGTTGGATAATGATTTTACGAGTATGCCATTTCTCTTGATAAGCTTTCAGTTCATCATTATTTTTACATAGTGCCACTTCATTTCCACCATGACCATCAATTGTTTTGATGATAACAGGGTACTGCTGAATACGGTCTTGTAATAGAATCGGAACAGTGGGGATTCCTTGAAGTTGCGCAAATTGCAAGGTGCTCTTTTTATCATTCGCAAGTTCATTTACAATAGAACGATTAAACACTTTAACACCTTTCATTTCTAGTTTCTTCGCAATTTCAGCATGACGTGTTCTATTCCATATAAAAATTGGATTGCTAATAATGTTGTCTGGAAAATCATCATGATTGTTTTCATCTATGATCACTAAAGCTAGTTCAATCTCATGCTTTTTTGCTTCATCTATCATTTGTTCGATAAATATCCTATTTTTCTTGGCATCTTGTTTTTCGTATAATAGGTATGCGTTATTCATCTGCACACCCAATTTTCTTCAAAATATATTCAATAAATTGAACACCAACATTGACACCTGTTACATTATAGAGATTTCGAATATGTGCTGCTGCATTAACTTCACAAACAATCGGTTCTTCATTTGGTCCAAAAAGTAAATCTACTCCGGCAAATTCTGCACCTACTGCTTTTGCTGCACGAATAGCAATCTCCTTTTGAGAATCTGTAAGTACGATTTTTTCAGCATGTCCACCATTTGTAATATTCGCACGAAAATCTGTTTCGGAATGGCGGTACATAGCTGCTACGATATCATCACCTATTACATTCACACGTATATCTCGTCCACGGCTTGAATCTATAAATTGTTGGAAAACAAAATCTACCCCTCGCAATTCTTCCACTTTTTCAAAGAATTCTTCTTCTGTATTAATCAGATAGACTTTCATGCCAAAAGATCCGTGTCCTTCTTTGATAATCATAGGAAGTCCTAAGGTTTCTAATACGTTTTCAAAGTAGCCACTGTTACGGATTGTAAAGTTAGCATATACTTTTGGCGCAATAATGGTCGTTGGCATGGGCAGTTTGGCTTTTGCGAGCTGTATGTATTGCTTTGCCTTATTGTCACATGTTTCAATTACCTCTGGATCATTGAACACAGGGATACCGCTATTTTTTAAATAGGTTGCTAGTAAAATATCTTTGTCTAAAAATATGACAAAATCAGGTTTGTTTTGGAGTTCATCGTCTAGTTTCATCATAATTTCATAGTTTTTATAAATTTCCGGCTGAACATTTAATTCTCTTGCGGCTTCAGCCATCAGTCTTGCTTGATCTAAAAATTTATCGTTTACGAGACTTCCATTGTAAATTATCCAACAAGTTTTCATCATAAAATCCCCTTAACACAGTGCTATAATAATATATAAAAGTTTAGCACGAAATTTGCGGAATATATAGGACGGAGTGTTGAAATGATTCCTAAACTTGACGAATATAAAAGTCGCTTTCATATAACAAGCGATGCAAGTATAAAACCAGGGTTAGATGCGATGAAAGAGGCATTAGCATTAGTAGGAAACCCACAGAATAATTTATCTGTTATCCATGTTGCAGGTACGAATGGGAAAGGCTCTACCATAAGCTTTATCGAGCATATCGCTAAAAATCATGGTCTCAAAACAGCAACCTTCATGTCACCATGTATAGAAGATGTTCATGATCAAATTCAATTAAATGAATTGCCTATTGAACCAGAAGAAATGGATGCTATTTTCAAAATTATGAGTGAAGCAGGTTTGGATGGGAGACTCACTGACTTTGAATTACTTACCGTTGCTGCTTTTCTCGCAATGAGTCGATTTGCGCCAGATGTTGCGATTATTGAATGTGGAATGGGTGGACGATTCGATTGCACGAATGTTATGACACCAGTTGTTTCAGTTGTCCCGAGTATTTCTTTAGAACATACGAAGTTTTTAGGCAATACTTTGGCGGAAATTGCTTATCATAAATCAGGCATTATCAAAAACGAGAGACCTATTGTAATAGGGGCTCTTCCAGATGAAGCCATGACTGTTTTTGAAGAAGAAGCTTCAAAGCAAAATGCACCCTTATTTGTTTATGGGAAAGATTTTGAAGTTGATATACAAGGAAATGTAGAAAGTTATAGTAGTAAAGAAAATGAATTTACAAATTTACAACGTTCGATGCCTGGCGATCATCAACGAACTAATATGGCACTTGCAATCAAAGCCTTTACATTATTTGCAGAAAATAAAGGAATTCAAATCAACAACGAACAGTTGAGAAGAGGCATCAATCAAGCTCATCTTGCAGGGAGATTTGAACAATTAGCACCTAACCTGTATGTTGATGGTGCGCATAATCCAGCCAGTGCAAAAACGCTTGTTGAGACGATTAAACAAGAATTCCCAGGACAAAAGATTCATTTTGTTGTAGGAATTCTAAAAGATAAAGATGTAGCTGGGGTTTTAAGACTATTAGAAGAAGTAGGTAATAGTTTTACTTTTGTAGATGTGGACAATGAAAGGGCTATGCCTGCTGAAAATATCTGTGACTTAAGTCACGCTAAAGGTAAAAAAGTTTCGACAGATAATATCATTAAAATTATTGACGAAAAGCTTGATGGGACAGGCATTGTGATGATGACAGGTTCGCTTTATCTATTAGCTCAATGGAGAAAAGTACTATTATCAAGGTATAAATAACCTATACATTTGTATTGATATGGAAAATTTATATGGTATAATTTACATTATTAAATTAATTGATAGGGGGAATTTGTACGAAAAAGTCTTTTCCTTTTCAGATGATGATTTTCATTGTCTGGATTGTAGCTATGCCAATTAGCATATATACAGTTTATCGTCAATTTCCACCTATCACAGATATTGATTGGCCATTATTAATTGGATTTATTGTATTGGGAATTCTTACAGCAACTTGCCCAGCAATTATTAATGGTACTCCATTTTTCCTTACACAGTGGGTAAGTCTTGCCATTTTTTTGAGATTTGGTTTATTTATAGAAATGGTTGTATTGCAAATTACAATTATTCCTTTTTTCTTCCGAATTAAACTTACACCCCAAAGTAGTTATCGGATTCCATGGAACTCCATGATGTTCCTTTTCATATCTTTTATAAGTGGTTTTGCATTTTTGTTGTTCGGTGGAAAAGTACATTCTCTGGATCTTATGCATATTGTGGTTTATGGATTGCTTTACATAGTAGTCAATATGGCTGCAAACCATTTATTATTAAAACTAAGTGGAATTTTGTTAGGAAATCGAATGCCTTTCTTAACAAAAGATGATGGATGGGATTATTTGATTTGTTGCTTTGCCTTACCGATGGGATTAAGCCTATATTTTCTGGGGGAATATGTAGGTGATTTATCTATCTTATTACTTGGTATTCCATTTTATATGGCAACGCAATTATTACGACTTTATAGCAATTCAAGTTACCTCAATAAAGAACTTTCAGAAGCTGCTCATTTTGGTCACCAATTAACGAACCAACTAGATTCTGAAGAAACACTCGACTTGTTTATGGAACGAGTGCCTAAGATGGCTAATATTAATGGTTTATATATTGTCGATCGAAGAAATAAAACAGGAACACTATCGGTATTACGTGCTTACGAAAACGGTCAAGAAATCATGAAAAATGTAACACATAAAGAGTTAAGTCAAAGTCTATTAAAGCACACCCTCAAATTAGAAGAAAAAACAATCTTCAAAAAAAAGACAGAATGGTATTCAGCACATGACAAGTATTTACTACCAAATACTCAAAGTGTTTTAGTGTTGCCTATCACAAGAAATTCAAATATGGAGGGTGCACTATTACTTACATCTAAGAGAAAGAACTACTTTAAAGAATACCAAGTGAAAATACTCGAACTTCTTTGTTCGTATTTTGCCGTTTCTTTAGAAAATTCAAGATATGTTCAAAAAGCAAGACGGAAGAGCGAACGTTGCGGACTAACAGGATTATATAATTATCGATACTTTGATAACCATTTAACTAAAATGATGGATGAATTAAGAAATCACAATATTTCAAATCTATCATTAATCATGATGGATATCGATTATTTCAAAAAAATTAACGATAACTATGGCCATCAAAGTGGAAATGACATATTAATAGGAATTGGGGATTTGCTGCGTCGAGTAGTGGGAGGGCAAGGCACCATTGCTAGATATGGAGGAGAGGAATTTGTAATCCTTCTACCAGGCTATACAAAAGAAGAGGCCCTTCAACTCGCTGAGCAAATACGCAGCACAATCGAAAACCAACCATTTGAAATCTCACCCGACCTAATAGATGGCGTAAAACACCTCATCGTACACGTCACAGCAAGCATCGGGGTTTCATCTGCATATGAAGATACTGACGAAGGCACAACACTTCTACGTAATGCGGATCAGGCTATGTATACTGGGGCGAAGAAGAAGGGTAGGAATCGGGTTGCGGGGTTTTGAGTTGGAAAAATAGAAAAAGCAGGAGTTCTAATTTAGGAACTCCTGTTTTTGTATGTAAAAACAATTACTCTGTTTCTTCTAATAAATTACTTTGAGAAGATAACTTAATTACTTTAGAATGATCCGGTATATTTGTTCCAGTTATAGCATTTACAGCCCCATAGACTATAGAATTATTATTTTCTATTGATAAAGAATTTGCTATAATTGAACCTTTAAAATTTGCGTTATTTTTAATTTCAACATTTGCACTTGGTGCGAAAATTAGCAATGAATTATCGATAGAATTATTCTTTATTGCAATATTTTTATTACTATAAGAATAAATTCCTCCTGTAATTTGAAGATTATTTTTTATTTCAATTGCAGAGTTTTTTGTGAATAGTGAGCCATTTAGATTTATATTATTTGGAAAATCAATTGTATTTTCCCCTTCATAAATTAACGAAAACATTATTGGATCCTTAGTCGGGTTAAGTTCAACATTATTTCCAAAGATTACATTTCCTTTAATGTACACATTTAATTTATATGGTCCAATTAATACTATACTTCCGTTATTATTAATTGTTAAATTGTTAATGGATATTTTTTTATTAGAATTCTCAACATTAATCACTAATCTACCATCAACTACAAGATTTCCATTGTCATCAGTAATTATTTCATCAGCATTTTTAGAGGAATCAAAACTATATAATGGGAATTCAGGTAAAGTAGGTAACGAAATACCTTTATTTATTATTCTAGGAATAGTTCCTTTTCCTGAAATTGAAGGATTTAACGATTCAGTTGCAATTTCCCCACTTATACTAGAATTATTATCTAAAAAAATGCTATTTTTTACATGAACAGCATATTTGGACGTAAATTTATTATTATCAGTTGAATCTTCGTGCAAATCTACAATCAACTCTTGTTTAACAGTTCTGCTTTTATGATTAGCGATTGTGCCTGTAGATTTTATAATGTAAATTCGAGAATTGGAATCGACTTTTTGAACAGTTACTACAGATTTTGTGGGTTTGTTATACTGTCTTTCATATACTTTATTTTCCCCACTTGTAGCTTCACTACTGTATATTGTAGTTGATGGACTTGAGATTTTTGCATTTGCTATTGCATAGAATCCGTATGTAGGATCACCCTCAAAATCAAATTTAGCTTTATCGTTTACTGATAGGTTATTATAGTGGTTTAAAGTATCTTGGTAAGAGTTTTGTATAATTTGTTTTAAGCCTTCTCTTTTCTGTACCAATCCAGCCTCAGCAATATAGTATGTTGCTTGATCAATTCGTTCATTATCCGATTGTTTTAATGTTGTTGCAGAAGTACCCATTAAACCTAAACCTAGTATAGAAATAACAACTAGTACCATTATTACAATAATAAGTGTGTATCCATTCTCATTGCTAATCGGATTCAATTTTCTTTTCATTAACTTCCACCCCTAACAACTATATTGGTATTTACTTTCAGATTATCTTCGTCAATAATCTCGATTTGCCAGGCATTGTCTAGGAATTTTGCTGTGAAGTTTTTGATATTCTTAGCAAAAACTTGACCATTTATATTGATGCTGTTATTCATTGGATCAAATGTATAAGTGTTCGTATTAATCGTTAGCTCATTAATATTAGACGATGTAATTTTGTTAGATTCTGTTTTTCTCATTTCTTTTGTCATAACTTTCAATACATATGAAACGTCACGTAGTTGTACGTTTTCTGATAGTTGATCTTTGTATTGTTTATTACTTTCTGCTTGGATATTGAATATTAAAACTGAAACAATCCCCATAATTACGACAGCTGCAAGGATTTCAACCAAAGTGATTCCTTTCTGATTGTCTAGTATTTTTTTCATATTATATATCCTTCCAAACTAAGACATTTTCCATTTTAGCTTTATCTTTACCATTATTGCTTTTAACCTCAATAACAATATTCATTAAATAGGGTTGTTCAGTTCTGTTTTCTAATTTCATTTCAATAATAAATTGATCTTTTGTTTTTCTATACTCTTTTAGCATTGAGGCATTGATTTCTTCAGGATAACTATTACTCAATGAATTTATAAAAGAATCTTGATTTGAAAATGCATTATTTTTTCTTCGCAGACTTATTTGATAAGCGTTTTCCATTTCTGTCTGTGCAATATAGGTTGCATTTACGATTTCAGCTGAGCTTTTAGTAGTTTGTTTTGTTTGTATAAACAACGTATAAAAAGAAACTAATAAAATCACCAATATTACGAAAGAGGCGACTACTTCAACTAGTGTGACGCCTTTTTCATTTTGCATGGTTTTTTTTAATATTGTGTGAAGTGACATTAGAAAACCTTCTTTCGTAGTTGGATTGGAATCTCTTATTATTTTTAGGTTTTTAGGGAATTCGTCACTATAGAATTTAGAGTGTGCGTATTGTTATAATAAATTTACAGATATTAGATATTTTTATGTATACATTACTATGTACTGTGAATTTTAATCATGAATGTGAACTACACAGACTTACATTTCTTTAATAATATGACATCCTTTGTATCATTGTAAATTCTTTTTATATGAAATACTATGAAAAAAATCACAGACAAATTTAAAAATGTCGAAAAAAGTTTTTATTTCTGTTACAAAAGTAATGTTTATTTTATTGAAAACTATATATAATAGATTGGGAGTTATAGAATATATCATATATTTTGGCGAAGATAGGAGATTGTGTATGAAAATACTCTCTAAGTTGATTGCACTAGTACTATTGATATCGGTAATCTTATTTTCATTCCAGTTTGCACTAAATAAGGTATTCGCTTCTTCTGAAGGTTCAACAATTGGATCTGTGAATGTGGAAGACTTATCAGATAAAGAAATTGAAGAGCAATTAACCGAAGCTATAAAAGAATGGAAGAATAGCGATTTATACATAACAATTGGCGAACATCAAATTCAGGTAAGTGGAGATGATTTCTTATTTGATGTGAATGCGTCAATTCAACAATATACCAATGATACGGACAAATCTTGGTACTCATTTTGGCAACAAAAGCCTACTGTTCACGAACCATTAATGGTACAAGCTAAGGATTCATTATTCAAAAAAATTCAAAATGAAACGAATTTGAAGGTAGTAGAGGTTAAACCACAAATTTTAGAGGCAGCTTCTTATTTAAAAGACTCTCCTATTAAACTAAATGTCCAAGATATCGCGATGAAAGATGCAGAGCGAATTTCATTTGAAACCATTACCCTTAAAGATTCTCAGCTTGCCGATGTTACAGATATAGCGGAAAAACTAGATGGAATGGTGATTGAACCTGAGACACCATTCTCATTAAATGAGGTAGCAGAAAAAGCTGGAGGTAATGATGATGAAATGACTTTGGTTGCATCAGCATTATATAGTGCTGTTTTACAAAGTAGTTTTGAAATTCTCGAACGACATCAAGCAGATATGATTCCAACAATCGTTAAACCAGGCTATGAAGCAACGGTTAGTCCATTCTTGGAAAAAGATTTAAAATTTGTATCGCATAGTACAGTCCCTGCGAAAATTGTTGCCAAGGTAAAAAATGGTGTACTAAAAGTTGAGTTATATTCTTTGCCAGGTAATCCAGAAGTAACAATTATTGAGAAGGATCGAATGACGGTAGAACCACGTACAATCTATCGCTATTCTGATAATTTAGCGTTGGGCCAATCCAAACAAGTTCAAGAGCCCAAAGCAGGTCTACAGCTACTAATCTATCGAACGATTACTGATGAAAATGGCGATTCAAATTCACAATTGATTAGCCAAAACTACTATGCACCGAAAAATGAAATTATCGAGAAATCATCCAAACAACCAGTAAGCGATAACTCAACTACTGATACAGTGAACGCTGATAATACAACTAGTACAGATGCTCAAGACACTTCTAGTGAAGCGAGCCGAAATACAACTTCAAATTCAAGTGATGATAGTAGTGTTGATACTAGCAACCAAACAATTGCATCAAACAGTGAAACATCTAAAGCAAAATCAAATGAAGCAACAGAAAGTAAAAATGGTGGAGATGTGCCAAAAGGTAGTTACTATAACAAGACCGGTGATATTGTAACGCCAAAAGATACGAAATAAGAAAGGGGAGGAAAGCGTTGGGGATTGCTGCAAGAAGAAGACTCGGCGATTTACTGATTGAAGCAAGTGCCATTACAGAACAACAACTCGACTTTGCGCTTACAAATAAGTCCAAAGATGAAAAGTTAGGCGACTTTTTAATTAAAGAAAATTTATTAACTGAGCAGCAGCTGATTGAGGTACTTGAAATTCAATTGGGAATACAACATATCAGTATTGGCCAATTTGTTATTGATCCAGATCTCATTCATTTATTGCCGAAAGCAATCGCAAAAGAATCTTTAATCATGCCATTGACAAGAGAAAAAAATAAGTTGCTCATCGCAATGGATGACCCGATGGATTATTTCGCAATTGAAGAAGTTCGTATGGCGACAGGATGCCAAATTGAAACCTGTATCGCAACAAAAGATGATTTACGTCGTGCAATTAGTAAATATTATGATCTGCAAGAAACCATGGATGCTGCATTAAATGATTTAATGCCTGCAGAGAAAAATGAAGAAATTGAAATGTTTGACGACGATTCACCTATCGTTAAATTAGTGAATCAAATCATCTCGAATGCAGTGGTGCAACGAGCAAGTGATATTCACTTTGACCCACAAGAAACAGAGCTGCGCGTTCGTTATCGAATTGATGGGGTCTTGAAAACAGAACGTTCATTACCGAAAACCATGCAAAATATGATTATTGCACGTATTAAAATCATGGGGAATTTGAATATTACAGAAAATCGTTTACCGCAAGATGGTCGGATAAAAGCGAATATTAATCTGCATCCTGTCGACATTCGATTATCAACATTGCCTACAGTCTATGGTGAAAAAGTTGTTATGCGTATATTAGATTTAAATATTTCGAATGGCGATCTTTATAAACTGGGCTTTTCTGCTAATAACTTAGAGCACTTTAAAGAGATAATCAATAAGCCAAATGGCATAGTACTGATTACAGGGCCAACTGGTTCTGGTAAATCTTCTACTTTGTCTACTGCACTAACTTATTTAAATAGTGAAGAAGTCAATATTATTACGGTTGAAGATCCGGTTGAATATCAACTAGATGGTGTCAATCAAATACAGGTTCGTGAAGAAATTGGTTTAACCTTTGCAACTGGATTACGCTCCATTTTGCGACAAGACCCAGACATTATCATGATTGGGGAAATTCGAGATTTAGAAACAGCGCAAATAGCAACGCGTGCTTCCTTAACAGGTCACTTAGTATTAAGTACATTACATACCAATAGTGCGGCAGAATCCATTTCTCGCCTATTTGATATGGGGATTGAACCTTTTTTGATTTCATCTTCAGTAGTTGGAATTGTAGCCCAACGGTTAGTTCGTCGTGTTTGTAGAGATTGCGGTGAATACTATGATTTATCAAATCAGGAACAGGAAATTTTTAGAAAGCATCATGTACCTATTTCTCATGTCAAAAGAGGCAAGGGCTGTCCGTCTTGCAATAATACGGGATACAGAGGTCGTTTAGCTATCCATGAATTACTGGTTGTTGATGAAGAAGTGAAAGAGCTCATTTTAAACCAAGCAAGTTTGGCAGATATTAAAAAACATATGTTTAACAATGGCTATCTGACATTACTAGAAGATGGCTTACTAAAAGTGGCGGATGGATTGACGACAACAGAGGAAATATTACGTGTTGCAACAGATGATTAGGATGTGAGGAAATGACAAAGTCTATCGTAGAATTATTAACTTATGCAGATGAAGTGAATGCTTCCGATTTACATGCAACAGTAGGGGTACCCCCGTATTACCGTATTAATGGCCAATTGTTGCCACATGGTGAGGACAATTTAACACCTGAAGATTTAGAACAAATGATTGGTGACGTTTTACCACCACATCGAATAGAGGAATTTAAGGTAAACGGTGAAGTCGATTTTAACTACTCACTTCCTGGTAGATGTCGTTTCCGTATGAACGCCTATCATCAGCGTAATAGTTGCACATTAGCAGCTCGTAAAATCACCGCAGAAATTCCAACAATCGAGCAATTAGGTATGCCAGAAGTTTTGAAAGAATTATGTAAAAAACCACAAGGGCTAATTCTTGTTACAGGTCCTACTGGTTCAGGTAAGTCAACAACACTAGCTGCCATGATCAATTATATTAATGCCAATCAAGCAAAACATATTATCACACTTGAAGATCCGATTGAGTATTTACACAAGCATAATAAATCAATCGTTAACCAACGTGAAGTGGGCTCAGATACAAAAAGCTTTGCCAATGGCTTGCGTGCAGCTCTACGTCAAGATCCAGATATTATTCTGGTAGGGGAATTGCGAGATTTAGAGACGATTTCAACAGCGATTACAGCTGCTGAAACAGGACATCTCGTTATGGCAACATTACATACAAGTAGTGCACCCACAACCATTGACCGGATTATCGATGTCTTCCCACCACATCAACAAGGGCAGATTCGAATTCAGTTGGCGAACGTATTGCAAGGAATTATTTCACAACGTTTGTTTAAACGACTAGACAAGCCTGGACGAATTGCAGCAACAGAAGTATTAGTACATACACCTTCCGTTGCAAACCTAATTCGAAACGATAAGGTACATCAATTAACGAACATTATGCAAACGAATCGTGCACTAGGAATGCATACAATTGATAAATCAATTCAAGACCTTTTAGCGAAAAGAATCATCGATTTCCAAACAGCCAAAGTTTATATGAATGTGAGTGATATTGTATGACAGTTTATCGTTTTAGCGGTCGAACAATGCAGGGGGCTATGAAAAAAGGCACAATCGAGGCAAATTCCAAACAACTAGCAGTTAAACAACTTCGAGATAAAGGGATCAACCCAAGGCAGCTTGATGAATCAAAGAGTATCTTACATAAGGATTTAGTGATTGGCAAAGCGGTTAAAACCGAAGATTTTGTAATCTATTGCCGCCAGTTTGCAACACTGATTCGAGCGGGAATTTCCATTGTTGAAGCAACGCGTATTTTATCGGATCAGACGTCAAGTAAAGGATTGAAAAAAGCTTTAATGGGTGTAGAGGAAGATATACGCTCAGGGGTTGCCTTCTCAGATGCAGCAGCAAAACATCCGAAGATTTTTCCTCCTCTATTCATCAACATGATGAAAGCTGGGGAAGCAACAGGGAACCTAGATGATACGTTAGATCGCATGGCGTTTAGCTACGAGAAATTTTTTAAATTAAAGAAGAAAATACAGTCAACGATGATGTATCCAATTGTATTAGTCATTTTAATTATTTTAGTATCTGCCTTTATGTTGCTATGGTTAGTACCTCAATTCACGGCTAACTTTGCAAGCTTTGGAGCAAAACTACCAGCTATCACCTTAATGGTTCTTGCATTAAGTAATGCATTGAAAAAGCTATGGTGGATGTTTTTAATAGTAGCACTTGTCGTAATTGGCGTCTTTATCTATCTCTATAAAAATAATCCGAAATTCAACTTCTATACACACTATGCATTATTGAAAATGCCGATTTTCGGAAAAGTACTTCAAAAGTCAGCCATTGCACGTATGACAAGAACGCTATCAACACTGTTTAGTAGTTCTGTTCCTATATTAAGCGCATTAACCATTGTTGAAAAAATTATTGGTGATCCAGTGATTGAAGAAGTTGTTAAGAAATCGAAATTTTCACTGGAAAAAGGGAGTTCACTGGCACAGCCGTTAGAGCAAAGCTGGGTATTCCCACCACTTGTTACACAAATGGTATCCATCGGTGAACAAACCGGTTCACTTGACTATATGCTTCAGAAAATTGCGGAGTTCTATGAAGATGACGTCGATCGCACAGTCGACTCACTCAAATCATTAATCGAGCCAATCATGATTCTATTATTGGCAGGTATTGTTGGATTCATAATGGCAGCAGTAATGCTACCTATGTATAGCTTATATCAACAAATGTAACAAAAAAATTATTTGAGAGGGGGTGAAAGGGGAGATGAAAAACGATACATTAAGTGATTTACAAGGCATTGAGCCTACATATAAAAAAGGAGAGAATACAATGAAATCAAAAATGAAAAAATTGATGAAAAATCAAAAAGGTATGACTTTAATTGAACTTTTAGCAGTTATTGTTATTATTGCAATTATTGCTGTAATTGCTATTCCGGCAATTGGAAATGTTATTAATAATTCTAGAGATAAAGCTGTATTAGCGGATGCTTCAAATATTATTTCGGGTGCAAGAATTGCTTTTCAAGATGATGCATGCAAAACTACTACAGGAGATACAGATGGAACTACTTGTGATGCATCAGAATTAGCATCCTATGTTGAAGCTGATTTGGCAAGTGGAGATAAAGTAGTAAAGTCTATTAGTGGAAATACAATAACATACACATTGACTTTTGGTAGATTAGCTAATATTAAAAATGATAAGTTTAAGAAAGTTGGTGAAACAGCAGTTATTAGTACTTCTGACACTTCTGTAACTTCTGTTGAACTAAAAAAATTAATGGATCAATAAATATCTCAGCAGCCTTCCAGCTGCTGTCCCTTTAATCTTTCGTTGAAGAATGCCACTCAACTTATGCATTTGCATAAACAAACTGGCTTTCTCCACCGAAGTATTAAAGCTAGAGCTTTCATGTAGGAGGAATGATGATGTTGTTTGGGAAGAAGAAGCGACAGGTATCGCTTGTATATAATGATTTTGTGATCAAGGTGTTAACGTCGGGTTTGAACGATTTAGCACATGCAAAGGTACAAACCGTTCCACTAGATGAAGGGATTGTTGTGGATGGGATTATTGAAGATGAGCTTGTGTTCTTTGAGTTGTTAAAAGACAACGTAAAGAAATGGGGCATTAAGGGGCAAAATGTTAGCTTTTATGTGCCTGAAAGCACGGTCATGATGAAATCGATTGAACATCCACAGGAATTAGTAGATTCCAATGAAATTAAACAATATGTGGAGATGGAGATTGGCCGGACGATTCATCTACCTTTTGAAAATCCACTAATTGATTTATATGATGCACAATCAGGTGACGGAAAGGCGACTATATTTGCGACAAATGCAGATGAAGTGACGAAGGTTGTTGGTTTATTAACCGATGCTGGTTTAACGCCAACTGTTGCGGATATTAAAGTTATTTCTCTCATTCGCTTAGTGAACCAAGTTATGCCTGAATTACCGAAACACAATACCTTGATTGCCAACTGGTCAATTAATGAGCTATCGCTTGTGATTTATTCACAAGGTGAAGTAGAATTCTTGCGTTTCCAAACGATTGAAACTGAGCGTAGTAAATGGCAATCGCGTTATACAGAGGATGGCTTTGATTATTTTTATAAAGATGAAATTTCCGAATATCAAGCAGCTTTAATGGAGCCATTATCTGAAATCGAACGAATTATTAATTTCTACCGTTTTTCTCTCAACAAAGGAGAAAAGGGTGTTGACCAAATTGTAGTGATGGGGGACTCTCCAGAACTTGACTATATATCAAGAATGCTACAAACCGTCGTTCCTCAACCTGTGTATACACTCACAGACCAAGTGATGGCACGAGAGTTTCCTAGTTTTACTGCATCACAGGCTGGCCTAGTTAGTTTAGCCTTGAAGGAGGTTGTGAAGGTATGATTCCTAATATTAACCTCTTACCTAAGGTCGAGAAAAGAGCAACCAATAGTCCTGCACTATGGGTTATCGTAATTCTAATTGCACTGATGTTCATTGCATTTGGTATCTATTACGGTTTGTTGAAAAGTAATATTTCATCACTCGAATCTCAGCAACAAGTACTTTCAAGTGAGATGGAAAACTACAAAAAACAAATTTCAAATGTAAATAGTCAATCACAAGATTCGTTTGACCAATCTGTTAAATATGTAGAATCCGTATTTTATCCTGTCACTCCGGTTATTGATAGTATTGAAGGTCATCTAGAATCCTATGAAAAGTTAACGAATATTACATATGGTGAAGCAGGCGTTTTGATTACTGTGGATTTTGAAACACTAAATGGAGTCTCTATGTATGTCCAAAAATTATTAACGGATAAATTGTATACTGATGTTCAAGTAGATTCTGTTACTTCATTTGAACCAGACAAAAAAGAATATCAAGACGCGACACCTAGTGATCTGCTAGTGCCACGCTATACCGCTTCTATTAAGCTAACGTTAAATCAAGCGAATCTATTAGCGGAGGTGAAGCGACCATGAAATCATTAGGTGAAAACAAAAAAATAGCAGGACTATTAATCGCGCTCTTAATCTTTTTAATAGGATTTGCATTGTATACGTATCTTCTACTTCCAATGAAAGAACAGAAAAGTTCATTGCAATACCAAATTTCGGATATGCAGTCGCAAATAAAGGATTCTAAAAACCAGTTAAAGAACATGAAGTCTAATCAACAAGCAAGTTCAAAAAGTAATGCTGAATTGCAATTAGAAGTGCCTACAAATAGAGAGCTTAGTAGTTTAATTAATTCAATTGAACAAGTTGAGTCCGTTAGTAAAACAAATGTAGTCGATATTGCGTTTAATAACTATGATGCAGCTGTTAAAGAAACAATCAATACAGATCCTGCTAATGGCCAAGCGACAAATGCGACGAATCAAAACCAAGCAACGGATCCAACGCAAACTGCTGCACAAAATGCTACAGTTCAAAATAATACGTCTATAAATGCTAACCAGGCAACAACTACTGGGCAAAATCAAACTGGTACAGAAAATCAAACACCAGTATCACCAATTGCTTCAAGTAGTCTGCCAGATTCATTGAAACTATTAACCATGAATTTAACGGTTGAAGCTACTGACAAAAAAGAAATTAAACAGTTTTTAGAGGAAATTGAGATTTTACCTCGAATTATGCGTATAGATGCTGTATCGTATGATACCCCAAATACAGAGGTAGCAGCATCATCAACTGATCCAAACACAGATCAATTGCAAGCGACAATTCAACTTACAACCTTCTATTATGTCGGTCAATTGGATGATCAAAATAAGACTCAAGTAAACTAGGAATCTAAATAGATTATTAGTTTCGAATCGGGCAGTCACAACCTTTTGCCAATAAAAGCAATAGGGGTGTACTGCCCGTTCATATGAGATAGAGAGGATTATACAATGGAAATTGTCTATGCAGTATTTTTTGTGATTATTGGTTTGGTATTTGGTTCGTTTTTTAATGTAGTAGGGTTACGTGTACCAAAAGGGGAATCGATTGTCACTCCACCATCGCATTGTGACAGGTGCAATAGAAGATTAACGGCAATCGATTTAGTACCAGTCTTTTCATATCTATTTTTGGGCGGAAAATGTCGTACTTGTGGTGCGAAGATTGGGTTTTTCTATCCACTGATGGAACTTCTAACAGGCATATTATTTGCCTTTGCGTATATCCGATTTGGATTAACACTTGAATTAGCAGTCGCATTATTATTTATTTCATTACTCGTTATCATTACGGTTTCAGATATTGCTTATATGCTCATACCTAATAAGGTGCTACTACCATTTACTATCGTTCTTTTCATTGGACGAATCCTTTCACCGCTTGATCCTTTTTGGGATGCGTTTGTAGGTGCTACCATTGGGTTTGGTATCTTATTTATCATTGCCTTTTTGTCGAAAGGTGGTATGGGTGGAGGAGATATCAAGTTGTTTTTTGTGATTGGTCTAGTGCTAGGATTTAAACTGACGATTTTAGCATTATTTATTTCCTCGGTAATCGGCTTATTTGCAGGGGTTGTGCAACTTGTTTGGCAGAGAAAAGGGCGTAAGCACCCCATCCCATTTGGTCCATGGATTGCATTAGGAAGTGTTCTAACGTACTTTTATGGGCAAGCGATACTCGAATGGTATACAAATTTGTTAGTTTAGCTAGAAAAGTTTTTATGACAAGACGACATCAGTCTTGTCTTTTTTTATATCTATTCTGCTAGGGTATGAATAGGGGTGATGTCATGAAATTTAAGAGAAAAAAACACAAACACAATGAGCAAACGGATTTTATGCTAGCTGCTGTCATTCATGGCGTATTGATCGGTGCTGCTGGTATATTGCTCTTTTTCTTTATCTTGCAGACTGTTGAGAAGAGAGCAGCACAGCAATCTACTCATGAGCCAATACCTGTAAGTAAGTCGCAGGAAAAGGTATCAGAGAGTAAAAGTAATGCTGTGAAATTTTATGCGGTTCAATATGGTGTCTACTCTTCTTCCCAAGCGGCATCAGATTTTCTTGCGGGGCATCCGGAATATGAAAATGCTGCGATTGTTCAATCTGGAAAGCAATTTTATCTGTGGGGTGGCATAGGAAATGATGAAAATAAGATCAAGTCAATCGTTACAAAAGACTCATTTATAAAGCCATTCTCTCTATCAGGTGCAGCATGTGAAGAAAAAGGACTTAAAAGTATACCACAATTATTGGAAGCTAGCAAGGTGGCGGAATTAAATATTGTAAACGCTAAGAAAGGACTTACTATGCCAACTGACTGGAAGGCTCAAATTGCAGCAATGTCCAAGGTTTCAGATGATTTAGAAATCGTAAAATTACAATTATTAGCGCATTATGGATCAGAAAATGATTGTTTAGAAATTCAATTTTGATAGGTAAAAAGCTATCGAAATTGAATTTCGCTAATTTTTTCTGATTTCCCTTATTTTTACTTTTGGATTATGATGACTAAAAAGGAGGTTTGATGAAATGTCACTAAGTTTAAATAAGGAAATTATTCTACTAAATCCAGTAGGGAATTGTGAGGAATTATTTGAGAAATTACAACTACCTTTTTCAGTCATTCATCAAGATATTTCAATGGATTACGCATTACCGACAAATCCCTTCGAATTTACCAATAGTACAGTGGTTTTAAAACTTTTACGGATGCGTGCACCTCACAAGTCTCTATGCTACATGAATGTAAAACGTGTTGTTAGTATAAATGAGTTAATTTTGCGTTTGCCACGAACGAGAATGGAAGCAAAATCTTATCTCAGAAAATTATCAAACAAGAAACATAAAGTAACAACTGCAGTTGGCATTCGCTATGAAGAACAACTCTCATCCTTTGTCGTACAGTCAGAAGTAATCATGAATCGACTATCAGAAAAAATAATTGAACAATATGTCGAAACAGGGGAACCTTTTGAACAAGATGTTGGTTATAATATAATGGGAGTTGGACAAAATTTAGTGAAGACGATTATTGGAAGCAAATATAATGTTGCAGGACTTCCTCTTGATGTATTAAAAACTTTCCTGTGTGATAAGAAAATTATCACGGTTGAAACGGGGGAGCATGTCCATGGCAACTAGTGTAAAAACGCCACTAAGATTTAGTGAAGTGCATCATGATGACAGACCTAGAGAACGGCTAAAACGTCAAGGTGCTGAGAGTTTATCAAATCAAGAGTTAATCGCTATATTACTCAGGACGGGGACGAAACAAGAATCAGTTCTACACTTAGCAAATCGCGTATTAACTCATTTTGAACAGCTTCACGAATTAAAGAATGCAACAATCGAAGAAATAATGGATATTAAAGGTATTGGTGAAGCCAAGGCAATTCAGCTGCTCGCATCGATTGAATTAGGAAGACGCTTAAGCAAAAAACGAACGGACGAACGTTTCACCATTCGTTCGCCTCAAGATGCCGCAACGTTCTTAATGCCAGATATGTCCTCATTATTGCAGGAAAACTTTGTGACACTCTTTTTGAATGTCAAAAACCAAATTATCCATAAGCAGACTATTTTTATCGGTAGCTTAAATGCTAGTATTGTGCATCCTCGTGAAATTTTTCGTGAAGCTGTAAAACGCTCTGCTGCCTCGATTATTTGCGCTCATAATCATCCATCTGGCAATCCTTCTCCAAGCCCAGAAGATATTGATGTGACTCAACGTCTTCAAGAAGCTGGTTTAATCATCGGAATAGAGTTACTAGATCACGTCATAATTGGTGATCATCAATTTATAAGTTTAAAAGAGAAAGGGTATATGTAGCACTGTAATTTTTCACTCTTTTCCGTTATAATGAAACTTATGATTTTATTGACTGATAAAGTTATGGCTAAAAGAGAAAGGAAGAACGTATAAAGTGTTTGGATTAGGCGGAAAAGATGTCGGGATCGACCTCGGCACAGCAAATACATTGGTATTTTTAAAAGGTAAAGGAATTGTACTTAGAGAACCTTCAGTAGTAGCAAAAAATACAAAAACAGGTGAAATCGTTGCTGTAGGTAACGATGCGAAAAATATGATCGGACGTACACCTGGTTCTATCGTAGCGATTCGTCCGATGAAAGACGGTGTTATTGCTGACTTCGATATTACAACAGCAATGATCGAATATTATATGAAAGAAGCGATGAAAGCTTCTGGTGGCAACTGGAAAAAACCAAATGTCATGATCTGTGTACCTTATGGCATTACATCTGTTGAACGACGTGCAGTTATTGATGCATCTCGTCAAGCAGGTGCAAAAGAAGCGTATACAATCGAAGAACCATTTGCTGCTGCAATTGGAGCAAATCTACCAGTTTGGGAACCAACAGGTAGTATGGTAGTAGATATCGGTGGTGGTACTTCTGAAGTAGCCGTTATTTCTTTAGGTGGTATTGTAACAAGTGAATCTGTACGTGTCGGCGGTGATGCAATGGATGCCGCAATTACAGCGTATATTCGCAAAACATATAACCTAACAATCGGTGAACGTACTTCTGAAGCCATTAAAATGGAAATCGGTTCTGCTAGCATTGATGGAGAAGAACAAAAAATGGAAATTCGTGGTCGTGATTTAGTAACAGGACTACCAAAAACAATTGGCATTTCATCAAATGAAATTGTAGACGCATTAAAAGAGTCAATTGCAGCAATTATCGATGGTGTGAAAAAAACTTTAGAACAAACTCCTCCAGAATTATCTGCTGACGTTATGGAACGCGGTATCGTATTAACTGGTGGTGGCGCTCTACTTAAAAACTTGGACAAAGTAATTAGTGACGAAACAAATATGCCTGTATTTATCGCTGAAAACCCATTAGATTGTGTTGCTATTGGTACAGGTATGGCACTAGACCACATTGAAATTATGCGTCGTCATCAAACAAAATAAGGGGGATAAAGACAATGCCACAGTTTTTCTCGAATAAGCGATTTATATTGCTGCTTGTCGGCGTAATCTTCTTAGTGGCATTGATTAGCTTTTCCTTACGCGATCGTCAACATGCTTCACTTCCTGAGCAAATCATTAAAGACACTGTCGGTTTTGGACAATCTCTCGTTGCTAAACCGACAAGCTATATTAATGGATTAATCAATAATATAGATGATTTATTGAATACCTATGACGAAAACAAACGTTTAAAATCGCGATTGGAAGAATTTGGAACACTACAAGCTAAAGTCAATGAGTTGAAAGTTGAAAATGACAAGTTAAAAGATTTAGTAGATAAAAAAGACGATCTTAGAAATTTCGATCCCATTCAAGCAAGTGTAATTGCACGTAATCCTGACCAATGGGAAGAAAAACTCATACTAGATGAGGGTTCTATGAGTGGTGTAAAAGTGAATATGGCAGTTCTTACTTCTCAAGGTTTAATCGGTAAGATTGTTCAAACGACACCTTATACGTCTCAAGTTGAATTATTATCAACAAATAATACAAATTACCGAGTATCAGCAGTAGTAGCCAACAAAAAGTCAGAAGCATTTGGTTTAATCGAAGGCTTTGATGTTAAGCGTGGAGAACTAATTTTGAAGAGAATCGACTCAAGTCTACCTGTTAAAAAGGGTGATAAAGTAACAACATCCGGACTTGGTGGTATTTTCCCTAAAGGTGTCTTAATCGGTGAAATTTCAAAAGTCTCTACAGATGATTACGGATTAACTAAATTAGCTTATGTTAAGCCAGCTGCTGATTTCTCTATGCTCGATCATGTTATTATTGCAAAACGTCAATCCATTAGCGTTAATGGTTCGGATGGTAATAATACAAATAAGGTGATTTCTTCAAATACAGGAGCACAACAATAATGGCAAGATTCCTAATTCCTTTCGTTGCTGTTGTTCTGTTCTTTTTAGAAACAGATTTCTCCCTGTTTTCGCCGATTAAATGGCACGGCCAACTCTATTACTTAGTACCTAGATTCTTAATATTATACCTAATCTTTTTGTCAATTTACTATGATCGTAAACGTGCAATGTTGTACGGATTAATATTTGGGGTATTGTATGATATTTTCTATATTGATATTATTGGATTATATACATTCTTATATCCATTTATTTGTTTTATTGCTGGTTCTACAGTAAAGTACATCCATCAACATTTAGCAATTACCACGATTCTTTCGTTGGTACTTGTAGCACTTTTAGAGATTGTTTTACATCAATTTTTCTTATTGATTTCTTTTACTTCGGTTCCATTTGCCGAGTTTTTAAATCAACGTTTAATTCCAACAATGATTGCAAATTCTATTTATTTAATTATGCTTGGTTGGACATTTAAATATTTGATAGAAGCTCGACTCTTAAAGAAAGCGAATCAATTAACGTTATAGTAGAGAAGCGTGAGGTGAAGCATTTGACAACTAAGCAACTAGTCTTAATTAAAGGAACAAAGCATGGGCTTGTGCTTCAGCTAGATGATCAATGCGCTTACTCTGATTTATTGGATGAATTAAAGCGTAAAGTCACTGAAGATGGTCTAGAGGGACAAGCAGAAATAACAATACATGTAGGTAACCGCTATTGTAATCAAGAGCAGTTAAAGGAAATTCTTCATGTTGTTCAACAATCTAAAAACCTAAAAGTTTCAAAGATTAAAAGTGATGTTATTACGGTAGAAGAATGTAACCAAAAGCTTTTGAAAAGTCAATCTGCAACTTACGTAGGTATTGTTCGTTCTGGACAAGAGTTACGAGCTGAAGGTGATCTCGTTATTATTGGTGATGTCAATCCGAATGGTAAGGTGATTGCTGGAGGCAGTATTTATGTTATGGGGCGTTTGAAGGGTATTGCACATGCTGGAGCAGGTGGAAATCGTGATTGTGTTATTGCGGCTTCATGGTTAGAAGCTACACATCTTATGATTGCTGATTTGATGGAATTGATGACCAATGAGATCACAGTTCTAGCAGAAAAACCTGAAATGGAATGTGCTTATATCCATTCAAACGGCCATATTGCCATTGACCGTTTACAGGATTTACGTATTATAAGACCTAATTTGTCGACATTTAAGGGAGGAAGCTAATGTGGGTGAAGCTATTGTAATTACTTCTGGTAAAGGTGGGGTAGGGAAAACAACTACCACTGCTAATTTAGGTACTGCATTGGCCCTTCAGAATAAAAAAGTATGCTTAATCGATACGGATATCGGTTTACGAAACCTAGATGTAATTTTAGGTTTAGAAAACCGCATAATCTATGACTTAGTAGACACTGTTGAAGGGCGTTGTAAAATCCAACAAGCCTTAGTAAAAGATAAACGATTCGATGATTTACTTTATCTACTACCGGCTGCTCAAACGTCTGATAAAAACGCTGTAACACCACAGCAAATGATGACGTTAGTTGAAGAACTAAAACTTGATTTTGACTATGTATTAATCGATTGTCCAGCTGGTATTGAGCAAGGTTACAAAAATGCTGTTGCCGGTGCTGACAGAGCGATTGTTGTTACAACGCCTGAAATTTCAGCAGTACGCGATGCTGATCGCATAATTGGATTATTAGAACAAGAAGAAATTGAACCACCTAAACTAATTATCAATCGAATTCGTCCTCAAATGATGAAAAACGGTGATTCACTAGATGTAAACGAAATCACAACACATTTATCGATTGATTTATTGGGAATTATTCCTGACGATGAGCACGTAATTCGTTCTTCAAATAAAGGAGAACCAATCGTAATGGAGCCATCCACGCAAGCTGCCATTGCGTATCGTAATATCGTCCGCAGAATCTTAGGTGAATCTGTTCCGCTTATGTCATTAGAACATGAACATAAAGGCGTCTTCGCAAAAATCAAATCACTATTTGCTAGAAACTAGATCTATTAGATCAAAAGTTTAGCTACATAGAAAAAGAGCCTTCAGGGGAATGTAGTCCCTTGAAGGCTTTTTTGTCCGTGAATCAAGCAAAATAAGTCCTAACTTGAAGCAGATTCCGAGAAAGCATTTCTAATTACTCGCATCATCCTCTTATCAAATTGTACTGTTTATTCTCTTCACCTCATAAACTTTATAAAAATGTAATATCGAGGTGGTTGATAATGAAGAAGTGGAAATTTGCTGTTGTATTAGCAATACTATTATTTACCGTAATCGTATTAGAAAAAAAGCAAATCATAGATAGTGACGTATCAGATTATGTACTCTCAAATGACGACCTATTCATTCTTACAAATTGGACAAAGGAAGTATTCAAGGATGAAGAAAAAGTTACTGTAATGGCACCTGTTGAAGATTCTAAGATTGGTGAGTACAATACAATGCAATCTTTCTCGAACGGCGTATTATTATCCTATGATGAGCCATTAACAATCTACGCTAAACACGATGGCTTTGTTATTTTTACTGGTCATACGAAATCTCTTGGCAAAACAATGACGATTACATATGATACAGGGGAACGTGTAACATATGGATTACTAAAGACATTGGATTATTTGCCGTATACTTCAATTAAGGAAGGGGAACCATTAGCTTCGATGGAGGCAGGAACATTCTATATTCAGGTAGAACGTAATGGCGCAAAATTAGATCCTGACTCATTAAAGGATTGGCTTAAATGAAGGGGAAGCTTAGGCTTCATCCAACACTTTTACCACTAATCGTGTGGTTAATCATAACGGGGCAGTTTTCTAGCTATGCACTGATATTTATCTCTTTAGCTTGGCATGAATTTGGTCATTTGCTTGTCGCATCAATTTTGCAAGTAAAAGTGAAGTCATGCACATTTATGCCATATGGTGGAGAGATCCAATACTCTATGAGGTGGAAGATTACAAAAAAGCAACATTTTTTTATAGCAATGGCGGGACCTGTTGCAACACTCTTGCTGTATATTCTAGCTAACATCTTTCCAGATTCATTAAAAAACCCATTACAATCCATACAAATGCTCCTATTATTAATTAATTTACTGCCAATTTGGCCATTAGATGGCGGGCGAATTTTAGAAATCTTATGGAGTGAAAAGAAATCCCTTCAAACTACCAAAACAACATTTCTACTATTATCCATGTCTTGCTGTTTAACTTGTTTTACTTTGGCGATATGGTATATACCACAATCCATCTTTTTTATGCTAATCCTCATTTTGCTTTTTTATCAAAACATCAGAGCTTTTCGCTATCGAAAATACGAACAAGCCTTTGAAAACGTTGTGAACAATAGGTTGACGCCATAGTTTTAGTATGGTATTATTTCTAATGTTATGTAGCACCTGTGCTACAACCGCACTGAAAAGGTTTTAAAGTATCCATGTGACACCTTTATGAGGGCGAGTCTGAGAATTATAGGAGGTGCAGTTATGTACGCAATTATTGAAACTGGTGGTAAACAAGTTAAAGTAGAAGCTGGCCAAGCAATCTACGTTGAAAAAATCAACGCTGAAGCTGGTGAAACAGTTACTTTTGACAAAGTTCTTTTCGTTGGTGGCGAAGATGTTAAAGTTGGAGCTCCTTTCGTTGAAGGTGCAACAGTTACAGCTAAAGTTGAAAAACAAGGCCGTGAGAAAAAAGTTGTAGTTTTCAAATTGAAAGCTAAAAAGAACTACCGTCGTAAACAAGGTCACCGTCAACCATACACAAAATTAGTTGTTGAAGCTATCAACGCTTAAGTTGGTGATACGATGATTACATTTACTATTCATAGCGATGATAATCGAAAATCTTATGGATTTGAAGTTTCAGGTCATGCCTATTCAGGTGAACCTGGTCATGATTTAGTATGTGCAGGGGCGTCTGCTATTTCTTTTGGAACTGTAAATGCGATTGGACAAATACTACAAATACAACCAGGAATCGAGCAAGGTGAAGACGGAGGATTCTTATCCTGCGTTATTGACAAAGCCGATGTTGATGCTGAAACGGATGCAAAACTGCAAATTATTCTTCAAACGATGGTAACCCAAGTATATACTATGGTTGCAAGTTATGGAGATTTTATCGAATTAAAATATAAGATGATCTAGGAGGTGGAACATATGTTACTAGTATCTTTAGATTTACAATTCTTCTCTTCTAAAAAAGGTGTAGGTTCTACTAAGAACGGTCGTGACTCTGAAGCAAAACGTTTAGGCGCTAAACGTGCTGATGGTCAATTCGCTACTGCTGGTTCTATTTTATACCGTCAACGCGGTACTAAAATTTACCCAGGAGAAAACGTAGGTCGCGGTGGAGATGATACTTTATTCGCGAAAGTTGATGGCGTTGTTAAATTCGAACGTTTCGGTCGCGATAAACGTAAAGTCAGCGTGTACCCAGTTGCTCAAGAAGCATAATCAACACACTAAAAGGGACTGCATTTACTGCAGTCCTTTTTCTTTCTTAAACTGATTGATGAGTATAATCAACGTAAGTTTAAATATATGACCTAAGTTCAAAATCGGCTTTCGCTATATTTTGCGAAAGCCGAATTTTTTCTAATAGAAGATAAATTATTTGAAAATTGGTATACTGTAAAAGGAATATATCATCCTAAGGAGTGTCACTTTATGAAAGAAAAAACACTCACTATAAATGAAGTACTACGTTTTGCAAATCATGATTTTCTAAACCAACTTCAATTAATAAAACTAAATCTTGATTTAGGTAAAACAGAGGCTGCAAAAGAATCGATTGAACAAAGCGCCAATCAGTGTAAAAATTTTTTCGCAATCAATAGACTAGGATTGCCCAAAACAATTGATTGGATTCATACATTGGGATGGCGTCACCCAAATTTAAAGTGTACCATACAAAGTATGATTGAACATGAAATAGATATAGAACTAGATGATGCGATATGTAACTATTTAGAACAATCAGTAGCACACATCTATTCATCATTAGATCCGTTTACTGAACAACAATTACAATTGCAGATTTATTCAACACAATCGCAATTTGAGATTTCATTTCATCTAATAGGACATTGGAATGAAAAAACAGTTTTCAATCAATCGATTGAACATCCGCTTCTTGCGATTGAAGATGAACAATATTCAGAAAAAGAATGGCAATATGTCATTTGTAAAAAGTAGGAGTGACTTTAATGTTTGTCGACCACGTAAAAGTTTACGTTAAAGGTGGAGATGGCGGTAATGGAATGGTAGCCTTCCGTCGAGAAAAATTTGTACCAAATGGAGGACCAGCTGGTGGAGATGGCGGCCATGGTGGAGACGTTGTTTTCGTTGTAGATGAAGGACTTCGTACATTAATGGACTTCCGTTATAAACGCCATTTTAAAGCAAACCGTGGAGAACATGGTATGAGTAAAAACCAACACGGGAAAAAAGCGGAACCATTATTAGTTTCTGTTCCACCTGGTACAGTTGTAACGGATGAAAAAACAGGCCGTGTCATTGCAGACTTAGTAGAACATGGACAAAAAGCCGTAATCGCAAAAGGCGGTCGCGGTGGACGAGGAAATTCACGTTTTGCTACACCTGCAAATCCTGCGCCAGAACTTTCAGAAAAAGGGGAGCCAGGACAAGAACTTAATGTTATATTAGAATTAAAAGTATTAGCTGATGTTGGGTTAGTCGGATTCCCAAGTGTAGGAAAGTCAACCCTACTTTCAGTTGTGACATCTGCAAAACCAAAAATTGGCGCATATCACTTCACAACAATCGTACCTAATTTAGGGATGGTTCGAATTGATGATGGCCGAAGCTTTGCAATGGCTGACTTACCAGGACTTATTGAAGGAGCATCTGAAGGTGTTGGTCTTGGACATCAATTCTTACGTCATATTGAACGTACGCGAGTAATTGTTCACGTGATTGATATGTCTGGTATGGAAGGTAGAGATCCATACGAAGATTATCTAACGATCAATAAAGAACTAGAGCAATATAATATGCGTTTAACAGAACGCCCACAAATTATTGTAGCCAATAAAATGGACATGCCAGACGCAGAAGAAAACTTAAAATTATTTAAAGAAAAAATCGGTGAAGATAATCAAATCTTCTCAATCTCAGCTATTTCACGTCAAGGTTTAAAAGAAATGTTATTTGCAGTTGCAGACCTATTGGATAAGACACCAGAATTTCCGCTTCATGAAATTGAAGAGGAAGAAACAGATGCAACTGTTCTATATAAACATGAAGCTAAAGGCGAGGATTTTGTCATTAGCCGTGACGATGATGGAGCATACGTATTATCAGGCTATACAATCGAGCGTCTATTTAAAATGACAGACTTTAGTCGTGAAGAATCAGTAAGACGCTTCTCACGTCAATTGCGTGGTATGGGCGTTGACGATGCATTACGCGAACGCGGTGCTCAAAATGGTGATACTGTTCGCTTATTAGAATTTGAATTTGACTTTGTGGAGTAGTAATCAGGGGGGAAAAAGATGAAAAATGTAGCAGATCAACGCTATTATTTAGTACGCGAAGATGTTTTAACAGATGCCATGCATAAAACATTAGAAGCAAAGCACTTGTTGCAAACAGGTGCTGTTACTTCTATTTGGGATGCTGTTAAGCAAGTCGATTTATCAAGAAGTGCGTTTTATAAGTATCGAGATGCTGTTTTCCCCTTTCACTCTATTGTACAAGAACGTATTTTAACAGTTTTTTTACAGCTAGAGGACCGCAAAGGAACACTAGCTCGACTTCTATCCACAGTAACGGATACGCATTGTAACATACTTACAATTCATCAAACGATTCCGATTCAAGGACGTGCGAATGTTACACTATCACTAGATGTTACAGCAATGGATGTGGAGTTAGACGAGTTAATCCAAAGTCTTAAAAAGCTAGACTTCGTAGAATCTGCAGAAGTAATTAGTTCAGGAGCATTATAAGGGGGCTATATCAAATTGGCATCAGAAGAATGGGAAAATCGAGTGGCTTATCTAGGCCCAAAAGGTACATTTACACATTTAGCAGCACAAGAATTATTTCAAAGCGAATGGACAATTCCTTATAAAACCATTCCAGAATGTATTGAAGCTGTGGCTGAAGGTCAAGTTGATTTAGCCATTGTTCCGGTAGAGAACGCTTTGGAGGGTACTGTCCCACTAACCATTGACTATTTGTTTCATGAGGTCAAATTATATGTAGTAGGAGAGGTATTATCTCCCATTGAACAACATTTAATGGTACATAAAAAACAGGTGGAAAACTGGGAAAACATAACAGGCATATATTCGCATCCACATGCACTTGCACAATGCCATAAATATCTCTATCATCGTTTTAAAACTATTCCTTTACAACAGACAACATCAACTGCTGCAGCAGCACAATTTGTCCATGAGCACCCAGAAGAGTGCATAGCAGCAATAGGAAATACAGAAGCAGCCAAAACATATGGCTTGGAAATTGTACAACCGAAAATTCATGATTTTCATTTTAACCATACGCGATTCTTTGTGCTTTCTAAAAAGAATAGACGAATTGACCTTCTAAATCGTGAAGAACAAATTAAAACAACGATTATGGTAAAACTGCCAAATGACCGTTCAGGAGCATTACATCAGATATTGTCTGTATTTGCTTGGCGCCAAATCAATTTAAGTAAAATTGAATCTAGACCATTAAAAACAGGTTTAGGTGATTACTTCTTTATCTTGGATTTGTTAGAAGATGAAAATGCCCCAATGATGAAAGGGGCAATGGAGGAACTAGCAGCACTTGGTTGCACAGTAAAATCATTAGGAAGTTATTTTACATTCAAGCAACATTCAAAAAAACAACAAAAGGAAAGTGCCCATTAATAAGGGCACTTTTTTTATTGTGCTAAGGTATAATTTGAGCAAGAAATGCCAGATTCGCAAACATCCTTCACATTGAAAATCGCAAAAAATGATAAAATTTAATCTTTTTCAAGGAATTAATTAATAAATTCTAAATAAAAATCATATTCTATTTTCGTACCACTAAAATAATCATTATCCGAGACAACTAAATTCGAATAGTTAAAGATGATTAAAGAAGCAATATAAATAAATGTGTACTATTCAACTATAAAACCTACCAAAAAAGATGCTACAAAAGTGTGTTCTTTATCCGCTACACTTTTTGTACCATCTTTTTTGCAATGATTAATCCTTTAATAGTAGATACCCTTTTTCATTTAATAACTTTTCAGCTAAGTCAAGCTGAGCTTCAGTCGGTGCAGTAATGGTATGAAGATGCGCGCCATCTGTTAACGCCATTAACGGGCTCGCATTCGTTTCATGCAATCTTTTCATAAATTGTTCGACATCATATCGGTTTTTTACCATAATATTTGCTGTTATTTCACCGTATACTGGATGTTCAACTGTGACGCTCTTAACTGTGATTCCTGCATCAACTAGTGTATTTAGTTCATCTTCAGTTTGAGCTTGAGTATGGTAAGCTGCTATTTGACGTTCAAAAATTTGTACACTCGGTTGACTATTTAAATATAGATAGCCTTGACTTGTTGCTACAATTGGTTCGTTTCTAGCTTTTAGTAAGGCTATATCATTGACGATTACTTGTCTAGAAACGTTCGTTCTTTTTGCGAATTCCGTACCTGTTATTGCAGATCCTTCTGTTTTTAATAAATTTAATAAAAATGCTCTTCGTTCTTCTCCAAGCAACTTTTTCATAAATAACACCTCAAAATACAAGCATAAATAGTACTTCTACATTCATAGTGTAACATGAAAGGCGTAAACAAATAAGATTCGAGTGTCCAAATAATGATGCTTTTCATATCGTAAGGAGACGGAAGGAGGAAATACGTGCGCGTTCATACTGTCAAAAAGGGCGAAACACTCTGGAAAATTGCAAGACAATATGGAATTTCTTTTGAGGATATAAAAAGATTAAATGCACATTTAGCGAATCCTGATTACATTGTTCCAGGGATGGAAATATTTTTGCCTGAAGCACCAAAAAAGGAACATCAAAAGCACGAGCAAAAAGAACATGCTGTAACGCAGCCAAAAGAACAACCAGTGGCAAGACCAAAAGAGCAACCAAAGGTGATGCCAAAGGAACAACCAATTGCGCGACCAAAAGAACAACCAAAAGTGATGCCAAAAGAACAACCAGTGGCACGACCAAAAGAGCAACCAAAAGTGATGCCAAAAGAACAACCAGTGGCACGACCAAAAGAGCAACCAAAAGTGATGCCAAAAGAATATCCAGTGGCACGACCAAAAGAGCAACCAAAAGTAGTGCCAAAAGAACAACCAATTATGCGACCTCCAGTAAAACCTGTAAAAGAAATGCCTAAAGAGCAGCCAATTCCAATTCCAATTGTAGAACCAAAGCCAATCCCACATGAACATCCATTTGTAGAATACCGCCCTATCAGAGCTAGAGTCGAGATGATCGAACAACATGAGGAGGAATTCACAATTCAGCCAATAAAGCAAGAGGCTCCTGTTAAACCTATTGCTGAAAAACCACCTGCACCGGTACCTGTTCCAATACCAATGCCGATGCCAATGCCAATGCCAGCTCCGTGTCCACAATATGTTGCACCAAAACCTTGTGGGTGTGGAGGGCACCATCATCATATGATGGCACCGCAACATCATATGATGGCACCACAACATCATCATGGATGTGGATGCGGGGGACACCATCATATGATGGCACCACAACTGGTAGCACCACAACTGGTAGCACCACAACATCATCAAGGGTGTGGATGTGGAGGTACAGGACACTTTATGGAACCACAATGGGCAGCTCCACAACAATGGGCGCAACCGATGTCGGGTCAAATGCCGATGTCGGGTCAAATGCCGATGTCGGGTCAAATGCCGATGTCGGGTCAAATGCCGATGTCGGGTCAAATGCCAATGCCGGGTCAAATGCCAATGCCGGGTCAAATGCCAATGCCAATGGGAGCACCATGGTCAGGACCAGAAACAACAATGGGTACTCAAATGGCACCACCACATTGGCAAATGCCAGAATCAACAAGAGAAATTGAATCTTCGTCATTCAATCAGCCGCAATACCCTGGGCATTCTGAGCAATATGTAGAGCCATGGCACCACATGCCAGCAATGTATAATCCGCAATTTGCAGAACCATGGAATTATGGTCAACAAATGCCGAATTATGGAATGCAACAATACCCAATGCAGCAATACCCAATGATGTCTCAACAAATGCCATCTCAACAAATGATGTGGCCTGGAAACTGTTGTTCACCATTCTCAGGGCATTACCCACAACCTCAGCCATATAATATGCCAAGCTATCCACAAGAGGGGTATGAGTCTTGATAGGTGAACAACTTCGAAATAAATAAGAAGATTAAATCAAATGTATGGCATTGTCAGTCAGGAAAAAAAGAATATGTTGTCAAAAAATATGACAATGAACTAGTTGCGGGTAAAGTGAAAATTATCCATGAAAAATTGGCTGACATGCAATTCCCACATACGTTATCAAAAGTTCAGTTAGAAGATCAAAACGTACTTATACAACCATGGATCAAAGATGCTAGGGCGTTTAATTATCATTCAAAATATGATCGAACAAAATCCCTAGCCATTTTACATCAGCTACATCAAACCGGAGAAAAAGTAGACTGGTCAAAAGATGTATATCTTTTACCATCGTATGATTTGCAGCTGAAATGGAAAGAAAGATTGCAGAAGTTCATCATGCATTTTACACAAGTATCTGTCTATTTAGGCACGGATCAATGCAATCAGCTTATATTGTATGCTCAAGAAGCACTGCAAGGTTTTAAGCAAATAGAACCATTACAGAGTCGAAAGACATTATTACACGGGGATGTAGTACATCATAATTTCTTGAAAGACTCTAAAGGTAGAAAATATTTAATTGATTTTGACTTAGCTTCTTATGGGCACCCGGAGGAAGAGCTAATAATGTGGATGCATCGTGTTTTACCACATGTAAATTACAACCTACGTACATTGCTAAATGAACAGCCATTACTTAAAACAATCCCAGCGAGCTATCTACAAACATTGCGTTTTCCAAATGAATTACTAAGAGAATGGATGTATGTAAAAACGGTTACGACTGAGAAGCAACAAACGTTTGTGGAAGAATTAATACAATTTACAGAAAGTGCACTCTCTTCTTGGCCAAAATTATGGTATGATTGTGGTGGGTAAAAACAGAATATACGTTTGTCTATTAAGATAGGCCAAAAACTATGGCCTATCTTTTTTCCCATGAATAATACTTAGAAACATCACCTATATGAAATTATGCTATAATCGATAGCGTTCTAATAAAAGGAGAAATGGCCATGTACGACTACATAATGGGTACTGTTACTCGTGTAACGCCTGAATATATTGTGCTAGAACAACAAGGAATTGGATGGCAATTGTACACGCCAAATCCATTTGCGTTCCAAGTTAAAAATGAAAATGTCAAAGTGTATACGCATTTACATGTTCGAGAAGATGCACAACAATTATTTGCGTTTAAAACATTGGACCAACGTGAACTGTTTCGAAAACTAATACAAGTTTCTGGTATTGGGCCTAAGGGTGCTCTAGCTATTCTAGCAAGTGGTAATCCGACTCAGGTAATTTCTGCAATTGAGCAAGAAGATGAAAAGTTCCTAGTGAAATTCCCTGGTGTGGGTAAAAAAACAGCGCGCCAAATGATTTTAGATTTAAAAGGGAAATTGGATAGTCTTATGTCAGATATTGAATTACCAAGTGCGGAAGATGAATTGCCATTATTTGGAGTTAATCCGAATAAGCATGAACTAGAAGAGGCATTATTAGCATTAGCAGCTCTTGGTTATTCTGAACGTGAACTTGCGAAAATTCGAAATCCGCTAGATGACGATGATCGTTTAACAACGACAGAAGATTATATGAAACAAGCATTAAAGTTATTATTAAAACAACAATAGTAGAAAGGAGAGAGTCTTATGGATGACCGTGTCGTTTCAGGTGAAGCTTCAAGAGATGATGATCAGTATGAATTATCATTGCGCCCGCAAACGCTCGTGCAATATATCGGACAGCAAAAAGTTAAAGAAAATTTGAAGATTTTCATAAGTGCTGCTAAAATGCGCGAAGAAAGTCTTGATCATGTCTTACTATATGGTCCGCCTGGTCTCGGAAAAACAACATTAGCAGCAGTTATTGCGAACGAAATGGGTGTCAATATTCGTATGACAAGCGGACCTGCCATTGAGCGTCCTGGAGATTTAGCAGCGATTGTTAGTTCACTAGAACCTGGTGATGTCCTATTTATCGATGAAATCCATCGTTTACCACGAGCAATCGAAGAAGTTCTTTATCCTGCCATGGAAGATTTTTGTTTAGATATAGTTGTGGGAAAAGGTCCTCAAGCTCGTTCAGTCAGACTAGATTTACCTCCTTTTACATTAGTTGGTGCAACAACAAGAGCTGGAGCGCTATCTGCTCCACTAAGAGACCGTTTTGGTGTATTATTACGTTTAGACTACTATGATGAATATTCATTGACTGAAATTGTTCGTAGAAGTGCTGAATTATTTGGTGTAAAGATAGACACAATAGCAGCAGGAGAAGTTGCTAGACGCTCTCGTGGAACACCACGTATAGCAAACCGTCTGCTAAAACGCGTACGAGATTACGCACAAGTTATTGGAAACGGTGATATTACGTTGGAATTAGCCCAAGGTGCCTTAGAACTATTGCAAGTCGACCCGCTAGGATTAGATCATATCGATCACAAACTGATTGAAAATATGATCGAACGCTTTCGTGGTGGTCCTGTTGGGCTTGATACAATTGCAGCTAGCATTGGTGAAGAATCTATGACTATTGAGGACGTATATGAGCCATATTTAATGCAAATAGGTTTTATCCAAAGAACGCCTAGAGGTCGTATGGTCACAGCACTTGCCTATGAGCATTTTGGTTATGCTTATCCATCAGAAACATAAAATATAAGCATTGTTAAATGACCAATTTGTAAGAAATTTAAGTTTCATATCTGTTTAACAATGCTAATAACAAGAAGGAAGTTAAGTTTACAATGAAATTAGAAGACTTTGATTACTATTTACCAGAAGAATTAATCGCACAAGTACCACTTGAAGACCGTGCATCTAGCCGTCTAATGGTATTAGATCGTGAAACTGGAGATGTATCACATCATCATTTCCGTGACATTATAGATGAATTACACCAAGGTGATTGCTTAATTCTAAACAACACACGTGTATTACCTGCACGTTTAATTGGGGTTAAAGAAGAAACTGGTGCCCATATCGAAGTATTATTATTAAAACAAACTAGTAATGATGAGTGGGAAACTCTAGTAAAACCTGCTAAACGTGTGAAAGTTGGCACAGAAATTTCTTTTGGTGAAGGATTACTTAAAGCAACATGTACTGGTGAATTAGAACATGGTGGTCGTATGTTCAAATTTGAATATGAAGGTATTTTCATCGAAATACTTGAAAAACTAGGAACAATGCCATTACCACCTTATATCCATGAAAAACTAGATGATCAGGAACGCTACCAAACAGTTTATTCAAAAGAACTTGGTTCAGCAGCGGCTCCAACAGCCGGCCTTCACTTCACAGAAGAGCTATTAGATCAAATTCGTGCGAAAGGTGTAAAAGTAGCATTCTTAACTTTACATGTTGGGATTGGAACATTTAGACCTGTTAATGTTGAAAATATTGAAGAACATGATATGCATGCTGAATTCTATAATTTGTCTGAAGAAACAGCACAAATTATTAATGATACAAAAGCAAATGGCGGACGAGTAATCGCAGTTGGAACTACTTCAACACGTACACTTGAAACTATTGCACACCGAAATTCAGGACAAATTGTAGCAGAGTCAGGTTGGACTACAATCTTCATCTACCCAGGATTTGAATACCAAGCAATCGATGGTATGATTACAAACTTCCATTTACCAAAATCGACTCTCGTGATGATGATTAGTGCATTAGCTGGCCGTGAAAACGTATTAAATGCGTATAAAATTGCTGTAGAAAATAAATACCGTTTCTTCAGTTTCGGCGATGCAATGTTCATCCGACCAAAAGCAAAGAAAGGAAATTAATACATGTCTCTACCAATCCGATACGAACTAATCAAAACAGATAAACAAACAGGCGCAAGACTAGGAATCGTGCATACTCCGCACGGCTCTTTCGAAACACCAGCTTTTATGCCAGTTGGTACCCAAGCGACTGTTAAAACAATGGCACCAGAAGAAGTAAAAGAAATGGGTGCTGGCATTATTTTAAGTAATACGTATCATCTGTGGCTTCGTCCAGGTCACGAAATTGTTCGTGAAGCAGGCGGTTTGCACAAATTTATGAACTGGGATCGTGCTATCCTAACAGATTCTGGCGGTTTCCAAGTATTTAGTTTAAGTGATATTCGCCGTATTGAAGAAGAGGGCGTACATTTCCGTAATCACTTAAATGGGGACAAGCTGTTTTTAAGTCCTGAAAAGTCAATAGAAATCCAAAATGCGCTTGGCTCAGATATTATGATGGCATTTGATGAATGTCCTCCATTTCCAGCTACGTACGAATATATGAAGAATTCTGTTGAACGTACTTCAAGATGGGCAGAACGCTGTTTAAAAGCACATGCTCGTCCACAAGATCAGGGATTATTTGGTATTGTCCAAGGTGGAGAATTTGAAGATCTTCGTAAACAATCTGCAAAAGATTTGGTATCCCTTGATTTCCCAGGTTACGCTATTGGTGGTCTATCAGTTGGTGAACCAAAAGATATTATGAATCGAATGCTAGAATATACAACACCATTACTGCCATCAGACAAACCACGCTATTTAATGGGAGTAGGTTCACCAGACTCACTTATTGACGGTTCTATTCGCGGAATTGATATGTTTGACTGTGTATTACCTACACGTATTGCTCGTAATGGGACATGTATGACAAGTCAAGGACGTTTAGTAGTGAAAAATGCAAAGTATGCTCGTGATTTTGGTCCACTAGATCCAAATTGTGACTGCTATACTTGCAAAAACTATTCACGCGCATATATCCGTCACTTAATTAAAGCTGATGAAACATTTGGTATACGATTAACTTCATATCATAATCTATATTTCTTACAAGATTTAATGCGTCAAGTACGTCAAGCGATTCGCGAAGACCGACTAGGTGATTTCCGTGAAGAATTCTTTGAACAATATGGATTTAATAAACCAAATGCAAAAAATTTCTGATTCTTGTATAATTAATGCTAGAGAGAGAAAGGGGGATATATAATTCATGTCATTACAAGGTCTACAAGGATTATTACCAATGATTATTATTTTCGCATTGATGTATTTTATGTTAATTCGTCCAGCACAAAAAAATCGTAAAAATACTCAAAATATGCAAAGTAATTTAGCAAAGGGTAATAAGGTTGTGACGATTGGTGGTTTACATGGCCAAATCGAAGCGATTGATGAAGCATCAGTAATTATTAAAGTTGAAGACGGTTCAAAATTACGTTTTGAACGTGCAGCTATTGGTAAAGTATTAGACGGTGCAGTTCAAACTAAATAATATAAATATATTTAGAATGAAATCTGAATTTAGAAAAATACTATCTTTAAACGTAAAAAGCCTTTATTTCAATTAGAAATAAAGGCTTTTTTGCATATATGTAGAAGTAATATACTATTCAACAGTTTGAAAAGGAAGCGATTGTATGAATAAAAAAAAACGGAATAAGAAATTGGAGCAACTAGGATATGATGATACTATTCATTCTCGCTTAACCGCTAGACAAAAAATGGCGCAGAACCGAACAAGAAATCGCTTAAAAGTGCATCCAAAGCCAAAATGGGTTCGCTCTTTTGGTCTGTTTATATTTATCCTTTTATTATTTGGGTTAGTTGTATCCGCAATTACCATTTTCTTGTAATGTATAAATTGATAAGAAAGACAAAGTATAAGAGAAAAAGGAGTCAAAATGTGAACGATTTACTAGTTATTGCATTTCGCATGGTATTCCTATACTTTGTCATATTAATTATCTTTAAGCTTATGGGAAAGCGTGAAGTAGGCGAATTAAGTGTAATGGATTTAGTCGTTTTTATATTACTTGCTGATGTAGCATCGTTTGCAGTTGACAGTCCAGATAGAAACCTATTTGAATCTATTTTACCAATGATTATCCTATTGATTATACAAATTACCATTTCCTATCTTTCATTAAAAAGTAAAAAGGTTCGTGATAAAATTGATGGAGATCCCATCATCATTATCCGTGATGGTCATCTTATGGAAGCTGCAATGAAAAAGCAACGTTATAATCTGGACGATTTATTTCAACAACTAAGAGAACAACAGATTGGTTCTATTCAAAAAGTTGCATATGCTTTTTTAGAGTCATCAGGCAATCTTTCTATCTTCATGAAAGACAGTGAGCCACCGGTATTACCGTTAATTGTGGATGGTGAGGTTCAAAAAAAGCATCTTATATTAACCAATAAAGATGAAAAATGGTTACACGAAGAACTTTCTAAAATTGGCTATACGAACATTGATCAAATTTTCTATTGTTGCTTTGAAGATGGACAAATTCATGTACAGCTAAAATCATAATCTTTTTCTTACGGTTTTTGTTAGATAGCGGAAATCGCTAAGTCGAATTTGATCCGCAATCATCAATACGACAAAAACTAAACCTAGAGTAATGGAACCATTAATCCAAAGGTTAAATTGAGTAGTCGGAAGGATATATTCACGGAAAATAACAATTAGGATACAAGCCCAATAAGGAACAATAAATAACTTAAAACCAGTATCAACATACTTTTTCTTACGAATGGTAGCAATATGCAAGAAAGAAGTGATTAGAACGCCAAATCCAATCGCGATGACTGCACCTGTTTCTGCAATACCCGGTTGAGATGCTAGAGCAAGCATGACTAAAAGCTTACCAATTCCACCATAAACAGAATTCATCATAGCTGCCTTTGCTTCATCTAAGGCTTGCAGGATGGAGTTCAAAGGACTTTGTATATAATAAAAGAAGAAGATGGGAGATAGTAATTTCATATACCCTCGATTTTCTGAGATGTGAAAGAGTTTAGTGGCGAACTCGTCTCCATACAAATAAAAGAATACGGCACTAAAACACCCAACGATTGTTGATAATCTGAGTGCAATATGAACACGCTCTCTAAGTAAGGATTGCTTTCCTCTTGCAACGGCGTCACTTACAGCAGGAATCAGTACTACAGCTAAAGCATACGGAATGAATGAAGGGAAAAGTAATAATGGAATATGAACGCCCGAGATAATCCCGTACTGCTTTGTAGCTACTGCTGCTGTTAATCCAGCTAATGTTAATGCTTTTAAAAAAACAATTGGCTCTAAAAACCAAGTAAAAGATCCAAATAATCTGCTACCAGTTGAAGGTAGTGCAATATCTAATATTGGTTTTGGAGAAGAATAGCCTTTTGATGATAAAACAAGACCTTTGTTTTTTGCGTAAAGGTATTTCCAATATAAATAGAGTAATGCAAAGGCTTCAGCAAGCCCAGTGATCACCATTGCATATGTAGCTGTCATAACTGGAGAATCTTGTACAACACCATAAGGCAAGAGCCAAGTAATCATGGCAATTCGAATAACTTGTTCGATTGTTTGTGACCATGCTGTTTCTTCGATTCTCGCAAGTCCTTGGAATAATCCTTTCAATAATGCAGATGCCATAGAAAGTGGAACAGTAAATAATGAAACATATAACAACATTCGAACATGATTATCGTGTAGAAGTTTTTCTGCTAAATAGGGTATAAATAATAATATGATTGGGAAGAAAATAAGAATCGAAATATAGCTTAATAGTCTAGATGTACGCATGACTTTACTGATTTCTACTCGTTTACCTTTTGCCTCTAACTCAGCAACTATTTTAGCTATCGCAATTGGGATACCTAATTGTACGAGTGATAAAAAGAAGATGAATGCAGGATAAGCTGTCATATAAACGCCTACAGCTTCTTCTCCAGCAACACGCATAAATTGCATTCGGTATAAGAAGCCTAATAATTTTGAGAGTAGTACAGCTCCCATTAGTAAAAAGGTGCCATGGAAAAATGAAGTCATAAGTTCCCTTCTTTCTATATATACAATTTCAATTAAAAAAATTAAATCTTGTACGTTCAAAATAATTGATAAAGGACGTGAAATGATGGTAGTTCAATATGAGAAAATATTTACAAAAGTTTTACCTGTCCTAAATATTAAAAAAGCAGATTTCAAGATAGAAGGCTTAAAGAACGTAACAGAACAGGATTTATGGCGATTTTTAGTATTAAAGAAATGGAAAAAGTTAACTGAGACAGATTTAGTATTGCATAAAGTTATTTCCGATATTTTTTCTTTAACTGCTGCTCAGTATATGACTTTCTCTCAAGTAGAAGAACTAAAAAGTGCAAATTGGTTTGCACCTATAAACGAGGAAGAATTGAAATTATTAATAGGAACTTAAAAAACACTTAAAAAACTCTTCATAAATTGTAATTAAGTAAATGGGATTGATTTGACAGGTAAACAAACCTGTTTCATAATAAACGTGTTATGCATTTATAGTGACAAGTTTGAATCAATAGAATATGAATCATTAGTATACGAGAATTCTACTGCTTCTTTGGGCAATCAGTGCTCGTGAATGTAAGATAGTTAAACTGACTAGGACATCACTAAAACAAAATAGTTACAGGACAACTAGCTAACGGAACGAACATCCTAAGATTGTCAGCTGTCATTTAGGAATACCGCGGCATTTGTTTGAGGAGGAAGTTTTAATGAAATTTAAAAGCCGAATCGTCGCGTTTCTAGTGATTGTCGTTCTAATTGGCGCACTCATAGGAACGACCGTAAAAGGCGTACTAAGTAATATTAACTTAGGCTTGGATCTACAAGGTGGCTTCGAAGTTCTTTATCAAGTAGAACCTTTGAAAAAAGGACAGCAAATTACTGAATCTGATGTCAAAGCTACGGCAGAAGCAATCAGTAAACGTGTCAATGTTCTGGGGGTAAGCGAACCTAGCATTCAAATTGAAAGCGGACACCGTATTCGTGTTCAATTAGCTGGCGTAAAAGACCAAGAATCAGCACGTGAAGTTCTATCAAATCAAGCAAACCTTACTTTCCGTGATGTCAATGACAAAGTGTTATTAGACGGTAATGATTTACAACAAGGCGGAGCAAAAGCATCATTTGACCAACAAGGACGTCCAATGGTTACTTTAAAACTAAAAGACCCTAACAAATTTGGTCAAGTGACAAGTAAAGTTGCTGCAATGGGTTCACCAAACAATCTATTAGTTATTTGGTTAGACTTTGTAGAAGGCAAGAATAGTTATAAGACTGAAGTACTTAAAAAAGACCCACAATTTGTTTCAAACCCACAAGTTACTCAAACGATTAACTCAAAAGATGTTCAAATCACAGGTAGCTTTACGGTTCAAGAAACAAAAGACTTAGCTGGTATTTTAAATGCTGGTGCACTACCTGCAAAATTAACTGAAATGTACTCAACTTCAGTTGGAGCACAATTCGGTGATGCAGCTTTAAATAGTACAGTATTCGCTAGTATTATCGGTGTTGCGTTAATATTCATCTTTATGATATTAGTTTATCGTTTACCGGGTTTAGTGGCTGATATTACTCTAACAATCTTTACATTTATTGTTTTAGTATTATTTAGTTGGATTCATGTAGTATTAACTCTGCCAGGGATTGCCGCATTAGTACTCGGGATAGGGATGGCTGTTGATGCCAATATCCTTATGTATGAACGTATTAAAGAAGAATTACGAGTAGGTAAATCTGTAAAAGCAGCATTCCATTCTGGATCTAAATCGTCATTTACTGCGATTTTCGATGCCAATATTACTACATTATTAGCAGCAGGCGTATTATTCGTCTTTGGTACAAGTTCAGTAAAAGGTTTCGCAACAACCTTAATCATCTCCATCTTAGTCAGCTTCTTAACTGCTGTATGGGGAACTCGTGTACTATTAGGTTTACTAATTAATAGTGGCTATTTAGATGGTAAAGTCGGATTATTTGGAGTCAAAAAATCGCGTGTACACAAAATCGAAGAAGGTGTTGATACACTTGACTTATCAACTCATTTCGATCGTTTCGACTTTGTTCATACTCGCAACAAATTCTTTGCGTTATCTGCAATATTAATTATTGCGGGGATGATTGTACTAGGTATTTTCAAATTAAATCTAGGAATCGACTTCTCTAGTGGTTCACGTGTAGAAGTTCAATCAGAACACGCTTTAACGAAAGAAAATGTTAAGACTTATATTGATAAAATCGGTTTCAGCTCAGATGACATTGTTATCTCTGGTAAGAATGATCGCGCAGTAATCCGATATAAAGACGACTTCACTAAAGAAGAAGTTAAGACAATGAAAGCTGATTTCAATAAAGAATTTGGTCATGAACCAATGATCAGCACAGTGTCTCCTACAATTGGTCAAGAACTTGCAAAAAATGCCGTCAAAGCTCTTGCATATGCAGCAATCGGTATTATTATCTATGTTGCCTTACGATTTGAATGGCGCATGGGTGTAGGTGCAATTGTATCACTTCTCCATGATGTATTCTTCATGGTGGCGATCTTCAGTCTATTCCGTATAGAAGTAGATATTACGTTTATCGCAGCAGTATTAACAATTGTCGGGTACTCCATCAATGATACAATCGTAACATTTGACCGTATTCGTGAAAACTTACACAGAGTGAAGAAAATTAATGATGCTGACGATTTAGCACATATTGTGAATAAGTCATTACGTCAAACTTTAGCTCGTTCTGTTAATACGGTAATGACAGTAATTGTTGTAGTTGTTGCATTATTGATCTTCGGAGCAAGTTCAATTTCAACCTTCTCAATTGCATTGTTAATCGGTTTAATCACTGGTATGTATTCATCAATTTACATCGCAGCTCAAATCTGGTACGTATTAAAAGTACGTCAAATGAAGAAAAAAGGCCATGTTGATGTAAGTAAAAAGAAAAAGCAATGGGGTTCAGACGAGCCTGTAGTTTAATACATGAAAAGGACTGTCTTAGACAGTCCTTTTTTTGTTCTTTTTATTACGAGTACAATGAGTTCTAAAATAATTCAAACTAATCTCATAAATACATGTTAAAATAATAGAGTAATTTAAACTAAATTTTATTATATGGAGAAATGAATTATGAACTATAAAAAGTGGTTGACGACAGCAGTTACAACATGCATCGCATCAGTAGCCCTTCCATTTTTTGCGCATGCCAATACGAATCAGTTAGATGATGTCATGATCGTTTATAAAAATAATGATGTTAAAGATGAAATTAAAAATCTTGCTGTTTCAATTGAACATACATATGAAAACCTAAAAACAATTGAGGGAACTTTTACTTCTGAATCATTAAATCAGTTAAAAAAACAACCAGATATTAAAGTAATCGAAAAAAATCCTGAAAAAGTTGAATCCTATGAAACATCTAGTGCAAACCTACTCTCTATTACACCCAGTTGGAATATCAACACATTGCAAGCACAGAACGCATGGAAGTTAGGGATTACAGGCAAAAATGTGAAAATAGCGGTGATTGATACAGGAGTAGCAGTGAATAATTCCTTGCAAAACGTCAAAAGATATTCGTTTGTAGATGATGATCCTAAAACCAAGACAATCGATGAAAGTTCCCCGTATGATTTCGATGGTCATGGAACATTTGTATCCGGGATTATTGCTGCTGGAATAGGGCCAAACTATTTTAATAATAGGATTGGCGTTGCACCGGATGTATCTCTTTATAGTCTCAAGGTATTTGAACAAGATGAAGCAACAATGGAGTCGCTGATGAAGGCACTGGAATGGTCAATCGAAAATCATATTGATATTATCAATATGTCACTTGGGACTTCAGTTGACGATCCTATTTTAAAAAACGGGGTTGAAAAAGCATATGCTGCAGGAATCACTTTAGTTGCTGCTGTTGGTAATGATGGAGTAGGAAAAAATGTAGAATTCCCAGCAAGATACAATCAGGTAATTGCTGTATCTTCTATCAGCCAAAATGATCGCATATCAAACTTTTCAAATACCGGTTCCAAAGTTGAGTTCACGGCACCTGGAAGTAATGTGTACTCATTGGGGCTTAGTAATCAGATTATGCAAGAATCAGGAACTTCTTTTTCTGCACCACATGTTACTGGATTTCTGGCGCTATTAAAGCAACAATTCCCTGACTATACAAATGATCAACTTCGACAAGTATTAAGAAATTTTACGCTTGATTTGGGGGAGCGGGGAAAAGATGATTATTATGGATATGGTTTAATAAGATATAATCAATCCGTTCCAGAAGATGTTCAATCAGTGAAGGTGGATCATATTACAAAAACTTCAGCAACTATTTCCTTTATTCCAAAGAAAAATGCGATTGTACCTGCAAAGAAGTATCAAATTTTTGCGAACAATCATTTAGTTGCCTCAACATCAAACCTAAATTATCAACTAAACAATCTAACTAGTGGAACAACCTATAAAGTTTCGGTAAAAGCTGTAAATTCAAATAATATTTCTGCATTAGGGAGATTTATAAGCTTTACTACTGAAAAACCATCAGCATCTGAACAATTTATAGAAAAAAATGCTGGTACTATAACAAGTTGGATTAATCTAATACATAAAGGAAAAGCCATAAATTTTAAATCACAATTCGCACCTTTATACTCAATAACTACTGGGCTAACAAAAACACAACAAAATGAAGTGAAACATTACAGTGAAAAAATGAAACTATTGAAAATTACAGCCACTTCATCATCGAAAGAAGTAAAAGCAACAAATTTAAAAAGTATGAAGACAAAAAAAACAACAAGCATCACGTTTAGTACAGCCATAAAACCTTCTACTCTCACATCCCATAACGTCTTTGTGATTAGTGAAGGGAAAAACATATCAGGTTTTACGATAAAGAAAGATCAAAAGGGAAAGACGATTAAGTTATCATCAAAAAGTAATTTAACTAAAGGAAATTATATAATTTTCATTGACAATAAAGGTTTAAAAACGTTTAAAGGTAAGGTAGTTTCAAAACCAATAGCTATCGAATTTACAGTAAAATAATGAATAAGTGGCCACATTATACTTTATAAAGGCAATGTGGTCATTTTGTTTAGAATTATTTAATAAGTCTATTAAAATCGCTCGACTATTAATAGAATCATATATTTTGTATAATTATATCCGTTAGGAAGTGAAATAATGACAGCAACTAGAAAAAGATGGCATATTAATCGCCTAGATGAACAGCTTGTAAAAGAATTACAAGGTGAACTCAAAATTTCATCTATCTCTGCGAAAATATTAGTAGCACGTGGTTTCACTACAGTTGAAGCAGCCCGTGCTTTTTTAATGATTGATGAACAAGCTATCCACGATCCTTTTGAAATGCACGGTATGAAAGAAGCCGTTGAACGAATAAATAAAGCAATCGAAAATAAGGAAAAGATTTTAGTCTATGGAGATTACGACGCTGATGGGATTACAAGTACCACGGTAATGAAAACCGCACTTCAAGATCTCGGTGCAAATGTATCTCACATGATTCCAAATCGCTTCATAGATGGCTATGGTCCAAGCGAACGATTATTTAGACAAGCATATGAAGAAGGTTATCAACTTATTATTACGGTTGATAATGGTATTGCAGGGAACTACGAAGTACAAGTTGCCAAAGAGTTAGGATTAGATGTTATCATAACCGACCATCATGAACCCGGGGAAGTATTACCTCCTGCAGATGTCATTATTCATCCAAGACATCCAGATGGACATTATCCTTTTGGAGAATTAGCTGGCGTTGGTGTAGCTTTTAAAGTAGCGCATGCACTATATGGTAAATTTCCTAAGCATCTTTTAGAAATTGTTGCAATAGGAACAATAGCAGACTTAGTTCCACTATTAGATGAAAACCGGTACCTTGTAAAAGCAGGAATTGAAGCTCTTCAACATACCGCAAGACCTGCTATTAAAGCATTGTGCAAAGTATCTGGTATAAAACAACAAGAAATAAATGAAGAAACCATTGGATTTAGTATAGGACCTAGATTAAATGCTTTAGGCAGACTAGGTGATGCAGCACCAGGGGTAGATTTCTTAATGGCAACGGAACAGCAAGAAGCACTTTCCATGGCAAACTATTTAAATGAACAAAATAAGGAACGTCAAGCAATCGTAAGCGAAATTACTGAACATGCAATTGCTATGGTAGAAAATGATGAGGAAATTGGTAATTCACAAGTCCTCGTTATTGCTGAAGAAGGTTGGAACCCAGGAGTAGTCGGTATTGTAGCATCTAGATTAGTAGAAAAATATTACCGACCAACCATTATACTATCAATAGATGTAGAAAAGGGAACAGCAAAAGGCTCTGCAAGAAGTATTGAAGGCTTCCATATGTATAAGGAATTAGCAAAAAACAGAGATATTTTACCTGCATTTGGAGGACATCCTATGGCTGCGGGGATGACTCTTGCAATGGAAGATGTAGATGAATTGCGCAATCGTTTAGATATGCAAGCAAGAGAATGTTTATCTGAAGAAGAGTTAATCCCTGTATTGGATATAGATATCCCTCTCAAACTAGAAGAAATTGATATCCATGCAATCGAAGATGTCCGTTCATTGGCACCATTTGGTACAAGCTTTGCAAAGCCGATGTATGTAATAGAAGATGCTACGATTCAATCAATGCGTAAAATTGGTGCGAACGAAGACCATATTAAGCTACAAATCGGATTTAATAATCAGGAAATTGATGCAGTTGGTTTCCATAAAGGTTACTTAGCCGATGAATTAACGCATGGAATCAAAATTTCCTTTGCTGGGGATCTTCAAATTAATGAATGGAATGGACGAAAAAAACCACAACTAATGCTACAGGATGTAAAAACAGATGAATGGCAATTATTCGATTTGAGAGGAATACGTCAAGTGGCACGTTGGTTACAAACAATACCTTTAGAAGAAGTAACCTTTATAGCATTTAGAGAAGAAACCATTCAATATTTTGATTCCCTCATTTCAAAAGAAATTTATTTATATGATGAAGAAATTTCCAATGCAAATTGCTCTTCATATATTGTACTATTAGATTTGCCGCAAAATATTCAATTATTAGAATCGCTACTGGAAGTAATCAAACCTATTCGAATCTACGCACATTTTTATATTCCTGATTCTCACTTTTTCGATGGAATGCCAACTCGTGAGCAATTTGTATGGTATTATACTTTTTTGCGAAAAAGACAAGTTTTCGATTTGCGTAAGAATCTAACAGAATTAGCAAAGCATAAAGGCTGGAGCCGTAATATGCTTATTTTCATGACACAGGTGTTTTTTGAACTTGGATTTGTTACAATAGAGAATGGACTCGCGAAGATTGTAGAACATCCGCCAAAAAAAGATTTAACAAGTGCGAACATCTATCAAGAACGCAAGCAACAAATGGAGTTAGAAAGAACTCTTTTGTATGCACCATATAAGGATTTAAGAGAGTGGTTTGACCTACGTTTAAATGGTCAATCAGTTTCTGAGGAGGAACAATACTAATGGATTTAAAACAATATGTGACAATCGTAGAAGACTGGCCTAAAGAAGGCATTTCCTTCAAAGATATCACAACTATTATGGATAATGGGAAAGCATATAAATATGCTACTGACCAAATCGTTGAATATGCAAAAAAAGTTGGAGCCGAACTAATTGTAGGACCTGAAGCTCGTGGCTTTATCACTGGATGTCCAGTAGCATATGCTCTTGAAATTGGATTTGCGCCAGTTCGTAAACCAGGTAAATTACCACGAGAAGTAATCACTGCTGATTATGGACTTGAATATGGTAAAGATACATTAACTATGCATAAAGATGCCGTTAAGAAAGGTCAAAAAGTATTAATCGTAGATGATTTATTAGCTACTGGTGGTACTGTCGATGCTGCCATCCGTTTAGTAGAACAACTAGGTGGAGAAGTGGTAGGTTGTGCATTCTTAATTGAATTAGAAGAATTGCATGGTCGTGATAAAATTAAAGATTACGACGTGTTTACTTTAATGAAATACTAGATATTAGGATTGGACAAATGATGGAAGCCCTTGGGAATCTGCTCTGAGGGCTTGCGTAATTTGTCGAATTGTCGAATTTATTGTTGGAATAGCCTTTACAAATGGGCTGTTTTTTTTATACAATTAAAATTATACCTAATCGGAAAATTTATGGAATAGGGTGAGCTAACATGGCGAAAGATCAAGTGATGACAGTAGAAGAAGTTTTCGCAATTCTTACATCATATATGAATGACGAACACGTTGCATTTGTTAAAAAAGCATATGAAGTAGCAAAAGAAGCACATAAAGAGCAGTTCAGAAGTTCAGGTGAGCCATATATCCTGCATCCGGTTCAAGTCGCTGGTATTTTAGCTAACTTAGAAATGGACCCAGAAACAGTTGCTGCTGGCTTTTTGCATGATGTAGTTGAAGACACACCTGTCACACGAGAAGACCTTGTGGAACAATTTAGCGAAGAAGTTGCTATGCTTGTAGATGGGGTTACCAAACTAGGAAAGATTAAATATAAATCTAAAGCAGAGCAGCAAGCTGAAAATCATCGCAAAATGTTCGTTGCAATGGCACAAGATATTCGTGTCATTCTCATAAAATTAGCAGATAGATTACATAATATGAGAACGCTTAAACATTTACCTGTCGAAAAACAACGTCGTATTTCAAAAGAAACACTTGAAATCTTCGCTCCATTGGCACACCGTCTTGGAATGTCTACAATCAAATGGGAGTTAGAAGATACGGCGCTACGTTATTTAAACCCTCAGCAGTATTACCGCATCGTAAATTTAATGAAACGAAAACGTGTGGAACGTGAAGATTATTTAAAATCAGTAATCGACGAAGTTAAAGTACAACTTGATGAAATCAAAATCAATGCAGACTTATCTGGTAGACCAAAGCATATTTATAGTATTTATCGTAAAATGGCGATGCAAAATAAGCAGTTTAATGAAATCTATGACTTATTAGCAGTTCGAGTCATTGTAGATAGTATCAAAGATTGTTACGCTGTATTAGGTATTATTCACACACTTTGGAAACCAATGCCGGGGAGATTTAAAGACTATATAGCGATGCCGAAACAAAATCTCTATCAGTCACTTCATACCACAGTAATTGGTCCATACGGAGATCCTTTAGAAGTACAAATCCGGACAAAGGAAATGCATAAGATTGCTGAGTATGGGGTTGCAGCACACTGGGCATATAAAGAAGGCAAGAATGTCGATAAAAATAAATCAAATATTGACAATAAATTGACTTGGTTCCGAGAAATTTTAGAATTTCAAAATGAATCATCGAATGCGGAAGAATTCATGGAATCATTGAAATTTGATCTATTCTCAGACATGGTTTATGTATTTTCTCCTAAGGGCGATGTAATTGAGTTGCCAGCTGGTTCAGTTCCAATCGACTTTGCATATCGGGTTCACTCAGAAATCGGAAACAAAACCATAGGGGCAAAAGTAAATGGTAAAATGGTGCCACTGGATACACCGTTAAAAACAGGCGACATTATTGAAATTATGACATCTAAACAATCATTCGGTCCGAGCCGAGATTGGTTGAATATTGCACAATCTTCACAAGCAAAACACAAAATTAAGCAATTCTTTAAAAAGCAATTACGTGAAGATAATGTAACTAAGGGTCGTGATATGATTGAAAAAGAAATCGACGAGCAAGGATACGATCCAAAGGAAATATTAACACAGGAAAACTTTAAACGAGTCTGTGAAAAATTAAACTATGCAAATGAAGATGATTTAGTAGCAGCAGTTGGTTTTAATGGAATGACTGCTTTACAAGTGGTCAATCGATTAGCTGAAAAGGTAAGAAAGCAACGTTCCCAAGAAGAAGCAATAGAGAAAATTACAAAAGAGATGAAAACACCTCCAAAAGAAAAAGTGACAGAAACAGGTGTTGTTGTAAAAGGTTTAGATAACTTACTTATTCGTTTATCTCGGTGCTGTAATCCTGTACCTGGAGATGAAATAGTTGGATTTATCACAAAAGGTAGAGGTGTCTCTGTCCATCGTGCAGACTGTCCAAATGTCCAAGTTTCAGAAGAGCAAGAACGATTAATCGAGGTGGAATGGGGACATAATTTGGAACATGAACAAAAACTATTTGATGTTGATATCGAGGTAGCAGGATTTGATCGTTCTGGCTTGTTGAACTCAGTTATCCAAGTAGTTACAGAAACCAAAACTTCCATTAGTGCGATTAGTGCTCGAACTGATAGAGATAAAATTGCTACCATCAATTTGACATTGAAGATACGTAATATTCAATCGTTATATAAAATTGTAGATCGTATTAAACAGGTACAAGATATTTATTCAGTACAACGTGTAACGCACTAAGATAGGAGATATAGTTATGAGAGTAGTCTTACAAAGGAGTAAGGAAGCTTCCGTTACCGTCGATGGAAAGGTAACAGGCAAGATTGATGAGGGCTATGTGTTATTGGTAGGAATAACACATGGCGATACAAAAGATGACGCAGATTATATCGCAAAGAAAATAGCGAAAATGCGAATTTGGGAAGACGAACAGGGCAAGATGAACCATTCGATTAAAGAACATGGTGGGGACATTCTATCCGTATCTCAATTTACTTTGTATGCAGATACCAAAAAGGGAAATAGACCAAGTTTTACTGATGCCGCAAGACCCGAAGAAGCATTTGGTTTATGGGAATACTTCAATAGCACTTTATGTGCCCTTGGATTGCATGTTGAAACAGGTGTATTCGGTGCTATGATGGATGTAAAATTAATCAATGACGGCCCAGTTACAATACTGATTGAATCAAAATAATCTAATTGTAAGTCTGTTCAATTTAGCTAAAAACAAAAAGGACAACTGTATCATTTTTGATACGGTTGTCCTTTTTATAATTTAATTAATCACGACCATAGTATTCTAATAGTCCGTTTACAACGCCCTCAGCAACTGTTTCACGATAATGATTTGTATTTACTAATTTTGCATCAGAAGCATTGGATACAAAACCTAATTCTAATAACACAGAAACTACTGAATTATATCGTACAACATAGAAATCCATTGCTTTTAGTTTTCGGTCATTAAAACTTGGGTACTCTTCTTCAACCGCTTCTTTAACACCCTCATGAATGGCTTCAGCGAAATTTTTGCTACTTACTTTGTTAGAAGTTGAATAGTATGTTTCATAACCTGAAGCGGCAGATGGTCCTGAATTATGATGCACACTAATAAAGGCATTTGCCCCTTTTTGCTTTGCATAAGCAGCACGTTGATCTAGTTTTAAGAACTGATTATCATTCGTACGCGTCATATAAACAGTACCGCCTACATTTTCAATCGCGTCTTGAATGGCTTGTGCAGCTTTCAAATTCAAGGTTTTTTCTACTACATTATTGCCTGATGCGCCATTGTCTTGTTTACCATGACCAGCATCAAGTACAATTTTAAGACCAGCTAAAGAACCTTTTACACTATTTGATACTGTAGTTGTTGGCTTTTTAGTAGTAATTTTACTGCTAGAAGTATTAGCAGAAACCCAACCCTTTTGAGTGGATGTATATTGTACTTCTACCCAATTATTATTTGAAACTCGCAATACTTTAAAATAGTTTCCTTTCGATGCTAACCCTAAAGATGGGGCAGCGGTCGTAGGTAATGATCGCACATTTAGAGTGCTAGCTGTCATTACAAAATATTGAGTACCTGAAGGTTTACTTGTAGTAAATGAGATATTAGTTGGTGAAGCGAAACCGTAATATGTACTCCCATTTATCCAACCTTCTACATCACCATAACTTACATAAATCCAACCATTACTTGCTTGTTTTAAAATTTGAACTTTCGATTCAAAAGGCACAACTTGTCCGATTGTTTTAGCGCTCGTACTATAACTTGCACGCATAGTTAGACCAGTTGGTTCTGTCACATAATAGTAAGTAGTTTTTTCTGGTACAACTATTGTAATTGTGCTAGTTGTCGGTTCTTTTACTTTTTGTGTACCATATTTTGCAGAGACCCAACCTTTTTTACCTGTTTTATATGTAATTTCAACAAAACCATTATTTGCTATTCTAGAGATGAGAAGTGATTCGTTTTTCTTTACATATGCTAACATTGTTGAATCAGCAGTTGGCTGCGATCTTACAGTTAGTGAATTTGCTGTGACGACAAAGTATAGATTCTTCTTAGCATTTGTGATTTTAGGACTTGATGCAACAGACACTTTTTTATCAGTAATTGTTACATATTTAGAACTTACCCAACCTGTCACTTTTGCAGTTTTAATCTGAACCCATCCACTTTTTTGTTGGATGTATGTAGCTGTATTCCCTTTGTTCATTTTGCCCAGAACTTTAGAAGAAGTGGAGTATGATTGACGGATATTCAAGCTATTTGTCTTAGAAGTGACAATTTTAGAAGAAATAGAAGCAGTTGAAACAGTAGTAGTGACTGTTTTTAAATATTTGGCAGAAGCCCAACCTTTTGTGCTTTTATACTTCACTTGATACCAGCTACCACTTTTACCGACCTTAGTTAAAATTGTGTTCTTTTTTACTGATAAAAGGACTTTTGAACTAGTGTTTGGTGCAGTTCTAATATTCAGTGCAGTTGCAGTTACCTTCAAATTTGAAGACGCAGCATTCGCTTGCGGTATTACCGCGAATAGTGAGAATACTAAAGCGAGACAGAGTGAGACAATAGTCGCTGTATTTAGTTTTTTAGTACTCATGTTTTCCCTCCTTTCTTCCATTGTAAATTGTAAGAAGATAAAAAACTACAAGTTTTTTTAATAGTTGACATATTTCTCGGAAATGATATGATATAAATTAATCTGTATGATAAAAAAATGCCTATGACCAAGAAAGTAACAATCAAGTTGTACTTTTATAGAGAGGAAAAGACGCGGCTGAAAGCTTTTCTAAAGTACCGATTAGTGAAAAACACTTGAGAGGTTTTTCTTCGAAAGTAAAACGAACTAGTAGGGGAAAACGGAATCGGCCGTTATCCGATTTTAAAGAGGATTTAGTGAAATTTTGCTAAATCAATTAGGGTGGAACCGCGGAAGCTAATAGCTCTCGTCCCTTGCATTTTTGCGAGGAACGGGAGCTTTTTTGTTGGTTTAAATTCTATAGAAGATGCCGTTAATGAAAGAAAGGAGAACAGTGTATGAGTTTTAAAGTACCTAGAGGCACACAGGATATTCTGCCAGGTCAAACAGAAAAATGGCAAAAAGTTGAGGAAATCATCCGCCATCTATGCTCTGTTTACCGTTACCCAGAAATTCGCACACCTATTTTTGAATCCACTGAGTTATTTCAACGTGGCGTAGGTGATACAACTGACATCGTACAAAAGGAAATGTACACTTTTAAAGATAGAGGAGACCGTTCACTTACTCTTCGCCCAGAAGGTACAGCAGCTGTTGTACGTTCATATGTAGAACATAAAATGTTTGGTCAACCAGATCAACCCGTAAAGTTGTCTTATATTGGACCGATGTTCCGTTATGAACGTCAACAAGCAGGTAGATATCGCCAATTTGTTCAATTTGGAGTCGAAGCAATCGGTAGTAAAGATCCTGCAATTGATGCAGAAGTAATTGCACTTGCTATGAATGTTTATGAATCATGTGGTTTAAAAGATTTGAAATTGGTCATCAACTCTCTTGGAGATCATGAGGTTCGAGCAAATCATCGCAAAGCATTAGTGAAACACTTTGAACCGCATATTCATGAATTTTGCTCAGACTGCCAATCTCGATTAGAAAAAAATCCACTTCGTATTTTAGATTGTAAAGTGGATCATGACCATCCATTAATGGCAACAGCTCCTGCTTTAACAGATTATTTAAACGAAGAATCTGCAAGTTATTTTGAACAAGTAAAAAATTATTTAGACGTACTAGGTATTAGTTACGTAGTAGATCCAAATCTTGTACGTGGATTAGATTATTATAATCATACAACATTTGAAATCATGAGTACTGCTGAAGGTCTAGGGGCCATCACAACTTTATGTGGTGGTGGACGTTATAACGGCTTAGTAGAAGAAATCGGTGGTCCTGAATCACCTGGTATTGGATTTGCGATGAGTATCGAACGATTACTTCTAGCTTTAGAAGCAGAAGGAAAAGAACTAGATACAAAAAATCAACTAGATATGTACATTGTTGCTATGGACGAAGAAGCAAAACTAAAAGCAGTTGAATTAGCAAGTTCTTTCCGTGCAAAAGGAATTTCAACTGAACTTGATTATTCAAACCGCAAAATGAAAGCGCAAATGAAATCTGCTGACCGTCAAAATGCAAAATGGGTAATTGTGCTTGGTGAAACAGAGTTGGCTGAACAACAAGCAACTGTAAAAAATATGTCTTCAGGACATCAAGAAATGGTACCATTCTATGATTTAGTAAATTATTTAACAATAGAGAAAGAACAATAATTGGAGGAAAAAGAAATGGCTACAAGAACACATGAATGTGGTATTTTACGCGGCGAAAATGAAGGCAACCGCGTAGTTCTAAAAGGTTGGGTACAACGCCGTCGCGATTTTGGAGGATTAATCTTCATCGACTTACGTGACCGTACAGGTTTAGTACAAGTTGTTTTCGCACCAGAACACTCAAAAGAAGCGCTTGACTTAGCTGATACATTCCGTAATGAATATGTTATTGAAGTAGAAGGCGAAGTACGTCGTCGTGCTGATGATATGATTAACCCGAATATGGAAACAGGTATGGTCGAAGTTTATGTTGATCGCGTTACACTTATAAACAAAGCTAAAAACCCACCATTCCAAATCGAAGACCGTATTCAAGTAAACGAAGATTTACGTTTAAAATATCGTTACTTGGACTTACGTCGTCCAGTAATGTACAACACTTTCAAATTACGTTCTGATGTAACGAATACAATTCGTAACTTCTTACAAGAAGAAGGATTTTTAGAAGTTGAAACACCAATCTTAACAAAATCAACTCCAGAGGGTGCTCGTGACTACCTTGTACCATCACGTGTTCATGAAGGTGAATTTTATGCACTTCCTCAATCACCACAATTGTTTAAACAATTATTAATGGTATCAGGATTTGAAAAATACTTCCAAATTGCTCGTTGTTTCCGTGATGAAGATTTACGTGCTGATCGTCAACCAGAATTCACTCAAATCGATATGGAAATGAGTTTCTTAACTCAAGAAGAAATTTTAGATCTAAACGAACGTTTAATCCAAAAAGTAATGAAAGATATCAAAGGTATTGATATTCCACGTCCATTCCAACGTATGAAATATGACGAAGCAATGTCACGTTACGGTTCAGATAAACCAGACGTTCGCTTTGGTTTAGAATTAATCGATTTAACAGATGTTGTAGGTGGATGTAACTTCAAAGTTTTCGCGCAAACTGTAGAAGCTGGAAATCAAGTTAAAGGTCTAAACATCAAAGGTGCAAACGACAAATACTCTCGTAAGGATTTAGATGAATTAACTAAATTCGTTGGTCGCTACGGTGCAAAAGGTCTTGCATGGATTAAAGTAACTGAAGAAGGTCTTACAGGACCAATCGGTAAATTCTTCCAAGATGAATTTGGCGAAAAATTAGTTAATCGTATGAAAGCAGAACCTGGAGATACATTAGTATTCGTTGCAGACAAAAAATCAGTCGTTGCTGATTCTCTTGGTGCTCTACGTAAAAAATTAGGTAAAGAACTTAACTTAATTGACGAATCACAATTTGCATTCTTATGGATTACTGATTGGCCATTACTTGAATACTCAGAAGAAGAAGGCCGCTATACAGCAGCTCACCATCCATTCACTCGTCCATTTGATGAAGATATCGAAAAAATGGAAACAGCTCCTGGTGAAGTTCGTGCACAAGCATACGATATCGTGTTGAATGGTTATGAACTTGGTGGTGGTTCACTTCGTATTTACGAAAAAGAACTACAAGAAAAAATGTTCAAAGTTCTTGGCTTCTCACAAGAACAAGCTCAAGAACAATTTGGTTTCTTAATGGATGCCTTTGAATATGGCGTTCCACCACATGGCGGTTTAGCATTTGGTCTTGACCGATTCATCATGTTACTAGCTGGCCGCGATAACCTACGTGATACAATCGCATTCCCTAAAACAGCATCAGCTAGCTGCTTACTTACTGATGCACCAAGCACTGTATCAACAGCTCAACTTGATGATTTACACATCCGTACAAAAACGCTAGCAGACGAAGATTAAAAGTGGAACAAGCCCCAAGTAAAAGGAAGATAGCCTAAAGTCGCGACAACGCGAGCGCAACGGCTATCGGGTGCACATCCTGTGCATCCTCGAGGGGCTGGCGTGTGAAGCTGGATAAGATCAAAAGCATAAATTTATTTAAAACCCCTTGCAAGCTTAAGTCTGGCAAGGGGTTTGCTAGTTTTATAATATTTTTTTAAATTTTCTAATTATTTATTTTGATTTTTCTGAAAGTTCATGTTAATATAAGTTTAACAACAAATCCTGATGTGTGCGTTGGAACTTAATCAGTTTTGACCGAACATAATATCGTTGGGAGTCGGGATTTTGAAATGGCAATCATGCCCGACCTGGGACTTTTAAAGTTTCAAATACGACACCCCCCTGCATAGTGCGGGTTCAAAGCGATTTTGAAAAAAACAACGGCGCGATTGGGATTTGTTCCTAAAAGAGACTAATAACCTTTGATTCTTATAGAATCAAAGGTTTTTTTCTTTTCTGAAATAATTCCCTAAGAAGACAATAGGGAATAAAATGAATGTTTCGGGTTTTTTTGGCTTAAAATAGGGGTAATCTTTAGTTGAACTTTTACTATATTTTCATAACAAACGATAAGTGATATAATTAATAATTGTTTTGGAGATTTTTCGGAGTTATTTACTTGGTTTACTAAAAAATAAAATTATTATTGATAGATGGAGAGGGTTTACATGTTACATCAATTTTCAAGAAATGAACTTGCAATTGGGCAAGAAGGTTTAGAAAAGTTAAAAAATACAACGGTTGCGATTTTAGGTGTGGGTGGCGTAGGTTCTTTTGCTGCAGAAGCCTGTGCAAGAAGTGGAGTTGGCCGTATTATATTAGTGGACAAGGATGATGTTGATATTACAAACATTAACCGTCAATTGGTTGCGTACCTATCTACAATTGGAAAATCAAAATCAGCAGTAATGAAGGAACGTATTGCAGATATTAACCCTGAATGTGAAGTTATTGATTTGCATATGTTCTACACTGAAGAAACATACGAAAAATTCTTTAGCTATGGTATAGACTATGTAATTGATGCGTCAGATACTGTAAAATACAAAATTCACATTATTAAAGAATGTCTGAAACGTAATATTAAAATTATAGCGAGTATGGGAGCTGCCAACAAAATGGATCCAACTCGTTTTAAAATTGCAGATATTTCAAAAACACATACAGATCCACTTGCAAAAGTTATACGATTAAAATTACGCAAGGAAGGTATTAAAAAAGGCGTTCCTGTTATTTTCTCTGATGAAAGCCCAGTAGTCATTCGTCCTGATGTTGCGCAAACCGTCGGAAAACCAGATGCGGAAATCAGAAAAGCTAAAATGCCACCATCTTCAAATGCTTTCACACCTTCAACAGTAGGGTTATTCGCTGCAAGTTGGGTAATTAACGATATCTTAAAAGATATTCATATCCAACATATACAAGGATAATTTAAGTTATATTTGGTAAATGCTTTGATATTTTAACAAGACAACGGAACATTATATCGTTTCGTTGTCTTTTGTTTTTTTTACATATTTATCTATTATGAATAATAAGTTATTTTTTCATTTCAAGTTGGTTTTCAAGTTGATCATAATATTGTGCTAATTTCATCAATGCACTACCCATTCGTTCATCTTCTGGAATGACGATGCGTTGAACACCTTGGTTCTTTAAAGCTTGTCCTGTAACTTTTCCGACAGATAGTGCAACTACATTTGTTTCAAAGGTGGTTAGTAATTCATCTTTTTTTCCTTTTTCTTCTGCATAAGCGAAGAGATTGCGGACTTGTGGTGTACTTGTAAAGCTTACAGCATCAACTTTTTCGTTTAAAATTTCTTCTAATAATTGCTCTAAAATCGTTGTTTCTGGGGGGATGTGCTGATAAGGAAGGATTTCATTAAATTGTGCTTGTTGCTCTTTAAGCCATTCAACTAATTTTGGTGCTGGATCTCCATGAAGTTGCAAGGCAACACGAATATTTTGAAAATCGAAATGTTTCAAAGCTCTAATTAAGCCCACAGTACTTCCATCATCATCTCTTGCGATAGGTGTAATTTGATACTTTTTTAATGTATTTACTGTTTTGTAACCTCTTGCAGCAATATTCATTTCTTTTAAAGCTTTTAATAAAAGCTCTTTTTTACCCATTTCATCAGCGATTTTGATCAGTGTCTCTGTACCAACTCCAGTAGTTAAAATCATCCAATCAAAATTACCCTCGATAATGTTTAATACTTGCTCTTTTACATTTTCATCATTTAAGAATACGGTTCCTTGTGATGGACGAGATACTGGTGTTCCTCCTAGATTTTTGACAATTGTACTTTGCTCTTCTATTTTACGTGCTGCAAGAAGTGCAACTTGTTTGCCAGCTAATTTTGGCATTCACTTCAACCCCTTTGCAAATACTTTATATCAATACCTTGCTACATATAGTTGAAAATTGCAATAACAATAGAAAATAAACTAGAAAGTTTTAAAAAAAGTGAAACATTTAGATATATGTAACGTATATGTAATATGTTCAGAAATTACGGATAAGAGGAGAAGGATTATGGCACTCGTAATTGATCAAGTGACAAAAAGGTATCATGATTTCACAGCGGTAAAAAAGCTTTCCTTTACCATAAATAAGGGAGAAATTTTTGGCTTAATCGGTCAAAATGGAGCCGGCAAAACAACAACGTTTCGCATGATTTTAGATTTGCAGGAAACTACAGAGGGGAATATTTCATGGAACGAACAACCGATAAAAAAAGTAAATAGAGATATTCTTGGTTATTTGCCAGAAGAACGTGGTATTTTCCCGAATATGACAGTAGAGGATCAATTGTATTTCTTTGGCGTATTGCGTGGTTGGCCAAAAAAAGATTTAAAGAAAGAGGTAGATTATTGGATTAAGAGATTTGAACTTGAGGATAAACGAAAATCAAAGGCTGAGACCTTATCTAAGGGAAATCAACAAAAAGTCCAATTAATCGCAAGCTTTATCCATCAACCAGAATTTTTGATTCTAGATGAACCATTTAGTGGACTTGATCCTGTCAATCGTGATTTATTGAAAAATGCAATTTTATATTTAAAAGACAAAGGTACAACAATCTTGTTTTCTAGTCATCAAATGGATAATGTTGAAGAACTTTGTGACCATTTGTGCATTTTGAAACGAGGTGTCTCTCTTTTCTCAGGTAGTTTGCAAGATTTAAAAGAGCAATATGGAAAGATAAAATTAAGCATTCGAACAGAATTGAATCAAAGTTCCTTGAGTACGTTGCCTGGTGTAAAAAGCGTTAGGCAAACAAGAGACGGCCATACGCTCTTATTAGAAGATGAATCTTATGGAAAAGAATTGTTTGAAATACTTGGGAAAGGTGAATATATGGAAAAATTCAGTATGGATTATTTATCCCTGGATGAAATTTTCAAAGACCTGGTAGGTGGTGAGCAGCATGTCTAAGTTTTGGATTCTAGTATCCCAACTTTACAAACAAAAGGTGAAAGCAAAATCATTCATTATTTCCGTATTAATCTATGTTTTGGTAATCAGTGGCGTGTTGTTCTGGTCAGACATCAAAAATGCGTTATTTTCTCAAGATCCACTTAAAATTACAATGGTCAATAATACACAACAAGATTTTAAAGAGTTTTTCAAATCAGATAATGATGTGAAGTTCACATTCTCGAAAGAAAATAAAACGGACATAGAAAAAAAGGTTAAAACTGAAAAAATTGATGCAGCTGTTTTCTTATCTGAAAAGGACGGTCAATTAGAAGCGGAAATTGCTACATATACACCACTTGAATTTAAAAATCAGCAAAAACTATCTTCTATGATTCAATATGCTGGGAAAATATTTGCCGTACAACAATTAAACTTGAGTGCTGAACAGGCAGCGAAAATCGTTGAATCACAAACCACTATTCATATGAAAAATTTGAATGCGGAAAAGGAAAATGGTAAAAGCGAAGAAGAAAAAGCCGCTGGGATTGGTACATCCATTTTAGTTGGCTCCATCATCTATTCATTTGTCATTTCATTTTTATCAATGATTACAACAGATGTTGCTTCTGAAAAAGGTTCGCGTGTATTAGAAGTGTTGCTCGCAAGTATTAAGCCTTCAACGCACTTTTTAGCCAAAATAACCGGGACTTTTTTATTGGCTTTAACGCAAATAGCTGTATTACTAGCTGTGTTAATCTTGTTATTCTTAACCATTGACGGAGGAGCAAAATGGGATTATGTGACGAATATTATTCATAACCTATCTTCAAGTTACGTCTTTTATACAGTAAGTTATTTCCTATTATCTGTTTTCTTGTTCTTAATCATGGGTGCCTTATTTGGATCACTTGTTTCGAAGGTAGAAGAAGCAGGTCAAGCAATGATGCCGGCAATGTTTATGGGGGTAGGGGGATTTTATGTACTAATGTCTGGGTTGTATAGCCCTGATACAATATTAGTGAAATTCTGTTCTTACTTCCCATTTACAACAGCGATGGTTATGCCACTTCGCATAGGGGCAACTGATTTAGCACCCGCTGAACCATTAATTGCACTAATTATCTTAATCGCAACTGTAGTGCTGTTATTCTTTATAAGTTTTTCTTTCTATAAACGAAGCGTGTTGACCTATAGTACAGGAGGACTAATACAGAAAATTAAGACTGTCTTAAAGGTTACAACATAGAAAAAATCCGAGTTTGGCGATGATGCCTTACTCGGATTTTTATTCTGTGAAATTCAATAATCTTGGATAGAAAAGCGTGTAGCGAAAAGATAAAGGAGTTTATTAAATTCAATTGTTAACTCAGCAGGTGTTTTGTCAAAATCATGTGTAATCCAATTATTAATTAATCCTGCTGTTCCATTCGCCATATAAGTTAATTGGACATCTGATGATATCGTTTTATCTCTAAAATTGAAGCTAAAATATCTCTCCATTAAGATTTTAAGTGTATTTGGTATTTGGGCGTGGATATGTGGAAGCGTATCATCTATCTTAATTAATAAAAAGTATCTGCGATAATCGTAAATATAATGAAGTAAATCAAAGGAATGTTCATTCATTTGATCGACATCAACAAACTTTTCTACCGGATAGTTACTAATACTGTTACTAAGTAAATCATCTGTTACTTTTTGTTCTAGTTCATGAAGAAGTTCAAATTTATCCTCAAAATATAAGTAGAAAGTAGAACGATTATAACCTGCTTGTTGACAAATATCTTTGATAGTAATCTGGCTAAAACCTTTTTTGGGAACAAGGTCAATTAATGCTTCATAAAAAAAGTTTTTTGTGCGTTCGGCATGTAGAGTGGTCATTGATTATCAACCTTTCAATCTTTCTAAACACATCTTAACAAAGTGTCTATTTTTTAATCAAATTATAGTGTTTTGATGATATTAACAATTTATGTCCGAAAGTAAAATGTAATTGTAAGCGAAAACATTACTATTGGAGGGTTTCTTTATGAAAGATCGTTTCGAAGATAAAGTAGTATTAGTAACAGGTGCTGGTTCAGGTTTGGGACAAGCTGCAGTATTAAAAGTTGCTGAAGAAGGAGCTAAATTAGCACTTGTTGATTTAAGTGAAAAAGGCTTAGAAGAAACGAAGAAAAAAGTTCTAGAAGTTGCACCAAACGCTGAAATCTTATCGATTGTTGCGAATGTAGCGGATGAAGAAGAAGTGGAAAACTATGTAAATGCTACTGTAGAAAAATTTGGTAAGATTGATGGTTTCTTTAATAATGCCGGTATTGAAGGAAGACAAAATCTAACAGAGGATTTTGGAATAGATGAGTTTGAAAAGGTAATTTCCGTTAACTTAAAAGGTGTATTCTATGGCATGAAAAATGTTTTAAAAGTCATGAAAAAACAAGGCTTTGGGTCAGTTGTTAATACAGCATCAGTAGGGGGAATCCGTGGTGTTGGTAACCAATCAGGATATGCGGCAAGTAAACACGGTGTTGTAGGTCTAACACGTAACTCAGCAATTGAATACGGTCAATTTGGTATTTCGATTAAAGCAATTGCTCCTGGTGCAATTATGACGCCAATGGTTGAAGGCTCACTTCGTCAAATGGGTGGAGATGACTGGGAAGAGGTTGGTAAACAATTTGTACTACCAAATCCTATGAAACGTTTTGGTCGTCCTGAAGAAGTTGGTGCACTTGTTGCATTCCTACTTTCTGATGAAGCAGGATTTATCAATGCTGCGGTTATTCCAATTGATGGTGGTCAATCTTATAAATACTAATTTAAATAGACAAAATAAGCCTACTGGCAAACTTCAGTAGGCTATTTTTTTCTGTTCTTTTTTAAACCATTTAAATGATCATAAATTCCAGCCATTCGTTTTTCTTGCCCTGCAATGACTGGATTATAGAATTCGGTTCCAACAAGTTCATCGGGTAAATATTGTTGGTCGACCCACCCACCGAAAGTGCCAATTGGAGTGTTATGTGGATACTGATATCCCTCCACTCCAAGAGCTTTTGCACCAGCATAATGTGCATCACGTAAATGCATTGGAATGTCTCCAGTTTTGCCTGTATGGATTGCAGAAATTGCCGCATCAATTGCTAAAATAGCAGAGTTTGATTTTTCGGCTAAACACATTTCAATAACAGCATGAGCAAGCGGTATCCGTGCTTCTGGCATTCCTAATCTTTCTGCGGACTGCACAGCTGCGAGAACATGAGAACCAACTTCAGGTGCAGCTAATCCGACATCTTCATAACTGATTACAAGTAATCGTCGACTAACAGCGACTAAATCTCCGTTTTCTAAACAATTTGCTAAATAATACAAAGCTGCATTAACATCACTGCCACGAATGGACTTTTGCAATGCTGAAATTAAATTATAAAAATGGCTTCCTTTTTTGTCACCATAAATGCCGATTCGTTTTGCTAGATTTTTGACAATAGAATCTTGTACAATCGTTTCATCATTTTCTTCATCTGAAGAATAGTAGACAGATTCTAAAAGTGTAAGAGCTTTTCTTGCATCACCATTTGCAGCTTGTACGATTAGTGCGCGTTGATCATCCGTCATACGGATTTTATAACGACCAAGTCCTCTTTCTTTATCTTCCAAAGCTCGGAGTATAAGTGTATTAATATCTTCATCTGTCAATCTTTTAAGTTGTTTAATCTCACCACAACGTGAGCGAATTGCAGGATTGACATCGTGGAATGGATTTTCGGTTGTAGCACCAATTAAGATAATGGAGCCGTTTTCTACGTGAGGAAGTAATGTATCTTGTTGTAGTTTATTGAATCGATGAATTTCATCTAAAAATAAAATAACTTGTCCAGTAAGTTTTGCTTCATTCACAACATCTTCTACATCTTTTTTTCCTGCACGAGTAGCATTTAAAGCAAAGAAAGGTAGCTGAGAAGAACCTGCAATTGCAAAAGCAATCGATGTTTTGCCGATACCTGGCTCACCATAAAGTAACATGGATGGAACATGGCCGTTTTTAATCATTTTATATAAAGTTGTATTTTTACCAATGATCTCTTGGTGACCGACAACTTCATCAAGGTTACGTGGTCGCATACGAAATGCGAGTGGTTCATTTGGCAAAACGGACACCTCTTTCCTATAGGATGAAATCTTGGTAATACCTGCAAAGAGGACAAATCTGTAAGGAATGGTTTGCTTGTTTATTACGGGTATTACCTAGTTTCTTACCTATCATTTCTAAACTCATAATAATAATCATAAATCATTCCCGAGTAGAATGAAAGGAAATATGCTATACTGTAAGCTAGACAAATTAGCTAATTATTAGAGGTGTATATATGAAAATATCAACAAAAGGGCGTTATGGCCTAACAATTATGATTGAATTAGCCAAAGAGTATGGTCAAGGACCAATTCCACTTAGACAAATTGCAGCTCAAAATAATTTATCAGAAGCATATTTAGAGCAACTTGTTTCACCACTTAGAAACTCAGGTCTTGTGAAAAGTGTTCGTGGAGCTTATGGTGGTTACATGTTATCAAAAGCACCACATTTAATATCTTCAGCAGACGTTATCAAAGTACTTGAAGGTCCTATTCAACCGGTAGAAGGAATTGAAGAGGAAGCACCACCACAAAGAGAGCTTTGGTTAAGAGTGCGTGATGCAGTAAAAGATGTTCTTGAAAAAACGTCACTTGATGATTTAGCAGCCTACACAGAAGAACAAAATGATGATGGCTATATGTTTTACATTTAAAAGGAGATTTTACGATGAAAGAAATATATCTTGACCATGCAGCTACTTCTCCCATGCATCCAGCAGTGATTGATAAGATGACAGAAGTGATGCGTTCGGTATTTGGTAATCCATCAAGTATTCATAGCATAGGTCGCAATGCTCGAAAGTATTTGGATGAAGCAAGACATGTTCTAGCAAATGCTATCGGTGCAAAAGATCATGAAATCATTTTAACAAGTGGTGGAAGTGAAGCAGATAACCTAGCAATCATGGGGACAGCTTATGCTAGACGTTCTGAAGGCAAGCATATTATAACAACAAAAATCGAGCATCATGCAGTACTCCATACATGTGAACAATTAGAAAAAGAAGGATTTGAAGTAACATACCTTCCTGTTAATAATAAGGGAATGATCTCACTTGAGGACCTAAAAAATGCGCTTCGTGATGATACTATTTTAGTTACCGTTATGTATGGTAATAACGAGGTAGGTACATTACAACCAATCAAAGAAATTGGTGCATTATTAAAAGATCATCAAGCAAGCTTCCATACGGATGCTGTACAAGCTTTTGGCATTCAAAAGATTGATGTAATGGAGCTTCAAGTTGATTTACTTTCTGTTTCATCACATAAATTAAACGGACCTAAAGGTTTAGGCTTTCTCTATCAACGTGAAAGCGCGAAAATCCGCCCGATAATTTTTGGGGGAGAGCAAGAAAGAAAACGTCGTGCAGGTACTGAAAATGTGCCAGCAATCGTTGGATTTGCAGAAGCGACTAAAATTGCTCAAGAAAGTTTTGCAGAAAAACAACAACAATTTATTCAATTCCGAAAAGAATTTTTACATGCATTAGATGAAGCTGAAATCTCTTATCATGTGAATGGTGATAAAGAGCATTTTTTACCTCATGTATTAAATATTAGCTTCCCTGGAATGGATGTTGAATCATTCTTAGTGAATTTAGATATGGAAGGCATAGCTACTTCAAGTGGTTCTGCTTGCACAGCTGGTTCAATTGACCCTTCACATGTATTAGTTGCAATGTATGGGAATGACGCAGATGAACTTCGTAACTCAATTCGCTTTAGCTTTGGTTATGGAATTACCATCTCGGATATTCAAACAGCTGCTAGAAAAACAATTGAAATCGTAAAACGTTTAACGAAATAATAGAAAAAAGGTGAACAATATGAATGCAACAAAAGACCCCTCACAAACACGTGTTGTTGTTGGTATGTCTGGAGGAGTCGATTCTTCTGTAGCAGCATATCTATTAAAAAAGCAAGGCTATGACGTAATCGGTATCTTCATGAAAAACTGGGATGATACCGACGAATTTGGTGTTTGCACCGCAACAGAAGACTATGAAGATGTAATCAAAGTTTGTAACCAAATCGGTATACCTTACTATGCTGTAAACTTTGAAAAACAATATTGGGATAAAGTATTCACATACTTTTTAGAAGAATATAAAGCTGGTCGCACACCAAACCCTGATGTCATGTGCAATAAAGAAATCAAATTTAAAGCATTCCTAGAACATGCTTTGAAACTAGGGGCAGACTATTTAGCGACAGGTCACTATGCACGAGTGGAAATTCGTGATGGAGAAACTAGAATGCTAAGAGGCGTCGATCAAAACAAAGACCAAACCTACTTCTTAAACCAACTTTCACAAGAACAACTCTCCAAAGTAATGTTCCCAATAGGTGAACTTGAAAAACCTCGTGTGCGTGAAATTGCAGAAGAAGCTGGACTAGCTACTGCAAAGAAAAAGGATTCTACAGGTATCTGCTTTATCGGTGAACGTAATTTTAAAGAATTTCTTAGCCAATACCTTCCTGCTCAACCGGGGAATATGGAAACTTTTGATGGAAAAGTAATGGGCAAACATGATGGTCTTATGTATTATACAATAGGCCAACGTCATGGCTTAGGAATCGGCGGAGACGGTGATCCTTGGTTTGTAATAGGTAAAGATTTAGAGAGAAACGTATTGTTAGTTGGACAAAATTTCTACAATGATAAATTGTTCTCTACAAGTTTAACAGCAGTGAAAACAAGCTTTACAACACATCGTGAAATGCCAAAGAAATTTAATGCAACAGCTAAATTCCGTTATCGTCAAAAGGATGTTCCAGTTGAGGTTGAAATCTTAGGCGAAGACAAGTGGCTTGTAACCTTTAGTGAACCAACTCGTGCTATTACACCAGGGCAATCTGTTGTTTTATATGATGGAGATGAGTGCCTAGGTGGCGCAACAATCGATGAAGTATTTAAAAATAGTGAAAAATTAACATATGTTGGGTAACAGAGGTGAAACAATTGAATTTTAACGATGAAGGCGTAAAAGCCATTCAAGAAAAACGTTTCGAAGATGCTGCTAAAGCATTTACACAAGCAATTGAGGAAAGTCCAGATGATCCCGTAGGTTACATTAATTTTGGTAATCTTCTAGCTTCAATGGATGATATCGAGAGAGCCGAACGATTTTTCCAAAAAGCAATAACATTAGATGAAAATGCTGCAACTGCCTATTACGGACTAGCTAATTTATATTATAATTCTGAACGCTTTTTAGAAGCTGCAAAACTATACGAACGTTCCATTCGTCAAGGCATTGAAGGAGCAGATGCATACTACATGCTTGGTAAGAGTTTTGAACATGAAGGTCAACCGAAATTAGGGCTGCCTTATATGCAACGTGCAGCTGAACTAGCACCCAATGATTTACAAATACGTTTAGCTTATGGCATTTTGCTTTGTACATTAGAGTTATTTGAACAAGCGGAAATAGAATTACGATATGTCATCGACAAAGATTGGAATAACGCTGATGCACACTATAACTTAGGTGTGTTATTTGCCGTTTCCACTGAACGAATTGATGATGCTATGTATCATTTAAAACAAGCATTTACATTACAACCTGAATTTGAACAAGCACGTTATATTCATGATATGCTTGCGATGAAAAAGAACTAATTTGAAAGAAGGCGACAGAGTTGACTGAAAATTTATCATTATTTAATGACGAACAACAATTTATTGTTGGTCGACCTGTTGTCACTATATTTCATAACGCTCAAAATCTATTTTCTATTGTGAAATTGAAAATCCAAGAAACAAATACAGATTATAAAGAAAGAGAAATAATCGTAACTGGTTATTTTCCAAAAGTTTCTGAGGAATCTATGTATCGATATACAGGTCAATTAAAGCAACATCCAAAATACGGCCTCCAGTTTCAAGCTAATACTTTTGAAAAAGAGATTCCAGCTACTGAAACTGGGGTCGTTCAATATTTGGCTAGTGATTTATTTCCTGGTATTGGTCATCGAACTGCAGAAACAATTGTGAAAAAGCTTGGCCCCAATGCAATCAAGGTGATTATTGAAAATCCAGATGCATTAGATGATATTCCTCGATTAAAGGAAGACAAAAAGCAAACTCTCCGCTCTGTGCTTGAACAAAACCTTGGGCTCGATCGTATTATGATTCAATTAAATGAATGGGGATTTGGTGCTCAAATAGCTGTTAAAATTTATCAAACTTATGAAGGCGAGACCCTGCAAATCCTACAGAAGAATCCCTATCGTTTGATAGAAGATATAGAAGGAATTGGATTCCAACGTGCAGATGAGCTAGGAGCAAAATTACATATCACTGGGAATCATCCTGATCGCATAAAGGCTGCTATTTTGCATCTATTAAATGCTGCAGCATTATCTGAAGGACATGTTTTTTTAGATGCGAGAGAAGTTATACCCCAAGCAAAAAAATTATTAGAATCCAGTCAACTTTGCTCAATCGAATATGATGATATTTCAAAATGTATTATTGAACTTGGAGAAGATGGAAAAGTGTGTGGTGAAGAGACAAGGATTTATATGCCTTCTCTATACTACTCTGAAATAGGAATTGCGACGAAAATCACTGAATTAGCGCAAAAAAACAAAGAGCATTCAGCGTTTCCCTCATCTGAAATTCGCAAACATATAGGTGATGCAGAAGAACGCTTCGGGGTATCTTATGCTGAAACGCAAATTGAGGCGATTGAAACTGCGATTAATTCGGCTGTGATGATTTTAACAGGTGGCCCTGGTACCGGTAAAACTACGGTTGTTAGAGGAATCGTCGATGTCTATGCAGAATTGCACGGGTTATCGCTTAATCCTAAAGACTATGCTGCAAAAGACGAAGACTTCCCAATTGTACTTGTAGCACCAACAGGTAGAGCTGCAAAAAGACTTAGCGAATCCACAGAATTACCTGCGATGACTATACACCGTTTACTAGGATTCACTGGCCAAGAAAAAGATGGAGATACAGAGCGAGAAGTAGCAGGTCGACTTATTATCGTAGATGAAATGTCTATGGTTGATACGTGGCTTGCCAATCAATTATTAAAGGCGCTGAATGATGATTGCCAAGTGATTTTCGTAGGAGACCAAGATCAGTTGCCACCTGTAGGGCCAGGTCAAGTGCTAAAGGATTTACTAGCATCAAAAGCTATTCCAACTGTTGAATTAAAAGACGTATACAGACAATCTGAAGGCTCCTCAATCATTGAATTAGCACATCAGATGAAACAAGGAATTGTGCCACAAGACTTAGCATTAAAAACAAGTGATCGTTCCTTTATACGAGCGAGTCAAGATCAAATAGCAAATGTGGTCGGTCAAGTTGTTAATAGCGCAATAAAAAAGGGCTTTTCTATTCATGACGTCCAAGTATTAGCGCCAATGTATAGGGGAAGTGCTGGAATTGATGCTCTGAATAAAATGTTACAAGAGCTGATTAACCCCAAAAAGAGTGAAAAAACCAAGGAAATCGCATTTGGTGACACCATTTATCGTATTGGAGATAAAGTGCTTCAACTAGTCAATCAGCCGAATAATAATGTATTCAACGGTGATATGGGTGAAGTCATTTCCATTATTAAAGCAAAGGAAACGATTGAAAAAACAGATTTACTTGTCGTTTCTTTTGATGGTATTGAAGTTACTTACCAAAAGGGAGACTTAAATCAGCTAACCCTTGCTTACTGTTGTTCGATTCATAAATCGCAAGGTAGTGAGTTTCCAATGGTCATCATGCCAATTGTGCGTAGTTATTCTAAAATGTTAAGAAAAAATCTACTCTACACAGGTATAACACGAGCAAAGAATTTTTTAATACTCTGTGGAGAGCCAGATACTTTTGTATATGGATTCCAAAGAACAGATGATTTAGAGAGACATACAACATTAAGTGATCGATTAAATAATGAACAAACAGTAGAAACAATAGAAGCTAAAAAAACAGAACAGCATGATGAAGTAGAAAAAGTTCCTTCAACAAGGGTTGATGAACAATATGAAGATGAGGACCATGAGCTATCTGATGAAATGACAGCAATTCTTACTGTAGAAAATGTCAATTTCATACATCCAATGATTGGGATGAAGGGTATTAGTCCATATGATTTTATGGATGTAGATAATTGACAGATAAACTTTCATTTTTTAAAATAGGGTATAGTTAAAATTGGATAAATTTCGACTTTTAGCAAATGTACTATATTGAATTCCCTATAAAATAAAACGTTGATGGAAAAAAGTACTTTTAGGGGTGTGTTCAGAAAAAGGTTCCTTGGCTGTGAGAACCTTCACTAACCTTTTAGGAAAGCTCTTCCAGAGTGCAGTCAAAAACTGTCGTTTACCGCGTTAAGGTCAATTAAGAGATAATAGTGAAAACTATTATAATTTAGGGTGGTACCGCGAATTATTCCTTCGTCCCTGTTATCGTGCAGTGGATGAAGGTTTTTTATTGTATTTAAGGAGGAAAAAAACATGCAATCTGCAGAAATTCGTCGTAAATTCATTGAATTCTTCGAAGAAAAAAATCACAAACAAGAACCAAGTATGCCACTTGTTCCAATTAATGATAACTCATTACTTTGGATTAACTCAGGTGTTGCAACTTTAAAAAAATATTTTGATGGTTCTGTAATTCCTGAAAATCCACGTATTACAAATGCTCAAAAAGCAATTCGTACAAACGATATTGAAAACGTTGGGAAAACAGCACGACATCATACTTTTTTTGAAATGCTTGGTAACTTCTCAATTGGCGATTATTTTAAAAAAGAAGCTATTCATTTTGCATGGGAATTCTTAACAGATCCTAAATGGATGGGTTTTGATGGAGAAAAACTATCTATTACGATTCATCCTGAAGACCAAGAAGCATATGATATTTGGAAAAACGAAATTGGTATTCCAGAAGAACGTTTAATCCGTTTAGAAGGAAACTTCTGGGATATTGGTGAAGGTCCAAGTGGTCCAAATTCAGAAATTTTCTATGACCGTGGTGAAAAATACGGTAATGATTTAAATGATCCAGAACTATATCCAGGTGGGGAAAATGAACGTTATCTTGAAATTTGGAACCTAGTGTTCTCACAATTTAACCACAATCCTGATGGCACTTATACACCACTGCCAAAACAAAATATTGATACAGGTATGGGTTTAGAACGTATCACATCTGTTATTCAAAATGTACCGACAAACTTTGATACGGATCTATTTATGCCAATCATCGAAAAGATTGAAGAACTTGCAAATCGCAAATATAAACGCCCAGAAGAAATCGATTTAAGTGAAATCTTCGGCAGTGAAGAAGATATCAACACACCATTCAAAGTAATTGCTGACCATATCCGTACAGTAGCCTTTGCAATTGGTGATGGTGCACTTCCATCAAATGAAGGTCGTGGTTATGTATTACGTCGTTTATTACGTCGTGCTGTACGTTACGCAAAACAAATTGGTATTGAAAAACCATTTATGTATGAACTAGTGCCAACAGTTGGCAATATCATGGTTGACTTCTACCCAGAAGTAAATGAAAAAGCGGAATTCATCGCTCGTGTAATTAAAAATGAAGAAGTTCGTTTCCATGAAACACTTCATGATGGCTTAGCTATTTTCAATGAAGTAGTAGAAGCACAAAAAGCAAAAGGAGAAACCATCATCCCAGGTAAAGATGCATTCCGTCTTTATGACACATTCGGCTTCCCTGTAGAACTTACAGAAGAATACGCAGCAGAAGTTGGCATGACTGTTGATGAAGATGGTTTCGATGCTGAAATGGAAGCTCAACGTGAACGTGCTCGTAATGCACGCCAAGATGTGGATTCTATGCATGTACAATCTGAAGTGCTAGCAAACTTAAAACAAGAAAGTACATTTGTAGGTTACGAAACATTAGAAACGCATACAGCTATCGCTGCAATGGTGATGGGAGGCCAAGAAGTAAAAACTGCTTCTGAAGGCGATGAAGTATTAGTAATCTTATCACAAACACCTTTCTACGCTGAAATGGGTGGACAAATTGCTGATCATGGTACCATTTCAAATGATTCATTTAAAGCATTTGTAAAAGACGTTCAAAAAGCGCCAAATGGTCAACCACTTCATACAGTTATTGTTGAATCTGGCGAAATGCATGTAGAAGATGACGTATTTGCACAAGTAGATCGTGCTGAACGTAATTTGATTGTCAAAAACCACACAGCAACACACCTTTTACAACGTGCATTAAAAGATATACTTGGTGAACATGTTAACCAAGCAGGTTCATACGTAGGTCCAGACCGATTACGTTTTGACTTCTCACACTTCGGTGCAGTAACCAAAGAAGAGCTAGAAACAATCGAACGAATTGTTAATGAAAAAGTATGGGAAGACATTCCTGTTGTTATCGAAGAAATGCCAATCGCTGATGCAAAAGCAATGGGAGCAATGGCATTATTCGGTGAGAAATACGGTGATGTAGTACGTGTTGTACAAGTATCTGATTACTCAATTGAACTTTGCGGTGGTATTCACGTAAAACGCTCATCTGAAATTGGCTTCTTCAAAATTGTCTCTGAGGGTGGTATTGGCGCAGGCACTCGCCGTATTGAAGCTGTTACAGGTCAAGCAGCATATCTTGCAGCTAAAGAAGAACAACATATTCTAGAACAAACAGCAAGTTTACTAAAATCTAATCCAAAAGATTTGGTAACGCGTGTCGAAAGCTTACAACATGAATTAAAAGAACAACAACGTGAAAATACATCACTTTCTGCTAAAATGGCTGGTGCTCAAGCATCTAACATGCTATCTAACGCACAACAAATTGGGGAAGTTACAGTATTATCAACAAAGGTTGAAGCAAAAGATAATAACCAACTGCGTCAATTAATGGACGATTTGAAAGAAAAAATGGATAATAGTATTATTGTGCTTGGTGCAACTGCTGGTGACAAAGTTATGCTTTGTGCAGGTGTGACGAAAGATATAGCTGGTGGGAACTATCATGCTGGCAATATCGTTAAACATGTAGCTGAACTTTGCGGAGGTAAAGGTGGCGGTCGTCCTGATATGGCAATGGCTGGAGCAAAAGATGCTTCAAAATTGGTAGAAGCGTTGGATTCTGTGTATAATTATGTAAAATCTATTTAAAAGGTACTAAAAATCGGGTATACTAACAAAGAATAGAAAAAAGCTTGTAAACTTTAGAAGTGAGGTGCTGAGCATGAGTAAGTTTGATCAAACGATGAAATTTAATTTCCCAGAAGAATCTATGGAACAAGAAGTAAGAGAAACCATGCTTCATGTTCATGCAGCACTAGAAGAAAAAGGGTATAATCCGATTAACCAAATAGTTGGTTATCTATTATCTGGGGATCCCGCTTATATCCCTCGTCATCAGGATGCTCGTAATAAAATTCGTAAGCTTGAACGTGATGAGATTTTAGAAGAACTTGTAAAGTTCTACATCAAAAAGAATAACGAGGCAAAATGATGAGAATAATGGGTTTAGATGTTGGCTCCAAAACTATTGGAGTAGCAGTTAGCGATGCACTTGGGTGGACTGCTCAAGGTATTGAAACTGTGAAAATCGATGAGGAAAACGAAGAATTTGGTATAGACCGTATTCGACAACTCGTTGAACAATATGGAGTATCGGAATTCGTGGTTGGATTCCCAAAAAACATGAATAATACAATTGGGCCAAGAGGAGAAGCTTCACAAGCATATGCGAAATTGTTAGAAGATACTTTTTCTATGCCTGTCACACTTTGGGACGAGCGATTGACAACGATGGCTGCGGAACGTCTGCTTATTGAAGCAGATGTGAGGCGCAAAAATCGTAAAAAAGTCATCGATAAGATGGCCGCGGTTATGATCCTTCAAGGATATTTAGACCGTAAACAGTTATGAGGTGAAATTAAATGGAAGAAGAATTAGAACAACGACACATTACAATCGTTGACGATGAAGGAAATGAACAGCTTTGTGAAGTTCTTCATACGTTTGAATCTGAAGAGTTTGGCAAATCCTATGTTTTATATTCTGTAATCGGTTCTGAAGATGAAGAAGGTGTAGTTGAAATCTTTGCTTCATCATTCGTTCCTTCTGAAGATGGTACAGATGGTGAATTATCGCCAATTGAAACAGAAGAAGAATGGGATTATATTGAATCTGTCATCGAAGAACTTGATGAAGGTATTGAACAAGAATAAGTAACTCAAAAATTAATGAAGAGGTGACCAATCAATGGCACATGAACACGAACACGAACACGAACATATTATTGCCGTAGACGAAGAAGGCAACGAACAAGTATATGCAGTATTGTATACTTTCGATTCTGAAGACTTCGGCAAATCCTATGTTTTATATTATAAAGAGGGTGCTGAAGCAGGCGAAGAAGTTGAAATCTTCGCATCTGCAATTATCCCAGCTGAAGATGGAGAAGGCGGAGAACTTGCCCCAATCGAAACAGATGAAGAATGGGATATGGTTGAAGAAGTATTAAACACTCTTGATGCTGAATTTGGAGAAGAGTAAATAATACAACTGACCAAAACCAAACGGAATGAGTTCTTAGCATTCCGTTTTTTTATGCAGGGAGGATAAGCAGTGGGTTCCAACTCATCAAATCAAAATCAAATTAACAAATTAAAAGAACGACATGAAGAAAAACGAATCGTTCGAAAAATTGTTATTACGATTTCAACAATAGTAGTAGCTCTTGCTCTAATTATCGGAATCAGTATGTATTTTTATGTTACAAGTGCTTTGAAGCCTGTAAATAAAAACGCAACAAGTACGATAAAAGTAGATCTACCAATTGGTTCTTCAATTGATACAATTGCTCAAACATTAGAGGATAAGGGCATTATCAAAAATGGAAAAGTATTTAAATACTACACTAAATTTAAGAATGAGTCCGCATTTCAAGCAGGTACATATAAGCTAACGCAGGCCATGACAATAGATGAAATAATTAAGAGTTTGAAAACTGGTAAAGTCTATCGTCAACCCGAATTTACAATTACAATACCTGAAGGATTAACACTTACTCAAATCGCAGAACGTGTTGAAAAAAGTACGGATTACTCTAAAAAACAATTTATGGATTTAGTGACAAGCAAAGAATTTATCGATAAAATGAAGAAGAAATACCCAAAAACTGTAACAAATGCTGTGGATAATAAGAATATTCGTTATGCGCTAGAAGGCTATCTATATCCTTCTACTTATCCATTCTTTGAGCCAAAACCAAAACTCGAAGATATTGCTGATCAAATGATCGCACAAACTAATGAAGTCGTAATATCATATTCAGCGCAATTGAAAGAGAAGAAGATGTCAGTGCATAAATTCCTAACTTTTGCTTCTTTACTAGAGCGTGAAGCTACAGCAAAAACGGATCGAGAAACAATTGCCAGTGTATTCTTTAATCGATTAGATAAGCAAATGCCATTACAAACAGACCCAACAGTTTTATATGCACTTGGGGAACACAAAAATCGTGTGTTATATAAAGATTTAGAAGTAAAAAATCCTTATAACACATACAAAAATAAAGGATTACCACCAGGTCCAATTTCTAATGCCGGAAAAGCATCTTTAGAAGCAACTATTAATCCTACAGAAACAGACTATTTATACTTTGTCGCAGATAAAAATGGAATTAACCATTTTTCTAAAAGTTATAACGAACACTTGAAAAAAGTGGAAGAACATATTAAGTAAGAAGTAACAAGTATAGAAGAAAGGCGACTCTCGCTTTTCTTCTATTTTCGTGATAAGATAAAGTGTATTTTTGATAGTTAGGAGTGAGTGTTGTATGGCTATTTCAGATGCATATACACAATCCTTCATTCAGCCACGATCAGCCTTGTTAATGGAGATGGAACAATTTGCGGAAGAAAATTATGTTCCAATTATGCAATTACCAGCAATTGAAATATTACTTCAACTGCTTCGTATACAAAACCCCACAACGATATTAGAAATAGGTAGTGCTATTTGCTATTCTGCTATTCGAATGGCTGAAACATTGCCTCAAAGCAAAATTGTGACAATTGAACGTGACGAAACACGGATCGAGCAAGCAAAGCAATTTCTATCTAGATCAACTGTGAAAGATAATATTGAGTTAATTGAAGGTGACGCGTTAGAAGTGGATGTAGAAGGTAATTATCCATCTTTTGATGCCGTTTTTATTGATGCAGCAAAAGGGCAGTATAAAAAGTTCTTTGAAAAATATAGCCCTCTTGTAAAAAAAGGCGGAATATTATATATCGACAATATGTATATGCACGGCCTTTCAAATCTAGATATGAAAGATGTACCAAGACGAAAAAGAACAATGATTAGAAACTTACACCAATTTGCAGAATGGGTTATTGCAAACAAAGACTATAAATCCACGTTCTTCCCTGTTGGTGATGGGTTATTGATCTGTATAAAGAGGTGACCATTTATGAAGAAACCTGAGTTACTTGTGACACCACAATCTATTGATCACATCAAAGCACTTATCCAAGCAGGAGCAGATGCTTTTTTAATTGGTGAACAACAATTTGGTTTACGATTAGCAGGAGAATTCAATATTGAACAAGTTGCTAGTGCAACAAAATTGATACACGACTCCGGAAAAAAAGTGTATGTAGCGATGAATGCTATCTATCATAATGACCGAGTTGATAGTTTAGCACCATATATGCAAAAAATGTCTGAAATTGGCGTTGATGCAATCGTTTTTGGTGATCCAGCTGTCGTGATAGCAAAACGAGAAGCAGGTGTTGAACTCCCATTACATTGGAGTCCTGAAACAATTGCAACGAACTGGTTCCAAGCGAATTATTGGGGGAAAAAAGGTGCAACTCGTGCATGTCTAGCACGCGAGCTAAGCATGGATGAAATTATTGAAATAAAAGAAAATGCAGAAGTTGAAATAGAAGTACAAGTCCATGGTATGACTTGTATGTTCCAATCTAAGCGCCCACTTCTTGGCCATTACTTTATGTATGAAGGCAAAGCTATGGAAGTTGAAAATCGCAAAAATGCACGTAATATGTTCTTGCATGATAAAGAACGGAATAGCAAATATCCAATTTATGAGGACTTAAATGGTACGCACATCTATAGTCCAAATGATATGTGCATCATTGATGAATTAGATGAACTATTTGAGGCGGAAGTAGATGCTTTCAAAATAGAAGGTGTCCTTCAATCAGAGGAATATGTCGTTACTGTAACAGAAATGTATCGCAAAGCAATTGATGCATATGCGAAATCGCCAGATGACTATTTTGACATTAAAGAAGAATTGTTAGCGAAAATTGAAGAAATTCAACCAGAACTTCGCCCACTAGATACCGGCTTCTTCTTTAAAGAAACAGTATATTAGAAAGGAGAAGACAAACGTTGACATTATTAAAAAATGACCAGATTAGTGAAATTCGAGATGGCAAAAGAGTCATTGTAAAAAAGCCTGAGTTATTAGCACCTGCTGGTAACTTAGAAAAATTGAAAATTGCCGTACATTATGGTGCTGATGCCGTGTTTATTGGTGGACAAGAATTTGGATTGCGTTCTAATGCAGGTAATTTTACAATTGATGAAATTCGAGAAGGTGTAGAATTTGCCAATAAATATGGAGCTAGAATATACGTAACAACAAATATATTTGCCCATAATGAGAATATGGATGGAATAGAAGATTATTTACGTGCTCTTGAAAATGCAGGTGCCTCAGGGATAATTGTTGCAGATCCATTGATCATTGAAACGTGTAAACAAGTTGCACCAAAACTTGAAATTCACCTTAGTACTCAACAATCTCTATCGAACTGGAAAGCTGTCCAATATTGGAAAGAAGAAGGGTTACAACGTGTTGTTCTTGCCCGTGAAACAGGTGCGGAAGAGATTAAATTGATGAAAGAAAAAGTAGATATTGAAATAGAATCATTCGTTCATGGTGCAATGTGTATTGCGTATTCTGGACGTTGTGTATTATCTAACCATATGACTGCTCGTGACTCAAATCGTGGTGGTTGTTGCCAATCATGTCGTTGGGATTATGATTTATATGCAGTAGAAGATGGGGAAGAAAAGCCGTTATTTGATGAAGGCGATGAAGCCTTTGCCATGAGTCCAAAAGACTTAAAACTCATTGAATCTATTCCAAAAATTATTGAATTAGGAATTGATTCATTAAAAGTTGAAGGACGAATGAAATCTATTCACTATATTGCAACAGTTATCAGTGTCTATCGTAAAGTAATGGATGCATATTGTGCAGATCCAGACCATTTTACAATCAAACGTGAATGGCTTGAAGAATTGGATAAATGTGCAAACCGTGAAACAGCTTCTTCGTTCTTTGAAGGTGCACCAGGATATGAACAACAAATGTTTGGTGAACACGGTAAACAAACTAAATTTGATTTTGTTGGGATGGTATTAGATTACAACGATGATACTAAAATGGTAACATTACAACAACGTAACTATTTTAAACCAGGAGATGAAGTAGAATTCTTTGGTCCAGAAATAGAAAACTTTACAGTTGTGATTGATGAAGTATGGGATGAAAATGGAGAATCATTAGATGCTGCACGACACCCATTACAAATCGTTCGTTTCAAATGCGAACATAAATTATATCCGCATAATATGATGCGCAAGGAGATGCGATAATGGGAAGTAAACGTCCAGTTGTGATTGGTATTGCTGGAGGTTCTGGCTCAGGTAAAACTAGTGTTACCCACGCCATCCATGATTTTTTTAAAGATCATTCAGTAGTGGTAATTGAACAAGATTATTATTATAAAGACCAAAGTCATTTGGAATTTGAAAAACGTTTAGAAACAAACTATGATCATCCAAATGCTTTTGATACAGAATTATTAGTTGAAGATATTAAACATTTGCTAGAACGTCAACCGATTGAAAAACCAGTTTATGATTATGCACTTCATACACGATCAAAAGAAACCATACACATTGACCCTCAAGATGTTATTATACTTGAAGGAATTTTAGTGTTAGGTGATCCAGCTTTACGTGATTTAATGGATATTAAAATATTTGTCGATACAGACGCAGATTTACGTATTATTCGACGTATTTTAAGGGATATTAATGAACGAGGACGTTCTATGGATTCTGTTATTGAACAATATCTTTCAGTTGTTCGTCCAATGCATAATCAATTTATCGAACCAACAAAACGTTATGCAGATATAATTATTCCAGAAGGCGGACAAAATGAAGTAGCCATTGACTTAATGGTTACAAAAATTAAAACAATCCTTGAATCTGACAGTATTGTGTAATATCATGATAATTGATTAGTTAATATTCTTTTTAGAAACTATGTCGCATTCTTCATGAAGTTGCGGCATAGTATTTTTATTAAGTTCAAGATATAACCTGAGGAGTGAGCAACATTGTCAACTGAAAAACAATATCCAATGACCGCTGCTGGTAAGCAAAAATTGGAAGACGAATTAGAATACTTAATTTCTACAAAACGTAAAGAAGTAGTAGAAAGAATTAAAATCGCTCGTAGTTTTGGTGATTTATCCGAAAACTCTGAGTACGATGCAGCAAAAGATGAACAAGGTTTCGTAGAAGGACGTATTTCACTATTACAAACTATGATTCGTAACGCTATCATTATTGAAGAAGGTACAAGCGCTTCTGATATCGTAACAATTGGCCGTACAGTTACTTTTAAAGAGCTTCCAGATGAAGACGAGGAAACTTACACAATCGTTGGTTCAGCAGAAGCAGACCCATTTGAAGGACGTATTTCCAATGATTCACCAATCGCTAAAGGGTTACTTGGCAATAAAGTAGGAGATAAAGTGAAAATCTCTACACCTGGTGGAGACATGGACGTAGAAATTCTTTCAATTAAATAATATCTAACCATTATAAAAAACTAAAAAACTCACTCCTTAAGAGTGAGTTTTTTGTTATGTTAAACAAATCACGAAGTTATTACCAGATGGGGACATCATTGTTACCTTATAATTTTAAAAAAGGGAACGAACTACTCTAAAAGCAATAATACCTCTCAAAATAAAGTAACGCCCCAACATCAAATGGAATGAAAGACGATAAGAGCAAAAAATTCGAAAAGGAATCATTACTCTAATCCCATCTAAAAACCCTTCAGATAAGGAGAATACTCCTGTGAGAATAAATTAGGAAATAGTCTTTGTAACTATAACGAGTAAGACGTCGATAGTTATGACATCGGCAAATAGAATTAGAAACAAAAATTCCTATGTCTTACTCTAACGTTTGACATAGAACCATATATTTAGAATAATATTCATCTGACATACATATAGATGAAATTAGTCGTGTTTTTGTTTAAGGCTAGAAGCTGTTTCGAATTCTATGCTATGATAATCTAGTGATAAGTTAAAACTATGAAACTTATAAAAGTGATTATATAAGCATGTTAGAGGGGGAATACACATGGCAGAGGTTGGACGTCGATATAACCCAAATGAAAAAAAGCCAAAAAATACAGGAAAGCGAAAAATGGATAAAGTTTTGAACCTGTTAATTGGAATCGTTGTAGTATTAATTTTAATTGTTGCAGCTACTATCGTCATAGGAGGTTCTTCAAGTAAGGATTCCGCAAACGAAAAAAAAGTCGCAAATAACACGCAGCATGACACAAATGCTAAGGATGAAAATATTGTAGTGAAAGATTCAAAAGAGCTAGAAAAAGAGAAAGCGAAGAAAGCTGAACTTGCTCAAGAAGAGTCAAGTAAACAAGATCAAACTGAAAGTGATACTACAGAAAATGTTGATGATACAAATTCGAATGAAGTTGCAACGAACTCAACAGATAATACTTCTGACCAAAGTAATACAGGGGTAGTAACAAGTTCAGATCAAATTACTTCTACAGATTCTAATACAGAAACAAATTATAACTATCAAAGTAGCGAAACGGCAAAACAAGAATCTTCCGATGATCCTAACGTAATCGACGTAGTAACGGATCCGGCTTGGAAACCGACTAAAACTTCCCAAAAGGACAATGGTAGTACCCATGCATCAAGTTATAATAAGGGTACTGTAGATTGGAACGAAAAAATTAAAACAATCGCCAAGACTACGGGTTTACATGAAAAAGATATGATCGTTTGGTATGTTAAAAATGGAGGAAGTCCAGACACTTCAATTGGAATCGTTTCTTCAAAAGATAAAGAAAAGAGTTATCGAGTTTCGATGAAATGGGTTTCAAATAAAGGGTGGCAACCAACAAAATTAGAAGTTCTAAAAACATATAAAGGCGCGTATTAATATGCTAAGGCGGTTATCCGAATCTTGACGGATAGCCGTCTTTTGCTTTATCTTGGAATATGAGCTAAAAGGCGAACAAAAAAAATTTGCATTTTGCGAAACTAACCAATTTAGCATACTAAGAAAAGTGTCACAATAGAGAGGAAGAGTTACATGAAAATTGCTGTAATCGGTGCAATGGAAGAAGAAGTAGAATTACTTAGAAATGCGCTTGAAAATACTTCAACTAAAACAATTGCAAATAGTGAATATACAGAAGGTACATACGAAGGAAAAGAAGTCATTTTGTTAAAAAGTGGCATTGGCAAAGTGAATGCAGCTATGTCAACTACCATTTTACTTGATGAATATAATCCAGATGTAGTTATCAATACGGGTTCTGCGGGTGGATATGATGAAAATCTTGAGGTCGGCGCAATTGTTATTTCTGATGAAGTTCGCCATCACGATGTAGATGCAACAATCTTTGGCTATGAAGTGGGACAAGTACCACAAATGCCAGCAGCTTTTAAATCCGATGAAAAACTAATGAAATTAGCCGAAGAGGCTGTTAGTGAAATTGGTGAACATCAATTTGCAGTAGGTTTAATCACTACAGGAGATTCATTTATGAATGATCCTGTTCGTGTTGAAAAAGTACGTGGCTATTTCCCAACTATGAAAGCTGTTGAAATGGAAGCGGCAGCTGTAGCTCAAGTTTGCTATCAATTTGGAACACCATTTGTTGTCATTCGTGCATTATCTGATATCGCAGGAAAAGAATCAAATATTAGTTTTGACGAATTCCTACCAGTGGCAGCAAAACATTCAACACAAATTGTTTTAAAAGTTATTTCTAAACTATAAGAACGACACAATTATGCCATGGAAAAGACAGCAGATGTTCAAAATGTTTCAATCCATAACATTTTTTAGATGGTACTATAGATGTAGTTAAGTTACTACATTTCTTCGAGATGTTAGGAGGAGCTAATATGACATTCATTATGGTATCTGCAATAGCAGTAACAGTAGTATTTAGTCTAATAATGGTATCCGAAGTATCTCCTGAATAAAATAAGTGCTGAAGCGGCTCGTCCAGACCCGAAAATCACATAAGCTTTCGAATCGAAAACGTCTTTTCAGTTTTCGACCGAGAAAGAGTTGTGACTCGAGGGTCTAGCCGCTGAAGCCGGATAAAATTAAGTGCTGAGGGCGGCTCGTTTAGCTGCAACAAGCACTGGAAGGCACGAATCAAAAGTGTATATTCAGCTTTCGACCGAGAGACCTAATCAAGGAAGAAAGCCTAAAAGCACGACACATCCTGTGCACTCTCGAGCAGCTAGTGTCCGAAACAGGATAATAAAAGTAATCCATAATACACAAAAGTCTAGCAAAATGATCAAAAAAGGAGTTGCTTAAGCAACTCCTTTTTTATTTATGATTAAAATCATTCATCCCGAGTTGATTTATGGTGAATTAGCTATAAATTCCAAAATTTCGAACCCCTACTCTCCTCTTAGGGAATTAAGCTGCAGTACATTACCAGGGGGAATAACAAGGTAAATCACAGAAAAAGCAGCAGGATTCTGGAGTACCTCCATTTGATAAGCATTGCTGATAGCATTGCATTTGCCAGGAATAATAAAATCTAGGACGTGGATAGGCATAATAGTAATGATGATGGCCCGGTAAATATGGATGATAATTCAAAGTTAGTCACTCCTTATTCTTCTATAAACGGTTTTATCAAATACCTCAGTATGATATGTCTCTGTATTTTTCTTATTTTAGGCAAATACCTAGTGAGAAGATAACTGGATGGCATCCATATCAAAGATATAGAGCACAGACTCCGGAAGAAATTTTGAGTTACATTTCAAAAGAAAGTTACATTTTAAAGATAATAAAATCAGAAATTTTCTTTGGAGAAATATCAATTTTAGAACTAAGCAAATTTTAAGTTAATCATCTTATTTAAGTGGCAATCAAGAAAAAAGTATTTTAAACAAACGAAAAAGGAGTTCCCTTATTATTTGGGGCACTCCTTTTTTATTTTTTAATATGAATCGTGCATCCCTCTAAGATTTTTTTCGTTTGAAATGTTGCTAGAGCTTGATTAAAGCTCTTTTCTCAATTCTGCTTACATAACTCCTTGAGATGTTCATTTCCTGTGCAATTTCTTTTTGTGTTTTTGCATCTTGCTGGCCAAGTCCGTAACGTTGTTGGATAATCGATAATTCTCTCTCATCCAATAAGTCTAAGTGTTCATATAGTCTTTGTTCCTCTTCACGTCGTTCAATTTGTTGCTCTGTTGAGGGATCATCACTTTGAAGAAAGTCCGCAATTTCAAGGGGATTGCCATCTTTGTCAGAGCCGATGGTTTCATATAATGAAACGTCCTTTTGCACTTTTTTCTGACTTCGCAAGTGCATTAATATTTCATTTTCGATACATCTGGCAGCATAAGTTGCAAGTCTGGTTTTTTTCTGAGGTGTAAAGCTTGCAACGGCTTTCATTAATCCGATTGTTCCAATAGAGATATAATCATCTAATTGCTCATGTTTAGGATGGAATTTCTTTACTACGTGAGCTACTAAGCGCATGTTTCTCTCAATTAACTCTAACTTAGCCGATTCATCACCATTTAAAAATCGTTCAAGACACTCTGCTTCTTCTTCCTTCGTAAAGGGCTGAGGAAAAGATTGCCCTTTTAAATAGCCAAGAATGACAGGGAGATCAACCCAGAGTTGTAAAATGGCTGTTAAAAGGGTACTTATTGTCTTCATCCTTTCGTGATAGTGAATAATACAACATATGACACATCCTTACATTTTACAACAAAAAAGTGACCTACAATTGTAGATCACTTAAAAATGTTTTTTTAAACTTTTTTTAAAGAAAATGTACTAATCATAAGAATCGATAATAGCGGGAATAAAAATAAAAAGAACGCAGTTGAGAAGATAGGAATCAAGAAAAATGATACTGTTAAAATCGCACCTGCTGCGGTAATAGGTAATCCGCAGAAGTATCCATTTGACTCTGTTATATTAAAACGTGCAAGTCTAAATGCACCGCAAGCAATATACAACACAGTAACAATCATACCAATTGTTCCATAATCTCTTACTGTCATTACATACATTAGTAACGCAGGGGCCACTCCAAATGATATAATATCACTCATGGAATCTAATTGTTTCCCTAATTCTGATTCTTGATTAAATTTTCGAGCTACTTTTCCATCATATCGATCTAAAAATGCAGCTATGAATATAAACAAGACCGCATAATTATATGATTCATTGATGGTAGACATAATTGATGCGCCACCAAATGATATATTACCAATTGTAATTAAATTTGCTAAGTGTGATTTCATTTTTTTAATTGTGGTATCCACTTTTTGAATAAGAAACAATGGACAGCACTCCTTTTAATTTCTATATTTAAATATTATACTGCTTTTAATATAGTACTGTAAAACTTTTTTAAAATGAGGTAATCAATTGATTAGAGAAAAACTTTACCGATCTATTATTGAACTAACAAATGGAAAATGGTCATCCTTTCTTCTTCAGCATCTATCAACTTCAAGATTAAGTAAAAAATTCATTTCTTCATACATTAAAGTATACGGGATTAAGCTTGATGAAGTTTCAGGAAAAAAAGAAGACTTTCGAAATCTACAAGATTTTTTTATACGAAATCTAAAATCTGATGCTCGACTAATTGCAAAAGGAAGCGATATTTATATAAGCCCGGTTGATGCTAAAATTGAATCGTTTGGTGATATAGAGAAAAATACAATTTTTTATGTTAAAGGTAAATCCTATGACTTAAAAGATTTATTAGGAAAAAATGAAATCGTTGATCGATATTTAAACGGCAAGTATATTGTTTTTTATCTTAGTCCTGCCGATTATCATCACTTTCATAGTCCAATTGATGCGAGTGTAGTGAGACAATATACACTCGGAAGAAAATCATACCCTGTCAATGGTTTTGGATTAACTTACGGAAACCAACCAATCTCAAAAAACTACCGACAAATAACTGAATTGGTAGCTGATAACGGTTCGCGTTGTGCATTTATAAAAGTTGGTGCAATGTTTGTCAATTCGATTAATCTTACGAATACTGCGAATTACTGGAAAAAGGGAGAAGAGGTAGGCTTTTTTGGGTTTGGTTCAACGGTTGTATTATTATTTAATGAAAATAGCATTGAATTTTTAGAGAATGTTGTGCAAGGTACACATATCAAGGTGGGTCAAGCGTTTGCACATATGGTATAATTTTAAAAGTTATGTTGTAAATATCTTTAGTATCTCCGCATTAAATTAGAAAGATGTGAAAAATTTGTACAAATTAATTATGCCAAAAGAATTTGCTCTTTCGGTTTTTGATATAACACCGGAAAAGCTAATGCAATTGGGCATTAAAGGAATTATTACAGACCTTGATAACACATTGATAGAATGGGATCGTCCAGATGCTACAGAAGAACTTATAGAATGGTTCAAAATAATGCATGATGCCGGTATTCAAATAGTTATCCTGTCAAACAATAAAGAACCACGAGTGAAAAAGTTTGCGGATCCATTAGGGATTCCTTATATTTTTAAAGCTCAAAAGCCACTTGCAAGAGGATTTAAGCGAGCGCTTGATTTGCTTAAAATGAGACCCGAAGAAGTATTGATGTTAGGCGATCAAATGCTGACAGATATGATGGGAGCAAATCGTAGTAAATTGCACACCATATTAGTAAAACCTGTTGCACAATCAGATGGCTTTGTTACGCGTTTTAATCGTATGATTGAAAGACGTGTATATAAATATTTAAGCAAAAAAGGTATTAAAACTTGGGAGGAAAAATAATGAACGAAATGCCACATTGTATCGGCTGTGGTACACAAATCCAAACAGAAGACAAAAACGCACCAGGATATGCTCCTGTTTCCTCTTTGGAAAAAGAAGATGTCATTTGTCAGCGTTGCTTCCGTTTGAAAAACTACAATGAACTTCAACCTGTGTCTCTAACAGATGACGATTTTTTACGTATTTTAAATGGTTTAGGTAAACATAATGGGTTGATTGTAAAAATTGTAGATATTTTTGATTTTAATGGTAGCTGGTTGCCAGGATTACACCGTTTTGTTGGGAATAATCCAGTATTACTAATTGCAAACAAAGTTGATTTGTTGCCAAAGTCTGTGAAAAAACAAAAGGTAATCAATTGGTTAAAACGAGAAGCAAAAGAATTAGGGTTAAAACCGATTGATGTTTTGTTAGTAAGTGCACAAAAAGGACAAGGCATGCAAGAAGCGATGGATGCAATTGATAAATATCGCAAAGGTCAAGATGTTTATGTTGTTGGTTGTACAAATGTAGGTAAATCCACTTTTATCAACCGTATCATCAAACAAGCTACAGGTGAAGGCGATATTATAACGACATCTTACTTCCCAGGTACAACGCTTGATATGATTGAAATTCCTTTAGATGATGGTCATGCTATTTATGACACACCAGGAATTATTAATCATCATCAAATGGCACATTATTTAGATCCATCTGAATTAAAATTTATCATGCCTAAAAAAGAGATCAAACCAAAAGTATTCCAACTAAATCCAGAGCAAACATTGTTTATTGGTGCTTTAGCTCGATTTGATTTTATACAAGGAAAAAGATCTGCTTTTACGATTCACATTGCAAATGATTTAAATATTCACAGAACAAAATTAGAAAATGCAGATGAATTGTACGCAAATCATAAAGGTGAATTACTAGCTCCACCATCTAATCAGTATATGGACCGACTACCAAAATTAGTACGACATGAATTTTCAATAAAAGAAGCAAAAACAGATATCGTATTTTCAGGTCTTGGTTGGATTACGATTCAAGATCCAAATGTAGTAGTTGCAGCATATGCCCCAGAAGGTGTAGAAGTTCAAATTCGGCCTTCATTAATCTAGGGGGAGAGAAGTTTTGAGAAAATGGTACGCGGTTATTGGTGATCCTATTGAACACTCGATGTCTCCACTCATGCATAATGCATGGATGGTAGATGAGAATCGGGATGCGAGCTATATTCCAATTCATGTCAAACATGAAGAGTTGGAACAAGCAGTACAAGCATTAAAAACGCTTGGTTGCAGCGGATGGAATATTACCATTCCACATAAAGAGAAAATTATTCCATTCTTAGATGAACTTGATGAGTCAGCTCGAAAAATGGGGGCTGTCAATACAGTCGTTCGTTTACAAGATGGTACTTACAAGGGATATAATACAGATGGTTTAGGATTTGTCCGTTCATTAGAGGAAAACGTTGGCAATAGTCATCGTGAAAAGCATATATTAGTGATCGGTGCTGGGGGTGCAGCGAGAGGTATTGTTTTTGCACTTGTTAATTCAGGATACACACATATTACCATTGCAAATCGAACTGTATCAAAAGCACAAGCTATATGTGATGAGTTAGATATTGATTCGCAAGCTATTACTTTAAGTGAGGCCTCAGAAAAACTAGATGAGTTTGAAGTTCTCATTCAAACTACATCTGCAGGCTTAAACAAAAGTGAATTTGCCTTACCCTTATCACTTGCAAAACTATCTTCCACTGCAATCGTAGCGGATATTGTGTATAATCCATTAATGACACCATTTTTAAATGAGGCAAAGAGAAAAGGAGCTACAATTGTAACTGGTCTTGGAATGTTCATTCACCAAGGTGCACTAGCATACAGTTATTGGACTGGTAGTTATCCGAAAGCAGAAGTTGTAGATAATATTCTGCTTAAGCAATTAGGAGGAAATTAATTTCATGTTAACAGGTAAACAAAAAAGATTTTTGCGTGCTGAAGCACACTCATTACAACCAATTTTCCAAGTTGGAAAGGGTGGGGTAAATGAAGCTATGCTTGTTCAAATTAAACAAGCATTAGAAGTACGTGAACTATTGAAAGTGCGTATTTTAGACAACTGTGAGTTTGATAAGAAAGACGTAGCAGAACAATTAGCTGAAGGGACGAATTCAGAACTTGTCCAACTAATTGGATTAACAGTTGTTTTATATAAACAAGCTTCAAAACGTGAGCATCGTAAAATCGAATTACCAAAAGCAAAATAAGGATTTGATTAGATGAAAAAAGTAGGACTTCTTGGTGGAACATTTAATCCACCTCATATGGCACATTTATTGATGGCAAATGAGGTCTATGATGTTTTAGGATTAGACGAAGTGCGTTTTATGCCAAATGCGGTACCTCCTCATAAAGTGAAACCACAGGATGCTACTGCACAAGAAAGACTTCATATGACAAAACTTGCCATTCAATCTATTCCGTATTTTAAAATAGAGCCGTATGAAATCAATCGCGGTGGAGTATCTTATTCATATGAAACTTTGAGAGTTTTAACATCGCGTGAACCTGATACAGAGTTCTATTTCATTATCGGTGGCGATATGATTGATATGCTTGATGAATGGTACCATATTAAGGAACTAACTGAATTGGTACATTTTGTTGGTGTACATCGTCCAGGTACGCAAGGCATAACAAAACTTCCTGTACAGCTAATAGAAGCCCCTCTTATGGATTTATCTTCTACGATGATTCGAAATCGATTACAAGAAGGACGAACTGTGACATTTTTAGTGCCGACAGCCGTTGAACAGTATATACGAGAGGAAGGTTTATATGGAACGCGATGAATTATTATTAGCGATGAAAGACCGTATGCCGGAAAAGCGTTATATCCATACAATTGGTGTGACGGATACAGCTATAAAGCTTGCAAAACGTTTTGGGGAAGATCCAAAAAAAGCAGAAGTATCGGCGATTTTACATGACTCATGTAAGTATGCTGACCGTGAGTGGATGAAACAAGTAATCATCGAACAAAAAATGGATAAGGCGTTACTTGAGTATCATCATGAGCTTTGGCATGGTCCTGTTGGTGCTTATGTAGCAAAAAAAGAATTTAATATAGCAGATGGGGACATGCTAAATGCAATCAGATTTCATACAACAGGACGAGCAGGTCAAAGTAATTTAGAAAAAATCGTCTATATTGCAGATATGATTGAACCTAATCGTAAATTTCCTGGTGTAGACGAATTACGGGATGCTGCAAAGAATTTAGAATTACATGATTTAATGATTAAATGTATAGGACATTCAATATCATTTTTAATCAGCAAGCATCAACCAGTTTTCCCAGATTCATTTGAATGTTATAACGACTTATTGTTGAAAAAGAAAGGAAAAGTGACAGAATGACAAAACCATTATTAGATATTGCTTTTAAAGCAGCAGATGACAAACGAGCAGAAAATATCGTTGTATTAAATATGCAGGGCGTTTCATTATTAGCAGATTATTTCTTAATTTGCCATGGGAATTCTGATCGTCAAGCGCAAGCGATTGCTAGAGAAATCGCTGATGTAGCACATAAAGAGGGCTATGAAGTTAAACGTATTGAAGGATTTGATACTGCTCGTTGGATTCTAGTTGATCTTGGAGATGTGGTTTGTCATATTTTCCATAAGGATGAACGTCAGTACTATAATTTAGAACGTCTTTGGGCCGATGCACCAGAAAAATTCTTAGCGATTGACCCAGAATGAGTAGTTACGGACGGTTTGCAGAAGTTTACGACAAATTAATGACTGACATTCCTTATGATGAATATATTCGTTGGATTACAACGTTTGCACCGGCAAAAGAATATAAAAAGCTACTAGATATTGGTTGTGGCACTGGAATCATGGCCGAAAAATTTGCTAAACAGGGGTTTGAAGTTAGTGGGCTTGATTTATCTGAAGAAATGTTAATGATTGCTTCACAACGATTCTTGGAGCAAAAAATAGATGTACCTCTGTTTTGTATGTCAATGGATGAGCTAGAGGGATTTGAGAATCTTGATGTGGTAACGATTCCGATTGATTCGATAAATTATGTAGAACAACAAGAGGCAGTTCAACAAACCTTATCTCGCATTTACCAAGCACTACGCCGAGGTGGACAATTATTCTTTGATGTACATTCCTTATTTAAAATGGATGAAATCTTTATGGAATCTCCATTTACATATGATGATGGCGAAATTACGTATTTATGGGTAACAGAGCCAGGGGAAGAACCCCATTCTGTTCATCATGATATGGTATTCTATGTACAACAAGCAAACGGTTATTATGAACGATTTGAAGAATATCATTATCAACGAACATTTGAAATAACAACATATATAGAAATGTTACATCAAGCAGGTTTTCGTGATATTACAATTACTGCTGATTTTTCACCAGAACAGCCAACAGAAGAATCTGAAAGAATATTCTTTAGAGCAGTAAAATAGTCTTTTCAAATATTGGAAAATAATATATATTGGAATTAGCTTCGTATAAATGCCTTTTGAAAAGAAAGGGAGTGCTTAGCTAATTCCTTCTTTTTTTAAGAAAAATGACAACAAGTATATCATCCCCATAATCATACTTGTTGTATGTATTACTTTTGGTTATATCTTCAAACAATCGTCCACACCCCCACAGGACGAGCTATTCTCAACAATTCAAGATGAAAAACAACTCAATATAGATCAACAATCCACCAATTTCAATCCTAAATTACTAGAAGACAAGCAAAACGACACGCAAAAGCAAGGTGCAGTTGCAACTACTTCCATTATGGTAGATGTTAAAGGTGCGGTTAAAAATCCTGGCGTTTATAAGCTTGATGCAGATAGTCGAGTGATTGATGCGATTTTAATTGCGGGTGGATATGCAAAAAATGCACAATCAAGGCAGATTAATCATGCCCAAAAATTACAAGACGAAATGGTCATCTACGTTCCACAAAAGGGCGAAGAAACAGAAAAAGTGCTTAATATCGCTGATCAATCTTCTTCATCTGTACCCTCTACTCAAAACGGGGGAGAAAGTGCAAACAAGTCATCCGAATTAGTCAATATTAACACGGCAGATGAAGCAGGTCTTACTACACTTAATGGAGTGGGACCAGCAAAAGCAAAAGCAATTATTGCTTATCGAACTGAAAATGGACCATTTAAAACAATAGAAGATTTAAAGAATGTGACGGGTATTGGTGAAAAAACGTTCGAATCTTTAAAAGATTTTTTATCAGTCCAATAATTTTGAGTTATTTTGACTGTTGAAAAACTAATATACTAAAACTAAACTGGTAATAGTAGATTTATTCAGGAGGCATTTATATGGAGCGAATTACATGGAACCAATTTTTTATGGCACAAAGTCATTTACTAGCTTTAAGAAGTACTTGTACAAGATTATCCGTTGGTGCAACAATTGTTCGAGATAAAAGAATTATTGCTGGAGGATACAATGGCTCAATTTCTGGTGATGATCACTGTATCGATAAAGGCTGCTATGTAGTGGACAATCACTGTGTTCGAACAGTTCATGCAGAAGTGAATGCATTGTTACAATGCGCAAAATACGGAACTCCTACAAATGGTGCAGATATATATGTAACGCATTTTCCTTGTTTACCTTGTACTAAATCAATTATTCAAGCAGGTATTAAAAATCTTTTCTATGCAACGGACTATAAGAATAATCCATATGCGCTAGAATTATTAGAACAAGCAGGTGTCAATGTTGTACAAGTTCCGTTTGATGAACGAAAAATAGATTTTCTAAGTGAAGAGAAAATTTCGCTATATGTTGAATTGTTAAATGAGCTTCGTGGCCGAGGTGCTACTCAAAAGGAATTGGAACCATATGAACAGAAGGTGGAGGAATTATTTGGAAAGTCGTCCTTAGACATAAAATAATTTATGTTGCGTTAGGCTTATTATTAGGAACTATAGCAGCTCATATATATAAGTGGCTATTAGTACTACTAATCCCTTATAGTTTGTATTTATTGTGGAAAAAAGAAAACGGTAAGATGATTGCAATTGTTGTAATCATCTCTTTTTTTGCATTCTATTATACCTCATCTATTTTACAACTTAGAATACACCCCATCCAAAAACTTACAACCTTAACATGGACAGAATCCTATACAATTAACGGATCAAAGCTAAGAGGCTTTGCAATATTAGCAAATGGTGCAAAAGTATATGCTGTTCAAACATTTCAATCCCAACAAGAAAAGGCTAAATATGAAGGTATTTCACTAAGTGGTCTAACATTTCAAGTAAAGGGGGAATTGGTTCCGGAAGCATTGCCTGCGCATCAATATGCTTTCTCGATGGAAGATTATATTGAAAGTCATGGCGCACTAGGAATTTATGAAATTGAACAAGCAACTTATTTACAAAAGAAAAACTCACTTTCGGCTATATTAGCAGAACAAAGATTTGCAGTTAAGAAGCATATAGAAAACACTTTTCCGAAAAGTCTAGTAGCTGAAGCACAAGCCTTAATAATAGGGGAACAAGAAAATGTTGATCCTGATGTAGAAAGAGCCTATCAAAAGCTTGGGATTACGCATTTATTTGCAATTTCTGGTTCACATATAGCATTACTAGCTATATTAGTAAACGAATTGCTTCTTCGACTGGGGGTAAGGCGGGAGCATGCAAAGCTTGTCATAATGATTTCGTTGCCAATTTATGCGTGCTTGGCTGGGGGAGCCCCTTCTGTCTGGCGCTCAGTCATTGTTGTAGAAATGGTCATGATTGTTAAACTTTTCTCTTATAGATTATCAATTGATGATGCATTATCATTAAGTTTTATTTTGTTTGTTTTATATCAGCCAAGTATTATTTTTCAAATCGGGTTTCAGCTATCTTTTTTAGCAACTGTCGCTCTAGTATTTTCAAATAAAATATTACAATCAACACAAAATGTAATCCTACAGTCATTCTATTTAACAAGTGTATGTCAACTTCTTGTATATCCGTTGCTCATTTATCATTTTTTTGAACTAAGTCTTTCATCGTTTCTTACAAATATTGTTTTTGTTCCGCTTTTTTCATTTGTGGTTTTGCCTATAAATATTGTCTTGCTCGTGCTATCAGCTGTATTCCCTTCACTTGCAGGATTGCTTTTTTTCATCTATGAACCTTTAAGGGGGCTTATTACAAAAATTATTATGTGGTTACAGGCAGTCCCTTTTCAAATGTGGGTTACCGGAAGACCGAGTGTAATAATATGTTGTTTGGCATTTATAGGTGTATTAGCAGCTTTTTTGTTTTTTGAAAAAGGTAAATTTGTTGTTGCTGCAAGTTGTATAATCATTCCGGCAATGGTCATTCATATCGCGCCAAGTTTACACAAAGATGTACGAATTACCTTTTTGAATGTAGGTCAGGGAGATTGTGCTTTAATCGAACTTCCATTTCGAAAAAAGGTATATGTCATCGATACAGGGGGACTCTTACGTTTTGACCAGGATTTTTGGAAACAGTCAAAAGTCGAATTCGAAATTGGTAGAAGGATTGTTGTACCGTACATAAAAGGCCGTGGTATAAGGTCTATCGATACAATGATACTCACACATGCTGATGCGGATCATGTGGAAGGTGCAGAAGAGGTAATGGAAGAAATACGCGTAAAAGAAATTCATGTTACCCCTAATTCATGGAAAAAAGGCGTGATGCAAGATGTGGTTCAATTTATGAATAGTAAGAAAGTCCCGCTAGGAGAAAAAATAATGGCAATGAATTGGCGTGAAGGGGATGTATATTTTGATTATCTATCACCAGCAGATACCCATTATGAAGGAAATGACGATTCCCTCGTACTTTTATTGCGCTATGGGAAGTTTAAAATATTATTTACGGGCGATTTAGAGGAACCGGGTGAATTACGTCTGGTAAATAAAAAGATTCAATCCATCGAAAACGTAACAATATTAAAAGCTGGGCATCATGGAAGTAAAACTTCAAGTTCGGAGGCGTTTTTAGTTACAACAAATCCACTACTGACGATCTTCTCAACGGGGTTAAATAATCGATATGGGCATCCTAATAAGGAGGTAGTAAAACGTTATGAACGACTAGAGTTAAATACTCTAAACACAGCTGAAGTAGGAACAATTGAAGTAAAGTTAACGGAAAATAAATGGAATATTATTACAACTTCACAATTAATAGAAATGAAAAAGGCTTTGTCCGAGTGACAAAGCTTTTTCGGGTAGACGCCTATAAGTTCACGTAGTCAACTATAGTAGCAATAATAAACATAAGTGCGAAGAATACAAATGATACGCCGAAGCCTACGCCTGAATCAAGAGCGTCATTTCTTTTACTTTGTACATCATTTTCAAATGGATTCATTAATATCCCTCCTAATTCGTCTTAATTATACGGTAATGCTTACAAAAAATCTATATTGAATGCGTAAATAGGGTGATTCAACTATTGTTAACAGAATCTATCTAGACTATGCAGAGACTAAAAATTGAATGTATACTAGAAGAAGTGTTGTGTTATTAGGAGGATATTATGTTTACAAAATTATGGAATGAGATTCAAAAAGGAAAAATAGCACCAGTTTATTTGCTAGCTGGACTTGAATCCTATTTTATAGATGAAACTATTCGACGTATAAAGTTGAAAATTGAGGAAGAGGGAGAAATTGAAACGATCACGATAGATCTGGATGAAAAACCGGTAGATTATGTGATTGACGAATCTGACACAATCCCTTTCTTTTCTAGTAAAAAGCTTATAATTGCTAAAAATGCAAACTTTTTAAAAGCAACAGATAAATCAAAAGAGAAAGTTAATCATGATTTAACAAGATTAGCTAATTGGCTTGAATTTCCATCAGATACATCCATTACGATATTCATTGCTCCTTATGAAAAGCTTGACGAACGTAAAAAAGTGACTAAGCAAATGAAACAACATGCTGTTTATCTGCTTGCGGAAACTCCTAAAGAGCACGATTTGGCTGTTTGGGTACAAAACGAAGTATCGTCTAGAGGAAAAACGATTGACGAAGAGGCAATTTCAAAACTAATTGAAATGGTTGGGATGGATATGATTCATTTACAATCAGAAATAGAGAAAATTAGTTTATACCTAGGTGATGAAAAGAATATTAGCATATCTCTGGTTGATGAATTAGTAGCCAAAACATTAGAACAAGATGCTTTTAAAATGTTAAATGCCTATTTGCGACATGATATCTCTCAATGTTTGTCAATATATCATGACTTAATACGACAAAAGCAAGAGCCTATTATGCTCGTTGCACTATTGGCTTCCCAAATACGATTAATGTCTAATGTCTATTATTTATTGAAAAAAGGATATCATCCTGGTCAAATTGCTAAACAGTTAAAAGTGAATCCTTATCGCGTCAAAAGAATCGTAGAAGATCACCGTAATGTTTCAGATGAATCATTGTTAAAAGCGTTGTATGGACTTTCTGAGGTTGATTTACAATTAAAATCTATGGGTGGGAAAAGGGAAAGATTCTTGGAATTATTCCTGATGAAGCCTTTATAAGAAGAAAGTAAAGAGGGTGTCCAAAAGAATTTCTTTGGACACCCTCTTTTTTTGAATCCTAAATAGGATTAAGCTTTTTTCATTAAACGAGCTTTTTGACGAGAAGCTGCGTTTTTGTGGATTAAGCCTTTAGAAGCTGCTTTATCTAAAGATTTAACAGCAACATTTAAAAGTTCTTTTGCGTTTTCTTCTTTTGCTTCAAGTGCAGCGTTAGCTTTTTTCACAGCAGTACGCATAGCAGATTTTGCTTGTGCGTTTTGAGTGTTAGCAGTTTCAGCAGTTTTTACGCGTTTGATTGCAGATTTAATGTTTGGCATTAACGTTCACCTCCTAAAATGGATCGAGATGAGTAAATTCTCAACTTTCATGTGTCTAATACAACAAGCATCATTATAGCAAAATCCTAATAGAAAAATCAAGAGAGAATTGCAAAGAATATTTACTTGACACAATGTACACACTAAAAATGAGGTGAGATTATGGAAAACTTCCAATGGTCTACAACAGACCTAGTAGATGAAACAGAAGCATATATTAATCATAAGACAGAGGAAGAACGCTCGAAACTAAGGAATTCTAACGGTATTGATATTCAAGAGAATTGGGAAGAAATCGTGAAAATCACACAAGTAACGGTTTCTAAAAAAGGAGAGGAACATATAGGGAAAAAAGAAGGGATTTATGTAACATTATCAGTTCCAACATTAGAAGCATATGATCCAGAAGGTCTTGAAATATTTGAAGAAAATATTATAAAGGTACTTCAAAAAATACATTCTAAGGAGCAGTTAAAAAAAGTACTTATTATTGGACTGGGCAATCGTACGATTACTCCAGATGCGATCGGACCATTAACAATTGAGCATTTGCATAATCAAGAAATTATGATTCAAGATAATTGCATCATTTATGCACCTGGTGTTACAGCTCAGACTGGTTATGAGACGAGTGAATTTGTCAAAGCACTTGCTGAAAATATCAAGCCCACATTAATCGTTATCATCGATGCACTAGCAACAAACTCTAGTGATCGACTGTGTAAAACCGTACAAATTACAAATACAGGGATTCAACCTGGTGCGGGGGTTGGTAATGCTAGAAAAGAAATATCGAAGGAATCAATGGGGTGTCCGGTAACAGCTATCGGATTACCAACAGTTGTCGATGGACCTGTACTTATTTCAGATGCTGTCGAAACATTGTTTAGATATATTTCCGCAAAAATAGCAGAAGGAAAAAGACCATCGTCTGCTTTATCCGTTTCATCGTACCAGGTAGATGAAAATACACCTATTTTGCCAGAAGCATTATTGCCGATTTTTGGAGAATGGGTGAACTGGGATAAGAACGAAAGACTGCAACTTTTCCAAGAAGTTTTAACGGGTCAACAACGCCTGTTTGTAACACCAAAAAATATTGATGATTGGGTATCAGCCTATGTATCCATGCTTGCAAGCGTATGTACAAGATGGTTGAGTCCTGCATAAGGTTCTAAATAACATCCCTTCTCCATAAAGTAACAGGAGGAGGGATATAGGATGCAAAGACGCCAACGACGATGGAAATTTAGTGTATTATTCTTAGCAATCTTTTTTTCACTACCTATTATTGCAGCGAAAATCCCAATTTGGCAAAATCAGCAAAATATTATTGATGAACCGAAGCAAGAAACCCAAATCGCATTCGCTGCTAACAAAACACTCGCCACAAAAGTCTCGGAAAAGAACAAAACCTATAATTTTAAAACATTGATTTATTTTACCCACTCACAAGAAGCTTATTATCCCATGCTAAAACAACGGAAACAAATCATTTCAGTCTACTCTGAAATGGCGAATGTAAGAACATTAGGTGATTTATTCGTAAACCACTTTAAACAAAACAATATTGATACAGATGTTCTAAAATTGGATACTATGAAGCTGATGAAACAACAACATATGGCATTTTATCAGGCTTATGATGCAGTCCGTCCCTATGTAAAAAAACAGATTGATCAACATGATTATGACTTAATCATGGATATTCATAGAGATTCTGCCGGAAAAGCCGTTACGACTGCCACTTATAATGGTAGTTCATACGCTAAAATGGCATTAATTATTGGTGGGGAAAACAGTCAATATCAAGCAAACGAGGCATATGCTGAACGGTTGTCTAAAAAGCTAAATAGTTTAGTGCCAGGTATTTCAAGAGGTGTGATGAAAAAATCTGGAGAAGGTGTCAATGGAATTTATAATCAAGATCTGTCTAAGAAAATAATCTTGATAGAACTTGGTGGGGTGTCAAATAGTGAAGAAGAGTTAAATCGTTCGATTGCGATTTTAGCAAGAGCAATCGAAGAAGCGTTTGTCGAACCAGCATCATCCTAACATTGCAATATCAGGCGAATCACTGCTATAATTCTAGTAGTTTAAATAGGAGTGGAACGCATGAACCGAGAAGAACTGATCAACCGTCAAGAACATATACGCAATTTCTCTATTATCGCTCATATTGACCACGGAAAATCAACATTAGCAGACCGTATTTTAGAGAAAACACAGGCACTAACTGCACGTGAAATGAAAGAACAACTTCTAGATTCCATGGATTTAGAAAGAGAACGTGGAATTACGATAAAATTAAACGCTGTTCAGCTACACTACACAGCGAAAAATGGTGAAACTTATATTTTACATCTAATTGATACACCAGGACATGTCGATTTCACATATGAAGTATCAAGAAGTTTAGCTGCATGTGAAGGTGCAATTTTAGTAGTTGATGCTGCACAAGGAATTGAGGCTCAGACTTTAGCGAACGTTTACTTAGCGCTAGACAATGACCTTGAAATTTTACCGGTCATCAACAAAATTGACCTTCCTTCAGCTGATCCAGAGCGTGTTCGTGCTGAAATAGAAGATGTTATTGGTTTAGATGCAACAGACGCAGTATTAGCATCTGCAAAAGCTGGTATAGGAATTGAAGATATTTTAGAACAAGTTGTAGAAAAAGTTCCAGCACCAGTTGGAGACCCAGAAGCACCACTACAAGCACTTATTTTTGACTCTGTTTATGATGCATATCGTGGTGTCATTACTTCTATTCGAATTGTAGAAGGTACTGTTAAGCCAGGTGATAAGATTCGTATGATGGCAACAGGTGCTGAATTCGAAGTCATCGAAGTCGGTGTACATACTCCAAAAATTACACCTACTAAATTTTTAACAGTTGGGGATGTTGGATATTTAACTGCTTCTATCAAAAATGTCGGTGATACTCGTGTAGGGGATACAATTACATTTGCAAATAATCCAGCATCTGAGGCATTACCTGGTTATCGTAGATTAAATCCAATGGTATACTGCGGTTTATATCCAATCGATACAGCACGTTATAATGATTTACGTGAAGCATTGGAAAAACTAGAGTTGAACGACTCTGCACTACAATATGAGCCAGAAACATCACAAGCTCTAGGATTTGGATTCCGATGCGGATTCTTAGGTTTGCTTCATATGGAAATTATCCAAGAACGAATCGAACGAGAGTTTAATATCGATTTAATCACTACTGCGCCAAGTGTTATTTATCATGTACACATGACAGATGGTGAAGAAGTAAAAGTGGACAACCCATCAATGATGCCGGAACCACAAAAAATCGACCGAATTGAAGAGCCTTATGTAAAAGCAAATATCATGGTGCCAAATGATTATGTTGGAGCAGTAATGGAAATTTGCCAACGAAAACGTGGTAGTTTCTTAACAATGGATTATATTGATACAACACGTGTGAATATTTTCTATGAAATTCCACTTTCAGAAATCGTCTATGATTTCTTTGACCAACTTAAATCTAGCACAAAAGGATATGCATCATTTGACTATGAGTTAATTGGGTATAAACCATCTAGTTTAGTGAAGATGGATATTTTACTAAATGCAGAACATGTCGATGCATTAAGCTTTATCGTTCACAAAGACTTTGCATATGCACGTGGTAAAATAATTGTAGAGAAATTAAAAGAGCTCATCCCACGTCAACAATTTGAAGTACCAGTACAAGCAGCAATTGGTCAAAAAATTGTCGCACGCTCAACCATCAAAGCAATGCGTAAAAATGTATTGGCAAAATGTTACGGCGGGGATATCTCACGTAAACGTAAACTTCTTGAAAAACAAAAAGAAGGTAAAAAACGTATGAAACAAGTAGGTTCTGTTGAAGTTCCTCAAGAAGCCTTTATGGCGGTATTGAAAATGGATGACGATCAACCTAAAAAATAAGCTATTCCATATTGATTAGCCATTATAAAAAAGTAAGTGCTATCGCAAAGTGATTAACTTCCTATGCGGTAGCACTTTTTTTGTTTTACTGAAAATCCTGGACTCGAAATGAAATTGCAGGTACAATAGTAATGGATAAACAGAAAAATAGTTCGAATGTAGTGAAAATTAGTTTGGTAGTGCCTGAATTTATACATACTAAAATTAAATTCAATATGAAAAGGAGTGATCATATGGTGTTTAAAGAGGATATCGAATGTCTTGAACGTTTAATGACAGCGATTGAATATAAACTAAGCACTTTTGAAAGCCGCATCACTCACATGCATAGTAAATTAGAAGAACTCAAAAGACAGGAACGAATCTGCCAAGGTCAAAAACTTCAATTAAATAGATTTTTTAAGTGATGACAAAGAAGCGTTTAAAGCAAACGTTTCTTTTTTATTTTGATAAAATCAAGAAATACATTAAACTATATCTAATGAAATTTATGTGAATATACTTGAAAGAAGGTTTTGGATTGGCTAGAGGTATTTATATCCATATTCCGTTTTGCCATCAGATTTGTAACTATTGTGATTTCAACAAAGTGTTTTTTAAAAACCAGCCAGTCGATGAATATATTGAATCATTAGGTGAAGAAATGCGCTTATGGAGCGAAGAACAGGATTTTTCTAACATTGAAACAATTTTCTTGGGTGGAGGAACACCCACATCCTTATCAGAGGAACAATTGAATAGGCTACTAGAGTTAATTCGAAAGTATATACCAATGGATCATGTTACAGAATTTACTTCAGAAGCAAATCCTGATGAATTGACGAAGGACAAGTTACAGGTACTTTATAACGGTGGCGTCAATAGGCTTAGTTTAGGTGTTCAAGCGTTTCAACAAGAATTATTGACGAATTTAGGTAGGACCCATTCAAACACCCAAGTTTTTGGTGCTATTGAAGAAGCAAAGAAGATTGGATTTGAAAATATCAGTATTGACTTAATGTACGGATTACCTGGGCAAACGATGCAGCAATGGCAAGAAACGCTAGAAATAGCTTTTTCACTTCAACTTCCGCATTATTCTGCTTATTCACTGATTGTTGAGCCAAAGACTATTTTCTATAATCTTATGGCAAAAAGAAAATTACGACTACCGGGCGAAGATACTGAAGCAGAAATGTATGATGTGTTGATGAGTGAAATGGAAAAGCATGGATTACATCAATATGAAATAAGCAATTTTAGTAAAGATGGGTACTCATCGATTCATAATCGAATCTACTGGGATAACGACGAATATGCAGGGTTTGGTGCGGGAGCACATGGGTATATTAATGGTATACGCTACTCAAATCATGGTCCACTAAAAAAATATATGGGATCAATTGCTAACGGCAATAAGCCAATTCATGAAACACATGTAGAAACAAAAAAAGAAAAGATTGAGGAAGAACTCTTTTTAGGACTGCGCAAAACAGCAGGAGTTAGTAAAAAGCACTTTTATAAAAAGTTTAATTGTACAATCGAAAGTATTTATGAAAAACAATTAGATGAGCTAAAGAATAAAGGCCTTTTGTGGATAGATGAGGATGTTATTCAACTAACTCGAAAAGGGCGTTTTGTAGGTAATGAAGTATTTGAAGAATTTTTATTGTAATCCTATGCATTTTCATTGACATGATTTTGAAGAGGTGATAAATTAATTATTGTATTAGCACTCCCTTATGTTGAGTGCTAACAACGAGAGGTGATGATCATGCTTACAAATCGACAATTGCAAATACTGCAAGTAATTATAGATGACTTCATTGGAACTGCACAACCAGTTGGATCTCGCCAAATTGCGAAGAAGGAAGGCATGACCTTTAGTGCCGCAACTATCCGAAACGAAATGGCAGATTTAGAGGAACTAGGTTACTTAGAAAAAACGCATACTTCTTCAGGACGTATACCATCTGAAAAAGGATATAGATTTTATGTGGATCATTTGTTAAGGCCTCAAGTTATTAATACTCAAGATATCAAAACCATCCAATCCGTATTCCAAGATCGGATGATGGAAACGGAACAAGTTATTCGTAAATCAGCTGATATTTTATCTGACTTGACGACTTATACTTCCATTATTTTAGGACCAGATGTTCAGCTTCATACAGTAAAACATTTTTCAATTGTGCCATTAACTGATGATTCTGCAGTAGCAATTATCGTAACGAATAATGGACATGTTGAAAACCGTTTAATCTCTGTTCCCCAAGATTATTCACCATCGGATATTGAGAAAGTCGTTAACATATTAAATGAGCGACTTGTTGGTGTTCCGCTTGAGCATCTACATCATAAGCTTGAGCTAGAGGCAGCTGCAATGATTAAACAACATCTAGGTACCTATAGTGACTTACTTTCGTCAATCTTTAATGTGAACAATTATCAAAACGAAGGTAAAATATATTATGGTGGAAAAACGAATATGCTTAACCAACCAGAATTCCATGACTTAAACAAAGTCCGAATGCTAATGGAACTAATGGAGAAAACGAGCCAGATTCAATCGATTTTCCCATTACATGAAACGGGAATTCATATCCGTATAGGCTCTGAAAATCAGCATTTAGCGATGGAAGATTGTAGTGTTATTACTGCATCATATTCAGTTGGTGAAGAGCTAACAGGATCTATTGCTATCATCGGTCCAACACGAATGGATTACAAACGTGTAGTTTCAATACTTGACTTCATGAGTAATGGCTTATCTAGCCAATTTTCAAAAAGAAGCAAGTGACCGACATTAGAGGAGGATGACAATTGTCTAAAGCAAATGAAGAAAAAGATCAGCTAGTTGAAAACGAAGAAACTACTGAAGAAACAGTAGTAGAGGAAAAGACAGCTGAAAATGAAGAACAACAAGCAACTGTAGAAGAAACAGTTGAAAACAATGGAAAAGTTGATGAACCAGACGAGCTAGCGCTGTTAAATGAAAAGCTAGCGGAGCAAGAAGAGCGTTATGTACGCTTACGAGCTGATTTCGACAACTTAAAGCGTCGCAATCAAATTGATCGTGTAGCACAAGAAAAATATCGTGCACAAAGTTTACTTACAGATTTACTTCCAGTGCTAGATAATTTTGAACGTGCTTTACAAGTTGAGGCAACAACGGAAGATGCCAAGTCAATGAAACAAGGAATTGACATGGTGTACCGTTTATTGATAGAAGCAACAAAAAAAGAAGGCTTAGAACCAATTGCAACTGAAGACACAGCGTTTGATCCAAACATTCATCATGCAGTTATGCAAGAAAATGATGAAACAAAAGAATCAGGAGTCATTTTACAAGAGTTGCAAAAGGGGTATATCCTAAAAGATCGTGTACTACGACCAGCAATGGTTAAAGTTAATGAATAAATCACATAATTAAAAGATGAGTAAAATCTAGGAGGAAATTTAAATGAGTAAAATTATAGGTATTGACTTAGGTACAACTAACTCATGCGTATCAGTACTAGAAGGCGGCGAACCTGTTGTTATCGCAAACAAAGAAGGCGCTCGTACAACTCCATCAGTTGTAGCATTTAAAAATGGTGAACGCCAAGTAGGTGAAGTAGCTAAACGTCAATCAATTACAAACCCAAATACAATTATTTCTATTAAACGTCATATGGGTACAGACTACAAAGTAAAAGTTGAAGATAAAGAATACACTCCACAAGAAGTTTCAGCAATGATCCTTACTCACTTAAAAGAATATGCTGAAGATTACCTTGGTGAAAAAGTAACAAAAGCAGTAATCACTGTTCCTGCTTACTTTAATGATGCACAACGTCAAGCAACTAAAGACGCTGGTAAAATTGCAGGCCTTGAAGTTGAACGTATTATCAACGAACCAACAGCTGCAGCACTTGCATACGGCTTAGAAAAAATGGATCAAGATCAAAAAGTATTAGTATTTGACCTTGGTGGTGGTACATTTGACGTATCTATCCTAGAACTTGGCGATGGTGTCTTTGAAGTTCTAGCAACTGCTGGGGATAACCGTCTTGGTGGCGATGACTTCGACCAAAAAATCATCGACTACTTAGTAGCAGAATTCAAAAAAGAAAATGGTATTGATTTATCACAAGATAAAATGGCATTACAACGTTTAAAAGACGCTGCTGAAAAAGCGAAAAAAGAATTATCTGGTGTTACAACAACTCAAATCTCATTACCATTCATCACTGCTGGAGAAGCTGGTCCTCTACACTTAGAAGTATCACTAACTCGAGCAAAATTCAATGAAATTACTTCTGATTTAGTAGAACGTACAATGGTTCCAACTCGTCAAGCATTAAGTGATGCTGGCCTTTCTGCTTCTGAAATTGACCAAGTCATCCTTGTGGGTGGTTCTACTCGTATCCCAGCTGTTCAAGAAGCAGTTAAAAAAGCAACTGGTAAAGAACCTCATAAAGGTGTAAACCCAGATGAAGTAGTTGCAATGGGTGCAGCAGTACAAGGTGGCGTATTGACTGGTGATGTGAAAGACGTTGTACTTCTTGACGTAACTCCATTATCACTTGGTATTGAAACAATGGGTGGTGTGTTCACAAAATTAATCGATCGCAACACAACAATCCCAACTTCAAAATCACAAGTGTTCTCAACAGCTGCAGATAACCAACCTGCTGTAGATATTCACGTATTACAAGGTGAACGTTCAATGGCTGCAGATAACAAAACATTAGGTCGCTTCCAACTAACAGATATTCCACCAGCTCCACGTGGTGTACCTCAAATCGAAGTAACTTTCGATATTGACAAAAACGGTATTGTTAACGTAAAAGCAAAAGACCTAGGAACTCAAAAAGAACAAAATATTACAATCCAATCTGACTCAGGCTTATCTGAAGAAGATATCGATCGTATGGTAAAAGAAGCAGAAGCAAATGCAGAAGCTGATAAAAAACGTAAAGAAGAAGTTGATCTAAGAAACGAAGCAGATCAATTAGTATTCCAAGTGGATAAAACAATCACTGACCTTGGTGAACAAATTACTGAAGACGAAAAGAAATCAGTAACTGATGCAAAAGAAGAATTACAAAAAGCTCTTGAAGCAGGCGAAATCGAAGGAATTAAAACTGCTAAAGAAAAACTTGAAGGTGTTCTTCAACCATTAGTTATGAAAGTATATCAAAAAGCTACTGAAGCACAACAAGCTCAAGCTGGTGCACAAGGCGAAGCAACAGATAAAAAAGACGACGGTGTAGTTGACGCAGACTTCACTGAAGTTGACGACAAAAAATAATGTAGGATTTTGAAAAAAGCAAAGCACCTATAAAGGCCAAATATCTTGCATTTTAAAAAAGCCAAAGACCATTTCGGACATTGCCTGAAAGGTGATCAACTTATTTCTAGTATGGTAGCCAAAGACCGTCCTCGGGCTTTGGCTTTTTTTAATTAAAAGCGTAGGAAGCTACATCTGTTATTGACGGCTAACAACCTCTTCCGGTGGTTTGTGCTTCTAAATAATACTTTTGCCATTTGAAAGATACATGGTACAATAATAATTATGTGAAAAGAGCGGAGTGTGAAAGATGGATAAACGCGATTACTACGAAGTATTGGGCGTTGAAAAAACAGCGTCTCAAGACGAAATTAAAAAAGCATATCGTAAATTATCAAAAAAATACCATCCTGATTTAAATAAAGAACCAGGAGCAGAAGAAAAGTTTAAGGAAATTGCCGAAGCTTACGAAGTATTAAGCGACCAACAAAAACGTGCACGCTATGACCAATTCGGACATCAAGATCCTAACCAAGGATTTGGAGGGTTTGGAGGATTCGGTGGAGCTGAAGGATTTGGAGGATTTGAAGACATTTTCAGCTCATTCTTTGGAGGTGGAAGAACTCGACGTGATCCGAATGCTCCTCGTAAAGGTGACGACCTTCAATATCGAATGACTATCAGCTTTGAGGAAGCTGTTTTTGGTAAAGAAAAAGAAATCGAAATTCCACGGGAAGAAACATGTGAAACTTGTCATGGCTCTGGTGCAAAACCAGGTACATCAAAAGAAACATGTTCTCACTGTAATGGTTCAGGTCAAATTTCTGAAACTGTCAACACTCCATTTGGTCAAATGGTTAACCGTCGTACATGTAATTACTGTCAAGGTACAGGACAAATTATTAAAGAAAAATGTACGACATGTCATGGTGCAGGTACAGTGAAAAAACGCAAAAAAATTAAAGTTAATATTCCAGCAGGTGTGGATGATGGTCAACAATTGCGCTTAAGCGGACAAGGTGAAGCTGGCATCAATGGTGGTCCATCAGGCGACTTATATATCGTATTTAAAGTTCGTGCACATGAAAAATTTGAACGTGATGGCGATGATATCTATTTAGAGTTACCAATTACATTCCCACAAGCTGCTTTAGGTGATGAAATTGAAGTTCCAACAATTCATGGTAACGTTAAAATGAAAATCCCAGCAGGTACTCAATCAGGCGATCGTTTCCGCTTGAAAGGTAAAGGGGTTAAAAATGTTCATGGTTATGGAAATGGTGATCAACATGTTATTGTCCAAATCAAAACACCTAAAAAGTTAACTGAGAAACAAAAAGAATTATTACGTGAATTTGCGAATGTCTCAGGTGATATCCCAGAGGAGCAAAGTAGTTCATTAATAGATAAATTGAAGAAAAAATTTAAAGGTGAATAATTAGAGGAGTGATTGCAAGTGAAATGGTCGGAGTTATCCATCCATACAACAAACGAAGCCGTAGAACCTATCTCAAATATTTTGCATGAGGCAGGGGCAAGTGGTGTCGTTATTGAAGATTCAGAAGATCTAAGTAAAATCCGTACAAATGAATACGGTGAAATTTATGAATTGGATCCCAATGATTTCCCAGTAGATGGAGTTATCATAAAAGCATATCTACCTGTCACAAGCTTTTTAGCAGAAACAGTAGAAGAAATAAAACTTGCAATCACTAATCTCATAAATTTTGATATTAATATTGGTGCAAACGAGGTAACCATTAGTGAAGTTAACGAAGAGGAATGGTCAACTGCGTGGAAAAAATATTATCACCCAGTGAAAATTTCTAACCGCTTTACAATCGTTCCAACTTGGGAAATCTATGAACCAGTTGAAAGTGATGAATTAATTATCGAATTAGATCCGGGTATGGCCTTTGGTACGGGAACACATCCAACAACTGTTATGAGCCTACAAGCATTAGAAAAGTGTATTACAAAAGACTCGAATGTAATTGACGTTGGTACTGGTTCAGGAGTACTAGCAATAGGGTCTGCAATGCTAGGGGCCAAACATATACATGCACTTGATTTGGATGAAGTCGCAGTCGAATCAGCAAAAATCAATGTGAAACTTAACAAAGTCCAAGATCAAATTGATGTCGTTAAAGGTAACCTTCTAGACACAGTGAAAGAACCAGCAGATATTGTCGTAGCAAATATTTTAGCTGAAATTATTATGACTTTTACAATGGATGCCTATACTATTGTAAAACCGGGTGGATACTTTATTACTTCAGGAATAATTGAAACAAAAAAAGACGATGTCAAGAATTCACTTGAAAACGCAGGGTTCCAAATTGAAGAAGTCATGATGATGGAAGACTGGGTAACCATTATTTCACGAAAAGCCTAAACTTTGGAGTGTAATTATGCAACGATATTTTATCAATGAATCTTTTGACAACGATTTAGCCATCATCGGCGGTGATGATGCACACCATATTTTAAAAGTGATGCGTATGCGTGCCGGCGATGAAATAATTGTTGTCCAAAATGGAGAAGCATCCATATGTGAAATCATACAGCTGACAGATGAAGGTGTACAAGTGCATAAAACACCCCGCACAATTCAATCTACAGAGCTTCCAATCAATGTAACGATTGCATGTGGATTACCTAAAGGTGATAAATTGGATTTAATCGTCCAAAAATCAACTGAATTGGGAATGTATCAACTTATTCCTTTTGAAGCTGAACGCTCAATCGTTAAATGGGATCAAAAAAAAGGGAAAAAGAAACAAGAGAGATTGCAAAAAATAGCAAAAGAGGCAGCAGAACAATCACATCGCACGCATATACCGACGATTGAAGAACCAATTAGTTTTAAAAAGCTTTTGCAACAAGTGGAAAATTATGATGTTGTCTTCCTAGCAGATGAAGAGGATGCCAAGCAAGAGGTACGAACAAGATTTGCCGAACAGCTAAAAAAGGTGTATGATTATAAATCAATGCTTGTCATCTTCGGACCAGAAGGTGGGATAGACCGCCACGAAGCACAAGCTTTAAAACAATTAGGATGTCAATGTATCTCACTTGGACCTAGAATATTACGAGCGGAAACCGCACCTTTATATGTGCTTTCTGCTATTTCTTATGAATTTGAATGAAAGAGGTGAGCAGCCTTGTCTTCAGTGGCTTTTCACACACTTGGATGTAAAGTGAATCACTATGAAACAGAAGCTATTTGGCAACTGTTTAAAGATGAAGGTTATGAACGTAAAGAATTTGATCATCAAGCGGATGTATATGTCATTAATACATGTACTGTTACGAATACAGGTGATAAAAAAAGTCGCCAAGTTATTCGCCGTGCTATAAGAAAAAATCCTGATGCAGTTATTTGTGTTACTGGTTGCTATGCACAAACGTCACCAGCAGAAATTATGGCTATTCCTGGTGTTGATATTGTCGTAGGTACTCAAGATCGTACTAAAATGCTCGGATACATCGAACAATATAAACAAGAACGCCAACCTATTAATGCAGTAAAAAATATTATGAAAAACAGAGTGTATGAAGAACTAGATGTTCCATACTTCACAGACCGCACACGTGCTTCTTTGAAAATTCAAGAAGGATGTAATAACTTCTGTACTTTCTGTATTATTCCTTGGGCTCGTGGCCTAATGCGTTCACGTGATCCAAAAGAAGTTGTTCACCAAGCACAACAGCTGGTGGATGCAGGTTATTTAGAAATTGTTTTAACTGGTATTCATACAGGTGGTTATGGACAAGATCTAAAAGATTATAATCTAGCACAACTTTTACGTGACATTGAATCAAATGTTAAAGGATTAAAACGATTACGCATTAGCTCAATCGAAGCAAGTCAGCTAACAGATGAGGTAATTGAAGTGTTACGTGATTCTAAAATTGTTGTAAATCATTTACACATTCCAATTCAATCTGGTTCTGATACCGTATTAAAACGTATGCGCAGAAAGTATACAATGGAATTTTTCGGTGAACGATTAGATCGTCTACGTGAAGTTTTGCCTGATTTAGCTGTAACATCTGATGTAATCGTAGGTTTCCCAGGTGAAACAGAAGAGGAATTTATGGAGACCTACAATTTCATTGCAAAACACAAATTTGCTGAACTACATGTATTTCCATATTCTAAACGTACAGGTACTCCTGCAGCTCGCATGGAAGACCAAATTGATGAAGAAGTAAAAAATGAACGCGTACATCGTCTTCTAACTTTAAATGATCAACTTGCAAAAGAATATGCTTCAAAATTTGAAAATCAAGTTCTAGAAGTTATTCCTGAAGAAGTGATAAAAGAAGGCGAAGAGGCTGGATTACTTACAGGCTATACAACAAACTATATGAAAATCGTCTTCGAAGGTACGGAAGATATGATTGGTAAATTAGTAAAAGTGAAAATTGACAAAGCTGGATATCCACATTCTCACGCACAATTTGTTCGAGTGTTGGACACAGTTGAAGCGTAATTTTTAGAATATGTCAAAAAGCCTAGCGACCAATGCTAGGCTTTTTTGTTATAGTTATAGGTAACAATGAATTGAGGCGATAAAGATGAAAAAACTAACACTATCTTTAATCATTATGACGCTCGTTGTCTCAGGCGTGATATTGATAGTCAATCATCAAACGAACCAAGGATTATTGAATGCAAGTGAGTCGAATCATTTAAACTCGAATAATGCAGATAAAATTACTAAAAAGCCAAGTAATGAAGAAACAAAGAAACAAGATCAGAGCACAACAAAGAAAGAAATCGAGAATACTTTAGAAAAACAAAAGAACAAGAAAAAAATAGTGATTACTATTGACCCAGGCCATCAGATGAAGGCAAATATAGGCCAAGAGCCAGTTGCTCCAAAAGCGACGGAAACAAAATATAAAGCGACTGTCGGTTCAATGGGAATCGTTACAAGAAAACCTGAATATGCCATCACACTAGAAGCTTCCAAAATGCTTGAAAAAACCTTAGAAAAAAAGGGGTACCAAGTTGTATTAACTAGGAATACAAATAATGTAGACTTATCAAATCTTGAACGTGCGAAAATAGCAAATAAAAACAAGTCTGCTTTATTTATTCGAGTACATGCAGATGGAGCGGAAAATATAAATGCAAAAGGTTTTTCCATCATTGCACCATCAAAAAACAATCCATACACAAGTGATGTATTTAAAGAAAGTCAAAAAGCATCCAAAACAATCGTGCAGAATGTTGGAAAAGAATTTTTACTCTATCAAAATGGGATAAGTTATCGAAGTGATCTCTCCGGTTTTAACTGGTCAAAGGTACCAGTAATATTAGTGGAATTAGGATATGTCACAAATCCAGTGGATGATCAAAATCTATCAAATAAAAAATATCTTGGTAAACTCACTTCTACAATTGCAAAAGGTGTCGACAAATACTTAAAAGAAAGTGTGAAGTGAAAAATATTTGTTAATAGATATCGTAATTCAAAGCTTATTATTTAAATTTTGAATAACAACAGTTCCAGTTGAATTGTTTAACGTTTTTGTGGAAAAGATATACTAAAGCATGATAGACTTAAGAGGTACGTACATCTCTTAATTTAAAGGAGTTTTTTCAGAATGACTAAAAACTATGCTTCATATATCGACCACACATTACTAAAACCCGAAGCAACTAAAGAACAAATACTAAAATTATGTGCAGAAGCAAAAGAATTTGGATTTGCTTCAGTATGTGTAAATCCTACATGGGTAAGTTTAAGCGCTGCTGAACTGAAAGATGCAACTTCTAAAGTTTGTACAGTAATCGGATTCCCATTAGGAGCATCTACGAGTGCTACTAAAGCGTTTGAAACAAAAGATGCAATCGCAAATGGTGCTGATGAAATTGATATGGTTATTAATGTCGGTGCTTTAAAAAGCAAACAGTTTGATGTAGTTGAAAATGATATAAAAGCAGTTGTAGAAGCAGCTAACGGAACATTAGTAAAAGTAATTATCGAAACTTGCCTTCTTTCAGACGAAGAAAAAGTAAAAGCATGTGAATTGTCAGTAGCAGCAGGCGCTAACTTCGTAAAAACTTCAACTGGTTTTTCAACTGGCGGAGCTACAGCTGAAGACGTTGCTTTAATGCGTAAAACAGTTGGTCCTGAAATCGGTGTAAAAGCATCTGGTGGCGTGAGAAGTTTGGAAGATTTAGAATCCATGATTGAAGCAGGAGCTTCAAGAATTGGTGCAAGCTCTGGTGTTAAGATCATGCAAGGCGAAAGTGCTAAATCAGACTATTAATTCGCCCAATAGTATTGACCAAAAGTTAGTAATAAGTTATAATTCTTTAGTACACAATGTTATATAAGTTGAAAGTTAATATTGTGCTTTGACGTGTGTTCGGAGGGAGGGAAAGAGAGATGTCAAAAACTGTCGTTAGAAAAAACGAATCGCTTGAAGATGCTCTTCGCCGCTTCAAACGTACTGTTTCTAAAAGTGGTACAATTCAAGAGGTAAGAAAACGCGAATTTTATGAAAAACCTAGCGTAAAACGCAAAAAGAAATCAGAAGCTGCACGTAAACGTAAGTGGTAATTTAAATTCCTAGACAATCCCTACGTTCTAAACACGCACTATGATGATTTATTAAACTCGCAAATAATATAAGCCGAGAAATCTTAATCGATTTCTCGGCTTATTTACTTTTTGCCTACCTTTGAAGAGGGAAATTTGAATTTAAAACGATTTAGCGATGCATTCGAGAAAAATGATATTTAATCTTTGAAGAAGTTGAAATGTTCTGACAAGCCATGCGTTTTACTTTATGATTTAATATACATAACGAATAAAATAATACGAAGGTGAATCCATGAATTATCTTTGGACAACTTTACAACTAATTGGAATCGGAATCCTAATATATTTTGTAAGTGGCAGATTAATAGGTACAAAACTTAACTTGATCAAAAAAGTTCTTTCTGCCATATTAAGTGTTGTTTTTACAACATTTGTATATTGGTATTCTTATTTAAGATACACTGAATTTCCAAAAGAAGACATGATTAAAGAAGTAACAAACATTTCAACACTCGTGTGGATTGGGAGTATGTTACTTATCACAATGCTTTTTTATTTGATTTTAGAGCTTTTTGATCCTATTCAACTTGGTGAACGTGGCGAACGATTAGCAGGTAATCGCAATATTATTTTCAGAATCAGGAGTAGTTTTAGAAGACAGAGACGCCTAGCACAAGTTTTTAGGATTGCATTTAAGCAAGGTGTAGGGAGAACTTTAAGTTACAAAAGATCTTATGAAAATGATCGATATTTAGCTAGTACTTTACGTAATACACTAGAAGAGTGTGGCGGTATCTTTATTAAGTTTGGCCAAGTCCTTTCAACTAGAAAAGATATTTTACCACTTGCATTTATAGAAGAATTAGAAAAGCTTCAACAGTTTGTTAAACCGATGACTATTGAGCAACTACATGAACAATTAGCAAAAGGACTGCAGAAACCTCTTGGGGAAGTATTCAAGTATTTTGATGATGAGCCGATAGCAGCTGGTTCAATAGGTCAAGTGCATAGAGCAGTCCTCAAAGATAATGGAGATGAGGTCATTATCAAAATATTAAGACCTGAAGTAACCTCCTTAATCACTCAAGATTTAGAGATTCTTTTACATTTTTCGAAGTGGCTGACTGAAGAATCTTCATGGGCTGAGAATATTGGTTTGCATCATCTTGCTACTGGTTTTGCGGATGCCCTTCGTGAAGAAATTAATTTTGAAATTGAAGCTAAAAACATGGAGCAGATGACCAATGCGTTATCATCTGACAAGAAATGTTGTGAAATACCTAAAGTTTATAAGCAATATAGCAATCGAATGATATTAGTAATTGAATTCATCCATGGTGTCAGTATTCGAGATAGTGCATTGCTACTTAAGCAACATGGTATAAAAGAAATCGAACTATTGCGCTCGATTTACGATTCAATTTTGCATCAGATGCTTGTCACTGGAATTTTCCATGCAGACCCACATCCGGGAAATATCTATGTAATTGAAGAAACAGGGCAAGCATGTTTCTTAGACTTTGGAGCGGTAGGAAGATTGGGTCCAATTCAACAACAAGGTCTTAGAACATTATTTATCGGGATTGAAAGAAATGATCCAAAGGTTGTTTTTGAAGGGTTAAAGGATATTATTCAAGATGGAGAAGTTCAAAATGAAGAAGACTTATTACAATCTATTAGCCAGTTATTAGTACAGTTATCTTATTTAAATACCATCTCTGTAGAAGAATTGGTACAATCACTTTTTACAATTACACAGAAATATGAGCTACGGCTTTACCCAATGGTAGGTGTCGCATTACGTGCACTAATCACATTAGAAGGAACGCTAAATGTGTTAGACACAAAGTTTGATCTATTCGTTGAAGCCAAACGTTTTACATCAAAAAATAAAATAGACTTTCTACCAGTGAAAAGTCTTAAAGACGCGAAAGAGATGCTCGAACAAGAGCTTGTTATGTTAATTCCAACATTACAAGATTTGCCTAGACGCCTGGAAAGCATGGCGGATACAATTGGAAAAGGAAAAGTAACGGTCAAGTTAGATATCTTTTCAGAAAAAGCTAGTAGTACATTTGTGAATAAATGGTTGTCAAATTTTATGCTTCTATTAGTCGGAATTACGATAGGTATTATTTCAGTTTCACTATTAGCTATAACGCAATTCATCCAGTCTACTTCAGCAATTTATTTAAATACAGCTTCTTTTTTAGGACTGTTTTTAAGTGCAGTAATTCTTGTTCGTCTTTCCATTTATGCAATACGGACGTCAAAAAAAGTTTAGCCAAATAAATGAAACTATAGTCAATTTCATTCGTATGTTATAGTGAGCAGAAAATGCAATTAGGAGGTGGAGAAATATAGTCTGATGAAAAAATCGATATTTATAATTGCCATAATATGTGTATTTTCAACTGCAATCCCTAGTTTTGCAAATGTACTTGCTACTCAAACGGAATATCAGGAAGCAGGGGGCTTAATCGATTGGTTCATCCAACCACTTCCAGTAACAATTTTACTGTGTCTTGCTAGTCTGGGTATGGTATTACAATTATTTTCGCCACATTTTAGCTTTGGTGGAGTCATGAGCATTTTAGCACTATTAATTTTTTATGTGATTCATATGATGGCAGGATATGCAAGTTTACAAAGTATTCTTTTGCTAATAGTAGGTATAATTTTGTTGCTTTTAGAGTTAATTCTACCTGGTGGAATTGTAGGGATTTTTGGCTTTGCAGCAATAATTATTAGTTTACTCAGCTCAGGGGCAGATACAATGCATATGGCGTATGCAATATTGATAGCCTTAGTGGTGGCTGTCGTAGGAATGGTGATTATGATGAAGTTTTTTGGTAAAAAGTTAAATGTATTTAACAAAATGGTTTTGAAAGATGCAACTGATACAGAAAAAGGATATGTATCAAATAAAAATCGTACAGATTTATTGGGTCAAGAAGCAATGACCACAACACCTCTACGTCCTTCAGGAACTGCTATGATTGGAGATGAGCGAATTGATGTAGTGACAGAGGGTGGCTATATCGATGCTCATAAAAAAGTTACAATCATAAAAGTAGAGGGTGTTCGGATCGTGGTGCGAGAGTCTTATATCGATTAGGAGGAATAAAATGGCTTTAACGAGTAGTTTCATATTCACTATTATAGGAATTGTAGTAGTTTTTTTAGCATTAGTCATATTGTTTACATTTGTACCAGTGGCACTTTGGATTTCTGCGTTAGCTGCAGGAGTTAAAGTAAGCATCTTTACACTAATTGGAATGCGTTTACGTCGAGTTATACCATCTCGTATCGTCAATCCTTTGATTAAAGCACATAAAGCAGGCCTTCCTGTAACTATCAATCAATTAGAAAGTCACTATTTAGCGGGTGGTAATGTAGATCGTGTAGTAAATGCCTTAATTGCTGCGCACCGTGCCAATATATCACTAACATTTGAACGTTGTGCTGCTATAGATTTGGCAGGACGTGACGTATTAGAAGCAGTTCAAATGTCTGTTAACCCAAAAGTAATTGAAACACCGTTCATTGCTGGTGTTGCGATGAATGGTATTGAAGTAAAGGCAAAAGCACGTATTACCGTACGAGCAAATATCGATCGTTTAGTCGGTGGTGCCGGTGAAGAAACAATTGTTGCTCGTGTAGGTGAAGGGATTGTTAGTACGATTGGTAGCTCACAAAGTCATACAGATGTATTAGAAAATCCTGACTCAATTTCACAAACAGTATTATCAAAAGGCTTAGACTCAGGAACTGCATTTGAAATTCTATCGATTGATATTGCGGATGTGGATGTAGGCAAGAATATTGGTGCAGAGCTTCAAATTGAGCAAGCTCAAGCAGATAAGAACATTGCACAAGCTAAAGCGGAAGAACGTCGTGCAATGGCGGTTGCATCTGAACAAGAAATGATCGCAAAAGTTCAAGAAATGAAAGCAAAAGTAGTGGAAGCAGAGGCAGAAGTCCCAATGGCTATGGCAGAAGCTTTGCGCACAGGCAATATTGGACTAATGGATTATATGAATTACAAGAATATACAAGCAGATACAGGTATGCGTGATTCCATTAGTAAGATGAATCAAAATGGTTCAGATACCAATACTAAAACTGATGATTAGTAAGAAAGGGGGGGTGTTTTTTGGAAGCCATAATATTCCTAATCATATCATCACTTATTGGTTATTTCTTAAAAAGTAAAGGGGAAGACACTTCAAAAACACCACCACCAATTAAACGAAGAACGCAAAAAACAACTTCAAAAAAATTGGATCAAACTATGAGACGAATGGAAGAATACACGAGAACAGCCGTTCAAGACATTGAAGAAAAATTTCCTGAATCAGGTGGATTGAAAAAAAGAGCAACGCAATTAGTAAATGAGGAAAAGCCGCCAATTGAGAAAAAAATTTTTGAACGTGCTGAACAAAATAGTAATGATCGCTCGATTCTAATGCAAAAAGCAATTCAAACAAAAGCGCCGGTAGTTAAAAAAAATACATCTACTGTACTTAAATTTCCAAGCAATACTAATGAATTAGCACAAAGTATTTTAATAGCAGAAATTTTAGGACCACCCAAATCAAAAAGATAACACATGCACTCCTCTCTTTGAGCATATGCTTAAAAGAGAGGAGGTTTTTTATGTCGAAAAGGCTATTTCAAGTAATGCCTCTGATCGAAATTGAAAACTTCCAAGCGATCAGAATCAGAGGAGATTTGATGCTTGAAACAATTGCAGAACACCACATGATTTTTTTACATGAAGATTATCGAATTAAAATTGAAGCAGACTCTTTTCATGTAAGGCTTCTTCGAGATGAATTGTTGGCACTTGACATGGAAAACTTAAAAAAAATAGAGCTAACCAGAATAGAGGATTAGGATGTATGAAAAAAAGTCGAGAATACCGCATTGTTCGAATTCGTATCAAACGAACTAAGAGACTCACTGCTTTTTTGAGTGCTCTGACAAAATCCAAAATCGATTTACGTCATCTTACAACTACTGAAAATGAGGTATCATTTCAAACAATTCGGAAACACCTTCCGACTATTAGAAAACTAAGATATCAATATGGTATTTCATTTCGGATTGAATCATTAGATGATGATCAAGTATTACGTAAAGAATGGATTGTCTACGTAGGATTAGCGATTCTTTTTGTCATTCCTTTTTTCTTTTCTCAGTGGATATGGCAAGTTTCAGTTGAAAATGCAACACCAGAACAAACGGAAGAATTATCAGAAACGCTAGATGGGATGCATTTACTAGGTCCATTTATGAAAAGAAATAAACCTGATGATACACAAATTAGGCAGTCAATTTTATCAAAACATCGAGATCTTGCTTGGGTTCATATTCACCGAAGAGGAAGTAAATTAATCTTCGAGCCACTTGCGGCACCCGTAATTGAAAATGAATCGACCAATCAATCCATAAAGGGGAACTTAATCGCTAATAAAAGTGGTGTAATTACACATTTTAACTTACAGAAGGGTGAAAGAGTAGTTGAAGAAAATGATGCAGTCAAAAATGGAGACTTGTTGGTATCAGGTTATTTAAAACGCGGTGAGGAAACGATTGTATATGGTGCTGAAGGTGAGGTTTATGCAGATTACTGGATAGAGTCAGATTTTACAATGCCAAGGAATATTACGTACAAAACAATGGGAGAAAAGACATATCATTTCAGATGGGCGAACGAAAAAACAAATGATCAGAAGTGGAAAGTTGTCAATTTGCCTAAGTGGTTTTCATCAATTGGTGAGGTATATTTACAGCAAGAATTAATCGAGAAAAAGATAACACTTGATGAAAAGTCAGTGTCAGATATTGTTATACCACTTTTGCATCAAAAATATGTAAAAGAATTACCACCTAAAACTGTCGTAAAGCGTGAAAAACTTTTGAATGTTACAATTGATAATGATACAGTTAAGGGGAAAGTATTGTTTTTAGTGAATGAAAATATTGCAGTTAAACAAGCGATTAACTAAGGAGACTGAGCATGACAGAACAACAACCAATTCAATTACAAATGCAAGATCCTAATGAAGCAGTCATGCTTCTTGGCATATCTGATGCCAATTTAAAATTAATCGAAGAAACTTTCCAAGTTCAAATGATTACAAGAGGAGATTCTATTGTCATTGTTGGCGAGGAAGAAAACAAGGAAAGGGCCAGTCTTTTAGTACAGCAATTATTGAAAGTAATTCGTAAAGGAATCAACATCAATCAACGCGATGTAGTATCAGCAATTGAAATGTCTAAAAACGGCACAGTTGAATATTTTTCTGAGCTATATGATGAAGTTATTGCCCGTAATACAAAAGGTAAAATCATAAGAGCGAAAACAATCGGACAAAGAGAATATATACAAGCGATACGGCATAAAGATTTAGTTTTTTGCATCGGACCTGCCGGAACAGGGAAAACGTATTTGGCTGTTGTAATGGCTACACAAGCATTAAAGAATGGCCATGTGAAACGAATTATTTTGACTAGACCAGCAGTAGAAGCTGGAGAAAGTCTCGGTTTCTTACCTGGGGATTTAAAGGAAAAGGTAGATCCTTATTTAAGACCTTTATATGATGCCCTTCATGACGTACTAGGTGCAGAACAAACTGCACGTATGATTGAAAGAGGGCAAATTGAAATTGCACCTCTAGCGTATATGCGTGGACGTACTTTAGATGATGCTTTTGTAATCCTAGATGAAGCCCAAAATACAACCGAAGCTCAGATGAAAATGTTTTTAACTCGATTAGGATTTGGTTCTAAGATGGTAATCACTGGTGATGAAACACAGATAGACTTACCACATGGAGCAAAATCAGGACTAATAAGCGCTGAGAAAACATTGCGCCATGTCAAAGATATAGAGATAAGATTCCTAGAGCAGGCAGACGTAGTAAGACATCCTCTTGTTGCAAAAATTATTCAGGCATATGAACAACAAAAATAACGGTAAATCAGAGGTGCATAATTGTACTTCTGATTTTTTATTTTAAAGACAATAGGTGACCTAGTATTCTAATTTCTGGAAAAACAAAATAAAATTGCTATTTTAATTCAAAATAATTATGGAAAAAATTCTGACAGTTGGTATGATAAAAGAGATGGGAGGTGGCAAAGTGATTAATATCATAAAAACACTCCACCGATATGTACGATTTCCTTTATTGTTAGCAATCATATTAGCACTAACAGGTATTATACAATTTTTCCTCATGGTCAGAGACATAGAGGCAGAGCATTATGACATAAAGCTATTTCAATTGTCTCCCAAAACAATCCGCTCAGTTAAAACAGTAGAGGATACACAAAAAACAGAAGAAGATAGAGAAAGAGTTGCGAGTGAAGTTAGCCCTGTCTATTCATTTTCACCTGATGTTGCTAAAAACCAGGCAGCTATCATTAAATCCACTTTCGACTACATAATAGAAATAAAGAATTCTTCCAAGAATAATAAAAAGAATTCAAACCGTGAAAAGGTATTAGAAGAAGAAATTAAAAGCATAGGTGAAAAACTTGATAAGATTGATTCAAATGGACAAATTATAAGATTTACTAATCAAGAGCTTTCCACTTTGTTGTCTCAAGATGAACAAGAATTGATCGATACGAGAGATGCTTTAGCAACAATTGTTGAAAAAAAATTATCAGAGCCAATACGTCAAGAACAAGTTACTGATGCAAAAGCAAGCGTTGAAAAATCTGTTCGCGAAAGTATTATGATTCCAAATGTCCTTCGATCAATCGCTATACCGTTTGCTAGAACTTCCATAGTAGAAACTGAAAAGATTGACAGTGAGCAAACGAAAGAAAGAATTGAACAGGCGAAGGCAAGTGTGGATCCTACAAGGATATTACTTGGACAAATTATCGTCCAAGAAGGGCAAGTCATTGATCGTGACGTTTATCGTCAATTGCAACTTACTGGTATGATTTCGAATAAGCAATCGCTTAAGCCAATAATCGGCTTAGCGCTATTTGTAATGTTACAAATGTCATTTTTTTATGCGGCATTCTATAATTGGAAAACTGATACAAAAGTAAAAATAAGAAACATAATCATTACTATGATCATTTATATATCGTCAATCATCGTAATGGAGTTATTAGATTTAGTATCTAGTGAATTTGATGTTATTGTTGGGTTCTTATTCCCAGCTGCAGTCGTTTCTATGTTAATTAGGGTAATCGTCAATGAACGTATCGCTATACTTGCAACAATGATGACTTCAGCAGTTGGTGGCATTGTATTTCAAAAAGGCTATTCTTCTGTTTTACAAATGGAGGTATCTTTATATATTGTCTTTGCTGGATTTGCAAGTATCTATTTCATGCGCAATGAAGAAAAAAGATCCAATCTAATGACGACAAGCCTTTATGTATCAGCTGTGAATATTGCGTTTATCGCATTTTATTTGCTTCTTTCGCAATCAAATTATGGACCAAAAGAGTTACTCTATTATTTTATTGCAGCAATTGCTTCTGCCATTCTTTCTGGCGCTTTAACTTTGGGATTACAACCGTTTATTGAATCAGCATTTGGAATGCTTTCAACTTATAGACTTGTAGAACTATCAAATCCTAATCATCCATTACTAAAGAAAATTTTGATGGAGACACCAGGAACATATCATCATAGTGTCATGGTCGCAAATTTAGCCGATGCAGCTTGTGAAGCTATTGGAGCAAACGGATTGCTTGCTCGGGTCGGCTGTTACTATCACGATATTGGAAAAACAAAAAGACCTGGTTTTTTTGTGGAAAATCAAATGTCGGGGATTAATCCCCATGATCAACTGCCATCAAGTACTAGTAGAGATATAATTATTGCACATGCTGAAGATGGTGCTAAAATATTAGAGCAACATAAAATGCCAAAAGAAATAATTGATATTGCAAGGCAACATCATGGTACAAGCTTATTGAAATTCTTTTACTATAAAGAAAAAGATATAAACTCCGAAGTGCATGAATGTGATTATCGCTATGCAGGACCTAAGCCACAAACGAAAGAAATTGCTATAATAAGTATAGCAGACAGTGTAGAAGCAGCTGTGCGTTCAATGAAGAACCCAACTTCAGATGGTATTAAACAGCTAGTTCATAACATTGTTCAAGATAAGTTGCAGGATGGACAATTTGATGAATGTGATCTTTCTTTTCGAGAGTTAATTAAAGTAGAGAATGTTTTTTGTGAAACATTAAATGGAATTTTCCATTCACGTATCGAATATCCGAAGCCAAAATAAGCCTAGGAGGCAAAATACTTTGAGTTTAAATATTGATTTTTTAGATGAAACAGGAAAAGTAAAGGAGTCTGATATTGAATTAGTAGAAGGACTTTTACAACATGCAGCAAAGGTAGAAAGTATTGAAGATGGAACTGAAATTTCAATTACTTTTGTTACAAACGAGGCTATTCATGAGATTAATCGAGAATACCGTCAAAAAGATGCGCCAACAGACGTGATTTCCTTTGCCCTTGAAGAAATAGGAGAAGGCGAAACGCCAATTATTGCTAAAGGAATGCCACGCATTTTGGGCGATGTGATTATTTCCATTGATCGTACAAAAGAACAAGCAGATGAGTATGGCCATTCGTTCGAACGTGAATTAGGCTTCCTTGCTGTTCATGGTTTTCTTCATCTTTTAGGATATGACCATATGGTGCCTGAAGATGAGAAGATTATGTTTGGTAAACAAGATGAGATATTGGAATCTTATGGCTTAACACGTGATTAAAATGGACATACGTCGGTTTATCCACTCTTTTAAATATGCACTTGCAGGGATTAAACAAGTGATGGATGAACAAAACTTCCGATTTGATTTAATGGTTGCATTCATCGTTATAATATTAGGCGTATTTACTGGATTAACTAAAACGGAATGGATGATTCTAATTATCCTAATCGGCTTAATGATGTCCCTTGAAATGATTAACACAGCTATTGAGCAAGTGGTGGATTTGGCGACGCAAGATATCCATCCATTAGCTAAGGCTGCAAAGGATATCGCAGCAGGTGCTGTATTGGTTTTTGCGTGTGTCAGTGTTATAATCGGAATACTAATCTTTTTACCAAAATGGATGGATTTTCTATTGTAGAGGTGTATTTAATGGATAAAAACAATTTAATGGAACTTGCAAAAGAAGGTAGAGAAAAAGCCTATGTTCCATATTCAAAATTTAAAGTTGGTGCTGCATTATTAACTTCTGATGGGAAAGTTTATAAAGGATGCAATATAGAAAACTCAGGTTATTCTATGACAAACTGTGCAGAACGTACAGCGATGTTCAAAGCAGTATCTGAAGGCGAAAGAGAGTTTGCTGCAATTGCAATCGTAGCTGATACCGATGGTCCTTGTGCACCATGTGGAGCTTGTAGACAAGTTATTTCAGAATTTTGTTCACCAAATATGCCAGTATACTTAACAAATATGAAAGGCGATGTTAAAGAAACAACTGTAGCAGAGTTGCTACCAGGTGCCTTTTCACCGGAGGATTTAATGAATGCAGGAAAATAAAGGTTTTAAATCAGGATTTGTCACAATAGTTGGACGTCCTAATGTTGGGAAATCCACTTTTTTAAATAATGTAATTGGTCAAAAAATTGCCATAATGAGTGATAAACCTCAAACGACACGAAATAAAGTTCAAGGTGTTTATACAACGGATGATTCGCAAATGATTTTTATTGATACACCAGGGATTCACAAACCAAAACATAAACTTGGTGAATTCATGCTAAAGGTTTCAAAAAATGCCTTACGTGAAGTCGAAGCGATCATGTTCATGGTAAATGCTACTCAAAAGCTAGGTGCTGGAGACAAATACGTAATGGAAATGTTGAAAGGCACTAAAACACCAGTCTTTTTGGTTGTCAATAAAATAGATGCCGTTCATCCCGATGAGTTACTTGAAATTATTGAATCATATAAAAATGAATTTGAATTCGCTGAAATCATTCCAATCTCAGCACTTCAAGGAAATAATGTACAACAATTACTTGATACATTGAAAAAATATTTACCAGAAGGGCCACAATATTACCCTGCAGATCAAGTAACAGATCACCCAGAGCGATTTATCATTGCAGAGCTAATTCGTGAAAAAGTGCTTCATCTAACTCGTGATGAAGTGCCACACTCAATTGCAGTTGAAATTGAAAAAATTGCAAAAGACGAAAACAAAGATTTAGTCCGTATTAATGCATCTATTATTGTAGAACGTGATTCGCAAAAAGGGATTGTCATTGGTAAAAGAGGTGCTTTGCTTAAAGAAATCGGTACTCGTGCCCGCAAAGATATCGAAACACTTCTTGGAAGCAGAGTCTATTTAGAACTTTGGGTAAAAGTCCAAAAAGATTGGCGTGATCGAGCATCACAACTTCGTGACTACGGTTACCGTGATGATGAATACTAATTAAATTTATATTAGGAAGTGAAGACAATTGCTGAATAAATGGGAAGGCATTGTCTTAAGAACACGACCTTATGGTGAGACAAACAAAGTCGTCACCTTAATGACAAGAGAGGTTGGCAAAATTGCTGCAATGGCTAGAGGAGCGAAAAAGCCCTCAAGCCGTTTAGCTGCGATTAGCCAACCCTTTGTTCATGGAACTTTTATGATTCAGCAAGGTCGTGGCATGGGGACATTGCAACAAGGGGAGCCACTAGAATCCATGCGACATATCCAAGAAGATATCGTAGCAACAGCCTATGCTAGCTATATTATAGAGATTGTAGATCGTTTAATAGAATCAGATAAAAAAGAGCCTTATGCATTTGATATTCTCTCCCAAAGCTTACATGCGATTGAAGAAGGATATGATCCAGAGGCTATTGCTATGTTTGTGGAATGGAAAATGCTTCCTTATACAGGCGTTCAGCCAATTCTACATGCGTGTGCAAGTTGTGGAGCAGTGGAAGGTGAGTTTGCCTTTTCCTTTACACAAGGCGGTTTCTTATGCCATCGCTGCTTCCACCGAGACCCCTATCTAATTCGCTTAACTCCAACACACGTTAAACTTATTCGAATGTTTTATAATGTGCCAATCGAGCAAATTGGCAAACTGAATTTAAAAAAAGAAACAAAATACTTCATCCGTAAAATTGTCACTACCATATACGAAGAGCAAACAGGTATGCGATTCAAAAGTCGCTCATTTATAGAACAACTGGAAAGAACACCTATGCTATTCGATGCACATTTTGAAAAGCAAGACCCACAGCAAGATGTGAAAAAAACACCAGATGAAAAAGACAATGAATCTGAATAAAATGAGCTGCCATATTAGTGAGAATATTACTAATATGGTGGCTCTTTTAATTATTTTTAAAATATTTGATCATTCCTTTGACATTTTCCAATAACGCTCCATATAATATTCATATATGAATAGATAATCATATAGTCAATTAGAAGATGCATTTATGAAAGGAGCCTTACTATGAGTAAAGAAAAAGAAACGTTTGAAACTGAAGATTTAGACGAAGAAATTTTGTTCTTAGTATCGCAAACTTTTAAAGCAATCAGCGATCCTACTCGTATTCGCATATTAAATCTCCTAAGCAAGAATGAGCATTCAGTAAATGAAATTGGTGAAATATTAAATTTAAAACAGTCAACTGTCTCTCATCAATTGAGCTTTTTAAAAAATTTAAGATTAGTAAAATTTCGTCGTGAGGGAACGACTTTATATTATTCGCAAGATGATGAGCATGTTATGGCTATCTTGCAACAAACCATTGATCATGCAAAGCACAATTAGGGAGTGAGATATGTATGGGACATTCACATGAGGGACATAACCATAATCATACACATGGAGCAAATAAGAAGACATTGCTAATCGCATTTTGTATTATTACACTTTATATGATTGTTGAGGTTATTGGTGGATTATTAACACATAGTTTAGCATTGTTATCAGATGCTGGACATATGGTAAGTGATGCGATTTCCCTTGGAATTGGCGTATTAGCCTTTACCTTTAGTGTAAGGGTAGCAAATTATCGAAATACGTATGGATATAAAAGATTTGAGATATTGGCAGCAGTATTCAATGGTGTGACATTGATCGTAATCGCCGTTTTTATCTTGATTGAAGCAATCAAACGTTTTGCACATCCTCAAGACATATCTTCAAATGGCATGTTATTAATAGCAATCATAGGCCTATTAGTAAACATTCTTGTTGCATGGATTTTATTGCGAGGTGGAGATACCCACGATAACTTGAATATGCGTGCAGCTTTTTTACATGTAATAAGTGATATGCTGGGGTCTGTGGGAGCAATCGTTGCGGCTATCCTCATCATGCTTTTTGGCTGGGAATGGGCAGACCCTTTAGCAAGTATAATCGTTGCCGTTTTAGTACTTAATAGTGGATATCATGTAACAAAGGACTCTATACATGTATTGATGGAGGGAACGCCCTCGAATATAGAATTGGATATGATTATTCAAACTATTCGTCAGACAAAGAGCGTAATCGATCTACATGATTTACACATTTGGAGCATCACGAGTGGGCAAAATGCACTTTCTTGTCATGTAGTTGTGGATGATTCGTTAACATTACAAAATTGCCAAGTAGTACTTCAAGATTTAGAGCATAAGTTACTCCATCTAGGGATTGGTCATATGACTGTGCAGCTTGAAGTAGATTCACATAAACATGTGAATACCGTTTTATGTAAAAATGATGCAGAGCATAATCATCATCACAATCATTAAGAAGACCGGATATATAATAAGACTTAAATCTTAATAAAACAAAACAACTAAAAACACGCAAAACATCCTGACTAAAATTGAACTGCCCCTTAAAAGTTAGATTAATGTCTAACTTTTTTGAGTCAAATCAAATGAATCAGGATGTTTTTTTATTTACAACCAAGTGTTGCTTAAATTCTTTTTAATATTAATCATAGCTAGGTTTCGTACACTTCCGACATTTTCATACCTACATATGATAGTACTATCAAATTTGAAAAGAGGGAGCCAAGTGGCAAATCGATATATTGAATTACTTGCTCAATTTGGAATAGGAGGTGCTCATCCTGGCGGATTTCCTTTAACGCAATCCATATTTGAAGAAATAGCAATCTTACCATCTCAAAAGGTGCTAGATATAGGCTGTGGTACTGGTCAGACAGCTGCGTTTTTAGCTGAGCATTTTAAATGTGATGTCACGGTAATTGATAATAACTATACGATGATCGAAAAAGCAACAAGAAGATTTAAAAAGAAGGGACTTCAAATTAATACCATTTTAGGTGATGTACAAAATATGGACTTTGGAGAGAATGCGTTTGATTTTGTCATCTCAGAGTCTGTCATCTCATTTACGAATATCTCAAAGACATTAAATGAAGTAGAAAGAGTTTTAAAAAAGGATGGAACTTTCATCCTGATTGAAATGACTGCAGAACATAACACCCCTAAAAAGGTGAGAAAAAAGGTAAGCAAACTCTATGAGATTCAAGAAATTTTAAATGAAAATGAGTGGATCACAAAATTACAACAAGTAGGTTTTAAGAATATAAATAAAATAAGTAATCAAACTCTAATAATCCCAAGTGATTTAGTTGATATGGACGCAAGCGAAATAATTTCTATGGATTTGTACAATTTGTGGGAAAAACACAACAAATTCATAGAAAAATACGGAGAGTTTATTAAATTTAGGGTTTTAAAATGTTCTAAAACTTAATCGTATTTTAATGGGAATTTTGATCCCTTTATTAATGTATCTGCTGACTTAGTGTACAATTCATTATTTTTGAATGGACCATTATTTTCTTGATAGGTATTAACAATTTGATACCCGATATAATATCCTATCCATTTAGGAAAGGGGCTCCCTTTTTGACCATATAAAAAAGGTTGATGATTTTTTAAATCTCTAACATTCAATGAGGGTAAGAAATATTCTTTCCAAATGTTAATGGCATAATCCATTTGATATAAATTTGTCCATGGGGCCAATAACTTTTCACCATACAAATCTTTTACTGCGTATTCACCAAGCCCTTCAATAATGATGGAGTCCTTTAAAGGTGTTCTTTCAGGAGCAAGATTTAACAAATTAAGCCGACAAACATGGTTATATTCATGGGCTAGCATTGCCTTTACTTCTGTCTTTCCAATTTCAGGAGACAAAAATAAAAAAAGGGCATTTTTATAGGCCACTCCATTCTTCCGCTCTTTCCTAAATCCAAATACCCCCTTTTTAATTGGAAAAATATAGATAGGTACATTGGGGCCACTCCATAATTTTTGTAAATATTGATATTCACTTTCCACTATACTCCAAACTTTTTGTTTTTCCATTTCATTTACAATCGTTTCTATTTTAAACCACTCAAATGGTTCGAATAATCCATGGCTCAATAGTTCTTGTTGCATCAATTGAGGATGAACCGTTGGAAATGCTTTTTTTAATGGATTACAAAGGATTTCACATTGTATGGAGGCATAATCCAAAATAGATTTCTCCTTGCATTGTTTAACCAATTCATAAAGCCATTTTTGTGTTTGGACTACTGACAATTATCTCATCCTTTTTTTGCTTTTTTAGTATCATATGTAAAGACGAATGTATTGTTTTTAAAATAATCAAGAATCAAAAATGTATAAATATAGCCCTTTGTCCAATCAGCATCATTCCTTACCCCATATAATACAAGGCGCATACTTGTATGTGAAAAAAATTAGGGAGGAGGGAAATAAATGAATCCGTCTGATGTTTATAATTTATGTAACCAATATCAAGGCAGAATGGTAAGAATTAAATGTAGAGATGGCAACGTTCATGTAGGTCAAATTACAAGAGTAAGTCGTGATATGGTCTGGATTCGCCCTCAAGGAAACATGGGGGGATATGGTTTAGGCTATTATGGATATGGAGGATATGGAGGTTTCGGTCGACCATTCTTCGGATTCCCTAGAAGAGGATTTGGTATCGGAATTGCAATTGGTACAATTATTGGAATTGGTTTAGCTTCAGCATTTTTCTGGTAACAATAGCAGGTAATTGAAGGTATAAACAGCGTCTCTGTTTTTACAAGGGGTGTCTTAAAAGTGTGGAAAAACTTTTAAGACACCTCTTTGTTATTTTAAATAAATAGCTAGCTTTGAAAGCTGTTATTCAAATTTCAAACGGAAATTTCAAAATTTCATTTTAAAGTGAAAAAGTTCATAAAAATCGTCATTTCATCCAGATTCAAAATTCAAACAGAGTAAAAAAAGATGACATACTTCAGAAGCAACATCAATACAATAATAAAAAATTATAAAAAAGAAAGGTGAATCATCTAAATGAAGCTCTCGGAGAAAAAGTTAAAGAAAAAGAAAGAAGAAATCATTCTATCTGCCATAAAAATAGTAAATGAAAAGGGTTACCAAGGTGCAACAATGGAAGAAATTGCTGCAGAGCTTCTTATGACGAAAGGTTCTCTCTATTATTATTTTAAAAACAAAGAAGATTTAATCTTCCAATGTCACATATTGGTATTGGAACAGGCGACTCTAGAACTAGAATCTATATTTAATAAAGAAATATCGAATGAGCAAAAGCTAAAGTTGATGATTACCTCACATATTCAATATGCCATTGAAAAAAAGGAAACATTCAATATGATTATTAAACCGGAAAAGACGTTTCAAGCGGATCAATTAGAACCTATTCTTCAAAAGCGAAATGAATATTCAAGTTGGTTTGATTGCGTAATTGAAGAAGGAATAAAGACAGAGGAATTCAAAATTAAAGAGATGAAAATCGCTCGCATGATTTTGTTAGGAGCAATGAATTGGATTCAACAATGGTACAAACCTAATGGTGATAAGACAATTGAAGAGTTACAAGAGATATATAGCGAGTATTTATTAAAAATAATGAAATAAATTCAATTTAATAAAAGAACAGGGGGATCAATCATGTTAGTTGGAGAAAAATTAGCATTCCATGCAAAACAACATCCGAACAAATTAATTACACAATTTAACGGTAGAAATACAACTTATGCTACTTTTTATGAGCAAGCCAAAAGATTAGCAGGTCATTTCCAGTTAAAAGGATACCAGAAAGAAGATATTATTGCAGTTTACTTGAATAACTCTGACAATTTTCTAGTTTGCTATTATGCCTGTCAATTAGGTGGGTTTAGTTTCATGCCAGTGAATACAAAGCTTGTAGCTCCTGAAGTTGATTATATTTTTACACATTCGGAGGCAAAAGCGTTAATTTATGATACTGAATTGAAATCCATTCTAAATGAAGTGCCGGATGCATACACAAGATTTGAGGATTATCTGCAAGTGGGTGGTAATAATACGTTGGAAGCTGTATTAGCAGATCAATCTATTCCATTTATGCTTGAGAAAATAGATGATGATACAACAACGGTAGTTTTCTATACTTCTGGTACAACTGGTAAGCCTAAAGGGGTTATGCTGACGGCTGGAAATGTAGTGGCCACTGCAGAAATTTGGGGTGAATCGTTGGAATTGAACGCAGAAGATCGAATGCAAATTGTCACCCCATTATTCCACTGTGCAGCCAGTCATGTATTTTGTATACCGGTAATCTATGCGGGGGGAACAATGGTCATTGAAGAGGCATTCTCTCCTGAAAAAACAATGAATACGTTGGAACAAGAAAATATCACCATCTTTTTTGGGGTACCAGCAATGTACAGTATTTTATTGAATACGGACAGAATGAAAGATTTACAACTTCCAAATCTGCGTCTCTTTACTTATGGGGCTGCCCCTATGCCATTTGAATTAGTGAAAAAAGTAAAAGCCTTATTCCCAAATGTAGCCGTACAAAATTTATATGGGCAAACAGAAAATTCACCTGCTGCAACATCCCTTAAGGACCATCAAGCACTAGAGAAGATTGGCTCAGTTGGTGCACCACTTCCAAGAACACAAGTACAGGTAGTAGATGAATTTGGTAAACCACTTTCAATTGGTGTGGTAGGAGAAATTGTTGTAAAGGGGCCACAAGTGATGAAAGGTTATTTGAAGAACGAAGAGGCTACAGCTAGAACAATACAAGATGGTTGGCTATTTAGTGGAGATTTGGGAAGATTCGATGAAGATGGATTGCTCTATATTGTCGATCGGAAAAAAGACATGATTATACGGGGGGGAGAAAATGTATACCCATTAGAAGTAGAGGAAGTGCTATATCAAATCCCAGAATTGTTAGAGGCTGCTGTGGTGGGAATCCCTCATGAAATCTACGGGGAGGTTCCAAAAGCATTTGTGGTTGTAAAAGAAGGACAACAACTTTCTGAAGATAAAATTATCGATTACTGTTCCAAATGGTTAGCAAAATATAAACTACCTCACGAAGTTGAATTGATTGGAAGCCTGCCTAGAAATGCAAGTGGGAAAGTATTGAAAAATCATTTACGCAATCAGTGATTAGATAGATATTAAATGACTTCAACTAATAGGGGGAGAAAGAAGTGCTAAAAGAATTATCACAAAATGCATTAACGTTAAAAAACAAATTAATCCAATTCATGGATGAGTATGTATATCCAAACGAAAAAATATATGAAGAACAGTTAAATGAAAGTGTAAATCGTTGGCAAATCCCGCCAATTATTGAGGAATTAAAAGAAAAAGCAAAAGCACAAAACTTATGGAACTTATTTTTGGATGACGAAGAACTAGGACAAGGCTTATCAAATTATGAATATGCTCATCTATGTGAAATAATGGGACGTTCATTAATTGCACCTGAAATTTTCAATTGTAATGCACCAGACACAGGAAATATGGAAGTATTTCTAAAATACGCGACAGATGAACAAAAAGAACAATGGTTAACTCCATTACTTAGTGGGGAAATTCGTTCTTGTTTTTCCATGACAGAAATTGATGTAGCTTCTTCTGATGCAACGAATATTCAAGCAAGCATAGTCCGTGATGGAGATGAGTATGTCATAAATGCGAAAAAGTGGTTTACTTCAGGAGCACTTGACCCTAGATGCAAAATAGCCATTGTAATGGGGAAATCCAATCCAAATGCAGAGAAGCATAAGCAACAATCAATGGTTCTTGTTCCATTAAATACTAAAGGAGTAGAGATAAAAAGACATTTACCAATCTTCGGTTATGATCACGCTCCACATGGACATGCAGAAATACATTATAACAATGTAAGAGTACCTGTTTCGAATATTCTTTTGGGAGAGGGAAGAGGATTCGAAATTGCTCAAGGACGTCTAGGACCAGGAAGAATTCATCATTGTATGCGTGCAATTGGAGCTGCTGAGCGTGCAATCGAGCTACTTTGTCAAAGAGCGAATGATAGGGAAGCATTTGGTACTAAATTAGCAGACAAAGACGTTATTCGTGAAATCATTGCGGAAAGCCGAATTGAAATCGAACAGGCAAGATTACTTACTTTACATGCAGCTCATAAGATGGATTTGGAAGGTGCAAAAGCAGCAAGAAAAGAAATTGCGATGATTAAAGTGGTAGCTCCAAAAGTATCCATTAACGTGATTGATCGTGCAATTCAGGTATTTGGTGGTGCAGGAGTCACAGAGGATTTCCCGCTTGCGGCCCACTACGCAAATGCTCGTACATTGCGAATTGTTGATGGACCTGACCAAGTACATTTACGGGATATTGGAAAATTAGAATTACGTGAACAATTGAAGTAAAGGGGTGGGGCTAAATTTATGAGAGCATGGAATGTCACGGAAATTGGTGAACCACAAGATGTATTAAAGCAAGTGAATTTACCAAAGCCAAAACCGAGTTCTAACGAGGTACTTATTAAAGTGGAAGCAGCTGCCTTAAACTTTTTTGATATCTTGCTATGTCAAGGAAAGTATCAAGAAAGACCTCAATTACCATTTACTCCAGGAGCAGAAATTTCTGGAACTATTGAAGATATAGGCGGAAATGTACTCCTTAAAAAAGGGCAAAGAGTTATTGCGACTCCACAACTTCCTAGTGGAGGGCTTTCTGAGTGGGTTGTTGTAAAAGTTGAAGATGTATTTCCGATACCAGATGAACTCAATTTCGAAGAAGCTGCAGCTTTATTTATCACTTATCAAACAGCCTTTTTTGCGCTGCACAGAACTGCGAGGATTAAACATGGAGATGTATTACTAGTTCATGCTGGTTCTGGAGGAGTAGGATCAGCTGCTATACAGTTAGGGAAAGCAGCAGGTGCAATTGTTATTGCTACAGCTGGTAGTGCTGAAAAAACACGAATTTGCAAAGAATTAGGAGCAGATTTTGTTATCAATTATAGGCAAGATGATTTTGTTCAAATTGTAAAAGAAGTGACGAGTGGAAAAGGAGCGGATATTATTTTTGATCCAGTTGGGGGAGATACCTTTGATCGTTCAAGAAAGTGTATTGCATTTGAAGGCAGAATACTGGTCATTGGTTTTGCAGGTGGCCGTATTGCCGAAGCTCCCACAAATCATGCACTGATTAAGAATTATTCGATTGTAGGCGTTCATTTTGGATTATTTCGCAAATTATTTCCTGAAGAAGTGAAAAAGGCACATCAAGAATTAATGGAATTAAAGAAAAAGAAAGCAATACGTCCATTAATTTTTGAAAAATATGAATTTTCAAAGGTCCCTAATGCACTAGATCTTTTAGCAGAGAGAGCGACTTACGGGAAAATCATCATCAGTACTTAACTTAGGACGGGGGTCACAAATTGACAAGCTTAGTAGAGGTAACTGTTAAAAATAACATTGGACAAATCAAAATGAATCGTCCCAATAAGCTAAATGCACTATCAAAACCACTTGTTGCTGAAATCAGTTTAGCCTTAGATGAATTATCAAAGGATGAGCAGGTTAAAGTAATTATCCTATCGGGCGAGGGGAAATCATTTAGTGCTGGTGGAGATATAGAATCAATAAGTAAGATGGAAAATCCTTATGATGCAATCAATTGGATTGACTATGTATCAGGGCTTTCTCAAAAAATGATGGATTTAGATAAATATATTATTGCAGCGGTGCATGGCTATGCTGCAGGGGCGGGTTTTAGTTTAGCATTAGCTGCAGATTTTATCATTGCAGATTGTGATGCCAAATTTGCTTTGAGTTTTACGAATATTGGACTCATACCAGATTTAGGTTTAATCAAATTATTATCACAACGCGTATCACCTCCGATTGCGAAAGAATGGATTTCCTCAGGAAAAGTAATATCAGCAGAAGAGGCGCTCTCAAAAGGAATTATTAACCGGATTACTACACAACAACCAGTATTAGATGAGGCAAATAAGTTCGCTGAATTTATTGTTAAAGGTCCAGAAGTTAGCAACAAGTATGTAAAATATTTAGTCAACCATGTCAACGAACTTCATAAGGAAGTGGCATTTAAACAAGAAAATATGATTCAAGCAATGTTATTGCAAACTGAAGATCACAAAGAAGGCATTGCTTCATTCTTTGAGAAAAGAGAGCCAAATTTTAAAGGAAGGTAAAAAATAATCTTGTGAAATTTCAATTGAAGGATTCGATAAAATGAGGAAAATACATGTCATTACCCAAAAAGAATCTGTAAATGAAAATCAATTAAATAATTGCACTGCAGTTGTCATTGATGTATTTCTTGCAACTTCTACGATTGCTTTCTTATTAAATAAAAACTATCATCCAATTTATGCAGTAATGGATCAAAATAGTGCATTAGCTGTAGCAAAAGTCCAAAAAGGGCCTTATCTGCTACTAGGAGAAACGAAAGGTGATTGTATTCCAGGTTTTCATTACCCTGATCCATCTAGAATTCTACCTTGCGAAAATCAACAAGCGGCCATTATCTGTTCGACAAATGGAACAAAAGCTATACAAAAGGCTAAGAACGCAAAGAAATTATACATTTCTTCTCTTATAAATGGTCATGCCATTGCTGGAAAACTTTATGATCAAACAGATGATTCCTCAATACTTCTAATTTGTTCTGGAAATGATAATCGATTTTCACTCGAAGACTTTGTAGGCGCAGGACAAATCATAGACTATTTGATGAGTAAAGGGGACTATGCACTTTCTGATTCTTCAAAACTTGCAAGAGAAACATATCAACGATTAAAAGCTGAAAACTTCCAAAAATTATATGACTGTGAAACTGCATTATTACTTCGTTCATTAAGATTTGAAGAATCACTGACGTATGTTATAAATCATTTTGAAAGTATCCATGTAGTACCAGTTTACGATGGCGAAAAAATCATAATAGAAACAAAAGCATGATCAATAACATGCCAGTATCACGCTTGTAGAAAGGAGAGTCGATAATGAGTTTCACAAATCGAAAAACAATTCCATTACAAGATGCAATTAATTGGAAAACAGTAGAGAACTATCTTAGAAACTCTATAAATGAGCTTCCGGTGGGGAAATTGGAGGTTCAAAAGTTTTCTGAAGGATATTCTAATTTAACGTACTTACTTCGTATCAATGGGTGGGAAGGTGTCCTACGACGTCCCCCTTTCGGTAGCGTTCCTCCAAAAGCGCATGATATGGCAAGAGAATTTAGACTATTGGAAAAAATTAATCCTGTATTTTCTCTTGCTCCAAAGCCATATGTCTTTTGTGAAGATCAAGCTATTATGGATAAACACTTCTATGTTATGGAGAAAAAGCAAGGAATCGTGATAGATAGTAAACTGCCAGAGCACTATCAAAATTCGCAATCAACTGGAACGCTTATTTCTCAAAGTGTAATCGAAACGCTTGTACATCTGCAATCCATTGATTATAAAGAGGCCAAATTAGAAAATATGGGGAAACCTGATGGATATTTAGAAAGACAGGTTTATAGTTGGATTAAACGATATCACTTATCAAAAACAGATGATGTTCCATATTTAGAAGAACTTCAAAATTGGTTGACTACAGATATACCAAATAATCCTGAGACAACAATTGTTCATAATGACTTTAAATTGAATAATATGGTATTTGATGCAGAAAACCCTTCCAAAATTGTTGGCGTGCTAGATTGGGAACTTTCTACTATCGGAGATCCATTAAGCGATTTAGGATCCGCTCTTGTTTACTGGGGACAGAAGGATGATCCAGATTTAGGTATCAATATGATTACGAATCAGGATGGATTTTATAGTCGACGTGAATTTATCCAAGAGTATGCGAAACTAAGTCACCGAGATGTTTCGAACATCAATTTTTATTTTACTTTTGGACTGTTCAAATTAGCAGTTATCTTACAACAAATCCATTATCGCTGGAAAATTGGAGCTGTAAATGATGAGCGATTTGGCACCTTAAATAAGGCTGTAACAAATTTAATAGAAATGGCCAATCGTGCTCAATCGAATGAACTATTGTAATGCACTGAATACGTGAAAGTAACCAAGTGCTCTAGAATTTCCTGCTTTGTTTAAAGATATTAATTATAATATGGGGTGTTATGAATATGAAAATTGGTGTGTTAGGCTCTGGAACGATGGGGAATGGGATTGCACAAGTAATGGCAACTGCTGGTTTCAAAGTTGTATTATGCGATAAAAATTTAGGAGCTTTAGAGAGAGCAAAAATTACAATAAATACTAATCTATTAAGAGTGTTTAAAAAGCAAGGGCGGAATATTAATGAAATAAGCGATGTGATGGAGAAAATCACGTTTACTACTGAAATTATTGAAATGAGTGGACAAGATTTAGTGATAGAAGCAGTTCCCGAAAATATTGAAATAAAAAAGAGTGTATTTGCTGAATTAGACGAAATCTGTGATGAAAATACAATAATTGCTTCTAATACTTCTGGTTTAAGCATTACAGAATTGGGGGCAGCGACAAAAAGAGCACACAAAGTAATAGGTATGCATTTCTTTAATCCAGTCCCTGTTATGGAACTAGTAGAAGTCGTTCGGGGATCAAATACTGCAGATTCAACCTATGAATTTGCTATTAAGTTAGTAGAATCTATTGGTAAACAAAGTATTTCAATTTTAGATACTCCATTATTTGTGGTCAACAGAATACTCGTACCAATGATTAATGAAGCTATATTTTTACTTAGTGAAGGCGTAGTTTCTGCGGAAGATATAGATAAAGGGATGAAACTTGGTGCAAGTCATATTATAGGACCTCTTGCACTGGCTGATATGATTGGCTTAGATACATTATTATTTGTTGCCGAAACTTTATATGAGGAAACACAAGATTCCAAGTATCGAGTTCCTCCTTTACTTCGCAAGTATGTGCGAGCAGGGAATTTAGGAAGAAAAAGTGGAAAAGGGTTTTATGAGTATTCTTAATGAAAAATAAAAAAGAGGTGTGACGTTGAAGTCACACCTCTTTAATATGTTGGTGTTAAATGTCTAGTGAAAAGTGGGGAATTATAGATTCGATATTACCTCACAAAATTAAAATGCAAGATGTTTTTCAATATAAGCTTTTACATCAGAAATTGGCATGCGTTCTTGGTCCATAGAATCGCGATGACGTACAGTTACTTGACCATCTTCTACAGAATCAAAGTCGTAAGTAATGCAGAATGGTGTACCAATTTCATCTTGGCGGCGATAGCGTTTACCGATTGATTGTGATTCATCATAATCTACTGGGAATGATTTACGTAATTCAGCCCATACTTCAGATGCTTGATCGCCTAATTTTTTTGAAAGTGGAAGTACTGCTGCTTTGAATGGTGCAAGAGCAGGGTGTAAGTGAAGAACTGTACGAGTATCTCCGCCTTCTAATTCTTCTTCATCATATGCATCACATAAAAATGCAAGAGTAACGCGGTCTGCGCCAAGTGATGGTTCGATGCAGTAAGGAACGTATCGTTCGTTTGTTGCTGGATCAATATAAGTGAAATCCTCACCTGAGTGTTCAGCGTGGCGGTTTAAGTCGAAATCAGTACGTGACGCAATACCCCATAATTCTCCCCAACCAAATGGGAATTTAAATTCGATATCTGTTGTAGCATTTGAATAGTGAGAAAGTTCTTCTGCTTCATGATCGCGAAGACGCATAGAATCTTCATTCATTTTCAAGTTTAATAACCAGTTTTTACAGAATTCTTTCCAGTATGAATGCCATTCAAGTTCCGAACCAGGTTTACAGAAGAATTCTAATTCCATTTGTTCAAATTCACGAGTACGGAAAGTGAAGTTACCTGGTGTGATTTCGTTACGGAATGATTTCCCAATTTGTGCGATACCAAATGGCGTACGTTTACGCATAGAACGTTGAACATTTTTAAAGTTTACGAAAATACCTTGTGCTGTTTCAGGACGTAAGAAAATTTCGTTTGTAGAATCTTCAGTAACACCTTGGAATGTTTTGAACATAAGATTAAACTGACGGATTTCAGTAAAATCTTGTTCACCACAATTTGGACAATGAACATCATATTGTTTTAAAACTTCTGCCATTTTATCAAATGGCATACCATCTACAATAATTTCTTCACCTTTTGCAAGTGCAGCGTCTTCGATTAATTTATCTGCGCGGTGGCGAGATTTACATTTCTTACAGTCAATCATAGGGTCATTAAAATTACCTACATGGCCTGAAGCTACCCAAGTTTTTGGATTCATTAAAATAGCAGCGTCAAGACCTACATTGTATTGTGATTCTTGAACGAATTTTTGCCACCATGCTTTTTTAACATTGTTTTTAAGTTCAACCCCAAGTGGACCATAATCCCAAGTGTTCGCTAAACCTCCATAAATTTCAGAACCTGGGAAGACAAAGCCACGGTGTTTAGCTAAGCTTACTATGCTCTCCATTGTTTTTACCATAAGAATCCCTCCATAAAATGATAAAGCACCCGTCTCCGGGCACAAAATTTTGTACCCGGGGACGAGTGCTAATGACCCGCGGTTCCACCCCGATTGATTACCAAAGTAATCCTCTTTATTCAAAAAGTAGCTCCCGGTTGCCTTTTTCTGATTTCGTGTAGACTTTCACCATCTCTACTCGCTTTCAAAAGTGAAATCATACTTATTGTCCGTTCATCGCTTATTCATATTGAAATCAATTGTAACATGCAATACTTTTCTTCGCAATAAATTCAAAAATAGTATATAATAATTAGGAATTGAGTATAACACTTTTTGAGGCGGTGAGTCCAATAGAACTCAACAAACGTCAGGAAGAGATCTTAGAAATTGTGAAGGGTAATGGCCCTATAACAGGGGAACAAATAGCTGAGCGTCTTTCACTGACTAGAGCGACACTTAGACCAGATTTAGCCATTTTAACAATGGCAGGTTTTTTGGATGCTAGACCGCGTGTTGGTTATTTTTACTCTGGTAAAAAGACAAACCAGGCAGTTGTCGATAGCATGACGAATATGAAAGTGAAAGATTTTCAATCCATTCCGGTTGTAGTTTCTGAGAATGTTTCTGTATATGATGCCATTTGTCAAATGTTTTTAGAAGATGTGGGTACATTATTTGTTGTAGATCATAATTCTTATTTAACTGGAGTACTTTCAAGAAAAGATTTACTTCGTACAAGTATAGGTAGTCAGGATTTAAATCATATTCCCGTACATATTATAATGACGAGGATGCCAAATATTGCATTTTGTTTAAAATCAGATAGTTTAATTCAGGCGGCACATAAACTCATTGAAAGACAAATTGATGCATTACCTGTCGTAATCGAACATCCAGATGGCTTGGAAGTCATAGGTCGTTTGACAAAAACAAATATTACACGTGCGTTTCTTTCGCTTGCTGAAAATCATGATTTGTGAGGTGATGCTTCCATGAATAATTTATCCGTATTTATCATTTCAGATTCTGTAGGAGAAACAGGTGATTTAGTAACAAAAGCTGCAATCAGTCAATTTAGACCAGGTATGCAGGATACTAAGTTACAACGTTTTCCACATGTCGAAAGTGTTGAACAATTATCGGAAATTGTTCAACTGGCAAAAGAGCAAAATGCAATAATTGTATACACATTAGTTAAAGAAACTATGCGTGATTTTTTACGTGATATATGCGAAGAAAAGGGAATTCCATCAGTTGATTTAATGGGGCCAATTATGGGGATGCTTGGGAAAACTCTAAAAGTTGAACCTTTGGAAGAACCCGGATTAGTTCGTAAATTAGACGATGATTATTTCAAAAAAATTGAGGCAATTGAGTTTGCAGTAAAATACGATGATGGTAGAGACCCTAGAGGGTTACTAAAAGCGGATATCGTATTAATCGGTGTATCACGAACCTCTAAAACCCCGCTTTCGCAATTTTTGGCACATAAACGTTATAAAGTCGCTAACGTACCGCTAGTGCCCGAAGTAGAGCCACCAGAAGAATTATTCTTGGTGGATCCGAAAAAATGCATAGGTCTCGTTATTTCTCCTGCAAAACTTAATAGTATTCGTAAAGAACGTCTACTTGCATTAGGTCTTGATGATAGTGCTAGTTATGCAAAACTTGACCGTATAAATGAAGAGATTACTCATTTCAAAAATGTAGTTAAACGAATTGGGTGTCAAGTTATTGATGTAACAAACAAAGCTGTTGAAGAGACAGCAAATGATATTATCCATCGCATTCATTCATCAAATTGACATTAAAAGTATGTTCTCCTCCTGTTTCAGGAGGTTTTTTTGCGTTTTTTCTGAAAATAATCAAAAAAATGATAGAATTTTGAAATGAAATGTTTTATAATAAAAAATTGTGGTAAAAATAATTACAAGGATTTTAGCCATACTAACTTAAATAAAATTTTTTTGTCGAAAAATGAAGGACTTTTAGGTAATTATCTCGAACATTAGTTACGAGCAAAAAAAGATGGTGATGGAATGGCGCAAAAAATACCTGAAGAGATGATTGAACAAATACGTTCAAAAACGGATATTGTTGACATAGTTGGCGAATATGTACAGTTGACAAAGCGCGGAAGAAACTATTTTGGACTGTGTCCTTTTCATGGGGAACAAACGCCTTCATTTTCTGTTTCTACAGATAAACAAATTTTCCATTGCTTTGGTTGTGGTGCTGGAGGAAGTGCAATTACTTTCTTAATGGATATTGAGAATATATCTTTCCAAGAAGCTACAGCTAAACTTGGTGACCGTGTCGGCATACATGTCGAAGTCTCATCATCACCAGAGCATCATACGCATCCAATTTCTGAAGAGGAAAGTCGTATGAAGGACGCCCATGCTTTTGCTGCTGAGTATTATCAACACTTGCTTCTAAATACAGAAGAAGGCGAGCAAGGGCTAAATTATTTGCAACAAAGAGGGTTTACACGTGAGGAAATTGAATCAAATGGTGTAGGTTTTTCTTTGCCCCATTGGGATTCATTAACTCAACTTTTAACACGTAAAGGCTTTAGCTTAGAAGAAATGGAACAATGCGGATTAATTATTAAGCGTGAGGACGGTTCGGGTTACTTCGATCGTTTCAGAGGCCGTGTAATGTTTCCTATTCGTGATGAGCAAGGCAAAATAATTGCATTCTCAGGTCGTATTTTGGATAGTGGCGGTGAAGATGCCAAATACTTAAATAGTCCGGAGTCACCGATATTCCATAAAGGACAAGTATTATATAACTTAGACCAAGCTAGACCTATTATACGAAAAGAACGCAATGTTGTGTTATTTGAAGGTTTTATGGATGTGTTATCTGCTAAAAGAGCAGGTGTTTTTAACGGTGTCGCATCTATGGGTACTGCTTTGACGGTACAACATATGACAAAGCTAAAACGTCTAACTGATCATATAATTGTTTGCTATGATGGTGATAAAGCTGGGTGGGAAGCTGCAAGAAAAGCTGCTGAAATGTTACATGCAGAACAATTAAATATTGAAGTTGCAGTTCTACCAACAGGTTTAGACCCTGATGAATATATACAGCAATTTGGTCCAGAAGCTTTTAAAGAAAAAGTAATTAGTGAACCACAAAGCTATGTCGCATTCATGTTGATGTATGCACGTAGAAGTAAAAATTTTCAATACCAAAATGACATATTGCAATATGTAGATGAAGCTTTGAATTACTTGGTTGAAGGAATTTCTCCCATTGAAAAAGAATTATACATCAAACAAATAGCAATGGACACAAGTATTACTGAAGAAACTTTACAAATGCAATTACGTCAAAAGGAAGCGCAGATAGCAAAAAGTTTTAATCAAAAAGAGTCTCAACCAAAAGCGCTCCCAATATCAGATAAGCTAACTCTTCAACAGAAACCACTCTCAGCGATCGATCGTGCGGAAAGATTACTCTTAGCACATATGTTACACAACATTGACGTTGCAGATAGAATTCGCCAGGAAGAGAAAGGAAATCCCTTTATACGGGATGATTATATGGCAATCTATATTCACCTAATCGGTTTTTATGAAGAATATCAAAAGGCTGATTATCAACGCTTTGCAGAAGTCATTGGTGATAGAGAGCTACGCAAAATTATTATGGAAGCTGCTCTTGTAGAGCGTGATCCGAATCATGCTGAGGAGGAAATTTCTGATTGCTTGAAGGAAATGAAGAAATTTATAATCAAGCAACAAATACAAGATAAAACACATGCTATAAAAGAAGCAGAGAAAATGCACGATCAGAGAAGTGCATTGCAGCTTTCACAAGAAGTTATTGATTTAACGAGATCACTATCGAAAGTGTAATTGTATTGTGGGATAGTGATTGTTAGAAGGAGGAAACACCTGTGGCGGACAAGTCTAAACGTTCAAACGATGTACAAAAAGTAAAAGTTGTTGAACATGAACATACATTAGAAGAAACAAAAAAATTCTTACTAGAAACAGGTAAGAAAAATGGTGAATTGACTTATGCGGAAATTGCCGATAAATTACAAACTTATGAAATGGAAGCTGACCAAGTCGAAGAATTCATCGAAAAACTTGAATCAAATGGCATTGAATTAGGTGGTAAGGATGGCGATGAAGAGAATCTAGATCGTCTTCTAAAAGGCAATGAAAATGAAGAAACGTTTGACTTGAATGATTTAAGTGTTCCACCAGGCGTCAAGATAAATGACCCCGTTCGCATGTATCTAAAAGAAATTGGTCGAGTTGACTTATTGAGCGCAGAAGAAGAAATTGCACTTGCTGAACGCATTGAGCAAGGTGACGATGAAGCACGCAAACGACTTGCAGAAGCCAATTTACGTCTTGTGGTAAGTATTGCAAAACGTTATGTTGGACGTGGCATGTTATTCCTTGATTTAATTCAAGAAGGTAACATGGGCCTTATAAAAGCCGTTGAAAAATTCGATTATCGTAAAGGGTTCAAATTCTCAACTTATGCAACTTGGTGGATTCGACAAGCAATTACTCGTGCAATTGCTGACCAAGCACGTACAATCCGTATACCTGTGCATATGGTCGAAACAATTAATAAATTAATTCGTGTTCAACGTCAATTACTTCAAGATTTAGGTCGCGAACCAACTCCTGAAGAAATCGGGGAAGAAATGGATTTAGCTCCAGAAAAGGTTCGTGAAATTTTAAAAATCGCACAAGAACCTGTTTCATTAGAAACACCAATAGGTGAAGAAGATGATTCACACTTAGGAGATTTTATTGAAGACTCAGAAGCGCAATCACCTTCAGATCATGCTGCTTACGAACTTTTGAAAGAACAATTAGAAGATGTATTAGATACACTTACAGACCGTGAAGAAAATGTTCTTCGTTTACGTTTTGGTTTAGATGATGGACGTACTCGTACACTTGAAGAGGTAGGGAAAGTTTTTGGTGTAACAAGAGAGCGTATCCGTCAAATCGAAGCGAAGGCACTACGAAAATTACGTCATCCTTCACGCAGTAAACGACTAAAAGACTTTTTAGAATAGATCTTTCCTTGGGAAGAAACTTTTAAAAAACTTCCTAATAAAAATATAGTGAATCAATATTTCTTGAAGTGGAATGGACGACAATTTGCGTTATGCATAGTCAATTTCGCTTCAAGTTTTTTCTTTAGAGTAGTATATAAAATTTTTAGGTATCCTGACATGTTAGGATGCCTTTTTTAATGGTAAAATGATGGATGAAAGTTGTTACTTAAGCAGGAGGTTAGGAAGTGAGCGATCAGAAGAAAGAAGTAATCCTTAATGAAATAATATTTTGGAAGAATAATAAATTACTACCTGAACATTACTGTGATTTTTTAATAACATTATATTCTGGAGGGATAGCAGAAGATTCAAAAGTTGAGGTAAGTGCAACGAATTCAATTTTACATACAAAAAGGGAAAAACATCATTGGAAAAAACTTTTAATATCTTTCTGTACTATTGTGCTATTCAGCTCGTTATTTGCATTTAAAGTACCTTTTGTTCTAATCCCATTAATACTTAGTGTTTGTACAATCATCTATTTATTGTTTTTAGCCTTCAAATATACTTCAACTAAAACAATTATGGCTACTTTTACATATGCAACTGTTGCATTATTGATATTAGGTGTCTCAATAAAACTTGTGAATATTATGTTCCCTGATAGATATTATTTTCTTTATGGAGTCCTCTTGGGGAATTGTCTATTATGGGCTATTTCTGGAAAGTTACTGAACTTAATTTATTTTAAAATTTCTGGAATCATAGGTTTCATCATTATCATTTTCTATATTGTATTTAAATGAGTCATATAATATTTGAATATAAAGTTTTTTATTTTAGCATGACAGCCCAGATAGGACTTTCGCACATATCAAGTGGTAAGGTTTATATTCAACATTATAGCTGTTTGGCATTACAATGGCTCATTAAATGTTCGCCTTTTTAACAATACATTAAATTATCAATTAAGAAGCTATTTACTTACATAAATAGCTTCTTTTTTCGACTTTATAACAATATTATTTTGTATAACGTATTTGTTTGTAAATTCAATTAGGGAGTGATATTGTTGAATTTTGAATTGAACGATGAGCAAAGAATGTTACAGAAGATGATTAAGGAATTTGCCGATGAAGTTGTGGCGCCTGGGGCAGTTGAAAGGGATCGTACAAAACGTTTTCCAAAAGAAATTTTTAAACAATTAGGCGAAATGGGAATAATGGGATTACCTTTTGAAGAAACTTATGGTGGAGCAGGTGCAGATACAATTAGTTTTGCAATTGTTACGGAGGAATTAAGTAGAGCTTGTGCATCTACAGGTATTACGTATTCTGCGCATATTTCATTAGGAGGTGCCCCGCTCCATTTATTTGGAACGAAGGAACAAAAGGAAAGATTTCTAACACCAATTTGTACAGGAGAATCATTAGGCGCATTTGGCTTAACAGAGCCAAATGCAGGTTCCGATGCAGGAGGGACAGAGACAACAGCAAGACTTGAAAATAATTCTTATACAATAAACGGTAGTAAAGTCTATATAACAAATGCGAGTTATTCTAAACATCTTGCGCTCACTGCAGTTACAGGTAGTTATAAAGGAAAAAAACAAATTAGTGCAATTATTGTGCCAACTGATTGTTCGGGTTTTACAATTCGTGAACCGTATGACAAAATGGGGTTGAATTCGTCAAATACTACCGAACTTTTATTACAGGATGTTCAAGTTCCGAAAGAATATTTATTGGGTATAGAAGGTCAAGGCTTTAAACAATTTCTGGCAACATTAGATGGTGGAAGAATTGGAATTGCAGCAATGGCAGTTGGTATTGCGCAGGCTGCTTATTCAAGATCTCTCCAGTATGCGAAGGAAAGAAAGCAGTTCGGACAAGCGATTGTCTCATTTCAAATAACACAATTTAAATTAGCTGACATGGCTTTGAAAATCGAATTAGCGCGTAATATGGTGTATAAAGCAGCCTGGCTCAAAGATCAACAAAAACCATTTACCAAGGAAGCTTCTATGGCAAAACTATATGCAACAGAAATTGCTATGGAAATCGCACGTGAGGCTATACAAATCCATGGTGGATATGGTTACATGAAAGAATTTGAAGTTGAACGTTATTTAAGAGATGCAAAATTGTTAGAAATTGGTGAAGGTACCTCTGAAGTACAAAGAATGGTAATAGCAAGGCAAATTGGGTGTTAAAGTAGTGAATTTGTTAAATTTGTCACAAACAAGCGAAAACTTGTACAGAAAGACTTTCGGTTTTTTGAAGTTTGAAGTACAATATTATTGTTGACTAATTCTATTTATACAAATAGATTGAACTTATAAGGGAGGTAAAATCATGAAAAAAAATCCAATTATTCCGTATATCTTAATTATGGCATTCGGTATTGGTTTAATCTTCTTCATGTCTGTCGGTGGAGCAGATAAAAAAGCCGAAATCGCCAAGAGCGGAAATGAAGCAAAAACTGAACAAAGTGCTGAGAAAAAAGGCGAAGCAGCTTCTGGTGGCAATGTAGATCCTAAAGCAATCGCACAACAAAAATGTATCGCTTGTCATGGTGGCGATCTTAAAGGTCAAGTAGGCCCAAACTTACATGGAACTGGATTATCTGAAGCAGACGTTAAAGGTATTCTTACAAATGGTAAAGGTGGAATGCCAGCAGGTTTAGTTTCAGGTGCTGAACTTGATGCTATGGCTAAATATATTTCTGAATTAAAATAATTTTAATTCTAATATATGTTTTCCAAAGGGACTGTCTTAAAAGTGAAATAATCACTTTTAAGGCGGTCTTTCGTTTGTAAACGCAACTTTTTATATAATGAACATAAAAGTCATATCTTAATGCAAAAAATACTGGGAATGGGTACAATATTTTATAGAAGGAGTGTTCGTTACATGAATGCGCAAAAATTATCTAAACGACTTGAACGAGTAGCATCATTTGTACCTCAAAATGCAAAGGTTGCAGATATTGGTAGTGATCATGCATACTTACCATGTTATTTAGTCTTAAAAAGCCAAGTAATTGGTGCAATTGCCGGAGAAGTCGTAAAAGGCCCCTATGAATCAGCATGTCGCGAAGTGCAACAAGAAGGATTGCAAGATGTTATCTCAGTACGTTTAGCTGATGGTCTGCAAGCTATTGAACAAAATGATCAAGTAACAGTCGTTACGATAGCTGGGATGGGCGGTCCACTAATTTCCTCTATCTTAGAAAAAGATAGTTCCCGATTGTCTGGGGTAAAACGCTTGATTTTACAACCAAATATACACGCCATTGCAATCCGTGAATGGTCAAAAAATAACAATTGGAAAATAGTAGATGAGTCTATCTTGAAAGAAGATGGCAAAATTTATGAGGTACTAGTGTTAGAACCAGGTACAGAAAACCTAACTGAGGAAGAACTTTTACTAGGTCCAATCCTTATGAAACAACAAAATGAAGTCTTCAAAGAAAAATGGGAGCGCGAAATTGCACAGTGGCAAAATGTTTTAAAAGCGCTCGAAAAAGCAGATCAATCGGCTGATGTAATGGAAAAAACTAAAGAAATACAGCATCGTATTGAATTGGTGAAAGGGGTTCTTTAACAATGAAACAAACAAATGGACAAGAACTTATTCAGCTCTTTGAATCATGGTCTCCAAAGAAAATCGCAGCAATGGAAGGTGATCCAATAGGGTTAGCCATTGGCACTTTAAATAAATCAGTGTCAAAAGTTTTAGTTACATTGGATGTCAACGAACAAGTTGTGGATGAGGCAATTGAAAATGGTTGCGAATTAATCATTGCACATCACCCCCCAATTTTTAGAAAACTTCCAAATCTCCGAACAGATACACCACAAGGCAAATTGCTCGAAAAATGCATCAAGAATGATATCGCAGTTTATGCTGCACATACTAATCTAGATGTAGCAGATGGGGGTGTAAATGATTTACTGGCTGAAGCATTACAACTAAAAAATTGTGAGGTGCTTGTACCTACGTTTACAGAAAAAATGTATAAGTTAGCTGCCTTTATTCCTGAAAACCATGCAGAAACTTTACGCCAGGTATTAGCAGGTGCTGGAGCCGGAAAGATTGGTGATTATGATTCATGTAGTTACACACTCTCTGGACAAGGGAGATTTAGAGCATTAAATGGTGCTCAGCCGTTTACTGGAGAGATTGGAAAATTACATGTTGAAAAAGAAGTGAAAATAGAGGTAGTCGTTTCAGATAGCAATAAAAATAAAGTATTAAGAGCCATGTTAAATCATCATCCATATGAGGAACCAGCATATGATCTATTTGCTCTCGAAACACCTGCCAAAGAGATGGGCTTAGGAAGAATAGGTAAAGTTGATCCAATGACTTTAAGAGATTTTGCTGAACATGTGAAGAAAACATTACACGTACCTAAAGTTAGAGTTGTGGGAGATTTAAATTCTAAAGTATCAAAAATTGCTGTGCTTGGTGGTGATGGAAACAAATACATTTATGCAGCAAAACGAGCAGGTGCTGATGTATTTGTAACGGGGGATATGTATTTCCATGTAGCACAAGATGCAGAAAGTATAGGATTACATATTGTCGATCCAGGTCATCATGTAGAAAGCGTTATGAAGGCTGGAGTGGCAGAAAAAATGACTTTGCTTTGTGCAGACCATAAAATAGATTGCACATTCATCCCTTCTAAATTATCAACGGAACCTTTCCAATTTTTATAGAAAATATAAAAAAGAGCAACTAGTGGTTTTTTAATTGAACCATGTAGTAGCTCTTTTTTATATAAAAAAACTCAAAAATTAACATCTTCTTTTATTAAAGAAGATGAATGAGTACTATTATTTTTCAGCTAAATTATAAGGCAAAATTTTCTTAACTGGTGTTGGCTGTTTAATCTTAGGTAAAATTTTATTTAAAGTAACAGAACGGTCTAAATGATGTGTTGTTGGTTCATTTGGATCGTATTGTTCTAAGAATTTAATAACCTCTTTTACAATTGGCGTTGGAGTTGAAGCACCAGCTGTTACACCGACTGTATTTACACCCTCTAGCCATTCTAATTTAAGTTCAGATAAATCGGCAATACGATATGATTTCGTATGTGCTATTTCTTCAGATACCTGAGTTAAGCGATTCGAGTTATTACTTTTAGGATCTCCAACTACAATCAATAAATCCGCACCACCAGCTTGTTTAGCTACAGCTTCTTGGCGAACTTGAGTTGCTAAGCAAATTTCCTTATGGACTTCAATATTTTGAAATTTTTCTTGTAAATGATCCATTAAATGTGATACATCCCATTGACTCATGGTTGTTTGGTTTGTGACTAGAATTTTATCTCTTGTTAACCGTAGTTGATCGATATCTTCAATATTTTGAACCAGGTGTACATGACCAGGTGCAACGCCAATAGCGCCTTCTGGTTCCGGATGCCCTTTTTTACCGATATAAATTATATCGTAGCCTTCCTTAGACTTTTCTTCTATTAAGCTATGAGTAACTGTTACATCAGGGCATGTTGCGTCAATAGAAACTAGCCCTTTTCTTTTAGCTAATTCACGTACTTCAGGAGAGACTCCGTGAGCCGTGAAGATAACAGTACCCTTATCTACTTTTTCTAATATTTCTAAGCGGTTTTTACCGTCTAATGTGATGATGCCGTCTTGTTCGAATGCATCGGTTACGTGTTTATTATGGACAATCATTCCAAGAATATATATTGGTCTAGGCAATGATTTGTCTAAGGCTGCATTTCGTGCAATAACCATAGCATCTACAACGCCATAGCAATAGCCTCTTGGTGTGATTTTAATGACTTGCATGATTCGAACTCCTTTCATTGCTCGCTATCCTTTATTATAACGGACTCCGAATACTAATACAAAATAATCGAATACTCGTTATAATGGCGGTTGGAAAATTCTAGGCATTGAAGGGCGAGATTCTAGTGTATAGGTAGGTGTTTTGGTTTGCTCTTGTTCTTGTTCTTGATTAGTAGGTTGCGGTCTATTGCCGCCAAATTTAAATTTCATAGCCCCTCTTTTTGATCTTGTGTTTTCTTGTTTTTGCGCTCCTTGGTCATTATTGCTAGGTATGGATTGGAACCCTTTATAAAGTTTATAGAGTGCAGGAAGATTTTGGAACATAGGTGAAAATTGTTTGACCATAGGAGAAAATTTCTGAGCTGTTGAAAATAATTGATCAGCTGTTTTTAAATATTGATCAATTTTTGAAAAACCTCCGAACATATTTGCCGCCCCTGCTACATTGCTCGCTGCATTACCAGCCGCGTTTGCCGCCCTAGCTGCCCCTGCTACGTTGCTTGCCGCATTACCTGCCGTATTTGCCGCTCTTGCCGCCCCTGCTACATTGCTTGCTGCATTACCAGCGGCCCTTGCCGCTCTTGTCGCTCCTGTAAAGTTATTTGCGGCTCTTGCCGCTCCTGCAAAGTTACCTGCAGCTCTAGGGAATTCTTGTGACATTCCGGCAAAATTATTTGCCGCTCTTGCGAAAGATTGTGCCCCCCCTGCAAAATTTCTCATATTAGGCATTGCTCTAGGTAAAGCTTGAGGTATACCACCAAAATTGCCCATTGCTCTTGGAGGAATAGGCATTGGGCGCATCATTTGTTGCATTGCATATGGATTAAAGTTCCCAGGAAATTGATTCCCATAAGGGTAAAAAGATGGGTAAACCATAAGATTCTCCTTTCGTATTGTCAAATTGAACACTAAAAACATGTTGGAAAAATCGCCGTGAGGAATTGACGAATGTTCTATTAATAGTTATGATATGCAAATGCTCAACTTAATGTACGAATCGTGTTACAATGAGTGAAGGAAGTAAGGAGGGACAATTTATGTCCAAATATACAGATTACAATTTTCAGCCCTTTTTAAGAAATGCAATTGAAAACTTAGGTTTTACAGAACCAACACCAATTCAAAAAGAAATGATTCCACTTATTCTAAAAGGAAAAAGTGCAATAGGACAGGCACATACGGGAACAGGTAAAACACATAGTTTCCTAATCCCAATTGTTGAACGTATCCGTCAAGACAAACAAGAAGTGCAAGCTGTTATTGCTGTACCAACTCGTGAATTAGCTACACAAATCAATGTAGAACTACACAAATTAATCGAAGAAACTGATATCCAAGCAAAATTGTATATCGGGGGTACTGACAAACAACGCTCAATCGACAAACTAAAAACACAACCTCAAATTGTCGTTGGTACACCAGGACGAATACGTGATTTAGTGAACGAAAAAGCGTTACTTGTGCATACTGCTAATATTTTAGTCATTGATGAAGCAGACCTTGCTTTTGATATGGGCTTTATCGAAGATATTGATCAATTTGCATCTCAAATGCCAGAGACTCTTGAAATGTATGTTTTTTCAGCAACTGTTCCAGAGAGTTTACAACCGTTCCTAAAAAAATACATGGCTTCACCAGTCCATATTCATATGGATGATAAGAAACCAGTAGCAGAAAACTTAGATTTTTATCTAATTCCAACACGAAGTAAATCAAAAAACAGTAAGTTATTAGAAGTAATGAATGCCATTAATCCATACTTGGCAATTATTTTCACCAATACCAGAAAACAAGCTGAATATGTTGCAGATTTTCTATCTAATAACGGACAACGTGTAGGACGTATTCATGGTGATTTATCACCTCGTGATCGTAAGAAAATGATGAAACAAATCCGTGATCTTGAATTCCAATATATCGTAGCAACAGATTTAGCAGCGCGCGGTATCGATATTCCTGGGGTCAGTCATGTTATCAACTATGAATTGCCTCAAGACCTTGAATTCTTTATCCACCGTGTAGGACGTACTGCTCGTGCAGGAAATAAAGGACTTGCTATTACAATTTTTGATCCATCTGAAGAAGATGCAATTGTACGCGTTGAGAAAATGGGAATTCCTTTTGTACAAAAGGATATCAAAAACGGTGAAATCATTGATATGAAAGAGCGACATGCACGTCAAAACCGCGAGAAAAAAGTCGATGAAATTGACCAAATCGCAAAAGCACGTGTTCGAAAACCGAAAAAAGTTAAACCAGGTTATAAACGTAATATGCGCTGGGAAATGGATAAAATTAAAAAAGCAGAAAGACGTAAACGTAATCGTCAACGCTAGGAGGAATATTGATGGACTTGTTAATCGGTTCTCATGTTTCTATGAGTGGGAAAAAGATGCTTCTTGCTTCAAGTGAAGAGGCTGCTTCATATGGTGCATCTACGTTTATGATCTATACAGGTGCACCTCAAAATACACGAAGAAAAGCCATTGAAGACTTGAATATAGAAGCAGGTCTCAAACATATGAAAGAGTATGGATTATCTAATATTGTTGTACATGCACCTTATATTATTAATATCGCAAATACAACTAAGCCGGAAGTCTTTGCACTTGGAGTAGAATTTCTTCAAAAAGAAATTGAAAGAACTGCTGCTTTAGGTGCAACTCAAATTGTATTACATCCTGGTGCTCATGTAGGGGCTGGCGCAGATGTGGGTATTGCGAAAATTATCGAAGGATTAAATGAAGTTTTATCGCAAAATTTTCCTGTACAAATCGCCTTAGAAACAATGGCTGGTAAAGGATCTGAATGTGGTCGTACATTTGAAGAATTAGCTAAAATAATTGATGGGGTTACAAATAACGAACGCCTATCAGTATGCTATGACACATGCCACACACATGATGCAGGATATGATATTGTTAATGATTTTGATGGTGTTTTAGAACATTTTGATAAAGTAATTGGACTTGATCGTATTAAAGTGCTTCACATAAATGACAGTAAAAACGAAAAAGGCGCAGCAAAGGACCGCCATGAAAATATTGGCTTTGGTCATATTGGCTTCGACGCTTTAAATCGAATCGTTCATCATGAAGCTTTTACACAAATCCCAAAAATACTTGAAACGCCATGGGTAGGAACAGATTCTAAAAATAAAAAGGCTCCATATGCATACGAGATTGAAATGTTCCGCACAAATAAGTTTATGCCAGAAAAAATTGATGCATTACGTGGGGAATAATTAAATCGTATTTTCGAAAAATATAAGATAAATTTTTGGAAGAGGTTTTGATAGTTAGCGTTTCAAAAATATTTACCTGAAGCTCACCTAGAGTAGTGTAGGAGATTAAATAACAAAAGACAGCTTTTACCGCAAATTTGTGGTTGAGCTGTTTTTTTATGAATTAAATATAGGTGGAACTTATTCTGTTAGAAATATATATTCATGGTTAAATATTCTTAAACAAAAACCCAAATTCATGCTCCTAAAACGCCCCTTGAAGAATGAAATGTGAAATAGCATAATTAAAAGTAAGAATAGTCTATTTATTCAATCGGTTAAAGATAGAAATGGATATAAAATAGGGGGCAATTAGATGAAAAAGCTTTGGTATGGTGGAACAATTTATACGATGAAACAAGAAGACGAAACTGTAGAAGCAGTATTAGTTGAAAATGATAAAATTATTGCTGTAGGTTCAAAAGATGAATTAAAAATAAATGCAGATGAATTAATTGATTTACAAGGCGCTACAATGTATCCAGGTTTTGTGGATAGTCATTTACATATGATTTTCACAGGTCAAAAACTTCTTCGTCTAGATTTGTCAAATGCTAAATCTTTTGAGGAATTGTTAGAAATGATAAAAGTAGCAGCAAAGAATACGCCAGATGATCAATGGTTGTATGGGGAATCATGGAATGAAAATAATTTCCCCGACAAGCGAATTCCTACCAAAGACGAACTAGATGCTATCCGCAAAGGACCTATTTTATTAACTAGAGTATGCCATCACGTTATCTTATGTAATAGCGAAGCGCTTGAAGCTGGAGGGATATCACAGCAAAGTGAATCACCAGCTGGAGGAGAAATTGGTAGAACAAAAGAAGGAAAATTAAATGGTCTGTTGTATGATCGAGCTTCAGAACTCGTTACAAACGCAATTTCAAAAGAAGGAGAAATCTATATTAATTCCCTGACAAAAGCACTTAACCTTGCTGTAGATACGATGTTATCATATGGTTTAACAGGTGGCCATACAGAGGATATGCATTATTTTGGGGGATTTTTGAATCCGTTAACTGCATTTAGAAGAGTCATAGGTGAAAAACATCATTTTAGAGTAGATTTACTTCTGCATAACGCGGTATATAAAGAAATGAAGGAAGCAAACCTAGAATTTGACGAACCGTTTATTGAACCAGGTGCGATGAAAATATTTGCAGATGGAGCACTTGGTGGTTCAACCGCAGCACTTTCCAAACCGTATGCAGACAATCCTGAAAATAGTGGATTACTCATTCAGACTGATGAAGAGCTTGAGAACCTTGTAAAGCTTGCACGTAAATATGATGATGTCATTGCTGTGCATATGATTGGTGATGCTGCCGCAGAACAGATTTTGAATGTCATTGAAAAATACCCAAGTCCTAAAGGAAAACGAGATCGCTTAATTCATGGGAGTGTTTTACGTAAAGATTTAATAGACAGAATGGCAAAACTACCAATTGTGGTTGACGCGCAACCTGCCTTCGTTTCATCTGATTTCCCATGGATTATTGATCGTCTAGGAGAACAACGACTAAAATATGTATATCCATGGAAATCACTCTTAGACAATGGAGTGATGTGTGCTGCAGGAACAGATTCACCAGTTGAAGATGTTAATCCATTAGTATCGATTTATGCAGCTGTAGAACGTAAAAAGCCATATGAAAAAGGCGATGGGTATATCCTTGAGCAAAAATTAACCCGCTATGAAGCAATACGCATGTACACAGTTGGTAGTGCACAAGTGATTAGCAAAGAAAATGAACGAGGGTTAATTAACCCAGGATATGTAGCTGACTTCTCCATCTTTGACCGTGATTTATTCGATGGGACATCAGAAGAGATGCTAGAAGCAAAAGCCGTAAAAACAGTAGTTGCTGGTCGAGTTGTATTTGAAAGAGAATAATCAAAATTTATATAGAAGCAGCTTGGCAAACTAAAGTTTGTTGAGCTTTTTTAAGTTTACCTTTATTGATGGAGTAGGAAAAATATATATTAGGAAATCAAAGATAATTTCCTAGTTGACCAGAATTACATAATAGAACCAAAAGGGAGTAAACAATGAAAAGATTAGGATGCTTACACGCGCATTTTTCAAATATTAGCTATATTGAAGAAGCCTTATCAAAATACTCAATAGAACTGCAGCATTTTGTTGATCCTGGATTAATGATGAGAATGGCAAATGATTCAAACTTCACAACTGCAGAGGCTAAAAATAAAGTAAAAGAACAAATTAATTGGATTGCCAAAACTGGCGTAGATGCCATACTCATTACTTGCACAAACTACATCGCTCTTATAGAGGAGAATAGTTTTTGGAATGTTCCCGTAATTAAAATTGATGAACCATTTTTTAACGCATTTTCTAAACTATCGAATCCGCGTTTTTTAATTTTCACCAACCCAAAGACAATAGAAGGTACTACGAAACGGCTTAATCAACACCTGCAAAAAATTAATGCCCCAAATGACTATAAAGTTGTGGTTATTCCTGAGGCATTTGAGTATTTGATGAATGGGAAGATGAAAGAACATAATGATATGGTTGTTAAAAGTTTAACGAAACTTTTTAGTCAAAACAGTGGTTCTTTTGCAATTGGACAACTTTCGATGGTGGAGGCGGGGGAAAATATTGATATTGAATTATTAAACCTTTTAGATCCATTGATTGAAGAAATACTGTCAGAAATGCAACTTATGCAATAAAAATTTAAATCATTATGAAATAACACAAGTGCATCTATGAAAAGGTAGGATAGATAGTGAGGGGATAATCTGATACCTAATCATAGACACACCAATAAAATCTGTTTAATTATCTTCTTTACATATATTTACTATATTTGCCTAGTAATTCTTTCGTTTTCTTCTTTCCGAGAATTTTTTCGATTTCTTTCATTACATGGTCTGGAATTCCAGTTAGGACCCATTGGAACGAAAACGATGAAAGAAGTGGCCGTAGTTTTTGTATTTCTTTTTTCGAAAGTGGAATCTGATAAGTTTGGGCATATTCTGCAAGCTCCTTATCTGATTTGCGATTAATTTCGCTAATTAATGCAAGATAATCCATTTTCTCATCCTCTCAGGAGATTGTTCTTTACAAAGCGCCTTCAATCTATTATACTAACTTTCTGTAAATCGTAATGATTATGAATTAGAAAGAAGAGAAGTTTATGGCGCAACAGCCGTTAATTGAATTACAAGACGTTGCATTTCAATATGAATATACGCAAGTGTTATCCAATATCTCTTTAACTGTTAGAGAAGGCGATTTTTTAGCGTTACTTGGCCCAAATGGCTCTGGAAAATCGACATTGTTGAAAATTATTTTAAGTCTATTAAAACCTACAAAGGGCTCTGTAAAGTTATTTGGTCAACCAAGTTCATCATTTAAACATAGAGAGTGGATTGGTTATGTTTCTCAAAAGTCCAATTCATTCAATTCTGGATTTCCTGCAACAGTAAGAGAAGTTGTAGCGAGCGGGCTTACTAAAAAAATCGGCCTATTTAAGAGAAATTTACCAAAACAGCAAAAGAGTATAATGGAGGCTTTACAGGCTGTTGGCATGGAGCAGTTTACTAATCGTAATATTGGTGAACTTTCTGGTGGCCAGCAACAACGTGTCTTTATTGCAAGGGCACTTGTTGCTAAACCAAAATTGCTTATTTTAGATGAACCAACCGTCGGAATTGACCACGAAAATGTGCAGTCATTCTATGATATGCTAACTGATTTAAATGAGCAACTTAATATGACAATGATCTTAGTAACACATGATGTTGATACAGTCTCAAACACGATTAGCCATGTTGCTTGTTTAAATCAAACAATCCATTTTCACGGGTATAAAGACGATTATGAATCCTTATCCGATGATCAGTTAAATGCATGGTATGGCCATTCTGTGCGCAAAATTCATCATGATAATAAGGAGAAACAAAAATGATTGCATCTATTTTACACTATGACTTTTTGCAGAATGCTTTTTTATCAGGAATAATTATAGGTGTGATCGCACCACTATTAGGTGTTTTTATTGTTGTGCGTCGTCTTTCTCTTATTGCTGATGCATTAAGCCATGTCACTTTAGCTGGGATTGCTGGCAGTCTATACTTAAGTCAAAATGTTCTATCACTCGCTACTTTAAACCCAATTTATCTAGGGATTTTATCTGCTGTTGGGGGCTCTGTGTTTATAGAAAGACTCCGTAGATTATACAAACACTTTGAAGAACTGGCTATTCCCATTATCATGTCTGCAGGACTTGGCATGAGCGCAATTTTTATCTCTCTTGCACAAGGGTTTAGTACAGATTTATTTAGCTACTTATTTGGCTCCGTTTCAGCAGTAAGTAGACAAGATTTATGGATTGTACTAGGAATTGCAGTGTTGGTTATACTGTTTATTTATATTTTTTATAAAGAATTGTTTGTTTTATCTTTTGATGAAGAATATGCCAAAGCAAGTGGTATACCGGCGAAAAGTGTCCACTTATTATTTATGATTGTGACAGCTTTAGTTATTGCTGCCAGTATGCGAATTGTTGGTATTTTACTTGTATCTTCACTAATCACATTACCAGTTGCTGCAAGTATTCGCATCGCAAAAAGCTTTAAGCAAACCATTTTCTTTGCTATTTTATTTGGCGAGTTAGCAGTAGTAATTGGATTGTTTACAGCTTTCTATTTGAATTTGGCACCAGGTGGTACAATCGTTGTAACATCAATTTTAATATTACTACTTGTAATAATTGGAAAGAAAGTTGCTCTGGCTATACTTGCAAAGGATTGAAGGGAGTAATAGGGTATGAATTTGACAAAAGCATGGGGAATTTTAAAGGATAGTGGCTTTAAAAAAACAGATAAACGTGAACAAATACTAGAAATGTTTGAAGAGACGGAAAAATATCTAACAGCCCGTGACTTGCTTGCTGTGATGAAAAAAGATTACCCTGGTATGAGTTACGATACAATCTATCGCAATCTAGCAACATTTGTGGAACTTGGCATTTTAGAGGAAACAGAACTTTCTGGTGAGCGACATTTCCGTATGCAATGTGAAACTGAACATCATCATCATCATTTTATATGTATGGAATGTGGCAAAATAAAAGAAATTCATCTCTGCCCAATGGACATGCTCAATGAACAATTACCAGAATACGAAATAGAGAGTCATAAATTTGAAATCTATGGAAAATGCCCAGAATGTTTAGCAAAAAGTCTACAATAACAACTTTTGGCAGAATTATTGTGTCAAAGATAATCTAATTTAAGATTTCATTTTTGGATAGAGAATTTATTAAAGGAGGCCACTTTTTCTAAAAAAAGTGGTCTCCAAAAATTTAGTCGTCGTCTGCTTCTAAGCGAATAGCGTCAATTCTGTTGCAATCTACGATAAGTGTAGATCCAGGTTCTGTAGTAGGGTCGTTAAAGAAAGCACAGCAGTTGTTACGGTTTAATCTCTTAAATACAACGTCTTCTAAAATATTACCACCTGATAAGAAAACATCTACTTCTGTATTTCTTGGTAGTCTTCTTAGTATTTGACATATACAACTATTGCAACGATTTCTACGTCTGTTATTACAATCATCACAATCGTTTATATCATTGACATTATTTTCCCAATTACTACTATCATTTCGCATACTTCCACCCCCCTCATTCATTTATTTTTATTACCTTTCTAATATATGAATTTTATATTATTAGAAATTGTGCATTGGACTAATGAAATAAACATTTACATAAATTATTTGTAAAAATGGCAAAAATAATGGGAATGAAAGGTTGATACAAACAAAAAAAGAGCAGCTATTTGTTCTATAGCTACTCATTACTTTTAAAGTTTAAACCATCTTAATCTTCAAAGGGAAATTCAATTATATATCCTAAGCGTATATCACATTCTTCAAGTATTGGTACTGACATTGCTACCATGAATGAGATTACTAGGCAATTAATCAACATTTTAGTTAAAAGGTGATTTTTCGATGATTTAAAAGAACTTAAGATGTATTGAATAAGGAAGAGGAAAATAAAACAATTTGCAAAGACATTGATAATATAATGCCAGTTCAATATTACTCACCGCTCTCCTTTTGATATAAAAAACAATAGTACATAAATGATTATACTAAATATTTTCCCATTATAGTAGAAGTACATCTTGGAAATTATATCTTGTTATATCTACTAAAAAATAAATATATTAACTGTTATGACAAATAGGTTTGGCAATCTTGTTACAACTTAATGACTGTTACAGGCAACATACATCAAGAACGGTATAATATTACGTGTAGAGTTAATTAGCAATCGTGAAGGAGAGCTTAGCTATGAGATATGTTAAATCGTTATTAATACTAGCATTAATCGTTGGATTAGTTGGGTGTGGACAGCAGAGTTCGAAAGTGAATACACGAGAAATCATTATTCCAAAAACAGAATTCTATCAATATCTATATATTCAAGGAGTAAATGATAAAGGTATATCAACAAAGGATACAGGAAAAATAATCGCTAATCCTGCAACTGTACAAGATTTTATACGAATCGTGAATCGTAGTGTTGTAATGGTTCCTAAATCTGAGGAGCAAGCTAAGATAGTCAAACAATTAGATAAACAAGGAAGCTATATTGTTGCACTTGGTGACACAAATGAAATGAACAAACTGACATATAAAATCTACATGCTAAAAGATGGATCTATTTTCTTCCAAGATACGATGAAAAAAGAAATGACCTATATGACTGTCAATAAAGAACCAGCCAAACTAGACAAGGTAAAGAAACTATTAGATATTAATTTTTAGAAATTAAAAAAGGCGAGCGATCACAAATCTGTATGATCTCTCGCCTTTTAATAGTTTTATGATGTCTAAAAATAATATTTCTTACTTTTGTGAATTTCACTCTAAATACCAAATTCTTTTTTGACCCATTGTTCAGCATCTATCCAGTTATTTACACGAATAACGCCGTTTGGAATTGCTTCTCGATTATATGGAGCATCAAAAAGTAGCACAGGTATATCTAGTTCTTCATGAAGACGAACAGCATTATCATGTTTGTCTTCCATAAACAATTGTACACCGTGTCTGCGTCCAGCTAGTACTTTATCAGTTGGTCCTACAATATCAATTGTATCGTAGGGTAATAGATTCGATTTAAACCAACTATCTGTAACTTCCCGAGAGTTTTCTTCTCGCGCTGTAATATAGTTTAACGTAACATTTGGATACCAACTAGATAAAATACGCTGTGCTTCTTGTTGAACAGGAGGATTTTTGTAAATATTAAGTTCTTCTTTTTTAAACCATTCTAAGAATTCTTTTGGTTCGACTGAAAGAACTTCCGTGAGATCATATTTTTTTATATCATCTAATAATAAATTCGTTTTAAATGCATTGTTGATATGAGGTAAAAGGAATTCAGGAGTTGTCACTGTCCCATCAATATCAATGCCAAAACTATATTTTTTCGTCATTACATGATCCTCCTAAAAGAAATTGTTTCTAGTTTTCTGCTTTAGCTGCTTCTTGTTTTTTATAATATTCTTCTGCTAAAATATCAATTTCTTTTTTCAATTCTTCAACCATTGTTTCTTCTGGTACTTTTCGAACTGTTTTACCATGACGGAATAGTAACCCTTCACCTCGAGCACCAGCAATACCGATGTCCGCTTCACGTGCTTCACCAGGTCCGTTTACAGCACAACCAAGTACAGAAACTTTGATTGGAGCTTTAATTGTTTGTAAGTATTCTTCAACTTCATTTGCGATCGAAATTAAATCGATTTCGATTCGACCACAAGTTGGGCATGATATAAGTGTAGGCATATTAGAAGCAAGACCGAATGTTTTTAACAATTCTTTTGCCACTTTAATTTCTTCTACAGGATCAGCACTTAATGAAACGCGAAGTGTATTCCCAATACCTTTACTTAAAATAGAACCAAGACCTGCTGCTGATTTAATAGTTCCAGAGAATAATGTACCTGATTCAGTAATGCCAAGGTGTAGTGGGTAGTCAAAGGTACGAGCTGCTTTTTCATAAGCTTCAATTGCCAAATTAACATCAGAAGCTTTCATTGAAACGATTATATCGTGGAAATCAAGATCTTCTAAAATTTTAATATGGTGTAATGCACTTTCAACCATACCATCAGCTGTTGGATAGCCGTATTTCTCAAGAATTTTACGTTCAAGTGAACCAGCGTTAACACCGATACGAATTGGAATTCCTTTCGCTTTAGCTGCATTAACGACAGCTTCAACTTTTTCTTTACGGCCAATATTACCTGGGTTGATGCGGATTTTATCCACTCCAGCATCAATTGCTTTTAAGGCTAGTTTATAGTCAAAGTGAATATCCGCTACAAGTGGGATATGGATACGTTTTTTAATGTCTGCTAAAGCATTAGCTGCACGTTCATCTGGACAAGCTACACGAATAATTTGGCAGCCAGCCTCTTCTAAACGAAGAATTTCTGCCACAGTTGCTTCAACATCATGTGTTTTAGTTGTAGTCATACTTTGGATGATTACTTCATTACTTCCACCGATTGTTAAATCACCAACACGAACTTTACGTGTTTTAGAACGGTGTGTGATTTCATTCATGAAAATTCTCTCCTTCGTTGGCCTTATATTAGCCATCACTCTAAACTATTCTATCAGTGTTTTAAAGAAATTGACAAGAATTAAACACAAACTGTTTATTTTGTACATGAATTAGTATTTTTTATACGGAAAGGTAAGACAACTTGTTCGTTCGGTTTAAAGCTTTGTTTTAGAAGGTGTGGATTTAATTTATATACAAGTTCAAGTCTGTCTGCAAATGTTATATTTTCGGCAGGATACATCGCAAATAATGATTCCCATGTATCACCAGTAGCTGTTGTAACAGTAATTGTCTGAATTTTATCTGTACTTTTTTTACATTGTTTTTCAACTGTGTAAAACTCTGCTTTTGAAATCGTTCCTTCAATTAAGTCCACTTTTATAAAATAAGCACATATTATAATAATCAGTGCGGAAACTAGTACTCTCAAAAAAACCCCTCCCTTTTCCACTAATATATGAAAAAGAAAGAGATTCAGACCTCATTTTTGGGGTTTATTTGGATATTTTGTACATGCAAGTACTAAGTAAATCGCCGTAACAGCAATCCCGATGCTAGAAATAAATCGAGCATCAAGTGGTAGTAAGACTGACAGTGTCGTGATAATGGTTGTCAATGTGATAGAAAATGCTGCTGTTCGCCAAATATGTCGATATTCTCCACGTTTTTTCATAATATGAAGAATACCTAGCCCAACAATTGCATAAATACTGATTTGAACAAATATTGAAAACGAATTAATAATAAATAATAATAGCAAGCCGAATGGATAAATTAACCATTTTATTTCATTTACAAACTCCTTTAAACCTTCTATTCTACTAGATTCTAATCCGAACCCAGTCAAAAATTGTATAAATGAAATAATGGTTAAAAAGAGAACAAGTAATAAAACGTATTGAATCACTTTTCCAATAGGTAATAGTCTATATGCAGCAAGTTTTTTAGGATTTAGAATGCTGTCTTTGAATAACTGCCAATGGTTGATCTTCATAGTAATAACCTCCACCCTAGTATATTAACATGGAAATTATGGTGAAATGAATAACTACTTGCACCTTATCAAATTAAGTATAATGAATCTTTCAAACAGTCCCTTTCATGTGCAAAACAATGGTTGGAGTTCTAAAGTGGGATTAATAACTTCAAATGATTGGCTTTTTTCTTTTTTTAATGGGAATATAATTGGTAGAAATAAATTGTAATGGTTTAGTCTTATTTATATTAGAAGGGGGCTAGTTGTGGAATACATCTCATGGACACTTATTATTATTAGTTTTGTCATTGCGTTTATAGGACTCATATATCCCGTGATTCCTTCTGTGTTATTTATCTTTCTAGGATTTATCATCCACGCACTTTTCCACGGATTTGGTGAATTTCCTTGGTGGTTTTGGGTTGCAGAAATTTTATTTACGATTTTATTATTTGGTGCAGACATGTTATCCAATGCGTTTGGCGTTAAAAGATTTGGAGGAAGCGACGCAGGAATATGGGGGAGTACGATTGGATTAATCGTGGGTCCTTTTATTATCCCCATTGCTGGTATTTTAATAGGTCCATTCCTGGGAGCTATAATTGCCGAATTAATATTTTCAAAGAGTTCCTTAAAGTTAGCGCTAAAATCTGGGATTGGATCGCTTGTTGGGTTTTTAACATCAATAGTAACAAAGGGAATCGTACAAATTGTGATGATTATTATATTTATTTTAGCAATTTAATCTTAATGGCTCAGTCAAAAGGCTGAATTTGAAAAAAATAATTAATAATATTTGAATGAATATCTAAAATTTGCTAACCTAAGTGATGTAGTTAAATATTACTTAATTTCGAGGAGGAAATTTTATTATGGCATTTGAACTACCAAACTTACCATATGCATTTGATGCATTAGAACCACATATCGACGCAAAAACTATGGAAATCCATCATGATAAACACCATAACACTTATGTTACTGGTTTAAATGATGCTTTAGCTGGTAAATCAGAATTCGAAGGTAAATCAGTTGAAGAAGTAATTGCAAACTTAGATGCAGTTCCAGAAGAAGTTCGTACAGCTGTACGTAACAATGGTGGCGGTCACGCTAACCACTCATTATTCTGGGAATCATTAGCACCTAATGCTGGTGGTCAACCAACTGGTGAACTTGCTCAAGCAATCGATGCAAAATTTGGTTCATTCGATGCTTTTAAAGATCAATTCTCAGCAGCAGCTAAAACTCGCTTCGGTTCAGGCTGGGCTTGGTTATCTGTAGCTAACGGAGAATTAGAAATTTCTTCAACTCCAAACCAAGACTCTCCAATCATGGAAGGTAAAACTCCATTACTTGGTTTAGATGTATGGGAACATGCATACTACTTAAACTATCAAAACCGTCGTCCTGACTACATTTCAGCTTTCTGGAATGTTGTAAACTGGGACAAAGTTGCAGAACGCTTCGCTGCTGCAAAATAATCCAACCAAAGTGGAACAAAGCACGCATCTTACACGTCAGTAAGATGCGTGCTTTTTTGTATTAAAAACATAAGCTGTATAAAGAGCTCAGAGAGGCTTTATTGGATCCTTTTCAATTTTTGTAGTTCGTAATTTAATCCAATCGATTATTTGTTTTGTGATGGAAAAATGATATACTACTAATTGTGTATTTAAACGGAGAGGGGGCTAAAACATTGCGACAAAAAAATAAAAAATCAAAGAAACGAGCATCAAATGTCAAAGCTAAACAGCGCGCAAATCTTTCTTTTCGTATGAATGTGCTGTTCTTCTCGATTTTCATGTTGTTTTCAATCCTAATTTTACGACTAGGATATATGCAAATTGTAAAAGGTGATGACTATGTAAGAGCATTAGAGCAAACAGAAGAAGTAACTGTTAATACAAGTGTTCCACGAGGTCGTATTTTTGACCGACAAGGACGAGTATTAGTAGATAATAAGCCAAAAAATGCGATTACGTATACTAAGCTGCAAACAACTACGAATGAAGAAATGTTGAACACAGCTAAAGAGTTATCAAACCTTATTAAAATGGATACAAGTAAACTAGCGTTACGAGATAAACAAGATTATTGGATTACGCTACATAAAGATGAGGCATATGCGAAAGTTTCTAAACAAGAGCAAAATGCCATAAACAAAAATGAAAAATTAACAGCTTCAGACAAACAAAAAAAATTAGATGATTTAGTTCGATCACGTATTACAAATGAAGAATTGAAAAGTTTTACAAAAAAAGATTTACAAGTTCTAGCCATTTATAGCAAAATGCTTGCGGGCTACAATTTATCTCCTCAAATTATTAAAAGCGATAATGTAAGTGATAAGGAATTTGCTGTTGTCTCTGAGCATTTAAATGAGTTACCAAATGTCAATACTACAACAGACTGGGCACGTGTCAAAAATTCAGATTTAAGTATTTTAGGAAGTACGACTACTCCATCTGAAGGGATTCCAAAAGACAAATTGGATTACTATTTAGCTCGCGATTATTCTCGTAATGACCGTGTCGGTAAAAGTTATATAGAATCTCAATATGAAGAGTTATTACAAGGTCAAAAGGCCGTTGTTAAAAACGCAACTAATGGTAAAGGGCAAGTTGTTGAAACAAAAACTACTTTTAATGGTGAGCCTGGTAAAGATCTTGTATTAACAATAGACAGTCAACTTCAATCAAAATTGGAGAAAATAGTGGAAGATCAGTTATTACAAGCCAAAGCTTCAGGTTCTTCAGGTTTGTTAGATCGGGCATTTCTAGTTATGATGGACCCAAATACAGGTGAAATATTATCAATGGTCGGCAAAAAATTAGATACTGATTCTAATGGCCGAACAGTTGTTAACGATTATTCAATTGGTAATTTTACTTCTGCATATGAAGTAGGGTCAGTTGTTAAGCCAGCTACTTTATTAACAGGATATTCCTTAAATGCAATTACACCAGGACAAGTATTATTGGATGAACCGATTAAGATTGCTGGTACAGCAACGAAATCATCTATATTCAACCGTTCAGGAGCTATTTATTTAGATGATTTAACAGCATTAGAGCGTTCATCAAACGTATATATGTTTAAAACAGCTATGAAAATTGCTGGTGTAAATTATGTACCAAATGCAGGTTTAAGAGTAAAAGCAAGTGATTTTACAAAAATTCGAAACTCTTATGCACAATTTGGTTTAGGTGTTGATACAGGTATTGACTTACCAGGTGAATTCACAGGCTTTAAAGGGGAAGAAACAATTTCAGGTAAATTACTTGACTTAGTAATTGGCCAATATGATACATTTACTCCTCTACAACTTGCACAATATGTTTCAACAATTGCAAATGGAGGAAAACGAATTCAACCGCATCTTGCAAAAGAAATTCGTGACCCTTCAGTTGATGGAAAAAAACTTGGACCAATAGTAGAAGAAATACAACCAAAAGTTTTAAATACAATTAATAATTCACAATATGAAATTGATCATGTTAAACAAGGGATGCACAGAGTGTACTTTGGTAATCAAGGTTCTGCAGCTTCTTATTTCCGTGATGCAAAATTTGATGCTGCTGGTAAAACAGGAACAGCGGAAGTGGTATATTATGGACCAAAAAAATCAGCATACGGTTCACAAACTCTAAATATTACTCATATCGGATTTGCGCCTTACAAAAATCCTGAAATTGCTTATGCTGTAGTAGTTCCTTGGGTTACAACAAGCCAAACTTACACATCTGTTAACAATATTATTGCTCGTCAAGCAGTTGATACGTATTTTTCTTTACAAAAGAAATATATAAAAGACAACACAGAAACAGTTGGAGAAACCATTACAAAACCAAAAAATAACTCCAACAATAATAACAATCAATAAAATGTTAGTGAAGAAATATTGAGTTTCTTCTATATAATATAAAGCACCGCGATTATCCATCGTGGTGCTTTTCTTCGTCTATAAGAATCAAATATTAATAAAAGTACATAATAAAGCTTAGAAAGTCCTCTTTTGCCAAGCAACCATAATTTTTTATTATAAATTTACAATACATTTACAAAAACATAATAATCAATAACATTACGTTTATATAAACTAAACAATTAAGCTTTATAGTATGTATTGTAATTAACAAAACGATTCATTTTCGGCTAAGCTATTTTTAGCTGAAGTGAAAAGTCACTAGTTATTGATGTAATTCATTGTTCTTGCAGTGTCAAGAGTAATTTATGTATTAATAATAGTTTCGCTTGCTGTTGAATCTACAGCAAAATCAGATTGAGTATCACAGATTCCATCATAATTAAAGTTAAAAAAATGATATCGGGTTTCAATGGTGATGCAAATTTAATTTTATGTCTATATATAATACACTCTTCACCGTACTCTAATCTTTTAGCATACTTCAGTTCTTAATACTATTGGAGGAATACTGATGAAAGATAATGTAATATCTGATTAAAAACCCTTCAAATTAGCTACATTATGTTCAAACTTGGAATTTTAAAATCGAGTGATTTCTTATGGTATAGGATTCACATTTCCTGGGAAACATTTTGTCAAAAGATGATGGCACTAGTAGTACTTATAGTAGGAGATGGGGCTGTAATGGATTTCAAAGATAAACAACATAGATTATAGCCAGTTGAAAAGAGTATCTAAAATCGTAGTAGAGTTCCTTCTTTAAAGTGTAAACTCAAAAATTCCAAAATGCTATTAATAGTAGGGGGATATAAAATGTTAAAAGTTCAAGTTAGAGAATCAGAAGAAAAATCAGTGGAGGATTTAAAAGTGCTTGAAACAGAAAAAAAACAAGCTGTATACCGAACTCAGAACTTAAACTTGTGGTATGGCGACTCACAAGCATTAAAAGATATAAATCTTGACATTTTAGAAAATGATGTAACAGCTATTATCGGACCTTCTGGTTGTGGTAAGTCAACATATATTAAAACATTGAATCGTATGGTTGAACTCGTACCTACAGTTCACACTACAGGCGAAATTTTATATCGTGATAGTAATATTCTTGATAAAGACTATAGAGTTGAGGAATTGCGTACAAGAGTTGGTATGGTTTTCCAAAAACCAAATCCATTCCCAAAATCTATCTATGACAATATAGCTTATGGACCAAGAATTCACGGTATTAGAAACAAAAAGATGTTAGATGAAATCGTAGAGAAAAGTTTACGCGGGGCCGCAATTTGGGATGATGTAAAAGATCGCTTAAATCAAAATGCATATGGTTTATCAGGTGGGCAACAACAACGTATTTGTATCGCTCGCTGTTTAGCAATTGAACCAGATGTCATTTTAATGGATGAACCAACATCTGCTCTTGACCCAATCTCTACATTAAAGGTAGAAGAACTTGTCCAAGAACTAAAACAAAATTATTCAATAATTATCGTAACTCATAATATGCAACAAGCAGCGCGTATTTCTGATAAAACTGCATTCTTTTTAAATGGAGAAGTAATTGAATTTGATAATACAAACAAGTTATTCTCAACACCATCAGATCGCAGAACTGAAGATTATATTTCTGGAAGATTTGGATAAGGAGGAATTAGATTGGCACCTCGTGAAGCTTTTGACAAAGATTTAAATCGTGTCCAAAACTTATTGATAGAACTTTGTGAGCGTTCAATTAATGCATTTGAAAAGTCACTTGAAGTATTTTTTAATAAAGATATGGACGGAGCAATTATAATTATTGAACAGGATCGTTTTATCAATCGGTTAGAAGAACATTTACATGATGAAATTATTTTAGTCATAACAAAACAACAACCGGTAGCAACTGATCTTCGGAGATTAGTCGCATTAATTCGTGCAGCTCAAGATATGGAGCGAATCGGTGATTATGCTGTAAGTATTGGAAAAGAAACAATAAGAATTGGAACAAATCCACATCCTTATCCAGAAAAACAATTACGCGAAATGGGACAATTAACTGTATTGATGTTGAAAGAAATGCTTAGTGCTTTTGTTAATGAGGATGTTAATAAGGCAAAAGAAATTGCTCTTCGTGATGACCAAATTGACAAATACTATGGTGAAACAATGGCTGCGCTTGAAACAATGGCTTCAAGCGAAAATTCAAGTGGTCAAGCAATTCAACTAGCTTTGATTTGTAAACATATAGAGCGAGCTGCAGATCATGCAACAAATTTAGCAGAAGCATTATTTTTTATAGTACAAGGTAAACGATTTACTTTAAATTCATAAAAAAAGAGTTTCCAAAAATTATTTGGAAACTCTTTTTATAATATTTTTAAAAGTAAGAATGAATGAAACAATGCATTACTACCTATTTAATATAGATGAATATAAAAAGATGTTTCATTAGTGATATCACTTTTGAAACATCTTTGTTTTATTTAGGTTTTGTAATTATAGTTAAAATTTCTTCATTGGTCATATCGGAAGAAATTTTGTAATCACCTATTTGGATAAATTTTGCTTGATCACGATTAATTATATACCGTTCGAATTCAGCATCATCTTTTATGATGCCCCCGTTTTTCAAAGCTTTACTAACTTCTGATGTTCCCATACCTTTTTTTATAACAAGGGTATAAGATTTGACACTGTTTTTTTTGGTTGTTTGATCAGCTTTTAAATTATTGTAATTTGTTTGAATCTTGGCCAACTGTGCTTTTACATTAGTTGTTTCTTCCTTTAATGCATTCAGTTCTGATTTCTTAATAACGACTGTATCTTTTGAATTCACTAAAGAAGCCTTTGAAGGAATGTTCGAATCGTTTGAATTGAAATGAGTTGATAGGGACATAAGACTTCCGGCTAAGAAAATACCACATCCAAATGAACGCAACGTAGATTTTATCATTTGATTTTGCCCCCAGAAGAAATGATGGCTTGTATTTGGTCAGGTGTTAGAGAAGACCGCTTACTAATTTCATCTAAGTTATAGCCTTGTTTATGTAAAGTTAACACTTGGCTAATTAATATTTGATGAATACCATTAATAGTGTTTTTAGCGTTTGACTTTGAACCTACTTTCTTGTTTTGTTTTCCAAATGTCGTTTGTAAATCTATTAAAAGCTCTTCCTCTATTACTTTTAAACGACGTTTCAATTGATGCGTTTCTTGATAAAAGTTTAGAGATAATTCTTCAACATCTTTTTCTAATTCTTTCGATTGATTACCTACAAAAAAGGATGCAATAATAATGATGATTCCAATGATGATCAAAATGAGCGATAAGTCCATTGTTATTCACCTCAAAAAGGATATTTAGTTGTGCATTTATTGTAACATACAGCATTCTATTAAGAAATCACTGTAGATTTTTTTGCAAATTATGATATAATGTATTAGTCGTATAAATCATGCTCACTAAGACATTTTATTCTTTATATAGAGTGGGAGGGATAACAATGCGCGTTAATATTACATTAGCTTGCACTGAATGTGGTGAACGTAACTACATTTCAAAGAAAAACAAACGTAACAATCCAGAACGTCTTGAATTGAAAAAATATTGCTCACGTGATCACAAAATGACACTTCACCGTGAAACAAAGTAATGCTCATTGCCAAAACCCATTGTGGTTTTGGCTTTTCCATTTTATAGAACAGGAGTGCTTTAGTGCTATGCAAAAAAAAGAACTTCGCAAAATAATAATGAATGAATTGAAAATGCTTTCACAGAATACTTATAAAGAAAAATCTGCATTGATACATAAAAAACTCTTAGAAGAACCTGCGGTGAAAAAAGCCAATATGATTGGCATTACTTTATCTTCATTTCCAGAAGTTGAGACTTGGAGTTTAATCGAGACATTTTGGAAAGCTAAGAAGAAAGTTGTTGTGCCAAAATGTGAACCAAAAACAAGGGAGATGTCATTTTATGAAATTACATCTTTTGATCAACTCGAAACCGTGTATATGCATCTCTCTGAGCCCATTCCACATCGAACAGTTAAAGTGGTAAAGAGTCAAATAGATTGTTTAATTGTGCCTGGACTTGCATACGATAGACAAGGTTATAGACTAGGTTTCGGTGGTGGCTATTATGATCGCTTTTTATCGAATTATAAGGAACCGACAATTTCTTTAGCATTTAACAAACAGTTAGTTGAAAAAATACCGAGAGATGATTATGATATACCTATTGAAAAAATTATTACTGAACACGAAATAATTCAATGTAAAGAAGTATGAAAGGGGTTATTTTTCCCTTGGAAACAGTTTATGATGTAATGCAGTTATTAAAACGCTTCGGTACATTCGTCTATACGAAGAACCGTATCGGTGATTTGCAATTAATGGAAATGGATTTAGTCGAGCTATATAAGGCTGGATTAATGGAGGCGAGAGAATTTCAATCAGCCCGCCACATTCTAAAAATGGAAATAGTTCGATTAGAAACAGAGAAAAATTTAGATTCAAAATAAAGTAAAAAATAGTTGAAGAAGAGTGAAACCTTTAAAAGAAGAATACGTTTATATATAAGTGCATATGAATGATTACATTTAAGAAAACGTAATAAAATTGTTGCGTTATTGTAAAAAAAGTATTAATATATATTTTGTTTCTTTCAATAATGGAACTAAAATTGTTACGAAAGAAAGTAGGAGGATGTTAGGAAATGAAACTTGATAAGCTACCTAAACATTCAATATTGGTGATTGCGATAATCACCACTTGGATAAAGACATACATCACTTATTTAACAAGTTTTGATATGAAAATTGAAAATGTCATGCAACAAATAATATTATTTATCAATCCACTAGCGTTCTTATTGTTCATTTATGGGATTTCATTATTTTTCAAATCTTCAAAAGTACGCAATCGTTACTTGATTACAGTTAGTGCGATATTGTCTATTGTTCTATATGCTAATGTAGCATTTTATAGATTCTTTAATGATTTTATAACACTACCTGTATTGTTCCAAACTAGTAACTTTGGTGATTTAGGGAATTCTGCTAAATCATCTATTAACTTTACGGATCTTTTCTATTTTACAGATCTAATTTTATTAATTTTGGCAGTTAAGTTTTTACCTATTGCAAAACAAGCAATTGTTGTAAAACCAAATATGCGACGCACATACTTTGTGCTTTCATTTGCAATGTTGTTCTTAAATCTAGGCCTTGCAGAAACTGAAAGACCTCAGTTATTGACTCGTAGCTTTGACCGTGAGCTTTTAGTTAAAAACATCGGTACTTATAACTATCATTTATATGATATTTTTGTACAATCAAAATCACATGCTCAACGTGCATTAGCTGATGGCAGCGAGTTAACGGAAGTTACTAACTATGTAAAATCAAACCAAGGTAGTGACAAACCTAAAACCTTTGGAGTAGCTAAAAAACGTAATGTCATCATTATTTCATTAGAATCAACTCAAAACTTCGTAATTAATAATAAAGTGAATGGTCAAGAAATTACGCCATTCCTAAACAAACTGTCAAAAGATAAAGACACATTCTATTTTGATAACTTTTATCATCAAACTGGTTTAGGAAAAACTTCAGATGCAGAGTTTATTATTGAAAACTCATTATATGGTACTGGTGGTGGAGCAGTATTCTTCACAAACAGTGGAAATACATTTAACTCAATGGCAGATAGCTTAAATCATAATGGTTATTATACTTCTGTACTTCACGCCAATAACAAGAGCTTCTGGAACCGTGATATGATGTATCAAGCATTAAATATTAAGCATTTCTACGATGTGGATTCTTATAAAGTAACGGATGATAACTCTGCAAACTGGGGATTAAAAGATATTCCGTTTATGGATCAATCTGTTCAAATTATGAAGACAATGCCTCAACCTTTCTATACTCGTATGATAACATTGTCTAACCATTTTCCATTTACATCTGATCCAGAGGACCAATTTATTAAACCATACACATCTAGTGACAATACTGTAAATCGCTATTTCCAAACTGTACGATATACAGATGAAGCAATTAAAGAGTTATTTAAAGATCTAAAAGCATCTGGATTATACGATAATTCTATTATTGTTATGTATGGTGACCACTATGGTATTTCAGAAAACCATAATAAAGCTATGGCTCAATATTTAGGAAAAGATTCAATAACACCCTTTGATTCTGCACAACTTCAAAAAGTTCCATTCTTTATCCATATACCACATTCAGGTATAGGTAAACAAATGCATGAAGTTGCTGGTCAAATGGACGTAAGACCGACTGTGTTACATTTATTAGGTGTCGACACATCAAATGATTTACAAATGGGTACAGATTTATTCTCAAAAGATCATAAAAACTTTGTAGCGTTCCGTGATGGACGATTCGTAACAGATAAATTTTTATATGCAGGAGAAGTATGTTACGACAAGAAAACTGGTGAACAAACTGAGTCGAAAAACTGTGATCCATATATTGATCAAGCTTCTAAAAAACTGTATTATTCTGATAAAATCATTAATGGTGACTTGCTCCGTTTCTACGATAAGGAAAAAGCAAAATCCAATGTTAGTAGTAAAAAGTAAATTTTAATCATATTGATAGCCACATAGCTAATCGACTAGCTATGTGGCTTTTTATTTTATATTAAAGATTGAATCAATGTTAACTTTAGTCATAAACCTTCTAAAAAACAAAAAAAGATATCCTGAAACAGGATATCTTTTTTACTACTATAAATATTAGTGATGAAGGCTTGGTGGAAAACCTTGATGTAGGACAGTCATCACAACGAACCATCCGAACACTGCAAAAGCTGCGAAGTTAAAAATAATTCCAAGAATAGCTTTTTCTTTAATGCTTTGCACAGTGCCAACAAGACCTAGAATTGCAACTAGGCCAAAAATAACCATTAATAAGTTCAATATAGACACTCCTTTCGACATCAGAAAATGAATGTCGCAAACAATATTCCTCCTCTATTGTAAAGCTATTTATTACTTTTGTCGAGAACTAAAAGTATCGGAAATTTGAAAGTGGTGATAAGTTGGAATTTTTCAATCAATTTTTAATTCTTTTTATAAATTTGAACCTTCAACAATAGTAGCTGAATTTATTTATCTGTATAATGTAGAAGAGGTGATGAAAATGTTGAACGTTCGTACATTTCCACTTGGGCCAGTTCAAGCAAATTGCTATGTCATTAGTAATTCAGAAAATGAATGCTTGGTTATTGATCCTGGTGGTGAAGGAGAAAAATTTGTAAAACAATTAAGAGCACTTAATCTGAAACCGCTTGCTATTCTTTTAACGCATGCACATTTCGACCATATTGGTGGTGTTGATGCTGTAAGAGAAGCCTTCAAAATACCAGTTTACTTGCATAAAAAGGAATCTAGTTGGTTGCAAGATCCTAAAAAGAATGGCTCGGCTAAATATGCAGAAATACCTGATATTATTATTGAGCCTACTGACCAATTAATCAGCGAAGAGAAAATAGTAGAGAAGGGTAATTTCAGCTTTGAAATTTTGCATACTCCTGGTCATTCGCCAGGAAGCATTACATTCTTATTTAAGAATGAGGGATTTGCAATTGTAGGGGATACACTATTTGAGGGAAGTATCGGCAGAACAGATTTACCGGAAGGGAATAGTAAGCAACTCTTATCATCAATTCATGACAAGTTATTAACACTTGATGAAGAGACAATTATTTATCCAGGTCATGGGAATCCTACTAGAGTAGATATTGAAATGGAATTAAATCCTTTTTTAAATGGATTTTAGATTAAAAAAGCTTAATTAGCCATATCATTTGTTTATATGATGTTACTTTCCTTAACATGGATAAAAAATATTGCGAATAAAAACTAAGAGAAAACAAAAAGACAGTCAAGTGACTGTCTTTTTGAACTATTAATGTTCTAAACCTGGTACGTGAATGAATGTAGCGTAATACGTGAATCCAGCAAAGAATACTGTTAAGTACGCACCAAAAATGTACATATACATACGTTCTGTAAGGTTTAAAAAGCCTAATAGAAGGAAAAATCCTGTGTTAGCTACGAATAATAGCGAAACCTCTTTCATACCACCTAAATAAAACATAACTGCGAAAATACCTGTCCAGAAGCCGAGCACTTTATACATATTGTCCATGTACGATTCCCTCCTTTACGTAGACACAATAATCTCATAATTATTATAAATGATTTTCATGATACATGTAAACCGCGAGTTAAAAGACTTCGTGAAATTAGTGTATAGTATAAGCAAAAATATAGTATATTTTGTTATATCTCAACATGATAAGTACAATAATCACAACTATTTGTCATACTTTCAATTTGAAGAAAATCCTTTACTTCAAAAAGGTAATCAAACTGTCCTGTTAGATACGATTCATGTAGATCACATATTAGTTGTGAATGCTTTTCTACTTCATTTAGAAATGGACAATTATAAACAGCAAAGGAAATCGTCCTTCCATTTGGTGTATCCTTTATTAGAGGTACGTAGCCAATTAATGATGCCGCTTCGGTGATATACTCAACTTTTTGTTCAAATGTTAAGAGGTTTTTATCTTTGCCATGACTTGAGAGAAGATTTTCCATAACTTCAGTTCCTTTTTTATGGCAAATTTTCTTTCCAATACGTTTGGCATCTTCACCAAATTCTGAGAGAATCTCAAGTGTCCAATCTAATAGCTCATTATAATTTCGTTTTGGAAAAGACAAAGTTATGCCTTCTTGTGCGGCTTTATACTTTCTTCCTGGCCGACCACCCTTACCGGTTTTTTCATATTCCGAATTAATTATCTCAATCTCATTTAACTTCGTCAAATGGAGTCTCGCTACATTAGGGTGAATTTGAAAGCGTTCCGCAATATCCTGAACAGAAAAGGCCCTCTTTTCTTGAAGCATAAATTGATATATAGAAAATCTTGTCTCATCAGATAGTGTACTGGTAACTTTAAGTTGATTAATCATATAACTATTTCACCTCCAGTGTAATCATTATTATTATAATTCAATAATGTAATAATACAATTTTATCAGTAATAAAGGTTTTATACTTCTGTAAATTATGATTTTTTTGTGTTATTTAGGGATTGCACCTCTATAAACAATCGAAATATCAAATATTTCAGTTCTATTGTACTAAAGTTGTTGAGCGATGGGAAAATAGTCATGTGCTTTGTAGAAATAAATCCTTCCTTTTCCAATATAGACCATGTATAATATTGTTAACAGGTAACGAGCGGTCATTACTTGTAAGGTTGAAGGGAGGGAATATGTCTGTTACTGAAACAATAATTGAACAAAAAGTTATGCATCTACTCCAAAAAGCAATAAAATTTGGTGCATCAGATTTACACGTTATGCCAACAGAAAATCTATATGAAATATATTTTAGAAAGTACGGCCAGCTAAATGCGGCTGGAAAACTTCCCCAAGACTTAGGAGATCGAATGATTTCTTATTTGAAATTTTTATCCTCATTAGATATTAGTGAAAAAAGAAAACCCCAAAGTGGCTCATTCGAGCAAAAATACAACAATCAACAGATTTCTTTTCGTGTATCAACATTACCATCAGTTTTTTTAAAAGAAAGTCTTGTAATTCGCATCATGCTTCAAAATCGTACATTGCCTATATCTGCGTTAAGTTTATTTTCTGATTCAGCAAAACTATTAGTTCAACTCGCAGAAAAACCTCAAGGTATTTTATTTGTAACTGGTCCAACTGGAAGTGGAAAATCAACAACTTTATATTCTTTAATCAATCATCTAGCGAGTAATCATCATAAACATATTATTTCTTTGGAAGATCCAGTAGAAAATAATCAATCGAATTTACTACAAATTCAAGTGAATGAAAGAGCTGGAGTAACCTATGCGGTCGGATTAAAAGCAATTTTAAGACATTCCCCCGACGTGATTATGATTGGTGAAATACGAGATCGTGAAACGGCAGAAATCGCAATCGAAGCTGTATTAACTGGTCATTTTGTTGTTACGACAATTCATAGTAAAGACACAGTAGGGTGCATTTATCGTTTATTAGATTTAGGAATATCACTTGAAGAACTTAAACAAACAGTTTTAGGTGTTGTTGCACAGCGGCTTGTTTACTCCAATACGATGCAACAAACAAAAGCTATTTATGAAATACTAGCAAATCAATTTTTAGAGGATGCTTTTAGAGCTATTGAATATGGACATTCTTATCAACTTCCTGATGAATATACATTAAAAGGACAGTTGGAAAAGGGGGTAAGATCTGGTGCAATTACCCTTAGACCTAAGGAAAAAACATATAGATAATATGTTTAACAAAAGAAAAGCTCCGTTAAGAGAGCCTGCACAATTATTAAAAAAGATGAGTGTTCTGTTAAAAGAAGGATATACATTTTCAGATTCTTTATTTATGTTAATGCCTCATCATATTAAGAATATGTCTGAGATAGAAAATCATCTTTTGAAGCAATTACGAAATGGATCGTCAATGACAGATGTTCTGAAAGTATTAGGAATACCCAATATTTATCTAATGACCATATTAGTTGCAGAACAGCACGGGAAAACAGTACAAGCATTACACACCGTAGCAATTCAATTGGAAAAGAAAGAACGGAATAGGCAACAATTATTAAAATTACTAACATACCCAATCATGCTATTTATATTTCTAATCTTGCTATTTTGGGCTTTTAGAACGTACTTTTTACCGAATATGTCGTTTATGATGAATAATCGAGCTTCAGAAGGTAATGTTCAATTGACATTATCCTCATTCTTTTTACACTTACCAGATTTATTTATAATTTTAGCTGTTTTATTTGTTTCACTATTAATTTTCTTCTGGAGTTGGCTACGGAAAAAGACTCTAAAAGAACGGTTGGACTTATTGTTGAAAATTCCAGTTGTGAATCGAAATTTCAAATTACAATTGACTCGACAATTTTCTTATGAATTAGGAGGGCTAATTGAAAGTGGAATATCTATGCAGGAAGCGCTCGAAATTCTTCAAAAACAGAAATTGCAACCCTATTTAGCGAAAATTGCAGAAATGATTCAGAAGAGAATAATCTTTGGAGAGTCCTTATCAACTGCGATTGAGAGAGAAAATTGTTTTTATAAGGGATTTAATGCACATGTCCTCCATGGTGAACAAGGAGGGAATTTAGGGAGAGAATTACAGATTTATAGTGAATTTCTTGTTAAACGAACAGAAAATAACGTAGAGCGGACTCTTGCTTTTGTCCAACCATTACTTTTTCTGATCGTTGCACTTTGTATCTTAGGCGCTTATTTAGCTATTTTATTGCCAATGTACGAAATGATGGATCTTATTTAAAAGGGGGAGTGTGATTTATGAAAATAATGAATCAAAAAGGTTTTACTTTAATTGAGATGTTAATCGTGCTTTTTATCATTGCCATATTAGTTCTCATTGCCATTCCGAATGTTACTAAACATTTTGCAACAGTCGATCAAAAGGGGTGTGACGCATATGTCAAAATGGTACAAGGACAGGTAGAAGCTTACAGAATTGATTTAGGAGAATATCCTTCATCAACTAGCCAATTAGCAGATGCAGAATATCTAATGACGGGTGATTCGAATACTTGTAAAGGGAAAACGATTACGATTACTGATGGCAAAGTTGAAGTCTCAGATTAAACGTATTTACAAAAATCAAAAAGGTTTTACATTGATTGAGATGTTATTAGTTCTTTCAATTACTATGATTATTTGTATGATTGGTATTAATGTATGTAAGAAACAATTTGATCGACAACTAGAGGACCGCTTTATCCAAGAATTGAAAACTGATATAGAATTGACTCAGGCCTTGTCATATGAGTATAAAAGCTCTACGTATTTATATGTTCCAAAAGAATTAAGTGAAATTCGAATTTATGTATCGAAAATAAATAAAGAAAAGCCGATAATTGTTAGACAATATTCAAAAAAAATCCGATATCATCATACTGGTAATATAAATGTTGTACAATTTTCAGAAAACCATACGGTCGCTAAGGCGGGGACCATGGTTTTTAGTGTAAACGGTAGGCTTACGAAACTCATTGTGTATCTAGGCGAAGGAAGGGTAAAAATTGTTCAATGAAAAAGGACATTCGTTGCCAGAATCATTACTGGCATTTGTCATTGTTATGCTTATATTTGGAACATTATTGCCGTTCTTTTATCGTCTTGAGACATCCCTTTATAGCAAAAAGTTAAGTCTTCATGCTGCAGAAGCAGCATTGTATGCAGCTGGCAATATTAAAAAGTTTCAAAAATATCAAGGTGAAATTGAGATAGATGAAGTGATTTATTATTGGGAAGGAGACGAAAGTCAAGTTTGTATACAATACACAAATATAAAAAGCGAAAGGCTATGTGTAAATGCGAATCCTTAGTTTAAAGGAAGAAGGGGGTTTTACATTATTAGATTCATTGCTCCAACTAATGATTTTGGTTCTGTTTGCCCATTTCTTTTTACTATTTTGTACTTGGTATAGTCAAAAAAGCAAAGGAATTCTTAATAGTAGTGAATTGCAATGGGAGTTGTTCGCATTTCAATTACAAAATGAATTAACCGAAGCAGAAGAAATTTATTATGATAAGAAGAGTATTCATTATTTCACCGAAAATAGAGGGGATGTAGCAGTGCATGCAATCGGAATGGGTGAATTAAGACGAGACGAAGGGTATCAACCTTTATTATTTGGAATTCGAGATGCTAATTTTGACTATCGTAATTATGTGGTCAATATGTCTGTCTACTTTGCAAATGGGGATGAAAGGAGTAGAGTATATATTGTACCGAATGTTCAGAAATGAAGAGGGTTTTTTACTGTTAACTGCATTGATTTTCCTATTTTTTGTTACAAATTTACTGTTATCTGCTAGTACATCATATGAATCACATTATAGAGCATATGATGCTTTGAAAATCGCAGCTATTGATCAAACAAAAATCGTATTAAACTCTATTCAATTAGAAAATGAAAATATTGAAAATAAAACGGTTAGTAGCTCAAATTAATATGAATATTTGACATAAACTCCTAAATTTCTTATATTTTTTCTCATCCTTGAATGATTTATTGGAATCGACAAGTGTTCATGCTACTATAAATAAAAGTGATATAAAGTTGTAAGGCATTTGCTTTGTCTAAGAAGGTGAGAAAAATGAGAAAAGTATATTTAGTTGGCTTTATGGGGAGTGGGAAAAGCGCAATTGGCAGAAGACTCAGTTATTTTCTAAGAATGCCATATTACGACATGGATAAAGAAATCGTGAGAAGGGAAAAAATGGCTATTCCAGAGATTTTCGAGCAAAAAGGGGAAGATTATTTTCGTAAAATAGAAACGGAATTTTTGCGAGACTTCCGAGATGAATTTTGCATTATTTCAACTGGTGGTGGAGTTGCGATGAATGCAGAAAATAGAAGAATTATGCGACAAACTGGATTAGTGTTATTTTTAGATGCGACTTTTCCTGATATTTGGAAGAGAATTCACAAAGACAAAAATCGACCTATTGTTCAACGTTCAACGAAACAAGAGTTAGAAGATTTGTTTTACCAGCGTAGAAGATATTATAAAAGTTCAACACATATAACGATACGAACTGAAGGAAGATCATTAAGACAAATTGTTGAATACGCAGCATTCCAAATTACCAGACTGAAAGGCGAATGATTTTACGGTCTGTAAGTTTATTATTCGTCTTTGAAACATTTTTCATAAACTTATTGCAGTTTTCGTAATTCAATGTTAGGATATAGTCAAGCAATCCTGTTATAGAACATTGAAATGAAATGAACCAAGATTTATTCTTGGAAGCGGATGATTGTACGGGGAGAGAACGCAAAAATTGCGTCGCCGAAGGAGCAAGTAGCAAAGTGCTATGAATCTCTCAGGCAAAAAGACTCGTAAGGGACGCAACTCTGGAGAGAGCTACTCTAAGTAGCCACCAAAGAGGCCAACCGTAATGGTTAAACTTTCAGGTGCATGGGACAGAGAAATCCAAAAATTGGATTTCTCTGTCTTTTTATTTAAATGCTGAACGCGTCCGAACGAAGGAAGATAGCCTAAGTACGTCGAATCGTACGGCGTACTTAGGCTATCGAAATCACATCATACTGTGTACTTTCGAGGACCTGGCGCGTGGAGCTGGATAAGACTATGAGGATTAGGGGGCAACAAAATGGGAACAGAATTAAAACATACACCATTATTTGATTCATATGCAAAATATGGCGGTAAAACAATTGATTTTGGTGGATGGGATTTACCTGTGCAATTTTCTTCTATTAAAGCTGAACATGAAGCTGTTCGCAAAAATGCGGGGTTATTCGATGTTTCGCATATGGGAGAAATCTTTGTTGAAGGTTCAGATAGTTTAGCTTATTTGCAAAATTTAGTGACAAATGATGTTTCAAAAGTTGCAATCAATCAAACACAATATACAACAATGTGTTATGAAGATGGTGGAGTTGTAGATGATTTACTAATCTACAAACTAGAAGAAGCTAAGTATTTATTAGTTGTAAATGCAGCAAATATTGAAAAAGATTTTGATTGGATGAAAAAACAGGCTTTTGGAGATGTGACAATCACAAATCGTTCAAGTGAATTCGGTCAATTAGCACTTCAAGGACCTATTGCATTAGAAGTGTTACAACAATTAACTGAAACGAATCTTCAAGAAATCAAACCATTCCGTTTACAACAACATGTAAATATAAAAGGCTACGATACTTTAGTATCTCGTACTGGTTATACTGGCGAAGATGGTTTCGAAATATATGCTTCCAATGATGCAATTGTTGCACTTTGGGATTTAATCTTACAAGCTGGAGAATCAAAGGGAGTTCTTCCTTGTGGTTTAGGTGCACGTGATACTCTTCGATTTGAATCATGCCTTCCATTGTATGGACAAGAATTATCAAATACTATTTCACCACTTGAAGCAGGTATTAACTTTGTCGTGAAATTAAATAAAGAAGATTTCATCGGTAAGGATGCATTACTCGCTCAAAAGGAAAATGGTGTGCCAAGAAAAAGTATTGGCATTGAAATGATTGACAAAGGGATCCCTCGTCATGGATATAAAGTCTATAAAGGGGAAGAAGAAATCGGTGAGGTAACAACAGGTACACAATCGCCACTAACTAAACGTAATATTGGGTTAGCACTTGTGAAAAGTGAATATGCGGTTGTGGGCCAAGAATTAGAGATTGAAATTCGAAATCGTAGACTTAAGGTAAAAACGGTAGAAACACCTTTTTATAAACGCCAAAAATAAAGTGAAGAGAGGTTTTATTGCATGAAACATCGCTATTTACCAATGACTGAACAAGATCAGCAAGATATGTTAAAGGTTATTGGTGTATCATCAGTTGATGAATTATTCGCTGACATCCCAGAAAAGATCCGATTTAAAGGTGAATACAATATCAAACCTGCAAAATCAGAAACAGCATTATTAAAAGAATTAGCTCAACTTGCAAAACAAAATGCAAATAGTGATGAGTATGTCTCATTCCTAGGAGCAGGTGTGTATGATCACTATAAACCTGTTATTGTAGACCATGTCATTTCTCGTTCTGAATTTTATACTGCTTATACACCATATCAACCTGAAATTTCTCAAGGGGAATTGCAAGCAATCTTTGAATTCCAAACAATGATTGCTGAACTAACAGGTATGGATCTTGCAAACTCTTCTATGTACGATGGAGGAACAGCACTTGCAGAAGCCGGAATGCTAGCCGCAGGTCAAACTCGTCGAAAAAAACTGTTAGTATCAGAAGCGGTACATCCAATTGCCCAAGATGTTGTAAAAACTTACGCATATGGTCAATCCATTGAAGTGGTTACTGTACCGTTAAAAGATGGGAAAACAGACTTAGAAGTGCTTGAAAGTTTAATTGATAATAATACTGCAGGTGTCATGGTACAATATCCAAACTTCTATGGACAAATCGAAAATGTTCAGGCAATTTCTGATGCAATTCATGCAGTGAAAGGTCTTTCAATTATTTCAAGCAATCCATTATCATTGGGAATTCTAACACCTCCTGGCAAAATGGGAGCAGATATTACAGTTGGAGATGCTCAACCATTTGGTATTCCTGAAGCTTTTGGTGGTCCACATTGCGGTTACTTTGCTACAACTACAAAATTAATGCGTAAGGTTCCTGGTCGTCTAATTGGAGAAACAGTAGATGAAGAAGGCCGTCGTGGTTTTGTACTAACGCTACAAGCACGTGAACAACATATTCGTCGTGAAAAAGCTACTTCTAATATTTGCTCTAACCAAGCATTAAATGCATTAGCAGCGTCTGTAGCAATGACAGCACTTGGTAAAAAAGGTGTTCAAGAAATGGCAAAACAAAATATTCTAAAAACGCATTATGCAAAAGAAGCTTTTGTACGTGCTGGATTTGAAGTACCTTTCAATGGCGCTCATTTCAATGAAATTGTTGTTAAAGTAAATGGTTCAGTTGAAGAATTGAATACAGCTTTATTGACAAAAGGTATAATTGGTGGCTTTAATTTAGGTAAAGTAAAACCTGAATTAGAAAACCATGTATTAATTGCTGTTACTGAACAACGTACAAAAGAAGAAATTGATGCACTTGTTCAAGAAATGGGGGCTCTTCAACATGCATAAGGAAAATCAACCGCTTGTATTCGAATTATCTAAAGAGGGTCGCGTAGGTTATAGTTTACCTGAATTAGATGTTCCAGAATTAGAATTATCTACTATTTTACCAACAGCAGCTATTCGTGAGGAAGAGGCTGAATTACCAGAGCTATCTGAATTAGATATCATGCGTCACTATACAGCACTATCACGCCGTAACCATGGTGTGGATTCAGGATTCTATCCACTTGGTTCATGTACAATGAAATACAATCCAAAGATTAATGAATCTGTTGCAAGATTCCCTGGTTTTGCAAATATTCATCCTTTACAAGAAGAAAATTCAGTGCAAGGTGCACTTGAATTAATGTATGATTTACAACAACATTTAATCGAAATTACGGGTATGGATGAAGTAACACTTCAACCAGCTGCTGGTGCTCATGGCGAATGGACTGCACTTATGATGATCCGTGCATTCCATGAGACAAATGGAGACTTTGGACGTACTAAAGTGATTGTGCCTGACTCAGCGCATGGAACAAACCCAGCATCTGCATCTGTAGCAGGATTTGATATCGTCACTGTAAAGTCTGATGAAAATGGTCTTGTAAGTCTTGAAGATTTGCGCAATGTTGTAGGTCCAGATACTGCTGCTTTAATGCTTACAAACCCAAATACACTAGGACTATTTGAAGGAAATATTCTAGAAATAGCAGATATCGTTCACGGTGTTGGTGGTAAAGTTTACTATGATGGCGCGAACCTTAATGCGGTAATGTCAAAAGCGCGTCCTGGAGATATGGGATTTGACTGTGTTCATTTAAACTTACACAAGACATTTACTGGTCCTCATGGCGGCGGTGGTCCTGGTTCTGGTCCTGTTGGTGTTAAAGAGGATTTGATTCCATTTTTACCAAAACCAGTGCTAGTTAAAACAGAACAAGGATATCATTTTGATTATAACCGTCCACAATCTATTGGCCGTGTAAAACCTTACTATGGTAACTTTGGTATAAATGTACGTGCATATACTTATATTCGTTCCATGGGTCCAGATGGCTTAAAAGCTGTTACAGAAAATGCTGTTATTAACGCGAACTATATGATGCGCCGTTTACAACCATATTATGAATTACCTTACAATCGTCATTGTAAACATGAATTTGTATTAAGTGGTAGTCGTCAGAAAAAACTGGGCGTACGTACGCTTGATATCGCAAAAAGACTGCTAGACTTTGGCTATCATCCACCAACAACTTACTTCCCATTAAATGTGGAAGAGGGTTTAATGATTGAGCCAACTGAAACAGAATCTAAAGAAACATTAGATGCTTTCTGCGATGCGATGATTCAAATTGCAAAAGAAGCAGAAGAATCACCAGAGATTGTTCAAGAAGCGCCACACACAACTGTTATCAGTCGTCTAGATGAAACACGCGCTGCACGTCAACCAGTCTTAAAATACGTAAAACCTGCAAATCTTGTTGAAGCATAATTCAATTGATTAATTATTCAGACGAGGATTCTCCAATCCTAATAGGAATGGAGATGAATCGTCTTTTGTTTATGTAAGATTTATATTAAAAATTGTAAATTTATGTTTTAATCTATTTGGAATAAATATATATAGATTTGAGTTTCTTCCTATTATATATATTTAGGAAATGATATGGGAAATAAATAATGTAAAAAGAAAAAAGCCATTTCTTTTTTTGGAAATGACTTTCTTTTTTTGAAGAAAAGATTATTTAACTTTAATTTTACCGTGCCAATTTTTGTAGCCGCCTTCTAATTGATAAACTTCATTATATCCTTTTTTCTTTAAAAACATGGCAGCACGTGCACTACGTGTAGCATTTTGGCAGTAAAGGTACACAGGTTTATCAGGACGAAGCTCATGAAATCTATTACGCAATTGCGTAGTAGGTAAGTTACGAGCACCTAAAATATGGCCACTCTCAAATTCTTTTAATTCACGAACATCGATTAATTGCGCTTTACGATATCCTTGTTTAAATTCTTCTTCATTTAGTGTAGTAACTGCTTTTTTTAAGCGGAAAGCGTTAATTAATGCGTAAATAATGATTACGCCAAGAACGATTAATATTGAATATAACCAACTCAAAATGACTTACCCCTTTCTATCTATAAATATTATTATAAAAGAAGAACTGGCGATAGTCCAATGACTTTGATAAAATAGAAAAGTTGATATAAAAGGGAGACGATAAAATGAAAACAAAGTGGTATTTTATAAATTCTGGACCTTGTAGCCCATCTTACAATATGGCTTTAGACCAAGCATTACTACATTGGCATAGTAAAGGCTTAATTCCTCCGGTTATTCGTTTTTATGAATGGAATCCTGCAACACTATCAATCGGTTATTTTCAACGAGCACAAAAAGATATCGATTTTGAACAATTACATAAATTAAATTTAGGCTTCGTAAGGCGCCCAACAGGTGGTCGTGCAGTTTTACATGAGCATGAACTTACCTATAGCGTCATTGTTTCCGAAGAATACCCAGACATGCCTAAAACGATTACAGAAGCTTATAGAGTAATCAGTGAAGGTTTATTATTAGGTTTCCGTAACCTTGGCTTGGATGCTTATTTTTCCATACCTGATTCCGATGAAAAAAGAGAAATATTGAAAAAACCTAAGAGTGCAGTTTGTTTTGATGCACCAAGTTGGTATGAACTTGTCGTAGAAGGAAAAAAAGTTGCGGGTAGTGCTCAAACAAGACAAGAAGGCGTAATTTTACAACATGGCTCAATATTAATAGATTTAGATGATGAAAAATTGATATCTCTTTTCAAATTTCCATCAGAAGCTTCGAAAGAACGTATGCGCAAACATTTACCACAAAAAGCAATTGCAATTAATCAATTAGCGAGTCGTAAAGTAGATGTTGAAACTTGCACAAAAGCATTCCACAAAGGATTTGAGGATGCACTAGATATTGAATTAGTTCCATATGAATTGACACAAGAACAACAAGATTATGTTGAAAATCTTGCAAAAACTCGTTATGAAAATGACGAATGGAATTTTAGAAAATAATAGGTTTTTAGACTTATTTTTCATAAGTTTTTAAATAAAATGTCGATAAAGGTAGATATGACAAGGATTCTCGCAAAAACTCTCTATTTGCATTTATTATCAATATATAGTATTGTTATTAAATGAATTAGCACTACATATTGTGTTTTAATAAATAGGGAGGCGATGATATGGTACTTGCATCACAGCATAATCATCAAACAATCGACATTGAACAATTAAATAAGGACATACAACAATTCCCCCAAGTCCATCCTATAACAGAAGAAATGCACATTACGCATAAAGGTGTTTCTAAATTAGTGATGATTGACCGTTATTCTTTCAAAGATACTGAAAAGAAGACATTAAAAGCGGGGGATTTTGTTGTTTTAACAGTAAAAGCAGATCCGAAGTTTCCTGCTCGCGGTCTAGGATATATCGTTTCAATTGATGGAGAGAATAAGAAGGCGAAAGTGTTAATAGAAGAGGATTATCGTAGCGCAATAGATGATCCAGAAGAGCAAGTTGCAGGAATTGTTACTCGTTCATTAGATGTCATTGAAAAGCCTCTAGAAGTGTTTTACGAACAAATAGCAAAGCGTAATGCAACTGGTTTAGCATCTGTAGAAAAAACAGAAGAAAAACGAAAAGAATGGTATGAGAAATTCTATCAACAACTTGTAAGTCTTAACTTTATCCCAGCAGGACGAGTTATCTATGGGGCTGGTTCTGGCACTGAAGTAACTTACTTTAACTGTTATGTAATGCCGTTTGTACCTGATTCACGTGAAGGAATTAGTGATCACCGAAAACAAGTAATGGAAATTATGAGCCGCGGTGGTGGGGTTGGTACTAATGGTTCAACATTACGTCCACGCAATACGTTAGCTCGTGGTGTAAATGGTAAATCTTCAGGATCTGTTTCTTGGTTAGATGATATTGCTAAACTGACACATCTTGTTGAACAAGGTGGTTCTCGTCGTGGCGCACAAATGATTATGCTAAGTTGTAATCACCCTGATATTTTTGAATTTATCATTTCGAAAATGCAAAACCCTCGAATTTTAAGATTCTTAATAGAAAATACAAAAGATGATGAAATCAAACGCTTAGCTAAAGAAAAACTAAAATTTAAGCCTTTAACAGAGCAAGAAAAAGCTATGTATCAAGGTATACTAAACTATAAAAATATTCCAGGCTTTGGTGGCTTCAATGAAATGATTTTCAAAGACGCTGAAACAAAACTACGTGATGGCGGTACTTACAGTGTAAACAATCCAGAATTCTTAACTGGTGCGAATATATCCGTTACTTTGACAAATGATTTTATGGAAGCAGTAGAAAATGACAAAGATTATGATTTACGATTCCCATTTGTAGAAGACTATGATGAAAAAGAGATGGAGTCATATAACACAGAATGGCATAAATGTGGTGATGTCCGTGAATGGGAAGCGATGGGACATGCAGTTCGCACATACCGAACGATCAAAGCGCGTGAACTTTGGAATTTGATTAATATCTGTGCAACGTATTCGGCCGAACCAGGTATTTTCTTTATTGACAACGCAAATGATATGACAAATGCTAAAAGTTATGGACAAAAAGTTGTAGCTACAAATCCTTGTGGGGAACAACCTTTAGCGCCTTATTCTGTATGTAATTTAGCAGCAGTGAATCTTGCTCAATTTGCAGATAAAGAGACAAAAACAGTGGATTTTGAAGCATTAAAAGAAACTGTTCGTGTAGGTGTGCGAATGCAAGATAACGTAATTGATGCAACACCATACTTCTTAGAAGAAAACCGTGTGCAAGCATTAGGTGAACGACGCGTCGGCCTAGGTGTAATGGGTTTAGCAGATTTACTAATTTACTGTGAAAAAGAGTACGGCTCAGAAGAAGGTAATATTTTAGTAGATGAAATCTTCAAAGCCATCGCGGTGACTGCATATGAAACATCAACAGAGCTTGCAAAAGAACGCGGAAGTTTCCCGTTCTTAGTGGGGAAAAGCGATGGAGAAACTGCCGAACTTCGTAAACGTTATATCGAAACAGGCTATATGAAGAAAATGCCAGAAGACATCCGTCAAGCAGTACTTGAAAGTGGTATTCGTAATTCCCATCTATTAACAGTAGCTCCTACTGGTTCTACGGGAACAATGGTTGGCGTTTCAACTGGTTTAGAACCATACTTCTCATTTACTTACTATCGCAGTGGTAGACTTGGTAAATTTATCGAAGTGAAAGCAGATATTGTACAAGAATACTTGACAGCACATCCAGATGCCGATGAAAACAACCTACCTGAATGGTTTGTTACGGCAATGGAATTAGCTCCGGAAGCACATGCGGATGTACAATGTATCATTCAACGTTGGATTGATAGCTCTATTTCTAAAACGGTTAATGCTCCTCGTGGATATACTGTTGAACAAGTACAAAAAGTATATGAACGTTTATACAATGGTGGAGCAAAAGGTGGTACTGTTTATGTTGACGGTAGCCGTGATTCACAAGTACTTACACTGAAAGCAGAAGAAAATGTTATGGATGACATCATGACAGAAGAAAAAGTGGTAGAAAAACGCCCAATAGTACTAGTTGATACAATTCAAGATTTACGTTCAACAAATGTGACAATTGGTTCTGAAGTAGGAAACACTTGCCCTGTTTGTCGCCAAGGTACAGTCGAAGAATTAGGTGGCTGCAACACTTGCACAAATTGTGGCGCCCAACTAAAATGTGGACTATAATTCTTTATATTGAATTCAAATTGAAAATCCAAGTATGTATTAAAAGCATACTTGGATTTTCTTACATTGGAGTGAAACAAATTGAATATTTTATGGGATTTTGATGGAACTATATGTAATACATATCCTGCGTATGCGAAACTGCTAGTTGAAACCATTCACCAAAGAGAAAGTTATGAAAACGTGATGAAGCATTTAAAAGTTTCCTTTGGCTATGCATTTGACTATTTTCAATTAACAGATCAAGAAATTTCACAATTTACTAAAGAAAATCTTGCCCTGCAAATGGAACAAATGCCTCCATTTCCGAATATTGAGTTGGTTTTACGTCAAGCAGATTGTAATGTAATCATGACACATAAAGAACGACAAGTAGTAGAAAAAGTTTTAGAATTCTATCATTTAGACCGTTATTTTGCAGAAATTGTAACGACTGAAAATGGATTTGCAAGAAAGCCAAATCCAGCATCCTATCAATATCTACATGATAAATATAATTTAACATTAGCAATCGGTGATAGAGAATTAGATTTAATACCAGCAAAAAAGGTGGGATTTTCAACTTGTATGTTTCAAGGAAATTGTGCTTCTGCTGATTTTACAATACATGATTATATAGAATTCTTTGATGCATGGGAACAGTTTAAGAATCAAGAGAAAGTCTAGATATTGTTTCTTTTTGCATTCTTATTCATGTTAAAATAGAAGGAACTGCAAGGAGGAAGAGTTTCATGTATAGTAAAATTGCCGGTATTGTATTCCCGGCTTTCACCATGCTTACGCTTACTGTATTAGCTATGTTTGGAGCATTTGGTGAAGGTGATGTCAATAAATCTTTCTTTTTATTAGGCTTAACGATTATATTCCCTTTGGCATTTTTAGTTCAAGGTATTTCATGTGCTATTAATCGTATTAATCCACTAATTGCGCTAGGAGTTTCGCTTATTGCATATGCCTTAGTCATTTACACAATGTTAGATCAATCCTATTGGAACTTTGCTATCTATTATTTGATATTTTGGCTTGTTCCGTATTTCATTATTAAAATTGTGAAAATGAGGAAAGAAAATAAGAAATAAAAATGCAAGGCATCAAACTATAGATGCCTTGCATTTTTTATACAACTTGATCGGGTATTTGCGATGGGTCTTTTTCAATTTCTAGTAACTTATTAAACGAAGCAATTGCAACTTCTACTTGTTCGTCATTTGGTTCTTTAGTTGTTAGAAGTTGAAGCCAAAGACCAGGATAACCTAAAAATCGTAAAATAGGAATATTACGACAAGCATTTGTAGCTTGTAACACTTCAAATGCTACCCCGAGTACAACTGGGATGAGCAAAATTCGATCTACTATTCGTAGCCAAAATGGATCGGTGGGTACGAAGAAATAAAGTAACATGCTTACGATTACCGTAAATAAGATAAAACTACTACCACAACGATAGTGTAACCGCGTTTGAGCTTGTACATTTTCAACTGTTAATGGTAGGCCATTTTCAAAGCAGTTGATTACTTTGTGCTCGGATCCGTGGTATTGAAAAACGCGTTTTATCAATGGCGTAAGGGATACAAAGTATATGTAACTCAATAATAAAATTAACTTAAAGCCACTTTCTAAAAGTATTTGTTCCGTTTTGTTGGGTAACCATGCATGAAATAGTTGTGCTAAAAAAACAGGAATTAAAGTAAAAATAAATTTTCCAAAGAGAAAGGATATTACGCCAACTGCTGCAACACCAAGCCATATCTCCAACTTTGAACGTTCCTTTTTTTCTGAAGTATCCTTATTTTCTTCTCCGGGATTTACATTATATCGCTCACTCGCAAACTGCAAATGTTGCGTACCGTTCGCCGCAGATTCAATTAAAGCTATGATTCCACGAACAAAAAGAATCTTTTTAAACTTTTGAAGCTTCGGATTCTTTTTTCTAGCTACATAAAAATATTCAATTGAGTTGTCATTACGGCGAATTGCTGAAACTGTATGTTCTTTGCTTCCCATCATGACTCCTTCAACCAATGCTTGTCCTCCATAAATAGGAAGATTCGATTGATTTTTCACTGCAAACACCGCTCTCTTTAAATGAATTCAAACTGATTTGTTCCTGCTTTTTAAATAGGAATTAAGCCTTTAGTTCTCTTTCGATGAAGTTTCACCTTATTTTACTAAAAAAATGTACAAAGCTCTAGAGAAAGCATATTATTATTGGAATTTGTCTATCCTTTTAGCTAAGGAGGGGAATTTAAGTTGAGATTACAAACATTTTTTTGGACTATATTATGTAGTTCTATTACGTTTACACTTTCATTGAAAATATTAGAAGTATTTAAATTTATGAAATTTTCACCAATTGGTTGGACAAAAAAATGGCATGTATTTAGTGGTTCACATACAGTTGTAAAATGGTTCATTCTTTGGATCATAATAATAATAATTGCTGCAATATTATTTGGAATGGCTGAATTATTAAAAAAGGCTCGAATGGATTTCTTATCATTAGTTTTTGCAATTGTAATTGTTTGGTTAATTGAATGGTCTGTTCAAAAGACATTCTATATACACAAGTTTTCAATTCCTTTAGCTACTGTCATAGCCATTCACCTATTGTGGATATTTCAAACAGCAGCATATCATGCTAAAGTCAGAAGTTTAGATTCTCAAAATACGTTGCCCGATTCTAGTAATGTGCTAAAATAAGGATATTATAGTTAGGGGAGGAAATTGGATGAAGTTTTTATGCTTAAATGGTCCAAATTTGAATCGTCTAGGTAAAAGAGAACCTACCATTTATGGTTCTGAAACTTTACAGGATATTGAATCGAAACTTAAAGGCTTAGCAGCCGAGTTCGATGCTGAGATTAATGTTTTACAATCCAATTATGAAGGGCAACTGATTGATTGGATTTACGAAGCAGAGGACACAGGGATTGACGGAATCATCTTTAATCCTGGTGCATTTACGCATACTAGTGTTGCACTAAGAGATGCAATTGCTGGGGTAAATGTACCAGTGATTGAGATTCATATTTCCAATGTACATAAGCGTGAGGAATTCAGACATCATTCCTACCTTGCTCCAGTTTGTGTTGGACAAATAACAGGACTTGGTACTTTTGGATATCTGGCTGCACTACGTATGTTTTTAGAAGCTTAAAAAAGGGGATAACAACTATGGAAAAACTTGAAAAGTTACGAAAAATACTGCAATCACAAAATTTAGATGCCCTTTTAATTACAAACGATTTCAATCGGAGATATATGACAGGCTTTACAGGTACAACAGGTGTTGCGATTGTGTCTTTAAATGATGCGGTGTTTATTACTGATTTCAGATATACAGAACAAGCAGGCAATCAAGTAAAAGGATACCGTATTGTGGAAAACAAAGGAACCATTATGGAGGAAATTGCGAATCAAGTTCAATTGATGGGTATAAAAACCCTTGGATTTGAAAAAGATACAGTAAGCTATGGAATGTATGAAGTATATTCTAAACTGATCAAAGCTGATTTAGTTGGTGTATCAGAACTTGTTGAAAATATCCGCTTGATTAAGACACCTGAAGAGATTAAAATTATTAAGGTCGCATGTGAAATTGTAGATGCTACTTTCGAACATATTATTCAGTTTATTCAACCAGGTAAAACAGAACTAGAAGTTTCCAATGAAATGGAGTTCTATATGCGAAAACTAGGTGCAACTTCTTCATCATTTGATACGATTGTTGCATCAGGATTACGTTCAGCATTGCCACATGGGGTTGCAACTGATAAAATTATTGAAAAAGGTGATTTAGTCACTTTAGACTATGGTGCTTTATACAATGGTTATATCTCTGATACAACTCGTACAGTTGCTGTTGGGGAACCAACTGATCAGCTTAAAGAAATATACAAAATAGTTTTAAATGCCCAATTACTTGGTTTAGAAAAACTTAAACCCGGTATGACAGGAAAAGAAGCAGATGCAGTTGCACGCAATTATATTAAAGAACATGGCTATGGTGATGCTTTTGGGCATTCTACTGGTCATGGGATTGGTTTAGAAGTACATGAAGGTCCTGCATTATCCCATCGTTCAAGTGTAGTTTTGGAACCTGGCATGGTCGTAACATGTGAACCGGGAATCTATCTACCAGGTATTGGTGGCGTACGTATTGAAGATGATACGCTTATTACAGCGACTGGCAATGAAAAATTAACTCATGCCCCAAAAGAATTAATCATCTTATAATTTAATATTGGAGGATATTTAGAAATGATTTCAGTTAACGATTTTAAAACAGGTTTAACAATCTTAGTTGATGGTAACCTATTCCGAGTAATTGAGTTCCAACACGTAAAACCAGGTAAAGGTGCAGCTTTTGTACGTTCAAAATTACGTAACCTTCGTAATGGTAACGTTACAGAAAAAACATTCCGTGCTGGTGAAAAAGTTGAGAAAGCACAAATCGATACTCGCAAAATGCAATATCTATATGCATCAGGTGATGCTTATGCATTTATGGATATGGAATCTTACGAACAAATCGAACTTACAAAAGATCAATTAGAATATGAATTACAATACTTATTAGAAAACATGGAAGTATATATCATGATGTTTGAAGGAGAAATCCTTGGTATCGATTTACCAAATACAGTTGTACTTGAAGTTGCAGAAACTGAACCAGGTATCAAAGGTGATACTGCAACAGGAGGTTCTAAACCAGCAACTATGGAAACTGGTTTAGTTGTAAACGTACCATTCTTCGTAAACCAAGGTGATAAATTAATCGTTAACACTTCAGATGGTTCTTACGTTTCTCGCGCATAATTAAATTATAATTTAATGTAATCTTAAAAAACAGTGCTCTGCATTTCTTGCGAGCGCTGTTTTTTTGCATATTTTATAAGCTCATACCATAAATATGAAGAGAGAGGAGGGGCGATTTCGGAACTACAAGATTTACTACGTATTGCTGGTATTGGACTTGTATTAGGGTTATTGCATATTTTCTTTGAACAAACAGGGAAAAAGGAATTCTCCTTTTTTCTAAACTTTATAGCATATCTATATATAACGATAGAGCTGCTTCGATTCTTACGTCTCTTCTTTGATGAGATCATTACATTTTTCCAATGGCTGATGACGTCATAGATGATGTTCCTATTCTTTATATTGATATCACTTCTGCTTTTGGTAGGAATTCAAATGGCGTCACCTCAGTTACATCAGCTACTAACAATCGTGTTTTTTTTTATATTATGTAGTTATTTAATGATGCAATTTGTACTGCCTTTTTGGCAAAGGTTACGAACTTTTTACTTATTCGACTTACCATACTTACCATTAATATTAGGCAGCTCTTTTCTTTATCTTTGTTCGATTATTGTTACTCATCTTCTAGAAGAGAATGATTATGGGAGCATTGCTTTTATCAGTCATCTAGCGATTAAAATTTGGATTGTTACACTATGGTTGGACGAGTTAAGTACGCTTTTAAAGCAGTGGGATAAGCTATTAATGCCATAGGAGGTTGCAACAATCGAACAAATAACTACTCTCTTATTAGAGCCATTTAAAGAACAACTATTTGCATTACGATCTTTCTTCCTATATGGATTTCTATTTCTATGCATCAATTGGTTAATTCCTAAGATGAAAGAATGGACAAGGTTTTTCTTTTTGCTCGTTGTGATTATGGTAACCATTAAACCTGTATTTACTGCATTTGAGCAAATGCAAGAAATAACAGATCAGCTAATGCATATTTATGTTGTATTATCACCGTTATTATCTTCATCATTACTACTTGGTTCGGGACTATTTTCTGTATTAGCGATTAGTCCCGTTTTTTTAATGTTTTTGCAAACGATTTTGGTACTAGTATCGAAATTTTTAATACCAGCCTTAATCTCTACTTTTGTTTTCGATTTTATCACAAGAATGCTACCAGAATTATCTTTTGCTAAAATGGCTGATTTTTTGCGGATGTCCGTATTAAGTATTGTTTCCGTTTCTGTTGTTATTTACGCAATGCTACTAGCAGCAAATGGTGTCATTATCGGTACTTTCTCTGGGGATATTTCGGAACCTGTTAAACGGTTAATATCTCAAAATATCCCGATCATTGGATCCCTTGTCTCAGAATCTCTTAATACTTTCAAAAAGTATTCTTCAGCCGCATTAGTCACAACAAGTACAGGATTATTAGTAAGCGTTTGGAGTGTAACGATATTACCAACATTAAATATTTTAATATTAGGTTTTAGCTATCGATTTCTTGCTGCTGTTTTAGAGCCTTTCACTGATAGCAAAGTGAATGGATTAATTGAAGATATTAGTAAGACACTTTTTATTTTATGTGCAGTTTCATTTTTAATTGCTTTCGCCTATTTTTTCACCATTATGATGGTCGTCCTCATGATTCAAATGCAATTGAGTAAGGGAGGAGCGTAGTGGCAAAATTTTTAATGGGTTTACTGGTATATGCAATTATAGGGAAAATATTGCTTTTAATTTTGCCGAGACAACATGAAGAAGAAGCTACGCTGCTCCTTAAAATGGTCGTAGCACTTTATTGCATTAGCCATTTCTTTTTATAGCTTGTTTTGCATATTGGTCCTAGTCTCTTCATAGGATGTACTAGTTGTTAATGTTTTGAAGGAGGAGATGTCCTTGGAAAAGCGCTACAGTTTAAAAAAACGCAATACCTTATCGCAGGAGTAATTGTTGTACTGGTCTTAGTTAGTGGTATTTGGAGCCTTTCAAACCGAACTGATGATGTAGCTAGTCCTTCCAAAGACGATACTGGTCAATATCAAGAGTTAACATCTATTCTAAGTTCAATTGAGGGCGTTGGAAAAGTGATGGTTTATTTTTATTATGATCAGCCTGATTCTGTTGAACAAAAGAGTGAATCATCGCTTAGCCAATATTTTAGTTGGCAACCAAATTCAAAAAGTAATGAACAAAAAGTGACGGGCGTTTTGGTCGTGGCAGAAGGAGCTGATTCAGTAACAGTAAAAAATGATCTCATTACAGTTTTATCAAGTGTACTAGAAATACCAACTCATCGAATTGTCGTTCGACCAATGGAGAAAAAGGAGGATTTAAATTGAGAGTAAAAAAGAAAGCAGTATGGTTTTTAACATTACTAAGTTTAGCTGCGGTTATTTCGGTATATTATCTATCCAACCCTGTGACACCATTTAATGGACTAGCAATTTTCAGTGACAATGCATTAAAAGATACAAAAATTAGTGATATTTCAAATAAAACAACTACAGTAAATACAGAAAGTCACCTTTTTGAAGAAATGCGTATGGAATTACAAAACGAAAGAAGTCAATTAAAAGATACGTTAACTCAAAAAATTGCTTCTTCTCAATATACAGCGGAAGAAAAAAATCAAGCGTTTGATCAAATTGATGCGATTACTAAAAATGAATCTAACGAAGCAATGCTAGAAATGTTAATCAAAACTTTAGGCTATCCTGATGCATTTGTACGAGCTGAGGATGATAGAATTCGTGTTACAGTACAGGCAAATGAATTATCAAAAGAAAAGGCAAATGAGATCGTTTATATGGTGAAAAAAGAGATGAATAACTCTGGTCAGATCGTTGTAGATTTCCAATCTGAAACAATTAACTAGTAATTGAGCGAATTTTCTTGAATAATGCATATTTCCAAATAGGTGTTTAAAAAATACATCAAACGAGATAGAATAGAGATGTATTATACTACACACAAGTTAGGGGAGTAATGTATGTTGAAAATTCAAGAGATTCGCGAAATTATCAAACTAGTAGATAGTTCTTCTATTGATGAATTCGTTTATGAAGTTGATGACACAAAGGTAAAACTTAAAAAGAATGGTGCTACTACTGTTGTAACTGACGCACCAGTACAAGTTGCTAAAGCGGTTACAACACCTGCACCACAAGCGCAAGTTTCGGTAGCTCCTAAAGCTGAAGCAGCACCTGTTGCAGAAACTCAAACACCTGCGCCAAAAGTTGAAGCTTCTGACGATGCATCACTACAAAAAATCGTTTCACCAATGGTTGGTACTTTCTATCAAGCTCCAAATCCTGAATCTGATGCTTTCGTTAAAATAGGAGACAAAGTAGGGGAAGAAACCATCGTTTGTATCGTAGAAGCAATGAAATTATTCAATGAAATTGAAGCAGAAGTTAAAGGTGAAATCGTCGAAGTACTTGTAAAAGACGGCGAATTAGTGGAATATGGTCAACCTTTATTCCTAGTGAAAGAAAACTAAGGGAGGCCATACCATAATGAAAAAAGTATTGATTGCAAATCGTGGCGAAATCGCAGTACGTATTATTCGTGCATGTAAAGAATTGGATATTCAATCTGTAGCAGTATATTCAGAAGCAGATCGTGAAGCACTTCATGTCCAACTTGCAGATGAAGCTTATTGTATCGGCTCAAAATTTTCTAGCGATAGCTATTTGAAAATTGACCGAATTCTTACAGTTGCTGAAAAAACAGGTTGTGATGGGATTCACCCTGGGTACGGTTTCCTAGCTGAGAACGCTAGCTTCGCAGAGGCTTGTGAAGATGCAGGCATTACTTTTATCGGTCCAACTTCTGAAGCGATTAAAATCATGGGTATCAAAGATATTGCAAAAGACACAATGATTGCAGCTGGCGTTCCAACTGTTCCAGGTTCTAAAGGCCTTGTAGCAGATGAGCATGAAGCAGTTGAAGTGGCAAAAGAAATTGGTTACCCAGTAATTATAAAAGCTACTGCCGGTGGTGGTGGTAAAGGAATTCGTGTTGCACGCACTGAAGAAGATTTAATCAAAGGTATTCAAATTACCCAAAAAGAAGCAGCAGCTGCTTTTGGGAATCCTGGCGTATACTTAGAAAAATTCATCGAAGATTTCCGCCATTGTGAAATTCAAGTATTAGCTGATAGCTTTGGACATACTATCCATTTAGGTGAACGTGACTGTACTGTTCAACGTCGTATGCAAAAACTAGTTGAAGAAGCTCCATCACCAGCACTATCTGAAGCGCGACGTGCAGAAATGGGCGAAGCAGCAGTTAAAGCAGCTAAAGCTTGTGGCTATCGTGGTGCAGGTACTGTTGAATTTATCTATGATTATAAAGAAGATAAATTCTACTTCATGGAGATGAATACTCGTATTCAAGTAGAACACCCTGTCACTGAAGCTATTACAGGCATCGATCTTGTTCGTGAACAGTTGAAAATTGCATCTGGTGAGAAATTAGAGTATAACCAAGATGATGTGAAAGTGAATGGTTGGGCAATTGAATGCCGAATCAATGCAGAAAATCCATCTAAAAACTTCATGCCATCACCTGGTAAAGTTGAAAACTACTTAGCTCCTGGTGGCAATGGTGTACGTATCGATTCAGCAATGTATCCGGGTTATTCAATTCCGCCATACTATGATTCAATGGTAGCTAAGCTAATCGTACATGCGGATACTCGTGAAGAAGCAATTGCGAAAATGAAACGTGCTCTTGGTGAATTTATCGTTGAAGGACCTGGCATTCAAACAACAATTCCTTTCCACGAAAAACTTATGGATCATGAAGTATTTAAATCAGGGAAATTCAACACAAAATTCCTAGAAGAAAATGACGTTATGAATTCATAATACGAGAAAGGGTCGAACTATATGGCTGAAAAAGTCGTACAATCTCTACCTCAAAACACGCCAACAGGAAAGGCTGAATTAGGTAAGATTGAGGTTGCACCTGAAGTAATTGAAGTGATTGCAGGAATTGCTACAACTGAAGTGGAAGGTATCTCTAAAACAAGAGGGAGTTTTGCAACAGGCGTGGTAGAGAAATTTGGGAAAAAGGTCCATGGTAAAGGGATTAAAACAGAATGGACGGAGGAAGGCTTAATCGTGGATGTTTATTGCTTTGTGCAATATGGAGTATCTGTCGCAAAAGTAGCTAAACAAGTTCAATCTCAAATCCGAGAAGCCATTGCAAATATGACATCTCACGTCACAAAAGAAGTGAATGTGCATATTACTGGGATCCAATTTGACCAAGTGAATAATGCAAAAACGTAAATATACCTCTTATGGATGGAATAGTATGCAAACGAAGAACTTTTTATTTGATGACATACATATTCTATAACGACCATTATGAAAGAGTGTCTTAAAAGTGAGCAAAATCACTGTTAAGACACTCTTTTTTTGCATTATAAAAAGCTGAATAGAAAGATATTCCAAAAAAAGTAATTGAAATATAAGTGCACATTGACAGAATTCGATAAGATATTAATGATATTGACACAAAACCATGCGGTGAATAATATTTTGTGATAAAATAAAGCTAATTGTAAACAATTGAAACACTTCACATACTGGGTCTCATATGTCGGATTTAGCTAATTTACAACATATAGCAGTCGAGCAATGTCCCAATGTAGTAGTATAAAGGAGCACAAGTAAAAATGAAGCGACGAGAAGCGCGTGAAAAAGCATTACAAACACTTTTTCAACTAGAAAATACAGAGTTAACAATTCAAGAAGCAATGGAACATGTGATGGAAGAACAAACAAATGATTTCTATGAAAAATTAGTATCTGGAACAGTTCAACATCAACAAGAAATTGATACTGCATTGGCAGGGAAATTGGAAAACTGGTCATTTGATCGTTTAGCTAAAATTGAACGTACAATTTTACGCTTAGCGGCTTATGAATTGATGTATACACCAGAAACACCTAAAAGTGTTGTTTTAAATGAAGCAATTGAATTAAGTAAAACATTTGGTGATGAAAAATCAAGTAAATTTGTTAATGGTGTATTATCTAAATTCGCATAATTGAATATCAAAAAGCTGAAATTGGGGAGTGTTAACAACATGTCAGGCAAACTAATTAACGGTAAAGAAATTGGCAATACAATTCGACAATCCATTCAACAAGAAGTGAATGATTTAAAAGAAAAAGGTATTACTCCAGGTCTAACAGTTATTTTAGTAGGTGACGATCCTGCATCGCAAACTTATGTAAGAAATAAACAAAAGTCATGTGAACAAATGGGAATCTACTCAGAACTAATTAAATTACCAGCAGAAGTCACAGAAAAAGCTTTGTTACAACAAATTGAACAGCTAAATGCTAATCCATCAATCGACGGAATTTTAGTTCAATTACCTCTTCCAAAACACATCGATGAACAAAAAGTAATAGCTACGATTTCTCCTGATAAAGATGTCGATGGATTCCATCCGATTAGTGTTGGTAAAATGTTATTAGGTCAGGAAACATTCTTACCATGCACACCATTCGGCGTTATGAAACTATTAGAACATGCGAATGTTAAAATTGCAGGTAAGCATGCAGTTGTAATTGGTCGCAGTCATATCGTGGGTGTACCAATGGGACAACTTTTACTACAAAGTGATGCAACAGTTACATATTGCCATTCAAAAACACCTGATTTAAAAGCAATTACAAAACAAGCAGACATTTTAGTTGTTGCAACAGGTCGTGCGAAAATGATTGGTGCTGAGCATGTTAAAAATGGAGCCGTAGTCATTGACGTTGGCATGGACCGTGATGAAAACGGCAAACTTTGTGGAGACGTAGATTTCGACGCAGTAATTGATCAAGTTTCAGCAATCACACCAGTACCTGGTGGCGTTGGTCCAATGACGATTACAATGTTATTATACAATACATTGCAATCAGCTAAAAAAAAGCTTTCAAAAGACAAATGAGCGCAAAACAGGTAAAATAGTAACGTCATGGGCTGTTTTTCTAGCGAAAGACAGCCCTATTTAAATGGTAAACTTAGTTTGTTGTATTAAAATTAGTGATGCTTTCCCAGGGGATAGAGTAATTCAACGAATAGTAAGAATGTACAACTATTATGAATATAATTTTGGATAGAAACTATTGAAGAGATTAGTAATCCAACCTTGTAGAAATGGAATTAGCGGAGACTCCCGCAGGAAAGCGTAGCTAATTCCACTCCATTCCAAAATATAATTTGTATTAAACAGGTTTTCATTTCATTGAAAAAGAAAAAGTAAATAGTATTTCAAGTTACAATAAAGTAATATCCAAGCAGTACTATTATAGATAAGGAGTTTGAAGATATTTGACAAGCACACCTTATTTAACAGTCCAAGCATTAACCAAATACATTAAAAAAAAATTTGATGTAGACCCTCACCTCAGAAACGTATATGTTAAAGGTGAGCTTTCAAATGTTAAGCATCATATTAGTTCAGGTCATATTTATTTCACGTTGAAAGACGAAAAAACTCAAGTTAAAGCAGTAATGTTTGCCTCAAGTGCAAAAAACATAAAATTCAAGCCTGAAAGCGGTATGAAAGTGCTCATAAAAGGTGATGTCAATGTCTATGAAGGTAGTGGGCAATATCAACTTTATGCGCAATCGATGGAACCCGATGGACTAGGTAGTTTATATTTAGCCTTTGAGCAATTGAAAGAAAAACTTCAAAAAGAAGGTCTTTTTTCAGACCAATATAAAAAGCCCATTCCAACTTTTCCAAAGAGAGTCGCGGTTGTAACTGCAACTACAGGGGCTGCAATCCGAGATATTTGTACAACGATTAAACAACATTATAAATTGTGTGATATCGTGATTTTTCCAAGCCTTGTACAAGGAGAGTATGCTGCAAAAAGTATCGTTAAAGCTATTAATCAGGCGAACAATACACCAGGTATTGATACATTAATCGTTGCGCGTGGTGGAGGTTCAATTGAAGATTTATGGGCTTTCAATGAAGAAATTGTAGCTAGAGCCATATTTGAAAGTGTGTTACCTGTAATTAGTGGTGTTGGTCATGAAACAGATACTACAATAGCGGACTTAGTCGCAGATGTACGTGCTGCAACGCCAACTGCTGCTGCAAAAAGAGCAGTACCAAGTAGTGATGACTTAGTAAAATATTTACTTACAAGAAAGTCTCAACTCTTCCAGCTAACACAAGGTAGAATACGGGACGAGAGAGCGAAGTTAGAGCGCTTACAAAAATCATATCCTTTAGCGTATCCTGAAAGACTTTATAGACCTTTTATCGAGCACGTTTCGAGAATTGATGAGCAATTACACCAAAGTATAGCAAATTATTTAAATGTCAAATTACAACAAGTAAATAGTTTTAATCATCGAGTACAGCTACGTTCACCAATGATGCAAATACGTATTGAAAAAACTCGTGTTGACAATGTAGAAAATTTGCTAAAAAAAGCAGTTTTTCAATTAGTTAACCAAAAGAAAAAAGAATTTGGTTCGGTTATTAGAACTTTAGAAGTATTAAACCCATTATCTATCATGACACGAGGTTATAGTCTTACTTATCATAATGGGAAAGTGATTAAATCGATTCAAGATATAAAGGAACAAGATGAAGTCGAGTTTCACTTACAGGATGGCAAAGCGACTGCTACCATTACTTCGATTACTATGGAGGATAAAGGAGTATAATAGATGACTGGTCAAAAACAAACTTTTGCTGCATCAATCAATGAACTTGAAGAAATTGTTCACCAATTAGAGCAAGGCGAAGTACCATTGGAAGATGCAATTGAACTGTATAAAAAGGGCATGAAACTATCCAAGTACTGCCATGAGCAACTGACGAAGGCAGAAGAACAACTTGTGTCTGTTATGGATGAAAACGGAGATGAACAACCGTTTGAACAGAATGGAGAAGAGGGACCAACTAAATGATGCAACAGTTAAAAGGATTTATGAATGATAACATTCCTGTCGTTGAGAAACGGATGAATGATCTAGTGAACGAAATTACAGCACCCGATATATTAAAAGAATCAATGCTTTATTCATTAAATGCAGGTGGAAAAAGAGTTCGTCCTCTATTTGTTTTAGCTGTTATGGACCATTTCAATGTAAAAAATGATGCAGCGTATACTGTAGGTGCTGTCATTGAAATGATTCATACCTACTCATTGATTCACGATGATTTACCAAGTATGGATAACGATGATTATAGAAGAGGAAAATTGACGAACCATAAAGTGTATGGAGATGCATTTGCCACTTTAGCAGGTGATGCACTTAATACATTAGCTTTTGGTATTTTAGCTCGTATGAAACAAGTTGATGATAAAAAGCGTTTAGAACTTATTGATAAACTAAGCCTAGCAGCTGGTGCTGAAGGTATGGTAGGTGGACAAATCCTAGATATCGAGGGTGAAACAAAACAATTAACATTAGAAGAATTAGAAAATGTTCATATAAATAAAACTGGGGCAATTCTTCGATTCAGTGTAGAAGCAGGAGCAATTTTAGCAGGTGCATCTACAGAAGAAAAGGCAATCCTAGTAGAATATGGACATCATATCGGTCTATGTTTCCAAATAAAAGATGACATTCTCGATATCGAAGGAACAAGTGAAGAACTTGGTAAAACTGCAGGAAAAGATATTGCTAGCGATAAAAGCACATATCCTGCATTATTATCATTAGATGGTGCAAAAGAAAAACTACATGCACATTACAATAAAGCAATTGAAGCATTAGAAAAGTTGCCATCTGAAAGTAAATTATTAAAAGAGTTTGCTGAATATATTGTTCATCGTAACAAATAACAGCACATTAAATTTTGTGCAATTGTTTAACACTGTTATAATAGTAAAAAACATTGTGCGATGAATCTATAATGAAAAGGTGTGTGATGGCGATGGATTTAAACAACATATCTAGTCCATCCTTTTTGAAAGAACTTAATACTAAACAACTTTATGATCTGAGCTATGATATAAGAAGGTTTTTAATCGAGAAATGCTCAAAAACAGGTGGCCATATTGGACCAAACCTAGGAGTTGTTGAACTGACAATCGCATTGCATCGTGCATTTAAAAGTCCTGAAGATAAATTATTATTTGATGTAGGACATCAAGCGTATGTCCATAAAATATTAACAGGCCGTGCAAAAGATTTTGATACACTTCGACAATATAAAGGCCTATGTGGTTTTCCAAAAAGAATAGAAAGCGAACACGATGTTTGGGAAACAGGTCATAGTTCCACATCTCTTTCTGCTGCGATGGGTATGGCAGCTGCACGGGATGTAAAAGGTGAACATCATTATGTAGTTCCAATCATCGGTGATGGCGCTTTAACAGGTGGTATGGCGCTTGAAGCGTTAAATCATATTGGTCATGAAAAAACGAATATGATCGTGATTTTAAATGATAATGAAATGTCAATCGCACCGAATGTTGGTGCTTTGCATAATATATTAGGTCGCCTTCGCACAGCAAGCCAATATAATAAAGCAAAAGACGATTTAGAAATGCTTCTTAAGAAAATCCCGGCAGTAGGCGGGAAGTTAGCTTCTACTGCAGAACGAGTAAAAGATAGTCTAAAATATTTACTTGTTTCAGGAGTATTCTTTGAAGAACTAGGTTTCACTTACCTTGGACCAATAGATGGTCATAATTTTGAAACGCTAGAAGCAACACTACAAAATGCAAAAAAAATGCAAGGTCCAGTAATTATTCATGTCATTACGAAAAAAGGTAAAGGCTATTTACCAGCTGAAAATGATACGATTGGTACATGGCACGGCACAGGACCTTATAAAATTGAGACGGGTGATTTTGTAAAATCATCTACAAATGCACCAGGTTGGTCAAAATTAATTGCAGATACGGTTACACGTATTGCAAGAGAAGATGACCGAGTTGTCACGATTACACCTGCAATGCCTGTAGGTTCAAAATTAGAAGGCTTTGCAAAAGAGTTTCCAAAACGCTTCTTTGATGTAGGTATTGCTGAGCAACATGCCACAACAATGGCAGCTGGTCTTGCTGCAGCAGGTACAAAACCATTTTTAGCTATTTACTCAACGTTTTTACAACGTGCATATGATCAAATGCTGCATGATATTTGTCGCCAAAATTTAAACGTCTTCATTGGAATTGATCGTGCTGGACTTGTTGGTGCTGATGGAGAAACACATCAAGGCGTATTTGATATTTCATTCTTGCGTCATATGCCAAACATTGTCATCATGATGCCAAAAGACGAAAACGAGGGCCAACATTTAGTAAAAACAGCATTAGATTATGAGGACGGTCCAATTGCACTTCGTTATCCACGTGGTAATGGTTTAGGGGTTCCAATGGATAAGGAATTACGAAGTATTCCTATCGGTTCTTGGGAAGTTCTTCGTGAAGGAAAAGATGCAGCTATTCTTACATTCGGCACAACCATTCCTATGGCTGAAGCAGCAGCTGAGAAACTTTCTGTAAAAGGCATTCAAGTAGAAATAATTAACGCACGATTCATCAAACCAATGGATGAGAACATGCTCATTCGATTAATGCAAAGTGGCAAACCAATATTAACGATTGAAGAAGCAATGCTTGAAGGTGGTTTTGGTAGTGCAGTATTAGAATTTGCAAATGACAATCACTACTCAACTGATTTAATCGAAAGAATAGGTATTCCTGATGAATTTGTAGAGCACGGAAGTGTTGATTTATTGCTTCGTGATTTAAATATTACAGATGAGGAAGCAGTTAAACGTATTGAGAAATTAATAGCCGAAAATTCCAAAAAGCAAGCAGGTTTAAAAGCATAATGACAACGAAAATTCCGAAAGAACGCGTTGATATCTTATTAGTTCAACGTGGCTTATGTGAAACAAGAGAAAAGGCAAAACGCACAATAATGGCGGGGCTTGTATTTTCAAAAGAAGTTCGAATCGATAAGGCGGGGGAAAAAATCCCCGTCGATAGCGAACTAACCATTAAAGGACACCAACTACCATACGTAAGTCGTGGTGGTTTAAAATTAGAAAAAGCATTGAAAATTTTTGATGTAGATGTAAAAGGCAAATTAATGTTAGATATAGGTTCATCAACAGGTGGTTTTACAGACTGTGCCTTACAAAATGGTGCCATGCATTGCTACGCATTGGATGTTGGTTCAAACCAGTTAGCTTGGAAAATCCGTTCAGATGAGCGAGTAACAGTTATGGAGAAAACCAACTTCCGTTATGTAACTGCATCTGACTTGGTGGAAGGATTACCAAATTTTGCAACGATTGACGTATCTTTTATCTCATTAGAACTAATTTTACCTGTTTTGAAAACACTTTTGTTACCTGGAGGTGACGTGGTCGCGCTAGTAAAGCCACAATTTGAAGCGGGTAAAGAGAAAGTAGGCAAAAAAGGGGTCGTTCGTGATCCGAAAACCCATTTAGAAGTACTAAATAAAATTGCAACTTTTGCAAAATCGATTGGATTTGTCATAAAAGATGCTTCGTACTCACCAATTACGGGTGGAGAAGGGAATATTGAATTTTTGTTCCACCTCTATAATCCTAAGGATGGAGAAGAGACCCAATCGTATACTGATTTTGCCTCAATTGTTAATGAAGCACATCAACAGTTAAAATAACACGGTCCAAGTTTTGTCGGACCGTGTTTTTTCTTGTTAAAATAAAGAAAAAATGTTACGTTATTAGTGAATAAGCATAATTATGCATAGAGGTGAAAACGCTTGAATAAGAGCCAAAGACATATTCGAATTCGTGATTTAATCGCGAATAATGAAATCGAAACACAAGATGATCTTGTCGATATGTTAAAAGAGGCAGGATATCATGTAACCCAAGCAACTATTTCACGTGATATTAAAGAACTGCATCTTATAAAAGTACCATTACAAGATGGACGTTATAAATATAGTTTACCAGCTGATCAACGATTTAATCCAATACAAAAATTACATCGAGCATTAGCTGATGCATTTGTATCGATTGATGGTACAAGCCATATGTTAGTCATGAAAACATTACCTGGTAATGCACATGCAATCGGTTCCTTACTAGATCATTTAGATTGGGAGGAAATCTTAGGTACGATTTGTGGTGATGACACTATTCTCATTATTTGCAGACAAGAAACAGAGCGAGATGAGGTCAAAGATCGCCTAATTGAAATGTTATAGAACTCTCGAGGTGAAAAAGTCTTGTTAAAAGAGCTATCAATCAAAAATTTCGCAATTATAGAAGATCTGACTGTAGCTTTCCAGGAAGGATTAACAGTATTAACAGGTGAAACTGGAGCGGGTAAATCAATCATAATTGATGCTGTTCAATTACTAGCTGGTGGACGTGGATCTCAAGAATTTATTCGACATGGTGCGAAGAAAGCCGAATTAGAAGGTCTTTTTACAGTGAATTCAAGCAATTATTCTGCTTACAATAAATGTGAAGAAGCAGGTATAGAGATTGAAGAAGGTATGATCATATTACGCCGTGATTTAAATGACAGTGGTAAAAGTGTATGCCGTGTTAATGGTAAACTAGTTCCTTTATCATTACTTCGTGAAATAGGTGCAACATTAATTGATATTCATGGACAACATGAAAGTCAAGAATTAATGGATGATAAACACCATATTTCATTACTAGACCAATTTGCAGGAGAAGAAATCGAACCTGTTAAAGAACGTTATTTAAAACAATATGAAGACTATAAATTTTTAAAAAAAGAACTCGCAGCTATTTCTGTTAACGAACAGCAAGTAGCTCAGAAAATTGATCTTTATCAATTTCAGATAAAGGAAATTGACGCTTGTAAATTCCGACCAAATGAAGAAGAAGATTTGTCGGAAGAACGTCGTCGATTGATGAACTTCAATAAAATCTATGAAAGCTCCAGTACAGCTCATGAAGCAATTTTAGGTGAGTCAAAAGGGCTTGATTGGATTGGACAGGCAATGACTGAATTAGAGGACGTAGTTACAGTAGATGAAGGTTTTAAAGAATATTCAGATGCTGTATCGAATGCCTTTTATAATCTACAGGAAGCTGCATTTGGTATTAAGAATATATTAGACGATTTAGAGTTTGATCCAGAGCGATTAAATGAAGTAGAACATCGTTTGGCATTGATTCAATCTATGAAACGGAAATACGGCCATTCTCTACAAGAAATATTAGAATATCGTGAAAAAATTGGTGAAGAATTGGAATCCTTATTAAATAGGGATGAAAATATTCAAAAAAATGAACAACAGTTAATTGAATTTAAGAAAAATCTTCAAGCAACAGCCTCTGAATTGACATCCATTCGAAAAAATGTTGGCAATAGATTGTCTAAAGCTATTATGCAACAATTACGCGAATTATATATGGAAAAAGCTGAATTCAGTGTTCATTTTGAAACACTTCCACTTGATCAATATGATATGGATGGGATGGATCGAGTCGTATTTTATATTGCAACGAATGTTGGCGAACCGCCAAAGCCACTTACGAAAATTGCATCTGGTGGGGAACTTTCACGTGTTATGCTTGGTTTAAAAACAATTTTTTCTACAACAAATGGCATTACATCGATTATTTTCGATGAAGTAGATACTGGTGTAAGTGGGCGAGTCGCACAAGCAATAGCAGATAAGATTGCGAATATATCCATTCATTCACAAGTTTTATGTATTTCGCATCTACCACAAGTAGCAGCAATGGCAGATCATCATTATCATATACAAAAACAAGAAGATACGAATCGAACTTACACATCCTTAACAGAAATTTTTGGTGATGATCGCATTGATGAAATCAGTCGGATTATGTCCGGAGAGGAAGTTACAGCTGTAACATTGCAACATGCAAAAGAATTAATTGAAATTGCAGATGAACGTAAGAAAATAATGCAATAAATAATATTTTTTGGACATCTTATAATACATTATAAGATGTTTTTTTATACATAAAAAGTTTAGACAAATATTTACCTTTCATAACAATTAAAATTGTAGCCATCATAAAGAAAAGGAGGTGACACATGAAAAACGCGAAGCGCTCTCTCTTGAGCTTATTTATGTTATTTGTTGTTTTTGGATCCTGGACAACTATTGCTAGTGCTGCAAAAAAGGTAATTCCAATGGGTGACTCTATAGGTGTTGAATTACAATTAGCTGATATTACAGTTTCTAATGATGTGTTATTACAAAATGGAAGTTGGTTAAAAAGAGGCGATTTAGTTGAAGCTGTGAATGACAAATCCGTAAAAAGACTAGAAAACATTCACGAAATCATTAAAACTTCATCAAAGGACTCCATAACCCTAACTGTAAATCGAGATAATAGTGATAAAAAAGTGAAAGTAAAAAGAGAAGAAATGCCATCCGTTATGAACTTTCTTCGCGATGAAACTGATGGAATTGGAACGTTAACTTTCTTAGATCCAGACACCAAACAATACGGTGCTTTGGGCCATCAAATTATCGATCAAATTTTACAGAGACCACCACAATTTAATGATGGAGCAATTTTTTATGCTAAAATTGAGCATATTAAGAAAAGCATCCCTGGTGAACCAGGTTATAAAATATCAGCAGTTGAAAGTGGTCAAGGTCAAATCGGAAGTATCGTATCAAATAGTGTATATGGGATTTTTGGTAAATGGCAAAAACCTATGCAGAAAGCTTTGCCAGAAGCAATAGATGTTATGCAACCTACCGAGATAAAAAAAGGCCCTGCAAAATTATTAACGACCATTTCGGGAAAAAAAGTGGAATCGTTTGATGTTTCCATCACAAAAGTAAATGATAAAAGTTTCCAAATTGAAATTACCGACCCAGTACTGAAAGAAAAAACAGGCGGCATTTTACAAGGAATGAGTGGAAGTCCAATTATTCAAAACGGGCACTTCGCAGGGGCAGTAACCCATATGTTTATCGAAAGTCCTGAAAAAGGAGCCGCATTACCTATTACAGAAATGCTCAAAAATCAACCTGCTTAAGATTAAATCCACCCTTAATGGGTGGATTTTTTATAAAGAGAAACCTGAAAAATATATTTTTTCGCTGGTTTTTTTGGTACAATGAGAATGAAAAAAGTCCACAACTACGAACTATACATAAATATTGTCGAAAATATGAAAAAATCTATCTCAACATACTCATTTTTCTGAAAAATGAAGGGGCATACTTCAAAGTTGTCGAATTAACCATTTTATATCAAAATGTTCAATTTTTATAGTAAGGGAAAGAATTGATATTTTAGGGAACACACAAAGGAGGAAATTTGATGGAGAAAGTAAAAGTTGCAATCGTGGATGATAATAGTGAATTAGTAAAAATGATGGAGGAATATCTTGCAGCTCATTCTGAAATTGAAGTAATTTGTACTGCGACAAATGGTAAACAGTGTTTGAAAATGCTGGAAGAACAAATTCCAGATGTTCTTTTGTTGGATATTATCATGCCACATCTTGATGGACTTGCTGTTCTTGAAACAATGCATGAAAACCCACAATACGATCAAATTCAAGTCATTATGTTAACAGCATTTGGACAAGAAGACGTAATGAAACAAGCAGTTGAATTAGGCGCTTCATACTTTATGTTAAAACCTTTTGAATTCGATCGAATCGCTTCGAAAATTCTACAATGTGCAGGTAAAAAAGTAGCTAAACCAAAACGCGTAAGCATTTTACAAGGTTCTAAACCTCAAAAATTAGATCAACGCCAATTAGATGCGACGATTACAGCTATTATTAAAGAAATTGGTGTACCAGCTCATATTAAAGGGTACGCATACCTTCGTGAAGCAATACAAATGGTTTATCTTGATGTGGAACTGCTTGGTTCGATTACAAAGGTGTTATACCCAGATATCGCGAAAAAATTCGATACAACGCCTTCACGTGTTGAGCGCGCAATTCGCCATGCCATAGAAGTTGCATGGAATCGTGGAAACTATGAATCTATTTCCAAAATGTTTGGCTACACAGTCCATCATTTAAAATCAAAACCAACTAACTCTGAGTTCATCGCTATGATTGCTGATAAGATTCGTATTGAAATGGTAGCGGTTTAAATAGAGTTAAAGCCTTAATATATAAGCGTTTGAAGTAGTTTAGAATAATATATAAATCATAATAATTAAGTAATAAACTACTTTTCAGTCTTATAAATAACTTAAGATAGGTGAGTTAGTCTCAGCACATTTCCATTTATTGAGTTTGCTTAAAATTCAACAAATGGAGGTGTGCTCTTTTTGTGCATCTTTCCGTTCAAAAGATCATAATTGAAGAAATTTAAGTGAAGTTCTTTTGTAATCCTCCGAGCAAAACATAAGCCCTTTTATTGAATATAGGAAAGAACGAATCAGATTGAAATACATATGATACTATAATAGATAATTTACGAAGTTGGTTTACGTATTAAAACTTTAAGGGATGAGGTAATTTATAATATGATACAAGCGTTTACTGGAACTTCTATTCAAATAAGAGAAAAACAACCTAAATTATCCCATTCGTCTATTGGAAAATTAATATTAGGAAATGGTGAAATAGATGTCTAGACCATTAGTTTTTGCACATCGTGGTGCTTCGGCAAATGCGATTGAAAATACGTTAGAAGCATTTGAACTAGCAATTGACATGCAAGCAGATGGATTGGAGCTTGATCTACAACTAACGAAAGACAAAGTACCAATTGTTGTACATGATCTCAATCTTCACCGATTAACAGGAAAAAGAGTTTTTGTTCAAAATTTAACGGTCGATGAAATTAAAAAATTAAGAGTTGGGAAAATGTTCGTAAGGAGATATAGAGGTGCTAGAATTCTTACATTTGATGAATTTTTAGAATGGCATGCCAAACGTCCTGTTCCTTTAAATGTCGAACTGAAAGAAACTTTTATCGAAAACGATGAAGCTTTAAAATATGTAGTAAAAAAATGTATAAGTATTAGAGATCTACATATTTCTTCATTTCATATAGAATTACTTAAAAAAGTAAAAAATGTAACCTCATCTATTGAAACGGCGTTGATTGCGACAAAATTCTTAAATTGGGACCAATTGGACCAATTGCCTTATATTGATACAATTCATGCCAATAAATCTCGATACTATAAAGAACACTATTTAGAAGCATGCATGCGTCAGGGGAGAAATTGCCGTTTTTACAATATAACTGGTAATGAAAAATATATAGAATCTCCTCATAATGCAGTAATTGGTTGGATTACAGACTATCCACAATCTGTTCGAAATGCGCAAGAAAGACACGTCTTTGATGACAAATAAAAAACGCGAGGGATATAACCCTTGCGTTTTTTGCTATTTTTTCTTAGTGTATTTTGCTGCAACGCGTCCATTTTTACGGTCTCGATTTAGTAAATAGCCTGCAAAGAAAAAGAAGCCGCATAGAAATAGCACAATTCCAATCACAAACTGTAGCCATAAATAGGGTATTGGTTCAAATAATTTTGCGAAAAATGTATCACGCATTAATTTAATTCCAACAGCAGCCATTATTGCAGGAATTGCCAAAATAACAAAAGCTATAAAACGCCCCATTCGCCCGTTCAACTCCTCTAATCTATTTTATTCTCACTTGTATTCCTAGGATTGTCAAGCGTTGGAACATGGTTTACGATAATAATAAAGTACTTTGAAAAAATCTGCACTTTTTTAAGATAGGGAGTGAAAAAAATTGCACAGTATTATGATTGTTGGTGCAGGAAAAGGTGGAACTGCCCTGCTACAATTACTAGGTTATTCGCCAAATTGGCAAATAGTTGCTGTGATTGATGTTAGGGAAGATGCACCTGGTCTAATTGAAGCTAAAACAGCAGGTATTGTAACTAGCCATGATTGGCATGATTTTTTGAAAAACCCTATAGATATGGTAATTGATGTAACAGGGGATAAGGAAGTATTTGAAGAACTTTTTGCAACACTACCTAAAGAAACAATTCTCATTCCAGGAGGATTTGCAGAAATTATCGTTCAACTTTTGAAAGAAAAAGATTACTATATTCAAAAGCTACAAACATTATCAAGGAGCCAGCAAATTATTTTCAACTCAATTGAAGAAGGTATGATAAGTGTTAATTCTGAAGGAATTATTACTTTCTTCAATCAAAGTGCACAAAAAATGACAGAAGTTCCTGTTGATCAGGCAATTGGACAACATATTAAAAACATTATTCGAAATAGTGGTTTAGAAAGAGTTATTAAAACAGGAATAGCAGAAACGAATCAAGAACTTGTCCTCGATTCTGGGAAGAAAATTGTTACTTCAGAAATTCCAATGTTAGATGAAAATAATAGGCAAATAGGAGCACTTGCAATTTTTAAAGATATTTCTGAAGTTGTGGCTTTGGCTGAAGAAATAACCGATTTAAAAGAGATTAAAACGATGCTCGAAGCCATTATACAATCGAGCGATGATGCGATTTCTGTCGTAGATGAGCAAGGAAGGGGAATCGTTGTAAACCCTGCGTACACAAGAATAACAGGACTAAAGCCAGAAGAAATAATTGGAAAGCCCGCAACAATTGATATTTCTGAAGGGGAAAGTATGCATTTAAAAGTGCTCGATACAAAACAACCGATTCGAGGAGTGAATATGAGAATTGGACCACATAAAAGAGAGGTTATAGTCAATGTGGCACCAATCATTGTAGAAGACGAACTAAGAGGAAGTGTTGGTGTCATACATGATGTGACAGAAATTCGATCATTAGCCCATGAACTAAACCAAGCAAAAACGATTATTCGCACATTAGAATCAAAATATGTATTTGATGATATTATTGGAGATTCTGGTGAAATGACTTTAGCAATTGAACAAGCGAAATTAGCTGCAAATACCCCTGTAACGGTATTCCTTAGAGGTGAGTCAGGAACGGGGAAGGAACTCTTCGCACATGCCATTCATAGCGAAAGTAACAGACATTACGAAAAATTTATCCGGGTCAATTGTGCAGCAATTGCTGAAAACTTGCTCGAAAGTGAATTATTTGGCTATGAGGATGGAGCATTTACAGGTGCAAAAAAAGGGGGGAAACGTGGATTATTTGAAGAAGCGAACAATGGAAGTATTTTTTTAGATGAGATTGGTGAATTGTCACTAAGTACGCAAGCAAAACTACTCCGAGTACTGCAAGAACATGAAATTGTCCGTGTGGGTGGCACTAAGCCAATTCCGATAGATGTACGTATTATAGCAGCTACGAATATCAATATGGAAAAAGCATTACGTGACCATACATTCAGAGAAGATTTATATTATCGTCTGAATAGAATGCCGATTTATATTCCGCCATTAAGAAATCGTAAAGAAGATATCCCACAACTTGTAAATCGGTTACTTACAAAATTGAATCGAGAATACGGGAGAAATATAACATCCATCACAAACACAGTTATTCAAAGATTACAGGATTATAATTGGCCAGGAAATGTTAGAGAATTAGAAAATGTTATTGGACGTGCAATGATTTTCATGCCGATAAATGAAACAGAACTACATGAAAAGTATTTGCATATTTCTTCAATTCCTAATGACTCTTCAAAAAATGAGGTTAGTGAAAGTGGAATAGATGGGACTTTAGAAGAAAAACTTAATCTTTATGAAAAAACAATTATCGAAAAAACATTAATGGAATGCAAAAATAATAAAACAAAGGCAGCTAAACTGCTTAATATCTCCATAAGAAATCTATACTATAAACTAGAAAAATACAATCTTGCATAAAATGACGTGCAATTTCTTGCGTGTTGTGCATAAAATTGCATGTTTTAAAAAGCTTATCATCAATGAAAGCCATTTTTGATAAGCTTTTTACATTTTGGCATACTTTTTGCATTAAATAGAGTGAGTGTTTAAAAGAGCATCTAGAAAAGTGGAATATTTTCACTACTACAAAGGGGGATTCACAATTGGAAATCTTCAAGTATATGGAAAAGTACAATTATGAACAATTAGTGATTTGCCAAGATCAAGCATCAGGATTAAAAGCAATTATTGCAATTCATGATACAACGCTAGGACCTGCATTAGGTGGCACACGTATGTGGTCATATGCAACTGAAGAAGAGGCAATTGAAGATGCACTTCGTTTGGCAAGAGGTATGACATACAAAAATGCTGCAGCAGGCTTAAATCTTGGTGGTGGGAAAACAGTTATTATGGGAGATCCCTATAAAGATAAAAATGAAGAAATGTTTAGGGCTTTAGGGAGATTTATACAAGGTTTAAATGGACGTTATATTACTGCAGAAGATGTGGGTACAACAGTTGCTGATATGGATTTAATCCATGAGGAAACGAATTATGTTACAGGCATTTCTCCAGCTTTTGGGTCATCAGGAAATCCTTCTCCTGTCACAGCGTATGGCGTTTATGTTGGGATGAAGGCAGCTGCAAAAGAAGCGTTTGGTAGTGATAATTTAAGAGGAAAAACTGTAGCTGTGCAAGGTCTTGGAAACGTAGCGTATAAATTGTGCGACTATTTGTATAAAGAAGGAGCGAATTTAATCGTAACAGATATCAATGAAAACGCTATCAAGCGGGTTGTAGATGAGTTTAATGCAATAGCTGTCAAACCAAATGAAATTTATCATCAAGATGTTGATATTTTTTCACCATGTGCGCTAGGAGCAATTATTAATGACCAAACCATTCCGGTATTAAAAGCAAAAGTCATAGCAGGTTCAGCGAATAATCAGCTTCAAGATTCTGTTCATGGTCAAACTTTATTTGAAAAAGGCATCATTTATGCACCTGATTATGTTATTAATGCTGGTGGCGTTATAAATGTAGCAGATGAACTATACGGCTATAATCAAGAACGTGCGATGAAAAGAGTAGAAGGAATCTATGATAGCATAAAAAAAGTCATAGAAATATCAAAACGAGATGGTATCCCAACCGATTTAGCTGCAGATAGATTAGCTGAGGAACGAATTGATCGATTATCGAAATCAAGAAGTACATTTTTACAAAATGGGAAACATATTTTAGCGAATAGATAAAGCAAGAATTAGAGCACTTGAAACATAGCAGATTTTCTTTCTTTAACTGAAATTATGAAAGCGGGGGGCTTCGTGCCCAATAGTGAAGTGCAGCGAATAAATTAGATGACATTCATTGGAATTGTGATATAATTTAGTACCAGGTGATAAAGAGTGTGGCTGTCAATTTTATTCTCCATTCTGTGAATAAATATGACAGCTTTCACGTTTAATATAAAATTATTCATGATAATATAGTATAGGGAATATATAACGGGAGTGAAATCTTATGGCTAAGAATTATGACCTTGTCATAATAGGCGGTGGCCCAGGTGGGTATGTAGCTGCTATAAAAGCTTCACAGTTAGGACTTAAAACTGCAATAGTTGAACAAAGTAAACTAGGTGGTACATGTTTACATAAAGGCTGTATACCAAGCAAAGCATTGCTTAGAAGTGCGGAAGTGTATAGGACTTCAAAAGAGCAAGCTCATGAATTTGGTATTGATATTCAATCAATTACTTTAAACTTTAACCAAGCTCAAAATAGAAAAAATGGAATAGTTGATCAGTTGCATAATGGAATTAAAGGGTTAATGAAAAAGGGGAAGATAGATGTTTTTGAAGGGTACGGTAGAATTTTAGGACCATCCATTTTTTCACCGATTCCAGGTACAATTTCAGTTGAATTTACAGATGATCGAGAAAATGAAATGCTAATACCACAAAATGTGATCATCGCAACTGGCTCTAGACCTAGAACTTTAGAAGGTTTGACACCTGATGGAAAAAGAATTTTAACTTCTGATGATTTAATGACACTTGAGCAATTACCAAAATCCATCGTTATTGTAGGTGGCGGTGTTATTGGGATTGAATGGGCATCGATGCTTCATGATTTTGGAGTAGACGTGACGATTGTTGAATATTCAAATGCAATTTTACCTACAGAAGATGAAGATATTCAAAAAGCAATGACGCAGTCCTTCAAAAAAAGAGGAATTAAGATTGTAACAAATGCCAATTTAATTCCTTCTTCAGTTCAAGTTGAAGAAGACGAAGTTAAAATGGTTGCAGAAGTAAATGGAGAATCTCAATCTTTTTCAGCAGAAATACTTTTACTTTCTGTAGGAAGAAAGGCTAATGTTGAAAATATTGGGCTAGACAATACAGATATTCAATTGAATCGTGGGTTTATCGAAGTCAATGAGCATTATCAAACAAAAGAATCACATATCTATGCAATTGGTGATGTGATTGGTGGTTTACAATTGGCACATGTTGCTTCACATGAAGGAATTCACGCGGTCGAGCATATTGCTTCCGAAAAAACAGAAGCCATTAAACTTCAAAATATTGCACGTTGTGTATATGGTAGACCTGAAGTCGCAAGTATTGGCTTAACTGAAAAACAAGCAAAAGAACAAGGAATTGATCTAGCAGTAGGGAAGTTTCCTTTTGCTGCGATTGGTAAGGCACTTGTCTTTGGTGAAACTGAAGGGTTTATCAAAATGATAAAGGACCAAAAAACTGATGATTTAGTTGGCGTTCATATAATTGGTGCTCATGCAACTGAGTTGATATCAGAAGCAAGTCTTGCCATGTTGGTTGACGCAACGCCTTGGGAAATTTCTTCACATATACACCCACATCCATCATTATCAGAAGCTATGGGTGAAGCTGCTTTAGCAGTAGAGGGTAAGGCTATTCATCAGTAAAGGAGAGAAATGAAAATGACTGAAAATAGACACGCTCCATTAGGAATTTCAGATGAAGTAGTGCTTGAAATGTATAGAACGATGCTTTTAGCACGTCGATTAGATGAAAGAATGTGGCTTTTAAATCGCGCAGGCAAAATTAACTTTGTCATTTCTTGTCAAGGTCAAGAGGCTGCACAAGTAGGAGCATCATTTGCGTTAAATCGCGAAAAGGATTATGTAGCACCATATTATCGAGATATGGGCGTTGTTTTACATTTTGGTATGACAACTAAAGAATTAATGTTATCTGCTTTTGCCAAGGCTGAAGATCCAAACTCTGGCGGTCGACAAATGCCTGGACATTTTGGACAAAAGAAAAATCGAATCTTAACAGGTTCATCACCAGTTACAACACAAGTGCCACATGCAGTTGGCGTGGCACTTGCTGGTAAAATGCAAAAGAAAGACTTTGTCACATTTGTTACGCTAGGTGAAGGTTCTTCCAATCAGGGAGATTTCCATGAAGGAGCTAACTTTGCCGGTGTTCATAAACTTCCAGTAATTATCATGGTAGAAAACAACAAATATGCAATTTCCGTTCCTTTAAAGAAACAAATCGCATGTGAAAATATTTCCGACCGTGCAATTGGCTATGGTATGCCAGGCGTAACTGTAGATGGAAATGATCCAATAGAAGTATACAAAGTGGTAAAAGAAGCAGCAGACCGTGCAAGAGCAGGAGAAGGTCCTAGCTTAATTGAATCTGTTTGTTATCGACTAACAGCCCATTCTTCTGATGATGACCAACGTCAATATCGTACAGAAGAGGATTTGGCTGAAGGTAGAGCAAATGATCCATTAATCAGATTCTCAACATATCTTAAAGATTTAAATATTTTAACTGATGAAATAGAAAACAAATTCCAAGAAGAAATAATGTCAGAAATTGATGAAGCAACTGAATATGCAGAGCAAGCTCCATATGCTGCACCTGAGCATGCACTAAAATATGTCTATGCTGAACAAGGGGAGGTGCACTAAATGGCTGTTATATCTTATATTGATGCGATTACACTAGCCATGAAAGAGGAAATGGAAAGAGATGAACGTGTCTTCGTCCTTGGAGAAGATGTTGGTCTTAAAGGTGGTGTATTCAAAGCTACACAAGGTTTATACGAGCAATTTGGAGAAGAGAGAGTAATTGATACACCACTTGCTGAATCAGCTATTGCAGGTGTAGGAATTGGCGCAGCCATGTATGGTTTAAGACCGGTTGCCGAAATTCAATTTGCAGATTTTATCTTGCCAGCTGTTAACCAAATCATATCTGAAGCATCTAGAATCCGTTATCGTTCAAACAACGATTGGAATTGTCCGATGGTGATTCGTGCTCCATTTGGTGGTGGAGTTCACGGAGCTCTTTATCATTCACAATCCGTAGAATCAATCTTTGCAAATCAACCTGGATTGAAAATTGTCATTCCTTCCACACCATATGATGCAAAGGGGTTGTTAAAAGCAGCAATTCGCGATGAAGATCCAGTATTATTCTTTGAACATAAAAGAGCTTACCGATTAATTAAAGGTGAAGTTCCTGAAGAAGACTATACTATTGAAATTGGTAAAGCAGATGTAAAACGAGAAGGCGAAGACATTACAGTTATTACGTATGGTTTGGCCGTTCATTTTGCTTTACAAGCTGCTGAGCGCCTTGAAAAAGATGGCATATCAGCACATATTTTAGATTTACGTACGATCTATCCACTCGATAAAGAAGCGATTATTGAAGCAGCGAAAAAAACAGGCAAAGTGTTACTCGTAACAGAAGATAACAAAGAAGGTAGCGTTATGAGTGAAGTAGCTGCTATTATTGCAGAGCATGCACTATTTGACCTTGACGCACCAATTAAACGTCTTGCAGGACCTGATATTCCAGCAATGCCATATGCACCAACAATGGAAAAATTCTTCATGATCAACCCCGAAAAAGTAGAAGAAGCAATGCGAGAACTTGCGTTATTTTAGTGCTGAAAAGACTTAAAGGCCTAGCTTCATACTTTAAGCAAGTTAATAAAAGCACATATTTTTAGGTAAGGATACTGAAAAATGTGGTTGATATATATCATTAATAAAAGTATTTTTTCAGTATCCTTTATTCAAGAAAAAGGAGGCTTTAGTAGATGGCGATTCAAAACATCACAATGCCACAACTAGGAGAAAGTGTTACAGAAGGTACAATTGAAAACTGGTTGATTAAGCCTGGAGACCATGTAAAAAAATATGACGCTTTGGCTGAAGTACAAACAGATAAAGTGACAGCAGAGCTTCCCTCATCTTTCGCAGGAACAATAAAAGAATTAATAGCGAACGTAGGGGATACACTTGCAGTCGGCGAAGTGGTTTGTACGATTGAAGTGGAAGAAACAATCTCAAATGAAACGAAGACCAAAGATACTCCCCAAGAAATAACGGTTCCGGAAGCAACAGAATCAGATCAATCGATGAAAGCAAGATACTCACCAGCTGTTGTTCGATTAGCACAAGAGCATCAAATTGATTTAACAAAAGTTAAAGGTAGTGGAGCATCAGGTCGAATTACAAGAAAAGATATTCAAAAAATAATTGATTCTGGTAACATTCCACAGCCTGTGGCAAAATCAGAAGAAAAAATAGAAGAATCACAACCACAAGTAGCACCTGTATCTACCTTAAGCACACCAAAATCATCAACTACCCTTGCTTCTGGAGATATAGAAATACCAGTATCAGGTGTGCGTAAAGCAATTGCTAAAAACATGGTGACAAGTGTACAAGAGATACCACATGCATGGTTGATGATGGAAGTAGATGTGACAGATTTAGTTAGCTATCGCGATTCCATTAAAGACGAATTTAAAAAGAAAGAAGGATATAGTCTTACATATTTTGCATTCTTTGTAAAAGCTGTATCCCAAGCTCTAAAGGAATTCCCGATGATGAATTCACAATGGCAAAACGATAAAATCATCCAGAAAAAGGATATCAATCTTTCGATTGCTGTTGCTACAGAAGACGCGTTATATGTACCAGTCATTCATAATGCAGATGATAAATCGATTAAAGGGATTGCAAAAGACATCCATGAGTTAGCTTTAAAAGTAAGAAATGGTAAGCTAAAACCTGAAGATATGCAGGGTGGAACATTTACTGTGAATAACACCGGTTCATTTGGTTCTGTTCAATCAATGGGCATTATCAACTATCCACAGGCAGCAATTTTACAAATTGAATCCATCGTAAAACGTCCAGTTATTATGAATGGTGGAATGTTTGCTGCACGAGATATGGTAAATATTTGTTTATCAATTGATCACAGAATTTTAGATGGATTTGTTAGTGGTAAATTTCTCGCTCGCGTGAAGGAAATTCTCGAAAACATCTCAAAAGACAATACAAGCATTTATTAATAGTCGTCTGAAGGCCGTAATCTTGCGGTTTTCAGACTTTTTTTTCTTTTATGTAGCAACATTGTTGTGTAAAATAGTGTGTAGAATCACTAAAGGGGGGAAGCGTCATCGCGTCCGTATGACAAACATGAAAGAAGTAGAATTCACAAAGGCTACTTACGATGATTGGAAAGAAGCTTCGATTAAGGCTCTGAAAGGGAAGCCTTTTGAATCATTATTCACAAAAACAATCGAAGGTATCACTCTTGAACCACTATATACAACAGAAAGTTTACTCGCAAAAGTTGACAACAAATTAGAAGAGCAAGTGTCAACCGTTCGAGCTATGAGAGATAAAGGGGTATTTGGAATAGCGCAACAAGCATTTGGAGATTCAATTGAAGAATTTATCGAACAAGCAGAAGATTCCATGAAACGCGGGAATCAATATCTTTTGATTGGAAAAGTTAATTTCAAATGGGATGTTCCTGCATTAGAAAAACTCGCTGCATTACTTGATAAATATCCATTTGTTCTATCAATCGAAGATCAAGATTTAATCAATGTTTTCTTATATATGAAAAATAAAGAAGCACAAGGGTATGTCTTAAATGATACTCATATCAACATGAGTTTTCCGAATATTCGAATGTCAAACGCTTACATTCAAGATGTGCATTATAAAGGGGCGAATGCAGTTCAAGAATTGGCTATTGCACTGTCAAAAGCTAGAGATTTAGCAGACGAAATGGACTTTGAAGAATTTGAAGATGAGTTCTTTGTTTCATTCGCAGTTGACACAAAGTTCTTTATGGAAATTGCAAAACTTCGTGCATTTAGAGTGTTATGGAAAGCATTTGCGAAAGGGTATGGGGTTGAAAAACCGAAGCCAGTTAAAATCCTTGCAGAAACTTCCTTGCGTAGCTTTTCTAAATTAGATGTATATGTAAATCTATTACGTACGGGGAATGAAGCTTTTTCAAGTGTAATTGGTGGTGCGGACGTAGTGACTGTACATCCACATGATATTTTAACTAAACCAACGAACCAATCAATTCGTATCGCTCGAAATGTTTCACTAGTGATTAATGAAGAATCACATGTAACAAAAGTGTTAGATCCCTCTGGTGGATCCTATTACATTGAATCATTAACGAACGAGCTTGTTAAAAAAGCTTGGGCAAAATTTATCGAAATTGAAGCCGCTGGTGGTATTGAAGTTTATGTTGAATCTGGCAAACTTCAAAAAGAATTAGACGAAATGATGGAAAAACGCATTCAAGATGCAGAACGTCGTAAAACTGTATTAGTTGGTACAAACGATTTTGCAAACGCTAAAGAAGAAGTACCTCAAGAATCTTTCTTAGAAGTCAATCGAATTGCCAAACCATTCGAAGACCTTAGACATGAATTCAAAAAATCTCCAATCAATGTGGCGATTTTAACTTATGGTATTTTCAAAAAAATTAAACCACGTACAGACTTTGTAAAAGGAGTACTTTCAACAGCAGGAATCACACCTGAAGTAACAGAACCTTTTACAGATATTGAAATGGCTAAAGAATGGTTAGCAGCTACTACTGCAGATTATGTTGTATTTAGCGCAATTGATGAAGATGTGCAAGTTGTCATTCCTGCGATTATTACTGCAAAACCTGAAAGAGTAATCCTTGATGTAGCAGGTAAATTTGATGAAGATTGGCAAAGCCTTGGATTAAACGGTTTTGTCTATGCAGGTCAAAATATTATCGAGAAATTACAAGGCATCCAAGATACCCTGAAGGAGGTTCAACGATGAACAAGCCAAATTTTGCAGAAGTTTCGATTGAAGATGTTTTACAAAATGAACAAGTTTCCGTTTCAAATCAAACATTCCATACAAATGAAAATATTGAAGTGAAAAGTGTTTATACAAAAGAAGACAACGAAAGTTTGAAGCATCTAAATGACGTTGCTGGTATTGCGCCAAATACACGTGGACCCTATCCAACAATGTATGTAGGTCGTCCTTGGACAATTCGTCAATATGCAGGTTTCTCTACTGCAGAAGAATCTAATGCATTCTATCGTCGTAACCTTGCAATGGGACAAAAAGGTTTATCTGTTGCATTTGACCTTGCTACTCACCGTGGCTATGACTCTGACCACCCTCGTGTAACTGGGGACGTTGGTAAAGCTGGTGTAGCTATTGACTCAGTAGAAGATACGAAGATTCTATTTGATGGAATTCCACTTGACCAAATGTCTGTATCTATGACAATGAATGGTGCGGTTCTACCAATTCTTGCGTTCTATATTGTAACGGCGGAAGAACAAGGCGTAACACCTGATAAACTATCAGGTACAATTCAAAATGATATCTTAAAAGAGTATATGGTTCGTAACACATATATTTATCCACCAGAAATGTCGATGAAAATAATCGCTGATATTTTTGAATATACTTCAAAATTCATGCCTAAATTCAATTCGATTTCAATCTCTGGATATCACATTCAAGAAGCAGGAGCAACGAATGATATTGAACTTGCTTATACTTTAGCAGATGGGCTTGAATATGTTCGTACTGGGTTAAAAGCGGGCATTGATATTGATAAATTTGCACCGCGTTTATCATTCTTCTGGGCAATCGGCATGAATTATTATATGGAAGTTGCCAAAATGCGTGCAGCTCGTCGTATTTGGGCACAAATGATGTCAACATTTAATCCAAAAAATCCAAAAAGTTTGGCATTACGTACACACTCACAAACTTCAGGATGGTCTCTAACAGAACAAGATCCATTTAATAATGTAACGCGTACATTAGTTGAAGCAAACGCTGCTACAATGGGTCATACACAATCACTCCATACCAATGCATTAGATGAAGCGATTGCACTTCCAACAGATTTCTCTGCTCGTATTGCTCGTAATACACAATTATTCTTGCAAAACGAAACAGGAATGACTAAAACAATCGATCCATGGGGTGGTTCATATTATGTTGAAAAACTGACAGATGAATTAACCGAATCTGCTTGGAAATTAATCGAAGAAATCGAAGAATTAGGTGGTATGGCAAAAGCAATCGAAACAGGACTTCCAAAGATGAAAGTCGAAGAAGCGGCAGCAAAACGCCAAGCTAAAATTGACTCTAAAGCAGAAACAATTATTGGTGTGAACAAATATCGTCTTTCAGAAGAAGAGCCAATTGAGATTCTAGATATTGATAATACAATAGTAAGACAATCTCAAATTGACCGAATCAATAAAATGAAAGCAGAGCGTGACGATGCAGAAGTGAAACGCCACTTAGCACGTCTAACTAAGGCAGCGGAAACAGGTGAAGAGAACTTACTTGCAGTTGCAGTAGATGCAGCTCGTGCTCGTGCGACACTTGGTGAAATTTCAGATGCCATCGAAGAAGTCTCTGGACGCCATAAAGCTGTTATTCGCTCAATAAGTGGGGTGTACGCTACGAACTATTCAGATGAAGATGCCATCAAAGAAATTAAACAAATGACAGACGAATTCTTAGAAAATGAAGGTCGTCGCCCGCGTATTTTAGTTGCTAAAATGGGCCAAGATGGACATGACCGTGGAGCGAAAGTCGTTGCAACTGCTTATGCTGACTTTGGTTTTGACGTGGATATTTCACCACTATTCATGACACCTGAAGAAACTGCGCAAATGGCTGTAGAAAATGATGTCCATGTTGTCGGAGTATCCTCACTAGCAGCAGGTCATAAAACATTAGTTCCAGAACTTGTCGCAGAATTGAAAAAATTGGGCCGCGAAGATATCATCGTAATCGTTGGTGGAGTTATTCCAGCTCAAGATTATGAATTCCTATATGAAAATGGTGCTGCAGCAATCTTTGGACCTGGTACTGTATTGCCAATCGCATCACAAAAAATGATTGAAATTATTTATGAACGCCTTGGCTACGAGGAAGCTTAATGACTGAGAAAGAATCTGCGCTTTTTGTACAACCAGGTGTAAAAGCGATTCACGATGGTATGGAACCAACAAAGCGAAAAAAGTTCGTCAAGAAAAAGAAAGATAATCTTGACTTGGAATCACTAGCGAAAGAAGTACGAGAAGGCTCTCGATTATTCCTAGCTAAAGCTATAACCCTTATTGAAAGTTCTAATGTTGAAGATAAAGTTGTAGGGCAGGAGTTATTGAAAAAGCTCCTCCCTTATACAGGAAAATCTATCCGTATTGGAATCACGGGTGTTCCTGGAGCGGGAAAGAGTACATTTATCGAAACCTTTGGCAAAATGCTTTGCAATCAAGGTCATAAAGTAGCCGTATTAGCAATTGATCCAAGTTCAACCGTTACCGGAGGCAGTATTTTAGGAGATAAAACGAGAATGGAAGAACTATCCCGGGAAAAAAATGCTTTCATCCGACCATCTCCATCTGCTGGTACACTGGGTGGGGTGCATAAGAAAACACGTGAAACGATGCTCTTATGTGAAGCAGCTGGCTACGATATCATATTGATTGAAACGGTAGGCGTTGGACAAAGTGAAACAATTGTACGCGGTATGGTTGATTTCTTCTTATTGCTAGTATTGACTGGTGCAGGCGATGAACTACAAGGCATGAAAAAAGGCATTATGGAATTAGCCGATACGATTGTTGTTCACAAAGCAGATGGCGATAATGTACGCAATGCCAAAAAAACAGCTGCAGAATATAAACAATTTGTGCATCTATTACAACCTGCAACACCAGGATGGACAACAAGGTCAATGACTGCCTCCTCCTATGAAAATAAAGGTCTAGACAATATACTCGAAACAATTTTGGAATTCCAGACTAAAGGAATAGAAAATGGGGTATGGGTCAATCGGCGAAGTAAACAAACAACCGACTGGTTCCAATCGATGATTCACGATCACCTAATCGATTCCTTCTACGGAAATCCAGAAAGAAAAAATCAGGTACTAACTCTAGAACAAAAAATACTACAGGGACAGATAACTGTAGCACAAGGTGTGGAGCAGCTATTTCCGAAAGAGACTGAGTGATTTTTGCTCAGTCTTTTTTTATTTTATGAATAAAGAAGTGAAGGTGCAGATTTGGTATCAGTATAATTGTTTATATATTACAGAAAACTTTAATTTTTACACATGTTTCACTACTAAGGTTAAGAGCTAAAGGTTGATGGATAAGATAGAAAGAGAAAATGATTATTAGGAGGCGTAATAATGTTTACTGGAAAAACTGTAGTAGTAACAGGAGCAGCGCAAGGAATAGGCAATTCAATTGCTCGAATGTATGCGAGTCAACATGCAAATCTTGTGTTAGCGGATATGAATCCATTAGGAAGTAAAGTTGCTGATGAGATAGGGAATAATGCAATCTTTGTTCAAACGGATGTACGAAGACCAGAACAGATAATAAAATTGATGAAAAAGGCAGTGGAGTATTATGGTAAGATAGATGTTTTAATTAATAATGCAGGAATATTTTCTCCGGTTACACCCTATGAATCGACTGTTGATGAGTGGGATGACGTTATAAATACAAATTTGCGAAGTGTATTTCTTTGTTCACGTGAAGCTGCAAAATATATGAAAGAAAATGAAAACGGAGGCAGGATTGTGTCCATGGCATCCACAAGGGCATTTATGTCTGAACCTAATACTGAATCCTATGCCGCAACAAAGGGGGGAATAATCGCTTTAACTCATGCATTGGCGCGATCCCTTGGACCAGATGGTATAAATGTAAATTGTATTTCCCCTGGGTGGATTGAAACAGGTGATTATAATGCATTATCAGAAAGCGATCATTCTCAACATCTAGCACGCCGAGTAGGGAAACCAGAAGATATTGCTCGAGCTTGTCTATATTTAACCCATCCGCTGAATGACTTTATCACTGGTCAAAATATTACGGTTGATGGTGGAATGACGAAGAAAATGATATATGAAGATTGAAAATATATTGAGTAAGTGTATTAGTGATTTAATACCTTAAAAAACGCGAAAAACTCTATCGATAGAACTGATTTTCCTATATTAGTAGGAATTGAAAAAAGTATATTGAACTACTTAAAATAGCTTGAAATTCTATCGTAAAGGGGAAATCGTATGAAGAAAAAATTAAGTATGTTTCTAACGGCTTGTATCATCACATTTAGTATGTTTGGTTTAAATATTGTTGCTGATGCTGCAAGTACTTCATCCATTCAAACACTAGATCAAGCGGTCAAAAAAATCATTGATGATCAAATGTCTGGTGCTGAGGTGAGTATTGCGATTAGGGATAATCAGGGCAAAGTCATCTATGATGTAAATGGAGAACAAAAGCTAAAACCAGCATCAAATATGAAGTTATTAACCAGTGCTACAGCTTTAGAGGTATTAGGTCAAAACTATCGTTTTAAAACAAATGTCTTTTCAACAGGTAAATTAAAAAATGGCGTCTTAAAGGGAGACTTATATATTCAAGGTACGGGTGACCCTACTCTAAATATAGAAGACCTCGAACAATTTGTCAGAAGTATTGCAGCCCAAGGTATTAAACAAATTGATGGTCGAATTGTTGCAGATGACTTTTGGTTTGACCAAGTTTTATTAACTCCTGGTATTGCAGAAGATGACGAATCTTATTATTATGCAGCTCCCATTACAGCATTAACGACTTCCCCAAATACTGATTATGATTCCGGTACGATTATCGTAGAAGCGAAAGGTGTAGAGGTAGGGGAGAAGCCAACTCTTTCTATCACGCCTGAATTAGGGAATCTAGTTATTGAAAATAATGGACAAACAGTTGAAGCAAGTCAGGCAAATACATTAACAATTGAACGCAAATTTAGAACCAATAGGATTGTTGTAAGTGGTAATTTACCTATCAATAAAAGTTTAAAAGAATGGGTTACTGTACAAAATCCAACGACTCACACAGTCACTATGTTCAAACATCTACTTGAACAAAATAAGATTCACTATTCAAATGACAAGTTTTATCGTGCAAAGACTCCGAAAAGTGCGAATTTGATTGCTCAAAAACAATCAATGCCACTTTCCCAATTGATGATTCCGTATATGAAATTAAGTAATAATGGAATTGCTGATATTTTAGTAAAGACCATGGGACAAGTAAAAATGAATAAAGGTAGTACAGAAGCTGGATTAAAAGTGCTAAGACAATATGCCAAATCTCGCCAATTAAATATTGAAGATTGGTCTTTTGAAGATGGCTCAGGTATGTCACATAGTAACCGAGTATCAAGTATTAATTTAACTCATCTTTTGTTCACTGTTCAAAAGGAGACTTGGTTCAACATCTATATCAACAGTCTGCCAGTTGCTGCAAATTCGGAAAGAATGGTTGGGGGAACGCTTAGAAATCGATTAAAATCTCCACTTACTGCTGGAAAAGTGTTCGCTAAAACAGGATCATTAAGTGGTGTGAATACGCTAAGTGGTTATGTGACAGGATTTAGTGGTAAATCTTATACATTTAGTATTTTAGTACAAGATAAATCAGGGACAATTCCAGCGATTGATGCAATTGTAGAAGTAATGGCTGAGCAATTATAAATTATAGGTAGAAGAGGAAGATGTATTTAGAGCATCTTCCTTTTTTTATTCAATTAAAATTGAACAATGATATAAATTAGTTAAAACGTGGATACAATTTAAAATATCGAGGAAAGCAAGACGAGAATCACTGAAACCATTAATATCTCTTAAAAGTGTTATAATAATTTTAATTGAATAAAGAAGGAATGAGTAATATGTTAAAAAAAGCTGTTTTTGAGCAACTAAAAAAAGCTATGAAAGAAAAAGATACATTATCAAAAGGTGTCCTTACGATTGTAAAATCAAATCTTGATATAGCAGAAAAAGAAAAAGGCTCTGAGTTAACACATGAGGAAGAAATAGCAATTATTAATCGTGAAATTAAACAAACGCACCAAGCATTAGAAGGTGCAGAAAAAGCAAACCGTTCAGATTTGATTGAACAAGAACAAGCAAAATTAGTTCTATTAAAATCATTTTTACCTGAACAATTATCTGAAGAAAAAGTCGTTGAGTTACTAAAAGAAGCAGGTATAACTTCCGGCATGAATATGGGAGATGCAATGAAAATTGCAAAACCATTACTTACTGGAATAGCAGATGGAGCATTAATTGCAAAAACTGTTAAAAGTTTAATCTAATTATTAATAAGATGAAAAGAAACGCCCGAATTAATTGTTTTAATTCGGGCGTTTTTGTTATGTTAAAAATAAGATAATGGATTTTAGATCAAAGGGTAGGATATTGAAACATAAAGGAGATGTAGTGAATGTTTGAAGAATATATCGAAACGATGGATGAAAAATGGAAAGATGGGTTTATTCGAATAATGGATGTGATAGATACTAATATACCAGAAGGTTTTGAGAAGAAAATGCAATATGGAATGATTAGTTATGTTGTACCTTTTTCTATTTACCCAAACGGTTATCATGTAACACCCGATACACCATTACCTTTCATTAGTCTAGCCGCACAAAAAAGACATATCGCTTTATATCATATGGGCATCTATGGCGAACCGAAAATACTAAATTGGTTTCAAGATGAATATAGTAAAGTAGTGCCAACAAAATTAAATATGGGTAAAAGCTGTGTTCGTTTTACAAACACCAAAAATATTCCATATGAATTAATAGGAGAATTGGCTTCGAAAATATCTGCGGAAAAGTGGATTGAATGTTATGAAGCAAACAGAAAATAATCATTAATTGATGTAATGTTCAATTGAGAAACGGATAGAATAAGAAATACATTCTACTATATATCTAACTAATAAAGGAGGTACTAATGCTAAAACAGTTTCGCATATTTCTGTTTACTTGTATGTTAACTTTCGGTTGGATAGGTGTTCAGACGACTGTTGAAGCAAGTAGCCCAAACTTTCAAAACCTTGATGAATCCGTAAAAAAAATTGTAAAAACTAAATTGCCAAATGCAGAAGTAAGCATCGCTGTTAGAAATCAAGATGGAGATATGATTTACGACTTCAATGCAGAGCGAAAGCAAAAACCTGCTTCTAATATGAAACTGTTAACAAGTGCAGCAGCCTTAGCAGAATTAGGGCAAAACTACCGTTTCCAAACCAATTTCTATATGACGGGGAAAGTAAAAAAAGGAGTTTTACATGGTGATTTGTACATTCAAGGAACAGGTGATCCTACATTAACCGTTGAAGACCTAAATAATTTAGCATCTTTTTTTGCAGAACAAGGCTTAAAAAAAATCGATGGCCGAATTGTTGGAGATGATTATTGGTTTGATCAAGATTTGTTAACCCCTGATATTCAAAAAGAGGATGAATCCTATTATTATGCAGCTCCCGTAACAGCACTAACTGTATCACCGGATTATGATTACGATAGTGGGACTGTTTTAATAGAAGCGAAGGGTGAAAAAGTAGGCAAAAAACCAAGAATTACAGTGACACCTGAATTAGGAGAATTAGTTATAGAAAACAATGCAAAGACAGTAGGGGAAAATCAGTATAGTACGATTAAAATAGAACGTGAATATCGAAAAAACAAAGTGGTCATAAGTGGCAATGTACCTCTTAAACAATCATTGCAAGAATGGATCACCGTTCCAAATCCAACGACGCATACACTAACTTTATTTACTCATTCACTTAAAAAAAATAATATTCAATATCCTAAAGGAAAAATATATCGTGAAAAAACACCTAAAAACGCAAGGCTTATTGTACAAAAACAATCAATCCCTCTTTCAGAATTAATGGTTCCTTTTATGAAATTGAGTAATAATGGTATAGCGGATATTCTGGTAAAAACAATGGGAAAGGTAAGAATGGGGCAAGGAAGTACCAAAGCCGGACTCAGTGTGTTGAAGCAATATGCTTACTCAAGGCATTTAGAAGTTGAAGAATGGTCATTTGAAGATGGCTCAGGCATGTCACATAAAAACAGAGTATCAAGTAAAGATCTAACAGAGCTACTCTTTATCGTTAGAGGAGAAACACCTTGGTATGGAACATTTTTTAGTAGCTTACCAACGTCAGCAAATAGCAATCGCATGATAGGCGGTTCTCTTCGGAATCGACTGAAAAGTCCAATAACAAAAGGAAAAGTATATGCAAAAACCGGGGCAATAGATGGCGTAAATACACTAAGTGGGTATCTCACAGCCAAAAGCGGAAAACCATATATCTTTAGCATCCTGGTCCAAAAACAAAAAGGAACTATTCCGGCAATAGATGAAATTGTAGAAATAATGGCGAAGGAATTGTGAAATTCCAATTATTTAAATATGTTTTTAAACAACTATTTTGAAAACCAACTCAACTCCTGTTATAGTAATAGTTGAAGAAAAAAGGAGCGATGAACATGAATATGGATTATGATTTATTTATGCAAGATATGCTACGCCAAGCACGTGGTGAAATGACAGCAAATGGCTATGAAGAATTGAAAACACCTGAAGAAGTAGAAGATGCCTTTAACCGTAAAGGTACTACTTTTGTAATGGTTAACTCTGTATGTGGTTGTGCAGGTGGTATCGCACGTCCAGCTGCTGTTCATGCGATCAATTATGACAAACGCCCAGACCACTTAGTGACAGTTTTTGCAGGTCAAGACAAAGAAGCAACTGCTCAAGCACGTATGCACTTTGGTGAAGACCATATTCCATCATCACCATCATTTGTACTATTAAAAGATGGTAAACCCATTGCTGAAATTGGACGTCATGAAATTGAAGGACATGATCCAATGTCAGTTATTACAAATATCCAAGGTTACTTCGAAGAATTTTGTGAAGAAGTTTAATATTGTAAATTGAAGAGCGCTATATTCATATAGTGCTCTTTTTTTTAGGGGTGATTATCTTTGAAAAAGTTTCACATAGGCTATCGAATTTTAAAAACTGCCTTGGGAGTTGCCATTTCCATAGGGATTGCACAATATTTTCACATACAGTTCTTCACATCAGCAGGAATCTTAACCATACTATGTATCCAGCCAACTAAAAGAAAATCAGTGCATGCAGTCTATACAAGGGTCATGGCATCCTTAATTGGGATTGTCATGTCTGTCGCCTTTTTTGAATTACTGGGATACCATCCGTGGATATTAGGCCTCATGGTATTACTTTTCTTACCAATACTTGTCATGATCAAAGTAGCACCAGGATTCGTATCATCAAGTGTTATTATTTTACATATATTTTCAACAGCAAATTTTACATGGAATCTTTTGATTAATGAATTACTATTAATGTTAATCGGCTTCGGTACCGCATTAGCAGTGAATATGTATATGCCAGATATTCAGCAAAAACTAGAAGAATATCGATTGAAAATTGAAGAATTGTATACTTCTATTTTCAAAGAAATTACGAAATATTTGAGAAATGGCGATACAAGTTGGGATGGGAAAGAACTTGTTGAAGTAAGTATCGTAATTAATAAAGCAAAAGCATTGGCATACCAAGACGTAGAAAATCATTTGACACGTCACGAAAATCTTTACTATCAATATTTTGATATCAGAGAACAACAACTAGAGATTATTGAAAGGGTACTACCGAAAGTAACAAGTCTACCTGTTATTGTTCAACAAGCAAAGTTAGTAGCAGATTTTATGGAAGAACTATCTCAAAATGTCCATTCAGGTAATACAGCAAGGAAATACCGGAGTAAACTTGAAGATGTCAAAGTGAATTTTGCAAAATTACCTTTGCCAACTTCGCATGAGAAATTTTTGGCTATGTCATCACTCTATATTTTCATTGAAGAAATGGATAGATATCTTGCAATCAAGCAAGACTTCAAAGGAATTACCCCATCACGTAGGAGTTTGGCGAGAAAGACAAAACGACAAAATGCAGGATAGCTCTCAATAATAATAGGATAAATTGCCCCTAAAACTATCACCAAAAGTTTAGGGGCATTACTATTTAAGATGTTTTCTCTTTTAATGTTTTCGTTCTCTTTCTTGTAGTCGTTTTCTTTTTGGTCTTATTGAGGGAAGCTTGTAAAGCACTCATTAAATCGGTAACGTTATTTGGAACTTCTTTTTCAACGTTATTTGCGGTTACGGTATTTTCGTTTTTCTTTTCTTCGATTAATTCCATGAGGGCTGTGCGATAATCGTCTGTATATTTAGTAGGCTCGAAGGTTGTTGTGAGTTGATCAACTAACATTAGTGCTGTTTCAAGTTCTTTTTGAACTACTAATTGTTCGCTAGGGATGTTGGGAACGTCACTTATATTTCGAACTTCATCAGGATAATGGATTGTTTCCATTACTAAGGTATCTTGATAGACTCGCACAATTGCTAATTGTTCTTTTGAGCGAATCATAATTTTCGCAATTCCAATTTTTCCTGAATCCTCTAACGTTTTTCTCAACAAAGTATAGGCTTTGCTTCCAGTAGCATCAGGTGACATAAAATAGCTTCTTTCAAAATAAATTGGATCAATCTCCTCCAATTTCACAAAATCGATAATTTCTACTGCTTTATCTTCGTTTTCCTTTTTTAGATTCTCAAGGTCTTCAGCATCCAAAACGACAAATTTATTTTTCGTATATTCGTATGCTTTTACAATATCTTCTTCATGTACTTCTTTATTGCAATTTTCACAGACCTTTTTATAACTAATAGGTGTATTACATTCTTTATGAAGCTGTCTTAACTTAACATCCTTATCTTCAGTGGCAGCATGTAATTTGATTGGAATATTGACTAAACCAAAGCTAATACTCCCTTTCCAAACAGTATGCATTTTTTACATTCACCCCTTTTTGACTTTATTATTCAAGATAATAAGGTTTTTTATGTATCAGAATTTTGAAATCATCAAAAGCTAATAAAAAAGTACGAAGGTTGGATGATTGTTGAAACCAATGCTATTGACACAAACAGATGAAATACCAGTTGGTGAAGAATGGACATACGAAACAAAATATGATGGATTTCGTTGCATTTTAAATTGGGAAGAAGAACCAGTCCTAATCAGCAGAAATGGTAAAGTGTTGAATCCACAATTTCCTGAGATTATTGATTATTTACAAGAGAAGAAGGAGCTATTTAGTCCTTATTTGCCTATACAATTAGATGGGGAATTGGTCTTTTTAATAAATAATTTCCAAAGTGATTTTTCACAAGTGCAATTACGTGGGCGAATGCGAAGTCAAAATTCAATAGAAAAACATGCTAGAGCATTTCCGTGCCATTTAATCGTTTTTGATGTTTTACAAACGAATGGAAAGGACTTAACCAGTCAACCATTAACAGCACGAAAGGCTAAATTACAACAGTTTTGTAAAAAGGTCAGCCTTCCAACTTCCGTCAATTATGAAGAGTTCCATCAAATCCAAATGATCGATGCATTCAGCAATCACAAAGAATTATGGAAAAATATACAAGTGTGTAACGGCGAAGGGCTTATTGCAAAAAAGGCAAATAGCAAATGGGTTAGTGATAAAAGGACGACCAATTGGTTAAAGATAAAAAATTGGCGATATGTAACTGTTATTTTAACCAAATTTGATAAAAATAATGGATTTTTTAACGGTGCAGTATTTAATGATGATGAATTGATTGAAGTAGTTTCTTTTAAGCATGGGTTAAAAAAAGAAGAGTTTGGTACTTTAACAGCTTTTTTTGAAGAAAATGGAACAATGAAAAAGGGGGAGATTTATGAATTACAGCCTTCTATTTGCGTTGAAATTGCCTGCATTGATTTCCTTGGGGGAATGCTACGAGAGCCAAGATTTCATGCCTTTAAATTAAATGTTGATCCGCAAGAATGTGATTGGCGACATATGTTACGTCAACTTCAACCGCTTCCCAAAACCTTTGAAATCACGCATCCAGATAAGCCTGTTTTTCCAGCTATGGATATCCTAAAAGATGATTTTTTATACTATTTACAAAATATAGCACCATTAATGTTACCTTTTCTTCGTAATCGCCCATTAACACTCATTCGTTTTCCACATGGTGTGCCCGGAGAAAGTTTTTATCAAAAAAGCAGTCCGGAACATGTTCCAGAATTTATAACTACTGTGAAAAATGAGGACTCCAGCTCGATAGTATGTAACAATATTGAAACACTATTATGGCTAGGTAATCAATTAGCCATTGAATATCATATACCATTCCAACCACTGCAAACGGATATGCCTACAGAAATAGTCTTCGATTTAGATCCACCATCAGTAGAGGAATTCTCATTATCTGTGGAAGCAGCCGTTCAAATGAAAGCAATATTTGATCAATTTAAACTAAAATCATTTATCAAAACTTCCGGTGGAAAAGGAATGCAAATCTATATTCCTTTACCATTCAATACATTTTCATATGAAGAAACAGGCTTGTTCACAAAATTTGTGTGCGATTTTCTTATCGAGCAAAATCCACAATGGTTCACGATAGAACGATTAAAAAAGAACCGGCACAACAAGTTATATCTAGACTATGTGCAACATCGTGAAGGAAAAACAATAATCGCCCCTTATTCTACAAGGGGCAATGACAAAGGGTTAGTTGCAACACCCTTAAATTGGAATGAAGTTAACAATTCTCTTACACCTGACCAATTCTCAATTCCGGCCGTTTGTGAGCGAATAAAAAAACATGGTAATCCATTTTTTCAATTTACAAATGCCAAAACAATAAATGAAAAATCCTTCACAAAAATCCTTGAACAACTCGAAATTATTGATTAGTAATTTAAAATTTTGCTCTTCATTATGGAATCACATCGCCATAAATATGCCAAAAGTGGAACAGTATAAAGTTAAAACAGAAAAGGTAAACTAATACCGTAATAAAAATAAATGAATGGGAGGAAGGAAAATGTCGAATAAAGAAATTCCAAAATCACATGGTATGTTTGGTAGAGAAGAAATGGGAGAGGACTTTTCTGCACAACCTATCATGAAAAAGGTAAAAACAAAAAAGAGTAATTTTGAACTTTTCAAAGAAAAAAGAAAAAAATCTAATGAAACAGCTAGACAAAACTTAGAATAGAAAAAAGTTTGGCGGTAATAAATGATTTTTATTACCGCCTCATTTGTGTCGAAACATTATTGGCAACAACATAGGCTGTATATAAGCTTGAAATATACTTATGAAATTGATAGTCAATTAAGGGAATATTTTCTCTATCAAATCAATAATATAGTACTAGAAGAAAAACAAATATAAAATCGTCGTGGGGTGAGTGAGTAAATGATCCAATTAAGAGAAGAAAAAACGAATATTGTGTCATCGTTAATAGATGACATTGAATCAAAAATTCAAAAGATGACAGAAGAATCTTTTCAATCAATTGAAAAACAAAAGGAATTAGCGCAAAGAAGACAAATATTAGCTCATGCCTATAGCAAAGTTAGTAGTGGCATGACCCAACTAATCATCAGTGATATGGTAGCAGAAATTGAAAAGGAGCTTGCAAACCTTGAAGAAACCGCTCGCTACTGTAATTATCATAAGGAATATTACACAGAGATTTTACTGGTAGTCAAAGAAACAGTTAAAGAATTAGAAAATGAAAATAAATAGAAATAAAGCATCTCTCTAAAAGAGGTGCTTTTATTTTTTAGTTGAAATCGATGGAATAAGTACATAGAAATTTAGGATTTGGTAATACTAGGAATAACAAAAAGAATTTATGGAAAACGAACGTGAATAGATGAGCATGTAAGGAGTGAGAATGAAATTGGGGTTTGCAGAAGTTTTAACAATTATCTTCATGGCTCTTAAACTGTTAGGGTTTGTTTCGTGGTCCTGGTGGCTTGTATTAATGCCAGGCATTTTAGCATTGAGTGCATATATCATTGTGTGGGTTGTATGGCTATTTCATTCCTTCAAACTTAATAAACAGGAAAGAAAATTATGAATGGTAACAAATTATAACAGAAAATAAAACAACAGACTTATTGTATTCTATCAATAAGTCTGTTGTTTTATTTATTTTATCATAGCTAGACCAAATGTTAACATGGACAATACCATTATAATAGCCATTAACATAACAATAATTTTCTGTACTTTCTTATTGCTCATTCTCGTTCTCTCCTTTTTTTCCTTAAAATTATTTTAACAAATATTAATTATTAAACAAGTACTAGAGTTTTCTGAAAAATTCCGGTAGAATTGTGTTATACAACAATGAAGGAGTGGGGGATCCATGGAGAATGTTGATCATATTGGTATAGCCGTTAAAGATTTAGATGAACGAATTACATACTATACAAATGTGCTAGGCATGAAACTGATCAATGTTGAAGAAGTAGAGTCAGAACAAGTGCGCGTGGCATTTATCGATGCGGGAAATACGCATATTGAGCTTTTAGAGCCACTGACAAAAGAAAGCGCTATCTATAAATTTTTGGAAAAGCGTGGTGAGGGCATTCACCATGTTGCTTTAGCTGTAACGAATATAGAGCAAGAAATTGATAAAATGCGCACAGAAGGGGCACGACTTTTATCTGAACAACCAAAGATTGGTGCAGGTGGTGCAAAGGTTATTTTCATTCACCCGAAATCATCTTACGGTGTGCTTTATGAATTAGTAGACAGAAGTCAAACAAAGGGGTAATTGACATATGGATATGTACGATAAAATTGATGAATTATATGATCGAAAACGCGAAATTGAACTGGGTGGTGGCGAAGCACGAATCGACAAGCAACATGAAAAAGGTAAGTTGACAGCTCGCGAACGTATTGAGTTATTACTAGACGAAGGAACATTCGTAGAAATTAATCCTTTCGTTAAACACCGAACAGTAGATTTTGATATGGCGAAAAAAGAAGGTCCTGGAGATGGTGTTGTAACAGGTTACGGTAAAGTAAATGGCCGTCCAGTTTATCTATTTTCACAAGACTTCACTGTTTTCGGTGGTGCGCTTGGAGAAATGCATGCAATGAAAATTGCGAATGTTATGGATTTAGCAGCCAAAAACGGCGCACCATTCATCGGCATTAACGATTCAGGCGGTGCCCGTATTCAAGAAGGTGTATTATCACTTGATGGTTATGGCCATATCTTCTATCGTAACTCAATCTATTCTGGTGTCATTCCACAAATCTCAGTCATCATGGGACCATGTGCTGGTGGCGCTGTATATTCTCCAGCTATAACAGACTTTATATTAATGGTTGATAAAACATCACAAATGTTCATCACAGGGCCAAAAGTTATTGAAACAGTAACTGGAGAGAAGATTTCTTCTGAAGGCCTTGGTGGTGCTAAAGTTCATAACTCTGTAAGTGGTAATGCACACTTCCGTGCTGAAAACGAAGAAGCTGCAATTGAACAAATCAAACAATTACTTAGCTACTTACCACAAAATAACACAGAAAAAGCACCAACAGTTGAAGTTGAAAAAGATCATGATGACAACTACCGTTCAGAACTACTTGATTTAGTACCAGTCGACCAAACAAAAGCTTATGATGTGCGCAAAGTAATTGAACAAGTTGTAGATACAGGAACATTTATGGAAGTACAAAAAGACTTTGCGAAAAACATCGTTGTAGGTTTTGCACGAATCGACGGGGAATCAGTTGGTCTAGTATGTAACCAACCAAAAGTACTTGCAGGTGGACTAGATATCAATTCATCTGACAAGCTAGCACGCTTTGTTCGTACTTGTGATTCATTTAATGTACCAATCATTACATTTGAAGACGTTTCCGGATTCTTCCCTGGCGTTAAACAAGAACATGGTGGAATAATCCGTCACGGTGCGAAAATTTTATTCGCGTATTCAGAAGCAACTGTACCAAAAATCACAGTGATTCTACGCAAAGCCTATGGTGGTGCATATGTGGCACTTAACTCAAAAGCAATTGGTGCAGATATGGTCTATGCTTGGCCAAATGCGGAAATCGCCGTAATGGGTGCAGCAGGTGCAGCAAATATTATCCACGCAGGTGAAATTGCAAAATCTGAAGATCCTGAAAGCACACGTGCTCAAAAAATAGAAGAATACAAAGAAAAATTCGCAAATCCATATGTTGCAGCATCTCACGGATTAGTAGACGATGTCATCGATCCACGTGAAACGCGTATTAAACTGATGCAATCACTTGAAATGCTTCGTACGAAGAAAGAATCTAGACCTTATAAGAAACACGGGAATATTCCTTTGTAAATGAAGAATTGAAAAGTAAATTAAATGATAAAAAGCAATTTCAACCGTTTACGGTTTTGAGATTGCTTTTTTCTTATTAAAAAAGAGAATGAAAGAAATGGATACCCTCTTATTTCATGGCTATGGCCTGAATCTTTGTATTGTTTTTGAATATATTACTATAGCTACAATTCTAAAAATCATTCCAAAAAAATAGGTAGTTTAATTTCTTAATTCTTTGGAGGTAAGAATTTAATCAAACTATCTATTTATAATAAACTAAGGGTAAGAATTGCTAGCAAATTGGGGGTGGAATTTCATTTGGCTTAAAAGCAGATTAAGAGGCGTAAATAATCCCTCTGAATTTGTGGGGGAATTTATAGCCTCTATTTGCAATGAATGTAATAAGAAGAATATGGGGATGGATTTGAAAATCTAAACGTTAATCGTTTAAAAGTACATAGAAACGCCCAACCTTTTATAAGAAATAAAGAAGTACAACCAAAATAAGTCATTTCCGTGATTTTGTGATAAAATTGTCTAGGAATAAGGTAGGGTTTCTACCATAGATTAAAGGAGTCTTGTATGATGCCAAGTCGTATCGTTGAAGAATTTTTAGAATTAGTACAAATTGATTCAGAAACATATCATGAAGAAAACATTTCACCCGTATTAAAAAGTAAATTAGAAGCACTAGGTTTCGATGTTTACGAAGATGATGCTGCAAGTCGAAATGGACATGCTTCTGGCAATTTAATTGCAACGTTAAAAGGAACATTAGCAGATGCTCAACCAATATACTTTACATCACACATGGATACAGTGGTTCCGGGAGTTGGGGTTAAGCCAATAATCAAAGAAGATGGCTATATCTACTCAGATGGTACGACTATCCTTGGTTCAGATGACAAAGCAGGACTTGCTGGATTATTAGAATTAGCAAAACGCTTAAAAGAAGAAAAAATCGAACATGGTGATATCCAATATATCATTACTGCTGGTGAAGAATCTGGACTTGAAGGTGCAAAAGAATTAGAACGTGATAAAGTCTATGCAAAATATGGTTTTGCAGTTGATTCTGATGGTTTAGTTGGTGGAATCGTAACTGCTGCTCCATTCCAAACAAAAATTTTCGCCACATTAAAAGGAAAAACTGCACATGCTGGTGTTGAACCTGAAAAAGGGATCTCTGCAATCACTATTGCAGCAAAAGCTGTAGCTAAAATGAATTTAGGTCGAATCGATTCAGAAACAACTGCCAATATCGGTCGATTTGAAGGTGGAAAAGCAACAAATATCGTTTGTGACGAAGCATCTGTATTAGCTGAATGTCGTTCTTTAGATGAAGCAAAACTTGTTGCTCAAGAAAATCACATGAAAGAAGCGTTTGAAACTGCTGCTAAAGAAATGGGTGGAACTGCAGTTGTAGAAGTAAAACGTATGTATCCAGGATTCCACTTTGGTCCAGAAGATCTAGTAGTAAAAGTAGCAGTAGAAGCAGCAAAAAATATCAATCGTGAACCAAAACTTATGCAATCAGGTGGAGGTAGTGATGCGAACGTTATTGCAGGATACGGCATCCCAACTGTTAATTTATCTGTAGGTTATGAAAACATTCACACAACAGAAGAAAGAATTCCTGTCAAAGAATTAGAAAAACTAGCTGATCTTTTAGTGGAAATCGTTAAATGTTCAGCAAAAGTAAAATAAACCATTTTACGAAGTGAGCGTGAATATATGACAAATATAAAAGTAGTGGTCTTTCGCTGTGGACAAGAGGAATACGCCATTCCTGTTGAAAAAGTAATATCAATAGAAAAACAAGATTTCACAAATCGCATTCCTCATTTACCTGACTATGTACTGGGATTAACAAAAGTCCGAAATGAACTGATTCCTATATTAGATTTTGAACAAATATTATATCATAAACCAATGGATTCATCTGATGCTAAAATGATTGTCGTAACGGCAGATGATTTTATCTTTGGTCTACTAGTTTTGGAAGCAAAGGAAATTTTAGATATTGAAGAACAACAATTAAAACAAGTTGGACTTTTCAACTATTCAAAAACTCAGTACTTTACAGCAGTAGCAAATCTTGAACAACGAATGATTACGATCGTATCACCAGAAGTATTAGTCAATTGTTTAGAGGGCGTTAAAGAGATTAAAGCATATGTCAAATCTCTTGCAGAAAAGGAATTGCAAGAAATTAAATAAACAAAATAAGCCAGAAGCAGAATCAACTGCTTCTGGTTTTCGCTTTTTAGTATTGTCTTATCTCTTTTTACTTTTCGTTATTCCACTCATCACAAAGCATACTATAAACAGAATGGTCGACGAAATGATCATAAAGCCATTCATTACTTCGTAAAATACCTTCTTGAATATACCCGAGACGTTCCGGGATACTCCGGCTTTTTTTATTGCCAACAGCTGCACGGATTTCTACTTTGTTTAAATGTAATTCTTTAAAAGCATAGTCTGTTAATGCCTTAACTGATTGTGTCATAAGACCATGTCCTTGAAATGAGTTGCCTAGCCAATAACCGACTTTGCCAATACGATGTGTATGGTCAATATTGTTGAAACCAGTAATTCCAACTACATCACCTTTCCAAATAATTGCTAAGTTTAGTAATGTGCCATCTTTTTCACCTTTTTGACTAAAAGCAATGTACTCTTGCGTATCCTTCAAACTTTTTGTCCCATCAACCCAAGGAAGCCATTCTCTTAAATACATTCGGTCAAAATCTGTTAATGAAAATAATACAACAGCATCTTGTGTGTTGACAGGTCTTAATAAAAGTTCATTTGAAACATGAATCATATGTAGTACTCCCTTCGTAATGAAATATGATTGGTTTAATGTATGATGGAAAATTTTATTAATTCTTTCTATTATCCATCAAAAATATTAAAGTGTCGATATAAATTTTTTTGACTAAAAAAAGAATGCATACTAAAAAGAAGTGAGTTATTTGAAAATTAATTAACTAATAGTAATTTCCGTACATTCTTTGCACATCTTGATATAATAATTTAGTATTAAAATTTTTAAGGGGGTATAAAAATGGTGCATACTGGTAAAATTATCTTTCATATTGATATGAACTGTTTTTATGCTTCTGTCGAACAAGCCTATAATCCAGAGTTGAAGGGGAAGGCTATAGCTATTGCGGGAAATCCAAAAGAACGAAAAGGAATCCTCGTTACGTGTTCATATGAAGCAAGGGCGAAGGGTGTTTACACCACTATGGCCGTATGGGAAGCTAAGCGTAAATGTCCTGAACTAATTCTTATGGCACCTAACTTTGAACGGTACCGAAAGGCTTCACAAGCGATGTTTGCCATTCTTAGATCCTATACAGTTCTTGTGGAACCGGTTTCCATCGATGAAGGGTATATGGATGTTACAGAGCTTGTTCATGGAATAGATGCAGTTGATCTTGCGGAATCAATTCAAATGCGTATTTTACATGAATTAGATTTACCTTGTTCCATTGGGATTGCTCCAAATAAGTTTCTAGCTAAAACTGCATCTGACATGAAAAAGCCAATGGGGATCACCATTCTAAGAAAAAGGGAAGTGCCCAAATTATTGTGGCAATTACCAGTCATTGAGATGCATGGAGTAGGGAAAAGCACTGCAAAGAAACTCGAAACTATAGGAATCCACACAATAGGGGACTTGGCAAGGATTGAACAACATATCATCAAGGAGAGTCTTGGAAAAAACGGAGTTCGTTTAAAGGATCGCGCCAATGGTGTAGATAAAAGGGAAGTGGACCCAAACTCCATATATGATACAAAATCGATTGGAAACTCAATGACATTTCCTATAGACTTAATAGAATTCTCAGAGTTGAAGAGTAATATTGAAATTCTTTGTGAAAAAGTAGCGAAACGTTTGGATGCAAAGAATCTTGCTGGGTATACTGTATCCATAATGATCCGTGATTCAGATTGGCATAATAGTAGCAGAAGTAAAACTATTTCGAATTCAATATTTAAAAAAGAAGATATTTATGAAATAGCGCTAGAACTTGCTGAAAAACATTGGGACGGCTCTCCATTAAGATTACTAGGTGTAACCGTAAGCAATGTTATAGATAAAAAAGATACAGTTGAGCAATTATCCATCTTTACCTATCAAAAATATGCAAAAGAAGAGCCTGTTTTGAAAGTCTTGGAAGAATTAAAAACTAAATTTGGCCAAGACATTATTACAAAAGGGATTAAGGATGTAAAGAAAACAACATATGAATCCCAAACTAGCTTTAGTAAGGACTTTTTAAATGATCATAAACAATAGGAGGAACGAAAGGTTTGCAAATTCAATTTTTAGGCACTGGTGCAGGCATGCCTTCGAAAATGCGTAATACAAGCTCTTTAGTATTAAAATTATTAGAGGAAAGGGGAACGATTTGGTTATTTGATTGCGGAGAAGCAACACAACACCAAATTTTACATACTCCGATTAAACCAAGAAAACTAGAGAAAATTTTTGTCACTCATTTACATGGCGATCATATCTATGGATTACCTGGATTACTTGGGTCACGTTCTTTTTTAGGTGGTGAAACCCCCCTTACAATATACGGACCAAAAGGGTTAAAAGAATGGATAGAGTTAACGTTAGTAACATCTCAAACCCATCTAAATTATTCCATTGAGTATGTAGAAGTTGAAGAAGGCATTATTTTTGAAGATGAAGATTTTATGGTAAGGGCAATGCCACTTCAGCATGTCATTCCTTGCTTTGGCTATCGTGTCGAACAAAAACCGTTACCTGGTGCACTTCAAGTTGAAAAGGCTATTAACTTAGGGGTGCCAAAAGGGCCTCTCTTAGGTCAGTTGAAGACTGGTCTGGATGTAACTTTAGAAGATGGCAAAATTATTCGAAGTGAAGATGTAACTGAGCCACCCAAAAAAGGCTTTACTGTTGCCATATTAGGCGATACGAGATATTGCGAAAACGCGATTACTTTAAGTGAAAATGCAGATATCGTGATTCATGAAGCGACATTCGATCACACTACAGAGGAGTTAGCCGCAAATTATGGGCATTCAACGAATATAGATGCAGCAAAAGTGGCAGTTCAAGCTGAAGCAAAGTATCTATTATTAAATCATTTAAGTGCTCGATTCTTCACAAGTGATATCGAAAAAATGCTACAACAAGTAAAAGAAATCATGCCAAATTCATATATAGTCAATGATTTTGATGAATTCAATTGGCAACATGGAGAAGTAATATTTATACAATAATGATTAAAGTTTTACTCGATGGCACATTGCTTGAAAAGATTAATGAGTGGATTATTTAGATTCCGGTGGTTTTAATATAGACATAAGTGAATCTAATGAGGTTCTGAGTAAATCAAATGAATACTCGAGTGATTAAAATGACAATGAGGAATTGAGTGATAATACGAATGCAGACTTTAGTCAATACTAGGACCGGCTGGTACTATTTAGTCATTACAAAAACAAGCAAAAAATCGCCATCGGATTGCTAGCCCATTGGCGATTTTTTGCGCTTTCCCGGCACAAGAGGCAGTGCCTTTCTACGAACGTATTCAGACTGATAGAATACGCATTCGATAGGGTGTAGTTAGGAAGAAAAACGTATCCATCAGTCTGAATTGAAGGAGGATTCAACCTCAAGCTACAACTCGATTTAACTGCACCACTAGTCAAATCTGTTATAGCTTGGATTGTATCATATGCTAACATTACTATATCCATATGTGCTAAAGCCAAGAAATAAGATAAATTTTTGCAACAAAATAAAATTTAGCACTTTTGACTTGATGAATTAGTTACGTATGCTCTCAAAATAGAGATTTGAGAGCATGTTAATCCAAGGTTTCGATAAAAAATTCAGCTATTAATTCAGTCGTCTTTCGAGTATCCTCTTCAAAGAATTCCATTTTGCTAAAATAGCTATGAATGAGCCCAGGAAGAATAATATGTTTTGCTTCAACCTCTGCTTCATGTAATCGAGTTACATAGGCAATCCCTTCATCTAATAAAACATCATTTTCTGCAGAGATTACTATTGTTCGTGGTAGGTCATGTAATTTTTTCGATAATAAAGGTGACACTGAAGGATTTAGACGATCCTTTGAATTCGTAAGATATTGTTCTGTGAACCAAATCATACCATCTCGATCTAAACCATATCCTTCTCCAAATTGTTCGTAAGAGGAAGTATTAAAATTGAAATTTGTCACAGGGTAGATTAGCGCTTGTGCTAAAACTTTTGGTCCACCTTTTTCAACAGTCCATTGAGAAACGACTGCAGCTATATTTCCTCCTGCACTATCACCAGCAACAAATAATTTTGAAGGATCACCATTGAGCTTTGCTGCATGCTCATAAACCCATTGTAGTGCATCATAGCTATCCTGTACTGGAATAGGGAAGGAAAACTCAGGTGCAAGGCGGTAATCAACGGATAGAACAATTGATTTACTGGAAGCAGTTAAATAACGGCACCCTCCATCAACGTAATCTGGGTCTCCAAAAACAAAGCCTCCACCATGATAGTAAATAATAATAGGGAATGGTCCGCTCCCTTCTGGTATATATGCCCTTACAGTAATTTGTGCCCCATCTGAAACGGTTATTAGTAAGTCTTCAACTTTGGCAATCCCCTCAACATGAACTTGGTGAATAGATTTCTTTGTTCTTTCTGCTCTCGCTTCTTCTACAGTTTGTTCGTAATATTGTATACCTTTATGCGCTTCTATATAATCTAATGATTCTTTAGTTAATGTCATATCCAATCGTCCTTCCGTAAAAGAATATTAAAGTTAGTATACCACAAAAAATATTAATCCTATAGAAAAACTTGGGTTTAAAATAAAAAAACGCAGAATATAATTATTTCTGCGTTTATCCATTTAATTATGATTATCAATTATTCAATAACTTCAAACCAGAGAGGATTTTTGTTATCAGGATCCCCATGATAATTAATCGTTAATTCTTCTCCTTCTTTAATGTCTTGTAATGCATAAAAGTCTATGGATAAATTTTCTTCGTTATTTTTAAGAGTTAAATTAGGAGAATATGAATGATTAAAGAGAGAACCAAGCCCTAATGCGAGGGCTGTATCGTCACCGCCATTTCCCCATTTATAGCAATAATGAAAGAGAGTTGTCTTTTTTAAGTCATTCCATTCATCATGTGGTGATACGATAACTGGTGAAACCTCAACTAACTCATCTTTCTTAATATTACGCGTAGCAAAAAGGCCTCTTCCATATTTACCTGTATCTCTTAATTCTATTGGTCCCATTGTAGTACTCCTTCCTTTAATTTTAATAATTTAAACAAGAAGTTTTAATTGATTCTTTAAGAAATCATTACGTTTACGAATGAATTGGAAAAAAACGTCAGGCTCATTATCGAAAATATCGATTTTCTTCTTTTTATATGGATCAAGAATCAGATGAGGGCGAATGGATTGGTGTAAGGAAAGTATTTTCTCTTCCATATAGTCAACGGTAAATTTCGTCTCGAGGATTTCTTCTAATTTTTCTCTGTAAAGACTCCTTAACTCTGGTGATTCTAATAGTAAATAGCAAAGTTTGTTACCAGGTTTACCACCGATTGGTACGTAGGTATGCTCCATTAAGCCGCCACTTACTTTTCTACCCCAAGTCGCATCATAATCCCAAGGAAGTATTTCAAACAAACCGGTTTCACTATTACGATATAGGGCGTAGTTGTGCGTAAATCCATCATTATTCATCGTACAAACTGCTCCAGCTTGCCAACTGAAAAATTTATCAAGATGAAGATATTGCGTAATCATATCAGGGAATTCAGATGTAGGAGTTGTATTGATTGTAGTGATAAATTCACGAAGCAATTCATTATCTGATTTTTTACCAGCTGCTTGATAATAGCCTGATAATCTAGATTTTTTTGGTTTATCTTCCCTGGTCAATGAAAAGTTTGCATCATTGTTTACAGCATAGTAGATTGGACCAGATGGAAGCCCTCTCTTTTTTAAAAACATATCATCAACTGATTCTAATTGTAGATATACCCCTTTTAATATGCCATTTCGGTATAGATTGATATGTTGTGAGTCAGGTGATAGCACGCCTAGATCTTGAAAGAAATCAAGAGACAATTTATTACGTATAAGGGATGGGTCTCTATATTCTGCATTTAGATGGATTTTACTTGCCCCATAAAAGCTTTCTTCTTCGAAATCAATCGTATAGGATCTTTTTCGAAATTTGCGAGTGTAAGAACCTCTATAGCCGATTTCAATTGGATAGGAGGTGTTTTCAACCTTTAATGTTGCCGGAACTGTATAGTCATTGAATAAATTTTTCCTTAATGTATTTAATTCCTCGTCTTCAATCTTTAAGAAATAAGATGGAATCATTTTAGACATTTATACACCTTCTTGTTTTTATTCTCTAGATTGATAGATTTGAAAATTTAGGACATAGCCGACAACAAATATGGCCATCCTTTTATTTCATATGATAAGCAATATTTGTTGTCGGCTAAATATGGAATAATAACTTTTAAATGTTGAAAAATAAATCTTATGGATAAAAGCCTCCCTTAATCGATATTTGATTAAGGAAAGCTTTTAGCTAATCGATAACAACTGTAAGTACCTGTAGTTAACGAATATTTACCAAGGATTGTTTTCTGAAGATGAACTACAAGTTGATCTATGATTCGTCGTATTTTTATGAGTTGAAGTATCGCCAGTAGATTCGCTGCATTTAGGACAGCAATTATGTGATTTGCTACTAGATGAACTACTAGATGAACTACTTGAAGACGAACTAGAACTGGATGAACTACTCTTTTTACCAGAAGAAGAGCTGCTGGAAGAAGAGTGACCAGAAGAATGGCTAGATTTACTACTTGAAGACGAACTAGAACTGGATGAACTACCCTTTTTACCAGAAGATGAACTGCTGGTAGATGAGCTGCCAGTAGAAGAATGCCCAGATTTACTACTTGAAGACGAACTAGAACTGGATGAACTACCCTTTTTACCAGAAGAAGAGCTGCTGGAAGAAGAGTGACCAGAAGAATGACTAGATTTACTACTTGAAGACGAACTAGAACTGGATGAACTACCCTTTTTACCAGAAGAAGAGCTGCTGGAAGAAGAGTGACCAGAAGAATGACTAGATTTACTACTTGAAGACGAACTAGAACTGGATGAACTACCCTTTTTACCAGAAGATGAACTGCCAGTAGAAGAATGCCCAGATTTACTACTTGAAGACGAACTAGAACTGGATGAACTGCCCTTTTTACCAGAAGATGAACTGCTGGAAGAAGAGTGACCAGAAGAATGACTAGATTTGCTACTTGAAGACGAACTAGAACTGGATGAACTACCCTTTTTACCAGAAGACGAACTGCTGGAAGATGAGCTGCCAGTAGAAGAATGTCCAGATTTACTACTTGAAGACGAACTAGAACTGGATGAACTGCCCTTTTTACCAGAAGATGAACTGCTGGAAGAAGAGTGACCAGAAGAATGACTAGATTTGCTACTTGAAGACGAACTAGAACTGGATGAACTACTCTTTTTACCAGAAGATGAACTGCTGGAAGAAGAGTGACCAGAAGAATGACTAGATTTGCTACTTGAAGACGAACTAGAATTGGATGAACTACTCTTTTTACCAGAAGATGAACTGCTGGAAGAAGAGCTGCTAGTAGAGGAACTACTAGTAGAAGAACTACAAGAACAATCAGAATTTAAGCCTGCGTTAAAATTTTCTTCACTCATTAAAGAACCTCCTTAATAATTTAGATTTAATTTATAATACGCAGACCAATTTCTTTGTGTTAGTCTAAAACCTAAAACTAGAAGAAAGATGCTATTTGAATGTTAAATTATTAATCATTTTACTTTTTAGGTAAAATATTGAAGATTGTAAAAATTTAATTACAAATTAGTAAACATATAAATAAGATTTTTGGACAACTTAAGTCTAAGAAAATTTATAGAGGTGATAATCATGATTATTGAAAGATCGCCTGAATGGGAAGAAGGATTAATCGAGAGGTTAGAAAAGAATGAGTGGGATAGTTGGAGACTTTATAATATGAGTTACGATATTGTTAAAAACAATCTCATCACGGAATTCACGGGTCTCAAAGCACCGAAATATTTACCCAACCTAACTCCTCTTGCCCACCAATTAGAAGCCGCAGAAAAAGTAATCGAGAGGATGAATGGTAAGGCAATTCTTGCGGATGAAGTAGGGCTTGGTAAAACGATTGAAGCAGGATTAATTTTGAAAGAGTATTTAATCAGAGGACTTGTCAAAAAAGCTTTAATATTAGCGCCGGCTTCATTGATCAATCAATGGATTGAAGAATTAAACAATAAATTTTATATTCCTGCCATTCCTTATAAAAAGAAATCTTCATTAGAGCATATTGATATTGCTGTGATGAGTATGGATACCGCGAAAAAAAGCCCACATAGAGAACTCATCTTTGAACAGGACTATGACATGATCATAATTGATGAGGCCCACAAATTAAAAAACCATAAAACTAAAATTTATGAGTTTGTCCAAAGTTTGAAGAAAAAGTTTTGCTTATTACTAACTGCCACTCCGATTCAAAACGATGTATTTGAATTATTTTATCTAATTTCATTATTAAAACCTGGGCATTTAGGGAATTTTGATGTGTTTCAATCAGCTTTTTCAGCGAGTAAACATAATTTGGAAAACGATGAATTTTTGAAGGAATTAGTAAATCAGGTGATGGTACGAAATAGAAGACAAGATACAGGGATTGAATGGACAAATCGCAAAGTACGGAACATTAAAATCGAATTTACAAAAGAAGAAAAAGAAGCATATAACATGATTCAACAGCTGAAAGAGGAATCATCTATATTCTCGGGATCATTTTCAATGATTACGTTGAAAAAGGAAATGTGCAGTAGTAAGGAAGCGGCATGTTTAACATTAGAAAATATGATTAAAAACCATGGGGATTCAGATGAAGTTAGCTATATAAAAGAAATTATTCAAAAACTAATGACGCTTGAGGTTAATTCGAAGGCTGAAAAGACGTTTGAAATTATTTCACAAGCAAATGATAAAGTAATTATATTTACAGAGTACCGTGCAAGTCAAATTTATTTACAATGGTATTTGCATACGAAGGGAATTACAAGTGTCCTCTTCAACGGAAAGTTTAATAAAAGCAAAAGAGATTATATGAAGCGGCTATTCCAAGAACGAGCGCAAGTGTTAATTGCTACTGAAGCAGGTGGAGAGGGGATTAACCTTCAATTTTGCCATCATGTGATTAACTATGACCTACCTTGGAATCCAATGAAATTGGAGCAAAGAATTGGTCGGGTTCATAGGCTAGGACAAGATTATGATGTGCAAATTTATAATTTAGCGATTCAAGATACCATTGAAGAAGATATTCTTAACTTGCTGCAAACAAAAATCGATGTTTTTGAAAAAGTAGTGGGCGAATTAGATGAAATTTTGGCTTTTTAAACAAATGTATAGTTAACAAACAGCTTTAGAAAGGAGGATTCTATGCTCCCACAACAAGTACACGGTTATTTACACAATTTTTTTCAAGAAAACAATTGTCCAATTATTTCAAAAGATGAGCATTATATGACGGTGCAGTTAACAGTTGATATGGACAAGAGAATTATGAATCGTCCATTCTACTGGAAATATATAGAATCAACTGAAACAGATCCAAGTCCAGCTCAATTAACCTTGATTACCAACCACAATGAAGTGAATGTAGATGTTAAAGGTGAAATTGTTCATTTTGGTTCTTACCGACTAAATCAACTATTCCAGGTCACAAGAGAGCTTGGTACCTATGTTCAGATGTTTGAAAATGTTGATCCTTCTGAAGATCAAACTATTTTAACTCCATTTTTGGGCATTAATTATAAAGTTTCTTACTACTGTGATCGAACCAAAGAAATGCTTTATTCACTTGGCATTAATATGATGACTGGCCAAATTTATGATAACTTTCATGATATGCTAACAGAGCTTGAATTAGTAACCACGCCTCCTACTAAAAGCTTCCCATTACAGTATATTATTAAACCAATTCGAGCGCTAAAACGATTAGATGATGTAGTAGAAAATATGATCAATCTAGATGATCACGAATGGGCAGAGGATGCCAAGAAACGTTGGCAACGAGACCAAAGAGTATTGGAATACTTTTATGAGGAAGTTGAAGAAAAGCCTGAATGTTACGAAATTGAGAAAAAGGCTCTAGAGGAAAGATATGTAGCTAGAATTAATATTGAAATAATTAATGGTGGATTGTTCTATATAAGGTAACATAACCTGAAAATTGAATTAAGAAAAAAGAGTTGTACTTTATAAAAGTATACAACTCTTTTTTTCTTGAAAAACAAAACTGAAAGCTTACTTCAAATGCTAAAAAACAAAAAACTTAATTACTGTGAGATATGCCAGAAAGGAAATGGCGGATGAATTTATAAGTTGTAGGAAGAAATGTTCGTTTTTTTATTAGAAAAGTGCATATTTTTTATTAAAATATTCATCAAATTTGTAAAAACGTCAATAAATTATTTACAAATAATTAATTCAAGTGTTAATATTTAGACAATTCTTTTTGTAATAAACAAGGGGTTGATAAAAAGATGACAGAAAGTACAATTGACATTCAAAAACTAGTAGAAAAAGTTTTTGATGATGCGGTTCGTTTAAGAAAACAATTTCATGAAAATCCTGAGCTAGGCTATCATGAATTTGAAACATCAAAAACTATTGAAACATATTTGAAAGAACTTGGCCTAGAAGTTCAAACCGGCTATGCTGAAACGGGTGTAATCGGCATATTAAAAGGTAGTCAAGAAAAGCCAGTAATTGCATTCCGATCAGATATGGATGCACTACCAATCCTTGAGAAAACAGATGCATCATTTGCCTCTAAAAATACAAACGTAATGCATGCGTGCGGTCATGATATGCATATGGCTACACTACTTGGTGCAATTAAAGCATTAACTGAAATTAAGGAGCAAATCCCAGCTACTTTGAAATTTATTTTCCAACCTGCAGAAGAAATGCTCTGTGGAGGACGTAAAATGGTGGAAGACGGTGCTCTTAAAAACCCAGATGTAGATTTTATCTATGGTTTCCATGTTTGGCCTGATTTACCTATTGGTACTTTCGGCATCAAAGGTGGTCCATTGATGGCAAGTATGGATACATTTAGAGTTGAGCTAACTGGTAAATCTGGACATGGTGCAGCTCCTCACCAAGGAATCGATGCTATTGTTGGTGGAGCACAAATCATTACTGGGTTACAGTCAATTGTAAGTCGTAACACTGATCCAGTTGATTCTGTCGTGATAACTGTCGGCACATTAACAGCTGGTGATGGATTTAATATTATTCCAGAAAAGGCAAACTTCAATGGAACAATTCGAACAATAAATAATGATACAAGAGTTCGAGTAGAAAGTGATTTTAAGAGAATGGTAGAAGGTATGGGTCAAGCGATGAATCTTAAAGCCTCAATTTCATATCAATCGGATTACCCAGTTACTATTAATAATCACGAACAAGCAAACTATGTTGGAGAAGTTGCTACGAATCAATTTGGACTAGAAGCAATTTCTTATTTAGAACAGCCAAGTATGGCTAGTGAGGATTTTGCTTATTATTTACAAAAAATACCAGGATGTTTTGTGTTTTTGGGTGTGAAAGATGATGAAGGTGGCGCTTATAAATTGCATAGTGATCATTTCTTACCTAATGCAGAAGCAATGAAATACGGCATAGGTCTTTACATTTCTTTAGCGTTAAATCCTTTTCAAACTAAATAAAAAGGGAGAAAAGATATGAAAAATAATTTAAAAAATTTTAAAATACACGCGATAGTGTTTGTATTAGTATGTATTGCTGAATGGATAGGAGTAAAGAATTTAAAAGTTGGCTTTGGGGCCATTGCATTTTTTCCAATGCTTTATGCTCTAATCATTGGGTCAATCATTAGTTTACCAAAGCTGAAATTATTAACTGATAAGCAAATGAATTTTGCTGCTAGTATATTAGGTGTTTCCTTTATGCTTTTTGTCGCAAAATTAGGAACTTTAATGGGTCCATCATTACCAAAATTAATGGATGCAGGAATGTCTTTAGCCTTGCAGGAGGTTGGACACATTTTAGGAACGATTATTCTAGGTTTACCTATTGCATTGTTAATCGGTATGAAACGTGAAGCGGTTGGGGCAACATTTTCTATTGACCGCGAACCCAATTTAGCAATCATTGCTGAAAAATACGGTGCAGATTCTCCAGAAGGTCGGGGAGCACTAGGTGTTTATGTTTGTGGAACCATTTTCGGAGCAGTTTACCTTTCCATTATTGCCGGATTGATCGCAAGTACAGGTTTCTTCCACCCTATTTCGCTTGCAATGGGTGCAGGGGTTGGTTCTGGTAGTATGATGGCAGCAATGACAGGTGCGTTATCTGTAATTTTCCCAGACTCAACGGATGATATCGCATTATTTGCAGGAGCAGCCAACCTTATATCGACAATTGTCGGTACCTACGTGTGTATCTTAATCTCATTACCGCTTACTAATTATCTCTATGACAAATTAGAGCCAGTTTTAGGGAGAAAATTTAAAAAATAAGGATAAATAAGACTTCATCGGTACATAGCGGGAGGAAAAGATATGTTGAATAAATTATTTACGTTTTTATTAATAGGGATTATTGCGATGATTGGAAACTGGATTGGCTTTGATGTAGCACCTGTAGAGGCGTTACCAGGCATGTTATGGATCATTCTCATAACAATAGCAGGGTTTGTAATTAGTAAGGTTATTCCATTTAAAATACCCGTCGTAATTTGGGTATCAATCATTGCATTGCTTGTTACTTCAGGGATTTTCCCAGGACATGAGATGATTGCTACCCAAACTGCCAAGATTAATTTTATGGCATTAGCGACCCCGATTTTAGCGTATGCAGGCTTATCATTTGGGAAAGACTTAAACGAGTTTAAAAAGCTTGGTTGGAGGATCATCGTTGTTTCACTCGTTGTATATACAGGAACATTCCTTTTTGCAACGCTCATTGCAGAAATTGGCTTTAGAATTACAGGTAAATTTAATTGATTTTAGTATGTAAGCACCAATCGAATAGCGATTGGTGCCCTTTTTGTGAATTTGACTTAGAATAACCAAGTTACCCAGTAAAATAAGATTACTAAAGTAAATAAAGTTGCTGGAGGTATAACAATTAGTGTTACTTTAATATATTCCCACCATGTGATCATTACTTTTCCTTTTCGAACAATATGCATCCACATGAGTGTTGCAAGCGTTCCCATTGGGAGAAGTAATGAACCTATATCACTTCCGATTACATTAGCAAGGTAGGCAACTTTTAAGGAGAGTGGACTTAAATCCATATTCATTAAGGTTAACGTTCCTACCATTAATGCGGGATGGTTGTTGAAGATATTTGAGAGAACCGTTAGGAGAATTCCCATCAAAACGCTTGTATGAAGCAGGCTTCCATTTACCATAGGTTTCATGAAATGAATTAGCCAATCAGTTAGACCGATATTGTTAAGACCGTATATAATAACATACATACTAAATGCGAAAATTATAATATACCATGGCGTTTTTTTAAGCATATCACCTGGTGGTATTTTTAAATAAACCCATCTCCATGCTAGCAGAACAAGTGAGCCAATTACAGCCATTAGTGAGACTGGTATTGAGAAGAATGAAGCGACAAAAAGACTAGCACGAACAGCAAATACAAAGAGTAGAATATTTCTCATGAATTTTGAACGTTGCTTTTCAGAGTCTAACATCGAATTATTCTTTAATGGGTGATAGGATGGGAGTGTTAGTCCGCCTACATTGGTTGGGACCGTTCTTGGTAAATCTTTTTTAAATCGTAAGAACAGTAGTGCAGCTAAAAATAGTAAGCCTAATGTTGCTGGAACAAACATCATGGCAGTGTGAGCATATAAGCTCATATGAACAATTTTTAGAGCAATGAGATTAACAATATTACTAACGCCAATTGGAGCACTGGATGCGGTTGCGATTAAAGCGCCTGACAGTAAGTAGGGAATTTTCTGGCGGTTTTTTAGGCCCATATTATTTAGTAACATAACCAAGATAGGGGTAGTGATTAGTATACTACCATCGTTATTAAAGAAGAGTGTCATCAAAAAGCATAAGAGATTGACGTACCAAAATAATCGAATTCCTGATCCATTGGCTTTTTCGGCAAGTTTTTCTGCTACCCAATTAAAGAAACCAAAGCTTTCTAAAACGATTGCCATAACGATTGTTGCCATAATGGTGATAGCGGCACCACTAATTGTTTCTGCAATAATCCCGAGTTCAGACAACGAAACAGTTCCACAAAGGATAACGATTAGAGCACCGATAGTAGCAGGAATAGCTTCATTAATACCTTTTGGTCTCCACAAAATAAATATTAATGTCACAAAGAAAGTTAATATCGTAATTAAAACCATTGGTTCCATATAATTCGACCTTTCCTTCGTGCGTATTTTTATAAAAAATGATTTTATTATTAGGAGTATATTCTGTGGATTTTAGCAATTTTTCCCTCCCTCCATCTGTTAAATTTAGTCTTGCTGTAGTTATATATATGTAAAATGAACAGGTTGAGTTGGTACTCTACCTATCTTGAGAAATTTTCCCATTAGAAAATTAAAAAGACCATCGGAAAACTGCAATTTTTCGGTGGTCTTTTTAAAAATTATCTAATTTTTTTTATATTAAAATTATCTCCTAGAAGAGCCCAGTTTTGAGGATAAGGGAATCCTAATGCCCAATAACTAACGCCCCTGAGCTTATATTTTTTAATTAAATCAAATTTTGCTTGTGCACTTCTTGCATCTTCAAACCATACTTCGTGCTGTTGTCCTGTTTCATCTACATAACGATAGTGAGGGGATTGGGTTATTGTGTCATATTGGATTGTCGCCCCATATTTTGCAGCCCGGTTAATAGCTTCTTGCGGACTGAAGGTTTCGGCTTCTTGTCCTTTGACGTGTGGGATTTTCCAGTCTCTCGCATAAATTTGGAAGCCTAAGTATATTTTGTTTGCTGGCATGACGGATAATGCATATTCAACTACTCTTCGCATTTGGTTGATAGGGGAAATGGATTGAGGAGGCCCTAAGCGATATCCCCATTCATATGTCATTAAAATGACAAAGTCAGCTATTCTTCCATGAGCAGGATAATCATGTGCTTCATATAAGAGTCCTCCTTGTGTTGCACTTGTTTTGGGAGCAAGTGCTGTAGAGACGAAATAGCCTTTTGGATGAAGCTTGTCAACTGCAAGCTGAAGGAAGGTATTATAGTTTTCTCTATCAGCTGCAAGTACACCTTCAAAGTCGATATTTAAACCCTTATAGCCTTTGGCATCCATTACTTTTAAGACATTATTAAGGACTTTTTCACGCATAACTTGATCTGAAAGAATTATATGTGCAAGATTTGACCCTTGTTCTGTGGCAGTGAAATTGGTAATTGACATCATTGGAACGACACCGTGTGCTTTAGCTGCCTCAATCATTAAATCATCTTGAAAAGGCTCCAATGTGGCATCCTCTTTGACTTTATAAGCAAAAGGACTCATGTATGTTAGAAGATTCCCAACCTCATTTATAGAATCAGCACCCTCTTGTGGAGGCTGATACGTATAAGCATTCACTTCAAGTGGCATTTTCGTTTTTGGAATAAGTAAATGCATTCCCGCAAAGATTAACTGTTGATTTTGTAAATGATTTTCTCTTACAATTGCTTGCACGGTTGTACCGTAATGATTGGCGATTTGCCACAAAGTTTCACCATACGAAACGATATGAATTGGATTTTGAGTTGGAATGACTAAAGTTTGACCAACAACCAATTGATTCGGATTAGGTAATTGATTTAGTTGAATAATCGAATTGATATCCACGTGGTACTGGTTTGCTATTTGCCAGAGTGTCTCTCCGCTTTTAACGACATGTATTTCCAAGACATTCTCCTTCCAAAATATTCTTCATTCTGAATGTATATGTGAAAAATTAAAAAGAAATACATTTATATGAATTATTTTCAATCAAAAAACAAATTTAATAATTTTCAAAATTATTAAATTAGTAGATACAGCAAATGTAAATGGGATGTAAATTTTATGAATCCTTTGACATGAAATTTGCACATTTAAAATTCAGAATATATTGAATGAATTAATAGGTACATTAGACTTCTTCTGAATTTTTTGGCTAAAAAATAAAACTTTAGGATTACTAAAAGTGAAAATAATTGTTCACAATAATTTTCAAATAGTACATAATATTCGAACAAATATAGTAAATAAGGTTAATAAAAGAGCTTTATACTATCGTTGTGGATAAGTAATTATACACATTTGGAAGGAGGAAATTAGTAATAGGTTATTAAATCGAGCAATTATAATGGAGGATTTGAAATGAAAAGAGGATTTTCAAGCTTGTTAATTGCATCAACAGTTTTAGCATCATCTGCAATTACACCAATTGCGCTAAATGATGTTCATGCAAAAACTGTACAGGTGCAAAAGGTAGAAAAGGGATCCATATTAGTTGACGGGAAAGCCAAGGCTATTTCATTTACTAAACAGAATAAGTTCAAACTTTATTCTGTAGAACAATTATCAAAACTTCTCTCTGCTAGTTATAAGTATAATAGCAAAACAAAGTCATATGAGCTTTCCAAAAAAATCAATAAAAAGCAAGTGCAACTATCGATTAAAGCGAATGTTGCAACGGTCATAATCAATGGTAAGAAATCAAAAATGAATGTTGCACCAAAGTTAGTTAGTAAAAAATTGTTTGCTGAACCGACTACAATTATAAAAGCGTTAGGTGCAGATTTTGACGGTAAGTTTTTGTCCCCAAATGGATTAGTAAATGGAGATACATTTGATCCACAATGGGTGAATGGTTCAAACATTTTAGTTTCAAATGAAGATGCCGAAAATAATAAAAGCTTATTACTAAATACAACTACGAAAAAAGTTACTTACACTGTTAATGCTTCAGGTTTAGTTGTATCTCCAAATGGAAAGCAAGCAATTTATTCCGATGAAAACGGGTTTGTTTATCTAGTCGATTTAGTTTCTAAAAGTAAACCGAAAGTACTAAATGATGAAGATGATTCAGTTAAATCTGAGTTTGTTTGGTCTCATGATGGAAAAATAGTCTATTTCCTTCAGGGAGATAAGAGTGACAAAGTGGGCTCAATCAAAGTTGCAGATGGTACTATATCAACAATCTTCTCAGATAGTTTCAGTTACAAAGCAGATTTGAGTTTATCTGTTGATGGCAAAAAGCTTTTATATACTGTTGGTAAAGAGGGAAGTACTACATTTACTGATGGTGAAAATCCTGAAGTTGACAATATTGATACAACAGGAACTGAACCTCAAATCTTTAGTGTAAATCTAACGGACACAACACCAACTGCAATAGCGCTTACAAATACTACTGATAATAAAGTTTTCCCTAGGTTTATTGCGAATGGAAATATTGTATTTTTAAGTGCAGAAGATGATGATGAAAATTTCCCAGAGCTTAAAATGATAGATAAAAACCAAAACGTTACATCACTTATTTCTACTAAGGAAATCGTTTATGCAGATGTGTCACCAAAAGGAGAAGTTTTAATCTTAGTATCTGAAGGTAACGGTAAATCTGTTATTTATAAAGTGAATACATCTACGAAAAAAATAACAAAAGTTGCTTCATCAAAATTAAAACTTACATCTTTTTCTATTTTAAATGATAAATCAATTGTTGCAACTACACCAGGAGCAAATGGTGATCAAGTAGCAGTATTGAAAAATGGATTGTTTGAATTATTAACTAAATAATAAAGGGGTAAATAAAAATGAAAATGTTCAAAAAAATTACACTTACAGCTTTATCTACAGTAGCAGCACTTGGTTTTACAATTGGTAGCGTTTCTTCATCAAATGCGAATGCAGCGTCATCAAATAAAATTGTTGTGGCAGGATCAACTGCATTACTTCCAGTTACACAACAAGCAGCAAAAGAATTCAAAAAATCAAATCCAAAAGTAAAAATCTCTGTATCTGGTTCTTCTTCTGTTGCAGGTCCACAATCCGTTTTAAAAGGCTCTGCTACAATTGGAGCAGTTGACTGGGACGCAACAAAAAATGTACCAGGATTTAAAGCGTTCAAAGGATTAAAAGCTCATAAAATTGCTGTTATTCCTTTTGCAACAATTGTAAACAAATCAAATCCTGTTAAAAACTTATCATCTTCACAACTACAAGGTATCTTCTCAGGTAAAATTACAAACTGGAAGCAAGTTGGTGGTAAAAACGCAAAAATCGTTGTAGTAAACCGTAAATTCGGCTCTGGTACTCGTGTTAACTATCAAATGAAAGCATTAAGCGGAAAAAGCTTTATGACTAAAGGTAACTATAAAGAAGTTGGTAAGAGCGGTGAAATGGTAACTTCTGTATCAACTAATCCTAATGCAATTGGTTATGTTGACTTAGCGTATGTAAAAGGCAATATTAAAGCAGTAAACTTCAATGGTGTAGCTGCAACGACAAGTAATGTAATTAGCGGTAAATACAAAGTATGGAGCTATGGTTACTTAGTAACAAAAGGCAATCCATCTGGCGCAAACGCAAAATACATTAAATATATCCAAAGCAGCAAATTCCAAAATGGTTCTTTAAAGAAATTAAAATTCATCCCAGTTAACAAAATGAAATAATATAGTACTTTCAAAAATGTAATATGATGTCAGTCTTATAGGCTGGCATCATATTTAATATATGGAGGATCTTATGGAGAGAATAGAATATGATTTGCAGGAACCCCAGCATCAAAAGCCAGAACTTTTCATCAATAGAGATAATGTAGTGCAAACAAAAGTCTATGTACATAATCGCTTGTTTAAATTATTTTGTACCTTGAGTGTTTTATTTATGGGGCTTGTCCTTCTCTCAATTATCGTTTTCATTGGACAGACGGGTTTGCTCGTTTTTCACGATGTCTCTTTTAAAGAATTCTTTTTCTCCAAAACGTGGGAACCATTCGAAGAAAAATATGGAGCTGCCACATTTATTATCGGAACATTGGAATTAACTGGAATCACGCTCTTGCTTGCTGCTCCCATTTCGATTGCAATTGCGATCTTCACTGCTGAAATTGCACCTGATTTTCTGAAAAGACTACTTCGTCCAATTTTAGACTTATTAGTTGGCATTCCTTCTATAGTATATGGCTATTTGGGTTTAACATTATTAATTCCCTTTATCAGAAAAATAACAGGGACAGATATGGGTGATGGTCTATTAGCAGCTGCATTAGTATTAGTGATTATGGTTTTACCGACAATTTCAAGAATAAGTGATGATGCCATCAGTGCGGTTTCACCTGAATTAAGGGAAGCAAGTTACGCATTAGGTGCTACTCGAATGCAAACAATTCTTGGCGTCGTGATTCCTCATGCACGTTCTGGTATTTTAACGGCAATCATTTTAGGTATGGCTAGAGCGTTAGGGGAAACAATGGCTGTTGTTATGGTTATTGGAAATACACCACAACTTGCGACAGACTTATTAACACCAACAGCTGTATTAACAAGTAATATTGTAAATCAAATCATAGATGTCGAATTCGATTCTACATGGAATTATGCTCTATATATGATGGCATTTCTACTACTGATTATTTCAAATGTACTAATTATTATAATAAGAAAGCTTCGTGCCAAAGGAGTATAAGAGATGAATAGAATTTTACCGGCTAATTTATATAAGAGGATAAATGGAATAAAAGATAAACTATTTACATTTTCCTTAGGGATTGTGACATTTCTCATCTTCATCGTGATAATTAGCTTATTAGCATATATTTTATCTAAAGGATTACCTAAGATTACTCCTTCTTTTTTAATCGATCTACCAGATGAGATTGAAAAAGGCGGTGGGGTTGGGCCATTTCTTTTTAATTCCTTCTATGTCTTATTGATTTCACTGATAATCTCTATTCCAATTGGAGTAGGGTCAGGCATCTATTTGGCTGAATATGCACCTGTCAATAAATTTACTGAGTTTATCAGGACATGTGTAGAAAGTTTAGCATCAGTTCCATCCATTGTATTTGGTCTTTTTGGTTATGTTTTGTTTGTCGATTTATTTGATATTGGATTAACAATATTAGGTGCTGGCATTACACTTTCTCTATTAAATCTACCTGTCATTGCTTCTGTAACAGAAGAAGCTGTACATGGTGTTGGTCATGAGTTAAGAGAGGCTTCTCTTGCAATAGGAGCGACGAAATCACAAACTATATTGAAAGTTGTAATTCCTGCAGCAATGACGGGTATTATTAGTGGCATTAGTCTTGCAACATGTCGTGCATTTGGTGAATCTGCATTAATATTACTGGTAGGTGGTACTGGTACTTCAGGAGATATGTGGGATTGGAATCCACTTTCTCAAGGTGGAACATTGCCTGTTCAGTTATGGTATGTTCAATCAGAAGCCCTTGTAGAGGATGCACCTGAAATTGCTCAAAAGGCATCTGCTTTATTAGTACTTATTACTTTACTGATAAGTCTTGTACTCAGACTCCCAATATGGATTCAAAATAGTCGATTTAAAACTCGTTCCCATCATACTAAATAAAGTTTTTTTGATTAAAAGGGCTGAAAGATATTTGCTTTTGGCCTTTTTATTTTGTAGATTCTTTGTGGAATAAATCAAAATTGTAGACATATATACTTATAGACTCACTTGAATTTTGAAACAAACAAAAAAAGGAGGTATGTTGATGGGGTTGCGCTTTTTGAAAATTGCGGTTGTATACTTTTTAATTGCGGTTTGTTTAGGGCTTGTAATGGGTATTATTCATAATTTTGCTTTTGCCTCAGTACATGCGCATTTAAATCTCCTCGGTTGGGTTTCCATGGCAATTTTCGGTATTATTTATTTACTATTCCCAAGTGCGGGAGAAACAGCATTAGCCAAAACTCATTTTTGGCTCCATAATCTCGGCTTACCGATTATGCAAATTTCATTATTTAGTATGATTCTTACAGAAAATGAAGCATTGACGATTGGCACGATAATTGGCTCTATAATGGTTGTTCTTGGTGTAATATTGTATGCAATCAATATTTTAAATGTAAAAGAAAGTCAATCACGGTTATCAAAATAAAAACAAATAAAATTGAAAAAGTTCCCTCAAGGGGAACTTTTTCAATTTTATTTAATTCTCTATTTAATTCATGATGTGTTATTCTATAAAAAATTCTTCTGAACGAAATTGAAATCTTGTGGAAGAAACATTTCACGGAAAAGTTCGTCTTTAATCATTAATGGGCTAGAAGTAAGGATGATTCTAAATGAAAAAATTCATTAAAATATTGATGGCTTTTGGAGCTTTTATGGGCTTTCTAGTTATAAATCAACAATGGTTACAATTAACAAAATATACGATTGTCGTTAAAAAGCTTCCGAAGAAAATGGATGGTTTACGAATTGTTCAAATTTCAGATTTACATCATGCCAGATTCGGTGACAGGCAAGCATATCTTATTAAAAAAGTGAATGAACAGAAACCGGATATCATTTTGATAACTGGTGATTTGGTTGATCGCTACAATTATGATTTGGAACGAAGTCTAGATGCAGTAAGAGGCTTTGTAAAAATTGCCCCCGTGTATTACATCACTGGCAATCATGAGGTATCGATTAATGATATCGATCACATTAAGTCAAGATTGTCAGAGCTTGGTGTCCATGTTTTATCAAACAGCTTTGAAAATTTCACAAAGAATGGGGCAACGATTCAGTTAATCGGGATTGATGATCCACTTAGTGGTAAAACAACAGAAGAGATGTTGAAAATAGCGAAGAAGAATACCAATCCATCGGAATTTCAAATCTTGCTTGCACATCGACCAGAGTATTATAAAGAATATGAACAGACTGGTGTTGACGTAACATTTAATGGCCATGCACATGGTGGTCAAATTCGAATCCCAGGTCTTGGTGGCCTAATTGATCATCAATTTAATTTATTCCCTGCACATATTGATGGGGTGGAACAAATAGGCGGTATGACACAAATAATCAGCCGAGGTCTTGGAAATAGCGGGGCAACATTCCGGATAAATAATCGACCTGAAATTGTATTGGCTGAGTTGCATGTGAAATAAGGACAGTTGTGTTGAAAGAGGTTTACTTATTGAGTAAGAACAATAAGTGAACCTCTTTTTATATTTGGATTGTAGCTTGATAAGCCCAACTCGCAGCACGATTAGAATTACTCAGGAAGAGCTTAGCATAACTCACAACTTGATTAGTAGTACTCATTTTTTGTTTAGCATTATCCCTTAAATTTAATTTCAATAAAAATCTAAATATTTTAGTGATTTTATTCAAATATTCGTTTGATTATTTAATCATCAGTGCATACAATAATATTAATAATCAAACAATCATTTGAATATTAAAATGTTTGGGGGGATTTTGTTGAAAGAAATTTGTGAAGTAACGTGTATACATGATGAAAAGGTGAACCATGTAAAAGAGCAATTGGATAAACAAAACTCAACAGAAGTCTCAAAAATTTTTAAGGCGCTTTCTGATGACACTAGGGTGAAAATTGCATATGCGTTAACTGTTGAAAACGAATTTTGCGTATGCGATGTGGCGAATATTATTGGGTCTACCACTGCTACCGCTTCTCATCATTTACGCTTATTGCGAAATTTAGGATTAGCTGAATATCGGAAAGAAGGCAAATTAGTTTATTACACCATTCAAAATAAATATTTTAAAAATTTAATCGATGTAGCGTTTTCACAATATAAAGAGGGTGAATCCATTGGATGAACCTCAGAATGAGAAACAAACGTATCGTGTAGAAGGGTTCTCCTGCGCTAATTGTGCAGGAAAGTTTGAACGAAATGTTAAAGAGTTACCAAATGTTGAAGATGCCAAAGTGAATTTTGGTGCTTCAAAAATTTCTGTTGTCGGAAGGGCAACTGTAAAGGAATTAGAAAAAGCAGGAGCATTCGAAAACTTAAAAGTAACGGTAGAACAGCCATTCCATGCAACACCTAAAGTAATAGAAAAGTCGAAAGAAAAGAAAGTTCCATTTTATATTAAACATAGTACACTCTTATATGCATCATTACTGATTGTACTAGGTTATATTTCACATTTTGTAAATGGTGAACAGAATTGGATTACAATTTTATTATTTTTGGTGTCAATTGTAATTGGGGGTTTCTCACTCTTTAAAGTGGGACTTCAAAATTTAACTCGATTTGACTTTGATATGAAAACATTAATGACTGTAGCTGTAATTGGAGCAGCAATTATTGGGCAATGGTCAGAAGCTGCTGTTGTTGTCATACTTTTTGCCATCAGTGAAGCACTTGAACGGTTTTCGATGGAGAAAGCGCGAAAGTCTATTCGTTCTTTGATGAATATCGCACCAAGAGAGGCAATTGTTCTGCGCAATGGTCATGAATTAACAGTGCCTGTTGAACAGATTAAAATTGGGGATATTATGATTGTCAAACCCGGACAAAAGATTGCTATGGATGGTGTTGTCGTTAAAGGAAATTCATCTGTTAATCAAGCAGCAATCACAGGAGAATCTGTTCCTGTAATGAAAACGATAGAGGATGAAGTCTTTGCTGGGACATTAAACGAAGCTGGAGTATTAGAAGTGAAGGTCACAAAGTATGTAGAAGATACAACAATTTCTAAGATAATACATCTGGTAGAGGAAGCTCAAGGAGAACGAGCACCATCACAGGCATTCATAGATAAATTTGCAAAATATTATACGCCAATTATTATGATGATTGCCTTATTCGTCGTAATCATTCCACCATTATTCTTTGGAGCTAACTTTTCAACTTGGTTGTACCAAGGATTGTCTATTTTAGTCGTTGGATGTCCGTGTGCTCTTGTTATTTCAACACCTATTACCATTGTTTCTGCTATAGGGAATGCTGCTAAAAAAGGTGTTCTTATTAAGGGCGGTAATTATCTTGAAGAAATGAGAGCTTTAAAAGCTATTGCTTTTGATAAGACAGGTACTTTAACAAAAGGAGTTCCTGTTGTAACAGATTTTGAAGTATTTGAGCCAAATGTTAATGAGAATGAAGTAATAGCTTTAATTGCTGCTCTTGAAAATCGTTCACAACATCCTCTTGCTTCAGCTATTTTACAAAAGGTAGAAGGATTACACATTTCATATAAGTCAATCAATGTAGAAAACTTTTCTTCAATTACAGGAAAAGGTGTAAAAGGATTGATAAATCAACTAGAATACTTGATTGGAAGTCCTAAATTATTTGAAGAATTACATGTTGATATGTCTGAACATATCCTTACACATATGCGTAAGCTTCAATCTGAATGTAAAACAGTTATGTTCTTTGGTACAAAAGAAAAAATTATTGCAGTACTTGCAATAGCTGATATCGTGAGAGAATCAAGTGAAGAAGTTATTTCGAAATTGCATGAAATGGGTGTTAAGAAAACGGTTATGCTTACGGGCGATAACATCGGTACTGCAAGAGCAATTGGTCAAAAAGTAGGCATATCTGAAATACGAGCAGAGTTAATGCCAGAAGAAAAATTAAATATTATTAAAGACTTACGAAAAGAATTTGGTAAAGTTGCGATGATAGGTGATGGTGTAAATGACGCACCTGCACTGGCAGCATCGAATGTTGGTATTGCAATGGGGGGTGCTGGAACGGATACAGCTCTTGAAACAGCAGATGTTGCCTTAATGGCAGATGATCTTCGGAAACTACCGTTTACCATAAAGCTAAGTCGTAGTGCATTAAATACCATTAAAGCAAATATTACGTTTGCTATACTTATTAAACTTGCTGCGCTAATTTTAGTAATCCCAGGTTGGTTAACATTATGGATTGCCATTATGTCTGACATGGGTGCTACTTTAATTGTCGCATTGAATGGATTGCGAATGATGAAAGTGAAAGAATAGTTCTAAACATCTGTTGAAGCACAGATTTCTTGAAAATGATATAGAATATGAACTAAAAAAGGTATACTCATTTTGACAAGAGTATACCTTTTGAATTTAACATATTTCATAGACTGGAGTAGAACGAATGATAAGTGTTGTTGAAAAACTAAAGATAAAAGCTAGGAAAATTAAACAAGATCTTTTTGTTTTAGTGGAAGCATATAAACATCCCAAAACTCCACTTTATATTAAAATGCTAGCTATTGTAGTGGTTGCTTATGCTTTTAGCCCAATTGATTTAATCCCTGATTTTATACCTGTCTTAGGGTATCTGGATGATATCATTTTGATTCCATTAGGTATTGTATTAGTAATGAAATTGATTCCAAAAGATGTGCTCTTGGAATGTCGCGAAATTGTTGCTCATTCAGAAAAGACTAAAAAGAAAAACTGGATTGCTGGAATAATTATTATCCTACTTTGGACCTGTCTTTTGTTATGGATTATTTCGTTAATTGTTTAAACTTTGTGCTCATTTTGAATTATTATGACAGGTATCTAAGGATAATACATATCCATATGAAAAAATCCCAAAACTATTCTGCTTATTACTATTGGTTTTTTACTCATCTTTAACCTACCGCAAATTTCCTAAAAGAAGGAATTTTTAAGTAGCCCACGAATATAAAACAACGAAATGGTATGGGGAATCTTCTTAATTTCGTTCGACATTGTTCTATTTTTTCTTGTTTTTTCTTACAGTGTAAATAGGGACTGTTGAGGAGGGGATACAATGCTTGTCGATGGGGTGTTTTCTGGTGGAGGAATCAAAGGATTTGCATTAGTAGGAGCTCTTCAAGTATTAGAGGAAAATGATATATATTTTGAACGTGTAGCTGGTACGAGTGCCGGTGCAATATTAGCTTGTTTTCTAGCTGCAGGTTATACTGCACATGAAATTGAAAAGATGCTAGATGAATTAGATGTTGCTACTTTTCTAGATCCTCCAAAGACGTTTTTTTCGATGCCTTTTATGAGATGGATTAATCTTTATTTCCGTATGGGAATTTATCAAGGAAAAGCATTAGAAAAATGGTTTTATGAAAAGCTTTCAGATAAAGATATTTATACGTTTGAGGATTTACCAGAAGGCTCTTTAAAGTTGATTGCATCGGATTTAACAAATGGGAAAATGTTGGTTTTGCCTGATGATTTAATTAATTATGGAATAGAACCGGGGGGGTTTTTAGTCTCAAAGGCGCTACGAATGAGTTGTGGTGTACCTTTTTTCTTTCAACCAGTGAAGTTAAGTGTGGCTGAAGGAGAATCCATTGTAGTAGATGGAGGCGTATTAAGTAATTTTCCGATTTGGTTATATGATATCGAATATGGAATTAGACCACGTCCAGTCATTGGATTGAAGCTAAGTCATCCACAAGAGCAAATGAAGCCACATAAAATTGAGAATGGTCTCAACTTGTTTGAAGCACTTTTTAGTACGATGCAAAATGCTCATGATGAGCGGTATATTTCAAGAAAACATGAAAAACATATAATTTTCATACCAGTTGAGAATTATAATGCAACTCAATTTGAATTAACTCAAGAAATGAAAGAGAATTTAATGGAAATTGGTAGAAATAAAGCAAAACAATTTTTGAAGAGTTGGACAGCGTCAGCGTTTTGACATTGTAAAAGGGGAAAAGAGATTGTGTATATCCAATCTCTTTTCTAGCTGTTCTAAAAAGCCTTATTTGTTAAGAAACGATAGATGGTTTTAAAACAAGTATCCCGATAGTATGAATGAAGACCATCATCGTTTCGCATCAACCATTGAATAAGAGAGCCATCGATAAAAGCGCGAATTGAATAAGTAGCTTGGTCTATATCCATATCTGCAAATTTGCCTTCTTCTTGACCCTTCTTAATAATTTGTCTTCCGATTGACCAACAATTTTCATAAAATTGGATATTAGTTTCACGAAATTGTTCGTTGTTATTCGCTTGAGCGAGAAATTCAAGGTAAACTCGGTAAAATTTGCGATTCTCACCTGGATTCGAAAAAGCCGCATTTACATAGGCCCGTAGTTGATCTACTGCATTGTTCTCTTGACTAATTGCCTCATTCTCTTTTTTATAAATTTTTTCAGTTACCCATTTGAGCAAATGGTAAAAAACATCTTCTTTATTTTGAAAATAGTAGCTTGTAACACCTTTGCTTACTTCTGCATAATTTGCGATATCTTGCAGGGTAACATTATGGAAACCTTTATCTGAAACAGCTTGAAAGGCAGCTCTTAAAATTTGTTCGCGCCGTTTTTCAGCCTTATTATTATTCATTAAACTCACCGTCCATTATAATTAATATTATACACAAAATCGGGCACATATTTAGTACTATTTTATTCTGACCGGTCAAAATTATATTGACCGGTCAAATTTTTATTGTTATGATTGAGTTAATAATGAAATCTTATACAAATGTGAAGGGAGTTATATCATGAATAAAAAGTTTGATGCACTAGTTGTAGATAAAAAGAACGATCAATTTTCAGTAGGGGTTCAACAGCTTTCACTCCAAGATTTACCTGAGGGAGAGGTGTTGATTCGCGTTCAGTATTCCGGCGTCAATTATAAAGATAGTCTTGCAACGATTCCTGATGGCAATATTGTTAGCCACTACCCATTTGTTCCCGGAATTGACTTAGCAGGTGTAGTCGTTTCATCAGATGATCCTCGTTTTGTTGAAGGGGATGAGGTTATTGCTACTAGCTATGAGATTGGTGTATCACATTTCGGGGGTTATAGTGAATACGCTCGGATTCCTGCAAAATGGATTGTGCCGCTTCCAGAAGGCCTTACGATGAGAGAAGCAATGATTATCGGTACAGCTGGTTTTACTGCAGCATTATCCGTTCAACGCTTAGAGGATAACCAAATAACAAATGATTTAGGTCCAGTTCTAGTTACTGGTGCAACGGGTGGCGTAGGGAGCTTTGCAGTATCAATTCTATCCACATTAGGTTATCAAGTTGAAGGAAGTACAGGAAAAACTTCAGAAAACGAATACCTAAAAAAATTAGGTGCACAAAGTGTAGTTTCAAGAGAAGACGTTTATAATGGTAAAATTAAAGCACTAGGTAAACAAAAATGGGCAGCAGCTGTAGATCCTGTAGGTGGTGAAGTGCTTGCATCTGTGATTAGTCAAATACAATATGGCGGTTCTGTAGCGACTACGGGTTTAACTGCAGGCAATAAAGTACCGACAACCATTTTCCCGTTTATCTTAAGAGGAGTCAACTTACTAGGAATTGATTCAGTTTACTGCCCAATGGAAAAAAGGGTGGAAACGTGGAATCGTTTAGCAACTGATTTTAAACCTGCAAACTTAGAAGAATTTGTTTTACAAGAAGTTTCACTACAACAACTACCAGAAGTTCTATCAACTTTACTAAAAGGACAAGCTCGCGGAAGAATTCTTGTGAAATTGTAATAAAAAAGTGACGAGATCATCCAGATCTCGTCACTTTTTTATATAATATTTATCTTCTTTTCTTATTTCGGTCATCTTTAAATACCGGTATTTTTTTCTTAACTATTTCAAATACCACTTTAACATGAAAAATGTTTTCACCAATTATATTGACTTCTACAACTTTCCCTTTTCGCCCCTTAATTTTCACCGGTGTATCAACTGAGGGAACACTTTCTAAAATCTGACTTAAGACATTTGTTCTATTTTCAAAAAAATGAACATATTTCATCGGCTGCTGTCTCCTTATACATAAGATGTCATTTCACAAAAGGATAATGATTATAGTATGAAGGAGGCTATAAATTGAAAAGTTGTCCGAGTAATTTTATTTAAGTTAGATGAAGGGGATTAATCAATTTTTTTACCCATAATTATTAAATCTCTTTTCACTCCGTCCAATTCAGCTACTTCTGGTAAATGTGCCCACTTTTCAAATTGGAAGCTTGCAAATAAGCGAAGACTTGGTTCATTATGTGCAAAGATGAAACCTAACAAGCGATTGATTTTTAACCCTTTACATGCATCAATGGCATATTTCAAAGTAGTTTTTCCAAGACCTCTTCCTCTATAATCTTCATGCAAATAGATACTTAATTCTGCTGTTGAATCATAAGCAGGTCTACCGTAGAAAGATTGGAAGCTAATCCAGCCACAAATTTCACCTTGATCTTCTACAACGAATAAGGGTCTTTTGGATGGGGTATGTTGATGGAACCATTCCATTCGATCATCAATTGAAACAGGATCTGTATCAGCGGTTACCATTCTACTTGCAATAGTGGAATTGTAAATATTAACAATCTCCGGTAAATCTTCAATCATTGCATTTCTAAATGTAAAAGTATTGTTCATTATCATTACCCCTTACTTATATTCTTGTTAATTATTTTAGCTCTTTCCGCTTACATAATAAATAATATTTTGTATAATAAAAATAATTTGAAATAATGTTAAGCGAAATAAGGTTTTCGATACATTTCATTTAATAATTTACATTTATTTATGTGGTTTTTTGAAGAATAGAAAGAGGGAGGAAAAAGAGTGGAGTCAGTAACAAATAAAATTCTTGATGAGTTGGATATTCAAATCTTAAATAGCTTGCAAAAGGATGCGAGTATAAGTTATGCGGAGATAGCTAAACAAGTAAATTTGTCCCCTCCAGCAATTCATGCGCGGATTAAACGATTAGAAAAAGAAGGCTACATACAGCAGCAGGTTACAATCTTAAATCAAGAAAAACTAGGATTTGAGTTATTAACTTTCATTTTCATTAGTACAACGATTCATCAAGCTGAGCAGTTAGAAATATTGGAGACGGAGCTTTCATCCATCCCTGAAATTCTAGAATGCCATTGTTTAACAGGAGAACATGATTATCTCCTAAAGGTGGTCAATAGAGGTAGAAAGGAATTAGAAAGCTTTATCCGAAAACTCAACAAGCTTGGCATAACGCGTATCCAAACTAGTTTGGCTTTAAGAGAGGTCAAAAACTCTACCATTTTACCTATACTTGAAAACCATAATCTTTAGGAGATTGATTTTAAATATTAGTTAACTATATGAGAAAAAGCATTATTTTTTTGTAATACTTTCAATAATCCATAGCCCATTAAGGCACCAGTAAACGAACTAATGGCAAAAGCGGGGACGAGGCCAAATAATGTAGATGCTTTGCCTAAAAATAAAATGGCAATCGGATAAGTGGCCATAGCGCCTAGGATGCCAGTTCCAAAGATTTCACCTAGACCTGCAAACGCTAGTCTCTTTGTTTTTGTATAGAGTATCGCAGACAAACATGCTCCAATCATACTACCAGGATACGCAAACACAGTTCCTGTCCCCAGCATTATGCGTAAAGATGAGGACATAAAAGCTTGCAACACTGCGTACCAAGGTCCAAGAAGAACAGCTGATAAAATATTGGCAAAGTGTTGGATTGGAAAGACTTTAACAAATCCTAATGGAATATATACCATACTACTAGAGATAGTTGTGATAGCAGCAATAATGGCAGTGTAGGTAAGTTTTCTTGTTTTATTCATATTTTTCATTTAGACCAAGCCCCTCTGAAATTATTTTGATACGATATTATCAATTACTTCACTAGGTTTAACTTGTTTTTTAATAACCCCTCTTTGATAAAGCCAATCAGATGCTTTTTTCCAAGCTTCTTGGTCTTGATAGCCAAAAGGTACTCCTTTTTCTTCCATGAGAGGTAGAAGGATTTGTAAACTTTTTGTTTCAACTTCTTTATCTAAAGGAAAACTATCATTTTCATGATCTAGTAAAACTTGTAATCCTTCTTTTGGATTTTGTTTTACGTATTCTTGGCCTTTTGTTACAGCAGTCCAGAATCGCTTAATTGCATCTTTCTTTTCATGTAAAGTTTTTTCACCTGTTACTAGAATTAGTTCATAATTATCAGGTACGCCATAGTCACTGTTTTTGATGGTCATCATATCATAACCTTCTTTATTTAAAAGAACATATTCATGGTTAATATAGCCACCTGTAATCGCATCTACATGGTCTGTCGCAACTGATGAAATTAAATCCCAACCGACATCAGTCATTTTGACTTTGCTAAAATCCCCACCGTCTGCTTCAACCATTGTTTTGACAGTAGCTTCGCTTAATTCGCTTGATGAATAACCAACGTTTTTCCCTTCTAAATCCTTAGGTGATTTGATTCCTGCTGATTTTTTCATCATGAGTTGGTCTAGTGAATGTCTAACTAAAACAGCCACAGAAACGACTGGAATTCCTTCTGATTTTGATAAAATTGTTTGATTTTGATAACTAATAGCTAAATCGACTTTCCCAGTTGCAGCAAGTTTAATAGGATCATTGGTATCAGCGGGCATTTCGATTTTGACATTTAGGCCTTGGTCCTTAAAATAGCCTTTTTCTTGTGCTGCATAGATGGCAGAATGTACAGCATTTGGGTACCAGTCGAGCATGATGCTGATATTGTCTAATTTTTTCCCATTTTCATCAGTCGATTTTGATTGAGTTTTTCCACTACATCCTGCCATGAGGACGAGTAGTGATAGTAATAAAGAATATGTAATCCATTTTTTCATTTTGGAATGCTCCTATTTCTATTAGATTTGTATTTCACGGGATGAAGAAAATCTTACATTAGTGAAGGTTCACTTTATTGGTGATTCTTTTTTCAAACCAAGTGGCTAGTGCAAATAGTAAAATGCCTACGATAGTTAAGAGTGTGATCGCAGCAAAGACCCCTTCCGAGTTTAAATTTCCAGACATTCTTCGGCTATAATATCCTAAGCCTTGACTTGCTCCTAGCCATTCTCCAATGGTTGCCCCAACAAGTGCAAAAACAATGGCCATCTTAAATCCAGAAAAAAAAGAAGGTAGTGCCATTGGAATATGTAGCTTTTGAAAAACTTGAAAACGAGTAGCCCCCATTGAACGTAATAACTCGATATACTCCTGATTACATGACTTCAGTCCATCATAAGTACCTACGACAATTGGGAAGAAACAAATAAGGACTGTGACAGCAACTTTACTCCAGATGGAATACCCAAACCACAAAACAAAAATAGGGGAAATGGCAATAATCGGAATCATTTGCGAGATGACAACCGCAGGATATACAATTTTTTCAATAGTTTTTGAAAAGAACATGCTAACTGCAAGTATTACACCACCTATAACGGCTATTAAAAACCCAATGATAAACTCCAGCATAGTAGCACTTAAATGTTCAAAAATTAGCGGTTGCCAATTGTCTATTATCATTCTTAGTACCCCAGTTGGTGCAGGAATGATAAAGCTTGGGACGATTGTCAAACGTACAAGCAATTCAACAATCGCTAGTAGAATAATAGAAACAATGATAAATAAACTATAGGTTTGTAGAAAGTTCTTAATCTGTTTCATTGGCAATCTTTAACTCCAATTCTTGTCGTAATTCAATTATTTTTTGAGAATGTAACATTTTCGCAGCGCGAGGTCTCGGCAAATCAACAGAAATCTCTTCTATTTGAAAATTAGGATGAAGGAGTATGATGCGATCGCTTAAATAAATCGCTTCTTCCAAATCATGCGTAATAAAACATATTGTTTTCTTTAAATCTTGCCAAATCGATAAAAGCCATGTTTGCATTTCTTTTTTCGTTATACTATCTAGTGCACCAAATGGTTCATCTAATAATAGGATATTTTTTCCAGTTAATAATGCTCTTAGAAATGATGCTCGTTGTTTCATTCCACCGGATAGTTGTTTTGGTAGAGCATTTTCGTATTCTGATAATCCAACTCGTTTTAACCAAGTTCTCGCTTCATCTTTTGAAATGTTCAGGTCTTTTTGAATTTCGGACGCGATTAGGATGTTATCTAGGATTGTACGCCAAGGGAGTAGTAGATCCTTCTGTGGCATATAACCGACATCGCCAAGTGTTATGTACTTTTGATCAATTTGAATTTGTCCTTCAGAAGGAACTAGGAGGCCTGCGATAAGTCGTAAGATTGTACTTTTTCCAGTTCCACTTTTACCGATGATCGAGACAAATTCACCGTTTTGTACTTCCAGATTTAGATTTGAGATTACTTTGTTTTTTTGTTTTTGTTCGTTTGTGAAACTGTAGGAGACATCTTTGAGAATAAGTGTCATTTTGTTACTCCTTTCTTTTTTTAATGACTTAAAAAAACTGCTTTCTATTAAAGAAAGCAGTTTCAAAAGAATTACTCAGATAACAATATCTGTGAAACTACTTTCCTACGCTAGAATTGTCTAGTTCAGGTTCAAAGGGTACAATCTCAGCCTAATGGCGCCCCTAGTAGGTTGTTGTTATTCAATTTTGAAAATAAAAAAATCCCCACTAACAAAGTCAGTGGGGTATGTATAATAAATTCATTAAACATGTCTCACTTCCCTCCGCTAGTATAAACTAGATCAGGTTCAAAGGGTTTAGAACGATTGTTCAGTCTCAGTCCTCATCGGGACACCCCTAGTGGTGCTATTTAGTTTCCATTAATAGCTTATCATGTAATTTATTTTATGCAAGGGTTTTTATATCTGAAAGTTTGTTACCTTAATAGATTGTTGTTGGAAGAGATTTCAACATCTCTACGGAACAAAAATAAAGCCCTAATACATAATGTATTAAGGCTTAGCAATCAACAAGTCATTTATTTTTATTATGTGACTCTAGATTCTTGTAGCTTGAATTATTTTGGTTGTTAGCCTCGAATTCAGCACCAAATTCTTCATTTGAATTTTGGTTTTGGTTGTTCGTATTATTTTGGTTTGCAAAATCATTGCTTTTATGTGTTTTGTTTTTTTGATTATATCCACTACGTTTTGGCATGGTTAATCACCTCCCAGAAATTAATGTGCTCAATATGTAAAAGATTTATTCTTTAATAATTAGCACTTAGATAAATGGAGAAAAAGTACTGTATTTCTCTTATTATTTTCCACTACGGATAATTGAATAATGTAAACAAAATTAAACAAACTAACGTAGTAATTCAAAAAATCATTTTTTGGAGGTTTTTTATAATGAATCAACATACACCAAACCCAGATGACCGTTCTAACAATGTGGAGCGTTTAAAACAAATGGCTAAAAATACGAAGAAGAATATAAAAGAAGCGGAATTTAGTATGGAATTTGCAGGACCTGAAGAAGCTCAAAAAATTAAAGAAAAAAATGAACGTAGAAATCAAGCACTTGATGCATTTATTGCAGAAATGCATGATGAAGCAGAAGCACGAAAACGAGGACAACAATAATTTAGTTAAAGGCTGTGGCAAAAGGATGAATATCCAAAATTTTGTGCCACAGCTTTTTACTTTTTCTTTATTGTATAAAGTGTGCAATCCTTAACAAACTAATACAGTAATGAAAACATCGCAGGAGGACTCTTAAAATGAAAAAACCAAAAAATAAACAATCTAATAGTGCAGCACCAATCCAAAATATGATTGAAAATACAAGAAAGAATATGAGCGAAGCTGAAATCAGCATGGAATTTGCTGGTAAGGAAGAACTTGAGCATCTAGAAGAAAAGAATTACCGTCGACAACGAGAAATTCAAATAAAGGAAAAAGAAATTGCGGATAAGGCCGCAGAAAAGGCTTGGAGAGATAGCTTTAAATAGGGAATAGAAATAGAAGCTGTGATGGAAGTATATTATTCTTCACAGCTTTTTGAATTGGTAAGTCAAGCGGTATGGTTGATGGGACAGGTGCAATGATTGTTACTTCCGGTGATTATACAAAAGAAAACAATCTAAAACCTATTGCTCGCCTGAAATCATGGGGAATTGTCGGTGTAGAGCTAAAATATATGTGCACCGGATCAGTTCCTGCGATTCAAAATATTTGGCTTGTCAAAAGGAATTAGGATTTGATTTAGAAAAATGGAATGTGAATGGTGGTGCAGTTGCACTTGGACATCCCTTAGCTGCCAGTGACGTTAGAATATCACTAACATTATTATATGAATTAAGACGTAGAAAGGAAAAATATGGTGTGAGTGCAGTTTGTATTGGTGGTGGCCAAGGGATAGCTGCAGTGTGGGAAAATTTAGATTTCTGATGATATAAAAAAATGGAATTTCAGGAAATGCAAGAGTTTTTTTAAATTTCATATTAATAATAATTAAAAACTCAGCACCCTTCTTAAGAGAAGATTAGCTGAGTTTTAATTTTTTCGATAATGTGTTGAACCCTTCAGTAACAGTTAGTACATCAACATAGCCTTTGAAAATTCAATTTGTATATTGCATTATTGGTTATTTATTGAAGTCTTGTGTATTGCTTTTTTGTAAAGTAAGAAATTTTTACATTTTCAGTTAATTATTTATGTTAAAATTAAAAAAGTTCCATATATTCATTTAATTTAGGTGGATAGGGTAACTAATACATAAAAAAGAGGTAGATAATATGAATTTAGAATTAGCAAAAAAGTTGATTGCTGCTGCAGAAAGCGAAGCGGTAGCACGTGATTTAAAAATGGTCATTTCAATCGTAGATGAAGGAGGCAATTTAGTTGCAGTGCATCGCATGGATGATGCATGGATCGGTAGTGTTGACATTGCACAAGGAAAAGCATGGACAGCTGTTGCTTTCAAACTTGAAACAGAACTTTTAGAAGCTGCAACAATTCCTGGAGCAGAACTTTATGGCATCAACACTACAAATAATGGTAAAGTAGTTGTCTTCGGCGGTGGTATTCCATTGGTACAAGACGGTAAAGTAGTGGGTGCAATTGGTGTCAGTGGTAGCTCAGTTCCAAATGATGTTGCCGTTGCAAAAGCTGGGGCAAAAGCATTCGAACAAGAATTGGTAGTAAACGCATAATAATTTTGAATTTCTAGATTTTAATAAAACAGGCTCAAGGAAAATAACTTGAGCCTGTTTTGTCTTTTAATTGCATATATTAAGGATTAATCTTCATTAATAATTTCCTTCAATATTTCATAGGAGCGTTTTTGTTTTTCTATATCATAAATATACGAGACAACCATGATTTCCTGAACATCGTATTTTTCTTGGAATTCTGTCAGCTGATTCCGTACTGATTCTTTATCTCCTAAAAATGTAATACTTGATCTTGAGTTAAGCATTTCTTTTTCCGCAGCATTACAAATTTCATTGATATCATCTACAGGTGGTTGTAAAGGAGTATTAGTCCGTCTTATTATATTAAGGAAAAATTGTTCCATTGTTGTTGATAATTTTGCAGCCTCTTCATTTGTTTCGGCTGCAATCACATTTAAGCAAACCATCATATATGGACTGTCCAGATATTGAGATGGTTTGAAGTTTTGACGATAGATTGATATTGCCACTTCCATTTGTTGCGATGCAAAATGGGAAGCAAATACATAAGGTAACCCTAAATTTGCTGCTAAGTATGCGGAGTCGGTAGAAGAACCTAGAATATAAATTGGGATATTTGTTCCAACGCCTGGATAAGCCTTCACATAACTTTGTTGTTCGGCTGGACCAAAGTAGGTAAGTAGTGAACTTACATCATCAGGAAATGTATAGACCGAATCGTTTTTTGATCGTCTAAGCGCACTTGCAGTGAACATATCTGTACCAGGAGCACGGCCAAGGCCAAGGTCAAGACGATTAGGATAAATAGTTGCCATTGTACCGAATTGTTCTGCTACAACTAATGGCGAATGATTTGGTAACATAATACCACCTGACCCAACACGGATATGATTGGTATGTTCTAATGTATGTTTAATTAATATAGATGTAGCCGAACTTACTAAAGTTGAAGAATTATGATGTTCCGCAATCCAGTAACGAGTATACCCCATATTTTCTACAGACTGTGCAAGGTCAATCATTGAATCAATTGCTTGTTTCGCATTTTGTCCTTGACGGATAGGGGCAAGATTCAATACGGAAAGTGGTATATTGATATTTGCCATTTAATTTATCCCTCCATATTTAAAGTTTAGACTGCTTTATAAATATCTTATTTAGTTATGTTTTTATGCAAAACTCTAAGAATATTATTTTCGCTTATCGAAACAAAGGTATAATACCAAATTATTCTTGTCAACAAATTAACCTTTCTATTAAATTGAATTTTTTAGTAGTTTTAATGTTTAAGAGTCTATATAAAGTGGTATATGAAAAACAAGAAACAAAAATCTGATAAGGAGGAAATTATATGTCTGAAAAGACTAATATACCAAAATCACATGGCCGTTTTGACACTGCAGAAGATGGAGAAGAATTTGTCAATATAGAGGAAAAGCATGACCAAATACAAGACAAAAAGCAAGACGAAGAGAAGACTATGAAGGAGAAGAAAGAACAAGCAAATCAAGTAGCACGACAAAATTTAGAATAGAATAATTATTTGTTTTGGCGGTAAAATGTGATGTAAATCCTTTTTGCCGCTTTTCTTTCATGATTTTATACTAAAAGTAGCTGAAGAAAAAAGTTTGTTTTTCTCCAGCTACTTTTTTTACATATTATTTACTTTTGCGATCATTCGATTGTTTATTGATATCTGCGATAGCCTTTTCTCGCCATTCAGCTGCAAACTCTTCTTTATAATTATCAGGGCTATTACGTGGATCATTTGTAGTATTGCGATCTTGTACATCAGTAAAATTGCTGTTATGGTACTTTTTATTCTTTGGTTTATACCCATTTTGCTTTGGCATAATGTTCACCTCCATAGAAAATAAGTTGCTCCAAATAAGCGAATTTATGCTCGATTTATATGGCTCATATTTTCTTTTAGGATGCTGAATACTTCATACGATTTTGCAAAACCTATTTTTATGGAGGTGGCAAATGTGAATAAAACCCAGAAAATGAGTAAGCAATTAGGTAAAGATTTCAGTGATAAACAAGCGCTTCGTAAAAAACAATCGAGTAATTTCAATCAGGAATTTTCGAGCGAACCATTAACAACAACTGAAAAGCTTAATAATAAAAAGACTAAGAAAAGACAGTAGATGTAAAAGGGCTTACTCTAAAGTCATGATTCCATGATTTTTGGGTAAAGCCCTTTTATGATGTAAAATTAAATTAAAGCTTTTTTACAAATTTAGAGCGAATATAAAGGGCTCCAAATCCATCAGCTTTTCCTTCTAAATCGTGACCATCTACATCGACAAAGCGAATACTTTTTACTTTTGTTCCAATTTTAATATTTGAAGATGCACCTTTGACATTTAAATCTTTTACAACGGTTACAGTGTCTCCTTCTGATAAAGGATTGCCTACGCTATCTCGAATTATACTCGCTTCTACTGCCACTTGTTGCTCATGTGCTGTCCATTCGTGTGCACATTCTGGACAAACAAATAATGCTCCATCTTCATACGTATACTCCGATTGACATTGTGGGCAACTTGGAATTTGTTCCATTTTCTTTCCTCCGAATTATTATATTTTCTTCTAGCTTGCCATGAAAAAATCTTTTCTTCAATACTATTCTTTAATAACCATTATTTGTAATAAATCTAATGGTGAGAAAAATCAGTTCGAATTAGCAAAAGGTTGCTATAATTGATAAAATATTTCTAAGATTAAATCATATATAAGATTGAAAAATAATAAATCAATGGCATTAATGCCATTGATGAAGAGGAGATATAATATTGGCATTCCAATCAGAAAATATCTTTATTAATTTATCAGTAAAAGACTTGAACAGATCTACTTCTTTTTTTAAAGAATTAGGTTTTGAATTCAATCCTCAATTTTCGGATGAAACGGCTGCCTGTATGATTGTTAGCAATCATATTTTCGTGATGTTGATGATTGAGGAACGCTTCAAAGGTTTTACGAAGAGAGAGGTAGTAGACACAAGTTCCACTTCAGAAGCAATTTTTTGTCTTTCAGCAAAAAATCGTGAGCAAGTGGACGAGATGGTCAATAAGGCACTTGCCTCAGGTGGTAGCAATTATAGTGATCCTCAAGATCATGAATTTATGTATGTTTGGGGATATAGGGATATAGACGGTCATATTTGGGAAATTGCTTATATGGATGAGAGTGCATTTAATCAGGAATGAACCTCTAATAGATGATGTCTTAACAGTACATCATCTTTTTTGATTTAATGTAATTTGGTGAGCATATTTCACCGTAGTAAGAAACAACAAAGTGAATAATTTCCTACATTAATTTCCATAATAATGAAGGATTGCCGAAAACGATTGTAGAAATTACATACGAAAAGAGTTTTGTAATTCATAATTTATAAGGGGAATTAGGAGGAAAACATGGGTAGATTAGTGCATTTTGAAATACATGTTGATGACATGGATCGAGCGAAAAAGTTTTATGGAGATGTATTTGGATGGACATTTGAAGATTGGAGCGAATATGCTGGTATGCCTTATTTTGGAGCTGTAACGGGCGACGAAAATGAGATGGGTATAAATGGTGCACTGATGAAACGCCAAAGTCCTCCACCAGAAAAAAATCAAGCTTTAAATGGCTATGCATGTACAATGGGAGTGGAAGATTATGATTCCACAGAAGAGAAAATTTTAAAAAATGGCGGTGAGATTGCATTACCGAAATACGCATTACCTGGAATGGCTTGGCAAGGGTATTATATAGATCCAGAAGGCAATATTTTCGGTATTCATCAGCCAGATAAGAATGCGAAATAGGTTAATGGTAAATGTATAATTAATTTCTGCTATTTGGCACAAATAAATAAGCTGACTGGTGATTTGTTATCTCCAGTCAGCTTTTTATCATTTCTTATTTTTCGTAAATTATTTCATTCTTATCAGCATCATAGTAGATTTTTTTGGATATTGGTTCAATCTTGCCGTCTTTTGCCTCTGTAATGTATAAAGTTGTATTTCCATAATGGTGATTTTGTGAATAATTAATGCTGGTGTAGAATGATTCTGTCCAGTTATCAAAAGTATTTAACTTATTTATATAATTATCCCAAGTTAAATCATCACCCGACCGTTTTAAACCCTCTACAAATATTTGCCCAGCAGACCAAGCTTTTTGTGTAAGAGGTCCTAATGCTTCTTTTCCATATTCTTTTGAAACATACTTAATATAATTCTCTACTTTTGGGCCACTTAATTTATCATAATGTAGAAGATCGACTGAAGAAATAACCCCTGTCCATGCTTCTTTCCCTGCTAGATTATATTGGTTTATATCATCGCCACCAGTCATTGATACGATAAACGGTATTTTTGATGCACCAATTTTATACAGTTCCTTACGAAGACCAGCAGCAGGAGCAGGAGTTGAGTTCATAATAATCACATCAGGTTGTGCCTCTTTTAGCTGCTTAGCCTGAGAACTGAATTCTTTATCTGTAGCTAAGAACGGAACTTCTTTGACAATCGATACACCTTTGTATTTTTCAATGTTCTTGTGTGCGGCTTCTAAACCTTGTTTACCAAAGTCATCATTTTGGAAGGCGATTGCAATTTTCTTAGCATGTAGTTTGTTCACAGCATAATCCAAGAAAATTGTAGACTCTATCTCATAGTTAAAAGTTCCGCCAAAAATATTTTTAATTGTTGGTTCAACAAACTTTTTTGCACCTGTGCCTAGACTTATTACTGGAATACCGGACTTTTCTAACAAGGGTAGGGAAGCGCCGATATTGGCCGTTCCAATTGGATATAGAAGAGCAAACACTTTATCCTGATTGATCAATTTTTGCATACTTTGGAGTGATTTTGCTGGCTGATATTGATCGTCATATGCGATTAATTTGATGTTTCTTCCATTTACACCGCCATTATCATTTATATAATTGAAATAAGCTTGTAAACCTTTACGCACTTTATCATATTCAGCAACAGGTCCTGACTGTGGTCCTGTTAATCCAACTTTTATCTCTTTATCTGTAATTCCTTGTGCTAATTTTTGTCCATTTTTTGTGCTTCCACCAGATGTTTGATTTTGTCCACCACAGGCTACTAACAATAGTGCAGCCATAAAAATTGCCAGTAAGAACGATAACTTTTTCTTCAATAAAATCCCCCCAATTATGATTTATCAGATTGTATTAAATGTTTTCCAATCGATTAATATGAAGAGGTTCTCATCACTCCTATTATTAAATTTTATTTTACTGAATTTGTTAAAAATTCAGAAAATTTAAGGTAAATGAATGGTAGGTTGAAGTGTATATTGTCTTGTTATGTGAACATTAGTGTGAATAGGCGAAAGCGTTTGCAAAATATTAAAATTTGAATTTATTAATAAAATTGCTAGATATCGGATTTAGGTATCTATAAGAAAAAATTTTATATTGAAAATGTTTTTTTGTCAACAATAATTAAAAAATATAATAATAAATTTTAACATATAAAACTAGTATCAATTGAATATACATAATTGATGAAATTTTGGTAGGTAATGAAAGAGTTCTTTGTTATTGCTTAAGGCTTTGCTTTTACCAAAAATATCACTTAACTATTGATTTTAATTTGAAAAACTATTGAACGGTGATTATTTTTAATTGAGTGTATCCGTTCATATTGTATGTGTTTTTATATTTTATTTTTAAGAATTTGTAAGATTCAAGCCTCATAAAAAGAGAACAATCAAACTATAAATATCATTGACAAAAAATTTTTTTGTATATAAAATATCTCAATAGGCTCTAGAAATGGTTCAAAATTCCAACTTTATATAAAGTATAAGCTCTAGTGAAAGTGGAATTTGGTAACGATTTCAGCAAAATAGAAAATTAAAGGGGGAATCAAACAGATGATTTTTTCTGCTGACAAGGAAGTTTAGTATTAATTGTAGAATATTAAAAGGCACACAGTGTAATTGAAAATTAACTTAAAACAGACGTATTTGCGTTTGATCACTCCTTTGTTAGAATTCAGAATATTCAAATATAATTTGTTTTTCGATTTTAGTAAAAAAAGGAAGGTGACCCTCTTATGCAACTTATTGTAGGTGGTTTAGTCTTTGGTTGTATCTATGCACTGGCAGCTTTAGGTCTTGTTTTAATATTTAAAACAACTGAAGTGGTCAATTTTGCACAAGGTGAAATGGCTATGATCACAACGTTTGTCAGTTATGTCTTTTTAAAAAGTTATGGACTCTCATATTCACTCTCTCTTGTATTAGCCCTCGTTTTTGCAACACTCTTTGGAATGGTTGTATATCTTTTGTTTATGAAAAGAATCCAGTCTGCTCCACATATCAATCAAGTTGTTCTTACATTAGGTTTATTTATGACTTTTAACGGGTTAGCCGGACTTATATGGGGGTTTGATACTACTTCCTATCCGGAGGCACTTAAAGGCAAGACATTCCAGATTGGAAATATTTACTTTTCACCCAATGACCTATTTATGGTCGGATTAACAGTCGTTCTTATGCTATTGTTTTTCTTACTATTTAGATTTACTAGAATGGGATTAGCCATGCGTTCTGCCTCTCAAGATATTATGGCCTCAGAACTAATGGGAGTTAAGGTTTCTGGAATTTTTATGGGATCTTGGGCGATTGGAACTGTCCTAGGTGGAATTGCTGGGATTATGACAGCACCAGTGACCTTTTTGAGCACCAACATGATGGGAGAAGTACTAATCATCGCTTTTGCTGGTGCAGTTCTAGGTGGGTTTAAAAGTTTACCTGGGGCAGTAGTTGGTGGCTTAATTATTGGTGTTTTTCAAAACTTAGTAAGTTACTATATTTCACCAGAATTAAAAATTGTTTTTGTATTTCTGTTAATCGTCCTTGTTTTGTATGTGCGTCCACAGGGGATTTTTGGCGGTTCAAAAATTATTAAAAAGGTGTGATCAATATTGAAAACGTTACTTGCAAATAAGAAACCTTGGTTAGTACTGCTCATCCTTTTTCTACTTGCATATCCTCATATTGTTGGACAATCTAGCTACATGGTTTCCATTTTTGTCATGATTTGTGTATATGCAATTACCGCTATGTCATTAGACCTTCTCACAGGATTTGGTGGACAGGTTTCAATCGGACATGCAGGTTTTTTAGCGATTGGAGGATATGCTGTTGCAATTCTATCAACTAAATTAGGGCTCCCATTCTTACTGGTTCTTCCAATGTCAGGTTTGATATCTGGAATAATTGGCTTATTAATTGGTCTCCCTGCTGTCCGTTTAAGTGGCAACTTCCTTGCAGTTGTATCATTAGGTTTTGGTCTATCGATCCCACAAATTGCTCTTAATTGGGATGCACTTACAGGTGGATATTCAGGTATGGCATTATTTCGACCAGAGTGGTTGTTAAATGATAACCAATTCATATATGTCATCATTTTGATGACCATTTTAATTACATGGTTACTTCATAATATTTTGAAAAGCAGATTGGGAAGGGCCTTTATCGCCATCCGTGAAAGTGAAATTGCCGCCCAAGCTACTGGGATTAACGTCGCATTTTATAAAACCTTAATGTTTGTAATAAGTGCATTTTTTACTGGTATTGCTGGAGGTCTTTACGGATATTGGATTGGTTTCGTAAGTCCAAATGATTTTACTTCCTTCACATCATTTCTATTACTTGGGATGATCGTAGTAGGTGGACTTGGATCCATCCCAGGTGCAATTATAGGAGCAATTGTCTTTACAGTTCTCCCTGAGCTTACTAAATCGTTTATTGGACTAACCAATATTATTATTGGAATTGCCATTGTGATCGTTATATTATTCCGTCCTCGTGGTTTATTGTCATTAGCAGGATTATTTAAGTTCAATAAATCAAGCGAAACGAAGACTAATGATTCAAAAGTGTATATTCCTGACATTGAACAAGGGGGGAATGCAAGAGATGCTAACCTTTAAAGATGTAACAGTAAAATTTTCGGGAGTTACTGCCGTTAATGAACTTTCTTTTGAAGTACCTCAAGGTAATATTTATTCAATTATTGGTCCAAACGGTGCAGGTAAAAGTACTGTTTTTAATTGTATAAGCCGCTTTTATACACCAGCAGCGGGAGAAATTCATTTCCAAGGAAAAAATCTTTTGCAACTCAAACCTCATCAAATTATTCATCTGGGTATTGCGAGAAGCTTTCAAAATGTAGAATTATTTGCCGAAATGACAGTCCTTGATAATTTGTTAACAGGTCTGCATCCGACATTAAAGAAAAATATATTTTCCATAGCATTAAATTTGGCTTCGGTTAGGAGAACTGAAAAAGAGTCTATTAAAAAAGCATATGAAATTATGGAATTACTTTCAATCTCAGATTTGGCTAATGAAAAAGTGACAAATTTATCCTTTGGTTATCAAAAAATGGTCGACATTGGCAAGGCTATTATCTCCTCACCAAAGTTAATCTTGTTGGATGAACCTGTAGCAGGCATGAATCCAGTTGAAACCAATAGGATTAGTCAGTTGATCTTACGATTAAAGGAAGAAATGAATTATACAGTCCTTTTAATCGAACATGACATGTCTTTAGTAATGAAGGTTTCTGATTTTGTTACGGTTATGAATTTTGGCAAGAAAATTGCTGAAGGTGTTCCAAATGAAATTCAGAAAAATCCGATAGTTATTGAAGCATATTTGGGGGAGGTAGAAGAAAGTGCTCAACTTAGCTGATGTTCATGTATATTATGGTCATGTTCATGCATTAAGGGGAATTTCCATGACGGTTGAGGACGGGAAAATCGTTTCGTTACTTGGTGCAAACGGTTCGGGAAAGTCAACAACATTAAAGTATATTTCTAGACTTATACAATCGAAAAAAGGTAGCTACGAAATTGATGGAAAATCAATGATCAAAGAGAATCCTAGCAAAATGGTCAAAAGGGGAATAATCCATTGTCCTGAGAATAGAAGAGTTTTTCCATTATTTACGGTTGAGGAAAATTTAAGAATGGGTGCTTACTGCAGAAAAGACAAAAATCAAAAAGAGGATATTGAAAAAGTATTTTCTTATTTTCCTAGACTAAAGGAGAGAATCAAGCAAAAAGCTGGGACATTAAGTGGCGGTGAACAGCAAATGCTTGCGATTGGAAGATCATTAATGGGGAGACCTAAAATTCTTCTATTAGATGAACCGTCTTTAGGAATTGCACCTATTCTTGTAAGAGAAATTTTCGAAATCATTAAAAAAATAAACCAAGATGGAACATCAATCTTATTGGTCGAGCAAAATGCCAATCTTGCCCTCGGTTTTTCTGATTATGCTTATGTATTAGAAAATGGACATATTGCCTTAGAGGGACACTCGACGGAATTGAGAAATAACGATGAGGTGCGTCGTCTCTATCTTGGTGGATAGTATTAACTTCTAAAAAACTGGATGAAATACTAAACCAAATAAAAGAGGTGACTTTCTTAATGTTCGAAACGAGTGAAGAACTAAGAAAAATCTATGAATCTAGTCCATTTAATAATTTTTTAGGGATAAAGTTAGAAAAATATGAGGAAGGTTCCGTAGTTTATTCTATTAAAATCACGCCTAATCATCAAAATGTGAATCAAGCAGTTCATGGAGGCGTTTATTTTAGCATTCTCGACTCTGTTATGGGTGCAACAGTTCGCTCTGTTACTAAGAAACCAATTACGACGATTAATTCAACGATTAATTTTGTTTCTTCATTAAAAGAGGGTGATCAAATGATTGCATCTGCTAATCTAATCAAAAGCGGAAAGAGTGTTGCATTTGCTGAAGGTGAAGTGAGAGATTGCAATGGGGCAATTTTGGCCACGTCAGCTGGAACTTTTAAAATATTAAATTCTTTATAAGAGTTTTTAAAACGCAAAGTGGGAGGAGATTCGAATGGAACAAAAAAGAACGCCAATGTTTCAGCAATTGTTAATAGGAGAAGCCTTGGAATGTGCTGCCCATAATGTCCCGAATCAAGTTGCATTTATATATGGAGAACAGCGTGCAACATATCAAGAAATCCTACAAAGGTCAAAACAATTAGCTGGGTTTCTTCAAACAACTGGTATTGATAAAAATGACAAAGTAGGTTGTTTATTTAAAAACGGACTTCCTTTTGTTGAGTTGTATTTTGGAGTTTCTCTAAGTGGCGGTGTTTTTGTACCAATAAATTTCCGACTAATCTCAAAAGAAATCGAATATATCGTAAATCAATCAGACGTCAAAATATTATTCGTCGAAGAAGAGTTTTTAAAAGAAGTTTATCCTATTGTTGAAAAGCTTTCAAAGGTACAGTTAATCGTCGTTGTAGGTAAGGACGAGCATGAATTAGGCATTGAAACTATCACTTACGATTCTATTTATAAAAAGACAACTGATTACAAGCCGGTTGCTTTAAGTGATGATGATCCACACGCTATTGTATATACCTCTGGTACAACTGGAAAACCAAAAGGGGCAGTTTTAACCCATAAAAATTTATATTTGAATGGAATGAACAAACTTTTCCATTCTCAATGGAAAAAGGGAATAAGGCAACTTATTATTCCCCCTCTTTTTCATGTCGCCGCATTGTCTACTCTTGTACAAAATTGTTTATTGGAAGGTACGATTTATATTCACCGCGAGTTTAATCCTAAAGCCATTTTAAATACAATCCATATCGAAAAAATCAACTCCATGTTCATGGTTCCCACTATGTGGAATTTCCTGCTACAAGTCGAAAATCTCTCATCCTATGATATTAGTTCTATGACTTCTTGTTCAATCGGGGGAGCAATTTGTCCAATTGAAATTAAAAAAAGAATTTTGAAAGTATTTAATAATGCTGTATTATTAGAAGCTTTTGGCCAAACAGAGATGAGCCCTTCAGCTACCTATTTAACTGGAAATGACGCCTTACGAAAACCAGAATCGGTTGGTAAACCGGCTATAAATGTTCGTGTTCGGATAGTGGACGACGATATGAATGATGTTACCGTTGGGAAAGTTGGTGAGATTGTTTACCAAGGACCTACGACCATGAAAGAATATTACAAAAATCCAGAAGCAACGAAAGAGGCTTTTACTGGAGGATGGTTCCATAGTGGTGACTTGGTACGAATGGATGAAGAAGGGTTTATCTATGTTGTAGATCGAAAAAAAGACATGATTATTAGCGGAGGAGAAAATATTTATCCAAAAGAAATAGAAGAAGTTCTTTTTAGCCATCCAGATATTTTAGATGCAAGTGTAATTGGAATTCCTGATAGTGCATGGGGAGAATGTGTAAAGGCATTTATTGTGTTGAAACCGAAAAAACATTTAAGTAAAGAGCAAGTTATTGCCTACTGCCAAAATAATCTCGCCTCTTATAAAAAACCTCATTTCATAGAATTCATCGAATCATTACCTAGAAATGAAGCGGGAAAGGTTTTGAAAACAGTATTGCGCGAGAGGGAAAATGAAAATGTTAAATAAAATTCCACCCTTTTCATACATCAATTATGATCGACATAATTGATACTTGTGAAGTATCTAGTAATCATGAAATATAAATTACAAAATATTCAGAAATTTCATTGACAAAATATTATTTTATATATAAAATAATAAAAAGAAGATTGAGCGGAAAATTGAAAGATACAAGTAAGAGTTTAATCATCACTTGGATCGACACCATACAATGTATCCTTTTAAATAAAAAACAATTGTTTTAATAGGAAGGAGCATACAACATGGGAGCACTTAGTGGAGTAAAAGTTTTAGACCTATCCAGATTACTACCAGGACCATATTGCACGTTAATGATGGCGGATTATGGAGCAGAAGTCATTAAAATAGAGGAACCGGAAAATGGAGATTACATTAGATGGAGAAAGCCAGCAATTGAAGGAATTGGTGCTAGACATTTAACCATTAACAGAAATAAAAAAAGTGTTGAATTAAATCTTAAGACTAAAGCGGGAAAAGAAATTTTCAAAAAAATGGCAGCGAATGCGGATGTAATATTAGAAAGCTTTCGTCCTGGTGTAATGGAACGTTTAGGGCTTGGTTACGATGAAATCTCTAAGCTAAATGAAGGAATCGTATATTGTTCATTGACAGGGTATGGTCAGACGGGGCCGTATCGAAACTTACCTGGGCATGATATCAATTATATTGGATACAGTGGAATTTTGGGACTTATTGGTGAGAAAGGTGGAAAACCAGTCGTACCTGGCGTTCAAATTGCAGACATTGGTGGTGGAGCACTTATGGCCCTATCTGGAATTTGTATGGCACTATTCCATAAAGAACGGACAGGAAAAGGCCAATATATTGATATATCAATGATGGATGGAGCTGTTACTTGGCTTTATGCAGCGGCATCAGATTATTTTGCTTCCGGTAAAATACCTGAAAGAGGAAATAACCGTTTAGACGGAAATTTTGCTTATTATAACGTTTATGAAACAAAGGATAATAAATTTCTCTCAGTTGGTGCTTCAGAACTGAAATTCTGGAAGAGGATTTGTGAATTAATCGGAAAGCCCGAATGGATTGACCTTCATGAAGGATCTGATGAAGTTCAAGAAAAATTAAAAAAAGATTTGTCACAATTATTCAAGCAAAAGAATCAACAAGAATGGCTGGATTTATTGGCATTAGAGGATACTTGTGTAGGACCAGTTAACGATATTAACCAAATTTTTAATGACCCTCAAATCATCGAACGTGAATTATTTACACAAATGAATCACCCGATAGCAGGAATGATTAAACAAATTGGTTTCCCGATTAAATTTTCTCAAACTCCCGGCGAAATTTATAGCCATTCACCGATTCTAGGGGAACACACGGAGGAAATCCTTTCAGAGTTGAATTACTCAAAAGAAATGATTGATCAAATGCGACTTGATGGGGTAATAGGGCAACGAGCATCTATTAAAAACTGAAAATTCAAATCTATCAAATTATTAAATAGTTTAGAGAGGAATGAGCAGAAATATGGCATTAGTAGAATGGAAAAAAACAGGAGAAAACGCGACGATAGCAGAAATCATTTTAAATCGTCCGGAAGCACGAAATGCATTTACGACGGAGATGGCACAACAAATAATAGAAATTTTTGATGAAGTCAACAACAGTGAGATTAGAGCCGTATTGATCACCTCATCTACTGAAAAAGCCTTTTGCTCAGGTGCAGATTTAAAAGAGCGAAATAATATGACAGAAACGGAATGGAAAGAGCAACATTTACTTTTTCAAACGATGTTTAATACAATCCAAAATATAAAACAGCCAGTTATTGCAGTAGTAGATGGTTATGCACTAGCGGGTGGTTTTGAAATCGTATTGAATTGTGACATGATTGTAGCTTCAGTGTCAGCTAAATTTGGTTTACCTGAAGTGACAAGAGGAATTATGCCTGGTGGTGGAGGAACAAGACTATTATCAAAACGTATTGGTGTACACCGTGCAAAAGAATGGGTTTGTACAGGCAAAATCGTTAGCGGAGAAGAGGCAGATAAAGCAGGTCTCTTAAATGTATTGGCAAAATCAGATGAACTCCGAGCTAAAGCACTTGAAATCGCTGAACAAATTGCAAAAAATGCACCTTTAGCTGTTCAAAATTGCAAACGTTCAGTTGATGACTTGTTTGGAATGCCAAATGAAGAAGCTAAAAAAGTAGAAATCAGCTTTTACAATCGTTGTATCAACACAGAGGACCGCTTAGAAGGAGTTCGCGCCTTTGTAGAAAAGCGAGAGCCACAATTTCTTGGGAAATAATTAAGATTGGAGGCATACCGTATGAACTATCAATCAATCAAAGTAACTACAGCACAAGACGGAGTCTGTACAGTTACACTCAATCGACCAGAAGTGAGAAATGCAATGGGTCTTCAGTTGAGAGAAGAATTGAAAGAATTCTTTTTGAAAGTAAAAGACAAAGATGAAGTAAAAGCAATTATCCTAACTGGTGAAGGAAATGTCTTTTCTGCAGGCGGAGATTTAAGTGCCTTAAAGCATGTAGATGCCATTGCAGGTAGAAAGCGATTACAAGCCGGCCATGAATTGATTCAGGCAATCTTAAATCTGGAAAAGCCTGTAATTGCTGCTGTAAATGGGGCAGCTGCGGGAGCAGGTGTTAGTTTAGCTCTTGCTTGCGATCTAATCATAGCGAGCCGTTCTACAGTTTTTATTCAAAGCTTTGCTAAAGTCGGGTTGATTCCAGATCTTGGTTCTATTTACTTTTTACCAAAGTTAGTAGGACGTCACCGCGCATTAGAGTTAATGTTCTTAGGTGAGAGGGTAACCGCTGAACAAGCTCAATCAATCGGAATGATTAATCGGGTTGTTGATGACGAGAATCTATTAGATGAGGCCAGTAAAATAGCACAAACAATATCAGCTGGACCTGCAAATGCATTAGGTTTAATGAAAAAGTTAGTAAATCGAAGTGTTTGTGATCAACTTGATGAATCACTAGAAATGGAGGCATTAGCACAATCTTTATGCTTTGAATCTGTTGAATTTAAAGAAGGCGTTCAAGCTTTTTTCGAAAAACGTAAACCTATTTTTAATCCATAAATTACTTTAAGGGGGCAATCCATTTGAGTACAACTGTAAAAGAAAATACACAATTTCATGAAGAATTAAGACAAAGTGTTCGAGCTATCTGTAACAAATATCCAGATTCCTACTGGAGAGAATTGGATGCAAAACTAGCATATCCTGAGGAATTTGTAAATGAGATTACTAGAAATGGATTTTTAGCAGCTCTTATTCCGGAAGAATACGGCGGTTCGGGTCTTGGCATTACAGAAGCTTCTATTATATTGGAGGAAATCAACCGTTCTGGCGGAAATGCAGGTGCCTGCCATGCTCAAATGTATACAATGGGTACGCTTCTTCGTCATGGTAGTGCAGAACAAAAGGAAAAATATCTCCCTAAAATTGCTGATGGATCTTTAAGGTTACAAGCATTTGGTGTTACTGAACCAAATACTGGATCCGATACAACAAAATTAAAGACATTTGCAAAACGAATAGGCGATAAATATATTGTAAATGGCCAAAAAGTATTTATTTCTCGCGCTGAGTACTCTGACTTAATGATCTTACTTGTACGGACTACTCCAATAGAGGAAGTAAAGAAAAAGTCAGAAGGTCTCTCCGTATTATTAGTGGATCTTAGAGAAGCTGTAGGCAAAGGGTTAACCATCAAACCTATTCGTACAATGATGAACCATTCAACAACAGAATTATTTATAGAGGACTTAGAAGTACCAGTTGAAAATCTAATTGGAGAAGAAGGAAAAGGATTTAAATATATTTTAGACGGGATGAACGCAGAACGAATATTAATTGCAGCTGAGTGTATTGGAGATGGCCGTTGGTTTGTAGAGCGTGCTACAAACTATGCAAAAGAGAGAAAAGTTTTTAATCGCCAAATTGGCCAAAACCAAGGCATTCAATTCCCGATTGCACGAAATCATGTCAATATAGAAGCCGCAGATCTTATGCGTTATAAAGCAGCTGCATTATTTGATGCTGGTTTGAAATGTGGAGCTGAGGCCAATATGGCAAAATTACTTGCTGCAGATGCTTCCTTTGAAGCGGCAAATACAGCTTTACAAACTCATGGTGGATTTGGCTTTGCAGAAGAATATGATGTCGAACGAAAGTTTAAAGAAACGAGACTATATCAAGTAGCTCCAATATCTACAAATTTAATTCTTTCATTTGTTGCTGAGCATGTACTTGGATTACCAAGATCTTACTAAGTAAAGGGGCCGGGACTATTGTACATTCCTAAAGAAGTAGAAATTATTGAGGTAGGACCCCGTGATGGATTGCAAAACGAATCCCTTCCAATCTCAACAGAAGATAAAAAAGAGCTGATTGCGAATCTTGCAAAAGCTGGTTTTTCTAGAATAGAAACAGCATCTTTTGTCCATCCCAAATGGGTTCCTCAAATGGCGGATTCTGAAGAAATTGCGAACTATTGTAATGAGCTCGGGCTTACCTATATTGCTTTGACGCCAAATCTTAAAGCACTAGATAGGGCACTTGCAGTAAAAGTACCTCAAATAGCCGTTTTTATCGGTGCAAGCTCACAATTCAATAAAAAGAATGTGAACAAGACTACTTCTGAATCATTGGATGAATGTGTACCAATGTTTGAAAGAGCTAAAAAAGCAGGCACTTTTATACGGGCCTATATTTCAATGGCATTTAAGTGTCCATTCCAAGGAGATGTTTCCTTTGAAGAAGTCAAATATGTTTGCGATCGCTTCGTAGAGCTTGGGGCAGACGAAATTGATGTTGGCGATACAAATGGGCAGGCAGATCCAAAACTCGTTTATGAACGATTTTCAAGATTAAGAGACTTATATCCTGATACAACTTTTGTTGGTCATTTCCATGATACAAATAAAATGGCTTTAGCAAATGTACTTGCTTCAATGCAAGCAGGAATTACGAAGTTTGATAGTTCAGTTGGTGGCCTTGGAGGTTGCCCTTATTCTCCTGGAGCAACGGGTAATCTTTCTACGGAAGAATTGTTAAACATGGTTACGAGTATGGGGTGCAAAACCAATGTAGATTACGATGAACTAATAAAAATTGTACCTTTTGCAAAGAGTTTATCTAGCAAAATTTTAACGTGATATAGATAAGGGGAGATTTGAATGAGAAATGCTCTAATTATAGATTCTGTACGAACTGCAGTAGGTCGTATGGGAGGAACATTAAAAGACATAGAGGTTGACTATTTAGCAGCAAAAGTATTAGACGAAATTGTTGTTCGTACAGGAATTGATAAGAGTGCAGTAGACGAAGTAATTATGGGTCAAGCAAAACAGAGCACAGATTCGCCAAACTTAGCACGTTTAGCGTTGTTACGAGCTGGATTTCCAATTGAAATTACAGGCTATACTGTACACCGTCAATGCGGATCTGGTATTCAAGCTATGAACAATGGTGCACAACAAATTATGTGCGGTTTATCAGATATCATTATTGCAGGCGGAGCTGAAAGTATGAGTACTGCACCATTCTACCTTCGAAATGCTCGTTATGGCTACGGTGCAGGTAGAGGGTTGCTTCTTGATCCGAACACAGAAAGTCAGCCAAGAGCGCAACCTATGGAAACCTACGGAGATCTAACAATGGGAATGACGGCAGAAAATTTGGCTGAGAAATATAATATTTCACGAACTGAGCAAGATGAATTTGCATTACGAAGCCAAGAAAATGCTAAGAGAGCTATTTCATCTGGGTTGTTTGAAGACCAAATTGTACCATTTGAAGTGAAAACGAAAAAAAGTACATTTGATTTTAAAGTTGATGAACATCCTAGAGAAACTAGTATGGAAGCATTATCTAAGTTAAAACCAGTCTTTAAAGAAAATGGGACAGTTACTGCTGGAAATACAAGCGGACGCAATGATGGAGCAGGAGTAGTATTGCTTATGTCGGAAGAAGCAGCAGAGCGTTACGATAAAAAACCAAAAGCGAGAATTATTGCTCAAGCAGTTGCAGGGGTTTCACCGGAAATCATGGGGATTGGACCTGCTCCAGCAACACGCAAAGCATTAAAGCAAGCAGACCTAACGCTTAACGATATCGGACTTATTGAGTTAAATGAAGCTTTCGCAGCACAATCTCTTGCTGTTATAAAGGAACTGGAGCTTGATATAAACCGCGTGAATGTCAATGGAGGAGCCATTGCTTTAGGTCATCCAATCGGAGGAACAGGTGGAGTGTTAATGACGAAGCTGATCCATGAAATGGAAAGACGTGGAGAAAAGTATGGATTAGTAACATTCTGTATTGGTGGAGGGTTAGGGATTACAACAGTTGTTGAAAACCTACAAGTTTAATTTTTAAATTCTGAATAGTTTGTATTTTTTGGTAACATATAACCGATTTGTAGTGCTTTGATAGGGCGATTCAAACATAAAAGGTGGTGAAGTCTAGTGAGTAGGAAGGATGACATGATTTATAATTCCCGCATAACAAGTGCTGAGAAAGCGATTTCTACTATTCAATCATTTCAAAAAGTATTTCTTGCACCATTTTGCAATGAACCCCAAACCCTTGTAGAAGAATTGGTTAAACAAAAGGATCGTTTGAGGAGTGTTTCTCTATATAACGCAATAATCGGAAGTCCATGTGTATATGCTGCAGCGGATTGTCATGAAAGTTTTAAAATAAAAACAATTCTCGGTTCAAGTTCTTTAAAAAGTGCCTATCAACATAATGCATGTGACTATTTGCCGCTAAATCTTTCTGAAATACCACGATTTGTAGAGCAAGAAGAAATTGATGTAGCACTTATTCAAGTTTCACCTCCAAATCATGAAGGTTATTGTAATTTAGGGTTATCGGTCGATACCGTCCCAACTCTAATCAATAAAGCAAAAATCGTTATTGCACAAGTAAATGATGAACTCCCATTAACAAACGGGGAAACACATGTACATGTTTCAGAAATTGATCACTTTGTCGTGTCTAATCGCCCATTACTTACGATTCCTAGTAGATCTCTAACAGAGATTGATAATAGAATTGGAAGTTACGTTTCAGAACTCATACCTGATTATGCCACGATTCAAGTAGGGGTTGGCAAAATTGCAGATAGCATATTAATGTCACTCAAATCGAAAAAAGGATTAGGAATACATTCAGGTTCCATCACAGACTCCATGGTAGAGCTTATCAATCTCGGTGTAATTACCAATGAGAGAAAAGAAATTAACCAACACAAGACGGTCTGTACTACGCTGACAGGTACAGAAGAGTTATATAAATACACGAATCAGAACCCGAGTATAGAGTTATATCCTGTAACTTATACTCACAATGCTGCTACTATTGCAAAATTAAGTAATTTTTATGCAATTAACTCTGCATTAGAAGTAGATCTAACAGGCCAAATCAATGCAGAGCAGGTAGGCGCGTATCCAATTGCTGGGGTAGGTGGACAAATGGATTTCATCCATGGTGCCAGACTTTCAAAAGGGGGTAAGTCAATCATTGCTCTCCCATCTACTGCAAAAAGAGGAACTGAATCTAAAATTAAAGCGAAGATTCCATTTGTAACTTCAGTAAAGTCTGAAATTGATTATGTGGTAACAGAGTATGGCATTGCATCACTTTTTGGAAAGACAGTAAAAGAACGTGCAAAAGAACTAATTGCGATTGCTCATCCCAAATTCCATGAAGAACTTTCTGCAGAATTCAATAATGCATTAAAAGTCTAACGTATAAAGTAAATTTCGTAACTTACTTTTTGAAAACGATAACAATAGGAGTTGAAGTAAAATGCAATCTCTAGAAGGAATAAAAGTGCTCGATCTATCAAGAACTTTAGCAGGACCGTATTGCACGATGCTACTTGGAGACCAAGGAGCTGACGTCATAAAAGTTGAGCAGCCAGGAAAAGGAGATGAATCAAGACGTTTTACCCCTCCTACGTGGAACGGAGAAAGCTGCTATTTTGTCACATCAAACCGTAACAAAAGGAGTATTACGGTTGATTTCAAGAGTCAAGAAGGAAAAGAAATTATTTATAAATTAGCCAAAGATGCTGACATATTAGTTGAAAACTATCGAACAGGTACACTGGATAGGCTTGGATTGGGTTATGAAACGTTAAAGGAAATTAATCCGCGTTTAGTCTACTGTTCTATTTCTGGTTTTGGAAGAACAGGACCTGAAAAATATAGAGCGGGATATGACCTTCTTTTACAGGGGTTTGGCGGCTTAATGAGTATCACAGGGGAATCTGATCGAGGACCTTCAAAAGCTGGGATGTCTATTGTTGATTTAACAACTGGTTTGTTTGCTGTATATGGGATTCTCAGCTCACTATTCTATGCTCAAAAAACAGGCATAGGTCAATATGTTGATGTAAGTTTGCTTGATGGTCAAATTTCCTTATTAAATCATATGGCAACAGGTTATATGGCAACAGGAGTTCCAGCAGGAAGAATGGGATCCGCTCATCCTTCTATTGTGCCTTACCAAGCGTTTAAGGCAAAAGATATGGATATCATTCTCGCTGTTGCGAATGACGGTTTATGGAAAAAGTGCTGTGAGGCCCTCGGATGGATGGATTTACTAGAAGATGAGCGGTTTATAAAAAATATAGATCGTGTGGCTCATCGTGAATTACTAGTAAATATTATTTCAGAGAGATTTCTAAATTTGGAGAGTCATGAAATCTTTGAAAAGATGGACAATGCAGGAGTACCATGCGGGCCAATTCATACAATCGATCAAGTACTTAATCATCCTCAAGTTCTTGCAAGGGAAATGATGATTGACATGAAACATCCCAAAATTCCTAACCTAAAGGTTCCTGGATTTCCAGTAAAACTTTCAGAAACCCCATCAGCAGTTAAATACTCTCCTCCGTCATTAGGTGAACATACTAACGAAGTTTTGTCTGAGCTTGGTTATAGCAACGACCAAATTGAAAACCTCAAAAACAAAAGCGTTTTAATCTAAAATAATATACAAAAAAAGGAGGCAAAATAATGGATATTGCCAAAACGAACAACAAAACTTGGATTTTGGTATTCATTGCTAGTTTTTTGGGCTTAGTAGTAGATGGAATGGATATACAGTTGCTATCACTATCGATGCCTTCATTAATGGAAACATTCCATATTGGCAAGGCACAAGCTGGAGCGATTGGTACATGGTCCTTGGTGGGAATGGCCGTTGGCGGAATTATTGGTGGATGGTTATCCGACCGATTTGGACGTGTAAGAATGGCCACATATATGTTGGTGCTATTTTGTGTAGGTACTGCCGCACTTGGTTTTGTTCAATCTTACGAACAGTTTATCCTTGTACGCTTTATATCTGCTATTGGGATTGGAGCAGAATATTCAATTATTACAATGCTCATGGCAGAATATGTTCCTACAAAAAGTAGAACAACAATATTGGGAACGTTACAAGCAGCCTATTCTGTCGGCTATTTAGTAGCTGCATTGCTGGCAGGGGCCATTTTACCGACATATGGATGGAGACCACTTTTCATGATGACCATTATTCCGGTATTTTTAGCAATCTTTTTAAGAATGAAAGTACCTGAACCACAATCATGGGTTGAAGAAAAGAAAAGGGCTAAGACAGAGCCGAAACAAATTAAGAAAAATGAGTGGTTATCTATTTTCAAAGAGGCGAAGATCCGAAAAATTTTCATTTTCTGGGTTTTGACAACTACATTTTTACAGTTTGGTTACTATGGTGTAGGGACATGGCTTCCGTCATATCTAGTAGAAGATTTAGGGTTTAATTTTAAAGCAATGACGGGTTACCTTGTAGGAAGCTATGCGGCCATGATCTTAGGGAAAGTCCTTGCAGGGTATCTAGCTGATAAATTTGGCAGACGCAACATCTATATTATTGCGGGTATAGTGACAGCTATATTCTTGCCGATTATTTATTTGTACAACACACCAAGTAATATTATAGCTTTACTGACTGTTCTAGGATTCGTATATGGGGCACAGTATGGGGTTAACTCAACCTATATGAGTGAAAGTTTCCCAACAATAATCCGCGGTACTGCAGTAGGCGGTGCTTATAATATAGGAAGATTTGGAGCTGCCATCGCTCCTGTAATTATAGGCATAATTGCAGAAGCTAAATCAATTGGATTCGGCTTAGCAACATTGGGTATTGCTTATGCTTTATCAGGTATTATTCCTGCACTGTTTATACGGGAGAAAATGTACGATCCTTATGAAAATAAAGAATTGGAATCGGATCAAGAAACTGAATTGGTTTCATAAATACCTTGGATAAGAAAAATCCTTGAGCGGAGGTAGAAAATTATGTCTACACCATCCATTTTGGAAAGTAAAAAGGCAAAAAGACCCTTTTTTGGCGAAGAGCACTATATGTTTCGTGATTCACTTCGAAAATTCTTAGAAAAAGAAGCGATTCCACATTTTGATCTATGGGAAGAAGAATGCTTAGTCCCTCGTTCATTTTGGAGGAAAATGGGGGAGAAAGGTTTTATCTGCCCTTGGGTAAGCGAAGAATTTGGGGGAATGAACACAGATTTCGGTTTTGCGGCTATTTTAAGCGAAGAGTTAGCAAGAGTAGGTGCAGGATTAACGGGGATAGGCACTCATAGTAATATCATTGTCCCTTATATAGATTCTTTTGGAACAGAGGAGCAAAAAAAGAAGTATTTACCTAAATGTGTTACGGGTGAAACGATTACCGCTGTTGCCATGACAGAGCCAGGAGCCGGTTCGGATTTAGCGAATATTCAAACAACCGCTATAAAAGATGGAGATCATTATATTATTAATGGTCAAAAAACCTTTATCACAAATGGTATTCACTCCGATCTGATTGTTGTTGCATGTAAAACAGATCCAAATGCTAGTCCAGCTCATAGAGGGATTAGTTTAATTCTTGTTGAGAGTAATACACCAGGATTTTCAAAGGGAAGAAAGTTAAAGAAAGTGGGAATGCATAGTCAGGACACAGCAGAACTCATTTTCGAAGAAGTGAGAGTCCCTGTTCAAAATCTTCTGGGAAATGAAGGAAAAGGTTTCTATTATTTAATGCAAAAACTTCAGCAAGAACGATTAGTTGCCTCTCTTAATGCATTAGTCGCTGCTGAAGATATGCTCCAATTAACGATAAATTATGTTAAAGAACGTGAGGCATTTGGTAAACCAATTGGTAAATTTCAAAATACGCAATTTAAAATTGCTGAAATGGCTACCGAAGTTCAAATTGGCAGAACCTTTGTTGATGATCTAATTGAAAAACATATGGATGGCCAAGATATTGTAACCGAAGTGTCAATGGCTAAGTGGTGGATTACGGATATGGCCAAACGTACATCACTTGAATGTGTACAGCTACACGGAGGATACGGATATATGGAAGAATATAAAATTGCACGACGCTATAGGGATATACCGGTAACCTCCATTTTTGCAGGCTCAAACGAAGTGATGAAAGTGATTATTGCTAAACAATTAGGATTGTAAAATATAAAACTAAAAGGTGGGATTCTGATGGGGAATTTAGATAATAAGGTTGCTATTGTTACAGGTTCTGGTCGTGGGATTGGTAGAGAGATTGCACTATTACTGGCTAGAGAAGGAGCAAAAGTGGTTGTTAATGACTTAGGAGGAAGCTTGGATGGTCAAGGTAATGATACAAAGGTAGCAGATGAAGTTGTGCAAGAAATCAAAGAATTTGGTGGAGAAGCAGTTGCAAATTATGATTCAGTTGCTGAATTTGAAAACGCTAACAATATCGTTCAAACAGCAATAGAATCTTTTGGACAAATCGATATTATTGTCAACAATGCTGGTATTTTAAGAGATCGTATGTTGTTTAAAATGAGTGAGGAAGAATGGGATGCTGTCATTTCGGTACATCTAAAAGGATCTTTTAATGTAACTAGAGCAGCTGCTCCTTATTTTAAAGAACAAAAAAGTGGCCGTTTTATTAACTTTACATCAACATCAGGACTAATTGGTAATATTGGTCAAGCAAACTATGCTGCGGCAAAACTAGGAATTGCAGGTCTTACCAAATCCACCGCTTTAGACATGGAACGTTACAATGTAACTGCTAATGCCATTGCCCCATTTGCTTGGAGTAGATTAATCGGTTCCATTCCAACTGAAACCGATAGTGAAAAAGCGCGAGTAGATAAATTAAAACAAATGTCACCAGCACATATAGCACCACTTGTTGCTTTCTTAAGTTCGGAACAAGCAAGTGATGTAAGTGGCCAAATTTTTGGAGTGAGAGGAAAAGAAATTATACTATTCTCTCAACCAAGACCAGTTCGCTCAGTTTACAACTCTGATGGATGGTCCATTGAAAAGATTAATGAAATTAAAGGCTCTTTAAAGTCTGGTTTTACTCCACTTGAAGTTAGTAGTGATGTTTTCCCATATGAGCCTTTAGTATAAAGAATACTTAGAAGATAAAAGCAATCAGTTGATTCTGATTGCTTATAATCCTCCATATTCATGCCTTATGTATAAAAGCTTATTCATTATATTAATAGGAAGGAGGAATACTTTGTGCTAGAAGGAATTCGCATTATAGACTTTTCTCAGTATCTACCTGGTCCTCATGCCTCTTTAAGATTGGTTGACATGGGAGCAGAAGTGATTAAAGTAGAATCTCCACAAGGGGACCCATCACGTCCTGCCACTGATGAAAAGGGAGAAGGACTTGTTTTCTTAACGCAGAATCGTAATAAAAAAAGCATTGTCTTAAATTTAAAAGATCCGAATGACCAACAAACAGCACTAAATCTTATTTATAACGCAGATGTAGTTCTTGAAGGCTTTCGGCCAGGTGTTATGAACCGATTAGGAATTGGTTATGAAGAAATAATTAAAGTTAAAAAAGATATAATTTATTGTTCTTTAACGGGTTATGGTCAAACAGGGAAAATGAGTTCTATGGGCGGACATGATATTAATTACTTGTCATTAAGTGGTGTTTTATCACAACTGAAAGACAGCAATGGGCGTCCTGTGCAGCCAAGTACAACATTAGCAGATTTTGTTGGAGGTATCGCAGCAAGTGAAGCGATTTTAGGAGCATTAGTTAAAAAGCTAAGAACAGGCGTTGGTTCCTATATTGATTTATCTATAACTGATGCATTACTTTCCCTTATGTCAAATCATAGTGTTATTGAGAGCGTTACTGGAGAAGAAAATGGAGTTTCCAAGTTACACAATAAACATGTTTGCTATTTTCTATATGAAACAAAGGATGGTCGGTACGTCAGTCTAGGAGCATTAGAATTCAAGTTCTGGCAAAATTTCTGCACTGCTCTAAACAAAGAGAATTGGTTGAATGAGCAATTCTCATTAGTCGCTCTAGAGAATCCTATTTTTGAAGAAATGAAGCAGATGTTCGCTAGTAAAACACTAGCTGAATGGACTAAGTTTTCGGAGGAAGTAGACTGCTGTATCGCACCAGTCCTTGAAACGAGTGAATTACATTCCTTACAACTTTTTAGAGATCGTGGATTAATCGTTGAGAAAGAAGGAATTCGTCACATATCAACGAAATATTCACCTGTAATAACTATTTCAAATCAAACAACTGCACCTAGACTAGGACAGCATTTTGAAGAAATTAGAAATGAATATGAAATCAAAAAATAAATTAATGAGGGGGTATTGAAACTGATTAATTTTACTAGTTTATCCCGACAGTCGATTTATGAAATATTAGAAAAGACCGCTAAGGAATACCCAAATCATATAGCAGTAATTGATGGCTCGCTTCAACTGACTTATTCGCAATTGAAGGAATCTGTCATTGCTTTTGCCTCTGTTTTAGTTCAAAAAGGATTTCAAAAGGGTGATCGTATTGGTTTAATGTTACCAAATGGAATTCATTATGTTATTTCTTATTATGCAGCACAACGTTTAGGTGGAACTGTTGTCCAAGTGAATCCAGTCTATCAAAGGTATGAACTGGAATATATAGTGGAGGATGCAACGCCTAGATGGTTTGTTTGTGAACCTCATCAAGAAGAGAAATTAACGAAAATCGAAATGTTTGAAAAAATTAATATCATTTATACAAAGGATGAAAATGATATTGACCAGCTCCAATTGAAAAAAATTGTTGAGCTACTCCCACCTTTGAACATAGATCCAAAAGAAGATATAGCAGTTATTCAGTATACAGGCGGTACAACAGGAAGATCAAAAGGTGTAATGCTTACTCATTTCAATATTCTAGCTAACATCCATCAAACCGGTCAGGTATTTGAAGAAGTTATAAAAAAAGGGTCTGAAAGGATATTAGGCGTAGCACCGCTAACTCATGCTATGGCTATGACGAACATGAATTATACTATTTTAAATGCAGCTACATATATAATTCTTGAAAAGTTTAATGCCTCAAAAGTACTTGAGTTAGTGCGTGAATATAGACCGACTTATTTCTTAGGTTCACCAACTATGTACATTGCATTATTAAATCATCCTGATGTAGAAAATTACGATTTATCTTGCTTTAAAATATGCCTCTCAGGATCCGCTCCTCTACCAGTTGAAGTAATCAAAAAGTTAGAAGAAAAAACTGGAGCAATTGTTTTTGAAGGATATGGGTTGTCAGAGGCCACAACTTCTACCCATCGAACGCCATTAGGGGAAAAAAGAATAATAGGTAGTGTTGGTAAACCAATTCCATATACAGAAGCGAAGATAGTCGATATTGAACACGGCATGGATGAATTGCCTTTTGGAGAAAAAGGAGAACTGATTATAAAAGGGCCTCAGGTGATGAAAGGCTATTGGAAGAAGCCACAAGAAACTGACGAAGTAATTCGAGATGGATGGCTTTTCACCGGTGATATTGCAAGGCGTGATGAAGATGGATTCTATTATATTGTAGGTAGAAAAAAAGATATGGTGATTGCTGGAGGGTTAAATATTTACCCAGCTGAAGTTGAGGATGTGCTTTATCAGCATCCTGCAATAGCTGAAACTTGTGCGTTTGGGGTTCCGGATCCTTATCTTGGTGAAAAACTTTTAGCCATTGTTGTTTTAAAATCGGGGGAAAAACTTACTGAACAACAATTGCTTTCTTGGTGTGAAGGAAGAATAGCAAGATATAAAGTCCCAAGAGGCGTTGTTTTTCAAGATGAACTTCCAAAGACGATTGTTGGGAAAATACTGAGAAGAAAGCTTGTAGAAGAATATATGAATAGTCAAAATGTATAATCATTCGAAGAAAATTATAAAACACTAAAGGAGCGATTACCATGGATTTTAACTTATCTCAAGAATTAATAGAAATGAAGAAAGCAATAAGAGATTTTATAGATAATACGGTCGATCCTGTTGCTGACCTAATTGAAAGAGAAGACAGAGTTCCTAATGACATTATGCAAATGAGTAAGGATATAGGATTATTTGGTCTAAGTATTCCTGAAAACTACGGTGGCTTAGGAATTGATATGGTAGGGAAATGCGCAATTTATGAGGAAATCGGACGAACATCTAATGGCTTTACGACCGTTATAGGAGCACATACGGGAATTGGTTCAGTTGGAATTGTCGAAATGGGAAATGAAGAGCAAAAAAGAAAATATTTGCCAAAAATGGCATCAGGAGAATTTATTGGTGCTTTTGCTTTAACAGAACCTAGTGCAGGATCAAACGCTGTTGCACTGAAGACAAAAGCAGTTCGAAAAGGCGATAAATATATTCTTAATGGCTCCAAACATTATATAACAAATGGTCCTATTGCAGATGTATTTACTGTAATGGCAGTCACAGACCCAAGTAAAGGGGCTAAAGGCATAACATCATTTATAGTAGAAAAAGATTTTAAAGGATTAATCGTAGGGAAAACCGAAGAAAAAATGGGTCTCCGTGGTTCGCATTCCTCTGAAATCTTCTTTGAAGATTGTGAAGTTCCAGTTGAGAATGTCCTTGGAGTAGAAGGCCTTGGTTATGTAAATGCGTTAAAAATCCTGGCAAATGGTCGCGCAGGTCTAGCAGCTCGAAACCTTGGTTCATGTCAAAAATTATTAGAATTATCTGTTAAGTATGCTCATGAGCGAGAACAGTTTGGAAAGCCAATTTTTGAACAGCAAATCATTCAACATTATCTAGCAGAAATCGCTTTAGATGTTGAAACATTGCGTTCGGTAACGTACAGAGTGGCTTGGATGGTAGATCAAGGGATGAACGTAATCAAAGAAGCTGCAATGGCAAAATTACTTGGATCAGAAATATATAATCGCGTAGCCGACAAAGCTGTTCAAATTCATGGGGGAATCGGTTATATAAAAGAGTTTCCAATTGAAAGATATTATCGAGATGCTAGAATTACCAAAATTTATGAAGGAACATCAGAAATTCAAAAAAATATTATTGCTGCACAGCTTCATAAAGACTATATAAAAAAGGTACCAACTGTAAATGTTTAGTACTAAATAAAAGATCATTTAATAGGGGGAACAGGAGTGAAGGGAATTATTTCTTACGGGGCGTATATTCCTTATAATCGCCTGCAACGAAAAACAATTGGTGAGTTTTATGGAACATCGCCTTCTCTTGGGGAGAAGGCAATTGCTGGCTATGATGAAGATAGCGTATCTATGGGAGTAGAAGCAGCTCTAGATTGTTTAGTAAATGTAAATCCAAACGCTGTGGATGTAGTGTACTTTGCTACAGCCACAGCACCCTACAAAGAAAAAAGTTCAGTACCTACAATTTCAACAGCACTCAACTTACGGGAAGATATACGTGGAATAGAACTGGGGGCTTCTCTAAGGAGTGGCACATCTTCCTTTATGGCTGCCAAAGATAATGAGAAAACGTTGGTCATTACAGCAGATTGTCGGATAGGGGCACCAAATGGGCAGAACGAGCTTTGGTTTGGGGACGGAGCAGCTTCCTTGTTAATCGGTAGCGGTGATGATGTTATTGCGAACTTAGTAGATGCAGGTAGTATTCAAGAGGAAATAATTAGTCAATGGCGCAACCAAAAGGATGATTTTACTCGAAACTGGGAAGAACGTCTTGGTTCTAGTATCTTTTTAAAACAAGTAAAAGAAGCGATTCCAGCATTTTTAGAAAAAAATGATCTAACAAATGACTCTATTTCAAAAGTAATTATTGCTGGTCAAGGAAATCGTGCGCATACACAAGCAGCAAAAACACTTGGCTTTCAAAAAGAACAAATTCAAGACCCTCTTTTAGATTCTGTAGGAGCAACAGGAAATGCGCATGCACCAATGATGCTCGTTTCAGCCTTGGAACATGCTAAGCCTGGTGATCGATTGCTCGTGATGTCATTTTCTGAAGGCTTAGATTTTCTATTATTTGAAGTTACAGATGCAATTACTAGGTTTGAAGAAAGAAAAGGTATTCAAAACTCTTTAGCCGTTAAGAATAATCAAGTTTTATATAGTGACTATCTTAAATGGAGAGAAATCATTAAAACGGAGCCACCACGAAGACCTGAAACAGACCGTCCTTCAGCTCCTGCATTATTTAGAGGCTCTCATCAAAACCTCTCATTTACAGGTTCAAAATGCCGAAAATGTGGAACCGCACAATTTCCAAAACAACGTGTATGTGTAGAATGCCAAGCCAAAGATGAGATGGATGACTACCGCTTTGTAGGACAGTCCGCTAAAGTGATGACCTATACACACGATCATTTGGCAGCATCCATCTCTTCGCCGATTATTGCTGCAATTGTTGACTTTGATGACGGCGGACGAATCCTTTGTGAAGTAACTGATTGTGGAAAGTCGGAAATCGAAATTGGTATGAGCGTAGAAATGACATTTAGACGTCTTTTCGAAGCAGGAGGCATCCATAATTATTTCTGGAAAGCACGTCCAATCAGGGAAAAGGGGATTGAATAATATGGTCAGAAAGGGAATAAACGATAAAGTAGCGGTAATAGGCATGGGCTGTACACAATTTGCAGAGCATTGGGATAAAAGTGTTGATGATTTATTAATAGAAGCAGCTTATGAAGCATTTAATGATGCAGGCATTGAGCCATCAGACGTTGAAGCAGCATGGTTGGGGACGATGATATCAGGTTATGCGGGTTTTACTCTTTCTGGTCCATTAAAAACGCAATATATACCTGTTACGAGAGTTGAAAACATGTGTGCGACAGGATCTGAAGCATTTCGTAATGCTTGTTATGCAGTTGCTTCTGGTGCATATGACATTGTCTTGGCGATTGGTGTGGAAAAATTAAAGGATTCTGGCTATAGCGGATTAAATACTCCAAAGCCGCCAAGTGATGGAACAGCACCAAATATATCGTCACCTGCTTCTTTTTCATTTCTAGCACCAGCATATTTCAAAAAATACGGTTTAACGAATGAGGAAGGAAGAGAAGTATTATCTCGAATAGCCTATAAGAATCATTACAATGGCTCATTAAATCCAAAGGCCCAATATCGAAGCGTAGTGCCAATGGAGAAAATTTCAAATTCATCATTAGTATCAGCTCCACTTCGGGTAATGGATTGTTCAGGGGTTGCAGATGGTGCAGCCGCAGCTATTATCGTACGTACGGAAGATGCCCATAAATATCGGAAGGATCCAATGTATGTAAAAGCTCTTTCAATTGCAGCAGGACCTGGAGATGGACGGTTAAGACAAGATTTCGATTTTACATCGATTAAAGAAAACCTTTACGCTTCACAAGCGGCATATCGTGAAGCGGGTATTAAAGATCCACGAAAAGAAATCAGTATGGCCGAAGTACATGACTGTTTTACTCCAACAGAATTGGTCATATATGAAGATTTAGGATTTAGTGAGCGGGGACAGGGCTGGAAGGACGTATTAAACGGTGTATTTGAACTTAAAGGAGAACTCCCAGTTAATCCAGATGGTGGGTTAAAGTCTTTTGGTCATCCAATTGGCGCCAGTGGTCTTCGAATGTTGTATGAAATGTACTTACAATTCCAGGGCAAGGCCGGAAAAAGGCAATTGGATAATCCAAAGATTGGCTTAACGCATAATCTTGGTGGGACCCCGATGCAATGTGTCTCGTTCGTATCCATTGTAGGGAAAGAATTATCTTAATATTCAATAAATTAAATAGAGGTGAGTTTATTGTCTACAACTTTAGAAGAAAAAATTGGTATGCAATTAGAAACATATACGTTCAAAGTTGAATCAGGAAAGATTAGGGAACTTGCATTAGCAATTGGGGATTTAAAAGAAGAATATTTAAATGGGGAAAAGCTGTTACCAACCTTTGCAACAGTGATTGATTTCTGGGGTGGTGGAAAATCTACATCTGAATTATTAGGACTCAATGTAAAAAAAGTATTGCACGGTGAGCAAGAATATGAATACGTTGGTCAAATCAAACCAGGTGATGTCATTACTGTCAAAGGAATAGTTGAAAATGTATATACAAAGGCTTCAATGAATTTTGTGATACTTAAAAAAGAGTTTTTTAGAGAAAATGGGGAACTCGTATTGATCGCACGTTCTACTATAATCGAAAGACATTAGGAGGAAAGAGATGAATAACACTTACCTTTTAGAGCCTATTGTAAAAGAAGAAATTACACATACACAGCTAGTTAAATATGCTGGAGCATCTGGAGACTTTAATCCGATTCATACGGTTGTGCCTTTTGCAGAGGAAGCAGGTCTTGGCGGGGTTATCGCACATGGGATGATGATTATGGGATTTATCGGTCAGGCAATCGGCGAGTGGTTTTCTACTGACGATTTAGAAAAGTTTTCCGTTCGTTTTAAAGCGATGACTAGACCAGGAGAACGGATCACTGTTAGAGGAAAAGTGGTAGAAGAAAAAGATGATCGCCTAATATGTGTTGCTGAAGCTGTAAATGAAGATGGCGAAGTAAAAGTAAAAGGAAGCTTTGAAATTAAAAAGTAAAAAGGTCAACATTAAGAAATTTTTGGAGGTGACATTATTTGAAAGGAAAAACAGTGATCGTCACAGGCGGAGGAAGTGGCATCGGAAAAGCAATGGCAAAAAAGTTTGCTCTAGAAGGAGCGAATGTAGTTATTACAGGAAGAACCGCTGACCGTTTAAAAAGTGCAAAGGATGAAATCGAAACCTTCGATGGGCAAGTTTTAGATTTTCAAATGGACGTAAGAATTCCTGAAAATGTAGAAGACATGGTTGCTATAACAAAGAAAACTTTCGGTAAAATAGATGCACTTGTCAATAATGCAGCAGGAAACTTTATCTGCGCAGCAGAAGAACTGTCGCTCAATGGTTGGAAAGCTGTTATTGACATTGATTTAAATGGTACATGGTATTGCACGCAGGCAGTTGCAAAAGATTGGATTGCAAACAATCAAAAAGGGAGCATTCTTAATATTGTCGCAACGATGGCATGGGGTGCAGCACCAGGTAATGTACACGCTGCTAGTGCAAAAGCAGGAATTCTAGCAATGACACGTACCCTTGCTGTTGAGTGGGGAAGCAAATATGGAATACGAGCTAATTGTATTGCCCCAGGCCCAATCGAAAATACAGAAGGTGTTGCTCGATTAATAGAAACTGATTCTGGTGAAAACTATCAAAGAGCGATCAATCATGTTCCTCTAAAACGTTTTGGAAAGGCAGAAGAGATAGCAAATCTAGCACACTTTTTATTGTCATCATCATCAGAGTATATTAATGGAGAATGTATCACAATGGATGGTGGGAAATGGTTGAATAACAATGTCTTTAAAGAAGTTTAAGAGATTAATTTGATTAAGATAAAGGGAGCTTTGTGTCTAGCTTCCTTTTTTAATATCAAATTAATTAGTAAATGTAAAAAAATGGCTCAGAAATTTATCCTTTTTGAAATCACTAGGAAGTTGTCTTAATGATTTCAAAAAGGTTTTTATGTAAAAAACTAGTATAAGAGTCTATAAATTTAATTTTGGAGCCGTATAAATGCAGTAGTAGTAGAATCTTTTTACGAAGTAGGAACGATTTTATTGAAAATTTTTAATATTATTTGACGAGAAAAATTTAGTATATAAAATAAGATATAAGAGGTGGAATAATGGAAGGTCAAAAGACAAAAGAAAAGCGTAAGTATTCAGTACCCGCTGTAGAAAATGCTTTTACCATATTGAAATTGTTAAGTCGAAAAAGTTTTCGAGAAAGTACTGTAACAGAAATCGCAAATGCTTTGTCGTTAAGTCCTGCAACTTGCTATAGGATTTTACAAAGTCTCGAAGAATTATCAATTGTTCGTTATTTAGAGGAAAAAAAACGTTATACTTTAGGGCCATATCTCGTTGTTTTAGGGGAAAGAGCAAAAGAACATTTAGATTATTTATCAATTATTATGCCTTATCTTGAAAAGTTAACAAAGGAAACCGGTATGACTTCGATGCTTGTAAATAAAATAAGCGATGAACAAGTAGCCATTACTGCAAAAGTTGAAGCAAGTAATTTCGGAGTTAGTGTTTCAATAGGTAGACATTTTTCGATTACTGATGGCTCATATGGAATGTGTTTTCTAGCTTATATGGATCAAATAGATAGAAAGTATCACTTAAAACATTATAAAGGAAAATCGTTTACTCAAGAAGAAATTGATTTACTTGAAATAAAACTCGAAAAAGTAAGAAATGATGGTTATTATATTAGCTATTATGAAGGGAATTTAAAAGGAATATGTGGAATAGCAGTGCCAATCTTTACTACTAATAATAAAGTTGACATGTCCATTTCAGTAGTTGGTTTGACAGCTCAATATGATGATCAAGAATTAAATAATAAAGGAAAGTTAATGAAAGAAACGGCGGAAGAAATATCTAGTAAAATTAGGATTTAACTGTGTACAATAATAACTGGATTACAGATTGAATTTCATATTGAAAAAACTTTTAAAAGGACGACTTTCAATACAAATTTTGTACGTGAAGTCGTCTTTTACATTGTGCATGTATATGTATAAAAAGGGAACTCCATATTGTATAGAGTTCCCTTGCAACTATTATTCTTTAATAATAGTTGCTCATGAATGATGCGCCAACGATGATTAATAGGATGAATAGGACAACAATTAAAGCGAAGTTGTTCTTGTTGCCATAATTTCCTTGACCGCTACCATATTCCATGATGTCCCCTCCCTTTTTTTTGGCTTACTATAAAATATTCAAAGTACTTTCATGAGATTAGTTGTTTTGCTTAGTTTTGTAATATTTATTTAAATTTATAAAAGGCAAAAGTGAAATGCCATACAGGATAGGCTATTATCTTTATGTTTTTTTGACATTTGAGCAAACAGAAAGCACTAAAGAGGATTAGATTCTACCCATAGATAGAACAATATTCCTTATAATACAACAATTTTCGAGTATTCTTCTTGAAGGTTATTGCTTTTCCATGATGGGCGAGACAGGACAATGATAGGGAGTAATGATAAAATATACATATGATCATTATGAAATTAGTTAAACTAATAAAATTTCATAATAAATAAAAAAGAAATTTGTTTGAAAATGGGGGAATTTTTTGAGTACGATTAAAAAGCCTAAGTCTAATTTACTAAAAAAAGTGTGGCGTGCATTATTAATAATATGTGGTGCTTTTATAGCAGCATATGGACTAGAAGCTGTCTTAATACCTAATAATGTATCAGATGGTGGTGTCACAGGTCTAAGTATCGTTGGTTCAGAGCTATTTGGGTTACCATTAGGATTACTAATCGGGATTATTAATATACCGTTTATATTTTTGGGGTATAAACAAATTGGTAAGAGTTTTGCTATCTATTCAATTATTGGGATTGTATCATTAGCAATTGGTACTAGCCTTATGCATCACGTCCATACAATTATTCATGGTGATACACTATTAGTAACGGTTGTTGGTGGTATTATCATTGGTTTTGGGATGGGGTTAGCATTGCGTAATGGTGGAGCCTTAGATGGTATTGATATGTTGGCTGTATTACTATCTCGAAAATTACCTTTTGGGACGAGTGACCTCATTCTTTTCTTGAATTTGTTTGTTTTTATAGTTGTCTCTTCAGTATTCGGATTACAAGGTGCTATTCTATCAGGAATCGCTTACTTTATCGCTTCTAAAGTTATTCATATCGTAGAAGAAGGTTTAAGTGGGTCGAAAACCTTTAAAATTATCACAAAAGAACCAGTACTGATGGTTGAAACGATTCGAGATCGATTAGGCCGTGGAGCAACTTATAAAGATGCTTACGGCGGTTATACAAATGAACAATTTAAAGAAATTACATGTGTAATTAACCGTTTAGAAGAAAGTAAAATTAAAGAAATCATTCATGAAATTGACCCTAATGCTTTCGTTACCGTATATGATGTAGCAGAGGTAAAGGGTGGTAACTTTAAAAAGCAAGATATTCATTAAAAATTAATAATTGAAACGTTACTAAATTTAAGCACTTAACGGAGGTGGTTTTTTTATCTTCTGAAGGTGCTTTTATTTATTGTATTCTAAATTTAGGAGTTTTGATTAGAATGGAGTAAAGTGTTTTGAGAAAGGGTAAAGAGGTCATAATAAAGTAAATTATTACTCTATTATGACCTCTTTTAATAATTAGAATGAAATATAACGTAAAGGATTTACTAAACCAACTTTTTGGCCTTGCCAAGGAGTATTATGCATTTCAAAATGCAAATGACTGCCAGTTGAACGTCCTGTAGATCCCATATAGCCAATTAGTTGACCTTTTTTAACAGATTGTCCAACACTCGTATTATAGCCACTTAAATGAGCATAGACTGTTGTCCATGTTTGACCTCCAATTGAATGGGTAATCATAATTACATTCCCATATGTAGATAATGGGCTAGCACGGAATACAACACCATCTGCAGCAGCAACGATTGGTGTACCTTGTGCATTTGCAATGTCAGTTCCGTAATGGACTTCAGCACCTGCACCAATATCACGGACACCGGAGTTAGAAGTTATTGTACCGGTTGTAGGTCTTGTCCAAGTACCACTAGAAACATTTGGCGTATTAGTTGATTGGTTTGGTTTTGAAACGGAAGTTGTTTTAGCGGTATTTGCATGACTTTGTTTTACCTCAGTTTTTTGACGGGCTGCTTCGGCTTGACGCGCTTCTTCAGCTTTTTGACGAGCAACTTCTGCTAAACGCGCTTGTTCTTTTTCAATACTTGCTTGAACTTTGTTGCTAATTGAAAGTGCTTCTGAATATTCTTTTTCGGCCAATTTTTTATCGGATACAAGCTTTGCTTGTTCTGCTTCTAAGTTATCAATCAATTTATTTTTGCTTTTCTTTTGAGTATCAAGTGAATTTCGCAAAGCCTCTAATTGATTACGGTTTTCTTGTTGTTTAAGTAGTTTTTGTTTCAGTTCATTTTGTTGTTCTTCAAGTTTCTTTTTATCATTCATTTGTGCAGTTATAATATCTCGGTCAGCATCTATTAATGTATTAACAGCAGATATTCTGTCTATAAAATCAACAAAACTATTTGCACCTAACAATACATCGACGTAACTAATAGAGCCGCCACTTTCTTGAATAGAACGAGCTCTATCTTTTAATAAAGCATCACGTTCTTCTATGTTCTTTTCTAATTTTGCAATTGATTTGTTTAATTCCTCTATTTCACTAGTAGTAGATTCAATCTCTGCTAGAATTTTATTAATTTTTTGATCCGTACTATTGATTTTCGAATCTAATTTCTTAATTTGGTTCATAAATCCATTAATTTTTGTTTGGTTATGATTAATGGATGAAGATTTTTGTTTAATAGTAGAAGATAAATCAGATTTTTTTTGATTTACTTCTTGTTGTTGTGTTTTTAAATCATCCAAAGATTGTGCCCCGGCACTAACTGATGGAATGGCTACAGTTAACGCTAATGTTGCTGCAATTATTTTGCTTAAATTTGATTGTGTTTTCAATTAGTAACCCACCTCGTAAATTATTAAACTTTTAAGCGTACACATATAAAACTTTAGAGATACTCAAATAATTAGTATTAATATAACCAATCTATCTTGTCTCTCCGATTTTGAATGCAATGTACTATGTAGATTTGCGAATAAGATACCTTCCAGTCTAAAAAGGTTGAAGTAGTAAATAATTATAATTTCGTTTTACTTCACACCAAGGACTAAAATTCCACCTGAAATTGCTCTTTCTTCGCTATGTATAATTTTATTTAAAGATTCATTTATCTAAATTACTTACTTTCCACAGTGGTTTTCAAAGATGAAATCTTCTTTTTTCACAAAATTCATTATATCTTTTATATCTATTGTCTATCATTACAGTTTTGTTTCATATCTTGTTGAATTTTATCGAAAATGTATTATTTGTATTATTTGGTTTTTAGGTTGTGGAATAATCCAATCTACTTATGGTCTTGTATTCGTCAATTACCAAGGTTCAAGCATGTGGATTCTATTCGATGGTAATGGGTAATGAATAATTTCAGACATGTTACTTACAGGAAGATTATTGTAACTTTTGATGATGAGAATTCTGTATATAATCCGTGCAATTCCATTTTTAGGGAAAATAAAAAAGCACATAAGTCATATTACCTTACATGCCCAAATCTATTATTTGGTGAAAATATTACGAAATTAATCTTGCAATTAAAAAGGCAATACCTGCAGCTATGCCACCAACCAATGTTGTTTGGAAAGCACTTTTAAATGGTTTCGACCCTGTGAACTTACCTTTAATAAATCCAAAAATAAACAATGCGATGAGTGTCATAATTACAGAAAGAAGTAAGGCGGAGTTAGCATTTGAAACGATCATATAAGGGGATAAAGGAATAAGACCTCCAATTATATAGGAAAAACCAATCGTAGCAGAGCTAGTTAATGCACGCTTTGGTTCTGGCTTCTCGAGTCCAAGTTCGTACTTCATCATGAAATCTGCCCATTTTTCTGGATCTTTGGTCATTGCATCAACTGCTTCTTTGATTGCGGAGTCTGGAATATTCCATTCACGCATTATCTCAGCTACTTCTTCTCGTTCTCGATCAGGCAATTCCACAATCTCTCTTCTTTCCCGATCAAGTTCTGATGCATAATGCTCCTCATCTGTACGTGCAGCAAGATAGCCACCAAGTCCCATTGCAATTGATCCTGCAGCAATTTCCGCAACACCTGCTACTACAACTAAACTTGCATTTGAAATGCTACCAGATAGACCTGCAGCGAGTGCAAACGGAACTGTCAATCCATCAGACATACCTATTACAATATCACGTATTAGATCAGATGCCATAAAATGCTGTTCAACATGTTTTGTATTATCCTTTTGTATCTCTGGCATAAAAATCTCCTTTTAACAGATTAATGGATCATATAAAGTATAATCAATCCTCATTAAATGATATTTGATTTTTTCTATTGAATAGCACCTTTTATAAATTAATACTTATGATAGCATACGAAAAAAATAATGGATAACTATCTGTCTTTCTTTGTCGAAGGCTTTTTCCTACTTTGCATGAGGTATGTTTATAAAAAACTAGGTGATGGATTTTCAGATGGAATTCTCTATGAACTATTTTGAGCCTGCTTGGAAACGTTGGTAAATTGCTCAAGCAAAATGAAGACGTTCGTAAATAGGTGGATTAGTTTTAGAAATGCTTATAATGTGTAAGAAAATCAATAGCGATTTTCCAAAAATTAGTTGTTATAATAAACAGGGGAGGGGAGAAATTGAATTTTTTCAAGTTCATTCTATTGGTTGTATTAACAACATTTTTGATGGGGTCATCTTTTTCAGTTGTGAAATTTGGTTTACCCTATGCATCCCCATTATTATTAGCAGCATTGCGCTTCTTGCTTGCTGGAATCATCATGGGGTTACTGGTCTTCTTTTTTAAAAGGCCACACCCAAAGACTAAAGAAAACTGGATTAAAATGTTTGTAATTGGTGCTTTTCAAACAGCAGGAGTAATGGGATGTATTTTTTTGAGTTTACGTACCATTACAGCTAGCGAATCGTCTATACTGACATTTACAAATCCATTACTTGTCGTAGTATTCGGAAGTATTTACTTTAAAACACGTTATAAATTCTATCAATGGTTGGGTGTTATTTTAGGAATAGTGGGCGTTAGCATTACATTGGGGGCGAAAATTGAACTAAAGAGTGGCGTCGTATATGGCATTCTTTCAGCTATATTCTGGGCAATTGCCACATTACTTACGAAAAAGTGGGGAGAGGAGTTTGATACCTGGGTTCTATCAGCCTATCAAATGTTTTTTGGCGGTATCATTCTTTTACTCTGTAGTTTTGTACTTGAAAAACCGTTTTTTATTGCAAACAGTCATTCCTACCTTATTTTAATATGGTTAAGCATTATGTCTTCGATTGTTCAATTTGCTGTTTGGTACTATCTGTTGCAAAAAGGGGATCCAGGAAAAACAAGTGCTTTTTTATTTTTGGCACCTTTCTTTGGTGTATTAAGTGGGTGGTTACTTTTAGGAGAAAAATTATACCCATCTCTTATCGTCGGAGGATTGTTCATTATAGTAGGTATTTATCTAGTGAATGGGAATTTTCAATCGAATAAATTAGGAGGAACATAAATGGAAATCTACAAAGCTACCATAGAAGATTTAGAAGGAGTTTCAAAGTTATTTAATTTGTATCGTATTTTTTATCAGCAAACATCAGATTTGGAAGGTGCTAAAACGTATATAAAACATCGTTTAGAAAATAATGATTCTGTTATATTCGTTGTGAAAGATCAAAATGAATATGCAGGTTTTACTCAACTCTATCCTACGTTTTCATCTATATCTATGAAAAAAGCATGGGTACTAAATGATATGTACATAGATCCTGGATTTAGAAAAAGAGGGTTAGGAGAAATGCTCTTAAATAAAGCTAAAAATTATGCTATTGAAACAGGTGCTAAAAGTATTATTTTGGAAACAGCACCAGATAATCATGATGCTCAAAGGTTATATGAGAAAAATGGATATGAACGGGATTCGCAATTTTATCATTATGAATTAAGTTTGGTTTAGTTACCAGTGTACAGTTCTTTGGTGCATTCAGTCATGAAAACACCGTTATTAAAAAAGATAAAATCAATTAATTTAAACAAAAAAGCATTAATCCAAGGAGGATTAATGCTCTTTTCTTTTGATTAAAATAAATTTTACTTTTTTCTTTTGATTAAACTTACTCTTTTATTCCGGGATGTTAGGTAACTCCAACTAACTCCCCCATGAGAAGCGAAGGTCTAACCCTTGAACTGTGACAGTGTTAATCATCGTTGTACTAGCTTCGATAAGTCGTGCTACTTTAATGGCATGTTCTTCTTCGCCACATACTGATCTTGTTAAACCAAAGATGCTTTAGTTTTGTAATTCAATAACTTATTCATCATCAAATGAAAGAATAGGTACAGTTGTCTGAAGTGTTCTTCCACTACATCGCAATCAAAAGAACTAGATTGCGAAAGTTGCTTATATATCGTTTATTTTCTTAAACTGGTACCATTTTTGCTCTATTTCTGGTACTTTTCATTATATAGTAAATTATCATAAAATTTAATAAACTAGATGTACTTTAAGTTTGTAGTATAAATCTAGTCAGTAAGAATTAAAAAATGGGGATGAGCAACTTAGAAATAATTTTAAAAAATACATAGGGGGTTTCAGTATGGAGCAAAAAGGAAATGAACTGCAGAAAACATTAAAAACAAGGCATATTACCATGATTTCAATCGGCGGGATTATCGGAGCAGGTTTGTTCGTTGGAAGTGGTGCTGTTGTCAATACAACAGGACCGGGCGCTGTTCTCTCATATGGAATTGCCGGCTTGCTTGTTATTTTTTTAATGCGAATGCTTGGTGAGATGGCAATTGTCAATCCGGACAGTGGCTCTTTCGCTACCTATGCAAGAGAAGCAATAGGTCCTTGGGCAGGATATACAATTGGATGGCTGTATTGGTTTTTCTGGGTTATTGTTATTGCTATCGAGGCAACAGCAGGTGGGGCAATCGTTCATGGCTGGTTCCCATCACTACCAATATGGGCAATCAGCTTAGTGTTGACCTTGCTGCTTACTTTAACAAATGTTTACTCAGTGAAATCTTTCGGTGAATTTGAATATTGGTTCTCAATGATTAAAGTTGTCGCGATTGTCGTATTTATGTGCATTGGACTAGCCATTCTATTTGGATTTTTCCCAAATATTAAATCACCGGGATTAGCCAATCTTACAGAGCATGGCGGATTCTTGCCAAATGGTATCTCTTCTATTTTTATTGGAATCATCACTGTTATCTTTTCATTTTTCGGTTCTGAAATTGCTGCAATCGCAGCAGGTGAAACAGAAAATCCCCAAAAGTCAATTGTCAAGGCTATAAACAGTGTTGTTGTTCGAATTCTATTGTTCTATATAGGTTCAGTTTCTATTCTCGTTATGTTACTTCCTTGGAATGCAGCAGATCTATTAAAAAGCCCTTATGTAACAATGTTAGAAATGGTCGGAATTAATGGTGCAGCACAAATTATGAATGTAGTAGTTTTAGTTGCTGTACTTTCTTGTTTAAATTCTGCCTTATATACAAATTCACGCATGCTGTTTTCTCTTGCAAAACGTGGAGATGCTCCGAAGTTTTTATTAAAAGTAAGTAAAAAAGGCGTACCGGTGCCGGCTGTTTTACTGAGCACCATTGCAGCTTATATATGCGCGATTTTCAGTTTTGTGTCTCCAGATAAACTTTTCGTCTTTTTGGTAAATGCGTCTGGGGCAATAGCTTTGCTTGTCTATATCGTCATCGCTGTCTCTCACTTTAGACTAAGAAGAAGATATGAGAAAGAAAATCCGGAAGCACTGGGTATGAAAATGTGGCTGTTTCCATATTTAACCTACATCATCATTGCCGCTATGATTATTATCTTGATTGCTATGGCATTCATTGATTCAATGCGCTCTCAGTTCTTCTTAACAATGCTAATCACAGCTTTGGTAGTTTCTTCATACTTCCTATCAAATCGGAAAAAGGTAGAACATGTTGTTGAAAGTAGTAAGGAAATACACCATGCTAAAGATTATATAAATGATAATGTATAAAAAGCATTACTATAAAAAAGGTCACCAATATAATTGGTGACCTTTTCTTACACTTAATCTACTCCCCGTAAAAAACTTGATATAATCGATTCACTGCTTCAGAAATTTTATCACCACTAATATTGGCAAATCCCAATACTAAATCAATTTGATGATCCCTTTTGTTATCATTTGGCAGCATAAATCGTCTCATAGAATAGACTTCAAGCTTCATGTTAGCTGCTCTTTCTTCAATTTCTTCATAACTTTTTTCAGAGCGAAAATGTGCTAGAAAATGGAGACCTGCGGGAATATCTTCAATTTGAATATTACTTTTAAAACGCATTTTTAACTGCTTGATTAAGGTTATTCTGCGAGTTTCATATTGATGATTCATTCTTTTTAAATGTTTTGAGTATTCGCCGTTCTCGATAAAAAAATGTAGTGTGTATAAAACTAGGGAATTGCTAGATTGCATTAAATCATCATAATGCCGACGATATTCCCTTAATAGTTCAGGTGGTAATACCATATAGCTGACCCGCATGCCCGGCAGCATGGTTTTCGAAAATGTTCCGATATAAATGACTCGATGATTTCGGTCCAAACTTTGCAGGGAAGGAATATTGTCAGTTTCATATTTAAACTCACTGTCATAATCATCTTCCACGATGTATCTGTCATCAGATTGTGCAGCCCAATTTAATAACTCTATGCGTCTAGAAATGGGCATAATTTTTCCTGTAGGGAATTGGTGAGAAGGTGTCACAAAGACAAAATTTGCTTTTGAAGATTCTATTTCACCCATGTTAATACCTTGCTCATCTAATGGTATTGGTTGAACGTTAAAATTCATGTTCCTTAATAGATTATAATTACGGGCATATCCTGGATTTTCCATAGCGATAATGCTGGCATTATTTTGTAATGACATTAGTTGTCGTACTAATAGCTGGGTACCTGCTCCAATAATGATTTGTTCGGGTTCACAATTTACTCCTCGCGATAAGGCAATCATACGGCAGATAGTCTTTCTTACAATATATGGGCCTTGAGAATGAGTAATTTCCGACAACTCTCTCTTAAACTTTTGAATTGCTTGTTGTTGGCATTTTCTCCATTCTTTAAAAGGAAAGTTCGAAATATCTGATGTCATATGTGACAATGAAAGCCATCCTTCTCTACTAATCAGTGCCTCTTTTAAATCTTCAGGTAATTCGTTTTTAACAAAGCCCTCATTTTCAATAAATTGAGTAATGTTTTCTACATAGTACCCTTTTCTTACAATTGTATAAATGTATCCTTCTGCTAGTAGCTGTTCATACGCGTTAGAAACCGAATTTACACTGACTTTTAACTGATCGGCCAGTACTCTTTTAGAAGGCAATTTTTCATTCGACTGAAAGTGTTTATTTAAAATCTTTTCTTTAATCCCTTCATAGATTTGCTTATAAATATAATTAGAATCCATATTCTTATCTATCGATAGTAGCATATTCACCCATCCTCGATTCATCTGGTACCTAAGCTTTTTTCATTTTGGTACTTTTCATTATATCAGGAATTAACTATATTATAAACATGTAATCTAAATATTCAGATAAGGGTGGGCTTGAGATGACAGTTTCATATTCAATTACGAAAGATTTGCAAGAAAAGAGAAAAAAATATGTTCCTAAAGGAGTAAGTAATGGCAACTTAAATTTTGCAGATCATGCATTTGGGGCCACTGTTATAGATATTGAAGGAAAAGAATGGATAGATTTTGCTGGTGCAATTGGTACGCTGAATGTGGGTCATAGCCATCCAAAGGTAACGGAGGCTGTAAAAAATCAAGTAGATAAATTTCTACATCCGGGTTTTAATGTTATGATGTATGACGGATATATCAATCTAGCTGAAAAATTATGTGAAATCACACCTGGAGATTTTGATAAACAGGCTATTTTCTTTAATTCTGGCGCCGAAGCAGTTGAAAATGCCATTAAAATTTCACGCCGGTTTACAAAGAGACCAGCTGTTGTTTCATTTGTGCGTGGTTATCATGGTAGAACTAATTTAACGATGGCAATGACAAGTAAAGTTAAACCTTATAAGTTTGGATTTGGTCCATTTTCACCTGAAATTTATCAAGCTCCATTTCCTAATATGTACCACAAACCTGCAGGGATGACGGATGAATCTTACATTGACCAAGTGATTGAGGATTTCAAAGATTTCTTTATAGCAACTGTTGCTCCTGAAATGGTTGCATGTGTTGTGATGGAGCCTGTACAAGGTGAAGGGGGTTTTATTATTCCTCCTAAAAAGTTTGTCCAAGCTGTAAGCGAGTTTTGTAAGGAACATGGAATTGTTTTTGTAGCAGATGAAATTCAAACTGGCTTTGGCCGTACAGGTAAATTATTTGCGATTGAACATTTTGATATCGTACCAGATTTAGTGACAGTTTCTAAGTCATTGGCTGCTGGACTACCGTTAAGTGGAGTCGTAGGGAAAACTGAAATTCTAAATGTTGCTGAACCGGGTGAACTAGGTGGAACTTATGCAGGAAGCCCTGTTGCATGTGCTGCAGCATTGGCTGTTATTGATGTTATAAAAGAAGAAAATCTAATAGAAAAAGCAGAATTGATGGGTCAAAAAATTGAAGTAAAGCTGAAGGAATTAGCAAAAGAACATGAAGAAATTGGAGATATTCGCCGTTTAGGTGCAATGGTTGCTTGCGAGATTGTTGAAGACCGACAAAGTAAACGTCCAAATAAAGCCAAAACATCAGAAATCGCAAAGTATGCGAATGATAATGGCCTATTACTTCTCACTGCTGGGATAAAAAGCAATGTCATTCGATTTTTAGCTCCATTAGTTATTACGGACGATGAATTAGCAAAAGGTTTAGCTATACTGGAAAATGCATTCCAATAATTTTTGGACATGATACCAAACATATAAAGGAGGACAAATATGAATAATGCATTACTAGTCAAAAACCCAGCTACAGGACAAGTTGTCAAAGAAATAAGAATTAATTCTGAAGAAGAAATTAATCAAGCCATAAAAGCAGGGCATGAAAGTTTTAAAAAATGGGCAAAAATCTCTGCTCATGAGCGTTCTCGGTTTTTAACAAGGTGGTCACAAATCATACAGGACCATAAAGAAGAAATAGCTGAAATCATGACTCTAGAAAACGGAAAGCCTTTGCGCGAATCTTTAGGCGAAGTTGATTATGCAACAAGTTACATTGATTGGTATGCAGAAGAAGCAAAGAGAATATATGGGCGTACCGTCCCTGCATCAACGAATGATAAGCGAATCGTCGTTAGCAAACAACCTATAGGACTTGTGGCGGCAATTACGCCCTGGAATTTTCCCGCTGCGATGATGACAAGAAAAGCAGCACCTGCATTAGCTGCTGGCTGTCCGTTTATCGTAAAACCCGCTGTCGAAACACCTTTAACCACTATTCGATTAGTAGAACTTGCACATGAAGCTGGTATCCCAACAGATGTCATCCAGTGTGTAAATGGGTCAGGCTCTTCAGTAGGGAAAATATTCACAAGCAGTAAGTATATTCGGAAAATTACTTTTACTGGCTCTACTCCTGTTGGAAAGTTATTAATAAAGGAAAGTGCCGACACTGTAAAGCATGTAACAATGGAATTAGGCGGGCATGCCCCTCTCATAGTAGCTGAAGATGCTGATCTTGATTTTGCTGTAAAGCAAACGATCATGACTAAATTTAGAAATGCCGGACAAACATGTGTATGCGCGAACCGCATTATTGTTCATGAAAATATTGCCGAAGCTTTTTCACAAAAATTAGCGGATGAAGCCAGCAAATTAAAAGTGGGGAATGGACTTGATGAAGAAACACAAGTCGGACCGATTATCAATGAAAAAGGGTACGACAAAATCGTAGCCCAAATTAAAGATGCAGTTGATAAAGGAGCAGAAGTACGAGCGGGAAATCAATATATTGCCGATAAAGAACAGGGCTATTTCTTTGTTTATCCTACTGTCTTGACAAATGTTACGGATGATATGGTAATCATGCAGGAAGAAACTTTTGGGCCTGTAGCTCCTATCGTTACCTTCAAAACCCTTGAAGAAGCTGTTGAAATTGCAAATAATACTCCATTTGGACTTGCTGCATATTTCTTCACTAATAATTACAAAACAGGTACTTACCTACATGATCATTTAGATTTTGGTATTATCGGCTGGAATGACGGTGCCCCATCCGGTGCTCATATCCCATTTGGGGGTATGAAAGAAAGTGGATTGGGCCGCGAAGGTGGAATCGAAGGTATTGAGCCTTACTTGGAAACAAAATATTTATCAATTGGTAATTTATAAAGAGAATTTAAAGGTCTCATACAAATCCTGCTTAGAAATAAGCGAAAAACTTTAATTATTGAATAGTTTAAAAAGCCTAATGCCCTGTTTTTAATGGGGTATTAGGCTTTATATATTTTTGATAATTATGTTAGTTTATTGATTACTGACATTAAAACATTCCTACCCAGTTGAGGCTACTTTATGAGGGCTATTGGATTAGTTTCCGCAATAATCGTTGCAACTGTTACATTTATTACATGTTTTATTATAAATGAATTTTCCAAAAAGATAGTCACCGTTTAAACAACATAAGAGATAGAACATAAACTGTTAATCGGCAAATGAAGAAAATGTATTTGAACAATCCGGCCAGTATAGATTAATAAGAAAATGTTACAACAAGATAGATACAAAGAGGAATTCTGCCTTAGTTCATTGAATATTTAAATACTCAAATCAAAAATCTAATGGAATGAATAAATCAAATTGATAGGAGTATTTATTATCAATAATCATTTCGATTAAAATTAATTATATGAGAAGGAGTGAATAATAAACGTGCAATTTGGAATGTACGCATTTTTACTTGTTATCTTTGGATTAATCCTTTGGAGGCGTACAAGAGCGATGGTCCGACCAATTAAAGGTTCTGGTTTGCGAATTTTGTTGCCGCTGCTCTATATGTCACCTGCCTTTTCTGTGGTGATTCAACCATCCGTACACATGACTTCAATTGAAATAGTGGTCTCTGTGATATTTGGTATCATCTTTTCTGTTCCATTGATTTATACAACAAGTTATGAGATTCGAGAGGATGGGAATATATATGCAAAAAAGAGCATAGGTTTTGTGATTGCTTTAATCTCAATATTTATTATCCGACAATTAGTTAAATACTATTTACCAGGAATTGATGCTTTGACATTAAATGCTCTATCTATCATTTCTTTGTTTGTTTATGTTGGATTATGGAGAATTATAAGTTATACGAAATTCAAAAAGGTTTATAACACACATATAGCTACGTAAAAACGAAATGATAGAGTTTATGGTGTGGAACTTGATAAAAGGTAATGAAATTATTTAGGGAGTTGTTGATCATAAAAAAGTCCTTTGTCCCAATTTTACTTATATTACTCCTAAGTAGTTTAATGGGAGGAAGTTACTTTATCTTACGAATGAATAATATTAACAACGTTGCAGTTATTTTATTAATATTAAATCTAATAATTCTTCCACCAACGGGCATCTATTGGTTATTGATACGCCCAAGTTCAATGCCAACATTACTAGTCTATCTATCTTTTATTGTTTGTTTGGGAGCTTCCTATTTAATAATCCCTACTTCTCATAAGGGCTTATTTGATCAAATTTTATTTTGGCTTATACCTGTTTTGGAAGTTAGCATCGTGATTGTAGTTGTATATAGTATTATTAAAATCATAATCCGTTATAAGGAAAACAATAAAAGTAAGGAAAATGATTTTCTAGAAATAATGAGAATAACCCTTGCACCTAAATTGAGAAATGTTTTTCTTTTAGAGCTGATATTAATAGAACTAAGTGTTTTCTATTATTCAATAGTGGCATGGTTCAGGAAGCCAACCGTGATTGAAAATAAAAAAGTCTATTATTATCATAAAACATCACAAATAAAGACGATTGTAATCGTATTTTCAACCCTAATTACGTTGGAAGGGATATTCTTTCATTTTCTTATTCAGATTTGGAGTGACATGGTTGCTTGGATTTTTACAATACTGAATATTTATGCCTTTCTTTATATGATAGGATTATACAATTCTGTAAGATTACTGCCTCATATTATTTATTTTGATAAGCTCATTATTCGCTTTGGATATCAGAGTAGTATCGAACTAGATATTAAAAATATTGAAAGTATACAAACTGCTAAAAAACAAGGTGGAATTGGGGAGAAAGTATCTAAAGAAACGTACTTTGCAATGTTAAATATGGATTCTCCACAGTATGAAATTCTATTAAAAGAACCTACTATAGTGAAAAGTTCGTATGGCAGAAAAAAATATGTTAAAACTGTTGTATTTAGGGCTGACGAACCAATGAAAATAGTTGAGGAGATTAATTCTCTAAAATTAAGTCTTTAAATTGATTTTGATGATACACGGATACCGTCAGGAGATTAACAACATTAACGCGATTACAAAAATAAAAAGCTCAATTTCTCGCCATCCATTTTGAGAAATCGGGCTTTTTTCTTTACTCCGAATAAGGTCCCATACAACCTTGTTGGCTATCTGCACTTTTTTTCTCCGCACACTAAATATTTTTTTTTATATGGGGATGGGTGCTTCATCCACCCCCCCTTCCAAAAAAGTAATGAAGCCTATTTTATAAGGAAGGGTATAGCTGAATGGGGAATGGCTATACTACTACTATTACGAATGTACTGAATGGAGGATGTATGATGAAGAACAAAGATTATGTAGGGGGAGATTTACCGGAAACCCCCAAATCTTTTTGGACAGACTCAACGGATTTGCCGGAGTTTCCTAAGCTGGATTCTGATATTCAAGTTGATGTTGTCATTGTAGGTGGGGGAATTACCGGTATAACAGCTGCCTATCTCTTGGTAAATAAGGGAGTGAAGGTTGCCATAGTGGAGGCAAACAAATTATTGAATGGAACAACAGGACATACCACTGCAAAGATTACCGCCCAACATGATTTAATATATGATGAGTTGATAAATAAAATGGGAATAAATAAAGCAAGGTTATATTATGAAGCCAATATGGAAGCCTTAAACTTTATAAAAAAAACAATCGACCAGCATCAAATTGACTGTGACTTTAGTACACAGGATGCATATATGTATTCAACCACGGACGAATATAAAGAAAAGATTCAAAAGGAGTTGAAGGCATATGAGAGGCTTAATATTGATGGAGAACTAGTTGATACCATTCCCTTAGATATAAAAGTTGAAAATGCGCTAATTATGAAAAATCAGGCGCAGTTTCATCCACTTAAATACTTAAAGCATCTTGTCCAAAATATTACGGAAAAAGGTGGGCTCATTTTTGAGAATACAGTAGCTGAAAATGTAGATACAGGCACAAGTCCAACAGTCCTTACACGAGACGGGGCCAAAGTTACAGCAGATTGTGTTCTTGCTTGTTCGCACTTTCCTTTTTATGAGGGACTTGGGCTTTATTCGACGAGAATGTATGCCAATCGCTCTTATGCTCTTGCAGCTAAGACTAAAAGTAAATTTCCGGGTGGAATCTTCATTAGCGCAGACACACCAACACGTTCACTTAGATCTGTTACGATTAACGGAGAAGATATGGTACTTATTGTTGGGGAAAGCCATAAAACTGGCCAGGGAATAGACACTATGAAACACTACGAAGCGCTGGAGAACTTTGGCCAACAAGTCTTCGGACTGGAAAAAATTCCTTATCGCTGGTCCGCGCAAGATTTAACAACACTGGATAAGGTACCTTATATCGGAGAAATTACTTCTGGTCAGCCAAATATATTGATTGCTACAGGATATAGAAAATGGGGAATGACGAACGGTACTGCTGCTGCACTTCTATTAAGTGACATTGTATTGGGTGAAAAAAACAGATTTAAAAAACTATACACACCATCAAGATTTTACGTCAATCCTAGCCTAAAAACCTTTTTCGTTGAAAACGCAAATGTTGTTTCTCAGTTAATTAAAGGAAAACTTCAAATGACCAATCTTAACCCAAGTATGTTACCTAACGATTCAGGGGCTATCATAAGCATTGAAGGTGAAAGAAAGGGTGCCTATAAGGATACGGAAGGAAAACTGCATATTGTAGACACAACTTGTACTCATATAGGATGTGAAGTTGAATGGAATAGCGGAGAGCGGACTTGGGATTGCCCGTGCCATGGATCTAGATTTTCGTATACCGGTGAAGTAGTTGAAGGTCCAGCGGAAAAACCATTACAAAAATATGATTATAAGATGATTGACAATCTTACATCGGAAGACTCCGGTTATTAAATTAAAAGTAGTCCACTAATTGTAGTTAATTTTGTCGAGCGAGTCCTTTTAATCAACCATCATATGCTTTAATTGAACAAGACAAACATAAAAATGACAAACGGCATCCGAATAATACATTCGGATGCCGTTTATCTATAATTTGAGCTACCGAATGGCTGCTCTCTTTTTGCGCCTACATCAGTTCTATTCTAAAGTCACAATACTTTCTGCCATCTCTGGAAAATCAATAAAAGGATTCCGATTCCCTTGAAGTTCATAAATCGCTAGGTTACGATGCTTTTCATAGATAGATACCGGAAATGTTTGATGCCATTTTAGCAACAATGAAACATTCACTAACTCTTTTTTTATCGTGTTTGGATAGCGAACTAGGAAATAGAGTGTTGCTCTGGCAACGATTCCTTTGCCGTATTCTGGTTCAAATTTACTTTCTTCAGCCTTGCCACAGCCATCTTTGATTCCTAAGATCCTTCCTTCAGGGACATAATCGTTGAAATCGTAGTAAGGAAAGTTGCTGCGACTGCTATTGCAAGTAGGCTCACAGGCAAAAAGGTGATGCAAGTCTCCTCTCATCGGTTCTTTTTTATTAAACCATGATTGAGGTACTACATGTTCACAGTTAAATTGATCATCAGAAAAGATGCCGATTAGCCCTTTTGCTTGCATTTCATGGAGTCGAATGTCTTTCTCTATGACAGAGAGTGGATCCATCCGATTTCCGGAATAAAGGCTTTTTAATGAACTGTTTTCCTGCAAATCAACCCATGGGTACACATAACGGTGCGGGCTGTAGTTTAATTGATCTGTATGTGTTTTTTCAAGCAATGACTGAAGGCTTTCAGAAATATTAGCTTCAGTGAAGGAAATATTCTGATAGTATTGATTCCTGACTTCAGTATCTTTCTTTTCATCATAATAGGGTTGATTTTCCTTATATTTCAAAAAGTCTGCTTTGGCCGTTTCCCATTCATTATTTAATAATTCAAGTTTTTCCATTATATTTCCAACGCCTGTGCAACTAATTTTTGGGTGAACACTTCTGATAAGTACTCCTCTACAGTTAAGTACAGCAATCCATTGCCCTCAAGTTTTGGTGAGTTTCCTAAAGGAATGGTTCTCTTTATTAATTGTGCATACAGCTCGTCCTCTGTCAGATTTCGCTCAAAGTTCTTATTGGCAATCGATTTTATGAGTGCAAGTGCACCGGATATATGCGGAGTTGCCATAGAAGTTCCACTTAATGTTGCATATTTTCCATTTTTATAGGTAGAAAGGATTTCTTCACCCGGAGCTACTAAGTCGACTTCATTATTCGAATTTGAAAATTGAGAAGAATGGCGTTGCAGATTAACGGATCCAACGCTTATGACTTCATTGTAGCAACCAGGATAGGCAAATTCATCTGAAGAACTCTGTCCATCTCCCTCATTTCCAGCAGCACAAACTACTAGAATTTGATTAGCGACTGCGTTTTGAATCGCTTGATGCAACTCAACTACATCTTGAGAACCACCTAAGCTCATAGAGAGGATATCCACCTTTTGTTCAATAGCATAATTAATTCCTTTTAAGATCCAATCATATTGACCTGAGCCACTTTTATCAAGCACCTTTATTATCAATAAGTTTGCTTCAGGTGCAACACCAACTACTCCTGAACCGTTAAGAGTAGCAGCAATTGTGCCGGCTACATGTGTTCCATGGCCACTATAATCGTTGTAAACATCAGGATTTCCATTATCATCACCAGTGAAATTCCGTCCGCCAATAATACGCTCACTTAAATCAGGATGGGTGACATCACAGCCTGTGTCCAATATCGCAACAGTGATTCCTCTCCCTTTAGATTTCTCCCAGATTTTTGGAGCTGCAATAAGTTCAATACCTTTTGGTACCTCAGACACCGTTTCTACAACTGCATTCACTTCATACGGAATTAAATGTAACTTTTGCTTCATCTGTATCCCTCCTGAAAGAATTTAGTTTTAAGTGTATTCTTGGTAGTTGTTAATAGTTTAACAATTCAGAATTTATATGAACAGTTACTATAGATGTATTTTTTACAGAATTATCAGAATATTAATAAAATAGTATATGCATTTGGTAATCAATCACGCACGAAATCAGGGACCATTGCGAAACTAGTAGGAAAAAAGAGAACAGTTATAGATTAATATTGTTACTGATAGAGAAACTGTTCAATACGTTGGGAATATTCTTGTAATAGGATTCTTTATAAGTCGGAATTCAAAATGTATTGTCCTATAAGTCATCTGAATAATTTCAGATTGTATAATCAAAATGGAAAAAGTGCATCTCTATATAAAATAGAAACGCACTTATTAAATACATTATTCGTCTTTAATGACTATAAAAACACCACTAAAAATTAAAATGGTACCTATCCAAAATGTAATTCCAATTGTTTCATCTAACAATAACCAACCCAAAAAGGTTCCAACAATAGGCTGAAAGAAAAAAAACAAGCCTCCACTGGAAGCATTCATTAATTGTAAGCCTTTATTCCAAAATAAAAAGCCACCAGCTGTTGAAACAATACCTAAATACAATAAGCCTCCAGAAATTGTAGGGTCTAAAATGTTCGAAAGGTCCAAATCATTGAATTTTGGTAAAACAAGTGGAGTCAATAAAATAACAGCAATCAATGATGAATATGTTGTTACAACAATTTGTGAATAATGGCTAGGGACTTTTTTTACTAATACAGACATTAGCGCCCATGTTAAGGCAGCGATTAATAAGGAGAATCCACCTAATTGTTGCTTAACATCAATTTGTCCATTTCCGACAATTACAAGAACTCCAATTGTTGCTAACAAAATGGATAAACATTTTTTAATTGTTATCTTCTCTTTTAAAATAAAACGGGCAAATATGACCATAAAAGCAGGGGTTGTTGCTGTAATTATAGCACCCATTTGAGCAGTAGATAACATTGTGCCTGTTTCTTGGGTGACAATTGATATTGTATTTCCAATTAAACCAACAAGAAAAATGATTAACCAATTCTTTTTAGCTATTTTCCATGATTGCTTCATAAAAACACCAATAATGGCAAGTGCAATGACAGCAATCACATAACGAATCCAAACAAGTTCTAAAGGAGGTACAATATCAACTACTACTTTAACTACAACATACATACCGCCCCAAATACTTGCAGCAAGTGATAAAAACAAGGCGCCAATTATTTTATTTCTCATGTTTTTTCCTCCGTTTTTCATAGATATCTATGCCCTTAACGGAGAATAATTCTTCTACCGTTAAGGAAGAAGAATTGTTGGAACATCTAGTTCAAATAAGTGAGAATACATCATGCAAGATCACTCCATCTTTTTTTTATTTAGTTTAAATCAATTCCAATAGTTTGAATAGATATGTAATTCAGAAGATATAAGGGCAAAGGCATTAATCACAGGGGGTGAAAAATGAATGATGGCATTAGTCATTAAAGTAGACTAACTTGTCAGCCAGGTCGAAAAGTTATAGAGTCAGCTCTTTATCCTGATATACTTAGGTCAGATTGCTTGACAATAAAATTTATTAATATCAAACAGGAGGCGAAGAGTATGAAAATTAAAGGTTTCGGTGGAGTTTTTTGGAGAACAAAAGATGTTGTCTCATTAAAAAATTGGTATAAAGAAACGCTAGGTATATCGATGGGAGAATGGAATGGTACCATTTTTAAGACAGATGCTGACAACGAAATAATCTTTTCATTGTTTGAAGAAAGCAATGAGTATTTTCCAAAGGAACAATCAGTCATGCTAAATTTTCAAGTGGAAAATTTAGAAGCTTATATAGAACATTTCAATAAAATTGGAATCCCACTTTTAAAACAACCTGAAAAAAGTGAGTTTGGAACGTTTATTTGGATTTCTGATCCAGATGGAAGATGGATTGAACTTTGGGAAAAACAATCTTGAATCCAAATCTTATTATAGTAAAAAGATTCGTTGGTGAATCATTCCATGTACTCATTATGCTAATCAAAAGAGTTGCTTCTATTTAATTGTAGAAGCAACTCTTTTTTAAACAATGAACTTATGCTACTGTTTTTTGTTCTGTATTCTCTGTATAAACTATAGTCTCACCTTAACCTCAGTCCCGTCCTGTGCTTTGACATTGACAAGCTCCATTCCCTTATAACTTTTCAACTCCTTAACGATCGGCTTGAGCGTTCTTTTGTCTATTAGGGGGAAGGTAAAGTCTAGTTTTTTTCTTTCGAAGTAGTCTTTTGTCCATTTGTTGATATTTTTATGAAAAAGTTTTGAAGATACGACTGAAATAGCTATGTTTAAAATTGCATATGGAACTGGAATGATAAAGCGAATGCCTTTTGCTTTTACTTTTACATGCATCATAAGCAAATCACTACTCAATAACGACTGAAACGGTATCTCCGTTTGCCGATTTAATATCAACAATTTGGCCATCTAATTCGTTTTCGATTGCTTCAATAATAACGTTTATGTCTATGTCTTTAACATATTTTTCTGATTGTGGAATACTCGTTGCGATGCTGTGCCCAGCCATTAATACGACCTTGACAAGTTTTATAGGCAAATTGACTTTAACATTATCATTTTCGGCTGATACAACACGAACCTTTAATGTTTTATCTAAATATTTAGTTGGTTTTTCAGAAGTATTTCCCGTTTCTTCTTTCTCTTTTAATACCTCAATCAATTCTAATCCCTTATCCGCATCAATTTTCCCTTCTTGGACCATTGTTAATACTCTCGTAATTTCCTCTTTCATCATCATTCCTCCTATTCCTCTTTTAAGAGCTTAATGGCTTCTTCTGTTGTGATTTCGCCATTTTCCAACATAGTAATCACTTTTTTCTCGTCTACTTCATTTTTCTTCTTTTGCTCATATCCAAGCGATGAAATGATGTCTGTTAGCTTGCCTCGAACTGTAGGATATGAGATGCCCAGTTCCTTTTCAACTTCTTTGATATTTCCTCTGCATGTTAAAAAAACTTCTACAAAATGAAGCTGATCTTGTGATAAAGATGCAAGCTTTGATAATTCAAACTCATTTTCAATCGTAGTGTGACAATGTGAGCACTGCAGCTTTGTAATTTTCAATGTTTGATTGCAAACAGGACAATTGGTGATTAAATTATAAGCCATAATGAAATACCTTCCTTCTTGTTAATCAGATTATATAACAAGAAATTAAAAGTATAAATAACAAAATTAAAATTTTTAATAAAATAAATAAGAAATATTAATTTGATTATTAATTTTATTGATTAAATTTTAGACTTTGCTCTTTGCGGAACAGAGGTGAGAATTCTTCGTATCGTTAAATTGAAGCAACTACAAGGAAAAAAACAACCTTCTTTCAATCTTTACAATCAGCATATTTGCTACTCTAAAATCCAAGTGATATCTTTTTATATAAAAGGAAAAATTGGAGCTGATTGTATGGTAAAAGAAATATTATTAAATAATACGTTAATTAAATTGCAAAGTTTTGAACAAAGAAAAGTGAATAATTCCCTTGAGATTTCAATTGATTTTGAAGTCACGAGTGAGGAATATCATAATATAGCAACATTACTTTACGAAGGGACATTTGATGTAAAAGTACCTGAAAGTGGCTTATCGTTTAGAGGGACCATACAGCAATATTCTACTTCGGTTACAAATTTATATGAAGAAGGGCAAGTAGGAAATTATTCATTAACATTGGTCGAAGTGAAGAATTAAGAAAGTAGGGTAATAATGATGAAACTAAGCATTTTAGATCAGTCGCCCATTTCTTCAAATCAAACAGCGAAAGAGGCATTAAACGAGTCGTTGAAATTAGTTCAAGCTTGCGAAAATTTGGGCTACTCTCGCTATTGGATTGCCGAACATCATGATTTACCAGGACTTGCATGTTCAGCACCTGAAGTGATGTTAAGCTATATTGGCGCTAACACCAATAAAATACGTATCGGATCAGGAGCGGTTTTATTGCCATATTATAAACCATTTAAAGTGGCAGAAGTTTATAATATGCTAGCTACATTGTTTCCCAACCGAATTGACATCGGTATTGGTCGAGCTCCAGGTGGGGCAGCGGAAGCAAGTAATGCGTTATCTGATAACTATTTGCAGCATGTTTACGAAATGCCAAATTTAGTGAATGATCTACTTCATTTTTTAGATGATGAGTTTCCTGAAAATCATGAGTACTCGAAAGTTAAAGCTTCTCCACTCCCAGAAGTTTCACCAGAGCCTTGGATATTGGGCACAAGTAAAAAAAGTGCACTATTGGCAGCTGAAAATGGTTTAGCCTATGCTTTTGGAAAATTTATGAGCGACAATGATGGAGCAGCTATTATTCAGCAATACATGGATTCATTTATACCAAGAAAACAGGGGGACCTCCCTAAGGTGATCTTGACGGTTTCAGCTATCTGTGCAGAAACGAGTAAACGTGCAGAAGAAGTTGCCTTAAGTTCCCTTATTTGGTCGTTGCAAAAAGAAAAAGGAGAAGGGCATAAAGGTGTACCTTCTATTCAAGAAGCAAAGCAATATGTGTTGAATGAAAAAGAAAAAAAGACACTATATTCTTTAAAACGAAATATGATTATCGGAAATCCTAATCAAGTGTCACAAAAATTAAAAGAGCTACAAACTTTATATAAAGTTGATGAAATGATGATTCTGACGATCACACATTCTCCGAAAGACCGGATTCTGTCCTATCAATTACTTGCAGAAGAAATGCTGAAAGAGAATAACTAACATCATTTTTCTACAATAAAAAAGCCTAACTGATTTATTCATCAGTAGGCTTAATTTTTTGCAATTTTCGTGTTTAATAATGATATCAATTAAATTTTAGTAATCTTCAACTTTTACTGCTTTAATCAGTTGAAAACGATGCTGCCATCCTCATATATTTCAATGCCCTGAAAACTTCCAATGAAATTTTCTACATTTTCCACAAAACCTTTTTCACCAATTTCTTCTTGAACCTTTCTTAACGCTTCATAATCCAATATTAAATAATAGTAATAACATTTCTTGTCATCTACCAGTTCTGCATTTACTAATATTAAATCTTGACCATATTGCTGCCTTAACCATTCGCGAGCCTGTTTATGGCTATTGAAAGTAGGAATCTTAGCTAAATCATCACTAGATAAACCATTCGAGCTCATAAACATAACCTCCTATTTTATTTTCACTTTTTCTATATTTTCCTTATATTTCGATGATATTCTAAATATTTTTATTTCTCATCTTTATATTAACAGGTAATCAATATATAAAATACACGAAAAAACTCCTGATGTCAGTGAAACACCAGGAGTTTTAAGTCCTCTGTTCTATAATAGGAAACATTAGAAAAGAAGTTTAAATAGGATGTTTGTCTTAATTCAAGCACAAAAATACTTACAATGCCATGCTTAAATAAGGGACTTTTTAATAGCAAGTAAACAATTATAGATACATTATTCTTGGTAATTCGTTATAAAACACCCCAAAATAGAATTGAGGTGTCTTTAGGGGTCGTAGAAGCATTAAGCCTACTAAATAGAATCATAAAGATTTCAAAAAGATTCAAAAGAAGACGGATTACCATGGATGTTAGTACTTGTTGTAGTTTTTTGGATTCCATAGTAACCCACAACATACTTTTACCTCTTTCTTATAAAGATTAAACATGAATAACAATATTTTTTGCATTGAATTTTATTTTAATGTATAAAATGTAGTAGCCAATGAATTTGAATTTGTTAGATATCTTTTATTTGAAAATTAAAAGAAGTAGAACATATAAGCTCTACTTCTCTAATTTAGATTATATTTTTCTTTAACTTGTTTCTTCAATTTATTAAAACCTTCAATGTTATCTCCGAAATACTCAACGTTTTTTATATCATTATAAGATTTAATATTCTTAGTATTCTTCACCAAATCAGGTGAATCTAAATCATATTTTCCTTGATACATTCCAACAATAACATATGAGTCATCATCAATCATTGGTTTTAAGTACAATAAATAATTATTTCCGTCATGCATAAGATTATATCCTTCGATACTTATATAGATCCCATTTTCAAAGTATGCTGGTTCATAAACAGTAATTTTTTTTGATTGGCTCTTTGGAAATGTTCCTTTTAAAACTTCCACGATTTGAATTTCTGATTTAGAACCTGTAGCTGTAACTGTATTTGTTGGTTCGTCCTTCCATTCTGTTAAAGTTCTATTACCGGTAAATTTCCCCTTTACGATAAGAGTAGATTTTTCCTTTAAATTATCAATATCGCCTAATAAATCATAATCCGCTTCTAAAATTGCAACTTTCGCATTTAAATATTCAGCATTGTTTTTTGTCTTAGAAAACACTGAAAAACTTATTAATAAAGCAACTGCTGAAGACATAAGTGCAAATCCCCAAATTAGCTCTTTCTTCTTCATAGAGATATTCTCCTGTATTTAGTATTTATATGCTATATTCGATTTGTCTATGGCTTGAGGTCCATTATAAGTTAACTTTCCCTGGCGCATTATTGAATCAACCGACGTATCAGTTTGATGACGTAATCCTAAGGCGTGACCAAATTCATGAATTGTCGTTTTATTTTTGTTTGCACTTGAATAGCTATAACTATCCATGTAGTAATCATTTAAGGATATTTTCACAAAATCCCAATTAGTAGTTGATGCATCTGGATCTGTGACGGTTGTACCTCCGCGATACAGTTGAGTAAGACCGGCATAGTCTAAACCGTAGTTTCCAGCATAAACCCGAATATCAGCATTTGTTGCACTTTCAGCAGACCGAAAATTTACATTTGCATTTGAGATTCCACCCCAGCCACTTTTTGCATTTGATACTTTTGTAGAATAACCATAACTAGTAACTGAATCAGAAACAAAAACACGACAATCTCCGACTACAGAAGCAGCAAGTCCGCTTTTAAAGAATGCAGCAGAATTGGTATAAGCAGCAAATATAGTTGGTGGAATTAGTAATAATATTGATAGTGATAACAAAAGTACGGTAATTGGTTTCTTAATAAATTTAAATTTACACATTTTTAGCCTCCTGTTTGAAAATCACAAATATTTAAATAGCCCATTGAAGAATAAGCAAATAATAAAACCGGGTGTAGAACGCTTATCAAAAGCAAAAGTAATTCTTTTCAAGTTATTATCCCTTCCCTTAAGTTTTTATGTGCATATTTAAAACGAACTATTCATAATTCTATAGCTCAATCATCCAATCTATAATATCTGAAAATATCCCTTTGTTAATTCATTTGTTGATTGTCCTACACACTGGATTATGATAAAAGATGATTATTTAGAAGATGTAACGGGTACAGTTCATACAAGGGAAGAAGGAGAAGATGTGTTGGATAATTATCTAAGACTTTTTCATAGGTCATTGTAAGCTTTATATCAAAACATATGACTTAAAAAATTAAACGAACAAAAGGCGTACCAAAGAGATTTGAGAATATTAAATTCTTACATTGTTGAAACAGTAAAACAAAATAACTCTTGGTTGATGTGAAAGAGGAAGTTATTGCTGCTGAAGGGCAACTCTTGGTTGCAATAATCAGTATGACTCCAAGAAAGAAGAACAAATAGGCAATAGTTTTTGAAGGAGTAGGACAAGTGAAACACATTGGTAAGGCATTTGAATATTATACTTGGAATGGACAAAAGCAAATTGCTATTTGTAAAAAAATCGAGTTTCATCAAGTTTTACGTAAACCAATCTTTATTGGTGTTTCGTTATCTGGAAATAAAGTAAGGTTATCAAAAGATGAAATTTACAGATTTGTCTAATTTCACATTAAGAAGAAAACAGTAGGGGGTATTCCCATGGAAAATAATGCAACAAAGATTCGTACTGAAGAAATATTGAGTAAATCACAATTTGAAATCGTTAAAATGATGGACAAAACAGTGGTCGTTTGTTGTAAGCTTCCAAACGGACTTGAAATTGTTGAGTCTTTAAGTTGTGTGGATCAGGAAAATTATGATGAACTACTAGGTTCTCAAATTTGTATTAACCGAATTGCAAATCGTTTGCACGAGCTCGAAGGATGTATGACGCGTTTAAATTAGAAATACACAAGAAGGTAAAGGAAGGACCGATAATGAGGGATTTGTGTAAGTATTAATATCATATCTGATGACCGTTCTAAAAATGTGTACGGGAATTATTTTTGCTACCTTCTCGAATGTCTAAGCAATTAAAAAGTACATACATATACTAATTTAGAAGTATAACCCTGATAGGGGGTGAATATAATATATGATGCCATTTTATCAGCCAAATCCTAGAAGAAGACCATTTCCACCAATGTATAGACAAAATTTTAGAGCTCCTTATCAAGGGAGACAGGGGCAAAGTTTCTTTAATCCTTATCAACAACTTCAACAACTTCAACAACCTCAACAACCTCAACAGCCTCAACAGCCTCAACAGCCCAATGTATCTAGATTCGGTAGATTACCAGAGCATATAAATACAATTATGGGGCATGCGGGTACAATAAAGAATGGAGTAAATGTGATAATGCAAGTAAGTTCATTTTTAAGGTCGTTTAAATAAATTACCTCTACTTAAGAAGATAATAATAAGCACATCAATGGATATAAAATTGATGTGCTTTTTCGTTATTTAATTTTATTAAATTCAATTCTTTTTTGATCCACTCGTATGCAATGAAAAAGTAAAAACTACAATCGATAACCAAATCAAACTGAAAGAAATCCAATACATTAAAATGAATGTATTATGAAATATAAATATGCCAAGGAGAATAGTGATAGCTGGCGTAACATATTGAAAAAATCCAATTGTTAGCCAAAGAAATTCTATTTACCCCTTCAGTGAACCATAACAACGGTAAAGCAGTAAGAACTCCACCAAAAATTAATAATAATGATAAATGAATGTCTGAACCAAAATACAATTTATGATTTCGTTGTATGAACAATAGTATAAGCAATGCAAAAGGAATGAGATAGCAACCCATGGGAATTTACCATAGTCATAAGTTAGAAACATTACTCCCCCAAATGCCATTATCATCGATATAAGAGTGCCTGATTGTAAAGTATCTTTTAATAGTAGTACGCCAAAAATCTTACTAACGATTGGCGTAATATAGAGTCCTAAACTTGCCTCCATAATATAACCTCTGTTCACTACCCAAATAAAAATTAGCCAATTTGCACTAATGGCAAGTGATGCCGCAAAGATATATGAAAATTGTTTGAAGTTTACTTTAAATTCTTTAAGAGGCGTAAAAAAAATAACTCGCTTTTTGGACTGAATGCTCATGATTAGATACACAAAGATGAATCCCCACAGTAATCGGTGAGCTAAGATTTCCATTGAGGAGACTGTATCCAGGGCGTTCCAGTATAATGTTTTTACTAAAGATGGAACAGAACTATTGTTTTACGCTAAAATGCTTCTGGAACAAAAGGAGACTGTTGTCCATCACTTTCATAAAGAGAAAAAAGATTTAACAAAGTTTACGATTTCATCTCAACATTATGGTTTTGCCATTGAGGCCGTTGCGAATCTAATGGATTATTTTGCAGAGAAGAAATATGAGCTGGCAATTCGAGAAGGAAAGACAACTGATGAGATTGATGATGTATATGCAAACAGAAGCATCCTTGGGATTTTATCTCTAACGGATTAAAATAAGCATTATTTTGAGCGCTATTTTGTCTCAAAATCACTACTATTTACTCCGCTTGCCCAATTGAATCCGCATGTCTTTCTTCGCAAAGAGCACCCATTTGCTCATCTCGAATGCATTTCCTTGGAGCAGTTATGAGACTATCCTTATTTAACTTATCAGCAGGATGACATGTTGTTACATTTCCCAGAAGAATCCATCAACGTAGACAATATCGAAAAACTTGTCTATGTCAGGGATAGAGGGGCCATGAATAATCTCCTGTCAAATACGGATAGTTACAATCTCGGATCAGGGTGTATTGTGGATCATTACATGAACCCCAATATTATTTCTATTCCATTGGAAGGAAGTAGCATAATTCAAATAGAATTAGTGAAGCGAAAAGATGTGTTTTTGCCAGAAGAGGTTCTAGTCTATATTGATTTTTTAAAAAAAGCATTAGAAAAATCTATGCCACTTAATAATGTAAAGTAATTTTTATACTATCAAATAACAAATTGACCAATTTCTCTAATATAACTTAAAGAGAAGTTGGTTTTTTTATAGGGAAATTTCTACAATTGTTACGAAAATATACGGATTATGAATGAAATTATAAATTTGTTGGAAAGATAAGGCTGACTATTTTTTAGGAGGCTTTATTATGGAAGAAAATAAAGATCTGAGTGCTATTAATGGACAAGATATTAAACGTGATATATTGACAACACGCCAAGGCCATCCCGTGAAAGATAACCAAAATATCCGTACAATTGGCAACCGTGGTCCAGCCACACTTGAGAATTACCATTTCATCGAAAAGATTTCCCACTTTGATCGGGAAGAGGTACCGGAGCGTGTGGTACATGCACGAGGAGCAGGGGCATTTGGTTATTTTGAAACATATGGAAAAGCAGGAGATGAACCAGTCGAGAAGTATACTCGTGCGAAGGTATTCTCAGGTGCTGGGAAGAAAACACCACTTATGGTGCGTTTCTCAACAGTTGCAGGATCAAAAGATTCACCGGAAACAGCACGCGATCCTCGTGGTTTTGCTGTGAAAATGTATACAGAAGATGGCAACTGGGATTTAGTTGGAAATAACTTGAAAATTTTCTTTATCCGTGATGCGATGAAGTTTCCAGATATGATTCATGCATTTAAGGCGGATCCAGTTTCAAATGTGCCAAATCCCGAGCGGATGTTTGACTTTGTTTCCCGTTCACCTGAAGCAACACATATGATTACATTCTTATTCTCTCCATGGGGGATTCCAGCTACATACCGCCACATGCAGGGTTCAGGGGTAAATACCTATAAATGGGTAAATGACAAAGGTGAGGCAGTGTTAGTAAAGTATCACTGGGAGCCAAAGCAAGGAATTCGGAACTTGACACAAGAAGAGGCAAACGCTATTCAAGCGAAGAACGTTGGGCATGCGACACAAGATTTATATGAAGCGATTGAGCAAGGAGATTACCCAGAATGGGAGCTATATGTGCAAATTATGGAGGATGATTACCATTCCGAACTAGATTTTGATCCACTCGATGATACCAAGCTTTGGCCAGAAGATAAGTTCCCATGGCTGCCAGTGGGGCGTATGGTTCTTAATCGTAATCCGGAAGATTATCATTCAGATATTGAGCAAGCTGCATTTGGTACAGGGGTTCTTGTCGATGGAATGGACTTCTCAGACGATAAAATGCTACAAGGTCGTACTTTCTCATACTCAGACACTCAACGTTATCGTGTAGGTGCGAACTATCTAAAATTGCCAGTGAACGCGCCTAAAGCGCCAGTACGTACCAACCAGCATCGTGGTCAAATGGATATACGTAATCCGAAAGAGTCTGGAGAAAATCCACATATTGACTATGAACCATCAATGCTAGGTGGCTATAAGGAAGCAGGTCATGTAGATGGGCGTGTTCCGCACCACCCAATGTATAATGCTGCAGCCATGAGCGCACCCATCAATCGTCCTAACGACTACGGTCAAGCGGGTCACACCTATCGAAGCCTAGAAGATTGGGAACGCAATGAATTAATCAAAAACTTATCCGAAGCACTTGCAATTTGTGACAAAAGAATTCAAGATGCAATGTTTTATCATTTCACACAAGCAGATGAAGACTATGGCCGCCGCGTAAAAGAAGCTACTGAAAAGGTAATGAAAGAGATCAATGAAATGAAGAAGGAAGACCAAGTTCCTGGGCGTGAATCAGGTAAATCAAAATATGGTCAAGGAACAATAGCTGCCAACGAAGCAACAGATGAGGCAGTGAAGAAAAGCCACGAAGTTGATCCTTATTAAAAATGAAGCAAATATACAGAGAAATGGCCAGAAATTCTAGGACACTTAGCGTTATTATGCTCTGCTATAGAAAATGTGTAGGGAGATACTATCTACTATTGGTTGAAAAAAATAAACAATGAAATGAATCAAGAAGCTATTTTGAAGCATTTATTCAAAATAGCTTCTTTTTTATATTGGGAACGCGGCCCCATTTCAGAATATTATCATGTGTTATTTTTATGTTTAAAGTAAATCAGAAAGGGAATTGAATTATGAAAAACGATAGTTGTATTGCATATTAAATTAAAAAAATCTTTATCAAAAATAAAATAATATAGGAGACTTTTTAAATGCAGATGGATTATGAAGAATGTATAAAAGCATGTCTATCGTGTATGAAGGCGTGCAACCAATGTTATGATGCTTGTTTAAAAGAAGATAATGTGAAGATGATGGAAGAATGTATTCGGTTGGATAGAGAATGTGCAGATATTTGTGCCTTTGCAGTAAAATCAATGCAAACAAACAGTACTTTTGCCAAACAAATTTGTAACCTATGTGCAGAAATCTGTGAAGCATGTGGCAATGCATGTAAAAAGCACGAACCAGAGCATTGCAAAAAATGCGCAGCATCATGTTTTAAATGTGCAGAAAGTTGCCGGAAAATGGCTTCATAATTAGATTTAATTTGAAAGGGCTTAAAACCGCAATACTACAGGTAAAAACTGTTCTTGAAGATAGATTTCAAGGAGTAGGCTTATTATCCGATTATTTTAAGGATGTATGGCGGAGTAAGAAGCAGGGAAAGTTAAAAGAAAATAGTTTATTATTATTCGAAAGAATTAAAAGGTACATACGAAAGAAGCCACATTCTAAGTAATGAAATGTGACTTCTTTTTATATTTTTACTAGAAAGGATATTCTCTCGGTTTTGTTTGAACAGAAATCCACTTTTTCTTTGTGAATTCGTCTACAATCGAGGGATTTCCAAACCGGCCGATACCACTTTCTCGCATTCCTCCGAATGGAACGGTTGGTTCATCATTAACAGTTTGGTCATTTAAATGCGTCATTCCAAATTCAATTGCTAATGCATATTCACGTGCTTTTTCAACATTATTACTGAAGATAGCTGAACTTAAGCCATAGCGCGTATCATTTGCCATGGCAATTGCTTCATCATCAGACTCCGCTTTGATGATTGGAGCGATTGGTGCGAATAATTCGGTTTGTGCTAATTCACTATCATTTTTGACATTTCCAAATATAGTTGGTGTGATAATATTTCCAATTCGTTCACCTTGTAAGAGCACTTCCGTTCCAGCTGCTTTTGCTTTTTCGATATTTTCCAACCCTTTTTTGATTTGTTCCTCATTAATCAGTGGTCCAATAATATTTTTAGAATCACGTGGATCTCCGTATGGTATGTTTTTCACCTTAGCCACAAATTTTTCTACAAATTCATCATATAAATTTTTATGGACAATAATACGATTGGTGATCATACAAATCTGCCCCGAATGAAGGAATTTACCAAATGCGGCAGCTGCTACTGCTTGTTCTAAATCAGCATCACTTAACACAACAAAAGGTCCATTTCCCCCAAGCTCCAAAGCCACACCTTTTAATAGTCCGCCTGCAACTTGGCCAATATGTTTCCCAACTTCTGTAGACCCTGTGAAGCTAACCATAACAACTTTTTCGTTTTCAATCATTAAATCACCAATGATGGAGGATTTTGTTAAAATCGATTGAAATACCCCAGCTGGAAGTCCTGCTTCTTCAAAAGCTTTAGCTATCAGAGAACCTGAATTTAATCCAACTTGCAAATCTGCTTTATGGACGACTGCATTTCCGAGAGCCAAAGCAGGTGCGATTGTACGCATTGATAAATAGAGCGGGAAGTTAAATGGCGCAATAGAAGAAATAACACCAAGTGGCAGACGGTATGCTTCATTAATTTTATCTGGAATCATGGATTCAGTTTCTGAAACTTTCCCTAATTTGTCTACCATTTTTAGCGATTCTTCCATCACGGCTATGGTATTTCCAAGCTCAATATTACCTTTTAATATACTGCTTCCGGATTCTATGGCAAGTAAGTCAACAATTTCTTCTTTATTATCTTTAAAGTATTGAATGGCTTTTTCCATGACTTCTCTTCGTTTATTTGCATCTTTTGCCCATTCTTTTTGTGCTTCATATGCATAATCGAATGCATTATTTACTTGCTCTAGTGAAGCAAGTTTAACAGTTGCCAGAACTTCATTATTAAAGGGATTTTCAATATCGAATGTTCGCTCTTCCTTTCCTACAACCCACTGACCATTAATAAAACTTTTATTTAATGCTGTATATTGATTCATCGCAAACCCTCTTTTACTGTTTTTTGACTCATTACAACCTTTCTTATTATGGGTTAATTTTCAGTTAAAATTCGAGGAGTTTGACAGTTGAAATATAAGTATTTGGATAATCCTTATTTGGTCTAACAAAGAACCCAGCATGTTAAATTTTTCATAAAAATAAAGTAGAATACTTACAAGATCGTTAAGTTCTTAGAAAGTGAGTAGAGATTACGCATGAAGGTATTAATCGTAGATGATGAAGAAAAGATTACAAATGTATTAGCGTCTTATTTTGAAAATAACGGAGATATCACTTATGTTGCACATACTGGCGAATCAGCCATTCAAGTAGTGGATAAATTACCTCTGGATATGATGATATTAGATTTAATGTTACCAGATATGGCGGGGGAGGATATTTGTCAATATGTAAAATTAAATTATGATATTCCAATTATTATGCTAACTGCAAAAGTCTCAATTGATGATAAATTGAAAGGATTCGAGTTGGGGGCTGATGATTATGTAGTAAAACCATTTCATCCAAAGGAAATAATAGTAAGAGCAGAAAGGTTATTACCTACTACACATAAACAACAAATAATTCGATTTGAGCAACTTGAAATTCATAAAAATGAACGACGGATATTACTGGATCATGAAAGTATTTTCCTAACTCAACATGAATTTAGTATTTTGCTTTTATTAGTTGAAAATCCTAAATTGGTTTTCAGCAGAGATGATATTATAAAAAAAATATTTGGATTTGATACGGATATCAATCCTCGTGTTGTGGATCAACATATAAAGAATATACGTAAAAAAATAAAGTATAATTTTATTCAAACTGTTTTCGGCCTTGGATATAAAATGAATGAAAAGGTAGCCAAAAATGAAATTTAACATAAAAGTTGCAACGATTATAGCAATCTTCACCTTAAGTATGCTTATTATCATTACAGGTATTTTGCTTTATAAAGGTCATGAACATTTAATGATGCTACATATCACAGATTCGGTAGAAGTCATACATCATTTTGATATGGCTTTAAGAGAAACTGCTTTCTGGTCTATCGCACTATTACTTATTGTTATACTCATTTCAAGTTTATTAATTGCAAGGGCATTAACAAAACCCATTCAGGAAATGAATAAATTTGCCTTATTATTGGTTAAAGGAAACCGTAACTTAAGTATACAATATACAATTGATGATCAAATTGGACAATTGGGACAATCCTTATTAAAACTAGACGAAACATTAAGAATCTATGAGCTTCGCCGAAAGGAAATGACACAAGATCTCGCTCATGAAATTCGAAATCCGCTAGCATCTATTAAAAGTTATTTAAGTGCTTTTGAGGACGGTGTGTGGACAGCTACTCCAGAACGACTGCAGGCTTGTGTTGAAGAAATTGATCGACTCATAATTCTTGTTGGAGAATTGGATACCTTAAACGATATTAATAGTCCGACATTTAAAGTAGTAAAGAAAGAACAAACAATTGCTAATATAATAGAGAAATCCGTTATCGGAATAGCTAGTGAGTTACTTGAAAAAGAAATTCAACTTGATTTGCAATTAGATCAAACGATCCATGCATATGTTGACGAACTTAGATTGAATCAAATTCTTCATAATATCATAAAAAATGCCATTTATCATGTTCCTCAAAAAGGTTCTATTTATATTAAATTATTTAAAGAAACGAACAACTTTATAATTCTTATACATGATAATGGATTAGGGATGGATAAAGAAACAAGCGACAAGATTTTTGATCGAAATTATCGAGGAAAAAAACACTATGTTGGAAGTGGAATTGGGATGACCATCACTAAAAAGCTCGTTGAGGCACATGGAGGTACAATTTCAGTAAAAAGCCATATAAATGAAGGAACTTCTTTTTATATAAAGTTACCTCTTTCTACATAAGTTCTACACAACTTTTTTGTATGATGATTGCGAAAGGACGTGTTAAATTATGAAGAAAGTGGCACTTGCAAGTATTATAGTTACCCTAGGGTTAATGGGAGCATGTGGCCAAGCCAATAATGATAATTCCTCCAATAAGGATATGAAGGGAATGGATCACTCCTCTATGAATATGGAAGGAATGGATTATTCTTCTATGAATATGGATGGTATAAACAATACGAATATGCAAATGAGCCATGAATCAGTGACAGAATTAAAAAGTGGATTTGGAAAAAATAAATTAACTTTTCCTAAACTGCTAAAACCAGATCAAACGAATAACAATTCGGTATCCTATACAATTCGAGCTAAACAAGGTACAACAGAAATATATAAAGGAATTAAGACAAAAACGTACGGTTATAATGGTGATTTTCTAGGACCTGTAATTCGAGTAGAAAATGGAATGAATGTCACAATTCATTTAGTAAACGATTTAAAAGAAGATACTACTTTTCATTGGCATGGGCTTGAAATACCGGGTAATGATGATGGTGGCCCACACAAAGTGTTAAAGCCAGGAGAAACAGAAACCATCCACTTCAAAGTTAAACAAGATGCAGCGACACTTTGGTTCCATCCTCATCCCATGCATGAAACTGGAAAACAAGTATTCATGGGCTTAGCAGGATTGTTATATATCGACGATAAAGAAAGTGGAAAATTGGATATTCCAAAGTCATATGGACAAGATGATTTTCCAATAATTCTTCAAGATAAAACATTTACGAAAGATAAACAACTAGATTACAACAAAGTATTGAATGTAGATGGAACGACCGGTGATACCCTTTTAATTAATGGGGTTGTAGATCCAAAATTAACAGTTGAACGTAAAAAAGTTCGTTTACGCATTTTAAACGGTTCGAATATGAGAACTTATAAACTACATTTTAATAATGATATGGAATTCCAACAAATCGCAAGTGACGGAGGTTTCTTAAATGAGCCTACTAAAACAAAAGAAATTGAAGTTGCACCTGCAGAGAGAGCTGAAGTGATTGTAGACTTAGCAAAAGTAAAAGAAAATGAAGTTTCTCTAGTAAATGAAGACAACAAAACAATTCTTCCAATTCAATTAAAAGGAACAATAGAAAAATCTAACAAAATGCTATCAATATTAAATAACCTTAAAATTTCTTATGAAGTGAAAAATAAAAAAGTCACAAAAACAATCAAATTGGCTGGAATGGGAAAAAATGTGACGATTAATGATAAAAAGTTTGATTCGAATAGAATTGATTTCACGCAAAAACAAAATGAAACAGAAGTTTGGAAAATAGAAAACGTAAAAGATGCAATGGGCGGAATGAGCCATCCATTCCACATCCATGGCACTCAATTCCAAGTTATTTCAATTGATGGAAAAGAACCTCCAGCTAATTTATCAGGTCTAAAGGATGTATTATCATTAAAACCAGGACAAAAAGCAAAAATTGCTGTGAAGTTTACGCAAAAAGGAGTCTATATGTTCCATTGCCACATTCTTGAACATGAAGATAATGGTATGATGGGACAAATTAGGGTGGAATAAATAAACAAGATTTATAGAAATGAATTATGAAGCTATTTTGAAGTATATTTTTCAAAATAGCTTTTTTGTATGTACGGACTAAATTTAAAACATTAACATATGATACATTTCTATATTTTAGCTGTACTGATGTTTGTCATAAGATGTAGATACAATTTTATCGTTTAAAGCAAAATAACAAGGGAATTGAATAACGACTAAACAATTTGTTTAAGTTATAAGGGGATTGCTTTTTCGAATGTTCTACTATGTCTATACGTAAATTTTTCTTAAAAGCGAATCGAAATCACAAAAGAAGAGGAGAGTATATATGGATTTTCATTATACTGTTGAAACGGATAAAACAATTGATGAGGCTATTTCAGCTATTGAAAATAATTTGAAAGAAAATAAATTTGGTGTTCTTTGGCAGCTTAACTTGACTGAAACTCTTCAGAAAAAGGGGGTAGATAGTTATACAAAGCCTTACCGAATTCTTGAAGTATGTAATCCAGTTGAAGCTGGACGAGTTCTTAGTCACAACTCTTTAGTAGGATACTTTCTGCCATGTAAAATTACAATTTATGATGATAATGGAAAAACAAAAATTGGGTTACCAAAGCCAACTGCCATGATTGGATTATTAAATGATACTGAATTAGAAAGTATCGCACAAGAAATCGAAAAAGTACTTATTAGTGTTCTAGAGAAAAGTAAATAATGGAATTACAATTAAAAAATGATTCATTTATTAAATATACTTGAGGTGAAAAAAGCATGAATAAGAAATTAGCAATGAGTATGCTATCTATAGTCGCAGCTTTTGGTTTGGCTGCATGTGGCAGTAATCAAGCTGAAAAGAGTCAAAATGTAAATACGGATATAAATTCAAGTTCTACTAATAAGACGGTAACAAATAATGCAACAACTAATGAAAATATGCAAACGAATCATGTAAGTTCAGGTGAAGTTCCTAAAGGATTAAAAAAAGCCGGAAATCCTAAATATGCTGAGGGAAGTAAAGTAATTATACATGCCAATCATATGAAAGGTATGAATGGGGCGGAAGCAACAATCGTAGGCGCGTATGATACGACTGCTTATGTTGTATCTTATACACCTACAACTGGCGGAAAGGAAGTTAAAAATCATAAGTGGGTTATACAAGAAGAAATAAAGGACTCAGATGACAAAACTCTACAACCTGGGACGGAAGTTACGCTAGAAGCCGATCATATGCCAGGGATGAAAGGTGCAAAAGCTAAAATTGAATCTTCTGAAAAGACTACAGTTTATATGGTTGACTATAAGCCAACTACAGGTGGAGAAATAGTGAAGAATCATAAATGGGTAACAGAAAGTGAGTTATCACAAGCTAAATAAAGAAAGTGAAAGCAGTCCTACTCAAAAGTGAATATTACCTGACTATAAATATAAAAACGCAGCTTGATAATTCTTCAAACTGCGTTTTAATTTTTAAACAATAAATATCATAGCAAGGATTTGGTGGGGAAGAATAATTTTATGATGATTTCACAAGCTCTAATACTAATAAATAAAAATTGGCTTGGAAATTTCTCCAAGCCAATTTTATAATAGTTTCTCAAATTAACTGATTGATTTATTATTTATTTTTTTATGTGAATTTTTGTGTAACCATTCATAAATGATCGGAATTATGATAAAGCTGTTTATCGTTGAAGTAATCATGCCTCCAATTACTACAATACCGAGTGTTTGAGAAATAACTGTATCAGCACTATGAGAAAGGGCCAGTGGTAACAAAGTTAGGATTGTTGCTGCCGCTGTCATTAAAATGGGTCTAATCCTTGAAAGGCTACCATTTAATACAGCTTCACTAATTGGCATTCCCTCTTTTCGATTCCTTTCAATTTTATCAATTAATACAATTCCGTTTGTAACTACTATACCTGTAAGCATAAGAATTCCAATTAATGCTGCTAGATTCCATTCTCCATGGAAGAGGATAAGTGCGATGACCACACCACTTAAAGCAAGCGGAATACTTAAAAGTACAGATAATGGTGCTTTCCAACCTTTGAAAATAGAAGAAGTAATGAGTAAAACCAAAAGGATAGAAAATGCAATTGCAACAGACATATCTAAAATCATTTCTTTAACTTGTGCAGAAATCCCTCCTAATGAGTATGTTACATCTTTAGGAAGTTTCATATTGCTTAGAGCTTTATCTGCTTCATTTGATATCTTACTAATATCATTTGATGTGATTTGTGCTGTTACAAGAGCGAATGGTTGACCATCTCTTTCACTTATGGTTGATGGAGATGAATCTTTTGTTATTTTAGCTATTTCACTAAAACGGACCGTTTTACTGTTATTTCCATTAAGCTTTTCAGCAGCAAGCGATGATAAAACATCATCCGCAGAAGCATTTACAGTAAGAGTAGAGTTTGTACCTGATGCAATTTGATCTAAATATTGGTCGACAGGAAGTGCTTTGTGATCCACTGAAATGGTTGCATCTTTTGTTTGAGACATATAGCGATTGATGATGGCTAGTATATCTTCAACTTTTACACCTTTATTTTGAATTGCTTTTTGGTCAAAAGTAATTTTATATTTGGGTGAACCGTTCGTTAAATCAACTTTCCCATCTACACTTAAGTTTGTAATTTTTGATAAGTTTGTTCTTGCTTCTTGAGCTACTTGATCTAATGTTTTTTGATCTGAGCCGGTAAATAATATTCGCATTTGTGAATCATCACCAGATATATTCTGGCTAGTTACTGTATAAGTGACATTTTTTGATATTGAAGGTAGTTGATTTTGCAATTGTTTGATGACAGAATCTGCGTCCTTTTCGTTCTTCAACACAACAGAAAGGTTAGCGACATTTGGATAGGTGATAAATCCTCCACCCTGATCGAAAACATCATCACTTTGTGGTGTCATGGTTGAACCAAAATTAGATGAATATGCATCGACTTTAGGATTCGTTTTCAATATTTTCTCGATTTTTTGGACTTCAGAATCTACTTGAATTAAAGTACTTCCTTTAGGTAATTCTGCTTTTATAGCGATTTGTCCGATTTTTCCACTTGGTAATAAACTTACTGGAAGAAAAGCAGAATAAGCGCCAGTAGCTAAGAAAACTAAGATAGAAGCACTAATCATTGCTTTTTTATGTTTAAAAGCAGATTGCAAGATTGGTTTCATTTTTGAATCCATTTTGATTGTTCGTTTTTCTTTGCTTCCACCTTTCCATCCCATAAAAGCAAGAGCAGGGATGACAAGCATCGCTACCAAGAAGGAAATGATTAATGCAATAACAACTGACCATGCAAATCCACTGTATGAGGAACTAATTATCCCTCCAACAAAGGCGATTGGAATGTAAACTGCAATCGTTGTTAGTGTTGAACCTAATATAGCAGGTATCATTTCCGTTACGGATGAGGCAAGAATAGTGAGCAATGGTTTATCTTTTTCTTCTTCCCGTTTACGATACATATTGTCCAAGATAACAATAGAATCATCGACGATACGCCCCATTGCTACAATCAAACCAGATACTGTTAAAATGTTTAAAGTGATACCCATTGATTTTAAGAAAGCTGTTGTCGCCAACAATGAAATAGGAAGCGAAATAGCAATCAATAGGGTAGATCTTACATTTCGGAAAAAGAAAAATACACATATCATCGAGAATAAACAGCCGAGTAAACCTTCTCGAATTAATCCAAAAAGAGAGCTATTTAGTTCTTTTTCGCGATCAAGTAAAACTTTAAATGAAACATTCTTTGGATTTACTGTATCTAATTGAAGATGTAAAACACGATCTTTGACTTGATCAGCAACATCAGTAATATTTGCTGAAGGTGTTTTGATTACGTTTAAAGTAACACTTGGTTCACCATTTGTTCTAGAGATAGTTTTCACATCATTTAAAGAATGTGTAATGGTACCAAATGCTGAAACAGGAATTACTTTTCCATCCTTATTCTTGATTGTTGCGCTTTCCATTTGTTTCACAGTTAATGGTAACCCATCAAAAGAAACAGGTATGGATAATAGATTGTTTACAATATTGCCCTGTGGCATAGATGGAACAGCTAATGCAAAGGATTTATTTACATCATCTAAAGTTAGTCCGTTTTTCACTAGATCTTTCATACGGATAGTTAATACATACCCATCTTTTGCTCCTCCGATTACGGACACATCAGCTACGCCAGGAACAGATTTTAGTTTTTTAGCAATTTCCTGTGTTGCAGTAGAACGAAGTGTTTGTTCATCCAATTGTGAACTTGTCACGCTGTAAGTCAAAATTGGGAATGAACTTGTTGTTAATCTAGTTACAGAAGGAGAACTTGTTATGGTTTGCGGAAGTTCTGCATTTGCCAAAGCCTTGTTGACTTGATCTTCTGCTTGCTTCATGTCTGTATTCATCGGAAAATATAGACTCATAAATAAACCACCGTCATAAGAGGTGGATTCCACATTATCTAAACCATCCACTGATTTAACGGCACTTGCCAAATTATCGGTCACTTGCTGTTTTACTTGTGCAGCCTGAAAACCGGGAACTCTCATACTTACCGAAAGAGTCGTATTGTTAATTCCAGGCAAATAATCGCGTTGCATTTGAAATGCGGATATACCACCCCAAGTCAAAATAATGACTACACAAATAAGCATAAGAATCCCTCTTTGCATGGTTGCCTCTACAAACTTTTTCACTTTTATACCTCCTTGAATTACAATTTATCATTTAGAGGACAATAACATGAAGTCATCAATTTATAATGAATAACACTGTCACCCAAAATGAGTAATCCAAGTATACAAAAGGAAACTTTATATTCTATGAATAAATAATTAAAAATCCCTAAAGATATAAGTATTATATTTTTTAACAAGAGATTATAAAAAAAGGATAAATTCAGAGCTATTTGTTCAATTAATATATGATTAAGAATTTATTAAAACTGAAAGAAATTTTATTATCCATGATAAATTGTAGTTAGATTGAATGTTAAAGAATTGCTAATTGCAAGTTTCTTTTGATAAAACGCGGAGGCATTTATATGTCATATTTAATTACATTATTTGAACAGCACAGCTATCTAATTTTACTTATAGGCATTTTCCTAGAGCTTGTGGCATTACCAATATCAGGAGAATTTTTAATGAGTTACGCAGGGTATTTTATATTTCAAGGAAAAATGGATTATTCTTTGGCATTATTTACAGCCTTTTTTGCGGGTGTTGCAGGAACTACCGTAACTTATTGGATTGGTAAAGCAGGAGGATATAAACTAATTGAAAAATACGGAAAGTACATCCATCTGGGGCCAGAAAGATACAAGAAAGTATCCTCTTGGTATGAACGTTCGGGAAGTAAATTGTTAATTTTTGCATATTTCATTCCTGGTATAAGGCATTTTACAGGTTATATTTCGGGAATCTCTAAAATGTCCTTTCTAAAATTTATTATTCCAGCATATATTGGTTCATTTTTATGGGGATTTTGTTTTATTACTTTAGGAAAAGTATTGGGACCTCGCTGGGATTCTTTCCATCAATCAGCAAGTAAATATTTAATTGTTTTAATTGTAATTCTAGCAATATTAGTAATTGGATATATCACTTTTAGAGTTTATAAAGTTCAAATTAAAAACATAATTATTCTTTTTATTGATAAGTTAACTGTTAAATTAAAAATTATAAGAAAAACAGAAATTTTCCTTTCTTTTCTCACATTCGTTTTAATTGGAATGGTGACCTTGATGTTAGGAATGGCCCAAGATTATTTATTTAATGAATTTACTAAGTTTAATAAGATTACAGATTATATAGTTATGACGTGCTTATACATAAGCTGGATGAAAGTTTTGTTAGTATTTCAATCCTCTTATGTACTAGGAACAATCATGGGCGTAACGATTATTCGTGTTTGGCGAAAGAATAGGAATAGAGTACTTGAAATTTTTCTACTTAGCGTTTCTATTTTAGGAGCTAGATTGTATCATAGAGCAATTATGCAGATTTTTTCTTCTCTCCAAACAATTGGTTTCAGGTAATAATCAATATTCAAAAAATTTTCCTGATTATAATGCTACTCTTATCATCATTGTTTTTGGAACAAGCATGTTTTTACTGATTCGCCATTCTAAAAATAAATTTCTATCGATATCTGTTTCTTTAATTGGCTTACTGATTTTAGTGGGGTTGACAGTTACCAATATCGCATCGAATCATCTATTGCCTAGTGATGTTATGGGGGGATATGTATATGGTAGTGTCTGGATATTTTTCAACTTCTTATTGTTTGAAATGTTGAGAATTTTATTAGATCAGTATCGAATTGAAGATGAACTATTATAGTAGAAGATTAGATGAGGTGAGAATAGATGAAAACGCATATTCTTGTTATTGAAGATGAGCCACAGATCGCACGAGTCTTGAAAGTTGAGTTGGAGTATGAAGGATATCAGGTGACAGTTGAGCAAGAGGGGAAATCAGGATTAGAGATTGCCTTGCGTACAGGAATTGATTTAATTTTATTGGATATTATGTTACCTGGGCTGAGCGGAATTGAAATTTTAAGAAGACTAAGAAAGGAAAACCGTACAACACCTGTTATTCTTTTAACCGCTCGAAATTCAACAATTGATAAAGTAACGGGTTTGGATCAGGGAGCTAATGACTATGTAACAAAACCTTTTGAAATTGAAGAATTATTAGCCCGTATTCGTGCTTGTATTCGCCATACTTCTAATAAAATGGGTTTAATGGAAGATGAGTCCGACATGAAAGTGGAGGATTTGTTAATCGATCAAGATGCAAGAGAAGTAAAAAGGAATGGAAAATCTATTTCGCTAACACCAAAGGAATATGACTTATTAGTTTATTTAACAAAGAATAAAAACAAAGTTGTTACACGGGAGAACATTATCCTTAACGTTTGGGGATATGAGTATGAGGGGGAGACAAACGTAATTGATGTTTTTATAGGGCATCTAAGAAAAAAAATTAATGAAGGTTTTTCTTCACATCTAATTACAACTATAAGAGGAGTTGGTTTTACCTTAAAGGAGAATAAGGATGAAAATAACAACAAAAATTAATCTTCTAACAACTGCATGGATGCTTTGCATATTAATACTTATAAATTTTGCAGTTTATTTTTTATTTATGAAAACAACAGTAAATATGGAAGAGCAAGTTCTTTTTCAAAAAACAGAAGATATTCTAAAAGTAATCAATGCTAATCAAAATCACCCCTCTAATCCTATTGAACTGAATTTAAAAGATTTTTTAACTGACCATTCTTATATTAGAATAATACAACCGCAAAACAAGGTGATTTATGAAGTATCCAATGATCAAAAACTCTTGAAAAAAATCAATGGAAAATATACGAAGACCAAGCAGTCTAAAACACGTTTAATCTCTGCAGAAAATGGGGAAGAGGAAGTGTTGATTGTTCGTGTTCCAATGAATGATGGAAATAATAGCAGTATGGAAATTGCAGAGCGTTTATCGGGTCTAGAAACGAGAAAAGAAATTCTTCGTGGAATACTAGTGCTTTGTACAATAATAGCTGCTTTATTATCCTTACTTGGAGGTAGATGGCTAGCTAATACGATTATGCGACCAATTTCCCATATGATTAAAACAATAGAAGAAATTGAGCAAAGTGGAGTTCTTAAAAAAGTTATAACTCAAAATAAAGCAAACGATGAACTGCAAATTATGGCTAGCACTTTTAACAGGATGATTGATAGAATTCAATCGAATATGGAAAAACAAAAAAGGTTTATTTCTGATGCATCACATGAATTAAAAACGCCATTAACTGTCATAAAGAGCTATGCAAATTATTTAAGACGGCATGGAATGGAGAATAGCCAAATGGCTGGAGAGGCTATTCAGTCGATCCATTCAGAGGCTACTAGAATTCAAAAGATGACTGATACTTTTTTAGAATTAGCTACGCTAGAAAAAGAAAATGAATTAGAAATGAAAGAAGTTAATATAGTAGAATTGTGTATTAGTACTATAAATGAACTGAAGTATGTAAAAAAGCGAGAAATTATATTCCATTATGTAGATGATCCCATTGTTATTTATGCTGATGAATTAAAAGTAAAACAAGTACTTGTCATTTTGTTAGATAATGCAATGAAATATAGTAATGAGCGAATAGATGTTTTTTTAGAAAAAAATAAACAAGCTGTAATTGTTTGCGTGAAAGATTATGGGATTGGAATTCCAGAAACTGAGATTAATAATATTTTTGAGCGTTTTTATCGGGTTGATAAGGCTCGGAGCCGAGAATCAGGTGGGACAGGTCTAGGATTGGCAATTGCAAAAAGTATTATTGTACAGCATAACGGTGAAGTTACTATAAAAAGTTGGGAAGGTATAGGAACTGAGGTAAAGGTGTTATTACCAATTTTGCAAAAATAGCAGAGCTGATTTTGCTAAGAGGAATTTAAACTGCTTTAATTAGTCAATAGTTAATATGTTATGATTGGAGAAAGAAGAGATGATCTATAATCAGAAAGAGTTGAAAATGTTAGAAGACCGATATGAAAATGAATTTTCCTTTTCCTTCTTAACACTTGAAAAACCTAAAGAAATAAATCATATGCTTGAAACAAATACAGAGCATCTCTTTAAAGATTTTTGGATGAAGCAGTATAATATTTTAGTTGTAGTGCCAAATTTATTTTTAGCTAAACTTAAGATTTCTTATTATACACTTGTCAAAAATAACTCTTTCACACTCATATGTATTAAAAAGAACACAGAAATAAATAATATTATAAAGAACCTTAAAGAAAATGAGTATATAAATGGTTTTTATGCTTTTTTAATAAAATCACTAGATGATATCATCTTTGATTTGCCATTGACTAGTCAAGAAAGAATTAAAATGAAACACTTGGTTAACAATGAAATTGTTGTTTTCAGCTTTGATGTTGATGAAGTAGTTTTGCTTACATTTTGATATTGTTCAATAAATTTGAGTAAAAATGTATTTAGAAATAAAGTCCTTAATCTGTAATAAGGGTTAAGGACTTTTTGCTTTCTAGAAATCAGTCCCTATGAAGAATTGGGCGTTTAAGAGATATGAAATTGATAACAATAACAATAACTAAACCTTGTATATAGAAAAAATAGTCTATAGAAAATAATATCCTCCGTTATACTATACATATCTAATTTTAAGGAGTTCTTACTTTTGGAATTTACGGAACACATAAAAAGACATAAGAAAATGACTAATAAAAGAAAAACTGCAATTGAAATTACTAAACTAATCCTTGGATCATTAGTGATTTATGTAATATCAACCATTGTTGAAATGATAATTAAAAATATTAAAATTTATGATTCAACTTCACTTTTTAAATTTTTAATTAACTACAATATTAATTTAGTTGCTATTTTTGTACTTTATCTGGTCTTTGCTACTTTAAGCTTTCTAATTTGCAAGAAGTTCAAAAGAGATAGATTTTTTACAGAATATTTTCCAATCTCGGTGATAAAAATGATTTCATGCTTCGTTGCTTTTGCAATAGTAGTAATAATAATTTGCAAAGTATTTCTATAAATGACCTTTGATAATTTTCAATTAACTCACTGAATTCTCTTCGCTATAAATTTACATAAAATTTCATGAGCTACGATAAACCTTACGTCAAAAAAGTTGCTAATGTTGGAGTTGCTTCAATCTCTATTTCTTGGTTTATTATTACTATTTTAATTTTAGTTATCAAAGAATAAAGAATTTAAATATAATAATCCACATATTTTTTCATTGATTATCATAATTGTGTCAATAATAATAATAATTATGCTACTTAATAAAATTAGAGAACTCAAAGAAGAGGGCATTTCTTTTAAGCTCTCATATCTTATTCTAGGTGTAACATTTGCGGTAGCAGTTTATTATTTAGAAAAAATTATAATGGATTAGTTAATAGAATGAAAGAAGCTATTGTATATAACATAAATAGTAATTCAAAGAAGATGATGTCTGTATTAAAAGGCGTCATCTTCTTTTTTTGTTCATATACAACATATTTTCTTCAATTGTATATAATATTACTCAACACATAGCATAAATAATTACTTTCCGTAGATGATAATTAGAGTAGTTTATCCGAAAAAAATCTTTACAGGAAGTGAAAAATTGAAGAGTAAACATATTATTGTATTCGCGATTTGTATTTTATTTGTTTCTACTTTCTTTCTTATAAGAAGCGCTTCAGCAGATAAGGGCAGAAAGTATTATGAAGAATCTGGACAGATTCTTTGGGATATTAAAACGAAAAAAAAGATTGTTGCACTTACTTTTGATGACGGACCTCATCCAAAGTACACATCTGAAATTTTAGATTTATTAGCAAAGTATAATGCAAAGGCCACATTTTTTATTGTAGGGCAAAATGCAGAAAAAAGTCCTGAAGTTGTTTTAAGGATGTATGAAGAAGGACATGAATTAGCAAATCATACCTATACTCATCCTTTAAGAGCGAATGTGTGGCAAATACTAAAGGAATTGAAACAAACGAACGAGACAATTTATAGTATAACAGGTTACTCTCCAACATTATTTCGTCCAGTAGAGGGCAGATATACAGATCGTTTAGTGAATGAAGTTGTTAAAGAGGGATATAAAGTGGTGATGTGGTCTTGGCATCAAGACACATTAGATTGGAAAGATCCAGGGGTTTATAGAATTGTTAATACTGTACTAACAGGAACAAAACCTGGGGATGTAATTCTTTTTCACGATGGTGGTGGAAATAGAAAACAAACGGTTAAAGCTTTAGAAAAAATTTTACCGGAGCTTCAAGCTAAAGGATATAAATTTGTCACTATTTCGGAATTGTTAAAAGAAAAAGAAATTGTAAAAAAATAAGATATTTTTAAAATAAGCACTTTCTTTAATCAATAATTTGAGAAATGAAAGTGCTTTTCAACTTCTCTTATATTTCAATTATGCATGCCAATTATATCCATGTAACCTAGCTTATTTTTTCAAATTTGTTTCGTATTAAAAATATAAATAGAAACATGAAAAGGGGAATCATATAACTGATTGATTCTGTAATCAATGTTGTCGATTGATCTTGTGTCACAAGAATTCCTTCATTTGAATTTCCAAGTGTACCGTTAAAAATTCCGTAACAGACGTTCAGTCCCCAATGAATACCTGTACTTGCCCAAATAGAACCAGTTTTATAAATCGCATACGTAATTGATAATCCAAGAACAAAAGAAAAAAGAGTGTTCCATATGCTGAATCCTTCATTCCATGAATCATCTAATGCATAAATCAGAAGAGAGATAAAAAACACCCATTTCATCGGCATTTTTCCTTTTAAATGTCCGAATACATAACCACGAACAATAATGTCATTTATAAAGGAACCAACTAAGAACGTCAGCATGATCATGAATAGTGTTGATAACATATGGGGAAAAGGTTTTATTCCGCTAATGTAAAAGCCATGAACGAGATACTGTATCCCATATTTGATTAGCCAAAAAGAAAAGCCAATGACAAACCCAAGTACCATATTCTTGGCCCATTTTGGATGAAAGTTGATTGCGATGTTTTTATATTCTTTTGCATTAGTTAGCATTAGGATTCCTTTCAATAATGGAAAAAACAAAAGGACCAATAAAACCTGTAGCCAAAATTGACTTGAATTCGCAATTCCAATGTTCAAATACAAATCTAGTACAATAAAACCTCCCAATACCTTACCATAATAACCCATATGGATTCCCCCTAAAAATTACAGTCTTATCATAGAAAAAAACTAGGCGATACCAAGTCGTTTCTTTGAATTGATATCTTACGCTGAATAAATCGTTTAACACTCCTTCATATGGTTGTGGGTTCTTTGGATTTAATTTACATGTAATTAAACAGTTTATTTACAATCGAGAGTAATAAGAACCAATACTTAAAATATGGGTTTAGAAAGGGAGAAAAAGTAAAGTCTATTAGTAAAAGAGAAGTTAAACGAGGTGTTGAAATGTCTGAAAGTTTCGAGGTTATTTTGAGGTCAATAGCTTCTTTTGGACTGTTACTAATAGGAACGCGAATACTAGGAAAACAAACAATCTCTCAAATGACGATATTTGATTATGTAGCAGCCATTTCATTAGGCAGCATAGCAGCAAATTTTGCCTTTAATACATCTATAAAAGTACATCATTTTATCATTGCATTGGTCATTTATGTCATTATAATCTTTATGCTTGCGCGCATTTCCTTAAAAAGTAGAAAATGCAGAAAGTTTTTAGCTGGTGACCCGACTATTGTTATTCAAAACGGAAACATTTTAGAGAAAAATATGAATAAGATGCGTTATACGTTAGATTATTTAAATCAACAGTTAAGAGAAAAGGATGTCTTTAATATTGAAGAGGTCTTGTTTGCAATTGTAGAGACAAATGGAACATTAACAGTCTTGAAAAAGCCTCAATTTAGAAATGTAACTAGGCAAGATTTAATGATACCAATAACTCCTGAATTTAAGTTACCAATAGAATTAATTATGGATGGAGAAGTAATAAAGGAAAATCTAGAACAGAATAATTTAACAGAATCATGGTTACATTCAGAATTAAAGAAACGTAACTTAGTTCAACATGATGTACTATATGCAGTTTTGTCAGGTAATGGAAATATGTATGTTGATACATATGAGAATCATATACATTCACCAATTGATAAGGAATAACTGATATAACTCATGATTTATTCTAGAAAATTGAATGTTTTTTAGTAAAACAATCAATGGAACTATGGATTTTATTTGATTGAAAAAGCATCGGACGGCTTGTTATGTGGACGTTAGTTAAACAAACTAAGGAAAAAATTTCTTCATCATTATCTTGATCTTCAGCAATCGGGCGCGATTGTGGAATAAGCCGCTCTGTTCTTCTTGAATTAACGGAACCGAGGATTGTTAAGTAAATAAGAACAAAGTAAAAAGCGGTCCTCCACAGATTAGATTGTGGAAAGCCGCTTTTTCATTATATACACAGTCACCATTTATTGTTGCTTACATATGATTCGCTTAACCGTATAGAAATAAACTAAAAGATCTATTTAGCATTACGAAGCTGTACGCAGTGATTTCATAATGAAGCTCACAATGAACACAAGTATAATTGCTCCAAGGATAGCAGGGAAGATATAGAAATCAGAAATTTTAGGCCCCCAACTTCCAAGAAGCATACCACCAATCCATGCACCGATAATACCTGCAATAATATTACCAATAATTCCACCTGGAATATCTTTTCCCAAAATGATACCTGCAAGCCAACCGATAATTCCGCCAATTATTAAAAACCAAATGAAACTCATACTGTCCATCTCCTATTTTGTAGTTTAGCTATTTCGCTATAGTGTTTTATAACCTTTACTAAATCTCTTCAAACATTAAGGAGGAAAAAATTAGAGGAATTTTCAAGGGAGATAACGGACATTGTTATACCTAAAGCATTTAAATGACAAAGTGCCCATCCATGACCTCTTGAGAAATGAGAAAAAACAATGCACCTGTTATTATTTCCTTTTCATTCGTGGCTTATGATCAAAAAACTAAGGTAGCACTTATGGATATTTTTTATAGATTTAAGATTGTTCTTATGTTTAAAGATGAACTTGTGTTCAACAAACGGGCCATTTAGTGGAACAACATCTGTAAAAAATAGGGATAATCACAGTTGAGTTTTTAGTGAGTTTATGAAGAAATTACTAAAAATACCAGTTTAGTTCAGTGAATAAATGGGTCTTTTTTTAAAGAGAATCAAAGTAGTGAATATACGCATTTAAAATATTTGATTAACAGGTTGCTTTCCTTCAAGAAAGGGTATATTCTTTACTAAGTTTTCGTTAAATGAGAAGTGAAATTTTTTATAAAATAGATAAAGTCTGTTAGAAAAGGAGTTATAGTAATGGAGATTGATGTAAAAATAAAAAAAGAAATTAAACATCCTATAATCAATGTAAAAAGTGGGGATTTCTTTTGGTTTTTCTTTTTTGTTGTGCTACCCCTTATTTCTTTAATTTATTCAATCGGTGAATTTCTTTATAAGAATTGAATTGGATTCTGGTTATTCTCCAAACAATAATAAATAAACTTTCCTCTTTAACTAACGGGAGCGTTAGTAAGTGATTTTAGGATATAAGACTTATTGTAATTATTCCATTAAAGGGTGCTATCCTTGAATATTAGGATTAGCGCTTTTTCATTTAAGGGCCAGATTGTGGAGAAACATAATGTGCAAGTATTTGAATTTTGAGATAACATTATTATCGAATGAAAGCCAGTATAATTATATTTTGAAAGAAGGAGTACATTATGAAAACGGCATTAGTATTAGGGGGAACAAGATTTTTTGGAGTAAAACTAGTTCAATGTTTACTCGATAATGGTGTATCGGTAACGGTTGCTACAAGAGGGAATAGAAACAGTCCATTTTAATCAAAATAAAGTAGAATCTTTTCATTCAGCATTCGAAGGCTGAAAGTGGGATGTAATATTTGATCAAATTTGCATTCATCCATTGATGCATTAACTCTATTCATGTTTTTAAAAATAAGACGAAAAAGTATGTTTTTACCTCTACATCATCGGTTTACGATATTCTTGATAGAGAACTATCTGAGGATGACTTTAATCCATACTCATGACATTAGGTCAGTTTAAATTAAAGAGTTTATTCACAATTTGGGTGTTCTAGAATGAACGTTGAGAAAAACATGACGCATACTTTATACTCAAAATATTTGACGTAAAAAATAAAAACATGTAAAATAAAAAAGTTATATTTAAAAATTCCACATCAAAGCCACTCTCTCTCAAAAGTTGTTTTGCTTTTGTTCACTTGATCTATATTTTCCTGGTTAAATCCAAAATGGATATTTTTTAATGGGGTACTATTCCATCCATTTGTTATATAAAACCCAACCCCGGTACATATTACCGGAAATTTATTTCCTCGGTTGTCTTTATATATCCTTTCAAATTAAGTTTCTTATAAAATATTGGTAATTCATAGATGAACTTAACATTTAGATTAAGGTGTGTTTTTCTTCGTTTGTATTATGTAATCAATCCTCTTTGCCCCCTCCTAGATGATATTCCTGTTGATAAAGGTACAAGAAAATCTATAACGGGAATTAAAAGTTGGGCTAACACTATGAGCCTTATTTTGCTTAATTTGGGAAAGTTTTTTCTGTTCAGACAAATTAAATATACATTTCCAGCCGGCACAAAGAAGGAATATGAATGGAACAGTACGCGCCTATTTTGTATTTTCGAGCGGGCGAACAAACGTAACATGCATATTCCTTTTTTCTATCCTCACTATATAAGGAACTTAACATATCTGAGGTTATTTATATAGTGTGATTGATAGTTTAATTTACTAATACGTGGAATTATTTATCAGATTTAAAGTGGACAATTAATTTGGTCGGTTTCCAGTGAAATGATTTTTGGAAAAGAGGTTAAATTAATGAATGTAAAAAGGATTAAAAAAGCTAGAATAGGTACATTCCTCGGGGGAACTTCAGCTATTGCTTGGGGAATCGATACGGTGTTAATTGGCATTATAATTGCTAGTACACAGTTTAAACAGTTTGTGGTATTTGCACCAATTATAGCAGCTTTCATGCATGACTTTTTTTCAGCACTTTGGATATCATTTTTTATGATTTTAAAAGGCGAATTTATAAATGTATTAAAATTACTGAAAACAAAGAGCGGGGCGATATTAGTTTTAGGAGGATTGTGTGGCGGTCCTTTGGCAATGACCTGTTATTTTCTCAGTATTCAATATGTAGGAGTAACTTATGCGGCAAGTATTTCTTCTATATTCCCTGGAATAGGTGCTTTGCTTGCTTTCATTTTTTTGAAGGAAAAAGCGAGTAGACGAACTTGGTTCGGGGTTGCTTTGAGTATAGTCGGAGTGATTATATTAGCCTATACTCCATCGGATTTTAACGTTGATCGCCACTTTTACATCGGAATTTTGTTTGCATTAGGTGCTGCCATATTTTGGGGATTAGAAGGTGTGATTAGTGATTGGGGAATGAAAGGAAAAGAAGTCGTTCCTTTATATGCGGTTAATATAAGACAGATGACCTCTGCACTCTGCTATGCAATATTAATTGTTCCATTCATACATGGATATTCTTTAGCATTTCAAGTAGCATCATCCAACATAGTATGGCTAATTGTTATAGCAGGTTTATTAGGTACTGCCAACTATTCTTTATACTACACATCGATTAATTTAATCGGTACTGCTAAAGGTCAATCTCTTAATAATACCTATGTTTTTTGGGCAATAGTAACTGAAATTATATTTATTGGCACTCCTATTAGCTTACAATTTGCTATAGGTGCTATAATAGTCATTTTAGGTTCAATCCTCGTTTCAAGAAACCCAAAAGGTAGAAAATAAATATAAGCCCTCAATCAAACAATGCATGTAAATGAAAAGCGCCTCCTGGTACGATGAACGTATCAATCAAAGGAGGTGCTTTTTATATGTAGCAGTAAAAGGTAGGATTTTGATTTGTAGATCTGGAAAATTGTTACTTATTCCGTATGCACCAAACCAAGCCCAACTGGTAGTCCTTGGATGGGGAGAAATTGTCCGGGAATTCAGGATTCCCATATTAAAATTGAATTTTAATTTTCACTTTTTCCTTTCCTTTTAAAATATTGAAAAAAAACTTGGCGCTAGAAATACATAATAAAAAACAAAAGTATCAAGAACTAACATTGTTATGCGCGAACCTCTATTGATAAAGTGTATACCGAACGATTCGTGCAAATGCAAAGCCGTGTGAATACTGAACAGTTTAAAATAGGGAGAAGTGGAAAATGTATAAAGGTCATTTTATAAATAGGTTCGCGTATTTTGATTATTTAAACCCGTTTCATCAATCCTTACAAACGACGTAGCATCCTCCAAGACGTAACCTTGATAAAAAATAATAATTGCAATACTACCGGGAGATTTAATTCAACAATTGGGCCATTTTATGGAGTAAGGATCTCAATAAAATTTGGAATATTTACATAATCCTAGGATAGTGGTTGTGCAAGAGTACTTAAACATCGAAGCAGTTGAACAAGCTAATAAAACTAAGCTAGCGAAAAAATGGTTTCACGCGGTACTATCAAAAATAACTATTCTAACCTTTTAAGAGAGGTGACTAAAATGAAGGTGGAGATTAGCTACATTCCTCCAAATAAAGTAATAACTACACCGGGCCTAGAAACCACATACGATTTTGAGATTAACGGTGAATTCCAATATATCATAGATTTTTCTTGTTATAACGAAGGTGATTATTCGTCGTATTCCCATGAAGAATTCTTTTGCAATTGGAGAAGAGTCTAGATGGTTACCCTATTTATTCACTCGTGGAAATCTATGATTTTCAACTAGCAGAGTACGAAGAGTTGTTTAAAATCCAAAATATAGAGTTCGATTATATGAAGGTAAGTCGTAAGGGCAAATCCTTTGTGAAGGTAATTATTCGCAGTCAGCAACAATTTAAAGAATATTATCCTTATTTACACGGGAATGGAGGCATGTTGAACTTATCATTGTGGTCCTTAAAACAGGATGTATTCAGACTAGAGGAAAGAGAATATGAGTCACCTTATCTTGTAAAAAAAGACTAAAAATAAACGAAACAGGCTCGTTAAACGAAAAAAGCTAGTGAATACCCCAATAGCAACTTTAACTGAAAGTTACACAATGTTTTGGGTAGGGTATGATGGCGATTTTATTACCGCGTTCTCAAATGATGAAAACTTTTCAACGATAGACTCACTTCAAAAAATAATGCCAGACAAGGTCGAACTGGTGATTGATTATGAGTGGGAATAATGTTCTGCCGTTTCACTTTGTTGAAATAACGGAATCTTTTCTTCACGGAGAAAATTTAAAAAGTCTTCCGCAAAAGATCAATTTAATAGAATAGACTTCCAAATGAAAATAGACTTTTATGTTAAAATTGGCGTGAGATTGTAAAAGATCACAACGGAAAGTTTAGCATAATAAAGATTGATAATTCGAGTCACCGAGTTTTATATTCATTTAAGGAAAATTAGGGAGATTTTACAGGGGGCATTTTAATGCTTCAACAAATTAGAATAGAGAAATGGTTATTAGAAGTCGATCTTGTTAAGACACGAGAATTTTATAGCAAAGATATAGAGGTTTGTAACTGCTTATACTGTAAAAATTATGTTGAAGCATCTAAGTTTTTAAATACTTCTTTATCCGATATATTCAACAAATTAGGAGTCCTTGCTACAAAACCAGCAGAGCTTTCAGAATTCCCTACCGAGGAAACTGGGACACGGTTATACATAGGAGATTATCATATTGTTGGGAGAGTATTAGATGGAGAATTGTGTACATCCTCTAGATTTAATGAAATGAATACTTTTAAGGTAGGGAATTTCACATTTGGATTTTCTAAGCATTTAGAGTTTGTACCAGAAGGATTCCCACACCCAGTGTTACAGTTAAGTTTTGTTGCTAATATCCCCTGGATTCTAAGTGAAAATCCAGATGATTAGTAAAAGTCATCTTCCACAATCGGGCGCTTTTCTGAAATAAGGAAAGCGTCTTTCTTCAAGTAAATTGCCAGATTATGGAGTAAAGAATTAGTTGAAGAAGGAATTTAATTCTGTTTTGCAGAACTATTAATTACATTAATAGAATGTAGGTGAAGTATTCAAAGGAATTGGCTAAATAAGGTTACAAGGAAACTTGTAACACAAAATTCAGAAAATTTGCTGAAATAAGGCACAAGACATTGGTAGAAAAATTGGATTATAAAAAATATTTTTTTCTTAAACAATAGGATTAATTATGTAGTAAGGATTAAGACCTTACATTATCTTAAGGGGTAAGGGGCAGTATTGAAAGGAACGGTTTCAAAGATGTGAGTACCATAAGGTAAGAGTAATTCGAGGAGAGAATATTATGAAAACATTTAGTGAATGGTCAATATTCTTTATGTTTTTAGGAGTGCTTTCTTATGTATTTAATAGGATAATAGAGGATTATTTTGAATCGATTGTACTTATAGGAGTTATTTTTTTATTAATAGGAGTTGTCTTTAGCTTTATCGCTATCTCAAAAAAAGAGGTGGGCAGTGTAAAATTTATTTCCCTCGCTTCTTTTTTTATTATTCTACTTTTAGTAACCTGGTTTAAACCTTTGGAAGTGGTTCGTATTTTAACTTGGCTTAAAAATAACACTTAAATTACTAGTCTATGAAAGAAGGTTTAATATGAAAACAAATATGTTTCAAATAGAGCGAATAACCAATGCTTTGTTTAAATCTTGGTCTTTAGAATCAAGCTCTAAATGGAGTAAGGATAACGCTTCTGCCGGCCAATGTGGTGTTACTACATTAGTTGTAAATGATATATTGGGTGGAGAGATTAGAAAAACTAAACTACCTGATGGATGGCATTTTTATAATTTCATTAATAACAAACGATATGATTTTACAGCTTCTCAATTTAAAAAGGAAATTTTATATAGGGATATTCCTTCTAATAGAATAGAAGCATACGCAGATACTAATGAGAAGCAGTATGGCTATTTAAGACAAAAAGTTTTAGATACTTTATTCAACTAAAGGACGTTTTTTCTGTAATAAGGAAAACGTCTTTCTTCATGAATAGGGCCATTTAATTGAGGAAGAGCGCCAAGCAATTGAATCTTTATTGTAATGCTAGTGTGGAATTTGTTAAAGATTGTACATAAACTATAGGGAAATAGGGCAGGGGGAGGAGAATTTTGGATAAGAGAAAAGTAGGGAGTATATTTGGTGTTTTATCCGTATTATCAGCGATAATCAGTATAATCATTTTCTATATAACAAGAGGGCCAAATGTTGATATTTATTTTTTAATTGAAATTTTTAGCGTCTTATCAATTATTGGATTTTTATTTGCAATATTCTCTTGGTTGATGTCTAAACGTATAACTTATTTAATTATTGGATTATTAGGGAACGGGTTCGTTTTGGTGTGCACATTTTTCTTATTATTAGCAATGGGGATTAGTGAACCATAACTTATGTTTAAGATCATATCTAGTTATTCCATTAAAGGTCGCATTTCTGAAATAAGAAAAGCGTCTTTCTTCATTTAAAGGGCCAGATTGTGGAATAAAGGGGACAAGCTTTTAAGCAATCGAAAAGAAATATTTAGGAAACATATGTGATAAACTGAGGAAAATAGGAGGTATGATATATGAAAATCCATAGAATAGATCATGTGGGTGTAATCGTAAATGATCTTCCTGCCGCTAAAGACTTTTTTCTTAACCTTGGACTTGAAATGCTAGGGGAAACAGAAGTGAAAGGAGAGTGGGTGGAGCGGATAATTGGTCTTAATGACGTTAGAGAGACAGTTGTATGGTTAGGTATGCCAGACGGCCAGGCAACTTTGGAGCTGATCAAATTGCATACGCTTTCAGATGAAAAAGGTATGCAGCAATCCTTGCCAAATACCTTGGGAATCCAGCATATTGCATTCGCTGTTGAAGATATTGAAGCCGTTGTTGCCAAATTGAAAAAGAAAGGCGCGAAACTTTTTGGTGAGATACAAAACTACGAAAACGCATATAAATTATGCTACGTTCATGGGCCAGAAGGGATTATTTTAGAGTTGGCGGAGCAAATCAAATAATCAAATTGCATTTGCTTTATTAAAATGTTGTTGGTTATTTGATATACAAAATTAGTTGAAATAAAGGGGAGATCAATGACCGACGAGTCCATATTTTAGTTATTCAATTAAAGGGCGCAATTCTTGAAAATGAAATTGCGTCCATTTTTCACTTAAGAGGCAGATTGTCGAGAAAGTCGCGATTTAATCATATCTAATTTAACATAAGTATCTGGTTGAAGAAGGAATGCAAATCAAAAAGTCACAAGGGTGGGGATTATGGAAACATGGCTTAATGTCCAAACACTTATTTGGTTATTTCCGATAATGTTTATCATTCATGATTTTGAAGAAATTATCATGGTTGAAAAGTGGATGAAAAAAAACTCAGATGTTATTTATGAAAGATTACCAGGAAAAATTGCTGATAGGGTAATAAAACAATTTTCCATGACCACAGCACAATTTGCAGTAGCGGTTTTAGTTATATTCTTATTCGTAAGTAGTTCAACAATTATGGCAAACCAATTTGTGGTTCAAGGATCACTAGCTAATATTTATATTTTTACAATTGTCACATTGACTTTTTTTCTGCATGCCTTTACTCATATTGGCCAGGCTATATTTCTTCGTTCCATTACTCCAGGTTCATTGTCATCAATGATTATGATAATTCCATACAGTTTAGTTTTGTATAACACATTATTATTTTATAAAGTTCTTACATGGAAAATAATTATTGGATGCTTGCCATTTGTCCTTTTAATAATTCCTATTGCTTTACTTTCTCATTGGATAGGAAAAAAAGCAGTATAAAAATTTAATTTCTCTTTTTTTTAGTGTGATTGTTAATTAGATATAGCTTGTGGAAAAGAGTTCTTAAAATAACGGAGCGTTAAACTAAGAAGATTGTTTTTTTGTTGATTCTATTAATAAAAACTTACTTGATAGAACATAGTCGTTATTCAATTATCAGGCGCTTTATTGAGGTAATAAAAAAGCTCAATTTCTCTATTAAATTTACGGAGAAGTTGGGCTTTTTAGTATTGGTTTCCCTTTGGTGTAAATCTTCATTTTACAGGTGGTACTCCTTATTGCGTATAAGGATTCTGCCGACATTTAATCTCTAAGCCCTGTTCTTACTTCAGTTGTTCCCCATTTATTATCAAAAATCAATGGATTTAGTTGTTTACGTTTTTCCCAGTTGTGTATTTCAAGTATGGGTCGATCCGGATAATCATCTGTATACCCAATAGAAATTAATGCTACGGGATCAATATGATATGGTATCTCAAGAATTTTTCTTACATCGGACTTTTTATAAAAACTTACCCAACCCATTGCTAATCCTTCTGCGTAAGCAGCAAGCCACATATTTTGAATCGCACAACTAACAGACATCAGATCAGTTTCCGGAATAGAGTTTCTCCCCAATACATGATCACCCCCGCTAAAAGGATTGCAAGTTACACATATAGTAACAGGAGCTTCAATAATACCGGCAATTTTTAGATCAAGAAACTTCAACTCACGATCTGTATCTTCATAATGTATGGCTAATGCTCGTCTTTCTTTTTCAACGGTTTTTGCAAGATCTTTCTTAATCTCATCATTTTTTATAATAATAAAATTCCATGGCTGCATAAAACCAACTGATGGAGCACGGTGAGCTGCCTCTAATAAATTATATAATTTGTCATCAGGTATGGGGATATTTAAAAAGGACCTTATATCTCTCCTATTATAAATGGCCTTATATACTCCGTTTCGCTCTTCTTTCGTTAATTGATACAAAACTACCCCTCCAAATTTCTTGAAATTTTGTCCAGTGGTTATGACAGCTTCTCCTCAGCTTCAGTGGTAGGAACAATTAGAACAATAATAAAAAATATCCGTAAATATATAAAGCTAGAAGCCTGAAAAAGTATATTGCACAAATTGATATTCAAGGTTTATCCATTCCTCATAAATTTTATCAGAATATGTCTCTAATAGTTATATTCGGCAGATAATGAAGCAATTTATTCAAGAATCGGGTGTTTTTCTGAATTAGGAGAGCGTCTTCCTTCAGGAAAAGGCCCATTTTATAGAAGAAGAATCCCCAAAAAATTGAATTCTTAAGATAATGATAGTTTGGTGTTGTGAAAGATTGTACTTAAATTAATGGGGAGTTGGAGACTAAATGATTTTTAGACTAAGATTTTATTTTAAGCATTATATAGTCTAACAAGGGGGATTTTTTATGGAGAACACAATTATCCGATTTTTAGAAGAAGGATTACTGAACTATTTCTATTTTCTTTTTTAATATTGAACTTTAGCTTAAAATAGTATAAAATTTACAAAATTCTATATAAAAAGCTATGAAAAGAAGAGTAAACACACGTACTAACTACAGAGACCTCTGGTAGCTGAAAAAGAGGGGCAGGAAATGTGTTGAAACAAGGCTTGGAGCTGTGCATTGGATTTGTTTGAAGGAACAATGATAATGCAACGTATTCTCACGTTAAAGAGATAGAGTATCGCAGGTGATTTATTCACAAAGCCGTACTCGATAAGGCTTCTGCAGCAATGTAGAGATGAACTGGGGTGGCACCGCGATATGACTCGCCCCCAAGATAAATATCTTGGGGGTGAGTTTTTTTATTTTGTTTTACAAAAAAATAAAATGGGAGTGGTGATTATGTCCAGATGGAAGTATCCTTTAATACTATTAGGGGGAATAGGGATTTCAAATGTGGGTGCTTGGGTTTACCTTATAGCACTAAATTTAATTATATTGAATGAAACAGGTTCCCCGCTTTCAATTGCTTTATTATATATACTACGTCCAATTGCAACTATATGTTCGAATGCTTGGGCAGGTAGTTTAATTGATCGAGTAAATACACGGCGACTTATGATGGGATTAGACGTTTTCCGAGCAATATGTATAGCGTTAATTCCATTTTTACCTTCACTTATTTATGTTTATGTACTAGCGTTTATCATTAATATGGGAAGTGCTATTTTTCAACCAACATCTATGGTTTATATGACTAAACTAATACCTGAAAAAGATCGGCAACGTTTTAATGCACTACGTAGTTTTATCAATTCTTGTGGTTCACTAATAGGTCCTGCCGTTGCTGGGATTTTATTTTGGAGGGGTACGCCTTCTACTGCTATCTATATAAATGCAGTGGCTTTATTTTTTTCGGCACTTATTTTAATGATGCTACCTAATGTTGATTTAAGACTCAAAATGTCAGAGAGACAAAGATTTACTTGGGGTTTGATAAAAGATGATTTTCTGATTGTTTTTAATTTCAGTAAGGGCAATACCTATGTAACAAAGATATATTTATTATTTAGTGGTTCTACTATATTCATGACTTCAATAGATTCTCTCGAGGCAGCATTTGCTAAAGGAGTACTTTCAATATCAGACACCAATTATGGGTTTTTATTAAGTGTATTTGGAGCTGGAATAATAATTGGATCAATTATTAATTCAATATTTTCAAAGCAACTTGCAGTTAAACTTTTAATAGGTATTGGCACTATTTTTACCTCAATAGGTTATATAGTATTTTATAGTTCGAGTGGCTTTTTTAGTGTAGCGCATGGTGTATTTTTAATTGGGTTTGCTGTAACGTTTGCAAATACAGGGTATTTGACTTTCTACCAAAATCATGTTCCTGTGAGGATGATGGGAAGATTCGAAAGTATCTTTAGTGTCATTGAAGCAGGTTTCATTGTTGCTTTAACAGTTTTAATAGGTTTGGCTGCTGAATTAACTTCGATCCGTCTAGTAGGGTTAATAGGATCATTTTCCTTCTTCTTATTAGGTGTATTGGCAATGAAAGCTGTATCAGGTGCCAAATGGCAGGAATATTTAAAAAAAGGTGCTTCTTTTAACAGTAAATTATAAAAAGAAGTTGATAAAGCCCTTGATATTGTAACGGCATTGGGCTTTTGTTTTGGATAAGGTTAAAGAAGGGAACTAAATAGACAGAGTTGGTTCGCTCAAAAACGATTAGACTAAAATAACGAAAGAAGTACTACTGTGCTTATTTTGTGAGAAAACAAGAATGGATTTGCTTTAATTGTAGTACTGTTTATTCTATTTATTGATGATGCCAGCTTTATGAAGAAAGGTCACTACTAATTTAGAACCAATTAATCTTATGCCCTAATGCATCAATCTCCTTTGAATATTTTATTAGTATTGAAACGAAAGGAGGGAAATGCTTTGGGGAGCAATAACAATCTCAATATACTGCACAATGATTGTATGGATGAATCCACCTCAAGCTCACGCAACCAAAAAAGGAATAGAAATGAGTCCAGCTCAAGCTCACACCGCCAAAAAAGGCATTGTGATGAATGCAATTCAAGTTCACACCACCGAAAATGGCATAGAAAAGAATCCAGCTCAAGCTCACGCAACCAAAAAAGGAATAGAAATGAGTCCAGCTCAAGCTCACATCGCCAAAAAAGGCATTGTGATGAATGCAGTTCAAGCTCTCACCATCGAAAATGGTATAGAAATGAATCCACCTCAAGCTCACGCAACCAAAAAAGGAATAGAAATGAGTCCAGCTCGAGTTCACGCCGCCAAAAAAGGCATTGTGATGAATGCAGTTCAAGGTCTCACCACAGAAAATGGCATAGAAATGAATCCAGCTCAAGCTCTCATCATCAAAAATGGCAAAGAAATAATGAATGCAGTTCAAGCATTTAACACAGAAAATGATGTAGCGTAATTTTCTTTTAACAGATGCACATCATTGGAGAAAAGGGAGTAGCAATTCGCTACTCCTACAACTTGGCCAAGTTTGTACTTAGGCTAATAGGTGCTTTAGTTTAAGTTGAATAAATAAGATATTTTTATGATATGGAAATTTAGATTGGTATAATAAGTAAGCTGGGGAGTGATTGATGCAACGTTTAAGCGGTTTGTCTGTTGTATATGAAATAATTGGTATTTTTTTATTCGGTTTATTATTTGTCTTTTCGAAATCATTTGAGCTTCTGTCACGTAATATCTAATAAACTTGGGTAAATTTCCAAGAATAATCATACAAGAATTAACTTTCTATTCGTTCGACTTGAATCATAATTTTTGTGACGTAATGTTCCTTATGATTCATTACGACTGTATCATAAATATACTCTTCAAATACATAATCACCTAAGGCTAAATTTAAACATTCCATCTCTGAGAAAAGTCGTTTATATGTTTTATGAATTGTTTTCTCATCCCCAATATGAAATCCAATGAGAAAATCACCTTTCACAGCCTGAAAATACGGATATCCCTTCTTTGGATGTGGTTGCTCAATATATAAATAACTATAATTTGAGAATTCTCCCTTCATTACGTGCTCCCGTTTAGTTATAACACCTATTGGATATCCCGAATCCAACTGAGATATGTTCAACTCATTAATAAAATCTGAAATCACTTCTACAAATTCTTCATCCGTTATATTTTCAATGTTTCTACTTAGATAAAGTGTTGCTTCCGGTAGTTGTTTAAGCGTAATTTGTTGAAAATCAAGGTGTGATGCTTCTTCCATTAATGCTATTTTTGCATCAATCATTCTTTCCTTCATTTCTAACTCCTTTCGCTTTTTCACAATCTCTTCTTTTTCTTGATGCATTAATAATAAAAAGCTTTCAGGCGATTTATTTTGTGTATATTGTTTAATATCGTTTAGCGACATACCTAAATCCTTTAACAAATCAATAACAAAGAATAGGTCTATTTGATGAATTGAATAATAACGATAACCTTTTTCATTTTTCCATATAGGAGACAAAAGCCCAATTTGATCATAATAAAAAAGTGTCTGTTTGTTTACCTTACAAAGCTTCGCAAATTCCCCAGTAGTTAAATACTTTCCATTTTTTTGATCCATTTTTACAGCACCGCCCTTGACTATATAGTTACTATATACACTAGGATGGAAATTGTAAATAATTGAAATTTGTTATGTAAGGAGAATGTAATAGATGAAGACTTATAAAGTTACCTTAGGATTATTATTAATGAATTTATTCATTGCTTTTTTGGGAATTGGTCTTGTAATTCCAGTCTTACCTACGTTGATGAATGAATTAGGCATTACTGGAACAACAATTGGTTATTTAACAGCAACTTTTGCAATTGCGCAATTGATTGCTTCACCATTTGCAGGGAAAGCAGTAGACAAATTGGGCAGAAAAATTATGATTGTCATTGGCTTATTTATTTTCGGTATCTCTGAATTTCTATTTGGAATCGGCAGAGAAATCGAAATGCTATTTATCTCTCGTATTTTGGGTGGAATTAGTGCTGCATTCATTATGCCGGCTGTTACAGCTTTTATTGCTGATATTACAAATACCGATACTCGCCCGAAAGCACTAGGATATATGTCAGCTGCAATTAGTACAGGGTTTATTATTGGTCCAGGTATTGGTGGATTTTTAGCGGAATTTGGAACACGTATACCATTCTTCTTTGCAGGAGCATTCGGTACCATTGCGGCTATACTTTCTACTATTTTATTATCTGAGCCCAATCGTAAAGAAGAAAATAATTTTGATCAAATCGACGATAGTAAAATGGGTTTCAAACGTATACTTGCCCCAAAATATTTCACTGCGTTTCTTTTAATTTTTATTGCCTCATTTGGTTTAGCTGCTTTTGAATCATTCTTTAGTCTATTTGTGGACCATAAATTTCAATTTGATTCATCCGATATTGCCATTATCATCACAGGTGGTGCCATTTTTGGTGCAGTTTCACAAGTTATATTGTTTGATCGACTTACAAAAATTTTGGGTGAGATTAAACTAATTCGTTATAGTTTACTATTATCCGCAGTACTTGTCTTTTTAATGGCTGTTGTTCATTCATATTTCTCTATTTTACTTGTTACATTTATTGTTTTTGTAGGATTCGATTTATTCAGGCCAGCAATTACTTCATACCTTTCAAATATCGCAGGAAACGAACAAGGTTTCGTTGGTGGAATGAACTCTATGTTTACAAGTTTAGCGAACATTAGTGGACCCATTTTAGGGGGGCTTTTATTTGATATAGATATTAACTACCCTTACTATCTTTCGACTATGATATTAACTCTCGGAATAGTTATCTCATTGTTTTGGAAGAAACAAGCAAGTGATTCTTCAAATGAAGTGAAGACAAGAGTAGCTAATTAAGCAAATTAACAATCATAATTACGAAAATTGTAAAAACATTTTACTTAAACTAACGGGGCAATTTAGTAGAATTAGAAATGAAGAATAATGTAATAATATGGTAATATAAATTGAGGCGTTTAGACTTCGCAATATTTAGAAAAAGGAGGAGGTGCTTTTTGTTGAAAGGGAATCAAGGGAATAAAGGAAATTGGAGTAGATTTATTATTTTCACACTTATTGTTGGTTTAATTGTCGGTATCTTCTCAGTTATTTCTGATAATTTACCGAATATAGGGGATGGTGTAACAACTCTTGAATTCGTCATTTCCTATTTAGCGGTAATGATAAATTCTTTACCAATTTGGTTTATACTTGCCATGCTTGTTGGTTATGTATTTGCAAGGAGTTTTAAGGAAGCAGCATTACTTGGAACGATTTATACATTAGTTGCAATGACTTTTTATTTGATTATTTCATATTTTAATGTTGATATACCAGTAGATATACCAGCACAATCCTTCAAAGAACAGGCTTTCTCATTTGCGCGTTGGTACGGAGGGTCATTTGTCGGCGGTTTCATTGGTGGGAGTGTAGGTTTTTTAGTAAAAAAAACACCATATGCATTACTTATCTTATTTGTAGGGATAATCTTTCAGATGTTTTTATACGGTACAAGTAGCTGGGGAAGTATTGTAGGTATTGCACAAAATGTTACCTTTTGTTTAACGATTGTAAGCATTGTTTTTTACATAGTTTATGTGAAGAGAAAGAAAGAACCAAATTTGGGTACGTAAAGTTTATATTATTGAAACCTAAATTTGTTTTTTAACTAGTGGACACTTTTCTGAATAAGGATAGGGTCTTTCTTTTTGAATATGGGCCAAATTACTAGGATTTAGAACAAATTTGCTAAAAAAACTTTATGGTAGTGAAGCGTAATAAATATAATAAACTAAAAATTATTTAGAGGTGAATTCTTTGAAATACAAGTCAAGAAAAGACTGGTGGTTAACTATTATCGTATGGGGAGCAATGCTGTTTGCTATCGGAAGTGGTGGTTATGCACTTATTGAGAAAACACCTAACATCGGCGAATTTCTAATTACATTGGCTCCCTCTATTATACTTCCAATGTTTATTTTGTGGATGTGGTTAACTACCTTTTATGTTATAGGACAGAAAAATTTAATCATTAAGTTTGGTCCATTTAAAAAAACGATTCCACTTGATAGCATAAGGACTGTTAAGAAAACGATGAATCCCTTATCAAGTCCTGCGTTATCATTAAAAAGACTTGAGATTACATACGGTCTATATAATTCTATACTTATTTCTCCTCATGATAGGGAGGGATTCATGAAAGTTCTTTCTAAACAATGTCCTCACGTCAAAATCTTGACATAATCAAGAGTTGTAAAATAAAGACCCTTCCAACAAGTGATATATTGGAAGGGTTTTAAAGTTGTGGTTGATTAGATTTTTTATTTTAATAATTAAATACTATTTCTCTTTTAATATTGAGTATTGACGATATGCTTTGAAGTAGCTGATACCAAACAATATTAGCATGATTAAAGGAATTAATTTGATCATGACAAACGGTGTTTCAAATAAGAACGCTTTCCAAAACAAAGACCCTTCCATATCCCAAAGCCCTTTAGTTGCATATAAACTTGAATCCCTATAGATGATATAGCTAAACATCAAAAATGTTACAACTAGTGATAATGAGTAATTCATTAATCGTTTATAGTACTGTACATATGATTGATGATCTGAGAAAATCTCATTTTGACTATCAGCTGTTTTTTGCCAGTAATGAATACTACCAAGTCGTGACCCTTTCACATGTGTCCACCCAAAATCCTCATATATCGTTTTGTATTCTTTAAACTTATCCGCTGATAAATAATCCTGATAATCCAACCGTATAATATAGGCATTGCTTGTTTTTTTAAACGTATATATTCCTAATCCACTTATATTAGTACAGCGATAGCCTTTTTGTAATTGCTCATTTAGCCATTGTTCTTCTTCTACAATATTAAAAAACAATTTAAATTTCTTCATCGAACTCACTCATTTCATATAGGGATATAATATGGAGTAATCTTTGATGCTCGATATTCAAAATTGTTATTCCTTTATCAGTAATTTTATAAACTTTTCGTCTCCCGGTCTCTCCGGATACTGGCTCAATCCATCCATGTTTATTTAAATTTTCAATCGCTCCATACAAAGTTCCGGCAGCCAAGATAACCGTACCCTTACTCATTTTTTCAATCTTTTGCATAATGGCATAACCATGAAGCGGTTCACGTAGAGCTAATAAAATATAGTGCATGGTTTCAGATAATGGTAAAAGTTTATGTTTCATATACTCACCTACTATTCAGTTTGACTGTACAGTTGAACTTAATATTATTATATACAGTTTAACTGAATAAGTGAACATATTTCTTTAAATTTTTTAACTATTCGCTAAAACTATGTTTAATTAAAATTGATAATGCTGAAGAGAATACAAAGGTTTTTACTTAACTATTAAGAGGTTTAGTTGAACAAAAAATTGTGGTAAACTTAATTAACAAAAATTTCAAAAAAGTAATATCAGTCAAGAAGCATAACCAAAAACCTTACTATTACATAACCTAGGTTGTAAATTATAGTTTTACTGGGTGGGGCAACAACCACTAAAAAAATCCAGGGGGGATTAAGTATGAAACAATTGGGGACGCTATATTTTTTCTGTGGAAAAATGGGAGCAGGAAAATCAACTAAATCAAAACAGTTGGCTATAGATAAACTTGCGGTCCTGTTATCTGAGGATGAATGGCTTTCATCTCTTTATCCCAGTCAGATCACATCATTTGAGTACTATCTAAAATTCTCAGCGCAGCTCAAGCCGTTGGTGAAAAAGCATGTTCAAAACATATTAAGTGTCGGTACAAATGTAGTGATGGATTTTCCAGGTAACACTAAAAAACTGCGAAAGTGGTTTTTGGATATGGCCTCAGAGGTCAATGCAAACCATCAACTAATTTTTCTTAATTTAAATAACGAGCAATGTTTACGTCAAATTGCACAAAGACGAAGCGAACAACCCGAAAGAGCAATTTTTGACACGGAAGCGGTGTTTATTAATGTTACTAAATTTTTTGAAGCACCAGAAGCATCCGAGGGTTTAAATATTTTAGAGTTTAATGGAAAAGAATAATAAGGAGTTTAACAAGGGAGGATCTTAAAGAAGCAAAAAGACAAGAAGTATGCTATCTATTTTCCAAGTTAATTTAACTCTTGATTCTCCCCAATTTACATAAGTAGTAGTCATTTTCCCCTCCAATAAAAAACAATCTCTATTCATATCTCACTTAGTATGATTGCCACCTTTATGATAAATGTTACTGATGGTATCTTATTGGAGACAAATCTTGCTGGGAAAAAGATGCTGACACAGAGGGACAGATAAAAGCTTTAAAATTATACCTCAAGTTTGCACTACAAATTAAAACTAATCTTCTAGAAGCAGGCGCTTTTCTGAAATAAGGAAAGCGTCTTTCTTCATGAATAGGGCCATTTAATTAAAGGACGAAGAGCGTCAAGAAAAATTGAATTAAAGATTTAGGTGCCTTTAACCTTTGTCGACTCACAAAAGTTACCTTAACGTTTCTATGTAACAAAAATGTGCGTACTTTTTTTAACTCTCTAGAGCAATCATAATAAAGGAGCAATAGGCAATCAAACAATTGGAGGATCCACTATGATTAATCATTTACAAGATACAATCACATTAGATAACGGCCTACAAATGCCTGGTATGGGTTTAGGTGTTTTTCAAGTAGAGAATGATGCTACAGCTGAGATGGTTAAAAATGCTATAGAGGTTGGGTATAGAAGCATCGATACTGCTGCTATTTACGGCAATGAAGCAGGAGTAGGAGACGGTATTAAACAAGCGCTAGCATCTACTGGCCTACGACGCGAAGACCTGTTTATTACATCTAAAGTATGGAATGACGGATTAAGCTATGATGAAACAATTGCTGCATATGAAGAAAGCCTACAAAAACTAGGGTTAGATTATTTAGACCTTTATCTTATTCATTGGCCAGGTAAAGATAAATATGCTGAATCTTGGAAAGCGCTAGAAGATCTATATGATCAAGGAAAAATAAAAGCAATTGGTGTATGTAACTTTTCTGTTTCACACTTACAAAATTTATTATCATTTGCTCGTATTAAACCTGTAGTGAATCAGGTGGAACTTCACCCACACTTGCAACAAACTGAGCTTCGTTCATTCTGTGACAAGCACCAAATTCACCTTGAAGCATGGGCACCCTTAATGCAAGGTGGACTTCTTGAAGACGAAACTATTTCTAAAATCGCAACAAAATATGGAAAATCAAACGCTCAAGTTATTTTGCGCTGGGATGTACAAAACGGAATTATCACTATTCCAAAATCTGTGCGTAAAGAACGCATGATGCAAAACGCCGATATTTTCGACTTTAATCTAACAGACGAAGAAATGGCTATGATCAATGCAATGAATCTTGAACAACGTGTTGGACCAAATCCAGATGAATACGACTTTGCTCTATAAGAATTAAAAGGAAAAGAGACTGTCTTGTGTTTGACAGTCTCTTTCTCCTCTCATTCAGAAGTTTGCTGGATGGCTATTTCATCATCACGTTGTTTTAAAACGACATCTTCGCCTTTAACCTGTAAAACTTCAACATGCTTTTCGCCCCAAGTGCAAAGCATGTTCAGAATGGGTTCCATTCCTTGTCCATAGGGCGTTAAAGAATATTCAACTTTTGGCGGTACTTGATTGAAGACTTTTCGTAGGATTAATCCATCTCGCTCTAACTCTCTTAATTGACTTGTGAGCATTTTTTGTGAAATACCTGGAATCAATCGTCGAAACTCATTTGTTCTAATTTTACCATGGTGGTTTAAGTGACAAAGAATGACAGGTTTCCATTTACCGCCAATGACTTCAAGAGTTGCCTCAACACCAATATTATAAATTTTTTGCATAGTAACCCCCGTAATTTTCAAAAGTATCTAAAAGTACTCTAGGGATCTTTTAGGTATGTATGGATATTACTATACATGATAAAAAAAATCAAAGGAGATATTAGTAGTATGTCACAATCAAAAAAGCCAAGTGCTAAATTAACTTTGCTAGCACTTGCAATCAGTGCATTTGGTATAGGGTCTACTGAATTTATCAGTGTTGGGCTTTTACCATTAATTACAGATGACTTTGGTATATCTTTAAGTACTGCAGGCTTAACCGTTTCTATTTATGCACTCGGCGTCACTGTTGGGGCGCCATTATTAACAGCCCTAACATCTCGCCTTAGTCGAAAAACAGTTTTATTGCTTGTTATGACCATTTTTATAGTTGGAAACTTAACTGCAGCTTTGGCACCTATTTTTTCTATTTTATTAATAGGGCGTATAATTGCTGCATTATCACATGGCGTATTTATGTCCATCGCTTCTGTCATAGCCGCAGATGTAGTTGAGCCAAATAAACGAGCAAGTGCTATTGCCTTTATGTTTACAGGATTAACATTAGCTACTGTGACTGGTGTGCCATTAGGTACATTTATTGGACAAGTAACAGACTGGCGTATGTCGTTTATTTTTATCGTCATTATCGGGATTATCGGTTTAATTAGTAATGCTTTATTAGTACCCAACCAATTGTCGAAAGGTAATCCAATCTCTCTACGGGATATTGGTAAAGTATTAGGCAATTTTCGTATGTTATTAATACTTTTCATTACAGCAATTGGATACGGTGGTGCCTTCGTCGTCTATACGTATATTTCACCTATTTTGGAACAATATATGGGTTATTCGCCACATGCAGTTGTCATTATATTAGTTGTCTATGGGATTTGCGTAGCTATTGGTAATACACTAGGTGGCCATTTCGCCAATCAAAATCCGCTTCGTTCAATCTTAATTATTTTTGTTGGTCTTGCATTAGCGGTACTTGGCATTCATTACGCTATTGAATCACCAATTATCGGATTAATTATGGTACTGCTAATGGGTCTATTTATGTTCATGAATGTCCCGGGGTTGCAATTATATGCTGTACTACTATCTGAAAAATATGTGCCTTCAGCTATTACAATGGCCTCAGCATTGAATATTTCTGCTTTCAACATAGGAATATTTTTAGGTTCATATATCGGAGGCTTTATTATTCGCCATCAATCGTTAACACATACACCTTTATATGGATTCTTAATGGTTATGCTTGCAGCCATTGTTACACTATTATGGCTACTTTTCGATAAAAAGAAACAATAGTGAGTGTTTTGAACTTCATTTTTAAAAGAGAATGTATATTGATAAGGTGAAGGATAGGGAGAATAATGAACGAAATTATAATCAATGCAGTTTTAAAAGCTAAATTTGGGAAATCTGAAATGCTAAGAAATGAGTTATTAAATTTGGTTGAAGCATCTCGAGTAGAAGATGGCTGTATTCAATATACTCTTCATGAATCTGTTGAAAATAAAGATACATTTGTTTTTTTCGAAAGATGGAAAGATGAAGAAGCACTTGCCTTTCATAATAACAGTGACCATTATAAATATTGTAGCCAACAAACAGAGCAGCTACTCGAAAAACAAGAGCTTTATCGTTTACAAATAGTTAAGCCTTAATCTCGCCAAAACTTGTTGCACCGTTCATATTCTGAACGGTGTTTTTTTATAAATAAATATTTACATAAACAGAAAAGTTCAGGCAATATATTCTTGCCACTGAACCTCCCATAAGCGGCTATTCACATTTACCTACTGAAACGGTCTTTTCATCAATCCCAACTGTGCAGGAAGAATATTACTCCCTTTGTCTGTAAAAACATGATTGACACGCTAGCCAGGGGGTAGACGAAACCATTCTAAAAAGTGACAAAGTCCTTAACTTGGTATGTTGGACTATGGCATATTCCCTGAAAGTGGTAATATGGAATAAAGAATGAGGAGAATACTTTAAATATGAGAGTGATAATATGAAAGATAATAAAGGGAAGGAATTAGTGAAAAACGTCCCGACCATTGATTCTAAATATATACAGCAGCATTTAGCAAATGAACGTACATTCTTAGCATGGCTCCGAACAGGAATTGCAATTATGGGCATCGGCTTTCTTATCACAAACCTGCATTTTACAATGAAATTGAATCTTTCTCCAACCCGAGACATTTTAGCTAATATCATTGGACTTTCTTCTGTTGGTCTAGGAATTCTTACAATTATTATGGCTACCTATGACTATTTGAAAAAAATAAATACAATCAATCAACAAACATTTCGTGCCCCTAAAACCATCATTGTGACACTGAGCACTTTTGTTATCGTGATTGCATTAATTTTCGCGATTTATTTTTTCATCTTATAAAAGGCAAGATTCTATCAAATGAATAAGTTATAAATTGAAAAAAGAAAATATTAAAAAGGCATTCAGGGAACTGTCCCTTGAATGCTTTTTCGCTTCTTTTATTTTGAGTGAATGACCTGTACACGTCCAATCTGTCCATCCGTTAGTCTGACTTTAATGCCGTGTGGATGGGTGTTCGATTTGGTAAGAATATCTTTCACAATGCCTCTAGTAAGCTTCCCCGTTTTTTGATCCTTTTTTAAAACAATATCAACAGTGATACCTGGTAATATGTCTTTACGATTTTGTCCGTTCATTAGACACCCATTTTTCTGCAGGAGGATTGGTTCTTTTTGATTTGAAGCTGCTGATTCACTACCTCGCGCAGGCTGGTTTTCTTTTTTGGTGCTTCGATATGATTATTCTCGTTCATAGGAATTGCCCCCTTATTAAATAGGATAGTTAGTCCAGTATAATATATTATCTTTTAAATGTGAAAGAATGTACTTATATTAACGAGGCTTTAGTTGAGAAAAATTCAATCAGTTTTTTTAATGAGGTGTATAAAATTATTCTGATTTATTATTCACAAAATCAAATCTCTACGTAAATTACCGTTATATTGGAATAATGACTGATAATATTTGGTGACAGGAACCAAGACGATTTTGAAATTGTGGTTGTTACTAAAACGAAGATTATTCTGTAATCGAAATGCTCTAATTAATGCTATACTTGTGGATAACTGAAAGGAGTTTGAAAATATCTTATGAAATATATGAAATCTCAAATGAAACAGCTGATAAAAGAAAATAAAGAATTGCAAATTCGCTTAAAAGAGTTGATGAAAAAACTTGACCTTGAGGAAAACTATGCACTTAAGGCTTTGTACCATTCAGAAGTTGCCGAAGGAGGAAAGTATCAGTTAGCATACCAAAAACTTGACTCGCCCAAAGGGTAAGTAATCTTTTTATTAATTTGCACTAATGTTAATTACTTAAAAAAGAACCGGAAATAGGAAAAATTCATCCTGGTAAGGATTGGGCTAAAGGCTATAATTTTAAGCTGATTAAAGACCTGGGGACAAAAATAACCTTGGTATTAGTAATTGGTTGGGATGCTGACCTTGTTTAGGGGTGCCTTTGTAAAATAATTGAGGTGTCACTTTGTAGCTTTTCATATTTTCCATCTTTTCCATCTTCAGCAATCGGACGCTTTCCTGGAAACAGGAAAGCGTCCTTTCCTATATTTTAAGGATACTTATATTTCTTAATTCTTCATTATCTTATATTCTTGAATATCTTTGTATAGAGAAGAGCTTCCTTGAACATAATAGATTCTAGATTAATATATATAATTAGTAGGGGAGAGAAAGAATTACGTTATTATCCGACGCATGGAAGAGATATCAACAATATAAAAAATTTGAGGGATATATTCGTCATTTACATTAAAAACATATTGTTTTCAATATAATCTTTTATTACGATTTATTGGTGATATAGATCTGAGTGAATTTAGTACAGAGAAATTAAAAGAATATCTATGACAGTCAGGAGATCATTTAAAGCCATCAAGTTTAGGACACAGGATTCGTTGCGTTAAATCATTATTTAAATGGACACATGAAGACTGTTGTATTCCAAAGAATCCTGCTACTAAATTGAAAGAGCCATAATTGGGTAAAAGAATTCCGAAGTTTCTTTCGGAATTAGAGATATAGGGCGCTATCCTTGAAAAAGGATAAGCTCTTATTTTCATTTAAGGGCCAGATTGTTGAGCAATATCGTTAAGAAAATTAGACTTATAGAACCTGGTAGAGATGTTCATAGGCTAGTCTACTAAGCTCACCAAGGATTTAAAAAATGCATTACCTAAGTATCTTCTTAGAAGAAAATTAGGCAATGCATTTCGTGTGTAGGTCAATTCAGCAAATAAATATTATGTTACTAATATCCTTTTACGAAATAGACTGTTATAATATACTATTTACCTCACTCAATAGATCATGTATATGCTGTTGACCACTTGGAGTCAGTACGACATAAACACTACGTTTATCCTCAACATACCAATTATATTCTAAAACTGCGATAGCGGTAGTTTCACTGTAATCATTGAGAATCATGAAGAAACATAAAACTCATACAAACTCAGATGGTATTTTTGTAAAAGAAAATAATCTAATGTTTGTATAATTTGATTATGGATTTTTTGGAAAAACCTATCCAAGTTTGGTATTAATTGCTCTGGTTGATTCATAGCCATCTCCTCTCGAAAATACTATGCCTATTTTATCCTTCTCTATTATCGGATTCCTCTTCTGTATTGAATTGGCGGATTGACATTCCGTGTTACTTCTTTAATTGCGTGTATACTCCAATATGGATCATTTAACATACCTCTGGCAACTGCAATTAAATCGGCATCATGATTTGATAAGGTCGCCTCTGCTAGTTGCGGATTTTCTAACATGCCAACTGCTATGACAGGGATTCCAAGTTTCTCTTTGAAGGCTCGAGCAAAAGGAACTTGATAACCAGGATAATTACCAGGTTTTAATGTACCAGGGACTCCTTCTCCTCCCGTTGAAACATGGAAGATATCCACGCCAGCAGATTTGAACTTTTCAGCCATACGAAGTGAATGTTCTAACCCATATCCACCGTCGATATATTCAATAGCAGAAATTCGCATAATTAGAGGCATATCCTCTGGCATGACAGATTTCACTGCGCGGATTACTTCTACAGCAAATTTTGATAAGTCGTCACCATATGAATCGTTTCTATTATTAATAATAGGAGACATAAATTGATGGAGGAGATAGCCATGTGCTCCATGAAGTTCTATGGTATCAAATCCTGCATCGACTGCTCTTCTGGCAGCATTCTTAAACTGCTCAATTGCCTGTTTAATTTCCTGAATGGTTAACTCACGAGGTTGTTTAAGTTCACCATTTTTTATTTCTTCCAGCAAGGCTTCATCATTTATAGTAGATGGTCCAACAGGCTGGATTGTATCTTTTGCTTTTCTGCCAGCATGAGCTATTTGTATACCTATTTTTGAACCATATTTATGCACTTCGGATACAATACGCTTATAGGCAGGGATTTGAGCTTCATCCCATAATCCTAAGTCTTGATTGGTAATTCTTCCATCAGGGGTTACACTCGTCATTTCCATGATAATCAACCCAGTACCCCCGACTGCCCTGGATACATAATGAACAAAATGCCAATCGTTCGGTATTCCATCTTCTTTATCCACAGAATATTGACACATAGGTGCCATTACAATTCGATTTTTCAGTTGCAATCCTTTAACTTTAAAAGGAGTATCAATCGTTTTCATTATAGTTTCACTCCCGGAAAATTATATGCATGTCGCATACGTTAATTGTAAGATATAACATTAATTAAATATAAGCAAACGTAAAGGAACACAAATTACATCAAATGCTTGTTTGTGAGAGAGTATATTTAAAGTAAAGGTGGGAATTAAGTAGCACTCATAATATTTATCTTGATCTTCCACAATCGGGCGCTATCACTATAAAGTGACATTTTTCATATAACGGCTATTTAATGGAGTGAGAATATCAAGAAAATTGTCATACCTATAGTAATGCTAGTAACGGTGTTTATGAAAATTGCACTTAAAATATAGGGCAAGATACTTGAATAAGGAAGGGGATTTTTTAGAGGACTTATCCGCTAAAAGGAGAAGTATTTATTATTGGCTTCGAAAGGAGATAAGATAATAAAATGAGTGGAAAATTATTAAGAGTTGGTACTACTTATATTCCTGTTAAAAATGTAGAGCTTTCTTCTGAATGGTATTTAAACAAATTGGGGGCAGAATTAAGTTATAAGGACGAAGATAAAGCAATTCTAAATTTTGCAAATCAAAGTTTTTTTCTAGTGAAATCTAAAGAAAACCAAAGCTCGAATTTCTATGATATATATGGTCAAGAGCGCTTTTCAATGACATTCGAAGTAGATGGAATAAATGCTCTTGAAATGATTTATATAGATTTTATTGAGAAGCAGATAAGAGTCGGCGAAATGGAGGATAGAGGGCATTCAGGAAGAAATTTTGTTTTCTATGATTTAGATGAAAATAAATTTGATGTATGGAGTGAGTTAAGTCCAATCTTTAACGAATGATATATCCATCTCTAAAATAGAAAAACCTCTTCATCTTTAACTAAAGTAGTTAATAGAAGCTAATCCTTATTCAATTATAGGACGTTTTTCTTGAATAAGAAGGCGTCTTTCTGATTGCCCTTACACTTTGAGAGATAGGATTTTGACAAGTAAAAAGATAGTGTTTTTTTTACATAAACTAAAGGGGGCAAGAAATAAAGAATAAGGGGTGCTTAGGCAGCCCTTTTCTTGTTCAACTAAAGGGTCAGGTTAGTTGAAGAATGGTATTTTCTGTTTTAAGCGAATTAGAATCATTTCAAACAAACCTTACACGAATACAGGTATTGAAAATAACAGGAACATAGGAGGTATAAGATATGAAGATCAATAGAATAAATCATGTGAGGAGTATAAACGTAAATGATCTTTCAGAGGCTAAAGTGTTTTTTCTTGATTAAGGACTTGAAGTGCAAGCAGAATGGGAATTGGATGGAAAACAGTTGGACGAATAGTTAGGCTTAATGATGTTAAAACGACATGGGAATGGGAATGCCAGATGGTCAGGCATGGACAGAGCCAGTCAAATTTTAAACGCCCTCAGATGAAAAAGATATTCGGCAACCTTTTGCAAATACGCTGGGTATCCGACATATTTGCTTTGCTGTTGAAGATATTGAAGCTATTGTTGCAAAATTGAAAAAGAAAGGCATGGAAATCTTTAGTGAGATACAGCAATATGAAGAAAATTATAAGTTATGCTACGTTTTTGGTCCAGAGGGAATTATTGTAGGTGTATTATTAGGCCCATCTTTATTAGGACTAATTAGTGGAACAGATTCCTTATCAACAATTAGGACGATTGGTGTTATATTGCTTATGTTCCTCTCCGGATTAGAAACAAATCTTGAGGAATTTAAAGGATCTAGAAGATCGTCAACCTTTATAGGTTTAAGCGGAATTAGCGTTCCATTATTTTTAGGCTATTTTACAGGGATAATAATTGATTTAACTAACTTACAATCTTGGTTAGGTATTATCTTCATAACCGGACGCAATTCATGGACAAGGAATTGTGTCTTTTTTAGATAGCATCTTCAAAAGGTGGTATTGCTTTCTTGAAACAAACAATTTAATAAGAAAATAGAGCAATGGTAGATAAATCTAACCTTTGCTCAAAATATTTAACAATTGCAAATCATTAATACGTTTCCATCTAAATCCTGAAAGTTAAAATAGGCAAAATCACCAATACGCTCTATTTCTCTAACCACTTCTATTCCTTTGTTTTTGATAAAATTATATGCTTCATCGATATCTTTGACGAAAAAATTGAATAATACATGGTTCGAAGGGTTTAACGTAAAGTTTGGATCAAAAGTGTGGTCATCTAAAGTTAATCCAGTCTCAGCTGTAATAGGGATATTATAAACGGGAGATTTAACAACATTTGTATCAAATGGAATCCCAAGTAAGTCACTGTACCATTCAGCTGATTTTCTGAGGTTACTAACATGGATGAAAACATTATTTACTTTACGGGCAATGGGAGAAGCAATCGGATTCATAACATCCCACCTTTTTTTTTATGAAATTTAATATTCGACAAAAGAGAAAAAATACCTTCTAAATTATTAAAAAAGTATGTTAAATCCGAAGAGATTATACAGTAGCTTGTTCCATGATCGGGCGTTTTCTGTAACAAGGAAAAACAAACCAGAAACAATTCCTACAATAAAAATAAGTGGTGTTAATGGTGGGTGAACTACTATATAAATAACAGCTGAAAAAATCAGTGCGCCTATTGTAGTCCCAAGCGTTTGAGTGTATGGACCTCCACCTAACTTAACATTGAATAAGACGATGCTTCCCCAGAAAACGGCGGGAAGTATGGCCAAAAGGATATTCATTTGATACTAACCTCCTTTCTCAAATTCTTGATGAGATTGCCAATTATTAGCTTTGCTAAAATAGACAACGTTATATAGAATATGCCTAATTTTTTTCGTCAAAAATAATGTCTTGATGACGATTAAACGTAACCAGCGCTATCCATAGATTCTTAATTTTTTGGATGTTACTAAGACAGTATTAGATGTACCAAATTAAGAATTTAAATCTTGCGTTGTATTTCTGAATAAGGAGCAATTTAATCTTAGCTTTCTACTTGTTCTCGCAGCCCGGCGTGAAGATCGTTTAAAAAAGGTACAACAAGACATCCAAGATATTGGCGGTCATGCGATTTATAAATTACAGATGTGACTTCGTATGAACAAATGGAGGAACTCGCTGATCTTGCTCTTGAAGAGTTTGAGGAAATCGATGTATTAGTCAATAATGCCGAAGTAATGCAACATTCATTTCTATGCAAGAAAAGATTGATGATTGGAACAAGATGATTGATGTCCTGGTGTATAGTTTTTTAAATCCGCCTAATATTTTGGGCATCCAGAATATAGCGATGATTGTACTTCATGGCTGCTAGCACTGTTAATCCATTTATAGTAGATTTGACTTCGTTTTTTAATCTTATCAAAATCAGCTCATTAAGAAAGAAAAGTCGGTAATGTCACAAATATGTATTTTTAGGGTTACTTATCCTAACTGTTATTTTTTCTTTTTAAATCTACATAGCTCTTTAATGCAACATCTCTAATTCTACATCGTATTGATTGAAAGAAAATCTTGTGTAAAAGAGCAGTTTTATGGACATAATATTTGATGATTAGAAAAGAAAGGTATCGGTGCCATGTTTTCATTTTTAAAATGGAAAAAGCAAAAGAATAATAGTAACAATCGACAGGAAAACAGCCAAGTTCAATCTATTAATAAATTGCCAAATAACATCGATACCTCATTGTCCTTGAATTTGGAAGTCATTAAACAAAGAACTGGAAATAGTACAGATATTGTCATCAGGCCGGTTAAACTCGGTAAACAATCTAAGGTTAAAACGGCCATTGTTTATATTAAAGGGTTAGTAGACAGTCAAACTGTTAACGACTTTTTAATTGAAGCGATGATTAATAATCCCGCACTCCAAGAACAGATAGTTCAACAAGAGGTAATCGATATAATTGCCGAAGATGTTGTTGCAGTCGGTGGGATAAAAAAATCAAGTGACTGGGACGAACTGTTCACCGAATTGATGTCAGGTAATACCATCATATTTATCGAGGGAATTAGTGTAGCACTAAGTGTCAGTACTCAAGGTGGGGAGAGACGTTCAATTCAAGAATCGACTACCAATGTCTCGATTCGTGGGTCGAAAGAAGCGTTTACTGAATCAATTGAGACCAATATTGCCATGGTACGTCGGATTATTAATACACCAGATTTGTGGATTGAAACCATGAAAATTGGCAAAATGACAAAAACAGATGTTTCTATCATGTATATAAATGGCATAGCAAGGAATGAAATCATCGAAGAAGTTCTTAAACGTTTAAAAAGAATTGACATTGATGGCGTCCTGGAATCTGGTTTTATAGAACAGCTGATTGAAGATCAGACAAATACCACTTTCCCAACTATACATCACACAGACAGGCCCGATGTAGTGGCAGGTAATCTTCTTGAAGGAAGGATTGCCATATTCGTAAATGGGACTCCTTTTGTGCTGATGGTTCCCGCCTTATTTATTGACTTTTTTCAATCAGTCGATGATTACTATGAACGTTTTGACATCTCAACGGCCATTCGTTTATTACGTACCATCATCTTCTTTATATCCCTAGTTGGACCTGCAGTTTATATTGCTGCAACCACTTTTCACCAGGAGATGATTCCAACAAAACTGGCTGTCATTGTTGCTGCTCAGCGGGAATCTGTTCCTTTTCCTGCGTTTGTTGAAGCACTCATCATGGAAATAACATTTGAAGTTTTAAGAGAAGCCGGTATCCGGATGCCAAAAGCGATAGGTTCTACGATTTCCATCGTAGGGGCGCTTGTCATTGGGCAAGCAGCGATTCAGGCAGGCATTGTTTCACCTGTCATGGTTATTGTTGTCTCCATGACTGCGATTGCCAGTTTCGCGACCCCTTCCTATGCCGTTGCCATATCTGCGCGATTGGTTAGATTTATTTTTATGGTCAGCGCTGCAACATTCGGCTTTTACGGAATGATTCTGGTGTTTATCATCCTTGTCGTTCACTTAACCAGCTTGCGTTCATTCGGTGTTCCATATATGTCACCCCTTGCACCGTCCATTAGGGAAGAAGCTGGGGATACATTTGTCCGAAGACCACTTTGGAGTTACAAGAAAAGACCAAAGATGATCAGCGGCCGAAATAAGGTTGAGCAAGGGGAAAATCAGAAACCACACCCTCCAGGACCTCGTACCATGATGAATTCTGCCTATGAAAAAGGAGATAGAAATGAATGAGTCGTAAATCGATTTCTCTTTACTTAATAATAGCAAGTATCTCATTTCTATCGGGGTGCTGGGATAAGAATGAGTTAAATGAGCTGGCAATCATATCTGCCATTTCTATTGATAAAAATGAAGAGGGTCATTACGTCAAGACTATTCAACTGATCAATCCATCAAGCGTAGCGGGGGGACTTCAGGGTGGCGGAGGCGGGCAAAGTCCTGCTGTTACCGTTTACTCTGCAGCAGGAGACAGTGTACTTGAAGCCCATTTCAACGCTTCATCTAAAATCTCCCGAAAGCTGTATCATGCTCATTCAAATTTGATTGTATTGAGTGAAGAGGTGGCGAAAGAAGATGGAATAGAAAATGTTTTAGACGCCTTCGAACGGGAAACGGAAATTCGGCCGACAGCAAGGCTTGTGATTGCTCATAATACAAAAGCGGGAGATTTGCTTAAATCTTTAACAGCAGTTGATAAAATTCCAGCTGAAAAAGTGAACGGAACTTTGAAATTTACTGAAGAATATAGGGGAGCAAATATCGAAGTTACTCTTCAGGATGTTATTAAGTCACTTACCTCAGAAGGGAAAGAACCGGTAATCAGTGGTTTTAGTATGAAAGGAGATATTGAAAAGGGGAAAAAAATGGAGAATGTCCAGAAATCTGAACTCGATACCACTTTGGAAGCAGATGGGTTGGCTATTTTCAAAGAAGGAAAGTTGATTGACTGGTATCAAGATGATATGGCTAAAGGGGTCATATGGATACTGGATAAAATTAAAGAAACCGATGTGGAACTGGACAGGGATGGAAAGAAAAACGCCATCGTTTACAATGTTATTCGGGAAAAAACAAAAGTTTCGGCAGACACAAAAAATGACATCCCCACTATTACGATTAATGTACGTGCTGAAGGTGATATTCGTGAAGTAAGGACACCTATTAACTTGAAGGATCCGAAAGTTATATTGGAATTAGAAAATGAACTGGAAAAAAAAATCAAGACACTTTTAAAGGATACGGTTATGCGTACACAACAAAATAAGACGGATATTTTTGGATTTGGCGAAGAAGTTCATCATTCTAACCCCGAAAAATGGAAAAAACTAAAGAGTGATTGGAACGATAATTACTTTCCAAACTTAAACGTACAGATTAAAGTTGAAGCTTTTGTACGACGCAGCGGCCTAAGAAACAATTCATATTTATCGGAAATAAAGAATAAGCACTGAAATTGAGGGGTGATTTATTGGAAAAGGCAAAAATTAGCGCGTACCAACTTTTAGTGCTTATTTTCTTAGTTGAAATTGGCAGTGCCATTTTAGTTCCTCTAGCTATTGAAGCGAAACAGGACGCTTGGCTGGCTGTTTTGATTGGGTTGGCTGGCGGCTGTTGTTTATTTTGGATTTATCATAGCCTTTATTTATATTATCCGGATATTCCGCTTACTGAATATATGCAGAGAATACTAGGGAGCGCTTTAGGGAAAGTTTTCGCTTTCTTTTATGTGCTTTACTTTTTGTATATTGCGGCAAGGGTTTTGAGGGATTTTGGAGAAATGCTAATCATTGTCTTTTATCCAGAAACTCCATTGTTTGTCATGAATGTATTAATGGTCTTAGTGGTTGTGTATACAGTTCGTAAAGGAATTGAGGTCATTGCGCGAACAGGAGAACTGTTATTTATAATCATGATGTTGATTGGCATCAGTGGCATAATTTTAATTATTATTTCAAGCATTATTGACATCTCTAACCTAGAACCATTCCTCGAAGAAGGATTAAAGCCAGTCATAAAAACAGCATTTACTGAAACCTTGTATTTTCCCTTTGGCGAAGTCATAATAATTACCATGATTTTGCCCTATTTGAACCAAGCATCAAAGGCGATGAAAACCGGGTTACTTGGACTTGGACTGAGTGGATTGATCATAGCGCTAATCATGGCTATGAATATCAGTGTTCTCGGTGTAAACCTCATTTTGCGTTCACAATTCCCCCTTCTTTCAACCATAAAAACCATTGAGTTTGCAGGCTTTTTGCAACGGATGGATATTACTTTTATGCTTTCCACGGTAATCGGAGGCTTTTTTAAAATCAGTCTCTATTTCTATGCTTCCCTGGCAGGCACTGCAAATTTGTTCAATATCAAAAATTCGACACAATTGGCGTATCCATTAGGGTTGCTGCTCTTAGTTTTATCTATAACCATTGCAAGCAATTTTTCAGAACATGTTTATGAAGGACTAAAGGTTGTCCCATTATATGTGCATCTCCCTTTTCAAGTAATTATTCCTGGTCTCCTTCTTATTATTGCTTTTTTTAGGAACAGAAAAAAGCAAAGCAAACATAGTCGTAATTGAATTTATGAAAAAGGAATTATTCGCTTGTGGAGCGTGATAAAGATTGAAAATTTTCGGTATTTCTATTTTGATGTTGGGATTTTTATCTGGCTTTTCTATTGGTATGGACAGATTTTTAGGATTTGACTTAAAAACTTCATTTAAGAATGTCGTAAATCCTTTTTTGGTAATGGAGGTAACTGAAATAATTATTTTTTATTTACTTATCATTATTTGGGTATCTTGTTCAATTCGTTTATTTTTTATAAAAAGAAGAAAAAAACAACAATAGGGGAAAATGCCATCCATAAAATATGTAATCTTAATAAAAAGTAAAGAAACATAATTATAATTTACAACAGGAGAATTGAATTTGTCATTACTTTTCTTCTATAAGTTTCATGGTAGTTATTATTTTTGGATAAAAGATGCTTAATTATTTTCAATGGTGATGCCAATACGTATGAATATGATGGAGTCGGAAATCGAACAAAGGCTCATGTTAATGGAAATGATTTCACTTTCACTTATAATGAAGCGAATCAAAATTGTAAATAAAAATGATGTGGCATACCTATATGATGCATAAGGCAACCTTGTACAAGATGAAAATTTTAAATACACTTATAATGAAGCACAGCGCTTAATAAGCGTTCAAACATTAGAAGGAAATGTAGTAACCTTGAAAAAAAGAAAGAAAATAAAGATGGTTCAATAGATTATAAGTATACAGTATAGGTTAAATTTCAAAATGAAAAGTCAAAAGAAAAGAAGCCAAAAGGGTAAGTTGAGGAGAAGGTTTAAGCGGCTCTATATTTTCTGATTTAATTATATTAAACACTCTATTTAATGCTTTATGGCTTATTCCTTTTAATATAGGAAGTGGATAGCAATCTGTTTTTTCATGTTATTATTAATTATTCTAGTAGGGTTATTTTGTTTAACCTTTTAAATATGAAGCAAATGATTGATACAAATAATAATTAGCACATCAATAGAACGTTGCAATATTTTATGCACAACTATTTACCTGGATAATTCAGCAATGAGCTGAATCTTGCAAGCTTTCAAATAAGTGTTATTTTAATAAAATTAGAAACAATTACTACTATAAACTCGTTTATAAGTAAAACGGAGATATAGACTGGATGTTGAGGACTTTTTCTAACAAATAAAAGTGGAGTAGGTAATGTCTTTGGAATTTTTCACAACACAATTAGTAATGATTGCATTATTTATCTTAATCATTCATTCAATCGAAACATTAGCGTATTCAGTTCGTTTATCTGGGGCAAGAGTAAAACTATTAGCATCGGCACTTTCACTTTTCAATGTTATGGTAATGGTTTCAAGGCTTGCGAATATGATGCAACAACCTTTTACAGGTAGTTTGATAGATAATGCGCCAAAAGGAAATACTTTAGAATATGTCGAGAGACAATATCGAATTCTGATTGGTTCTGCAACATTAGGTACAATAATTGGTTTACTTTTGTTACCGACATTTATAGCTATTTTTTCTAGGGCAATCATTCATTTGGCAGAGGAACGGGGCTCAATTCCTGCTTTATTGAAAAAAGGATTTACAATTCCTTATTTAAGACGTGCAAAAAAACATATCCATCTACCCAGATATGCGTATATAAAAGGTATGAGCTGGCGGGATATACCTATAAAATTATTTTGCATTAATATACTGATTACAGCTATTTATACTATAGGAGTTTTTTCTGCGTTATATGCATCGTTACTTGCACCTGAGCGAGCAACGACTGCTGTTATGGCATCTGGTTTAATCAATGGAATAGCTACAATCTTACTAATAATCTTTATTGATCCAAAAATTTCAATCCTAGCAGATGATGTAATAAACCAGAAAGGGAAATATGTCACCTTAAAAAGTGCCTCTATTATGATGGTGACATCAAGATTATTAGGAACAATCTTAGCACAGGTGTTATTCATTCCTGGTGCAAAGTATATTGCTTGGTTTACGAAGTTTATAACATAGTTAAAGATATATCAAAAGTTAAATAGAAATTAGTGGGATGTCGACCAGATCATTCGATTACACATGAAACTCATCATAAAGGGCAAATTGTAGCAATGCTACGTCAGTTAAGCCATATACCTAAAATTCAGATATAGTGGGGTTGCCTAAAAAAATTCGCTAAAAAATAATAATGAAGTCTTCCGCAATAGAGCGCAATTCTGCAACAAGAATTGTGCTTTTTCATTATGGTTAAAACAAGATTACTCAAAGAGGATATTTTTCGCTCTGTTAAGCACTTGTAAAAATGTTATTTCATCGACCTCGCGATTTCTAACATTCTTTCTTTCATTAATCTTGAACTACTCATTTCTACATAAGTGCCGTCTTGGATCCAATTAAGTAATCCACCAGTAATGGTATCTCCGTTTTTATCTACTTCACTACTTTCATCCCATCCCTGAAAATATCCCTTGTTTCCTTTAATATCTACCTGTTGGCGATAGGGGAAATCTTCTTTGAATAATCGAAAACCTCTTTTCTGATGAATAGCAACCATTAGCTTGGTATCTTTGCTATCCATATAATGAAGCATGATCCAAGGAGTGGTTTTGGTATCTAAAGTCCAATCATTAGGAATATTTGTGGGAGTCAAAAGGGTAAAATCAACCGCTTTCCTTATTGCTGAGATTGTTTTGCCAGTGAATAGGCAATACCAAATCCACCGTATGTTCCTGGAATTAAACCTCAGAATATCCCAACAGAAGTATTTTTAAAGTCGGTTTTTGGATTGTATTTTGTTAAATCGTTTGCGAATTTTGTACCCTCTGTTTTGTTTAAGTATAATCTGGATTCAGTCATTGGCCCTAGATCACCATAAACACCATACGCTTTTTTTAGGTATGAATAATAAGCATGGGCCACCTCTTTACCCTTTACAATAAATAAAGAAAATACAAGAGTAAATATTGAAAAAACGATAATTATTCTTTGTACAAGTCTCACCTCATTCTCACTAAAATTTTTTCAAATTAGTAATTGGAAATAATGGATATAAAATTATCAATTGTAATTAGTTATTTTTTAACAAAAATAAAGCATATAAGGTTGTAACATGACTATGAAAAAAGTTTGAAAATACAAAGAATCTCACAGAAGGATATATATAATAAATTATTATTAAAAGTGAATTTACTTATAAGGAAAACCTTATTGTCAACAATCCAACACGCATGTATCATATTAAGTAATTATAATTAAGTGGGGTTTGAATGTGGACGATAAACAAAAAACCGTATTTAGAATTAAAGACGGAGACAATATGGTTGAACTAACTCCATCTCTATTGGATGAATATCTATCAAAAAGAGATAGCAAAACTTTATATAATTTACTATTAAAGCAAGAAGGTAGAAAAGTCCTTAGCGAATGCGATCAATCTAGAATTACTTTATTGCTGTCGAGATTAGAAATTAATATGCTATCAAACAAATATGAAGATAAAACAGATTTACAGAAAAAGAGAATTGAAAATTTACTTTATGTAAATAAAAAGATGGAGAATAAGTATAAAATCATTTCTATGTCTAACAAACTTTTATCTGTACTGGCTATTCTATATGCACTATTTATGATTGTATTAGTAACAGGGAAGTTATTTACTCCATCAATCTATATGGTTTTCTTAATTGTATCCTTATTTGTCAATGTATTTATCTCTATTTTAATAATTTATTGCAAAGAGCACATTTGGAATTGGAAAGTGATAGATCCATTAATAAAAATAATTTGGTGGATTGTATTATTAATAAATATGGCATTTGCGGCAAGGTCTATTTTACAAATACGAGTACTCATTCATTTATAGGGTAGGAAACTAATAGAAAATTAGAGCTTTAATATGCATAGTTATAAAATTGATGAAATTATAAAAGTAAAGTAACTCTAATAACGGAAAATTTTTTAAAAGTAGAAAAGATAACCCCTAGACCCAAAACAATAGAAGTAGATGGATTGGTTTCTCGCTCAGAAATGCTACCTCAAAAAGTCAAATAGGGTCAGACCTTTGATTGTAAAATATTGAACTTTGAGGAAGATGATGGACGATGGGTTACTTTAATTCTTTCAATGATACTTGCTGAAGAAAATGAAAAAGAGCAAGAAGAGAGATTCGAAAAAATAGGGTATAAAAAAAGGTAGAGACAAATGTTGCATATGATAGATAACACTCCAACTTGTAAGTGACTTCAGAAAAAGCAGTCTGGAAGAGGAAAAAATAATGATTTAAAGGACACTTGAAGTGTCCTTTTTGTTTTCCCAAAAAATTTTTATTATATTTTAACCAGAATATTTGGGTGAAATTAAATAGAAGTACTTAAGTTTATACGATGGGAGCAGTTTAAACGGCTATCTTAATTCTTTATAATGTTTTCAAAATATGGTTAAAATAAACGTGAAGCAAATAAAAAACGAAAAGAGGGTAATCCAGTGCCAAATACCAATAAACCCAATAGACTCATTGATGAGACTTCACCTTACTTATTACAACACGCATACAACCCTGTAAACTGGTATCCATGGGGTGAAGAAGCGTTTCAAAAAGCAAAAGAAGAAGACAAGCCTGTTCTTGTCAGCATTGGATACTCTACTTGTCATTGGTGACATTTTTGTAAAGTCCTTCTATAAGTACATAATAGGCAAAACCACTCCTTTTTAACCTTTATTTTTCTTATTCAACAATCGGGCCATATTATTGAATAACATTCAAATAAAAATTGGATATTTATGTTAAAATACAAATAACTTTTTATATTCATGGAGAAACATAAAGGCGAATGTCGCTTTTTGGAATAGCACTTATACTAACATCAAGCGGTTCAGTTAGGAGGACATAGTTTTGGATAGTATAATTTTTGATTTAGATGGAACTATTTGGGATTCTATAGATACAGTATTACTTGCGTGGAATAGTATAGTTAAAGAAAATCCGCTTGTAGAAAAAAAATTAACAAGAAAAGACTTTGAAGGTACTATTGGACTTCAAATGGACGACATAAGTAGTAAGTTATTTCCATACTTAGATTTAAACATTCGAACACAAATTATTAAACAGTGCTTTGAAATTGAAGGTAAATACATTGAGAAGTATGGTGGCATTCTTTTTGAAAACGTAAAAGAGGTATTACATAGCCTATCTTAGAAATATAAACTTTTTATTGTTAGCAATTGTCAACAGGGCTATATTGATGGGTTCTTTCAGTTTCACAAATTAGATAATATTATTTTAGATTATGAAATTCCTAGTAGGACGGGCCTTACAAAAGGGCAGAATATCGAATTATTAATAAAAAGAAACTGCCTATCCAAACCTGTTTATATTGGAGACACAGAAGGTGATCTCAAGGCGGCTAGGTATGCAGGTATTCCTTTTGTCTATGCAAAATACGGTTTTGGGAATGTGAGTGAATATGATTATATTTTAGAGAGGTTTGATGAACTTTTAGACTTATTCTAAAAATAATCTCTTTGGCGAAACTGAGGATGCTATTTAAATCCATTGTTAGGTGATGCATCCTTAGAGTAATTTTCCTTGTTCAATTAAAGGGCGCGATTCTGTAACAAGAATTGTGCTTTTTCTGCATGAAAAGGGCCAGATTGTTGAATAAATCATTAAAAGAAATTCGAAAGTTTGTGTTAAAGTTTAAAAGATATCTTGAAGAAATAAACTGATTAAATGAGGCGTGTTTCTTTCGGATGAAGAAGTAGTTATAAAATGGATGATTTTTTCATTAATAGAGTTAATGGAGGTGAATCATCGTTATGAAAATTATAAAAGGAATTATGATTGGAATTATTTATGGTTTTGGTTTATCATTTTGCATTTCCCTGATGTTTATGTTGGTTGCACAGGGATTGGCTGGTGGCATTACATCCTTTTCTGGCGAGAGTTGGTTATATCACGCAACGATTATTCCTTTTATATTAACCTTTGCTATATTAGGATCTTATTTTACAAATCGAGGAAATCTCTCGAACAAAGAACTTTGGCTATTAAGCCTACTATCGGCATTATTTATCACACTATACAGCGGTACTATTGGTGCTTTATCTGGAGAGTATGTTGTAAGGGGAGGCAGGCTTAGAACTCCTTTAGAAGGTGGTGGATATACAGGTGTTAATGTAGAGGGTGTTTTGATTTGGGGAACCATTTATGCCTTTATTATGCTTCCATTGACTGTACCACTAGCACGTCTGATAATCCAAGCATTCTATGAATTACTTAAAAAATTTAAAATAGCTTATTGAAGTGGCGTTAGTATAATAAATTAAAAAGCCAATTTTGAAGCATTTTTACTTTTTCTATCCTTCGCTAACAGGCGTCTTTCTTCAATTAAAAGGTGATTATAAATAGGATTAATGTATAAAAGTGGTAGTATTTGCGTTACAGGGGGAGTGTAAATGAGTAAAACTAAAGTAGGCTTTTCTGTTTTATTAATCATAATTCTATTATTAACAGGTTTTTATTATGCCTACGCTTTAAAAACGGAATCTTTAGCTAATGATATATTAAAAGATGTTAATTTTGATAAAGTTAAAGCAAAATTTGTATATGATAGACAAACGGATATCAGACAAGATTTTGATAAAAATGAATCAGAAAAAATTATGCGAATTTTTAAAAAAGTTGAGTTAAAGGGAGTTGTAAAGACTCCAAAAACAAAAGATGATTATTTAGTATACGTCGGCGGGAGTGGCGGTTCATTCCAATTTGAAGTATCGGATGATGGTTTTGTACGTCTCGATAAAACATCGAGTAAATATTATAAATTTGTTGATAAAAAGTTACTTGATGATTTATTAATAATCATTAAAAAGCAGTCCCTATAATAGTAATTCCAGAACACATTACTTATTTGATGGCACAAGATATCTGGGGTTTTATGAAGGAGATTATAATACAATTCTAATCTAGGAAGAGGAATATAATAAAAAAACTAAGTAAGATTTTTGACTGAGGGATGGTTTACCTTAATAATGTCTTCGAATTAGTCTTCAAAAATCGGGCGCGATTGTTGAATAAGTGTACCCTTCTCTTATTTAACTAACGGGTGCTTTAGTTGAAGAATGAATAAAATTAGACTACCCATCTTAGACATATCTAATATGTGTGGTCCTTTTAATTTCACCTGTTTCACTTAACTAACCTAAATATAAAACTGGTTATATTCATATATGGATGATCGAGATAGTGATGGTATGGTAGGGGAATAAACACCAAGCTTTAGTTGAAAAGCGATCTTCAACAATTGGGGGATTCTTGAAAAAGAATGGTGCCTTTTTTAGCTAAAGGGCTAGATTGTTAAAATAAAGTGAAATGATAATATAAGAAAAACTATGTATGTGAGGTACTATTATGAACAAAGTTTTTATTATCGATGGAGATAAATTTTCTAGCTTTAAGGGTTTCTGTAAGGAGTTTTCAGATATAGTCCTTTCCGGAAAATATAAATGGCACGGAAATCTAGATGCTTTTAATGATATTTTGTTTGGTGGTTTCGGAGATATAGAATATGAAGAACAATTTACTATTATTTGGAGGAATTCTGCTAAATCTAAAGTAGATTTGGGGTATAGTGAAACAATAGTTAAACTAAATGAAATTTTGAATAATTGCCATCAAAGTAACGAAGAGGAAGTAATCCAAGAAATAAAGGATGCAAAACTGAAAAAGGGTCCTACAATATTTGACTGGATAGAAGAAATTATCGTTGATAACGAAAATGTAACGCTGATATTAGAGTAAAGCTTATTCAAGTAAGGTGCTTTAGTTGAATAGAAATCTTCAACAATCGGGCGCTTTAGTTGAACATACAAAAAGCTTTGTTGTTGTGGTAAATGAGTTCATTTGTTGCACCATGAATATACAGGCGTTTCAGCTGTTCATCTATCCTCTCTTTTTCAGAATAAAATGTTTAATACATAATAATTTTAGATAATATAGCTATTAGATGCTTCCTTCTTACGTTTATTTACAGTCTGTTTCGATGTTGATCCATTTTACTTAAGATTTTTTTACTATCTTTATTAGCCATATTCGTATAAAGGGAAGTCGTTTTAATATCATTATGTCCTAACTGATCCCGTAGCAACATATTAACTTGATATTCTTAATTGAAGATAATGCGCCTAAACTCATGTATTTTAAGGGTTTAGGCTCTTTTCGTTTCTTTTGTAATGACACTGAAAGTTTATTTAACACTACTTCTGCTAAAGTAACATTCAAAGGTAGCAATTTCATTCTTTCTTCAACTAAAGGGGCGGACTAGTTGATTGATTGAAAAAGATATCCAACTGGATGGGGTGAGCGGCTATGTTTACAGAATACCGTATATTATAAAACCTGTAATAAATGTTAATAAATTTATTGTTCAAAAGCGTTTTTTATTTATCTTTTGAAAATTGGAGGGAAAGTAAATAATAGAACGCACAAATAAGAAAATAGTTGTGCGTTCTTAGTTTTAATATGTTTACCCTAACTAAATAGAATTCGAGAGCAAATTTTTTTATTCCTTTTAAACAAGCGGCTGTTGAATTAAAGTGGCGAATTCAAGTTCATGAATATGTCCATCATCTAGTGTAGTTGTCCCTGAGACAAACTGCATGTGTTTCCCATCGCCAACATCAATAGCTGGACCTGTTTCAATTCCTACCTCATGATGATGATCTAAAAAGTCAGTATTAGTGAGTAATACATGCACATGGCTGTCACCCCTAGGGATAACTTCAGAGGTAACCCCTGCGAAACAATGGTTATGTCTATCTTCTCCTTCTTCGGCTAATTTGGTACTTGCTTCGAATTCATGTACATGAGTTTGTGTTTCAGACATAAAATTTGTAAGTCATGCCATTAAGGGCGCGTTTATTTAGAAACGGTCTTTTAAACAAAACGACTAGAATGAAATAAAAAATTAAGTACACTATTTAAAAGCAGCCACTGTAGTTATGGTTATGAGCTTAGAGATAACAAGAATATATTTACTTTAATTGTTGTACTGTTTATTCAAATAATTATTGTTGGGGTGTTAGCTTTATGAAGAAGGATTATTCCTAATTTAAAACCTATTAAACTTATGCCCTGATGCATCAATCGCCTTTGAATATATTAATTTGAAACGAAAGGAGGGAAATACTTTGGGTTGGAAAAATAATCGCCATAAAAGGCAATCAAATAGTAGTGATGAATCAAGTTCAATCTCTTCCAGCAAAAAATGTCATAGAGAAGATGAATCAAGTTCAAGTTCAATCTCTTCCAGCAAAAAATGTCATAGAGAAGATGAATCAAGTTCAAGTTCAATCTCTTCCAGCAAAAAATGTCATAGAGAAGATGAATCAAGTTCAAGTTCAATCTCTCACAGCAAAAAATGTCGTAGAGAAGATGAATCAAGTTCAAGCTCTAGCTCTCACAACAAAAAAAGGCATAGAGATAAATCGAGTTCAAGTTCAAGCTCAAGTTCTCACAACAAAAAATGTCATAGAGAAAATGAATCAAGTTCAAGCTCTCACAACAAAAAAAGGCATAGAGATGAATCAAGTTCAAGCTCAAGTTCAAGCTCTCACAACAAAAAAAGGCATAGAGATGAATCGAGTTCAAGCTCAAGTTCAAGCTCTCACAACAAAAAAAGGCATAGAGATGAATCGAGTTCAAGCTCAAGTTCAAGCTCTCACAACAAAAAAAGGCATAGAGATGAATCAAGTTCAAGCTCATAACACAGAAAATGAAGTAGCGTAATTTTTTTTAAAACAGATACACACCATTGGAGAAAAAGGAGTAGCAATTCGCTACTCCCTTCAACTTGGTTATCCCTCCCATAAAATATTTGGTAGATTAAGAAGAGGAAAGGTTTTCCTCGGGGAAAACCGTTACAAGAATTAATCATGGAACCCTTGAACTGATTATACTTTTGTCAACTGCTAAAACTATCTCTTTTTTTTTGTTTTTTCTCCGGTACCTTCTTAGTAGTCAGCACTTTTAAAGCATCTTTTACATCTTTTGCAAATTGGATTGGATTTTCAATTTTTTCAAAATGGATATACATCAGCCTTGGATCATCAAACAACCAATGATTATGAAAGCCGGTCACAAGGATATTGTGTTTCTGAAGCTCACTAATGAATGGATTGATCTCTTCCTGCAGTATTACCGTTTCTCCGCTGCAGAGAGCTTTGCTATCTGATCCTAATGATTCAAAGGCAAACATTTGTGGAATTAATAAAAACGAGTTTCCTCTCCTTCCTAGAACCTCAGGCATAATATTTGTTCGGGATTTCATCACAATACAAGCACCATTTTCAAATGAATGCATACTACCAGCCAAAATTTGATTGAACTCTTCACAAAGTTCTTCTTCGCGTCTATTCGATGTTTTTTGATCTTTTTGGTAACCTCCAATATTACGAGTGGTCAACACCTTCAATGCTTTTCTTACTTTCTTGGCAAAAGTTAAAGGTTTTTCAATAGATTCGAAATGCATATACATCAATCGCGGATTTTCAAACTGCCAATGATTATGAAAGGCAGTTACAATGATTCCCTCTTCCCTTAATCTTGCCATAAATGGATTCGCTTCTTCCTGGAGGAGGACTGTTTCGCCAAGACACAAGGCTTTTCCATTTTCATCAAGGTTTTCAAAAGAATATGCCTGTGGTACAAACATAAAGGAATTAGCTCTCCGTCCTAGTACAACCGGGTGAATATTTGTACGAGATCTTGTTGCAGTACAAACACCATTAACAATAGAAGGAGCCGCCCCAAGAATTTCAGCAAATTTTTCACAAAGGTTATCTGGATGAATATTGTTCATGTTTTCCAATTACAAATCATCTCCCAAATACAATTTTCTAGGTATAGTATTCAAGAAGACACAGGAGAGGTACAGATATATACCCTTGGAGTTTTGTCAATAATATCATTGCTCTAAAAAACTCTAAAGATAGAAGACAACAAAGCCGAGGAGAAGGAATTTCAAATGGTTTACAGCTGGTCTTGTTGGAGATTGAATGAAGAGTAATTGCTTGGTGTCAAAGCACAAAGTAACCTATGGAGTGAATACAAAAAATCATATAAAGTTGAATTTCTTCACCAGATTTAAGGGATACTGTGTAATTAGTTTTTGCGGTTATTTCGCTGGAAGAAAGATTATTACTAATTTAGAACCTATTAAAGTTATGCCCGGATGCATCAAATTCCTTTGAATATATTAATAGTAGTGAAAAGAAAGGAGGGAAATACTTTGGGTTGCAATAACGAAAACAATAGAAGAAACTCAAATCGTAGGGATGAATCAAGTTCAAGCTCTCAAAACCAAAAAAGGCATAGGGATGAATCAAGTTCAAGCTCTCACAACCAAAAAAGGCATAGAGAAGAATCAAGTTCAAGCTCTCACAACCAAAAAAGGCATAGAGAAGAATCAAGTTCAAGCTCTCACAACCAAAAAAGGCATAGAGAAGAATCAAGTTCAAGCTCTCACAACCAAAAAAGGCATAGAGAAGAATCAAGTTCAAGTTCTCACAACCAAAAATGCCATAGAAATGATGAATGGTGGTAGTACAATAACTATAAAGGTCAATTTTTGAAGACATATAAATTTTTTAATCTTCAGCAATCGAGCGCTTTTCTGAAATTAGGAAAGCGTCTTTCTTCATGGAAAGGGCAGAAGAGTTGAATAATAATAAAATGAAAATAAATTATTGGCAATTCGTATATTAACAAAAACACAATTCTAAGGTTGATATATCAAAACAAGAGATGCTGTACATATCATCGATGAGTTACTTCATCCTTAAATAAAAATTTAGCTGATGAAGGTTGGTCTTTTTTAAGTAAAAACATGAATGCCAATCTTTTTTCAAAACGGCTGGGTTTATTATTGGAAAAAGTAAATAATAGAACGCACAAATAAGAAAATAGTTGTGCGTTCTTAGTTTTAATATGTTTACCCTAACTTAATATAATTCGAGAGCTAACTTTTTTATTTCTGTTATACAAGAGGCTTTTGAATTAAAGTAGCGAATTCAAGATTATGAACATGTCCATCATCTAGAGTAGTTGTCCCTGAGACAAAGTGTACGTGTTTCCCATTGCCAACATCAATAGCTAGACCTGTTTCAATTCCTACCTCATGATGATGATCTAAAAAGTCAGTATTAGTGAGTAATACATGTACATGACTGTCACCTCTAGGAATAACTTCAGAAGTTACCCCTGCGAAACGATGGTTATGTCTATCTTCTCCTTCTTCCGCTAATTTGGTACTTGCTTCGAATTCATGTACATGAGTTTGTTCTGTTTCAGACATAAAATTTGACCCTCCTTGTATTTTGATACGTTCCATCTTATTAATAAGGAGGAGGATTTATGAATTAAAAGAAAAAATTCAAAAACATAACTATATGTATTGACGATAACTGACATATTCACATAAAAATTTCTAAGCAAAATGAATAAAATGTTCAACTTTTAGGGGTCAGATTATTTCCTACCTAAAAATCGGGGTTTTTTTACTCCAGAAAAGGACAATTATAGAATATTCCGCAAATTAATGCAGTACTCTTTTATTGGATAGAAATTATTTTTTCTATGAAATTAAAATTTTTAATTTTAGTCTCAGAAAATTTTGTGAATTCAGTTTCTATAATAAGCTTCTCAACAACTTTGATTGCTTTTTGTACGTTAATTTCTCGCCCACTAAACATCCTTTTTCATTATAGATAGAAGTACTTCATTCATACTATTACCCCCAAAAAAAGAACATGAAAGGGGGAGGTATAGCCGAATGTACAATCTATTATCTGCTTATTAAATGCATTTAATTTCAATATAAATGCAGATTACCGATTGATTTAGGTAAATTCATGTAATTAGATAATGTACTACACCAGTATAGTGGGTAACGCCATAGCATATAAACAATCTAAATAATATTTTTAATCGTATTGACTTTCATTATCCAAAGGAATATACTTTATTCGAATTTAATTGATAATGATTTTCATTTTCGGTTGAAGAAATCAATTTAGAATTTAAAAAATTATTTAGACAAAGGTGGGAAATATGAGAACCAAGCTAGTCACTACGCTTATGATTTTTACTATGGCTTTTATCATCTTACCATTGAACAGTTTTGCAGCAAGTGCAATAGATGATATGAAGCATGCAAATGAAATCCTTAACCAGAGTATTCAATCTGTGGACAAGGAAGAATTAGAGGTTGCCTCGAAGCAGTTTAAAACATTTACTTCAACCTGGTTATCAATTGAAGATGGAGTTAAAAACAAATCTCATGATGCATATCGTGATATTGAAGATCAGATGGGACAAGTTGAATTTGTTTTTGCTCAACAACCAATTAATCAAGACAAAGTGAAAAATGCACTATTAGAGCTAAAAAATACAAATGATAAGTTTATTAAAGGGGAGTATCCCGAAACATCAATTAAAAATGGCGATAATTCAGTTCAAAAAGGAAATGTAGCTGATTTGGTCACATTACTAAATCAATCACTTGCAAAAATAAACAAAAATGATATTGAGGGAGCAAAAGGAGATATCGAGAAATTCAGGAAATCATGGCTGAATATTGAAGGAGTCGTCCTTACTCAATCTTCTAAAGTTTATACTGACGCGGAAAGAGATATGGTTTCGTCATACGCGATGCTTTCATCAAAGCCAGCTAATGTTGAAGGAGCTAAAAAAACGATTGAAGGTATGCGTGATTATCTTTCACCACTTGTCTCCAAGACTAGTTATAACATGATGGATGTTATTACAATTCTTCTGCGTGAGGGTTTAGAAGCATTGCTTGTCGTTGTTGCATTACTCGGATTTTTAAGGAAATCAGGTTATGCGGAAAAAGGTAAGTGGATTTGGTTAGGGGTAGGTACTGGGATTGCAGTCAGTATTATTCTTGGAACTATTGTAAACCTATTATTCTCTTCAGGGGCATTTGGAAATAATAATTTCTTAATATCAGGATGGACAGGCGTTTTTGCAGCCGTTATGCTCCTATACATGAGCTATTGGCTACATAGTAAATCAAGTATTTCAGAATGGCAAAAATATATTCATACCCAAAGTACAAAAGCATTGGAAAAGGGGAGCCTATTATCTTTAGCCTTTCTTTCATTTCTCGCTGTTTTCCGTGAGGGAACAGAAACCGTTTTATTCTTTATCGGAATGGCTTCTTCCATAAAATTAGCTTCATTATTAATAGGTATCGCTATTGGTTTACTAATATTAATTGTTGTATCTTATCTCATACTTAAACTTGGACTAAAAATTCCAATGCGTCCATTTTTCATGGTATGTAGTATTCTAATGTTTTACTTATGTATCAAGTTCACTGGTATGGGGATTCATGGATTGCAGCTAGCGGGTCTATTACCTGCTACTCAAGCCCCTATTCCCAATGTTGACTTTTTCGCTCTTTATTCAACTTGGGAAAGTTTTATTCCTCAGTTACTATTAGTAGTTATTGCTGTCATGATTGTAATCATCAATAAAATAAAAGATAACAAATTAAAATCTGGAGGACACTAAAATGAAAACTCGTAAATTTATTTTCCCTATAATAATAGCAACTTCTCTTGGATTGGCTGCATGTAATGGAGCCAATACCAATAATACACCGAAAGAAGAACAGTCATCGAATGTATCGAATACAGCTCTTTCAATCAGCGAGGGTGCAAAAGAAATGCAACAAACTATTAAAGATTTAAAGACACAAATTGTTAAAAAAGATGCTACACAAGCAAAAGTAAGTGGAGAAAACCTAGAAAAGACTTGGCAAAAGTTTGAAGATGGTGTAAAAGAAAAAAATGCAGATTTATATGGGAAAGTTGAAACTCCATTGCACCTCATTGAAGCAGGTGTAAAATCTCAACCACTTGATGCAACAACCCTTAATAAAGCAGCTGATGAACTTAATTCAGTCCTGTCTGAAGTAGGAAAATTAAAATAAGTTATTTAGCAGTATACAGAGTGATCTACACGTTGTTTCAATAATTTCCTATAGATTACAGTTTGTGAGTATTGCGATTTTTGGATTATATATTTATTAGCTTTGTTTTAAAGTAAAACAAGACACTCCCAATTTTATTTGGGAGTGTCTTTAGTATTCTTCAAAAAGCTATATAACTGAATTTTTCCCTTTAATAAAGGCTATTTTTCATGAACGCTGTACCAACAATAATTAACAGGATGAATAGGACAACAATTAAAGCAAAGTTGTTTTTATTGTCGTAACCACCTTGAAAGTTATCATAATCCATGATGTCCCCTCCTTTTTTAGTTCTAATACTAAAATATGTTAAGTATATGGTTTTGTTTGGTTGGTTTACACAGTTCTGAAAGCCTTGTTAGTATATTCTGATTTTATTTCAGAGAATATTTTTATGTTAAACCAAACGTAACTATGCTTTAAAGGACTAATTAATTAAAAGAAGAGTTATGTTATGAAATACATCGAATTCAATGATTAAATAAATATCGCTTTTTTAGTACCCATATTCTTACCGAAGTGGGGTATTTTTTTATAAGGGAAACTTTTTAGTGGAGGTTAACTATTGATAAGATTCACAAATGATCATGTATTATGGAAATTGTAATAAATGTTAATAAGATTATTGTTCAAAAGCGTTATCCCCCATTAAACGTTTTGCAATGGTATATCCGATTAGATACGCAGATGCAGACGTATTACCATCAACTGTAAAAGGAATGATTTGTGCATCAGCAACCATTAAATTATTGACGCCATGTACATTGCCATCACAATCTACTACACCACCTTTATCAATAGGGGCCATACGAAGAGAGCTTTGTTGATGGTGATTATGATCAAAATTTTCTTTAATAAAGTTTTCAAGTTCTTCATCATTATCAATAGTCTTAAATGTTGGATTTACAAGCTGATAATTTGGGTCGATTTTTGAAAGTTTTTCCGCAATACCTTTAATATAAACTCTGTAAATAGCCTTTATTGCTTCTAGGTCATTTTCATTTTCTAAGAAACCTTCATCCGCAAGGACAATTTTTAAAGGGTCGTTATTTTGCATTTTAATGGATCCTTGGCTTTTTGGTTGTAAAAATAAAATAGCAATATTTAAACTTCCTTCTAAGACAATCCTAACGAGTTGAACTCCTCGGTGGTGATTGTTACTCCTATTTAGTGGATTTGGTAAAAAGGCACCCCCTGTATAAAGAGAAAATGGATCGTTCTGAAGCTGCGGAATATCATTTGGATTCACACTAAATGTAGCGGTGTTTAGGGTGTGATTAGTCAAATTTTTCCCTACATTTGGATTGCTAAAAATAACAGGGATACCGATCTGAAGTAGGTCATTTATAGGTCCGATTCCGGATAACATTAACAGTTGAGCACTGTTTATACCTGCTGAAATAATTACTTTTTTACGGGCAAAAGCCTTGGCTTTTTTACCTTCCTTTAGAAATTCAATACCTATTGCCGTTTTCTCACTAAATAAAATACGAAGTACGGTTGAATTATAAATAACCCTTAACTTACGTCCATTCACCCCGTGTCCATCGGGAGTCGCAATGTCTGAAGATAAAAATGCGGTTGAAGAACTTTCACGCTCTTCATTATTCTTTTGATATAGTTGCCATTGAGTGAAAGGGCCAATGGGGGTTTCTGGATTATTATAGTCAAGAATTTGTTTATAACCTGTAGCTTGTTCAATCGCAGAAACTAATTTTTTCGTCATAATTGGTGGATCGTTAGGGGCTTGCCTGATATTTAAACGACCATTGAAGCCATGAAATTCAGAACTACTTGTTTCACCATGAAAGTTTTCTAACTGTTTAAAGCTACGAATTGCTTGTTCAGGGGACCATAAGGAACCTAAAAGACGTTCCCATTCTTTTAAAACTGCTGATGTAGGTCTAACATACTGTTCACCATTGATTGAAGAACCGCCCCCAGAAAAGCCTCCCCGTCGTCCATTCAAATGTTCTGTCATCTACCCCAGGTTGAGGTACTCCTTCACCTTGCCAAAAATATTCTGCGAAAAATTGATCTTCTAATTCAAGCAAATCTTGAATTTCGAATTGGCTGATCTCTATCGTTATTTTCTCCTGCTTCCAAGATTAATACTGAAGTTTTTTTATCGTCTGTAAGTGCTTTAGCTATAACTGCACCGGCTGGTCCCGTCCCGACAATAATAAAATCATACATATTATATGAATCTTTCGAATCCATTTTACTATCTCCTTTTCTATATTTTATTTATCTTATAAAAATTAGAGGGAAAGTAAATAATAGAACGCACAAATAAAAAAATATTTGTGCGTTCTTTGTTTTAACCCTTGTATACCCAAAGGGTTAGTTTGATTAGGACTGAAATTAAAAGATTTTAGTTGTTTTTTAATTAAAATTTTATTTAAATTGTGCGTCAGGAAAAACTTGTTTTCCCGCTATAACTGTGTCTATGGGGAGGAGTGGTAGTAGCGCTGTCTACAGTAGTAAAGCCACTAAACTCATGATAATGACCGCCGTTAGATAGGGGGATTGCTGGTCCAGTAACCCCACGAATCTCATGTCGATGTTGATCATCGACAGATGTAAAGGTAAAATAGCGATGAGTGTGTGGTACACCACTTGGAGCTGGTTCAGTAGTTCCGGCATATTTGTGATTATGTCCTATTTCAAAAGAAGTGACGCCTCTAAATTCGTGAACATGAGTAGGGACAGGTCTCCCATCCCATTGATTAATAAAAAGCTGATGAGAATGCATTGGATCTGAATCATCCGAATGATACATGAATCCAGAAATAGGGATTTCCAAAAGTACAACTCCTTTTTGCCTTTTTAATACTATATGTATGGGAGGAAAAAATGCTTCTAACTTATGTCAATAAATAGGTTAGGTAGTAAAAATACTCCACACCTCTAGATTTATCACTTGATATGCTTGATTAATAATTCATTTGCGAAGTTTGTAATTAACTAAAAAAATAATTATTTTATATAAGGTCAAATTTAGTTAGTCTATTAAAGGGCGCTTTTCTGAAATAAGGAAAGCGTCTTTATTCATGAATAGGGCCAGATTGTCGAGTAACTTACTTTAAATTTAAATGGAAGGTTAAATTTCATCTTATTATCTTTACGTTCCTACGATAATAGTGTCCTCTATATTGTACGATTAATAATCGTAACTTCCACCTACGTTATCGTATTCATACTACATATTTTTACCTCTTTAACTCTACACTATTGTCCATTTCAACACTAATTTTAATCATATATTATTACTAAAAGTGAGAAGTAGCGTCTAATAGTTTCGAAATGGAATTTACTTAAGAAAGGAGGTGATATTATGTATCCTTTAGATAGATATCAAGGTGAGGAAGTTGAAGTAAGAGATTGTCATGGAAGGGTACACTTTGGCGTAATAGAATGGGTAGATCCACCACGAGGAGGAATGTTCCTTCGCACACGATTCAACAGAAGAGTTTTCCTTCCCTTCTTTTTAATTGCATCTATTTTTTTGTTAAGGAATAGAAGACGTATTTTCTAAGGAAGAACCTTAAATAAGTGAAAATATTAGAATTGGAATTTGATACAAAGGTAAGATAAGCATTCGAAAAAAGCCTATGAACATAGAATCATGGGCTTTTTTTATATATATTTTCTGTTAGTGGCTAGTATTTTCCGAAAGTAAGGTGTTATTTTAAAATATCTTGAGGTGGGGGATCAAGATAGTTAGAAATGTTTAAAGTTAGTAATGATCTTTCATGAACGCTGTTCCTACAATAATTAATAGGATAAACAGCACAACTATTAAAACAAATTCGTTTTTGTTTTCTTTGCGACCAGAATCGTAACTTCCCTCAACATAGCTAGACATAATAAATTCACCTCCTTTGTTAATAATAGTTTATGAGTTTCTACTCTACCTAAAAGGTATAAGTGCGGATATCATAATAAAAATTATATTAGGAAGTATTTTGCAATTAAAGTAGTAAAATTTATGGATACTAAAATAAAGCTAGACCAAAAAAATGAAAAGATTGAACACTTAATAAAAGCTATTAATAAAGAAAATAATAATTAACAGGATAAAGAGATGGGAGACCCATCTCTTCTTTATATTCAACAATCGAGCGCGATTCTCTAACACAATGAAATGCGTCTGTTTTCATTTAAGGGCCAAATTGCCGAATAAGGATTATTGAAAAATGGTAGTTTTTTAAGATAGTAAGATCGAAAGTAAGTAATACTTTCCTTGACCCTGTACTATGGTACAGGGTTTATACTATATATGAGGTTAGATAGATGCTATATCGTATTGGGGAACTGGCTGAAAGGTGTGAAGTTAATAAGGAGACCATTTGGTATTATGAGCGTTTAGGTTTAATTCCAAAACCTTATCGTACCGAAAATGGATACCGAATGTATTCCCTACAAACGGTTGATCGATTGAAATTCATAAAACGGCTGCAAGAATTGGGATTTACCTTAAATGAAATTGATAAATTGCTAGGAGTTTTCGATCATAACGAAGCAAAGTGTCGTGACATATATGATTTTACTGTTCTATCTAAGTATTGAGCCTCCGCAACAAGTACAATTTATCTTCCAAGTGTTGGGGAACCTAAGGTTGTGAGAGAAATATACATCTGTAAAAGCGTATCAGTTCGGACAAGAATTCGCCTTCTTCCCAACTCAACTTTTTTCAGGACAAGTAAACGAAGTGGAGTTTCGCTTTGCTTACGAAGAATCTGGAGTTCGTGTGTGGATGGAGGTAGATTGCCGGAAGAGATTCCATTAAATCGAAGAAAAACGAGAATTCTTTTTGGAACAATCCGTGCTAAACAATGAATCATAAGTGACTGAGTTGTTAAAACAGTACATTACAGAAGCAGTAGGATTTGAGGAAGAAGCTCTGGATGGAGAGGAAGATAAGGACTTCGGAGATATTTTTTATAATGTCGGTGACGAGTATTGGTAAAAAATAAAGGGGATTGCCGAATAGTAATGTAGGTAGTTTCGCTGTCATGGAGAAACATAAGAAATAATCTATAAAATAGAAGCCTAAATCACTATGATTTAGGCTTTTCTAAGTAACGCCATGCATGGGTGTAATCTCAAGGGTTTCAGTCCCGAACCGTGAACGTAGAAGGAACGATTTCACTCTTACCCTGGAGGTCTGATGGATACATGAAGTACTCTTTATGCCTTACTTAGTGATAAGTATCTGAACCATCAAATGTCAGTAGAGGTCATATTATGAAGAGGTCTAGAACAATTTGTAAGGACCAACAATTAGGAGAGAATAGACCTTAATAATCAATAAGTCATGCTGAATATTTTTTTAATATTTTGTTTATATCTCTAGAAATGTTCATGCTTCTATTTTTATGCAATCAGTATTTTTCTTCAAACTCAGATTTACTATAATTGGATGCTTCCTCTTTAATAAACCGCGCGCAATTTAAACCAATCATTTGTGATGGGAGAGAAGTATTACCATCTGGCAAAATAGGAGAAATAGAAAGGTCTGCAACTTTCAGATTTTTAGTCCCAAAAACGTTTAGATACCCATCAACCACTCCGTCTTTAATCCTTCTTGCCATCCTACATTGTCCGCCAAAATGAAAAATATTGCGATACGTTGCTCTAACATATTTAGCAAGCTCTGCTCTTTTTTTCGATCTATTTCTTATTTCAAAGATATCTTCGGAAGGATATACTACCTTATAAATACCGTTAGGATCTTGTCTTCGAGCTTTCTTCATAATTTTGTAAATTTCAATATACTGATCGATCATAAATTCTAAGTCATTCGGATCTTGCAACGGATTGAGATTAACGGATGGATATGCTTCAGGGTCGCTGTGAGCAGCCAAAATCGTTCCTCTGCTTCTCGGGTTATTGTCAAAAGGACCAATACTCATAATGTTTGTCTTTTTATTTCTATCAAATGTCCAATTGTTCTCGAAAACAACTGATTGTGGAAGAAAAGAAGGGGTTGTGCTGCTATAAATTTGTAAACGTCTGCCTCCGGTTTTCCCTTCTCCTTTATGAGCACCTAATGGAAATGGAAGGTCAGGGTCGGCCTGAATCAATTCTAGAAGTCGACTAGTTTCTACTTCAACTCCGACTCCACCAGTAAATTGCGCTTGGAAGTTATGTCCAACATTTGGACTCTCTATCAATGTTGATACACCAATTCTTTCTAGATCACTAGATCTTCCAATACCAGAACGTTGAAGGATGACAGAAGAAAAATTTCCGGCAGAAAGGATAATTCCTTTGTTTGCATAAGCTTTTTCCGTGATTCCATTTTTGACATACTCAACACCTACAGCTACCTGAACTTCTCTAACTTGTTTAAAGAGAATTTTATTGACCGTTGTTTTTGTGAAAATGGTTAGCTGTCTTCCACCAACCCCAAATTCATCAGACTGGTACTCATTTCCTGGTGTAACAACATCATTACCTAAATATCCAGTTGCTGTTGATGATCGAACAAATTTTCCTTTCACCTTTTTGTTCATAGCCTGTGATTTATAAAATGTACAGTCTTTTACGCCTGTATTATAATCTTCAACAATTGGGATATTTAATACTGCCGAAGTTGCCCGTGCCAATATTTTCGTTAGTCCATTTTTGCGTTCGGGAATAATTTGTTGTCTAACATGTATGGGTCCTTTTCTTCCTCGTTGATCTTCATCTTGTGTTGCACCTGTATACGTTTCGTTCTTTTTGAATAAAGGACTAATATGATCATAATTCCATTGAGGTCCAACGAGTTTTCCCCATTGATCATAAAGTTCACTACTTCCTCTAACTGCATACATGGCATTATGTTCAGAGCTTCCCCCAATTGCTCGGCCACTTGAAATCCGCAGCTGACTATTTATATTCGGTTCTATTGTAGACATGATATTAAAGGAATGTCTGTTATCAGTAGCTAATAGGCCTGAGCCTGCATTGGAAGCACTGCTTAACTCATCTCTCATGTTAGTCCCTGGCTCAAGTGTGAGTACAGAAGTCTCAAAATCATCTGATAGTTCTTTCGCGACAACACCCCCGGCAGTTCCTGCACCAATGATTATATAATCATAGAGATTTTGTGTTTTTTGTTTTGCCTCAACCATGACTGTCACCCCTAGGAATAACTTCAGAGGTAACCCCTGCGAAACGATGGTTATGTCTATCTTCTCCTTCTTCAGCTAATTTGGTACTTGCTTCGAATTCATGTACATGAGTTTGTGTCTCAAACATAAAATTTGAGCCTCCTTTTAAATTGATTATTACGTTCCACCTTATTAATAAGGTGGGGGATTTATGAATAAAAAGATAAGAAAAAAATTAGAGAACATAACTATGCATATAGATGATTACTGACATGTTCACACATAAAGATCATATTAAGTTATTTCATAAAGGGCGAGTTTATTTAGAAACGGTCTTTTAAACAAAAACGACTAGAATGAAATAAAAAATTAAGTACACTATTTAAAAGCAGCTACTGTGGTTATGGTTATGAGCGTAGAGATAACAAGAATGAATTTACTTTAATTGTTGTACTGTTTATTCAAATAATTATTGTTGGGGTGTTAGCTTTATGAAGAAGGATTATTACTAATTTAAAACCTATTAAACTGCTAATGAAACATACAAAGGTAGCCTATTTCATTCATTCTTCAACTAAAGGGACGGACTAGTTGAAGAATCGTCTTTAGCTCTTATTGAACAAACGGGCTTCATAAACCGAAAATAAGTCTGCAAATAAACAAAACGCCGTTTTCCCGTTTGAAAATCGACTTTAAATATTTTTGGTTTCTCCTACAAATGTCTAAACTTATATAAGAAGAATTCATTTAATATATTGAGAGGAGTTGATGTATTAGATGAACAGTAAAAACAGTAAAGAATTTAAACACTTTGCTTCTGAGATTGTGGGTAATGAGGTAGAAGTTATCACAAGTGATGGGACATTTACAGGGACACTTGAATATGTCGGAAGTGATAGCATCATTTTGTTAACTAGAAGAAGAGGTAGAAGAGTAAGAATGGTAATTCGTATAGCTTTAATAATTGCTCTTTTTAGTTTATTTACTGGTCGCAGCTTCACACTAACCCCGAATTCAGACGAACAGTAATAAGTAGCACCGTAAGGATGAAAAATACATTATTAATAAGGTATATGCTTTATTAAAGTAATTTCATAAAAAACATCTTGAATAAATCAATCCATCGGTCGCGATTGCTATTTAACAACATTGGGAGAAAATGATTAATCTTTTTTATAAAAATCAATCAAAAGACTCCATTTTGATCAATCTTTTTTTAAATGGAGTCTTTTTATTTATAGTAAAATGCTAGTTTGTGAGAAATTTTTGATCAAACTTTATTCCAAAGAAACAAGAGGCTTTTCTTTTAGTGTAATTTTGAAGTTGGAAACATATTTTTAGAATTAGAAGGGAATACTTAAATTAGAAAAGACAAAAGAAGCAGTCACCAAGTGATTTCTTATACACTTAGGTTAATCCTCGCAAATTAACAAGAATTATAATCGTTATGCTCACATAGATTCTTCAATATTTAATCCGATGTTGATCAATCATATTTAAGATTTTTTCACTATCCTTATTAGCCATATTAGTATAAATGGAAGTCGTTTTAATATCGTTATGGCCCAGTTGATCCCGTAGCAAAATGTTAACTATACTAAATCAAAATTTATAAAACGTCTAAAACCATTGGTACTAAAGGGTTTATGGCGTTTTTTTGTTGTATCCTATTGGAAAGGAAAGTTTATTTAACACTACTCTTGCTAAAGCGACATTCAAAGATAGGCTTTTTCATTCTTTCTTCAATTAAAAGGGCTGACTAGTTGAAGAACCGTCCTTAGCTCTTATTCTACAATCGAGCCATATAATGGAGAAACACCTTAATAGAAAATCTGATATTTGTGTTAAAATTTACGAAACATTGTGAAAATATGTTCTTATGCCAATGGACAGGTAAGTTGAAGAAGCAGAAAGGGGAATAACGTTGGAAAGAGTCAATTTCTTAAATAATAAGTCACTTTACGAAAAAGCAGAGAAAACTTTTTTTAAACACAAAGCATTAATTGAAAAGCTACTACCTGAAGCTGATGTGCAGCATGTGGGAAGTACAGCTATTCCAAACAGTATTACAAAAGGAGATTTAGATATTCAAGTGAGGGTTAATGTGAACATTTTTCCTAATGCAGTTAAAGAACTTGCAAAGTTATATGAATCAAATGAGGGCAGTGTGAAAACTGAAACCTTTAGAGCCTTTAAGGATGATTCGACTGTTCCTCCAGTAGGTGTACAATTAACTGTCATAAATTCGGATTTTGATTTCTTTTGGAAGTTTCGCGATGTCTTACTAATGAATGATAATTACCGAAAGGAATATGATAATTTAAAGAGGAAATACGAAGGCATGGAAATGGCAGATTACAGAGAAGCCAAGAATAAGTTCTTCGAAAAAGTGATGGCTTCTCCAGAATATAAAAATATTTAAATAAGGTGCTTTCTATAATAAGGTTAAATAAAAATGATGTTGAAAGCAACTATATTATTTTAAAATGGCAAGGGTAATTATGGTAGAATTAGATAAAGAATCAATATTAAAAAAGATTTTTTATTAAGTGGGGTTGTAGTACATAATGGATATGTTTTCATTTCTTCAAGATAGATACTATAAAGAAATAGAAAGAAAAAACGCTTTAGAAAGTAGGGCACAGCACCATTTAAGTATTTGGATTATATTATTATCTGGTTTTGTATACTGCTTGAATAAATCGTTAGACTTAAAAGTTAGTGACTCATTTACTACGATAATAAATATTATGCTAATTGCAACATTTATATTTATAATTTGGTCTGGAATAGTGATCTATTTATGTTTCAAAGGAAGAAACTTTGGTTATTTTGGCAAAAGTACGGGATACTTTAAGTACTATAATGACTTATCGGCTTATTATAAAAATAAAGAACCGAATTTGACTGATGAAATAATTGAAGAATATATTTCAGAACAAATTTCTGAAAGTACTGATAATAACATTATATATAATGAAAATAAAACAAAAAAATTAATAGAATCAATAAAGATGATTTGTATAACAGCGATTTTTTTAGGCGGAAGTTTTTTCTTTATATTTACAGGGCTAAAGGATACAGATGATAATATTAAAGTAGAAATTATTGAGAAAGAAACAAATCATACACAAGTAAAAAGTAATGAAAATAATATTTTTATTAATAACAAGGACTTTCAAGTAAGATTATTGAACATTAATCAGGGAGGTGATGATAAGTGAAATTCAATTCTAATAATGAAAAAGATCAAGACAAGCCACCACAACCACCAAAAGAATCTGAAATAAGATGGATTCAAGATGGTTTCTCATATGATGATGAGAAGAAATTAGCAAATGGCAATAAAATTAATGGTAAAAGAAGATAAGATAAGTAGTTATCAAATGAAAGGCTCTAGTATAATTACTAGCGTCTTTTTTAAAGAAATCACCCGTTAAAACTACCATTTAATGAGGCGGAATTAGCGATTCGAAAAATAGAAACGTCAATAACACAGACATTTTTATCTATGCCCTATTTATAGCCTTTCTAAGGTTTCTAGATTCAGTATGACAAACAGGTTAAAATGATTTTTAAAACCTGTATATAGAACGCTAGAACGTATGTTTTTTGTGGAAATAAAAAACACTCAAATTAATGAGTGCTTTAGATATAAAATTGAGTTAATGATTAGAAATCAGGGTGAATTTAATTATCATAACGATAATCATCATCTATTTGACTTTCAATATATTCTTTAGAAACTAAATTTTGCATTGAAACAATAATGTCTAAACGCTTAAATGTTTGTAGGAATCCTTTAAAATAAGGCATACAATCATCAAAAGCTGGTAGTATATTTGAAGCAATCAAAGCTTCATATGTGAAACTGTATGTTCTTTATCATCAAGTTCATACTTAAATGTAATTGTATCTTTTAAAATCCAATCTTTATACATAGGATTTTCTTTTAATAACTTTTCTAACTTTTTTTGATGAATTTCTTCAATTAAAAAATACTTTTCCATTTTAAAAAATCTTTCGTCATTTAAAAAATTATATTCTACTTGCCATAATAAAAAATCTCCTTTTTACTTGCTTTTTTTAATTACACATAGGTTCTATGGTATTAATCTGAAAGTGTAAAAAGGATTTGTAAAAAATTTTATTTGAAGCAAAAATAAAAAGGCACTACATAGCCCCCATTAAATTACATTATCACTATCCAAAATTATAAAAATATAAAAGCATCATAAATAATAGCGCACTAAATAACCCCATTAGAAATGTGAGAATTCTTTTTATTAATAATGGAGAAAGGTGATAGGTAAGGGATAATATCAGTTCAATTAAACTTGAAGAACCACCTGTATAAAGATTATTAAAATCTTTTTTCTTTCCAAATATAGCAAACCACATAAGAGATAATCCCATTATTGAGAATATCGTAAAAACAACATTTGTCCACATTTTAGCTACTCCTAATTATGTATTACTTATTAATTTTAATCTATTCATAGCACTAAAGAAAACTATATCTTTTGGATAATGTAACAATGCTGCAATTACTGATTAATTGTGTTAGGAAAATGAGGTATGAACGCGCTTATTTCATATAAGGGACATAAAAAGCGAGGTGATTTGGTGAATAAGTTTAAAGAAGAAATTATTAAGCATCAATTAGATTCAATAGAGTTTGTAAAGTCATTGAACGCTTTGAGTGAAAAGGAATGGAGAACTCAAATTGAATATGGTAAATGGACAGTGGCAGAAATAATTGGACATTTTAAACCTTGGGATGAATTTGTTTTACATAAACGGCATGTTGATCCATCTTATTTAAGATTTTTTCACTATCCTTATTTGCCATATTCGTATAAAGGGATGTTGTTTTAATATCATTATGGCCCAGTTGATCCCGTAGCAACACGTTAACTTGATATTTTTAATTAAAGATAATGCGCCTAAACTCATGTATTTCAAGGGGTTAGGCTCTTTTCGTTTCTTTTGTGATGACACTGAAAGTTTATTTAACACTACTTCTGCTAAAGTAACATTCAAAGGTAGCCTTTTTCACTCTTTCTTCAACTAAAGGGGCAGACTAGTTGAAGAATCGTCTTTAGCATTATTCAACAATTTGGCCATATTCTTGCATAAGGCTTTAAATTAAATTGGATATTTATGTTAAAATATAGAAGGAATTGTGAAGATATAACAGAGAAAAAGAGGATTGATTATAACTATGTCTAATGAAGAGGTTTTATTAAATAAAGTTTTAGATGCGAGTTCTAATACAATTTGGGATGAATTGAAAAAGATAAGAGAGTCTTCAGAAATAGAAAAAAAGACTATTAGACGTAGATGGGTATGGGAACTGATTCAAAATGCATCAGACTGTACACCGAAAGATAAGAAAATAGATATAAAAATTGATTACTCTAATAATCAAATTATATTTAGTCATAATGGACTGCCATTTTCGTATGAAAATTTATTAGATTTAATCACACAAATCTCCTCTAAGCAAAGTTCAGAAGAAAAGAAAACAGGCAAATTTGGAACTGGCTTTATGTCAACTCATTTATTATCAGAGATTGTACAAATTGAAGGGTCGTTTATTCAAAAAGATAGTAAGTATACAAAATTAGAGTTCACTGTTGATAGATCAGGAAATGAATATAGCGATATTAAGAACAAAACTAAAACTATGTTAGAGCAATTAGATCTTATAAGCAGAAACCAAGAGGAATTACAAGAAAAGTATGAGGATACAAAATTCATTTATTCAATAGAGGATGATGACATAAGAGAAGCAGTAGAGGAAGGGATAGGAGATTTAAAAGAGACTATACCTTATGTATTAACTTTTAATGAGAATATCAACTCTATTACATACAATGGTAATTGTTACAAGAAGGGAAATGAAAAAACTTCAAGTAAAAATGACAAGCTAAAAGTTGTTCAAATTAACGCTTCTGATAGAAATAAAGAGTTGCTAATATTAAATGAAAATACTGTAACGATTGGTTGTGCTATTGAGCGTAAAGACGATAAGTTATATTTCTTACCAATTTCCAAAACTATGCCAAAAGTTTTCTGTGAATTTCCTCTATTAGGAACTGAAGAATTTAGTTTTCCTATAGTCGTTAATTCAAATTTATTTGACGTAGAAAGAGATAGAAATGCTATTAGAGATAGCAATCATTTAAATAACGAATTAATACAAGTAGCTCTCTCTTTATACAAGGAATTAATAGATTATTGTTCAAAAAGTGCAATGACAAGAAATGAATTTAATATATGTATTTTAAAAAAATCAACTTCATCAATTATTCAAGATAATAGTTACAGAGAGATCAAAGAATATATTGATAAGAGTGCAATCATTCCTATTCATAATCATATGGAAGGTTCAAAGCGATTGGCATTTAAAAATAGTGATGGACAAGTGGTAATAGGCATACCATCAACAGAGGAAAAGATTCATCAAGACTTATTTTGGGATATTTTATCAAATTTAAAAACGTTTCCGATACCAACTAAAGATACTTATAAAGGTTGGGATGCGGTGTTTGAAGGTAATGTTCGATTTTCTTGGATAAACGATACTTATTTAAAAGATTCAAATATTGATAAATTAGTCGCTTTTTTGAAAGATACAACCCTATTTTTAGATTGGTTGAATGCTTTTTATGCTCTCTGGATTAAGGATGAAGGTCTTGAGAAAGTTGTAGAATCAGTATTTATACCGAATCAAAATAATAATTTTGTGAAATTTGATAAGATTTACTCCGATAAAAATATAGATGATGAACTAAAACAGATTTTAACATTATTGGGTGGGAATATTAAAGGGCAGTTATTACATCAAGAAATTAACTCATTTGAAAACTATTTTAAAGAACACCCAAAAAAAATTAAGAATAATGAAATATGCTCTGATCAAATTGAGTCTAAAGTATCAGAAATTCTAGGTAAGGAAACTGTGGATAGGACAGAAAGAGAAGAATCTACTCAAAGAGTATTTAATAGATTAACAAATTGGTTCCTATCGAATCCTGAAAAATCAAAAGAGTGGTTTGAAAATTTATATCCGAAGAGAATGATGCTGTCTTCCCCAGAAGAAAATCTAAGAAGATATAAAATAGCCGAGAAAATAGAAGAAAACAATATTAAGTATGAAGAATTAGATGAAATTATTAATAATCGAGATAAAATAATGGAGATTATAACTAACTCTGAACTGAGTAAAGAAGATATTATCGATCAATTAAAACATGTTATTACCTCATCCGAAGAAATGAAACGCTATGTTGAGAAATTACTACAAAGAAGTACAGAAAATATTTTTAAATATTTAAGCAGACTTAAAGATTATACACTTCCAGCAACTTTAGAAGAATGGATGAATGAAAAGTATTCTGATACGGTATTTCCAGCTAAGTATAACGGAAATGATTTTAGAATCGTTATTCGTCCAAGTGATTATCAAAAAATAATATTTTATTATGATGAAGAATTAGAGGCTTTAGATGATGTCAACTATCAATTGTGGACGGATGATGGAGAAGTACAACGAATGGTTACTTTAGGTGATTTGCTTAAAACAACAGGTATATCTAAAATTCCATTGACTAAGTTATAAGAGAGGTAATTTTTAGTGTTTAGAACAATTAAAGACATTGAAAACAAAATAAGTACAAACAATAGACAGAATACAACATATATACACCCAATTGCGAGTCATGAAGAAATAGCAAAATTAATTGTTGCATACTCGAACAGTAACGGTGGAGATATAGTCTTTGGAATACGAGATGATGGTAAAAGATTAGAAATAAAGAATTTTCCCTTTAGATTTGATTTGGAGAGAGTTCAAAATTTGATAGAGGGTATTATAGATATTAAAAGTGAGTACTTTACTTTAAAAGGCATTAAGTTATATTATATTTCTATTAATAAAGCAGAGGAATTTGTAACAGTAAATAAAACGATTTATAAAATTGGTAATAGTGGAGTGGCTGAACAGATGAAGAATCAGAAGATATTTATTTCATATTGTTGGAATGATGTAGCGTTTGCTGATTTAATTGATAATGATTTCAAAATTATGGGGTATACTTTGACTAGAGATGTTCGAAACATTAAGTTTAAAGATAGTATTAAAGATTTCATGAAAACTATTGGGAAACAAGATTTTGTTATTAGTATTATTAGTGACCAATATTTAAAATCAGTAAATTGTATGTATGAGATATCTGAAGTTATGCGTTCGCGTGAATATAAAGAGAAAATGTTATTGGTAATACTAAAAGATTCTGATAAAGAATTTTTACCTTCACTTTCAGAGATACCGACTACAATTGCAGCTAATATATATTCTTTTGAGCAAAGGATAGGATATATATCTTATTGGGAAGAGAAAGAAAAGGCATACTCGGAAATGATTCGGAAAATAACTCAAGATACAAATAAGATTGAACCTTTACAGGAGTTAAAAAGAATAAAGAGTATCTCAAATAACGTCAGTGAATTTTTATCTGATATAAGTGATTGGAACAATACTAATTTAAGTGACCTAAAAGCATCTGACTATACTGCTTTTATAAAAGAAATTAACCAAAGTGTTAACTAAATGATTGCTTTGAATTCATTTAATGCTATATACATAGTGGAAAATTGATATTTTAATCAATCTTTTTTATAAAACCAAACTCCACATAAAAATCAAACCCACGCATTTTGATCAATCTTTGTTCAAAATGTGTGGGTTTTTTCTATAATAAAATCAACGTTTGCAAAATGCTTTTAATAGAACTTTAATAGAATGCAACATAAGCTAACGTACCCCTACTTGAAGAAGGTTTTTTATGTTACCGTACGGAATTTATCCGTTATATGGGCAATAAAGGAGATAGTAATTATGAGTAAAAGCAAACCAGTCGATAAATTAACCTTAAAGGAGGAGAGAAGACGTAAAGTTTTGGATTAGTCCAATGTTTATTTTACCTACTCACCAAGGAAAGGGGATAGCTCAGAAGGTTATAAATTTAATTGAAGGTATGTTCCCACAAGCAACTACGTGGGAATTAGCTACAATATTAGAGGAAGAACGCAATTGTTATTTATACGAAAAAATGGGTTATAGCAAGACAGGGATTAGCAAGAAATTAAACGATAACGCAACCCTTATATTTTATAAAAAGGTCTGTTAAAACACAAAATAGCTTGTTAGGATAACGGGTGCTTTAATAAGGCCCTTGAACGATCTTCCGCAAACGGGCGCTTTTCTGAAATAAGGAAAGCGTCTTTCTTCATGTAAAGGGCGAGATTGTTGAACAGGTTTTCCGTTAATAAAGATTTGAAGGGTTATATTTAAACTCACAACTAATGTTATAATATAAGTTAAATATTACCAATGTCAGGGAGGGTAACTATGTCGCAAATAATGACTGAAAGAATAAAATTAGAAGAAGTATCCGAAAAGGATATTGATGGAATTTTTACACTATATTCAGATACAGAAATTATGAGATATTTCGGAAGAACGCCAATAAGTAACAAACAAGAAGCATTAGAAATTATATTACAAAATATAAGTATGAAAGATGAAGGATTAGGAGTAAGATATTCAGCGTACTTAAAAGATACAGATGTCTTTGTTGGTATAATCACTTTAAAAAGATATGATGCAAGAAATAGACGGGTTGAGATCGATTATATTGTGGCAAAAGAACATCAGAGAAAAGGTCTTGCTTCAGAAATGTTAAAGCTTTTTCTCGAAGATGTATTTAAAAAATGGAGGTTAGAAAGAATTTCAGCTTTTGTATTTTTAGAAAATGAGCCTTCATGTAAGTTATTAGAAAAGTTTAATTTTAACAAAGAAGGTATCTTAATTCATTGGACTTGTGTCGATGATGTTTTTTATGACTCATATTCTTACAGTTTAATTTTATCTGATTTTGAGAAGTATCATAATTACTGATCTAATAATAAGAATCATAATCATTTTAAGCAAATCTAACCGATTAAAGTCATAATGTGCTAATTCAACAATCGGGCGCAATTCTTGAAAAGGAATTGTGCCTTTTTCAGCAATAGGGCCAGATTGTTGAAGAGCTAAAAAACAAATTAGATGGAATTATAGTGTAAGTTGGTGTATATTAAAAGGAAAAATTTAACTTATATTCAAAGGGGTTGGATGATGCTATGGAAAAGCTAGAATATGAATGGGTAAAACATACACGTCAGATTTTATTAGACCAATGTAGAGAATTAAATGAAGGTGACTTTACTAAAAAGTTTGAATTTGGTTCTCAAAGTATAAGAGATTCTTTAGTTCATGCTGCAGGCTGCTATCATGCTTGGTTAGGTTCCTTTGTACTTTCAGAAACATCAACACCCTTATTTACCAAAGAAGTAATTGAAAATCAAGTATGATATTCATTAACGGGCGCTATCCTTGATAAGGATAGTGCTCATTTTTCATTTAAGTGCCAGATTGTGGAGGAAGAAAAATTAGTTGAAAGAGGAATTTCATTCTATTTCACAGAACTATTAATTAAATTAATAGAATGTAGGTGTTTTTGTGAGTAACATTATTAATTATTACAGTAAATTTGATGAGTGGGGACGACTGGATAGAGAACCTATTGAATTCCAAGTAAATTGGCATTATATAAAAAAGCATTTACCAAAAACAGGATATATATTGGATAATGGTGCAGGACCGGGGAAGTATTCAATGGAATTGGCTAAAGAAGGTTACACTGTAACATTAACTGATTTAACACCAAACTTAGTTGGAATTGCAGAAAATAAGGCACAAGAACTGAATTTAGAAGAGCATTTTAATGGATTTTATGTTTCTGATGCTAGAGAACTTAATAACATAAAGGATGAACAGTTCGATGGATCATTAATGCTTGGTCCAATGTATCATTTACAGGAAGAAAATGACCGTATTAAAGCAGTAAAAGAATTATATAGAGTGACAAAAAATGATGGAATTGTTTTTGTTGCCTTTATGCCCAGAATTAGGCACATTCTTACATCACTTATCTCCCCTGAATCGTGGAAACCTAACGATAGTATTGATATGATCAATCAGTTTGATAAATCAGGTGTCTTTAATCATGCCGATGAAGGTCGGTTTACAGAAGCATATTATATTAATATTGAAGAAATCAAACCATTTATGGAATCATTCGGATTTGAGAGTTTAGAATTAATAAGTTCAAATGTAGGAGCAATTTTAACGAAGGAAAACTGGAATTATTGGAGAGAAAAAGGAGAACAAGAAGTTGGTAAAATAATAAGTTTACTTATAGAAAAAGCAGCGGACCCTTATATCCATGGAATATCATCACACTTACTTTATATTGGTAGAAAAATTGGATAATAAGAAATTGTTTTTTTCTTAATCAACCCGTCATCATTTATGCAATTAAAGAAATAGAATTTCTTGAACTATAGGAGTGCATTAGTTAAACAACGATTTTCTAGAATCAGGCGCATTTCCAGTGTAATGGAACTGCGCTTTTTACATTAAAGGACTATATAAATTCAAATATCATTTGGATAAATATCTTAAAATTATATAAAGATTTGAAGTAATGTTCTTGAAGGGGAGACTAAAATGCAACTCAATTTTTACGACGATAGATTTAAAAATGCAGTCGAATATTATGGATTAACTGAGGAACAACTTCGCTTTACTGGACATCCCAATGATTGTATAAAATTATCAGACGAAGATTCTGATCGTTATTCAATTTTGGCGATAGAAGAAGATAAACTTGTAACTTTTTTCGTTTTACATAAAAATGAAGGGGTAAAACCATACTCTGACAATAATAATTCAATATTATTGAGAGCATTTTCAACCGATTCCCGTCAACAGGGAAGGGGCTATGCGAAAAAGGCATTAAAGATTTTACCAGAGTTTGTTAAAGAGAAATTTAGCAATATAAATGAAATTGTATTAGCTGTAAATCGTAAAAATGAAGCTGCACAGGGACTATATAAAAAATGTGGATTTGTAGATGAAGGTGTTCGGAAAATAGGGAAAAAAGGTGAACTTATTATAATGAGTTATCATTTATAATTTTTAGCGGTGTTAGAGTAAATAATTAGGTAAGTTGTTATGTGACATATTGCAATTGAGCTAAAGAGAGCAATAATCGAACACTTGAAATATAAGGGAAATTCTATTGAACATTAGAAATAATAGTTGGAGAGACAAAGTATGAAAAAGGAAATAACAATCGAAGATTATAACCCGAATTGGTCCAAACAATTTGATGAAGAAAAAGAAAAACTAAAGGAAATATTAACTGACAAATATATATCAATTGAACATATAGGAAGTACATCTGTTGAAGGTTTATGTGCAAAACCAATTTTAGATATCGCTATTGGAGTAAATTATTAGAAATTGTGAGTGAATTCATTGAGCCTTTAAAACAAATTGGGTATGAATTTGTATATCATAAAGAATTTCCTCAAAGGCGTTTCTTTAGAAAGGGACAATGGGGATCTGGGACTCATCATATACATTTTTATCAATATGAAGGAGAACATTGGAACAATCAAATTTTGTTCAGAAATTATTTAAGAGTGAATCCTGATGTTCTAAAAAAATATCAAAAATTAAAGATTAATTTGGCAGAAAAGTTTCGTTTTGATAGAGCTTCCTATACAACAATTAAAGCTCCATTTATCCAGAATGTATTACAAAAGGCCAAAAAGGAAAATGAACAGAAATGATTTTTTCACTAAAGAGGGCTTTAGTTGGAAAACAATCTTCAATAATCGAGCACTATTCTAGTACAAGGAATAGTGTTTTTTAGTTATCATGAAAATGTTATTGCTTATTTGAAGGAAATTGCGAACTAAGAAAAAGAGCAATGAAATATGAATCTAATCATTGCTCAGTACAATTAACAATTACAAATCATTAATACATTTCCATCTAAATCTTGAAAGTTGAAATAGGCAAGATCGCCAATACGCTCGATTTCTCTAACAATTTTAATCCCTTTGCTTTTAACAAATTCATATGCTTCGTCGATATCCGTAACAAAAAAATTAAATAAAACATGGTTAGAGGGGCTTAGTTTAAACTCTGGATCAAATGTGTGGTCGTCCAATGTCAGTCCAGTTTCAGAAGTAACGGGAATGTTGTATACAGGTGATTCAACATTATCCTTATTAAATGGTAGTCCAAGTAAGTCACTGTACCATTCACATGATTTTGCTAGGTTACTTACATGAATAAAAACATTATTTACTTTGCAAGCGATAGGAGAAGAAATTGAATTCATAAACATTCCACCTTTATATGGGATTTATTTTATAAATTCAACATAAAAGAGGAGATCCCTTTAAATATTGTTGTAAATGTTTATATCGCAGTGCGAAGGTATTGTTCAGTATCTTATTCAACAATCGGGCGTAATTCTTGAATAACAGCAGGTAATTTGATGATTATATAGAAATTAAAATCCATACATAAAAAATCGAGTGAAATAAGGGGGCGTTAATGTGTTAATTAAGCCAAAGAAATTGCAGCCGGGAGATTGTGTTGCAACAGTAAGTCCTTCTTGGGGAGGAGCAGGTGAACCAGGACTTAGATGGCGATATGAACAAGGTGTAAAGAGATTAGAAGAAATTTTTGGACTGAAGGTTATCGCCATGCCGAATAGTTTGAAAGGGGAAGAATATCTTTATAATAATCCACAGGCTCGTGCTGAAGATTTGATGACCGCATTTAAGGATGAGAGTATAAAAGGAATTATTGCAAATATTGGTGGAGAAGATAGTATTCGCTTACTTCCCTATATTGATTTTGATGTTATTCGTGAAAACCCAAAAATTTTAATGGGTTACTCAGATGTGACCATTTCACATTTATTTTGCCATAAAGCCGGAATTTCTTCTTTTTATGGTCCAACAATTTTAACCGATTTTGCTGAAAACGTGGAGATGGATCCATATACGATAGAAATGGTAAACCGAACGTTTTTTTCAAATGATATTATCGGTGAAGTTCCATCGGCTAATCAATGGACGAGTGAGCGTTTAGAATGGATAGAAGAGAATAAGAATCGACGACGGACAATGCTGAAGAATTCAGGTTATGAGGTACTTCAAGGCAAAGGTGTTGTACAAGGACATTTGATTGGTGGTTGCATCGAAGTACTAGAGTTTGCAAAAGGAACAGAACTTTGGCCCGAGAAAAAATACTGGGAGAATAGCATCCTTTTCTTTGAAACATCCGAAGAAAAACCAGAACCAAAGCTTATTAAGTATTGGTTACGAAATTATGCTGCACAAGGCATTCTACAAAAAGCAAATGGTATCATCTTTGGTAAGCCGCAAGATGAGGAGTATTACGGGGAATATAAAGAGGAAATTCTAAAAGTAATGAAGGAATTTCATTTGGAGGATTTGCCAATTCTTTATAACTTGAATTTTGGTCATACCGAACCTAAATTCATTTTGCCATATGGTGTATTGGCAGAAATCAATTGTGAAAAAAGGACGTTCACAATTTTAGAAAGTGGAGTTAAATGAATTTAAAAAGGAATATCGATAATACTTATTCCACAATCGGGCGCGTTGGTTGAACATACAAAAAACTTTGTTGTTGTGGTAAATGAGTTCATTTGTTATACAAAAAGGATAGATGAATACAGGCGTTTCAGCTGTTCATCTATCCTTTTTTTCAGAATGAAATGTGTGATATTATATTCAGTTGTTTAATACATAACAATTTTAGATAATATAACTATTAGATGCTTCCTTTTTACTGTTTGTTTCGATGTTGATCCATTTTACTTAAGATTTTTTCACTATCTTTATTTGCCATATTCGTATAAAGGGATGTTGTTTTAATATCATTATGCCCCAATTGATCCCGTAGCAGCATATTAACTATACTAAATCAAAATTCACAAAACGCCTAAAACCATTGGTACTAAAGGGGTTATGGCGTTTTTTTGTTGTATCCTATTGGAAAGGAAAGTTTATTTAACACTACTTTTGCTAAATTAACATTTATAGGTATCCTTTTTCGTGCTTTCCTCAACTAAAGGGGCGGACTAGTTGAAGAATGTTTTTAGCTTTTATTCCACAATCGGGCCATATTGTTGAAGAAGGATTAATTACAAAAGATGTTGAATAAGATTTTATTATACGCCAGTTTTCGATGGAGGTTTAAATGAAAAAATTTTTAACTGTAATTGTTTTTGCCTTTTTTTTAGTTGGCTGTGGAAACGAATTTATCACTTTTTCTGGAGAAAGTAATAATTGGAAAGGAAAATACGCTACAAACGTCGATGGTTCAAGAGAAAATGGCGAATATACTTTTAGTTTTAAAGATGCCACAAACGTTACCGCATTTAAGAACCTAGAGATTATTATTAATGACGGAATAACCCATCACAGAGAGGAGGATCATAAAGGAGCGACTGTTAAAATACCAACTTCTTGTTCAGGGTGCGCTGTAACTCATAAAGATGCCACAATAAAGGTTGCAATTAAGTGGAATGATAAAAATGAAGAAACCTTTTTCTTAGAAAACGGTAAGTGAATTATAATATTTTTTCAACTGATGGGTTGCGTTAACAAAATAACTAAAGATCAATTTTTAAGCTCTTTTAAACCCTTCGATCTTCAACAATCGGGCGCAATTCTTGATAAGGGATTGTGCCTTCTTTAGTTTAAGGGCCACTTAGTTAAGGCGGAATTTAAAATACATGGCACTTAAAAAGTTGGTTTACTATGGGAAAATATATAGTAGTTAAAGGAATGAATTAATTAATGGACATTAAAAAACCAAACGATTTTGAACTAAGAAAAGTATTAACGTTTTCACCACAAGCTGTTTTTGATGGCACATTGGGTGAAGTAGAACCTACAAAAGAAAAAATCAACCAACTTGTTAAACCACTTTTGGAAAAAGGAGGCTATTATTTAATAGCAACAGAAGGTGATAAATTGATGGGGTGGATTCTTTTAGGACCAAACAAGGACCAATTTACTGATGTAATAAATGGATTTATTTACGAACTATTTGTTTTAGATAAATTTAGGGGAAATGGGATTTCCAAACAATTAATGAAAGCAGGTATTGAACATTTAAAACAAGATGGATACTCAGAAATCCGTCTAAGTGCATTTGTAGAGAATCAAGCAATTAAACTGTACGAAAAATTTGGATTTGATATAAGGACAGTTACTATGAGCTTGAAGTTATAAGAAACTCACTTTAACCAGGAGCTAATCTTTAATAAGATTAATTAAATGATCTTCAACAATCGGGCGCGATTCTGTAATAAGGATCAGCGCTCGTTTTCATTAAAGGGCCATTTTATGAAACAATATATTTTCGGAGTTAATAAATGATTATTGCATCCTAAATAAGTAATTTTTAGGGATTATATTTTAGCGTATACAAGTATGGCATAATTATTTTGAGGTGATTTCATGAACTTATGGGAAACTTATGAGAAAGTAGATAAACATCTAAATGAAAAATTGCTCACTATTCCTCCTTACCCTTGTGTTTCAGGCAAGAGGATACAAGAATTGTTAGCTAGCTTAGAAAATCCAGATCCAGCTTGGGGAGGGTTAGATGGAGAAATATTAAGGATGGTAAAAAATCCATGGCAAAGAGCCTTTCAGATTGAATATAGATTTAAGCCAACAAAAATATTTAATGACTTCATGAAAATAATTGAAAGTGCAACCTATGATTTGATGATAGGAAATTACATTTGTTCCTATTTGAGTTTAGTGCCGGTTGTAGAAGCAATATTAAGAAAATGATCTAATGAGAAGTCTAATGAGATTGAATCAATAAATAAAAAAGGTGACTTTAGCGTATATATTTTTGAAAAAAACCTAGTCAAGTATTTAAACGAAAAAAATAATGAACGTAATTCTAATATCAATATCCAAAAGTGGATTAGTAATCAAATTAAATATTTTGATTTTATGATTAGAAAAGTATTTTATCTAAGGTTTAATGCTTCAGAAGAAGGTGTGAAAAAGGAGTTTAATAGAAACAGAACTTTACATCTATTAGATAACATTGAGGACTCAAAAGCTTTAAGAGATAATAATACAAGAATCTTCTTATTATTGGATATTATTGCTGAACTATATTTAAGCCTTGATGAAGAACTTTATATTAATAATACTTTTTATGCTGATCATGAAAAAAATATTGATTTCAACCTAAGGTGGAAAATTTATCTTAAAAATACAATGGAATCTATAAATTATACAGATATGACTATAATAGATGCTGCCTTTCTTCAACAAGATAAAAAATACGTGACTGATGAACAAAAACAGAAATTTATTGAACAAAAGGAGTATCAAATACAGTTTATAAAATCTAAAAATAGATAAGGTGATAATATATTTTCGATATTCCACAATCGGGCGCATTTCTAGAGTAATGGATCTGCGCTTATTTTCATTAAAGGGCCATTTTGCTGAAGAAATACTTTTTATAAAAAGGAGGGAAATCAATGAGGAAATTTACAGTCACGGCTGTTTTATTGTTTGTTTTTATATTAAGTGGTTGTAATGGCATACTTACCAAAAATACAGATGGAAATGGAGTATTAACCGGAAACAAGCCTCCAAAAGTAAAGATAGAGATTGACAGAGAAACATATGAAACTAAACTGGGTTCATATTGTTGGGGACCTAAATCTAATGGAAAAGCCGAATGTGCTGATACTGCTGGTCCAGTAGAATTACTAAAAGGTAAAGAGCCTATACAAGTACAGGCTGGTGAGAAAATCAAATTGAAAATGAATTACAAACCGAAGCCCAACGAAGTTCATCTTACACAGATAAAAAATGAGAATGAAATGGAAATTGAGGTAAATAATAATCAGTTTATAGCCCCTAATGAAAAAGGTACTTATATTTATGCCTATGGTGTCTGGTGGATGGACGAGGAAGATAGAAATTTATCTCATGGTGATGCCTTTTATGCTTTTGTCCTAGAAGTTAAATGATCGGACGCTTTAATTGAGTAATGAAAAAAGCCTAATTTCATCGCGTTAAATTGAGAAATTAGGCTTTTTAATATTGAAATTTCCTAAACGTTGTAGATTGGCATTTTCCTGACGGTACTCCTATTAGAAGTATTATTAATTTTTCAATAATCGGGAGCAATAATAGTGTTAGCTGTAATTGGCTTATTTACAACAATATTTTGGATCCGAAATATGCCTAAGTAAATGGTTAAAAGTAACAAAGAATCATTTGCAAAGATACTAAGGAAGATATCTATAAACCGTTACTCTCTAACGTACCTATGTCAATCAATCTTCAACAATCGGGCGCAATTCTTAAAAAGGAATCGTGCCTTCTTTAGCTAAAGGGGCATATTGTTGAACAGCTAGAGAAATTATTACCAAAGAGTAAAATATTTTATTGAATAAAATTTAAGAGGGGAGAGTTATATGAAGGAGAAAGAGGAAAATAGTGAAGATGAAATTTTCAATCCTTTACAATCAGATAACAAAGCAATGGGCTTTCCAGCTAATAATAAGAGATGGCATTTAAAACAACAGCCTAAAGGTATCAGGTATATCGGCTATATAATAGTTGTGTTTTTTATAATTATTCTACTTACCATAGTCATATCGAAATTGATGTAAGGGTGAATGGTGCTTTAGTTGAACATGCAAAAAACTTTGTTGTTGTGGTAAATGAGTTCATTTCTTATACAAAAAGGATAGTTGAATACAGGCGTTTCAGCTGTTCATCTATCCTCTCTTTTTCAGAATAAAATGTGTGACATTATATTCAGTTGTTTAATACATAACAATTTTAGATATAACTATTAGATGCTTCCTTTTTACGGTTATTTACTGTTTGTTTCGATGTTGATCCATTTTACTTAAGATTTTTTCACTATCTTTATTTGCCATATTCGTATAAAGAGAGGTTGTTTTAATATCATTATGCCCCAATTAATCCCGTAGCAAAATAAAAGATACGGATAGTATAATATTGTTATAAGTTTTATGCTTTTTATTTTATTTTAAATAATACTAATAATTTTACAGCCTTTTGGTTATTGAAAAAGACTTTTCTATGTATCAACAATCAAAGCGGGTGGAGCGGTCTAATCTCCTGTGAGAGCAGGAGGTGAGCCGTATGTCTGAAATACTTATCTCTATAAATACAGGCCTATTCATGGTAGCCTTAATTAACCTCATGATCGTACTAATAGACAAAATCAATAAAAAATAAAAGACCACCCGTTCAAAATCTCTGTCGGAAGATTTAGGGTGATCTTTTATGCCATAAATTTTTTCACAAAGACCGCTTTATTTCGCGGGTTATGCTGTTAGAGTCGTTGTGTTACAGCACTTAGAATCTTTTTTAATATGTGTTAAAGTTCTACTTTTATTATAAACAAAAAACAGTAATATGCAAATTTTTGTATTCATTTCATTTTCTTATTATTGTTTATAGTACAAAAAAATATGAGAGCAATGACAATGATAATGCTGCTGGAATTAAACTTTTTTCATAAGATATCCCCATTTATTATGTTTTTTTGTTATTGCGTGAATTGCTAATAAATGGAAAAATTACCCCTAATATCAATAATATAGAACCTGTTATATGCATTAACTTGTTTCCTATATCTTCTAAATTATGGCTAGTAAAATTAAGCATAATCCCCCCTATAATTACCATTATTGCTTTAAGAACCTTTTCTTGTTGTAGTCACTAAGATGCCTCCTTTTTGGTAGGAAATTAACAACAATTATAATTAATTTTACGTCAATCTGTGGAATAAATCCTTTTATAAAAAGAGTGTTTAGTATTTGTCGAATGGTAAAATAGAGGGCATCTACTAAAGAATGGATAATAAACCTTGAACTTTTATATTCAACAATCGGGCTTATCCTTGTATAAGGATAAGCCCTTATTTTCATTTAAAGGTCGTATTCTGGAGAATTTCCCTTAAATATAATAGTATATATAATTTCAAATAGATGGAGATTCTGAAGTAATGCACTTTAAGCAGGATAGTAGAAGAAGGAATAGTTAATTCCTATATCGAATGCAAAAGTAAGGAAATCTTTGTAATTCTTATGGAAGATTATATAAATAAAATAAGAGGCAATTAAAATGCGTAGGGGGAGAATATGGAATCAAAGTTAATTATCATATGAGGAAACTCTAGGAGTGGAAAAACAACGACTGCGAAAAATCTTCAAAATTATTTGGGGCGTGGAACGCTATTGGTTTCTCAGGATGTTGTCCGCCGAGAAATGTTGAGAGTTCACGACCTAGAGGGAAACCTTTCAATCGAATAGATTCGCCAAATAGCAGGATATGGTAAAGGTAAATGTGAATTTATTATTGTAGAAGGAATCTTGTATAAAAGTCGTTATGGTGAAATGTTAAATAACCTAATCCAGTTCTATAAGCAAAAGGCATATACATATTATTTTGATTTAACTTTTGAGGAAACAGTATTACGTCACAACTCTAGTTCGAAAAAGATTGAATTCGGAGAAGATTCGTTACGTACCTGGTGGAATCCAAATGATTATCTTGGCGTGGATGGAGAAACATTACTGACTAAAGATATGACACAGGACGATGTATTGAAACTTATTTTAAATCAACTGCTAAAGTAATTATTTCGATTGGTTGAAATACTTATTTTCTTATTAAACTAGTGGGTGCATTGCTTCAATAACGATCTTAGCAACAGAGCGCAATTCTGCAGCAAGAATTACGCCCTTTCTTAATGTTAAAGGCCCGATTGTTTATATAACTAAGAAAATTAAATAATGTAAAAGTTTAAATATAAATGAACAGAAAACTACATTTCACATTACAAAATTACTTTTTGTGTTAATGTTGAATATAAAGATATTTTGGGAGTGACACTGTGATTGAGATATACCTATTAAGCATTACTGGATTAATTATTCTGTTTCTTATTATTACGTATGCCGTTCGATTTGGCATAGACACTTCAAAACAGGTTAAGTATTTAAGGACTGAACTTAAAGAAATAAAAAGACAAATCAAAGATTTAGAGAAAGTAAGAGATAATTAAATTACTTATTAAACAAACAAAGCAATAGAAGTTGCAACAACACTTTACAACTCTATTGCCTTTTTAAAATTAAGAATAATTACACTTTTACTCTCAATCTATAATTATTTTTATAGTTTTGAAAGTACTTGATCGACAGAAGACCATTCATATTTCGATTCATTTAATACTTTTTCACCAATTTTAATCTGAACATTTTTTACAAATCTGGCACCATAATATTCATAAAAATATTTTGTTTTATTATCTTCTAAAACATCGACAAAAATCTTTGAATAGCCCATTTTTTTGAAATGGATGAATAATTCTCTCAATAAAGCCTTTCCAATACCTGTTCCTTGATATTCCTCTAATAAATAAATTGAAGTCAAATCACATGTGTTTTCTTCAATGTTTGTTTCTCTTTTCCACGCATCAGCGAAACCGATAATTTTTCCTTGTCCATTTTCAACTATAATTACATAATTGTCTTTTATTATGTTTTGTTTCCAAAGTTCTGTTCTATTTTCATAAGATAAACTATCTAAATAATTATCTGGAATTATTCCTTTATAAGTCGTTTTCCAACTATCAACGTGTACTTTAGCAATACCTTCTGCATCCCAAATATTTGCTCTCCTAATTCTCACCATATGCACATCCTATCCTTAATATTTCTATTATTGTCCTTTTCATGGTTATACATATTTAAGATTATATGGTATGCGGAAAATTCTAACTACTAATAAAAAGAAGAATCTTGTATTTAACTATATAAAACAATATGGTGCATATGAGTAATAGGAATGTACTTTTAAATCTTCTGAAATCTTCCACTTAGATTGTATAATACTTTCCCAAGCTACTTCATAAATATCAATACATTTAATAAAAAAAGAGGAATTTACAAGAGGTGAATTCATGAGAAAAAAGTAATGGTGTTCTTGTTAATTGTAATAGTTCCTTCACTTATAGTCAGTTTCAAATTGTTTCAGAACTATATTAATTCGCAAACTCTTCAAGATGAAAATCTAAAAACTGAATTAACAATTTTAGAAGCGGTTAAACTTGCCTATCCTTATGCTTTGGAATGGAATAAAGATGCGCAGGTTTTACAGGCAATTAATATAGACTTAGATAAGCCTGGAAAGTCGATTGGAAGCAATGGAAAAAGAAAATATTGGAATATTGATTTTGGAGTGCCAGAGACTGATAAAGATTTCTTAGTCACGATCCATGAGGGGGGAATTGTTTCAACTAAGGATATAGGGGAAAAGGGGGCAACTCCATACCCCGAAGAAGAACTAATAAGATTTGAAGATATTAACTATGATTCTCCTCAATTACTTAAAAAAGCACTAGAATTAGGAAATATTTATCCAGGTAATGATTGGGCTAAAGGCTATAACTTTATGCTCTTTATGGCTAGGTATTGGCTTGATCTTATCGAAAAAAGAATATGGATAACTAACTCGAAGTTGTGTAGGATTGTTAGTAGCTGTTAAAGAAATCTGAGGTGGTTAGTGCTTTAAAGTAACAAATAATAACAAAAAAGAGAGTGATTATTCTGGAAAAAGGGTGAGGGGCATTTATCTGGTAGTGAGAAAGGAATGACTGCATTAGTCATACAATCTGAAAAACTACCTAATCCATACTTATGATAGGTTTTAACAGTGTATATATGTGATTATGAAGCCTAAAAACGGGAGCTTTTGCAGAATAAGAAACAGTTAAAGTTAAATAAGAAAAATAGTCAAGATTCCACCATAATAGGAATCTTGACTATTTAATAGAACCATCAGTACCTTTATGTAGCCAAATACACTCTGCACAAGTATACAGTAGTAACACCTTTTACTTCTTAGAATCTGTAGATAATTGTTCGAGGGTTTTCCATTTAACAACTTCTTCTCTTTCATTTCCCTTATTGTTAAACTTGATTTTTACTCTTCGTTCACTATCTTCCTTGACATCTTTCATGGAAAGTTTGATTGCAACTTTTCCTTTTCCTTTGATTTCTAAATTATTAATATTTTTTAAATCGCCAATATCTGAATCCGCATAAATACCAGATTTTTTTAATGGATCAGCACCAAAAAATTCGTAATTTATTCCATCTTCCTCATATGTGATAGGCATTTCATCTCTTTTCATCAATTCTATTGATTTCACTGTTACAGATGATTCACCTGTCCATTCTATTGGGACAACAAGATAATAAGTTTTATTGTTTTCAAAATTCATTCCAAAATTCCCTAAAAGAAATTTATCGGGTATAGTCTTTCCTTGTAGGCTACAACCAACTACAAAAGCTAAAATGGAAAATAAAATTATACAAAATTTTTTCATCTGATTCATCCTTATGAAAGTATTTTATACTACGGTAAAATCAAAAATTGTGGCCTTATTTTAACCGAATAATAAAATAATTTGAAATTGTCTATTAATATGATGCTTAAAGAAATAGCTTAAATAGTGCAAACTTTTATCTGACTTTATTTGAGCGATGGGGGTAGTCAAATGGAATATAGACTGATCCAAGTATAGTTCCTATTGCCCTAACTGGGTGGGAGTCTATTATCCAACCTCTATTTAATTATTTTTCCTTTTAATGAATATAATGGTAAAATTGTATGATGTAAGGATATAAAAGTTGTGCATTGAGGATTTAGCCATATACAGTCCTATTTATCGTTTTGACAATTGTATCAAATATAATATTATCATACGTATTTACGCTAGGATTTTTTGCAATTGTAGGAGGAATTATTTTTTTGTTTAGTACAAGACGAAAAAGAGCAATTAAATTAATTCCTCTATTTTTAGAAATTCGAAAACCAAAAAGTTTAATTACTCAAATTCAGATCTTGTTTTTACGTTTAACTTTTTGACTTTTTAATATTAAGTGAGTGAGGTAATAGCATGTATAAAGAACAATATGGATTAGGCAATAATTACGCTAACCTGTTATTTTTACTGGTTTTTATTATTTTCTTGATTTTAATTATTTATTTTTTTATAAGAAAAAATAGAAAATAGGATAAATAGTTTAATCGTGTGTTTTAATTCATTTGGATATGAATAATTTATAACGCTTAAACTATATACCTGCTTCTGTATTTAGCTACTGTTAAATAGATAGGAGGAATACTAAACAATGAAAAAATTATTAAATTTGTTTCTTTTATTGATTATGATTATAAGTTTAATAGGTTGTAATAATGAAGCCGTGAAAAGTGAAAAGGATATAGAGGAGTTAGTAAAAAATTATAAATCAGCACAATATAATATCAAAGATCCTGCTAATCCTCCAACAGAACTAGAAATAGCTGGAAATTTAAAAGTGTACCTATCAACAGACGTATATGAAAAGCAAATGGCTAATCGTGTTTTTCAAATAGCCCCTGATGTTGCAGCAAAAACAAGAAGTAGCATTGAATTAGAAAATATTAAACTTGAAAAAAAGAAAGAAAATAACGATGGTTCAATAGATTATACGTATACATTAAGGCTTAAATTTCAAAATGAAAAGTCAACAGATGTAGTTGAAAAAAGTGGTCGACTAACAACTAAGGATCAAAAAATAATTTACGACTGGGAAGAAAGAGACACTAAAATAGGAAATGAATTTTTCTAAAAAGGATCTGTTTCTTATATTAGCAAAATTCCAATTTTTAAGAAACAGCCTTTATTATTCAGCAAAAGTAACGTGTAATCGTTATTTTAGAAAAGGAGCGTAGTTTATTTGAGTTACAAAATTATATTTTTTGATGTAGATGGAACACTAATTGATTATAATTCAGGAATAATTTCTGATACTACAAAATTAGCAATCCAGAAATTAAAAGATCAAAAGATTCATGTGGTTGCTGCAACAGGGCGTCCGTTATCAATGTGCCAGGAATTAATTTCAATTGGAATCGACACTTTTATCACAGCTAATGGCGCTTATGTAAAAAATAAGAACGAAGTAATCTATAAAACTATTTTAGATAAGCACATTGTGAATGATATACATATATTTGCACAACAGAATGGGCAAGCTTTATCTTATTTCACTGAAAAACTAAACATGAACGGTATTTATAATGATCATACACGTCTGGCACTTCAACAAACATTATCTTTGACTGAATACCCTGAGCTTGACAAAGATATTTTGGATAAAGAAATTTATTTAATGTGCCTTTATGGAAATAACAAAACCATAAATTTATATAGAGAGATATTTCCGCATTTGCAATTTCAACAATGGCATCCATACATCGCAAATGTATTACAAACAAACATTTCTAAATCAATTGCTGCGAATAGTATATTGAACTATTTTGGATACAATTCGTCAGAAGCAATTGCTTTTGGTGACGGTGAAAATGATATCGATTTGTTGCAATTAACAGATTTAGGAGTAGCAATGGGGAATGGCAATCGAAAGCTTAAAGAAATAGCCAATTTTGTTACGAAAGATTGTGCAGAAGATGGTGTAATGTATGCTTTGAAAAAATTTGAAATTATTTAAGGAGACTCGAATTATGCTAGATAATTTATTTAAATATAATTGGAAAGTTCGTGAAGAATGGATCGAATGGTGTGAGAAAATTCCGCATGAAGAATTAATAAAAGAACGAACTGGTGGTATGAAAAACTTTTTACATACACTGTTTCATGTAATTGATTGTGAACAAATCTGGGTTAATCAAATGCTAGGTAATCCTGTAAATGAAAAGGATATGCTAACAATTCGCTCTTTAGGAGAAGTAAAAGAGTATGCTAAAGCTACTAGAGAAAGTACAGAAAGATTTCTTACTGAATTTCAATATGATTTAAATAAGGAATTAATTATTAACCAAAATCTTATATTTTCCTATGAAAAAGTTCTATATCATATCATTACGCATGAGGTTCATCATATCGGACAACTATCTATTTGGTCAAGAGAATTAGGGATTACTCCTGTTAACTCTGATTTATTAATTAAAGATATTTAAGAATGGATTCTAAATAACGTTTAAGAGGAAGAAAAAACACAAATGCTTACTCCTAAAATATTCGGAATATTTTAAATAGTATCTTGTTAAAGCATAAGAATAAATTGATTGGGGTGAATTTAAAATGAAAAGCAAAATAGGTCTGTTTTCATCCATTTTATTTATAGTAGGGTTAGCATCTTACATTATTGCATTATTTGGAAAGGACAGTTATCTATTAGTCGGAGTTATTGCAACTGCAATAGGGTTTTTATTGGCATTATTTGCTGAAAAAGGTGTATATAAAAGGATTGGTTTAATAGGGAATGGAGTTATCGTATTTATTGGAGTTATTTTCCCTTTTATAGTAACAACTTTCTTTTGGAATGAACCCTAATCTACTTCTAGTTATGGGGTTAATTGCTTGCAAAATAGTAGCGTCTTTATTTTCGTCTTTTTCGTTTAAAAAATCTATTTATTTTCTTTGCTTTTTTCGGACTTATTCGAAACAATTTATTTAATAATACATCAAAAGTGTCCGCAATCTTATGAAATTCCCATTCCATTTCCTCTGTAAAATAGTTCTCGACAATATATACAACGGATGGATGTTCGTTCCCTATTCGATAATCTAAAACGACCCATTCATGAAAATCTGTCCAAAGAACAATTAATTCTTGAGGAAGACCGGATTCTTCTAACAATTCTTTGGAGGATAATATACCTATATCATCTTTTTCAAAATGAATCGGTTCTATGCTAGGAAGGGCATCTTTGTATTCTGTAAAATAAGGATAGTTAAGTTCACCACCATTTTGTTGTTTCATTAGATCAATAAATGATGCTGGGAAGTGAACATCCAATATATATTTTCAGCTTTCTTTATTATTTCATCGTTAATAGGATACTCGATACGTTTATTTTTAGGATCTTTATTCCAAAAATTTCCTCATTTATAAAAACCTTTACTCAACAAAACAAGCACAACCTTTTTTTACATTTTAGCAACCCCTAAGGATTTATAATTTAATATTAATCTATACATAACACTAAAGAAAACTATAACTTTGGCTGAAGGAACGACAGTGTTTGCTAAAAGAAAAACTTTCCTCATATTTTAGAATTTTTTGTACATATGAAAGAGTTTAGTAAATTTATTTTATCTAGTTAAATTCAGCCTAAAGTTGTAAATATTACCTTAAACTTAATTGGTAAAATAATGAATGTAATAAAATATAGTCAAGATTTAATCACAATGGAATAAAGGGGGAGTTATATTGAGTTACTATATTTGTATGACTTGTGGTGTACAGTATGAACATTCTATTGAAGAGCCAAAGCAATGTACTATTTGCTCAGAAGAAAGACAATTTGTTAGCGTAAACGGGCAGACTTGGACAACTTTAGAAAAGTTGGTGTCAACTAAAAAATTTGAAAATAAAATTAATTCTGAAGAAAACGGTTTATTTAGTATTAAAACTATTCCAACGTTTGGAATTGGTCAAACAGCTTATTTAATTCAAGAACAGGATTTTAATTTATTATGGGATTGTGTTACATATATTGATCAGACAACTATTGAAAAAATAGAGGAATTAGGTGGGATTGATGCTATCGCTTTATCTCATCCACATTACTATTCAAGTCAAGTTGAGTGGGCGGAAGCTTTTAACGCATCTATATATATTCATGAGGATGATAAAGATTGGATTACAAGACCAAGTGACAAGATTATTTTTTGGTCTGGTGAGTCACTTACATTAAAGAACGGATTAACCCTTTATCGTACTGGTGGTCATTTCAAAGGAGCCACAGTATTAGAATGGAAAAATGGATTTCAACAAAAAGGCATATTACTTGTTGGGGATATCATTCGAGTGGTTGCTGACCGTCGTTGGGTGACATTTATGTATAGTTATCCAAATTTTATACCTCTCCCTGCTAAAACAGTGAAACGAATCTTTAATCAAATAGAAGATTTACATTTTGATCGATTGTATGATGCCTTTCTCCGCGTTGTAAAAAAAGATGCAAAACAATGTGTTCATAACTCAGCTATTAGGTATATAAATGCTTTAGAAGGCGAGTTATTTAATACTTAGATAAGTCATCTGTAGAGCAGTTACTATTAATGTAATCATTCGAAAAGGGGTGTTATTTTCGATGGAAATTAAATCGATTGTATTACAGACTGAAAATTTAATGGAAATGAAAGAGTTCTATATAGATACTTTAGGTTTTTCATTATTTCATGAGGATATAAATAGCTTTAGAATTGCAGTTGGTACAAGTGAATTTAGGTTTACCACTAAATCAGTAAAAGGTAACCCCTATTACCACTTTGCTTTTAACATACCAGCTAACAAATTTTATGAAGCAAAATCATGGGTAAAAGAAAGAGTAAAATTACTTCTTGAAGAGGGGGTAGATGAAGCTTATTTTGCTAATTTACCTGCCCGTTCTTTATATTTTCATGACCCTTCTGGTAATATAGTAGAATTTATTTCAAGATATGAAATTACTGAAGATAGCCTCGAGCCTTTTTCGGCTAAAAGTATTTTAAACATTAGCGAAATCGGTTTAATTGTAGAAGATACCATAAGTACAAGTGAAAAATTAAACGAGATTGGTGTTACTGAACGTGACAATAAGAAAATCAGTAGAAAATTCCTTAATTTCATGGGTGAAAGAAAGAAGGGTATATTTATTATTTTAGCTCAACCAGGGAGAAGATGGATTTTTTCTGATAAAGTGTCTGCTATTTTTCCTCTTGAGATTAGATTAATTAATAACAGTAAAATAATCATTAACTCAGATCATGAATTTCAGGTATATAAGAACGAGGAGAAATGAGTAAAAACCTGAAACTTAATTACTTTTAAAATACTATTATTTGCAAAAATAATTATTATCACTTAAAGGAGTTATTGACTTGACCATGGAAAGTAAAACGGAAGAGATTGTTTAACTATCAGAGTAGGATTATAAAAAAGTGTATTGAATGTACTATTATAGATAAGTTTCGGGAGGTGTATAGAAGATGATGGATTATTACGGAGAACTTTGTACAAAAATATATGAAAGTGAAAAATCCATTGCAATGGGAGTAGAGCTAGATTTTTATCTATCTTTTGTTAAAGATAATAATATGAAAGTTTTAGAGCCTATGTGTGGCAATGGCAGAATGCTTTTACCATTTCTGCAAAGAGGGATTGATATCGAGGGCTTCGACATCTCAGAAGAAATGATAAATGTATGTGAAGAAAAAGGAAAAAAACTTGGTCTCAATCCAATTGTTTTTCTTGAAAAAATAGAGGAATTTAAGAGTAATATAAACTATGATTTAATTATGATTCCTTTCGGTTCCTTTTCACTTTTACCTGATAAATTAGTGTACGACAGTCTTCAAAATTTAAAGTCTGTTTTAAAGTCAGATGGGAAACTACTTTTGACTGCTATGATAAAAAATAAAGAGGTTGAGGAAATTCCTGATTGGATTGAGACAAATAGGAAACAATTAGCGGATCAAAAAATTATTGAATATAAGAAAATGAATTATGATCAGAAATCTAAGGTATTAAATATTGAATTAAAATATAAAGCGGTTCAGGGTGAGCAGTTAGTGAAAATAGAAACTATGGATTTTCCTATTCGTCTTTACGAGATAAAGGAATTTAAGGATTTACTTCAGACAAACGGATTTAAAAATGTAGTAGTTCATGAAGTAATTAATGGATATGGAGAAGGTAGTTCTTTCAATGTATTTGAATGTGAAGTATAAGGATTCGTTATTAATAAACTGATGTTAAGGTACATCTGAGCTGCTGTTTTGGTGGCTCTTTTTGGTTTTTTAACTAAACAAAATAATAAGAAGTTTGTAAAGTTTGTAATTAACTGTATTTAAACAAAAAAGCGTATTTGAGAAATAGGCATGTTCTTATTAATCCATCAAAATCTTATACTGTTGAGAAAGAAAAAATAGAGAATGTAAAATACTTTTCCATGCTATTTCTTAAATATAAATATACGATTTAGGATTTTATCTTAATCTGTATATTAATTTAAAAAGAGGTGAATGCATGAGAAAAAAGTAATGGTGATCTTGTTAATTGTATTAATTTCTACACTTATAGTTAGTATCAGACTGTTTGAGAACTCTACTCATTCGCAAACTCTTAAAGATGAAAATCTAAAAATTGAATTAACAATTTTAGAAGCAGTTAAACTTGCATATCCGTTTGCTTTGAAATGGGATAAAGACTCGCAGGTTTTACAGGCAATTAATATAGACTTAGATAAGCCAGGGAAGTTGATTGGAAGCAATGGGAAAAGAAAATATTGGAATATTTTGTTTGGGGTGCCAGAGACAAATAAGGAATTTTTGGTAACTATCCATGAAGGGAAAATTGAATCAACTGAGGATATAGGAGGTAAAGGGTCTTCTCCCCATCCCGTAGCTGCATTTATAAAATTTGGAGATATTAACTACGATTCGCCTCAATTACTTAAAAAAGCACTAGAATTAGGAGAGGTACATCAAGGTAAAGATTGGGCTAAAGGCTATAACTTTATGATGATAAAAGACCCTGAGACAAAAATCACCTTGATATTAGTAATAGGTTGGGATGCAGACCAGAAAAAAATGGTGGCTGTTTATTTTAATGCCACGAATGGTGAGCATCTTGTAAATCCTAAATAAAATGAGAAGGTTTTAAAATATTTATCGCCAGCATTATTAAGAATAAGAAGTAAAAAAATATTTTTAAATTAGCAAAGAAGCAGGAGTAATTAAGATTATAGACTAATGAAAGTGCTTATCTAGATTTTCAACTATGAGGGGTGGTCTTTTACACGATGCTATAAATAATCTATTTGGTTTAAAATAGTTTTAAATAACGATCTACGCATTTATATAAATTACTTCTCAGAAAGTTGTATGTATAATTAAACTATGCTATAATTTAATTTAAATTCAGACAATAATCAAATTAAATATTTAAAAAGGGAGTACCCCAAATTTATGACTATATGTAAACGCATATGGTGAATTTGGGGTACTCTTTTTTCTTTTTATTTTAGGAGTGAATAGTAAATGCTTAATGATAAAGATTATGCTAAAACAGCGAAATTAAATAGAGAATTATTCTTCAAAATTTCTAATGGAACATTGGAAGTTACAAATAATGCTATTAACTTTATGCTTTTCACAATAAAATGGGTAGCAAAAGACGGCCGTATTTATTGCGATAAAGAGACAATTAGAAAGCAATTGTTCTTACAAAACAAAACATTTAATCGTGTAATTAACGAACTTACAGAATTAAAACTTTTATCAAAAAAGGATGAGTTTTTTTATTCTCATTTCCATGTTTTATCAAATGGAGGAAAAAAGGATCCAACTTATGTAAGAAATATTAATATACTTACTTCATCAGAATTCTTATCTTTAAATAAAACGAAGAAACGCCTTTTTCTTTATGCAACTTCTTTCACTTCTATAGGAACAATAAAATCGGTATCAGTAGAAGCACTTTACAGTAACAAATATCATAGCGGGGTGAGTTATATTGAAAGCTATCAAGAATTAGCGGGAATTCTTATTGAATTTGTTAGTAAAGGATATTTGGTTGTATTCATTAATGGTAAACGCTATGACGATAAAAGCGATGACTTTGAAGCTCAATTACATACATATTGTGGGTACGACTGTGATACTCGTAAAAAGAGAATGTCCAAAACTAGAAAGCATAAAATTGGTCTTAAAGTCCATGAACGATTCTTGAATTCAATTTCTCCAAATGAATCAAGTAAAGCTGAATTTCAATATTTTGCTGACAAGTATCATATTTACTATGAAGTAATGCGTCCGAAAACAATCCCGTTATTTATTAACATTCAAAACCAATTGTTTAATTTATTTGAAACTGTTGGTGTTGAGTTATATCGTCATGCTCTTGTTTCTTATTTCTCTGAAGAACAAGAAAATGTTCTTTATCATGATTTAATGTCAGATGAAAATGACACAAAAGCAGTTAACACCATGATGGATTTTTATTTAATTAAGGATATTGAACAGATTATTACAAATGTCTTAAAAAAAGAAAAAGTTGAGTCTTCAGCAGAAGAATATTTCAAAGACAATGAAAATTTAGAGGAATTAGTAAGATACTTTATTGAAGTATCCTCTGATGATCATAAAATAATGTTAGAAGAAAAACTAGAAGAATTCGGAATTGACTTGGAGTCATTAGTTCAATCAGTACCTCAACAAAACTTTTTAGAAAATCATTGGTTATTATTTAGCGAACACATTTCGGCTATTTACGGTCATATTGAATTCAAAGCAAAAAATATTTCAGTAGAATATAAGAAAAATATGATACGTAATTGGGCTAGTAGGGGTGTTTTAACAAGAAAGGAAATGTTAAAACAAGCTATTGAAAATTTAAAAGATAAAGTATTGTTTCTACGTAAACGAGATAAAATAGTGATTGATTCTAATATAGAAGCTTTAGATAAGGTACCTGCATGTGTTCGCTATAATTGGTTAGATAAAAGAACCATATGAAGAATAGTTACTTCTAGATAATGAACTAAAACATTTCGTGTATATAATGCAAATTTTATTAAACTACAAAAAATGTCTTATATAAAATAAATGTATATAGTCAATTAAATAATTGCGAATTGCTGTCGAAAAATACATAGTGTTTTAACCGTGTTTTAGATTAAGAAGTGTGCATGTGCATGTTTGCCTTAGCTAGAAGGACCAGCATTTGGTCAGCTTTCTATAGGGCTTGTTTATGTAGAGGGTCCGGGTCTCATTAATTTAAATCATGTAATTTAACATTGCATTACTATGTATAATTCACTGAAATTCACTGCATGTATAACTGCAAACTGCCACATAAGATTATCGATTTTTTTGATATTAGTTATTTTCAGACCATTTTTTTTATTTCCAAAAAATAGATAATAATACGTTTTTTATTTACAGAAACTTGAAACACTTTGTTTTAAGTTATTTTTTTTATTTATTTTTCCAAAAAACCCCTTATTTTTATCGCTTATAAAGAGCCTAATTCCAATTAAATATGCAAAAAAATATTTATTTATTATTTTTTTTACTTAACTTGATTGAAAAACAATTATCCAATTCCATTTTCATAAAGAATAAAAAAACTAATTCTCTCAAAATCAAATATATATCAATAGTTTAACAATCATTCAACCTATTATTTTGAAAATCGCTAATATATTTTGTTATTAATTTTGATATGTGATTTGTTATGGTTTCTGTAATATAATTTGAAATTAATATTTAGGAGGCACTAAATGAGGGTTGTTTAAAGCAGCAACTATGATAGGTAAAAGTTATAAAAGCAAATGTCCACTCTTCTAAAATAGACTAGAAAAAGATCTAACAATCGTAAATGATATAAGAGAATATTTTTTTAATAGTCTGTTGAAAAAATAGGAATATTAAGTTTTTAAAAAATTAATAGTATATTTCTCTATCTTCCTGTCCAAAATACTAGTAACAAAAATTGAAAGGAAGATAGTTAATGGTAAAAAGAGAATTTAAAGAGACTGACATTAAAAAGTTTAATGAATTACATCTTAAGCAAGGATTAAGTTTAAGAGAAATTGCTAAGCAATACAATACATCCCATGGGGTAATCAAACGATGCCTAGTAAAAGCGGGTTTCTCTTATAAAATAAGAAAATATTCATTAAATGAAGATTTCTTTAAAAAGCTAGATTCGATGGAGAAACTTTATTTACTAGGTTGGATTTATAGTGATGGTCATGTATTTTCATATAATGAAAAGAACCATGCTGGTTTCAAAATAAAGATTCAAAAAAGAGATGCCTATATCTTAGAGTATTTTAAAAAACTACTTCAATCAGAAGTGCCTGTACTCTCTGATTATACCAATGGAAGAGAATATAATAAGGTCACTTTTGGAAGCAAAATCATTTATTCTGATCTTCTAAAATATGGGCTAGAGAATCGAAAGACTTTTAAACTTAAATATCCACTTGAACACGTCTGGGATCATCGAGCTTTTATTTTAGGAGTATTTGATGGGGATGGATCAATAAGCATTAATAAGTCTACTGGAATGCCAATGTTAAATTTTAGCGGCACACAATCAATGATTCAACAAATAAAGGAGATATTCGAATCAGAGTTAAAAGTAAAATCAGTAAAAATCATTAAAACTAAAAACACATATTCATTAACTTTTAGTGGGCCAGCTTCAGTTCATACCATCGCTAAGTGGTTATATTCATGGAATCCGCCAATGTATTTAAAGCGAAAGCGTGATTTAATTAATAAATCATTAAGCAGAGATTTATATGGAAAAAACATTGTTATTTACAAATGTCCGGAATGCAATAGTATAAAAACATTTGAAAAAAGAAATATGGGCCAATTAAAGCGATATTTTTTTAAAAGTAAATTTTGTTCGCGTAGTTGTTCTGGAAAATTCAATCGAAAGTATCAATTGAATGGCAATCAACTTACGGAATCTATGGATAAGGCTTTAAAAAATAATATTGTAGGAACTAAAAAAGTATATATTAAGAGCAAATGGGATGAGATTTAACCTAAGTCAGGTAGCCATGTTTTAAGTCAAGTCATCAAAGTAGGGGGATACTCTATGAAAATTTGGAAATGGATAAACTCGTAGAAAATTAATAATAAAGCTAATTTAATATTAAAAGAAAAATCCTAAGTAATTTTGAATTACCTAGGATTTTTTATTTTTAATAGAACCACCTAAAAAGAATAAAAAAGTCCCATATTTTCTATTCGAAAATTGACAAACATCTCCTATAATATTTAAAACTCAATCATGAAATTTGAAATACCCAAAACTCACAAGATACTACAAAATTCATTATGTCTAGCAAAGTAGAAACTATAAATTTTGTATTAGAATGTGTGTTTTGGGCTATATTGAGTTTTAAGGAGGCTAAAATATGTTAGAATCACTCACTTCAATAACTGCATTCTGTGAAAAGGATAAAATTGATAGAGAAACTTTTCAAAAGATTGTTAATTACACTGAACTAGTTCCAGCTAAAGTAACGAATAAAGGATCTAAGTACTATGAAACTATTAAATTAGAGGAATTACTAGAAACTTATAGAAGCTGCAAGACAGTAAATACACTAGTTGATTTCTTAAACCATGGAAAAAATGAAATTAAATTAGCTATTGATTTACATGAAGTAAAACCTTTTTATGTTACAAAAGGTCAAATAAAATATTATATTCCTGATGAAGTTAAAAGTGCAATAGAACTTTTAGATAGTTATAAGTCAGTAACTGAATTAAGTAGGAGTTTGAAAATAGGATCGAGATTATTGAAATCAATATTAGTTTCTCAAAATATAACCCCTGTATACACAAAGGGGAATGGAAAATTTTATAAAGTCCAAGATGTCATTAAATGGGTAAATGAATTTAAAAAATATAAAACTATCGGTGAACTTTGTGAAGAATATGAAGTCTCTCGTTCAAAAATTGAATCAATAATTGAGTTAAAAAATATTCCACCACATTATTTTGATACAAATAAAATAATTCAGTATTATGAACAGGAAGTTATAAAAGACGAAATAGAGCGTTATAAGCAATTTGTAAATCTAAAGCAGAATGCACACATAAAAAGTATTTATCAAATTTGTGACCAGTTAGGGATAGGAAAAACACATTTGAATGTGATATTAACTTATAAGTCTATTATTCCTCTAATGAATTATAATGGTTTGAAATACTATAACATTGAAGAAATTAGGACAATTGTAAATGAAACAATCAATATTAGTGATCTCAGTAAAATTCTTGACCTTAAGAATTATCAAGTAAAAAAGATAATAGATGATAATAGTATTGTTTCGTGTTACACAGTCGGGGACATTAAATATTATCTTAGAGAGGAAGTAGAAGCACTAGTCGTAAAATGGAAAGAAGATAGAAAAAACCTAGGTTTATATGTAACGACTAGCGAATTGGGGAAAAAATATAATATTGATGCAAGTAAAATAAGACGATATTTAAATCATAATAGAATTGAGCCTATTTGTACTGTGAGTGGAATAAATTACTATGATGAAGAGTCAACCAAAGAAGTATTAAATAAACTGGAAAATATTGATGATTTACAAACTTTAAATGAAATGGCATTAGAAATGAAGGCATGTTCTAAAACTTTACGAAAGGCAGTGGAAAAAGCCGGAGTAGAACCAGAATATAGAATGAAACTAAAGAGAAGTATTAATTCATTGAAAAATGGAGAAAAAGAGTTTATAGATTATTACGAAAAAGAAAAGGTATTATACGCATTAGATAAAAATAGACAACTAGTGGAAAAACAAAATGCTAAACGCACAGAAAATCAAGGAACATTCTATTCATTAATTCATGAAGATCTTCAACGGCTTATCGATAAATATATTGATTACAGGAAAGCAGGTAGAGCAGTTACTTACAACAATTTCTCTACTAATAAGAAAATAAATAATGCTGAAAAACAATTAAAAATTATAAAAGGATGGCTATCAAGTGCATTATATAAAATAGGTGTACACCGTATGGAAATTAATAAAGAAGAAGCAAAAACACTTGTATTCTTTGATATTTATACACTTAACCCTGAGGATTTTGATGTTATAAAAAAAGAATTTAAACCTACTTCAAGACAGACATTGTTTCATAATATTAGACCATTTATTTATTTTATTCTAAAAAACAAGAAAACTAGATTGAAAACAATTGAAGAGTACCTTTCATTTAATAGCCTAGAGTTACAATTCGAAGATTTTCTTAACTTATTTCCAAAAAATGAAGAGGAAATTGAAGATGTTGAAAATCATGAAGAATTGCCAAAAAAATTAAATAAGTCATTTTTAACACGAGAACAAATTATTGAAGTTTATCATTTACTTTTAACAGATCCCAGATCTCAAGATCCTTTAAAATATGCAACTATGTGGTTAATAGGTTGCGTTGCTGGTCTTCGTCCGGAGGAATTATTAAATTTAAGAGTTGATCATTTTGAATTAGATGAAAAATGCTTATTAAAAATTAACGACAGAGGCTGGGGGGTTCTTAGATTTCCAAAGGAAATGTCTAAACAAAAACTAAAAGGATCACATAAAATTTTCGGAACTCCTATTTCTCCTTATGCGATAGGTTTAATAAATAAGTATTTATTATGGGTATATAAACATCAAGGTAAAACAATTGATAGAGGATTCGGTTGGTTTTTTAGACCATTTCTTTATTTACCGGAGAAAAGATACAAGTCAATTAGCAATCAATTTATTGACCGATTAAGAGAGCAACTTACCTTTTTAGAGAAGGAACAAGCTGATGATTTCGTGAAAAAAGCTAGTAGACATTCTATGAATAATTTATTTGTTGAAGCGTTTTATGTCATACCTGATAAAGAAGTAAAATCAAAATTAGAAATAGCAAGACAACATCATATGCGTCACAAAGCCACGAATGATAATAACAAACAAATTGAGAAAGAAACTTTCAATCAGGCTAAAACAGGCCGTGAATATTACACTGCTGATATCTCTATGGATGCGTACTATAGTGTTCTTGAATATGTAGTTGGATATCCGTGGGATAAACAGGAACTTGTTCTATGGGAAATAAGGCATGGATTTAGAGATGTAGACAAAGAATTGAATTTAGTTCACAATAATTCGGAAGAACAAGCGAATTTTGAAGAACTATTTCAAAAAGAAATTAAGAAACAGACTGAAAAGAAAGAAGTTATCCAAAAAGAAAAATTAAATTCAAATAATGTATTGGTAGAACAATTGCAATTGATTGAGCATAGACTTTTAGAGATCAAACATCCTCCAAATAGTAAAAATAAATTTGATCAATGGAGAAGAGAAGTAGTTAGATTAAATAAAGAGAAGGAAAAAATTCAATCTTCTCTTGAGCTAGGTTTTTGAACTTGGTTTTATTATACTAAAAAAATGAATGTTTAAACTCTTAAAATACCTCCATGTTGCTGTTATAGTATTTTAATCCGAACACTATATACAAATTGGAGGTAAGAATTTATGATTAAAGAACCTGGTATTTTTGAAGAGTTAAAATATATTCATGATGATGCTTTACTATCAGTACCAAGTATTGCTGATATGGTAGGTGTTTCACCAGAAACTGTTAGGCGATGGATTCGCAGCGGAAAACTGCCGATTCATGCACCGACAGGCCGATATAAAGTTCGATGTGCTGATTTATCTCTATTTTTAAATCGTATGTATCATAAAAAGACAAAAATAGCAACGTCTCTTTAAAAGAGATATTGCTATTTTTGTCTTTTATTTAATACTCTAAATACCTTTTCTTGTAGTTCTTTAGCTAATTGACTATTTTCGATTTTTATAAGTATTTTTTGTATGTCTTCAATTTCTTTCTTTTCATCATAAATTTTTTTAATTTTTTGAATGTCTTTTATAGTATTAAGCTCATTATCCTTTATAAATTTTATTAAGTGTATTAGTGTTCCAGAATGTTCACAATTATTACAGTGCCATCGTGTTCTAATAATAGAAATAGTGGTTTCTACATGGCAATGAAAGCATGGATATATTACAGTATTATTGCTCCTATTTATCTTATATGGAATATTGTATTGTTTAAAAAAGGATAATATTACGTTATTCATTTGATTAATCCTTTTCTTCTTGCAACCATTTAGGTTTTACTTTAGATCGTTTTATAAAATCTTTAAAATCTGATCCAGTTACAATAAATTTTCCTCCGAATTGATAAGACGGTAATTTTCCGCTTCTACACCATCTCCTCACGCTTTCTACATGCATTTTCGTAAGCTGTGCTATTTCTTCGACATGAAGAATTTCAAAATCTTCTATTTCAAATAGAAGATGAATTTTTTCGCAACTCGTTTTATCCATATATATTTCATCCTTTCATATTAAATTATTTATTTATTGATAATATTATTTCCATTTTTAAATTATTTTAATCTTTTAAAAATCTACTTATTTGTATTTAGCCAGGTTTTTAGTTCTTTAATTCTATTGAAGTAATACAATTGGTAACAAAAAGAGGAAGTTTTGATATTGATAATTTTATCCTTAATATGTTGGGAGCATTGATAGGATTTAAAATTTGGAAAATGATGGTTTATTTACGTTAATTTGTTTACTCTATATCAAAAGAACTTTATTTTTTCTTATTCAGCAATCGGGCCAGATTGTGGAAGAATAGTTCAAGAAATTTATTAGTAATTCATTAAAGGTTGTTTTGGATTAATCGGAGTGAACCGTAAACCAAATAGTGGTAAAGCGGAAAGTAGAGATTTCCATTGATACCGAATGCCTAGAAAACAGTAATTAAATTAATTGGTTGTTTATTATGAAACTGAGGACAATTTGGGCATATTTCCGTAAGAGATAATTCAAAGTTTTCTCTTCCTAACCGAAGTAATATTTGGTAATAGTTAATTATGGTTGGTAAATTGCTTGAAAATATTATCTTCTAATTGGAAGGGACATTATGAAAGAATATAAAGACATGGTTGTCATTTTTGTTGATTTACTGGGTACACAGAATAATTCAAGATTCGAAGACAAATTATTTATACACGAAGTTTTTCACAGTGAGGCTAGAGTAAATGAATCAAGGAATCCGGAACATGTAGTCTATGACAGGAAAGTGTATAGTTTTTCAGATTGTGCTTACTTTTTCTATTTTTATAAGGATGGGGTAGAGGATAGTCGAAAAGATAATATGAAGTTGATTCAAATAGCAATGTATAATACTTCAGTTTCATTATTAAGAATACTTAACTCAGGTTATTTAGTGCGTGGCGGTGTTACATTTGGTAAAGCCTATTTTGATGAACTTGGTTTTTTTGGTCCGGCAGTTGAAGATGCCTATAGGTTAGAAAGTAAATATGCAAAGGTTCCAATAATCGCATTAGATCCACAATTAGGTGAGGAATTTAGTGTGTGGGAGCTTTCCAATATAAATATGGATTTTGTTAATTCTTTAATGACTAGCCGACCAATGTTGGTTGAAAAGGATATTGATGAAGAAAAGTATTTTCTTAATATTTTTTATCAATTAGAAGGTATTAGTTCATCGATATTTTTAGAGACAGTGAAAGTTGAGATTTCTATCATTAAACAAAGGCTATTTGAAATTATTACAAGGGATAAAGTTAAATATAAAGAAAATGATAAAGTATACTCAAAATTAGTTTGGATGGAGAAATATTTAAAAACAAAACACAATCATCTAAGACTAGATATGGTTGGAGTTGGATTTATACAAGGATAAGATTTACGTTTATTAAATCAATAGGTGAGGAGGTAAGCCTGACTATAGCTGGTGGATGTGATGATTTATATCGATTGGAAAGACAATTCAAGCACCTGTCTCCGAAGAACTGCCATCTGATTTGGCAGCTCACTTATTTGAATTATGGAAGAACAACCATCTTAAATATTCTAATACTATTTATTCGAGTGTTATAATAACCTGGTTTAATAGTGAACTATTTATTTTTATTTTTCTCTATGCGGAGGAATGAGAGATGAAATTTGTAAAACAGTTACTGTTTCTTTTAGTATCATTTTTATTTATAGCGATATTAATATTCATTTTGGTAAAGCAAGTTATTTCTATCAAAGGTGATAGTAATTTTTATACTTCTTTATCTGCTATTTCAACAGGTACCGCTGCGCTAGGTAGTGTTTGTCTATTATTTGTTACTTATTTTACTTTTCTGGAAACTAGAAGACAAAGAATATCTAGAGAAGAACCAATTGTTACTTTGAGATTAATTCCAGATAATAAAAATTCAAACTTCCTTAATATTGTTTTGAAGAACTCGGGGGGCGGTCCAGCTTATGATTTACAGGCTGTATTCAGTCCAGATTTACCATATGGAGATACCAGTTTAAATAACTTAAATATGTTTAAAAGAATGCCTCTTCTTGATTCTGGGGAGGAAGTTGTTTTCTTCTATGATTCTTTAATCGACTATATAAAGTCACCCAATCCCAAATTGGTTACCGCATATTTAAGTTATTATACATTTCCAAAAGAAGTACGAAATGCAAAAAAATTTACTAGGAGTTTCGAAATTAATTTCGAAGAACGATACGGACAGCGCCAGTTAGTCAAAAAGGATATGAATAACTTGGTAAATGAACTAGAGGAACTAAAACACGCTATAATTATTTCAACAATGGAGCGTAATGGGGATGATTAATGAACTATTTTATAATAAACATAAAAAAATATTACCCATAGTATTAACTGATTGCTTATTATTTGTTGGTCTAAAATACTATGAGTTAAATAAAACGTATATTTTTTTAAAGGAAGAAAGAGTAGGCGTTAGCGAAGTTGGGGATTTATGGCTTAAAGGTCATAAGAAATCAGATTTATCTTATAAGGGCTTCTTTTCATCAAATAATTCTTTTGAATTGATAAATCTAGATGACCCAGTAGAGGTAGTATCAATAATAGGTTACGATAAAAATAAAAGATATCAATTGTTAGATGTATCGATAGGCAACAGTACCTTTAACTTTAATGGGAATTTTGCTGCCAAGTTTAGATTTTATGAATATAGAGTTTCTAAAATATAAATGAGCTAAAACAATTGGTTTCCGTTATAATAACCAATTGTAAGTTTAAGTAAAATATTACTGCAGAAAATGTATTACTATATTGATGCATTTTTTTGAGAAAAAACATGAATAACTGTTACCAATGATTGATTAGGACAAGTTGTACTTTTTTTAATATTCTTATTTAAAGTAACTGGATATAACATTGAGGACTCAGAAGCTTTAAGAGATAATAACATAAGAATCTTCCTATTATTGGATATTATTGCTGAACTATATTTAAGCCTTGATGAGGAACTCTATATTAATAATACTTTTTATATTGTTCATGAAAAAAATATTGATTTAAACCTAAGGTGGAAAATTTATCTTAAAAATGAAATGGGATCTATAAATTATACAGACATGACTATAATAGATGCTGCCTTTCTTCAACAAGATAAAAAATACCTGACTGACGAACAAAAACAGAAATTTATTGAGCAAAAGGAGTATCAAATACAGTTTATAAAATCTAAAAATAAATAAGGTGATAATACCTAAATTAGGGTATTTAGAGAATATTATTTGGAGGAGAGTGATGATAAGTGTCAGATTATAATGAATGGTCAGTACAAGTTTATGCGAATCCAGGGATAGTAGGGTGGGATTTAAGTCCTCATGTTTACTTTTGGAGCGGGGATGCTGAATTTGCTGATAATGATCCCAGTTTTTCTTCCCCTCATGTAAATACGTTGGGGAAGGAGGAGGTGACAAGGGCTAATTCGAGAATTAAATCTTTATTAAGAATAGTTAGTGGTATCAGTATATTAACTAGGGAAAAAACAATCCCATCATACGGACCATTGTATTACTACAACGGGAAGCATTATTCGAAACCTAGAGTAGAAGAAGACATAGATATTTTGATTGAAGAATTAGAAAATCCCTTTGATAAAAAGGTTGCACACGAAATAAGGGAAAGAGAGATAGAAAGAAAAAGTTGGCAAACGGAACAACAAGCATACACGCCTAAACTTACGGAATTTATAATGGATGAATGTATAGAAAATGTTACAGCAAGAAACCTGCTATTGTGGCTGGCACTTGGAGAAGAACAACTATTATATTTTATAACCAATGCATACAAAATAATGGACAGTATCAAGACTGACACTGGAATCTACACCAAAAATAGAGATGCCTCTGAAATACCAACTGATTTGAAACAAGCTGCTGATGAAATGCAAAAGCATGCTCGTTATATGAATACTAAAGCTAGTTCAGGAATCCTTTCAAGACACGGAGAAAAATCAGAGCATGGACCTAAAAAAAGCCCTTCAATTGAGAAAATGAAAAAAGATTTAAACGAGTTAGTGTTAGCGTGGTTTAGATATCGATTTGATTTAAAATATAGCAATACCTAGGGACACTAAATCAGTGGCCGTAGTAGGATGAGATATATAAAATAACTTCATATATACAAGGCTATGGTAACACATTTAAAGAAGTACTATCTAAGATAGATATAACATCTCATGTGTTGCCACACAGACCTAGCACTGTGAGGATATCTCGTGGTTGGTACAGAGAGGCCAATATTTGAATTCGCATATTGGCTACTTATTTTATGTACCATATAAAAAATCACTACAATACTCCCTTAGTTAATTAATTGCGAATTTCCAACCGAAAGTTCTGGTTGTAATACCATCTTTTTTAGCATTAAAGATTTCAGTTTCATAGTATTTTGAAATGCTACTGCCAATTAAAATACCTTTTACAATTGAAAAGCCTAATTCTTTTTTACATTGTTTAATATAGTGCTTAATTTGATTCAATGCTTGGCGATCTATGGATCCTTTTTTAATTTCAACTACGATATATTCATTGTTTATTGTATCTTTTAATAACAGATCTAAGCGGGATTCATCTGTAAATACGATTTGAGATCCTTCAAGTATGTAGTTATTATTTAGAATGGTAGGTTCTGAAGCAATTAATTTTTCGATATCGCGCTCTAACACTTGGAAAACTTCATTACTAGATAAAATATTATTCGTAAGACGACCTTTTTTTTCGTGCTTATTAATATTATCCAATAAGAAAGTAATGTCATTACTATCTAACTGTTTCCACGTTCGTAATGCAGAAGAAATTGCAGACAATGGAGGTTGGTTTGGGTTAAGGTTCGCAGGTTTAGATAATTTACTAAGTAGCTCTGGTGTAATTTCTAAAGGTACATCCAATTTCCTTGAGAAAATAGGATTACCAAATGCAATACATTCATTATTAGTTAATAGATTATCGTTCTTTTTTAAATGTGGATTGTTAAACTTGTTTTTTATTAAAGAATCTTGCTGCGCAACATTTACTAACATTACTTTCTCTACATAATAATATGCTGTAATATAACGCTTTTCATGAATGGTTTTATGAAAGAAAAGGTACTCACCTTTACTCACTTTTAACAAGTTCGTTGCATTATTTGAAGATTCACCATAGGTAAACTCATTTAGCATAGGGTCTTCATGACCATTATTACGTTCTGCATCTAAATAGCCGATTAAAAAATTCATTAGTAATCACTCCTTTTCTCTTTATTATATCTGATTTGGGGTTTATGGTCCGCCAGAAGAAGATTGGATTCATTTTGGGGTAGAAAAACCATCACTTAATAATATTGCGCTAATGGGGCATTTCTCTAATAAGGTTACCATGAAAAAGTGCGTCTCTTTCTGGGCCAAATAGTTTTAAAGAGATTTTCATATCCGTATAAAAGAATAACAAAAAAAGATATCTGAATTGTCATTGCAACCTGCATAGTAATGAAATTAATTAAGTTTAGAACTATTAACACTCAATGTTGCTACAAACACTAAGTATTGAGAAGTGTTTGCGTGGTTGGAAATAGTATAATTTATAAATAGATAACGAACTCTGTAAAAGGAATTCGTTCTTTTTTATTGAACTAATGACGTAGCTTAGTTTAATTTAATCATATTTAGACTTGTTCAACAATCGGGCCATATCGTTGAATAACATGTTAAATTGTATAGTGAAGATTGCGAAGGAACGAAGGAATTCACTTAAACGAACGGAGCAGTTTAGTTTAACAAGAAAAATATTAATAAGTGGGTGATTTCATGTTATTAACTCCTTTAGGTGCTATTAAATTATTTGTTAATGATGAAGAAGTGGAATTTACTGCGAAAAAATTAGATAATTTAGAATTGCATTGTCGTGATGTAAATGGGAGGTATTTAATTCAATATGAATACAAAAGTGAAATTAAGAATCAAGAGATTAGATGTTGCATACCTTCAATAGATGTAAAGGGAGATATTGAAAGTGGAGAAAAGATTGAAGCGATATCTTTTTACAAAAATGATATAAAACTAACAATTGGAATAGTAGGAGAATTTACCGATTACCCAAAATATATTGATTATAGTGGGGAGTATTTAAGTAATGGAATTCAATATTTAACATATCACACTACTGCGGATAGAAAATTTTATTTTGGTGTTTGTTGGATTCAACCATTGACAGAAGAAAATGATATTCAAACTTGGTTTGGTGCTGATCCAGCTTTAATGTAAAATTTATAGTTTGTGAATTAGTACACTTCAACTAACGCTAGTTGAAAAAGATTAAGTGATATTATGAGTGAAAACAGTTTTTAGTTATTCAATAAAAGGGCGCGACTGTGGAGCAACATAGCAAGAAAATAATCAGACTTTTTTCAAAGTGGATTCTTATCATTTATCATAAAATGTAGTTTTCGAGGCATTTATCAAATTTTATTTTTAAGCTACACAAATTTGGACCATATATTTTATTACTAATATTTCTAGTCCTTTTAATATCAACTATTTCAGTAAACTAACCTAAATATAACATTGGTTATATCTATATATGGATGAGCGAGATAGTGATGGTATGGTAGGGGAATAAGCACCTAGAAATTTGAGGCGAAATAAATGAACGAGAGAACATTTTCATTTTCCTCGTTGAACTATTTATAACAATTTGCGAAAGGGTGTCTGTACAGGAACAACGGTGGCTTTAGTTGAACATACAAAAATACTTTGTTGTTGTGGTAAATGAGTTCATTCGTTGTACAAAAAGGATAGATGAATACAGGTGTTTTAGCTTTTCGTCTATCCTCTCTTTTTCAGAATAAAATGTGTGACATTATATACAGTTGTTTAATACATAACAATTTTAGATAATATAACTATTAAATGCCTCCTTTTTACGGTTATTTACTGTATGTTTCGATGTTGATCTATTTTATTTAAGATTTTTTCACTATCTTTAATTGCCATATTAGTAGAAAGGGAAGTCGTTTTAATATCATTATGGCCAAGTTGATCGCGAAGCAACATACTAACTTGATATTTTTAATTAAAGATAATCCGCCTAAACTCATGAATTTCAAGGGCTTAGGCTCTTTTTGTTTCTTTTCTAGCTCAATAAAAGAAGTCTCTTTTTCAGGAAAAGCGCCATTTAGTTGGATAAGATATCTAAAACTTCTTGTTTTAAATAGCCATACTGCTTCTCATTAGTATCTGCGTATGCTTCTTCTCTATTAGAAGGAATATCCATATATAAAATTTCTTCTTTAAATTGAGAAGCTGTAAAATCGTATCGTTGGTTATTAATAAAATTATAAAAATGCCATCCATCAGGTAGTTTAGTTTTTCTAATCTCTCCGCCCAATATATCATTTACTACTAATGTAGTAACACACCACATTGCCCGGAGGAGGGTTTTTCCTTACTCCATTTTGAACTTGATGTTATAGACCAAGATTTAGACAAAGCATTCGTTATTCGTTCCATTTGAAACTTATTAATTTCCATATTAGCTCCTCTTTCAAAGACTAATTTATTTTATTGTATTATCATTTATGCAAAAACTGGCCCTATAGTTTAAGAATATTTATTCTTCATAATCCAACGCCAGCTCAATAAGCTCTTTTCCTTGTGCTATTAACCTTTATAAAAATAATTTCTATTTTAACGGGTTTTCCAATTCCTCTGATTGAAGAACTAATGCTCTTAATCCCGTTTCACTTCCAGTATAATTATCTTCTATATGACAAGAGGGCCAAATGTTGATATTTATTTTCTAATTGAAATTTTTAGCATCTTATCAATTATTGGTTTTTTATTTGCTATATTCTCTTGGTTGATGTCTAAACGTATAATTTTTTTAATTATTGGATTAATAGGGAACGGGTTCGTTTTGGTTTGCACATTTTTCTTATTGTTAGCAATGGGAATTAGTGAACAATAACTCTTTAACTATCGGGTGCTTAAGTGAAAGAAGAAATAATGATTTTATGTTTAAATTCATATCTAGTTATTCCATTAAAGTGGGTAGGCATATACCAAGAATATTAGCGTAAAGAATCAATTTATAGAGGTTCAATTTAAGTAGCCACCTTTTAACTTTTAGTGTTTATTTACTATTAAATTGTCCAAACAAAAGCGCAAACATTCTTTTGAATCAGCAATTTGTTTATAAATAAAAAAGAAGATCAAGGCTAGAGTATAGCCTTGGTCTTTCAAAGAAACTTAATATTTATTTCTACAACATTATCAACCCTTTTATAAGTAACTCGGTCAATAATTAATCTTAAAAGTCGATTTAATTCAGATACCTCGATTTTGGGATTATATAAATTCGTTAAAACATCTTTAATTCGACGTTTTTTTTCGTCAACTGAGATATCCTGATACTCATTTTGATTTTCTTGAAATTCTGCAATCTCTATATTTACCTTGTTAATGATTTCTTCTTGTTTAAGTTTTAGCTTTTTTGCCTCTTGTAAATTATATAATCCTCCAGCGAATCCATCATTTATTTTTTCTATTTTTTTTGTAGCTTCTTCCTTCGCTTGTTCTTTAATTTGAATAATTGAAGAAATCTTATCTTGGGAATTTCGATTTAATATCTCATTTGAAACGTTTTCTAAATATTTTATTAGTTCATTTTCAATTGAGTTTATAATGACCTTTGTTTTAATTCCAGGATTTCCACATTGATGACCATATGGATCTTTCTTCTGACATTTAATAGTATAATTTGCCTCGCCATTATTAGTATTCTTTCTATTTGTTCTTAATGCATGACCGCATTTACCACAAAATAATATTCCGGATAGAACAAAAGCTCCAGCTCTTGAGGCTTTTGCAACTTTTTGTCTGCTTTCGCGTATTAATAACATTTGCTTATGTTCATCAGGAGTTTTAACAGATTGATGGCAGTTTTCTATTACAATCCATTTTTCTCGAGGATGGTGAATTAAAGGCTGAGTTTTTTTATTTTTATGTCCACTTCCAGTGGTTTTTCCATGAATAATTCTCCCTAAGTGAACCTCATTAAATAATATCCGATCTACTTGAACTCCTGACCATGTGTTTTTTCTTCGTGTAAGAATACCAAGATTGTTAAGTTTAATTGCAATTGCCTCAACTGAAAGACCATTTATATAATCTTGTTTTATCATTTCATATATTGGAAGTTCTTTTTGGTTTACTATTAAACCTTTTGTTTCTGAATTATATAGATATGGAAAGGGGGCTGGACCATTTACCCACTGTTTTAAGTAAAGACCATTAATTTTTCCATCCCTAAATCTTTCTTTTATAGTGATGTATTCTTGACGAGCAACTAATGCTTCTAAATCATTTACTAACTCCTCTTTTTCGTTAGAATAATCATATACTTTATGAGGTGTAAGTACTAACGTGTTTGATGATTTAAAAGCTTGACGATAAGTGGCTACATCTGCCCAATCTCCTCGACTTAATCGATCCGTTTTCATTACAAGTACTGCGTCATATGCACCCTCACGAACTTCTTCTAAAAGTCCTTTAAATACTGGTCTATGTTCAATGCTATCACTGCTACCAATTTCTTTATAAATTACGTATTGAACTCCTAGTTGTTTTGCATATCGAATTAATGCTTCTTGATGTTTTTCTAAATCTACATCTTTATCGCCTCTACTTTTACGTAAATAAATTGCAATTATTTTTATATAAAGTTTGAGTTCCTCTATATGATAAGAAAACTTTTCCATCTTATATTCTCCTTATTCTTAGTGAGTTAATTTGTTTGAACTCCTTTGAATTACATCTAAAATTGATTCTGTGAACCTTTGGATTGCTCCATGACTAGGGCTATTTGAATTGATTTTTATTACATATTGTTCTGCATGTTGAACGGATTCTGTTTTTTTATTTGGATCGTCCATTTTTATATCACCTCTGAATCATTTCAAAAATGATAACAGCAGATTTTCCATATTCTAAGTACCTTTAATGAAGTTTTAATTTTCAGATAAATAATCCCAATTGAACCCTTTTTCTGTCCCTTATTAAGCAATAAACTATATTAAATAGAATGAATATGGTTAAAATAAATGTGAAGTAAATAAAAAAATGAAAGAGGGTGATCCAATGCCTAATACAAATAAACCCAATAGACTCATTGCTGAGACTTCGCCTTACCTATTGCAGCACGCATATAATCCTGTGAACTGGTATCCATGGGGGGAAGAAGCCTTTTCAAAAGCAAGAGAAGAAGATAAACCTGTCCTCGTTTCTATTGGGTATAGTTAGGTTATTTTAAGTACTTGTCACTGGTGTCATGTCATGGCACATGAATCATTCGAGGATGAAGAAGTTGCTGCACTTTTAAATAAGCATTTTATATGTATTAAAGTTGATCGCGAGGAAAGACCGGATATTGATTCAATTTATATGAATGTTTGCCAGATGATGACAGGGTCTGGTGGTTGGCCGTTAAATGTATTTTTGACGCCTAATCAAATACCGTATTATGCAGGGACTTATTTTGCAAAACAAGAGAAATATGGTCGCCCTGGGATGATGGATATCATTCCATATTTGGCAGAGGCCTATCATTCAGATCATGAGCAAGTGGCACAAATTGGAGAGCGCATTGTGAATGCCCTTCATGAGATGTCTACTCAAGAATCCGAAGTAATTCCAAGTACAACTACTAAGAAAGCATTCCAAACCCTTCAACAAAATTTTGATGGGATTTATGGCGGATTTGGGACGGCACCGAAATTTCCAACTGCGGGTCAGTTGTTATATTTACTCCGTTATTATAAGACAACTGGTGCAGAAAATGCGCTAACAATGGTTACGAAAACATTAAAGCAAATTCATGACGGTGGAATTTATGATCATATTGGATTTGGCTTTGCCCGTTATTCGACAGATGAAATGTGGCTAGTACCTCATTTTGAGAAAATGCTTTATGACCAAGCTTTATTACTGGATTGTTATACGGAGGCCTATCAGCTTACTAAAGATGAAACATTTAAGCGTGTTGTGATGGAAACAGTTGAGTTTTTGAAGCGGGAAATGCAGCATCCTGAAGGCGGTTTTTACAGTGCGATTGATGCAGATAGTGAAGGAATAGAAGGAAAATATTATATTTGGTCATATGACGAAATCTTAGCTGTTTTGGGCGATGAAAAAGGGAAAGACTATGCCAAAACCTATGATATCACTCCACATGGAAACTTTGAAGGTAGGAATATCCCAAATCGCATCGAAACCGGATATTCCAAGCTCACCCAAGATGAACTAGAAGAATGTCGAAAACAATTGCTACAATATCGTGAAAAACGTGTCTATCCTCATGTTGATGATAAAATTCTAACAGCATGGAACACATTATTGATCAGTGCGTTGGCAAAGGCAGGGGCAGTATTTCATGAGGATTCTTTTATCCAAATGGCACAGAAAACAGATGAATTTTTACAAAAGAATTTAGTGAAAGATAGAAGACTTCTTGTAAGCTTTCGTGATGGAAATGCCAAACATTTAGGTTTTGTGGATGATTATGCTAATTACCTATGGGCGCTTAATGAGTTATATTTAGCAACTGGGGAAGAAATGTATGTGACTCGGGCTACTGAGATGGCTGAGCAATTGGTAGAACAATTCCACGATGAGCAAAATGGTGGATTTTTCTTAACAAGTCACCACGCTGAAAACTTGATTGTACGGGAAAAATCAGCGATCGACAATGCGTATCCATCGGGGAATAGTACGGCAGCTATGCAACTATTTAGACTTGGGAAAATAACGGAAAACGAAAAGTATATCAACTTAGCAGACGAAATCCTTGCAGCCTTTTCAGCTGATATTAATCGTTATCCTGCCTCTACATTATGGTTATTACAATTACAATTAGCTCATCAAACGGAAACATCGGAGATTCATTTGACACATCCTTCAGAGGAAATACGTCAAATATTATTCTCACAATTTCGACCGTTTGATGTGTGGCATATTGAAAATGAAGGTAACTTTGAAATGCAGATGTGTCAAAACTATAGCTGTCAGTTGGCGATAACTGATGAAAAAGAAGCAATTGTAGCTCTGCAAGGGATCGATAAAGCTAAATAGTGAAGTAAAACGTATTGAACTCCGAATAGTGGAATCTTCCAATTCGGGGTTTTTTCTTGTGAAAATGCTACTCAAGTAGTGACTGGAACTCTAATTATTTTCCTTGTTTGTACTTTTCATCAGATAAGTTGCTTATAGTATTTTCATTATCAATTTGTTGTAATGATTGTCTAACTAACCCAATAAAAGCAAGGGCGACGAGGGAATTTTCATCGCTTCTCCACGCCATGGAAGTTTCAAATGTCGTAGTCTGATATAAAAGTTCCTTATATACAACTCCGGGTACTTCGTGTGTTTGAAATGAAGGTGGAACAAGTGTAATTCCCATTCCAGATGCTACAAATGAAAGGGCAGTCTCTATTTCATAAGCCTCCATCGTTATTTTTGGGATAAACGGCTCTATATTGGAAAATGGTTTAGATTTGCGTTTCCGTTAGTCATAACATTAACTGTTGTTGTTCTTGTGCTTGTGACGATAGCTGAAGTTATAAGCGTAGGTCCATTCTAAATTCTATAATCGTCGAAAAAAAGATCTACAGTACAGCAAATTATAAATCGTCTAAAATATTAATCTAGGAAAATAACAACAAGAGACTAGACTTTCAACTAGTCTCTTGTTTTGTTACGTGGAAGTTATTTTTGGTGGATACCTTACTATATATTTCATTTGAACAATTACAACGTCCTGTTATGAATACCTATTAGCGTTTCCTCATAATCTTTTAATAATGTTTTTAAAAAGTAAAATGGCAGGAGGGGTAAAACCATGGATCAGAATTACCCTATCTATCCATACCTGGGATTTACGCAACGCATCGTGACAATACCGATCACTTTTCCGCCACAACACCAGAATCGACAACCGGGGCTGGAGTGGGCTATGCATCCTCGTCCCATTTTTGATTACCCGGGTTATATCGGTAACAACAAACTAAAGGGTAGAGTAGCAATCATCACAGGTGGCGACAGCGGCATCGGACGCGCAGTTGCAGCAGCTTATGCAAAAGAAGGTGCTGACTTAACAATTGTATACCTGGATGAGCATCGCGATGCAAATGAGACTAAACAATATGTAGAGGCATTAGGTGCCCGATGTCTACTGCTGCCGGGTGACTTGAAAGATCCCGCTACTTCATCTTCAGCTGTAGTACAAACGATCAAAAGATATGGAAGATTAGATATTTTAATCAATAATGCGGCAGTGCAACCTTACACTAAAAGTATTCTGGACGTTTCGAATGAACAACTCGAAAATACATTCCAAACAAACGTCTATCCACTATTTTATATGACGAAAGCTGCCTTACCTTTTTAAAACCAGGAAGCAGTATTATTAACACTACTTCTAGAGTTGCATATGAAGGAGATAAAGATGTGATTGATTATGCCGCATCAAAAGGAGCTATTGTCTCCTTCACCCGAACGATGGCTCTGTCACTTGTAAATCAAGGAATACGAGTAAATGCTGTGGCACCCGGGCCTTCGTGGACACCATTAACAGTAAGTACATATCCTGCTGAGCACCAGCTTACTTTTGGAGCTGATATTCCAATGGGGCGCGCTGCACAGCCATTTGAGCTTGCGCCAGCATATGTATATCTAGCATCCAATGAGTCAGCATATGTGACAGGCCAAGTTCTACATATTAATGGTGGGAAAATTCGATACACATAAGCCTTTTTACAAATGAATGATTAATATGATATCCATTATAAAAAATGTCGGATAATATGTCGGTATTTTTTGCTTTTTTTCTAGTTATGCTTTAAGAGTGTCAGCCCCCTTTTATAGGTGCCTGACACTTTTTTGTTTGTTAGGGAAGTTAATAGGGTATTTACATAAGCAAGATACTTAGTTAGAGGTATCAGTATAAATGAATGAGAGGGAAAGGGATTGATAGCCAACATGTTGTTGAATAAAAAGTTACTATTGGTTTTCAGTATTATCATGATCTGCTTTTTATCTGCTTGTGCCGAGAAGGAGCAGCTCGCTGACGGATCTAAACTAATACATAAAAATCAATTTATATTTGCAGCTTCTGGTGAGTTTAAGCCATTTAGTTATATGAATAATGATCTCACCATGTCAGGCTTTGATATTGAGGTTGGCGAAGCAGTTGCAAAGGAAATGGGCCTCAAACCGGTTCAGAAGCGATTAAAATTCAAAGGGATTGTAGAAGGGGTAAAAACAGGCCGTGCGGATGCAGCTGTTGCCAGCCACACGATTAATCCGCAGCGGAGCAAACATGTTTCCTTCACTACCCCCTACTATTATTCTGGACCGCAAATTTTTACCAGACCGGACAGTAAAATTAAGACTGTCAAAGATTTAGTGGGTAAAGAAGTGGCTGTAGCAAAAGGTTCAACTTATGCGGACACAGCTTCCAAGTATACAGACAATATAAAAACATATGACAGCGATATTACAGCTTTAAAAGCGTTAAGCAGCGGACGTCATGATGCGGTAATCACAGATTTTGTCACCGGGAAAATGGCTGCAAAAGAAGGGTTTAAGATCAAAGGACAGCAGTTAATAAATCGGAGTGAACAAGCCATTGTACTGCCCAAGGATAATCCAAAACTATTGAAGCGGGTAAACGAAGCACTAGAACATCTTCGGGAAAATGGGACACTAACTCGGATAAGTCTCAAATATTTTGGCGAGGACATTACCAAAAAACCAGAATAAATCAACTCCATAGAAAGAAAGGAAGTAGGTACATTGCCAAGCTTTTCACATTTTTTCAACATACTAACGGAAACTAAAGGTGTATTCATCAAAGCTATGCTTTTAACATTAGAGCTGACGGCTGTTTCGATCTTAATAGGAATCGTCATCGGACTTTTCTTTGCATTGTTAAAAATCTCTAAAATCAAAATCTTAGAGCTCATTTCAGATACATATGTCTTTTTGGTCCGTGGAACACCGCTGATTGTTCAAATATTTATCCTCTACTTTGGAATAAGCGGGATTTTCCTTCTTCCGGATTTCTGGGCAGCTTCACTAGCCCTAGCTCTACATAATGGAGCTTATATTTCGGAAATCCTTCGAGGTGCGATTCAGGCAGTAGACAAAGGTCAGATGGAGGCAGGGCGCTCTTTAGGGATGACAAAAGCGCTCACATTAAGGAGGATTATTCTTCCGCAAGCATTCCGCCGGGCGATGCCACCTTTAGGCAACCAATTTATCATTAGTTTAAAAGATTCTTCGTTAGCTGCATTTATCTCCATGAATGAGCTCTTCAATGTAGCGACAACACTAGGGTCCAACAACTTTGACGAAATGACTTATTTGCTTATTGTAGCAGTTTACTATTTATTGCTAGTGGCACTGTTGACATTTATAGTGAACCGATTTGAACTGAAATTAGCAGTAGGCGACAAATAGGAGATGAGGACATTGGGAACAAAGGAAATGATTAAAATAAATCAATTGAATAAATCATTTGGAGACTTACATGTATTAAAAAATATCAATATGACCGTTTTCGAGAGCGATGTCGTATGTTTAATAGGAGCGAGTGGATCAGGGAAAAGTACCCTCCTTCGCTGTTTGAACTTTTTAGAAAAAAAGGATAGCGGAAGTATTTTCATTGAAGAACGTGAAGTTAATCCTAGTACCGACAATCTTAATAAGATTAGGGAAAAGGTAGGAATGGTGTTTCAACATTTCAACTTATTCCCACATAAAACTGTTTTGGAAAATATTATCGAAGCACCGATTATGGTAAAGGGTATAAACAAAGAGGAGGCTATCAAAAAAGCAAAACAATTACTAAATAAAGTAGGCTTGGAGGATAAGTCAGATGTCTATCCTAATAAATTATCAGGCGGGCAAAAGCAACGGGTAGCGATTGCGAGAGCACTCGCAATGGAACCAGACATTATGCTGTTTGATGAGCCAACATCAGCACTTGATCCAGAGCTTGTGGGAGAGGTTTTAACAACCATGAAAGAATTAGCTGAAGATGGAATGACGATGGTTATTGTCACCCATGAAATGGGATTTGCTAAGGAAGTAGCGGATTGGATTGTGTATATGCACGATGGAAAAATTATCGAGCGCGGCAACCCTGAGCAATTTTTCAACCATCCGAAAGAAGAGCGAACTCAGGAGTTTTTAAAGACGACAATGCTGAAATAACAAAAAGACCCTGTCTATAGTTTTAGGCAGGGTCTCGTATGTTTTTTGTAAAATGGTTATTGCTCTTAAATTTCTGCTCTATAGGCATCTAGGAATAGTTGCCCAAGATTACCATTTCCTTTGAAACCTAAATCACGTAGACCATGATCGATCACTGTTAACACAGCTAGAACTTTTTCAGCGAAGGCATTTTCACCCATATGCCCAATACGCAAGATAACATCTTCATATTGCGCCAAAGAAGTAGCGATGTATAGATTGTATGTTTCTTGAATGTGTTGTTGTAATCGTAAAGCGCCTATTTCTGACGGAATGATGACGGCAGTTACTGTATTGGAGCATCCTGATTCTAAGAATAATGTTAATCCATATTCTTGTATTGATTTTCGTACAGCGTTGGCAATTTTCGCATGTCGCCCATAAACCGCCGATTGACCTTCGTTTAAAATATTGTCTAAGGCAACATCTAGAGCTTCAATATTGCCAGCAGGCATTGTATAAGGTAAGGTTCCTTTCTCAATATAACCCTTGAAAATTTGAAGGTTTGCATAATATGAAGCGATTGGTGTTTTACGATCATTCATCGCTTTTTTAGCGTCTTCACTAATGGAAACGATAGCTAAGCCAACAGGTGCTGAGATAGCCTTTTGAGTACCTCCACAGCAAATATCAATCTGATTCTGGTCGACTTCAATTGGTTCACCAACCATTCCAGCTACTGAATCAACCACTGTAAGAATGCCATATTCTTTTAGTAAGGGAGAGAGTTGGCTAACATTATTTAACATGGACGTTGGTGTATCACAATGAACAAAAGTTGCATATTTGAAGTCATGATCTTTTTCTAAATAGTCACGTACTTCTTCAACAGGTATGTCTTTATGATAGTCAAAACTTAAGACAACAGGTTTTCCCCCATACATACTGACAAAATCTTGAAACCCCTCACCGTATATACCGTTATCAAGTACAAGGACACGGTCACCAGGTTCAGTTAAGCTTGCACAGGCAGCTTCTAAAGCGAGAATTCCTTCTCCGGCAAGCAATATTACTTCATTTGTAGTACCCATGACCATGCCCATCTTTTGGGACACCTCATGGTAATAATGGATGAATTCTTTATCAAAATCAGTGTTATTAGTTTTCTTTGCTAACGCTAAGCGTACATTTTCACGTACTTCCGTTGGTCCTGGGGCATAGTTTGGTTTATATCTCATATAAATCGTCCTTTTCAATCAGTTTATGTTCTAGGGTAAGGTTAGCAAATAATTGGTATATTTTAAAGTATCAGATCACTCAAAAATCGAGTTGTCAATTCAAATAAACTATCTATTTATTGATCTGTGACAGTTAGAAATTTGTTACATGATTAAGTAATTTTAGAACTTATCTTATTATTTCTATTTGAAAATCCTCAACAAATGATAAGATATTAAATAAAACATTTGGAAAAACTCTAAAAGAAGCGGGATTAATAGAAGACTTCGAGCCTTAGGTTAATTTTGGAGCAGGATTAACACGAAGAACAGATTTAGTGAGTAAAACAAACACAGATCAGATAAGAATGGAATGGTGTGGAGGAGGAATACTCCACAAGCCAAGCTGCAATAGATAATTACACTTTAACAAAACTTTATAATTAACTTTATAATTACGGGAGGATATAGTATTTTTCCTGATTTTCTGCTCTAATACTCAATAAAAGAGGGAAACCACTAAGATGGTTTCCCTTTAAAATGTTCTGTCTCCTTACCGAGCAAGGACAATTATCATCATGATTCCCATTTTTTTGTAGAACTATTCAAGGAAGTAGAGATGGAATGAGATAAATGAACTCCTCATACAATAGTTGGGAGATGGGTATTTCGATCTATTTTAGCTGAGTAATTTCTGCCAATATTTCATAGGAATGGAGGCGAGCCTTATGATCATAAACCTGGGCGATTGCCATGATTTCATCGGCTTGACTTTCATCCAAAAACTTTTCCAGCTTTTCTTTTACCGTTTGAGGGCTGCCGATAATTGAAGTTCCTAATTGATTCTCAAGGGCAGCAATTTCATAGTCGCTCGCTATATCATTAATATTATCCACTGGCGGCTGCAATGGGACTTCCTTCCCGCGCATCAAATTCAAGAACTGCTGTTGTAATGTTGTAGCGAGCCGCTCAGCTTCTTGATCTGTGTCGGCCGCAATGATGTTTAGCCCTACCATTGCATGCGGTTTCTCCAGTACTTTAGAAGGCTTAAACGAACGGCGATATAGCTGGATAGCCGGCAGTGTATTATGCGGTGAGAAATGGCTCGCAAAGGCAAATGGCAGTCCAAGTTCTCCTGCCAGTTGGGCACTGTATCCGCTTGAACCTAACAGCCAAATAGGTATGTTTAATCCCTCACCCGGAATTGCTTTAACATGACTATATCCTTGTGCCAGGGAAGGGTCAAAATAATTCCGGAGCTCAGCCAGCTGCTCAGGGAAATCTTCTCCTGAACTTCTCAAGTCACGTCTTAATGCACGTGCGGTAAGCTGATCAGTGCCTGGTGCACGGCCCAAGCCAAGATCAATGCGTCCTGGATATAATGATTCCAGAGTACCAAATTGCTCAGCAATAACAAGAGGTGCATGATTCGGCAGCATAATGCCGCCTGAACCTACCCGGATTTTTGATGTACCTGCTGCAACATGGGAAATGACTACTGAGGTTGCAGAGCTGGCGATAAATGGCATATTATGATGCTCAGCGAGCCAATACCGGTTATACCCCAGCTTTTCAGCGAGCCGGGCCAGCTCCAAAGTATTGCTAAAAGAATCAGCCGGCGTATTTCCAACTGCAATTGGAGAGAGATCCAGGACCGAGAATGGAATATTCGTAATTTGTTTTGTATCATTTTCTGACATATGCTCATCTTCCTTCTTTAAAAATTTCGTTTCAAACCAATAAAAGAATTTACAGGTTGTTTTCGTTGTCTTCTTTTAATACTTCAATCTAAATCACATTAATTTAACTGATTTAATATTGCAGAAAATAGTACGCCCTTTATTAGACTAATTTACTGCAGCCTGAGACAAAATTTCATAAGAGCGCAACCGTGCCTTATGATCAAAAATCTCTGTATGAGCCATTATTTCATCAGCGTTAGTCTTTTCTATTAACTCATGGAGCTGTTGCTTCACACCTGCAGGGTCCCCGATGATAGAAGTGAAAAGTTGTTCTTCAACCGCTCTGCGTTCATTATCGTTCCAAAGGTCGTCCATATTATCAACAGGAGGCAAAATGGGCGAGGACTGTCCACGGGTTAACAAAAGAAATTTTTGATACATCGAAGTAGCAAGCCTTTGAGCCTCCTGTTTCTCATCAGCAGCCACCACTTGAACGGCTAACAGTACATAAGGCTCCTCCAAAAATTGAGACGGACGAAAATAATCCCGGTACAGTTTTATGGCCTCCATCATGTTACCTGGAGCAAAATGTCCCGCGAAAGAGAATGGTAACCCAAGTATTCCAGCCAATTGTGCACTATATAATCCTGAACCTAATAGCCAAATTGGCACATTTGTTTTTTCGCCGGGAATGGCGTGAAAACTAAATGAACCATTCTTAGTTGCTGTTCCTGTACCATAAAGATATGCTATTAGCTCCTCGAGCCGAGCATCAAATTCAGGTTCACCTGCAACCCGCTGCCGCAATACATTTGCTGTATATTGGTCTGTGCCAGGTGCTCGCCCCAATCCAAGGTCAATACGGCCAGGGAAGAAGGCTTCTAATGTTCCAAATTGCTCAGCCACGGAAAAAGGAGAATAATGGGAAAGCAGCATTGCGCCTGATCCAATACGCATTTTTTCAGTGACAGAGGCTACTCGTCCAATTACGATCGGGGATGCTGAACTCGCCATTCCTGCCCAATTATGATGTTCAGCTAGCCAAAACCGTTTATATCCCCACTTTTCTGTTTTCTTTGCTAGATCAAGCGTGTTTTGGAGAGAAATTTCGGCTGATCCTCCCTCGACAATTGGAGATGGATCTAGTACTGAAAGTTCTATTTTCATTGTTATAATTCTTCCTCCTTTTATACAATTTAATTCTTTAATGCTGGCCTGTTCCTTTATGGGTTGGAAAGTAGGGTAAAACAAATTCTCCAAGTTCCTGAATGACTTCCTCTGGAGGGCGCTTGGAAAAATACAGAACAAACGCCAAATGGTTGACACCAATCGCTTGAAATTGATGAAGTAGATCAACTAAACGGTTTCTTCCCACGGAATAGCCTAAGGGTATGGGGACAGGCATTTCATCGGGATTTTCCAATAAATCGATGAACAAGCTTTGAGAGAAGGGTTTAAAATCTCCTGGAGCATGAACTTCAGTTAAAGCTCGATAATCCTGGATAAGCTGCGCCTGTTGAATAATGTTTCTTGGGTATTGAAGCCAACCATCCCCATTCCTGGCTATCCAATTGATAGACTGATTGCTAAATCCAGTGACCATGGTCGGAATAGAAGTTACAGGCTTTGGGATTAACCTCATATCTGTACCATCAATCAGCCCGGCGTGGCTGTGGATTGTCGGCTGATCCTCTTTTAACAGCCGGTCGAGAATTTCAAAATTTTCTTTAAATAACGGACCGCTTTCTTGCTTAGATATCCCTAAAGCTGTAAAGTCTTTTTCCCTGTCCCCTGATGCCACCCCCATAATTAATCGACCTGGAAATAATTGATCGATTGATGCCGCTTCCTTGGCTACCCTGACGGGGTGGCGCAAAGGGAGAACTACACTTCCTGTCACTAACGCAATGTGCTTCGTATAGGCAGCAAGATACGTCAAATAAATCCATAAATCATACTTTTGGCCGTTATCATCAATATTCAAATTCTGCATCGTAATATCACGGAGCCATAATGAAGCAAAGCCATATTCCTCAATTTTACGAGCAAGCTCCAGCTGATTCTCCATAATCGGATTTTTAGACATCTTGGCAGTCGGAAGGACAAATCCGAGTGTCATTTTGTCTTTCTGGTACATGCTGTTATAGGCACGATGATTTTGAAAACTCACTCTTGGTCCTCCTTAAAAGGTTATATTTTTAAGCCTATATACTTTTCAACCTGTTTAATGGTTTCCTCATTGCGTCGATAATAAGTCCATTGTCCGATTCGTTTCGTTTCCACAAGCCTGCTTTGCAATAGGATAGACAAATACTGGGAGGTAGTGGACTGTGATAGTCCTACTTTGCTGCGAATATCACTGACACAAACCCCGCCACCAAAGCCTTTTTCTTTGATGACATGGGACTGTGGGGGAAAGTTATTTTCAGGTTCTTTCAACATTTGCAGAATATTTACTCTTATTTGATTTGACAGAGCCTTGAAAATTTCAACTGCCTGTTCGTCATTTATCATATTTGATTCCTGATTCAACACTGCCCGCCCCTTTCTGATCTTATTAATATCTATTTTGCTTGGAATGTGTATAAACTAACCAAACAAAAGGATATTGATAATTTGCGATATCTCTATATTACTTTCTACATTCCCAAAATCAAATTTTATGCTCAGGGCTAGGAAGCAGCTTTGAAGGAACTACACAAATTAGCTTTAGAGAACAGGTGGCGAAGAAAAGGATTTTTTTGCCTATCTTTTAAATGGTTTGGGTTGGTATTAGAGAAGAAAAAAGAAGTCCAGCAATTGGTCAAATTTCATCTGGAGGCACTGGGCACAACAAACAAATTATAGTGAGTTTCAATTATCGAGCAGGTAGGTTAGGAAGTGATTTATGTAGGATTAGGGTTGAGGGCGAATTGAAGGGTAATTGAAATACTTGGTCAAGGACATGCTAGGAAATCTTTTAAAAGATAATGCCAAACAGCTGAATATAACCTATGAAAAAGCTATAGTGGAATTTGAGAATATCGAGTCAATTTTTCTTGACTTGATAAACTGTAAATATTAAAATCACAGTAATTCCTTTTGAACAGGAAGCAATCAATTTGAAAAGTGGCTTTTACAATAGTTTAGTTTGTTAGGGACATTTACCAGCTTCGAACGTCTATACTGTAAACTATTTCATTACAGTACGTGTAATAAAAAACTGTAACTTTTTTTATTACATTAAAAGGGGGTGATTTTGTATTTTTTATAAACATTAATAAATACTTTTATTAAAATTGCATGAAATGGAAGATATAATAATGGCTACTCACACGTAACAGAACAAACATTTAGCCCTGAAATTGAAGAGGGATTAATTTTAGTAGATTTTTTGGCCCCTAGTGTAGTCCTTGTAAAATGATTGCACATGCACTTGTCTAGACATTTCACTGATTGAACGTTGGAAGTTCTCCAGCTGATGCTTTTCGCAATATACTAGAACTTGCACTTCTCGCTGGAAAATTAGCTAAAATTGTTAACAGCTATAAGTAAAAATACGAATATATGAAAAAGTGTTATCAATAAATCTTTTTCTTTTTGAGGAGGAAAAAATAATGAGTAAAAAAGCACTCTTAATTATACCGCCAGAACGTTTTAATGAAGATGAGTTATTCAAACCAAAAGAAGAGCTTGAAAATGCAGGAGTCGAAGTAACCATTGCTAGCACGTTGGCAGGTGAAATTACTGGTGACTATGATGGGAAAGCAACTGCTTCGGTTATTTTTTCAGACGTATCACCCACAGAATTTGATGTTGTTTCTGTAATTGGAGGATCTGGTACAAATGATCATCTATGGGGAAATCAAGAATTACAAGGCTTTTTAAAGCAAGCTTACAATGAAAAAGTTCTTGTAACAGGTATTTGTGCAGGGGCTGTTACAGTTGCTAAAACTGGTTTGCTTTCTGGAAGAGAAGCAACTTGCTACCCAATAGATGTTCAAAAGAACGAATTGATAGCTGTTGACGTTAAATATGTTGAACAACACGTTGTTGCTCATAGTGATATTATTACTGGCGATGGTCCACAAGGTGCGAAAGAATTTGGAAAAGCCCTTGTTAAAGCATTACGTTAGTTCTACATTTTAGTTGGATAGTTTGTGGTTCGGAAGTGAATTTCGAACCCACCCTTCCATTAATTAAATATAAACATTTTTTGTGAGTTTTTGCGATTCAAGGAGGTTTTTAGTTTGAGCAAAAAAATTGCTACACTTATCACCAATTTATTTGAGGATGTTGAATTTACAGAACCTGCAGAAGCATTCAAAGAAGCTGGTCATCAAGTGATTACAATTGATAAACATGCAGGAAATGAAGTAACTGGTAAAAAAGGCGCAACCGTAAAAATTGATAAAGCCATAGATGAAGTTAATCCTGTAGACTTTGATGCTTTGTTTATTCCAGGTGGTTTCTCCCCTGATTTACTACGTGAAGATGACCGCTTTGGTCAATTTGCAAAAGAATTTATCCAAAAAGAAAAACCTGTTTTTGCCATTTGCCATGGACCACAAGTATTGATCGATACAGACCTATTAAAAGGCGTCGACATAACTGGTTTCAAATCTATTCGTAATGATTTAAAAAATGCAGGGGCTAACTACAAAGATGAAGAAGTTGTGGTAAGCAATAATATTGTAACTAGCCGTTTTCCAGATGATATCCAGGCATTCAATCGTGAAGCACTAAAACTATTAGCAAAATAAATAATGAAGCGTTGGTTTGTATTATTTTCACTAAAAGTAGTATGTAATATTGTTTTCAGATACAACCTAAAAAGAATTTTTTAAGGAGGATTTATACAATGTCATTAAAAGGAAAACGTGTGGTCGTAATAGGAGGTACTTCTGGTATCGGATTATCCGCTGCGAAGGCATTTCTTGAAGAATCTGCTCAAGTTATTATAGCAAGTCGTTCAGATGCAAAACTATCGGAGGCAAAGAATGTACTTGGTGGTAATGTGGAAGCATACAATATTGATTTTCGCAGTGAAGAAAAACTAGCTGACTTTTTTAAAAAGGTAGGGAATTTTGATCACCTTGTCGTTACGGCAGGTGAAGGTGCAATGGGCCATTTTAGTGACTTACCTGTTGCGGATGTTAGAGAAGCATTTGATAGTAAGTTTTGGGGGCAATACTTAACCGTTCGTGCTGCTATTCCGTACTTAAATGATACCAGTTCTATCACATTGACCTCTGGTGTTTATGGAATCCGTCCACCACAGGGGGCAACTACACTTGCTTCGATCAATTCAGCAATCGATGGATTGGTTAGGGGGCTTTCAATAGATCTGGCCCCTATACGGGTAAATGTTGTTTCACCTGGTATTGTAGACACCCCACTCTACGGAGGGATGCCTGACGAGCAAAGACAAAATTTATACAGCAAAATTGCACAGCAGCTACCTGTTAATCGTGTGGCAAAGCCTGAAGACATTGCTGAGGCATACCTGTACTTAGTGGAAAATGGTTTTACAACTGGTACTGTTTTTCTTATTGATGGCGGTGCTCACTTGGTGTAAGTGAGCATTATAATGTTATTTTTGTGGCTATATTACAACAATGTATAGCCACATTTATTTTTTTAATAATAATCCAACTTTTCAATAAATGGTTATGATTGAAGAATTGCAGTTCAAGTAAAACAAGGTGAGATATGAAAGGAATGATGAAAATGAGTTTTCGTGACCGAGAAAAAATATTGAGAATTAAGCAATCACTTGAAAAACGTGTAGTAACTTTACCTGATGGAACCATTCTTCCAAGCATTGGTCAAGGAACATGGCACATGGGTGAAAATCCTCAATCGAAAAACAAAGAAATCAAAGCTTTGCAACTTGGAATAGAACTAGGCATGAAGCTAATCGATACGGCTGAAATGTACGGAAATGGCGATTCCGAGCGTTTAGTTGGTGAGGTAATCAAGGGGCGTAGAGATAAAGTTTTTTTAGTTTCGAAAGTATATCCTCATCATTCCGGGTTAGATTTGATTGAAAGCGCATGTGAAAATAGTCTAAAACGACTGGGAACAGATCATCTTGATTTGTATCTTTTACACTGGAGAGGTCGTGTTCCTTTGGCAGAAACGATTGAAGGAATGGAGAGACTGCGCAAGGATGGTAAAATTGTAAGATGGGGAGTTTCTAATTTTGATACGGATGATATGATAGAGTTATGGGATACCGATAACGGAAAAAAATGTGTGACAAATCAAGTGTTATATCATCTAGGTTCTAGAGGAATTGATTATAATCTCCTACCATGGCATCAGGAACATAACATGCCAATTATGGCCTATAGTCCACTGGCCCAGGGAGGGAGCTTAAGAAGACAATTACTAAGCGATCCAACCATCATTGAGATTGCAGAAAAATACAATGTGCAGCCATTACAAATTGCTCTTGCGTGGACCATTCGTTCGAACAACGTAATTGCTATCCCAAAAGCTGTTAAGGAAGAACATGTTCTAGCCAATGCTCAAGCTGCTACTATTCAATTTGCCATAGAAGATCTGAACAGACTTGACGAGGTATTTCCAAAACCAACAAGAAAAATACCTTTGGATATTATATAAAATGAATGGGGACAAAGGATTAGTGTCTTAAAAAATGCTATTGAGACAATGCTATCAGGAGGAACTCTTTCGATTGTAGGTGCTGTAGAAAAATCTCTGGCTAAAGTAAAAGTAATAGATAATGGGGTAGGGATGACTGATTTCCAAATAAAACGTCTAGGTGAACCTTACTTCTCAACAAAAGACGTATTAAAGCTCCAGCGACTCCTTTTTTGCAAAATCTTTACCGAACAAAACCAAGTTAAATTTTCTTATTTCAACGGCCAAGCGGCTTTTACATCCAATCTTAGATGTTCTCAAACGTATTGGATAAAGTTTTGAAATCTTTTAATACGGTTTTCCTTTTTTTCGTTAAGAGAAGATAGATAACCCTTCGATTTTGTTCTTAGCATAAGCTAGAGTATCAGTGAATTGAATTTTATTGATAATTCGGTTATTATTACCCCCTGATAATAGAACAAGAATGAACACAGCTATGAGGAAAAGGATTTTATTTTATCCTTTTTCATTCATTAACGTAACTACTCTTTCTGTCAGGATTAAACTTATTATTTAATTATGTTTTCTGTTTTCCTCCTCTTCCATTATTACCTAATATTTCACTCAAGAGTAGTTTAAATACAATAATTTTTAAAAGTTACAAACGCTTATGCGTTTTGATATCTAATTCATAAGTTTACAGTTGACTTCTTATACTGTAATATTTAAAATTACAGTATAGCCAGTAGAAAATGAGCTGGATAATATGAAGGAGTGTGTATAAATATGGTTAATCTGTATACGACACCAAGTTGTACTTCTTGCCGAAAAGCAAAAGCCTGGCTTGAAGAACATGATATTGAGTATATTGAAAGAAACATTTTATCCAATCCCCTTACAGTCGATGAGATTAAATCAATTCTTCGCTTGACTGAAGATGGGACTAATGACATTGTTTCAACTAAATCAAAAACATTTCAGGAATTAAATATAAATATTGAATCTCTTCCGCTTAATGAGTTTTATAAATTAATAATCAAGTACCCACAAATGTTGCGCCGGCCAATTATCCAAGACGAAAAAAGATTACAGGTTGGATATAATGAGGAAGAGATTCGTAGTTTTTTGCCTCGTAGACTTCGCACATTTTCGAACGTCGAATGGCAAAAAATGGCCAATTAATATTATTTCGGAAGGAGGAAGAAAGTGATAGTTGAAAAGCTTTAAAGGATGCTCGAAACTCCTTCCTTACCCATGGTTAAGAGTTAACAGTTAACAACACATCTAATTAGTTACTTGACAATAAAAACTGTAATATTTAATATTACACTATGTGATTGATTTTAAAAAAGATGCACAAGTTATATTTAAAGCAAAAAGGTGATTAGCTGTGTTGATTTCTAAGGAGGAAGGTCATGAATAGTGATTTTACACTTGCCATTCATAGTTTAACTTATCTTGCGTTGCAGCCGGACCGTATGTCAACAAGTGAAAGTATCTCCGAGAGTGCTGGTGTCCACCCAGTACGCATTCGTAAAGTGCTAAGTTTGTTAAAAAAACATGGATTTATAAAATCAAAAGAAGGAACCGGCGGCGGATTTATTTTTACTCTAGACCTGAGTGAAGTTAATCTTTGGGATATATATATGATAACCTCTGAAGGTGCTTTGCAGCCTAAGTGTCCTGATTCAAATGAAAAGTGTATTGTGGGAGCAAATATGAAAAGAGTATTATTTACAATTTTCTTAGGTGCGGAAGAATATTTGGGTGAATATTTAAAGAACTATACAATTAAAGAAGTTGTTGATCTTGTAAAACAAGAACAAAATAGCGGCTGTGACTGAGGCCGTAAACTTCTTTTTATTAAATGTAATAAAAAACATTACAGTTTTATCTAGGTGATATATCCCCGATGACTGTACCTTAAAAAAGGTTCTTTCTTACTTACATTTATAAAATATAAAAATAACTTTAGAAGGTGAAAAAGGATGTTAACGAATGGTAATTCCGTTTTGAAAACAGGTGATTGGATTAAGGGGAATTCTGGGGACGGTGAATTAATAATTGGTTATATTGAGTCACAGAGTATTCTGGATGGAGTTGTTAAAGTAACGGTTGTTACGAGTGACAATCGTGAAACGCTTGGCAAAACAATTCCGATTTTAAGTAAAAATGTTAGGAAACTGCCACTTTCTAAGGTGGTAAACAAGGAACATATTCTATTTCTAATTGACTTGGCATTATCAACGGGGGATGAAGCATGGTTTATTGAGCTTTCTTCTAAGTTAAACTCAATCAATCAGCTTGTTGATGGAGTACATTAAAACTTATACAAATTATATATAGATTTTTTTAAAATTTACAATGTGTTTGGAAAACATCTTTCACTACCTGGAGCAGCGAAGCTATTGATATTCTTGAGATAGGTTCTTAATATCAAGATGGAATTTTGTAAAAGATGTGAATAATAAAATGTTTAAGAGGAGAAAAATTTGAATACATTAACTGGAAAAAAACGATTGCAGCTTGCTTTCCTTTTAGGTTCGCTTGCACTTTTAGGACCTTTTACAATAGATACGTATTTGCCTTCATTTCCTACTATTGTAAAAGAATTTGATACTACAGCATCCTTAGTACAAATTAGTTTAACTACATGTTTATTAGGATTAGGATTGGGGCAATTGATTATTGGTCCAATGAGTGATGTTCAAGGCCGACGTAAACCATTACTTATCTTTCTAATTTTATATTTAATTGCTTCATTAACATGTGCATTTGCACCGAATATTTATTTCTTTATCACTAGCCGTTTTATACAAGGCTTTGCAGCAGCAGGTGGACTTGTTATTTCTAGGGCAGTTGTGCGTGATGTTTATAGTGGTAAGGAACTGACCAAGTTTTTTGCTTTATTGATGGTAGTAAACAATCTTGGCCCTATTGTTGCACCTATTGCTGGGGGCAGTATCTTAGCTTTTACAGATTGGACGGGAGTTTTCCTTGTTTTGGCTTGTATTGGCATGGTATTGTTTCTAACTAGTGCATGGAAATTAGAAGAAACCTTATCAAAAGAGAAGCGTACGCCAAGTAACTTTTCCCAAATATTGAAGAATTTTGAGTCTTTATTAAAAGATTGCCAATTCTTAGGCTACGCACTTACACAAGGCTTTATTATTGCAGGAATCTTTGCCTATGTGTCTGGTACTCCTTTCGTCTATCAAAATATTTATGGAGTGTCTCCTCAAGTATTCAGTATATTATTTGGAATGAATGGAATTGCTTTAATGGTTGGAAGCCATCTGGTTGGCCGCTATACAGATGTCCTTTCAGAGAAAACCCTTCTGAAAATAGGTTTATTTGTTTCTACCTTATCTGGTGCTGTATTACTAATAGTTCTCATTTTAAAAGCACCCCTGCTAGCCGTAGTTGTTCCTATATTCTTTTTAGTAAGTTCTCTTGGGGTTGTTGCTACAACTTCTTTTTCATTAGCAATGGAGACACAAGGACATATTGCGGGAAGCGCCTCTGCATTATTAGGTTTATTGCCATTTATGCTTGGCTCATTAGCGGCTCCTCTTGTAGGGATAGCAGGTGAACATACAGCCGTTCCAATGGGGATAGTTATTTTTTCAGCTAGTTTTTTGGCACTAGTTTCCTATTATGGATTAGTCCGAAAATCCTTATCAGTACACGCTTCAAGGTGATCTGTAGCCAAAGTTATTTTGCGCTGGCATTTACACTAAATCTGTAACATCATTAAGAATAGGATGTTAATGATTCTAATGAGGGGCAGGTTCTATTAAAAAAGAAAATAATCGAAAGGTCGGATGCAGTAATCTTGATGGTGGATTCCTCAAAGCTTGGAAAAAAGGCGTTTTCGTTAATCGTTCCGCTGAAGTGGATGAGGTCATTACGGATGTAGAAATCGAGGCTCTTCCAAACAAGGTAAACTTTTTTAGGCTCTAAAACATTGATATATCAAGGGGTTTACCAGGTTTTTCAACTTGCACCAAAGTTGGGATAGGTTTGCCCGTGTCAAACGGTACTGTAAAAACAGGTTTCAAATCGTTCGACTGCTTATCATAAAGGGTAAAGTGCAGCAGGCTGGAAACCTGCGGTAGCGACATTTAAAATCATTGAGACGGAGTTTGCCAAAATGGAATCCTCCCTTTTTGGACATGCTATTTACTGAGTTCGATAGTCTTGCCACACATATCGTTTAGGCAGCAAAATATCGAGTTTTAACATAATCAAAAGGAATACCTCGCCCCTTTAAAAAGGGTCACAGACAGGAAAAGGTATCTTAAAGGAGAGTGTACAATGATGAAATTAAAAGAACAGCATATCGTGGTGACCGGAGCTTCAAGTGGTTTAGGCTATGCAATGGCAGAAGCGCTTCTAAAAGAGGGAGCAACTGTTGCCTTATCGTCCCGCCCGGGGAGGAAATTGAATGAAGCTGTAAATAACCTTACGAGGCAAGGTTTAGATGCTGTAGAGCTTCCTATGGATGTCCGTTCTGAACAATCAGTGAATGATGCCGTCGATTGGGTGAAAAAGGAATGGGGAAAAATTGATGTGCTCGTAAACAATGCCGGAATAGGCATGCGAACTGTGAACCCTCAATTTCTGACTGAACCGCAGCCTTTCTTCCAAGTTTCGCCGAATGGATTCCGTGATTTAATTGATACAAACGTTACAGGATATTTCCTGGTTTCCCGCGGTTTTGTTCCTTTTATGGTCGAACAGGGAAAAGGTAAAATCATTAATATTTCTATGAATTATGAGACAATGAAGCGAAAGGGATTCGTTCCTTATGGACCTTCTCGCGCAGCCACTGAGTCTTTGTCCTATATTATGGCAGAGGATTTAAAAAGCTATGGCATTACAGTAAATATGTTGCTTCCTGGAGGAGCCACCTTTACGGGCATGATTCCTGATGAAGTGAAGAAGCAGCTTGAAGGCAAATTTCAGTTACTAGATCCGGGCGTAATGGCTAAACCCATTGTCTTTTTGGCATCGGGAGAATCGGAAGGGATTACTGGGCAACGAATTGTGGCAATTGAATTTGATAAATGGCTACAGGAAAAGGGCAAATAACTCCCAAGGCTTAGATGTTTCCACTATAAAGTGATTTAAGGTGAAGAAAAAATGTATTACTCTCTTTCCAGCGCCTACCGCCATTCAATAGTCCCTAACAGTTTAGTAAGAAACGAAGTTATAAGAAGTATTGAGCAAGATTATGCTTATTAAGTTGCTTCTTATATGCCCTAATAGTGTGCTTTTATTAACAAGCTAAACAGCCTTGTGGTAGTAAGTATGGAGTACCAGGTTTCTTCAACAAAAGGGCTCTGACCCAGTGCGTTAGCATAACTGGCCTCCACCCTTTGGATAGGCATAACGATGGAATGAGAGTGCATTGACCCGTTGAGAAGTGACAATCGTGAAACGCTTGGCAAAACAATTCCGATTTTAAGTAAAAATGTTAGGAAACTGCCACTTTCTAAGGTGGTAAACAAGGAACAAATTCTATTTCTAATTGACTTGGCATTATCAACGGGAGATGAAGCAAGGTTTATTGAGCTTTCTTCCAAGTTAAACTCAATCAATCAGCTTATTGATGGAGTACATTAAAACTTATACAAATTATATAGTTTTTTTAAATTAAATTACAACGTGTTTAGAAATCTTCATTTTTCGTGAATAATTTGCGATTATCCAATATATTTTTATTTTTTAAGGAGTGTTGAACATGGCTAATATGAAAGTAAATGTGAACGCTGTTTGGAATGACGGAGTAAAAGGGAATGGAAAGCTTAATGCAAACTTCCTTGAAACAAAAATTGCAATACCTGCATCCATAGGAGGAAGCGGGGATGGAGCGAATCCAAAAGAATTACTTGTTTCATCTGTGACAACTTGTTATACAGCAACTCTTGTGTTTGTGCTCGAAAGTAGAAAGTTACCTGTAGTGGAGCTTACAGTGAGTTCTGAGGCCAACATTGCTGATAATGAGTTTAAAATTACGCATTATCCACGTATTGTTTTATCTTCTGAAGCAACTAAAGAACAGATTGAATCAGCACAAAAAGCCGCAGAAGCTGCAGAAAAGGAATGCGAAGTGGGAAATCTATTGAAAAAAGCAGATGTAAAAATTGAGGTTCAAGCCAAAGTTTCCGCTAAGTAAAGAATTGACGAGAATGCCTCGGAGGTGGCATTTTTGAAAAAGTATTCAAAATGGTGAATGACTTACCTATGTTGGGTAATACTGGGGGGCTGACTCAAGGGGGCATTAAATACGACTTTATTGAGTCAGTTTTTTTCTTTCGTTTGTTCGGATATTATGTCTATTTTTAGATATTTGGAATGATATAGAAAAGGGCACTCCTCTTTTATTTCGTTAATTTCGTTGTTTTTGAGTAGTTCTTTCACACTTTTTCAATTGAGGCAATACAAATAAGACCCTGATTCTTATGTAATTCTGGGTAATAAACTGAGCATAAATAAGAATTATATGCATTTAATTTCTGGTTTACAGAAGGCAACACACAAATTTTTTAAATAATGCTTTACCAGTAGTGAAGTGCGTAGAATCGTATCATAAGTAAATAATATTTTTGTAGATTGTAAAATACAAGCCGATTTTTATTTAATAAAAATCGTCTTGTATTTTTTTGCGGATAAGAAAGATAAGCTTTTCCTGATAGCCATTCAGTCCTTGTTGCCTTAAATGGTAAATAGAATCGCTATTTCACCGTTTTTCCGTTGTCTAATTAAGTTGCAAGTTACTACGGATCTTCGTTCAAGCTGTATACACACAAGACATCCAACTTTGAACCAAGCACGAAAACTAAGGGAATTTATAACACCTCTCGAAAATAGCTAGGCTAATAACTTTGGATAGGACATAAGTCGCCAATTTTTTTTGCCGCCTCTTTTAAAATCGGTAAAAAATCGTCTCGAAGTGTTTCTTTTGAAATACGGCCTACATGGGTAGAACAGTTTATAGCGGCAATCACTTTGCCATTAGGATTAATAATAGGAACAGCCATAGAGCGTAAACCATTTTCAAACTGTTGATCTACACCAGCCCATCCTTTTTTACGAACTTCCTTTAATATATTCACCAATTCTTCCTTACTTGCAACCGTATTTTCCGTGTATTTTTCTAATTTCAAATTCTCTAGAATTACTTGTAATTTTTCCTCTGGTAAATGAGCAAGCAGGACCTGACCCATGGAAGTAGCGAAAGCCGGTAAACGAGAACCGACATCTAAATTAATAGACATAATCCTTTTTTTAGAAACACGTGCAACATAAATGATTTTATCATCATCTAAAATGGAGATCGAACAAGATTCTCCAGTTTTATTAGCGAATGTTTGCATATAGGGAATTGCAAAATGCCATGAATTTGTTTGGGCGAATAAATAGGCATTACTAAATATTACGATTTTTGGAGTTAATGAATATTTACCAAGGTTCGCTGTAACAAATCCTAAATTTTCTAATGTTAGTAAGATTCTACGAACGGTAGGTCTACTTAATCCTGTGTTACTTGCGACTTCGGAAACACTTAAATGTTGGTGTTCGGGTGTAAACGTCTGTAAAACTTGTAACCCTCTATCTAATGATTGGACATAATCTTTACTCTCTTTAAAATTTTCCAAATATTCAGTTGACAATAGAAACACCTCTTGGTTAATATAATAAATGTACACATAACGTACTATTGTACGAATAGCGTACAATAAAAAAGGGGTAATAGCAATTAAAAACAAGCATTTTTTTAGTAATAAAATGTATCCGTTTACATTACAAAATGGACAAGTTTATTATTAACCAAAGGGGAGAAGTTTATATGACACAAACAATTGTTGGAAATCAAAGGGTAGCAGACTTATATGATCTTTTTGTAAAACATTTGCAAAATTTTTTAGAAGAAGCGAACTTAAACCATGAGGAGTATTCGAATTTTGTTGAATGGGCATACGAATTAGGGAAAGTGGAGGAAATTCCGTTATTTTTAGATGTTTTCGTTGAGACATATGTTCTGCATGCAAAATATAAAGACAAACCAGGTACAGAACCTTCTTTACTTGGGCCATATTATGAACCTGATTCACCTGCATTGGAAGGTGATATTAAAGTTTTACCAATGCGAGAAGGTGAAAAAGGTGATCCACTCGTGTTTTATGGAAATTTACGTTCAGTAACAGGTGAAGTACTAGCAGGGGCAACTGTGGAATGGTGGCAAGATGATGCAGATGGTTTATATTCTAACTACGATTCTCCTGCACCAGCATTTAATTTACGTGGTCAGTTTAAAACGGATCAAAACGGAGATTTTGTAGCAAAATCAATTGTTCCTATTCCATATCAAATTCCAACAAGTGGACCTACAGGAGTATTTACACGTGCAGCAGGATACCATGCATACCGCCCAGCACATATTCATATTAAATTTACTGCTCCAGGACATGAGACGTTAATAACTCAAGTGTTCTTTGAAGGTGATGAATGGTTAGAAACCGACGTTGCAAAAGGAGTTCGTCAATCATTAACAACAAGACTGGAAACAGTTGCTGACCACAAAGAAGCAAGATTAAACTTTGTAATGCGAACAAACGACTTAATCTAATTTTGCTTTTCATCTAAAATACAAATAAGATTCTTTATTAACAATAATGGCCAAGTTACTAAAGCTGTAACTGGCCATTTCTAATCAAATGAGATAAAAGTGCTGGTTAACGGTACATAAATTTGTGGAAAAACTTTAAGGAGGAGAAAGATGTCTATTCGTTCCATTGAAATATTTATATTAGATTTACCGACCCTTCGTCCTCATCAACTTGCCATGCATACCATTACCTCACAGGCCATCGTTTATGCAAAAGTGACGGATTCGGAAGGTATTACAGGTTGGGGAGAAGTCGCAACAATAGGGGGTGCATCATACGGTGAATCAACGGTTGAAGCTATTAAAGCGAATATAGATCAATATATAGCACCTCTAGTTATTGGTAAAGATCCTCTGCAATTTAATGCCATCATGCACGAGGTTAGTAAACATGTAAGAGGAAACTATTCTGCCAAAAGTTTGATTGAATGTGCCTTAATTGATTTAGCAGGGCATATACGTGGAATTGCTGCCTACGACTTTCTAGGTGGGAAAATCCATGACTCTTTACCAATTGCATGGACATTAGCGAGTGGTGATACAGGGAAAGACATTGAAGAGGCAAAACAATACTTAGCCGAAAAGAGGCATAAAATCTTCAAGTTGAAAATTGGCAAAGGTAATCCAGATAAGAATGTTGCGCATGTGCTTGAGATTATAAAGGCAGTAGGCGATAAAGCGCGAATAACTGTGGATGTAAATCAAGCGTGGGATGAAAGTACGGCTGTTAAACAAATTGCAAAGCTTGAAGCAGGCGGAGTGTCAATGATTGAACAGCCTTTACCAGCTTGGAATATGGAAGGTATGGCAAGACTCACTGAACGTTTCGATGTAACGATTTTAGCAGACGAAGCTGCAACATCAATTGAAACAACCTTCCAAATAGCTAAACATCGATATGGGAATGCTATTGCATTAAAACCTTGTAAAACAGGTGGCTTATTGGCAACAAAGAAACAAGCAGCAATCGCAGAAGCGGCGGGTCTTGGTTTATATGGGGGAACAATGATTGAATCTAGTGTTGGTACAGCTCTATGTGCCCAACTCTATTCAACACTTCCAAATCTTGAATTTGGAACTGAAATATTCGGACCACTATTATTTAAGGATGACGTTGTAACAGAAGGGTTAAAATTCGAAAACTATGAAATTATAGTGCCAGATGGTCCAGGATTTGGTGTTACAGTAGACGAAGAAAAAATTAAGTACTATTCTCGCTCATTATTAGTATAAGGGGTATAGGTAAATGTTACGGTGAAACGTATCATAAGTATATGAGGTTTTTAATTCTATACAAAAAAATAAAGATGACACCTAGACTGTGCTATGTCTAGGTGTCATTTATTTTGTCATGAGATATATCCGAGGTCTAAAGAAACAGTATTAGGAAGCTTTACCCAAGTTCGTTTCATTATTTTGATCACTTGATTCGGATTTATAAAAATCTTGTTTATCCAAGAATACGGTGGCCAAGGTACCCCCAACCAAACCCCAGAATGGCGCTCCAATATGGAGAATAGAAATCCCAGAGATTGTGATTATAAAGGAAAAGAGGGCGCCTGATTTGAATGGACCAGAGAAACTCATTTTCAAAGAGTCAACCAGTACACTAATCATGGCGACGCCACCTAGTAATTGAATTAATGAGGCAGGAATGACATATGGAATTTGCGCAGCTATTGGAGAGAATAGAGCTAATAGACAAGATAATACTCCTAATACAATAGCAGCAACATACCTATGTTCATGTTTGCCTGATTCTTTATTAACAAGTAAGCCCGTCATGGGACCTGCAATACAGGCTGGATGGCCCCCAAAATAAGCATTTATAATGGTACCGATTCCGCTCCAATTCGTCATGGCATTGATCGGTGGTCGATAGCCATGGGTCTCTAACATAGCAATCCCCTGTGCATTTTGAATGGCAATAACTGTTAAGAGTAATGGAATGACAAGTTCCCCTACAACGGAAAAACTAAATGATGGAACGATAAACTGGGGAATGCCCATTGTTATATGGATAGGCTGTACAGAAACGTTCGGCAAAAATTTAAGACAAAGAATTGCTGCAATGATTGCCCCTAATATAGGCGGAAACTTTTTTGAAAATCGTAGGAAAAAAGAAAGAGCAAGAAAGACAAGTAACGGGATTCCGTTGAGTAAAGGATTTTTTACAACCGAGCTTATCATTTCAGTTCCGAAAGGGAGTAATACGCCTGACACCATCCCCATCATAACTGGCATAGGCAAAACCTTCATCATTTTTGTAACAAGGCCTGATATACCTAAAAGAAAAATAAGGATCCCGGTTATAATATAGGCACCAACCACTTGGTTGAAAGAATAATGGGTTAAGCTTGAGCCGACAAGAATAGCTCCAGGTATTGAAAAGGCATAGCCTATGGGTTGCCCATAATATAAGGAGACGATGAGCGTTAGGAGTCCACCCATTCCATAAATGGCGAAAATCCATGAGCTGGTTATGCTACCAGACAGGTGCCCTTTTGCAGCAGCTTGTAAAACAATTAATAATGGACCTGCAGAACCAAAAAGCCAGGCCACAAATCCATTCGATATATTCCCAACCGATAAAAGCTTTGGAAATTGTATGGTGTTTTTTTTGAACAACAAAGTCACGCTCCTTCAACTTATGAATTATACTACATCTTAGTGTATACTTAATTTGTCAATACTTAAAATATCTGTTTTATATTTTTACTATATCTTATAGGTATGATGGAGGTTACATATTGGATATTCGACAGTTAAAATACTTTGTCACTATAGCAGAAGAAGGTAAGATTACGACTGCTGCAAAGAAATTAAATATTGCTCAACCCCCTTTGAGCAGACAACTAAAACAAATGGAAGAAGAGCTAGGCGTCATTTTATTTGATCGAGATAACAAAAGTCTTAATTTAACCTTGGAGGGGGAAAGATTGCTTCTTCGAGCAAAAGAACTTTTAAATAAACTTGATGAAACAATGGTAGAAGTTCAAGAATTGAGGAAAGACGCCAGTGGGATTTTATCTGTTGGATCCAATCTTTATTGTGCATCTTTAATTCTTTCTAAGATGGTAGATATTCGTGAGAAAAATCCTGGTCTTACTTTCAAAGTATGGGAAGGTGAAACGATTCATCTTATAAAAATGTTATCTAAACGTCAGATTGAGATTGCGATAACAAATAGTCCAATAACAGAAAAAAATATCTCTCAAATGACATTGGAAAGTGACCCATATGTGCTTGTTTTGCCTGAAAAATGGACGTGGAGTGGATCAGAACAATGCTGGTTAGAGGAAATCATCGATTTGCCATTGATTCTTTTGCGACCAAACTATGGTTTAGGTGCGTATGGGCAAATTGTCAATGAATTTCAACGGTTAGATTTAGAACCAAATATACTGTGCGAATGTCAGGATTTAATTATGTTACTTGGTCTCGTTTCATCAGGGTTTGGTGCAACGATCTTACCGCTCTCGTTATTATCCCTCCAATCCTTGGGAGGATTGAGAGTCATTCAGCTAAAGGATCAGTCCTTAATATCTGAACCCAAAGTAATTTGGAGGAAGAATAGTTATTTATCAAAAGCGGCAAAAGAATTTTTAAAACTTTTTTAGAACCAAAAGTATTTACTAAAAAGCAAAAAAAAACAACGTTGAAATATGCAAATAAAATCAGTTTTAAATATGGTAAAGTCTTTAAATGAAAAATAAAATATATTCATGGTTTTATAACCTCATTTAGATTCGTTTCGGGGAACCGTATCATAAATAAATGGTTCCTAATTATTTATTTTAAATAATTAAGAACCATTTTATAGGCTTCTAAAAATACTTACTTATGCTCCGGATGAAAAGTTACACTAAACTTAAAAATACTCCCTTTAAATGAGACAGATTTATTTTTTAACCAGGTTCCCTGGACGGGGGTAAATCATAATAGTTTTTATGTTAGTTCTAAAATTGACTGCAAACGTAAATTCAGATGCTCGCATTCCTCGTCTTTGGAGAGCCAGTGGAAGTTTGAATCACTTTATCGAAACTCCCATGTTTCTCCTGAACTGATAAACCCAAAACATCCATCACGATAGAAAAATTTATCAAGAACCAGGCACTTAAAAAACTTTTCATCATATATAGGTGATATCCGTTCTATTTGATGAGGAGGATATCATGCAACCTATGTTTCCTATGGAAAAATATTTTGGGCAGTTTGAACTGGTGCATGCTTTTTATGGGGCTATGCCTACAGGTGTCAGCGTTTCCGAAACCGGTCGTATTTTTGTATGCTTTCCGAAATGGGGAGACGATGTTCAATTTACTGTGGCGGAAATTGTTGAGGGTGAATTGCAGCCTTATCCCAGTTTAGAAACCAATTTAGTTAATACAGGGAATATTACGATGTCTTTCGTCAGTGTCCAAAGTATAGTTGCTGACGGAAGAGGAACTCTTTGGGTTCTAGATACAGGGGCACCAAATTTTTCTGAACCTATTCAAGGGGGAGCAAAATTAGTTGCTGTTGATTTAAGCACGAATACAATAAGGAGAGTATATACCTTTACAAAAGATGTTGTCTTGCCAACAACTTATCTGAATGATGTCCGTTTGGATTTTCGGGTTGGAAGAGCAGGATATGCATATATAACGGATTCTTCTTCCAGAGGGCCAGGGGCTATTATCGTCGTAGATTTAGAAAATGGGAACGCGTTTAGACGGTTAAATGGGGCAAGATCAACTTCACCTGATCCCTATTTTTTACCGAAAGTAGAAGGTAAAATTTTGATGAATCGAAACCCGGACGGCTCGACTTCCCCATTTAGAATGGCTTCCGATAGTTTAGCGATTTCTCCTGATGGAAAGGTTTTATTTTATGCTCCGCTAACCAGCCGTCAGCTGTTCTCGATTTCAACAGAAGCCCTAAGAGACAGAAGGATACACGACATGAATTTAAACCAATATGTTCAGTATTGGGGGGAAAAAGGTGCGTCTGATGGAATGATCACCGGCGCAAAAGGAAATGTTTATGCGGGAGACTATGAAAACAATAGTATCCGGAAGATATTGCCGAATGGGGCAATGGAAACCATAGCACATGACCCGAGAATTTTATGGCCAGATACTTTTTCGATTGGCCCCGATCAATACTTATATGTCATTGTGAATCAATTACATCGCCAGGCGAGATTTCATTATGGAAGAGACCTGCGGGAAAAACCATATAGTTTACTTCGTATGAGAATTGATGAATTCCCTGCTCCTACCTTATAGTAATCGTAAATGAAGGTATCCCTATCAGGGAGCTGCCTTTTTGGGTGTCGATAATTATTACAAAGCGGGAGCCAAAATTCATGAGAATGGCGGCAAGGTCGCATTGCCCAAATATGCACTGTCCGGAATGGCGTGGCAAGGATACTATTTTGATACCGAAGGGAAGTATTCGGAATTCATTAAGCTGATGAGAATGCAAAATAGAACCACCCTTTTGTTTCCTACGCTGGGTGGTTTTCTTTGTTGAGAAAGAGATATGAGATTGCCTGGAAAAGGCCGAAAGCATCAGTTAGAATACCAAGCACATGACTTGCTCAAAAGGCAGGTCATTTTTATTAATTCACGTACTAAGTCATTTACAAGTAGAAGTTAGCGTATAATGGTAGTTTGAATAAGGGAACAATCGCAAGGAAATAATAAGGATCAATAATCCAAAATAAAAGAGGCTAAGTTATGTGCAAAGAAAGTTTTAAAGATTATAAATTAAGTAATGAAATAGTAAAGGCGCTGGATAGCTTAGAATATGAAAATCCAACAGCCGTTCAAAGTAAGGTGATTCCTCTTGTGTTAGAGAAAAGGGATCTTGTCGTGAAATCGCAAACAGGTAGTGGAAAGACTGCCTCATACGGGATTCCAATTTGTGAATTAATTGATTGGATGGAAAATAAACCCCAAGCACTTATCTTGACACCAACGAGAGAATTGGCTGTGCAAGTGAAAGAGGATTTTATAAATATAGGCAGATTTAAACGGATCAAAGCAACAGCAATTTACGGAAAACAACCATTTGCAATACAAAAAACGGAATTAAAGCAAAAAACACATGTAGTCGTTGGTACGCCAGGGCGTGTGTTAGATCATATTGAAAAAGGTACTCTGGCCTTAGATCGGATTAACTATCTTGTGATCGATGAAGCAGACGAAATGTTAAACATGGGATTTATTGAACAAGTAGAAGCTATCATCAAAGAGGTACCTCGAAAACGAGTGACTATGTTATTTTCAGCTACTATACCAGAGGAGGTCAAAAACCTCTCACGTAACTATATGAATACACCTATCGATATCGAAATAAAGGCGACGGGTCTCACGACTGATAAAATTGATCATTCTCTTTTGGAAGTGGAAGAAGAGGATAAATTTTCTCTACTTAAAGATGTAACCATTGTTGAAAATCCTGATAGTTGCATAATCTTTTGTCGCACAAAAGATCGAGTAGATACTGTGTGTGATCAATTAGCTGATATAGGTTATAGCTGTGATAAAATTCACGGCGGCATGGTTCAAGATGATCGGCTTGACGTGATGAATGAATTTAGAAGAGGAGAATTTCGCTATTTAATTGCTACGGATGTAGCGGCTAGAGGAATTGATATTGATAATATAACCCATGTGATCAACTTCGACATTCCTTTAGAGAAAGAAAGCTATGTCCATCGCGCAGGAAGAACAGGAAGAGCAGGGCAAAAGGGGAAAGCCATCACTTTTGTTACGCCATTTGAAAATCGTTTTTTAAGTGAAATTGAAGAATACATTGGTTTTGAGATTCCGAAAATAGCCGCTCCTTCAAAAGAGGAAGTATCAAGTAAGAAAAAGGCTTTTGAATCAAAAATGAATGTTGAGCCAACAATTAAACAAGCAAAAAGTGAAAAATTAAACAAGCAAATTATGAAGTTATACTTTAATGGTGGTAAGAAAAAGAAGCTTAGAGCAGTAGATTTTGTTGGAACGATTGCAAAAATCGACGGAGTATCAGTGGAGGATATTGGTATCATTACAATATTAGATACTGCTTCGTATGTTGAAATATTAAATGATAAAGGTCCGATTGTGTTAAAAAAGATGAAGGACACAACAATAAAAGGTAAGTTATTGAAAGTATATGAAGCTAAAAAGAAGTGAAGATTAGTGTTGACAGCAACTAGGGTAAAAAGACATAACTAGCCTTTTTTCTTGTTAGTAACGTTAGTAGAAATCAAACTGAAAACCTCATTTATCTATCATACGGTGAACTGTATCACTAGTAAATAATCTTTTAGAAATGTGCGAATTCCAACATTATATTATTAATAGTATCTAGATTGAATAAAAAGGCTGTACAATATCAAGGTTATATCTATATATTGTACAGCCTTTATTTTAGTTAATTACTTTCTTTCTTTTTTAGGTTCTCGTTTCCTTCCAATAATCAGTGAGCAATTTTTTTATTGCTGGCAGGGGCAACAACTATACCAGTCGTTTCTTCAAAATCATAAAAAGTCGTAGGTATATCTGTAAAACGTTCTAATTCATTATAGGCTGGAATCCCATGATACGACATATCAAGGCCTTCTTCTTCTTCAAGTTCCGTCGCTCTCAATCCTACTGTTTTTTCACAAATCTTAGCTATACATGTACCTGCAACAAGCCCCCAAGTAATTACAACTAAAGCTCCTAATAGTTGTATAGCTAATAGAGAAAAGTTACCAGTTGTGAAGAAACCTTGAGAAGTATCAAATAATCCGACGGCTATCGTTCCAAATACGCCATTGAATCCATGTACAGCGATTGCTCCCACGGGATCATCAATTTTTAAGTAGTCGACAAATATGGTTGCAAAGATTACAATCAATCCGCTGATAGCGCCAATTGCAATCGATGCCCACTCTGAATAGTAAGCGCATCCAGCTGTTATAGACACTAAGCCAGACAAAATTCCGTTGATTGTCATACTTGGATCTGCTTTCCCGAACTTTTTCATTGTTAAAATGAGGGCAACTGTACCACCACTTGCCGCTGCTAACATTGTATTAATCGCAATTAATGCAAGAGAAGTATTAGAAGCGTCTAATGTGCTGCCTGTATTAAAGGCAAACCAACCAAACCAAAGAATAAATGCTCCAGCTGAAGCCAATGGAATGTTACTAGGTGCAAATACATTTGCGCTTCCATCAGAGTTAAATCTCCCATTTCTAGGACCTAGACATTTAGCGATTGCCAAAGCAGCAAATCCACCTACAGCGTGTATAGCAGCAGAGCCTGCAAAGTCTTTCATTCCTAGCTGAGCTAACCAACCGTCACGATTCCAAATCCAATGACCTGTAAGAGGATATAATATCGTACAAATAAACACTGCTATTAATATATACGCTTTAAAGTTCATACGTTCTGCTACAGCGCCTGAAACAATAGAGATACATGCTACTGCAAAGCCTAATTGAAACAGTACAAATGCTGGACTGGACAATGGAATGGAGAGAGATATATGATCGGGGTTACCGAATAAGCTTATACCAAAGAGCCCAAAATCATCCTTTCCGTACATAACGCCAAAACCAACTAACCAAAAAGCTAATGTTCCAATTGTTAAATCAACAAAAATCTTCATCGATACATTCACAGCATTCTTCGTTCGAACTAATCCAGCTTCTAGTAAACAAAATCCACCTTCCATGAATAAGACCATTGCTGAGGCAATCACAATCCATACCGTATTTACTATCGATAGTTCCACATCCGTCATCCCCTACCATCTAATATATCGTTAATGTCATAGTCCGGTTTCCCAGTTCTTATGTTATAGGCTTCCAAAACAGGATATACAAAGATTTTGCCATCTCCCTCTTCACCAGTATAAGCGGATTCAAAAAGTTCTTTAATCGTAGGTTCTACCATATGATCAGAAAGAATGATTTCCAATTTAACCTTTGGATGGAGAATTACTTTGTAGCTCTTCCCACGATAGACCCCTTTCTTATCTTTTTGTTTTCCTCTACCTACCACTTGTGAAACCGTAAAACCAGAGATTCCAATTTTCCTTAATCTTTTAATAGATTCTGTAATCTTTTCAGGGCGTATAATAGCTTCAATTTTTTTCATTTAACCACTCCAGTGATAATAAATAATACTATATTCAAAATACTACTCTTCTAAATTATTCGAAACAATATATATATTGTGTGAAACCGATGCCGAAATAAGATTGGTAATATGGATACGGAAGACATAAATGACTAAAATTTAATAGGTGAGTGTTGTATTGAGGGGATAGGAGTGGGATTCCAAAAGATGAAGGTTAAATAGAAGAGGCTGCAAATATACAACAACATAAAGCCCTTCTCAGATTGAGAAGGGCTAACAAAAGAAAAGTATTTTATAGATAGATTATTTAATAATTCGTTTTGCACCAATATAGCGATCTTTCCAATACTTTCCGTTCATTTTAACAACTTTTACACCATCCACCGTTACGCCAGTAAATGTCCCATCACCATTGTAAATGGCAACAAAAGAGACTACATCTTTTTTCCCTGTTGCATAAAAGACTAAATCGCCTTGAGTTAATTGTTTTTGATTAACAGATTTACCTTCTTTATATTGTAAAGCACTTGTTCTTGGAATCACCTTTTTAGTTGCTGCTTTTTTATAAATATATTGTGTAAATCCACTAGCATCAAAGCCTTTTGGCGTTGTTCCTCCCCATTTATAAGGAGTATTTACATAACGTTTTGCTACTTGTGAAACTTCCTCCCCATAATTGATGGAGGCTTTTGCATTGCTTGCATGACCAAAAGTAAATGCCGCAAATAATGCGAGCATGCAAACAACCGATAATACCCATTTTGAAAAACGTGATGACAAAGTAATAATAACCCCTCCTACTTACGCTTTTTATTTTTTTAGATAAAACAATTCCAAAGGCTACGAGTACCAGTAACAGAAATTAATAAAAAGGCCTACCTAATCGGCTTCCCTCCTAAAATAAACAATCACAAAATTTATAGTATGTAGGACAAATCTATAAAATGACAAAAATTTTTTAGGGAAATATATCTATGCTGGGCGATTGCAAAATGACCGAAAAATAAAGTGAATTCCTAGTTTAAATAGTTACAAAGTTTGGAATTGTTGTAAGCATGAACCGAAATGAATTTATGCATGAATAGTGACCCATTTGGAAAAAATAATAAAATCAAATTCCAAGGGGATGTTTCTATGAAATCAAACTTACATATGAGAGAAATCAAGTTATCGGAGATTTCCCAATCCATCGAATTACTGAATTATGTATTTCAAATGAATGTCTCGATGAATAAAGATCGATTATTTGTGTCTGCTAAATCTACGCAATTCGATGAAGGGGTGGCACTTGGGTGGTTTGACGGAGACCGATTAGTTGCCCAAATTTTAAATTTACCTTTCGAAGTAAACATTCATAACCAAATTTATAAAATGGGGGGAATAACTGCAGTAGGGACCTACCCAGAATATTCGAGAATTGGGCTTATGCATCAACTTATTTATGCAAGCCTCAAGCAATTGAGAAAAGATGACTATTATATAGCCTATTTATTTCCATATTCCATACCCTATTATCGGAAAAAGGGATTTGAAATCATGAGTGATATCGTTGAATATCAAATTCGCGATACACAAATTCCACACTATGATGAAATCCCAGGACAAGTCCGTCGATTATCAATGGATCATGCCGATATAAAAAAAGTGTATCATCAATTTGCTATGAAAACGCATGGTGCGATGATTCGAAATGATATTTCTTGGAATGAAAAACACCAGGAAGATTATTGGGAAGAGAAGTTTATCGATAGTAATGCAAATTTACAAGCAGCTGTTTACTATGATGAAGACGGCCTACCATTAGGGTATATGTTCTATCGCATTATGGAAGAAAACTTTTATATTGATGAGTTGATCACATTAAAAGAAGTAGCACGTAAAGCTCTTTGGAATTTTATCTATGCACATCAATCAATGGTATACAAGGTGTTTGGGAAGACAACGGGAAACGAAGCCGTTGCATTTTTAATGCAAGATAGTGAAATTAAACAAAGCTTATCACCTTATTTCATGGCTAGGATTGTAGATTTAGTGCCCTTTGTTAAACAATTTCCATTCTTAAAAGTGGATTTCAACATGCGATGGGCCATTAGTGATCCTCTAGCTGAATGGAATAATGGAACATTTGAAGTCCAGTCAACAAGAGGAATGAACAAAATTGAAAAAGTGAATGACGAATTAGAAGAAGATGCCATTCACATGACCATTCAAACACTTGTTACATTATTACTAGGTTATTTAAGACCTACCTATCTATATGATATGGAAAGAATCAAAGGAGATGTAGCATCTATAACTCTTTTAGAGAAAATTATACCAACTGGTGTCCCGACATTTGTAGATTATTTCTAGTTACTCCATAAATTTGATAGATATTATGAATATCAATAATTTACCAATATTACTTTTGTAAAAAAATTAAATAATTCAATACACATATTCGCTTATCATGTATACTAATGATTATGGAGCTATAAAGGAGAATTAAACGAATGAGTAAAGACCTAACTAAGTTAAAAGAATCGATAGAAGAATTACCTATTCATTGGGCCCGGTCAGAACCAGCTGCTTTTCTGAAACATTTTATATCTAAGCTACATTATTTAAACGAATTACTTGCAAAAAACTCTTATGTAAAAGAAACAACAAAAGTATTGCAATATATTATACAAGATGCATCTAATAGTACGATGGTTTTACTTACAGGAATGGCTGGGGCAGGTACAACATCTTTAGTGAATGCTTTGTTAGGTAGAACGATTCTAAACGCTAAAATAGGAGATACTTCTGGTGTTACTTCGATCATTTGTTTTGGTGAAAAGGAAGAAGTTCGTGCTTATTTTCTGGATGGACAAGTTGCATCATTCGACTTAGAGCAAGTTGAACTATTTACGTCATTAAATACTTCGAGTGCACAAATTTTACGAGAAGGTTTAGATTTTATCGAAATCTATGTACGTCATGATTTGTTGAAGTTTATTACATTGATTCTTTCAACACCTTCACAAATTTCTGGAATAGATACTGCCTACATAAAGGAGTCTGTAATTAATCGAGCCGACGATGTATTTTGGGTATTAAAATATAATCAGAAGATGGTACAGGAAGAAATCAACTTCCTTAACCGCTTAAAAGATAAAAACTTCGTGCCTCTTGGCATTTTAAATGGTATAGATTTAATAGAGAAAAACACTTCGTATGACTCAAAACTATCTACATATGTTCGAGATATTATTGGCGTTTCTGCAAAAGATGCACTCACAGCCCTTCATGAAAATAGCAATGACTTGTGGAAACAGAGCAAAATGGATCTGTTAGTAAAAGAATTGGAAAAAACGGCAAATAACCAAGCAAAACGTTTATCGTATATAACGGAACGATTTATTCATTGGTTAAATAGGTTTCAAATCGAAATTGAAATGATTCCAGAAAGAGAACCGTATCATTCTTCACTTTTAACATTGAAACAATATATTGAAAATTTCGAGAGTAATCAAATAAAAGAAGCAGCGCAAAATGAACATCTGGCGGAAGCCGTATCAAATTATAAAAAGCAAAGCGTTGTTTTTCAAGAGATATACACACTTTACCAACTCATTCAAGTAATCGAAACAAAGCCTTTTAGAGAAGTTCGTGAAGTAGCACTCTTTAAGACACGAGCAGAACATTATCATGCATCTGCAAGGGAGTATCGAAAACAATTACATGCGTATAAGAATACCTATTCAATCATTGACAAAAAGCATCGTAAAATCACGGGGAAAGATTTGCTGAACTTTATTTTAGGTAAACGTAAGGAAGATTCATATTTTCATCAGCAAATTGTACAGTTAAATGAACAACAAGAGATTCTAGAAAAAAAATATCATTTATTAAAATTGCAAGAAGAACAGTTATTTAGCTCTTTTGATGAATTCCAAAAATTATTAAATCAATTTGTAGGAGATCAATTAGAGCATTTAACAAAAGAGTTTTCTACAATTGAGTATCAGCGGCAAAAAGATAATGAAAACCTTCAAAATGCGATTAAAAAATTAGAAGGGTTTGATAGTATAGTAGAAGCACGAACATTCCTTATAAAATTAATCAATGAGTATGTGTTAAATGATGATTTCATATTGACAAAAGAGGAAAAGAATCAGTTTGAACATTCAATACATAGAATAGGTCGTGTGAATTTATCCTACTCTACATATATTGAACAATACAAACAACTAAAGCCTATTAATCATGAAAAAATTCAAGCATTAGTAGTCGATAACCACCCATACTACCAACTGCAATTAACGTTAGATGATATCCGAGTAGAAATAGAGGAACCACCTCAACTAGTAGAATTGAAACAATAATATGAAGATGTCCATAAAAGGACATCTTTTTTTGTGATGATAATAATGTCATGTTGATTTAGAAAAAAATATCCAGTAATGTGATAATTAACACTTATATATTTGTACTATATATTTTTATATAATTAGACGAATAATATTAAGGAGTAAGAGGGAGCATAATTGGAAAATCAAGTATGTACATTACATAAATTAAAACCATCTAGAGTTTTGATGAAACAAAAAATAATCGTATTTTGCCCCGAGTGCGCAAAAGAAAATATAGATAAAATTGTTTCGTATGAGAATAAGCTTGCATCAAAGGATGAAATGGCTAAGATTGATCAAGATAAAAAGGGAGCGTTTAGTGAACTCTTGAAAGGTCTGCTATTAAGCATATATCTTATGATGGTGCCATGGATTATTGCATTGGTTTACCCAAAACCTTTAAATAATGAATATTTTCTAAGAGTAAGCTTTCTATACAAAACCTATTATACACATCCAATCTGCTATCTTGTCATCGTTCTTTTCATAAGTTTAGGCATCTATTACATCATTCAAGCATCAAAAAAAATAACGATTCTTCAAGAAAAAAAGGTTGAACTTATGAAGTCATCTAAAGAATTATCAACTATCCTAAACCAATTTCTTTCTCCCAAAAGAATCAATGACTTAAATGATTTTATACAGGGTTTGCGAATTCGCTTTAATCGTATCAATTCTCCACATCAACTAATGAACGAAATGTCAATTCGTGAATTACAGATTTTCGTGATTAAATCGTTGAAAAAATTAGGCTATCAGAACATTCAGATGAACAATCACTACGATTCATTTGGCATTCATTTTTTTGCGGAAAATGAGCAGGGCAAGAATGCGATTAGTGTTGTTGATGATGAATTATTCATTACAATGGATGATGTACATAAAATCGCAATTGGAAAGGCGTATTTTAATTGCCACCAATGTATCCTCGTTACCGCCTCAAAATTAACAGAAGATGCTAAATCATTAGCCGAAAAATTATATATCGATGTATGGAATCAAGAAAAAATGGACAAGCAATTAAACAGTATTGAGCAAGAAAACTGGACTCAATACTTGGAAAACTACTACGATTATTCAGATGCAGATTTGTATGAATTCACAAAATTTGAATTACATGCTTTAAGAAAAACTTCCTAAGAATTTAACTATTATAAACATCAATTAGCGCATGGGCTATTTTGAAGCTCATGCGTTTTCGGGTTTTGAGCTTATTTTATAAAAGGTAGCAATCATACTACGAAATTATTGTAATAAAATTTCCTGAGAAATAATTCTTGAAAATTCAGAATATTTATTTAAGGTTTTTGGATAATAGTTATGATAGGGGGCTTTTTGTTATTAATATATGCTATTTTCAAAGAGATTTTGGCCTTCAATCACTAAACTAGGGGAAACAAACAAAAAAGCCCTAAAGGAAAATAATATTCCTATAGAACTTTCATTCTCAAAGCGTTATATTAATAAAACATTTTATCTGTATTATATTTAGCACGAAGTACATTAATCATGTATGTTTCGTAAATTTCACGTTCCATTGGATCTTCAACGATATACGCTTCAATTTTGTTTACTTCATCACGATGATTTTTTAAAGGTGAAACATTATCTTCAAAATGTTTTTTTAATCTAGGGCGTAGTTTACGCGCTTTGCCGACAAAAAGTAAAACATTGTCTTTATCAAAGAATAAAATTAAGCCGCCTTTATCACGTGGAATCTTATGGAAATCAATGAAACCATAGACTGGAGTGATGATAGCTTCTCCTTCTTTTGGTTTTTGTTCACGTTGGCGAATCACGATATCTGGTTTTGGTATATCAATTTTAATCAAAAAAATTCACGTCCTCATATTCATATAAACTTTATGCTATCACATACTTGTTAAAAATGCTAGTTCCGTTAAATTATTATATGTCAATTTCGCGCTGTCATACCATTGCATGCTAGCCTGTTAATATAAGTAATGTGCGATTTCTAAATCCAACTTTTATTTGAATACTTGTTTTTAACTATCTTCAATAAATGAAACTTATATGATATTCAGAACGTATAGTTATTAATAGAAAATTCTAAGAAAGGAGAGAATCATAATGACTATTTGTCAAAACTGTGGAAAAAAGTGGACTTGGTTTGATTCATTAAAGAAATTATTAGTAGTTAACACAAGTATGAAATGTCATCATTGTGGCGAAATTCAATACCAAAGTAGTTCATCGAGAAATACGATATCTTTATTTATATTATTTCCAATTATCATAATTCCAGTTTCAATACTATATGATTTATCCTTAACTTCTGTACTGCTATTAGAGTTTGCGTTAATACTTATGGTTTTGTTAGTCGTGCCATTATTTTTGAAATTAACTAATAATAAAGAACCCTTATGGTAAAGCGGCAAATTGTTAAACTATTATTGGAATTAAAATAACTGGAGGTGTACCTATGAACGATTGGCCAAAAGGTGTGGCAAAGCCGGGGATTCGAGCGCTCAATTCTGCAGGATTGTATACAATTGCTGACTTATCTAAAATTGAAGAAAAAGAATTAATGGCATTACATGGAATGGGAAAACGAACCCTTGAAGTATTGAGGAAGGAAATGGAACAACAAGGGATTAAATTTAAAAAAGACTAACAAAATGGGAAAGTCCTTCATTTTGCTAGTCTAGTAGATTAAGCTTTAGAAAGTACTGATTCAATTTCAAAACGTAATTCATCTGCATCTAGTTCACGTGGATATTGGAATTCTCTGTTATCGATAAAGATTGTAGGTACCATTGTGACTTTACGTTCGATCGCTTCACCCAATATATTCAAGCTAATTGATGTGTTTTCAGGACGCTCGATTAGGCCGTATTGTTCCTGAAGCATTTTTTTGATCTCTATATTTGATAATTTGTCCCACTCACTTTGAGTAGCAAATAATTCTTTGATTATTTCGCGCGTTTTATCTTTTTCACTATAGTGTAAAAAAGCGTTAATCAGTGCACCATTTAAAAGCATTTCTCTTGGTTTGTCGAAATGCTTAATCACAAATTCTACTTTGTCTTCAATTATGTAAGGTGTTAATACATCTTCAGCCATTTCATAGAAACTTGCACAATATGGGCATGTTAAATTCAAAAAAACTTCAACTTTAACAGGTGCTTTTTTACTTCCATAACTTCAATAAGCATTCTCAATACTCATATGATCACATCCTATTTAAATATCATTTTATTAATTATAATTAATCCAAGGAGTATTGTCGAGTTTAATAGATTGAATATTTGCACAGAGTAAGAGGAGACGATTAATTTACATAAGTTCTTGACATATTTCTTATATCCTCTATGTTGTTAGTAGGAGGGATAAATATACTATGAATTTGAAAGTTCTATTGCTTCGAATTATTACCACGATTGTTTTTATCGCAGGAATCTATATAGTACAAGTGGAAAATGGTGCAAGTTATTATTATTTATTAACTTTAGCAGCGTTTGCAGCATTTTTCTATATTGATGATTACGCAAAAAAGCATAAAAGAAAACAGGGGAAAAGCTATTCTATTTAGGAATAGCTTTTTATTATGTTTAATATTTAATAGAAGTTAGAAAAATCAAGTGAAATTTTATACTTTTACACACAGAACTCACTAAATAGAGTAAAATAATTCTTGAACGACAAAAAATAATACATATAATAGAAAAGTGGAGGTGAAAATTATGGAGCTGCGTTTTGAGGTGGAAAATCTAGAAATTTTACGATCAGCATACTATAAAGATTTTTTCTTTGAGAAAATAAAAATTTTTGCGAAAACGATGAAATATGAAAAGAATGAACTATTTCAATCTGAAATACACGGGAGATTTTTACTAAATTTAGTTGAAGCCCTCATGGAACTGATGAAATCGAATGAAGCACAAACTTTTGACTCTATTGGTGAACATAGAAAATATGAAATTTACTTACAATCTGATAAACTAAACATCGAAATTAATGAAAACCAACAATCTCTCCAAAAGTATACTTACCCGATAGAAGATTTTATCAATGCTTTAGTCCATGAAATCAAGAACTATTTACAAAAGATAAAAAGGTTAAATCCCCGTATTGTCCTAGAAGATCAATACCAGTTATTATCAAGCTGTACTTTCTATTTCGATAAGGCTTCTATATTAGACTTTAATAGTTCCAAATTTTGACCTCACTTCTATGAAATTATATAATTGCTTCATGAGAGTTGAAGGAGTGAGTCTTTTTGGATAATGAATGGGCATTTATGGTTGATGTTACAGAACATTTACGTAAAACAATGGAAGAAGCAGACACCCATATACAGAAAGAAACCCGAGATGGAGAAGAATATGTTACATTGAAATATAAGGATTATAAAAGATTACTTGAATTTTATCTCAATGAGCATTCTACAGACATAAGATTTTAATAGAAAAATTGAGAAAAGCTCGTTTCGATAAGGAAACGAGCTTTTTATTAGTGTGCTATATGTGTAGCTTCGGTAGCATCTTGCCGGTCTTTTTTGGTGATACATAATTTAAGTAATGGTGGTGTGACAATTGTTGTAAAGACAATCGCGATAATCATAGGTGTGAAATATTCTTGAGAGAATAAGCCATTTGAGTAACCAATATTTGAAGTGATCAAGGCTACTTCACCTCTAGATACCATTGCTGTACCGATTAAGGTTGATGACATCATGTTGAAGCCTGTAATTTTGGCACCAAAACCACCACCGATGATTTTTGTAATAACTGAGACAATACACAAAATAACGATTAACATGATATGGTCTCCAATTCCTTTGAATGTAACGGATAAACCAATGCCTGCAAAGAAAACAGGTATGAAAATAGCACTAACAGATGGGGAAAGCTTATCTTCAAATTGTTCACGATGTTTGTCACTTGCTAATGCTAAACCAGCAAAGAATGCACCGATGATATTGCTGATGCCCATGTATTGTGCGAAATAAGAATAAGTTAAGCATAGAACGACAGCAAAGACCATTGCTAAATCTGGAATTTTAAATTTATCAATAGATTTTGATATCGCAGGGACAATCTTCCAGTTACATAGGATGATGACTGCAAAGAAAAACACTTGTTTCAATAGTACAATTGAGATAGAAGCTCCACCACCAATTGTGATACTCATAACAATAGCAAGTAGGATTAATCCAATAATGTCATCTGCAATAGCAGCTCCAAGAACTGTTGCGCTTTCTCGAGTATTCATTACTCCAAGTTCACGGAATGTTTGGACAGAAATACTAACGGATGTTGCTGTTAAAACAATCCCTAAAAACAATGAGTGAGATGGATCCATTCCAAATCCAATCCCTGTTAAATAGCCACCAATTAGAGGAAGAACTACCCCGAATGAGGCAACGGATAAAGCTGATTTCAAGTTTGAAGTTAAATCTTTGAGATTAGTTTCAAGTCCTGCAAAGAACATCAAAAAGATTACCCCGAGTTCACTAAATGTATGTAGCATTTTATTATCTTCTAGACTATCTACAAGACCTAAAATAGCTGGACCGATTATTATCCCTGCAATAATTTCCCCAAGGACACTTGGTTGTCCAAATTTAGTCGCTATATATCCGGCTATTTTAGTCGCCAAGATAATGATCACAAGTTGAATGAGTAATTCCATAAATCCACCCTCCAGTAGAAGAAAAAAGAAAAATTTAAAGATTCAAACAATTCAAAACCCACTAATAGGAATGAAATAAATCTTTTATAAAACAGTATGTTCCTATAATATCACACTTTTAGGGTTGATAGATATATAAATATATCTTACTTTCAAAAATACTGTTTTCTATATTTAAATAGATAACCTTTTTAAAGATGATGCATACAATATTAGTGTATCCATCTAAATACCAACCGTAGCAATTCTTCTGTCCATATTCACAGGAGGGGACCAGATGAAATATGGAAATAAAAAATTAATTCAGAAACTCTATAAAGAGCAAATGAGGAATAAGAGAGAAAAAGAATTGAATTTTTTTGAAATGATTTTGCTGGTTCTAGTTGTTGCAACCTTATTTGCATTAAAGCATTTCTTTGGATAAAAAATAACGGCTATACCGTAAGTAAGAAAGTCCAACTTATGGTATAGCCTTTTCTATGTTTAGAATTCATTACAATTATAAAAAATGTCGGATGACAGCCATTGAAATGACCCCAACAACGACTGTAGTCGATAAACTTTTGGTCCATAAAGCAATAATTAATGTAGGGATGAATGCGCCCAAAATTGGCCAATTAAGTTTTACGAATGAACCCTCCGTATTAAGCAAATTCTCCACTACTAAAGCACTTAATATGCAAATAGGAATAAAGGATAGCCATTTTAATACAACATCCGGCATCTTTACGCTTCGTACAAAGATAAAAGGAATTATCCTTGGAAGCCATGTAACAAATGCACAACCGACTATCACCCATAGAATAGTTGTAAAGCTCATCGATCAATCACCACCCCAACTGTTGCTACCACAATGGTTGAAATCAGTACGGCTAAATGTGATGGCATAAAGAAAGAAAAGACATACATGCATAGGGCGATTAAACCGATTAACACTAAATTCTTTGCAAGCTTGGATTTACCAACACTTTGCAATTGTAAAACAACTAAAGCAACAAACATGGCAGTTAGTGCGAAATCAAGACCCCATTTTTCAGGATTTGCTACCCATTGACCTAAAAAAGCACCCATTACACAGGCAATAATCCATGCAAGATAAGCGGTTATATTCAACCCATCCATCCATTTGCCATTTAGTTTTTTCGTTTGCATAACCTTCGTCACTGCTACGCCAAATGTTTCATCTGTTAGCAACGAGCCAAATCCGATATTTCTCATAACAGAATACTTTGTAAAATGAGGAGCAAGTGTTAAACTCATTAGAAAGTGTCGAAGATTCACGATGAAAATAGTGAAGATAATCGCAGACGGGGGAGTACCGGCAATCAGTAAAGCGCAAAAAATAAACTGAGCAGAACCTGCATAAACTAATACAGTTAAAAGTGCGATTTCAGTTAAGCTTAAACCAGAAGCAGCCCCAACCACACCAAATGCTAACCCAATACTTATGTATCCAAATAATGTAGGAATACAATCTTTTATCCCTTGAAGAAAAGAATCTTCATGATCCTGAAACCTCGTATCTGCGGTTTCATAAGGATTACTCAAAGTCTATCACCTCTAACAAAATCATATTCATCTAATCATACACTATACTTTTATGAATTCACAATACATTCAGAAAAGTTAAGATACAAATCTTTTCCATAACATGGAGGAGAAAAAGTACATTTTGGCAGAAATAAGACAGATAAACCTAATTTCGATAAAATGTTTACCAACAGATTTCAAGTAAATGAATGATTACTCTATAATTGGCAGGTGGACAGATGGCGTTAAAAAGAACCATTCGCATCTTTACAATGATTGTCATATTAACTGTAGCAGCATTTCCATTCTATATTCACTTTGAAAAAAAACAAAAATATGCTGATACGCTAGACTATTTAATGGTAGAGAAAGAATATTACGATAGTGACATGCAAAGTATTAAGGTCTTCCACTCGATTCCCGGCATTTTATCAAAAAGCCAAGATGAGTGGACAATCCAAGTGGTTTTCAATGACGAACCAAATGCGAAATACTTTTATCAAGTAAATGACGGAAAAGTAATTCAGACAAGTTGGTCGGGGAGTACGGAGAATGATATTTATATGCATTCAGAAAGTGTGGAGTGCGGTCCTTTTGGAAACTAAACTTTAAGAGCTAAATTCTAAATAATACGGCTTAGCGGAAAATATGTGTTAATCGCACATAATTATAGCTAAGTCGTATTGTTATTTTTAGTAGTAATGGATGTTTGACGTAGTGTATAAAAAATTATTTGCCTTATAACCATGACCGTTATTAGGGAGGACTCATTCCACAACTGTGTAACAATAAATAAAACCTTGCATACCATAAAATATAAGTGTACTCTTATATAAGAGAATTGTTATATAAAGAGGTGATATAAATGAATCAGCAATCGATAATGGAAAAACAACTAAAAGCAGTTAGTGATGCTAACCGATTAAAATTGTTAGCCAGTTTAAAGAATGGCGAGGTATGTGTATGTGATTTAGTTGACATATTACAGGTTTCTCAGCCAGCTGTTAGCCAACAATTACGAAAATTAAAAGAGGCTAATATTATCCTAGAAAGAAAAAAAGGGACTTGGAAGCACTATAGGTTAAATGAAGTTCAAGCCCCTTATATCAAGGCTATCATCGATGAATTGGAGCCTATATCATTAAATAATTGTGCTTGTACTATTGAAGAAGGTGAGATTTAAAATGGAAAAACCATTAACAAAACAGTTATCTTTTCTAGATCGTTATTTAACATTATGGATTTTCATTGCAATGGGATTAGGTATAGTACTAAGTATTATTGCTCCAAATTTTAAGGATACATTAGATAAACTATCCGTCGGTACAACATCTATTCCTATTGCAATTGGTCTTATTGTTATGCTTTATCCTCCACTTGCTAAAGTGAAATATGAAGAAATGTGGAGAGTCTTTAAGGATTGGAAGGTACTATTACTTTCCTTAATACAAAACTGGCTTTTAGGACCATTTTTAATGTTTTTCTTAGCAATTATTTTCTTACATGATTATCCAGAATATATGGCTGGGCTTATCATGATTGGAATAGCACGTTGTATTGCTATGGTAATCGTATGGAATGAATTAGCACGAGGCGATAGTGAGTATGTAGCTGGCTTAGTTGCTTTTAACTCTGTATTCCAAATTCTATTCTATTCAACTTTTGCTTACTTCTTTTTGAATGTAATGCCAGGTTGGTTCGGTATGGAAAACTTATCCGTTTCAATTTCTATGTGGGAAATCACAAAAAGTGTTCTGATTTATTTAGGTATCCCATTTGCTGCAGGCATTCTAACACGTGTAATTGGTATTAAATTAAAGGGAAAAGATTGGTATCAAGAAAAATTAATTTCTAAAATTTCACCATTAACATTAATTGCCTTGCTATTTACCATCGTTATGATGTTCTCATTAAAAGGGGATAAAATTGTTGCTTTACCATTAGATGTATTACGCATTGCAGTGCCTTTATTGATTTACTTCTTAATTATGTTTGTTGTGTCATTCTTTGCATCCAAGAAAGCCGGTGCAAGTTATCCAGTAACAGCAGCACTTTCGTTTACCGCTGCAAGTAACAACTTTGAATTAGCAATTGCAGTGGCTGTAGCCGTATTTGGTATTAATAGTGGTGAAGCATTCGCCGCAGTTATTGGACCATTAGTTGAAGTACCTGTTCTGATAGCGCTTGTAGATGTTGCGTTAAAATGGCAGAAAAAATACTTTAAACTTAAGTTATAGAGGAGTATTTAAGATGAAAAAACTATACTTTTTATGCACAGGAAACTCTTGCCGTAGCCAAATGGCTGAAGGATTTGGAAAAAAATATTTAGGGTCTGAATGGGAAGTACGCAGTGCTGGTATTGAAGCTCATGGATTAAATCCAAATGCAGTCAAAGCAATGGCAGAAGTCGATATTGATATTTCTAAACAACAATCTGAAATGATTGATCTAGAATATTTAAATCATGCGGATTTAGTTGTTACTTTATGCGGGGATGCTGAGGATAGATGCCCTATGACTCCACCACAAGTAAAACGAGAACATTGGGGATTCAATGATCCAGCAAAAGCAACAGGAACAGAAGAAGAAGTTTGGCAAGTATTCCAAGAAGTACGTGATGCTATCGGTAAACGTATTGAAGAATTTGCTAAAACAAATGCCTAGAAATTCTAGGTTTTGTTTTTAAATTATATATAAGAAATTGCTTATTTAAGGAGAGAAAGCAATGAAAAAAATTGAAATCTATGACCCGGCAATGTGTTGTGAAAGTGGTGTATGCGGACCATCCATTGATCCAGAATTATTACGTGTTTCATTTATTGTAAAAAATCTTGGAAACAAAAATTATCCAATTATACGTCATAACCTATCAAGCAACCCACAGGCATTTGTCGACAACATACGTGTAAATGAAATGCTTAATTCTTTAGGTGTAAATGAGTTACCCTATGTATTTTTAAATGGTGAGTTAATGATGACTAAGCGCTATCCAACGAATGAGGAGTTTGCAGAATGGACAGCTCAAGAAATCTCAGAATTAACTAAAAAGCCGAAAGTACGATTATCCCTAAATACAAAAGGTGGCGGTCTGTAGTGGAGCGCTTTACAAAACAGTATTTTCCTAAGACAAAATATCTCTTTTTTACTGGTAAAGGTGGTGTTGGTAAAACATCTGTTGCAAGTAGCTTAGCATATTCAGTTGCTCGTGATAAAAAGCGTGTTTTACTAATCAGTACGGACCCAGCTAGTAATTTACAAGATATCTTTGGTCAGCCATTAACGAATCAACCTTACTTGATTCAAGGCACTGATTCGTTATACGCATTGAATTTAGATCCTGTGCAGGCTGCAAATGATTATAAAGAACAAGTAATAGCACCATAAGAGGTAAATTGCCTGATGTAGCAATTCAATCCATGGAAGAACAAATGTCTGGAGCTTGTACTGTTGAAATTGCTGCTTTTAATCAATTTTCAGCATTATTAACAGACCAAAAGGTACAAGAAGACTTTGACATGATTATTTTTGATACAGCTCCTACAGGTCACACGTTACGCTTACTGCAACTCCCAATGGCCTGGAGTGGGTTTTTAGCGGATAATTCATCCGGAGCTTCATGTCTTGGACCTCTAGCTGGATTAGAAGGAAAAAAGCAAATGTACAAAAAGGCTGTTGATGTTTTATCAGATGCCAATCAAACTACATTAATACTTGTTACACGTCCTGATACTAATCCATTAAAAGAGGCTGCAAGGGCATCAAAAGAACTTTCGAATATTGGAATTCGCAATCAACAGCTAATAGTTAATGGATTACTGGAGGTTTCAGATTCAGAAGATGTTTATGCTACTGCTTTCCATAAACGACAATATTCAGCTATCGTAAAAATTCCGGTAGAATTAGCTAAATTACCTACTTATACCTTACCACTTGTTCCGTACACAATTACATCATTAGAAAGAATGGGTGCTTGGTTCGATAATACATCCATCAATGAGTTCTCATCAGAAACAACAAGTGAGGGTTATCCATTTAATCCGTTATCAATTCACAAGTTAATTGAGGAAATCATTGAAAACCCTAAACGTGTTATTTTTACAATGGGAAAAGGCGGCGTTGGTAAAACCACAGTTGCGACTCTTGTTGCTTTAGGACTTGCAGAAAAGGGCGAACATGTACATTTAACAACAACAGATCCTGCAGCACACATTAAGTGGACGCTAGGTGATAGTAAACCAGAAACATTAACAATTAGTAATATTGATCCGAATACGGTTTTGGAATCTTATAAAAAAGAAGTATTACAAAAAGCAAGCGAATCAATGGATGAGGAAGGGCTTGCCTTTGTACGAGAAGATTTAGAATCTCCTTGTACCGAGGAAATAGCTGTATTTAGAGCTTTTGCAGAAGTTATCGAATCACATCCAAATGAAATTATCTTAATAGATACGGCTCCAACTGGTCATACACTGTTGTTACTTGATTCAACGGAAAGCTATCATAAAGAAATAAGTCGTTCTTCTGGTGAAGTTCCGATTGCTATACAGCATTTGTTACCTACATTGAGAGATAAAGATAAGACATCGATACTTATTACAACATTACCTGAAGCAACACCTGTTTATGAAGCTGAACGTTTACAAAGTGATCTAAAACGAGCTGGATTACACGTTTCCCACTGGATTGTGAATCAATCATTTCGCAATATAAAAACAGTGGATCCTTTACTATCTCAAAAAGCAAAACATGAGTCTAAATGGTTAAAGAGAATCACTTCTTTATCAAATAATCATACTGTCTTAATTCCTTGGAGTCTAAAAGAACCAACAGGATTAGATGGATTACACATATTATTGGAGGAAAAATAAAATGAACATGACTGAAAAAGCAAAAGAATATATCTTAAATGCAATGAAAGAAAGTAATGCAGATACACTCCGCTTTTATGGAATTGCGGGATGTTGTGGTATGAATTTAGCAGTTGGACTTGTACCAGCTGAAGAAGGCGATCAAATAGAAATGGTTAACGATGTAAAAATAGCTATCATGCCTGAAATTGCTCAAGAATTAAAAGGCATCACTATAGATTTAGAAGGACAAAACGGAGAAATGGGCTTGGTATTAGAAGGATATGCACCAAGTTGTGGATGCTAAGGATATAAGATGACTGTTAATCACGGAAGCACATTATCGATAGAGTATTTTATTCGTTATTTAGAGCTGGTGATCAGAGCAAGACAAATTTCTTTAAAAGAAGCAAGTCAATATATGAGTGAGCATTTTTTTAAAGATAATCTTCAATTGTATGGTTAAAATACTGCTTTACATTTTAAGCAGGCAATACAACAAATAGAAAAGGAGGAGTGTTAAATGAAAGAAATTAAACTGTTTACTACAAATCAATCTTCATGCTGTGGTGCAGAAACTACTACTCCTTGCTGCTGTTCCTCACCTGAAGCTAAGGTAGTAGAATCTCCGAGCCGAGAACAATTTAATTTGGACTTACCAGTAGCCATTATTGGTGCAGGGCCTGTTGGGCTTGCTGCAGCTGCAAATTTAGCAGTACAAAAAGTACCTTTTATTGTTTTTGAGTCGGGTCAAAATGTAGCTCAAAATATTCGTAATTGGCAACATGTTCATCTGTTTAGTCCTTGGAAATACGATATAGATAAATCTGCACGAAAGTTATTAGAAGAATCTAATTGGAAATCACCTCAAGATGATGTTTTACCTACAGGCAGAGAACTAATAGAACAATATTTAGAACCATTAAGTGAATTACCTGTGATAAAAGAATGGATTCGTTACAATTCAAAGGTTGTTTCTATTTCTCGTAAAGAAAATGACAAAATGAAATCGTTAAATCGTGAAAAACAACCATTTGAGATTTATTTAGAACGAAATCATAATATGGAGATAGTAGAAGCTCGCGCAATTATTGATGCAACTGGTACCTGGGGAAATCCAAACCCAGCCACATCCAATGGTGTTTGGCTTAACTCTGAAAAAGAATGCCAAAATCATATTGAATATGGAATTCCAAACGTTGCTCAGAATACTACTCGCTATGCAAATAAAACTATTGCAGTGATTGGTGGTGGACATTCCGCCATTAATACATTGTTAGAATTAGCAGATCTACAAATCAAATATCCAAGAACAAAATTAATTTGGATATTACGTAAAAAACAAGTATCTGATGCTTTTGGTGGAGAAGAAAAAGATGCGTTGGCAGCACGTGGAGCTTTAGGTACTAGAATACATTCATTAGTTGACTCAGGTAAAGTTGAAGTTTATACGCCATTTTTCACAATGCAAGTCAAATCAATGAACGAACAAGTGGAGTTAATAGGTCGTTACAAAGATGAAATTGTTTCCATTAAGCAAGTAGATGAGTTAATTGTTAATGCAGGTAACCGTCCAGATTTCTCAATTGAACAAGAGCTTCGATTATCTATTGACCCAGCTACAGAAAGCGTAGAAGCACTTGCACCACTAATTGATCCGAACGATCACAGTTGTGGTACAGTTCGCCCTCACGGAGAAGCCATTCTTCGTCAACCAGAACAAGGTCTTTATATTGTTGGAATGAAGAGTTATGGTCGTGCACCGACATTCTTAATGGCAACTGGATATGAACAAGTACGTTCAATTACGGCTTATCTCGCAGGCGATGTTGAAGCCTCAAAACGAGTTGAACTTGATTTACCTGAAACTGGGGTTTGTAGTATTAACCTAAACAATACAAGTTCTTCTTGTTGTTAGTATCGCTAATCTGGAATTATAAGAAAAGAAACCATTGTAAGTAGATATAATGGTTTCTTTTCATTCAGTAATACTGTTTAATGTTATCAATAAAACATTAATGTAGTGGATAGGGGGATTTCTTATGACGGATAATATACAAATCAGAAAGATGTTAGATACAGACTGGCCTATAGTAAAGAAAATTTATTTAGAAGGTATTGCTACGGGAAACGCTACTTTTCAAACTGAGGCACCATCTTTTGAAGAATGGACAACATCACATGATTCTACATGTAGATTGGTTGCTGTAATCGAAGATTTAGTTGTTGGATGGATTGCACTTAGTGCAGTATCTAAACGGATAGTATATAAAGGAGTTGGAGAAGTAAGCATCTATGTATCAACACAAACAAAAAACAAAGGGATAGGAACGGTTTTATTTTCAAAGTTGATAGAGGAAAGTGAAAAACAAGGATATTGGACATTACAATCTTCAATTTTTAAAGAAAATATTGCAAGTATAAAACTACATAAAAAAATGGGCTTCCGTGAAGTTGGATACCGAGAAAAAATAGCACAACATAATGGAATATGGAGAGATGTTTTATTATTGGAGCGTAGAAGTAAAATTTAGAAAGAGGTTTACTTCTTATTGTTTACGTTAAAAAAGCAAAGAGAACGTTATCCGAGATTGCGATTTTATTAAGAGGCACAGCGATAATAAAAGTTTCAAAGACTTCAATATTAAGATGATGTAAGGATGATGATTGTGGTTGCCGAGTAAATTAAAGGTTAATGACTATAAGGTATAGAGGTTTTATTAAGTGACTGTCATTATTTGAGAGTTTTGAATATGTAAAGTGTTGATTTGTAAATAAAGTTGAATGACTGTTATTGTTCGAGCAATAGATGCTAAATGTACACTTTCAGGTAATGTGGGTTATTGACTATGCAAATACCCACCCATGTCTCAGGAATCAAGGATGATTCAAGGACAGAGGAGTAAGTATAATATCAATTGGTGTAACTTTCAGTCCAAAGTTGGGAACCGATGATGCTGCTGTTTATACCTGAATTTCTTCATCTTGTCATTTGCTTCATGCGTATGTAGTTTCGCCCACATACATCATGACAAGTACCATTGGCCTTAACCAATCGAAACTCCATCCGAACCGTTACTGCAAGAAGCCGTTCCCGCTCCTCTAAGACTCACAATCCGGTCAGAAAACAGCAGTAAAGACCTTGCCTAATGATTGCTACGATGATTTTCTGCATCGGCTCAACTCACCTTACCTTACCTATTATTTTACGTGACTTAAGGGTAATTTCACGAATATTCTTTTAATAGTTTTTCCATGTCGAAACTATGAAACGACAGCTTTTTGACAGAGCGTGCGTCTCTGATCCATAGGGATTTATCCATTGTGTAGTTAATACAACCTTTTGAATAATAAATTGCAACTATTAACTTTAAAATAATTAACAATGAGAGTTTTTTTGAGAATAAACAACATTTATTAGGTGAAATTTGGATTAATAAAATTCAATGAAGTAAATATGATTGGAGAGTAAATAAATATATTTTCAGATAGCGGGACAAGATTAACAATTAGCAATCTCTCTAGTGTATTTTGTTGGCTCAGGATATTCTTGTAAATATTTTAATTCTCCTAATAGAGAAGAGTGTTAAGGTAAATAAAAAATACGCAATCAGTAACTTTAAATAACTAGCTGCCTACGTCTACTATATGAATATGAGGGAAAAATACTTCTTACTTATGCAGATAAATAGGTTAGTAGTAAAAATATGCCACAACTTCTAGAGATTACTTAAAGTTTACATTGGTCTATACAATGAAAATGTAACATAACGAAAAGCTATAAATTAACCATCCCCATGAAATTTTCTCTAAGTATATTTTAAATAACTATACTGATATTAACTATACTGAATTTAGAATTGTTTTAAATAATATAAGCAATAATAGAAACATACACGAGGGGACTAGTAGATACAGGGGATAATCTAGAAACAATACTCAAAGATAAGAGTAGTGCGGACAAAAGTGCCTCTAGAAATTTAAAATATTAAAAATACATTTGCATTGTAGTAGAGTTATTCACCACTCAAATACATAACATAAATCTAATTTTGGATATTGCAATTAATCAGCAAGAAAATGAATCTCACTTTAGTGAGGTCCATTTTCTTATATTCCAATCGGGGCAGCATTACTGTAATATCTGAAGTATTTTAAGTTAGTGCAGCTTAGTTATTCCAATATAGGGCTAGATTGTTGAGGAAAGTAAATGCATATTTTAGAATGCAATTGAAGTTGTGAAGGATTAAACTTGTATTTGTTTTGACTTTCAGTCTAATTTCATTATAAATAACGCTAACCGAAATGATTAACTTTTTATACATGATGGAAGGGAACACGTGGGTGGCGAATAACGGTTATTTACTGTATTAGATTCAAAAAACCATCTCTTTTGAAAGCCAGGATGTTTCAAAAAGTAAGATTGGACGATAAGTTTATAAAGGTCAGGCGCAGTATTTTAATATGGAGTTGGAGTCGGAGGAGAACAATGGAAGGAAACAATATCTCTTAAAGCTATCGAATATTGATTCCATCTTCCTCCGAAAAACCTATAGCCATAAACTCTTTCATGCCCAACAGTCGTTAAATAGAACCAAAAATTGTCTCCGTTTCTAAGCCACATATACGTGAAACGAAAAATACAATTATCAAGCCCCCTAGGATTCTGACCATAGAAAGGCATTTGTTCCATATATCGCATAAGTTAATATTCACTCCTTTTTGAAATTAGACATATAACCAGTTTATGCTTAAAGCCAAAGCCTTGGTTGGATGTATGCCCTAAATTGTTTATGTAAGAGGATAGCAGCCACCGAGACTGTAGTGTGAGAAGAAATAATGGATCCTATGATTGAATTCATATTTTAGTTATTCAATTAAAGGGCGCTTTTCTTAAAAAAGAGACTTCTATTATTTGAGCATAGAAGTAGTTATTATATGCTTAAGTAATATGTATCTTAAAAGGGTGGTGAAAATTTGTTAGTTAAAGGTCATACTGTGCCTAAAATTTATTTGGTACAAATGATTCCAATTTTATTATGGATGATTAACAATAGGATTTTTTCGAATTCACAATGGGTACGCTATGGTTTTCTGAGATTGAAGATTTTGGTCGCTTAATATTCGATATAGTCATTTGCCTATTAGAAAGTTTTATTTATATATTGATAATTTGGTTGTATGTGTCAGTATTAAAGTATATACTTGGCAATAATCGAAAAAGAAACGAATTTAACTAACATGTGCTTTAGTTTAAAAAGAGTTCCATTTTAAAAAGGAACCGCGATTGGCGATTCCTAAGAAAATTATTTATTTGCTGCATTTATGATACTAAGCGAATTGTTAAGTGCTGTTTTACACTTGTTTACATCAGGATTTGAAGAGCGAACAGCCGCTAGCACAGAGTCAATTGTTCCATCAATTTTTGTCCATGTAGTGCTATCAATTTTTCGAAGCTTAGGTTCTTGTGTATCCCACTGTTGTTCCAAATTATCAGCGCCTTTTTTTGCTGATGCAAAGTCGTTTTTATTTACAGCGTTTAGCATATCATTTTCAAATTTAACAAAATCATTTAATTGACCTACTAATGTAGTTTGTTCTGTAGCACTTTGTGATGCAATATAATTGCTACGCCAGTTATAACCACCTATACCAACAACTAAGAAAATTACGAGTACAGCAATCGTTTGCGTTAGCACACGTTTCTTATTTGCATTACTTTGGTTTGTTTCCGGTATATCACTTTTAGCATTAGTATCAATTTTTGAAACGGCAAGGAAAATAATGATTGCTAAAATTGCGATAAGAAAAATCACACTCGTCATGGTTGTCCCGAGTCCTAATCCACCATTTACTTTTGGTTGAGAAAGATAATCTCCAAGCGACGCTCCAAGCGGACGAGTTAAAATATACGCAATCCAGAACGCTAATACTCCGTCAAGTTTCAAAAATTTATAAGCTAAGAACACAAGAGCAATAATAATAACTACGCCTATTCCCGTGTAAAGATAACCAAAACCAAGTTGTTCGGAATATAAATCGCCGACCGCTGTTCCAAGAGCAAAGGTGAAAAGAATTGTATACCAGTAAAATACTTCTCTTTTTCTAGTGAAAATCGAATGGATCGATAATGTTTTTTCGCTAAGATACCAAAATAGAAAAGTTAGTCCTAGAAGTACCGAGAAAATAGCTGTACTAACCTCAAGTGGTACGCCCATATTATCTGTCAAATTATCCGTTACCAGTGTTCCAAAAACACTTATAAGAACAACTGTTACCCAGTAAATGGCTGGTACATATTTTTTTGTTTTAAATTGAAAAAACAATGCAATAAAAAATGCTATTCCCATAAGAATGGTAGTAAAAGTTAAACCAAGTCCAATATTGAAATTGATGAAATCAGCAAATGTTTCACCAACAGTTGTACATAAAACCTTGATGATCCAAAAGAAAATCGTCACTTGTGGAACTTTGTTAAGTAAAATTTTCATTTTATTTTGATTTTCTTGCATATATAATTTCCTTTCTTTAAAGTGGTTTCCCACAACTTAATTTATTTTCCTCTCTAAATACCTATCCCAAAGTGGTTGCTTTAATCTTGAAGATAGTATCAAAAGTATGATGACTTGTGATTCTTTTGCCACTCATTTTCGACCTTAAGGTTGGATATTTTCTTGTTCAGAAAATTATAAGGCCTACTTAATGAAATCATCTCCTTTTTGGAAGTAGTCATTGTTATAAAGTAATTTCCATCTCTTATTTTCATTATTGAGTAATGTACGCCTTTATTATATTAGAAATGGGAAGGCTTTATCTTAAAAATTGATTAAATTTAACTTAAGCGTCAATTAAATATTTATTTTCCCCTCGTTTATAAAAGGGTACTGGTCGTAACTTATAGTCATCAACTATAATAAAAACAATTCTAACAATACAAATACTTTATTTGGGAGAATATAAGTAAAGGGTAATTATTTCGAAAAAGGAGAACGTTTTAATGATTTTGGAGATTATTGCAGGCTTGCTTAGCAGCATCGGACAAGATAACTCTTTAAATACGAAGAAAATTGATAAACATATTAAAGAATTGCGAAATTATCCCTGGTTTAATGAATTATATAATGATGACAAGTATCATCGTTTGTTTTTCGCCAATAGGCATGTAAGGAAGTTTTTGCAAAGTACATATCGAACTAAAAGGTTGATTAACAATTCAAATGCACAGAACTCCTTCATATGCCTTCTCGAAAAGCAAATAAGTAAAAGAAGTAAATAATCCTTTTATTCTGCTATGGTGCTATTTTAATTAAGCGGTAACGATTTTTAAGGAGCTGAAACTCTTATTATTATTAAACTCGAATTTGGTGACGATTTTATTCAATACATTTCTTGTTCAACAAAAGTAGGTAGGAAGATAAACTGTATTCAGGAAGACTTTCTAGAGTGGATATTTGATGAAGAAAAGAATACAAAAAATTGGGCTATAAAAAAATGGTGAAAGGAATTACCCTAGTTATATTGCAAATGCATTTGTTGAATGGTTAAACAAAATAAGATTTAAAAGAGGGACTGCTAAAGCTAAATTAATATCGAATCCTCAATTTAAAGTTAAAAAGGTTGTATATTATTAGTTTGATTGAAGTAGGCCATTCAAAGATTATCTACATAGAATCAAATTTAGTACAAGTTCAAGTTGAAAACTATATAGCTATATAAATTAGCTGAGTGTATTGCTATAACTCAGCGAAGCATTCAATGAGTACATTTCCATGGCTCATTCTAACCTATATAAAATAGTGGAAAAATTAAGACTATTTTACGAACCAATAAATTAGTAGATGTAAGTATAATTAATTCAAGGGAGGTTTTGTTCATGATCAGAGGACTATATGAAGCACACTTACCGGTGAAAAATTTAGAAATATCTATTGATTTTTACCAAAAGATAGGTTTGAAGTTAGCTTGGCGTGATGAAAACACCGCATTTTTTTGGTTAGAAGAAGGTGCAAGTTGGTTGGGGTTGTGGGAAGGGGATGAGTACCAAACACCATATCATCCTTCTTTAAGGCATATTGCTTTCCGAGTAACATATGAGGATTTAAAAATGTCTTTACAATGGCTTGAATCAATTCAAGTTGAAGTCGTTCCATTTGGTAGAAGAACTTCGATTGAACCTTTTATTAGGCCAAATCAAGGGAATGCTTCTGTATACTTTAATGACCCGGATGGGAATAGTTTAGAGTTGATGTGTTTTGTAGATGTTCCTAATGAACTAAAACATATTACTGACAAATTATCATTTGAAGAATGGGAAAATTTAGTTCAAAGCAAACTGAAATAATGAGAATCCTTTCATTAATATTGAACATAGTGGATATAGCACAATTACTAATAAACTCTTTTTAATCTTCTTTTTTTTCAAAATTCATCAATCGGGCTCTATCTTAGGACAGGGATTACAAAAATTTTCAAACTTTTTATAAAAGGAAGTATCACTTGATTATAGAAAAAGCGTGTTTTGATCAATCTTAATTTCAAAACACGCTTTTTCTTTTCTATGTTCTAAAAGAGCGGAATGGCAAGGGTTTGGGAGAGGCGGGAAGAATACATTGACATCAACAGCATGACATAAGATGGATGAATATTAATATTTACAATATTTATATTGAGTTAATAATCTTTATTCTATGGTTTTATTTGTAAAGGAAAATTACTCGTATTTTATAGGATGGAAAAACGCAGCTAATAGTAGAGAGGGCAAATATGAAAGCGCTACTATTTTTTGAAATATAGTACTTTAGACATTGTTAAAAGATTTCATTTATCACAAAATCCGACAAATATGTAAGAAAGTCGTCATTTATTTTAAACGGAATAACACAAAATGGTAATAAAACTTGGATATATTTAAGGCAGGCAGATGATGGTGCTGCTGGAATATATGAGTAATAATCTTACTCGAGCTTCTAGGAGGTGAAACGAGAAATAGCGGAATTTATGAAAAATCCATCCTATCCGTAGAAAAAAATACAAATTAGGAGAGATGAAGTAATGAATAAAAAACAAATGGACTCTAAGAAAGCAAATAAAATATTGTCGAAGAAATTCGCACCCCTTGTGATGTCAACATCAGTAGTGGCTGGTGCCTTTCTAGCAGCTGGTCTACCTGCTTCTGCGGCAGAGCATACTGCAAACGGCGTTCATTCGAAAGCTATTGAACAAGTGAAAAATCATGGTCAGAAAGTATCTGCATTAGCAAAAAGTCTACCAGGATCTCCTGAAAAAGGTAAACTGGTTAGTCAAGTAGCTCAAGCTAAAACCGCTACAACTAATGGGAATCTAGATGATAATTATAATATAAATGAAACAAATAATGATAGTCAACAAGAAGGCGAATTAAATGAAGTTGTACCAACTGAAGAAACAGCAGCACCTGCAGCTGAAAAAGACCAAGTAGATGATGGTTCAAAAGCAACTGAAGAAGATAAAGCAGGCGAAAAAACAGCGACACCAACAGTTGAAGAAGATAAAGCAAGCGAAGAAACAGCAACACCAACAACTGAAGAAAATCAAGTAGATAAAGGTACAAAAGCAGTTGAAGAAGATAAAGCAAGCGAAGAAACAGCAACACCAACAACTGAAGAAAATCAAATAGATAAAGGTACAAAAGCAGTTGAAGAAGATAAAGCAGGCGAAGAAACAGCAACACCAACAACTGAAGAAGGCCAAGCAGATAAAGATACTGAAGCAGTTAATGAAGATAAAGCAAGCGAAGAAAATGTAGCACCAACAGTTGAAGAAGATAAAGCAAGCGAAGAAACAGCAACACCAACAACTGAAGAAGATCAAGTAGATAAAGGTACAAAAGCAACTGAAGAAGATAAAGCAGGCGAAGAAACAGCAACACCAACAACTGAAGAAGGCCAAGCAGATAAAGGTACAGAAGCAGTTAATGAAGATAAAGCAAGCGAAAAAACAGCAATACCAACAACTGAAGAAGAACAAGTAGATAAAGGTACAAAAGCAGTTGAAGAAGATAAAGCAGGCGAAGAAACAGCAGCACCAACAACTGAAGAAGGCCAAGCAGATAAAGGTACAGAAGCAGCTGATGATTCAAATGCAATGATAGATGAAACTTATCAATTTATCGATAATAGCTATCGAAGTATTATTGGGTTCTATCAATCATTTATAGCACAAAAATTAGCACAAACAAGTGAAGAATCTCAAAATGTGGATGATAAAGGATCTGATGTATCAGCTGATGATAAACAAACAGATTCAACAAAATCACCTAATACAAATGATGAAACTAATACAACAGAAACTTTACCAGCAACAGATGCAACAAAAACCTTACCAGGAGTAACAGATGCAACAGAAACTTTACCAGTAACAGATGCAACAGAAACTTTACCAGGAGCAACTGATGCAACAGAAACTTTACCAGGAGCAACTGATGCAACAGAAACCTTACCAGGAGTAACTGATGCAACAAAAACTTTACCAGAAGCAAATGATACAACAGGTGCAATACCAGAAGCAACTGATGCAACAAAAACTTTACCAGGAGTAACTGATGCAACAGAAACCTTACCAGAAATAAATGATACAACAGATGCAATACCAGAAGCAACTGATGCAACAGATACAACAGGTGCACCTTCTGATGTAGCGGAAAATACAGCATCAGATTCTCAAGAACCAGTACAAGCATCTGATGAAATGAGTCAAAATGAGGTAGAAAAGGAATCAGACCAAATCTCTTTAAAGGATAAAGTAATAGGATATTATCAAGATCTAGTAGCTTCATTTGCTAACCTTTTGAGCTTCTTAAAATAAGAGGGAATCATAATAATCAATCATAGTATAAGAGAGTATTTGCTTTGAACTAAATAAAAAGAGGAAGGGGAATGAATAAGGAGAATATTCATTCCCTTTTTTGATAAATGTATAAAAAATAAATTCAATTAACAGGTGTTATCCTTGAGTAAGGGTAATGCTCTTTTACATATAAAAGCCAAATTATTAATGCTAACTTATTAATGGACTTTTCGGAAAAATGGAGTTATATTCACATTGTGAATAGACAGATAAAATTTTGGAGGGATATAGTATGAAACATTTTACAGAAGAAGAAAAGATAAAAATTTTATCTGATATTATCGCGATTAAATCTATTAACGAAAATGAAATTGAAGTGGCAAATTACTTGAAAGATTTATTTGCTGAATACGGCATTGAATCTAAAATTGTTCCAGTTACAGACACTCGTGTGAACTTAGTGGCTCAAATTGGAAGCGGGAGTCCAGTTATTGGCGTTTCCGGTCATATGGATGTCGTTTCGCCTGGTGATGTAAACAAATGGACAACAGATCCGTTCATATTGACAGAAAGAGACGGAAAATTATACGGCCGCGGAACAAATGACATGAAAGCAGGTTTAGTAAACCTTGCTTTAGTGATGATTGAACTCAAAGAAAATGATGAACTAAAAAATGGTACTGTCCGTTTTATGGCTACAACTGGTGAAGAAGTCGGTGGCGCAGGTTCTAAAAAATTATATGAAGAAGGCTATATGGATGATGTTGATTATCTATGGGTAGCTGAACCTTCTCATGATACGATTATTTACTCTCACAAAGGATCACTTAACTTGCGTGTAACATCTATCGGTGAAGCTGCACACAGTTCTATGCCTGACCAAGGTTATAACGCGATTAATCCATTGATGGAATATCTATTAGAATTAGACAAAAAATTGAATGGCGATGATCGTAAAAATGAAGTTCTAGATAAATTGGTTATGAGTACAACTATTTTTAATGCAGGAAACCAAGTAAACTCAATTCCAGCAAAAGCCGTAGCTGAAATAAACATTCGTACGATTCCAGAATTTGATAATGAAGAAGTGATCGACTTATTCAACACAACAGCTAACAAATACAATAAAGAAGGCACTAATATTGAAGTGGAAGTGACGATGTCATTACCAAGTGTATTCACTTCAGGAAAGTCTGAAATGGTTAATCTTGCTAAGAAGCTCGGTAAAAAATATTTGGATTTAGAAATTTTCGTTAAAGGTTCTCCAGGGGTAACGGATGCATCAAACTTATTACGGGGTAAAGATGAAAACTTCCCATTCATGATGTTTGGTCCAGGCGAAACAAAAATGGCTCACAAAACTGATGAATATGTCTACAAAGATTACTACTTGGCATTTTTTGATATCTATAAAGAGTTAATTTTAGGATTATCTAAATAAAAAAGAGATTTTTTAAATCAAAAAGAGGTGACTATCAGTTTTGATGGTCATCTCTTTTTGATTTGCTTATTCGTCAAATTAAGTTGTAGCGGAGTAATTCAAATGATGTAATAATCCGTTCATCTTCTATTCACACAAGAGATGTAATCTTAAGAAGTCAAAAAGAAGGTGGAGGAATTAATGATGAATCTTGCATTTAAAGAAATCAAGAAAAATAAAGTAAGATTTTTAATATTAGGTTCAATTGTTTTTCTAGTTAGTTTGTTAACTTTTATTATTTCAGGCTTAGCTAATGGATTATCCCAGGATAATGCTTCATTAATTAAAGATTTACCAGAAGGACAATTTTATATGAATCCGGAGGCAGAAGAAACCTATAATATGTCTAGAATCGATACTGGTATGCAGGATAAGTTAATTAATGATTATAAAGATGCTACAGCATTATCCATTCAAATGGGTTTTTTGAACGATCGTAATGGCAAACAACAAAGTGTCGTTTTTGTTACTTCAACCGAGTCTGACCTATTTCATGATGTCAAAGCCGGTGAAATCTTATTAGATCGTTCAATGAAGGATAAAGGGATAAAAGTGGGAGATATTTTAACAAACCCTCAATTTAACGGAGAGTTTATCGTAAAAGGTTTTGTTGACCAAAAAAAATTCAGCCATGCCCCTGTCGCTTTTGTTAATATTGAAAATTACAAAGAGATTTATAAAGTAAATGAAATGCAATTAGTTTTCATACCAAGAGAAAATTCTGCTCAAGAAATCATGGGGTTACAATCATTTTCAAAGCAAGAATTTCTCAAAACAATCCCAAGTTATAATGCAGAACAGATGACTTTAAATATGATTGTTTGGTTTTTAGTCGCAATTAGTGGAATGTTATTTGCCATCTTTTTCTATATGATGAACGTTCAAAAGATTGGTTTGTACGGTATTTTAAAAGCAATTGGTTTAAAAACAAGTAGATTATTTACAATGATGTGGACACAAATGATTTTTATTACAATCACTTCACTAGCTTTGTCTATTGCACTTGGCCAAGGCATTAACTTAATTGCACCTGAAGGAATGCCTTATAGGTTGTCCACTGAAACAACGGTGATTTTATCTTCTGTATTCCTAATGATAGGATTTATTGGCACTACAATCGCAAGCTTACAAATTAAAAAAATTGAACCATTACAAGCAATTCAACAAGGAGAGATTTAATATGTCTTTATTCACACTTAATAAAGTGAAAAAAACGGTTAATAATGGGGAAATTAAAGAAGAAATACTAAGAGGAGTGAATCTAACACTTAGAGAAGGTGAAGTAACAGCATTAGTAGGTGCATCAGGTTCAGGTAAGAGTACTCTACTTACAATAGCAGCAGGACTTCAGCTAGCTTCAGATGGACAGGTAATATTTGAGGGAGAAAATATTAATGCCATGAATCAAGACCAAGTTCGGGAAATACGAGCAAAAAAATTTGGATTTGTATTTCAATTTGCGCATCTTGTTCCTTTTCTTACAGTAGAAGAACAATTAATGTTAATGCTAGATGTTTCTGAATCGAAATTAAAGAAACAAGAACAAAATAGTGAAGTAAATAAAATTCTACAATTAGTTGGAATGGAACATCGAAAAAATGCATATCCATCATCACTGTCAGGTGGGGAGAAACAAAGAGTTGCAATTGCACGAGCTATTATTCATAAACCTAAAGTTCTTTTCGCTGATGAACCAACTGCAAGTCTAGATTCAAAAAGGTCTAAAAATGTTATGTCAATAATCCGAGACATAACTAAAAACTTGAACATTACTACCCTTATCGTTACCCACGATGAAGAAATACTCATTTATGCTGATCGCATAATTAAAATGAGCGATGGTTTAATTATGTAGGATTAAGATTTAATCCTTGTACTTTAAGAAAAAGTTATTACACTTATAATTTTTAATATACAGCCCGTCATATTGTATTGGGCATTTTCTTCATATACAGTTTTTTTCGTGGAAATAATTATAATTTTATACGGGGGGTAATTTAATGAAAAATATTTTAATTGTTGATGATGATATCAATATTTTAAAATTAGTAAATATCCACTTAACTGAACAAGGGTATAAAGTATTCCTAGCAAAAGATGGTATCGAAGCTTTGAACATACTTCATAAGGAATTATGTAATCTAGCCCTAGTAGATGTTATGATGCCTTTTATGGACGGCTACGAACTCACGAAAGAGATTCGAAAGAAGTATGATATTCCTGTCATTCTATTAACAGCCAAAAATCAAATCGAGGATAAGGAACAAGGATTTCGTGCAGGGACAGACGACTATTTAGTCAAGCCATTTGAACCGAAGGAATTAAGTTTCCGAATAAAAGCTTTATTACGGCGATATGACAATCAATCTGACGAAACCATTATACAAATCGGAAGTACAGTCATAAATAAAAAAAGTTATGAAGTCCAAAGTGGAGCTCGAACAATACTTTTACCTTTAAAAGAGTTTGAACTTTTGTATTTTCTGATGTCAAATTCAATGCAAGTATTTTCCAGGGATCATCTCATTGAACAGATTTGGGGTTTAGATTATGAAGGGGATGAACGAACAGTAGATGTTCATATTAAAAGATTAAGAGAACGATTTTCTGAATTTACGGATGATTTTCAAATTAAAACAGTGCGTGGAGTCGGATATTTATTGGAGGCAAAACGCGGATGAGATCTCTTTATGTAAAATTTGTTGTGATGACCGTTGGTATCATGATTATAAGTAGTGTGGTCTCCTTTTTACTCTCTAACGCTTATTACCAGCAAAAATTAAAACCCTATAACGATCAAAAAAACACAAAAATTGCGCAATCTATTGCTTCGTTTGTAAACGATTATTCAAGTATAAATCTCCATGACTATTTAGAAAATATCTCTACAATTGGATATCAAATTTATTTAGTTGATTCTTCCAATAATCAATCTTATTTTGGTGCCTCTTTCAGAAATAAAAATCTATCCGTTTCAACTCAAAAGTATGTGTTGAATGGGGGGATTTATCATGGAATGCTTCATTTTCCCCAAAAGACATTTGTAACTGGCTTTTTTGCAAATGAACTAGAAAATACAATTGGTGTTCCGTTGAAATATAAAGGAAAAAACTATGCATTATTCATTAGACCAGATATCAAACTTCTTTTTAATGAAATGCACAATTTATTTGGTTGGATTCTGATACTTTCTATAGCCTTGAGCATAGTCATGGTGATGTTTAGTACTAAATATTTAGTAAAACCGATATCAAGCCTAACAAAAGCGACCAAATTACTTGCAAATGGTCGGTTTAATGTAGATCTTTCTGTTGCTCGTCATGATGAGTTAGGAGAACTAACTCAAAGTTTTTTAAGCATGTCGAAAAAACTTGAACAAATGGATGACGTGAGGAAAGAATTCATCTCCAATATATCTCATGATATACAATCACCACTTTCAAATATTAAGGGATATACGAATTTACTGGAAAATGAATCCATAAGCCAAGAAGAAAGAAGCCAATACATTTCAATCATTAACGGTGAAATTAGACGACTTTCTACCTTAACTAAACAATTGTTACTACTCGCGTCATTAGATCGTAATGAAGATATATTGAAGAAAAAATCCTTCAACGTGAGTGAACAAATAAAGGAATTAGTTCATCATTACCAATGGTTGGTAAGTGAAAAGGGGATTATGCTTAGCTACTCATTACCAAGTATAGAGATTACTGGGGACCAATCCTTGCTTAATACGGTTTGGGATAATCTTTTATCTAATGCAATTAAATATAATAAACCGAGCGGAAGCATAGATATATCCATAGAAGATAAAGGAGAATTTGTTTCCGTAACTTTTAAGGATACAGGAATAGGCATGAAAGATACGGAAAGCAATAGGATATTTGAACGTTTTTATCGAGTAGATTTAGCACGTACAAGAACAATTGAGGGATCAGGTTTGGGATTATCGATTGTTGCTACCATTGTTAAACTGCATGGGGGGCATGTGATTGTGAATAGTAAAGAATCAGTGGGATCTACTTTTATTGTAGAGTTACCAGTTAGGTAGAAATTTCATTATTTTTTTCAAATCTAATGATTGGTGGTGTGATTATTATTGAATACTATTCAAAAGATGTATGAGCATTTAAATTGGGCTAATCAACGTATTCTCGAAACATTGCAAAGTATTGAAGATGAAAATCAAGAGGTGTGCCATTTATTTTCCCATATCCTTTTTGCAGAAAAAGTATGGCTAACTAGATTACGAGGATTGGACAGTTCACAATTGCCTATATGGTCAGAGGTCGATATAGAAGTATGTGCAGAACTTGTTTTGCAAAATGAAGAGAGTTTAACATCATTTTTAACTAATTTAGCAAATACAGACCTATACAAATTAATATCCTACACAAATAGTAAAGGAAAAGAGTTTAAGAGTTCTGTACGGGATATTTTAACTCATGTAGCATTGCATGGTCACTACCATCGAGGACAGATTAACTCACGACTTCGAGCAGATGGTATTGAACCAATTAATATTGACTTTATTACATTTGTGAGATAGTTGTAATCGGTTTATGATGTCATGTATTCACATCAAAAAAGTCTGAAATGGTTAATCATTGCTAATGAACTCATTTTTTAAACAATAAAGAGGTGACTATTATATTTTGATGGTCATCTCTTTTTGCTTTGGTTCTTTCTACGTCAAATAAAGTCTTGAAGAATTATACAAAAGTAAATGAGGCAGGTTTCTTAATGAAGAAGTAGTGATAAAGAGGATGACTTTTCCATCATTTGCGTAATTGGAGTGAATAAATGTTATAAAAATTACAAAAAGGAATTATGAGATTGTCCTTGACATTAAATGGAGCTACAGAACATATCCTTAACTGATTTTCATTTGTTTTGGAGGGAGTGTCCAAGATGGTCGTGAGATATAAGAATAATTGGATTCCAACAAAAACCCTTGATGAAATGTCAGGAACAGAATACGATGTCCTAATTGTAGGGTCTGGTCCCGGAGGTGGGGCAGTATTACAAAGACTTTGTGAATTATGGAAGTATCAAGGAGCTAAGAAGATTGGGATTTTGGAAAAGGGAGATAAATTATTTCATTCCCACGCGCAAAATATTCCAACCCAGAATGTTAATACATCAAGGGATGAACTGGTTCCAAGTAATTCAACTCCTTTAGGACAACGTTTACCGCAATTTTCCGGTGCAACAATGGTATATGCACTTGGAGGCAGGTCGTTATTCTGGAATGCAGCAACCCCAAGACCGATAAGTTCCGAGCTAAATAAATGGCCGATTAATCGGAGAGAGTTAGATGTATATTATGGAATGGCTGAAAAATTATTGCATACAACAAAGGATTATGCGAAAGGTTCATCCATGCAAAATATTATGTTAAAACGACTTCATGCTGCAGGAATTTTAGAAGCTGATGATATGCCTCTGGCTTTTGATATGACACCTTCGCATCAAGGAGAAATCCACTCCAATCCATGGTATAGTTCCATTAATGCTTTGGCAGCGGCTCGTTTTGATCGGCAGTATGATCTTGCAGTGGATGCATATGTATATAAAGTGAATGCACCTAATGGGAGAGTATCAAGTGTGGAAGTATTTGATGCGAATAAGCAGTCACACACCATACGAGCAAAGAATGTAGTAGTTTCTGCTAGCACTCTAGAGACTCCGCGACTGCTGCTTAATTCAGGAATTCAAGGACCAGCAATTGGACAATACTTGACAGGCCATGTGTCGATGATTGGGATTGGAACGATTAGTAAAAGAGAATTTTCGGATAACCTTGGAAATCTTTCTATATTAAAGTTTGAAACGGATGAGGATCCGTTTCACATCCAAATACTAGGACCAAACCAGTATTGGTCATACCAGCAATTTGAAGATAAGGTATTACCAGATGAGCTCATGGTTGTATACGCAACTTTTGGCAGAGTGGAGCCAAGAAAAGAAAATAGGGTATATGTTGATCCTAATGATACGGATGAGTACGGTGTACCTTGGCAACAAGTTCAGTATTCCTTAAGTGATAAGGATAGAGAAAATGCTAAGAACGTAGAAGATGGAATTAGACGATCTGCAAAAGCCATGGGAGTAACTCTCGATGAATCTTCTTTGGTTCTTCGTCCACCAGGTGCTGACATGCATGAGTCCTCTACCTGCAGAATGGGTGATGATCCAAATACTTCAGCGACAAATCGTCATGGTCAAATACATGGTGTTCAAGGTTTATTTATAGCGGATAATAGTGTGCTTCCAAGCCTAACTGCAGCTGGCCCTACTCTTTCTAACTCTGCTTTAGCTATTAGACTAGCAGATCATATTGTTCGACAATCAGGCCAATCTTAAATTAACTTTCAATTCATAAAAAAGAAGTCTAGGCATTTTGCCTAGACTTCTTTTTAAAATGTATTATTAATTATTTAGATTAAGACTAGATTTCACTCGTAATAGGCTACTTCCATACCCTATGAATCCTCCAATAATAGCAGGGATAATCCATCCAAGCCCAATGTCATACATAGGAAGAATAGCATTGAAGAAATAATCGATAGATGAAAAGTGTATACCAGCCCCATTTAATCCATCAAAGAAACTAATAATAAATGTGAAAAATAAGCTTCCTTGATAAACTTCAGCTTTTCCCTTAAAGAAGGGATGTAGGAATGTTAAGAAAATTAATACAATAGCCAATGGATAAATGGCTGTTAATACAGGTACAGAAATAGCAATTAACTGTGTTAATCCAATATTAGCAACAACTGCACTAAAAATAGATAAAATAATCGCAATGGTTTTGTAAGAAATCTTTGGAAGAAGTTTATGGAAGAATGCAGAACAAGACGTAATAAGCCCTACGCTTGTAGTTAAACAAGCAACTGTAATCATTAATCCTAATAAGATTCCGCCATAAGTTCCAAAATAGTATTCCGAAACCTTTGCTAAGATAGTACCACCATTATCTAATGATCCAAGTTTCTCTACACTTGTAGCCCCAATGTATGTAAGAGCTGTATAAACGGTTGCTAGGATAATAGCGGCAATTGTAGCTGCTTTTGCGCAAACAATCAGAATTTGTTTGTTAGTTTGTGCACCTTTTGCCTTAATAGCATTAATGATGATAATACCGAAAACAAAAGATGCAAGAGTATCCATTGTTAAATACCCTTCTCTAAATCCATTAAAAAATGGCTGTACGGTATACTTCTTAATAGGTGCTTGGATATCGCCGATTGGATAAATACAGGCAACAACTATTAGAATCCCAATAAACGTTAACTTGATTGGAGTCAGAATTTTACCTACGATTTCGACAATTTTCGCAGGATTGAGAGAAAGAAAGCATGAAATACCAAAAAAGATGATGGTAAAAATAAGTAAAGGCAGAGAGCTAGAATTTTCAGATAAAAAAGGTTTGACACCTATCTCAAAAGAAACGTTTCCCGTTCTTGGTAATGCAAATAAAGGACCTATTGCTAAATAAAGAACTGTTGTGAAGACAATACCAAAAATAGGATGCACACGACTCGCTAATGACTGTAAATCATCTTTACCAGAAAAACCAAATGCTAACACACCAAGTAATGGCAATCCAACGCCTGTTACTAAAAACCCTGCATTAGCTGACCAGATATTCGTGCCTGCTGATTGGCCAAGCATGGGTGGGAAAATTAAATTTCCTGCCCCAAAGAATAGTGCAAAAAGCATTAAACCAATAATTACTATAAATGAAAATGGTACTTTATTAGACAAGTTAAAACCTCCGTGAAATAACAAAAAATACTATTTCTAAAAAACTAAAATTTTTAGAAAATTATAAAAATGTTGAATGTAAACAGCACTAACATATTATAATCAAGTCATGTTATTATTTCAATAATATTTTTAATTTTTTATTATATATCCTTCTGACTAGATTCCAAATTTCAATCTAGCCTTATCCTATTAATTGTTCTTACCTAACCTAGGTCTTATATAAGTTATTGGTTATTTTAATAAAAAATAAATCTCAATTTAACTATGAAAGAAATAGTTTGAAATCTTTATGTATTATTATTTTAAAACTGTGCCTAATAACCCTATTATTCAAATTAATAAAATAGATATTGAAATTACCCCCTTTCTATTTTGAAAGGGGGCTTCATAATTTATCTAAATAGGATAATGAATCACCATGCTTATCCTTGTAATTGTATTACCGGAATTATGGTAAACATGTGGCTTATCAGCTCTAAAGCGTATGGAATCTCCATTTTTTACTGAATATTCTTCATTATTTATGCGGATTGTCAGTTCCCCATCAAACACTGTTATAAATTCTTGTGTTCCTTCCCTATGTGGTTCAGCACTTAAATAAGCACCTCTATCCATTTCTACAGAATACATTTCAAATCGTCTTCCATCTTCAAAAGGAAAAAACGGATACAGTCTGTATTTACCGTTATCTTCATATAACTCTTGAATCTCATTTTTCATCACAATCACTGTATCTGGTTGAGGTTCATTGATAAGGGAAGTAAAAGAAACTTTTAGTCCGTTTGCTATTTTCCACACTGTGCTAATAGATGGATTTGATTCCCTCCGTTCTATTTGTCCCAACATGGTTTTACTTACACCTGTCATTTCTGCAACCTTATCGAGGCTTAATTTTTTTTGTTCACGAAGCGCTTTAAGATTTTTCGCAAGTACAACATTAATGTTCTCCAAAAGTATTCACACCTCCTATTGTGCGCTATAACGTCCATGTTGTATAATTACAAAGTATAATCGTTAAAACGTACATTTTGTACATTATAACATATAAGGGGGGGATACCAAATGTCATTAGTTCCGTTTTTGCTTTATGTTTTTGTGACCAGTTTTACACCTGGACCCAATAATATCATGGCTATGTCAAATGCAAATAAATATGGATTTAAAAGGTCTCTCAATTTTGTCTTTGAGGTAGCAATCGGTATGTTGGTTATAATGTTATTGTGTGGTTATTTTAATCTTCTATTGTATAGTTTCATACCTAAAATTAAGTTCGTGATGAGTATTTTGGGAAGTTTGTATATGATTTACCTTGCATTTAAAATAATGAGGAGTAAAACGCAGAAAAAAGGTGAGGATGAGAAGTTAAACTCGTTCTTTTCTGGCATACTTTTACAATTTATTAATTTCAAGGTGATATTGTACGGCGTTACTGCAATTTCTCTTTTTATCTTTCCGTTTTACAAATCAAATATAAGTATGATTTTATTTTCGGTTGTTCTAGCTTTTGGCGGATTTGCAGGTACCGCTTTCTGGGCGATTTTCGGGTCATTGTTTCAAAAATTTCTATCAAAATATGAAAAACCATTTAATGTAGTGATGGGCTTATTGCTCATCTATAGTGCAATCTCAATTTTTTTCGAAGGGTAGTTCTAAGAAAGAGTAGAAAGTTTATTAAATCCAAATAATGTATTTTTACTTTATACTTAATAGAGATACTAATTAAAAATGATTATTGGGGGAAAGGTAAATGAGTGAATTGAATGATTTATTTCGTAAAAGAATTGGCTTTCCAGAGAATGTGGATGTAACATTTGAAACGTTGAATCAAATTCTTGAAAAAACGGCGACAAGCATTCCTTTTGAAAATTTATGTATTGTTGAAAATAAAACAAGTGATATTACTAGAGAAAACTTAGTCAATAAAATACTAGTAAATAACGAAGGCGGACTTTGTTATGAGTTAAATTCGATCTTGTATTTCTTCTTAATCGAAAATGGCTTTAATGCAGCCCTTGCACGTGGAGTGATTTACAATAATGCTACACAAAACTATTTAAAACTTGGAAGAACACATGTAACAATTCTTCTAACTCACGAAAATCAAAAATACTTAATCGATACAGGCTTTGGAGGGAATTTGCCATTAAAACCTGTTCCATTTAGTGGAGAGGCGGTAACCTCTAGCAATGGGGAATTTCGGATTAAGAAAGTGAAAAGTGAACATGGAGATTATATACTTGAGATGAAATTGAAACACAAGGATACAGCATGGAAAATAGGATATGCCTTCGATTCCCGGAATCCTATATACGATGTTTCTGAATTTAATGAAATCCAAACGATTATCGCCGAACACGAAGAATCTTCATTTAACAAGAACCCTTTAATTACACGACTTACAACAGAAGGAAATGTAACCTTAACTAATACTTCATTCACACAATGGATTGATGGAAATGTTACAAAAGAAGAAATTGACAATTCTAGGTTCAAAGAGCTATTGAAGGAGTATTTTAATCTTAAAAAGAGATAAAGCTTATAACACCAGAGGCGGGGAGCAGAGTACACTAAATTCATGAAACAGACTTAAATTGGATGATATTAGGGTATCGTTCCCTTGAAGAAGATGGGATAGAGCCAGATTATTTCAGCACATCTATTATAAATAGAAAGAGGTTAAAATGTTGAGGAAAACAAATGATTTTTTTAAAAATGAATCATTTTAAAATTGCCTTCCTTGCGCTAATGGTTGCAATTGTACCTCTCGCCGGCTGGTCAATGCCCACCCATAACTTTTTTGACAAGCCCGCTAAGACAGTCAAGAATACACCAGGCTATTTGCACCATGAGTTTGCGAATCTCGAAAGCAAATTTGATGCCCGGCTTGGAGTCTATGCTATCGATACAGGTACAAATCAGTTGGTCTCCTATCGGTCCGATGAACGGTTCGCTTACGCATCTACTTATAAAGCACTTGCCGCTGGTGCATTGCTGCAGCATAACTCAATTGATAAAATCGACGAATTAGTTACATACACCAGTGAGGTCATCGTTTCGTATTCACCTGTAACACAGCTTCACGTAGATACCGGGATGACTCTTCGGGAAGTTATGGAGGCTGCTGTTCGATATAGTGACAACACCGCTGGTAACCTTTTATTAGAGAAGTTGGGAGGCCCTAAAGGATTTGAAAGTGCACTGAGAGAGATTGGTGACAATGTTACCCAAGTTGATCGCTACGAGACGGATTTGAATTCAGCTATACCTGGAGATAAACAGGACACAAGCACACCAAAAGCACTTGCTACCAGCCTCCAGGCTTTTGCAACTAGCGACTTGCTTTCAACTGAAAAACGTACAATTCTGACGGATTGGATGCGGGGAAATACTACTGGTGATGCATTAATCCGAGCTGGTTCACCAAAAGGATGGGAAGTCGATGACAAGAGCGGGGCAGGAAGCTATGGAACACGGAATGACATTGCGATTGTTTGGCCACCAAATAAAGCTCCCATTGTAATCGCAATTCTATCCAGCCGTGATACACAGAATGCCATTTATGACAATACGCTTATCGCAGAATCTGCAAAGGTCGCACTTAACGCTCTTAAGTAGAAAAATTAGTATGTGATGAAGATTGTTGAAGAGTAAACTGTGAAAAGAAATAAAAAATAGGCTAGTCCACTATACCAAGGGCCTAGCCAATTACTTATATAATTAATATAAAGTTGATAATTCTTTTTGCATATTTTTAATAAATAAAATTACATTAACTTTATTAGAACCATTCGTCTATTATACTTAAATCGCACAATCATTTCGTCTTACCAGATGCGCTGCAGGGCCTGAAATGTGTGGATTAGAACAAAACCTGAGGAGTGTAAAATTTACTGAGGTTTTGTTTGTATTTATCCACAACATCTATTGGGTAAATTTTGATAGGTGACAGGCACCCTAAATTTTAAGAGAATTATCAAACTGTATAAACAGTTTTACGGTCAGCAGAGATTTTGAACTTACTTTCATCCTCTATATAACGCGCATCTCCCTCAGAGGAATAATACCATGTTTTTTGATTACCTTCTGCCTCAAAGATATTCAATTCTTCATGAAATTCTAAAAGTGTATCAGCTGTTTCTCGGTCGGTGATGAAAGAAATTTCCCAAACACTTTCATTATCTGTTGACTTTATTTCGTACTCTTTTGGTTCACAGAATAGTCTGCTTCCAACTGCATGGCGAATGTATAACATTAATCTTCACCTCCAGGTAAATCAATCAATAGGAGGAACGCATCCTGTGTTGCTTTTATTGTTAAATGGTCAAGGTCTGTGATACGGGCATCATCTCTTCTGTTAAGGATGATATCACCATTTAGTAAAACTTCTCCCTCAATGACAAATAGATAAGTTCTTCTTCCTTTTTCTTGCTCAAAATGAAGCTTTTTACCAGTATCTAATTGTGATAAATAGAGTGTAGTATCTTGATGAATCATCGCTACATTTTCGTACATGTTACCTGATACTATTGGTAATAGATTATTTCTGATTTTGTCACTATCAAATGAAATATCTTCATAAGAAGGTGTTAATTGTTTTTCATTAGGTAAAATCCATAATTGTAAAAAATGAGTTTCTTCATCTAGAGAAGGGTTAAACTCTGAATGCAACACACCCGTTCCAGCTGTCATTCGTTGAATATCACCATATTGCAATGTTCCAACATTTCCGAGATTATCTTTATGCTTTAATTCTCCCTTTAAAACTATAGAAATAATTTCAGCGTCTCGATGTGGATGAATTCCAAATCCTTTGTCAGGCTGAATAATATCATCATTTAAAACACGCAACGGGCCAAATTGGATATTTTCTTTATCATAATAGGGACCAAATGAAAAACTGAAATGACTTTCTTGCCAATCACTTGTTGCCAAAAAACGCTTGCTTGATGGATTAACCTGGATCATATAGTATCACCTTTCTAAATCATACTTTGTAATTATCTCGAATTTGAGATAATTATATAGAAGTTTGAGTGGAAATTCAAGGGCAGGATGGATTTGTAAGTAAGTTGCCTCGGGGCATCTGTTTTCTTTTTTATCATGCTCCTAAAATACGGATATTGAGCCTTAGTAGCCGTGCACTGTTTAGTACCCTTAATTAAGTGGTAAAACAATTGCATAGTCAGCAAAAGTCATTGGTTCGATACAATGATGGAGCAACAAAATAAAAAGGGGAGTGTTTAATAATGAAAATTTCTATAGATGAATTACTAAAGTTGAAAGATACTGTGAGAAATGAAATTCGTGAAACATCTAAAGAAGTTAGTCATGGAGCTTATATCGTGATAAATAACGATTTAAAAGTGGATGAAGTGACGAATGAACAGTTCCTTTCACAAGTAAATAAATTAGATGATCTTCGAAAATATGCTCGTTTTTTAAATGACAAACTGAATCTAGTAAAACATGAGACTGTATTTGATCATACTACTGCTTCTGGCGAAGAAATGGAATTGAATCTTGAACAGGCACAATGCTATGTAAAAGATCTACAAGCAACGGTCTTAACCTATAAAACTTTAGGTAGCCAAAAACCAGTTAATGTAACATCTGGTTATGCAAATGAGCGTATCATACAAGAATTCACTTATGATATTCCATTATTTAAAGAAAAGGCAAAAATGCTTGAAAAAGAAGCAAATCAATTAAGTCGGTTAATTACACGTATTTCAGTTAGTACATTGGTTGACGTACCAGATGCTGAAAACTTCATGTAATATTTTTTTCCGTTAATTACATCAGAAATTCCAACTACAAGTCTATTCTCTCGTAAAGAAAAGTTCAGCGTGAAATTAAGAGATGAAGATAATACTTTTAATTCGAGATATTTTTATTGTATTTTTTTCACTTGAGATGTAAATTGATTATGGAAGTGAGCCATATTGAAAAAAAGGAACAATATTAAACTAAATAGATAATTTCACAACAGGATGGCTTTTAAAGGAGAGAAATAGAAGTGAATAGTAAAATCATGAAAATACAAAAGTTAGGATTTCCATGGGAGACAGAAGATCCATTCCTAATAACCGTACACCACAAAGATGTCTATCCATCAGGAAACGAAGACCAAGGACCAAATGTATCATTGGAAGGTAGAAATCTTGGTGAAGATTTTACATTGCGTGATGGTTTTAGAATGTATCATGGCACAACGGTTCCAGGGTTTCCTGTACATCCCCACAGAGGATTTGAAACGGTAACTGTCGTTCTTGAAGGTTTTGTCGATCATTTTGATTCTTATGGATCATCAGGACGATTCGGAAATGGAGATGTTCAATGGATGACAGCTGGGAAAGGCTGCCAACATACTGAAATGTTTCCTCTTATCCATCAAGACAGAGATAATCCGCTTGAACTATTCCAAATATGGTTGAACCTACCGGCAAAAGATAAATTCGCTGAACCAGATTATAAAATGTTATGGGCTGAGGATATCCCAGAAGTACAAGAGATTGCTTCGAATGGGCAGAAAACAACTGTAAGACTGATTGCAGGAAATATGCTTGGTAAGGCTAGTTTGGAACCAAACAATGTTTCTTGGGCAAACGATAAAAATCATCATGTAGGTATTTACCTAATTAAGATGGAACCAAATGCAACATTTACACTGCCATCTGTTTCAGAAGAAATGACAAGAAATTTATATTTTTATCAAGGAGACACATTAAATATAGAAGATATAGAAGAAACAACGATTGAAAAATACCATCGCGTAAAGCTTGCGGGTGATCAGGAAATCACAATTACTAATGGATCATCTGAAAGTTATATGCTCCTTTTGGAAGGTGAGCCGATACAAGAACCGGTTGAATCTTATGGACCATTTGTTATGAATACGAAACAGGAAATTCGTGATGCATTCAACGAATATCAACAAACACATTTTGGTGGCTGGCAGTGGGGTCGTCCTGATCCTGTAAATAAGCGTGACTCAGGAAGATTTGCACGCCATGCAGATGGAAGAGTTGAGAAAAGGTAACCACCTTTCTTTAAAAATAAGGGGTATTTTATTCAAACTGTAGTGACACTCCAAAAGTGCAGATGCTGTGTGTTTGAAACTAATCATATAAACTAAAATTCTAATTATACGACTTAGTGGAATATATGTGTGGACTGCGCATAATTCTTGCTAAGTCGTGTTTTTATTTTTAGTAGTTATGGACTTTGAAATTGGTGAAGAAGGTTTTCACCTTCTCTACTTGTAGGCTTTTAGGAAAAAGCTATGCCTATTCAATAAATATACATTTTTATAAGGACCAATATTCTTTAATTTTAGTTAAATTTATTAGGCATGACCTAGCCTACAAGAGTATTAATTTAGTTTGAAGTGGAATTATATTTTTAGTGTAAAAAATGTTCATTTTTTCCTAAATGTATACTTGACAGATTGGGTTAATATGATTTATTTTAGTATTAACAAAAATTAATAGCCGACTAGAAAACTGGAGGCTCTCATTTCTAATTATAACGAAATGGGAGCCTTTATTTTTTCTAAATAAAGGGGGGAATAGTGCTGTTTTTATCTCTAATCTCAACATATTTTTATTTTAATGAATAGGAGTATATTGCTATTATTCCAAGTAATTCAATGGGGATACATGTATTGGCTGGTTTGGTGAAAAAAACAAAACATATAGCACGATTAATTGTTTTGATGGTGTATTTCTTGAGAAGTTCCTTACTTTTTTTACAAATACTGAATCAAAAATATACAATCTTAGCAATAGGATATTTAATAATCAGAGATTACACCTTATTGGACATATATCGGTTTATAAGATGACAAATATAATTAAAGAGATTATTAATAAGAAAAAGTTCTCTTTTTAAATTTCGAAATATTCAAATTATAATAAATCTCCAGATTCTCAAAATTTCATTAACTTATTAGAGAGGATGTAAAAAAACATGGAAATATTTTGGTTTATTCCTACAAATGGAGACTTCCGTCAATTAAATAATAGTGAAGGTTCACGCCCCGCAACGTATAACTATTGTAAGCAAATTGCAGAAGCAGTCGATGATTTAGGTTATACAGGTGTTCTAATCCCAACAGGGAAAACATGTGAAGAAGGGTTTATTGTCGCATCTACGCTCGTACCTGTTACCCAAAAACTTAAGTTTCTAGTAGCGGTACGTCCTGGATTAATGTCACCAAGCTTTGCTGCACGTATGTCTGCCACTTTGGATCGTTTTTCTGGTGGTCGATTATTAATTAATGTGGTGGCTGGAGGTGATCCAGTGGAAATGGCAGGAGAAGGTGTATTTCTAAATCACGATGAACGCTATGAGTTAACAGATGAGTTCTTAACGATATGGCGTCGATTATTTACAGAAGAAGAAGTGGATATACAAGGAGACCATTTACGAATTGAAGGAGGACAATTGCCATATCCATCGGTTCAAAAGCCATACCCACCTATATACTTAGGAGGTTCCTCACCCGTTGCTATGAATGTGGCTGCAGAGCATGTCGATGTCTATTTAACATGGGGAGAGCCGCCTGCACAAGTGAAGAAAAAAATAAATAAAATACGCCAACTCGCAGCAACCCAAGGAAGAAAGGTGAAATTTGGTATAAGACTACACGTCATTGTACGTCCAACCGAAGAGGAAGCATGGAAAGTAGCGAATCAGCTCATTGAATACGTGGATGACGAAACGATTGCGCAAGCACAAAAAGTATTTAAGCGGATGGATTCAGAAGGCCAACGCTTAATGACGAGCCTGCATGAAGGAGACCGTGCCCGATTAGAAGTGAGTCCTAATTTATGGGCAGGCGTAGGATTAGTGCGAACAGGTGCAGGTACTGCTCTAGTAGGAGACCCTGACACAGTTGCAGCCCGTATGAAAGAATACGCTGATTTTGGTATCGAAACATTCATCTTATCCGGATATCCGCATTTAGAGGAAGCTTATACCACAGCAGAATTATTATTCCCTAAACTGCCGATTGAAAGAAAGGATACATCGAATCAACGAACCTTCCTTAGTCCGTTTGGTGGTGATTTTAAATCGACTGTTACTAAATAACTGGTTTTATAGAGGGATTCTTCCTTATAAAACCAAGTAAATTTATACAAATAATAAGTTATTAATTTATTTTGTTGGTTACCTTTGTATTTAAATATTTCATGAAGGAGTAGAGTCAATGATTAGGATTAATGATGTTAATAAGAAGTTTGAAACTCCAGACGGCCCTTTTAATGCTGTCTCTTCAGTGAATTTGGAAGTTCATGCAGAAGATATTTATGGGATTATAGGCTTTAGTGGCGCAGGAAAATCTACTTTATTACGGATGATCAATTTGTTGGAAAAACCTGATTCAGGTGAAATCATTGTAGCCGGGGAAAATATGATGTCATTGTCACGTAAAGAATTATTGTCAAAACGTAAATCGATTGGAATGATCTTTCAACATTTTAATTTACTTACGAATCGTACGGTGTTTGATAATGTTGGATTTCCATTAGAGCTATCGGGTGTAAGTAAAAATGACCGAAAGAAACGAATTTTAGAATGCTTAGAGACAGTAGATATGCTTGATAAAGTAAATTCTTATCCTGCGAAATTAAGTGGTGGTCAAAAACAACGTGTCGCTATAGCTAGGGCTATTGCGACACAACCGAAAGTCCTTTTATGCGATGAACCTACATCAGCTGTTGATCCGCAAACAAAAGAAACCATCTTACAATACTTACAAAAAATTAATCATGAACTTGGTATCACTATTGTTATTGTCACACATGAAATGAGTGTGGTGAAAAGAATTTGTAATAAGGTGGCAGTTATGGAACAAGGGAAAATAGTTGAGAGGTTTAATATGACTGATACGAATATAAAACCTAACTCAGTGATTTCCAAAATTCTATTTAGTGAATCCGAACCTGTTAGGAAGGGAGAAATTATCTATGTTTGAAACAATAATCCCGGTTTTACCGGAAATAAAAGTGGCACTGGGTCAAACGTTATACATGGTTATTACATCTGTATTTTTAGGAGTCCTATTCGGTGCACCAGTTGGTACCTTACTTTATTTGACACGCGAAGGTTCTCTGGTGGGGACTCCTGCATTTAGCACCATTTTAAATGCGGTAGTCAATTTAGTTCGTTCTTTTCCTTTCTTGATTCTAACGATTGCTATTATCCCTTTAACTAGATTGATTGTAGGAACTTCTATTGGAACCACTGCAGCCATCGTGCCTATGACGATAAGTTGCATTCCATATTTCGCTAGATTTGTAGAATCTTCTTTACTAGAAGTTAATCGAGGAGTCATTGAGGCCGCTGAATCGATGGGGGCAAATCGCTTCCAAGTTATATGGAAGGTACTTTATTCAGAAGCTAGAGCAGGACTTGTGAATGCAATCACCATTGTTACAGTCAGCTATATTTCGTATTCAACAATAGTAGGAATTGTTGGTGGAGGAGGGATTGGAGATTTTGCTATTCGATATGGTTTTTATCGATATGAAACAGAAATTATGGTTTTTACCATTTTAATAATTGTAGTACTAGTGCAGTTAGTACAATTTACAGGGAATTTTCTTGTTAGGAAATTAGATAAGAGATTATAGCATTTGGAGGAATTTAGATGAAAAGAATTTCAGTTATTTCGATATTGATAGCATTATTCACTTTAATATTAAGTGCTTGCGGAACATCATCCACAAGTGGAGCAGGTACAAAAAATCAGACTGTTAAAATAGCTGCAGTTGATTATGAACCATATGATGGTGTTTTGCAATTTGTTCAGAAAGATTTAAAAAAACAAGGCATCAATTTGGAAATTAAATATTTTTCTGACGTTGTTTTGCCAAATGAAGCTTTAAACAATAAAGAAGTAGATTTAAATTATTTCCAAAATAATGGGTATTTACGTGCAGCAAATGAAGCAAATAATACAAAACTAACTCCTGTAGCCTATACGTTTGATCAAATCTTTGGTGTGTATTCTAAAAAATATAAACACATTGAAGATTTACCAGATGGTTCTGCTATAACCATTCCTGCAGATCCGGGTAATAGCGCGAGATCGTTAAAACTATTAGAACAGCATGGTTTAATCAAACTTAGAGAAGGTGCAGGTTTCAATGCTAGTCAAAGAGATATCGTTGAAAATAAACATCATTATAAATTTGTAGAAATCGATCAAATGATGCTACCAAAAGCTTATCAAGATGCAGAATTGATAGCTATAATGGGTGGATATGCGCTTCAGGCAGGACTAAAGCCAGCAAAAGATGCGTTACTTAAAGAAAAAGTAAATGGGCATGATTATACAAGTGTTTTAGTAGCACGTCCTGACAATAAAGACAATGAATTGATTCAAAAGGTAGCAAAAGCTTTTGAATCACCTGAAGCGAAAAAATTTCTTCTAGAAAATTACCCTGATGTAGCTATCTGGCAATAGAAAAGATAAGAAGGGAGATAAAAGAATATTTTAGTTCAATTATAAGGTGTTCTTTTAGTTCCACCTACTAGACAATTGCCACTGTCTACTATTAACAAACCAATTATATCTTTGGAGGTTCATATGAACAAAAGTAAATTATTAAGTGTATTTATTCTTATTATGAGTTTGCTCTTAGTGGCATGTGGGACTAAAACACAATCGGGCTCTGGTAATTCAACTGAAGATAAGACGGTAACAATTGGAATCTTAGATTGGAAACCTTATAAGGAAATAGTAAAAGTGGTTCAGGACAATTTAAAAGATGATGGAATTCATTTAGAAATTAAATATTTTTCTGATGTAATCATACCAAATCAAGCTTTGAATAATAAAGAAATCGATTTAAATTATTTTCAACATCAAAGTTATTTAGACGGCGCTATTAAGGGGAAAGGTTGGAATCTTGTGCCGGTAGCTAAGACGTTCAATAATATTTTTGGAGCATATTCCAAGAAATACAAAAACATTAAAGAACTTCCGGACGGGGCGGTCATTACGATACCGGCTGACCCAGGAAACAGTGGAAGATCCTTAGTTTTATTGGATCGTTACGGATTAATTAAGCTCAAGGATGGAGTAGGAGCTGAAGCTACTCAAAAAGATATCATCGAAAATAAACATCGATATAAAATTGTAGAAGTGGAACAAATGATGTTGCCAAAGGCTTATGAAGATTCAGATTTGACAGCTATAATGGGTACTTATGCACTTCAAGCAGGGTTAACTCCAGCAAAAGATGCAATTATTAAGGAAAAACCGGATGATTACTATACAAGTATTGTTGTTGCTCGCGAGGACAATAAAGATGATGAAATTATTAAAAAGGTTGCTGAAGAGTTTGAATCTGCTGAAGTAAAACAATTTGTATTAAAAAATTATAGTAATGTAGTGACATGGCCTGAATAAGATTTATTTGGCGTTTCATCAATAGATAACATAAGTAGACTGAAATTTTTGAGTATTTAAATAACAAAACGAAATGGAGGAAAAAAATTATGAATAAAAAACCACTTTTATTTTCTGCTTTTGTAATGAATACAGCCTCTCATATCATTCACGGGTTATGGCGTGATGAAGAGGGGAATCAATTAAATTTTAATGATGTGAATCTTTGGGTTTCTTTGGCTAAAAAGCTTGATGAGGGCGGTTTTGATGTGATGTTTTTTGCAGATGTCATCGGATTGTATGGTAATCACGGCGGAAGCTGGGAGTATCATGTTGAAAATGGGTTGCAAATACCAAGCAATGATCCAATGGTCCTTTTGTCAGCACTTGCAGTAAACACAAAACATTTAGGATTGGCCTTCACCTCTGCTCCGCTTCAGGAACATCCTTTTACCTTTGCACGACGGGTGTCAACATTGGATCATCTATCAAAAGGCCGGATTGCTTGGAATATCGTAACAAGCGCTCTTGAGAATGCATATCACAATTTTGGTTATGAGCGCATTACCCCGCATGATGAGCGCTATCAGTTGGCGGATGAATATGTAGACGTTCTTTATAAGCTTTGGGAAGGTTCATGGGATGAAGGTGCTCTCTTGCAGGATCGAAAGACTGGAATCCATGCTAATCCTAAAAAGGTTCACAAAATTAACCATGAAAGTAAGCATTACAAAGTGGAAGGCCCACATCTTACTGCGCCGTCACCACAACGTACACCGGTTCTCTTTCAAGCTGGTTCTTCACCTGCTGGCCGTGATTTTTCTGCACGTAATGCGGAAGCTGTTTTCATTTTATCGCCTACTCCTGAAAATGCGAAAAAGCTTATTGATAGTACGCGTAGTTTAGCCGTTCAATATGGAAGAAAGGCAGAAGATCTTCATTTTTATCAAGGTTTATCTTTTGTAGTAGGTGAAACAGAAGAAGAGGCATGGCAAAAAGAGCGAGAACTTGATAGCAAAATAGATTATGAAATGATTATTGCTCATATTGCAGGGGGGATGGGCATTGACCTTGGACATTTGGATTTGGATACTCCGCTGGAAGATATCTCCATAGAGGGAGTAAGAAGTCACTTCGAGTGGTTAAAGGAAAGTGTACAGGGGCGTACGCCTACCGTTAGAGATCTTGCCCAAATACGAAATAAGGGAACCCATATTATTGGAACACCTGAAACGATTTCAGATCAGCTTGAGAAATGGAGGGATGCAGGTGTTGATGGTATAAATGTCATTAATTCAACCATTCCTGGTTCCTATGAAGAATTTATTGATAAAGTGATGCCTGTTTTACGCGAGCGAGGATTGGCCAGTGCTGTGCATGGTGAACCAACTACACTTCGCTACAAGCTATTTGGAACAGATCGCCTGAGCGAACGTCATCCGGCTTCAAAATATCGGGGTGCCTTTACTCATGATTATTCAGGAAATGTAAAGTGATAGGGAATGTAATAGGTAATCTATTAAAATGGATGATTGCAAAAAAATATAAAAAAAAGGAGTCTTCTAAACTATGATTAATCAAAAAAAAGAAGCAAGCCATGATGAATCAACCTTAACTTTTTCAGAGCCGATAAAAGCAGGTTCAGCTGAACTACTTGGGTTACTGACAAAGATTTCGGAAGAAGCGGAGAAACGGAGAAGTACTGGAAACGAGTCACACCCTTTTTATGCGATTGAATTAATTAAAAAATCTCGACTCGGCGCTTTACGCATTCCAGTTGAAATGGGCGGAGGCGGTTCAAGCATTCGTGAATTTTTTCAGGTTTTAATAAGCTTAGCAGAAGCTGATTCTGACGTCGCTCATATTCTTCGTACACATTATGACTTTGTAAATGAGGCGCTTCTTAATCCTCATACTGAATCAAATCATAAGATTATAGCAAGAGCGGTACAAGGAGAAATTTTCGGCAATGCTACGACCGAAAAATCAGCCCGTAATGTTGGAGATGTAGACTATGTCTATGATACAACTTTATCCCCAGATGGTGAGGGGTATCGGTTAAACGGAACCAAGTACTTTTGCACAGGTACCTATTACTCGGATTGGGTTGGAGTGAGGGCATCGAATCTAGAAGGAAAGACAGTAAGGGTATTTATTCCTACTAATCGTGAAGGCATCGAACTTGAGGATGATTGGGATGGGATTGGGCAAAGGTGGACTGGTAGCGGTACAACCCGGTTTCATAATGTTTTCGTTCACCCTCATGAGTTGGTGGAAAGTGACAGTCGATTTACATCCAATACATTTTTACAACTTTATTTACAAGCAATTATGGCAGGAATCTTACGAAATGTTGTTTTAGATGCTTCCAAACTAATCCATCAGCGATCTAGAACATTTAGTCATGGAGCAGCAAGTTCAGCACCGGAAGATCCTCAATTACTACAGATTGTTGGACAATTATCTAGCAGTTCCTTCAGTGCAGAAGCGAACGTACTAGCAGTAGCGGATGCATTGGATGAGGTTTTTAACTCTGCCGTTGATGGGATTAAGAATCCAGATCTTGTTCATAAAGCCGCCCTTCAAGCCGCACAAGCGAAAGTGATGATAGAAGAATTTGCCTTTAAGGCCGCAACACAAATTTTTGATGTTGGAGGAGCTTCATCAACAACGAAGTCAAAAGGCTTGGACCGTCATTGGCGCAATCTTCGTACCCTTGCCTCCCATAACCCAGCTGTTTACAAAGCTCGGGCAATTGGTGATTATGTTGTTAATGGTAGAAGGATTCCATTAAATCGATATTTCTAAGTACCAAACCAAATTAATGGAGTGTAGGTTAGAGCCAAAATAATAAATCGAATGGTATAAATTTTTGAGCATTTCTTGATAATTTTAAAAAGAAATGCTTTTTTTATTTTTTAAATTAGAAAATATAAAATGATGATAACAATATTTTTTTATTGAAAATCGATAAATTTTTGTTTAGAATCAAAATAAGAATAATTATGTGAGGTGTTTTTATGAAACGAGGCACAACGGTGTTTTTAAAGATAGCTTTACTAGTAATTGGGGCTCCAGTTTTAGCTTTATGCATATTTATGGCAACAATGATCGTTAAGAATATTGCACAAGGAATTGTAGGATGGGATTATGCTGTACTTGGCATGATTACAATTATGTATATAGCGGCAATTCCATTTTACATGGCATTGTATCAAGCATTTAAACTTTTAAGCTATATCGATCAAAACAAAGCTTTCTCTGAATTGTCTGTAATAGCTTTAAAGAAAATAAAAAACTGTGCGATCACAATCAGCTGTTTGTATGTAGTAGGTTTGCCGCTTTTCTATATCTTTGCACAGTTAGACGATGCTCCGGGAGTAGTAATTATCGGGATGATGCTTGTTTTTGCCCCGATTGTTATTGCAGTCTTTGCGGCTGTACTCCAAAGGCTACTACAAGAGGCTATTCATATAAAATCAGAAAATGATTTAACGGTCTGAGGTGAGAACAATGGCAATTATTATCAATATTGATGTAATGCTTGCTAAAAGGAAGATGAGTGTGACTGAACTATCAGAAAGAGTTGGTATTACGATGGCTAATATTTCTATATTGAAAAATGGTAAGGCAAAAGCGATAAGATTTTCAACTTTAGATGCAATTTGTAAAGCTTTAGAATGTCAACCCGGAGATATTTTAGAGTACAGAAGTGATGAAGACACCCTTGACCAATAATACAGATATATTCAATAAATTAAATTCATAATAGGGGAGTTACTCATGAATTTAACCATTCAAAATGATTTTCAGAAAAAAACATTGAAGGAACAAATAAAGAGAGCACTAAAACAACTTATTCGTTTGGATGGGAGCAGGCCTTGTCCTGTTTGTTTCCTGTCGTTATTTTTGCCTCTTTGGCCATAACACAATTTTTGCCACTCCCTTTCTAACCAAGGTATGATTGGTTATTCATCATCTGCCTTTTGATGCAGTGGTGGATGATTCGTTCTGGGCTTGAAACACTGGATGAACTAAAGGTGATCACGTTGTTCCACTTGATCGGACTTATTCTTGAACTTTTTAAGGTACATATGGGCTCCTGGTCCTATCCAGAGGAAGGATATTTCAAAATTTATGGAGTGCCCTTGTATAGTGGATTTATGTATGCAAGTGTAGCGAGTTATCTTTGTCAGGCATGGAGAAGGTTTAAGGTTGATCTGATTAAGTGGCCACCTTTTTTAGTTGTTGTACCTCTTGCAGCTGCGATTTATTTAAATTTTTTCACCCACCATTATTGGCTTGATGTTCGATGGTGGTTATCTGGTCTTGTAATAATTGTTTTTTGGCAAACAAGGGTTTCATATGAGAATAATGGCATTATTGTTCAAATCAGAACAATATTTAAAAGTAAAGAATTCACCACTCTATTATTTTTGAAAATGAGTGGTGAATTAATCATTTCTTTCAAAAAGTATTATGTTTATAAAATTTAACTTCATTATTCCTAGTGTTATCTCTAATAATCAAACTTGAAGCTTTTTTTGTTCAAGGCTAATATTATTTGCCTCAATAATGATTTCTTTAATGTTTTGGTACTGTTCATCAGTTAGTTTTATTGCAGGATTTTTCGTAAATGTCGAAATATCAAGCCCTTTTGCTTTCACTGCGCCTTTAATTCCTGTAATGAATAAATCTGTTGTATCATAAAGTTTCATTAATACGAAAATTTGTTTAGCACACCTTTCTACTATTTCAAAATCTTTATTTTCATATGCTTCGTGCATAGTTACAAATAACTTAGGTTCTACATTTGTAATCCCGCATAGAACCCCATCCCCACCAGAAATACGATTTACTACGTAATATTCATCAAATCCAGATAGAACTGAAAAATCTGGCCTTGCTGATTTAATCCGCTGAATAATTTTTCTAGTATGACTTATGTTATCTACCGTATCTTTGATGCCAACGATGTTTTTATGTTTCATTGCTAATTTATATATCAATTCAGGGGTTAAATCATTTCCTGTTTTTTCTGGAAAATTATACAATATTATTGGAAGATCAACTGATGTCGCTATTTTTCCAAAAAATAGTTCAGCAGCATGATCAGTTGGTCCAAAGTAATAAGGTGAAATGACTACAAGTCCATCTACTTCCGCGTTTTTGCAATGCTTTGCTAATTCTAAAACGTCATCTGAGTTCGTTCCACCTATACCAATAAGAACGGGAACCTTATTATTCACAATTTCTACAGCAAAATCAACTAGTTGTTTTTTTTCTTCCATAGTGAAGGCGAAAAATTCACCAATACTTCCAAAAAATAAAATACCATTTATTCCATTATGAATTAAATTGTTAATATGAATTTCCATTTTAGCAACAAAGCATTCCGCCATTCCCATTGCATAACAGATGAGTTTCTGATGTAAATAACGGATGCCTTTCTAAAAGAGTATAGTGAGGATATTAAAAAAACCTGAGTAGTGCTCACAACCTACTCAGGTTTTGTTTGTATTTGGTAATAACTTTTCCAACAAATGTTGATTTTTATTTTTCTAATTCTGTGGAGTATCTAAAATGAGCTACTATTATTTAATGACCACTACCAGCAACATCAACATGTTTCAGATGTGTATTATTCATTAAGATTAATGCGACTGATAATAAGACAAATCCGGCACCTACTAAAAATGGGACGCTAGGATTATAAATCTCTGCAAGTCTCCCAGCTGTAAATGGGGCAATCGCTCCACCGATAAAACGAAGGAAGCTATATGCGGCAGATGCTGTTGAACGTTCAACAGGAGCTGCATTCATGACTGCAGTTGTTATTAAAGTATTGTTGTTTCCTAAGAATGCCCCTGCTAAAATAACTGCTCCTATGACTACCCATTGAGTGGAAGTCCAAATGCCCATTGATACAAGAAGTAGAGCAAATAGTGTTAACATTGTACACATTGATTTTATGGTACCAAAGGACTCTTGAAGCTTAGGTGCCATGAAAACGGAAGTGATAGCAAGTAATATCCCCCAACCAAGGAATACAAAACCTAATCCATGTTCTTTTAACCCCATAACAAAAGGTGCATACGCTAATAATGTAAAAAAGCCAAAATTATATAATGCGGCAGCAACACCAAAAATTAATAATGAACGGTGCTTTAAGGCACGGAACGGATCTAATATTGAAGTTTTAATGTGTTTGTTACTACTTTTATCTGCTTTTGGCATAAGGAGTAATAAGCCAATAAACGCAATAATCATCAGTGAGGCAACACCTAGAAATGGACCTCTCCATGACATTGCTCCCAACCAGCCTCCAAGAAGTGGTCCAACAGATATTCCAAGACCAATTGCTGCTTCGTATAAAATTATTGCTTTAGCTGTTCCACTGTTAGAGAGAGAAACGATAGCTGCTAAAGCTGTCGCCACAAATAATGCGTTGCCAAGTCCCCAACCCCCTCGAAGACCAACGAGGGACCAAATGCCATTTGAAAATCCCCCAAGTGCAGAAAATACAGCAATGATGACAATACCTGTTAGCAGAGTCCATTTAATACCTAGCCTAGAGGAAATCATTCCGGTAATGATCATTGCCACTGCCATAACGGCATTATAACTAGTAAAAAGTAATGTTACCTGACTGTGTGAGGCATGTAATTGATTCGCTATTGCTGGCAAAATCGGATCCACGAGACCTAGACCCATAAAAGCGATTATACATGCGAAAAAAACGGCCCAAACCGCTTTTGGTTGAGTAAATAATCCCCCTTGTAAGACAGGCTCCAAGTCTGTTTTTGTTGGTGATTCAGAAACTAATTGTGGTTTAGACGACATACACATTCTCCTCTTGTTTAAATTTTGCTTATACATATTTTTTGAAAAAATTTACTGTACTTCTTTTTTGTTCAATTAGTTGTATTATACAATTAATTTTCACTGGTTCAATAGTTCTTTTAGCTTTTTTACGAAAAATTCTGTCTATTTTGGCATCCCTCTTGTAATCCTTCACAAAGTTTGAGCTTGACCCATAAAGTTTAAGACAGTTCATAAAGAGTGAGATGGAAATCATTCAATACACTTGGTACATCAAAACCTCGTTTCGCAAAGTTAATATGGTGAAATTGATCAAAAAGTGCATTTTATCACAAACATCAAAAACATTGATATAACGTTACAACAAATGTCATAGAGAGTGAGAGATACAAGAAGTTTGAGATAAAATAACAATATCCTTTAGATAGGGGACTAAAATATGATAGGAACAAAAGAGTTAAAGGTAATGAAAGATGCTTAGGTATGATATGGTCGTAAGGAAGGAGTAATACTCTTAAAGAAATTGAAAAAAGCAATGTTACTATCCAAGAGCGGGAAACCAAATGTCAGAAATAAAGAGCCTTAAAAGAATAAAAGAAAAAATAAATAAGAGAAAACCATCATTAATTATTCAGTGGTGGTATTCAGTTAGTGCTGTTTAGCTGAAAAACATATTTTTTTAATTTATGGAGGGTTAATAATGCAAATTCCAGATAAAGCAAAGAAGGTATTTAAAATAGCTTTGCCAGCTATTGGAGAGTCTTATCTTCAAAGCTTGCTTGGAGTGGTTGACTCTGTTTTTATTGCTCAATTAGGCTTGCTTGCTATAAACTCTGTAGGCATTACCAACATTTTTAATAGTACTTATATTGGAGTATTTGCGGCGCTTTCTGCAACGCTCTCGGTATTTTTATCTAGAGCGTTTGGAGCTAAAGATATGAAACGAAGCAAGTCGGTCATTTTTCATGGTTTTTTAATCTCTGTTTCAATAGGTTTGATTTTCTCAATAATTTCTATATCTCTTTCTGAAACATTGCTTAATTTAGTGGGTGCAGATGAAGAACTAAAGAATAGGGGAATAAACTACTTTAAAGTAGTGCTTGGTCTTACTCCATTCATTGCTCTTTTTACTGCTCAATCCGCAGCATTTCGGGCGATTGGAGATACAAAAACACCCTTACGAATTGGGCTAGAGATGAATGCAGTTCATGTAGTCCTTGATTACTTTTTAATTTTTGGAATAGGCTCATTTGAAGGATTAGGTCTTGAAGGTGCAGCAATTGCGATGATTTTAGCAAGAATATATGGATTTCTTCGACTGTTTATTAATTCTCAACGAATACCATCAATTGCATTAAAAACAAGTGACTTTAAGGTAATGGGAAGTTTACTTAGGAGCATGACTAAATTTGCCGTACCTGCAACACTCGAAAGATTATCCATGCGTTTAGGACAAGTAATCTATTTTGGTTTAATTGTTCGAATGGGAACTGATGCGTATGCTACCCACAATATTGCAGGTAATCTTACAACTTTTGCGAGTACAATTGCGGGCGGGTTTGCTGTGGCAGCGAGTGCTCTAATCGGGCAAGCAATTGGCGAGGGGAAGACCGAAGATATTAAAGAATATAGAAGATGGAGCTATATACAATCAGCCTTCTCCATGACGATTATAACTGCATTATTAGCAATTTTAAGCCCATTAGTGGGCAAATTATATACGCATAATGATAGTATTTTAAATTTGTTGTTAGTTGTTCTAATTATTGATACCATCTCTCAGCCCTTTCTAGCTTCTGTTACGGTTGATACTGCGGTAGTTCAAGCAGGAGGAAATAGTAAGTTTCCAATGATAGTTACCTTTATTGGTATTTGGGTTATCCGTACTTTAGGTGTTTACATATTTGCATGGAAATTAGGATATGGATTGCCTGCTGTTTGGATAGCTATTGCATCAGATAATGCTTTACGGGCAGGTCTATTTTTCTGGTATCGAAAGAAACGACAAGTGATTAAAAATTTAATATAAAAATTTTGTAACACCTATTAAAATGAGATGTTTTTTATCAAGAAACATCTCATTAATATCTATTCTTTAAATTTTAGCAATCTTATTGCATTTAGCACCTGTATCACTTAGAACAGCCATCCAAAGTGTTAGCGAATCCGTAAAGATCAAGACAAATGCTATGGCTTTAAAAATGATATAGAAGCAAATATTATAGTTTAATAATCGTTAAAAATTTTCTACTTAACTTCATTGTGTGAAGAAGTTTATCTAGATTATCAGCCATTAACACGATATCTGCAGTTTCTATTTCGGTATCAGATCTTGCACAACCCATAGCACTACTTATAGGTGCTTTGTTTTTTGTTCTATCAACAGATTAGTAAAGCACGTAGTCCTTTTACGTAGCCTAATATTTAAAAATAGAATATGGTATTATTTGTTTAAAACGTATTTAATAGTGAGGTTATTGTTATGCATGAAAAAGATTTTGAAATGATTGAACTGGAACTGGCCATCCTTATTCGTCGTTCAACTTTTGTTACTTCCAATAAAAAATTTGGGAATCTTGACCGCTCTGCCTATTTGTTACTGCGTCGGATAGCCGGTACTGGAGCTGTGGGAATGAAAGTTCTTGCTTGCGAATTTCAGCTAGATATCTCTACCATCAGCAGACAAGCTGCTGCTTTAGAGCAAAAAGGATATTTGTATCGAACTCCTGATCCATTAGATGGAAGGGCTTATAATCTCCAAATTACTGAACTTGGAATAAATGTATATAAAGAGCATAAGCAAGCACGTTTGGATAGATTAGTTGAGGTAATTAATGATTGGTCGAATGAGGAGCGTGAAGTTTTTGGTCAGCTTCTAAAAAAATTCAATCAATCTTTGACTTAGCTTTTACCCTTATTTATATGGAAAATCATTAGAATAACAGATTTGGTGCTGAGAGAAAATTCTTCAAGAATAGAACCATTATTTTGGAAGAGAGTTTTATATGAGAGGATTTATTGCTCTTTTTTAAATAAACCTTTTCCTAAGTAAGTAATTTTGACGATGAAACAATTTTTAGCAAACGCTTCAAACGAAAATGCTAGCATTTGGTATCAGACTCTTTGGGGAGAAGCAGGACGTGTCAGTGCAAGTGTACGGCTTTCTATTACCGAGATGCCATCATTGCCCAAGAATAACTCGCTACATGGAACAATCCTTCAGAAGAATAGCAAAACGTGCGCTGGATAGAAGAATTAAGGAATATTTTATCTTCCTACACAGCAGTTTACAAATTACAAGTTATGAGTTTTAACTCCCATGCCATCCCATTCAGGTTTATATAATAACTTAAAGAACGGGTTCCATTTTTGGAAATCCGTTCTTTTGGTTTTCTAATTAAACTAGTTTTCCAATACTTACAAAGTATCAACAAAATGCTTCATTCGTTTAGCTGTTAGTTGGACTTGAGTTGCTTAACTATCTAGTTTTATCATCATAACTCATAGTTTCTTCTTCATCGTTTTCTAAAGAATTCTGTATTGTCTCCAAACTTTTTTGAATATGAGACCGCATATTTTCTTCGGCTTTCAAAGAGTCTTTTTTATTGATTGCAACCAAAATACTTTCATGATCATCAATGAAATCTGAGAAGTCTTTAAAATGTATTTTTAAAAACCTATTTCTGATAAATAGCGATTTTGTTTTAATTAAATTACATAATTGAATTAGTTGTTTATTGTGAGATGAAAGGTCAATTAAATCATGAAATTCCTGGTTCAAATTTGTTAGTAGATCTGTATTGTTTGCACGTAAAGCGTCTTTAGATTCTTGTACCACTTTATTTAATCTTGTTAACTGTTTGTCCGTAATGTGAAGAGTTGCTAGTTTAGCGGCTAGGGACTCAAGGCTTTTTCGACATTCATATACATCGAAAATGTCCTGGATACTAGGATTATAAACAAAAATCGTTTTATCATTTCGAATGAGCAATTCATCTTTTAATAACATTTGAAAGGCTTCTCTAAGCGTACCTCTACTCACCCCGATATTTTCTGCAATCCTGGTTTCGACTAGTCGTTCACCAGGTTGAAACTCACCATTCATAATCATATCTTTGAGAATCTGATAAACCTGATTATGAAGTAGTTCTGCTTTTTGTATTTTTTTCAAAATGCCCACCCTTTTCATAAAACTTTTAGTAAGTTATTACTTTTTAGTTTACATTAAAAAGCTTTAATTTTCACAAAAAATGTTTACGGTTAACCGTTGACAATAGAAAAAAATGGAATTACTATAGAAATAGTCAGAAAATTCTTTCTATAAAGGAGAGATATTTAACGGTTACTATTAATTTTTGCTAGACTTGTACCAAACCTCAAGATATCAATTCTCAAAGTAGGTGGAAAATATGGAGAATGAAAAAAGACAAGGACCTTTAAATGGATTAAAAGTTTTAGAGTTAGGGAGTTTAATTGCAGGACCTTTTGCGGGGAGATTAATGGCGGATTTTGGAGCTGAGGTCATTAAAGTAGAACCGCCTGAAAAAGGGGATCCAATTAGAAAATGGAGAATGCTTCATAATGGAACTTCATTATGGTGGTACGTTCAATCACGGAACAAACAAAGTATCTCTCTTGATTTACGTCAAGAAGAAGCTCAAAAAATTATTAGGGAATTATCAAAAGAGGTTGATATTATAATAGAAAACTTCAAGCCTGGTACTCTTGAACAATGGGGAATCGGTTACGAAGATCTAAAAAAGATCAACCCACAAATCATTATGGTCCGGGTTTCAGGATATGGTCAAGATGGTCCATATCGCAATAAACCCGGGTTTGGAAGTATTGGTGAAGCAATGGGAGGAATTCGATATTTAACAGGTTATCCTGACCGTCCACCAACACGAGTTGGAATTAGTCTTGGAGATTCGGTCACTGCCCTATATGCAGTTATGGGGGCTTTGATGGCAGTCTATCATAGAGACCAGTCAGAAGGAGAAGGACAATGTATCGATGTTGCACTATATGAATCTATATTTAGTTTAATGGAAAGTACTGTTCCAGAATATGATCAATTCGGTATGATTCGGGAAAGAACTGGCAGCACTCTTCCAGGAATTGTTCCATCTAACACATACCTATGTAAAGATGGAAAATACATTGTTATTGGTGCAAATGGAGATGGCATTTTTAAAAGATTAATGGATGCATTAGAAAGACCTGATTTAAGGGATGATCAAAGGTACTCTTCAAATGATGGACGTGTAAAAAACGCAGAGTTTTTAGATGAAGTTATTGGTGGCTGGGCAAAAGAACATAATTTAGACGAAGCATTGGAAGTGCTAGATACTTACAAAATACCAGCAGGCTCCATTTATAATGTTGAAGATATGATGAATGACCCCCATTTTCAAGCCAGAGAAATGATTTACGATATGGATGTTGAAGGGCTTGGAAAATTAAAGGTACCAGGAATTGTTCCAAAATTAAGCAAAACTCCTGGTAGTATTCAGTGGGCTGGGCCAAGAATAGGGGAACATACTGAGAAGGTATTAAAAGAAAAATTGGGAATTTCAGATAAGAAATATAATGAATTAGCAAATTCAGGAGTAATTGCTGGTGAGAAAAAATTGAATTTAAAAAATTTAGGGAGCTGATTTCATGAATTTACCTAAACGTGTTGAAATTATTGAATCAGGACCAAGGGATGGAATACAAAATGAAAAGAAATTAATTTCGACAGATTTAAAATTGAAATTAATTAATGCCTTAAATGAGACTGGTATTAAAAGAATGGAGGCCACTTCCTTTGTTTCTCCAAAGCATGTTCCTCAAATGGCTGATGCAGAAATGGTTTTTCGCAACATTAATAAAAAAAGAGATATTCAATATATGGCACTAATTCCAAACCGAAGAGGGTTTGAATTAGCGATAAATGCAGGAGTAACTAGCCATGCCTTGTTTGTGGCGGCTAGTGAGGCATTCAATAAAAGGAATGTGCGAATGTCAATTGATGAATCACTACAACAATTAGTATCGGTTGTAGAAGACGCAAAAAGTATGGATATGTTTGTTAGATTTCATATCTCTACGGCCTTTCATTGTCCTTTTGATGGATTTGTTTCAGAAGAGGCGGTATTAAAAATCGTAAAATCGTTAGATGCACTTAAAGTAGATGAAATTGTATTATGTGATACAACAGGACGGGCTAATCCAAAACAGGTTTATCAATTGTTCAATAATACATTAGACCTTGCACCTCAAGCTAAAATTACTGCCCATTTTCATGACACATATGGTCTGTCAAAAGCGAATACTCTTGCGGCTTTAGAAGCGGGAGTTAGTTCGTTTGATTCATCAATCGGAGGATTAGGGGGGTGCCCATTTGCTCCAGGCGCTGCAGGAAATGATTCAACTGAAGATTTAGTATTTATGCTTCATGAGATGGGAATCGAAACAGGAATTGATTTAGAAAAATTAATGCAATGTGTGGACATCATCAAAGAAATGACAGAACGTAATCTGACCGGTCACCTATATAAGGTAAAAACAGGATATTCCAATGTGTGACAAGGGTTTAAAAGTGTTTACCATACATTTGCTGTTAAAGAAATGTAAACGTTCTCAATTGATGAGAGCTCTACTAAACAGTGAGATTGAAAAAGTTGATATTTAGGCGAATTGTGAATGGGTCATAACCAGATTCGGTTCTATAAAACGTTAATAAGAGGAGAATGTCTATGGCGATATTAGGGTTTTTAATGATTGCAATATTCCTATATTTAGTTATGACAAAACGAATGAACGTATTAATCGCATTTGCACTCGTACCAATTATTTTTGCACTGATTGCCGGTTTTAGATTGGAAATCGGTGAAATGATGCTTGAAGGTGTTAAGAAAGTAACACCAACAGGGGTAATGATTGGATTTTCAATTTTATATTTTGGATTAATGATTGATAGAGGATTATTTGATCCACTGATTTCTCGACTGATTAAATTTACAAAAGGAGATCCACTAAAAATAGTAGTGGCAACTGCCATTATTACTTTACTCGTTGCATTAGATGGAGATGGTTCAGCTACTTTTATGATCACTATTACAGCGCTTCTTCCAGTTTATCAGAGGCTTGGAATGAGCCGACTTGTATTAGCTGGGGTTGTTGCATTAGGTGCTGGGGTAATGAACATCATTCCTTGGGGAGGCCCTCTTGCAAGAGCGATGGTTACACTTAATGCAGATACATCACAATTATTTAACCCACTTATTATTCCAATGCTTGCGGGGATGGCTTGGGTCGTGGTTGCTTCTTACATTCTTGGAAAAAAAGAACGTAAGCGTTTAGGTATTATTAAAGTCATAAATGATGATGGAGGCGGTTTAGAAGAGATAGCAGCTACACTTGAAGGTGGTCTTCCGAAACTTTATTGGTTTAACTTGGTATTAACAGTCCTATTAATTACAGTGTTAATTATGGACATCATACCAGCACCAATTTTATTTTTGATTGCATTTGCTATTGCGTTATTAGTGAATTATCCAAAAGTAGAAGACCAGCAAAAGCAAATCGCCGCACATGCAGAGAGTATGGTAATGGTTGTAGCGACAATTTTTGCTGCAGGAATTTTTACGGGGATTTTATCAGGAACAAAAATGATAGATGCAATGGCTGTTTCCTCAGTTGCAATTATTCCTGATTGGCTTGGGGCGCATCTCCCTATATTAGTGTCTATTGTAAGTATGCCTCTTAGCTTAATTTTCTCTCCTGATGCGTTTTATTATGGAGTTCTCCCAATTCTTAGTGAAGCAGGGGCAGTATATGGTGTAGATCCAATCGAAATAGGTCGTGCAGCTTTATTAGGAAATGCAACAACAGGATTCCCAGTAAGCCCATTAAACCCATCTGTCTTTGTGCTTTTGGGACTAGCTGGAGTTGACCTTGGTGATCATCAGAAACATATTTTCTTTTGGGCGTTTGGAACAACTATTGTTATGACCATTGTAGCTTTGTTAACAGGGGTAATTTCATTTTAAAGTAACGGAATAAACTTCTTGAAACTGCAGGCATTTATTTATCATGATAAAGGAATCTCCAGTTAGTAGGGTTGAAGAACTGATGAGATTGGAGATTTGCTTTTTTAGGGGGAGAAATATGAAGAAAAGAATTCGAATTGGATCTGGTGCGGGATATGCTGGAGATCGAATCGAACCAGCCCTAGAATTAATCGAAAAAGGTAATTTAGATTACATCATTTTTGAGTGCTTGGCAGAAAGAACCATTGCTCTTGCTCAACAGGAAAAAGTGAAAAATCCAAACAAGGGATATAATCACATGTTAGAAGAACGAATGGATATGGTGCTACCTCTTTGTAAAGAGAAAAACGTAAAAATGATTACAAATATGGGTGCAGCAAATCCTCTTTCTGCAGTAAAGAGGGTGAAAAAAATCGCTGAGGAAAAAGGTATTCAAAATTTGAAAATTGCTGCTGTTACAGGTGATGACGTATATACGAAAATAGGAGAATACCTGGATCAAAAAATACTAGAAACAGGAGAAATGCTAAAGGAAATAGAATCCACAATCATTTCTGCAAATGCCTATATTGGAATGACAGGAATTATAAGTGCACTAGCAAATGGTGCTGATATTGTCATTACAGGACGAGTTGCAGACCCATCTTTAGTCATGGCACCACTTGTATATGAATTTGGCTGGGAGAAAACGGACTACAAGCTTCTTGGAAAGGCCACAGCTGTAGGTCATTTACTTGAATGCGCAGCGCAGGTAACTGGAGGATATTTTGCAGAACCTGGCTATAAAGATGTACCTGATTTATGGAACGTTGGTTATCCAATCGCGGAAGTACAAGAGGATGGCAGTTTTTCCTTAAGTAAGCTTGATGATGCAGGTGGAATTATTTCCCCCGCTACTGTCAAAGAACAAATAGTTTATGAAATTCATGATCCATCTAGTTATATGACTCCAGATGTAATTGCGGATTTTTCTCAAGTTCAAGTGAAAGAAGAAGATGTTAATAAGGTTTCGATTACTGGAGTATCTGGTAGAGAAAAAAGTGGTTATTATAAAACAAGCGTGGGTTACAAAGATGGATTTATCATAGAGGCAGAAATAAGCTTTGGTGGGTCAGGTTGTATAAAAAGAGCACAACTTGCAGAAGAAATCATCAGGAAACGGTTGGACTATAAAAATATACAGGTAGAAGAGGTAAGAATTGATTATATAGGTGTCGTATCATTATATTCTGATTCCATTTCAAGTAAGTATAATGAAACCAGTCATTCTGAAGTAAGATTACGGGTAGCGGCAAGAACATTGGAAAAAAGGGAAGCTGTTGCGGTTGGTAAAGAAGTGGAGGCACTTTATACGAATGGACCTGCTGGCGGCGGGGGAGTTCGCATTCAAATAGAAGAAATTGTATCAATTGCTTCTATTCTAATTCCTAGCAATGCTATTAATATAGAAGTAACGTATGAGGAGGTAGAAACGGTTGAAGCTAAAGGAAATCGCTCATTCAAGGTCAGGTGATAAAGGAAATATCTCAAACATATCTGTTATCGTTTACAGTATGAAAGATTACGAGATGGTGAAAGAAATCGTTACAGCAATTCGAGTAAAAGAATACTTTGGAGAAATTGTAAAAGGTGACGTTCAAAGGTACGAACTTCCCAATATTGGAGCTTTAAATTTTGTAATGCAACAGGCTTTAGGCGGTGGTGTAACACGATCTCTTTCAATAGATCGTCATGGGAAAACCTTAAGTTCGGCACTGTTAGATATGGAGATTGACTTAGAACCTAAACTCAAATAATTTTTATATAGTTTTCCTGATTTGGTTATTTTAGACTATGGCATTGAAAATAGTGTAAAGAGTTATAAATTAGATGTTTTCTTGAATTTATAGGTTGCATTGATTGGGGAAGGATTAACGCTTATTTTAAAGAACTTATCGTACTAAGGGAAGGTTAGTAGTACACGCAATACTAAATTCCCTTTTTGGAGATTATATAAAAAACAAAAGAACGGATTCCTAAAAAAGGAATCCGCTCTTTTATATTACTAATTTACTTATCTATTCCTCACAAATTATCAACAAAATGTTTCATTCGTTTAATCGCTTCTTGTAGTTGTTCTAGTGAAGAAGCGTATGAACAGCGAATATGACCTTCGCCACTTTCTCCAAATACATCGCCTGGTACAACAGCTACGCCTTCTTTGAGTAATAATTGTTCAGCAAATTCTTGTGAACTTAGCCCGGTTGATTTGATGGAAGGGAAAGCATAAAACGCACCTCCAGGAACATGACATTCTAGTCCAATTTCATTTAAAGAACTGACAATATAGTTTCGACGTCTTTTATAACTTTTTACCATTTCATCTACATCTGGTCGTCCATTTTGGAGTGCATCAATCGCAGCATATTGAGACATAGTCGATGCACACATTAATGCATATTGATGCAACTTTAACATCGCTTCTGAAATTGGAGCAGGGGCGCAAACAAACCCAAGACGCCAGCCAGTCATTGCAAAAGCTTTTGAAAATCCAGAAACTAAAATGGTTCTTTCTTGCATATCTTCAATGGCTGCCATACTTGTATATTCTTCATCATATGAAAGCTCTGCGTAGATTTCGTCTGCGATGATGAGTAAATCGTGTTTTTTTGCTAAGTTTGCAATTTCTTCTAATTCGCTCTTATTTAGCATGGTGCCAGTAGGATTATTAGGCGAACATAGCATAATGGCCTTAGTTTTATCAGTAATGACTGCTTCTAGTTGGCTAGGCAGGATTTTAAAGTCATTTTCTTTTAATGCTTGAACTTGAATTGCTACACCACCTGCTAATGTCACCATGGGTATATAAGAAACAAAGCATGGTTCTACTACAATAACTTCATCACCTGGATCTAAAATGGTTCTCATGGCAAGGTCGATGGCTGAACTTGCACCAACCGTTACGATAATTTCATGCGCTGGTGAATAGTCTACTTTAAATTGGTTTTTCATATAAATGGCAATTTCTTCGCGTAGCTCCATTAAACCGGCATTTGGTGTATAAGATGTGTAGCCTTGTTCGAGTGAACGAATTGCTGCTTCTCTTATATGCCAAGGTGTGACAAAGTCAGGTTCACCCACACCTAGGGAGATTACTCCTTCCATTCCTGCTGCTAAATCAAAGAAACGGCGAATGCCGGAAGGTTTTAACTCATTCGCCATTTTAGATACATAATTACTTTTCATAGAATTCATTAAGGTGACACCACTATTCTTGGATCTTTTTTATCTGGTTCAAAGATGATTCCGTCATGTTTATATTTGTTCAATATAAAGTGAGTAGTTGTCGAAATAACAGAATCTAGGGTAGAAAGCTTTTTGGATACGAAGTTCGCTACTTCGTTTAATGATTTGCCTTCTATAATAACTGATAAATCGAAAGCACCAGACATTAAATAGACAGATGTTACTTCATCGAAACGATAAATTCTTTCAGCAATATCATCAAATCCAACGCCTTGTTTTGGTGTTACTTTTACATCAATCATTGCTCTTACGCCTGGATGCTGATCGACTTTTGTCCAATCTATGAGAGATATATATTTCACAATTACATTATTTTCCTCAAGTTTTTTGATAGACTGTTCTGTTTCTTCCACGCTTAACCCAATCATTTTAGCCAAATCTGTAGTGGCTAAACGCGCGTCTTTTTCTAATATTTCAACAATTTCCAATTCTTTTTCGGTTAATTTCATGGAAAGACCCCCATATTTTTAAATAATATTATTATAGCAAAATTTTAACTATTTTAAACTAGTTAAAATAAAGTATTTTAGGTGTTTATAGTTTTAGTTAGGATTTATTTAGATAAAAACTATAAATATGATTGGAAAAACAAACGTAGCGGATTTTAATAGACAAGGGTAGGGAATTAAATGAAAATGAATATTCGTTTGAGATAGATTTGGACCACAAATTATTAGAAATTCATTGCGAATTCAAGTCAATTAAAATAGATTCTAACAAAAAGCCTGAAGATCACGTTATGTGCATCTATCTTCAGGCTTTTTGTGTGGAAACCTTAGATTAGACGATTCAAAATGATTTTCATAAATTTAATACAGGGTGGGTTAAACTATTCAGTTCGATACAATTAAATGATTACTTTTTCCGTTGTAGACTGGGGTTCAATACTTTTCCTTAAAAGTACTTTACTAAATACGGATGCTAAAACTTGTTGGAACAGCATTCCAAATACCACTGGCATTGCTACTTTGCTAGGAAAATATGTTGTCGCCACAATTACACCTATCGCAATATTACGCATCCCTCCAGTAAAGACGAGGGTAGTCATTTGAGGATAATCCTTTAAAACAAATCGTCCAATGAGCAATGCAAACAAGTATCCTGACACAGCCATGAATAAAACCAAAAGAATAATGCCTAGTAAATGGAGGTTGATATCTTTTAAATAAGGAGCAATCGCACTACTATTAATCATAATAACTAAAAACAAAGATAGTTTAGAAAATGGAGCTAGTTTCTTACCAATTTTCTTTGGTATTTCGCCATGTGAAAATTCATTGACGAATATTCCTATAATTGTTGGCAAGACAATCATTAAAACTAAATCAATTACAAGTGATGCAACATCTAAATGAATCATTTTCCCTGAAACCGTATGTAACAATAAGGGCATGACCAATGGTGAAAGTAGCGTATCGATTAAAATAATAGATAAACCTAAAGGTAAATGACCTTTACAAATTGAAATCCAAATAACGCTCGTTACACCTGTTGGTACAGCAACGGCTACTACAAAACCAACAGTTAATAGGTGGTCATGGAAAATAACCGTAGATAAAAAGTAAGCCCATAAAGGCATCAAAATATGTAAAAAAATGATGGTGAATAAAATAAGAAATGGATGCTTGATAAAGACTTTTGCATCTTTAAATTGCATCTTTAAACTACCGGAAAATGTCATAAAAGCAAATAACCAAGATACTAGGAATAATAAATGCTGTCCGACATTTTCTAACAAAACCCCTACAACTAAACTAAGAGGCGTTAAAATTGCTATGTACTTTTGAAAAAACGCATTCACTTTTTCTAACATTATAAAACCTTCCTTAATATTTTTCCCCAATCATACCACATTCTTAATTAGTAAACATTATTAACTATTCATAAAATAATGGGGCTATTTTTCATTATTTAAGAGAGCAAGGGAAAGGTAAGAAAGTCATTATATTAGACTTAGTAAAAAAATATTAAGTAAATTATTTTAATTTTGTAGTATGCTCGTCTATAAAAATATTTTTAATGTGAATAAATTATATTGAAGTGAAAGATTAATAGTTCACTTTAAAATAATTAATATGGGGGTTTTTGGATAAATTTGAAAAGACAAAATGACTTTCTCTATATCGGTGACGGCTCCGATAATACTGTGAAGACTTTTGATGCAAAAACAGGGAGGTTCCTTGGTAGTTTTGTTGCATCAGAAAGCAACGACTTATTTGGTCCTAGAGGACTTATCTTCGACCATAGAGGCAATCTACTTGTTACCAACCAAAAAGTAGATCATCCCCCGAATGGAGATGTATTGAAGTTTAATAGACAAACTGGTGCGTTTCAAGGTGAGCTTGTAAGTTCCAATCAAGTTGGCGCACCTTTTGCACCGCGTGGTATTGTATTGTCAGAACAAAATATCCTTTTTGTAGCGGACATGGGTGACGTAGATGTACCGGGAGAAGTTCGGATGTATAATGGCACCACTGGAGTATTTCTAGGCAACCTCAACCACTCTGACTTCAGAGGGCAATTCCATCCACGAGCAGTGGTCATTGGCCCAGATGGCTTCCTGTATATCTCAGTAAGGAACCTTCCAGAACCGGAAGGTGGCTCAGTGTTGCGCTTTAACCCAAAAACAGGGAAGTTCCTCGGAGTGTTCATTGAAAGCAATGCAATCAATGACCTCAATCGCCCGGAAGGTTTAGTCTTCGGTCCAGATGGCAACCTATATATCACTAGTTTTAGAAGAGATGAGAAAGATACAGACAAAATATTAATTTTTGACGGCAGAACAGGTAGGCTTCTCAATAAAATTGATCTTGATGTTGTCGGACAACCGCGCGCTTTTGCTCAGGCACTTTTGTTTGGCCCCGAGGGAAAATTGTTTGTTCCAATTATGGGAGACGATCCTGAACAAGGTTCTGTGCGTAGATACAGCATCCATCATCGTAATAAGTTTGATGTGATTATCCCGCCTGCTTCAGTAGGAGGGCCGTTAATGGAGCCATGGTATCTAACTTTTGGCAATACGAATCCTGCGACACTGGCTTACCAGCACGACCATCATCACCATTCATCTGAAACATCAAACGAAAGTACTTGAAGTTCTTTAAAAACCTTTGCCAGCTTAATTGTAACTATGTTAAAGAAAACACTAAAAAAGGTTAACCACAAATTGAGGAATTAACATTGGAAGAAAATTAATATAAAAAAGCATTCAAATTATTTATTTGGATGCTTTTTTCCACTTATTAAAATATCTTATTGCTGGGGGTAACAGCTACACTGGGACTACCCAAGATAGCACCGCAGATATAGGAGAAAACAAGAAAACCGGAGAAATCTCCGGTTTTTCTTTCGTTATAAAGCTACCTGTTTCTTTTCCTTTCGATCGCTCGGTAAAAAGGCAGCAATAAGGGAGCCAACAAGAGGAAGAATTGAGAGAATCGTGAACACAGTTGTTACGCCAAAGATGTCCGAAATTCCACCCATAAAAACAGAACCAACCCCTCCAGCTCCCACGCCAAATCCAATCGAAAGTCCAGAGGCTAGACCAATGTTCTTGGGAAGCATGTGCTGCATAAAAACCACACTAACTGAGAAAGAAGAAAGTACACTAAAACCAAATAACAGTAAAACAAGCACCGATAACACTCCATGTACATGAGGGAAAATAAGGGCAAAAGGTGTGGCAATTAGCATGGAGCTAACGAGTAAGCGTTTCATGCCAAGTTTGTCTGAAATAACTCCGCCAAAGAATGTGCCAAGTGCACCGGCTCCTACAAAAACGAAACTGAGGATTTCAGACTGCTGTATCGTTAGGTTGTGCAGATAAAAAGGTAAAAAGACCACAACCCCAATTTGGCACCATGAACGCAGGATGATGACACAGGAAAGCAGAGTTGCTCCAAGATAATTGTTGTTTCCTTTTAATTGTTTCCTGTTACCAAGTTTAACAAGCTCTAATTTTTTACTTAACCAAGGCAAAATCTGTCCGGTTAATACAAGCGATAAGACAGCTACAGGAATGAACCATAGTAGTCCATGAATCCCTGAGTGAATTATGAAGAGAGAAACCAATAAGGGTCCCAAGGCTTGACCGGAATTCCCGCCTACCTGAAAAATAGCTTGGGCAAGACCTTTTTTCGTACCTGATGCGAGGTGGGTTGCTCGTGAGGCTTCCGGATGGAACGCACCGGAACCAAGACCGGAAATGGAAATAAACAGCAGCAGCCAAGGAAATGTTGGTGCAAGTCCTGTTAAAGCAAGCCCCATAATGGAGCAAAACAATCCTACTGGAAACAGCCAGGCTCGAGGCTTCCGATCTGCTAACATGCCAAAAAGCGGTTGAGAAATAGAAGACGTTAAATAGGATAGCAAAACCACTAAAGTGGATTGGGTATAGTTAAGGTGAAACGCGTTTTTATAGATTACAACTAATGCCGGGACCATCCCTGTGGTCACTAAATCATTTAAAAGATGGGAACCACTGAAGGTAAAGATTCCCCTTCGGTAAAGAGGTTCTTCAGGTTCTTCTTTGATGATTTTTTCGGATATATTTTCCAATACTTTATCTCCTCTCATTGCGATATCCTTTTTGAATAGATATTACCAAAAACTGGTTTTCAAAAAAATCCTCTACACATAAATTACTGCTTTTCTATTCTCTTGACAATTATATTATTTCTGTAGATTCATAAATTTAAATTATGAATGTAACCGTAACGGCAAAAATACTAAATATTATCCAGTAAGGTACAACTTAATCCTCATTTTGCCATTTGTTTGGAAGTATGAGGATTAACCGACCCTATTTCCGGGAAAAAATAATATGAACGAAAAAATAAATAGATGCTTTTTCCTAGAAGGATTAGAAAGATCTATCAAGGAGGTTCATATGTCATGGGAAAAACAGAACGAACGGTTGCGGAATTGATGCTGGATCAATTGTCATTGTTCGGAGTAAAACGGATATATGGGGTAGTGGGCGATGCTACATTCGGGCTTATCGATGCACTGGCTAAGCAGGATAAAATTAAATACATTGCGGTTAAACATGAGTCGACAGCTGCTTTTATGGCGTCTGCGGAAGCAAAACTAACAGGTGGGCTTGGTGTATGCACCGCGACAATGGGACCAGGTGCAACTAATCTGCTAAATGGGCTTGGTGATGCACATGCAGACAGAGCGCCTGTACTCGCAATCACTGGACAGGCACCGAGTAATAAAATTGGCACGGAATTTCCGCAGTATATTGACCAGCAGGAGCTTATGAAGCCTTTTGCTGCTTATTCTGCTAATCTAGCGAATCCGGATGCGACAATTGAAGTTCTTCAAAAGGCAGCGCGAACATCACTCGGACAGCGCGTTGTAACACATTTATCCATTCCTAAGGACATTTTCATGATGCCAGCTAATGGGGAACCGCGTACATTGCCGGATGTTATAGAGGGCCCTTCCATCTTCACAAAAGAAAGCTTGGAACAGGCAACGGAGATTATGAAAACAGCCAAGCGACCAATGATTCTTGCTGGTTCCGGAGCCACTTCCACCTCCGAGGAGTTAGAAAAACTTGCTAAGTTGTGGGGAGCTGGCATCCTTGTAAGCTTGGGTGGAAAAGGATTGATTGATGAATCTTCCCCGCATATTTTGCAAGGGATTGGCGAAGGTGGCAATCCGTATGCAGCTGACTTATTTATGGAGTCAGATGTGGTACTTCTTGCAGGCACGACATGGTGGCCGGAAGGATATGTACCAACTAATGCAAGGATTATCCAAATTGACCGCCACTTCGATAAATTTGTAAAAGGCATTCCAACAGAGCTTGGGATTACCGGTAAAACGGAAGAGGTCCTTCCACTCTTAACGGAGAGCTTACAAGGATTCTCCCGTTCTGAAGATTGGGTATCTCGTTGCGAGGAAATAAAGGAGAAATGGGCCCTGCAAAATGAGAAAGAAGGCGAAACTGCAGGTTATCCTGTCCATCCTTCACGGATTATCCGCGCCCTTGACCGAACAGTGGCATCGGACGCAATTCTTGCACTGGATACAGGGGATCATACAGTATGGACGAATCGCAACTTCCGTCAAAAAGAACAATCTGTATTATTCTCAGGCTACTGGAGGACAATGGGCTTTGGACTGCCAGCAGCAATGGCTGCCAAGCTTATAAAACCTGAAAAACAAGTAGTAGCGATAGTGGGGGACGGAGGACTTCAAATGGTGCTTGCTGATTTATTGACAGCTACCCGCTATGAACTCAATATTACAGTCGTTGTCTTAAATAATGAGGCCTTGCAAATGGAGAGAGACAAGCTCAAAGCTGCAAATAAGAAAGAAGTAGGGGTAGATTTAACCAACCCTGATTTTATAAAATTGGCAGAAGCCTGCGGATGGAAAGGATTACGCGCAACCTCAGATACCGAGCTAGAATCAGTACTTGAAGAAGCACTCAATACAGATGCTCCTACACTGGTGGATATTAGTACGGCCCAGGTATTCTTCCCGGAAACAGAATAAAAAGAAGTGGTGATCGAATGGTCGGTCACCACTTCTTTTTATGGTAGAATTTAATCAATCTTTTTTTAAATTGGGGTTTTTGCAATTGCTTTTAAATAAGAAAAGAATAGCATTTTTTAATCAAACAAACTACAACGTATAAATTTTAGATTTTTCGTTAGAACTGAAGAAATAAACACGCTACTTATTAATATACATCATAAATTTTCCCCTATTGGACAAAATATTTATAGGACAGTGCTGCTAAAACAATAGTGCTTCCCTATAAAAAACAAGGGAGTGAAATAGATGGCTAATATAAACGAACGGAAACGTGACAAAAATGATACTAGCGAGGCAGAGAAAACAGAAGTGGGTGTTGTTCCTGGGGATACTATGGCATCTGCTCTTGATCCATTTGGTAGTATAGCAGGTGAAGCGCAGGACAACAAGGCGGGAGCAGGTACCGACGAGGACGACTCTCATGGCTTCAAAACAAGAGATTAGTATTAATCGAAGTTATGGCATGTAGTGGACTTCCTAAATGGGAGTCCTTTTATCCACTTAGTCAATTTTACTGCTTTTATTCATATGGTAGTATTTCAAAAATTAATTATACATAAATCTAAGTGATTAGAAGATATTGCTTTTATAAAAATGCTCATAAGTTTTTATAACGTTATATAGAAATGAGAGTTTATTCCTTATTATGTGAAAGCCTAATTCAATTACTATTTGATAGCAAAAAGTAGCGTGGTACTTTTCAGGGGACATAAATAAAAATAAAAAAGTCGATTTTTAACACATTTTTTCTGTGACAAATCGACTTTTAATTGCGTATCTAATTGACGGTTGGTTATTATCTATTAAAAAATGGCATCTGTTATTAAGAATAAAAGCGTTGGAGCTAATAAACATCCTAAGCCTGTATAAAATGTAGCAGTAACAGCACCATAAGGTACTAATTTAGCATCAGTTGCAGCTAGACCACCAGCTACACCAGAAGTAGTTCCCATTAAACCGCCATAAACCATGGCAGTCTTCGGATTATTTAAGCCAATATATTTTGCTATAAAAGGTGTTCCCACCATTACTAAAACAGACTTAACTAAACCGGCTGCAATGCTTATTGCAATTATTTCTGAACTTGCGCCTAATGCAGCACCAGTTACAGGTCCAACAATATATGTGGCAGTTCCCGCACCAATGGTTGTAATACTTACTGCATCTTTGTAACCAAACATAAGGGCAAATATAGCACCAATTACAAATGATAATATTACACCTATGAAAAGAGAAAGAATTCCTCGGAATCCAGCCTTTTTAATTTCATCAAAATTTGCTCCGAATGAAGTTGCTACAATAGCAAAATCTCGTAACATACTTCCTCCTAAAAAACCCATCCCAGCTAGAAAACTAATATCGGATACTCCTTTAGTACCTTCTGTTACTACTCCACCGATATATGCTAATACAAGTCCCAGTACAATGGCGATAGCTGAACCATGAATCCTACCCTTTGTTAGTTTGTTAGAAATAAAGTAGGCAAGCCACATCGTAATCCCGACAACTAAAAATGCTGTGACAAATCCGTTATCTACAAATACACCTTTTATCATATCAAGCATCTGCTTCTTCCCCCCGTACAACAGTATTACTAAACGTAGGATCTTCTTTTTGCTTCCCACTTAGAAGGGGGACACATGCCCAGCTAATTCCGACAACTGCGATTCCAGCTATAATTGCTAAAGGGCCACCCGTTAATGCTCCTAAAACATTTTGGCTTGCTGCCATAGCAATAACGACCGGAATATACATCTGATTCCAAAAACTTAAACCGTCTAATGAAGGTTTCGAAATTTTCCCTGACTTTACAAGTTTGTCAACGACAATAATTAAGAGTAGCATGGCGACTCCGACACCACCAACATTTGAATCTACCCCCATTAATGCCCCTATAAATTCCCCGACCATCGTGCCAACTAAATAACACCCTGCTAAAATAGCAACCCCATAAATCACCATAATCTTGACACCCCTTTATCAAGTTGTAAAATGCTAAACTGAAAGAATTTTCAGTCGACTGCATTCTGTGTGAACATCATAAATTATAAAAAACTATAAATCAACTAAAATATTTACATAAAGCAGAAAAAAAGTTGAAAATCTATTGAAATTTAGAATTGTCTGATTTATTATTGATGTATACAGTCGACCGTTTAAATGGTTGAATAAGCACTTAAGGATGTGGACTTAATGGAATTCTTTTTAAACTATCCGCTAGATAATGCATTATCTAGAATTGTTGCAGAAAAAATTCTGGAGCAAATTTTAAATGGAGAGTTAAAGCCTGGAGACAAAATTGTTGAAGGCGCATATGCGGAAATGTTTAACACGAGTCGTTCTCCGGTCAGGGAAGCGATTTATATGCTTACTACAGAGGGTTTGATAGAAAGAATACCTAGGAAGGGCGCCTTCGTAAAGGGATATACATTATCAGAAATTCAGGATTTGCTGGATATTAGAAACAATATAGAACTACTATCAGCAAAGAGAATCCATGAGCCGCATAAAAAGCTAACGTTACTAGAAGAATTGAAGAGTCTGTTAAAAGAAATGGATAAGTGTACAAATCAATCCCAATATGTACAGCTAAATTATGCTTTTCACTTTACACTTATAAAATTTAGTGAAAGTACTGTTTTAGAAGGGGTTTATAGCAAAATTAGCTTTCCGTTATTGAGAATTCAAGGTATACACTTCACCCAAATAGAAACGGTTGAAAAATCTAAAGAGGAACATCGGAAAATCTATGAATATCTAAAAAATAACCAAATAGACGAATTCATTGAACTGTTGCGTACCCATACAGAAAACGTAATCTTCAATGTAAGTAAAACAATATTCTAGAAAGGAGGGATAGATTGAAAAGTGCTTTTCTCTTTCCAGGTCAAGGCTCTCAGTATGAGGGGATGTTACATGATTTACCTGATGATCCAGTCGTAAAAAACATTCTAGAAGAAAGTTGCGAAATTTTAAATATACAAATAGCATCACTGCATAGTAAAAAAGCGCTTTCAACAACCAAGGCAGTACAGCAATGTTTACTAATAGCATCAGTGGCTACTTATAAACTATTTGAAAAAAATGGGCTATTACCAAGTTTTGTTGCAGGTCATTCCGTAGGTGCATTTGGTGCTGCAGTTGCTTCTGGTGTCATTACATTTCAAGAAGCTTTAAAGTTAGTAACAATACGTGGTGAGCTAATGGAAAAAACGTGCGATGACGGTTTTGGAATGGCTGTTGTTATAGGGTTAGATGAATATCAATTATCTGAAATAGTAAATAATTTATACCGTGAGAATGAACCAGTATATGTTTCAAATCGAAATGCTCCAACCCAAGTTACATTGTCAGGTTCTTTAGTAGGTTTACAAAAAGTAATAGATTATGTAGAGTGCCATGGGGCTACATCAGCTCATTTATTAAATGTCTCAACGCCTTCTCACAGTCCTTTATTTGAACAGGTGAGCGAGAAGTTACTGATTGAGTTGGATAAGCTTGACTTAAAAAGACCGAAAATTCCAATATCCAGCAATGTTACTTCAAGATTGTTAATGCAGCCTGATGCAGTAAAGGAAGATTTAGCAAAAAGCATTTGCTATCCGGTACGTTGGCATGATGCTGTAAATCTACTCTTTGAGTCTGGTACGAAATTATTTATTGAAATGCCACCTGGTGATGTACTGAGCAAGTTAGCTCAACAAGCATTCTCAGATGCTCAAACGATGTCTATATCTAAAAATGGAATCGAGGATTGTTTCTATATCATGTCAAATTAAAAAAATAGGGGTGTATATAATGGTTTTTACAAATTTGGATAAAGATTCTAAATCATGGGAAACTAGGTTAGAAGCAAAAAACGAAAGATTGGAAAGTGTAAAGAACTTGGTTGATGGTGTGGCTATTCCGACCAATCGCATCGTAGACGTGTTAGAACGATTAATAAAATCAGGAGATCGTGTTGTGCTGGAAGGGAATAACCAAAAGCAAGCTTCGTTCTTATCACAATCATTAGTCCAGGTAGATCCGAAAAAGGTTCATGATTTGCATATGATAATGTCGAGTATTTCAAGACCAGAGCATTTAGATATTTTTGAATATGGAATCGCAAAAAAAGTGGACTTTTCTTATGCAGGTCCACAGAGTCTTCGAGTTGCTCAAATGATTGAGGATGGGAAAATTGAACTAGGTGATTTACATACTTATATAGAGCTTTATGGTAGATTATTTATCGATTTGATACCTAATGTTGCATTAGTCGCAGCTGATAAAGCAGATAGCAATGGAAACCTATATACTGGCCCGAATACTGAAGAAACGCCGACATTAGTAGAAGCAACTGCTTTCCGAGACGGTATTGTAATTGCCCAAGTAAATGAAATGGTGGATGAACTGCCTCGTGTAGACATTCCAAGTTCATGGGTAGACTTTATTGTTGTGGCAGATAAACCTTACGAGCTTGAACCATTATTTACAAGAGATCCACGACATATTACAGATATTCAAATTTTACAGGCAATGATGATTATTCGGGGAATATATGAGAAACACGGTGTAAAATCATTAAACCATGGTGTCGGGTTTAATACTGCGGCTGTTGAATTATTGTTGCCTACCTATGCAGAATCATTAGGTCTAAAAGGAAAAATATGCACAAACTGGGTTTTAAACCCTCATCCTACACTTATACCTGCAATCGAATCTGGATGGGTAGAAAGTATCTATTGCTTCGGTGGAGAGCTTGGAATGGAAAAGTATGTGGAAGCAAGAAGAGACATTTTCTTTATGGGAAAGGATGGTACTCTTCGTTCAAACCGAACTTTGGCACAATTAGCTGGTCAATATGCAGTTGATTTATTTATCGGTTCTACTTTGCAAATGGATGCATTAGGAAACTCGTCTACAGTAACAAGAGGTCGTGTAGCTGGATATGGTGGGGCGCCAAATATGGGACATAATCCTGGTGGACGCCGACATTCAACAGATGCTTGGTATAATTTGAAGACTTCTGATGAACCTTTAGCACGTGGTAAAAAGCTAGTAGTACAAGTAGCTGAAACATTCCAAGAAGCGAACAAGCCTGTTTTTGTTGAGTCACTCGACGCCATAAATGTAAAAGATCAAGCAAAATTAGCTGTTGCCCCGGTCATGATTTATGGAGAAGATGTAACACATATTGTAACAGAAGAGGGAATTGCTTATCTCTATAAATCTGATAGTATTGCTGAAAGACGGGAGATGGTTGCCTCAGTAGCAGGTATCACACCAATTGGTATGGAACATAATCCGAAAACAACGGAACGTTTACGTCAAAAAGGATTAATAGCCCTACCTGAAGATTTAGGTATACGTCGTTCAGATGCTAAGAGATCTTTACTTGCTGCTAAAAATATAGATGAACTTGTCCAATGGTCAGGTGGTTTGTATAATCCACCAGCAAAATTTCGTAGTTGGTAATTAGAGGGGGAGAGGAGTTTGCAAGTTGCGCATCAAATTTCATCAACTTTAGCAGATTTAGCAGTAGCCTCGTTAATAGAAGAGGTATCTCTTACTCCTAAGCCTGGATTAGTCGATAAAAAAGACCAAGGTTCTCACGATGATTTGACTTTTTCAATAATGATACAATCAGCCAATTCCCTGCGTGAGACCTTCTATAAAATGGCAATGGCAGCTTTTGGAGAAAAGCCTTCCCGATATTTACGAGAAAAAATCGGTGAGATTGGTCGCGAAGGAGAAGTCGCCATGTACCAGGTGACAAATGGTGTTAATACCCATAAAGGAGCTATCTGGTCACTTGGGTTATTGACAGCTGCAGCAGCTATTCATAAAGGGGATTGTAATGAAGAAACATTATGCTTTACTGCAGGAGAGATTGCAAAATTTGAAGATCGATTTATCCCATTCCAAATAACGAATGGAGCAAAAGCTACTCAGAAATATGGTGTCCACGGTGCAAAAATAGAAGCACAATTAGCATTTCCACACATCCGTGAATATAGTTTGCCGACTTTCAAGGCTTCATTAAATCAATTTAACTATGAAATTGCAAAGCATCATTCATTATTAGCTTTAATGGCTAGTTTAGATGACACCTGTGTACTGCATCGGGGTGGAATAGAAGGTTTAAATTACGTAAAACAATATGCAGACAAAGTTTTAGAAAGCGGTAATTTATATGAACTTCGAAGAATGAATGAAAAATTGATAGAACGACACTTATCTCCTGGAGGAAGTGCTGATTTACTGGCCGCAACTATTTATTTATATAAAATTTGCACGGTTAAATTGTCGACTGAAATGGAGTTAGCAATAGTTCATTAAACAAAGGGGAGCGATTTTTTTGGAAAAATTAATTTATTCATTTCCTGCATCCAAAACAATTGAACAAAGGGCACATGTTGGTGTTGTTGGTTCTGGAGATTTAGAAGTATTGGTTGAACCATCAGACGAGTATAAAACAATGGTTGAAATTCGTACAGGTATTACAGGATTCGAAGAGACTTGGAAAAAGGTAATTGAACGATTTGTAAGTCAAAATGATATTTCAGCACTTATTACGATTAATGATTTTGGAGCAACACCTGGTGTTGTTTCAATCCGATTAGCACAAGCAGTGGAGGTGAGTACAAATGGCTCAAATCATAACTGAAAGTTTAGTAGAAAGCTTAGCACGAGAACGAGCATTTCAACTATTAGATAAAGGAAGTGCATACGAAATTCTCGGTCCTTCCGATCGGTTAGAGTCACCACATCTAGAAGCACAAAACATTGTACCGCAATTTGATGATGGCATGATTATTGTGAAAGGAACTCTAGAAGGACAACAGACAGTAGTAATTTCGATTGAAGGTAACTTCCAAGGTGGCGGTATTGGAGAAGTTTCAGGTGCAAAATTAGCGGGGGCATTAGAAAAGGTACTCGAAGAATGTAAAAACGGCAATAAGATTTATCCGGTTATCATTTATGATACAGGTGGAGTACGCCTCCAGGAAGCAAACTATGGATTACTGTCAATTGCTGAAATTAGTGCTGCGATTGTAGCGCTACGCGAATTTGTTCCTGTAGTTGGAATTATCCCTGGTAAAATTGGGTCATTTGGCGGAATGTCCTTAACTGCAGGGTTATGTAGCGCGTTAATTATGACACGTGAAGGTCGTTTAGGTATGAATGGACCAGAAGTTGTTCAACAAGAAGCTGGCATACGTGAGCTTGATTCAAGAAATAAGCAGTTGATTTGGAAAATGATTGGCGGAGCAATTCGAAAAGAAGCAGGGCTTGCTGATATTGTAATTGAAGATGATGTTCCAAATTTTAAAAATGCATTACTAAGTGTTTGGAATGGAGAAGTAGAGTTACAACAACGTACAAAAAAAATAGATCATTACTTATCTTTATTCAAGTTGTTAGAAATCGAAGAGAAAATAACGCCGGAACAAGCAAAAGAATATTTAAAAATATGTTCAGAAATTAGGAACACAAATTTAACTAATCCAATTGAAACTGTACAAAGTACAGGACGAAAATGGTTCAATTTGTTAACTAACGGTGAACCTTCCATTAGTGAAGTTCCATCTGTATTGGTTGCAGATACATCAATTGACGGAGTAGATGCTCGGGTAATAGCAGTAGTACCAAACCCCGAAAGCCAGTATTATCGAGCGCGTAATGGTGAAGTGGGTCTGTTAGAAGGTTGGACAATTGCAAAATATGTACGACAAGCCATTGAAGAAGATAGAAATTTAACCAAAAAGCGTTTAATAATACCTGTCGTAGATGTACCTAGCCAAGCCTTTGGTTATCATGAAGAATTATTTGGCATTTATTTATCTTGTTCAGCAGCTGTAGATGCGTATGCAACAGCAAGATTAAATGGTCATCCAATTGTTGCATCGATAGTAGGAAATGCTATATCTGGAGCTTTCCTTTCTCATGGAATGCAAGCAAATCGTTTAATAGCGCTTAATGATGATGGAGTAAATGTCCATGTAATGTCAAAGAAATCTGCTGCAATTATTACTCAACGAACAATTAAAGAACTAGATGAAGCGGCAAAAGAAGTGCCATCGATGGCCTACGATATTAAGTCGTTTAAAAAACTAGGAGCACTATATAAATTGCTTGATGGGGTTAATGCTAAAGAACCCGGTTCTGAAGATAAGGTTGTTTTAGTTAAAGCCATTATCGAAGCATACAACGACATTAAAAATAAAAATGATCAGGATTTATCGAGCCGTTTAAAATCAGAAATTGCTATATCTTATGGTAGAAAAGCATCCATTAAAGTTCGTGAAATGATTGATTCACAATGGAAATAAAGGTACATGACATTATACAATTTGCAACACTTGAAAACCTTGAAACTTTCGTGAACCTTCCAGACTGGGTAATAGATGCGTCCGCATCTAAAAATTTTGGTGTGGTCAGAAGAATGCCCATTGTAAACAAAATTGTACCGATTGGGTTACGCGGTGAGACAAGAGCACAACGTTATGGGGCATTTATCCATGAAAGCAATATAACGCAGGTGATAACTCCAGTCTCGTTATTAGATTGTATCGATAAGTTCAATAACCAAATCTATTTTTCTGCATTAAACAATATCAAGAAAGAATTCGGAAAATTACAATTGTTATGGGGACCAACTGGAAGTGTCGGGTTTGAGATTGCTACTTCTATTAAAGTTACCACACTTAATAGCGATATTGATATTTGCCTCTATGTAGATCAAATAAATAAGGAATTGTTAATAGAAGTAGGTAGATTTTTAGAGAGCTTGGATCGAAGGATTGATGTTCAGGTAGAAGTACCTTCTGTTGGGGCATTCATACTCAATGATTATTTAAAACATGAAAAAACTGGTTTTATTGTAAAAACCCAGTTTGGTCCTCAGTTATGTACTATTGCAAACAATCAAATAAAATTGCTAGTAAATAGTTAAGTAGTATTGCTGTACAATTGTAGGGCGCGTTTCTCTATGGAACGCGTCTACTTTCAATATAAGGGCAAGAATATTAACGAGAATTAAAGGAGGTACTGCATGGAATTATGGGATGTGTATGATATAAATCGTAATAAAACAAATCGTACTTGGGCTCGTGGAGAAAAGCTTCAACTTGGTGATTTTCATTTAGTTATTCATGTATGCATTTTTAATTCAAATGGGGACATGCTCATTCAACAAAGGCAATTCTGCAAAGAGGGTTGGCCAAATATGTGGGATCTTACAGTAGGGGGGAGCGCGATAACTGGGGATACAAGTCAAACTGCAGCACAAAGAGAATTGTATGAAGAGTTAGGTTTAAAATTAGATTTTTTGCAAATACGCCCTCATTTAACCATTAACTTTGAGAATGGCTTTGATGACATATATTTAATTGAAGAAAATGTGCATTTACATACGCTCACTTTACAGTATGAGGAAGTACAAAATGTAAAATGGGCAAGCAAGGAAGAAATTTTGGCTATGATCAAAAAAGGAGAGTTTATTCCTTATTATGAAAGCCTAATTCAATTCCTATTTGATAGCCGGAAGCAGCGTGGTGCTATTAGTTAAGCATGGATATAAGATTAATTTCCAATATTTCATAACATAAGAGGGGATGATGAAGGAGAATAATGGGTTGAGGTTAAGGTAAGAGAATTTAAAGAAGCATAAATATAAAAGTACATGTTACACAACCAAATGTACATTTCCCTCAAAAAAAGAAACACAAACCATCTTAAATGGTTTGCGTTTCTTTTTCATTTTTTCTATTTAATACACTTCTAATACAAATGCCTTTAATAAGTCATTGTATTCGCTATTCATATCATCATCAGTGGTGTTGATTTTCCACTTACCTTCTACATTTTTCATCGTAATTGAATAGTCGCGTGAATCGTTTCTAAGTTTTGTATTATTTAAAATTTGATCAATCCGACTAAATGTGTAAACTAAAGCATCCTTTTTCGCTTTATCATATTCATCATATGAATATTTACTTTGACTTTTCTTTACAAATTGTTCGCTAACTTTTTTTGTTTGTTTGTATAGATCAGAAGTATCGAAGTTTTTGAACTTTACCATCACTTTTGCAGTTTTTGAGTCTGCAAATTCGATTTGATAAGTAGGTTCAATTTTTTGATTTAAAGCTTTTCGGTATTTTTCAATAAAGACTTTTTCCGTTTTTAAATCGGGTGTTTGAACCCCAAAGCCTTCTTTAATTTGATTTCCAAGTTCTTCATCAAATTTTTGACTATCTTTAATCACATCATTTACGACTAATGTCTTAAAGTTAGGGTTTTCTTTGCTTAGGAATACGTTATCCATGTATGCTTCAATAGCTTTTTTCACATTTGTCGTTTCGTTTTTATACTTTGACGGATCCACATTTACTACTAATTCTTCGTGTTTGTCACCTTTATCGCTGTAAATATCAGGTTGATAATGAAGTTCATATTTTTCTTCATTATTAATCGGGTATGCTAGATCTCCCGAAGCCTTTTTCTCAGGAGAGACGCTACCTGATAATTCTTTATAAGAATCTTCGTCTGGTGGATTTAAATAAACAGCTTCAATCTTTTCATCGTTTTGATCATACAGACTAAAGTCAGAATCCATTAGCGAAATTTCATTTTTTGATTTGTTTTGTACTGTCACATTTAACTTAAGGTATGTTTTTTCTTCATTATCATCATATTTTGTGATGGTTAAATATTCACCATTGTTAACTGTGAAACCAACATCACGTGCCTCTTTCTTTGATTCAGAACCACTGCTACCTGAACCACAAGCTGCTAAAAGTAACGAAAATGAAGCTAAACAAATAAATAAATATAATTTTCTATTAATGTTAATTACCTCCAATGTAATGATTTCTAGATAATTATACCTTCCTTCTAAATGAAAATGGGTGTAAATGTAAAAAAAGAATAAAAATTCCTAATATTTAGTGGTTAAAAATGAATATGTAATTAGTGAAAATTTGTAAATTTCGCCCGTGATTAAATAAAAAAAATAAATAAATTGTATTATTTCTTCTTGAAAATCGAACTTGTCGAAATATTGGGAACTTCATATTGGATTGTATCTCTATATTGAGAAGCGAAAGGGGATAATTGGGTAAAAGAAACTAAAGAGAAAAGGATATTTTTAAGAAAAGAACCCCTCTATTGATAAATAAGAGTGCAATGGAGGGGTTCTTTGTTTCCTGTTTACATACAAGTGAATGAAATGAAACTAAGCAATCGTAGAGTCAGATTCTTGTAAGCTTTTCTCTATAATTACTTGATTCATTCGTTGTTTTTTCGATTTTCTAAAGTAAAGCAGTTCATAAACGCAAGGTATTACGATTAGGGTAAGTAGGGTAGCTACCGCTAATCCGCCGATTACTACAATGGCAAGACTTTGTGAGACCAAACTTCCTGCTTCAGCTTTTTTCAATAATAGTGGAAGCATCGCACAGATCGTTGCAACTGCTGTCATGAATATTGGTCGCATTCTTGTTGCAGTAGCTTCGATTAGTGCATCACGAATGATCATCGTTTTTTCGTTTTGTTTAACGCGATCTAAAAGTACGATTGCATTTGTTACAACGATACCAATTAGCATTAATGCACCTAATAGGGCAGTAATATCAACAGAAATTCGACTGATGACGATACCTAAAATGGCGCCAATTGCAGCAAGTGGAAGAGAGCACAGTATAGCAATTGGTGTTTTAATCGACTTGAATGTAATTACCATTATCAAAAATACAATACCGATTGACGCAAGCATAATAAGGAATAAATCCGCAAAGTCACTAGCCTGGTCGCTACTCGCACCACCAACGAGTACCTTTACATCCTCTGGTATATCAATACCTTTTTTGTCTTTTTTATCACCGAAAATTGCTGTGTTTACATCAGTTGAGATTTCAGAAAGTTTTGCTGGATCAACACTTGCAGTAACCCGTAGGTATGCTTTTCCGTCTTTATGGAATTGGCTAGTTGACAGTTCTTCGCTTTTTAAAGTTGCAATAGATGATACAGGGACTGGACCAGAATCAGTGAGCACTTGTATATTTTTTAAATCCTTAGGTGTTTTTGTGTCTAAGACAGGTTCTAAGAAGACTGTTTTTTGTTTGTCGTTTAAATTGATTGTGCCAATTGGTGTTTTATTTAACATGACACCTAATGCTTTCGCCACTTGTTCTGTATTTCCTTTTGTTGGATTAACAGTAAGAGAATAAACGGTTTTCTTTTCTTCTTGGTTAGTCGTTACTTTTTCGACCCCTTTGATTGGTTGAACTTTATCTTTAATGGTGGTTGCTACTTCTTCAAGTTCACTTACATTATCACCGACTACATCAATTGTAATAGATGGACTGGCTCCCCCCATCATAAAGGATGCTGCTGAAACTTCTAAAGTAGCATCAGGATATTGTTCTTTTTTATTTTCTAATTCTTTTACTACATGATCTGTGTTCTTCTGATCATTCAGCATAATACTAAAGAATGCTTCGGTCGGAGAATCCACTACGCCATATTGTGCATTTTCAGCAGAAGAGCCTACTTGTGTAAAAACTTCTTTGACGTCTTTATTGTTTTTTATAGATGTTTCCAGTTCAATTGCATTTTCCTTTACTTTTTCAAATGGCGTATCATTCGGATAACTTAGCTTTGCTGAAACATAATCTGCAGAAGAGTTATCCACTGCACCTTTTGGAATCATAAAATATGTTCCAATGGATCCGATAAAACAGAACAAAGAAATCGAGAAAATGATCCATTTATGGTTTAATGACCAGGAAACCATTTTAGGGAAACGAACAGCCGCTTTATGTTCTGGAAGTTTGGTGTTTTTTAGTAACCAGGCACTCATTAATGGCACAACAGTCAAAGCAACAAGCAATGAAGCCAGCAATGAATAGGTAACCGTTAATGCAAATGGTAAGAGGAATTCTTGAAGGCTTCCGTTCAATAGACTCATAGGTAAAAAAACGGCTACAGTCGTTAAAGTAGAAGCAGTAATGGCAACGCCCACTTGTTTTGTTGCATCAATTACCATTTGAATAGAGAATTTTTCTGCTTGCATTTTACGGAAAATATTTTCAATAACGACAATACTGTCATCCACTAGTCTACCAACAGCTACAGCAACGCCACCAAGCGTTAGAATATTTAATGTGACGCCAGATTGTGACAGAAGGAATAGGGTGAAACAAAGTGATAAAGGAATCGATACAATCGTAATTAGAGTAGTTCTTATATTACGTAGGAACAACATAATAACAATGGTTGCAAAAAGAGCGCCAATGAGTACTTCTTTAATCATCGTATGAACAGAATTTTGCACTAAATCAGCTGAGGAAACATAGATAGTGGATTCCTGCTGATCAAACTCTTTATTGATTTCTTTTGTAACTTTTTCAACTTCTTTACTAATCGCTACTGCATTTGATTGGCTATCTTTTGTAATGCTAATATTTAAACTGTCTTTTCCGTTAAAACGGCTGATGAAGTTTGAGTCTGTCGTTTCTTTAATCGATGCGATATCGCCAAGTGTAACCTTTGGTGCTACAGTTAAACCTTTCAATTTTGCAAGGCTTGTGACATCACCGATGACTTTGATATTACTTGTTTTGCCATCTATGGTCTTTTCACCAACTGCTACAGAAGTATTTTGACCATTTAGTACGCCCATTACAGATTGAAGTGTGACATGGTGATCTTCTAACTTTTTATCATCTAAATTGACTGAAACGATGGAATTTGTCATTCCGTATACATCTACACTGGAAATCCCTTTGATTTCCTGATAGCGGGATTGAAGCTCTTCACGTGCAAAATCCATGTTTTTATCCGTTAAACCTTCTTTAAAAGTAACGGCAATATTGACAATTGGAATCATCGAAGTATTTAGCTGTGAAATAATTGGTTTTGAGATAGAAGCAGGTAATGTCACTTTGTTAACAGCTGCTTCAACATCTTGTTTAGCCTGTTTCATATCATAGCCTGATTCGAAGTTCAGATCGACTTTTGAATAGCCATCTCCAGTCGTTGAATAGACAGATTTTTTTCCATTTAAGCCTTTAATGGCCTGCTCAATTGGAATGGTGACTTCATTTTCCATTGTTTTGGAATCTGTGCCATGGCCCATTGAAATGATGGTAACTTGCGGATTATCCGCAGAGGGTAAAAATTCCATAGGTAATCTATAATAACTAACAATACCTATAATTAATATCAGAATAGTCAAAAAACCAACAGCGGGCCTGTTACCAAAAGCCCATTTTGTAATGCTCGACATGATTGTTCTCCTCCTAAAAACAAATTTAGCACGAATTAAAATATACAAATGTAATGCAGAATATCACATTTTCGTAAAATTAAAAATATTCAGCCTTTTACATTCATTTCCTCCTTCCAGTCAATTTCCCTTGCAAACTCATTGTAAGAAAAGGGAGAATGTTCCACATTGACCTCGGGGTTTATTTTTAATAAGACCTAAGACTTAGATGTTCATGGGAAAAAATCCATGAAGTTAAAAAGACAATGAGTTCTGATCAAAATAATTCCGTGTCTTTATTAAACAAAGTCATTCATATTCCTAGAAGAAAGAAAAAAGAAGCAGGTTCCTCATGATGTAATGAAAAAAGTCGCAGGATGTTGTGATATTCAGATTAATTCTAACTATTTATAGGAATTAATCCACTACATTTGTTAAATTTTACATAATCTTAATAGAAGTTAATCGATGTTAAATAAAATATATTATGAAAAAGAATGAAGTCACAATTTCATTCAATATGAGGATATAAATTGTTCAAAACACGAATAATATTATAAAGCCGAAAGAGGCATCAAAATGACGGATATAGCAACAATAATCGCAGAATTTGTTCGGAAAAATGCTGGAATTTCTCTTGACAAATTAATATAAAGGAGTAATCTATTTATTATTAGTTAATAATGATAACCAATTTAAAAGGGGGAAACGTATTCAAGTTACTCTTAAACAAATTAATATCACACTTGGTAAACACTTTAATTGATAGAAATGCATCGTGAAAAGAGCTGATGTTCTTTTTGATGTGTTTATTTCGGTTTCCGAAATTTATGAGGAAAGAAGTAGGATGAATCATAAAGGTACAACAGGTGAAGATAAGTGTGAAAATAATAAATGAAGAACCATCCATCAAAAAGAAATTGGTGTAATAAGAGTAATAATGATACTTATTGAATTCTAAAATACAAATAACATTTCGAAAGTGGCGAAAAGATGGACAAAGCAAAATTATGGACAAAGGATTTCTTAATAGTTTCAATATCTAACTTTTTTCTTTATTTTACATTTTATTTATTAATGGTAGCATCAACGACATTTGCTACCCAAAAATTTCATGCAACACCAAGTCAAGCAGGTCTTGCTTCAGGGATATTTGTAATAGGTACATTGATAGCAAGGTTATATTCTGGAAGATCAATTAACCAAATTGGTTGGAAGAAAATGCTTTATATTGGATTTATATTTTTCCTCATTACAACTTGTTTATATTTTATAGTAACTAATTTCTCATTCTTGTTAGTCATTCGATTTTTGAATGGTGCAGCATTAGGGATTGCTTCTACCGCAACAGGAACTATTGTTGCTAAAATTATTCCAGATGTACGTCGAGGAGAAGGCACGGGATATTATGCACTAAGTGTTGTTCTATCTGCCGCAATTGGTCCTTTTTTAGCAATGCTTCTCACTCAACATATGGGAATCATGAGTAATTTTATTTTATGTGTTGCTGTATTACTAATCAGTTTTATAGCCATTTTCTTCTTAAAAGTTCCAAAAATGACACCTACATCTACAGTGCAAAAATCAGAGAAACAAAAAGGATTTTCATTATTTAATTTCTTAGAAATAAAAGCTATTCCGATTGGTATTATTGCTTTTTTAGTTGCTTTTGGCTATTCAAGTATCTTAACTTTTATTACTCCGTATGCACAGGAAATTAACTTAGTAACTGTTGGTAGCTTTTTCTTTGTTGTCTATGCCGTAGCTACTTTGGTTTCGAGACCATTCACCGGACGTCTGTTTGATGCAAAAGGAGAAAATTTGGTCATGTATCCTGCATTCCTGTTATTTGCGATTGGATTGCTTCTTCTAGGAATAGTTCATCATGGATTCGTTCTTTTAATAGCTGGTGCATTTGTAGGTCTTGGCTATGGGACATTTTCTGCTAGTGCTCAAGCCATTTCGATTAAAGTAACACCAAAAGAACGTATGGGATTAGCTACATCAACATACTTTATCTGTTTAGATGCAGGAATTGGTGTAGGTCCATTTATCCTAGGTACTCTTGTGCCGACTATTGGCTATAGAGGAATGTATTTGATTATGGCAATGGTAATAGTTATTTGCCTAGTCTTATATTATTTATTACATGGACGAAAAGCAAAGTCATTTAACGTTTAGAAGATATATAGGGATTACTAATAGATTCAATTGTAAAAGGCTTAGAGAAAATTTGTACTCTGAGCCTTTTTCTTATTGAAACTCTTTTGCTATGTTACTCAGAAAGTTGGGATTTTTCAAAAATATAGATATAATAGAATATATTAAACTATATCGAGGTTACGAAATGAATACTTATTTATCATTAAAAGACCATGTCTACAATTATATCGTCGATCAAATCAATAGTGGAAAACTGATTGCAGGCAGTAAAGTGAATGAAAATGCAATTAGTGAGAGTTTAAAGGTTAGTAGGACACCAGTAAGAGAGGCATTAATACAGCTCTCTTCAGAGGGGTTATTAGAAAATGTTCCAAGAAAAGGATTTGTCATCAAGAGCCTTACAAGAGAAGAAGCAAAAGAAACCTATTATATCATTGGCGCTCTAGATGGCTTGGCAGCTTCACTGGCAACGCCTTTTTTAACAGAGAAACACATGAAAGAAATGGAATTTTATATTCAGAGTATGGACTTAGCCATCAATACAGAAAATTTCCTTATGTATAATAAAATGCAGGCAGCTTTTCATGATGTCTATTTATCAATTTGTCCAAATAAAAGTCTTGTAAACCTACTGTTACAATTAGAAAAGAAATTCTTAAAAAATTTCGATGATTCGTATGAAACAGATGAAATGAAAAAGAAACTTTTTCAAACGAATAATGAGCATAGAAAAATGCTGGAACTATTCAAAAATGGTAAATCAGCTGATTTAGAAAAATTCCTGAAAGACATCCATTGGAATGTAGAAAAGACAAAAATCATTCCGCTTTAATAACAAAAAAATAAAAAATATCACCGAAATAATTCTGCTGAATCGTGGCAGAATTATTTTTTTTGTATTTTTATTGAAAATACAAAAATACAATATATAATATAAAATATACAGAATATATTAATAATTCTGTTATCTGGTTATTAGATAAGAGTAACAGAAGGGTGGTACATAATTTTGAAGAGTGAAAATTTTGTGTTAGCAAAACAATTACGACATGAATTACATCAACATCCTGAACTTTCTAATGAAGAAGTTTGGACAAAACATTATTTAATGGAATTTTTGAAAGCGAATACAAATTTAGAGCTTGTTGATAAAGGTAATTGGTTCTATGCGATTTATCGTGCGGGAGCAGATAAGAAGAATATAGCTTTCCGTGCAGATTTTGATGCTCTTCCTATGAATGAATCCATTGAACTTCCATGGGCTTCAACAATTGCTGGAAAAGCTCACAAATGTGGTCATGATGGCCACTCAGCAACATTAGCAGGATTTGCGCTTGAAATTGATCAGGAAGGTGCAGAGCAAAATATCTTTCTCTTATTCCAACCTGCTGAAGAAACAGGGGAAGGCGCAATTCAATGTGTTGATTTCATCAAAGAAGAAAATATTGATGAAATATATGCTTACCATAATATGAGTGGATTTCCATTTAAGGCTGTAGCAGTAATAGATGGGACCATGATGTGTGCTTCTAAGGGGATGACTATACATATGGAAGGTTCTCCTGCCCATGCCAGTCAACCAGAAGAGGGAATCAATCCATCCCTTGCTATTGCCAATATTGTCAAAGAAATTCCTAAATTCACATCTCCAGAAACCAATAATGGACTTGTACTATGTACAATTGTACAAATTGATGTTGGTGAAAAAGCATTTGGTATTGCTGCATCAAAAGGCGATCTGCGTATGACCATTCGAGCACTTTACGAAGAAGAGCTAGATCAGCTTCAAACAAACCTTGAAAATTTTGCAAAAGAACAGGCAAATGAATTTGGATTAAAAGTAAGCTTTCAATATAATGATGAATTCCCGCAAACAGTAAACCACAAAGAAAGCGCTGATACGATTCGTCGGATTGCAAAGCAATCAGAAATGGAATTAATAGAGTTAAAAGAAGCATTTCGTGGTTCTGAAGACTTTGGACATTTTACAAAGTTAACAAAAGGTGCGTATTTCTTAATTGGAAACGGTGAAAATTATCCGCATGTTCATACAAAAGAATATGACTTTCGTGATGAACTGATTGAATCGGGAGTTGAACTTTTTAAAGGGGTAGTTAAATTATAGTTTTTTTGTATAAGTATTAATCGAAACAAAGGGGATGTCTAGATGATTAGTATTGTTGAAGATTCTAAGAAATATGAGGAAGAAATTATTAACAATCGTAGATACTTACACCAATTTCCGGAAATTGGATTTGACCTTCCGAACACACAAAAATTTATACAACAACGTCTTGATGAAATGGGAATTGAGAATAAACCATGTGGGATTGTACCTCCTGAGATTAAAGAAAAGTATGCACAAGCTGGATTTGGTAACCATGAAAACTGTACAGGAGTTGTAGCTACAATTGGACAAGGTGAACCTTGTATTCTTCTACGTGCGGATATGGATGCATTACCAATTCAAGAAGAAGTTGAATCAGAATTTAAATCAAAAAAAGCGGGACTAATGCATGCATGTGGACATGATTCACATGTTGCCATGCTTTTAGGGGCTGCCAAACTATTGAAAGAACACGAAGCTGAGTTAAAAGGAACAGTTAAACTCATGTTTCAACCTGGAGAAGAGTGGGGGTATGGTTCTAAGTTAATGATAGATGATGGCTTATTTGAGAATCCAAAAGTTGATGCAGCTTTTGGAATTCATATTATGCCAGACCAAGAGGCTGGAACTTTATCGGTTCATAAAGGAACACTTTCACAAGCAATGGATTCTTATATTGTCCAAATCCAAGGAAATGGTGGTCATAGCTCGCAACCTCATAAAACAATAGATGCTAACATGATTATGAACCAACTATATACAAGTTTAAATCTATTAATGACACGTGAAGTTGATCCAAATGCGAGTGTAACATTTTCGGTTGGAGCAATGAGTGGTGGTACTGTAACAAATGTAATTCCAGATACTGCCGTTTTAAGTGGAAACATGCGGAGTTATAATCAAGAAATTCGAGATCATTTATGTAAGCGAATCCCAGAAATGATTAATCATATCGTGAAAGCATGGCGTGGAAACTATAGTACGATTGAATTTCATACACCAACAACATATAACAATCCTGAATTGATTGATGAAATACAACCATTCCTCCAAGAAGTGGTGGGAAGAGAGAATATTGTCGATCTTGGACCAATGGGCGGATCAGAAGATTTTTCTTATATTTCTCAAGTAGTGCCATCAGCATTTGTTGTTTTAGGGACAGGAAAAGAAGGAGAAGCGCCGGTTCACAATCCACGTATGCATCAAAGTGAGGAAATCTTTAAAATTGGTGCCGCAATACATGCAAATGTAGCAATGGAATGGCTAAACGAACAGCATAAATAACCAAAAAGCGGGGGATTTCAATATATGAATAAAAAAGGTGGCATTTTTTACGGCTGGTGGATTTTGGTAGCATGCTTCATAATCATGACATTTCTTTATGCGCCAATTGCAAACTTAATTTCGCTCTTTACCGTTCCTGTTACAGAAGATCTTGGTTTTGGACGATCAGAATTTACAACCTATTTTACAGTGGTAGCAATTACTAGTATGCTTACTGCTCCTATTGCAGGTAGACTAATGAAAAAAATGGACATACGATTATACTTATCGCTCTTTACTATTCTAGGAGCAGTTTCTTATATTGGCTTTTCATTTGCCACTAGGCTTATTTACTTTCTATTATTTGCAATACCAATGGGGATGGCTCTTGCAGGAGGTGGAATGATTCCTGTATCTGTTCTTATAACAAATTGGTTTAATGCTAAACGTGGAATCAATTTAGGGATAGCTTTAGCTGGAACTGGGTTTGGTAGTATGATTCTTAGTCCTTTAGTCAATTGGATTATTGCAGATTATGGCTGGAGAACAGCTTATTTTGTTATCGGAATTTTAATGTTGGTATTTATTATTCCGCTTATAGTATTTGTCATCAGATTAAGCCCTGTTGATAAAGGTTTATTACCATTAGGCGAAGAACAAGTTTCAATAAATACACCGAAAAAACCATTAGTGGGAGTGACACAAAAAGAAGCGATTAAGTCGGTATCCTTTTGGGCTCTGTGTTTAGGTATTTTAGTAGGGGGGATCGTCGTTAATAGTATGATTATCAATTTGGTCCCTTATTTAACGGATATTGGTACACAAGCACACCAAGCTGCCTTGCTTTTATCAATGGCTTCAGCGATGGTAATCTTAGCAAAACTATTAGTTGGAAGATTCTATGACAAATTGGGATTAATTAAAACTTTGACGATTATCGTTTGTTCAGATATAATCTGTTTCCTATTTTTATTGAAAGGAAATTTATTAATTCCCGGCATACTATATACAGTATTTTCAGCCTTAGGATCAACGGCTGTTACGGTAACACCTGCCTATCTCACCGCAGCGCTTTTGGGTGAAAAAGATTACAGTACAAAATATGGAGTCGTCTCGATATTCACCTCGTTAGGTGCAGCTTTAGCACCAATTGTATCAGGTTTAATTTATAATATTAATCACTCTTATATTCTATTAATTGATTTATTAATTGGGTTTGCTGTTGTTGAATTTGTATTATTTTTCACTGCCATTAAAACAAAACCAAAATTTGATTTAACATCTGCTTCGTCGCAAGATGTAGATATGAAACAAAAAGATTCAGCAATTACTTTATAAAATGGCAAAAAGGGTTTCTTAAGTTGAAGCCCTTTTAGATTATTTCTGAAAATAATTATTTAAATAGTAGCGATTAAAAATTCTTCCCCTTTCGGCAATGTAAGGCCATCACTTCGATTAGTAAAATAACGTTCGTTCAGGTAAGCAGAAGAAACATGTTGAGCGTCTTTGAAACCAGCTTCACGGGCAAGCTCAACAATTTCGTGCGGTTGGAAGAAACTGATGAATGGTGTACCGCTTGAACGTGCTCCTTTTTCTGCCTCTTCCGCATCTTTTTTTATGTCGGGAGCCGTTTGTTCAAATGGTAGCAAAAACGTCATGGCAAGCACAGTGCCTGGAGCTAGCTTTGCAACTTGACGTAGTGTAGCCATAATCGCATCCTTAGTAAGATACTGGGTGACGCCCGTGGATGCAATAACAGCTGGACGACTTGCATCAAACCCCGATTCCTTTAGTTGTTCCCACCAGGATGCGCCAGTTTCAAAGTCCACTGGCACAAGTTTTAACCATTCAGGAATTCCAAATCCAAGTTCAATCAAACGATTTCTCTTCCAATCCTGTGTTTCCGGTTGGTCGACCTCAAACACAGTCATTTGTGATGCAATCTCCGTTTTTCGATCAGCGAAAGTATCAAGACCTGCACCCAGTATAACGTATTGGGTTACGCCTTTTTTTAGTTGTTCAGCTACCAGATCCTCAATGAAGCGAGCGCGTGCCACGATGGATGCACGGAAGCCGCTTGTAAACTTTGGATCCATATCAGGGCGAGAATGCCAATCATCTTCAGGGGCAACTAGCTTTAGACCAACCTCATCTTCTAGTACATGGGGGGGTGAATCGATTTGTACATGCAAAGCACGCCATAAGGCAACTCGCACCGCAGTATGATCTGGCACGGCTTTTTGTTTATCTTGCATTAGTTTCATACTCCTTTTGAATATCACATGATAGACTGTGAAAAAATGGTATATATATTTAATGGATACTTATATCCTCAATTATACAATAGAGGAACAGTTGTACCTATTTAAAAGAATTTAATCAGAGACTGACAAGTAACTTCGTATCAATTGTTTCTGGAATATCCGATAAGCTACTGTCTTGGTCCACTTCTAAATCTACTTTTAACTCTTTCGAACGATTGATTTTGCCAAGTAGACAAGCAACAAGTAGGGGGTTTTTCACAGAGGACATTTGGAAGGAGATAATATCTTGGCGATCTTTTACCTCATCCGATATCAGTTCTTTTGCTTTTTCATATTCAGAAATACTAAGTAACCCATAAATGGTATTCAACTTATTCAGAAACTCGTGATTTAAAGCGCGCATATTCTCTGTATAGGATGTGATTTCTGATACTTCATTCACAATTTGCTCAATTTCATCCTCTGTTTGTAGAGAGATAACGACACTTGTAACGAGAACGAGGTTCTCTTGGGTAATTAAGGATAGAGCAATTATATATACTTGATTTCCAATGATGACTTTTTGAGTGGATCTTCCTTTTTTGGACTGGATCACTTCTCCAATAAGGTTTTTAAGTCTACCATCTGGTAAGATGACTCCATTTGTTATAGGTGCATTTTCTAGCATTTTCCTAGCTCTTTTGTTCATGCTTATGACTTGATAATTTTTGTCTATGGCAATTATTCCATCATGAATCGATTCTAAAATGGCATCTTTTTCTTTAAACACTAAAGAAATTTCTTCTGGTTCAAGGTTGAAAATTTTTCGTTTGATACGCCGTGATATGAAATATGCTGCAGTAATTCCAATTAATAGTAGAAAGAGTGCAAAACCAATAATTTCGTTTCTATAAGTTAAGATTCCTTTTTTTATATCGACAAGTAAAAAAACAACCGATGAAACGCCTATAATTTCTCCTTTATCATTTCCAATGGGTGTTTTTGCTTTAATTGCAGGTCCAGAAATTCCTTCTCCAAAATAGACAACGGATATATGGTCTTTAAAAACGGGTATGTTACTTGTGCCCATTGATTTACCAATAAATCGAGGGTCGGGGTGGGAATAACGTATACCTTTCGTATTTCCAATAACAATGTAACTGGCACCTGATTGTTTGCGTATTTTCTCCGCAATTGGTTGAATTATTGCTGATGCGTTATCGTTTTTAAAAGCTTGGATAATGTGCTCATCTTGTGCAGCTAATTTGGCAACAGCCATTGCTTCTTCACCAAGATATTTAGTTGAAAGGTCATCCATGATTTTCATGAAAAAAACTGCTGCAAGAATTGTGCATATTCCAATAATCAAACTAATATTCCAAAACATTTGCGTGAAGAGTTTGACTTTCCTTTTCTTCCATTTCATATTAATCCTGACTCTCTTTTGTTTTTTCTTGTAATGAAAGTATAACAAACTTACCGATTAGACTGAAAAAAAGATGTCCCTGATCACCCCATTTCTATCTATTTAATAATAAAAAGGATAGAAAGCAGGGGAATCATGTCACGTTTTGACTATTTAACGCCTTATGTAACATTTGAAACTGTACAAGAAATGGATGAGCAAGTGGATTCTCATATTCGAAAACATTTTTATGATTTGACTGAATCAGATAAAGAAGTTCTATATAAAATCGCATCTCATGCACTAGATTATCCAGGAGCGTGTCATTTAAAGGCACAAACGATTGCAAAGGTTTTAGAGATATCTGTGAGAACTGTTTTTCGAAGTCTAAAAAATTTGGAAGAACTTAAAATCATTAAACGAATCCATACGAAAAAGATGAATGGTATTAAAGGTGCTAATATCTTTTCAATTTTACCTTGTGATGACACATCGAGCGTGTCACATCAGGAAAAAGCTGAAACGCCTTGTGAGAGTAAGGAAGAAGTCGCAAAAATGGAACACGAACCATCATTTTCTTTAAATCCTAAACATCATTATGTAAAACATACGTATCCGATCCTAAATTCAACAATAAGAAATCGAATATACCTTTATTTATCATCAACTACTGGAAATACTTCAGAGACGAAAAGATACTTAGACGTCATTCGGAAACAAATAAATTCATTACTAGAATGGGATGTATGGAAATCTCACAAAAAGGAATTAGAAGATTTAAGTTTTATTGCATTTAAAGATACGATTCAAAAAGCAAAACGAATGTGTATACACAATCCATTTGGCTATATGTTTGATAGGTTAAAGAGAAAATTGGATACATTTATGATGGAAATGATTGAAAAGTATGCTGAGAAAGCTAGGAATAGTGGAAAGTCAACAGAAGAATTATTTTAATATTGGATTTTAACCTTTGTGCTAGTAGAAGGGGAGTAAGGCTTTTGTTAGCTTGAAGATGTAAATTGCTGAGTTCGCGGAAACAATTTGAAAAAACACGGAAGTTATACTTAAAACCGCGAAAGCCATCAACAAAAGCGCGGAAAGGTATGCTGAGAACTTCAGATACAACCCAAAAAACAGTAGAAACAACCACTCTGATTTCCTGTAAAAGCACAAAAAAAGCATGCTTTGAAAAAATTAATCAAAAACATGCTTTTTTTACAATTTACTTGTTTAAAAATGAAACTGTTTATACTATAATGTTCTAGAACATTCATCGTTTTATGAATGAGTTGTTATAGAATCATCCTTAAGCACATCAAGATTGTAGGAATCTTTCTTTTCACGTGCTTTTTTAGAAGGCTTTGGAGCTGTTTTACTATAATATTTTCCTTGTGTTGCAAGTGCAATAATTACGGTTAGAATTGAAGCTAAAATAGCCGCAAAGAATGAAGCTGTGTTTTGTAAGAAAGAACCCATATAACCTAGTCCTGCAATTGTTCCTAAAGCGCTTGATACAATTAACGGAACAACTCCAACAGGATTCCATTTATATAATTTATCTTGTCGTGCTTCATATTCTTTCGGAACAATGTGAAGTAATTTTTTCACAACTAATGCATCGGTTACTAATATAGCAGCCCATGTTAATAGGAAAACGCCTTGGAATGTCATGGCTGTATCAAGGTGTTCTAAGATTCCTCCTAACATTAATGCCATGGAGATGACACCAGCTACTACAACCCAGAATCGTCTATCTGGTCTGAAATGGAATACATTCTCAAAGAAGTTGGAAAGTGATAGGGAAGCACTGTATATATTTGTTACATTAATTCTGATTTGAGTCAGCATTGTAAATAGAACTCCACCAAGTCCAAGAAGTGTGACAATGTATACTCCCGGATTAGATTCGCCTAATCGGACGCCAAACCAAATACCTAAACCACCCATTACGCCGAAGCAGAATATTTGTGGTATAAATCCAATCATAAAGGCGCCAATTTTGACATCTTTTGGTTTAAGAAAACGTGCGTAATCAGAGCCTAGTAAAGCAGTTAGACCCATAATACCATGTTGCATACCAATACATAACATTAAAGCAGAACCACCTACTTGAACGCCATGAGGTAGATATGACCAAAAGCTCCCATCAAATTCTGATGGTCTATTAAAAGCAATAATTATTGTTGTAATTAAGAATACAACGAAGATAGGTAAAGACCATTTTTGTAGTTTGTCTAGTTGTTTAATACCGAACCAGTTGAGTGGAATAACGATTGATCCGAATACGATAATTAAAATCCATAAAGGAATAACGGGGAAAAATGAATGAATTGCTGTTACTAAAATCATGCCTTCAAATGCACAATACATGATAAAGTTAGAGGCATAAATTAATGACGTTAAAGAAGCTCCTATATAGCCAAATCCTTGTCGCGACATTAAGTTTACATTCATACCAGACTTAGCTGATAAATAGGCAATAACTGTACCTAGTGCACCTGCAATGATGATGGCATAAATTGCCGAGATAATGGCATTGATGGCACCGAATTGAAGAGCTAATACGCTCCCAGTTTGGAAATAAAAAATAGCTGTTGCAATACCAAAAGTAATGTTCGTTACACTGAACCAACCCATATTTCTTTTTTCTTCTGGCACTCTGTCGTATGAATAATCATTTGGTGTCTCTTTTTCATTGCGACCTATTATTTGGTCTGCCTTCATTCGATCAACATCCTTCCTTGATGCCTAATCACACCACGGAATTGTTCTCATACGTAAAACTCAATTAAGCTTATATTTAATTAAAGAAGAACAAATAATGTGATTAAACTAAAATTTTAGTCCCGTGTATAAACTTCATAACACGAAATATATTTTAAACATAATATTATTATATACATATTTAGTTTACATAATCAACCCCATCGACAAATTAGCCCATCAATGAGAAATGAAAATTATCTCTTTTCTATCGAATATACCTCTATTTTGCTGTATTTTTACTACCCTTCATTGAGGTGAAGAGTTGGATAGAAGAGTATTGAAATTTACCAAGAAATTCACGTAAACTATATAAAGAATTAATTTTGGAGTTCTCCAAAAAATATTAGTTTATTAGTTTTTCGAATCTAAACATTTATCTTTATATGGAATTTATACAATTAACCGTTTGTTAAATAGAGAGCTGAGAGCTGGTTAGTTTCGAGAACTTTTACTGAAAATATAAAATGGTTATCATATAAAAATTTTTAGTATAAAAAAGAACAAATGTTTGCTATAATAATTTTAAGATAGTTGGTACTCAAGGGTGGTTGGCATACTCCTGAAAATAAAAACAGACTATTCTACAGTATATTTGCTGTAGTTTAGTCTGGGTTATCCACGACATGTGGAGTTAAGGAGGTGATGCCATGACAGTATTCGAAGCATTGATGTTTGCGATCGCTTTTGCGACATTAGTTATTACAATTCTGTCATTTAGCCATAAAAAATAACCCATCCTTGAGTTGAGAGCTCTAATGGGTTATCTCCATAATATAGCCAATCCCAATTGAAGGAACCAACTATCATTTAACCGTCGATGTACCAGCATCGGCGGTCCTTTTAATTTATGCATTTAATATCTTCAGTATACATTGCCTTTGTTCGTTATTCAAGTAAGTTTACATAGCTAGTTACCGAAACAATTTTAAGATATTCCGCATTCTATTTTTTAGGTTTATTATACGACATCTCTTGTTGTTTCGTTTTCCGTAACAATCTGTTCTTTTTTAGACAGTGATATGATAACCATCCAAATCACGGCTAAAAGTAATAGCCCAATAGAGGCAAGTAGTAGCGTAAAACGACCGCCTTCTTGTCCTAAGAGATTTAAAATGAATTGGTAAGCGAAAGGACTAACAATCCCACCTAATCCTTGCGCCGCTGCAACAAATCCTACAAATGAAATCCCTTTTGCTAAATTTGAAAGTTCAGAAACCCTTGCTAACACACCTGGAAGAACAATCCCTAAGCCTATTCCACCAAGAAGACTTGCGATAAAAATAAATGTTAAATTTGCTGCAAAGTAACACCATAAAATGCCGATAGATGTCAATAAAATACCAAATGGAATATTAAAGTTTGGCCACATTTGGCGAAGGCGACCAAAGAAGAAACCTATGATTAATGTACCAAACGTAAACAGTGAAATAGCAAGTCCTGCTTCAGTAGCATTTCCTAAATGTTCTTTTTGGATGATGATTGAAATGTTCGTAACGTAGCCAAATACAAAGCCAGAATATAGAATTTGACCGATTGAAAAACCGTAAACTGTTTTTGGTGCAGTAAATAAGATTTCTTTTAGAGATGCATTTGGAACTTCTTGTTTCTTTGGTTCAGGTAGATATAAGAAAGTAATCGCTAATATCCAAATCGGGAATAAGTATACTAAGAAGCCAAATTGCCAATTATATGCATCAGCAAGCATCCCACCCACTACTTGGAAGAAGACAGCGCCAATACAAGCAACAGTCGATGTACCTAGACCAATAAGTGAATCTCGTTCTCTTCCGCTAAAGAAACTTGAAATGATATCAACTGATAATGGTAATGTAATACCAACACCAAGTCCTAATAAACCACGGAAGGCAATGATTATGAATAAGTTATCAATAAAGAAAGGCATGGTCCCACCGATGATAAAGAAGATTAATCCAGTAAATAATAGCCCTCGTTTAGAAAACTTATTTGCTAACTTCCCGTAGAATAACGAAGGGAATATTTGAAAGAATCCTGGGATCGTAGCAATGAGCATAACAACGGATGGATTAAAATTGGGAAAAGCTACAATGAGATCTCCCATGATGGAACCTGCAACACCTGCGGCAACATCTTGGAATGCTATTAAAACGATTAAAAATTTTAAAAAAGCAACACTTTTTGTTTTCGCCATAAATGAGTACCCCCTATTTTTCTTTCGTTTACATTAACCAATTGAAAAGGTTAAGAATCTACGAAGCACGAAGCGAACTCCTTTCTTATAAGTTATTTAAGATAGTAGCACAGAAAAATAGGTACGGAATCAATGTTTTTTTATGAAAAAACGTGTTAAATTTTTATAAAAATGTATTAATTATATTCAGAATAATCTAAAAATAATAGAGAGTTTTTTGTGTAAAAAAGGCTTCTTAAGTGACTTAAAGATGTGTAATTAAAATTCAATTGTTTTTATTGGTTTTTGTTTGCTATTCCATTTCAATTTTCCCAAGAATAATTAATGATTTTAACAGTAGCATGAGTTCAAAGGAATGCGTAGAACTGCGTAAATCCTTTTTCAGCATTTCCTCTAATTTCTGAAGCCTATAGACAAGTCCGCTCATCGATAAACTTAAATCAAGCATTGTTTGTTGCAAATTTCCGTTGTTATTTAAGAATGCATAGATTGTTTTTAAGAATTCGTCCCTCTTGTTTTGCTTTAATGCCAAGATTGGTGCGAGTTCTTTTTCAGCAATTTGAACAATTGTAGTCATATTATGAGGATTAATAATTGAACCCATAATACTTGTGTTTTCAAAATAGACGATATTAGCCTTTTTATCGATGTTAAGGGATGTCATCGATTGACGATTTGCTTCTGGTATATCCTCTATATCACGAATTAGTCGACTCATCCCTATACGAAAATCATAGGTTTTAAATGTTCGATGAAGATGCTTTAAAATGTTTGTTAAAATTCCGTGAGTTTCTTCGGATTTTGGAAATAAAAAGGTTATTTCTTGTTGAAATTCCGTAATAAATATAGGGATTTGATGCATTTCTAAATAAGACGTAAAGGATTGAATAATTTTGTTGATCAGGTTAGAATCCTTAATTACGGCACCTTTTTTTGTAATTCGTAGAGTTCCAATATAAAAGTCCTCATTTAAATCTATTTGAAATAAATAGCTTCGAGAAATCATTTGTCTTTTAGATGTATATTGTTGTTGCAGTAGTTGTTCAAAGAAAAAAGCTTTAATGTTTTCAAGGGCTTCTAAGCTTGATTTTTCATTTAGATAGCATAGTTCGATTACGGTTCCCGCACGTTGTAAAAAGTGGATTTCTTCTTTTAACTGGCGCGAGTCTTTTGAATATATGAATGAAATATAGCCAATGTTTTGTTTTTGTAATGTTAATGGACTTATCAAGCGAATATGATGTTCACAATCTATTTGAAGTGTGTGCATAGGTTCTATGTGTTGCATTAAAATTTTCCCAGAACTTGTTTGAGGCATCTGTTTTGCAAAATCTGCAGCAAGGAATTCTAATTTCTTTTCCGTAATACCTGCTGCGTGGTGTGTATTAAAGTTGAGGTCTTGAAGAAGTACGGCGACATTAAGGTTATCATGAATGGTTTCTAAAATTTGCTCAATATTCATGCCTTGTACTAATCCGATTGTTAAATCATTATGAAAAGCAGATACTTTCTCTGTATGTCTTATTTCAGTGTATAGTTGTTCATAAGTTTTGTTTAATTCATCGATCATACGAGATTGATGGATTTTTTTTAATTCCTTCTGCGTTTCTTTATCCCAATGTTCCAACATACGCATTTCAAAAGCGCAATCATCATCACCTTTTGCTTTACATGTAATTTCTACAATATAGATATCTTTTTTTGTTAAATAAGAAGTATATCCACTTGCATAACCAGCTAATGTATGGCAAATACAAGTATCACTTTTCCCAAAATGCTTCGTATGTTCGGATACTTCATATGAATTGATCCAAATTCCTTTAGCATAGGTATATTTTACTGTATCGTCAGGATTAAGTTCTAAAATTCGATCAGAGATGACATCTGAAATTTGGCCAGAATTTAAATGATATCCAGAGGCACAATCCAACTTTTCGCGTAAACTCATAGGGCGATGTTCTACTTCTTTAGCATGTACAACTCCCAAATTCCAACCATAGCGCTGTAAAAAAAATTTTGCATGTTCTAACCCTAAATTTTCGATTAATTCCTTTCTCAAAAGACCGAATGTTCCTGTAGTTGTAACGAGTTCTTTATCAATATAACTAGAATTTGCCATCAAAGAATTTGCCTCCCTAAGATCATTCTAATTAAAGCGCTTACAGAAAATATTCTAGCAGACAAATTTGGAAAGTGTAAACTTTTAAGAAATAAATATCTAAAAATATAATATAGGATTAGATTTTTAGTTAAATTCTATCAATTTAATAATCATTCAATAACTTGGATAATGCATCATGCGTAGTATTAAAAGTGTCTTAGGCATGAATTTAGAAAAGTATCTAAAAGTTTTTGGTGAAGACTCTCATGCGATTAAGGATTGAGATTTTTTGTAATTCTCCTAAAGAGTTACAATGGATAAATGTTTAAAAAATTTTTACTGAAAATTTTCGGTATAGATTAGTACTACAAATAATTTTGACGTGGAATTAACGAAGACTCCCGCGGGAAAAGCGAGACAGGCGAGACCCCGCACGTAGCGAAGCGCAGGAGGAGACTCACCGCTCGCCCGCAGGAAAGTGTAGTTAGATCCACGTCACTCTGAAATAAAAATAGTATTAAATTAATTATCAGTGTCTCAGAAAAAGAGAGATTCACTAATCGCCAAAACGCTAATTATAATCCATTCAATAAGAAATTAAAAAGTTGCTAATACAAATTATTCCATTCAAATCAACTAACAGCAAATCTCCTCAACCAAAATTAAACACTTTTTATCAGAAATTGTATTGAAAATTCAAAACAATTCACTAAACTTTATCACCGCTAATTTTGTTAAATTGAAATTACATTAAGTAAAGGGGTGGGGTATATGACAACAATTTTGAATGAAACCGAATTAGAAGTAATCCAAAATGCAAAGCTCATAGCTGAAGATATCCGCAAACGCGCAAAAGAAACTGAAGAAATTCGTCGTATTCCAGAAGCAACAATCCAACAACTGAAAGACTACAATATTTTTAAAATGCTACGTCCAGCTAGATACGGTGGACTGGAAGTGAATATTCAAACATATAGTCAAGTCATTCTTGAAATCTCAAAAGCTTGTGCCTCTACTGGTTGGGTTGCGTCACTATGTGCTATCCGAGAAATGATGGTAGCAGAATCATTTACAGAAAAAACACATTTAGAAATATTTAAGAACAATCCAGATGATGTACTATTTGCAGGCGTCTATGAACCACGCTCTTGTACAGTGAAAAAAGTAGACGGTGGCTATTTGATTGAAGAAGGGCATTGGATGTTCTGCTCAGGTTCACTTCATGCTACATGGGGATATTTCGGAATGTATTTAAAAGATGCAAAAGGTGAAATAAAAGAGCAACTTTTAATGACACTGCCATTCAATGAGTTAGAGATTGAAGATGATTGGTATACATTAGGTTTGCGAGGTACCGGTAGTAACGCAGTTCATATGAAGAATGTGTTTATTCCAGATCATCGATGTACGTCATTTGTAAATGTACTAGATGGAAATTTCCAATCAGATCATTTACGAGATATACCACTATTTAGCTCAGCATTATTCCCATGTTTAATTTTATCTTTAGCAATACCTGGATTAGGTGTTGTTCAAGAAATGCTGCGACTATTCAACGAAAGTTTGCCATATCGTACGGCACAGCATATGGGTGTCAAAATGATTAAAGATGCAGCAAGTACACACAGATTAATTGCTGAAGCAACATTAAAAGTAGAAACAGCAGAAATCTATTTGATGAACATTGCTAAAAAGATTGATGAATGGGCAAGTCAAAAGACAATCATGCCAAGAGAAGAGCGTTTAAAAGTTTTGGCGGACATGGGTTACAGCAATAATATATTGAATGAAGCGATGCAAGCGATTCTTGCAGCAAGTGGTTCAGGATATGTATATGATGGAAATCCAATGCAACGTCTAATCCGTGACTTTATCACATTACATTCTCACCGTTCATTATCCCCAGTAATTACGCTTGAGAATTTTGGACGTAAATTAGCAGGATTAGAACCAAATCAATTAAGATATTAACTATTATTTACCGAAAACTAAAGAGATTATTGGATAAAATTTTCTATAGTTTCCGTAATTACCATCTATTAATATGGGTGTTACAAAGGGAGGATGAAGCTTGAAACCACAAATAGCCAAATTAGGATATGTAGCGCTTGAATCTTCGAATATCGAAAAATCAGTGATCTTTTTTCGAGATGTGATTGGACTTGAATTAACGAAGAAAATAGAAGATACGTATTATTTTAGAGCTTGGGGAGATTTTCAGCATCATACATTATCCATCTCACCTGGAGATAAAGGGAAAGTAAACTATATTGCGTTTCGAACAAAACGTGCGGAAGATATTCCACTTTTTGCTAGACAATTTGCAGAAAAAGGATACACAATTGAGCACATTCCTGCTGGGACTACTCCGGGTATTGGAGAAGCCATTCGATTCATCGCACCGTCTGGCCATCAATTGGAATTGTATTATGATGTGGAAAAAGGTGAAGTAGAAGAACACCGAAAGTCCGTATTGAAAAATCAAACCTATAAATCATGGGCAAAAGGCATCTCTCCACGTCGCATAGATCACGTCAACATTCACACTTGCGCAAAAGGAAATAGCGCCTATGATTTCTTCGTTGACGAATTAGGCTTCCGAATCAACGAATGTATCGAAACGGATGAAGGAAAATTATTGGCCGGCTGGATGAGTGTCACCCCTTTAGTACACGATGTAGCCCTTGTTGCGCATGAAACGCTTGAAACAACTGGACGCTTCCATCATATCTCGTATTGGCTTGATAGTTCAGGAGATTTGATGCGAGCAGCGGATATTTTAAAGGAAAATGGGCTTCCATTTATTGGACCTGGTAAACATAGTATTTCACAAGCCATTTACTTATATGTAATCGATCCAGGAAGTGGTTGCCGAGTTGAGCTTTTTACTGGTGGTTATTTAATTTTCGAACCAGACTGGGAAACAGTCGTTTGGCGACCAGAAGAAAGAGCGTTTGGTAATACGTATTGGGGCGATAGTATAACAGGTAATGCATTAATAGTTCCAACAATTGAAGCTTAAGGGAGGAATGTAGTGTGAGTACTACAAACGTTGAAAATATCATTACTTCAAAACATATTAAAACAGGTAAGTATACGACATGGATGAATGAGTCTGGAACAGAAAATACAGAAACGATTCTTTTTTTACATGGCTCAGGCCCGGGAGTAACAGCTATCGCTAACTGGAGCTATGCATTAGCGGATTGTGGCAAAACATTCCATTGTTTAGCGCCAGACTTGTATGGTTTTGCACAAAGTGATCACCCAGGAGAACCTTTGAAGAATCGCCAAGCATGGATGGATTGTTGGATTGAACAAGTGATTGAAATAATAGATTTTTATAATTTAGATAAAGTTCATGTTGTAGGGAATTCATTAGGATGTTCTGTAGCACTTGAACTACTTTTAGAATATCCAGAACGCTTCGATCAAGTAGTACTTATGGGGCCAGGTGGTACGCCGAATACAAAGCTGAGCCTAGAATTAGCGCGTGCGAAGTCCTTTTATGATAATCCGTCAAAAAAGCGCTTACAACAAATTATGGGCTGGTTTGTTTATGACAATGAAGCAATGCAACCAATTATAGATGGAATTACAGATTCTCGTTTTGAAAACGCAATGCGTGAGGAAGTACGTCGTTCGAACAATTCCATTTTTTCTACAGCAGCAGTACCAATTCCAACGGCTGCACTACGTCGTATTAAAAACAAAATTCTTTTAGTACATGGACGTGATGATAAAGTATGCTCCATCGATTCTAGCTACTATCTAATGGAGTATTTAGACGATGCACAATTACATGTTTTCTCAAAATGCGGTCACTGGACACAAATTGAAAAGAAAGATGAATTTAATCATCTTATTCAACAGTTCTTTAATGGTAAATTATAAAACTCTTATTCCCCTTCAAACTAATATAGGAGTGATATAGATGCCTGAGAAAACAGATATCGTAGTAATCGGTGCCGGAAATGCAGCGTTAAGTGCTGCAATTTCGGCCGCTGAAAATGGGGCACAAGTGACTGTATTAGAAATTTCATCTCAAGAAGAAAAAGGTGGTAATACAGCATACACACATGGTTCCATTCGCTTTTCGTATAAGAATGGTGAGCAAGTGCGAGCACTATTACCTGATATGACAGATGAAGAATTTGCAATGGTTGACTTTGGAAGCTATACAAAAGAGCAGTTTTTTGATGATTTATGTGTGATGTCAAATTATCGAACAGATTACGACCTTGCGTCAATTATGACAAAGAAAAGCTTTGAAACGGTTCAATGGTTATCGAAACACCATGTGAAATGGATTCCAATTTACGGAAGACAAGCCTATAAAATCGATGATAAATTTGTTTTTTGGGGTGGTATGGTCATTGAGGCTGTTGGTGGTGGAAAAGGATTAGTGGAAGCCTTGCATCGTGAAGCACAAAAGATGGGCATATCCATTCTTTATAATACTGCAGCAATTGACCTTGTAACAAAAAATCGTACGATTGAAGGTGTAATTGTACGCAGTAATGGAGAAGAACGTGTTATTGCGTGTAATGCCGTGGTGCTTGCATCTGGTGGTTTTCATGCCAATGTTGAAATGCGAACCAAATATTTAGGACCTGGTTGGGATACCGTTCATACAAGAGGCTGTAAATATAGTGTGGGTGATGGCCTGCGGATGGCCATGTCATTGGGTGCACGTACGACTGGTAACTGGTCGGGTGCACATGCTGTTAGCGGTGATCGACACTTGCCGGATTATAAAGAAGGATTCCAAAAGCTGAGTTTTCCTTTTGGCATTATGGTCAATCAAAAAGGTCAACGATTTATCGATGAAGGTGCCAACTTCCGAAACTATATTTATGCAAAAGTAGGCCGTGAAATCTTAAAACAACCTGGGCAATGTGCATGGCAAGTCTATGATGCCAAAGTAAAGCGTTTTATTCGAGAGGAATACAATGGCCGTCAAGTTTCTAAAGTAACTGCCAATACATTAGAAGAGTTGGCAAAAAAAATGGAAGGAATGGATGCACAAGCTTTTTTACAGGAAGTAGGAGAGTATAATGCCTCTGTTTCAGAAGACATCGCTTTTAATCCCAATCGATTAGATGGTAAAAAAACGAATGGCTTATCGGTGTCAAAGTCGAATTGGGCGAATCGTCTTGATGAAGGGCCATTTGAAGCTTATGAAGTAGGTTGTGGAATCACATTCACATATGGTGGTTTAAAAATAAATAAAAATGCACAAGTCATTCATAATGACTTTACACCAATAGATGGCCTATATGCAGCTGGTGAAATTGTTGGTGGCCTTTATTATGACAACTATCCCGGTGGAGCTGGTCTCACATCAGGTGCTGTATTTGGAAAATTAGCAGGTGAACATGCAAGTCAATTTGTACAAACTAAAAAACATTCGACAGTATAGGGAAAATAAATGTCAGAATATTAAGTTAATTCAAGGAGTGGTTAGAATGACAATTGTTCAACGAAAAGTTAAAACAGGTGATTATGAAACGTATTTTCATGAAGGCGGAACGGAACACAAAGAAACAGTAATTTTCATCCATGGTTCTGGTCCAGGAGCGAATGCCAAAGCAAATTGGCAATTTGTTTTGGAAGAATATGCACAAGATTTTCATGTCATTGCACCGGACTTAGTTGGATTTGGTGATACAGATCACCCAGAAGTATATCCAGAAAATGGCGTTCAATGGATGTCGATGCGTATTAAACAAATTTTAGATTTAATGGATTCCTTAAATGTACTAAAGGCGAATTTAGTGGGCAACTCACTTGGTGGTGTTGTATCTATGTATTTAAATATGCAGGCTCCAGAGCGCTTTGAAAAAATCGTGCTTATGGGAGCAGGCGTATTGCTAAAAGAGCCAACAGCAGAACTATTAAAGTTATCAAACTTCCATTTGGACCCAACAAAAGAAAACTTGAAAAACTTACTGAGTTGGTTTGTCCATGACATAGATAGGATGCAACCTTTAGTTGATCAAGTTGTGGAAGAACGTTTTGAAATGTTCCAACGTCCTGAGATTCTTCGCTCCTATCGTGAGAACTTTACAAAATCAACGTTAACCGAAATGTTGATCCCTCAAACAGCATTTGAGCGAATGGAAAACGAATTCTTATTAATTCATGGATATTATGACCGTTTCGTTCCATTACAAAGTAGTTTATATGCTTTAGATCATTTACCAAATGTAGAACTACGCGTCTTTAAGAAATGCGGCCATTGGGCAATGATTGAGCAACGTGAAGAGTTTTTACATGCGACAAAACATTTCTTCAAAAAAGATAAAGTGGAAGTTGAAGTTTAATTGAAAAATCATTTGAAATGAGGGGTCCGGATGAGTGAAACAGTTTTAAACACAGAAAACGCTCGTGAAATGTTAGTTCAAAATGCACGCTCCTTACAAAAATTATTGCGAGATAAAACATTAGAAATTGACCAAACAAGTAATTTACCCGATGAAGTAGTAAACGCGATTCGTGATAAAGGTCTATTAAAAATTTTGCGTCCGAAAATGTTCAATGGCTATGAAACAGATATGCGCACCTATTTTGACGTAGTAACTGAAATTAGTCGAGGTAATGCTTCTGCTGGTTGGTTTGTATCGCTTAGTAATATTCGTGATTACATGATTTCTTATGCTTTCGGGCGCAAAGCATTAGATGAAATCTTCGGGCCAAATCATAATAAAGATGTTGTATTAGCAGGGAATTTTAAACCGATTCGAATTGATATTGAAAAAGTAGAAGGTGGCTATTTTATTAAAGATGCGCAGTGGCCATTTGTATCGGGTTCTCCTTATGCTGACTGGTTCTACTTCGGTGCACCTATTGATGATGGAAATGGTGGCGTAGAGATGGCCATCCTGATTGTCCCAAAAGAAGATGCAAAGGTATTAGATGATTGGAATGTAGTGGGGTTACGCGGTTCAGGAAGTAATAGTGTTGTTGTAAAAGAAATCTTCATTCCAGAACATCGTGTTTCTTTAGACCGATTAGCGCAAAAGGGGCACTATATTATAGAAGAATTACAAGATAATCCGTTATATCGTACACCATTTGTGCCATCGCTAACACTCTCTATTGCTGCACCCGCTTTGGGTATTGCACTTGGTGGTTTTGACTTACATCTTGAACGTGTGGCAAAAGCCGGAATTGGCAATACCTTCTATAACAAAATGAATGAGGCAGCGGTTACCCATTTACAAATTTCTGAAACGGAAATGAAGCTTGAATGTGCACGCATGTTATTTGAGCAAGCCATTTCTGATTTAGATGAGTATTCAACTCGTGGTCAAGAATTTACACAAAAAGAAAGTATTCGTATTAAGGCGCAATTTGGCTATGCGAATCAGCTATGTAAAGATGCTTTTGACTTGATGTTAGCAGGAGCTGGTTCTGTTTTTGCCTATAACAATAATGTATTCCAAACGTTCTATCGAGATTTTATCTCCATGCATTTACATGGATTTATCACACCAACTAGTTTACTAGAAACATATGGTCGTATTATGTGTGATTTAGAGCCAAACACTTATTTTGCTTAATTGACAAAGGGGGCAGGAAAATGAGTAAAGCAGAAATTTCAAAACTAGGACATTTTGGGTTAGTTAGTACAGATTTAGAAAAGTCATTGTGGTTTTTTAAAGAAGTGATTGGACTAGAAGAAACAGAAGTAGCCGATGGTGTGCACTATTTACGTGCATGGGGAGACTTTGAGCATCATACATTATCGATTCGAGCAGGAGAAGAAGCGCACTTAGATCATATTGCCTGGCGAACAAAACGACGTGAAGATGTCGATTTATTTGCAGCTCAATTACAAAATAGTGGGATTGCTATTGAATGGGTTGAAGAAGGATCGGAAAAAGGGCAAGGCAAAGCATTCCGTTTCCAATTACCAAGCAATCATACATTTGAAATTTACTTTGATATGGATAAAACATTAGCTTCGCCTGAAACACGTTCTGTATTAAAAAACCAAACGCACAAATCGTGGAATAGAGGTGTTTCACCACGAAGAATTGACCACGTTAACTTATTAAGTTCATTGCCAGCCAATGAATTCACAGATTTCATGGAAAAGCATTTAGGTTTCAATTTACGAGAATATGTCGAAGCACCAGATGGAACATACGTGGGTGCTTGGATGAGTGTAACTCCGCTTGTACATGATATTGCCTTTAGTTTTGATCCGAATTCAAAATCAACACATGAAGTGCATCACATTGCCTATTGGTTAGACAATGCGCAAGATTTACTGAGAGCAGCAGATATTTTAAAAGAAAATGGCATTTTCTTTAAAGGACCTGGAAAGCATGGGATCTCTCAAGCGATGTACATTTATGCAATAGATCCAGGTAGCGGTGTAAGACTAGAAATTTTCACAAATGGTTATCTGATTTTTGAACCGGATTGGGAACCGATTCGCTGGACACTTGATGAAATGGACCTTGGATTTACGTATTGGGGAGATCAAATGGATGCAAAAACAGAGAATAACCCGACAATAGGCATGAGAAGGACAACTTCTCTTAAAACATTATAATAAAGCGAAATATGGTAACTGTTGTTGTAGTTTGTGCCTTTGAACAGAGCAAAGCTACCTGCGGGATATTAAGCAAATACTTAGAATGAGATCTATCCGAATGATGAATTTAATCATTTGAAAAGCATTCGAGTTATAACGATTAAAGTCTTGAGGAGGTTATATTGATGGCTTACTGCGAGCTCTGGGAGCAGGAGGAAATACACAAACAGAAGCTCTAATCGCTGTTCTTAATCGTCTAGGCATACAAACTGGCAAAGATTTATATAAAATCATCGATGTAGCAAATGACATCGTTGCTCCAATCTTACCTAGACCCCAAGAAATCTCTGGATCAAGTCTTATGATGGGCTACGCAGGAGTATACTCTAGCTTCTTGCTACACACAGAAAAAGCTGCTCAACTCTTTTCTGTAGATGAACGAGATATTTTAGTAGAACTAGGCAGAAGAAAAGCCGTTGGAGGCCAAGAAGATAAAATCTACGAAGTGGCGTAATCATTACAAATCACAAAATAAAACATTAGTTGTTTTGATAGCTAAAAAAGAAGGAGCTAATAACTCTTTCTTTTTTTTCAAGAAAATAATGTTGTATCTAATTTTTATAAAAATAGATTTTAATATAATTTGCTAATTTGCTAATTTTTGGAGGAATGTAGGAATCAGTAAATAGCGAATTCTAGATAATAGAATAAGCTGGAATACAAATATTTGTTAATGAAAATTTTAATCGGAGATTAGTAACCACAAAAATTCTGACGTGGAATAAGCGAAGACTCCTAGCTAGGAAAAGTGAGACAGGTAAGACCCCGCAGGAAGCGAAAGCTAACGAGGATACTCACCGCTCGCTTAGCTCGGAAAGCGAAGCTAATACCAGTCTAACTAAAAAAATTAGTATTAAAACAAATTTTCAGTCCACTCAACAAGGGAAGAATCTACTAATGTAAAAAGATGATCATTAAAAATAAATATACAATTTAGAAGAGTAGGTGATGTGTATGAAAAAGTGTGGACATTATCGTGCAAAGATTGGGGACGGTCCCATTTGGCACCATGGATATGGAATTATCTGGTTAGATACTGCAGCAAAGAAAATCATCACTTACAACCCAAAAACCAACCAAGAAAACGTATATGACGCGTTAGGACCTATACAAGCAATCGTACCAACAACAGACGGCCAATTTATTGGCATTTATAAAGATGGACTCTACTATCTTAATTTTAAACAAGGTATCAAAAAACCATTCGTCATACCCGAAGGCTTAAACGACATCCATTATTTAAACGATGGCAAATGTGGACCTGATGGACAAATTTGGGTAGGATCTTCAGATGGATTTTATAAAAGATTTAAAGACTCTCCACTTACATCGATGTCGCAATATCCGTTTGAAAATGCAAACTTATTTAGCATCGACCAAAATGGCAATATTCAAGTGAAATTAAAAAATATCACATTATCTAGTGGCCTAGATTGGAATCGAAAAACCAATAAATTTTATCATATAGATTCTTCAAAGCATCATATTTACCAATATGAATTATCGGAAAATAGTGAGATTCAATTTGAAAAAATTATTTATACATTTGAAGTCGATGAGGGATATCCAGATGGAATGACAATAGATGATAATGGAAACTTATGGGTTGCACTATTTAAAGGAGGAAAAGTGGCAACTACTTCTGAAAAAGAAACACGAATTGTATGTATTAATCCGACAAACATGCAGGTTGAAAAAGATATTGAATTACCATTTTCACATGTTACGTCTTGTACGTTTGGAGGAGAAAAATTAGATACATTGTTTGTTACTACTGCGTATGAACCTTTACCTGCAGATAAAGTTAAAAAGGAACCATTTGCAGGCTATCTAGTAGAAATTCCAATCGATGAACAAGGTGTTGAATACTATGAATTTGAATCGAATCGAGAGAAAATACGAATCTAGAATTCGGTATTTTTTTACGGAAAATTGATTGAATTTTAGAAAAATGAATCGTAGTTCTGTTAGTTTTTGTTTTGTACTATTAAAGAAAGCTGATTTAGGGGGAAAGTGAAATGAAACCTGAAATTGCGAAATTAGGACATGTTGCTTTAGTTACAAGTGATTTAGAAAAATCCTTATTTTTCTTTAAAGAAGTAATTGGTTTAGAAGAGACAGAGGAAGTAAACGGCGTCCATTATTTACGAGCTTACAGTGACTTCCAACATCATACTTTAAGTCTTGAAAAAGGAGAAGCAGGCTATGTAAAACAAATTGGTTGGCGTACCAAAACGCCTGAGTGTGTAGCAGCATTCAAAAGTATTTTGGAAGAACTAAACGTAGCAGTTGAAGAATATCCAAAAGGTACAACTGTAGGCATTGGAGATTCGATTCGTTTTAGGATGCCAAGTGGTCATACATTTGAATTTTATTATGATGTTGAAAAGCCAAAAGCAACAAATGGTAAAGCGTCCGTATTAAAGAATCAAGTCTATCAATCCTGGCGCAAAGGTATTTCACCTCGTCGCTTTGATCATGTCAATATTCATACTTCTACAGATGTGGAAGAATCGTATGATTTTTTGGTAAATGTTCTTGGATTTAATATGCGTGAGTATATGCGTGGTGATGAAGGGATTTTAGCAGGATGGTTAAGTGTTACCCCTTTAGTTCATGATGTAGCCCTTTTAAAGAAAGAAACATTGCCAACACCAGCACGCTTACACCACATTTCATATTGGTTGGATGATTCGCAAGATATATTACGCGCTGCAGATATTTTAAAAGAAAACGGACTTCAATTTATTGGTCCAGGAAAACATGGGGCAACTCAGGCTATTTACCTTTACGTAATGGATCCAGGCAGTGGTTGTCGCGTTGAATTGTTTTCAGGGGGATATTTAATATTCGAGCCTGATTGGGAGCCGGTCGAATGGACCTTGGAAGAGCGCTCGTCTTGTAATACTTATTGGGGCGACACGGTACAAGACAAGGAACTCAACAATATTACCATCGAAGCTCGTTAAACATTAAAAGGTAGGTGAGGCTGATGAAAGTAATTCTTGTAAATGAACAAAATTTATCAACGATTCAAGCTAATTGTTGTTCAAGTGTGATGGCATTAGGCTTCTTCGATGGGCTTCATAAAGGTCATCAAAAAGTAATTGCTCAAGCCAAAGAATCGGCCAAAATGAAAGGGCTTCCTTTAGCGGTCATGAGTTTTTTTCCACATCCAAAAACGGTATTTTTAAATCAAGAAATCGATTATTTAATGCCTATGGAGCACAAAGCCAGACAACTAAAAAAGCTCGGTGTTGATATTTTCTATATTGTTGAATTTACAAGATCGTTTGCCTCTTTAACGCCTGAAACATTTGTTAAGGAATATTTGGTTAACTTGAAAGTACAACATGCAGTGGCTGGGTTTGACTATACGTACGGTGCAAAGGGAGCAGGAAATGTTAATACGATTAAAAATCATAGCGGGCACCAACTAACAGTTCAAGTGGTAGAAGAATATGCAATGTATGGATCAAAGGTAAGCTCCTCCTATTTGCGAGAACTGTTACAAAACGGTCAAATGGAAACCATGACAGCATTATTGGGGGTACCTTATCAAGTTCAGTATCATTTCCATACTGGCTTGAGGGCACATTATACACTTCCTGAAGAAGGAAATTACTATGTAACCGTACTAATTGGCGAACGGTCTATTTCACAAGTAGTCCATGTAGTGAACAGAAAATGGATTCGATTTAATTATGAAATTCAATTCGAGGAGTGTACGATTATCTTTCACCAACGAATTACACAAATAGCAGTACAAGTAATTAGTTAAAGGATGAAGAAAATGTCAAAAACAGAAAAGTTTCAACAACTTATACAGAGACCAGAAACATTTATATTACCAGGTGCATTTGATGCGATGACTGCTAGATTGGTAGAAGAATCAGGTTTTGAGGCTATATATGTAACGGGCGCAGGAATTTCAAACGCACAACTTGGATGGGCAGATGTAGGTTTAACGACATTATCAGAAATTGCACAGGTTGTTTCATGGATGGCAGATGTGACAAGTGTTCCATTAATCGTTGATGCAGATACAGGATTTGGCAATGCAGTGAATATGCAACGAACTGTAAAGCTTCTAGAAAGAGCTGGAGCAGCAGCGATTCAAATTGAAGATCAAGTCATGCCGAAAAAATGCGGACATTTTAATGGCAAGGAAGTCATTTCAACAGAAGAAATGGTTGGAAAAATAAAAGCAGCATTAGATGCACGTCAAGATGAACAATTAGCCATTATTGCTCGGACAGATGCTCTAGCAGTATATGGATTTGGTGAAGGAATCAGACGTGCCAATGCTTATAAGGAAGCGGGAGCACATGCTATTTTTGTTGAAGCTCCTAATAAATTAGAACAAATTGCACAAATACCAAAGCTAGTAACTGATATTCCATTAATTTTAAACCTAGTAGAGGGTGGCAAAACTCCACTTGTTACAAAGGAAGAAGCGCAAATGATGGGCTATAAAATCGTACTTTGTGCAAATACCGCTTTACGTGGTGCGATTAAAGGTGTCAAAGATGCTTTAGCGGTTTTAAAAAGAGACGAATCTCAAGCAAATATCGATTCATATATATGCTCGTGGGAAGAGCGGCAACAATTATTTAAGCTCCATGAAATTAAAGAATTGGAAGGGAAGTATTCTGAAAAATCAGAGAGTGGTGAACGTGAATGGGTAAAGTAGATTATGATTTAATCATTGTAGGCTGTGGCGCTGCTGGTACAGCGTCTGCTCTAGCTGCTGCTGAAGAAGCAAAAGCACAAGATCAATCCATTTCTATAGCTATTTTAGAACGTGCCCCATTTGAAAAAAGAGGAGGAAATACGCGCTGGACAGCTGCCTATATGCGTATGGAGAACATTGATACACCAGCACCCAATTTGGTTTCAGATATGCTAAATTTTTCAGATCAATTGATAGACAGGCAGTATGCGCAAACACTTGAACAGGAAGCAGGACCTACATTGCGCTGGGTAGAATCAAAAGGCGTTGCTTTCGATTTTCTACCAACGATGTTCTTAACTGCTTCACGTCCAAGGCTATTACCAGTTGGTGGGGGCAGAGCAATCGTTGATACCTTAAGTTTACGAGCACGTGCATTAGGTGTGGAAATTATTTATGAAACTACAGCATGGGATATAACTTTAAATGATGATGGTGCTGTGAATGGATTGAAAGTGCGTATCGCAGATGGAAGTAGTATGCATTTAAAAACGAATGCAGTCATACTTGCTGCGGGTGGATTCCAGGGAAATAAAGAAATGATGGCACAGTATATCGGGCGTAATGCATATAAAATTCCACCGGTTTCAGAGGGAGGATTATTTAATAAAGGGGAAGCAATTCGTATGGCTATGCGGATTGGTGCTGCTGGAAAAGGCCAATTTGATTCTTTCCATGCAGAGACGGTCGATCCGCGTAGTAAGCGAGAAGAAGCGGGGGTTATGTTATTCCCATATGCTATTTTAGTTAATCGAAATGGTGAACGTTTCACGGATGAAGGCATAACAACAATTGATGAACAGTATGAAGAAGTTGCGAGAAAAATTTTCTATACATGTAAAGACCATGTTGCATACATGATTACGGACCAAAAAATGTATAACATTCCGAATTATGTGGAAGCGCTGCAAACAGATATGCCACCAATTGTAGCAGGCACACTCGAGGAACTTGCTGAAAAAATTAATGTTAATCCGAAAAATCTAGTAAAGACAGTTCAAACATTCAATGAAGCATGTCCAAAAGGTGAATTTATCTATAACAAAATGGATGGATTAGCAACGAAAAACTTAAGGTTAAATAAATCAAATTGGTCTATTCCTATAAACGAAGGCCCATATATTGCATACCCCGTTCATTGTTGCAATGTGTTTACAAATGGCGGATTAGCAACGGATATTGATGCACGTGTATTAACAGGAGATGAAACAGCTATTCCTGGCTTATATGCTGTAGGCGAAACTTCTGGTATCTATTATGGAAAATATCCAGGAGGAACATCTGTTCTTCGGTGTTTAGTGTTTGGCAGAAGAGCTGGTAAACACGCCATTTCATATATTGGTCGTTATCAAACTATCTAGAATAGGAGGAACCCTGATGCAATTAGATGGAAAAGTAGCGCTTGTAACTGGAGCAAGTCGAGGAATTGGAAAAGAAACAGCTATTCTTTTAGCTTCTCACGGTGCCCGTGTAGCAGTTTGTTCACGCAACGAACAAGAATGCGAAGAAGTGGTAAATTTGATTCAAACAACATATGGTGTTGATGCCATGGCTGTTTCTTGTGATGTTGCGGACGAGGAAGAAGTGAAAAAAGTCATATCACAAATCAAAAAGAAACTGGGCACGATTGATATTTTGATCAATAATGCTGGAGCTATGCTTTTAAAACCTTTTACGGAAACATCAACAGAGGAATGGAAGAAAATGTTTGATGTCAATGTGCATGGTCCTTTCTATCTTTGTCAAGAAGTAGTAGAAGATATGAAGGAAAAAAGAGAGGGAGCCATTATCAATATTTCATCGATTTGGGGAACAAAAGGTGGCCCCAATCGCAGTGCTTATATTGCTTCGAAGCATGCCATTATCGGATTTTCTAAGGCACTTGGCGAAGAATTAAAACCCTATGGTATTCGGGTAAATGCAGTATGTCCAGGTCCTGTGGATACACAAATGACGGATGCGCTAGGTGAAAATATTAATAAGACAGGGTGGCTACAACCAATTGATTTGGCCAATGTCATTACGGATTTAGTTTTACCAAAAAGTAAGGCAATTACAGCCACTTCTGTAGAGGCTTTTGGTGCAGGAATGCCTGTTGGTTTTGCCGTTCAATCATAAGGAGGATAATAAAATGAAAGATTTTAACCCAGTTTATACGCAACACTCAATTACATTAGATTTAGCAAAGGCTATGCTAGAAAAAGCGGAGGAAAAAGGAAAAGAATTAGGTATGAAGTTTGCCATTTCCATTGTTGACAAAGCAGGAAACTTAAAAGCCTTTGTCGCAATGGATGGTGCTCCAGTATTAGCTTTGGAAATTTCGCAAAATAAAGCCTTTTCAGCAGCAGCATATAATCGTCCTACACATGAATGGTACGATCGCTTAAAGAATGATCCACCTCTTATGACGGGCATAGTTCATACAGATCGTTTAGTTGTCTTTGGAGGAGGTTATCCAATACAAGTAAATGGAGAATGTGTCGGAGGGATTGGTGTTAGTGGTGGTCATTATACTCATGATATGCAAGTATGTGAGGCTGGGCTAAGCGTGTTAGCTGAGGCTGCAGAGGAAGTGTAAATATATGAACAAAGTAGATGTCATTATCGTCGGATGCGGTATGGCAGGGCTATGTGCAGCGCTTGAAGCCACAGAACGTGGAGCGGACGTCGCCATATTTGAAAAGCTTCCATCAATTGGTGGAAGCTCTCTTTTAAGCGGATGTTTTATGGCTTTTGCTGAAACAGATTTCCAGACACGTTTAGATATTAAGGATACAACAGAATGCTTGATGGAGGATTTACGTGCAGTTGGTCAATATCAAAATAATGAGTCGTTAATATTAGCTTACGGCAAGTATCAACTGGCAACCTATAACTGGCTTGTTTCCCATGGGGTGTCGTTTCAAGATTGCCAAGCAGTAAGTGGCCACTCGAACCCTCGAGGTCATACGATTATTCCAAAGCAAGCGATTCATACATTAAAGGATCAAGCAACTCAAAATGGTGCAACTTTACATGTAAATAGTCCAGTTAAACGCTTACTTGTAAAAGAAGAAAGGGTAGTAGGTGTTCTTTATGAACATGAAGGTCAACAACATGAATGTTATGCAACAAAAGGTGTTATTTTGACAAGTGGTGGCTTCTCTCAAAGTGAAGAATTGCTACATGAATTTGCGCCTCAATTAGCTGGGACCATTCGTCTCGGTGGAGAAGGAAATCAAGGTGATGGAATTAAACTGGCCGCATCAGTGGGCGCTTGGTTAGAAGATTTTCCATATTTAAAGGGGACGTATGGTTTTCACCCAAGCTCAACAAATCAAAGAAAACGCCAAGCTCATACCTTTTATAAAGGTGGCATCATTGTAAATGCAGAAGGATCTCGATTTATCAATGAATCTTTATCCTATAAATTATTAGGGGATGCAGCATTATTGCAAAAACAAAAGACCTATCAAATATTTGATCAAACGGTAATGGAAAAAAGTGTTTCAAATGATGCATTGTATGATTTTGGATTATTATATGATGAGAATTTGATTGTGAAAGCGGACACGTTAGAAGAACTTGCTGAGCAGATCAACCTACCTACTAAATGTTTACTACAGACAGTATACTCATATAATCAGGGTATTGAAAATGGAGCAGATCCATTAGGTAGAAAAACATTAACCCATACATTTGGAACACCAACATCATTGAAAAAAGCGCCGTTCTATGCAATGGAAACCGTCACTGCAATGCTCGCTACTTATGCAGGCGTACGAGTGAATGACAAAGCAGAAATCTTAAATCCGTATAATGAACCAATTGCAGGATTATATGCAGCCGGAGAAATGGTTGGAGGATTTCATGGGGCTGGCTATATGACAGGAAGTTCCCTAGGAAAAGCTGCTATTTTCGGGAGAGTTGCAGCTATGCAAGCTTTAGAAGTTTTGAATGAGGAGGTAGTTGGATGAAAATCTGGCATCAAAGCCTAACGTCAATTGAAGAAATTCCTGCGTATCGTGATGCAGTGGTTCAGCATGTATCTAAAATTGCTCGACGTGATGTGGATGTTGTGTTACATGGGATGAAGAAAGAAACGTATCCTGCACAATATCCGGGACATTATATTACTTTTAATTATTTGCAAAGCTTACACAAAGAACAGTTTATTCGTAATGCGCTGATTGCAGAAAAAGCAGGATATGATGCGATGTTCATTGGAACGATTCCAGATGTAGGATTAATCGAAGCACGTTCGTTAGTTGATATTCCAGTCATAGGTTATGGACAAGCATCAATGCACATGGCGTCAATGCTCGGAACGAATATTGGCATCGTGAATTTTCTGGAGCCATTAGCAGTTCAATTGCGCCATAATGCAAATGATTATGGTCTACAACAAAAATTAGGTCCAATCGTCCAAGCTGACATCGGATTTTACGATATATTAGAAGGCTTTACTCATCCAACGCCAATTATCGAAAAATTTGTAGAGGCTGCAAAAAAAGCAATCGATCAAGGAGCAGATGTCATTATTCCTGGTGAAGGCCCGATGAATATTTTCTTAGCAACTCATGGAATCCATCATGTAGATGAGGTGCCGATTATCGATTCATTCGGAGTGGGGATTAAGATGTGTGAATCTTTAGTAGATTTACAAAAAATAAGTGGCATGACAATGACTCGCAAAGGTTATTATCACGCAAAACCACCGAAAGATATTATTGAGAAATTACGTGCGCATTATAATCTGCAAACAACAACTGCTGAAGATGATTTTGGTTTGTCTGTTCGAGAAGTTTTGTTAAGTAAATAAGTCAAACTAAACATTTGATCAACATTTTGAGGGTGGGGTATAACTTTCCACCCTTTTATTATTAAATTAAAAGTTTCAACTTTTACATAATTTTTGATTACAGTTATGTCCTTTTTTTCATAAAATTAATTAGGATTATTAAGAGGGAAATAGTTTTCACAGTGGCTTAAGGAAGGTATACTAGCTTTAATATAACTGCAAATGTTCGTTTTGAATTAGAAGAATGACATATAGGTAGGTATACAAAGAAGAAATATCATTTGCAGTTCATCCACTTACATTAAAGGAGCCCGTCAGATGTTAGAACTTAACCCGAATGTGAATACAGAAAGAGAGAATTATAAATTATTAACTGGTACCATTATTCCAAGGCCAATTGCTTTTGTAACAACACAATCAAATGAAGGAATTGTCAATGGAGCACCGTTTAGCTATTTTAATATTGTTTCTTCAAACCCTCCTCTCATTTCTATCTCTATTCAAAGGATAGGGGACAAGATGAAGGATACTGCACGTAACATCTATGAAAGCAAAGAATTTGTTGTGCATGTTGTAGATTTAGAAAATGTACATGAAATTAATAAAACAGCTGCAACGTTACCATCTAGTGAGAGCGAATTGGATTTAACAAATCTAACACAAGTGTCAAGCAAAATGGTTAGCGTTCCTGGTATTAATGAAGCAAAAGTTCGATTTGAGTGTAAACTTGTAAAAGCTGTTACACTAGGCGGAGAGGAAGCTGCACCTGGCTGCGATTTGTTTATCGGTGAAGTTGTTCTATTCCATATCGATGATAGCATTTATGAAAGTGGACGAATTAATGCTAAGAAATTAAATGCAGTAAGTAGATTAGCGGGAGCAAATTATGCCAAAATCGGTGAACTGTTTTCAATTGAAAGACCTAAATAATTTCGGATATTTCAAAACCTTCATTTTATAAAAGGATTTAAAAATGAAGGTTTTCTATTTGTTTTAATAAAATAATTGATTATCACTTGCATTGAAATACTCGTTTCGCTTAGTTAATACATAACTGTAATTTTGTAATTAACTCTTTATAGTTCACAAAACAATCACTAATTGAAAGAACTGCAAAATAAGAAGTAGGTTTTAAATCAACCAATAAACATTCATCGTAAATTAAGCTAATATTTAATTCTTTTTTAGATTTAATTCCTTTATCTATTAGCAAATTTGCTAATTCTTTATAGATTTGTTGTACATTTTCATCAATAGACTTTTCTACAGAAAAATGACCCGCAAAGCTTTCCCACCACACTTTAAAGGATTGATATATTTCATTAAACGCACCTAATGTAGCATCATTATCAACAAATAAACCATGGTAAAATAAATTTTTCCCTTCTTTGAAATTTTTCACGTCATTAATTGGGTGTTCAGAAATTTGATTCGAAATTTTATCCCATAAGGCTCTAAACCGAATATCAAAGTCTTTTCGAAACTCACACCTTGTTGGTATATAAGGGAATTTCCGTTCTTTATTACCATTGCTTTGATTTAAAAATATATTTTGGATATAAATCAAAAAATTTAATGAATAAGAAGCTTCGACTCTCACTAGCAATGTATTTTCCATTTAATATCCTCCAATTTTTATTCAATTCGTGTTCTATTCAAAATTACTTACCTATAGTTAATAAAAATAATAATCTAGCAGGATTATTATTATAAATAATAATTCTACATTAGTTCGAAAATTTTATATGATTTGTTCACTTTCCAATAAAAAAATACGAAAAGTAAAAATGTTTACATAAATTATTACATAATAAAATAGATAAGATCATTCACTTGTTTATTTGAAAAGCCATTTTAGAAAGGATTAGGAAAATGATTGAAACTCAACTAATTTTTTGCTGAAAATCATAGGTATTTTAATAAAATCCTGTTGGTGAATAGATGAATAACAATGTTTAACATTAGATTAATTAGTTCCTATTTTTTTGAAAAAAGGGGAGGCTTGAAAATGAATGATGTGACCATGAAAAGAACGACGAAGAAGACAATGTTGCGGATTTTGCCTTATATTTTACTAATGTATGTTATTGCTTATTTAGATCGTGTAAATTTAGGATTTGCAGCATTGGAAATGAATGCGGATTTAGCATTAAGTGCAGAAGTATTTGGCGTCCTCTCGGGTATTTTTTTTATAGGGTATTTCTTCTTTGAAGTGCCAAGTAATATGATCATGCATAAAGTAGGAGCTCGAATTTGGATTGCACGGATTATGTTAACATGGGGAATTGTCGTTATCTTAACAGGCTTTGTGCAATCAGCAACACACCTCTATATTCTTCGTTTTTTATTGGGTGTGGCAGAGGCTGGTTTTTTCCCTGGAATCGTATTATATTTCACCTATTGGTTTAGAGAAACAGATCGCGGTAAAGCAACTTCTAGTTTAATGATAGCGCTTCCACTTAGCGGACTGCTTGGTGCTCCTTTATCTACTTGGATAATCGATAATATTTCCTGGGCAAGTTTAGAAGGTTGGCGTTGGATGTTCATATTAGAAGGAATTCCGGCCATTATTTTTGGCGTTGTTACATTGTTCTATTTAACTGATCGTCCTGTTAATGCAAAATGGTTATCCGATAATGAAAAGACATGGTTAGAAGGGGAGTTAAGAAAAGAACGTGAAGCGGCTGTAAAGCTCAATAAGCCAACAAAAGGTGAAATGTTAAAAGATAAAACTTTGTGGAAGTTAGTTGTCTTTTACTTTGCGAATTTTACAGGCATGATTGGACTTTCATTCTGGTTCCCTTCTATCATAAAATCACTTACAGATTTAAACACAACAAATATGCAAATCGGATGGCTTTCTATGTTGCCTCCATTAGTGGGAATTCCTGCGATCATGTTTATGGGATGGAATACAGATCGTATTGGGAAACATCGCTTACACTTATTGATTTGTATCACTGCTGCAATTGTTGGGTTTATAGGTTTCTTATCAGTCAGCGGTATGTGGCCAACCATTCTTATGCTTTCTATAGCAGCTGGAGGATTGTATGGATTTGGAGGTTGTTTTTTCGCGTACTTAACATTTTTCTTTACAGAAGAAACCTCACCTGTTGGGATTGCGTTAGTTAATTCGATTGCTGCGTTGGGAGGATTTGTAGGACCATTTATACTGGGCGCTTTTGGATTTAGTTCAGGCATGATCCTGTTAATTATTCTATTAGTAGTTAGTCTTGCCATTTTATCTTCACTACCAAAAACGAATACGGAAGTTACTAACAAGGGTCATGAGCAAAAGTCCTTTGTAAATGCTGAAAATGTAGTTGAAAAAGTCGATACTTTATAATGATACTTTGAAATGAGCTATAAAATTGCGGTAAAAAAGAGCCTATCTACAAAATTGTAGGTAGGCCCTTCAATTTTACGATTGTTTTTGAAGTTTAACAAATCTGTATTTGTCTTTTATAAATTGTTTAAAATAACGACCCGGAGAGGCTGCATCTGTTAAGTCGTTGTAAATAAATTCAGGAACACCATAGTATTCGTAAACGCCATCTTTAATAAATTCTATTCGTAAAATCATGGCACTTGATTGATAACCAACAGCAGCTAATTTAGAAGAAGTAATCGCTTTCATTTCCAAATTGGATCGCCTCCGATTGTTTAATGTAAATGTCATTATTGTAAAGATATCAGATTTTTGTAAATAATGAAAGCGTTTTCTTATTAAATTTTGTAAATAATTGAAAATCTAGTTTTATTACATTTTAATTTCGTATAATAATAAATAAGGGGGTTATTATGACGAAAATTAAGCAGTTAATTACGTTTTTGGTTATTGCGAATTTGCTCTCACTTTGTTTTATCGCATATGCTTTAATCCAAAAAAATACTGAACAAGAAAAGTACTTTATAGAAGAGATTCAAGCACCTCTTATCCAATTACAAACCTCAATCAATCATCAAAATCAAAACAGATGGAATAATCCAGAGTTGGTTTCCTTCCAAGCTTCAAAAATTCATGATTCCATTGACAGAGCACTTGATGATCAACATTTTGCTAATTCAAAACTTAGCGCAAATGAAAAAACATACTTACATAAAATTAATACAGCAATAAACAAATTACCACAGGTGACAGATGAGAAAAAGTTAGAATGGAAGAAAAAAGACAAGAAAAATGCGATTACCTTAGAAAGAACATTAACCCATGTAAAGTTGACGAACCAAACAACAGAAGCGAAGAAATATGATCAATTTATGAAGCAATGTAAAATGGTTGCGAAAGAATTAACAACTAGCAAGAAAGTACAAGAAAAGTAAAGCCTTTTCCAAACATTTTTGGAAAAGGCTTTTTTACGTTATGCGAGTGTTTGATCCTTTTCTATTACAGCATTGACTGCATCGAAAATCGTACTTTCAAAATGATCGTTTTGTAAAGAAGTTACGCCTTCGATAGTTGTGCCTCCAGGTGAACATACTTGGTCTACTAGTTCCCATGGATGTTCGTCGCTTTCAATAATCATTTTAGCACTTCCAAAAACGGCACTTGAAGCAATCTCAAGGGCTTGTTTTTTATCCATTCCAGCACGTACAGCGGCTCTTGCCAATGTATCAATATATAAATAGCTAAAGGCAGGGGAGGCACCGGCAATTGCAGAGAAAATGGTGAATTGATCTTCAGGTAGTTCAATCATGGAGCCAATTGTTTCAAATAGCTTGGTTACCATTTCTTTATCTTGTGCTGTCGCTTTTGACGAAGCAGAAAAACATGTTGTAGAAGCTCCAACAATTGCGTTAATATTCGGCATTACTCGAATAATAGATGTTGCATTTGGTAAAAGAGTTTCTATATTTGCAATAGATTTACCTGCAGCAATAGAGATAACTACTTGGTTATCTTTTAATAATTCATTTACATTTGGTAATAATTCAGTGAAAGTTTGAGGTTGTACAGCAAGTATGATAACATCAGCTTTCATTACTTCTTGCAATGAATTGCACCCTGTAATTTGATAAACTTGCACTAGTTGTTCTGTTTTATATGAGGAACGGTTATATCCTAAAATATCTTCCGCAGGGAATTGTTCACTCTTTACCATTCCTTTAATAATCGCTGTGGCCATATTGCCAAGCCCGATAAAACCATATTTCAATTTATTTTACACTCCTAACAAAATACAATACTAAACCATTCTTAAGTATAAGCGTAAAAACTATTTTTGTGTATTTTTAGGCTTGAATGAATTTTTTAGGTGCTCACTAGTTGAAAAATATTAAAATGAAATCCATCAATAATATCCCTAAAGCTAGTATCTCAGCTTTAGGGGCAATTTTTAAAATATAAATGATTCTTTAATTTACTCAAATTGATGTTAATCGTTTAATCCTTTTCCTTCAAGAATTGGTTGTACATATTTTTCAACCCTTGAAACCCTAGTTTTGGATTGTTTGGCCCCTGAAAAATATAGAATATATGCTCTTTGTCTACCAGGCGTTAATGCTTCAAAGGCAGTTTTCAAGGCAGGCATTTCCTCGAACTTATCTTGTAGTTCTTCAGGAATTGTATAATCTGAATGCTCTTTCAAATTTACTTTCAAACCTGCTTTTTCAACTTCTATGGCTTCATTAATATAGGCTTTTATAATCGTTTCCATTTTTCTTATATCTTGAACATTAGTGAAGCGAATCTGGCGTGCAGCCTGTACATTTTCCGTTTGTTGGACTAAAATCCCTTCGGTATCTTTTAACAAGGCTCCTTTGTGAAATAAAAGTGCACAATATTCTTTGAATCCATGCATTAAAACAATGTTCTTTTTCTCAAATGTGTAACACGGATGCATCCACTTAAATTCTTCTGTCACTTTACAGTCAAGAATAATCTTCCTTAATAGTTCGTATTCTGGCCTCCACTTATTTGCTTTACTTAAAAATTCATCAACCTTTTGATCAAGTCTACTTGTTGTCAACAGGAAACACCTCTCGATTACTTATCTTTAATAGTTTTTCGTAATTGTATACTTACTTCAATATTTCCATTTGATGATATATATTTACTAAAATCATGTCAACATTGTGAATTTGTTCGGTTTAATATAAATTCGGCTAAAATTTTGGTATGATAAAGACATTGCTTTCAATTTTTAAGATTACCAACTAGAATCAGCACCTATGTTAGTTTCTCAATTAGATGTTATAATAGGGGTGCTCTTGCTATGAAAAGGAATGAAAAATAATATAATGAATAGTGATATAAAATTTGATCAGATATCACATAGTACTGATGTCATTGTATCGAAACCATCTTTTTCGAAGGTTTTAGCTTTAACTGTTAAAACAGGTATTATAAAATCAAATCTTATTCCAATGGTTGCTGGTCTTACGCTTGCACTTTATACGTATGAAATCAATCCATTAAATCAAATACTTGATATTATTTGTGCAATTATCGGTTCAGCCCTTATTATTGCGGCTGCAGGAGCATTTAATAACTTATACGATCGAGATATAGATGCTATTATGCAGCGTACAAAACAGCGTCCTACTGTAACAGGTGATATCAAGTTATCTTATGTATGGGCAATTGGAATTGGTTCTACAATCATTGGTCTTTTGGCACTTTTTATTGCGACGCCAATGGCTGCATTACTTGGATTAACTGGTCTTTTCTTCTATGTTTTTCCCTATACAATGTGGACTAAACGCCATACTGTATATAACACTGAAGTTGGCAGTATATCAGGTGCAATGCCTCCACTTATTGGTTGGGCTGCGATACATCCGAATGTTATGCATCCTGCGGTTTTAGGCTTATTTGTCATTACACTTATTTGGCAAATGCCTCATTTCTATGCGATTGCAATACGTAAACAAGATGATTATCGTGCAGCAAAAGTTCCGATGTTACCAGTTGCAAAAGGTATGAAGAGAACATATATTCAAACGAATGTTTATCTCCTATGCTTAATTGCCAGCTGTTTTTTATTGGGAACATTGAGTAAAGGCTTGATGTTAGTAGCGCTAATTTTGAGCATTGCATGGCTAGTCATGAATATTTATGGTTATCATAAAAAAGAACCGAAGAAATGGGCGACATTGTTGTTTGTCTATTCATTGATACACATGACGGTACTATTTTCAACTGTGATTATCTATTCAGTTGTTGGTTTGTTTTTAAAATTACATTAAACAAAAACGGCATTTTCTTTTGAGAAAATGCCGTTTTTTAACGATTTAATTATAAGAAGAAAGCTATTCATTAATTCTTAAATGTCTTTTTAAATCCTTAAATGGGGTAGTATAGGAGTCTTTAAATTTCTTCATGTGGTTTGATAAAATAGACCAATTTTCATTGAGGAATGGATGAATCTGTGTGGTATCAGCAAGGGTATACAGTTTTATTAAGAAATAGAGAGTTTCCCATATTAAAAAGTCATCGTTTAAATTGATCAACATTTTAATAACATTTGGAATGTAGTTAAATGCTTCTTCTGGAGTCATTCCATTTGTAATTGATTCGAATGCATTACTAAAATACCACTCGTCTTGATCTAATTTATCTTCCCAATCTACATAAATCGCAAATAACCGTTTATCCGTTGTAACCACACCCCAAAGTACAATTAACTATATAAGTGTTTAACTAATGTGGAAAGCTTAGTTTAAACATTTTAAGTAATTATATCCTACTTTTAAAAAAGATGAATTTAATTAAAAAGATGTTATTATATAATAAATTATCAAAATATTAAAAATTAAATAAACTATTAATGTTGAAAATGGGAATTATTCATGACTCAAAATTATTGGCTAAGAAACGTTATGCTCGAAACAGGCTACAACAAAGAAAATGGTATAGTAGTAAGCACAGAGACAAAACTTAACCATCTTTATATTGAAAATGGAAAAATTGCAAAAATCCTGCCATCTCACGAGTGTATTCCAACAAATGTACATGCAATTGACGCAAAAGGATTTTTACTGTTGCCATCTTTTGTCGAAAAACATGTGCACTTAGACAAAACATATATGGGGACTAAATGGCGACCTTGTATCCCATCATCTAGTGTAATAGAGCGAAGCAACCATGAAAAAAATATCCTAGCTAACATTGAATTAAGTACAGAGGAACGAGCGAAGGCTCTACTAAATGCCTTACTATCCTATGGTTCCACGCATGTGCGAACACATGTGGATATTTATCCTGAAGTGGAGCTGCGAAATTTAGAAGGTGTAAAGCTTGCACTGGATAGCTATTCAAATAAGTTAAGCTCAGAAATTGTTGCGTTTGCACAGCATGGTTTACTCCGATCTAATTCATCGAAATTATTGAGAAATGCTGTTCGCAATGGAGCAGGGCTTGTTGGTGCTGTCGATCCAGCTACTGTAGATCGTAACATTGAGGCATCACTTGTGGAGTTGATGGATATAGCGGTAGAAGGCAATGTTGATATCGATTTGCATTTACATGATCCAGATCATCTCGGAACTTTTACTATGGAACGTTTAGCCTATTTAACCAAACAAGCTGGTTGGGAAGGTAGGGTAGCGATTAGTCATGCGTTTGGACTAGCGGACGTATCACCAGAAGAAGCCTATGAATTGGCTGAAATTCTTAAAGATGCGGGAATCTCTATTGTGTCAAGTTTGCCAATTGACAGAAAGATGCCCATTCAATTGTTGGATGAATGTGGTGTAAATGTGGCAATAGGCAATGATAATATCTTTGATTCTTGGTGGCCTACTGGAAATGGAGATTTAATTGAAAAGGTAGGAAACTTAATTGATCAAAATCGATGGACGGATGAATTGTCACTCTCTCAAACACTTCGCTTTATCACTGGTGGGATTACACCAATAGATAAAGAAGGAAAACAAAAATGGCCAAAAATAGGGGATCCAGCAAACATGCTATTAGTTGACGCGAGCTGTTCCGCAGAAGCCATTGCTCGCAGGTCAAAACGTCAAGCTGTGTTTTATGCTGGTACCCCAGTTTTTGACCAATTAGATTAGTATTGATAGCTAAAATGGTTTATAGAAATTAATGGTGTAGTAAGGTACATTATTTGCGTCAAATGCTACACCAACGCCTACATGGGTTAGATCTGTGTTTAGGATATTTTTACGATGCCCCATACTGTTCATTAGTCCTTCATGGGCGAAAATACTGCTGTATTGTCCAGATGCAATATTCTCAGCATACATTTGTTCATTATAGCCAGCTGCAATCATTCGATTATGTGGTTGGCTACCATCACTTCCGGTATGTGAAAAATAATGATGATCAATCATATCTTGACTATGTTGTCTTGCTTCAGCTGTAAGTCCTTTGTCATAAATTAGTGGTTTTAATCCAAATTCTACACGGCTTTCATTGATGAGTTCAACCATTAATTTCTCATATCCGTCTCTTAGTTTTGCGGTTCCTTGTCCGTAAAATCCTTTCTTATTCATCTCAACATTTTTCTTAATATATTGAACAGATCGTAGTTTGTTTTGATTGTGAAGATCGAAAAAGAAGGTGACATAATAGCCTTCTATATAGTAAACCAATTGTTCGTTTGATTGATTACTTGAAAGTTCGTACATAACATGTCCTTTTCGAATCTGGGTTAGTGGATTTCCTAGCTTTTGCAATAAGTCGTTGTAAGTCGTTTTGCCAATAGTTGCTCCAAATATTTTGCGACCTTTACCTGCTATATAGCCACCGCTTGAATCAGAAAATGTCAAAGTGAAATTTTGATGTTGATTTTCATAGACATTCCAAGTTTCTCCATACTCACTTGCGACTTTCATTTTTGGGGTATCAGCAATCTTAGGAATGCCTAATTTGCCGACTTTGATCTCGATCGTTTGTTCATTCGTTGCTTCTTTTTGCTCTTGTATTTTTTCGATTTGCTTTGAGGTAATCTGTTTAAATTCACTTTCAACTGCTGAAAATTTTTCAGTCAATTTATATTCACTATTGTATTTTGGCCAATAAATTATGCCTGCAATGATCAGTACAATTAACAATAAACCCTTTAATAGATTAATCATCAGATCTTCTCCTATTTATCATCTTCTTAATTCCGCATTAACGGGCAGTAAACTCCCACCATAAGGCTTTAGAATTTACGAAGAAGCATAGGTGGGAGAGAACTGTCCGTAAAAGCCCGATTAGTTCAACTAACAATCAGTGGGGGAAGGCCAACTAAAAACGCCATTCAATAGCAACGTTGGCACTAGTGCTTCCTGTACGTTAGAACTCCCCACTGATTGAAGTTTCACTTTATCATTATATAATAAAAAAAGCAGTACAAACCACGATTACGATTTGCACTGCTTAGCATTGTGAAATTAGATTTATATATTAGGAAAAAATTTGATTGATTAATGAAGTTTCTTCAGATGTTAAGTTGACATCAAGTGTTTTTAAGTTACTTAAAACTTGATCTGCACGTTTGGCACCTGGAATGATTGCATCAATAGCAGGTTGTCTTAAGTACCAAGCCAAAACAATATGTTGAACTTCAACATCCTTTGCATCGGCAATCTTTTTAAGTTTTTCTACTTTTTCTAAATTGGAGATAAAAGCATCACCTTGTAGATGGGGCATATTTGTACGCAAATCATTGAATTTGGTTTCTTTTGTATATTTTCCAGCTAAGATTCCTGCAGCCAATGGGAAGTATGGAACAAATGATAAGTTGTTTTCAACAATGTAAGGGAAGTAGTTAACTTCTGCGCTTCGGTTAATTAGATTGTATTCTCCTTGGAAAACATCAACATAGCCATCTTGATTGGCTTCTTTTAATTGCTCAAGAGAGAAGTTTGATACACCAATTGCTCGAATTTTCCCTTCGTCTTTTAACTCCTTAAGTGCACCAACTGCTTCATATTTTGGTGTACCTTCATCAGGGAAATGAATATAAAACAAATCGATATAATCAGTATTCAACCGGCGCAAACTACTTTCCACAGCCTCTCGCAAGAAAGCGGGGGAATTTTCAAACGTAACTTTCCCATCTTGTACAACATGCGCGCCCTTTGTTGCTAATACAATATCTTGACGTTTCCCACTATTGTTTAACACTTCACCAACTAATTCTTCCGAACGACCAATCCCATAGATGTATGCAGTATCGATAAAATTAATACCTTGTTCAATGCCTTCTAAAACTAATTTTTTCCCAGCTTCTTCATCTAAATTTGGATATAAATTATGCCCGCCAACTGCATTAGCCCCTAAGCCGATTGGATTTACAAATAAATCTGTTTTACCAATTTGTACTTTTTGATCGTTTGCCATATTCAAAATCCTCCCTTAATGCGAAATTTGCTTCTATTAAAATATTACAGGTTTGAAGGGAGTATTACCAAAAATATGCTTTGGTTCTTATTTTAGGTAGAATGTTATAAAATTAAAAACTATTCGTTTGAAACATATAAAAAGCAGGCTTCTTCATGTATTGTAGGTAAGAATCCTACGGCCATAAAAAAACTCTCCGCTATCATGCCGCCAACATGCTTAAATGTTTTCTTAATAATTTTAATTTTTTCTTCTTTTAACTCTGGTAAATTTGAAAAAAATTCAAATAAGCTACCATGTAAATCTATAAGTTGGAGACATACTTTCGCATTATGGACGGTTGCTTCAACTTTCCGCCTATTTCGGATGATACCGTCATCATTCATCAATCTCTCAACATCCTGATCTGTAAAAGTAGCAACTTCTTCAATTTTAAAATTGGAAAAAGCATTCCTGAAATTTTCCCTTTTATTAAAAACAGTTTCCCATTTTAAACCAGCTTGGAAAACTTCTAAGGTTAATGCTTCAAAAAGGGCAGTATTGCTTTTAAGCATTTGCCCCCATTCATGGTCATGGTACTGAATGAGTAACGGATTGTTGTTACACCATTTACATCTTATTAAATTATTCATTTTAAAACTATTCCTTTCGAAAATTTAGTTGCTTCTGTTGCCCAGATTGTTTCAAATTCAAGCTAAGGTCTACGGTATAAAGATTGATAACTTCGAATAGAGAGCTGGAAAACTCCTATTTTTCAAACTCTTTATTTTAAAAAACATTCATTTCACCTGTATATTTCCATCCTTTATCGAAATACTTACAATGAAAAATTTTTGTAATTGATCATTTACCAATAAGGGTGGGAAAGACAAATGTTAAAAGAAATGTGTTATATGCTAGTTTTTAGTTTTATGCTTTTATTCTTTTCTGCAACTGGAGGAGTATTAGCAAATTCAAATTCTGACATTCCTCCCCCTTCTTTTGAAGATAAATTCGCAGAAGGAGGATACACATCTGTGGGAGAGTCAGTAAAAGAATTTGAAAATCATATGAAATGTGAGGTATCGTTACCCGAAGTTATACCCTCAATTTCTTTCACTCATAAATTTGGGCGATTTGATGATGGTACGGAATATAATAGGTATAATGAGCTGCAAATCAGATTTGTTCATAAAGATGTAAGTGAAAATATTTTTAAAATGGATATTCGGCCAATCAAAGATAAACTCAATTTCGAAGGTAAGGAATACACACTTTCAGACGGCAGTAAAGGCATTTATTTTGAAGATTATCAATTTAACTTTTTTGTCTTTGAAAAAAACAATTTGCAATATCTTCTAGGAATTCATAAAAAATTATCTAATACAGTAACGCCCGACATTTTTGTTAGAATCGCGAATTCAGTAAAATAAATTAAAGTAAACTAGAATAATTCATCGACATCTTGTTTTTTAGAAAATTCCAATGATTCTTGAATCATTTCTTTTAATACGTCAATATCTGCATCAGCTAGTTTATTTATATACACACAACCTTTTCCAGCCTTATATTTCCCTAGCTTTTCAAGATATTCTGTCTTTTTGCTTTCTTCCATAGATAAGTATAGAGAGAATTTTGAATTTTGTTTTTCTTGCTGAAAATCCGGTTAGTGGTGCTGTACCCTCGTGACCTGAGGCATAGCGATAATGATAGCTTCCAAATCCTATGATATCTTTGCCCCAAATCTTTGGCGGAAGTTGTGTTACTTCTTGGAAAGTATTTAAAATTTGAAAGCTATCTACTCGTTTTTTAAGGTTTTCTATTTGCTAAAGTAAATCCATTACATCACGGTCAGTTTCCTTGTTTTTTGTTTCGTACAATTGCATGCCTCCTCAAAATTGGCCCTTGTCATTATTTCGATAATTTCATGATTAATTCCTTGGAATTATTCTTAGGTGAATTCACATCATCAGAAACTTCATATGTCATCATTTCAGCTTCATAATAGGGTAAAAGTATTGACTTCAATATTTGGTGATTTCGAATAGATCGATCAAGCCATATGGATTGCTGTTCTTTTGGTAAAATGACGGGCATTCTATCATGGATATTCGCCATGAGATGGTTTGGTTTGGTTGTTAAGATTGTACATGTATGAATAGTTTCTTTAGTAGGGGAGTGCCATGTATCATAAAGGCCAGCTACCGCAAATAGTGAAGCATTTTTCATCTTAATTAGCATAGGTGTTTTGGATTTTTCCTCGCGTTTCCATTCAAAAAACGAACTCATTGGTATAAGACAACGCTTTTGTTCGAATGCTTTTTTGTAACTAGGTTTAACATCAACTGTTTCAGAACGAGCATTGATCATCTTGGAAGCCATCTTTGCATCCTTTGCCCAAGAGGGAATCAAGCCCCATTTTAAATGTCCCATTCGGTTTTTAACGCCATCATTAATGATAGCTACGATATTATGGGTAGGGGCAATATTGTAACTTTCCTCATAAAGAGATTCTTCAAATGCTTGCTGTATATTGAATTCTTCGAGAAGTTCATCGAAAGAAGAGTAAAGTGAAAAACGGCCGCACAATTGTACACACCCCTTTTAAATTTAGTTCAATCAATTATATAACTAGTTCATTATAAGTCCTGTGAAAATCGAATCATATCTATACATTGAATTTCATTTTCAAAAATCTTATGACTATAATGTCTTAGAAAGAAGTCTCGATCTATATGTGTAATTCTAAAACCACATTTTTGGTATAAAACTATTTGATTAATACTTGAATTTCCCGTTCCAACTTCAATAATTTTATACCCTGAGGTCTTTGCAGTTTCGATCGCATGGAAAATAAGTTTCTTCCCAATTCCTTTATTGTGTTGACTTTCATCAACTGCCAAGTTTATCAATTCGATAGTATTAGGTCTTGTCGGGAGTAATACGTATTCGCCTATGATTTGATTGTCTTCTTCCATTACATAACATAAGCCCCTTTGTAAATATTCTTTTACTAGAATTTCAGAAGGATCTGCTAATAATAATAATTGCATTGGATAAGCCTCTGTTTCTCTTAATTTTCGAATATTCAATGTTATCACCTCTCTATTAAAATAACATGTAGTCATTCAAATGTATGAGTAAAAACCAGATTGATTTTATATGTATTTTTATGCATAATTATGATATAGAGTACTTGAAATATAAGGGAGCGATTAATTGGAAGTTTACATAAAATATTTATTGGTCGGACTTGTCATTGCATTACCGGTTGGGGCAATTACAGTTGAGATGACAAAACAGGGACTAAAAAACGGATTCATACATGGCTGGGCTGTTGGATTGGGTGGAATGGCCATCGATTTCATACTCATTCTGGCATTATATTTTGGACTTGCCTCCGTTTTAGCATTACCATATGTTCAAATGCCGCTATGGTTAATAGGAGCAGGATTCCTTGCGATGTTAGGCTTTGACTCAATCAAAAATGCAGATCAGGACATTACATTATCGGGCGAAAAACCAACCAAATCTTTTTGGAGTACATACAAAAATGGCATACTAGTAGCAGTCTCGCCTGGAAATCTCGTATTCTGGGTTTCTGTATTCGGAACGGTTTTAACTGAGTCGTATCAATCCAAACATACTAATAGCTTTATCATTGCTGCATTAGGAATATTATCGGGAATATTAGTTCATGATATCGGATTACTAGCAATTGTTGCAACCACGAGAAAAGTAATGAACAGAAATATGATCAAGTGGAGTTCTGTTATCGCAGGGGGCTTGCTATTTATGCTGGGTACTTTATTTATGAATTTATTAAAGACATATCGAAGTTTATATAGTTAATTGATTAGTTGTTACCACATTATTTAGAAGCATGACTATGTAGCAAAAATAAAAAGGTTTAGGAGGTTATATGAACAAATTATTTACACCAGTATTAGCTAGCTTAATTTTTATTTTATTATTTGTAAAAATTCCTTTTGAAGGAAATTCATTATCTGAAGGTTTTGTAGATGGAGCTTTATATAGTTTAGTAATTGTTTTAACTGCATCGTTAGTTGTAATGGTTAGAAAATCCATTCAATGAACTTAAAAGCAATTTTAACGATTCATCAGACGGATAATTTAGAATTAACAATAAAAAGCGATTTTTTCTCTAACTTAATGAGAAAAAATCGCTTTTTAATATTCATCAATATTTATAAAATTCGTCGAACCCTGAAGAACTCATTGATTAACACTTGTTGTTGTGTAAATGGCAAACCAAGCTGCCATGAACCAAGACCTCTCAATCGAAGGTCAACAATCATTTTAAGTTTTTGTGCAAGTGCGCGGGCATCCTCAAACCAGACAACATGCCTATTCCCATCGTTATCGTAATAATAGAAGAACGGTTGTTGATATTCTACTGAATAATTAATCGGAACATTATGATTCATCGCGGTTTTGTAAGCATCTGCGACAGAAATAGCTTTTGCAGTAATTACTTCTCCATTACTTGCTAATGTCCAATCATAGCCGTATCGAGGTAAACCAAGAAGTATTTTGTTTCTGCCCATTTTTGAAATAGCATAATTAACCGTCTCCCTAACGTTTAGAATTGGCGCAACAGGACCAGGTTCGCTACTTGCCTCATGCCAGTCGTATGCCATCAGGAAAACAAAATCTACTGCAGCTCCGATTCCACCATAATCAAAGCCTGCATTGTACTCAGGTTCGTTATCACCTGTTTTGTAAGGTACTGCTACTGAAGTGGATAATCCTTCTGGTCTTAACCGTCTACTTAGGTCATGCAAAAAGGTTGTAAAATTATCTCTTTCTTCAGGGGGAACAAGTTCAAAATCGATATTGACTCCTGCATAATTTTTACTTTTAACCAGATTATAGATATTATCGATCAACTGTTGTCTTACTGATGGAGAAGATAAAACTTGCCTTACTAATTGGGAACTGAACCCCCTTTCCGTTAAATTGGTAATAACTGCAATTGGCGCAACAAAGTTCTGCCTAGATAATCGAACTATTTGCTGATCATCTAATTCACTTAAACTGCCGTCTGCACTAATATGATGTTCAAAGATTCCATAATACGTATTATAAGGTGCATACCTTTGTACGAGAAGTTGATCGTTTTCTGGAGTTGTAACAGATATATAGCCAAAACTATATGCGCTATATTTTCTACGAGGAGGAAGATATAGACGCATGCCAACCATTAAAGTATTTGACTGAAGGCCATTATATGCTTGAATGGTTTGAACAGGTACCATAGCCATTCGAGAAATCGAAAATAATGAATCACCGGGTTGAACAATATATTGATCAGTTGGGATTAGTAAATCTTGACCTGGAACTATCGAGTCAGAAGATAATCCATTGATAATTCGAATACTATCCATTGTCACGCGATACTTTTGGGCAATAGAAAAGATTGACTCACCAGATTTTACGACGTAAATAAACAAAGAACCGCCACCTTCAAATTAGTCGTCATCTGTAGGTTATGCGTAAGTGCCTAAATTTGAGAAAACTATTTTCAAAGTTTTCTAAAGGATTTACTTATGAATAAAGCGAATAAGAGTATAAAGAAAAATTTAGGGTAATTTAGCGAAATTGCTGTAAAAAGTGGGTGAGTAATTGCAATTACAGATTCCTTTATATCTACTCATATGCTATTTATTGGGGTGTTTTATGGCCGCATGGTTTGTCGGGAAATGGTATGGGGTTTCATTACAAAGGATGAATAGTGGAAATTTAGGTGCACGTAATGTGGGAAGAACTCTCGGAAAAGGAGCTTTTTGCGTTACATTTACTGTCGATGTTATGAAGGGAATACTCGCTGTTATTCTAGGACGGAGCTTATCACTAGATGAATTCACCATTTCAATCGGTGTACTCATTTGTATTTTAGGACATCTCTTTCCATTTTGGTTACGTTTTAAAGGCGGAAAGGGTGTTGCAACAATGATTGGCGGATTGTCTTGTTTAAATCCTCTTCTTTTTATGATACTACTATTCGGGACTTTGGTTTCTCTATCTTTTACGAAAAGTCTTACTTGGAGTATGGTATTTGGTTTTATTACTTATAGTATTGCCCTTATAGTAATGAATCTGCCAGAATGCAGTCCAGTAATGATCAGTTTTTTTTGCATTACCAGGAAGCATCGTGAAAACTTAAAGAAAAAGGTGATTTGATAATGTATTGGTGTAAAATTGCTAGAACTGAGAAAGAATTTGAGGATATTGCAAAATTAAACTACGAGACCTTTGTGGAAGAAATCCCGCAACATCATTCAAATGAGAAGAAAATGCGGATTGATCCATTTCACGACGAAAATACCTATTTGCTGGTTTATAAGGATAGCGAAATGGCTGGGATGATTGCATTTAGGGATCAAAGACCTTTCTCGTTAGATAAAAAAATTGGTCCTGTGGAAGATAAACTGGAGAAAGAGGATTGTGAAAAATTATGTGAAATCAGACTTTTAGCAGTAAAGAAACAATATCGAAACGGGAGGGTATTTCAACAACTTGCAAAGGCAATTTCTACGTTTGTCTATGATTTAGGATTTACTGCTGCAATCATTTCAGGAACAACTCGGGAAGAAAAGCTTTACCGTCAGCTTGGATTTCGACAGTTTGCGGAAAGAGTAGGAACAGAAGATGCTTCTTTTCTACCCATGATTTTAACAAGAAGAAATAGTGAACAAATGGAAAATCATATACATATTAAATCCTATTCATTTTATCCCGGTCCTACTGAACAAATTCATCCCTTAACTCACACCGATACATCACATCGATCAAAGAAATTTTCAAATATATTTGAAGAAATGAATGGTCAATTATTAAAAATTTCGAATGCAAAACATGTTACAACATTTGTTGGGACAGGAACATTAGCAAATGATGTTATGTTAGGACAGATGAAAGCTGAGTTTAAAGATTCAAAAGGTTTAATGATTTCAAATGGAGAATTTGGCGAACGTCTTTTACGACAAGCAAAAAAATGGCAATTGAACTTCGATATTTGTTCATATAAGTGGGGAGAAGCCTTCAATTTACTAGAAATCGAACAGAATTTATGGTCAGGTCTTTATGATTGGGTTTGCTTTGTTCATGGTGAAACATCCACAGGAATGTGTAATGACCTTAAGCCTATACTTCATTTAGCAAAAAAATATGGAGTAAAAGTTTGCGTGGATTGTATTAGCTCATTCGGTTCTTTCCCTTTTTCGATGGAGAACTTACATTTAGCTACTGCTGTAAGTGGAAAATCATTGGGTGCATTAAGCGGTCTAGCATTTGTATTTTCCAATCAACGTCCACTAAAAAACAATGCACCGTTGTATACAAATCTATATTACTATGTATATCATTCACTACCATTTACAATGCCAGCATACTTAGTATCCAATACTCTTTTCGCATTACAACAATATCCAGAGCGTTTTACAATTCTACAAAACCGAATGGATCAAGTCATGAATAGTCCATTTTGGAAATATGGTTTCGTTAAATCATCCACTTATCCAATGATTACATCTTTAAAATGGCCACTTGAATTGCAACACTTTAGCCAAGATGCAAAGCTCAATGGATTACTGCTACATGATGAAAGTAGCTATTTAAAGAAACGCCAGATTGCCCAAATTTCAGTAATCTCACCTAACTTTGAACAAGCATTTAAGAAACTACTTGCATTTTATGAATATTATTACCAAGTATCATCAAACGATCTGCAACTCTCTTAATGGCAGGTATAAAAATAAAAAAAGTTCACAAAATGACACTGAAAGGTGTTATAATTTTTTATAACACTAAAAGGTGTTACTTAAATTATTGGGGGTTCTTATTATCATGACAAATACATTATCAGAAATACGTAAAACAATTGTCCTAAATGCACCAATTGAAAAAGTTTGGAAAGCTGTTGCAACTTCAGAAGGAATTGGTGGTTGGTGGATGCCAAATACATTCGTCCCAGAATTAGATCATGATTTTGTCCTACATGCAGGTCAATTTGGTGATTCCCCATGCAAGGTAACGGAACTTGAGCCACCGCATAAAGTAGGCTTTGATTGGGGAAAAGATTGGCATCTAACAATGGAATTAAAAGAATTGGAAGAAGGGAAAACAGAATTCACACTCATTCATTCCGGCTGGGACGAAGAAAAGAGCACAGAATTTGGCCAACCACATACTGTGATTCGCGAAGTAATGGATGGCGGATGGGAAGGAATCGTCAATAAAAGTTTACCAAGATATATCGAGGCATAAATAATTATGCATGCCGAGCATGATATTTTCCAAGCAATTGCTGATCCTACGCGTAGAAAGTTGTTAAAATTGCTCGCGGAACAAGAACTACCTATTGCAGGTATCGCCAAGCAATTTCCAATAAGTCGTACTGCAATCAATAAGCATTTACAAGTATTATTGGAAGCAGGGCTAGTAACTAACAATCGAGTAGGACGTGAAAATCGCTATACATTAAATCCATATCCACTTAGTGAGCTGAAAAACTGGCTTCGTTTTTTCGAACCATACTGGGATGAAAAACTCCTTGCCCTTAAGGAGTTTGTGGAAAGAGACGAGAGTGAATAGATAATAGCTCCTTTTCAATCGTAAATACGATTGATAGGAGCTTTTTTGTTTGAAGAATAGGGGGAAGATTGATGGACATTTTGGAGGAAGCGAATGACAGAGCATATTCTTAATTGAATAAACCGTATTTACTAAAGCTTCCATTATTCGAGATAAGAAAGTTTGAGATTAACGCAAAATGGTACGCTCAAGTAAGAGCAATCTAAAAGGGTATTTTGAGATATAAATTAAGAATCAATCAAATGCAATTTAGTTAATAGCGAATGAGAGCTTCATAAGAGCGAATAGACATATGAAAAGGGCAAATTAAAACGTCAAAAGGGCGAATGGAAGAGGAAAAGAAGCGAATTAATCATTCAAATATATTGCGTCTTTATCGAGTTCCGTTCATAGATGGAATAATCTTGGAATTAATTTCAGATAAAATCGGGCTAAAGTTCAAGGCGCGAATTCTATGTTTTCATATATTACGTTATGAAGAAAGGAGGGATTCAATTGACACAACCACAATTCAATCCAGGAGGGCAAAACATAGGCAGACCAGAGATGCCGGGAATGCCCCCATTTGGCCAGCCTGGAGGAATGCCATCGTTTGGACCGCCAAGTGGAATGCCTGGAGGAATGCCATCGTTTGGACCACCAAGTGGAATGCCTGGAGGAATGCCGCCGTTTGGACCACCAAGCGGCCAACCGGGTGGATCACCAGGACAAATGCCAATGAGCGCACCACCTAATTTTACACCTACTAGATCAGGAGGCAACTGGCACCAAGGATCAAGTGGCATTTCATCATGTCTATTTAGAAACACATTTATATGGACTTTTAGTGGCAATGATTTTTGGTTCTTCCCAATTTCCGTAACAAGAGATCAACTAATAGGTTGGCGTTGGAGTTATAGAACATTTAGATGGACTTTCCGAACAGTAACTAGAAGTAATATAATTGGATTTCAATGTTTTAGATAGTAGATATATAAAAAGCTGCGTATTTTTACGTGGCTTTTTTGTTTGCCAAAGGAGTAATTTTATGGTGATACAAATAAGACCATCTAAATTTTTTATGCTATGTTGTCCTATAGTTAAAAGCATGAACAAGAAGCAATGAAAATTCTGTTATATAATTAAGATTAACCATTGGTATTTTTGTTAATAAACTAGATAAAATATGGAAATGACTTAATTCTAAGTAACACATTAAGGAAGTGGACCATCATGGAATTACAACTATTGCAACAAGAACTGCATAAAAAGGGAATTACAACTGCATCTAAACTGTTAACGTACATAGAAAATGGAGAAAATGTGATTTCCAATATCCATCAAGTTTTCCAAAGCTGTGCTGTAGCTGAAGTCGATTTATCTGATGATATCAAAATTCTATATGAGCAGTTATCCAATTTAACGAAATATGAAAACAGTTATTTTCCTATCGTCGTTCGTGATTTTGAGAGAATTTTACAAGAAATCATATACCCTACAGATGAACTAACTACTATTTTTATGGAAGAAGACGAGTTAGAAGAAGTGAGAATGATTTATCAACAAGCGATGCAATCAGATTCTGATGCTCAACTTGAATTGGGTAAATTTTATAAATCGATTGATCATGATGATTGGGCATTTTATTGGTATGAAGTAGCTGCGAAATCCGGAAATTGTGATGCGATTTATTGGCTTGGGAATTTCTATTATGACGGGAAAGTTGTAAAGGAAAATTGGGAGAAAACATTTGAATGCTATAAAGAGGCAGCCAAAATGGGACATGCTGATGCGATGAATAATTATGCTGATATGTATTTTCGAGGAGAGTATGTTAAAAAAGATGATCGGCGTGCTTATGAACTTTTCTCGCTAGCAGCAGAGCGTGGAGTCCCCGAGTCAATGTATACACTAGGATATATGTATGAAAATGGTGTCGGTACGGAACAAGATTTAGCAAAATCAAAGTTCTGGTTTACACAATCAGCTCTTGCAGGTGATGTATTTGCTGCAAATCGCCTTGGACATGAAGCATTCCAGGACGGACGAGGAGAAGATGCGATGCGTTGGTATCAAATGGCTGCTGACCAACAAGATGTCGATGGAGAATTTAATCTTGGATTTTGTTATGAATCGGGGATTGGAACACCGATTAATATGAAAAAAGCAAAACATTGGTACCAAAAAGCAGCCTTGCAAGGGGATGCTGAAGCGAAAAGAAAATTGAAGGAAATTTAAGTGATTAAAAATATATGGGATTAGCAGCTCGGCAAAATATAGTGGTACGAGCTGCTTTAATTTTGTTGTAAACTCTATTTAACAAAACATCTGTTCTAGAAAAAGTATTATTGTCTCTGTAATGCACCCGGAAAAATTAAACATTATATAGAGATGTCTTTGAAATGTTTTAACGCTTCTCTCTTACTTAGCGGTTTTAAGTGATGGTGAGAAACAAAAGAAATTACGTTTTCGGGGCGAGTTTTGGCATATTCTCGCAATATCCATCCTATTGCTTTTTGAACAAAAAATTCATCGCTATTTGCTCGTTTTAAAATGTATCGGAATAGGCGTTCTTCATCTGTTTTAACTTTGTAGTAGAGTTGATACAATATGGCTGACCTTTGTAACCAAATATTTTCATCATCAATCCATTCATCTGCAAACGACAAAATGAAATTGTCATTATTAGAAAACAAATAACCCATAATGTGAGGGGACAGCACATCGACAGTATCCCACCACGATTTTTTCACGATTAAATTTGATAACCAAGACACATCGTTGCTGGTTAAATCCTTTTTTGCTTTTTCAAGAATATCGAGGGCTGCTTTTTGATATTCACGCTCTGGAAGACCCCAAAGCATATATATAACATCTTTTAACTCCTCTTTTTGTGGTAGTCCATATTCTTTTAAAACTTGTTTCGTTAATTTACGTCGGATAGGCGTTCGAATACCTAAAAAATCGAATTGGTTTCTTAAGTAATTTTTTGACCATTGTGCATATTTTTCATCAGCATGCTCCGAATATAAATTAATAATTTCTTGGACGTATGAATTAACTGAATTAGTCACTTAGTAATGACACCTTTACCTTTCATCTAATTTTACTTCGACATTATATCAAAAATTTCCGTTTGCCTACCTGTATTTGGCGTTGTATGCGCGTTATTCACAATAACATCCGTGGTTTTCGTAACACATCCACTATATTCACAGCCACATCCGCGGTTTATTAATTCGTTTCCGCGTATTAAACAAATTTACATTCTCAAAAAAACACAATGATTGACACAATATCAGTTGAGTAGTAAAGTGATGACGATAACATGGAAAGGAGGACAACAAAAATGAAAAAGAATACAATTGAATCACTAATATGGATGCGAATTAATCGCTTCGTAACAGAAAGTAACCATTTATCTAATGAATTTTTAAAAAGCTTTGGTTTAACCACAGCACAGTTTGATGTATTGATTCAAATTCAAACTTATCAACCCATAACACAATCTGAACTTGCTAAAAAAGTGACGGTTACACAGGGGGGCATTTCACGAATGCTTACTCGTCTTGAAAAAGATGGATTGATTGAGCGAAAGCAAGAATGGAAGATTAAAAAGATTTCATTGACCGAAAAAGGAGAAGCTATTTTAAACGTTGCAACACCTGAGCAAGTGGCGTTCCAGTCCTCCTTCTTCAATGAAGCATTAACAAAAGAAGAATTAAAATTGCTATATGAACTAACAACTAAGTTGCAAAAGCATGCATACGAAAAAAATTACAATCTAAGTAAATAATAATTATTGAAAAAGGAGCGATTTTCATGAAAGGGCATCACCATATTTCAATGTTAACGAAAAACGGCAAGCAAAATAATCATTTTTATCAAAACATTTTAGGGTTACGACGTGTGAAAAAAACAGTAAACCAAGATGATCCATCTATGTATCATCTCTTTTTTAGTGATGAAGTGGGTAGTCCAGGACTTGACCTTACGTTTTTTGAAATGCCCATTGCAGGGAAAACAAAGAGGGGTACGAATGCCATTACACAAATAGGGTTATTAGTACCAAGTTATGAAAGTTTACAATATTGGAGTAAACGTTTTGAACAACTTGATGTAAAACACAGTGACATTACATCTTATATGGGGCAGGATGCATTGTTCTTCGAAGATCATGAGGATTTACGGATGGTACTTTTAAATAATAATGGCGCAAGAATACCGACAACATGGAAACCTGTCACTACTTCTGAAGTGCCTAAGGAGCATCAAATTTTTGCTATGGGCACAATTGAAATTACCGTTCGTTATTTAAATAAAACAGTAAATTTATTGAAAGATGTATTTGGTTTTGTAGTCGTTGAAAAAGAAGAAAGTTTTGTGCGACTTCAATCAATTAAAGGTGAGCGTACAAGCGAAGTTGTGGTGAAAGAGCTTGAGGATTCTAGCGAAAAACCAGGTCGTGGAAGTATTCATCATTTAGCCCTTCGTGTTGAAAATCAAGAAGAACTTGAAATGTGGAATGATAAGTTAATGGATTATGGACTTCATACATCTGGGATTATTGACCGTTTCTATTTCAAAAGTGTGTATGTACGTGACAGCAATGGCATCTTATTTGAACTGGCAACAGATGGCCCAGGATTTACAGTAGATTCAACAGTAGAAGAGTTGGGACAAAAACTAAATTTACCGCCATTTTTAGAAGAAGAACGTAAAAGTATCGAAGCAAAATTAGAACCGCTCGATTAGAATGACTCAAAAAGTATGTATCAATCCCGCTTAGTAAAAATTTGCTAATAAAGCCGTTGGAATGGGGAATACTATCCATGTTAAAGCAAGTAAAAAGGGGGAAGTAAATTGGAAAATAACATGGAATATGGAAGTGATTATAAATATATTCCTGCTACATCCATTGCAAGCAGTACAGGAATTGATATATTACCAGATCTGTACTGTTATACGATTCAAATCGTCAATATTGTCATGATTGGGAATCCAAAACGTGATGAATTCGTATTAGTTGATGCAGGAATGCCTGGTTCTGCAGATAAAATTATTTCTGCTGTTAATGAGCGTTTTGGAGAAAATAGTCGACCAAAAGCAATAATTCTTACACATGGTCATTTTGATCATGTTGGAGCTATCATTGAATTGGTAGAACATTGGAAGATTCCTGTTTATGCTCATGAACTAGAAATCCCGTACCTAACGGGCAAATTAAGTTATCCTGAACCAGATACTTCTGTTGAAGGTGGGGTAATATCTAAAATATCATCAGTATTTCCAAATGAGCCTATAAATTTAGGAAATAATATAGAAAAATTGCCTTCTGATGGAACAGTTCCATTTTTAAATGAATTTCGTTGGATTCATACTCCTGGGCATTCACCAGGGCATGTTTCATTCTTTAGAGAAAAGGATAGGGCTTTAATTTCAGGGGACGCCTTTATAACGGTTAAACAAGAGTATTTATACAAAGTTTTAACACAAAAACAAGAAATAAGTGGACCACCAAGATATTTAACTACTGATTGGAAAGCAGCGAAGGAATCTGTCGTTAAATTAAAAGCATTAAAACCGTCTGTTGCAATTACTGGACATGGATTTCCTATGAAAGGTGAATTATTGTCAGAGAGTTTAGATATGCTAGTCAAAGAGTTTGATACAATTGCAAAGCCTGATTACGGGAAGTATCTACAATAATGAGAAAATTAAAAGAAAACGGAGTAGCAAGAAGTAGCTACTCCGTTTTTTTGTCTAGCTTTACGCTTCGATATCTTTTACACCTTTGTAGATTAATTCAAATAGTTCTTCGATTCCTTCTTCTTCAATACATGAGAAGGCTACGCGAAGATCTGTTTCGCTTAATGCGATAGCACCAACACCGTATTCTTCTAGAAGGTGAAGACGTAATTTGTCTGCATCAACAGTTTTTAGTTTTAAACACATGAAGTAACCAGAGTTGAATGGGTAGAAATCCCAAGCATCATCAAATTTACCGTTATCAAGGACAGCTTTTACCTTGTTTGCACGGCCTTTCATGATGTTATATTTTTCTAGTTTTTGCTCTTCAAATTCAGGGCTTTGAAGTGCATGTAAAACGAATGTTTGAGATGGGTGTGGACCACTTGAAATAGTCGCACGAATAATCCCTTTTGTTTTTTCTTCTAGTGCAGAAATGATGGCCTCACTTGTATTTCCATAAGTGACAAAACCTACACGGAATCCCCAAATATATTCTTCTTTTGTTGCGCCATCAACTTTCACTGCTAGAATACGAGGGTGTGCATTACATAGTGAACCAAATAATGATTGGTGCATTGAATCTTCAAAGAATAATGAGAAGTACGCATCATCGGTAAGAACTACAACATTAATCCCAGCATCAGCTGCATCAGTTATCGCTTTTACAATTTCAGCGCCTTCTTTTTCACCTGGTGTGTAACCTGTTGGGTTGTTCGGGAAGTTTAAAAGTACAATTGCTTTCCCATGTTCTTTTTGATTTAGGATTGCTTCACGAAGACCTTCAGCATTGAATTTGTTTTCAGCATTGTATAAAGGATAAGTGACAGTATGTGTTTTACGGCGGATGCCGAAGACCATATCATAGTTTTCCCAGTTTTTATCAGGCATGATCAATGCATCACCTGCATCTGCAAATAAATCTGCAGCAACACTTAAACCATGAGTTAAAGCATTTGTCACGATAGGGTTACCAAAAGTTTTTCCTTCTAATGATGGGTTATCTTTTAGCATTTTTTTGCGCCATTCTTTACGTAATTCTGGTTTACCAGCGGGTGGAGCGTAAGGATAAAGATCTTTTGGATCATATGCTGATAAAGTATCTTGGATTACTTTTAAATGCATCGGTTGACCATTTTCTAATGCTGTTCCGATTGTCGCGTTATATTTTTTAGCTCTTTTACCAGCCTCTGCAGATTGACTTAAAATTCCTTCTTCAGGAAAATACATTTCTTTTCCTAAATCGGAAAGCATTTCATAAACATATGGATTTTCTGTTTGAATTGTGTCGTTTAATTCTTTTGCCAATTTATGCATGTCATTCGCCTCTTTTTCGATATACTACGAATAATTATACAATATTATATGGAAAAAAGAATTAATTTCATAACAATTTTAACTACAATATATAAATTGTTCATTTATTTAGGATAAATCTAAACGAATAAAATAATCACTATGATATGATATTCTTGAATTTTTGTAATGACAAAAAAGGGACTAATTAGAATTGTTAGTTTATAAAGAAAATAAATATATAGGAGATGAAAGAATGAGTGTAATAGCAAAAACACCAAAGCCACCTTATTATGCGGTAATTTTTACTTCTACGCGTACAAAAAAGAGAGAATGGTTATACGAATATGGCCAAGATAATGGAACAGCTAGCTGCAAAACAACAGGGATTCTTAGGAATCGAAAGTGCAAGAGATGATGGTTTAGGAATTACAGTTTCATATTGGGAATCACAAGAGGCAATAAATAATTGGAAAAACAATGCATCTCATCAAATTGCTCAGCAAAAGTGAAAGGAACAATGGTATAAGAATTATCATGTAAGAATTTCCAAAGTTGATCGAGATTATTTTGTTGAAATGGATTAGTTCTTTAATAGAAAAGCTTCTACAATCCCAGAATTTTCTAGACAGTTTCTATATACCTTTATACACTATGAATATATAAAAGTAATGGAAGGAGATTAAATGCATACCACACTTACATTAGAAAAAAAGAGTTCTTTTTGGGTCGTTATCATTTTGGGGTTATTGACTGCTTTTGGTCCTCTCTGTACGGATCTCTATTTACCTGCATTGCCTATGGTTTCGAATGACTTACATACAACAACAGCTGTCACACAATTTAGTATGACAGCTTGTTTTATCGGTCTTTCAATTGGTCAACTTTTTTTTGGCCCATTGAGTGATTTAATGGGAAGAAAAAGGCCTTTAATTACTGCCCTAATCTTGTTTTCGATTGCCTCATTACTTTGCGGTTTAACTAGTTCAATTGTAGTCCATTTAATTTTACGGTTTATGCAAGGGGCTACAGGTGCTGCTGGTATTGTCATAGCGAAAGCAGCTGCACGTGATCTTTATAATGGAAAAGAGTTAACAAAATTCATGACTATTCTTGGTCTTGTGAATGGTCTCGCGCCAATAGTAGCGCCATTATTAGGCGGTATTTTATTGGCCACTTTAGATTGGCACTATATTTTCTTTATCCTTTCAATTGGAAGTGCACTATTACTGATTGGTGTTGTTTGGCAACTGCCAGAAACTTTGCAATTGCAAGCACGTACCGGTGGTAATCTATTTACCTCTTTTAAAGCATTTCCAATCATTATAAAAGATAAAGAATTTATGGGGTATGCATTGACACAATCATTAGTCTTAACGAGTATGTTTGGTTATATCGCTGCCTCTCCATTTGTTCTACAAAAGTTATACGGTTTATCTCCACAATGGTTTTCGGCTTCCTTTGCACTCAATGGTTTTGGCATTGTCTTAATGGCTCAACTTACTGGCCGTATTATTCGAAAAGTGGATGAACGCACTATTTTAAAATATGGCGTTAGGCAAGCGATGATTGGAAGCATTTTGTTGTTGATAGTTGCTATTTTTAAATGGCCACTTTTCATGATTCTTTTAGGATTCTTTGTCGCCGTATCAAGTGTTGGGTTTGTTTCATCTACGGGATTTTCACTTGGAATGCAAAACCAAGGTCAACATGCAGGAAGTGCATCAGCAATACTTGGATTATTACCATTTTTGGGAGGATCGATTGTTTCTCCTTTAGTAGGGATTGCGGGGGAACTAACTGCGCTACCAATGGCAATAGTCATGTTCACTTGTACACTAACTGCGCTTATTATTAACAGCATGATGAATAGAAAGAAATCGCTCGACAAGAAGAAAAATGTAGCAGCTTAACAGTTTTATACTTTGCTGGCAAATCCTCAGATTATAATTAAATCCACTTATAAAGAAAGGGAAAAGAATATGAAGAAAGCAGTAATCTTTGATATGGATGGAACGCTGTTTCAAACGAATTTAATATTAGGATTAGCACTAGATGAGACATTTGATGTTTTACGAGAAAATAATCTCTGGTTTGGAGAAACACCAATTGAAAAATATCGAGAAATAATGGGTGTTCCATTGCCTGTCGTTTGGAAAACTTTATGTCCGCATCATTCACATGAAATTCGAAAAAATAGTAATAAAATTTTCCACGAGAAATTGATAGGTCTTATTAAAGATCAAAAAGGATCACTTTACCCAAATACTGAGTTCGTACTGGAAAGATTAAGTTCTAACCATGAATTATATATCGCAAGTAATGGACAAATAGCGTATTTGCAGGCAATTGTCGATACATATCATTTAGATCGATTTATTCAAAAGGTGTATAGTATCCAGAATATCTCCTCAGGTAATAAATCTGAATTAGTAAAGAAAATTGTGCAGGAAAATAATATAATAAATGGCGTTGTAGTTGGGGATCGAGTGTCTGATATTCGAGCTGCAAAAGACAACCAATTAACAGCTATCGGTGTAAATTTTGATTTTGCACAAGCTGAGGAATTAAATGAAGCAGATAGAGTAATTGAAAATTTAATTGAATTATTGGCATAGAAGATAGAATCCTTGCGAAAAGGATTCTTTTTTAATTTCAAAAACAATTTTGAAATACAACAATCTACATTCTATAAATGAACAACCTTTTATAATTATAAACCTCGTTAGTCTATATAAAAAAAGAAGGAGGCCAATAATGATATAAGATAGTTTCTTTGTTGTTGAAAACAAAAATAGAAGGGAATATTATGAATATTAGTAATTAAGATGTTGAAAAAATAGGTTAAATGAATTAAGCAGAACAATTCGTTCATTCAATAAAGGAGCAGGAGACGAGTGAAACTATGGATAAATATGCTGACACTCTAATTGTAATAGATTTACAAAACGGAGTATGTAATGGATCAGAAAGTTTATTTGATTTGGACAATTTATTAAAAAGAGTAAATAATAGAATATCCTTATATAGAGAATTAGAGAAGCCGATTATTTTTGTCCAACACCAAGATGAAGAATTAATACCAGGTGATGATTTGTGGAAAATCAACACAGGTATAGATTTTAGAGAACAAGATTATTTTATAAGTAAAACACATGCAAATTCATTTTATAAAACTAATTTGAAAAATCTTTTAGATCAATTATCTATACAAAGTATTGAATTTAGCGGAGCGCAAACAGAATATTGTATAGATGCAACTGTTAAATTTTCACATGGATTAGGTTACAAAAATTTTATGGTACATAGGGCAACTTCTACTTTGGGAAACTCATTTATGTCTGCAGCAGAAACTATTGAATTTTATGAGAAGTTATGGAATAGAAGATTTTTGGAATTCATAGAAAGTTAATTATTAACTCAGTAATATTAAAAGTTGAAATTTATGTTTTGACCATTCCAATGTGCTATTATTAGTATGAAGATATAATTCTTATACATGCTATTGCCATTAAGGCATTCACTATATGAAAGGTCGTAATAATAATGGATTCAACAAATTCAACTGTAGAATTGGTAGTGCAACAAAGTGAAAATGTTCTACTAAGTATGAAAGATTTGAAAAACGGTGCGAAGAAAAAAGGAAAAGCACGCTCAGATTTGTATGAGAGATTTTGTGCTAACATCCATTCATTTTCAATTTACACAATAATTGATCCTGAAATTGAAGAATCAAAAGAAGTCACTGATTTCCATGATTGCTTAGATCAATTTAGAGAATATTTTAAAGATGTAACGACAGATTATGAAAGTATCGTCGATATTAAAAGTGCGCAAACTGCATATGAGAAAGTTTTCCCGGTTTATAATACGATGGTTTCAAAACTTGGATTTCCAGACCGTGAAGTAAATGCAAAGAGATTCTAAATAACGCCAAAATCCACATACTGGCTTAACAGTATGTGGATTTTTTAAAGAATAGCACGATTAAAAGGAGCTGTAACAAAGCAGATTGAATACTCAAAATCTATTACCGCCCGTAATTGACGAATCTACCCATGTGTTAATACTCGGCTCTATGCCAAGTAAACTTTCACTTGAAAAACAACAATACTACGGCAATCCACGGAATCATTTTTGGAAAATAATTGGTGAAGTTTTGCATGTGGAAATTCCATTAGAGTATAAAGAGCGATTAAACTTACTAAAAACCCATCATATTGGCCTTTGGGATACTATTCAGTCATGCGAAAGAGAAGGCAGCCTTGACGTCAACATTCGAAATATCGTACCAAATGATTTTCGAATGTTATTGAAAAACTATCCTGAAATACGATTAATCCTATTTAATGGCGGTAAATCGTTTGATGTATTTAAAAAACATATGGGGTTCGATTTATTACAAGACATCCATTATGCAAAAATGCCATCCACTAGCCCGATTCCGGGAAAAAATATAAAGTCGTTTGAAGAAAAAGTAGAAGAATGGCGCCTGATGGAACGCTATTTTTAATCGTGGGATAAAAAGTTTTAAAGTAATTGTTTTATAGGGAGAAATGGGCTAAACGGGTAAAGAAAATATTAATGTAAACACTACAAAAGAAGAGAACCATTATAAATTAACATATGGATGTTTCGCCTTTTACAATTTCCCCTTTTTTGTCATGAACATAATCAACCCCATTTTCGCAGTTTTCTTTATTGGCCCATTTGATTATGTACATATTTCTTTTATGTCGTACTGAAATTATTTCAACCTCACCAATGTCTTTAGTATGATTATTTATTACGATTGATTTTGCTTGCGCGGAAGAGATTCCTGAATCCGAAAAGGTTGTACAACCACTCAACATAACTAGTAATATAGAGAATAATAAAACGATTCGTTGCATAGAAGTCACCTCGATTGTTATTTAAGTTCTCTTAAATAATATGAATACCACCAAATAAAAATATATATAACTTATTTTACCAGATTATATTTATATTGGATTAAATTGTTTCCTTGTTATTTTTAAAATTTTGCAAAATTGCTTTAAAGGTTTTTTATGAGATAATCAAATTCGCTGTCAATTGAATCAATATTATAAAAATAGATAAGAATAAAAATAAGTAGATATTTAAATACACTCAATATATAAAAAATTGTAAATAAAGGAAGAGTCTTTTTGGAACTATTTCAAATTTCTTTAAAGAAAATTCAATATTTATCTCCAAGGCTAAATCAAGGCTTACTATTGATTTATGTCCTTGACGGAGAGCTCACCATTGAAGTAGAAAGCCGCTTTTTCGAATTAAAAGAACAGGATTTACTATTAGTAAATCGAAATCAATTTTTTAAAATCAAAGGTAATCCATCAAACCGTGTCATCCTTCTAAATATTTCTGACTCCTTTATCGAAAATAACTATACAGATTATCGAATGAGTAGATTCGAATGTTATTCTAAAGAAATTGATGCGGGAAGAAATATAATCCTGGATAAAATTAGAAAATATCTCATTAGTCTTATTATCTCTGATTATAGAAAAGATGAAAGTTATCAGATTGAAATGCAAGGATATATTTGCGAAATCTTATTAATTTTGATTCGGAGATTTAAGCAAAAAGGAAGCTCCATTGAACAAATGGATAATAATGATTTAAGATTAACTAAAATCGTTGAGTATATCGATAGGAATTATCAACAACTGATAACACTAGAAGACATGGCTAAAAGGTCTTTCTTATCAACTGGTTATTTATCTCGATATTTTAAACAAAAGATGGGAATGGGATTTAGTCGTTACCTGATGAATATCAGATTAAATCACAGTATGAAGGATTTATTGTATACAAAAAATTCAATCACTCAAATAGCATTAAAAAATGGATTTCCTAATGTAAAGTCATTTAATCGACTTTTTAAAGAAGTATATGGAGTCACACCTCATGTTTATCGTGAAGAACATCCAGTCAAGCAAATTAATACATTTCAAAATTATGATTTAGAAGACGTTGAATCGATTATCAACTCACCAAGAATTTTAAATTTGTTGGGGAGTACTATGGCTAATCTTGATCAAACCAATAGAGATTCAGAATCACGCTTTGAAGAATTAATTCTTGATATTTCTAAACCAATCAGCGCAAAAATACCTCGTGCGAAAAATGTATTAATTATTGGAGAGCTAAAAGAATTATTAAAAGAAGATGTAAGATCTCAGTTACTAATAGCAAAAGATGAGATTCGTCTTGATTTTATTGGAATAAGCCAATTATTAAGTGGAGAAACAATTGCTCCATCTATTGAAACAGATGAAAGAATAGCAACAAGCTCCCCATACTATAAGGTAGACATTGCTTTGAATTTTGCAAAGAAAAACGAACTTCCCCTTTTTATAAAAATTGAATACCAAGAAATTACAGAGAGTGAGGAAAGTTATTTTATAAAACTAAATGACTTTTTGAAGCACTGTATACAGCTTTATGGTTCAACATATTTAAGTACATGGCATTTTCTGTTTTCTGAAAGCTATTACACTGCAGTTCAAGCAAATGAATTAAAACGCATCTATTTAAAAATGTATCATTTATTAAAAAGCCTTGTACCAGATATTCATGTAGGTGCATTATTTCCGGTTTCGTATAAAGATAAAGAAATTAATAATCCACATAGATGGATCCTAACAGAAGCTGATCATATAGATTTTATTGGATACCAATTAAATTTAAATGAGATGATTGATTTTCAAGAGTTGAATAATGAACGATTTTTCATAGCTAAGGATTTTATGAGGGAACAAACGACAAAATTTAAATCCTATCTAAAAAAACATAATATCGAAAAGCCTCTTCATTTGATTACTTGGAATACATTATCAGGAAATACACGATATACAAATGGTACCTTTTTCCGAGCTGCTTTAGTATTGAAAAGCGTTCTAGATATCTCTAATGACCTTCAATCGATTGGTTTTTGGATTAATTCTGCAATACATGAAAGCGTTGCAAAAAGTCAAGAAATACGAATTGAGGGGTTAGAATTATTTCATTATTTTAATGGTAAGCGTCCAGCATACTTTGCAATGATGTTTGCAAATAAACTATTTGGGCGAGTAATTGCTCAAGATGCAGATTATATTTTAACCGAAAATGAACGTGGATATCAGTTGATTCTAATGAACTGTATCACCATGAATCCTTACTTTTCTATAGAAGAAGCATTTCTTCAAAAGCTAAATAAAGATATGCTAGTAAAGTTTTTAGGAATACCAAAAGGAGAATATCAAATACGAAAACTTACTTTCGATCGTGAACACGGAGCTTTATATACAAAGTGGTTTAATCTAAACAGTAAGTATGGATTAGATTCGGAAATAATTGATTATATTAATCGGTCAAGCTATCCTGATTTAGAAATAGAGGATAAATCCATTGATGGAGAATGGTCTTTCTCCACTTATCTAACTGTTAATGCAATACATTTTTTTGATATAAGAAAAGCAATTATCTAAAAAGTCATTGTTGCCATTAGGCTTCAATGGCTTTTTTGTATTTTTAAATAAAAAGTTCATAAAAAATTTAATTATATGAATACTTTTTGACTAAATAATAAAAGGTATATTCAGTTTTGAGCATTTCATTTTTTTATTCAATAATTTAATTAATAGGTTAAATTTTAACCCCTTATTTTTGATGCCAATCTTTGATTGTTAAAATTTTCACTTGTTATTACAGTAATGTGCTCAAATAATGACTCAGAAATAATAAATTATTCAATTATAATAATCATGTAAGCAGTTACTTAATCCAATTGAAATAATCTAATAGGAAGTTTAATGCATAATAAATTTCATTTTAAAACACCCTAATGAAAGTTAAGTAACTGTAACTTTACCAATTGTTTTTGTAGTAAAAAAGGAGGAAAACAATGGAAACAAGTTATAAAGGTACAAATAAAATGATCACAGGAATTGTGTTTGGTGTTCTTACATTCTGGCTATTTGCACAAGCAATGCTAAATGTAGTTCCTTCTGTTCAAAAAGATTTGGGAGTTTCACTTGGTACAGTGAATATTGCTATCAGTTTAACGTCCTTGTTCTCAGGATTGTTTATCGTTGCTTTTGGTGGACTTGCAGATATAGTTGGTCGTAAAAAGATGGCTAATATCGGTTTTATTTTAAGTATCATTGGTTCACTTTGTCTAGTTTTCGCTAACGGAGCCGTATTGCTTATTATTGGACGTATCTTAACAGGATTTTCGGGTGCAGCTATTATGCCATCTACCATTGCATTAATAAAAGAATATTTCGAAGGAGCAGATCGCCAACGCGCTCTTAGTTTCTGGTCTATCGGTTCTTGGGGAGGAACAGGGATTGCCTCATTCTTAGGCGGTGCCATTGCTTCAACTATGGGATGGAGATGGATTTTCGTCATTTCTATCATCGTTGCCATTCTTGGTATGCTTTTATTAAAAGCTACACCAGAAAGTAAACAAGAATCTAAAGGTGGTTTTAAATTCGATTACGCTGGCTTAGTCATTTTTATCATCACCATGTGTGCTTTGAATGTATTTATTAATTTCGGACCGACTCTTGGATGGACAAGCATGACTTCCATTGTTCTTATCATTATCACAATCATAGGGTTGATTGTTTTCATTAAAGTTGAAAGTGGTAAAAAGATTGCACTGATTGACTTCGATGTATTTAAAAATAAGGCATATACTGGTGCGACTATTTCTAATTTCTTGTTAAATGCAACTGCTGGTGCGATAGTTGTAGCTAATACGTATGTTCAAGTAGGTCGTGGAATGAGTTCATTCCAAGCAGGTTTGTTATCACTAGGTTATCTAGTTGCTGTGCTTGTGATGATTCGTGTCGGAGAGAAAATATTACAAAAAGTAGGCGCAAAAAAACCAATGCTTTGGGGTTCCATCATTACGACAATTGGTGTGGCATTGATGGGCTTAACTTTCTTACCAGGTGTTGGTTATATAATTTCTGAATTCATTGGATTTACACTATTTGGTCTAGGACTTGGATTTTATGCGACTCCATCAACGGATACATCTGTATCGAATGCTCCTGCTGGCAAAGTAGGGCAAGCAGCTGGAGTTTATAAAATGGCAAGTTCACTTGGTGGTGCATTCGGCGTTGCAATTTCCGCAGCTACTTATGGTGCAATCGCAGCAAGTGGAAATCTTGCATCAGCTGGTGCAATTGGTATGGCTGTAAATGTTTTATTTGGCATAATTGCAATACTATCTGTTATCTTTATGGTTCCAAATAACGCAGGTAAATCAACAAAAGCTTAATTTGAATCGTTGAATTATGATCAGCAATGTAAAACAACAATGCCATATACTTGTATGTGGCATTGCCTAAAAAACGGAAAGGATGTTTTGAAATGAAAAGTAAATTAATGGAAATGTTAGAATCTCGTAAGGATGAAATAATTGCCATTCGTAGACATCTACATGAAAATCCTGAGCTTTCTTTTAAAGAAGAAAAAACGGCTCAATATATTATTGACTTTTACAAAGGTAAAGATGTTGAAATTCAAACAAATGTTGGGAATGGATACGGAATTATCGTAACAATCAAAGGTGGAAAGCCTGGTAAAAAAATTGGCTTACGAGCAGATTTTGATGCCCTTCCAATTGTTGAAGAAACAGAACTTCCTTTCAAATCAAAAAATGAAGGCGTTTTTCATGGTTGTGGACATGATGGACATACAGCTTACTTATTAGTCTTAGCAGATTGTCTAATTCAATTAAAAGATGAAATTCCAGGTACTATCAAAATTATTCACCAACATGCAGAAGAAGTTCCACCAGGTGGTGCAAAGAGCATCGTGGAATCTGGTGTGCTTGATGATTTAGATAATATATTTGGTATTCATTTATTGCCAATGGCACCAGCTGGGGTTGTTGGCTACCATTCTGGATTCTCATTTAATGGACGCGCATACTTGAAATTAAAAATTCAAGGTACAGGTGGTCATGGCTCATCACCACATCTAGCAAATGATGCCATCGTTGCAGGTGCTCATTTTGTAACTGCAGTTCAAACAATTATTAGTCGCCGTTTAAGTCCATTTGATATTGGTGTTATTACAATTGGTTCATTTGATGGTAAAGGTACTTTCAATGTTATCAAGGATAGCGTAGAACTTGAAGGCGATATTCGTTATATGACTGTTGAAACAAAACAAAGAATTGAAAAAGAAATGAGACGCCTAGTAAAAGGTCTCGAAGAAGAATTTGGTGTAACTTGTGATCTGACTTACGAAAATGATTACCCACCACTTTATAACGACCCAGAAATAACTGAAAAAGTTTCTCAATTCCTAATGAATGCAAATGATCAAAATATTACAAAAGTAGAAGAATGGCCAGCTATGCCACCATCCGAAGACTTTGCTTATTATGCAGAAAAATTCCCATCATGCTTCTTCTATATCGGTTGTACACCTAAGGGCGTTGAAAAACCTTACTTTAATCACAATCCTAAGTTTGATATCGATGAAGATGCACTATTAGTAGCAGCAAAATCAGTAGGATATGTGGTTTGTGGATATTATGGATTAGAATAGTACTAAAAAATAATTTTATGATTTTCACGAGATTGTCAAGTAATAATTACTAAATGTACTTTTATTTGTGTTAGAATTTGAATGAAACATGTATAGTCATAGATAATCTTAGTATTAAATAGTTTTTATTGACTAGAATAATACTACGGTTTATCTATGGCTGTTCTTTTCAGGACTAGTTTTTAAAAGAATTTATGTATGATTTTACAGCTAGCCAAAATGAATATATTTTAGCACGGAGGAATTATTACTTTGTCTTGGGAAATTCTAAATATAATTGGGACCCTTGCATTTGCAATCAGTGGGGCACTTGTAGGTAAGGAAGAAGAATTTGATATATTAGGTGTGATGGTTTTAGGCTTTACAACAGCATTTGGAGGTGGACTGGTTCGTAATCTAATGATTGGAATACCAGTACAGAATATTTGGGAGCAAGATAATTTATTTATGATCGCTTTTGTCATTATTCTCATTACCTTTATTCTTCCAAACCACTGGATTTATCATTGGAAAAAGTGGGTTATCTTATTCGATGCTATAGGACTAGGTGCATTTGCGATACAAGGTGCTAACTGGGCAGTAGCAATGCATTCTCCTTTAATTTCAGTCATTATCGCAGCTACACTAACTGGTGCGGGCGGTGGAATGATTCGAGATTTATTCGTAGGGAGAAAACCACTGATATTTCGTAAGGAAATTTATGCATTATGGGCATCGCTGGCTGGTCTTGTAATAGGACTAAATTGGATTAAAGGATCCGATGCCACATTTGGCCTATTAATGGCAATTGTTGTTTGTAGGTTATTATCAGTTTATTATCATTGGAATCTCCCACGTCCAATTCACAATAAAAAGACAAACAGCTAGATAAATAATGAAAGATACAAATTGTTGTATTTAAATTACAAAAACCGAATTTTTTTACGCTTATTCAAACCTTTTACCTAATAGAATAATATATCTTAAAGAGAGTGAAATTAGAGACGTTTAATTCACTCTCTTTTTTAATTTTAAAAAATGCAATTTTTAATGCTACTTTTTTAGGCTATATTAATACTGTTCCTTTAGTCTTATAGAATTTACTTCCATTTATTATCATGATAATTCTGACAAGTTATTGTTTAGAAAATAATAGTGATATTGTAATTCAAAAAAGTATGAAGGTATCAAGGAGTGCATAGTGTGTATCCAAAGTTAATTCATAAGCATTTTTTTCATTTATCAGAGTTGCAAAAAAAGGTAGCAAACTATATATTAGAATTCCCCTATGACGTAGCTTTAAGATCCCCACAAGAAATAGGTGAAATGCTTGGAGTGAGCGTGACAACTTTAAATAGATTTTGTTACGCAATTGAACTATCTGGCTATGGTGAATTACAATCTGTTATTCGAAGGTCGTTGATGAAAAACAAAAGAATACATGGTATATATAATTAATAAAAGAAATGAATGCAAATGAGCACGACCTCATAAAAGAATTGTAGACATAGCTAAGATAATTTCCATTAATGCAGAAAGGGAATTGAGTTTTAAAGAAATAACTTATTACATAATGGATACAATAATTTCAATTGAACATATGAATAGTGCTACTAGTAAAAATTATTGGACGATTATAAGCACACTTTCTTCATTTTTTGTATTGAAAAGTTTATGATGAGTTTGTATATCTAATGATATTAATAATAGAAGGTATTAAGAAAGGAAGTATTATATTGGTCCCATCATTATTTATTGGACACGGTTCACCATACTTAGCAGTTACTCAAAATGAGTATTCAGAATTTCTAAAAGAATTAGGGAAACGTATTAAACCAAAAGCAATCGTCATCTTTAGTGCTCATTGGGAAAGCCAAACATTAGCCATTACGTATACTGACGATATTTTAGATACAGTGTATGACTACTATGGATTTCCAGAAGAAATGTATAAAATCAAATATCCTGCAAAAGGATCTAAAATTGTAGCGAATATTTTAGAAGATCGTTTTGAAAAAGCAGGCATCCAAACAAAACGTGAAGAAATTCGTGGTTTAGACCATGGTGTATGGGTGGCGCTTAAACATATGTACCCAGATGCAGACATACCAGTGGTCGAATTATCAGTGAATCCATTCTTGTCTCCAAAAGAACAGTTTGCTATTGGAGAAGCATTAAAGGGATTAGGTGAAGAAGATATACTAGTAATCGGTAGCGGTACAACAGTGCACAACTTCCAGTGGATGTATCCAGATGCAACAAGTCCAGTTCCTGAAGCTGTTGAATTTGATAACTGGATTTTTGATCAAGTAGAAAAAGGTGATATCGATACACTCGATCACTATCGAACGCTTGCTCCAAATGCAACACTTGCAGTGCCAAGACCAGAACACTTTGTTCCATTATTTATCGCTATGGGTAGTGCAAGTGACAAAACGACAAAAGCTAAAAAAATTAACCAATCTTATGTATTTGGTACGATGAGTAATATGTGTGTTGAATTTTAATAAAGTACCACTATTAAAGTAATTAATAACAAAACCATATTTAATGACCAACAAATTGTACGCTAATTTGTTGGTCATTTTTTTTTCAAATTTGTTTGTACGCTATTAATACTGCAAAAATGAATATTATTGTAAGCAAAAATTAAATTTAGTATTAAAACGATTCATTCGTGAATAACTTAATTGAAAGAATAATAGATTTTGTATTTTCTAACAACTAGTGAGGAAGTGAGAGAAAATGATCCAGACAATAGATTTGAAAACACTTGATAGCATCCCATTTTTAGGAATTATAGTTGATGTAAATAATAAAATCATTTTCTTCAATCAACTAGTAAAAGATGCATTTGCAGAAGAATTCGAAAAGGACAAGCACATAACTGATATTTTTGTTAACTGGAATCCTGATTTAAAAACAGACATTATAGATGTGAGAAAAAACGAAAAACATTATGTATTTATGAAGAGGTCAATGGAAAACGATGTAAATGTGATGCTAATTGGTATGGAGACTTCTTTCTTTTTTAATCTATTAATAGAAAAGCAAGAATTAAATAACGTCAACCGTGAATTAGATGCAATCATTGAAAATTCATATGATGGTATTTATATTACAGATCCAAATGGCGTGACATTAAGAACCAATTCAGCAATCGAAAGAATTACAAATATACCAAAAGAATATTATATTGGAAAAAACGTAGATACATTAATGGAAAGAGGCATTTTAGAAAAGTCTGTTACAAAAGAGGTTTTAAAATTTCAAAGAACCGTTTCTTTCGTACAAAAAAATTACGCTGGGAATGAAACGATTTTAATCGGCAGTCCTATTTTTAATGAGAAGGGTGAAGTTGAGAAGATTGTCACGAATATTAGAGATCTCTCGGATTTTAATAAACTTCAATTAAAGCTGAATAAAGTAAATAAACTGAATGAAGAATATAAAAAGGAAATTGACCAATTTAAGCAAACTACGGAATCATTCCATACAGCCATTTCATTAAAAGAGGCAGTAGAGATTGCGGAGAAAAAAGTCATTCAAAGAGCTGCTGAGAAATATAGTAATACGTATGAAATTGCAGAAGCACTAAATACCAGTCAACCAACCATTGTAAGGAAATTAAAAAAATATAAAATCCATTTAAAAACGAAAGGAGATGTTTTATGAAAATAGGCATCGCAGGAGCTGGTGCAGTTGGATGTTTAATCGGTTCGATGTTACAAGAATCGGGTCATGAAGTTACATTTTTAGCAAGAGGAAACCATCTATCTACGATGAAGAAAAGGGGATTAATTGTTCAACACGAAGAAAGAGAAATCACTATTCAAGGACATTTTACAGATAATATCGGCGACTTATCAGAATCTGAACTGATTTTATTTTGTGTAAAGTCGAACGATACAGAAAGAATGGCAAAAAAATTATCCTCGTTTATTAATCCAGAATCAGTAATTGTAACAGTGCAAAATGGGTTAGGAAATGAAGAAATTCTTAGCAAGGTATTGAGCTCTAATGAAATTTTATCATGTGCATCCTATTTACAGGCCTCCATTGTAGAACCTGGGATAGTGAAACAACAAGGTAGCGTAAGATTAGTAATGGGTGAGTATACGCCTTCTGGAAAAGGAGCATGTAATAAACTTGTCAAAGTCTTTCAAGAAGTAGGCATAGATGCAAAACATGCAGAAAATATTATCGAACAAAAATGGAAAAAGTTATTGTGGAATATTACGTTTAATCCATTAACAGCTATAGCAAATGTTTCGGTTGGAGAGATTTTAGATAATGAGGAATTGAAAAAGACAGCTTCGAATATATGTATACAATCAATTAACGTTGCACTCAAATTAGGTATTTCTTTAGATTTTGAAAAGACTTATTCCACTATTTTCCGCAATGCAGAACATGCAAGAAAACATCAAACTTCAATGCTTCAGGATCGGTTAAACGGAAAAATGATGGAAGTAGATTCGATGTGTGGAGTTGTTGTAAAAAAAGCGGAAGAACTAGATGTAGAAGTACCAACAATTCAAGCTGTATACAGTATTGCAAATAAACTAAATGAATCGCTCCAAAGAAGTGAGAGGTCGAGGATATGATATATATTCATAAACATAATAATGTCACAAGTTTTGAAGTGATAGTAGGAAGTAGCGGAAGAAGAGAAAAATCGGTTTTTTTGTTTTTAGTAGATGGTATGTTAATCGATTCCGGACCACAAATCATGGAGCACGAAATCCAAACTGTGCTAAAGGAACATGATTTTAATTGTGTAGTATTAACGCATAGTCATGAAGATCATTCAGGAGTAGCTCCATGGATTCAAAAGAGTCTAAATACTCCGATTTATGTACATCCAAATGGCATTTCTATTTGTAATCAAAAAACTCCATATCCACTTTACCGTCAAAAGACTTGGGGAACACGGGATGAATTTAAAGCACTTCCGCTAGGGGAGACAATTAACTCAGATAGTCATAAATGGGAAGTAATTTATACACCTGGTCACGCAGATGATCATATTTGCCTTTATCATGCGGAAACAGGAATGATGTTTACTGGAGATTTATTTGTCAGCCCTAAAACGAAAGTCATTATGAAAAGTGAATCAATCCCTGTCACCATGAACTCAATCCGTAAACTACTTACCTATCCTTTTGATTCTCTGTTTTGTTCGCATTCTGGCTATATTCAAGATGGAAGAAGAATGCTAGAGAAAAAGCTAGAGTACCTTGAACAAATCTATAAGGAAGTAGAGAAAATGGTTGGAAACGGATTGTCCATTCAAGCAATTCAAAAAAGCCTATTTCCAAAAAAATATGCGATTGAAGAATATTCTAACGGAGAGTGGCAGTCACTTCATATCATTACATCAATTATTAATCATATAAAACAATAATTAAATTCACATAAAATTCAAAAAAGGTTAATATATTTTTCCCTAGACACATAAGATGTAATGTAATTTGTATTTTTTATTTGTTTTTTTATAACAAATAATTCAAAAATGAATTGCATAATACAAATTCAAATCAAAAAAATAATCATACAAATATTTCTATCAAATTATTAAATTTCGTAATTATAACAAGATTCGAATGGAGGTAGCATTTCTATGGAGAGACCTTGGCTACAACATGTTCCAAATGGAATGCCTCAAGTAGTGGATATTCCTGAAATCTCGTTGGTACAACTATTTGAAGAATCAGTTCGAAAATATGCCAATCATAAGGCAATGACATTTTTTGATCAAACCATAACCTATCAACAACTTGGTGAAATGGTTGAAAATGTAGCAAGTCATTTACAACGTATCGGTGTGAAAAAAGGGGATCGGGTAGCAATCATGTTACCAAATTGTCCTCAATATCCAATTAGTTATTATGCTGCATTGACTTGTGGCGCAACAATTGTACAAGTTAACCCTATGTATAAATCTTCAGAATTGATACATGTGTTAAATGATTCAGGCTCAACTATTCTAATAGTCTTAGAAGATATTTTACCATTAATAGAACAAATCGTGGATCAGACGCAATTAAAAACTGTGTTTGATGTGTCATTCGAAAAACATGGTCGTTTCCACGAACTTTTAAAGAAGAATAACTTACCTTTTTCAAAAGTCCGTATAAATCCAAAAGAAGATCTGGCAGTGATCCAATATACCGGGGGAACAACTGGTCGCTCAAAAGGTGCTATGTTAACACATATGAATTTAGTTTCGAATATTTTCCAATGCTATGGAACATCTATGATGAATACAGTATTAGGTGAAGAAAGAGTACTTGCGATTGCTCCGTTATTCCATGTTTATGGCATGACGAGTTGTATGAATCTCACGTTTTATACAGGAGGAAATGTAATCTTAGTGCCCAAATTTGAAGTAGAACAAACAGTTAAGATAATTGAACAAACAAAACCTACTAATTTCTTAGGGGTTCCAACAATGTATATTGCTTTACTAAATTACCAAAAACAACATTCACTAAATTTTAGTAGTTTCAAGACTTGTGTAAGTGGGTCAGCCCCATTGCCAGTGGAAGTATTGGAACAGTTTAATCTTATCTGTGGAACAACAATACTTGAGGGATATGGTTTGTCGGAGGCTTCACCTGTAACCCATCGAAATCCTATTACTGGTGTCCAAAAGCCAGGTAGCATTGGCATTCCTATACCAAACACAGATGCTAAAATAGTCAATTTGGAAGATGGAAAAACATCACTTCCTATTGGTGAAGTAGGAGAGTTAGTAGTGAAAGGTCCACAGATCATGAAGGGTTATTGGAATATGCCGGATGAAACATCACAGATATTGCGAAATGGGTGGCTGTATACAGGAGATTTAGCAAAAATGGATGAGGACGGCTATTTTTACATTGTTGGCCGTAAAAAAGAAATGATTATTGCGAGTGGTTACAATGTCTATCCGATAGAAATTGAAGATGTCATTTATACACATAAAAAAGTTTTAGAAGCAGCAGTTATTGGTGTACCTGATTCCTACAGAGGCGAAACGGTAAAAGCCTTTGTCGTACTCAAAAAAGACGAAAAACTAGAAGAAGAAGAGCTAATTCAATATTGCAAAGAAAAATTAGCTTCCTATAAAGTCCCTCGAAGTGTGGCCTTTGTAGAAGAACTACCAAAAACAGCAGTAGGGAAGATACTGAAAAGAGCTTTAAATTCGTCTTCATAATCAACAAACTGGGCTGTGAATAATGACTTCTAAAGTTACTAACTTCACTGACATACATAGTAAATCACTATGTAGAATAAGTTTGAATTCTATTGCCAAAAAACAACAAAAAGGGGAGATTTTAATGCATTTAAGATTAAATGAAGAACAAAAAATGGTTCAAGAAACAATCCGAAAATTTGTAGAAAAAGAATTAGTTCCACTAGAAAATGAAGTGCTTCGCAATGAAATTGAAGGGAAACCAAGTCTTTCAAAAGAGAAAGAACTGGAATTGCAACTTAAAGCAAAAGAAGCAGGATTTTGGGGCATCAATACGCCTGAAGAGTACGGGGGCGCAGATTTAGGGCAAATGATGCAAGCAATTGTCACAATGGAAATTTCCAAGACATTTGTTCCGTTCAAATTTGGCGGTTCTGCTGACAATATTCTTTATTATGGAAATGAAGAACAGAAGAAAAAATATTTAATCCCTACAATTAATGGCGAAAAAAAATCTTGTTTTGCCATGACAGAGCCAGGTGCAGGATCTGATACAAGAAATATTAAAACGACTGCTATTAAGGATGGCAATGAATGGGTGTTAAATGGTGAAAAGACTTTTATCACAGGTGGTAATGAAGCAGATTTCGTCATGGTTATTGCGATTACGGATAAAGAGTTACATCAAAAAACAGGTAGAGATGGTGTGACATGCTTTATCGTAGATCGCAGCATGGGGTGGAAATCAGAATTCATTCCGACAATGGGTGAATGGGGACCAGCTAGTTTAATTTTCGATAATGTAAGAGTGCCAGAGGAAAATATTTTAGGTGAACTGCATGGAGGCTATAAGTTAGGCCTTGAATGGATTGGTTTCGCAAGATGGATTGTTGGTGCACGTGCTGTTGGTGCTGCAGAGCGTCTATTACAAATGGCGATTAACTATTCAAAAGAACGTGAAACTTTTGGTAAACCAATCGCTGATAGACAAGCAATCCAATGGCAAATTGCAGATTCTGCTGTAGAAATTGAAGCAGCGAAATGGTTAGTCTTAAATGCTGCATTTACGTTAGATCAAGGAGAAGATAATCGTCATTTAGCATCTATGGCTAAACTATACGGCGCAAATATGGGGAACAAAGTAGTAGACCGAGTACTGCAAATACATGGGGGTATGGGGTATACAAAAGAATTGCCAATTGAACGATGGTACCGCGAGGCAAGACTATGGAGAATCTATGATGGTACAGATGAAATTCAACGCTTAATCATTTCTAGAAACTTATTAAAAGGTCATGTAAAAGTCGGACAATATATCTAAAAATAGGGGGAAAAACAGATGAGCAAAAGATTTGAAGGAAAAGTTGTATTTGTAACGGGTGGAAGTCGCGGAATTGGAAAAGGCATTGCACAGAAATTTGCAGAAGAGGGTGCTTCCATTGCCATTGTTGATATCAACGAAGAAGCATTACAAGCGACCGAAAAAGAATTTAAAGAACTAGGGTTTAATATTATCACCAAAAAAGCAAATGTTGTAAATCGTGAAGAAATTGAAAAGGCAATCGATGAAGTGGTTGCAAATTATGGTGCACTACATGTTTTAGTGAATAACGCAGGGATTATACGAGATAATTTACTTTTCAAGATGACAGATGATGATTGGCAACAGGTAATGGATGTTCATTTGAAAGGGTCCTTTAATGCAGCACGTGCAGCTCAAAAGCATATGACTGAACAAAGATATGGCCGAATTATTAATATTTCCTCAACATCAGCTTTAGGTAATAGAGGACAAGCAAATTATGCAACCGCAAAAGCAGGATTACAAGGCTTTACAAAAACATTAGCGATTGAACTTGGAAAGTTTGGAATTACATGTAATGCAGTGGCGCCTGGATTTATCGAGACAGAGATGACGAAAGAAACGGCTGCGAGAATCGGTATTCAATTTGAAGAATTAATTAAAGCAAGTGTTAGTAATATTCCTGTTGGTAGAAGTGGTAAACCAGCGGACATTGCCAATGCGGTTGCTTTCTTCGCGGATGAAAATTCATCCTTTGTGAGCGGTCAAGTTATTTATGTTGCTGGTGGTCCAAAAGCATAAATCTATAGCGTAAGGGGTCGTAACATGTATAAACATTTAATCGGTAAACGATCAAATAAAGTAAAAAATGTTGTGGAACGCGGTCTTGTCAAAAGATTTGCTGAAGCTATTGGCGATTTACATCCTATTTATCTAGATGAAACTGTAGGAGCAAATTCGCAATTTGCCGTCAACATTGCACCACCTACATTTCCAAGAGTATTTGACTATGGCAAAATTGAAGGCTTGAACCTTCCAGTAAAGGGCTTAATTCATGGCGAACAAATCTATCACTATGCAAGACCATTGCATGTTGGTGAAGAATTATATTGTTATAGTGTAGTAAAAGATTCATATGAAAAAAAGGGAAGTAGCGGATCTATGACGTTTTTAGTCGTTACTCGATATGGTGAAGATTCGAAGGGGAATATCATTTTCAGCGAGGAAATGACGACTATTTTAAATGAAACCGTAAAGAAGGCGAATTTAATATGAAAAGACTAGGTGAATTACAAAAGGGTGAAGCACTTGAAGAGATTACGCTTACACCAGTTTCTAGAATCGATTTGATTAAGTATGCTGGAGCATCAGGTGATTTCAATCCAATTCATACAATCGATGAAGAAGCGACGAAAGCTGGTTTACCAGGTATTATTGCACATGGCATGTGGACGATGGGAAATTTAGCAAAGCTCTTTACACCGCATTATGAAGAAGGATTCCTACAAAACTATCAAATTCGATTTTCTGGCATGGTTTTTTTAAATGACATTCTAACATTACAAGCAATGGTTAATGAGATCACAGAAGAGCATATTATTTTTGATGTCAAAGCTGTGAATCAGCATGAAAAAACCGTGATAAAAGGAACAGCTCAATTTTCTAAATTTAATTAGCATAATTGGAGGTAGATTTCTTGTTCGAGAATTCAGCAAGGTCAAAAGCTTATCAGGAAAAGTTATTAGCGTTTATGGATGAGTATATTTATCCAAATGAAAAAATATATCAAGAACAGTTGAATGAACACGCCAATCGTTTTGAGAGCATTCCACCAATTATGGAAGAACTAAAACAAAAAGCAAAAGAACAAGGGCTGTGGAACTTATTTTTACCTGATAGTGAATACGGCGTGGGCTTAACAAACTTAGAATATGCACCATTATGCGAAATAATGGGACGTTCAAGCATTGGACCAGAAGTATTCAATTGTGCAGCACCGGACACAGGTAATATGGAGGTTCTTGTACGCTATGGTACGGAAGAACAAAAAAAACATTGGCTGAAGCCACTACTAGATGGGGAAATTCGTTCATGCTTTGCCATGACTGAGCCAGATGTTGGATCATCAGATGCGACAAATATAAAAGCAAGTATTGTTCGTGATGGAGATGCATACATCATTAACGGAACAAAATGGTGGTCATCAGGTGCAGGTGACCCTCGCTGCAAAATTGCCATAGTGATGGGCAAAAATGATGCTAATGCACCAAAACATAAACAACAATCAATGATTCTAGTACCGCTTGATACGCCAGGAATTACAATCAAACGAACTCTTCCTGTTTTCGGATATGACGATGCACCACATGGCCATGCAGAAATAGATTTCAACAATGTAAGAGTACCTGCATCCAATATGCTTTTAGGAGAAGGTAGAGGATTTGAGATTGCACAAGGAAGATTGGGCCCAGGGAGAATTCATCATTGTATGAGATCAATTGGTGCCGCAGAAAGAGCATTAGAAGTATTGTGTAAGCGCATTCAAGAAAGAATCACTTTTGGAAAAAAACTAGCTGAGCAAGGTGTCGTACAAGAATGGATAGCTAATTCTCGTATGGAGATTGAGCAAGCTAGACTCCTTACATTAAATGCAGCATATAAGATGGACACAGTTGGAAATAAAGAAGCCAAAAATGAAATCGCCATGATAAAAGTTGTGGCACCAAATATGGCCCTAAAAGTAATTGATAGAGCGATACAGGCTTTAGGAGCTGCTGGAGTCAGTGATGATTATCCGCTTGCTGCAAGTTTTGCCAAAATCCGCACATTAAGAATTGCTGATGGTCCTGATGAAGTGCATAGAAGAGCAATTGCTTGGCAAGAGTTGAAAAAATATCGTTAAGAAAGAAGTTGATCGTGTATGAACGTAAAAGAATTATTTAATCTTAACGGAAGAACGGCTATTGTCACTGGTGGAGGTCGAGGCCTAGGTGAACAAATCGCAGAAGGATTAGCTGAAGCTGGTGCCAATGTTGTAGTTTGTTCTAGAAAAGAAGAAAACTGCAAAGAAGTAAGCGAAAAATTAAACGAAAAAGGGATTCAATCCATTGCATTAAAATGTGATATCACAAATCCAAGTGATATTGAAAATGTAGTAAATCAAACGCTTCAGAAATTTGGAAGAATTGATATTCTCGTAAATAATAGTGGTGCATCTTGGGGAGCCCCTGTAGATGAAATGCCGTTAGAAGCTTTTCAGAAAGTATTAAATGTAAATGTTGTAGGTACTTTCTTGATGTCACAGGCAGTTGGCAAAATTATGGCAAAACAACAATACGGCAAGATTATCAATATTGCTTCAGTAGCTGGGTTAAAAGGTTCTGACCCAAGTTTCATGGATGCCATCGGTTATAACACAAGTAAGGGTGGCGTGTTGTCATTTACAAAAGATTTAGCTGTGAAATGGGGTTCGCGCGGTATTTACGTAAATGCAATTGCACCCGGTTTTTTCCCTACAAAAATGTCCCAGGTTTTAATCGAACGTGGGGGCGATCAATTACGAAATAGATCACCACTTCGAAAATTTGGTACAGAAAATGATATGAAAGGCGTTGCGGTATTTCTTGCATCTGCCGCTTCAGATTTTATCACAGGTGAAACAATTGTGGTTGATGGTGGTTCAATAGCAAAATAATTTGGTAAGAATTTTAAGGGGGCAAATCATGAAAAGGGATGCTGTGATTGTATCAGCTGTACGTACTGCAATTGCTAGACAGGGAGGCGCATTAGCGTCTGTCCCTGCACATATTTTCGGTGCTGAAGTGATGAAGGAAGCCATTAAACGAGCAAATATCGAACCGGAACAAATTGATGATGCGATTTTTGGAAATGTATTAAGTGGTGGCGGAAATATTGCTAGATTAACAGCTTTACAGACCGGCTTATCTTTAACTATTCCTGGGCTTACAGTAGATCGCCAATGTGGTTCTGGAATTAACGCTGTAGCACTTGCAGCACAATCAATACAAGCAGGAACTGGTGATATTTATATAGCTGGTGGAATTGAAAGCATGAGTCGTGCACCTTATTTAATGGATCGAGCAGAGAAGCCTTATAGTCCAAGTCCACCATCGTTTAGAAAATCACAGCTTTCACCACTAGAAGTAGGTAATCCTCCTATGGGTATAACGGCAGAAAATCTAGCAAGAATGTATGAGATTTCTAGAGAAGAACAAGATTTGTTTGCGCTCGGTAGTCAACAAAAAATGGCATTAGCCATGAGTGAAGGCCGCTTCGATGAACAAATCGTACCGATTGAAGTACCAGTGAAAAAAGGAAATCCAATTATTTTTGACCAAGATGAGCATCCTCGTCCTCAAACGACATTAGAAGGGTTATCCAAATTGCCGCCAGCATTTTTAGAAAATGGTACTGTCACAGCAGGTAGTAGCTCTGGTCTAAATGATGCTGCATCGGCACTTGTTATAATGGCGAGAGAAAAAGCTGAAGAATTAGGATTAAAACCACTTGCGACGATTCGTGAAACTGCTGTTTCAGGTGTTGATCCGAATATTATGGGGATTGGCCCGGTGCCAGCAACAAAAAAAGTGTTGGCTAAATCAGGTCTCCATTTAGACCAAATGGATATCATTGAATTAAATGAAGCTTTTGCTGCGCAAGTAATTGCTTGTCAAAGAGAATTAGATATGAATCTTGATACATTAAATGGCAATGGAGGAGCTATTGCACATGGACATCCATTAGGTGCCACTGGTGCAATATTAATCACAAAAGCAGCCTATGAACTTAAGCGTTTAGGTGGTAAGTATGCACTCATTACTGCATGTATAGGTGGGGGTCAAGGGATTGCTACGATCATCGAAAGAGAAGGATAAAACAATTCAAATGCTAGAAGGAGGGAGAAACGTGACAACTACTCCCCATGAAATTGAAGTATATGTAAGATTTTGCGAAACAGATGCAATAGGACATGTGAACAATACAAGCTACTTTCTATACTTTGAAGAAGCACGCACAAAGTTCTTTTCAGAACTACATCCCGATAGAAAACGTTCATTAGGTTTTATATTAGCGTCTATTAAATGTGATTATATCAACCAAGCCTATGCAGAACAAATTTTAAAAGTTTATACCTATGTTACAAAAATTGGAAATAAAAGTTTTACAATGGAACAAATCATTAAATCAGAAGCAGATGGCAAGATTATTGCACAAGCAATCGTCACAACGGTTTGCTTTAATCATATAGAACAAAAGTCGATTACAATCCCAGAAGTTTTGAGACAAAATTTAGAACAGAAATTATTAGTTTAATAAATTTCAAAAGGCGTGATTACATGGATTCTGAAACAATTCCTATTCGAAAAGGTGAGGAATTGGATTGTCATAAGCTTGAAACCTACTTAAAAGAGAAAATTCCAAATCTACCGTGTGCCGAATTAGAAATCAGACAATTCGGCGCAGGAAAATCCAATTTAACATATGAAATTAAAATTGGAAGCTGGGAAGCCGTTTTAAGACGCCCGCCTTTAGGAGTCCTTGCTCCAAAAGCTCATGATATGAAAAGAGAATATACGATATTAAATGGACTTCATACTCATTTCAATAAAGCGCCAGAACCGTATCTATTAGCAGAAGAGAATATACTTGGAAGTCCTTTCTTCATCATGGAAAGAAAACACGGCATCGTACTCGATACAAAATTTCCTGAATCGATTCAGATAACTAAAAGCCTATGTCGACAAATCTCTGAAAAAATGGTCGATACATTAGTTGATTTACACAACATTGACTATCGAAAAACTAAGTTAAAAGAGATGACTAGGCCTGATGGTTTTATGGAGCGGCAAGTTCATAGTTGGATCAAACGATTTGAAAAGGTTCAAACAGAGAATATCAAAGGATTGAATCAACTAAAGTCGTGGATGATTACTCATATTCCTAAATCGCCTAATCCAACAGTTATTCACTATGACTTCAAATTAAATAATTCAATGTTTAATCATGACTTTAGTGAAATTGTAGGGATATTTGATTGGGAAATGACAACAGTAGGTGATCCACTCATAGATTTAGGAGTAGCAATGAGTTATTGGATTCAAGAAGACGATTCAGAGCTGCTAAAAAGAGAAATGGATGTTGAAAAATCAATTACATCCCATCCAGGCTTTATGACAAGACAAGAATTTATCGAATCTTATGCGAAAAAGAGCGGTCGAGATGTTTCTAATATGCACTTTTATTTAACCTTTGCTTATTTTAAATTAGCAGTGATTTGCCAACAAATCTACTATCGCTATTATTTAGGTCAAACGGTAGATCAACGTTTTGCCAAGTTAAACGAATATGTTCGAAATTTAATCTATTACGCTAATGAAACATCCATTAAGAGAAATTGAGCGGTGTAAATGAGGTGATCAATTGAAAAAAGTGCATGTGATATTGAAAAAAGAAGAACTCGATGAAGAAAAACTGACAAACAATAAAATTGCTGTTGTATTTGATATATTACTTGCTACTTCTACTATTACAACTTTCTTAAAAAATGGCGCCAAGGAAGTAATTCCAGTCCTCAATGAAGAAGAGGCCATACAAGTAGCAAAAGACAAAAAATTAGGAAGTTATTTAATGGTAGGAGAATATCTTGGGAAAACAATTGAAGGTATGCTACCACCACATCCAAATGCGTTAATAAATTGTGTAAAAGATAAATCCATTATCTTATCAACAACCAATGGAACTGTTGCGATTCGTAAAGCAATTGAAGCGAAAAAAGTATATATTGCGTGCCTTTTAAACGCAAAGTCTGTGGCCCAACAAATCATCAATCATGATGAAGACGAAACCATTATTCTAGTTTGTTCAGGATCCTCTGGTGCATTTAATATAGAAGACTTCTTTGGTGCAGGATACTTTATCGACAAATTGTTAAGTCATGCAGAAAACGATTTTGAATTCACTGATGCAGCATTTGCAGCGCATCAATTTTATAAAGGGCAAGCTGAAAATGGAATTGAAATTTTACGTTCCTCTAGAGTAGGAAAGAAATTAGTACGAAAAAACTTAAGCGATGAAATCGATTTTATCTTACAGTTCGATTTGTATGATGTTGTTCCTTACGTCAAAAACAAACAAGCCGTTGTATTAGATTAGAAAAAGAGGAGAGAAAAAATGTCAATTTCAAAGACTGATGATTTATTAGTAAATAAAGATAATGGTATTTTATATTTAACGTTAAATCGTCCTGATCGTTTAAATGCATTTAGTCCTGACATGATTGTTGCATTAAAAGAATCCATCCAAATAGCGAAAACGGATGAATCTATTAAAGTTGTCGTCATTTCTGGCAATGGTAGAGCCTTCAGTGCAGGTGGAGATGTTAAAAATATGGGACAAAGAACGCCACTAGGAACATATGAGCACATCGGAAGACTAAATGAATTAATTCTAGCAATGCAAAACTTAGAAAAACCAATCATTGCTGCAGTTCACGGGTATGCTGCAGGTGCGGGTTTTAATCTTGCCTTGGCAAGCGACATTATATTAGCTACAGAAGATAGTCAGTTTATATTAAGCTTTTCAAAAGTTGGCTTAATTTCAGATGGTGGTGGGCTATCGTTTTTACCTCGATTAATTGGGCCATATCTTGCGAAGGAACTATTCTTCAATGCAGAGCCCATCACAGTTGAAAAGGCAAAGTCACTTGGTATTGTCAATCAAGTGTATTTAAATAATGAATTCCAAGATAAAGTACAGGAATTTGCGATTAAACTAGCAAATGGTCCAACCGTTTCTTATGGGTTTATCAAAAAAATTGCAAACTTATCATTAACATCTACTTTAGAAGAAATTCTCGATCAAGAAAGAATCACACAAGCAACAATGGTTGGTACAGAAGATCATAAAGAAGGCGTACAAGCATTCAAAGAAAAACGAGTACCTCAATTTAAAGGTAAATAGTATTTTGTTCGATTTGTATAATCGAAACTGCTGTAACAGAGGGGGGACAAAATGGAAATATTTATCCAACAATTGATGAATGGTTTAACAATTGGTAGTGTGTATTGTCTTGTTGCACTTGGATTAACCCTAATTTATGGTATTTTGCACATTCCTAACTTTGCACACGGTGCATTATATATGATTGGTGCTTATGTAACATTAACAGTTATGACTAAACTGGGTGTTCATTACATCATCGCCATTGTTATTTCAATGTTGGTCGTTGGCTTCATAAGTCTCTTAATGGAAAGGTTTGTTTTTCATCCATTAAGAGGAACGATTTCTATTAATAATATGGTGGCATCAATAGGTATTCTATTATTCCTTGAGTCATTTTCTCAGTTGGTGTGGGGAGCTGACTTTCTCCAAATGTCAACACCCTTTTCTCAAATTATAGACGTATTTGGTGTTACGTTAACTATGCAAAGAATCATTATCATTGTAGCTGCTATTGCCATCATGGGATTGTTATATCTTTTCCTAAATAAGTCGTTTGTCGGAAGAACAATAATTGCCATGTCTCAGAATCGTGAAGGTGCATTTCTAGTAGGAATCAATTCGAATAAGGTAGCGATGTTAACGTTCTTTATAGCAGGTGCTTTAGCTGCAGTTGCTGCATCTTTAACCTCTCCATTAAATTTAGTCTTTCCTGGTATGGGACATTTAGTGATTCTAAAAGCTTTTGTCATCATTATTATAGGTGGAATGGGCAGTATTCCAGGGGCTATTATTGGTGGTTATATTCTTGGATTAAGTGAAAGTTTCGGTGCCACTTACATTGCCAGTGATTATAAGGATATTATCGCATTTGTATTGCTCATCATCATCTTGTCCTTCAAACCGAATGGAATATTTTCAAGGGGGGGAGCTGAATGACGTTAGTATCCAGCAAAAAATATATCATCCTTGTTTTAATAGCACTTGCTATTCTATTTCCATTAATAACACAGAATAATTATCATATCTATGTTACAACGTTAGCATTTATTTGGATGATCGCAGTTTATGGTTTAAATATACTGGCAGGGTATACTGGATATTTATCCCTTGCCCAAGCTGGATTTTTTGCTATCGGTGCATATTCAATGGGATTACTTTCAGTGAAAACAGGAATGGGCTTTTGGCCTTCTTTCATTCTAGCTCCAATTATCACAACATTTTTAGGGTTCATCGTAGGTCTAGTAGCTCTGAGGACAAAAGAACACTTTTTTGCAATTTATACATTGTGTATAGGATATGTAATCTACTTGGTGATTGATAAATGGGATACATTAACCGGTGGACCTAGAGGACTTATGGGAATAAGTGTACCAGGCAATATTGGGCCAGTAACATTCACAACGCCAATTTCACAATACTATTTCGTATTATTCTTTTTATTGTTAACGATTTTAATCGTTTATCGTATTGTGCATTCATTAACAGGAAGATCGTTTAAAGCTGTTAAAACGAGTGAAAATTTAGCACAAGCTATCGGTATTTCAACAGTTAAAACAAAATTAATGTCCTTTGTTTTAGCAACGTTTTTTGCAGGTCTATCTGGTGCATTATATGCATGCTTTTTAAGATTCATAGGACCACAAATAAGTTCTACCACTATCATGTTCGATTTATTAACATTTCTTATTGTAGGTGGAATCGGCACTTTATCTGGTCCAATTATCGGTACATTGCTCATCGTTTATGTAACCCAAAGCCTTCAATTTCTTCAAGAGTACCGAATGTTACTTTTCGGCCCAATTCTAACACTTATCATTATTTTCTCGCCAAAAGGAATTGTTGGATTATTTAGCACTATGATTGCATCAAGAAGAGAGAAAAGAATAAGAATTGCAGAAAGCAAAAAAGTAACTTAGGGGTGATGTGATGTTTTTAGAAACAAAAAACTTATCGAAAAGATTCGGAGGTTTAGCTGCTGTTAATAATGTTGATTTTTCTATAGAAAAGGGCAAAATTAATGCAATTATCGGTCCAAATGGTGCAGGTAAATCTACTTTCTTTAATTTATTAAGCGGGTTTCATACTCCAACAACCGGCGAAATTGTATATAAAGGAATGGATATTACAAAACTTCCTTCACACAAAATTGCTGAAATGGGGATTGCCCGAACGTTTCAAACAACTAATTTATTTGAAGAATCTACTGTTTTCGATAATATAATTGTCGGTCATCGCCTTCGAACACAATCAACCCTATTCGATGCGATTTTTAGAACAAAACGATTAAAACGAGAAGAAGAACAATGCAAAGAAAAAGCCTTGGAAGTTTTAAATAGGGTAGGTTTAGCTCACTCAGCTGATAGGATTGTTGCAAATATATCCCAAGAGGAAAAAAAGAGAGTTGCATTTGCTCTTGCTTTATCGACTGATCCTGAGCTTGTCTTTTTAGACGAACCAACTGCAGGGGTAAATCCTGATGAGACAGATGATTTGGCCGAAATTATTAAGAAAATGGCTGATCAAGGAATAACAGTATGCCTGATCGAGCACAAAATAAAAATGATTATGGATTTAGCAGATAAAATTATGGTTCTAAACTATGGAGAGAAGATTGCAGAAGGGACACCAGGAGAAATCAATCAAAATGAAGCAGTAATAGAAGCATATCTCGGGGGGAATGCCAGTGCTTAAGTTAAAAAACGTAACGACTAAATATGGCCATTTTTCCGCAATTCAAAATTTGAATATTCAAATAGAAAAAGGTCAATTAGTCGTTTTACTCGGTGCAAATGGAGCAGGAAAAAGTACAACATTTCGAACAATAAGTGGTCTTAGTAAGCCAGCTGAAGGTGAAATACTTCTTGAGGGTAATATTATCAGTGGAAAATCCCCAGATAAAATTGTGCAAGCAGGTATTATTCAATGTGCAGAAGATCGAAAATTATTTTCACAAATGTCTGTCTATGAAAATTTGCTAATGGGCGCATATGTTCATAGAAAAAATAAGAATGAGATTAAGAAAACATTAAACAATGTGTATGAACTATTTCCAATTTTAGAAGAGAAAAAGAATGATGCAGCTGGATCGTTAAGTGGCGGACAACAGCAAATGGTAGCCATTGGTCGAGCGTTAATGGCTAAACCTAAAATCATGCTGTTAGATGAGCCTTCTATTGGATTGGCTCCATTAATTGTAGAGCAGATGTTTAAAAGTATTCAACAGATTCATAAAGAAGGAACCACAATTTTATTGGCAGAGCAAAATGCAAATGCAGCTTTAAGTATTGCTGATAAGGGATACGTGTTTGAAAATGGAAAAATTGTTGTTGAAGGAACTTCGGAAGAATTATTTAAAAACGAAGAAGTTCGAAAAGCCTATATTGGTGCTTAAAGTAAGCCTTTATAAAAAATTGAGGAGGTATTGAATGAATAAAATAAAATCATTTTTATTTATTAGTCTCATAGCTTGTGTGTTGGTATTAACAGCATGTTCAAGTAAAAGCGGTGGAGGTTCGAGTAGTAAAAATGTTATCAATATCGGCTACAGTGGACCTTTAACAGGCTCGGCTGCTCATTATGGCGAAAAAACAGTAAATGGATTATCTATGGCTATTAATGAAATTAATAAATCAGGCCTCGATATAAATGGAACAAATTATAAATTAAAATTAGTGAAGTTAGATGATAAATATTTACCAAATGAAACGGCATCTAATGGGCAAAGATTAGTACAAGAATATAAAACCCCAATTATTATTACACCACATAGCGGTGGGATTTCTGCATTACAAGTATTTAATGTTCAACAAAATTTTATCATTGGTGGATATTCTAGTGAACCTTCCATTACAGAAGTAGGAAACCCTTTAACTGTCAGAATACCTCCAAATTATAAGGATTATATTGACACATTTGTAGAGTATGAAATGAAAAAGTTTGGAAAGAAAATTGCGCTAATTCCACCTGTTACACAATATGGTCAAGATTGGGCAAAGGCAATTACACCTAAATGGAAAGAAAAAGGTGGAGAAGTTGTATATCAATCTACTGTAGATTTTGAAAAAGATACAGACTTCTATACACTTGTTACAAATGCGCTGAAAAAGAAACCAGATGTACTATTCGTCGGTGGTCCATCAGAATCGACCGCAAAATTAGCACTTCAAGCTAGAGAAGCAGGATTTAAAGGCGGTTTTATCGTCATGGACCAAGCAAAAATGGATGAAATGATGAAGTTAAAAGGTTCTTATGACTTTTTAGAAGGTTCAATCGGTACGATGCCACTCTCTTCTGCAGATTATCCTGGAACAGCTGAATTCATTAAAAAATATAAAGAGAAATTTAATGCTGTTCCAAGTTCTGAATCCGGATACCTATACACATCGGTTTATGTCTTTGCAGAGGCAATGAAAGCAGCAAAAAGCGTTGATGATCCAAAAGCAATTTATGAACATCTTCAAGATGGACTAGATCAACTACCAGAAAACAAAAAGGTTTATGAAATTCCAACGATTGGAAAGAATGGAGCGTTTGGTGTAAATGTTCGTGTGGGTGCAGTTGAAAATGGAAAAATTGTTTCAATCCCAATAGAGAAATGATAATGAGTCTGAAGAAATCAGGTACCTTTATCTGATTTCTTCCTTTAAATTATTCAGCTTTCTTAAGGAGGATATATTAATTGACCAATAGCACAATTCAAACAAATGTACAATTCTTATCTTTGCAACAAGCAATGGAAAAGGTCCCTAATCATTCTAAAATTTTAGTAGGAGGATTCGGAGCCACGGGAATCCCTGAATATCTCCTTCAAGGTCTGATTGATCAGGGGGTAGGGGATTTAACGATAATAAGTAATAATATCAAGGATACCTCGAATCTTCATAAATTATTTATGCTAAATCGTATTCGAAAAGTGGTAGGAAGTTATTATACAACGAGCAAAGAGGTCGTAAAAGCATATAGAGAAGGCCGTATTGAAGTAGAACTATTACCACAAGGGACATTTTCAGAAGCAATTCGATTAGGTGGAGCTGGCATTCCTGCTTTTTTCACCCCAACAGCTGTAGGCACGGATTTGGCTAAAGGAAAAGAGGTCCGACACATTAATGGAGTTGACGCCGTTTTAGAACATTCCATTACAGCAGATATTGCATTAATCAAAGCATACAAAGCAGATAAGGCCGGAAATCTAATTTATCGAAAAACTGCTCGGAATTTTAATCCATTGATGGCAATGGCTGCAGATTTGACAATTGTAGAGGTGGAAGAAGTCGTTGAAATTGGGGAACTTGATCCAGAGTCGATTACTACACCTTTCATTTTTGTTGATATTATTGTAAACAAAAAGGAGGAGGAAGTCATATGAGTGATGATTCCTTAAAAATGTATATTGCTTGGCGTGCAGCCAAAGATCTAACGTATGGTGTTGTCAATTTAGGAATCGGTATCCCAACACTAGTTGCTGACTTTATACCAAAAGGACTTGTAACACTGCATTCTGAAAATGGAATCCTAGGAGTTGGACCAACGCCACTAGAAGGTGAAGAAGATCTAGATTTAGTAAACGCTGGAAAAGACTATATTACATCTCTTCCATATTCATCTTACTTTGATAGTTCTCTTTCCTTTGCCATGATGCGTGGTGGTCATTTGGATGCAACGATTATAGGTGCACTTCAAGTAGCAGAAAATGGAGATATTGCAAGTTGGGCGATCCCTGGTGAAGATGTACTTGGCGTTGGAGGTGTGATGGATTTAGTAATCGGAGCCAAAAAAGTAATCGTAACAACAAAACATTTAACACAAAGTGGCGAACCAAAAATTCTTCCTTGCTGTACATATCCTCTGACTGCCAAAAACCGTGTTGATACGATTGTTACTGAATTGGCTGTTTTTAAATTTGTCGATGGTTGTTTTCAACTAACTGAAAAGATAGAAGAAATTTCATTCGAAGAGCTAAAAAACATCACACCAGCATTCTATAAAATAGCACCTAATGTTAAAAGCGTGAGTCGTACGCAAATATTAAACGATATTCTTTATAGTTCATCAAAATCTTGAAAGGGGCAAAAGAATGGAATTTCGAGAATTATTTGATTTAAATGGGCAGATTGCGGTCATTACAGGCGGAGGAAGAGGCTTAGGACAACAAATTGCAGAGGTATATGCAGAACGGGGTTGCAATCTTGCTCTTTGTTCAAGAAATAAAGAGAATTGTGATGAGGTTGCGAATATCCTAATTCAAAAATATGGCATAGAAGCAAAGGGTTATGAGCTTGATGTAACAAATGAAAATCAAGTAAACGAAGTGGTTGCACAAATTATAGAAGACTTCGGCAAAATCGATATTCTAGTCAATAATAGTGGCACAACTTGGGGAGCAAAAGTGGAAGAAATGCCATTAGAAGCTTGGGAAAAAGTAATGAATGTGAATGTTACGGGTACTTTTTTAGTCAGTAAAGCAGTTGGAAATCATATGATTAACCAAAAATATGGAAAAATCATCAATATCGCATCTGCGGGGGGCCTTACAGTCAGACCACCAGAAATCACCAATACCATCGGCTATACGACAAGTAAAGCAGCGGTCGTTCACTTTACAAAGGACTTGGCCATCAAATGGGCACAACATGGGATCTATGTAAATGCTATTGCACCAGGAATGTTCCGAACGAAGATGACAAAAGAAACATTAAATCAAAAAGAAGAAAAAATCCTAGAAACAATTCCTCTCAAGAAAATAGGTGATGAAAATATGCTTAAAGGTGCAGCCATCTATTTAGCAACAAAAGCAAGTGATTTTGTCACAGGTACAGTTTTAAGTGTGGATGGTGGAAGTACATTATAAAAGGAATTCCAAATCTCCTATAAATTCAGCAAAATTTTCTCGAAATAAACATTCATCTCCTAAATGACAAAATTGTCTGAATATTGTAGAATGAACGTAATTCCATTTTACAAAAGGGGTGTAGGGGATGAATGTACCATTAATATTAACAGATTTTCTTGATAGAGCAGTAGATTTATATGGAGACAAAAAAGCGATATTAGATGAAAAAAGGGCATTTACATACCGCGAATTAAACGGACGTGTAAATCAGTTATCCCGTGGATTACAATCTTTTGGAGTAAAAAAAGAGGACAAGGTTGCATACTTGGCTTCAAATACAATTGAAATGTATGAAGGTTTTTATGGAATTTATCAATTAGGGGCAATAATGGTTCCTTTAAATATCCGATTAAAACCAGAAGATTACTTATTTATCTTAAATCATAGTGAGTCTAAAATATTACTAGTAGATCAAGATTTATACCATTTAATCGTCCCAATTAAAGAGAAATTGGAAACAGTGCAGCAAATCATTGTCCATTATAAAGATGAAGAAACGCAAGAACTTGGCTATGATGAATGGTTAGCTCACTTTGATAATAGTGAGTTTAAGCGTACAGAGTTAGATGAGGATGATGTAGCGAGTCTTCTTTACACAAGTGGAACAACAGGTGATCCAAAAGGTGTTATGTTAACGCACAGAAATAACTATCTACATGCCCTTACATCAATGCACCATCTACGCGTAACGGATGAGGATGTTCTTCTGCACGTTCTACCTATGTTCCATGTGAATGGTTGGGGTTCACCATTTTACTACACTGCAAATGGTTCAACGCAAGTTTTCCTAAGAAAAGCAACACCCGAAGCAATATTCGGTAAGATTAAAAAACACAATGTATCTATTGTTCATATGGCACCAACAGTATTGAATTCACTTATTCAATACCATGATGAACAAAAACCAGCGTTATCCGATGAACTTCGCGTTGTTATTGCAGGCTCAGCACCGCCAGTCGCATTCGTTGAAAAAATAGAAAAAGAAATTGGTTGGGAGTTTGTGCAAGTATATGGTATGACAGAAACAACTCCATTAAGTACGATTTCACGCATTCTTCCTCAATATCAAGATTTACCAGATGATGAGAAATACCAACTGAAAGCTAAAGCAGGAACACCGATGATTGGTACAAAAGTAAAAGTTGTAGACGAATTAGGCGACGAAGTACCTCATGATGGCATAACAGTTGGGGAAGTAATCGTCAGAGGTAATGGCGTGATGAAAGGCTATTGGAAGAACGAACAAGCAACCTTGAATACGATCAAAGACGGCTGGTTACATACTGGGGATGTCGGCCATATCGATGATAAAGGGTATGTAGCAATCACAGACCGTAAAAAGGATATCATTATTAGTGGAGGAGAAAATATTTCTTCTATTGAAGTAGAAGGCGTTCTTTATGATCACCCAGATATCCTGGAAGCAGCTGTTATTGCCGTACCGCACGAAAAATGGGGAGAAACACCTCATGCATACGTAGTACTACGCGAAAATGTAACATTAACAGAAAAGGATATCATTGATTTCTCCCGTTCCAAACTAGCACACTTTAAAGCTATTACAGGTGTTACATTAATTGACGAATTACCAAAAACCGCTTCAGGCAAAATCCAAAAAGTACATCTGAGAAAGAGTTATGTAGAGAGTACTGGGGTTTGATAGAGGCACAAAAAAAGATCAACGAGATAACTCGGTGGTCTTTTTTTGTTTACTTAAGTTGGATTCTAATTTGAAACTAAATGGTTCTATACGAAGTTCGAGTGGGTCTAATCGATCGTTGAGTGGTTCTAATTAAGTATTGAATGAGTCTAATTAAGGACTAGTGGTGCTAATATGGCTCTGAGTGAATCGAATCGATCGCTGAGTAGTTCAAATGCAGATCTAAGCGAATTAAATCAAAGTCTAAGTAGCGCTAATAAAAGTCACAGTGAACTAATCAAGCAACAACTAGTCCTAAAGAGTCTAGGTTCTCATCTAAACGAACAATGAAAAAATAGATTTCATTTCTCATTAATCAACTATAAAATTGTATAATAGGCAATATAAAGTTTTACTGAATAATACAATATTGTAAGTAAAAACACATCAATCTTTTAAGGAGATTAATTTGAAAAGAATCATTCGAAATCCATGGTTTTTATTTTTCCTTGTTGTCATCCTAGCTATTATTGTGACCTTTAATATTCCCATTGAAAAAAGAAAATATGGACTTACTCAATCTGGGCTGACTACTGATTATACTGGATTACTACCAGAGCATGTGGACAAAGTGGTAAAAGCCACCAACCGAGATGATTTGCAGAAAATCGTGAAGAAAGCAAATGCGGAAGGTAAGCATATATCGATTGCAGGACTTCAACACTCTCAAGGTGGACATACATATTATAAAAATGGCATTGTCATTGATATGCGGACATTTAACAAAATTTTAGAAGTAAATGACAAAGCAAAAACTGTTCGAGTGGAAGCTGGTGCTACTTGGGAGGATGTGCAAGAAGCGATTCAACCATATGGATTAGCGCTTAAAGTGACTCAATCCCAATCAATCTTCACGATTGGGGGTTCTCTTTCAGTCAATGGACATGGGAGAGATATTCGCTTTGGACCAATGTCTAGTACATTAAAGGAACTAACATTATTGACACCACAAGGCGAAATTAAAACAATTACGAACAAAGATGCGAATCATATGATGCAATATGTATTAGGGGGATATGGGCTTTTTGGCGTGATTTTGGATGTAACACTAGAGTTGACAGATAATGAGCTCTATACCATTCATACGAAAAGTTTAAAAACTAGCGAATATGAATCGTATTTCACGAGAGTATTAAACAATCCTGATATTGCGATGAATTACGCAAGAGTAAGTGTTGCACTAAGTTCTTTTTTAGATGATATGGTTGTGATTGATTACTATAAAACAGGTAACACAGACCATTTGACGAAGTTAAAAGGTGAGGATTTTGTTCATTTAACTAAATATTCACTGGATATTGGAAGACAAGGCGGGCTTTTAGAGGATATTTTTTGGAAAACTCAAAGTTCCTATTTAAATCATCTTGATGGTACCAAAATTACTCGAAATAATGTCATGCGTTCAGAATCTACTTTTATGGAATTTAATAATCCAGAAAAAGTAGAAGTGCTACAGGAATTTTTTGTTCCGATTAATGAATTCAATGAATATATGAAAGACTTAAAGAAAATACTTCCAGCAAATGATGCAGATGAAGATTTTAAAGTTCATAATATTACAATTCGTTATGCAGCAAAAGACAATACGACAACGCTTAACTATGCAAAAGAAAACATGTTAGGTTTAGTCATTCTTATTCAGCATGGGCTTCAAGGTAAAGATATTGAACATGCAAAAGTCATGATACAAAAATGGACCGATCTCACAATTAAGCATGGTGGAACGTATTATCTACCTTATTATCCTTATCAAACAAAAAGACAATTTAAAGAATCCTATCCAAATTGGAAAAAATTCAAAGCAGAAAAGCGTAAGCAAGATCCAAATGAAGTGTTCGTTAACAATTTTTATCAAAATTATTTGAAGTAAAGAGGATATAAATGATTCGTAATAGCAATAGAATAATCCCACTAATTATTACAGTTGGCCAAGTTGCCGTTTTCCCATACTATATCATTTGGTTAAAAGGGGTAACCCTTACGTTTACAGTATTCGGTTGGCTTTTCGCCATCCATTCATTCTCAGCTGCATGGGGATACCGTGTATTTCAGGTGAAAAAGAATAAGGGGGAATCGTACATAACACTCATCTATTTGGGAATGGGATGCATGTACCTTTTCGTCGGCCAATTTCATTTGGAGTATGATGTCTTACCGTACATAGCACTACTATTACAAATCATGCTTGGATTTTTTCAAGGGTATTTTCGAGCGTGGCATGTTGAACAAGATACATACCATCTACACGCAGTGAATCATTATCTCATCGTTGGATTCATCATGATCTCACTAACATTTGTAAAAATCATTTCGCCCGTTGTAATTATTTCATTATTTGGATGGTTATTATGCGGATGTAGTTTGTGGATGTTAATCATAAATCAAAAAAAGCAAAAGTGAAATAGAATTTTAAACTTATATAATATTGAAGAAATGCTTTTGTTTATTAAACGAATTTTTTTGTTCTTCCATAGAACTTTGTGGTATAACTGTAGAAAACCTGGACAAAGGAAAAGAGGAACTCCATATGAATGAAGAGTTATTAAGAAAACAAGAGAGCATCTTAAGTTCCCAAAATAATAGAAAAGCAGATTTTATTTTACGTAATGCACAAGTTGCGGACGTATTTAATCTTGTCTGGCGAAAAGCAGATGTTGTTATAAAAAATGGTATGATCGTGGCTATTGATACAGAAGGAAAATATGAAGCTAAAGAAGAAGAAGATGCAAATGGAAAATATGTCATTCCAGGTCTTATTGATGGACATATTCATATTGAATCTTCTATGTTGCGACCATCTGAATTTAGTAAAATCCTATTACCGCATGGGATTACAACAGTCATTACCGACCCACATGAAATTGCTAATGTGGCAGGTGCAAAAGGCATTCAATATATGCTGGATGATGCTGAAAATGCTGAGATGGATATTCATGTAATGCTCCCATCAAGTGTGCCCGCTACATCTTTTGAGAATGCGGGGGCTACGCTAAAAGCAAAAGACTTAGCACCATTTTTAAGTCATCCAAATGTATTAGGGTTAGCAGAAGTTATGGATTATCCATCTGTGTTAAATGGCGACGACGATATGATGCAGAAAATTGCTCAAACGGAAACTAAAAACCTCGTAATTGATGGTCATGGTGCTGGGTTAACTTCGAAACAAATACGTGGATACCGAGTAGCAGGAATTCAAACTGATCATGAATGTGTTACAGCGGATGAAGCAAGAACTCGTATTCAACAAGGGATGTACGTGCTCATTCGTGAAGGTTCAGCTGCAAAAAATCTTCGTGCTGTCTTACCTGCAGTAACTCCTACAAATGCTAGACGTTTTATGTTTTGCACAGATGACAAACATTTAGATGAACTTATTGATGAGGGAAGTATCAATCACTCGATTGCCTTAGCAATAGAAAAGGGGATGGATCCACTTCAAGCAATTCAACTCGCTACTCTAAATGCTGCTGAATGTTATCGATTGAAGAAAAAAGGGGCAGTTGCTGAAGGATATATAGCTGATTTGATCTTACTAGATAATATAACCACCTGTAAGCCGCAATCTGTTTGGAAAGATGGAAAGAAAGTAGTAGAGAACGGAAAATTGATACGACAAGAAACAAACTCTGAACCTGTGCCTGCTTCTATTTTGCAATCTGTGAATATTCCAAAATTAACATCACATGATTTAGAAATTCCTTTTATTAATGGAAATCAAGCAAACATCATTGAAATCGAACCGAATCAACTGATCACACATAAAAAAGTTGCAACAGTCCAAATTGAAAATCGTGCATTTGTTCCTTCAATAGAAAAAGATTATTTAAAATTAGCTGTAATAGAACGCCATCATAACTCAGGTAATATTGGACTTGGCATTGTTAATGGTTTCGGACTTCAAAAAGGAGCCGTTGCCACAACAGTAGCCCATGATTCACATAATGCCCTTGTTTGCGGTACAAATGATGAAGATATGCTACTAGCACTTGAAGCATTACAAAAAATGCAAGGAGGATATGTTGTAGTAGCAGATGGGGAAGTGTTAAGTGCTTTACCTCTTCCAATTGGCGGACTCATGACCAATTTAAATGCGGATGATGCAGAAAAGCAATTACATGAATTACACAAGGCCCTCATCCAGCTGAATCCTAATTTAAACTTCCACCTTTTCTTAACATTATCATTTATTGCTTTACCAGTAATTCCAAGTATCAAACTAACAGATACTGGATTGTTTGATGTTATAAATTTTAAACATATCACAGTTGAAGTGGATAATAGTGAACTTTCTTTATGAACAAATAACATTACTACCTTGAAAGGGAGGGACGGGGGGGTTCAAGTCCCTCAGTGCTAATTAAAACAAAACACTGTAAAGATCTTGTTGAACAAGTTGTTTGTGAAGCAGTTAGAGCATTTGTAGAAAACAGCTACAGATGGTCTTTTAAAAAAATAACACTTTTGTTCATGCTTGGGGGCGGGGAAAAATGTCATGCTTTTTTGCTATACTAGTAAGGATTAAGAAAAAGAAAGTGTTATATTCTCAATACAATAAAGGAGATAATAACCTATGGCAATAGCAAATTATTCAAAATTTAATCAATTTAAGAATCTCATTCAGTCATTACCCTCCTCTCTAACAGCGGAATCTTTATTAAGTGAACAGTTTTTATTAGAAATAGATGAAAAGAAGAAGTTAGAAATATATTACGCACCTTTTGAATACGTTAATGAAAGTGCTAAGGTGGTTATTGTTGGGATAACCCCAGGAATACATCAAATGAAACAATCCTTTTCAACCGTTTTAAATTTAAGGAACAGCGTAGATAACGATGAAGCCATACTTCAACAAGTAAAAAATAATTCTAGCTTTGAAGGACCTATGAGAAAAAATTTGGTTAAAATGTTAGACGAACTAGGTTTAAATGAATATTTAGGATTATCTTCTACTATGGAACTTTTCAATGAAGCTAGTAACCTTGTACATACCACATCTGTTTTACCCTTCCCTGTATTTTACAATGGGAAAAACTATAGTGGCTCAACACCAAACATATTAAAGACTGAAACCTTAAAAAAATACGTGACTCAATGCTTTGCTACAGAAATGAACAATTTAGATAATCCACTTATTATTCCTTTAGGTATTAACGTAACTAATGTTTTAAAGTATTTAGTAGACAACCAACTACTTGATTCAAATTGTCTTCTTTCGGGTTTCCCTCATCCTTCTGGGGGAAATGGTCACAGGATTAAACAATTTGCGGAAAATAAAATTCAAATGAAAGAAATGCTAAGGGCTCATTTCCAAAAATAAGCGCTTTCCAAATAATATAAAATAAAAATCCTTCCCCTAAATCCAGAAGCAAATGAAGTTGTTGATGACGAAATTTGATTATTTATTAAAGGTCTTTGCCAAAAGGTGTGTTTATTGAAATTGAAGTTATAGCCTCAAAATAAATTAAAAAAATCGCGTATAAAAAGCCGTAAAATGAATACATTTTTACGGCTTTTTGCATGATTTCATACAATCCAACAAAATATCTGAATTCAAAAAAATTACAATTCACATAAAACATGTTCAGGCTGTTTTATACATAAAATATTGATATGTTCAATAGTAAGAGGGGGCCTATATGTATTTATTAAAGAAAATTATCGTTATTATCATAGGAAGCATCTTTTTATCATTAGGAATCAATCTATTTTTGGCTCCTCATGAAATACTAGATGGTGGTATTGTGGGATTATCACTCATTTTAAACTATTTGTACGATTTAGAAGTTGGTCTCATGATTATGCTCCTTTCTGTACCCATTTTTATCGTTGCATGGGTGCGATATAGGCATTATTTTTATAATAGTTTGCATGGGTTATTATTTTCTTCCTTTATCATAGATTTATTAAAACCTTTGCGTTCTCTTGTTCACTTGAATCCAATTCCTAGCTCTATCATTGGAGGAGTGTGCATTGGTACGGGCATGGGTTTGATGCTCCGATTCCACACTAGTACTGGAGGAACAGATTTAATTGCTCAATTTTTAAGTGTCAAAACTGGTATAAATGTAGGAATCATCATCTTTATGATTGATGTGACGGTGATCATACTTGGTGGAGTGCTCATATCTGCAAATACATTATATTTATCCATCATTACATTAATGGTTGTGGGGATGACTACAAGTCTTGTTACTAGGAAAATTACTCACGCATAAATTTTAAAATTCACCTCGAATTATTCGCCATTAGAACATATTTTCGGTAAAATATAGGTATGAATTGTAAAGAGGTGGATGCTTTTTGAAGACCGTCGTTTTAGCCGAAAAACCCTCACAGGCGAAGGCATATGCAGACGCTTTTAAAGTAATGAAGAAAACAAAAAACTACATAGAATTGCAACCATGTGCAACATTTCCTGAAGGTGCTACTATTACCTGGGGAATAGGTCATTTAGTAGAACTAAAACAGCCAGCAGACTATAAGCCCGAATGGAAAAGATGGTCATTAACACAACTTCCGATGATTCCTGATCGTTATGAATTTCGAGTGTCGAAAGGTAAATGGGATCAATTTCAAGAGGTTAAGAGACTTTTTAAAGATGCAGATTTACTTATTAACGCATGTGATGTGGACCGTGAAGGATCGAATATTTTCTACTCCATATTACGTCAAACAGGTATCCGCAATAAACCCATTCAACGATTATGGATCAATTCGCTAGAAATAGATGAGATACGAAAAGGATTTTCGAACTTGCGCGATAATCAAAAAGACCTTCTTTTATATCGTGAAGCACAAACTCGCCAAATTAGTGACTGGCTAGTAGGAATGAATGCAAGTCGACTTTATACAATGCTTTTAAAAGCAAAAGGATTAAATGAAACGATGTCTATTGGTCGAGTACAATCACCAACAGTTTATATGATCTTCCAAAGACAACTAGAGATTGAGAACTTCAAACCATCTAATTTCTATGAAATAACTGGTGACTTTCTAGCGGAACATGGTCCATATAAAGGGAAAGCTAATGTGAAAAAGGACAAGCGAGAAGAAGTAGAGGCTATATTAGTACAAGCAGGAATACTAGAAAATCAACAAATTCCAGGAACAATCAAAGATGTGAAAAAGCTTCGTAAATCGATTAAACCACCAAAATTGCATTCACTTTCAACTTTACAGGCAAAGGCCAATAAAATATGGAAATATAGTCCAGCAAAAGTGTTAGAAATTGTACAGTCTTTATATGAGAAAAAACTGGTTTCGTATCCTCGTTCCGATTGTCAATACATTACAGATGCGGAATTCTCCTATTTAGCCAATCAAATTCCGGCCTATCAACGAATCATAGGACAACCATTTGAAGTAGCAAATAGTCGTCCACAAAAGCGTTATGTTGACTCATCTAAAGTGGAGGAGCACTATGCCATCATTCCAACAAAGACCATTCCATCTGATGTAAAAGTGGCGGGATTACAGGAGATGGAACGGAATATTTATTATGAAATTGTCCGTAGTATGCTTGCAATGTTTCATAGAGATTATTTATATGAAGAAACGACAATCATGACTATCGTTAAAGGGATTGATTTTAAAACGGTAGGGAAAGTAGAAATAGACAAAGGATTCCAAGAATTATGGCCAGCTTCACCTAAAAAGAAAGAAGAGCCATTATTACCACATGTGGCAATAAATGATGTGGTTGAATCACTTATCCACATTCACGAAGGTACAACTCAACCACCAAAACCCTATACAGAAGGTCAACTGGTACAAATGATGAAAACCTGCGGAAAATTCATAGAAGATGAGGGCCAAAGTGATATTTTAAAAGAAGTAGAAGGATTGGGAACAGAGGCAACTAGGTCTGGTATTATCGAAACCATTAAAAGACATGGCTATATCGAAGTGGCTAAAAATATCGTCTCAGTCACGGATAAAGGGCGCGTACTTTGCGAAAGCATTGAAGGTTCACTTTTATCAAGTCCAGCTATGACTGCCAAATGGGAAACGTATTTACGTAAAATCGGCAATGGTATGGGTTCTCAAGAAGCCTTCTTGGGTAGCGTTTCGAAATTCTTACATCATTTAATAGAAGTAACACCAGAAAAAGTAGCAGGTACCAATATACAAGCAGCAATCGAAGCAGCTCCATCAGATGAACCAATCGTAGAATGTCCAATTTGTCATCAGGGGAAACTGGTTGCAAGAAAATCCTTTTACGGCTGCTCCAACTACCGAGCCGGTTGCAAATTTACAGTTTCGAAAACTATTGCAAGCAAAAAATTGTCACCCAATCAAGTAAAAGACCTTTGTCAAAACGGTGTGACCAAAGAAATGAAAGGCTTTAAATCAAAAAAAGGCTCTAGTTTTTCAGCAAAGCTAAAATTGGATCAAGGAAAAGTTATTTTTGATTTTAATTGAATTTCATAATTAAATTTGTAAAAGACAAGAGCTAAAAACAGTTCTTGTCTTTTTTAGATTTGGCATGGGAAATTTATCTCTTTAATCTGTAAGCGAGAAAACAAAAAATACAGAAATTAAAAATTCATATTTACATTTTGCTTAATATAATTCAAAAGAATAAATAACACTAATTAAGACAAACTTTTAGTATGAAAATAATTAGATAAAAGTAAGCAGATGGGCAAAGGAGATGCTTGTACGTGAATAACGGAAACTGCGATTTCACACCGATGCAACAAATTATAAAAGAAGATATCGTCCTATTGATGGGTTCTTTAAAAGTTAGCTTAGATAGTATGGGGGAAGATAATTACTGTCTTCTTGGGAATTTAGAAGATGCCAAAGAGAAATTTGAAGAGATTGAGATGAAAGCAGCTACGTTTTATTTAAATTGCTACCTATCTCCGTATACAGATAAATATCCGGAAATCTCAAAATGTGCGCAAAATTTATCAACTGTACGACATGGAGCATTAATCGTGATTGAAAGGGAAGATTCACTTGTGCCATTAATGCAACCAGGAATTTCTATAAAGGCAGAGTTAACTCATCCATTGTTAGAGTCCATATTTTATCCGGGTAATCCACTACATGATGGAGCAGTATTAGTCAGTCATAATCATATTGAATCAGCAGCGAATGTACTTCCGCTCTCACTTCAATCAACTGGTGATAAAAAATTAGGGACGCGCCATCGAGCAGCTTTAGGTCTATCAGAGAGAAGTGATGCCCTAATACTTGTCGTTTCTGAGGAAACAGGTAAGGTATCATTCGCTGTTAATGGTAAACTTTATCCAGTAACCTTGTGAAATTTATACATCATCAGGTCTTGGGCCAGGAGATTTGCCGGTATTTTCAGAGGTCATGATTGGACGTACTGTAATATCTCCATTGACAATAATTTGACAGGATAAACGCAAAAAATCATCATATATATGAGGATCAACCCCTTTATTTACAAAAGCTTTCTTTTCTTTACTGGTTATTTCTAAATAGTCTCCAGCTAAAATCTCTACCCTGCATGTAGTACATTTTGCTTTCCCTCCACAACGATGCAGAATATTAACACCGTTATCCTCCAAGGCAAGCACTAATTTTGTTCCTTTTTCAACTTCAAATGATTTCCCACCAAGTATTGTTACACACGGCATATTGATTCACCTCAATTAAAATAGATAAAATAACAGTTATTTTTTTATTATCACCCAGTCGTACATTCTTTAGACATTGCAAATGATTTCCAATGATAAAAAAAGACTTAAAGAGCAAATAACCTCTTTAAGTCTTTTTTACGAGTACTTGATATTTAAATTCTTTTAATTAATTTCCAACATTCGAAAAGTCAATTTTATATTGCTTTTTAGGCCGACCACGTAGCTTTTCTGATTTCTTAAATGTAACCATAGCAACTTTTTTATCTTCCATCTTTTTTAATATACGATTTGCTTGACGAACGGATACCCCAAGTTGATAGGCTAAATCTTCAGCAGTGATTTCATCTGTTTGTAGCTTTTGAAGCAGTGCTAATATTTTTTGTATTTGCATAGTTGAAATGCCAATACTTTCACTTAAATTTTGCAATTGTGTATCAATTTTATTGGTAAATTGTAAACAAGTATCTTCTCCAAGTGGACCAATGATTTCGTCATTATTTGTAATTACATAAGAACAAGAACTATTGGTACTAACTGCCTGAGCATGAGCAGTATATGCATTAGAGCTTGCTTGATAAAACGTAGTTCCTATTCCCCAACCTATGTGTACTTGTAGAGATAGTACATCGGTTAAATATTCTAGCAAACCACATGATTGATAATCATTTGTTAACATTTTCAAATCTGCTTGTGAGGTAATCACTTGAAAATTATCATCCTTTTTCACAATGGCAGATAGCTCATGATGCAAATCGTTATATTCAAGTAAAGCCTTATGGAGCTTAATATTATTTAATTCATCATTATTCTTGTCAATTGAAACAACTCCGATTGCATCTTGTTGATCAAGTAAATTGGTAATTTGCAATTCATTGGCTATATTTTTTACTTGCTCAAGAAGCGATTCAGTCGATGGGAAAATAAATACGGTCGGAATACCTGCATCCTTTAATAAATTTACTATATTACTGATTCTAGTAACAACTAAATCAATTCTTTTTTCTTTCCATAAACATAAGTATTTTGAAAAGGCATCTTCATATAAGTCATTGTTAAACGTTAATTCGATTAACTGGGGAAATTCATCTTCTGGTAATACTTCATATAAGCTTTGATAGTTGTTTTCAGTGTTGAATAAATCCATGCAAACTCTTGAAAATTTAATCGTTTTGTTTGAATTACTAATAACAAACAATTGTTTATAAAAGTCACCTTCCGTAATGTCTAAAAAGTAGGTAGGTGTCTCAAATTCTTTCAAATCTTGTTTAGCAATTGTGTAGCCCATGCTACCACTAAATAAAATACCATCAAAAAACAAATGGTTATTTTTATATAAAAGAGTAATTTCATCAATTTTTTTATACGGAATATATGTAATCGAGCATTGACCTTCTAACAATGGCTCGATTTTTTTAATTGAATTAATTGAATGTTGGGCGGTAATCACACCGAGTTTGATCATGTATTCTCTTACCCTTCTAAAATTTTCTCTAAATGTAAGTATACAATGTATTTCCATTTTTATGTACTTATTAGTATTATGGAATAATTATTTTTTTCAGAATTATTGCCAAGTTATTTTGCTTTTGCTATAATTCTGTTAACGGACATGTCTTAAATAGGTCCGAAATTAGTAACAAGGGGTGCTTTTATGCAAGAAAATGTATACAACAACAAAAATAAAACGATTGTATTAACGCTGCTTTTCTTAACTTGGGTAGTAAACTATCTAGACAAAAATTCAATGTCAGTTGCGTTAATATCTATTTCAAAACAATTTCATTTAACTACTACACAAAGTGGGATGATTATTAGTAGTTTCTTCTTAGCCTATGCTTTTATGCAACTACTTGGGGGATGGCTAACAGATAAGTATGGATCAAAAAAAGTAATTTTATTTTCACTATTATTCTGGTCCATATTCACTGTAGTTACTGGGTTTGCATGGTCATTTGTGTCATTAATTGCTATACGATTCCTGTTCGGATTAGGTGAAGGAAGTTTCCCTCCAGCAAGTTCAGTCGCATTAGCAGAGAATTTTCCAAAAGAGCAACGTGGACGAGCTAAAGGTGTATTGTCAGCTTCAACACAAATTGGTTCTATTATTTCAGTATTATTAGCAGCAGTATTAATCAAAAATGTTGGTTGGCAAAACATGTTCCATATTTTTGGGATTCTAGGTTTTGTATTCATGATTTTACTTTGGAAATTCTTACCTAACAGAGCTTCACAAAAGAAGGAAAAAAACGGAAATAAAGTTTCCTATTTAAACGTTTTGAAAATGAAATCAGTTTGGTTGTTAATGTTAATCTATTTCGGTATGAGTATGGTGAACTGGGGACTAAATTCATGGTTGCCATCTTATTGGGTAAATGCACGTCATCTGGAACTAGTGAAAACAGGGGCCATCTCAATGATCCCAACCGCATGTTCTTTAATTGGTATTTTGTTAAGTTCTTGGATATTAGATAAATTAAAACCTGGGAAAGAAAAATATCTTATTATTTTAGGGTCATTAATCTCAATATTCGCACTTTATTTTACTATCAGTGCTGGAAGCGTTTCCTTAGCAGTGACAGATTTATGTTTTGCATATTTTGGCGTTGGATTAATTTCAGTTGTCCTTGCATTACCTTTAAAATACTATGGTCAAAATTCAATGGGTTCAGCAGTAGGGATGATGTATTTTGGTGGACAAATGGCAGGAACACTTGCTCCAACGTTAATGGGTTATATGATTTCAGTATTCCATGGGTCATACAATGGTGCTTTTGTTTTGCTAATCGTTTCATTAGTAATTCCAATTATTGCAAGTCTATTTCTAAATATGAAAGGAGACGGAGAGAAAAATTCAAAAGCACAAAAATTGAGTAATGAAGTTGGGAGTGAAGCAGTGTGATCGACATGCTTAGCGATGTTGAAAAATTAGTGGATTTAATTGAAGATAAAAAACAAAAATGGATTGATACAAGTAAAGAGATTTGGGAATATGCCGAAACTCGTTTTACTGAACATAAATCTGCAAAATTATTAACAAGCGTACTGGAAGAAGAAGGTTTTTTAGTTGAAAGAGGAATAGCTGAAATGCCTACAGCTTTTGTAGCAAGCTTTGGTTCAGGAAAACCTGTTGTAGCGATTTTAGGTGAATATGATGCTTTATCAGGACTTAGTCAAGAGGGTGGTGAAATTACAGCTAACCCGATAGTATCTGGTGGAAATGGTCATGGTTGCGGACATAATCTATTAGGTACTGCATCACTTGCAGCAGCTGTAGCATTAAAAGACTATATGGAACAAGAAGGAATCATCGGTACAGTTAAATACTTTGGCTGCCCTGCTGAAGAAGGTGGTTCTGGAAAAACTTATATGGCCAGAGCTGGCGTATTTAAAGATGTAGATTTTGCTTTATGCTGGCACCCTTGGACTGTAAACAGAATTTTGCCAGGAAATTCTTTAGCGAATATTCAAGCTTTTTTCCGCTTTAAAGGAAAAAGCTCACATGCTGCAGTCTCTCCACATCTAGGAAGAAGTGCATTAGATGCAGTTGAATTAATGAATGTCGGTGTCAATTATTTAAGAGAACATATTATCCAAGATGCTCGAGTCCATTATGCTGTGACGAATACTGGTGGCTTCTCTCCAAATGTCGTGCAAGAAAATGCGGAAGTATTATATTTGGTTCGTGCACCAAAAAATCAACAAGTAGAAGAAATCTATGAACGTGTTTGTGATATTGCCAAAGGTGCAGCATTGATGACTGGAACAGATGTTGAAATTGTATTTGATAAAGCATGTTCAAATGTGATTCCAAATAATACATTGAATACGAAAATGGCAGAAGTATTTAATGAAATTGGTGTTCCAGTTTATTCAGAAGAAGAAATGGATTTTGCTAGAAAATTACAATCAACTTTAACGAAAGAAGATATTCAATCTGATTTAAATAATTTACCTAAAGAATTTGCAGGAAAATTAAAAGATAAATCGATTGCTGATATCATTAAACCTTATTTTGATCGCGATATTGATGAAAAATTAGGCGGATCATCAGATGTGGGTGATGTAAGTTGGCTTGTACCAACAGCTCAAGTAGGTACAGCATGTTGGGTAATCGGTACACCTGCACATACTTGGCAAGTTGTATCGATAGGAGCTACCTCGATTGGACAAAAAGGAATGTTACAAGCTGGTAAAGTAATAGCTGGTACAGCTCTTGAGGTTATGAAAAATCCTGAACTCCTTGCTAAAGCAAAAGCAGAATTAGAAGAAAGTCTAGATGGAAATAGATATAAATGTCCAATTCCACAATCAATAAAGCCAGGACAAAATGAAAAATAATGTATTGAAGAATTATAATATAGTAGACAAAATTACGATATTGTGAGATAATGATATTTATGCTGATTAGCTAATTAGAAGTTATTGGCATTCTACTATATGTTTTTGAAGATACTTATTCACACTGGCGTGGCTTTGGGGTCACAAGGACGCGAAAGAAGGTAGGGTTCGCGTTGCTTAAGTTAGAGAACTTTCCAGTGGAATTTTACCGCGGCAAGTAAGAGAGAATTGAGGTTCTCTAGTATATTCCCCGGATGATCGGGTTGAAATTTGACTTTCAAAAATTAGCTAATATATAGAAATCCAAGGGGTACGCTAAAATTTAGTGTACCCCTTGTCCAATTCTATGACTACTATTAGCATTTAACATACTAAAAACATTATTGGTATATACCTCGTTAGTCTATATAGAGAATAAGGATTTTACAATAAGAAAAATAAAATAAAAATAAAATAAATAAAAGAAAACGGTGAAGATTCTCACTGTTTTAAAACGGTAAAAATCTTGAACAATATTCTTTACAAAACATTTACATTTAAATAAGAATAAAATCCAAAGTTTTGACTAATTCTAATGGCTGGAGGTGATTTAACTTGGCAAAACAAAAAAATAATAAGAATAAGAATAACGTGGATCGTGAAGAATTTGGCTACGGTTATGATCTTAGCCCGGATGATTTAGATGTTGTTGGCCAAAACAATGCGGCAAAAGCTAAAAATCAAAATGAAAATAATGGTCAACCATCTGCGAAAGAAAACCAATCAAAGCTAAATCAATAATTGAATCAAAAAAGTACCACAAATGAAACGATATACATTGTTTCGATTTGTGGTACTTTTCATTTAGGCTATGTAATGGAATCTGGAATCTTGTTGAGGTTTATAATATTGATTTTCGAAATGGTTAACCACATAGATATAAACATCAGTATTCCAAAAATATCAGAAACAATGATACTGCTACCTACAAATAAATGTTCATAATGAAATAATGGAGTATTGTAAATTGCTATAAAAATTGAAAGTACACTAAATATAAGACTAAGTTTATTTTTAGTTATTCTATAGAAGAAACACAAAAGAGTAGCATAAGCCCAAAATTGCGAATCATACCAAGCGTGTGATAGCCTAATCTCTTCCTTTGTATGGAAATAAATCAAAACTAAACCTAATAAAATAAGAAAGGCAATAATTGGTGCAACTTTAACCAGCTTTAATAGCCTAATATGACGATTATTTATTTTATACGTTTCTTGATTTGATTTGATTAAATTTTTTAAAACGAAATAATTAAAATAAATAAACATTAAACTACAAGTGAATATTAAAATCTGCATTATTTCACCATCCATACTATTATCAATAACTATAAATAAATTAACCTAGAATAGGAAAAAATTTCATTTAATTTTAAAAAACAATACACAGACTCATTTTTATTTGAGAAATTCATGTAGTTGATATATATATAAGACTTAAGCCAATTGATATCATTGTTTTCCTAATTCAAAACGAATAGCCCTCACGATTTGATACTGAATCATTCCCATCTCTTCAGCTGTTTCTTTTGCTCCATTCGCTAACCATTCCTCTATTACACCGAAAATAGCTGAAGTAATAAAAGATATAAAATAGTTTTTGAAAAATACTACTTCATTATATTGATCATCTTTTGTTCTCTCATTTGGCATATGGGAAAGGACTTTTTTGAGGATCGTTTCTTTATATAAGTTTTTTATCTTTTTTGAAAATGCGGGATCTCCCGTTGGTCCAAGAAGTACTTTAAAAGCAGTTGATTCCGAACTAAAATAGGTAAACATTTGAATGATAGGAGGGTAGGGTTTACCCATTTCTATAAAACCTAGTCCCTCTAAAGGTTCCATATCATTCAAACATGCTTCTAATCCTGTTAGTAATCGCTCTTGGATTTGAGTCAATAAATCATATTTGTCTAGATAGTGCAAATAAAAGGTGCCACGATTAAGACCGGTTTTAGCAGCCAAACCTTGAACAGTGACACCTTGAATTCCGTGTTCTGACATAATGGCAATACATGCATCTTGTAATTTTTGCTTTGTGTCTAAATTCATTTGTTCATGGAATTTACTCATTGAGTTTCAGATACCTTTCGTAAAATAAAAAAGTTTATGTAAATAATTATTTAGTTCGTTCTAGCTTAGCAATTCTTTTAGACAATTGACTCATTTGCTTTTGTAATTGTTCAATTTGATTAGAATTATTTTCATCTTTTTGATGATTCTTTGTATCCTCAATGACTTCTTGCTGTAGGGCAATTGATGCAGCAATTGTTGAGAGTCCATCTCCAAGAGTTGAAATTGCACTTACGATAACTGCTAATTTTGCAGCATAATTTTCAGGTGATTCTAGATGATTATTAGTTTGATCATTTCTCATGAAATACCTCCCAGTAGTAGTAGCTGAAATTTTTCCTTGTAATCCATTATATGATTTACAACTATTTACATGAAAAATCTCCTAAAAATTATAGCTCACCACTGTCAAAAAAGTGTTTTATGAATGTACATTGTTAGAAGTAATAATTATACTCAACACATTCCAAAAGACTGTTTATTGAGTTCTAAGGGGGACTCACTTACACTTATTATATAATCAACACCGTGTTTAGTGAAAGGATGATCGAAATGAGTGTTTCTGTTGAAATTACTGATGTGACTAAACAATTTCACAAACATGTAGTTTTGCAAGATATTAACCTATCTGTTCAAAAAGGGAAAATCTTCGGTATGATTGGACCTTCTGGTTGTGGAAAGACAACTTTAATTAAAGTGATGGTTGGCATGTTAAAAGCAGACCATGGAAATGTTAAAGTTTTAGACAAATCAGTTCCTCAATTTGATTTATTAGATAAAATAGGGTATATGGCTCAATCCGATGCGTTGTACACTGATTTAACAGGATATGAAAATCTCCAATTTTATGCTAAATTGTATGGATTTAAGAAAATGAAAAGACTTCAACAAATTGCCTATGCTGCTGAAGTAGTGCAATTAACAGATTTCCTAAAAAGAAAAGTACAGGATTATTCAGGCGGGATGAAACGCCGACTTTCACTTGCGATTGCATTGATTCAAAATCCAGAAATTTTAATTTTAGATGAACCAACCGTAGGTATTGATCCCGCATTAAAGAAAACCATTTGGCGAGAACTTGAAAGATTACGAGACGAAGAACAAAAAACAATTTTCATCACAACACATGTCATGGATGAAGCGGAGAAATGTGACGAATTGGCATTAATGCGAGAAGGCAAGATAATTGCACAAGGCACACCTGCAGAGCTAAAAACACAATTCGAAGCAGACAACTTTGATGATGTATTCCTTAAAGCAGGAGGTCATCAAAATTGAGAATATTCGCATTAGTAACCCGAATCATTCAACAAATTTTTAGAGATAAACGAACAATGGCGCTGCTCTTTTTGGCCCCATTACTTGTGCTCAGTTTGATGTACTTTATATTTCATTCAAATGAAGTAGATACAACATTAGGTGTTGTGAATGTTAATGGAAAAATTGTGAATACAATTGAAAAGTCTGATATAAAAGTTATGAAGTTTGAAAGTTTATCAACAAAAAAAGCTTTAAACGAGAAACTCGATGGATGGTTAGAAGTTCGAGATGGAAAACTCTTGTTAACATTACAAAATGATCAACCAAGTCGTGCGAAGGCGCTCCAATTAAAGCTAAAACAAGCACTCTCAGGCACGCCACAACAAACTTCATCTATTTCGATTGATTATGTATATGGAGATCAGGATACTGCACTATTTGATGTGATTAGTCCCATTTTAGTTAGTTTTTTTGTATTTTTCTTTGTCTTTTTAATTGCTGGAATTGCGTTATTAAAAGAACGCACAACGGGAACTTTAGAAAGATTGCTCTCAACACCAATCAAACGTTATGAAATCGTGATAGGTTATTTAGTAGGATATGGGATTTTTGCTATTATCCAAACTTTACTTGTTGTTTTTTATGCAGTCAATATTCTAGATGTTGTATTGGTAGGCTCGATTTGGAATGTACTACTGATTAATATTTGCTTAAGCATAGTTGCCTTGTCTCTCGGGATTCTATTGTCAAGTTTCGCTTCATCGGAGTTCCAAATGGTGCAATTTATCCCATTGGTCATTATCCCGCAAATATTCTTTACAGGATTATTTCCGATGGATGGGATGGCTGAGTGGTTAGTGAATATCGGTAGGGTTATGCCACTGTATTATGCTTCAGATGCTATTACTGGAGTAATGTATAAAGGGTATAGTTTTCATGATATTACTTTAGATTTATCCGTATTAGTTGGATTTGCCATAATATTTATCATGTTAAATATTCTCTCATTAAAAAAATATCGTGCTCTATAAAAGAAAACAAATATAATCTTAAAATTTAGTATGAACATATTGACATTCAATTTAAACTGTTGCATTCTAATATATAAATATAAATGCAAAAATTGAAGACTAGTACGTGTATCCCTTCTGTAAAAGAGAGCAATGTTCACCGGCTGAAAGACATTGTAATAGAACTATGCGGAACCTACTTCATAGCTCCTAGCAAAACTAGGCGCAGTCTCAAGCGTTATGAGGAATGAGTGGAATATCGAATTTGATGTTCAACTAAGGTGGTACCACGAAAATAACCCTTTTCGTCCTTAAATTTTAAGGATGGAAAGGGTTTTTTTAATAGGAGGATTTGCAATGGAAAAGAAACGTATTGTTGTGAAAATTGGGAGCAGCTCTTTGACCAATTCTAAGGGTGAAATTGATCAAAAGAAATTTCATGATCATATACAGGCAATTGCAAAATTAAAACAAGCTGGCCATGAAGTCGTTCTTGTATCCTCAGGCGCAGTCGCTTGTGGATTCCGAAAACTTGGATATTCATCAAGACCCGTCACAATTAAAGGTAAGCAAGCAGCTGCAGCTGTTGGTCAAAGTTTACTCGTTCAATCGTATACTGAGCAATTAAATGAATTCGGCATCGTCACTGCACAGATTTTGTTGACAAGAACAGACTTTTCCAAAAAAAATCGTTACAAAAATGCTTATGCAACATTGTCTGAATTATTAGAGCGATCAGTCATGCCAATTATCAATGAAAATGATACCGTTTCTGTAAAAGAATTAACATTTGGTGATAATGATATGTTATCAGCCTTAGTAAGTGGTTTAGTGCATGCAGATCAACTGATTATTCTAACAGATATAAATGGCCTTTATAATGCAAATCCGAAGAAAAATCCAAATGCCATTCGTATCAATCAATTGTCTGAAATTACAGATGAAATGCTTGGCTATGCAACGTCAGAAGGCTCAAAAGTAGGGACTGGCGGTATGCAATCTAAGTTATATGCTGCAAAAACAGCGTTTGACTTAGGCGTTAAAGTATTTATAGGTTGTGGTGCAGGTGAAGATAAACTGCTTGGCATTTTGAATGGCCATGGAGATGGAACTTATATTGAAAAAGAAGAACTACCCATCTTGCCAAGCCAAAAACAATGGATTTCATTGTTCTCAGCTGTCGCTGGTAAAATTACCATTGATAATGGGGCAGAGATCGCCTTAATGGAACAGGGGAAAAGCTTGTTACCTGCAGGAGTCATTGATTTAGCAGGGGAATTTTCTACTGGTGATGTAGTAGAAGTATATGGTACACATGGGTTATTAGGTAGGGGAGAGGTTCTATATTCGTCCGACCAATTAGAACAATCAATGGGAAAAAGAACATCGGATTTTAATGCTCCTTCTATTGAAGTAATCCATCGTGATCGCTTTGTTCAAATATAAATAAGGGGGAACTGTAGATGACAGAGGTTCATGAAAAGGGAAAGTTTGCAAAGATTGCAAGCTATGAGATGAATCAAAAAACAACAATTGAAAAAAATGAGGCATTACAATTAATTGCCAATCAACTACTTGAAGACCAACAATTCATTCTTGAAGAAAATCAAAAAGATATACTGAATGGTCAAGAAAAAGGACTGTCTGCGTCTATTCTTGATCGTATATTTTTAACAGAAGAACGATTAAAGGGTATTGTTGAAGGAATTGAATTGGTGATTAGTTTGCCTGACCCAATTGGGGAAGTACTTGAAAATATTGAGAAAGACAATGGTCTTCATATTGAGAAAAAACGTGTACCCCTTGGTGTGATTGGCATGATTTATGAAGCACGTCCAAATGTTACTGTAGATGCTGCTGCACTTACTTTAAAAACAGGAAACGCAGTAATTCTTCGAGGAAGTTCTTCTGCAAAATATTCTAATATAGCTTTAGTGGCATCAATCAAACATGCATTAGGTCAATCAAAACTTCCTGTAGATGCTGTACAACTTATTGAAAATACATCTCATGATGCTGCTGAAGAATTGTTCCATTTAAAAGAATACTTAGATGTTCTTATACCACGTGGAAGCAAAAACCTTATTGATACAGTCGTTTCGAAAGCAACTGTTCCAGTATTAGAAACGGGTGCTGGAAATTGTCATATATATATAGATGAAACTGCAGATTATCTAATGGCAAAAGACATTGTGATCAATGCAAAAACACAACGACCTTCTGTTTGTAACGCAGCTGAAAGTCTATTAATACATGAAAATTGGTATGAAAAGTACGGTAGTGAATTGATAGACACACTACTTCAGAAAGATATAACTATAATTGGTGATCAACATGTTCAGCAGTTGAACGCTAATGTTAAGCCGGCTACTGAGGAAGACTATGCAACTGAATATTTAGCATTAACGCTCAGTGCGAAGATTGTAAAGAATGTTGATGAAGCGATTTTGCATATTAACCAATATGGAACGAAACACTCTGAAGCAATCGTTACTGAAAGTAAAGAAAATGCATCGAAATTCCAAACGAATGTAGACGCTGCAGCAGTTTATCATAATGCATCCACACGTTTTACAGATGGTTTTGAATTTGGGTATGGAGCAGAAATTGGGATCAGTACGCAAAAACTACATGCGAGAGGTCCAATGGGGTTACCAGCTTTAGCATCATCGAAATTTTATATTTCAGGTAGTGGACAAACACGTTAAAAATAGATTAAAATTAATGAATTTTGGTCGATGAAAGGACGAGTCTATAGTATAATTACTATCAGATTTTAATAATTTACAAATAAGAAAGTAGTGACCAATTATGGCAACAGCATCACACACAGTAGAAGTACAAGCAACTCAAAAAGAAGTATGGGAATTTGTCAGTCAAATGGAAAAATGGGCTACACTTGTACCAGGGTACCGCGAACATGAAATCATCGATGAAAAACGATCTACATGGACTTTCGCTGGAAATGTAGGTGCATTAAAAAAAGAAGTAAAAATACAAATTGATATTATTGATTTCGTAGAACCATCTAAAATCAACTTTGAGTTAACAGGATTATCCGATAAATTTTCAGGTAATGGTTACTTTGAAGATGTTGCAATCGATGCAAACAAAACACAAATGACAGGACATTTAGAAGTAAAAGCAGGCGGATTAGCTGCTCCAATTCTAAATCCAATCTTTACAGCAGTACTTCCAAAAGCAACAAGTGTCCTTACAAATCGTGTTGCCAATAAAATTCAATTGGTTAATGCTTAATTTAAGTATTGTCCATAAAGGTATCGAAGAGTTGCTCTTTCGATACCTTTTTCCTTTTAATTAGTCATTCTGATATATCTTGATAGCCATTTCATTGTTTTGTCTCCCTTTATTAGATATAGTTTTTAATAGGGAATAAAATTAAATAAACAAAGATCCGATAAAAAAGCGGAACAATTATGCAATTTTGTTTATGAAATTAATGAAGTATATTTTCAAAAGTCAGGAGTTATATATGAAGAGTTATTTTTATACCCATCCAAATACCATTACAGAAACCCCTATTTTAACAATCAAAAATGAACAAAAAGAAACCGTTTATACATGTCAAAGAATATACAGCAATGGGATCAAACGCACACTGGACCGTTTGTTAGAAAATAAATATTTCTTAACATACAAAACATATGATTTAAAAAAACAAGAACTTTTCACCTGTAAGAAAATATCGAAAAAAGGCAAAATTTATTTTGAGGCAATTGATGAAAAAACGAAAGAAAAATACATGATTGACTATGATGGATGGCAACAGCTAATTCCAGATCTTATCATCAAAAAAGATGACTTTATCATGAAAATACATAAAGAAATGGATGATTGGTCACTCTTTTTAGTAGATAATTTAGTGGTGGCAAAATGGCAAGCAAAACTTCTAGACAATGAATTTCACATCGAATTACAACTTGAAGAAAATGCAATAATAAATAATCCGGCCTTTTATATTGCAATTTGCCAATGTGTTTTATATATAGGTGGCTGATAAATACTAATGGAAATTGATATACATCTAAATTTGGTCATGAAGCAAATATGAAAAAGCAACTAATGAACTTGAAATTTGCTCTAAACTATGAATTATATATATAGGTGTCTTTCTTAACATTCATTTTACTCATAATAAAATAAGATGTATACTATAAATGTATTATAATTATAAATTTATAGGATTAGGATTTACAACGATGTAAATCCAGTAGAAAACAAGAATAAATTACTATTATGGACACATGTCATTAATAATATTTTACAAACTTTGATTCGATTGTTTTTATTAACCGTGTGTTTAAATCACTCTTTTTTAAAACACTTTTTCTATTTGCTCCATATAAAGAATTAAATTAACCTGATTCTACGGCCTAAAGCACCTGAAATTGAATCTTTGTGCATTTTTTCACATAAAATTTTCAAAATTGATGGAAACTATTTTCATTAAGGTGTATTATTCTGTAGTAGGCATATAAAGTGGTATATTCCACAAATATATAGGATAGAGGTTATTAATAGATCGTCAAAAACTTTCGAATCTATTGTCAAAAAGATGATCAGGTAGGACTTCTTAATAATGGGTAAAAGAGTAAGTAAAAAGTAATTAGTTATTGTAAAGGAGAATTGAATATGTCAGAAACGACTAATCAAATACAAGCTGAACAATCAGCTGTAAGCCAAGAAAAACTTGATGTATTGGAACAACTATTAAAACCTGAGGTACAAGATTCTATTACTGTATTGGTAAACGAGTTACCAAAGTTGACTGAAATGGTACAAACATTAACAAAAGTCTATGATGTTGCAATGTCTTTAGCTACTGATGATGTGTTAAAAAACGATATCGTTGGAGCTGTAGGAGAAATTGCAACTCCAGTTGTGAATTCTGCTAAAGGTTTGGCACAAACTGCAATTGAAGCAAAAGACCGTGCTGCAGAAAGCACTGAAACTATTGGTCTATTTGGAATGTTGCGTTTGCTTAAAGATCCACAAGTACAACAACTATTCCGTTTTGCTAACGCTTTCCTTGAAGTAAGCAAAGAACATAAAAATTAAGAAGTAGTCTTACATCAATACCTATATGGAGGATTAACTATGTCAAAAAAAATACTTATTTTAGGCGCAGGTTATGGCGGCGTTTTAACTGCTTTAACTTTCCGCAAATACGCTACAAAAGAAGAGGCGGAAGTTACTGTTGTCAACCAATTCCCAACTCACCAAATCATTACTGAACTTCACCGTTTAGCTGGTGGTACAATAAAAGAACAAGCAATTGCATTCCCATTAGAAAAACTTTTCAAAGGAAAAGATATCAATCTTAAAATTGCAACAGTTACAGAAATTTCACCTGATAAAAAATTTGTAAAATTAAATGATGGTTCATCTTTATCTTACGATACTTTAGTAGTAGCTTTAGGTAGCCAAACAGGATTCTTCGGTATTCCTGGATTAGAAGAAAATAGTATGGTACTTAAATCTGTTAATGATGCAAACCATATTAATGCTCATATTGAATCTAAAATTAAAGCATACGCTGAATCTAAAAACCCAGCAGATGGCACAATTGTAATTGGCGGTGGCGGCCTAACAGGTATTGAACTTGTTGGTGAAATCATTGACAATATGCCAAAAGTTGCTGAAAAGTACGGAGTTGATTTCAGCGAATTCCAAGTTAAATTAGTAGAAGCAGGTCCAAAAGTACTTCCTGTATTCCCAGATACATTAATTGATCGTGCTACTGAATCATTATCTAAACGTGGTGTTGAATTCATAACTGGGCTACCAGTAACAGCAGTAGAAGGTAACAAAATTTCTCTTAAAGACGGTTCAGTAATTGAAGCTAATACATTTGTATGGACTGGTGGGGTTGCTGCACTTCCAGTTGTAGCTGAGTCAGGCTTAGAAGTAAACCGTGGAAAAGCAACTATCAATGAATTCTTACAATCTACTTCTCACGCTGATGTATTCGTAGTTGGAGATAGTTCTGTTCTAATTCCTGAAGAAGGCGCTCGTCCATTATATGCACCAACTGCACAAGTTGCTTGGCAAATGGGTGAAACTGCTGGTTATAACTTATTTGCACAAATTAAAAAACAACCTATGAGAAAATTTAGCGCAATTAACTCAGGTACACTAGCATCACTAGGACGTAAAGATGGCGTTGCTACAGTTGGAGGTAACAATACTGAACTTAAAGGTTTACCTGCATCATTGATGAAAGAAGCAAGTAACATGCGTTACCTTTCACACATTAAAGCACTTTACGGTTTAGTATACTAAGCCACTCCATAAAAAAGCCGACTTCTCACAAATGGAAGTCGGTTTTTTTGGGCAAAGAATTGTTTTATTTAAGTTGTTGTTGAATATCATGCATAATTTTTTCTAAGGTTATGACGACACCTTTCTCATCTTTAAACATGATATGTTTTGGTTTGAAATGAACAGGGGATTCAATTCCTGCAGCTGCCGCAATTCGAAATAGTCCTTTTCTTAGAGTAATTAAATAGTTTACAACTCTGTATTTCTTTTCGTCTATCACAAGTGCCTTTTGTAAATCAGGGTCAGTTGTTGCAACACCAACGGGGCACGAATTGGAATTGCATCGCATAGCTTGAATACAGCCAATCGTAATCATAAATCCACGTGCAATATTGACTAAATCAGCACCCATCGCAATTGCAATAGCGATTCGGTCAGGTGTAAACATTTTTCCTGATGCGATTATTTTCACTTGATCTCGTACACCATATTTTTTTAAAGTAGAGACTACAATAGGTAAAGCTGATCTTATAGGGAGTCCTACACTGTCAATCAATTCTTGATATGAAGCACCAGTACCACCTTCTCCGCCATCTACTGTGATGAAATCAGGGCCCTTGCCAGTTTCTTTCATATACTTTGCTAGTTCCTCAATACTATCAATACTACCAACTACAATCTTCATACCTACAGGTTTCCCAGTATGAGTTCGTATCTTATCGATAAATTCACATAAAGAAGTTACATCGCCAAACTGATGAAACCGATTTGGACTGTCCACTGATTTATATGGTTCAACCTTACGAATTTCAGCTACTTCAGGGGTAACTTTTTCCGCATCAATATGGCCACCACGTGCTTTTGCACCTTGAGCGAGTTTAATCTCAAATGCTTTAATTTCTGGAATCTCACTTTTCCTTTTTAATTCGTCCCAATCAACACTACCATTCTTATCACGAATGCCAAATAAACCAGGGCCAATCTGCATGATAATATCAACCCCACCTTTTAAATGATAGGGTGAAAGCCCACCTTCACCAGTGTTCATCCACGTGCCTTTTGCTAAGCTAAGTCCTTCTGATAATGCTGTTATCGCTCGATTTCCTAAAGAACCATAACTCATTGCTGACATACCTATAAGGCTTTTGACTATAAATGGATTTTTTGTTTTCGGTCCTATGACAACAGCATCGTCATCATGAAGTAAAAAAGCAGATGTCTCTTCAACCTCCCAATTTTCTACACGTTGAGAAAAAAGCGGATCACTGATCAAAATATATCTTTTTGTCCTCACCCTTTTTTCATTATCTACTTTGATTTCTTCTGTTAATTTGGGAAACATATCATTACGAACATAAAATCCTTCTTTTTCAAAATCACGTTTCGAACCAAATGCAGCTACTTCACGCATATACTTTGCGCCTTTTACGATATGCTCATAATCTACACGTGAAAATGGTTTCCCTTCAAGATCTGCATCAAACCAATATTGACGCATCTCAGGACCAATTTTTTCAAAAAAGTATCGAATTCTTCCAAGTAAAGGATAATTCCGTAAAATAGCATGACGTTTTTGCGTGCGGTCAATTGAAAACATATAAACTAGAAAAACAAGAGCTACAATTATTGCAAGCAATACGATTCCAAATACGATGACAATTAGCCAATCTGCAATATTCATTTTTTCCTCCTAAAAAATCGACATCGATCTACTCTTAATTTTTCGCGAAAATCCTACCAATTATTCAATAATATGAGGAGAGATGCCAAAATTAGACCAGATGAACCTTGATTTACACTTTAAATACGTTTAGAATTTCAATTAGATGAAAAAATTGCATCTCGAATAAGAGGTTTTAGCTACCCTCTTTAAAAAAACTAAGAAGAACAGTACTCTTTCTTAGAGTGCTGTTTTTTTCGGATAAAGGAGTCTTTTTAATTGAATGAATTTAGAATAATAGACAAACTGCAGAAAATTGATGAGGATATACAACGAAATGAACTAAAATATCATGCGAAACGTGTACTTGTGAGCAAAGAATTTACTTTTGATGCTGCTCATCACCTTCATTGTTACGAAGGAAAATGCAAAAATTTACATGGACATACCTACAGAGTTGTATTTGGGATAAGTGGATTTACTGATGAACGTGGATTGACAATTGATTTTGGAGATATCAAAACGATTTGGAAAGAAAAAATTGAGATTTATCTAGATCATCGATATCTAAATGAAACATTACCATTGATGAATACGACTGCGGAGAACATAGTGGTTTGGATATATGAAAGAATGGAAGAAGCATTAAAACAAAGCTATATGTATAAAGAGACAAGAGTAGAATTTGTTCGCCTATTTGAAACTCCTACAAGCTATGCAGAGGCAAGAAGGGAGTGGATGGAAGTTGAATAAAATTCCAGTTATTGAGATTTTCGGTCCAACAATACAAGGGGAGGGGATGGTAATTGGTCAAAAAACCATGTTTGTCCGCACTGCAGGTTGTGATTATTCTTGCACGTGGTGCGATTCCTCCTTTACATGGGATGGTAGTGGCAAAAATCTCATTAAACAAATGACAGCAAACGAGATATGGGAAGAACTAAAAAGAATTGGTGGTGATGGATTTTCATTTGTCACCATTTCAGGTGGAAATCCAGCGCTATTGAAGAATATTGATTGCTTGGTTTCACTCTTAAAAGAAAAAAATATACAAATAGGTGTAGAAACACAAGGGAGTAGATGGCAAGAATGGTTTTATCAAATCGATGAACTAACGATATCACCAAAACCACCAAGCTCAGGTATGAAAACAAATATCGATATTTTAGATGAAATTATAGAAAAGCTTACAGTAAATAATAACCTTCAACATGTTTCATTGAAGATTGTCGTTTTTGATGATGAAGATTATCAGTTTGCTAAAAGAATACATCAACGTTATCAGAATATACCTTTTTATCTTCAGGTTGGAAATGATGATATCACTACGACAGATCAATCACAATTAGTCAGTAATCTAATCTCTAAATATGAAATACTAATTGAAAAAGTAATCCATGATAAAGAAATAACGAATGTTAAAGTGCTACCACAATTACATACGTATATATGGGGAAATAAAAGGGGAGTTTAAATTAGTCAATGTTTGATTATAGCACCTATGCTACACTAGTCTTCAAAGGAGTGAATGAATCGAAGTGAATGGATTTAAATTATTTAGTGGACTAGTAGGTGCCACACTATTAATGTGTTATGACTTTTTTAGCGAATGGTCTATTTGGAATTTGTTTCCGAAATGGCTATTACTTGTTGTAGGATTTGCATTGTTAATGTTTAGTGTATATCCTCCTTCTGATGCCAAGGCTAAATTAAAACATTTTTATGTAGAAAATACTGTCATGGTGTACTTAGTGGCATGTATACTATTTTTACCGAATCTTGGTGGAAACTCAACTGTTGGATTCAGTCTAAATGAGCCGTTTTTATGGATTATTGTACTTTTAACGGTCTGGCAACTAAGTTCATATCGTAAAAGAATTCTCAAAGAAATGAGGATTAACTAAAAATGAAACATGAAGTAATGATACTAGATTATTCTTTTCATGGTCCGATAACATGTTTTATCAAAATTCAAGGGATTGACGCAAGAAATAAGCAATCGTTTGAAGGATTCATCCGAATGGTTGATGGGATTCCTTATGGAGATTTATTGATACCAGATAAAAGTGGTTTATCATTAGAATGTATACAATATGTTAAGAATTACATATGTGAACGGTATGAAAAAGGGTATTTTTCATAATACTTATTATAAAAAATGAAGATTTAAAGATTATTCTCGCAGAAAGCGGAAAAGTAAGAATGGAAGATTTAAAATCCATCAAATATTAACTTGAGGTTTTTTGTATAGAATAGTATAGCCTATGTTGAAGTGGAATTAGCTCTGTCTCTTTACGGGGAAGCGAGCCAATTCCACTTTTCATTCAGACATAATTTGATTAATAGAATCAATTTTATATTCTGCTTTATCCTCTACTAACTTTTTAGATTAGTCTAATTATACTAATTTATCTTTCATCCTAATAATGCTATTATATTATTACGTTGAATTTATGTAGTTCAAAATTCATCATAAAGGAGGATGAAAAGCATGTCTGTGTTTAAAAAAATAAGCGTTGGATTTATTGTTTTATTTATCTTTATCTTGTTATTAATGGGGGTAAATAATAATCGGATGAATAGTGTTGTTGGTTCATTTGATAATGTCATCGATTCCAATATAAAAAATATGAACTTGGTCAACAATATAAAATCAAATCTTGCAAATGAGGGTTTATATTTAAGGGGATATCTTTTAGAAGATCATAATTCGAATAAGCAAAAACTACTTACATATCAAGATTATTTAACAAAATCAGTTGATGAATTAAAAAAGAATGCTAATACAAAAAAACTTAAAGATTATTCAGCGATGCTTGGTGATTTAATAGTGAAAAACAATCAAGTGATCAATGATATTGTTCAATTAAAAGAGCAAGGACAGAATGCGGATGCGATTGCCCAATTAACGAATGCGGAATCTGCAAACCATGACATGATGAGTTTAATCACAACTGTCGAAAAATTCCAACAAAACGAGTTGGAAAATGCAAGGCAAAGCGTCATTCATAATTCAGCTGTAGCAAAGTATATTTCAATCATTATTGCTATTTGTGGTATGATTACTTCCTTAGTATTTATCAATAGAGTTAGAAGAATAATTGTAAAACCATTATTAAAAGTAGTTGCAGGCGCAAAACAAATCGCATCAGGAAATTTAACACAAGAAGATATAAATCTCAAATCAAAAGACGAGGTAGGGGAACTTGCTAATTCTTTCAATGAAATGAAAAAGAATTTACAATCCATAATTCAGCATATTGGAGATGGTTCTCGTCAACTATCGTCATCAATTGAAGAACTTGCAGCATCAACTGAAGAGATTTCGAATGCTGCTGATGAAGTTACAAATAGTGTGGAAGAGACATCACAAGGGGTAAATGATTCAGCAGAAATAGCAAAAGACACCGTTTATGCTATGCAAGAAACATCTATTGGTGTTCAAAAAATAGCAGAAGCATCCCAAATAATTTTTGAGGAAGCAAAACAAGCAACCGATCTTGCCGATAGCGGTGGTAAGATTTTAGAAATTGCAAAAGGCCAAGTTAAGATTATTGCTAATTCTACAAATCAAACAAATGAATTAATTATTAGACTAAAAAAACAGACTGCTGATATAAAAAATATGACAAATGGTATAACAGATATCTCAGATCAAACCAATTTATTAGCATTAAATGCAGCGATTGAAGCTGCTAGAGCAGGAGAGCATGGTAAAGGCTTTGCGGTGGTTGCAGATGAAGTGAAGAAATTAGCAGAGGAATCAAAAAGCTTAAGCGTGAAAATTGTAGAGTTAACGAATACAATTCAATCAGATACAGAAGTCGTAGCAAATTCAGTAACACAGAGTTTAAAAAATGTAGATGAAGGCGTTTATGTCATTACCAATGCAGCAGAAGCATTTAGTCATATTGTTGAATCTGTAAAAGAAATGACTAGCCGTATAGAAGATGTTACAGCAACTTCAGAACAAATGTCTGCATCAAGTGAAGAAGTAACAGCATCTATTGAAGAAATCTCCAATCAATCGCAACTTGCAGCTCAGGCAACAAGTAATATTTCAAGTTCCGTTGTAGAGCAAAATGCAACATTACAAGAAATAAATAGTGTTGTTCAAGAATTAAGCAGACAAGCAGTAGAATTGCAAGAATTAACACATCGATTTAAATTAATCTAATCTTCTTGACATTCATACAAGCTATCCTTATGTTAGTTTTATAGACTAAGGATAGCTGTAATTTTAATTTGATTGCTAAGCAAATTTTTTTAAGTAAGAAGGTGAATGGATAATTGGAAATCTACTCGTTAAGTGGACCAAGTGGAACAGGAAAAAGTACAACAGCCCTTTCTTTTGCTCACGAGCAGGGAATTGACGGCATAATAGATGATGGATTATTTATATTGAATGGCAAAAAAATTGCAGGGACATCTGCAAAGTTTGAAAAAAGTGCGTACAGAGCTGTAAAAAGGGCGATTTTTACAGATCATAACCATGTGGAAGAAGTACAAAAAGCCATTAAGGAACAGGCTATTGAGAAACTCCTTATTCTAGGTACATCTGATAAAATGACTAAACAAATTGCTGAACGGTTAAATGTGGGGAAAATACAATTCTATTACCATATTGAGGATTTACGAACACAAGCCGAGATAAAGCTAGCTAAATTTATACGTAAAACGGAAGGCAAGCATATTATGCCTATACCTGTTGTTCAAGTCGAACAAAATTTTTTTAAACGATTTATTCAAAAAGGTGTAGAAATTTTTTCTTCAAAAAAGGAGAAAATTGGGGAAACGACAATTGTTCAACCTGATTTTCATCATCCAATTGGCCAGATAAATCAGCAATATATTATCGATTTGATTAACCAAACCTGCGAAGAATCTGAGTTTGTAGAAAAAGTAACGAAAGTACAATTTGATTTATTGCCATTACCCAAAACAACAGTTAGTATGACTTTAAAAGGACCTATCACGTTAAATAAAAGAATTCCAATCAACAAGTTACAGCAAAATATACTGAATATGTTTGAACGTGAATTCGAGTTAGAACTAATAAGTGTCAATGTAAAATTAATTACAATCCAATATGAACAAAAAAAAGAAGCAACATTTCGCTCTTAATAGAATGAAATGTTGCTTCTTTTTCCCTTTACTAACAGGAATATGACTGTATTAAGTTTCACTTTATGGAATTCGTTTGAATTTTGGTGGCCTTTTTTCTACGAATGCGCTTACGCCTTCTGGAAAGTCATGAGGGTCTACAAATGGAGTTGAGTTTTTCCATAAAACAGGAACTGAATCTATACATTCTTGTACTGAACGTTTAACTGCAAGTACGGAAGCAGGCGACATGGAAGCGACAAGCTTGCCCAGCCGGATAGCATATCGATCCAGATCCTTTTCTTGTGTTACATAATTCAACAAGCCTACACGATAGGCATCTTCACATTTTAACGAACGTCCAGTGTATACTAAATCTTTTGTCATGCTTGGACCAATTAAATTCACGAGTCGAGCTGCGAATTGGTTATTGATGGTTATTCCTAACTTTCCGACGGGAATCCCAAGTCTAGCTTTATCTGAACCTACCCGAAGATCGCAAGCAAGTGCTAACTCCAGACCAGCACCCATGGCAGGTCCATTAATAACAGCGATAGTTGGAAGTGGTAAATGTTCTATTGTAGATATGGTTTTTTCCATATGTACAAATGCTTCTTCTGATTGTTCTAATGAAATGGAATTAAATTCTTTTATATCTGAACCTGCAGTGAATTGTTGTCCATAACCTCTTATAAGTAAAACTTTATTTTTAGGATTTTCTAGTGCTTGTAAAGCAATCGTGCGTAGTTCATCCCACATATGCGCAGTAAGAGCGTTTTTAGCCTGTGGACGGCGAATGGTAATAATAGAAAGTCCTGCTGTTTCTTGATAAATAATTTTAGCATCCTCTTTTTCTAATCTCGTTGTGGAAACCTTCATTAGTTAACCCCCTAATCTTTTATATGTAACTATTATATAACAGACTTAACAATGATTGTACTGTTACACTCAAAAGAGAACAAGTTTAAATTTTTACTTTTGTTTAGCATAAAAATTAACAAAAATGTATTAATAATTTATAAAATAAATGCATGGTAAGAAGAGAAAAGTGAATCCTTAAAAATCAACCTTAATGACATTATAATCATTACAAAAATGCATAGATAATTATGAGATAATATTGTGTACATTATAAGGGAAAGGTGTTAGTCTGTATGTAACATTAAATGTGAACAAAAAGTGAGCGCCTCGTATAAAAAGAGAAAATATTGACAATGTTTTAATTTGACTATTTTAATAATTATAAAAAAGGGAAAAATAAACTGGGTACTCAAAATTACAAAGGAGTAAAAAAAAATGAAGCTATTGGCACCGCAACCATTTACTTTAGAGGGAGATCGTCGTGCAGTTTTATTATTACATGGTTTTACTGGAAGTACAAAAGACGTTAAGAAATTAGGTCAATATTTAAATAAACATGGTTACACATGTCATGCACCAATGTATCGTGGTCATGGTGTTAGTGCTGAAGAAATTCTGAAATATGGTGCAAAATATTGGTGGGAAGATGTAACCAGTGGTTACCACCATTTAAAAGAACTTGGATATGATGAAATTGCAGTTGTAGGTATTTCATTAGGTGCTGTTTTTACATTAAAAGTAGGGGCTGAATTCCCAATTAAAGGTGTCGTTTCAATGTGTGCACCTATTAAACGTAAATCGAAAGATGGATTATTTGAACGATTATATAACTATGCAAAAGCATACAAACAATTCGAAGGTAAAGATAATGAACAAATAGAAAAAGAACTTGAAGAATTGAAGAAACTACCACAAGGGGCAATCGAAGAAATTCAAAAAATGATTCAACATACTTCAGATGAAATTGAAGAAATCCATGTTCCAACCCTTGTATTACAAGGAAAACTTGACGATAATCTATACCAAGAAAGTGCACCGTATATATATGATACAGTTGAAACAGAAGAAAAAGATCTCATCTGGTACCAAAACTCTGGTCACATCATTACGTTAGGTAAAGAACGTGAAAAAGTTTTTGAAGATACACTTCATTTCTTAGATGAATTAAATTGGTCAGTAGAAGCTCAAAAAGGGAAACTTCATGCTTAAGAGAATTTAAATTATATAGATCACAATGCATCCCGCAATCAACAGCACTGCGGGATGTTTTTAATTTTAAAGTTTATTAGTGAATTCTCTCAGACTAATAAAACTTTGTTCTAAAAAAATGTCGAATTTCATGATAAAATAATGAAAGTCTGAAGATTTGTCACTTGTTAAGAGTTGAGACGAGTTTAGCAGAGCATTGGAGGTATTTTTTTGAATAAAAATAACAATCAGTGGTCAACAAAACTTGGTTTTATATTGTCGTCCGCTGGGGCCGCAATTGGGCTAGGGGCCATTTGGAAATTGCCTTATGTAACAGGACAAAGTGGAGGGGGTGCATTCTTCCTACTATTTATTTGTTTTACACTATTAATTGGGTTACCCATGTTAATCTCAGAATTTATAATAGGCCGTGGTACTAATAAAGAAGCCGTAAGTGCATATAAGTTTTTGACACCAAAAACAAAATGGACATGGATCGGTAAACTAGGCGTTATTGGATGCTTTTTACTATTATCATTTTATAGTGTTGTAGGTGGCTGGATATTAATTTATTCAGGAAAGGCACTTGTAGGTGATGTGATTCAATCAGGTCAAGACCCAGGCGCTTTATTCGGAAGTGTGACTGGTACACCTTGGATTACATTATTAGGATTGTTCTTATTTACTATTTTTAACGTGTTAGTAATTAGCTTAGGCGTACAAAATGGAATTGAAAAAGCAAATAAGATCATGATGCCATTACTTTTTATTTTCTTTATAATACTAGTGATTCGCTCATTGACGTTGGATGGGGCAATGGAAGGAGTAAAATTCTTCTTATCACCTGATTTTTCTAAGATCACTGCCGATTCGGTACTATATGCTTTGGGACAATCATTTTTTGCATTAGCTGTTGGATTCTCATGTATGGTTACATATAGTTCCTATTTGAAGAAGGATGAAAGTCTTCCATATTCAGCAGGATCAGTAGTACTCATGAATATTTTTGTATCATTATTAGCGGGACTAGCTATTTTCCCAGCTGTCTTCGCATTTGGTTTTGAACCAAAAGAAGGGCCAGCATTATTGTTTATGGTACTACCTGCAGTATTTGGCAAATTGCCATTTGGAGAAGTATTCTTTGCCATCTTTTTATTACTTTTCTTATTTGCAACGCTGACTTCTTCGTTTAGTTTATACGAAATAATTGTTGCAGCACTCGTTGAAAAATGGCCGAATGCTAGACGTAATATAGCATGGGGAATCGGATTAGTTGTTTTTATTGCATCCATTCCCGCTGCATTATCATCAAGCACATTAAGTGATTTAACAATATTTAAAAAAAGTATTTTTGATGCAACCGATTATCTCGTAAGTAATATTCTTTTACCATTAGGGAATCTATTAATTGCCATTTTCATTATTCATAAAATGGATAAAAAGTTTACACAAGATGAGTTTACACAGGGAAGTCACTTAGCAATAGGATATTATAAATCATGGAGATTTTTGATGACATTTGTCGTTCCTATTGTAATAGCGGTAGTTTTAATTTATACGATTTCTCAATATTAAAAAACGAAAAAGGACATATCAAGCGAATTTTGTCTTGTTATGTCCTTTTATACATTTCTGGAACGTTTGTTCTACATTTTAAAATGTGATAAGATACAAATATATTAGAACGGAGTGGAGTGATATTATGAAAATCTTTCATACAGCTGATTGGCATTTAGGAAAATTAGTTCAAGGTGTATCAATGATTGAAGATCAAGAATATATTTTAACAGAGTTTATAAAAGATATTGACGTTGAAAAGCCTGATGTTGTGATTATTGCAGGAGATTTATATGACCGTTCTGTCCCTCCTACTGAAGCCGTTTCATTATTAGATAATGTTCTTACTGAAATTGCCATTAAAAGAGAAATTCCAGTGATTGCGATTGCGGGTAATCATGATAGCCCTGGACGTATACACTTTGGTTCTGGTTTTATGGGGGCAAAAGGCCTTCATATTATTGGTAACTTGACAAATGAACAGCAACCAATTGTATTGCATGATGAATTTGGTGAAGTTCATTTTCATTTGATTCCTTATACAGACCCATCACATGTTCGTTATATATTGGAAGATGATTCTGTTAAATCACAACAAGATGCCATGTCAAAAATTATGGAAAATATAGTAGATAGATTAGATCAGAATGCTAGACATGTCTTAGTAGGACATGCATTTGTCACAAAAAATGGGGACGAAGAAGAAAATACAACTGATGCTGAGCGTCCATTATCAATAGGTGGCTCTGAGTGTATTAATGCAAATCTATTTGAGCCTTTTCATTACACTGCACTTGGTCATTTACATCAAGCACATTTTGTTGATCAAGAGAAGATTAGATATTCTGGCTCACCATTAAAGTATTCTATTTCTGAAGAAACGCATAAAAAAGGTTATCTAATGGTTGATTTAGCTGAAGATGGTTCAATTAATATCTCAAAAAGAGAATTAAAGCCAAAGCGTGATTTACGTACTGTAGAAAATACTATGGATGAAATATTAAAATCACCAATGAGCGATGATTATATTTACGTTAAACTATTAGATGAAACACCCATCATTTCCCCAATGGAAAAAATTCGTTCTGTTTATCCAAATGCCATGCATGTTGAAAGAGTTACGTTAAAAGATTTTCAAAATGTTGAACAAGAGATTCAATCTCGTCAAAAAATGGACGACCTCACTCTTTTTAAATCATTCTATAGTGAAATCGTTGGGAAAGGTGCAGACACGCAAACTATTGAGTTATTCCAAGAGGTTTTACAAGAAGAATTACTAGATAAACGTGAAGTGGTGGTGAAAAATTCATGAAACCTTTAGTCTTGAAACTTACCGCATTTGGTCCATACAAAAATACAGAAACAATAGATTTTAGAGAATTAGGTGATCATAAGTTATTTGTTATTTCTGGATTAACAGGCGCAGGTAAAACAACTATATTTGATGGGATATGCTTTGCATTATATGGTTCTGCAAGTGGGGAAGACAGAGCAGATATAAAAGAAATACGAAGTGACTTTGCTTCAGATGAGATTCATACTGCTGCTGAGCTTATATTTCTGATGAAAGGCAAAACCTACCGTATATTACGTCAAATTGCTCATAAGAAAAAAGGGAATAAAAATGCAACCGGAGATAAATTGGAATTTGTAGAAATTTTATCTGATGGTGAAAAACCAGTAGTTGAATCCCAAAAGATGACAGAAATTAATCGCAAAATGGAAGAAATTATTGGACTTTCAAAAGATCAATTTAAACAGATTGTCATGTTACCACAAGGAGAATTCCGAAAGTTATTAACATCTGAAACTGAAAATAAAGAAGCCATCCTTCGCAAGATTTTTAAAACAGATTCTTATCGACACTTAGCGGATCGATTAAAAGACAAAAAAGATGTTGCAGAAAAGGCGCTTAATAGTGCAAAATCCGTTCAGCATTTACATATTGAACATATTAAAACAGGGTTGCCTAAGCGTCAGTCAACATTACAAGCAGTTTTATTATCAGAGCATATCAATTTGTACCAGTTAATAGATGCTTTAAATGATGAAATTGAATATTATTCAAATGATATTGTAGAAAAAGAAAAAGTAAATCAAGAGCTAGCAAAACAGTTTGAGCTTCAACAACAGGTGGTCGTTGAAACGAAAGAGTTCAATAAACGATTGCGTGCATATAAAGAAAAAGAAGAGTTATTTGCTTCCTTAGAAAAACAATCACTTGCGTTTGAAGAAATTAAACAAAAAATAGAAGCTGCTAAAAAAGCTAGCCATATCATTCCACTTGAAGAGTACTATTTTGAAAAGCTTCAAATCAAGAAATTAAAAGATGCAGAATTAGAAAATTTAAAAGTTAACGAACAACAAGTGAAATCTAAACACGAACAATCCGTTGCCATATTCGATAAAGAAAAATTACAGCAACCCAAAATAGAAGAATTATCTATTGAACTAGCCTCCTTGCAAAAGTTAGAAGAGAAATTTCATGAATTATCAATTGCCACTCAATCGCTTCAATATCACAAAGAAATTGTCCTTCAAGATTCTAAAACGATTGATACTATTAAGTCTGAAATTGCAAATTTAGAAAAAGTCAAATTGCAACAATTTGAAATGATCACTCAATTAACACAGCAATTAAGCAAATTTGATGAGAAAAACGACAAGCTTCTAATGTATAAAGAAAAAACAGCAGCTTGGCAAAATTGGCAGCAAGAATTAATTGTATTGAATGACATTAAGACTTCAGAAAAAGTGAAAAAACAAAATTACGAAAACATCATTTTGCAATATCAATCTGAAGAACAAAAATGGTTTCAGTCTCAAGCAAGTTTGTTAGCTTCACAATTAGTTGATGGTCAGCCTTGCCCAGTTTGCGGAAGTTTGGAACATCATGCTACTCATATTAATAAAAGTGAAGCCATGAGTGATCAACAATTGTCTAAATTGAAATCTTTATCAGAAAAAGCAACGAGTGAATACTTTGAAGTGCATGGACAAGTTCAAGCAAGAACACAACAACTTAATCAGTTAGAAGAAAAACTAAAATTATTAAATGTAGTACCTGACGATGGAAATGCATTGCTTTCACACTATCAGCAACTACAACATGAAATAGCTGAACTTAAACTTTGTAAGAAAGAACTCGACCATATTCAAAATAAAAAACAACAAGTAGAACAGCAAATGGAAACTATAAATCAAAAACTTCGTCAATTAGAGAGCGATAAGAATACACATTTGGAAAACTATTATGGTGCCCAAGCAAAATTTACGAGTTTAAAAAATGAAATACCTGATACAATAGCATCCATTCAAGAATTACATCATAAAATTCAAATGTTAACGCTAAAACGCGACCAATTAAAACAGCGTTTTGAACTTGCAAAACAACAAGTGGAAGAAACAAATCATAAATTGGTATCTTTAGAAGCTCAAGTGAAAAGCATAGAAAAAATCTGTTTGGAAGCGCAAGAAGCATTAAAAACTGCAGAAAATCGTTTTAAAGAAGCTGTATTTGCATCAGGTTTTGAAAATGGTAGTGCATATCAATCAGCAAGGTTAAAACCCTCAATTCTCGAGGAATTAGAAACTAGCTATACTGATTATTTAAAACAAAAATATGCATTAACCGAACAATTAAAAGATGGCGAATCCGACTATGCAAATAAATCACTAAAAGATGAATTAGAACTTGAACAAAGATTAGAAGATTTACGCAATAAGTCTATTCAATTAAACAACGAACTTCATCAAACTAAGCAATATCAAGCTCAAGCTAAGCAATTAACAGTTGAAATTCAAAAAAACAGCGCGGAAATAAAGACACTTGAAGAAAAATGCGCGAGAATTGTTGATCTTTATGATTTGATTCGTGGCCAAAATGGAATGAAGATTTCATTTGAACGATATTTACAAATTGAATATTTGGAACAAATTATTCATGCGGCAAATGAACGATTAAAGCCAATTTCAAATGGCCAATATCGTTTAGTGAGAAGTAATCGTCAAGAAGCTAGGGGAAAACAAAGTGGTTTAGGTTTAGATGTTTATGACGCATATACAGGTCAAAATCGAGATGTTAAAACACTATCGGGAGGAGAAAAATTCAACGCTTCACTTTCTTTAGCCCTTGGTATGTCAGATGTTATTCAATCCTATCAAGGTAATATTGAAATAGATACAATGTTTATTGATGAGGGCTTTGGAACGCTTGATGAAGAAGCATTAAATAAAGCGATTGATACGCTAATTGAATTACAAAATTCAGGTAGAATGATTGGAATCATCTCTCATGTAGCCGAATTGAAAGATGCAATGCCGGCACTTCTTGAAGTTAAAAAGACAAAAGAGGGATATAGTCATACTCGATTTATCATTAAATAGTCATATAACTCCTCAATTTTTATTAATTTGTATTAGTAGATGGATTTTATAATTCGATTTTCTTGGCTATACTTTCATTGCACTCTATTTTTTGCATGATTAGTCGCATAATATTAAGAAAAAAGCCTTATTTTGTAAATTTAATATAAATATTTTGTTAAGTTTTTATAGTTTAATTGGTGAGATAGGTTTATAATAATTCGACAGGGCATAATTCCAAATTACATTTAAGAAATTTTATAATTGAGGGGACTTAACATGATAAAAAAATATATATTTACCATTATGACGAGTCTATTTGTAGCAAGTTTAATTTTTACGCAAGGTTTTTATGCAAATGCTGCAAGTACGAACGACCGTCATGAAGCATCAACAGTTGCTAGTGATTCTGATCATACTACTGTATCTAATTCAACAACGAAGCAAATCGCCGCATCCAATCAAGCAGAATTTGTTCAAAATAGATTACCTCAAACAGGTGTAGAAGCAAATCACTCTGGATTATATTTTTCAATTGCAGGTTTCTTTTTGGTACTAGCCTTTTTCACTAGTCGATCAAAATCTAATTCTCGTTATGATGTTTCGGATAAACAAAAAAAGTAAATCCATATAGATTTACTTTGATACTGTAGATACATTTGCTATTAACACATGTATCTACAGTTTTTTTATTGAACTACTTTCACTGAAGCAAGTTCACGTGATTTTGCTTCCGCGTTTTGAATACAAGCAATTATAGCGTTTTTGAAATTATTTTCTTGTAAAGTTTTAATACCTGCTTCAGTTGTTCCACCTGGACTTGTTACTTTTTTTCTTAATACAGTAGGCTCTTCACTTGATTGTTTTAGCATTTCTGCTGCTCCGGCTATAGTTTGAATAGCTAATTGACGGACTGTATTTTGCGATAATCCTAGTTTCATTCCAGCTTCCTCGAACGCTTCGACTAAATAATATAGATAAGCTGGGCCACTTCCCGATAAAGCAGTTACTGCGTGTAATTCATCTTCTTGTACCTCAATGACAATTCCAATCGCTTTTAACATATGAAGAAATTCTTCTTTTAAAGAATTCGTAATGGCATGATTAAATGAGACACCACTAGCAGACATTCCAATTGTTGCAGAAGTATTCGGCATCACTCTTGCAATTGGTCGTTTTCCTAATGTCTGTTCGATTGACTCCATCGATACACCTGCAACTACAGAAAGTATAGCTGTATTTGGTGATAAATAAGGAGCTAAATTTTCCATTGCCTGTTGGATATCTTTTGGTTTCATAGCAAGTATTAAGCAATCAGCTTGTTTAAGTATTTCGCGATTCCCATAAACAATTTGTACATTATATGTTTTTTCAATTCGCATTAGCTTTTCTTGGTCGGATTTATTCATAACATAGATGTTTTTAGGCAAAACAACACCTTCTTTGATCCAGCCATGAATTAATGCCTCCGCCATTGAGCCAGCACCTGCAAATACAATTGTCTCCATTCTAGTTGCCTCCTGTTTTTTTAAAATAAAAAAGCATTTCCGTCCAAAATATAAGGACGAAAATGCTTGATTCCGCGGTACCACCTTGCTTTGCTACTAATTGTAGCACATCTTAAATTCCCTTTATCGCAGAGATGCGACTGTGTTTGCACAGTTGCTCAGAAGTAGGTTCCAAAAGTACCTTGGTTATGTGACTTGCAGCCTCAATTGGTCACACTCTCTGTAAACTAGAATACCCTTCGTACTATTCTTCATCGTAGCTTTAATTATTTATCACACAATACTAGGCAGTAAAGACAATCCCACTTCGCACTAAAATTAAACGAAAAGACGATAGTGTAGGAAAACGGCCAGTATAGGATCAATTGTTTCAACATCCCACAGAGGGAAGTTTTACTTTATTGTGAGTATAGAGAATGACTATAGATTTGTCAATGTAAAAAGATGACGTTTTTCAAAAAAAATTGTACAATAAATTGAATTAGTATTCACAAAAAAGGGGCATACATATGATCCAAAAAATTGTTACACCAGTACCTTTTCCGGAGGGGACAGTTAATTCATATTTATTAAAAGGCGATGCCTTATCAATTATCGATGTTGGTACAAAAACACCAGAAGCGTACGAAGCATTAAAAGCGGGAATAAAAAATGCAGGATATCAAATGGGGGAAATTGAACAAGTCATTTTAACACACCATCATCCAGACCATGTAGGATGGATTGATGCTTTTCCAAATGCTGACGTTTTGGGACATGTATATGTGGATGCTTGGTTAAGGAGAGATCCTGTTTTTATCGGTTCGCATTATGATTTCTATATGAATCGTTTAATAGAAGAAGGTGTTCCTGAAAAATATCATCATTGGGTGAAGAGAATGACGCGTTCAATTGAAATGCTTGGTGAACGAACTTTAACAGGTATCATTCATGATGGTGATGAAATTCCAGGACATAAGGGACTTGTTGCTATAGAAACACTTGGCCATGCACAAAGTCACTTTGCATTTTGGAATGAAGAAAAAAAGGCAATGATTGGCGGAGACCTCTTAATCGCTAAAATTTCATCTAATCCACTAATTGAACCACCGTTGAATCCGAAAGCAAAACGAGCAAAATCTTTACTACAATATAATCAATCTCTAAAAAAATTATTAACATTACCGATTGACATTTTGTATAGTGGTCATGGAGAAGAGATTACAAATGTAAATGAATTGGTCAATGCAAGACTTGAAAAGCAACATCTGCGTGCAATGCGCGTTCTTAGCATGATGGAAGACGAACCAAAGAATATTTTTGAACTGACAGTAGGGATATTTCCTACCCACTATGAGAATGAACTTGGGTTAACATTGTCTCAAACAATTGGTCAAATTGATTATTTGCTTCATCATCAGCTAATCACTGAGGAAATTGATGAGAACGGCGTATACTGGTATGCAAAAAAATAAAACAATCTTAGTAACAGGTGCAACATCTGGTGTTGGACGAATCATTGCGATGAAACTTGCAAATGAAGGGCATCAAATAATCGCAACAGGAAGAAATAAAGAAGCTTTAAAAGAACTAGCTGAAAATAATATGAAAATCATCGAAAGTGATTTAACAACCATTAATGGCGTTAGACGTTTAGTTGATCAATTACCGTCTCTAGATGTTGCAATTTTTTCTGCTGGAATTGGAACCTTCGAATATGCAACTGACATACGTGATGAGGATATCATGCAAATGGTACAACTTAATATCCAAGCTCCCATTCTACTCACAAAATATATTGCCTCAAAAATGAAACAACAGAATCAGGGGCAACTCATTTTCATTGGTTCACAAGCAGGCAAGGTAGCGACACCAAAAGCTTCAGTCTATGCAGCAACTAAGCATGCACTTATTGGATATACTAATGCTTTACGAATGGAGTTATCACCTTATAGAATTGTTGTCACTTGCATACATCCTGGACCAATCGATACGCCCTTTATTGACCATGCAGATCAAACAGCCTCATACCGAGATGCAATGAAGAATATCCTTCTCAATCCTGAAAATGTTGCTCTAGCTACATTAAAAACAATAGGGAAGAAGAAAAGAGAAATTAATATGCCATGGTATATGGGGATATCGAGTAAACTATACGCGCTTGCACCTAGTTTAATAGAAAAAGTCGGTAAGAATTTCTTTAATAAAAAATAATAATGGAGTCCATAATGATCCATTTATACATTAGAAATTTAACAACCAAGCTAGCGAAACGATGCGGAAAATCTGTATATTAAGTAAATATTCATTTTGTTTCTAAAGAAATTTTAATAAAACAACCTTTTTTAATAATTTATTAGAAGAATAATATTCAAATAGACCAAAGCGACTTTGCTGTATCATAAGTCGCTTTTTTGATTTTTCAGGTAAAAAAACTATCGGAAAATACCTTAATTTTAGGGCTTTATATGAAAAACTTAATATATTTATTTTTTTTAGAAAAATGCAAGAAAATACACTTGTATTCATTTTTATAACATGTTAAGATGTATGCATAAATATTAAAAACAAACGCATAAACATACATGAAACGTTATGGAGGAATGCAAAATGGCAAAAAAATTAGTATTAGCATATTCAGGTGGTTTAGATACATCTGTAGCAATCCAATGGTTAAAAGACAAAGGTTATGATGTAGTAGCTTGCTGCTTAGACGTAGGTGAAGGGAAAGACTTAGAATTTGTACAAAAGAAAGCTCTTGAAGTTGGTGCAGTTGAATCTTACATCATTGATGCAAAAGATGAATTTGCTGAAGAATACGCTTTAATCTCATTACAAGGACATACTTGGTATGAACAAAAATATCCTTTAGTTTCTGCATTATCTCGTCCTTTAATTTCAAAAAAATTAGTTGAAATTGCAGAAAAAACTGGTGCTGTTGCTGTAGCACATGGTTGCACAGGTAAAGGGAATGACCAAGTTCGTTTCGAAGTTTCTATTAAAGCATTAAATCCAGATTTAGAAGTTCTTGCACCTGTTCGTGAATGGGCATGGAGCCGTGAAGAAGAAATCGAATATGCAAAATCTAAGAATATTCCTATTCCAATTAACCTTGATAGCCCATTCTCAATTGACCAAAACCTATGGGGCCGTGCAAACGAATGTGGTATCTTAGAAGATCCATGGGCTGCACCACCTGCAGATGCTTATGATTTAACAGTAGCAATTGAAGATGCTCCAGATGTGCCTGATGTAATCGAAATCGAATTCGTTCAAGGTGTTCCAGTAGCTCTTGATGGTGTTGAATATAAATTAGCCGATCTTATCTTAAAATTAAATGAATTAGCTGGTAAACACGGCATTGGACGTATCGACCATGTTGAAAACAGATTAGTTGGTATTAAATCTCGTGAAGTTTATGAAATTCCTGGTGCACATACTTTACTTCTTGCACATAAAGAACTTGAAGATATCACACTTGTAAAAGAATTAGCTCATTTCAAACCAGTTGTTGAGAAAAAATTAACTGAATTAATCTATGATGGTCTATGGTTCTCACCATTACGCGTTGCAATTCAAGCGTTCTTAAAAGAAACTCAAAAATTCGTAAATGGTACAGTACGTGTAAAATTATTCAAAGGTCACGCTATCGTTGAAGGTCGTAAATCACCAAACTCTTTATATAATGAAAAACTTGCTACTTATACAAAAGATGATGAATTCAATCACGCTTCAGCTGTAGGCTTTATCGAATTATTCGGTCTTCCTACAAAAGTGAATTCAATGGTGAACAACAAAGGAGAAAAGAAGGTGCAAGCATGAGTGGTAAACTTTGGGGAGGTCGATTCCAAAAATCTGCCGAACAATGGGTAGATGAATTTGGCGCATCCATCGGGTTTGACCATCAGCTTGTAACAGAGGATTTAGAAGGTAGCATCGCACATGTAACGATGCTAGGCAAAACCGGCATCCTTGCAGAAGAAGAAGTCAGCACGATTAAAGATGGCCTTGAACAATTAAAATCTAAAGCTCAAAATAACGAGCTAACCTTTTTAATAGAAAATGAAGACATTCACTTAAATCTAGAGAAAATGTTAATCGATTTGGTCGGTCCTGTTGGGGGAAAACTCCATACAGGCCGTAGCCGAAACGATCAAGTTGCAACAGATATGCATCTGTTTTTGAAAAAGCGTGTAAATGAAGTGATTGCGTTAATCGCAAAATTCCAAAGTACGATTGTCGACCAAGCAGAGGCGAATATCGACACTCTTGCTCCTGGATATACACATTTACAACGAGCTCAACCAATTTCTTTTGCACATCATCTTATGACTTATTTCTGGATGTTGGAAAGAGATAAAGAACGTTTCACTGAGTCAGTGAAACGCATCGACATCTCTCCACTGGGGGCAGGGGCCCTTGCTGGGACAACATTTCCAATTGATCGCGAACTTTCAGCAGAACTAATGGGCTTTTCAAGCGTTTATCAAAATAGTATGGATGCTGTTAGTGATCGTGATTTTATCGTAGAGTTTTTGAGTAATAGTTCTTTATTGATGGCTCATTTATCAAGATTTGCCGAAGAAATCATTCTTTGGTCAAGTGAAGAATTTAAATTTATTGAATTAGATGATGCGTTCTCAACAGGTTCAAGTATCATGCCACAGAAGAAAAACCCTGACATGGCAGAATTAATTCGTGGGAAAGCGGGCCGCGTATATGGTAATCTAATGGGATTATTAACAGTCCTAAAGGGTATCCCACTTGCTTACAACAAAGATATGCAAGAAGACAAAGAGGGTATGTTCGATACTCTTCATACCATTGTTGGAGCATTGAAAATCTTCGAAGGTATGGTTCGTACTATGACTGTTGCAAAAGACACATTGAACAAAGCAGTACATCAAGATTTTTCAAATGCAACAGAACTAGCGGATTACTTAGCAACAAAAGGTATGCCATTCCGCGAAGCTCATGCAGTAACAGGAAAATTAGTTTTCCTTTGCATTCAAAGGGGTATTTACTTATTAGACCTTCCACTTGAGGACTTGCAAGAGGCAAGTGAACTAATCGAAGCGGATGTGTACGATGTATTGGCACCGGAGGCAGCTGTCAAGCGTCGTCATTCCCTAGGCGGAACAGGCTTCGATCAAGTAAAAATTCAACTTGAAAAAGCAAAAGAAAAATTATCTTCAAATTAAATCAAATACGATTATATCTCATGCTTTAAATTGGAAGGACGTCCACAGAGGGGGGCCAGTTCCATATCCAGCATACATAGTGTGCTAAAGGGAAACCAGTTTCCAGAGGGGAACTGGTTTTTTGGTGTGAAAGATTGATGATGATTTAACAAGAAAATTTATAGAATCTTTATTTTTAAATTGTTGGAAAAATATTAATTAAATGGTAACGTAGTATAATAATACTAATTAGAAGGTGAATTAAATGTTTCTTATATTTTTATTTAGTACAATATTTATACTACTCCCTTCCTTTTTTATATCTTATTCTCGTTTTGAAAGGAGTCCATATAAAAAAATAACAAATTCCTCCTATTGGAAAGTTCGTTTTAATACTGGGTTATTCGGTGAATATTCAATTGTAAATGAATTAGAAAAGTTTCCTGGTATACATAAAACTTTAGTGAATGTATATATTCCGAAAGAAAATTGTAGTGAATTGACTGAAATTGATATTTTGTTTATTCACGAAAAAGGAATTTATGTAATTGAATCAAAAAATTATAGTGGTTGGATTTTTGGAAGGGAAAAGGATTATAAATGGACTCAAGTTTTTCCGAATAAGAAGAATTTTAAGTTTTACAATCCGATTAAACAAAATCACACGCATATAAAAGCCTTACAAAAAATTATTAATGATCAACCTAAAGAATTATTTACGTCAATGATTGTTTTTAGCAATCGATGTACTCTGAAAACAATTGAAGTTACTACGCCAACTATTCATGTAATAAATAGGAGAAATCTTGCTATCATAGATAATATAAATCAACATTATTTGGAAAAACGTATACCTGTATATTCACTTTATGGCAAGCTGTCAAAGTATACGAACGTAAGTGAAAAACTTAAGAATGAACATGTTTCAAGCATACAGAGGAAATTTTCTTGAGACCTAATCTAATTAATCAGGCATGACAGAAATCTTGCCCAATGTTTACCTTACGCATTATACTAATACGTAGTACGCAATTATCTTTATAATAATATAGATAAAAAATAAGTATTTTTCCTTAAAGTTTGGTACGATGGATACAGTAATTATAAGGAGCGACATCTGCATATGAATCCAGACATTAATATTTTCTTTGCTTTTGGTGCAGGCTTTTTAAGCTTTATATCACCATGCACGTTGCCTCTTTATCCAGCTTTCTTATCATACATAACTGGCATATCATTTAATCAGTTAAAGAATGAAAGAGGAATGTTGCAAAAAAGAGCCATTCTGCATACAATATTTTTCTTACTCGGCTTTTCTTTAATTTTCATTGCATTAGGTTTTAGTACCTCTTTTATCAAAGGGATATTTGTTCAGTACGATGAGTTAATTCGTCAAGTTGGTGGTATTTTAATTGTTGTGTTTGGTCTTGTTATTACTGGCATCTTCACTCCAGAGTTTTTGATGAAAGATCGCAAATTTGAATTTAATAATCGACCTTCCGGTTATATTGGTTCTTTACTTATTGGACTGGTATTTGCTGCGGGTTGGACTCCATGTACGGGACCTATTTTAGCTGCTATAATCGCACTTGGGACAACAAACCCAGATTCAGCTGTTGGGTATATGTTAGCCTATGTACTAGGTTTTTCAATTCCATTTTTCGTCTTGTCATTCTTCATTGCTCGTATGAATTGGATTAGAAGAAATAGCCAGAAATTCGTGAAAATTGGCGGATATATCATGATTCTTGTAGGTGTAATTTTATTCTTTGATGGATTAACGTGGATTAACAGTATCCTTACGCCTATTTTCGGAGGGTTCCAAGGGTTTTAAAAGGAACTATATAAGTAACGGGGTGAAATGGTTGTCAACAGTTTTAGTAGTAGATGATACAATGTTTATGAGACAGACAATTACAGAAATTCTCGCAAATGCTGGCTTTGATGTTGTTGGCCAGGCCGAAAACGGAGAGCAAGCTATCGAGCAGTACCTAAAATTGCATCCTGATGTAGTAACGATGGATGTGACAATGCCTGTTATGTCAGGATTAGAAGCAACGAGAGAAATTATAAAAGAAGACCCAAATGCTAAAATTTGTATTGTTACAGCATTAGGTCAACAAAAGGTCATCTTAGAAGCGTTGAAATATGGAGCAAAAGATTTTATAACAAAACCTTTTGAACGGGAACGTTTAGAGACGACGATACGTCAAATGATAGAATAACTAAATAAAAGACAGGTGATTGTAATATGTTGAGCGCTATTCCTTCTCAATATATAGTGATTGGTTCCTCTGTTATGTTTGTCATAATGGGGATTATGGCCATGATCATTCGTTCAAAATCTTCAAAAAAACCAGCGAGTGTTAAGAAAATTATTATTCCACCTTTTGCAATGTCAACCGGCGCGCTAATGTTTTGCTTTGACTATTTTCGTGTGCCTTGGCCTCAAGTGTTAGAAGCTGTTATAGCAGGTATTGTTTGTTCAACAGTACTTATTGCAACTTCAAAATTTGAAATTGTTGATAATGATGTATACTTGAAACCTTCAAAGGCTTTCTTTTTTATCTTAATAGGTCTTTTGGTGGTTCGAACAGTTGCAAAGGTTTACCTAAGCGGTTCTTTCCATCTTGGAGAACTTGGCGGGATGTTCTTTATATTAGCCTTTTCAATGATTCTTCCATGGCGTATTGCAATGCTAATTCGATACAAGAAGCTGGAAAAACAACTACAATTACAGCATAACTAATAAAAAAGATTCTTTTCCGAAATTTGGAAAGAATCTTTTTTAATGTTTAGTATTCGTAGCTTAAAACGAATCAATCGCCGCGTCCGTTAAAAGCTGTAGCATTCGTCAATCAAGTAAATGCTCATAAGGTGTTATATCAATTTTCATTTGGTTCATCTTTTTTCTTAAAAATTTATGATCACGTTTTGGTGAGGCTTGTATGTATCCTCTAATAATTAGGTCAAAATTTATCTTTTTGGCCTTTTCTTCTAAAGCAAGTTCTCCTATTTTACCTGCAATCTTTTGCTTTGCTACATCCCTGAATAAATCTGGAACTGGACTAACCAGTTCATTTAATAAGTCCTTTTCTTCTTGATGCCATAAGTGCAATGTCTTATTTACATAATAATCTTGCCAATCCAATGTAGATTTTCCATCGTCTTTTGGCATCGATTTTAGAAATTTCCGGAACATAAAGAACCCACCAATAGCCATTGTACCGATCAGAACAACTACCCAAAATAATATAAACCACATAAACCAGCCGTTTAACACTACATTCACCTCAACTGTAATTATAAAAGGATTCTAAAAAAATTGCACCCCATTGTCCTCTTTTTAGATTTTATGTCTATTTAATGAGTGAAAGGGAGGTGATACAGATGGCAACAAAAGCATTTGAAAAAGCAACTCTACGCTTGAAGTTTTCATTAGGTGTCAATGAAAATGGTCAACTAGTTGAAAAAGTAAAGTCTTACCAAAATGTGTCAGATCAAACATCAGTTGATAATTTAACTACTGCTGGTAATGCTCTAGCTAGTCTCTATTCCTATGAATTTATAGGAACAGGAATTTTGACACAAGAAATTATTCAAAACTAATTAAAAATGGAGGGGTTTGCGCATGTCAAAAGTATTGCAATTACAATTTAAGACAGAAGATGGTAAAGGTGTTTCATTGAGTGTAGATATGCCTAAACAAGATTTAACGAATGAAGAAATTTATCAAGCCATGAACACCATCGTATCAAGTAATGTATTTGAGGTTGATAATGCGCCAATAGCGCAAATTGTAGGAGCCCGTTATATTGAACGTACTGTTACAGAAGTAGAAGCTTAAAACTACTAAATATAATCTCATTTATTCATAATAATTTAGAAAATCTGCTGTTCTCGTTTACTAGAAGAGCAGATTTTTCTTTGTTTAAAGAGAGGAGGAATTGCAATGGCTGAATGGACTACGCTAATACAAGAAATAGGATTTCCAATCTTTGTGTCATTCTATTTAATGCATAGGGTTGAAACGAAGCTGCAAGCAATCCATGAAGCATTATTAGATTTAAAATAATCCGATTCATCCTTTCGACTTAAAAGGACAAAAAGTTTTCTTGTAATATAGGTTGTAATTAGATAAGATGAATTTGATTAGGAGTGACGATAAAATGAAAAAAAGGTTATTCATACCGTTCATGGTAATCGTGTTAGCAGTATTTTTAACTGCTTGCGGTGGTGGCAAATTTAAAGCTGAAACTGATTGGAAAGTACAAGATTTCAATTATACAAACCAAAATGGAGAACAAGTTTCGCTAGATAACTTGAAAGGGAAACCATGGCTTGCAATGTTTATATTTACAAATTGTGCGACTGTATGCCCACCAATGACGATGCATATGACAGACATTCAAAAGTCATTTGAAAAAAAGGGGCTAAAAGACTATAACATCGTTGGATTTAGCGTTGACCCAAAAACGGATACACCAGAAAAACTAAAAAAATATTTAGAACAATATCCAGTAGCGGATCAATCAAAATGGAACTTGTTAACAGGTTATTCTCAAGATGAAATTTCGAACCTTGCTTTAAAATCATTTAAAACATTAGTAAAAGATGACCCAAATAGTAACCAAGTAATTCATGGTTCTAGCTTTTTCTTAGTAAACCAAGATGGAGTAGTAGTGAAAAACTATAGTGGCTATAAAGATGTACCATATGATACGATTGCAGTTGATATGGAAACAATAATTGAAGACGGTAAATAATAAAAAAGTAGCTACCATGTGATTTATTGGTAGCTACTTTCATGCTTATTTTTTCTCTTGAAGTAATGCTCGAATATCTTTTAAAAGATCTTCTGTAGTTTCAACAGGAACTTCTTCAACCACTTCTTCTTGTTTTTTCTTAAAATGTACTTTTGAAATGATACGAATAAATATGAAAATTGAGAATGCAATTATAAAGAAGTCAAATACATTTTGTATGAAATTTCCGTATTTTATTCCGTGATAATGTAACTTGGTAAAATCGACATTGCCAATTAACAAACTAAGAATAGGCATAATAATGTCTGCTACTAGTGATGAAACGATTTTGCCAAATGCGGCACCTATAATGACACCAACAGCTAAATCTAAGACATTCCCTTTTAACGCGAATTTTTTGAAGTCTTGCCACATACACTATATTCCTCCGAATCTTAAATCATTTTCTTCCATTTGAATGTAAAAACAAACAAAATTATAGCAAACTTTATTTTAGTTTCAAAGAAAGTTTTCCTCATACATATTACACTGCTTTTCTATGTTATGTTTATCAATTAGTAATTAAGGAAATATTTATATTAAGAATTGGGGTAGTTATATGAATAAAGTATTTGTCGCTGTATTATTAGCAACGGCTTTGGCTGCTATTGAAGGGACAATTGTATCAACAGCAATCCCTAGCATTACGACTGACCTGTCTGGAGTTGAATTAATTAGTTGGATCTATTCTGCCTATCTATTAACTTCAGCAATTTCTGCGGTTATTTTCGGTAAATTAGCAGATTTATTTGGCCGAAAGAGAATAATCATCGTGGGGATTAGTATTTTCTTATTGGGCTCATTATTATGTGGATTAGCCACCTCCATGGAGCTTTTAATTGTTTTTCGCGCTATACAAGGCATTGGTGCAGGATCTATTTTGCCTATTACTTTAACCATCGTTGGTGAGCTTTTTAAGACCGAGAAGGAACGCGCTAAGGGTCAAGGATATATTAGTATGGTTTGGGGGATATCTGGCGTTATAGGCCCTCTAATTGGTGGATTTATCGTCGATCAGTTAACATGGCATTATATTTTCCTTTTGAATATTCCTTTTGGTGCAGGGGCAATACTACTGATTGCAAAATATTATCAAGAAGATCAAGAAAAATTAAAGAGAAAAATAGATTATGCTGGTGCGTTGCTATTTTCAACCGCTATGGTAGCACTTCTCTATTCACTAATTGAAGGAAGTAATACACAACTCTGGCTAACTACTTCTCAACTATCACTTTATATCATAGCCATTGTATTTTTAGGATTTTTTATATTTGTCGAAAAAAAAGCAGCAGAACCTATTATCCCACTGTCATTATTTAAGAATAAGCGATTAAATGTAATTAACGGATTATCACTATTCTGTATGGCAATTGTCATTAGTATTTCTGCGTATTTACCAATCTATGCTCAATCTGTATTAGGGAAAAATGCAACGGAAGCAGGCTTAATGTTGACACCACTATCAGTTATGTGGACTGTTGGTGCAATTGTAGTGGGGAATTTAGTCGGACGATTTACAAACAAAACTATTATACAAATAGGGACTGTGCTTTTAATCATTGCAACAACGATGTTGATGTTCTTATCAACAAATACCAGTCCTTTCTTTGTAGCGTTATCTACATCTTTTTTAGGATTAGGTATGGGATTTATCTCACCAATGCTTGTCATTTCTGTCCAGGCCTCTACTACTGAAGAACAGTTAGGCACTGCAATTGGCCTAAATTCATTTATTAACACATTTAGCCAGTCTATTGGTGCTGCAATCTTTGGCGCAATCTTTAATACAGCCACAAGTTGGAAATTGGCAAAGCTTGGAGCAGAAAACATAAATTTAAATGGTTCATTTAATCAAACGGTTTTCTCACCTGAAAAAATTAATCATATTATACAAATTATAGTAGGAGGAATCCATTTTGTTTATACAGGAACTGTAATCTTCGCGCTTATCGCAATTCTATTAACATTCTTTTTGCCTAAAGGAAAAGTTCAATCAAAATAGACAATGAAAATAGAAGGGCATCATCTAGAATTTCGCAGATTCTAATTGATGCCCAACACATTATAGAATTGTTGCTCCTAAAGAGTTTTTGAAATGACCAAGTGCCCATTCGTGCCCATCTTGATTAAAACTTGCAACAGAATCCTCAAAAATATGAATAGAATACCCTTTGTTATAAGCATCCACAGCAGTATGTAAAACGCAAATATCTGTACATACACCCGTTAAATAAAGATTATTAATTTTCCGCTCTCGTAATAGTTGTTCTAAATTTGTCCCCACAAAAGAACTATATCTTGTTTTATCTAACCAAAAAATATTCGGTAAGTCCTTTATTTGCTCATATAATGTCTGTACTTGATGATAAAGTTCTCGGCCTTTTGTGTCTCGAATATTATGTGGGGGGAATAGCTTAGATTCTGGGTGGAAAGTGTCATCCTTTTCGTGTAAGTCACATGCAAAAACCACGAGCTGACCATCTTCCACGAATTGATGAATATGATTTAGAATAGCATTCTCGAGCCGTTGCCCAGGATTCCCACATGTTAATGCACCGTTTTCATCTACAAAATCTACCGTATAATCGATTACGATTAATGCTTTTTCCATTTAATCACCTCAACCATTTTCCTTTACTATGACATATAAATTAGAACAAATCCATTTGGAAAAAATTAAAACTAATAAATTAAAATATTTTGCAAATTCTAATAAATTAGATTATAATTACAAAAAAGCAGAAGGGAGATGTAAGCTTATGGATCGTGCTTTGACAAAAAAACTAAACAAACAGGCTCTGATTTTTGTAGCCATACATTCAATTTTTATCTTGAATTTAGCTTTTGACTTCTGGGAGATCCACTAAGGCTTTACGATGAATATGATGAATAAAAAATAATGCTTCTTTTAAAGGCGTAAACAAATTCACCTTTAGAAGAAGCCTTTTTTGTTTTTTGAGTACTTCTACTCGATTAAGTTTTTTACATCAAGATGTAAATATAAATATGATTATGTTAGATATAAAAATCAAAATAAACTCAATTAATCAATTTTTCAAAAAATTTATTAATTATCAAAAAATAGCGAAAAGGTGGTATAAAGAGAATGAAAACGTATACAAACACTTTATGAATTTTTAAATTAAGTGACAATTCAAAAAATACTGTTGACTTGAATGGAAATACGTACTATGATAGCAACAATTTAATAAATGTTTTAAAGCGAATTGCTCTTAAACACTTTATTGTATTTTATAGAAAGAAGTGAAATAAGTATGGGGGAACAATTAATTTTTCTTAATGGAAATTTAGTGAAAAAGGAAGACGCTAAAATTTCTGTTTATGATCATGGTTTTTTATATGGCGATGGTGTATTTGAGGGGATTCGCTCATACAATGGAAACGTCTTTCGCTTACAAGAACATTTAATTCGTTTATATGAATCTGCTAAATCTATTCTGCTTACTATTCCATACACAATGGAAGAAATGACTGAAATCATAAAAGAAACTTTAAAAGCAAATGATTTGCAAAGCGCATATATCCGATTAATTATATCCCGTGGTGAAGGAAACCTAGGAATTGATCCTTCAACATGCAAAGGTGCTAGTGTAATTGTCATTGCTGAGCCACTTGCATTATTCCCTGCTGAATTATATGAAACTGGTATTTCAATTGTAACTGCCTCAAGCAGACGAGTACCTTCAGATGTATTGAGTCCAAAGACGAAAACATTAAACTATTTAAATAATATTCTAGTAAAAATTGAAGCACAGCAAGCTGGAGTAACAGAAGCATTAATCTTAAACAAAGAAGGATATGTCGCAGAAGGTTCTGCTGATAATATCTTCATCGTCAAAGGAAATAAGGTAATTACACCTCCTGCATACGTTGGAGCACTTGAAGGTATTACACGTAACGTAATATTAGAAATTGCAAATGAGCTTGGATATGAAGCGAGTGAAGGTGTATTTACAAGACATGATGTGTATGTAGCGGATGAAGTATTCTTAACTGGTACTGCTGCTGAAGCAATTGCTGTAGTGAACGTTGACGGCCGTGAAATTGGTGAAGGTAAACCAGGTAAAGTAACAAATCACATTCTTCAAGCATTCCGTAAAGTTGTTGAAGAACAAGGTGAAAAAGTATACCAAAAAGAAGCTACAGTAGAATAAGGGGCGGTAATAATGAGAAGTGACATGATTAAAAAGGGAGTCGATCGAGCTCCACACCGTAGTCTTTTATATGCTGCTGGTGTTAAAACAAAAGATTTAGATAAACCATTTATCGGTGTTTGTAATTCGTATATTGATATAATTCCAGGACACGTTCACTTACAAAAATTTGGCGAAGTTGTTAAGCAAGCAATTCGTGAAGCAGGTGGTATTCCATTTGAATTCAATACAATCGGTGTTGACGATGGGATAGCAATGGGGCATATCGGTATGCGCTATTCATTGCCAAGCCGTGAGTTAATTGCAGATTCTGCTGAAACAGTGATCAATGCCCACTGGTTTGATGGCGTGTTTTACATACCTAACTGCGATAAAATCACACCCGGAATGTTGATGGCTTCTGTTCGTACGAATGTTCCATCTGTCTTTGTATCCGGTGGACCTATGGAAGCTGGCGTTTCATCTACTGGTGAACAACTTTCTCTTACTTCTGTTTTTGAAGGTGTAGGATCTTATAAAAGTGGTTTAATGACAGCAGAAAAATTAAAAGAAATAGAAGAAAATGCATGTCCAACTTGCGGTTCTTGTTCAGGAATGTTCACAGCGAACTCAATGAATTCATTAATGGAAATGTTAGGAATGGCATTACCAGGTAACGGAACGATTGTTGCTACATCTGAAGAAAGATATCAGTTGATTAAGGAAGCTGCAGAACATTTAATCCGGATGGTTAAAGAAGATGTAAGACCTCGAGATATTATTACTAAAGAAACAATCGATGATGCATTTGCTCTTGATATGGCAATGGGCGGTTCTACAAATACTGTGTTACACACACTTGCAATTGCTCATGAAGCAGAAATTGACTATAACATTGAAGACATTAACAAGGTTGCAGAAAGAGTTCCATACTTAGCAAAAATCATGCCAGCATCTAATTATTCAATGCATGATGTTCATCTTGCAGGAGGGGTTAGTGCCATCGTCAATGAGTTATGCAAAATTCCTGGTGCAATTCATAAAGATCGCATCACAGTATCTGGTAAAACCATTGAAGAACAAGTAAAAGGTCATGAAATTCTAAATACTGAAGTCATTCGTACAAAAGATAATCCATATAGTCCAGTTGGTGGTTTATCCGTTCTCTTTGGTAACATCGCTCCAGATGGCGCAGTTATTAAAGTTGGTGCGGTTGACCCATCTATTAAGGAATTTACTGGGGAAGCAATTGTTTTTGATTCTCAAGAAGAAGCACAAGCAAGAATCGATGACGGCACAGTTCAAAAAGGTCATGTAGTTGTTATCCGATATGAAGGTCCAAAAGGCGGTCCAGGGATGCCTGAAATGCTTGCACCAACATCAGCTATTATGGGACGTGGACTTGGTAAAGACGTTGCACTCATAACTGATGGAAGATTCTCAGGTGCATCTCGCGGTATTTCAATTGGACACATTTCTCCTGAAGCTGCTGAAGGTGGTCCAATCGCTTTAGTTAAAAATGGAGATATCATTTCAATTGATTTAACAAATCGAACAATTGAACTAAATGTATCAGATGAAATATTAGAACAACGAAAAGCACAATTACAACCATTTGAACCGAAGATTAAAAAAGGATATTTAGCACGTTATTCAAAATTAGTTACTTCCGCTTCTACTGGTGGGGTAATGAAAATATAATTCAATGTTAAATAATAATAAACTTATATAGATAAAACGTTGATGAGGTTAAAGATATTAGAGCTTTGTATTTACAGAGAGCCGGGTTGCTGAGAACTGGCAGTACAACTAATATCGACATCCCCTCGGAGTGGGTTGCTAAAAGCCATTGGTTAATAGGTAGCCTCGGGCGCATACTTTTGTGCTCGTTAGATAAAGAATAGTTAATCTATTCATGAGGTAGTCGTTCTTTGACTACAAATTAGGGTGGTACCATGGAAGCTTTTTTCATCCCTACGCGAAAGGTCTTCTTTTGCGTGGATGAAAAAGCTTTTTTTAATAAAATACGATTTTCCTGGGAGGAGTTCTTTGATGAATGCACAAGTTCCACTAAAAAAACAATCCGCGGCAGATCAAGAAGTTGATCAAGAATGTAGAGCCAGTAAAACGGGTGCAGAGATATTTATTGAATCGTTGCAAAACCAAGGTGTTGAAATAATTTTTGGATATCCAGGCGGTGCAGTCTTACCTTTATATGATGCACTTTACCGTAATCCAATTAAGCATATTCTTGCTCGTCATGAACAAGGTGCCATTCACGCTGCTGAAGGTTATGCACGTGTATCAGGTAAAACCGGAGTAGTGATTGCTACTTCTGGGCCAGGTGCAACAAACTTGGTCACTGGTATTACTGATGCAATGATGGATTCTTTACCACTCGTTGTCTTTACAGGCCAAGTAGCTACGACAGTTGTTGGCACAGATGCTTTCCAAGAAGCAGACATTGTTGGAATCACACAACCAATTACAAAACATAATTATCAAGTGAAAAATGTTCAGGATTTACCACGAATTGTAAAAGAAGCGTTTCATATCGCTTCAACAGGTCGTAAGGGTCCAGTTGTAGTGGATATTCCAAAGAATATTGCCAATAGCATATTTGATGCAAGTGCAGTCGAAGAAGCCGAAATTAACTTGCCAGGTTATCAACCAACAATTTATCCTAACTATTTGCAAATTAAAAAAGCAGTGTCCTTATTAAGTACAGCAAAACAACCTGTTATTTTAGCTGGTGCAGGTGTGCTTGCAGCGGATGCAAAAAAAGAATTAACTGAATTTGTTGAAAAATACAATTTCCCGATTGTAAATACACTTTTAGGACTTGGAAGCATCGAAGGTAACCATGAACTTTTCCTAGGAATGGCAGGTATGCACGGTACATTTACAGCGAATATGGCAATAAGTAATTGTGATGTGTTGTTAAATATTGGCGCACGTTTCGATGACCGTTTAACAGGAGAATTAGATAAATTTGCACCTAACGCAAAGGTAATTCACATCGATATCGATCCCGCTGAGATTGGTAAAAACGTTCCAACTGATATTCCAATCGTAGCCGATGCAAAGGAAGCTTTAATTTCATTATTAGAGCAACCATTTGAAGCTCAAGATTTAACACTTTGGCATGAATATCTACATGAATGCCAAGTAGAATGTCCGCTATGGTATGACGATGATGGTGATGGAACCATTTATCCTCAATTTGCCGTTGAAACAATTCACCGCTTAACGAAAGGTGAAGCAATCATTACGACAGATGTTGGTCAACACCAAATGTGGACTGCACAATACTATTCATTTAAAAAGGATCACAACTGGGTTACTTCAGGTGGTCTAGGCACAATGGGCTTTGGTTTCCCAGCTGCAATTGGTGCGCAATTTGCGAAACCAGATCAAAAAGTCATTTCAATCGTTGGAGATGCTGGTTTCCAAATGACATTGCAAGAACTTGCTTTGCTAAAAGAATTCAAATTACCAGTGAAAATTTTCATCTTAAATAATAGCTGTTTAGGAATGGTGCGCCAATGGCAAGAAACCTTCTATGAAGAACGCTATTCATCTTCTTTAGTACCAGTACAACCTGATTTTGTAAAACTTGCAGAAGCATATGGAATCAAAGGCTATAAAGTAGAGAAAGTGGATGAAGTGGAAGCTGTATTCAAAGAAGCAATCGAATCAGATGAGCCTACTTTAGTGGATTGTCGTATTAAAGAATTAACTTTGGTTAATCCAATGGTAGCTCCTGGTAAAGGTCTTGCAGAAATGATAGGAGTGAAAAAAGGATGAGAAGAGTAATCTCCGTTGCAGTTATTAACCAAAGCGGCGTTCTCAATCGTGTAACAGGTCTACTGATGAAACGCCAATTTAACATAGAAAGCATCACAGTTGGTCATACAGAACAACAAGGCATTTCTAAAATGACATTTATCGTCAATGTTGAAGATCAAGCGAAGATTGAACAGCTTGTGAAACAATTATCAAAACAAATTGACGTCATTAAAGTCAATGACATTACAGATAAATCTATTGTAATGCGTGAATTAGCACTAATTAAAGTTGTGGCTCCACCGAATTTGCGTGGCGAAATCAATTCAATCGTTGAACCATTCCGCGGTTCAATCATCGATATGGGTAAAAATGTAATTACTTATCAAATCGTTGGTAATCCGGAAAAAATTGACGCATTTATTGAACTAATTCGTCCTTATGGTATTAAAGAACTGACTCGTACAGGTGTAACTGCATTTGTACGTGATGCTCAAATTAAGCCATCTGCGCAACTTTCGATTTTACAATAAATATAAAAACTAAAAAACAAATCAGGGGGAAATTAAAATGGCAAAATTATATTACAACCAAGACATCAATGAAAAAGTATTAGAAGGTAAAAAAATCGCAATCATCGGTTATGGTTCTCAAGGTCATGCACATGCCCAAAATCTTAAAGAATCAGGCTTCGATGTACGTGTTGGAATCCGCCCAGGGAATTCGGCTGAAAGAGCAAAAAATGATGGTCTTGTAGTTAAATCTGTAAAAGAAGCAGCTGCAGAAGCTGATGTTATCATGATTCTTCTACCAGATGAAAAACAAAAAGAAGTTTACGAAAGTGAAATCGCAGAAGGCCTAGAAGCTGGCAACGCTTTAGTATTTGCACATGGCTTCAACATCCATTACAAACAAATCGTGCCTCCAGCTGATGTAGACGTATTCTTAGTAGCTCCAAAAGGTCCAGGACATTTAGTTCGCCGCACATATGTTTCTGGAGCAGGCGTTCCAGCATTAGTTGGTGTATATCAAGATGCAACTGGTCAAGCAAAAGAAATCGGTCTTGCTTATGCAAAAGGTATTGGCGGTGCTCGTGCTGGTGTTCTTGAAACAACTTTCAAAGAAGAAACAGAAACAGATCTATTCGGAGAACAAGCAGTTCTTTGCGGTGGTGTAACTCACTTAATCAAAGCTGGTTTCGAAACATTAGTTGAAGCTGGTTATGAACCAGAAAGTGCATACTTCGAATGTCTACATGAAATGAAACTAATCGTAGACTTAATCTACGAAGGAGGCTTCTCTAACATGCGTTACTCAATCTCTGATACAGCTGAATGGGGCGACTATGTATCAGGTCCACGCGTGATTACTGAAGATGTTAAAGCAAACATGAAAGCTGTATTAACAGACATCCAAAACGGTAAATTCGCAAAAGAATGGATCGAAGAAAACCAAAATGGTCGTCCTAAATACAATGCAATCAAACAAGCTGAAACAGAACATCAAATCGAAAAAGTTGGCGAAGAGTTACGTGCTATGATGCCATTTGTTGGTCAAAAAGTGAACAAAGAAACTGTAACTACGAAAGCTTAATAGATTACTAGCTTGCTGTATATCTATAGGTTACTTTTATCATAAAAACTTAAAGAAGCAGTTAACTGCTTCTTTAAGCCAATTAGGTATATAACTTGCTATTTAGTAAAAGAAATGCTTGATTCGTATCAGAAGGGGAGAGAACTATGGAAAAGAAAATTACTGTTTTACCTGGTGATGGAATTGGTCCAGAAGTAGTCGCATCGGCAGTTGAAGTGCTAAAAGCTGTAGGCAAAAGATTCCAGCATTCATTTCATATTGCTTATGGGACGATTGGTGGTGCTGCAATTGATCAGCATGAAGATCCACTTCCAAATGAAACAATTGAGTTATGTGAAGAGAGTGATGCAATCCTTTTAGGAGCTGTAGGCGGTCCGAAATGGGATCAAAACCCTGCTGAATTAAGACCCGAAAAAGGATTACTCCGAATTCGGAAACATTTTGATTTATTTTCAAATTTGCGTCCAGTTCAAGCTATTCCATCACTTATCAATGCCTCTCCTCTAAAAAATGATTTAGTAAAAGACGTTGATTTACTCATTGTTCGCGAGCTTACAGGTGGTCTATATTTTGGTGAACCACGCAATAGAACAGAAGAAGAAGCACTTGATTCACTTGTTTATAGTCGTCCTGAAATTGAACGAATCGTTGAAAATGCATTTGAATTAGCACGCGTTCGTAAAGGTAAGTTAACATCTGTAGATAAAGCAAATGTGCTTGAAACTTCCCGTTTATGGAGACAAATTGTTGATGAGAAAAAAGCGCAATATCCAGATGTTGAAGTTGAACATAGTTTAGTCGATTCAACAGCAATGAAATTGATTACAAATCCTGGGGCATATGATGTTATTGTGACTGAAAATATGTTTGGAGACATTTTAAGTGATGAAGCTTCTGTCATCACAGGATCTCTTGGTGTATTACCATCAGCAAGTATCCGTTCTGACAATTTTGGATTATATGAACCCGTCCATGGTTCTGCTCCAGAAATTGCTGGTAAAGGGATTGCCAATCCTGCAGCAACGATTCTATCAGTTGCCATGATGTTACGTTATTCATTTGGTTTGAAAGAAGAGGCAGCTGAAGTTGAACGTGCGGTAAATGCAGTCTTTGAAGATGGTTACTACACTGGAGATTTAGCTACACCAGGTAGTCGAGTACTGACAACAAATGAATGGACAGAAAAAGTGTTAAACGAAATCGATACAAGTTTTGTTTCAAATAGTATTATGACAACTTATATATAGAAAAAAGGTGAAGAATAATGGGGAAAAATATAATCGAAAAAGTATGGGACCAACACGTAGTTTATCAAGAAGATGGCAAACCGGATTTACTCTACATTGATCTTCATTTAATTCATGAAGTGACTTCACCACAAGCATTTGAAGGGCTTCGTTTAAATAATCGTAAAGTTCGCCGTCCGGATTTATGCTATGCAACAATGGATCACAATGTACCAACAAAAAATTTACCAGTCATTAATGATCCCATTGCGAAAACACAGATTAATACATTAGCTAAAAACTGCGAAGAATTTGGAATTAAATTAGCAGATATGGGTCATCCAGATCAAGGGATTGTGCATGTCATTGGACCACAACTTGGATTAACACAACCTGGTAAAACGATTGTTTGTGGTGATTCTCATACATCTACACATGGTGCTTTCGGCGCTATTGCATTTGGTATCGGAACGAGTGAAGTAGAACATGTATTATCAACACAAACACTTTGGCAAAACAAACCCAAGACAATGCAAATTCATGTAAATGGTGAACTTGGTTTTGGTGTTACAGCAAAAGATGTTATACTTGCAATTATCGCAAAATTCGGAATAAATATAGGTACTGGCCACATTGTCGAATTTACAGGCGATGCAATCCATAAGTTATCGATGGAAGAACGCATGACAATTTGTAATATGTCCATTGAAGCTGGTGCTAAAGCAGGATTAATTAGCCCAGATGACATCACAGTTGACTATATTAAAGGTCGCCGTTACGCTCCACAAGGTGAAAAGTTTGAAGAAGCAAAAGAATATTGGTTATCACTTGCTTCAGATGAAGACGCATCCTATGACAAAACGCTGGTAATTGAAGCATCTGAAATTGAACCATTTGTAACATGGGGTACAAATCCATCAATGGGCAGTGGTATAACAAAAAATGTACCATCAGCTGATAATTATGCGGATGAGTCAGATAAACTTGCATTACAAAAAGCTCTTGCTTATATGGAATTAAGTGAAGGCACTCCATTAACAGATATTGAAATTCAACATGTCTTCATCGGTTCATGTACAAATTCACGTTTACATGATTTGCGTGCTGCGGCTTCTGTTATAAAAGGAAAACAAGTACATCCAAATGTTCGTGCAATCGTTGTTCCAGGTTCGTACTCTGTCAAAAAACAAGCAGAAGAAGAAGGCATTGACCAAATTTTCAAGGATGCAGGATTTGAATGGCGTGAATCTGGATGCAGTATGTGTCTTGCTATGAATGAAGATGTGGTACCAGCTGGTGAACGCTGTGCTTCTACATCCAACCGAAACTTCGAAGGACGCCAAGGTGCAGGCTCTAGAACACATCTTGTAAGTCCACCAATGGCTGCAGCAGCTGCAATCGCTGGTCATTTTGTAGATGTTCGTGAAATTATAAATGTACCTGTGTAATGGAGGCGTAAACTATGGAACCTATTAATGTTGTAAAAAGTGTCATTACACCTTTAAATCGAAAAAACGTGGACACGGATCAAATTATTTCTAAAGAATTTCTAAAACGAATTGAACGCACTGGATTTGGTCAATACGTTTTCTATCATTGGCGTTTTGACCAAAATGGCAATCCAATTAAAGACTTTGTATTAAACCAACCACAATACAAAGGCTCCAAAATCTTAGTAGCTCATGAAAACTTCGGCTGCGGATCATCTCGTGAACATGCACCATGGGCAATCTTAGACTATGGATTTAATGTTGTTGTCGCTCCAAGTTTTGCTGATATTTTCCATAATAACTGCTTCAAAAATGGAATCTTACCAATCGAATTAAAAGTAGCTGAAATTGAAGAGTTATTGGCAAAGGGTGAACAATCTGCATTAAATGCAGAAGTTAACTTACAAGAACAAACTTTAACAGCTGACGATAAAGTCTATCACTTCGAAATCAATCCTTACTATAAAGAAATGCTGTTAAATGGTTGGGATGAAATTGCATTAACATTTAAGTATGAAGATGAAATCAAAAAATTTGAAGAAAAACGTCTTCAATTCGTGTAATATCAGGTTGAAATAGTAGTCAAAAGGAAAACTATCGAACACGTCTAAGTAATTGGGCTTTCCGATAGTTTTCTATTTTTAACCTTGAATTTTAATCCTTTAACACCAAACGATTATTTTATAAGGAGTAGTTTGAGCAGGGATGCTTCTGGTAGTAGCACCATATATTACAATTAGGTTCCGATTTGCAGGATTTTTTGAAAAAGGTTGGCCATTTGTGAGTAAGATAATGGTATAAGGAGAGAGATTTAATTGTAATTGACCGTCACTACTTAGGAACTGGCTATTAAAAAAGTCCACTTTTACATTTTGGTAATGATTTCCTTTCGCAACAACTAGTGCCGGATATTGTGGTGGGTATATCAAAGGTACAGGAGCATTCCCATCATAATATCCAGTAACATTATCCCCGACATTAACGATTTCCTGGTTTACAAAGTAAGTAGCAGGGGAAATCACAAAATTAACTATGCCACCATCCCCATTTACTACCGTCATTAGTTGATAACAACCTTCGCCTTCTCCATTTTGTCCAATCATAAAATCATTGATCTGTGTTACGGTTCCTTGAAACGATTTAAAATTTACCATAGCCATTCCTTTCTTTTAAAATCTCATTTTCTCATTTTAATTTATGAAGGATTTGCAATATGGTGACAATGAATGGATTATGTATACATAGGGTTTATTGGTGTATTAGATAGCGAGTGTCCTAGTCTAATTCATCATCTTACATTATTTCACAGCAGTTTTTATGTAATTTAATGAAGTTAAAATATAAAGGAGGACAATTTTGCATACAAATTTATACTTAGTACGACATGCTCACTCTACATATACACCTGATGAACTGGGGAGACCATTATCTACTATTGGTTACTTAGATGCCAGAAGAATTAGTAAACTTCTCATTAAAGAGAAAATAGATATTGTGATTTCTAGTCCATATAAAAGGGCGATACAAACGGTTGAGGGAGTTGCCAAGTCGTATAGAAAAGAAGTTTTAATTGTAGAAGATTTTAAGGAACGAAAACTGTCTGATCAACCTGTTGAGGATTTTAATTTGGCTATATCAAAATTGTGGGATAATTCTCATTTTTCATGGAATGGCGGTGAATCTAATAGTATTGCCCAGAAAAGAGGGGTTAAGGCAACTTTAAAGCTATTAAATGATTATGAAAATAAAAATATTGTAGTAGGAACACATGGTAATATCATGGTTCTTATCATGAATTATTTTAATAGTAACTATGGGTTCAGTTTTTGGAAACAACTAGATATGCCAGATATTTATAAACTTACATTCGATAAAACAGAGTTGACAGAAGTAAAAAGGATTTGGAATAGATTTTAAATACACAAACAAGTAAATCCCGCAACTAATAGTGTTGCGGGATTTACTTGTTTAATTAGTTTTCTTCTTCAAAATAAATTTTATAATACTTCCGATTAGTTACTTCATCAAAGCCGACTTCAATTAGTTCATCCATATGCTCAATGTTCGGTAAATTAACTTGAATTTCTATATTGGAATCTAGTTTGATTTTTCGCTTATAACTCTTTTCTACCTTTTCAATTGCGCTTTCAGATATAACTGTTTCGTAGGGCTTAACCGTATTGACGATGATATCTTTTTGTACGGGTTCGGCTTCTTCAAAAACGCTATCAATATATTCATCGACGTGGAATTCTTCTTCATTTCTAAAGTAATCGAGTGTTTTGTTTAAAAGTCCCAATTTCTTGGTATTTGAAAAACTTTCTTCTTTAATAATATATTTTTTACATTCTGTTAACGCTAGATTCGTTCTATGGTAATTCTCATCTGCCACTTTTACTTTTAAAAAATGCTCTTGCCAGTAGACAACATCTTCTTTTCTTTTTGTTTTTATATAGACGGCGGGTGCAATGCCTGCGCCCATATCCACGATTACGGCCATGTTATTGACTTTCTTTACATTAATACCGTCAATGCCATTTACAATCATTTTATTTTGGTCATTTTTGACATCCAAAAATATTTCTTTTTCATCAATTTTGACAATAGCAATGGCCTTTTTTGCTTCTGTTGTATTCCATAAACAATTCTTGAACAATCCAATAAACAATTCTCCACTTTTAATATTTGGATGTTGAGACGAGGAATGTAAGTGTGTAGCGATATTTTTCGAATGTTCAAGGAATCGATCCTCTTGTTCAAAAATAGTTTTCACATATGAATAAACTTCATTTAATTCAATATCTGTTTCATGGAAGAATTCGTATTGCTGATCCCAATCGATTTTGTTAAATGCTAATTGCGTAAAGGCTGCTTCTAACAATACCTCTGGCTGAGAAAAAGCCTCTTCACCTAAAACAAGCACATCACTAACATGATGCACTACATATTGTGCTAATTTACTTTCATTTACTTCTAACATGGTATCCACCCTTAAATTAATAGATATAGATAATATATCATATCATCCGCAGTACAATAATTACATGGATTTTAAACAAATAATCTTCAGCCAGTTTGTACCCCGAAAAAATATATTGACAATTCGGATAATTATGAATTATATTTCTACTATACTATATTGAAAAATTAGTAAAAAAGTAAATCTTTTACCAAACTACTTGAATTGCTAAATAGTTTAGCAATGCTCACAAAAGGGGATAAGCGGAATGACATTACAGCAGGAGCAAGAAAGTATTAGTTTGAAAAAAAGTGAAAAAACCCATGAAGAAAATCAAGGCAATCAGCAATTAGAAAGAAAATTAAAATCACGGCATTTAACCATGATTTCGATTGGAGGGGCAATCGGAACGGGTTTATTCTTAAGTAGTGGGGCTGCTATTCATACAGCTGGTCCTGGGGGTGCGCTACTTGGATATGCCTTAGTTGGTGCTATGGTATATTTTGTCATGACAAGTTTAGGAGAATTAGCGGCATATATGCCAACAAGTGGATCTTTTAGTACATATGCTTCAAGATTTGTAGACCCAGCATTTGGATTTGCAATAGGCTGGACTTATTGGTTTAACTGGGCCATGACAATTGCAGCAGAGTTAACTGCTTCCACCATGATTATGAAATTCTGGTTTCCTGATAGTCCTTCATGGGTGTGGAGCGGTTCATTTTTAGCCATTATTTTCTTGTTAAATTATCTATCGGTAAAAGGTTATGGTGAAGGTGAATATTGGCTATCTTTTATAAAAGTTAGTGCAATTATTATCTTTTTAATCGTAGGTATCTTGATGATTTTTGGCATTATGGGTGAAGGAGCAGTTGGGTTTAAAAACTTCACAGTAGATGCTGCACCTTTTCCAAGTGGGATTATCGGTGTTTTTATCGTCTTTATTGCTGCAGGCTTTTCATTCCAAGGAACAGAAATTGTAGGTGTTGCAGCAGGAGAAAGTGAAGATCCTGCTAAAAACGTTCCAAAAGCAGTGAATAGTGTTTTCTGGAGAATTCTACTATTCTACGTTTTAGCAATCTTCGTCATAGGACTATTAATTCCTTATACGAATTCAAGTTTACAAAATGATAGTGTAATGGTTAGTCCGTTTACATTAATTTTGAAAAAAGCAGGCATCGCTTTTGCAGCATCACTGATGAATGCAGTCATTTTGTCAGCAGTTTTATCAGCAGGTAACTCAAGTGTATATGCATCTACTAGAATGTTGTATTCTATGGCGAAAAATGGACAAGCACCGCAAATTTTTGCAAAACTAAATAAGCGCGGTGTCCCCGTTGCAAGCATGATTTTCACATGTGCAATCGGAGCTCTTGCTTTTCTAGCTTCATTCTTCGGAGATGGCCAAGTATACCTTTGGTTAATGAATGCAATTGGTATTACAGGTTTTATCTTTTGGTTAGGGATTTCTGTTAGTCATTATCGATTCCGTAAAGGGTTTTTAGCTCAAGGACATTCATTGGATGAATTGCCATATAAAGCAAAACTGTTTCCAATTGGACCGATTTTCGCGATTTTTTGTGGGATTGTTGTCATCCTAGCTCAAAACTTTCAAGCCTTATTAGCAGATCAAGTAGACTGGGGGAGTGTAATAGCTGCATACCTGGGCATTCCATTTTTCCTCATCTTATTATTTGGCTATAAACTAGTTAGAAAATCAAAAGTTGTTAAATTAGAAGAAATGGATTTTAAATTTGAAGATTAATTTGTAGAAACTAAATTGGCTGTACCAAAGTGAACAGATACTTACTTTGGTACAGCTTTTTTCAATTATAACTAATGCTAAAAAGCGAAAATAAGCTCATATCAACCATACTTCATAAGAATAATCGATGGTAAACTTAGTAGATTAAATATTTCGATTAAATGAAAATACGAATTTATTAAAATAGTTTGAAAATATAACGTTCCAGGTGTAGGATAAAAACTATAAGTTAAGTCGTAGAATGACCTAGCTTTGATCGAGGGGGTTTATAAATGAAAGTTTCTTTATTTGCAACATGTATTGTTGATATGTTTCAAACAGATGTAGGAAAAGCAACTGTTGAACTACTTGAAAGATTAGGATGCGAAATTGTCTTTCCATCTGGCCAAGTTTGTTGTGGACAACCTGCATATAACTCAGGTTATGTCAAAGACGCAAAAGAACCAATGAAGAAAATGATTGATACTTTTCTAGATGCTGAGGTGATTGTGACACCCTCTGGCTCTTGTGCATATATGTTCAAAGAATATCCAAAAGTATTTAAAGATGATCCAATCTATTATGATAAAGCCAAAAAAGTAGCTTCTAAAACTTATGAATTAACAGATTTTATCGTTAATGTTTTAAAAGTGGAAGAAGTAGGTGCGAAATTAGAAGGAAAAGCTACATATCACCCTTCATGTCATATGACTAGACTTTTAGGAGTTTCAGAATCTCCTAAAAAGCTTTTGAATAATGTTGAAGGACTTGAAATGGTCGAATTACCTAATAGCTTTAATTGCTGTGGATTCGGTGGTACATTCTCTGTAAAAATGGGCAATATCTCTGAACAAATGGTAGATGAAAAAGTAAATAGTACGCTTGAAACTGGTGCAACTTACTTAATCGGTGCAGATGGGGGTTGCTTGATGAATATCGGTGGTCGAATGCAAAGACGAGGAGAAAATGTTAGAGTCATGCATATTGCAGAAGTACTAAACCACCATTAAAGGGGCGAATATTATTGTCTATTCAATATAATAACCATAAATTCAAAGAAAATGTTGAAGAAAATTTACAAAACTCTTTTATGAGAGGTGCGGTTGTCTCTGCACAAAATCGACTTCGTGCTGGACGAATAGCAGCTGCAGATGAATTAGGCGATTGGGAAGAATGGAGAAATCATGCAGAAGAAATTCGCCAGCATGTATTAAATAATCTCGATTATTATCTAAATGAATTAGCCGAAAATGTAGAAAAGGCTGGAGGTAAAGTATTTTTTGCTAAAACCGCAGAGGATGCTACAGCGTATATACAAGAAGTCGTAAGAGCTAAAGATGCAAAAAAGATTGTAAAATCTAAATCAATGGTAACAGAAGAAATTAGCTTAAATGAAGCACTTGAAGAAGCAGGTTGCACAGTTGTTGAAACAGATCTAGGTGAATATATTTTGCAAATTGATAATCATGATAAGCCTTCACATATTGTTGCACCTGCACTACATAAAAATGCAAGTCAAGTAAAAGAGGTATTTGTAGATAAGCTAGGTTACAATCCGAACAAATCTGCAGAAGCCGGGGATTTAGCAAGGCATGTTCGTACCACATTGCGAGATGAATTTTTGACAGCAGATGTTGGAATCACAGGTTGTAACTTTGCTGTTGCGGAATCAGGTTCTATTTGTCTTGTTACAAATGAAGGTAATGCGGGTATGGTTACAACAGTTCCCAAAACACAAATCACAGTGATGGGGATGGAAAGACTTGTACCCACTTTTGAGGAACTAGAAGTATTAGTCAATATGCTAACTCGAAGCGCGGTTGGTCAAAAATTGCCAAGCTATGTAAATGTCATTACTGGACCTCGAAAGCCTGACGAATCAGATGGACCAGAGGATTTTCATTTGGTGATCGTTGACAATGGCCGTTCTAGTATCTTGGGCACTGACTTCCAATCAATTTTACAGTGTATACGTTGCGGTGCATGCGTAAATGTTTGTCCTGTTTATCGACATATTGGTGGTCACTCATATAACTCCATTTACTCAGGTCCAATCGGTGCTGTGCTGACACCATTACTTGCAGGGTATGATGACTATAAAGAGTTACCTTATGCTTCCTCATTATGCGGAGCTTGTTCCGAGGCATGTCCTGTGAAAATCCCTCTTCATGAGTTACTGTTAAAACATCGTGAGCAAATAGTGGAAATAGAAGGAAAGGCGCCTATTTCTGAAGCGATGTTAATGAAGGCATTTAGTTTAGGGGGTTCTTCAAGTTCAATTTATGCGGCTGGTGCTAAAATCGCTTCTCGTATTGTTTCACCAATTGCCAAAAATAACAAAATTTCAAAAGGCCCTGGACCATTAAAAGCTTGGACTGAAATTCGTGATTTTCCAGCACCTAAAAAAGAACGATTTAGAGATTGGTTTAAAGAGCATGAAAAGGGAAGTGACAACGAATGATTCAACAGAAAGAAGCATTTTTAGAAACAATCGGTAACGCATTAGGTCGTCCTATCAATACAAAAGAAAAACCGCAACGTAATTGGAAGTACTCACCACAGAAAAATGGGTATGAAGGATGTTCGCAAGATGATTTAATTGAAATCTTGGAAGAACAATGTAAAAAGATTCATACGAATCTTGTCAAAACTACTTCAAGTGAACTACCTAATATACTTGATAAAATTGTAGAAAATTATGGTGGTGGCCCAATTTCTATGTGGCAGGACTCACGTTTTAATGAGTATCAATTACAATCTCTATATGAAGAAAAATGGCCAAGCCAAGGATATGAAGTTTCTTTATGGAAGCAAGAATTAGAAAGTAAGAACATTCTCAATGCCGAAAAAGCAAAAATCGGGATAACTTTCTCCGAATATGTCATAGCAGAATCAGGGACGGTTGTATTGTTTTCGAATCGCGAACATGGAAAATCTGTTAGTTTGTTACCAACAAGTTTTATCGCAATCGTAAACAGTAGCACTATCGTACCTCGTATGACACAAGTAGCAACAATCTTGAATTCGAGAGTTGAAGCAGGGGAAGTTTTACCATCAGCTATTGATTTTGTTTCAGGACCAAGTAATTCAGCTGATATCGAGATGAAATTAGTCGTTGGGGTTCATGGGCCGATTCATGCAACTTATATTATTTTAACTGATCAATAAGTAAACGAAAAATTGGTATTAAAACTTATGTATGTAGTATATTTGTTGCGAATAATCGCAAACTTTTGTACCATTAATAGCGTTGAAGTTTCTTCTATATAATAGGTGGATGATTAGATGAATTCGATTCTTTTTTATGATGGTGACTGTGGATTTTGCCAAAATTCCATTCGTTTTGTATTAAAAAATGAAAGAAAACCCATATTAAACTTTGCGCCGTTACAAGGAGAAATTGCAGCAAAATTATTACCAACTACTTTAACACATAACTTAGATACAGTTGTCGTATATCAGGATGGCCAATTACTGACAGAATCGAATGCAGTACTATTTATTACAAAAAATTTAAGATTTCCTTATTCATACTTATATTTTTTGAAAATAATCCCACTGCCAATACGAGATTATTTTTATAGGATAATTGCTCGAAATCGGTTTAAATTAACAAAGTCGAGAAATTCATGCCAAATTCCAGATGAAAAGGTACGAAAACGATTTCTTAGTTAGGGGTCATTCGAAAAACTTATCACAAAGTATAATATTAATGTTATTTACTTATGAATCTTTTTCGATTATGATTGGTTTTGGAGAAAAGTAGCTCAAATTTAAAGCCTTTTCATTAGTTTATTTAGAGGGGGAACCGAACAATGGCAAACAACAACTTGCATAACAGTCGCTCTTCTTTTGAAGTAAACGGTAAAACTTATAACTTTTATCGTTTAACTGCAATTGAAGAAGCTGGCGTAGCACAAGTTTCACGCCTTCCTTATTCAATCAAAGTATTATTAGAATCAGTATTACGTCAATATGACGGCTACGTAATCAAAGAAGAACACGTAGACAACTTAGCTAAATGGGGTAAAGACTCAGACGCAAACGCTGAAGTACCTTTCAAACCATCTCGCGTAGTACTTCAAGATTTCACTGGTGTACCAGTAGTAGTTGACTTAACATCTCTACGTACAGCAATGAAAGAAATGGGTGGCGACGCTAACGAAATCAACCCAGCTATTCCAGTTGACTTAGTAATTGACCACTCAGTACAAGTTGATAAATACGGTAATTCTTCTGCATTACAAGTTAACATGGATCTTGAATTCGAACGTAACGCAGAACGTTATAACTTCTTAAAATGGGCTCAAACAGCTTTCGATAACTTCCGTGCTGTACCACCAGCAACTGGTATCGTGCACCAAGTAAACTTAGAATACTTAGCACCAGTAGTTCACGTAAATGAAAATACTGATGGTACATTTGAAACATTCCCAGACTCAGTAGTTGGTACAGACTCACATACAACTATGATTAACGGTCTTGGCGTACTTGGTTGGGGCGTTGGTGGTATCGAAGCTGAAGCTGGTATGTTAGGTCAACCTTCTTACTTCCCAATTCCAGAAGTTATCGGTGTAAAACTAACTGGTAAACTTCCAAGTGGTACAACAGCTACTGACTTAGCTCTTAAAGTTACTCAAGAGTTACGTAAAAAAGGCGTTGTAGGTAAATTCGTTGAGTTCTTCGGACCTGGCGTACCTGCTCTTCCATTAGCTGACCGTGCTACAATCTCTAACATGGCTCCTGAATATGGTGCAACTTGTGGTTACTTCGCAATCGATGAAGAATCACTTAACTATATGCGTCTAACTGGCCGTGACGAAGAACACATCCAAGTTGTAGAAGCTTACTTAAAAGCTAACAACATGTTCTTTGACCCAGAATTAGAACCAACTTATACTGACGTATTAGAAATCAATTTAGCAGAAATCGAACCAAACCTTTCTGGTCCAAAACGTCCACAAGATTTGATTCCACTTTCTAACATGAAAAACCGCTACCATGAAGTAGTAGTTGCTCCAGCTGGTGTTCAAGGCTTTGGTTTAACTGAAGATGAATTCACTAAAACTGCAACTGCTAAATTTGCAGAAGGCGATGTAGAAATCCCAGCAGGTGCTGTTGGTATTGCTGCAATCACTTCTTGTACAAATACTTCAAACCCATACGTTTTAATCGCTGCAGGTCTTGTTGCGAAAAAAGCGGTTGAAAAAGGCTTAACTGTTCCTAAATGGGTTAAAACTTCATTGGCACCAGGTTCAAAAGTTGTTACTGGCTACTTAAATGAATCAGGTTTAACACAATACCTAGATACTCTTGGATTCAACACTGTAGGTTATGGTTGTACAACATGTATCGGTAACTCAGGTCCATTACTACCTGAAATCGAAGAAGCAATTAAATCAAACGATTTATTCGTAACTTCAGTACTTTCTGGTAACCGTAACTTCGAAGGTCGTGTACACCCATTAGTAAAAGCTAACTACTTAGCTTCACCACCATTGGTTGTTGCTTATGCATTAGCTGGTACTGTTGATGTTGATCTACGTAAAGATTCATTAGGTAAAGACAAAGATGGTAAAGATGTATTCTTCGATGATATCTGGCCATCAACTGACGAAGTAAATGCAGTTCTTTCTAAAGTTGTAACTCGTGAATTATTCCAAAAAGAATATGAAACAGTATTCAACGCTAACGAAAAATGGAATGCAATTGAAACATCAACTGATTCTTTATATACATTTGATGAAAAATCAACTTACATTCAAAACCCACCATTCTTCCAACACTTATCTGCTAAACCAGAAGATATTCAATCACTTTCTGGATTACGCGTGTTAGCTAAGTTTGGTGACTCAATTACAACTGACCACATCTCTCCTGCAGGTGCAATCGGTAAAGATACTCCTGCTGGTAAATACTTACGTGAAAACGGTGTAGAACCACGTAACTTTAACTCATACGGTTCTCGTCGTGGTAACCACGAAGTTATGATGCGCGGTACATTTGCTAACATCCGTATTCGTAACCAAATCGCTCCAGGTACAGAAGGTGGTTTCACTACTTACTGGCCAACAGGCGAAGTTGAATACATTTATGATGCAGCAATGAAATATGCTAAAAACAGCACTGGTTTAGTAGTTCTTGCTGGTAAAGACTATGGTATGGGTTCTTCTCGTGACTGGGCAGCTAAAGGTACTAACCTTCTAGGTGTTAAAACAGTTATCGCTGAATCTTACGAACGTATCCACCGTTCTAACTTAGTTATGATGGGTGTTCTTCCATTACAATTTGTTGATGGTGACAACGCTGAATCTCTAGGTTTAACTGGTGAAGAAACATTTGCAGTTAACATCGCTGAAGGCGTTAAACCTCGCGATATCTTAACTGTAACTGCAACTGCTAAAGATGGTTCTACTAAAGAATTCAAAGCACTTGCTCGTTTCGATTCAGAAGTAGAAGTAGATTACTACCGTAACGGCGGTATCCTACAAATGGTATTACGTAACAAATTATCAAAATAAGTTTATTCATTTGAAACTTTTCATACATGTGCACAATAATGTGCACATGTATTTTTTTTGTAAAAAAACGAAACTAAAGTAGTATCTATGATATATTTATAATGGTGGACCAATTTTACTATATAAAAATATGAGGTGATGAAAGAAAATGATCGACATACATATGAAAGGAAAAAGAAAGTTTTTGTATTCTGCATGCTGCCTTCTATCCATCAGTTTGTTTACTGTGCAAGCCAATGCAGAAGGGGAAGAAAAGGGAACAACTATAGAAACACCAATAGAATCAAGCGAAGACAATAGTTCAAATGATACAACCAATTCGAATGATAATAACAATGAAAATCCAATTTCAATAGAAAATGGTAATAATAATCAAAATCATGTGATATCAGATTTCGCTAAAATTAGTTTAGATACGGAACTTTTCAGTCCGGAAACTTTAAAACCTTCTAAGGTAAAGTTGCCAGCATGTGAAATTACATATCATGTTAAACAATCAACAAATGAAGATTATTATGAGATGGAAATTGGGGGAAACACATACTGGATTAAAGCAGAAGGTCTACAACCATCTTCTGAACAACAAACAAAGTTAACTAAGAATCGAAAACTTAAAATAACATCAAAAAGTAATTTCAAAATCTATTCAAAGAACAATTTGAAATCAACTATTTTGCTGGAAGGTACAACACCTACATCTTTTGAAGTGTTAGACGTAGTTGATAATTTTTATGTCGTTTCTGTAGCGGGGGTAAAAGGGTATATTCCATTCAGTCAAATAAATATTACGTATAAGAAAAACAGTAACGTTGAAGTTGCGACAAGCTCTGTTAAAATGTATAAAATTGTTAGCGGAAAATACAAATCTGTAGGCACATTAGTTGATGGAACAGTTGTAAAGGTCGCTAAATCAACGACATCTTATCATATTATTCAAGTAGGCAGTCAATCCTACGCAATCACAAAAAATGGTACAATTCCAACTGAAAAGTCTGCATCACTTAAATCGCTTGTGAAGGAAACTTATCCAGTTACTTTACAAGTTGGTACAACAAACTCTGTTTATTCTTCATCTGGAAAGAAAATTGGTACCATTTTTAAAGGTCAAGTCGTATCACTGAAAGCTTTAAAAGGCGATCAAGGAATTATCGATTTTATGGGGAAATCAGGTTATGTAAACTTAAAATATTTTAACCATTCGAATATGGTGAACGGAAGCAAGAATATCACATATGGGATGTATAACTATTACGTTCGAGTAATTGCACAACTATACCCTGAGTTTACAAAAGTAGAGAAAATCGGTGAGTCAGTACAAGGAAGATCAATCTATGCGCTACGAGTAGGGAATGGCAAAAAAGAGATTTTAATGGATGCTGCACTCCACGCAAGAGAACATATGACGACAAACGTCTTAATGGAAATGATTGATACGTATACAGAATCTTACCGCAAAAATTCTAAGTATGCAGGATATAATGTGAAAAGTACGTTAGATAAAACAAGTATTTGGTTTGTACCTATGATGAATCCAGATGGGGTAACATTAGTACAAAAAGGGTTAAGTGGGATAGATTCAAAATATAGAACAACTCTTAAAAAATATAATCAAGGAAGTACTAATTTTAATCGTTGGAAAGCTAATGGTCGAGGCGTAGATTTAAACCGTAATTTCGATGGGATATGGAAATATCTTGCCGCAACGCCTAAATCGTATATGAACTATAAAGGACCAAGTGTTTTCTCAGAACCTGAATCCAAAGCATTAAAAGCCTTTGTTGAACGTCATCATTTCAAGACCAATCTGTCCTATCATTCATCTGGACAAATTGTCTATTGGTTTAATTTTCAAACAGGATCAAATCGTACAAGAGATTTGAATTTAGCAAAAAGTGTAGCAAGAATTACAGGGTATTCAGTTGTACCACCATTATACTATAGAGGTTCAGGATCCTCTGCAGATTGGTTTATCCTAAATCAAAAGAAACCTGGCTTAACTATAGAAATCGCACCTTACGCAGGAAATGGTCCAGTTCCACATAGTTATTGGAGTAGTGTATGGAATAAAAACAAAACAATCGGTTTATTTGGAGCGAACGAAGCAAGTAAAAGATAATAAATTCAATTAAATATAATTTTAGTGACCTTCAATGATTTGAACAAAAATTATTGAAGGTTTTTTATAACATAGAAAGGCGAAAATGAAAATGGTGTCTATCCACTTGTCGCAGGTTTTTTAAGATTGTACAATTGCTTTTTAACAAAATTTTGATGTGGCTTGTAGTCAAAAATTTTTGAGTTGGAATTAGAGCAGGCCCCTGAAACGGTAAAATAGAAGTATATTTATATTAAAATTTTGACTGGAAACTATGGTGAAGATTAGTACTCTCAATATTACACCCGATTAGCATAAAAATAGTTCTTAGTTGCACATATTAGCGAGCAGATAGAATTCCTATGGATGGAATTATTTTTACTTATCCGACATTTGAAATACAACTCAAAAATTCGATATACTTAAGGATGAGGTGAACAAAATGTTTGTGAGCGAAAAAGAAATAGAAATACGATATGCAGAAACTGACCAAATGGGCGTAGTCTATCATGCGAATTACGTAATTTGGATGGAAGTAGGTAGAACACAACTAATTAAAGACCTAGGTTTTTCAGTAACAAAATTAGAAGCAGAAGGTTATGTTTCACCTGTCATGAATGTAAATGTGAGCTATAAAGCATCATTAAGATATGGGGAAAAAGCCATTATTCGTACTTGGATCAAATCACAAGATCGACTAAGGACCGTATACGCATATGAGATATTACATACAGATGGTACAATCGCTGCAACTGCAACATCAGAACATATTATTGTAAAAAAAGAGAATTTCCGACCAGTAGCATTAGAACGTGTTGACAAAGAATGGTATAACAAATACCTGGAAGAAGCAGAAAATACAAAATAACATGCAAAACAAAAAGCATGCCAAATTTGCATGCTTTTTGTATGTATGTTATTTATATTCGTAGCTAAGTTCTTCGCTATCTTGGTCATAGTCAACATATAAATCATGGTCATTAAAAAACCATCGATCATCTTCTTCAATATAGAAGGTCACTTCATTGATAATAACTTGTACAGTAGGATTCATTGGTTCATCTTTACTCATACCGAGCGAAAATCCTTCATGAAAAGGATTAGAACCTCCGTATCGTGCGTAAAAACGAACAAAATCACCAGACTTGACACTCATTTCATCTAAAAACCATTTATAAGCTTGATCCGTAATATGAATGTTCATATGAACTCTCCCTTTTTACTAAATCCATTTAACTTTTGGCTCAGTTCCATTTTTAATTCGTGAAATATTAGAACGATGACGATAAAAGATAAAGACTACAATGACTGTAATAATGATTAATAGTAAATATTCATGTGCGGTAAATGCATAAATTAATGAATAAATGAAAGCTACTACTGCAGCAAACATCGATGCAAGACTCACCATTTTGTATACTTTTAGACAAAGTAGAAATGCTATAATCAATAACACGAAAACGGGCCAATGATAACCTAGTACCAAACCTGCTGAAGTTGCAACTGCTTTACCACCACGAAAACCAGCAAAAATGGGAAACATATGACCAAAAACTGCAACAATCCCTGCAATAAGAGGATGTACGCCACTGTTTGAAAAGACTGCTAAAGTTGGTAAAAGGGTTGCGACTGTACCTTTTAAAATATCCATTAACGTTACAACAATCCCTGCTTTTTTTCCAAGAACACGGAATGTGTTGGTTGCACCTAAGTTGCCACTACCGAACTTGCGGATATCTGTTTTATAAAATATTTGGCCAATCCATAGCCCTGAAGGAATCGATCCTATTAAGTAGGCTATAACCAAAACAAGAATAATATCCATAAAAAACTCCCTCTTACTTTTTAGTAGTTGGTACTATTATATTGTACTAATAGTTTATCATGAATTCAGTAGAATACACAATCAACAATTTTTTTGTCCGAATTAATCATATTCTTATTTTCCTTTCAATTCAACGTTTGATACAATAAATGCTGAATATATATAAAATGCAAGAAGTTGACAGTTTCGATTATTGTGTTTAATATGAATTAAAGTAGAACGGGTGTTTGTATTTAGGGGGAATTTTTTTGACAAGTAAACAGACAATCACGTCTTACAATGAAGATGATATTCAAGTATTAGAAGGGCTAGAAGCTGTTCGAAAACGTCCAGGTATGTATATTGGTTCAACGGATGGTAGAGGTTTACACCACCTCGTTTATGAAATCGTTGATAATGCTGTGGATGAAGTGTTAGCTGGCTTTGGATCTCATATCATTGTAAAAATACACGCTGATCAAAGTATTAGCGTTCGTGACTATGGACGAGGTATGCCTACTGGTATGCACAAAACTGGAAAGCCTACTCCAGAAGTAATTTTCACCATCCTTCATGCAGGTGGTAAATTTGGACAAGGTGGCTACAAAACAAGTGGTGGTTTACACGGTGTAGGTGCATCAGTAGTTAATGCGCTTTCATCATGGCTTGAAGTAATTATCTATCGTGATGGTAATAAGTATCGTATGCGTTTTGAAAATGGTGGTAAACCAGTTACCACGTTAGAGAAAATAGGTTCTACAAAAGAGACGGGTACATTTATACATTTCAAACCTGATGAAACAATATTCTCCACTACAAAATATAATTTTGATACATTAGCTGAACGCTTACGTGAATCAGCGTTCTTATTAAAGGATTTGAAGATTGAACTAATCGAAGAAGCTACAGAACGACATGAAGTCTATCATTACGAAAATGGTATTGAAGCTTTTGTTGCTTACTTAAACGAAGAAAAAGACAATCTTCATCCGGTAAAGTATCTTGAAGGTGAACAAGATGAAATTGAAGTTGAATTTGCTTTTCAATTCAATGATGGCTATTCAGAAACAATTTTATCATTCGTCAATAATGTTCGAACTCGTGATGGTGGAACGCATGAAACAGGTGCAAAAACAGCAATGACTCGTGTGTTTAATGACTATGCGCGAAAAATTGGTCTGTTAAAAGAAAAGGACAAAAACCTAGATGGTTCTGATATCCGAGAAGGGCTAGCTGCTATTATATCTGTCCGAATACCTGAGCATTTATTGCAATTTGAAGGGCAAACAAAAGGTAAATTAGGTACATCAGAAGCTAGAAGTTCTGTTGATGCGGTGGTTTCTCAGAAATTGATGTACATTTTAGAAGAAAATGCCGAACTTAGTGCATCACTTGTCCGTAAAGCAATTCGTGCACAACAAGTTCGAGAAGCAGCACGAAAAGCAAGAGAAGATGCTAGAAATGGCAAAAAATCAAAAAAACAAAGTACCATTTTATCTGGTAAATTGACACCTGCACAATCAAAAAATGCAGCAAAAAATGAATTATATCTCGTCGAAGGTGATTCAGCTGGTGGTTCTGCAAAACAAGGTCGCGATCGAACTTTCCAAGCAATATTGCCACTACGAGGTAAAGTCATCAATACAGAAAAAGCAAAACTACAAGATATTATGAAAAACGAAGAAATTTCAACAATCATCCATGCTGTTGGCGCTGGTGTAGGGTCTGATTTCAATGTGGAAGATGCTGCATATGACAAAGTTATTATCATGACCGATGCCGATACGGATGGTGCACACATCCAAGTCTTACTTTTGACATTCTTCTTCCGCTATATGAGACCTCTTGTTGAAGCGGGAAAAGTATATATCGCACTACCTCCTCTTTACAAAGTATCTAAAGGAACCGGAAAAAAAGAAGTAATCGAATATGCTTGGACAGAAAAAGACCTTCAACAAGCGATTAAAAAAGTTGGAAAAGGTTATACATTACAACGCTATAAAGGTCTTGGTGAAATGAATGCGGATCAACTTTGGGATACGACGATGAACCCTGAAACTCGTACATTAGTACGTGTTAAAATCAATGATGTTGATCGTGCAGAAAAAGGTGTAGCAACACTAATGGGTGATAAAGTAGAGCCAAGACGTAAATGGATTGAATCCCATGTCGACTTTGGGCTTGAAGAAGATAACAATATCTTAGAAAGTGAATTTATACACCAAGAAGAGGAGGAGCTTAAATGACACAGTCAGAGAATTTCCAAGACTTGCCTTTAGAGGAAGTCATCGGTGATCGTTTTGGGCGGTATAGTAAATACATTATTCAAGACCGCGCTCTTCCTGATGCAAGAGATGGACTGAAACCCGTGCAACGACGTATTTTATATGCGATGTTCATGGAAGGAAATACACATGATAAACCATTTAGAAAATCTGCTAAAACAGTAGGTAATGTAATCGGTAACTATCATCCACATGGTGATAGTTCTGTTTATGAAGCAATGGTTCGAATGAGCCAAGATTGGAAAGCACGTCATATGCTTATAGAAATGCATGGTAACAATGGTTCTGTTGACGGTGATCCTCCAGCTGCTATGCGTTATACGGAAGCAAGATTATCGACCATCGCTGCTGAAATGCTTCGAGATATCCAAAAAGAAACAGTTGATCTTGTCCCCAATTTTGATGACCAAGATATGGAACCTACTGTACTACCTTCACGGTTCCCAAACCTTTTAGTGAACGGTTCTACGGGGATTTCTGCAGGATATGCGACAGATATTCCACCGCATAATTTAGCTGAAGTATTAGATGCCGTGTTTATGCGTATGAAAAATCCAAATGCCACAGTAGAGGAATTAATGACTGTAATTAAGGGTCCAGATTTCCCGACAGGTGGTATAATTCAAGGGATTGATGGCATTAAAAAAGCATATGAAACGGGACGCGGTAAAATCATTGTTCGTGCAAAAGCTGAAATCGAACAAATAAAAGGTTCCAAAGAGCAAATTATAATCACTGAGATTCCTTATGAAGTGAATAAGGCAAACCTTGTGAAGAAGATTGATGAAATGCGTCTAGATAAGCGATTAGAAGGGATTGCAGAAGTGCGAGATGAATCGGATCGCACAGGTTTACGTATTGTTATCGAACTGAAAAAAGAAATAAGCGGAGAACCAATTCTAAAATATTTATTAAAAAATACCGACCTTCAAGTCACATATAATTTCAATATGATTGCGATTTATAATCGTCGTCCAACGATGATGAGCTTGCCACTTCTCTTAGATGCATATATCTCACATCAAAAAGAAGTTGTGATTAGACGTTCTAGATTTGACTTAAAAAAAGCAAAAGATCGTTTACATATTGTAGAAGGCTTAATGAAAGCTTTATCGATATTAGATGAAGTTATAGCAACAATACGTGCATCAAAGGATAAAAAAGATGCAAAAACGAATTTACAACAAAAATTTGCCTTTACTGAAGTACAAGCTGAAGCAATCGTTTCATTACAATTATATCGATTAACTAATACTGATATTACAGAATTGAGAAATGAACAAAAAGAGCTTGAGGATAAAATTGTTGAGCTTCAAAGTATATTAGATAGTGATGCGAAATTGGTAAAAGTATTGCTAAAAGAATTACAAGATGTTCGTAAGCGTTTTGAAGAACCTCGACGATCCATAATTGAAGATGAAATTGAAGATATAAAAGTGGATCTAGAAGTACTAATACCAAGTGAAGATGTGGTCGTAACCGTTACCAAAGATGGTTATGTGAAACGTACAAGTATTCGTTCATACAATGCGTCAAATGGTAAGGATTTTGAAATGAAAGAATCTGACCACCTATTGTACGAAGAAACGCTTAATACCCAACAACATTTATTGTTATTTACAGATAAAGGCCATTATATTTTCCAACCAATTCATGAATTACCTGATATTCGTTGGAAAGACTTAGGTCAACATATTTCAAGTATTGTGCCAATTGATGCAGATGAAAATATTATTAATGCATGTGGCGTTACTGATTTTAATGCAGAAAAATTTGTCTTAACAATTACAAAGAATGGACAAATCAAACGGACTGCATTAGCTGATTTCCTTGTCCAACGATACACAAAACCGCTTAAAATGATGAATATTAAAAAAGATGATCTCGTTATTTTTGCAGATATTGTTGAGGAAAATATTGAATTATTCTTAACATCTTACTGCAGTTACTCCATTCGCTTTAAGTTAAGTGAAGTACAAGTTACAGGAACTAAAACTGCTGGTGTCAAAGCGATGAATTTAAAGGATGACGACTATATTAAAGCTGCAAACGCAATTCCTGAGAACCATAAAGGGAAAGTGATGGTTGTCACACATCGTGGGGCAGTTAAGAAAATGGCTTTAGATGAAGTAGAGACTGGAAATCGTGCTCTTCGTGGCGTATTAATACTCCACGAATTAAAGAAAAACCCACACCGAATCTTTACAGTTGTATATGTAGAAGCAGGAGAAGGTATTGAAGTAACAACTGAAAAAGGTGTTCAAGAAGAGTTACGTGAAAGCCAATATCGCTTAGCAGACCGATTCTCAAACGGATCATACGCAGTGGACGTTACAACTGACGGGGATATCGTACATGTTCAAAAGCTACCAGTGGTTGAAAACGAAAAGTAATTTAAATAAATAGTAGTCTAAATATATATATAATGGATTCAATATCTTAAAGATATTTATAATTAAAAAACACGTAATCGACATATTTTAACGTCAATTACGTGTTTTTTTAGTTCTTAAAAAGTTATTTCATTAATTGCATGTAAGAATATCTAACATAAATGCAAAAAAGCCAGAAAATTATATTGACTATACAAATTTAACGTGTAAAATATAAATTAATAACATATATGTTATAAAACCTAACATATAATTGTTAATTTATATGACATCAATAAAAGGGGATGGTTACATGGATGCAACTTATCTAATGAATAGCTTGTGGACGATGGTTGGTGCAATTTTAGTTATCTTAATGATTGGTGGTTTTATATTATTAGAAGCTGGTTCCACAAGAATGAAAAATGCTGGTCACGTTGCAGGTAAAACAATTTTCACTTTCGGTTTAGCCTCACTAGTATTTTGGGCAGTAGGTTATGGTTTGATCTTTGGTAGTAATGCAAACTTCTTTGTAGGAATGACAGACTTTTTCTATTCTGGTGGATTAGATAAAGAAGCAGGACTTGCTACAACCGTTTTCTTCGTATTCCAATTAGCGTTTGCTGCAATCTCCGTAACAATCGCACTAGGTGGTTTTGCAGAACGTGCAAAATTTTCTGCCTATGTCGTATTCACTATTTTATTTAGCATTCTTGTATATCCGGTTGTTGCTCACTGGATTTGGGGTGGTGGCTGGTTAGCAGAACATGGTAAACAAGATTTTGCCGGTTCTACAGTCGTTCACTTAACAGGAGCAATGGCTGCTCTTGCTGCTACAGTTTTATTAAAACCTAGAATTGGTAAATTTAACAAAGACGGCTCAGCAAATAATATTGCAGGACACAACCAAGTTTATACTGCATTAGGGGTTCTCATTCTTTGGGTAGGTTGGTTTGGATTTAATGCCGGTAGTACGATTTCAGTAGATGGTGCATTCTTCGGTTTTGTTGCACTGAACACTAATTTGGCAGCTGGTGCTGGTGCAGTAGCAGCTACATTAATCTCTTGGGTTGTACTAGGTAAATCGGATATTCCAACCATTTTAAATGGTGCTCTTGCTGGTTTAGTTGCCATTACAGCATCTTGTGCATTTGTCGATGTGTGGGCATCTGTTGTGATTGGTTTTATCGCTGGTATTATTACATTCTATAGTGCTCGTTTTTTAGAAAAAAGAAAAATCGATGATCCGATTTTTGCTGTATCTGTACACGGTATTCCTGGTATTTGGGGTACCTTATCAACTGGTTTCTTTACAACAAAAGAGCTTGCTACTGTTGGAAAACCTGGATTATTCTATGGCGGCGGTTTTGAACAATTAGGTGTTCAATTCATGGGGGTGGCTGTTTCAGGATTATATGCATTTATGGTTTCCTTCGCAATTCTTTGGGTAATGAAGAAAGTTATGGGAGGAATTCGTGTAAGCGAGGAAGAAGAAATAATGGGGTTAGATATTAGTGAACACGGTAGTTATGGTTACCCTGAACAAATGAAGTTAAAAGAACAAGATGCAATCATTAGCCTTAACAAAACTCATATCAGTTCATAAGAATACGGTCTTTTATAATGAGGCTAGTTCTAAAAGGAAGTGCTTTTAATTGAACACTGGGGTGGTAACATATAATTCCATAAAAAATTGGAAGACGCAAAATATTAAGCAATATAAAAATAATATAAAAGAGTTAAATTTATTCCATGATCAAGTAATGAGAAAAGTGCTGCAGGTGGCGATTGAGAAGTTAAATTTGGGATTGCCACCTTGTAGTTTTTCATGGTTTGTGACTGGAAGCGGAGGAAGATTGGAGCAGGGATTTATCAGTGATCAAGATCATGGATTAATCTTTGCTGAGGATACAGTAAAATGTAACAACTATTTTTTAGCGCTTGGAGAGGAATTATCAAATGGTCTTGCCATTGTAGGGTATCCCTATTGCAAAGGAAATATTATGAGTTCCAATCCCATTTGGTGTAAATCAATTGATGCATGGGAAAAACAGCTACTTTCATGGATGGAATCTGAAAGCTTTGAAGCAATACGCTATTTACAAATTTTTTATGATGCTCGAATAATAGATGGAAAAGTTAATTTTATAGGACAATTAAAATCAATCATTTATGGCTATCATAAAAATCATCCAAATCTTATTAAACGATTTCTTGCAAATATTAGGCATGTGAAAAATGTTATCGGTCCATTCGGTCAAATTATAGTAGAACGATATGGTACCTACCAGGGGTTTATTGATCTGAAATATTCTGCATTTGTACCATACGTAAATGTTATTCGATTACTAGCTATTAAAGAAGGTTTACATGAAACTTCAACACTCTGTAGGATAAACACGCTAAATCAAATCCCGAAATACATGAATCTCCTTAATGATTGCGAAAGAAACTTTGATCATCTATTAAAATATCGATTAGAGCTTATAGAAGTGGAAAATTATACCGATACCCATTATTTAAATGTAGAGAAGCTTGAAAAACAAGAAAAGAGAAATCTTAAAAATGTTCTAAAAACTGGTATAAGATTGCATGATGATGTGATTGAGCTCATCGAAAAAGGGTGTTAAATATGGCATTTGAACCGTTTCAACAATTATTTAGATCCATACAAAAAAGACGATCCTTTGAAGGACTAGGGGAAGTGCAAAATGCACAGCAAATTGCATATTTAAGGAGAATGCAAAAAGAAATTCAGCCAGAAGAGGCACTTACTATTTCATTATCTGAGCTTAATGTAGTGGTATTTGATATTGAGAGTACTGGATTTTATCCAGATAAGGGTGATGAAATATTGTCTATAGGAGCAATTAAAATGACTGGTTCAACAATTCATACAGACCAAACATTTTATTCGCTTTTGCATATAGAAAAAGAAATTCCTGATCGAATAATCAAATTAACAAAAATTAAACATGAAGACATACGTAATGCTCCAAAGGCCTCCAATGTAATCCTAGACTTTCTGGAATTTTCAAATGATTCAACCTTAGTTGCACATCATGCAAATCATGAAAGAAATTTTATGAAGTATGCAAGCAATCGATTTTTTAAAATGCCGTTTAAACACCGCATTGTCGATACGACATTTTTATTTAAAATTGTTGAACGAAATTTAGATCTAGTAAAACTTGAGGATTATTGTTGCCATAACAACATTCCTATCATCAATCGGCACAATGCTTTAGGAGATGCGATATTAACCGCAGAACTATGGAGTATTTATATTGAAAAAGCAAGACAAATCGGTTGTGAAACTTTATCAGATGTGTACAATCGATTTTCAATGTTGCCATAAGAATCACTTTTTGTAGGTAATTCCTTACATTTTGGATAAAAATAAAATTTAATATTCACGTAATGGTTGAAATATTCATCAGCAAATTTTGTAATATTAATAATACTTAGAAATAAATTTATGTGAGCATAATTGTCCACTGTATTTCTTATTAATCCCATCACCTGTTGTATTTTCCTAGCTTATTCATGGAAATTTTCCAATTTTATTAGGAGATGAATCTAATTTATTCCCCTTATTATACCAACCCAAAACCTAAAATGTGCTCAAAAATGTGACATGTTTTTGAAATCATAGTAATTAATAAAATACGCACAATTCTATATTGTGTCATATTTTTTCTGTTTTATGCTATAATAATGTTATTACTATTTAATTTAAATAGTAAAAAAAGGAAAGGGAAGTGATGATTCTTTGTTAACCATTAATATTTACAGGGAGAATATGCACTATGTCGTAGAGTATATTACAAAAATGGGGAAAAATGTAGTTATGCATTCAAGGGATTCGCTTTATGAAAGTATTTATAAACTTGGACGTCTTATTCATATTAACAACGTCCATTTTCGAATTCCACAAGATTTAAGCCTTCCGTTATTATCTTTCCTATCGATTGAATATCCAGGAGAACTTTATGAACACAAAATCACGATTACCGATTAAGCCTCGCAGAATTGAGAACACAATGTTAAACAATTTATTACAGTAAACAGATGATCAACTGAAAGTTCGATCATCTGTTTTGTTTTCAATTCCTTCAATTTCCCCTTACCTCGAAAAACACGCAATTCAATTGACATAAAAATAGCAGAAAACTACAATTAATTTATTAGCAATTTTACTAATTGCTGAACAATTACTAATAAAATGTCAAAATAGATAATCTGTAGTGTAACTTATTAGAGGTGATCTTAGATGGGGAACAGTTTATTATCTATTGATTGGGATTATTTTATTTCGCTCGACAACGAAAATTGTGTATCAAGTATTGAAAATAAAAGAACAATTATTGATCTGTGGTATAAGAAATATTTGATCTTGAAAGCTCAAGGAAAAAATATACAACGAAGATTTTTTCTATCTACAGAAACTGAAAAATTTTGGAGTAAAATGAAACAAATATTTGAATTTGATTCACATATTGATGTATATGTCTCAGATTCACATGCATTATCATACAAAATCGCGAAAAAGTATGATTGTGCAGATGTGTACCTTTTTGATGCACATTCAGATTTAGGATATGGCGGACTTTCATCTCTTGATTTTGAAATCAATTGTGCTAACTGGCTTGGTAAATTGTTAAAAAATAAACAAGTTGATGAAGCACATATTATCTACGGTCCCTATACAGCAGAAAAACCTGAAAATTTCCAAGAAATGAATGAGCATTTTCATATTGATTATCCGAAAATAACCGATTTGCAAACGAAAACGAAAATTTCAGCCATTCATATCTGCCGCTCAGGTGCTTGGACACCACCTTGGTTAGATAAAAAGTTTGGAGATTTTATCCGTAGAATGGGTATTCCTTATAAAGTAATCGATTGCATTCCAAGGAAATGGAACCCTTTAGCCCTAACATATGCGGATGAAGTACAATATTTGATTCAATAATATAAAAAAATAAATTTTATTAACATTGGCATTTACCGCTTGATTTTTTAGGTAAATGTCTTTTTGTTTTTGCGCAAAATGTACCACTTTATGATTCTACTTTAAAAATATGATTGGAATGAAAGCGCTTTATTTTTTAATGAATTCAAAAAAGAACAAAACCCAAAAATTTTTTATTGAAAATGAATTGACAGTTTAAAAGAAATAATTTAGTATTAATTCCAGCATAAATAAAGTTGCTCTTATTAGTAACCGTTGAGACGAGGGGTCTAGGATACGGTGGCAAACCAGTCTGTTTTTTCAGATGTTGGGGCTCAACCTGAGCACAAAATGTACGAAGTTTTGTGAACGATAAGAGGATAAGCAGTTGATATCTATCGAAGCTTTCCTTCTAATGGTTGGAGAGCTTTTTTGCATGCTAAAAACCTTTTTTTAGTAGGAGAGGATAATATTGACTGAACAAACTTTATTTACATCGGAATTAGAATTAGTTGAAAGTATGAAAATTAATGTAAAACAAAAAGAAATTATTGAAAGCCCTTTTTCAAAGGCAACTGACAACATTTTGGGAAAGGGAGTTCAATCATGAATATTTTACAAGAACAATTCGCACCTACAGCAGAATCCATCGCACAAGAACGTATGCCACTATTTAATGCATTAGTTAAATATGCAAAATCAAATACCACTCCATTTGATGTGCCAGGGCACAAAATGGGTGCACAAGATAGCCCCTTAAAATATGTACTTGGCGAAATGGCAATGAAAATGGATGTTAATTCGATGAAAGAATTAGATCTTTTAAGTCATCCAGAATCCGTAATCAAAGAAGCACAACAACTTGCTGCAGATGCATTTGGAGCAGACCATGCATTTTTCTTAGTAAATGGAACAACTTCTGGAATTTTAGCCATGATTTTAGCAACATGTAAACCTAATGATGTGTTAATCGTGCCTCGTAATTGTCATAAATCTGTGATGAACGGACTTATCTTAAGTGGTGCAAAACCAGTCTTTATCGAACCAGAAGTAGATGTACATTTTGGTATATCACATGGTATTTCACTAAAAAACGTTGAAAAGACAATAGCAGCTTATCCAGAAGCAACAGCTATCTTGGTTACATATCCAACATACTTTGGGTCTATGAATGATTTACAAGCAATTTGTAAACTTGCTCATAAAAACGGTATGGCAGTAATCGTAGATAGTGCACACGGAGCTCATTTACCTTTTATGCCAGGAATGCTCGATCCAATTACTGCAGGAGCAGATATTGTTACAATGAGTATGCATAAAACAGGTGGATCCCTAACACAAAGTTCGATTCTACTATTAAATGAAGGCCGAATTTCAGCTAAAAAAATGCAAAAAACATTGAATATGTTACAAACAACAAGTGCCAATTACTTATTAATGAGTTCTTTAGATGTAGCAAGACATGACCTTGCATTGTACGGTTATGAACGTTTTAAAGCCTTAATTCCATTAGTAGAAAAAACAGTACGTGATATTGAACAAAATACATGTTTTGAAGTTTTAAAAAGCGACTATTTAAATCATCACTGTTCACAATCTCACGACTGGACGAAACTAGTCATTCGCGTTAATGATTGTGGCTTAACAGGTTTCGAAGTATATACATTGTTAAAAGAAAAGTATCAAATTCAAATGGAGCTAGCAGAAGGTTATGTTGTGATGGCTGTTATTACAACAGCTGACGATGAACGATCATTAAAAAAATTAGTATGGGCACTAAAAGATATCGATAAAGTTTATGGAGGCAAAAAGCCAATATACTCAACAAGCGTAACGCCAACTCATGCAAATAAATTAATGATCAGTCCTAGAGATGCACATTATGCAGAACATGAATTAGTTCCAATTGAAATGGCAAAAGGGAAAATTAGTGCTGATTTGTTAATGATTTATCCACCAGGTATCCCATTGGTAATTCCGGGTGAGCTAATATCAGAAGAAGTCGTTCAACAATACTATTATTACTGTGAAAACTTCGGGAATGTTCTCACTGAATCTGATTTAAAGCATCATATTACAGTTGTAAAAGAATTATAAAATAGAGTCAATTATAGATAAAAAGTGCAAGAATTATGCATCATGTATTACAATCAAACGCAATATGCAGGAGGAAATTTACATGCCACAAAATCCACTAAATGTCTCAACTTTCATCGGTTGTGATAATAATTATGAAGAATCAGAAGTAGTACTTTTCGGTATTCCATTTGACGGAACAACAAGCTTTAGACCTGGAACTCGTTTTGCCATGCAAGCAATTCGTCCAGACTCATATGGATTAGAATCATACTCTCCATATTTAGATCGTGACCTAGAGGATGTTGCAATTTATGATGGTGGGGATCTTGAATTACCACTTGGAAATACCGAAAAAACGATGAAAGAGATATTAGAGTTTACACGTTCAATTGTTGCGGATAACAAAAAATTCGTGATGGTTGGTGGCGAGCACTTGGTAAGTTTTCCAACAATCCAAGCAGCATTCGAAAAATACCCTAACTTGCATGTAATTCATATTGATGCACATACAGATTTACGAGAACATTATATGGGCGAAAAATTATCTCATGCATCCATCATTCGTCGTTGCCATGAATTTTTAGGAGACGGTCGTATTTTCCAATTTGGCATTCGCTCAGGTCTTAAAGAAGAATTTGAATGGTCAAAAGAACATACGTACATGGAACGTTTTACAATTGATACACTAGCAGAAGTTGTCAATGACTTAAAAGACCTTCCTGTGTATGTTACAATCGATTTGGATGTATTAGACCCAGGCACTTTCCCTGGCACAGGAACTCCTGAGCCAGGAGGCATTACGTATAAAGAATTGTTAAATGGTATAATGCAATTACAAAATTTAAACAATATCGTCGCTGCTGATGTTGTTGAATTATCACCACAATACGATCCAAGCGGTGCTTCTACAGCTGTAGCATGTAAAACAATTCGTGAAATGTTGTTAACTGTTAGTAAATAAGAAAATATTGAATAGACATGTATTAATCTAATTCATCATAAAGAAGTCAATCTAGGAGGGAAATTCTAGTTTGACTTCTTTTTTTCTTACATTCTATTTTGGTAGAAGTCAATTTTAAACCGCAACTGGAGAAAAATTATTCTGAAATTTTGTATTAAACCTACAATTAAATTAGTCATAATTATACATTATTAATATTTATGCATAACAATAATTCGATAAAGATATAGGGAAATTCCTATTTGTATAATATAAGGGAAAATAAGTATATAAATTACTTGAAAAATCTCAATGTTTAAGTGGTTTTATTTGATTTTTCATAAAATGGGTATTTTCTTTTTTTATATTTATGTTATTATATTCATAAATATTAATTTATGTTTATTCAGAATTTATTGGAGGAATTACAATGGTAAGTTGGCTCGATTTATATGACAATATGGGAGATTATTTAGCACCAAGCATGGCAAAAGATCATCCCAACCTACCTGTAGTAAAAGAAGAAGGATGCTATTACTACGGGGCAGACGGTAAAAAATATCTAGACTTTACATCAGGCATCGCTGTTGCGAACACGGGTCACCGTCATCCTAAAATCGTGCAAAGTATTAAGGACGCTGCTGATCAATTAATACATGGACCATCTGGGGTTATCATGTATGAATCAATATTAGAACTTTCTAAACAGCTTGGAGAAATCTTACCGGGAGATTTAGATTGTTTCTTCTATGGAAATAGCGGAACAGAGGCAATTGAAGGGGCATTAAAACTTGCGAAGTTCACAACACAGCGGCCATATGTTATTTCCTTCACAGGATGCTTCCACGGACGTTCAATGGGAGCGTTAGGTGTCACAACATCTAAAAGTAAATATCGCAAATTTATGCAACCATCACACTTGTCCTATCAAATTCCATATGCAAATGTGAAAGAAGCGCCTCAAGGTGTTGATCCAGTTGTATATGTAGTGGACAAACTTGAACATGATTTTGGCCAATTATTCAAGCATCAAGTTACACCTGAAGAGGTTGCCGCAGTTATTGTGGAACCAGTTTTAGGAGAGGGTGGTTATGTCATTCCACCTAAAGAATGGTTACAGAAAATTCGTGAAGTATGTGATCGTCATGGAATTTTGCTTATCTTCGATGAAGTTCAAACTGGATTTGGCCGAACAGGCGAATGGTTTGCCGCTCAAACATTTGGCGTAACACCGGATATTATGGCGATTGCAAAGGGGATTGCATCTGGGCTTCCTTTAAGTGCAACGGTTGCTAGCCATAAATTAATGGAAAAATGGCCAATTGGTTCACATGGTACAACTTTTGGCGGAAATCCAATTGCATGTTCAGTAGCTTTAACAACACTTGAAGTTTTCAAAGAAGAAAATTTAATTGAAAATTCAAAAGTCGTTGGTGCATATGCAGTTGAACAACTAAAAGCAATCCAAGAAAAATATGACTGCATTGGTGAAGTTCGTGCAACAGGCTTGATGATTGGTATTGATGTAATCGATCCTACAACGGGTCATGGTGATGGTAAAGCGCTTAAAGAAATTTTAGATTTGGCTCTTGTTGAGGGTGTCTTGTTCTACCTTTGCGGAAATGAGGGGGAAGTCATTCGAATGATTCCACCACTTACCATAACAAAAGAACAAATTGATGATGGATTGAACATGTTAGATCGAGCTTTAGAAAAATATACAACTAAGTAATTACACAAAAGGGAGTTTTTAATATGAAAATGAAAAAATGGTTTTTCGCAGCAACAGCAGTTTTAGCACTTTCACTTGCAGGATGTGGATCAAACGATTCAAATAAATCAGCTGATACTTCTAACAATACAAAACAAGACAAAGTATTAGTGATGGGTACTGCAGCAGACTATGCACCGTTTGAATATATCGATGCGAAAGTGTCAGATGACATCATTGGATTTGATGTTGATCTAGCAAAAGCAGTTACAGATAAAATGGGTTATAAATTACAAGTAAAAGATATGGAATTCAATAGTTTGATTCCAGCTCTTCAAGCAAAAAAAGTAGATTTCGTTTTAGCAGGTATGACACCAAATGCAGAACGTGATAAAGTAGTAGATTTCTCTCAATCTTACTATGATACAAAAGAATATATGCTAACTAAAAAAGGTAGTGGTATTAAAGCGGATGCTGATTTAGCAGGGAAAAAAGTAGGCGCGCAAACATCATCTATCCAAGAAGATTTAGCAAAATCATTAGCAAAACAAATCAAAGGTATTACACTTAGCAGTCGCGACCGTATCCCAGAATTAGTACAAGAAGTAAAACTCGGCCGTATTGATGCGTTAATTACTGAAGATATTGTAGCTGAAAATTATTTAAAACAAAACAAAGATTTAGAGTATTATGTAATACAAAACCAAGAAGACCAATCTAAAGCAGCAGCATTCCCAGAAGGAAGCAAATTAACTGCAGAGTTCGACAAAGCTTACGATGAACTTAAAAAAGAAGGAAAAGTTGACGAGTTAAAAGCTAAATGGTTTAAAATGAAATAGTTTTATATACCATAAATCAAAAACCTCATTTCTATTATGAAATGAGGTTTTTGTATGCTTTTAATAATGACACAGATATTAGTATTAACTATGTATATATTCTATATATAATTGAATAGGAAATTTACTAAAGGTCGTGTTAATATGTACTATTTTCTATTATTCATTATTTACATAGGGATATTGTGTTACCTTTTCAATTATCTAAAAGTCAAATCCATTCCAACAACTTCAGGTGCCATCGTGATGGCTATGGGAATAATTCTTGTTGGTGTTATCCAAAATATCCCATTTTATACACTGGTAGTTGGACACATATTGGCAATTACTTTATTTTGTGTATATGGAGCCATTTTGTCTTTCTTTATACTCGATTTTAATAAGGGGACATTATCTCAGAATCATACAAATAATCCAATCAATAGTTTTGCGATTGGAACATGGGTTGCATCAACTTCTGTTGTTTTACTGAACGCCCATTATTATTTTCCTCAATTGCAATTATCAAGCATAGTATTCTTTGGACTTGATTTCATAAACTGGCTCTGGTATTTGTGGTTCATTGTTAGAAATTTTATTATTTTTTGTAAGAATAAAGAATACATTGCTAAATTACATGGTGCTATCTTACTGAGTTGTGTTGCCACACAATCACTTGTCATTGTTGCAGCAACTATTTACTCAATTAATATTCCAAGGGGACTTGAATTAGGAATGGTCATACTTGGGTTTGTTTTTTATCTGATTGGTATTGTATTTATTATGATTGCTATTTTAAAAAATACTCTTCATAATACTATTTTAAATTGGGCGAATACAAATTGTATAATTCACGGAGCTTTATCCATTACTGGTTTAGCATTATGTATTTCGATGAAAAACTTAGGTAACTGGCTAATTTACTTTTGGCTAATTGATTTCATTTTATTTTGTCTTGTAGAATGTATTGAACTAATTCGAATTGTTTTGCGTGTGAAAAGTTTAGGCTTTAATAATGGCTTATTTGCTTATCATCCAACTCAATGGGCACGAAACTTTACATTTGGAATGTTAGTTAACTTTACAATTCATTTACCGAAAGGTTTACTATTTGAACATGCGAGATTAATGGTTGTGGAAATAGGGAAATATGTAGTCGTGATCCTTTTTGTAATTGAAGTATTCATTTTTCTAAAAAGTACTATATGCAAAAGAGTGAAGCCTAAGATACTTAAATGAGCGAAAAGAAATATGTTCGTAAGGAAATAATGGAGAAAAGAAATATTACCCGAGGAATAAGGAAAAACGACAAAAAGTTCGGATTTGATTGATTTTTTCGACAAAATCATTATTTTTCTTTTTCGTGAATTTTTTCTATCATAATTCAAAAAAAAAAGCACATTCTTACTTAAAAGGACTTTAGTTTTTTTATATTTATGTTATTATATTCATAAATATTGATTTATATATATTCATTATTTGTAGCTTACCCGTATTTATATGCAAAATAGTTGCCCTCAAATGAAAGAATATATACACAACATATAGAATGGAGCAATAGATATGAAAAAGAAATGGTTATTTGCAGCAGCTGCTGTATTGTCATTGTCACTTGCAGGATGTGGATCTAATTCAACGAAAACTGCTACAGATCAAAATACTGATCAAAACAAAAAAGTACTTGTTATGGGAACATCTGCTGACTTCGCGCCATTTGAATATATTGACGCAACAAAATCAGAAGATATTATCGGTTTTGATGTTGATTTAGCAAATGCCGTAACGAAGAAAATGGGTTATCAATTGAAAATTCAAGATATGGAATTCAACAGTTTAATTCCTGCTGTACAATCTAAGAAAATCGATTTTGCAATGGCAGGTATTACGCCTAACGAAGATCGTGCAAAAGTAGTCGATTTCACCGATTCATATTACGATACGCATGATTATTTAATCACAAAAAAAGATTTTAAATTCGATAAAATCGATGACTTAAAAGATAAAAAAGTCGGTGCGCAAGTTTCTTCAATCGAACAAGACACAGCAAATGCAATTGCTGATAAAGTGAAAACTGTAAAAGTTGAAACGCGTGACCGTGTACCTGAATTGATCCAAGAAGTAAAACTTGGCAGACTTGATGCAATCGTACTTGAAGATATTGTTGCAGAAAATTATGTAAAACAAAACCCTGATTTGAAATATTCAAAAATCGAAGGCGTTGAAAATCAAAAGAAAGCAGCTGCATTCCAAAAGGGAAGTAAGTTAGTTGATGAATTCAACAAAGCTGTTAAAGAATTAGATGATGCAGGCGAAATCGATAAAATGAAAGCAAAATGGTTCAAAGTTAAGTAATATAGGGAAAGAGGTTCTTTAGATGAATTTAGATTTCACACCAATTGTACCGTCGATCCCTTATATCTTAAAAGGTATTGGCATCACACTTGAAATTGCGGCAGTTGCGTGTGTTCTCGGATTTCTACTTGGAGTTTTACTTTCACTAGTTAAATTAAGCGGCATTAAGCCGCTTAAATGGCTAGCGGATTTTTATACTTCTGTATTCCGTGGAACACCACTAGTTTTACAATTAATAATTATCTATATGGGGATTCCACAAATGTTCCCTAATATTGATATTGAACCTATGCCAGCTGCAATTCTAGCATTCTCGTTAAATTCAGCAGCATATATCTCTGAGATTATTCGTGGAGGTATTATGGCTGTAGATAAAGGGCAAAGTGAAGCAGCACAAGCTCTTGGCGTTTCTTATGGTAGTATGATGAAAGATATCATCTTACCACAAGCTTTAAAGAATATTATACCTGCATTAATAAATGAGTTTGTATCCTTAACAAAAGAAACAGCAATCGTTACAGTAATCGGTGCACTTGATATTATGCGTCGTGCTTATGTTGTTGGTGGCGCGACATTCCATTATATCGAGCCATTACTAATTGCTGGTGTTATCTATTATTTTATTGTTTTAGTTCTTTCTTATTTAGGTAAATTGGTTGAGAAAAGGATGAGAAAAGGTGATTAATGTACAAGACTTGCACAAATCGTTTGGTAATAACGATGTGCTAAAAGGCATTTCTACAACAATTCAAGATGGCGAAGTAATCGCAATCATAGGTCCTTCTGGTTCAGGTAAATCAACCTTCTTACGTTGCATGAACTTACTGGAAACTCCGACAAGTGGTAAAATCGTCATCCATGATCAAGAAATTACAGCAAAAAAAGCTAACCTCATGAAATTTCGTGAAAAAGTTGGTATGGTATTTCAACATTTTCATCTGTTTCCTCATAAAACAGTAATGGAAAACCTAACCTATGCACCGATGAAAGTAAGTAAATTATCAAAAGCAGAAGCTGTTAAGCGCGGCGAAGAATTATTGAAACAAGTTGGTCTTTTTGATAAAAAAGACGAATATCCAAACCGTCTTTCAGGTGGTCAAAAACAACGTGTTGCCATCGCAAGAGCATTAGCTATGCAACCAGAAATTATGCTTTTTGATGAACCAACATCAGCACTAGATCCTGAAATGGTAAAAGAAGTGCTAGATGTTATGAAATCATTGACAGTCACAGGGATGACCATGCTGATTGTAACGCATGAAATGGGCTTTGCACGTGAAGTAGCGGACCGTGTATTCTTTTTAGATGGCGGGCAATTAATCGAAGACGCACCGCCACAAGAATTCTTCAAAAACCCTTCTACACAACGTGCAAAAGACTTTTTAGAAAAAGTACTATAAGGTTTCTATGAATAGTTCTAAGGAGGCACCTAATTTTTCTTTTGAATTTTAGGCGCCTTTTTTTATATAGGAAAATTTCCATTTGCAAAATGTATCTCGATACGTAACAATAGATATATAATTTTTTCAGCCACCTTAAGATAGATAAGGAGTAATTCAATTGATTATTAGACAAGTAGAAATGGATGATTTCGATCAATTAATGGAAATAGAAAAGTTAAGCTTTACACCCGATGAAGCTGCAACAGAAGTAGCGTTCGTTAATCGAATACGTATGATTCCAGATACCTTTTTAATAGCAGTAGAAGGGGAAGAAATTCTAGGCTTTATAAACGGTCCTGTTATGGATAATCCATTCATCACAGATGATTTATTTAGCGAAACAAAGGAAAACCCAGAAACAGGTGGCGTTCAAAGTATACTTGGAATTGCAGTTCATCCATCACATAGAAAAAAGGGAATAGCTTCGATTTTATTAACTGAACTTGAAAAGGAAGCTGCTTTGAAGAATCGCACAAGTGTCACTTTAACATGTCTCGAAACATTAATACCCTTTTATGAAAAGCATGGTTATGAAAACGATGGTGTTTCAGAATCAGAGCATGGCGGTGAAGTTTGGTATAACATGACAAAGAAACTTGAAAAAGCAGCTGTATTAGTTTAATTTTCTCGCAGGAAATAATTCATATAATTTCAAATGAAAAAAGCCATTTAGGATTTTTGTATCCTGAATGGCTTTTTTAGATAAGATAACTTCTATGATTTCATCATGTTCATCAGTTTTTCTTTTTCTTTTAAGTATTCTGCTTCAGTAATATTGTCTTTTTGAAGCAATTCAGTTAGGCGGCTAATTTCTTGTAACATTTCTTCAGTAGTAAATTCTTTCTTCTCAGCTGAATTTTGATTAGATGGTTGATTGGATGACATAGTGTAACCTCATTTCATGGGTAATGTACGAATGTATATTCCATATTATTGTACATTGCTAGAGTGAAGAAAACAAATTCATTATTTGATATATGGGGCATGATGTAAAATAGTTTTCCTTTGATTTTACTTTAAAATAGGACTTTATTTGTTTTGTTCTAGGGAAAAATTCAGAAAATAGCGGGAAATTCAATTGAAACGACTAATTCTTGGCAATTTAACGAGGGAAATTACTTCTAAATCCGCGAGGGTTGACCACTTTCTTGAATTATTTCTATTATAATCTTTTAATAGTATAAGCCTCGCTAGTCTATATAAATATAAAAAGGAATAGCAATAAGCAAAACTTGAATATAAATAAGTAAAAACTTGAAATGGAGGGATTTAAATTTCTTTTGTTTCCATCTTTACAGTTGGAATGTTAAATCAACCCTATGATCACCCAGCCTCTCGTGAGTTTTTTGAAGTAGGGAATGAAGTAATTCGTCAGGCCGCTAAGTCAGGTCAGCTTATAGAATTGTTTTCGCCTGAAGGAATACTTTTACCTGAAGAAGCAAAAAAGAAGAATGGATTCCCAGTAATTACACTTAGCGTATGGAAAAGTCTACAATCTTTATATCGTTTTACCTATACTGGCCTTCATAGGCAAGCATTGCGTGATAGTAACAAATGGATGGTTCCTTATCAAGAAAAACATCTTTCTTATGTAGTATGGTGGACAGAGAAGTCAAAGGATACTTCGTGGAAGGACGCTTTCAAAAGATACAACCATTACATTAAGAATGGACCAACTCCTTATGCGTTTGACTTTAAGCAAGTGTTTGATGAAAAAGGGGACCCATACTTATTAAAGTAGTATGGGTATCAATTGTAAAAATATAGAATAAAATATTCATATTTATTAATAAAAAACAAAAGTTGTATCGAACTTGAAAGGAAAATGCAAAACAACTGAAACTTATCTCATCAAAATTCAATCTTACCTAAAAAAATGATAGAAAAATGAAATTTACCACCAGACATTCTTTGCTACAATAAAAAGTATAAATACAAAAAAGAGTTGACACATGAAGAAATTGTATTCTTCAAGATATGGTGGGGGAAATATGAGTTTAGAAAAACAATTAATTGAAAAGATATATTATAAAACATTCCTAACGGAAAATGAGACACATCCACCTCTTCAAGTCCTTGGAGAAGTTTATTTAAACGAAGTAAAAAAAGAGATTGCAGATGGATCTGATATTCGTTTTGCACAAGGTGAATTTTATTATCATAATCAAGATTTTGAATCAGCTATTTTTAAATGGGAGAAAGTTAGTAATGAATTAGTACCATGGGCACAAAAAAATATTGCGGATGCCTATGTAGAACTTAACCAATTATCAGCTGCTGAAAATGTTTATACCTCTATTACTACTGATAACATAATTCTTTTGACTGAAATTGCACTTCAATTACTGTCTCTTTACATAGAACAGAATAAACTTGATTCAGCTTTCACTGTTATTAAAGAAGCAGTTTCTTTAAATCCTGATTATCCAAATGTTACAAAAATTGCACGTTCCTTTTATGAAGAACAGCGAGATTTCGATAGTGCGGTAGAACTTGCTGTGAATGAGTTGATTCGAACACAATCTTCTCAATGGTTTGAGGTTTTAAAGGAGTATGTAAATAAGGGATATACAAAACATATTTCGCCAGCGTATTTTAATGATGTATTTGTTACTTTATATAATATGGATCAAGTACAATTTACACAAATGGTTTCCTCACTTTGGCGCAGCTATAAAAATGAACAAAATTACTTATTGTGGCTCACTACAATCAATGTATTTTTCTCAACTATCGAAATTCAATCGTCCGAAATATGGGGCAACATTTCTTCTCTTTATGAAGAAACATACTTTGAATTGATTAAGGGTAAATATTTGTTAACACAACTACACGATATAATGCCAAATCTTTTCACCAATTGGTTAAAGGTAGTCGATCCATCTCACTCTGTATTTCTATCTGCAGCAGTTTTAGCATGGGATGAGATTTTCCCTTCCAAAATAGATTCAGCAAATATTCAACAAGCGGAAAAACTACTGTCCTATTCAATGAATGATGTGAATGGCATAGAGTATAGTTTGCATCTTTTTGAATCTATTACACAGTGGGCAAAGCAACATGATTTAGAAATGGGTCATCGATTTAGATGGTTAGTTGACGAGCTTACAGATCTAAGAACAAATCGACTTTTGGTAACGGGAACTTCAGGAAATGGAAAGACATCATTTATAAACTCTATACTAGGAGAACCTATTTTCGAAAACGCAATATCAAATGTTATTGTCTTGAAAAATGACGCTGAAACAGAAATTAATGCTATTACAGATTCAGCCATTTCAACAACTGATGACTTATCTGAGTATCAAAACATGATGAATCTTCATGAACAAACAAATATTGATAAAGCATGTGTTGAATATAAATTACCATCTAGCTTTTTAAATAGAAATAAACTTACATTCGTTGTAACACCTAGCTTTAATCGAAACAATGATACTACAGATGAGACATTTGAGTATTTAAATTCTGTAGATGATTTATTATTCATCTTGAATGCTGATTCACCATTTACTGATAAAGAGCGTGACATGCTTTTAAGTATTCAAAAACATGCACCAAAACTACAAATTCATTTCTTATTAAATAAAATTGATAACATATACAGTGAAGTAGAATTAAAAAGAGTTATACATGATACACAAGAAAGAGTAAATGTATATTTCCCTGGAGCTAGAATTTTGCCTTACTCATCGTTATATACGAATAAACAACAACTAAACGATTTAACTGAGTTTATACATTTTAACTTTAACCATAACAATATCGATGCAGAACGTACAGAAAAACTGTTATTTTTCATTCGAAAAGCAATAACATATCTTTTAAATAAACGTGTAGAGCTGGAAAACAACATAGTTGATTCTACTAATTGGAATGAAGATATGTTAGTTAAACTAAATGGTTTTATTAATAACCTTACTGATTTTAAAGAAGAAAAAATCGAATTGATTACAGGTTCATATCGAACGATGAAAAACAAAATTGCCAATGATCTTGTAGTAGATATCCCAAAACTTTTGAAGGGTTGTTCTGATTTAATTAGTGAAGAAAGCAATTATGGTCATATTGAGACTGAACTAAATACAGCAATGAATGACAGAATTCAAAATTATCTACAACAAACTGTTCTACCTAATCTTGTTCGCTCTATGCAAAATTGGATTGAAATTTCTAATAACGAGTTCTTCGAAAGTCAATCGTACTTAAATGAAATCAGTGAAGGAATTAATTATTTATGTGGAGAAGATCGAATACAGTTAGAAGGTGATTTTAAAGTCCTTGATGACTGGCAAAGAGATATTGATCGAATGACAACAAGTATTCAAATGGATGAAGTTAATATCTTACATCGATTTTCAGCAACTCAAATTTTACTGAAAGGTGCCGGTAAAATATTTGGAGTTCTCCCTAAAAATAATAAAGCAATGATCTATAATAAATATAAACAATATATAGAAAATGAAGATTACACGGATGTAACAGCATTAATTACAAACAAATTCTTCTTGCAATTTGAGTTATTTGAAAAAGCGTTAGAGCGAGATATTACTATATTCTTTAGAAATTCATTTAGCGAGTTGGAACAAGCGGTAGAAAACAGCCATATGGAAATACAAGAAAATCAAGATACACTGCAACAACTGAAAGCAAATCCTGAAGTTTATCATGATTCAATAACGCTCTTTGAATTGAGATTACGTCAATGTGAAGTGATTTTTAATATCGGTAAAAAACATTTCTATCAAGATATAACTTTACAAACAAACAAATAATAAAGCTAAAACAACTTCAAAATACACTTTAAATAGTGATTTTGGAGTTGTTTTTTGTTTATTTCACTGTGTAATACAATTAAAGCGCTTATTAACCTGTAATGGTAGATGAGCGCTTTTTTGATATAGAAAATATCTTGAAAGAATCGAAACTTTTTCTTTCATGAAAATCATTCATCATAAAAGTAAATTATTTGTTGTTCTATATACCTCGCCAGTCTATATAAATTATAAAAAAATTGCAATAAGAAAAATCATATAAAACAAGTAACTGAAACAAAAAGTTTTCCCTAAAAATGGTATGATAAAGCTTAGAAAAATTGACTAAGGAGCGTTCAAATGGCATTTAACATTTTATTAATAGAGGATGATGAAGCAATTGCAAAACTCATCCAAAAACATTTTGCGCAGTGGGATATGCAAGTTGAAATACCAATTGATTTTAAACATGTAATGGACAATTTTCAGAAGGTGCAGCCGCAACTCGTAATTATCGATATTCAACTTCCTGCATTTGATGGATTCCACTGGTGTCGAGAAATTCGCTCTATTACGAAGGTGCCAATTCTATTTTTATCCTCAAGAGATCAGCCAATGGATATGGTAATGGCCATGCAAATGGGGGCGGATGATTATATTCAAAAGCCATTTAATATGGATGTGTTAATTGCGAAAGTACAAGCAATATTACGACGTACATATGATTATTCAGAAGAAAAAGTCGAACATGTGATTTGGAATGGAGCAACAATTGATTATTTAACAAGTACAATTCTTAAAAACAACAAAACCATTGAGCTTACAAAAAACGAACAATTTATCCTTCGCATTCTTTTAGAACATAAGGACCAAATTGTATCTAGAGATGACCTAATGCGAAAGCTGTGGGACGATGAACGATTTGTCAATGACAATACATTGACCGTTAATGTGAACCGTTTGAGAAGTAAATTGGAAGAACTTTCATTATTAGATGTTATTGTGACGAAGAAAGGCCTTGGTTATATGGCTGTGACGAAGGAAGTGCAATAGTTGATTCTACTGTATTTGAAAGAAAAACTTTCATGGATTGCCTTTTTTATATTTTGTATGATTTGGATGAATGTACTTTTGTATTTGGATGTTGGATTTACACATGTTGTTTCTACAATGTACCTTAACGCAACACTTCTTTTCTTCTTTATTTGTTTTCTTGTTTGGCGCTATTTAAAAGAAATGAATTTAGTTAAAAAAATGACAGATTCACCAAGGAAATTTCATCATCTAGAAGACCTGATTCTGTCTAAATTGAATGAGTCAGAGCTCGAAATTGAGAGATATAAGAATGAACTATCGATACAATTTTTAGAAGAACGAGATCAACATTTGGCATGGATTCATGAGGTGAAAACACCATTAACGGCGATGAAGTTGATGATTGAAGATTTGCCTCAAAATACAAGAAAACCATTGGAATTAGAGTGGTTACGCATACATCTTCTACTCGATCAAACGTTGCACACGTTACGACTAGCTAATATTGAGCAAGACACAGTATTGGACAAGGTAGCTTTGTATCCAATTGTTTTACAAGAAATTAAGGAACTTCAATCATGGTGTTTTGCAAAAAATTTAGCAATTGATGCAGATAATATTGAAGTAACCGTTTTAACTGATCAAAAATGGCTTTCGTTTATTATTCGGCAAATTTTATCAAATGCAGTGAAGTATAGTCGTAAGGGAGATACCATTTCCATTTATGTAACAATTGATAACGATGGACATCAAGAATTGCATGTTCAAGATACTGGAGTTGGAGTTGATCCAGCTGACTTACCTCGTATATTTCAAAAATCTTTTACAGGCTCAACTGGGAGAAAACAAAGTGCATCGACGGGTATGGGACTCTATTTAGCTCAAAATGCGGCTAAAAAACTAGGCATTACAATAGATGTACATTCTGTAGTAAATGAGGGAAGTACATTTACACTTACATTTCCTAATGCTAATGAATTTGTCAAAACTCTTGCTAAGTGACAAAAATGTCATTTACCAATTCAAAATGTCACGTTAATCGAACGATTCCAAGTCCTTTTCTTTATAGAATAGAAGTATCAAATGCAGGAGGGAATCAAATTTGGGGATATTAAAAGCAAGTAAAATTAAAAAAGTTTACGGAAAAAAATTGTTCGCTCAAGAAGTTTTAAAAGGAATCGATTTAGAGGTTGAAGCAGGAGAATTTGTAGGTATAATGGGGCCATCAGGTTCTGGGAAAACAACCTTGTTAAACGTACTTTGTTCAATTGATCGCCCAACTGAAGGCATCGTCGAAATAAATAATCAGGCCTTACAAAAAATGAAAGCAAAACAATTATCAGCGTTTCGCCGTACAGAAATGGGGTTTATCTTTCAAGACTATAACTTACTTGATACTTTAACGGTAAAAGAAAATATCCTTCTACCTTTAGCGGTTGGAAAAACTAAAAAACAAGAGGCAGAGGCACGGTGCATTCAACTCGTTAAACAATTAGGCATTGAAGAGATACTAAACAAATATCCTCATGAAATATCAGGTGGACAAAAACAACGGACAGCTGCAGCTCGCGCACTTATTATGAAGCCTAGTATTGTTTTTGCGGATGAGCCAACAGGTGCGCTTGATTCTAAAGCAGCAGCAGCTTTACTTGAAAATTTAGAAATACTAAACAAAGCTAATCGTGTGACAATCATGATGGTTACACATGATCCATTAGCAGCAAGTTATTGTAGCCGCGTACTATTCTTAAAAGACGGTGAAATTTATACGCAAGTTTATAAAGGAGATAAAACACGAACTCAATTCTTCCAAGAAATTATGAAAACGCAAGGTGTTTTAGGCGGTGACGGTTATGAAGCTTAGTACACTTGTAATTCGAAGCATGAGAAAAAATATAAAGCACTATTACTTATACTTTTTCGCACTTATTTTTAGTGCAGCTTTATATTTTTCGTTTGTTACATTACAACATAATGAAGCTGTGGTTAAGCTAACACATTCAAGCATGAAAGGTGAAGCTGGATTTAAGGTAGGATCCATCTTGCTATTAATCATTGTGTTTTTCTTTGTCTTCTACGCCAATCAGTTATTTTTAAAAAGACGGAGTAAAGAAATTGGATTGTACCAAATGATTGGGATTCCTAAAACAATCATTTCATACATGCTAACATTTGAAAATCTCATTCTATGGGTTGGCGCAACACTTATTGGCATTCTTATCGGATTTTTCTTTTCAAGATTCTTTGCATTAATTTTCTTAAAAGTAATCGATACAAAAAGAGAGGTAGCGCTAGATTTTTCAATTGAGGCCCTTTTACAAACAATAATCGTTTTTGCCATATTATTAATCGTGGTATTACTGCAAACTATGTGGGTCATTCATCGCACTTCGTTGTTAGATTTATTTAAAGCAACAAGTAAAGCAGAACTTAAACTGAAAAAGATGAATCCATTTCAAATTCTCTTAGGTTTGTTAGGTATTGCATTAATCATATATGGTTATTATGTCTCAACGACCCTTTTTGAAATGGATAAAACCACTGAAATTATGGACTTGTATATAAAGATGGGGACTGTTTTAGGTTGCGTTATTTTAGGAACATTTCTAGTGTTTAGATATTCTATTTCATTTATCATGAATATGATTCGAATGTCTCGTAAAGGTCATTTATCTTTGAATGATGTACTTTCTATTACATCAATTATGCATCGTATGAAAAGCAATGTGCTTTCTCTAACCATCATTACAATTTTGACTGCTTTAGCACTAGCAATTCTATCTTTATCTTATATATCTTATTATTCTGTAGATGCGAAAACCGAACAATTGGTTCCTTACGATATGTCTGTAATTAATAGTGAAGAAAAAGCAAATGGAAAATCATTTGAAAAGGCATTACAAAGGGAAAATATAGAATATAAAATAAATCATTATGATCTTTTAAATGTGCAAATCGATGTAACGCCATTATTAAAAGAAAAATCGCTTAATCAAAATAACTTAAATATGGATAATATTGTGATAAGAGAAAGCGATGCAAAACAAATTATTCCAAAACTTCATCTCAAAAAAGATGAAGCAATTATGTCTGGGTATAGCGATATCATGCAAAAATTTATTCCATTTGAAGTAGGAAAGAAAATGATTCTTCATATCGATGGTTCTATACAAGAACTTACATTAGTCGCTATTGAAAAACAAGCAAGTATTCCTTCACAACTTACTTATGCTTTACCAGCAATTATTATAAAAGATGATTTATTTAATCAACTTCAAAAGAATAAGGCAATCCAAACGAACACAGTATGGAAATCATTTAATGGATATACAATTACAAATAAGCAACAAATGGATAAGGCTAATTCGATTTATAAAGAAACGACGAATGAAGGCACCTATAAAGCAAAACTAAAGGATGGTGCAACTGAAATTCGCCAATTCAATGCAAAACACGAGGACTATAGACAGACGCTAGAAAGTATGGGACTATTAATTTTTATCACTGGTTTTTTAGGAATGGCTTTCTTATTTGCAACAGGAAGTATTCTATACTTTAAGCAAATGACTGAAGCTGAAGAAGAACGTGGTTCATTTTTGACATTACAAAAAATCGGTTTTTCTACAGATGAGATTATGAAAGGGATACACCGAAAACAATTATTTAGCTTCGGTTTACCTTTAATAATAGGAATTTGCCATAGCTATTTTGCTGTGAAATCTGGTTGGATGTTATTTGGAACCGAATTGGTTGTTCCACTCCTCATTACAATGGCAATCTATATTCTCTTATATTCAATCTTTGCAATACTGACAACAAAGTATTATCGAAAAATTATAAATGAATTGTTATAAGAAAAGGCATCATGGTAGAAATTGTACTATGATGCCTTTTCTTGATTTTCTTAAGAAGATCAAGAAGCTATGGATTTACGACACGAATAATTAATACACTAGAACCTATTCTAAATCAGATAACTTTCTGTTTTCTTGCATTATTTGGGGGATAAATGTCATACCTTCTTAATAGGAGGGATTATTTGTCAAAAAGGGTAATATTAATTGCTGGAATACTTTTAATTTCAATAACCTCTCTAATCCTGTTAAATAAGAGTTTAAAAGTTGATTCTTTTGCAAATAAAGAAGAACAGGAACTTTTTACTACTAAAGAAAAGCAAAGTATATCTCAATTGAAAGATAAGCTTGGTGCGAAATACGTTTGGTTTGATGTAAAAACGACTTCAAAAAAAGAATTGGTGATACAGGTTGTAGGGGATGACGAATATTTTAATTCCGTAAAAGACAATATGGCAACCATTGCAAAAAGTGTTATGAGAACTTCAGCATTAAAACACTATACTATCGTCTTTGAGAGATGGGATTTTAATACCGATGAAAATGATGAAACTTTTAAAAAAGAAAAAGAACTTTCAATTCTAGGAGCGGATTTAACGGAAAGTCTTAAAGACTACGAAGTAATCAGAAGCATAACTGCTAAATATCAAAAATCACTTACCATTGAAACATCGATCAAAGGTTCAAATAATGAAGCGCATCAGTTAGCAAACAAAATAGAAGCGACAGTTAATGAATTCTTACAATTAAATTTATTATCTCATAGTGATTCTTATGAAATTAACATATTGAATATAAATGGAAAACTAGTGAATTAGTTCCTAGAAGTTCTTGTCATTCGTTATAAAAGTAATCAATGTGTGGAGAAAAGATTAACCTAAATCCATGTTTTTTACTTAAAATTGTATGCAATAAACTTCAGGTTTCTTATTGTATAAACGAATGACAACAATTTATAGTTTTTTTCATATTATATTTTTGAGGTGAAAAAATGCCAAGAGTAAATTACCGTGATGCAGATGTTGACTTAGTTGCAAGGATGATGAGAGCTGAAGGTGAAGGTGAAGGAAACCAAGGGATGTTGTATATTGGAAATGTAATTGTTAATCGCTTGGTAGCAGACTGTTTGGATTTTAAAGATTTAAGAACAATTGAAGATGTGATTTTTCAAGTACAAGGTGGAAATTATTCATTTGAAGCGGTGCAAAAGGGGAATATGTTTTATCAACGAGCTAGACCAAATGAACAACGATTAGCAAGACAAACTTTAGATTATTGGAGACAACAACCAGCGAGATGGGCCCTTTGGTATTTTAATCCTTATGCACCATGTCCGGATTCATGGTATGGTCAACCTTTTTCTGGTCAATTTAAAAACCATTGCTTTTATGAGCCAGCACCTAATACTTGCGATAGTGTTTACTCCTGATAAGGTAGCCGAAGGACTGTATGAGTAATCAATAGATAACTTTCAAAATCATTATTAATAATATTTAAGCTGAACTAAATTTAGTTCAGCTTTTTTATGCATTTATTTCAAATTGTTATATTGATCCATTTTAACAAGGGTAGGGACATTTCTTATGGTCGCAATAATATTTTCCCGGTACTTTTCCGGCTCTCAAGTAAGTCATGGGCTCTTGCTCCTTCTTGAAGAGAGAAAATAGTGGGTGATTGAATCTGAAGTTTACCCGCAATAATCCATTCAAATAATTGTTTAGAACGGTTTTGGCGTTCTTCAAATGATGTCAAAACATTCCATAAATCGCCACCTGTAAGTGTTTTGGAAGTATCCATTAACATGCGAGGATCAACAGGAGCAGGATCACCGCCAGACATTCCGAAGAATACGACTGTGCCGCCAATTCGGGTTGCTTCGAAACTGTTCATAAGAGTAGAGCCAACAGAATCGTAGACAATATCTGCACCAATTCCTTCCGAAAATTTAATGACGGATTGAATCCAATTTTGATCATATGTAAAAGCAATATCCGCACCAATTTCTAATGCTTTTTCCGCTTTTTCTTTAGTTGATGTAAGACTTACCACTTTAGCGCCAATAATCTTTGCGATTTGAACTAAATTTTGTCCGACCCCACCAGAAGCTGCATGGACAACGACTGTATCATTTGGTTTAAGAGCGTAACTATCATGGGTTAAATAATGTGCTGTTAACCCTTGTAAAAGAACAGATGATGCCACGTCATAAGAGATCTCATCTGGAAGTAAGATTAATTTATCAATTGGAGCTGCAACTAGTTCAGCGTTCGCAAATGGAACATCTGCAAATGCAACACGATCGCCAATTTGTACTTCAGTTACATTTTTACCGATTGCTTCAATAATCCCAGCACCTTCATAACCAAGTATATAAGGTGGTTCACCAGCTAAATGGTAATTTCCTTTTCTTCTATATATATCAGCAAAATTTAGCCCAATACTTTTTGTACGAACTAAAACTTCATTTGGTTTAATTACTGGACTTGGTATTTCTTGATATTGTAAAACATCAGAACTACCAAATTCATTGAAAATAAGTGCTTTCAAAACAAAAACTCCTTTTGCAATAGAATGAAATAATTTTAACATTAATCTTGTTTGTTTGCTTAGGATGACCTTTAAGCACCGATGAAACATCATTATTAATAAAGTACACGCCAGAGATAAAATGTAGCGTATGCTTCCCAGTCTTTCCATGATTTTGCTATGTTTAAAATCTCGCTTTTTGTAGGCTTTCGATCCATATTGGATAGGGTTTTGATCGCATTTTTTAGGCCTACATCATCAATCGGAAAGGCTTCTTTGAACCGTAGACAACGCATAAGTGTATAATTAGCTGTCCACGGACCGATTCCGCGAATCTTTATTAAAGCTTTTTCCGCTTCTTCAAATTCCAGTTTCAATAGTTTTTCTTTGGACAATTCACCCTTTTCCATTAACTTCGCAACACCGATGATATATTCGCTTTTTTTTACAGTCATTTTGATATCTGCTAAATCAGCAGGTGTCAATTTCGCAATCTGTTCATAAGTCGGAAAGGTCCAATACTTTTTGCCATTCCATTCTATAAAATCGCCGAAACTCTCTACAAATTGCCTTTTTAAAGAATAAGCAAAGGCCAAATTGATTTGTTGACCTATAATACTCCAACAAAGCGTTTCAAATAAATCTGGAATACCCATAATTCGTAAGCCACGAAACTTTTGAACCGAATATTTCAGCAATGGATCATTTTTTGCCATTACATAAAATGAAGTTAAATCTGTATCTAGATCAAACCATTCACGAATATATTGAGCAACTGCTTCCTGCTGTTCTCCATTTGAATTAGTTAAAAATTGAATAAGCATTTTCTTATTATCCACTATGTTAATTTGTACTAAATAGCGGCTTTTTCCAATTACTATTGCTTTTGTAATCATGCCGTTTTCTACTTCATACATGCACTCATTTTTTGCCCTGGTTAGATAACCTAAGTTAGCAGCTGAATCAAAAAATTTAGGTAATTGAAGGATAATGGATTCTGTCATTTTTCATCTTCCTTTTTGTACAAAAGATTTCTATTTTAATGTATCACATAATAGTTTTGAAAAATTTCACTATCTTGCTGTTTCATCTTGAAAATTATAAATTCAGAATAGATAGTGGTTATAATAAAAAAAGAAGGTGATAAAATGTCGGAAGATCGTGATGATAATAGGCTAACAGATGAAAAGTGGCAAGCGATTATTGACAATAACGCATCATATAACAATATATTTTTTTATGCAGTAAAAACTACAGGGATTTTTTGCAAACCGTCATGTAAATCTCGTGTACCCAAAAGAGAAAATGTATGTATTTTTACAAATGCAGAACAAGCATTACAAGCAAATTTTAGACCGTGTAAACGTTGTAAGCCAACAAATGAGAAATTGCCTGATAGCGAGTGGATTGCACTTGTCACTAAATACATTGATAAAAATTATGCTAATAAATTAACGCTAGATTCTTTAGCAGATATTGCCCATGGGAGTCCCTATCATTTACATCGAACATTTAAAAAGATTACTGGAGTTACACCGGTTGAATATATACAAATAATTAGATTAAATGAAGCTAAAAAATATTTGACACAAACAAACAAAACAATTGAAAAAATTTCAAAATATGTAGGTCTACCGAATACATCCTATTTTATCACGTTGTTTAAAGAGAAGATGGGGCTTACGCCAGCACAGTTTCGCAGGCAGCATTTAAAGAAAAAGAAGGAGGAATAACAAGGTGAAAACAAAGCAGAGCCTAATACTTTATTGGTCATTATTAGAAAGTAAAGAATGGCGTTTATATGTAGCTGCTAATTCTAAGGGACTTTGCTATGTAGGTTCTCAAAATAAGCCGTTTGAGGAATTATCTAAATGGGCGGGCAAGCATTTACCTGGAAGTTTAGTTATTGAAGATGCGGAAATGCTGAAGCCTTATAAACTAGAAATCGTAGAGTATCTAGAAGGTAAACGACATAATTTCACAATCCCATTTGATTATAGTGGGACAGCTTTTCAACTAGCTGTTTGGAATGCTCTTTGTGAAATTCCATATGGACAAGTGAGAACTTATACTGAAATTGCTGAAGCCATTCAAAAGCCAGCTGCTGTTCGTGCGGTTGGAGCAGCTATTGGAGCAAATAGTGTTTTAATTGTAGTTCCTTGTCATCGAGTAGTTGGAAAGAATGGTGCATTAACGGGATATCGTGGTGGGTTGGATATGAAAGTAAAATTGTTGGATTTAGAAAAACAAATTTGACTAAAGCGAGAGGTGTGGTTCCCCTGAAAAGTGAATTGTTCTATAAAAATCCCAAAATGATATTGAATAAAGGGACAGGATTTTTGGCTGGATATACACATTCACTGAATCCTTATACAGGTTGTTCATTTGGATGTTCTTATTGTTATGTTCGACAAATGCCTGTAGCTCTATTTCGAGAAGGCAACTGGGGAGAATGGGTAGATGTTAAGAATGGTGCAGCAGCTTTACTTGAAAAAGAACTTCGTAAGGCGAAAGCCAAAGGAAAAGTGACGATATTCATGTCCTCAAGCACAGACCCTTATCAGCCAATTGAGTCTAAAGAAAAGGTGACACGATCACTTTTAAAAGTAATGGTAAAAGAGCCACCAGATTTTCTACTCATCCAAACAAGAAGCCCACTTGTCAGTCGAGATATTGATTTGCTTCAACAGTTAAAAGATAAAGTCCGAGTAAGTATGACTATCGAGACGGATTCAGAAACTATTCGAAAACATTTTACTCCTAAAGCACCTCCAATTCAGGCTCGTTTTAACACATTACGAAAACTAAGTGAAGCCGGAATACCAATTCAAGCTGCTATAGCGCCTGTATTGCCTAGCGGAGAATATTTTGCCGAAAAACTAAAGTCATCTGTGGAGCGAATAGATCGAATATGCATTGATGATTATTTTATGGGTGACGGCAGTGGAGGACAACGCACAAAAAGGCTAAAAATGGAGAATAAGTATAGAGAGCTAGGATTAGAAGAATGGTATGGACCACATGCCTATAAAAACGTATATACAAGGTTTCTAAAAGTCTTCAAAGAAAACCAGATTTATATTAGTCAAGCAGGATTTGAACCGTAACGAAATGGGGTTACCCTAGAACTTAAAAACCTCATATAATCGATCTCTATATTTTTTGGAGATCGATTTTTTTATCTTTCATTTACATTTAACAAATAAGAATAGATTTTTATTAGTGATTTAATAGAGAAAGTCTTTATCCCCCCTATAGAAGACATATAAAGAGAAGGATTAATTGGTCTTTTCATTTATTTATATACATAAAAATAATAGAAGATAGTTCTGATGATTTGAACCATTTAGAAAGTTTAATCGAATAAAGTTTTGGAAGATATACCACGTTTTAAATAGAATGGAGGAAACAAACAAATGGTAAAAACGACAATACTTCAGAATTTGCGTATCCCTGTAATTGGGGCACCATTATTTATTATCAGTAATCCTAAGCTCGTAATAGAGCAATGCAAAGCAGGAATAGTGGGATCAATGCCTGCACTTAATGCTAGACCAGCATCACAACTTGATGAATGGTTGGCGGAAATTACCGAAGAACTTGCAGCTTACAACGCAAAAAATCCTGAACATCCGGCTGCACCATTTGCTATTAATCAAATAGTTCACAAGTCTAATGACAGGTTAGAGCACGATATGGAATTATGTGTGAAGTATAAAGTTCCTATTATCATCTCTTCACTAGGCGCACGGAAAGAAATATTCGATACAGCACATAGTTATGGAGGAATTGTTCTTCATGACATTATCAATAACAATTTTGCACATAAAGCCATTGATAAAGGCGCTGATGGTTTGATTGCTGTTGCTGCAGGAGCAGGTGGTCATGCAGGTGTGAAAAGTCCATTTGCATTAATTTCTGAAATCAGACAGTGGTTCAATGGTCCGCTTGCATTGTCTGGATCGATTGCTACAGGAGGTGCGATTTTGGCTGCTCAAGCGATGGGAGCTGATTTTGCATATATTGGCTCACCTTTTATAGCAACGCATGAAGCCAGAGCAAATGAAGCCTATAAGCAAGCAATCGTTGATAGCACGTCTGATGATATTGCGTATAGTAATCTTTTTACTGGTGTTCATGGAAATTACTTAAAATCCTCAATCCGAGCAGCTGGATTAGATCCTGACAATCTTCCAGACAGCGATCCATCTAAGATGAATTTTGGAGAAAGGGCCGTGAAGCCATGGAAGGATATTTGGGGAAGTGGTCAAGGAATCGGTGTTATTAAAGAGGTTACTAGTGCAGCAGAGTTTGTAGATACTCTTTATATGGAATATCTTGAAGCTAGAGATAGTCTTATAAAGCGTAGTAAAATTGGAACATTGTAAATTCAGGAGACTATTCACAATCTAAATTTTATCAAAAAAACCAAGTTGAGAAACTATAAGAGTTGTAACAGGGAGTAAAGGCCTTTTCTGATGGAAAGGCTTTTTTATTTTCCAAAGATACTTGATGTATTGCTTATTAATAAAATTCATTTTATATCCATTTACAGATGACTAGTGATAAAATCAAAATGATTCTTTACTAAAATGCTTTTAGTTTAATAACATTTTTTAAAAAAAGTAAAAGTAACTAGATTTATTTATAGTAAAATAACTGTTATAATAAAAAAATTAATAAAAGTTTAAATAATTAGAATATTTATAAGAGGGGATTTCTGATGAGAAAAGGGTTCAGAGAACTGCAAACGCAGCCGTACATAGCAGAAATAACTGGCAATACAAAGAATAAAGGAAGAAAACGAGTTCGATGGTTTATACTCTTTCTAATTTGCCTCGTTACTGGCATTAATTATATTGATCGTGCGATCATTTCTCTTGCTGCTCCAGCTATACAGAAGGACTTACGGATAGAACCAGCTATGATGGGGATTGTATTTTCAGCATTTGGTTGGGGTTACACATTTACAATGCTTTTTGGTGGTTATTTTTTGGATAAGTTTGGACCTAGAAAAGTCTATACGATTTCAGCCGTGATTTGGTCTTGTTGTACATTTTTAATCGGGACTGCAAAGAATTTCTCATCTTTGGTGATTTATCGTTTATTTCTTGGAGTAGGTGAATCACCCTCCATTCCAACGAATGCATGGTGTGTAGCAGAATGGTTTCCTAGAAAAGAAAGAGCGACTGCTGTAGGTCTTTATACAGGTACACAATATATTGGACTAGCGTTTTTAACACCTGTTCTTACATGGGGAATTGTCACTTTTGGCTGGCAAGCTCTTTTCTATGGAGCAGGGATGATCGGTATTATTATTGCCATCATCTGGCATGCATTTTATCGCAATCCTAAAGAACATAGCGCCGTTTCAAAAGAAGAGTTCGATTATATTGCTGCTGGTGGTGGAATGATAGGTTCTGAGGAAAAACAACCATTTTCTTGGAAAAGAATCGGGCAACTGCTTCAACATCGTCAAATTTGGGGTATGTTTATCGGTCAATTTTCAATCATGACAACACTCTTCTTTTTTATGACATGGTTTCCAACCTATCTGATTAAAGAAAAAGGACTTTCCATGCTAAACACTGGCATCTATGCTGCTATTCCGTACATGGCCGCTATTTTAGGGACTGCAATTGGCGGAAGAAGCTCAGATTGGATGATTACACACGGTTATTCAATAGGCATGGCACGAAAATTACCGATTATTGCTGGTTTATTACTATCTTGTACAGTCATTGGTGGGAACTTTACCAATTCTCCTTCTATAGTGATTACTTTTATGTCCATCGCATTCTTAGGTCAAGGAATTGCATCAACGGTAACAGGGGCACTATTATCCGATATAGCACCAAAAGGATTGGTTGGTATAACAGGCTCCGCGCTATATTTTGCAGCGAATATTGGCGGGACGCTTTCACCATTAATTATCGGTTTTATTGTAAGTGCTACAGGTTCATTTACACCTGCATTAGCCTTTGTTTCTGCTGTTGCCCTAATTGGTACAATATCTTATATCTTTATAATCGGAAAAGTAAAACGTATAGAGCTACCGGAAAATTAGGACCAGGAAATAATTTTAAGGTTTTAACATTAGACGGCCAATTAGTATTTAATTGGCCGTCTTCTTATGTTTTTATTCACCTTTTGAATGTCCCTTTCAGTTGAAGTGCTATAGTATTTTTATAATTTATTATTGAAAATAAGGAAAATAATGTTATAATTTTATCGACAGACAGTCGGTTTATAAGGAGGAGTGATTTATGAGAAAAGAAGCTGAGGAACGCAGGAATGAGATACTAGATGCAGCAGATGAACTTTTTGGTCAAAATGGCTTTGATGGTACAAGTACAAACGATATTCTTGAAAAGGTCGGAATTGCTCGAGGAACTCTCTATCATCACTTCAAATCGAAAGAGAGTATTATGGATGCGCTGATTGAGCGCTATAGTATCCGGCTTTTAGAGGCAGCTCAGAAAATTGCTTCAGACAAGAGTATACCCGTAGTTGACCGTATAATTCGTGTTGTAATGTCGCTGAACTTAAGCGGGGGAAGCAGTCAGGAGATTATGGAGCATATTCATAGACCACAAAACGCGCTTATGCATCAGAAAATACAAAAAGTTATCATCAATGGGGTTACACCAATATTGACGGGGATTATTCGTGAAGGAATTGAACAAGGACAGTTTGATACACCGTTTCCTTATGAATGTATGGAAATGGTTGTAACGTATACGAATACTATTTTTGACGATGACATGCTTGAAATGACGAAAGAAGAGCGCGCTAATCGTATACATGCATTTGTTTACAATACAGAAAGATTGCTTGGTGTTAAAAGCGGAAATTTACTGTCAATTTCACAGATGTTTGGCAGCCTTGAATAAATAGGTACGACATTTGATGGAGATGGCTATGGATAGATTTTCAGCAAAGAAACTGTAATTCTCATATCTATCAACCAGAGTGTAAATATGTGTTACTTATAAACTCGAACAATGCAAAATCTGTTTAAAATTTGAAAACAGAGGTGACATATGTATTTCAGATTAATCCGCAATGATATTTTAAAGAGCAAAATGATAACAATTTGTACTATGATTTTTGTTGCTGCAGCAGCTATGCTTGTTTCTTCTGCTGCAATCCTCATGGTCAATCTTTCGGGTGCATTAGATACGCTAATGACAAAAGCTGAAACTCCACATTTTATGCAAATGCATTCCGGTAATCTTAATAATGCTCGGCTTAAATCTTTTGCAGAGCAAAATAACAACGTCGAAGAATTTCAGGTAGTTGAGTTTCTAGGCATGGATGGCGAGCAGATTATTTTAGGCGATAATTCGCTCAGTGATAGTGTTCAAGATAATGGATTTAGTATACAGAACAAAAAATTTGATTATCTTCTTGATCTTAATGGCAACATCATCAACGCATCCGACGGCGAACTTTATGTTCCAGTAACCTATATGAGAGACAACACTACAAAGGTCGGTGACAAGGCAATAATAAATGGAATGGAATTTACCGTTGCAGGATTTCTCCGTGATTCAACCATGAATTCCTCTCTTTCCGCTTCAAAGCGATTTCTTGTAAGCAACAATGATTTCGCGAAAATAAAAAACCTTGGAAGTATCGAGTATCTGATTGAGTTTAGATTAAAGGATTTCTCGGCGATAAATGAATTTGAAACAGCCTATGCTTCAAACGGACTGGAAGCAAATGGACCTACGGTTACTTATTCACTTTTTAAAACGATGAACGCTATTTCAGATGGGATAATGATTGCGGTTATCCTTCTTGTAAGCGCACTTGTCGTGGCCATCGCCTTTATGTGTATACGCTTTACGCTACTTGCGAAAATAGAGGACGACTACCGTGAAATCGGGGTAATGAAGGCAATAGGAATGCATATATCCGACATAAAGCTGATTTATCTTGCGAAATACTTAAGTATTGCCATGATAGGAAGTATTCTTGGGTTTATTCTTACAGTTATGTTCCAAAGTGTGCTTCTTGAAAATATAAGACTTTATATGGGGGAAAGCGAAAATTCTTCTTCTGCTGTTGTTTTAGGAATTATCGGTATATTACTCGTTTTCCTTGCAATAATTGTCTATGTCAATGGTGTACTGAAAAGCTTTGGAAAAATTTCCGCTGCGGAAGCAATACGTTTTGGGAATTCTCAGGAAAAGAAAGCTGGCGCTAAGCGTTTTTCCTTAAATAGAAACAGATTGTTTAGTACGAATGTATTTCTCGGAATCAAGGATGTTCTCACTAGAAAAAGAATTTATGCCACTATTTTTATAGTCCTGGTGATTTCGTCATTTATCATCATTGTTCCACAGAACCTCTACAACACGATTTCCTCAAAAAACTTCATCCAATATATGGGTATTGGAAATTACGATTTGCGTATTCAGACCAATAGATTTGCTAAAACCGATGAAATAGTAAGAACGATAGACAGTGACAGTACCGTTTCAAAGTATGCTGTTATGACAACGAAGACTTTCAAATTAAAAACGAGTAAAGGATCAGAGGAAAATATAAAAGTTGAACTCGGCGACCATTCGGTATTCCCAATAAAGTATTCTGAGGGCAGGGCGCCTACCCATGATGACGAAATTGCTCTCTCGGCAATAAACGCCAGTGGAATGAACAAAATGGTCGGTGATGTCATTTCGTTATTGATTGAAGGGAAGGAGAAAAATCTTACGGTAACTGGAATATACTCCGACGTTACTAACGGTGGCAAAACAGCAAAGGCTGTATTTACTGACGATTCAGCCAACATTATGTGGACTATTGTCTGTGTTGCAATTTCGGATAAATCTCTTATTGACCAAAAAGTTTCAGAGTATTCTAGTAAGTTCGACTTTGCAAAGACTTCAAACATTGACGAATTTGTTTCACAGACACTTGGCTCGACAATTAGCTCCGTCGAAAATGCTACCTACATCTCAGTAGTTGTTGCGCTGATTATTACATTTTTGGTTACACAGTTATTCATGAACATGCTTGTTTCAAAAGATGAATACTCCATTGCAGTCATGAAAGCGTTTGGTTTTACAACCTCAGATATTACAGCACAGTATATTTCACGTGCGGTTTTCGTCTTAATTATTGGAATTATTCTCGGGACGCTACTGGCAAACACTCTCGGAGAAATCCTTGCGGGTGCGCTAATCTCTTCGTTTGGAGCGTCTTCATTTACTTTTACGGTCAATCCGCTTATGGGGTATCTGCTTAGTCCGTTGTTGATGATTTGCACGGTATTGATTGCTACAATAATCGGCACATCAGGCGCAGGGCAAATAAAAATTACCGAAAATATAAAGGAGTAGTCATATGAAGAAAATTATTATCGGCGAAAATATTGTAAAATCTTTTAGCGAGGGTGATGAACAACATAATGTTCTAGACGGACTGTCTGTTGAAATAAACGAAGGAGAGTTCGTTGCAGTTATGGGACCTTCAGGCTCTGGAAAATCTACACTATTATTTGCTTTAAGCGGAATCGATGGGATTGATGATGGTATCGTCATATTTGATGGCAAGGAGTTATCAACAGTCGGGGAGAATGAGCTTTCATATATTCGTAGAACAAAAATGGGATTCATTTTTCAACAACCAACTATGCTAAAAAATCTGAATATCCTCGATAACATAATTCTTCCATCAATGCGTGGCAAGGGAAATGATACTGTAAAAATTTCGGTGATGGCAAAAGCATTTATGAAAAAACTAGGTATAGGAAATCTTGAAAATCGTGACATTACACAAGTTTCGGGTGGTCAGCTACAGCGTGCGGGCATATGTAGAGCACTAATGAATAACCCTAAAATCATCTTTGGCGACGAGCCAACTGGTGCACTCAACTCAAAATCTGCTCAAGAGATTATGGACGTATTTACTGAAATTAACGCGGATGGTACTACGATTATGCTTGTAACGCACGATGCGAAAGTAGCGGCGCGGACAGAGCGCATTATGTTTATGTGTGATGGTAAAATTGTGAATGAGATGAAGCTTCCTAAATTTAATGGGTTTGATATTGATGGTAGAGTTGAAAAAATAACAGTGAAAATGTTAGAAATGGGTATATGATTAAAAGCTGAAGAGTTAATCCTTATTACAATCTGAAAGCACAAACAAAATGTTTGTGCTTTCGAATTTTCAAAAATACTATTTGAAATTATATTCTTCAGGATCTGGACCATAATGGAAGTCTTCATTTAATGAAGAAATTTTATCAAGTTCCTCATCAGTAAGTATAAAGTCAAAAATATCTAGGTTTTCTCGAATACGAGAAGGTGTCATAGATTTAGGAATGGTAATGACATCATTTTGTAAATCCCATTTTAGAACGATTTGCGCTGGAGATTTTTGGTATTTTTTAGCAATTTCAACTAGTGTTGAATCGTTTAGGATTTCGCCGTTCATAAGTGGTGACCAAGCTTCAACTTGGATTCCATGTTCTTTACAGTATTCACGAACTTCCACTTGAGTTAGACGAGGTTGGAATTCGATTTGGTTGACTGCTGGAACAATTGAAGTATTCGCCAATAGTTTTTCTAAATGATGTACATGGAAGTTGCTGACACCTATAGTTTTTACTTTTTTATTGTTATAAAGTTCTTCAAGCGCCTTATAAACTTCAATATAATTGTCATTTTGACCTGGCCAATGAATGATATAAAGATCTAAATATTCTAACCCTAATTTTTGAATACTTTCTTCATATGCTGATTTTGTTTCTTCATATGTGAGGCCATCATTCCAAACTTTAGATGTTACGAATAATTCTTCACGTGTTACAATTCCCTCATCAATTGCTTTTTTAATCCCACGACCAACACTTTCTTCATTTCCATAAATATGTGCTGTATCTATATGGCGATAGCCTTCTTTAATTGCTAGCGTTACCATTTCTGCTAGTTCATTACTATCTTTTACACGGAAAGTACCATAACCTACTGCAGGAATTTTTACTCCGTTGTTTAATGATACTGTTTGTTCTGACATAATCATCACTCCTTCTTTTACAAATACATATTTTACCATGATTTAAATTAGAAATCTAAAGATATACATCTACTTCCTCATTTAGTCTGTATTGAAGAATTTTTCTATTGTTTCAATTCCATCTTTTATCTATAAGTTTGATTAATAATTAAAATTTGCACTAAAGGCAAATGAGAAATATGTTTTCATCTAATTATAAAGTAATAGATATAGGCAATTGCAAACAGATTATCGTCTTAAAATATGGGATTATTTACATTGGAATATTTTCATGAATTGTACCCGTTGTATATAGATGAGTAATTAGATTCATAGATTAGATTAAGTGTAAGTTATAAAAGCGCTTACATTAATACTTTTATATTAATCTTACTTTGGAGAAAGGGGATTTTGTTATTGGACAATAAGTCATTGTGGAAGTTAATGGCTATTTCTTCGGTGATTGGCCTCATTCTACTATTTGTTTTTGCATGGATAGCCACTTCTTATGACAATTCTAGAAAAGAAGTAGCATCACAAAATACAAAACAAGTAACTGAAACAAAGCAAAGTACAGCATTAAGTCCATCTAACCCAAACGAAAAAGTTGAATACATTTCAAAAGACTGGGTGACACATGGTGGTGATTATTACAATAGACGTTACTCTATACTAAACCAAATCAATACAGACACAATTAAAGATTTAAAGCCGACTTGGGTAACCAGTCTTGGATCTGGCAGCGAGATGAAATATTCAGGAGAAGCAACACCAATTGCTCAAAATGGCGTGATGTATATTGCTACAGCAGCAAACGATGTACTCGCACTTGATGCCAAAACAGGTGAGAAAATATGGGAATATAGACCACATATTGAACAGAAAATGGAAACTGTTTGTTGTGGATGGACAACACGTGGTGTAACTATTGGTGATGGCAAAGTGTATGCGGGCCTATTAGATGCAAGGCTAGTTGCACTAAATATGAAGACTGGTAAAGTAGTATGGGAAACAGAAGTAGCAGATTGGAAGAAAGGTTATACAGTAACAAGTGCCCCTCTTTACTACAATGGGAAAGTTTATACCGGTGTATCAGGCGGGGAATACGGAATCCGAGGACGTCTAACAGCATATGATTCAAAACTTGGCCGAGAAGTATGGCGATTTTATACGATACCTACACCTTATGACGAAAATGGCAATACATGGCCAAAAGATAATGATGCATGGCAATCTGGTGGTGCCCCAGTTTGGAATACACCAGCAATCGACCCTAAATTAGGCTACATCTATTTTGCAACAGGAAATACTTCTCCAGATTTAGATGGTAGTAACCGTGAGGGCGATAATTTATATGCCAACTCAGTTGTTGCATTAAATGCAGAAACAGGTAAATACGTTTGGCATTTCCAAGAAGTCCATCATGATTTATGGGATATGGATCCGACAAACCCTGTCGTTTTGTTTGATGTTAAGAAGGATGGCAAAATGAGAAAAGGCCTTGGGCAAGCTGGTAAAACAGGTTGGGTTTATTTATTAGATCGAAAGACGGGAAAACCACTTGTTGGTATTAATGAAAAAGAAGTACCACAAAACGAAAACCAAAAAACAGCTAAAACACAACCATATCCTGTAGGCGATTCCTTTGTTCCTCAAACAATTACTGAAGATGATATTAAAAATGATTTAGGCGATAAATTTAAGGGAAAAGTTGGCGATATCTATACACCATTCTGGGATGAACCGATAACAATAAAACCAGGTCCTTTTGGAGGTGCAAACTGGCCACCATCTGCGTATAATCCAGATACTGAGTATTTCTATGTTCTAGGCAATGATAGTTACTTCTCATTTGCTCGAAAAGAAGATGAAGCGTTTAAAGAAGGTTCGATGTATGTAGGCAGTATCATGCAACCAGTCTCTGAAGCACCTGTAAGAGGGACCGTTTCTGCAATCGATGTTAAGACAAACAAAATTGCCTGGCAAGTAAAATGGGATGCGCTTGCGTATAGTGGCGTAATGACTACTAAAGGCAATCTAGTCTTTGTCGGTCATAATGACGGACGCTTAATCGCATTCAATGCAAAAACAGGCGAACAAGTGTGGCAATACAAAATGGATGCTGGCGCAAATGCACCAGCTGTCACGTACGAAATTGACGGAGAGCAGTATATATCAATTTTAGCAGCTGGAAACGCTCTTGCAGGGTCTAAACATGGAGATAAAGTATACACATTTAAACTAGGGGGAGATTTACCAAAAGGAAAAGTTATTGATGCTAGCGAAAAAAAAGAAAGCAACAAAAAGCATCAAAACAAGTGAAACAGTGTCTGCTAACACGGATAAAGGATTATCAGTATATACGGCTAATTGTTTACCATGTCATGGAGAACAAGGAGCAAATAGGCATAATGGTCCGAACTTACAAGAAAGCGAATTTGCAAAAACTTATGAAAATGTTGTAAAACAAGTAACGGAAGGGGGCACCACCATGCCATCCTTCAAAGACACATTATCCAAACAAGAAATTAAAGAAGTTGCCAAATATATTAGCGATGTAGTTGCGAAGTAAGGCGATTTCACTACAACTTTAGAAAAGTCTAATAAGAAGAAAAAGCCTTAAAATAGTTTACCTGATGGTAATTATTTTGAGGCTTTTTCAATTGATTAACAAATACCTATTTAAAGGCAATTTAGTTATCCAGAAACTTTTATAAAGAACATTAAAATAATTCATAATAAAGTAGATTATGGCACATGATAGTAAAACAAAAAGGATTAAATTTACATAATATTTATTCCATCAAAATATAAAGGTGGGGTTTGTATGAAACAAACAACCTTCAGTGAATTACCAAAAACAACGCTTATGCATGTGATGGATACATTTGGAATTGGATTGTTTGCTGCTTCTATTGCTTATATCTATTTTAATTGGTCAAATCTCCCTACTGAAGTCCCTATTTATATCGGATTAAAAGGCGAAATCCATCGATATGGGGCAAAATGGCAATTGTTATTATTTCCAATGATCACATTAATGATTGGAATGGCCTTGCGTTTTTTAGAAAAGCACCCTAAATGGCATTACTTTCCTTTAAATATAAACGATCCTCATATCGAAAAAGAAGTGAAACAAAGTGTATTGATGCTGTCATTTATCAAGAATATGAGTAGCTTATTACTAGCTATCGTTGTTTGGGAAACTATTCATATTGCCCAAGGTAATACTGCTGCGCTAGAAGGAGTCATATGGATAATACTTGGTCTACTTATTTTTTTACCTACCATCATGACGGTAGTAACGGCGTTAAGAAAATAAGTGAATCGACATTTTAGTGGATTGATCCTTAAAGTTTGGGATCAATCTTTTTTTATTAATTTAAGCATTTATCTGCTTTTGTTTACATATATTGAAACTTCAACTACTGTGGATTATGTGCTTCTTATAATTTTATAAAGCCTTGCAGTTGAGTCTAAAGTCAGTTAATGCCGGATAAATATCTGTAATATTTTGATTGAATTTGGAGGTGAAGTCCATTTGAATGTCAAAATTGGTGTAGATCTCGGAGCAACGAAAATTCGTTTAGGTGTCATAGACGCGAATGGACTTGTAGTAAAAGATCGAACCATCCCTACAAAACTGCCCGTTTATTCCTATTTAGAAAAAGAGATACAGAAACTGATTTTGGAATTTCCAGACGTTGATGGAATCGGTATAGGGACAAGGGGAATGGTTGATCACAAAACGGGAATCATTCTCTACGAAAAAGAATTAGATGGTTGGGAAGGCGTAGAAGTAAAATCACTTCTTGAAACTACTACAAATATTCGTGTAGAAGTGAATAATGATGCAAATTGCGCTGCATTAGCCGAGGCTAGGATAGGTGCAGGAAAAGGGTTTAATAGGGTCATATGTTTAACGATTGGTACGTGTTTAGGTTGTGGAATTGTATTGAATGGAAATCTGATGAACGGTTCACATGGAGGAGCAGGAGAAGTTGGACATGTTATCTTATATCCAAACGGTATATCTTGTAGCTGTGGTAGAAAGGGCTGTAGCGAACAATATGTTTCAGGCACGGCCCTTCGAAGAATGATACAACAAATGAGTGTAATTGACCCAAACACAAATGCACTTGTTCTACCGCATCAATTATTCCAACTTGCATCGACAGGCCAACAAAATGCCATTGCTATTCGAGAACAATTCCTAACAGATTTATCTATCGTTATCTCCAACCTACAAGTTCTACTAGATATTGATTGTATTGTCATTGGTGGCGGTGTATCGGAATCTGCGAATGACTGGTGGGATTTATTGATTGATAAAGTAAACCCCTTAAAATTACAACCCGTAGAAATAAAAAGAGCCAAATTTGGCAATGAATCTGGAATGCTTGGGGCAGCTTTACTTTTATAAGATAAAGTATTGGTAAATTTAAATTTCACTATAGCAATAAAAAAATAGCTATCCTTATTATAATTTTTAAATTAAGATAGCTATTTTCAAAGAGTGTTAACAATATCCCGGTTTCTTCAATAATTTAAAAATATTCGTTTTATATTCTTCAACTCCCGGTTGATCGAATGGGTTGATATCAAGTAGGTAAGCACTGTATGCACAAGCCACCATAAAGAAATAAAATAGATAACCTATGTCTCTTTCTTCTAATTGATCAATCGTAATTGCCAATTGTGGGACGCCACCGTTTAAATGTGCGGTTGAGGTTCCCTTATAACATACATAATTCAATTCATGTAACGACAATCCACTTACATAGTTCAATTCATCTCCATTATCTAGAGACTCAAATACAGTTAAATCTTCTTGAACTCTTTCGATTAATAGAAATGTTTCAAATATCATGCGCTTACCTTCTTGAATATATTGCCCCAATGAATGTAAATCTGTTGTATAGATTGCAGAGGTTGGGAAGATTCCTTTCCCATCTTTTCCTTCACTTTCTGCAAACAGTTGCTTCCACCATTCTTGAATAGATTTCAATTGGTCATCAAATGAAGCTAATATTTCCACTGGGTAACCGATATCATATAAATGCTTTCTGACAACGGCATATTGGATGGCTGCATTATGCTCAAAATCTAATTGACCAAACTCTTGTTGAGCTATTTTCGCACCGATTAATAGTTCTTCAATGTTATAACCTGCTGCAGCAATCGGTAATAAGCCAACAGCAGTAAAAACAGAGTACCGTCCACCGATATCCTTTGGGATGGAAAATCGTTTATACCCTTTTTCAATGGCTAATGAACGGAGAGCACCTTGCTCTTCGTCAGTTGTCACGATTATTCTTGAAGCAGCATCTTCACCATAACGTTTTTCCATATATTGTTTTAAAAAGCGAAAAGCGATTGCAGGTTCCGTTGTTGTACCAGATTTGGAAATAACATTTATGGTTACCTCTTTACTATCTAAATACCCCATTAAATTCTTTAGATAGGTACCACTCATAAGATGACCTGCAAAAATAACTTCTAACTTTTGATATGGCTGAAAGTTTTTTTGCAATGCATCGATAATAGCCCGTGCACCTAAATAGGAACCACCTATCCCGACAACAACTAGCACATCCGAATTTTCTCGAATTTCCTGGACTGTTGCTTGCAAGTCATTAAAGTAAGATGGAGGAATGGAGCTTGGCCAATCCACCCACCCTAAATAATCCGCTCCCTTACAACTTTTACTATCCATATCTTGGTGGATTTTTTGAATCATATGTTGAACCTCAGATGTTAATAGTTTAGAGTAGTCTCCAGAATATTTTACTGATATTTTTTTCATATGGATCCCCTTTGTATTAGAATTCACATTTGCTTTCACATCTTGAACAATATATGCTAGCAAACTATTAATTATCTTCTAATATGAGGGAAAAGCGCATGGCGATCCATGTAGATATGAAATTTTTATGAATAAGTATAAATTGTTCTAACGCTAATTCACCCTTTACAATTGCCCAATCTACAACACATTGATAAGATAGAAATGAAAGATTAAATGATATAAATTGTATTGGGGTTATAAAATGAATATTTTAAGACTACTATTGTTTTACGTAATTGTTTTCGGTATAGGGTCAATTTTTATTTGGCTAAAAGTACCAACTAATATCTCTCTTGCGTTCTTTGTGATTCTTGCTGTTGCAATGATTGGATATTACGCATTTACAATGACTTCATCCAAAAACACAAAAGCTATCCTTCGACAAGTTCGTAATCAAAAAAGAAACCCTACTTATGCTTATATATTAGCAATTAAAGAGGGTACAAAAGAAGACGAGATCAATGCATTAGATCGACTCATCAAAAAATACAAGAATCAACCGGACGGGCAAAAGGACTATGAATTTACCCGAGCTGTTCGTTTAGGAAATTTAAAAGAAGCGAAAGAAATCGTGAACTCAATGACTAACGGCCCACTAAAGACATTCAACACGGCTTACATTGAAGCATTATCCGGAAAATATGGCGTTGCAAGAAACCATCCGTTCCTACAACCTTGGATGCCGCATCGAATTGAAGCAGAAATTGCAAAGAAACAAAACAAACTAGACCGCTATAAGGAAGAAATGCAACTAGCTGTCGAAAACTCTAAAGGGATCCAAAGAGCAATCAATCATGTTACTTTAGAAAAGACCGTAAAAGAATGGAAATAATGTCCTTGCATACATTCTTCTAAAGTTTATAATTTTTCAAAACCTGCCTTCATGTATGAAAGCAGGTTTTTATGCTTTTTCTTTATTTGGATACCCATTCATACTGGATATCAGGTAAATTTTCTTCATTTTCATGACCTCTACCAATGATTTCAAATCCATGCTTTTCATAAAATGCTTGTGCATTTTCATTTATTTCAAATGTGTATAATGATAATCTCCCACTTGATTGTGCCTTTGCTTTTTCAAGTAATGTTTGACCTATACGGTTTCCTTGATAATCTATATGAACATAAAGTTGATTTATTTCGTTTTTATTATACGCAATCATTCCAACTACTTTTTCATCAATTAATGCTAAATCAATTTGATACTGTTCAGCTAATATATGATTTAAAAAATAAACGTGATCTTGAAAACTATGAATTTCTTTCTGACCAATAGCTTGTTCCTTACTCTCTCTCCACATTGCTACTGTTTGTTGAGCATATTTAAAGTTATAAGGAGTAACTTCAAATTTGAATTGGGCCACTTCACTCTCTCCTATCTTTTTATTTTCAACAATATATGTTATTCAACTTCAATGAATAGTATCTAAAATGCATTTTGAACGACTTAATTAATCAAGGTTAATTTTTAAACAATATTTTTTTGATGAGTAGAAAATGGCTAGAACCTTAAAGATTGCAATAAAAAATTCTCAAAAAAATTTAAACGAATTGAATAATATTTCTAATTTTCCATCATATGATTATCTACTAGTAATGACATTTTAAACCATGGAGGTAATTCATTTGAGTAAATTAGTGAATACAGTATTAGGTCCGGTTGCTGCTTCTGATTTAGGTAAAACATTAATGCATGAGCACTTCTTTTTTGGTTACCCAGGATTCTATGGGAACACAAAATACGAAAGATCATTCGAAGCTTTAATTGATGAAGGTGTGGCAGTAGCAGAAAGAGCAAAGAAACATGGCGTGCAAACAATTGTAGATGCAACACCGAGTGATTGTGGCCGTTACCCAGAAGCGTTAGCTGAAGTTTCTAGACAATCAGGAGTCAATATTATTTGTTCAACAGGTTATTACTATGAAGGAGAAGGTGCCCCAGCCTATTTCAAATTCAAATCTTCTCTTGGAACAGCCGAAGAAGAAATCTATGAATTATTTACTCATGAGATTAAAAACGGGATTGGCGATACAGGCATTAAACCAGGTGTGATTAAACTAGGGACAAGTAAAGATGTGATTACCCCTTATGAAGAGACATTTATTAGAGTAGCAGCACGTGTCCAACAAGAACAAGATATTCCAATTATTACACATACACAAGAAGGGACAATGGGACCACAACAAGCAGAACTTTTAGTCTCTTTAGGTGCGAATCCGAAGAAAATCGTTATTGGTCATATGGATGGAAATACGGATATGCGCTATCAACTCGAAACTTTAAAGCATGGTGTCCATGTTGGCTTTGATCGACTTGGTATTCAAGGCTTTGTGGGTGCCCCTACAGATAAAGAAAGAATAATGGTATTGCTGGGAATTATTCAAAATGGTTATGCGAATCAGTTAACACTTTCACATGATACAGTAAATGTGTGGCTTGGAAAAGCAGCAGAATTTCCTCCAAGTATGTCAGAGTTACTGAAAGACTGGAACATAGAACATATCTTTTTAAATATCATTCCACAACTAAAAGAATATGGTGTTTCTGATGATATCTTAAAGCAAATCTTAATTGATAATCCGAAAAATATCTTTAATAGCTAAAAGAGAGCGGAGGAATGCAATTTGCTATTTAGTCCAGAAACCGAGCATATTACACTTTTTGACCGTAATCATGTAAGCGTTTTTAAAAACCGCCCACACTCTTTTCGTGAAATCATAAAAGATAGTGTTGCTAAACATCCGAAAAAAGAAGCTATTATTTATCAAAATCAATCTTGGACATATGAAGAAATTGATAAAATAACTTCAACCATTGCTTATAATCTTCAACAAAAATACGATATTCAAAAAGGGGACCGTGTTTTTTCACTTCTTGGAAATATACCAGCTTTTACAGTTATAACATTAGCCTGTCTGAAAATAGGTGCGATCATGGTACCTGCAAATACGAAGCTAACTGAACAAGAGCTTGCTTATATTGTGACCCATTCAAAACCTAAAGTCATTTTAGCTGAAAGTGATGTAGAAGACACAGTTACACAAATCCCATCAGTTGACCCAACTGCCACCTATTATTTGCAAAACTTAATTTCAATTGATTCAAATTCCAAAAATATAGAAATTGACGAATTACTTAGTTTAGATGGGGAATATATACCACCAGTTATTGAAGAAACAGATGGCGCCTTTTTATGTTATACATCTGGTACAACGGGTTTACCTAAAGGTGCATTGATCAGTCATGTGAACATGATCCATACAGTGATGCACTACCACTCTAACTTAAAATCGAGCGAAAATAGTAAAACTCTTATTGCCGTACCTCTTTTTCATATTACTGGTCTTGCTGCTCAGTTTTTACACATGATTTACGTAGGCGGAACAACTGTTATTTTACAGAGATATCAAAACGAAGAGTATATTCGCCATTTAGTGAAACATCAGATTAATTTTGCATTAAACGTTCCAACCATGTTTTTGATGATGGGTACAAGTCCACTTTTAAAAGAATACAACTTGGATTTCGTGAAAATCGTTGGCTACGGGGGATCACCTATTTATCGTCAAACACTTGAACAGTTAAAAGGAATTTTCACTCAAGCAACGTTTCATAATTTATACGGAGCAACAGAAACAACTTCACCAACGACAATAGCACCTAATAATTTGCCATTAGAAAAAGCAACATCGGTTGGTGTTCCAGTGGAAAATGCAGAAGTAAAAGTCGTGAACGAGAGTGGCGAAGAAGTAGGTGTCAATGAATCGGGTCAACTATTGATAAAAGGTCCTATGGTAATAGGACGATACTGGGATAATGAAAAAGCAAATGCTACTTCATTTATTGATGGTTACTGGTTATCTGGAGACATCGGTCGAATCGATGAAGAAGGTTATATATTCGTATTAGACAGGATGAAAGACATGATCAATCGGGGAGGAGAAAAAATCTTTTCCATTGAAGTGGAGGATGTATTAAAAGGACACCCAAATATCGTAGAAGCGGCGGTAGTTCCGATTCCTGATAAAATATACGGAGAAAAAGTGCAAGCAATCCTAGTATCAGATTACTTTAATGAAGCCAATATCAAAGAATTACAAAGCTATTGTGCTACAAAATTAGCAAAGTTTAAGGTACCTGAGTATTTTGTTTTTGTAGATGAACTACCCAAAACAGCTTCTGGCAAGATTCTAAAACACGTGTTGAAAGCTCAATACGCACAAAATACCTTTAAATGAATGCAAAACATCACACAATAACTTTGAATTAACAAAAGCTATTAAGCAAAGAGATTTCATTCTTTGTTTAATAGCTTTTAATGATTCTTCTATAGTTTTATTATCTATTTGAAATTTGATATTTTATTAGTATGTTTGTATGATTTAACTAAATTGTATTCATAAAGATAATAAAAGAGAAAATAGGCGATGTAAATATGGGGAAGTATACACAATTATTGAAGGATTTACGGTATTTTTGCTTTATATTGCTTGCGATGATTTGTTTAGCAATTAGTTTCCGTGCTATTTTTTCACCTGAAATAGTCATTGGGCATAGTATGGAGAATAGCCTACATGAAGGTGATTATTTAATTTCAAATCGAATTGCATATAAATATAGTAAGCCGCATTATAATGACATTGTGAGTTTTGACTCAGATATCGTTGCAGGTCACGATTTATTTATTAAACGAGTAATCGGATTACCCGGAGATCATATCCAGATCAAAGATAATGTGCTTTATCGAAACTCAAAAGTGTTAAATGAACCATACATAAAAGAACCAATGGTCACTTCAAATTTAGATATAAAGCTTTCTAAAGATAAGATATTTGTCATGGGAGATAATCGAAATAATTCAATGGATTCGAGAGATTTTGGGCCAATCGATTATCATAAAGAAGTTCGAGGAAGGGTTTTACTTCGATTAAAACCATTCAATCAAGATTTTAAATAGAAAAAGCATGCATGCAATTTTAGCATGCTTTTTTTGTTTTCCAAAGATTCTATGGTTAAAAAGGAGAGAAAGAGGAAAGGATATATTCAGTAGAAATGTAAAGGAGATGTCTAAATGAAAAAGTGGTCAATCGTTTTATCCTCTTCTCTTGTAGCTGCAATGCTATACGGATGTGGATCAAATAGTGACAATGCAACAAATGTAAATAATAAAGCACCGGTTTCAGAAAGTGGCTTAAATGCACCTGAAACAACTGAAGCACCAAATCCTAATGCAGCTGCACCTAACACAGGTGCTACTCCAAATACATCAACTGCAGGAGCGCCGTTTTCATTTTCAGAGTTTTCGCTTGATGTTGATTATGGAGCAAATCAAAAATACGAAGTAGAATACAAAAACGAACAAACGAAAACAGAATCCAAGATTGAAGATCAACGACTGAACAAAAGCATTGAAGGTAATGATGCATATGCAAAATTAGAACCAAAATTTAAACAGCTTACTTTTGATGCCAATACACCAGATGATGAAGTAAAAAAAGAAATCGTTTCAGCATTCGATCTTGGTAAAGATTATAACAAAATTGAATTAGAAGTTAAGTTTGCTGATGGTGTAGAGAAGAACTATACATTTACTCCTTAATTACTAAATAAGCTACCCCTCATAAAAGATTAAAGGGGTAGCTTTATCTTTGATAGAGCATTATTAGATGATGAAAAGGGTAGGTGAGTAGAATATGGGTAAATGGATTTCCCTATTAGGAATGGTTATAGTTTTATTTGGTTGTAGTGATGATGCTCGTAAACCAAAAGCCGTTGATGCAATACCTGTATCTGGTAGCAGCTCAAATATTCAAACAGAATCCGCAAATACAACAAATCAGAACATATCAGATACAATAAGCATCCAAGTTGAAAAGAAGTTTACCTTTTCAAAGTTTTCTCTGGATATCGATTATGCAAATAACCAAACCTATGAATTAGATTATGAAAAGAATAGCAATAGAATTGAAGCGGAAATTGAAGATGAGCGTATAAACAAAAAGGTAATTGGTAAAAAAGCATATAATATGATAATACCTGAATTAAATAAACTAACATTTGATAAATATTCATCCGATGCAGATGTAAAACGAGAAATTTTAACAGTATTTAATATAAATGAAAATTATAAAAAGATTGAAATTGAAGTTCGATTTGCGGATGGCGCTGATAAGGAATATAGATTTAATCCATAATAGGTATTCTATAACTCTATGTTTAAAGTTGAAAAGACGGTGTACATCGTCTTTTTTTATGCAATTTTATAGAGATATATTCATACTTAGTTTATTTATACACCACTGCAGTTCCTGTCGCTACACACATCAGCATACCTTCGCGGATTGTTTCAAAATCAAGATCTACTCCAATTACAGCATTTGCCCCAAGCTTTAATGCCTTTTGTTTCATTTCTTCTATGGCAATTTCACGTCCTTCAGCAAGCTTATTTTCATAAGCAGAACTACGGCCACCTATAACATCTGTGATCGAAGCAAAAAGGTCTCGCACTATATTCGCCCCTAAGATTGCTTCACCAGTAACAATTCCATGATAGGTTTGAATGGTTTTACCTTCAATATTATTCGTTGTAGTCACTAGCAATAAACCATCTCCTTCATTCATTTTTTAATCCATACCATTGTATCTATTGAGCTTATAAAAGATGTTTAATTTGATTTAAAAGATCGCAAATATCTAGAAATTTGACTCACATGGTAGTACCTCTAGAGTTCATTGGATGTAATTATGGTAGCCGTTGCGATGGGATGTCGCTTCAATCCCTTGGTCAAAAGCTGGAAAGACGCATTTAAGTCGGGCTCTCCAGCCTTGTCAGGCCTGAACGAGCACTTCAGCATTAATTCATTATCCAGCTTCATGCCCAGCCCCTCGAGGTTGCTTCAGTCCCTCGGTTGAAAGCTTAAAAGATGCTTTCAACCGAGCCTTCCAGCGCTTGTCGGGGGACCACAGGATGTGGGTCAGATAGTCGTTGACGCAGGACGCGGCGTTTTTTAGGCTATCTTCCTCAAATCGGGCGCGTTTAGCATTTAAATAAAAAAACCACCCGCAACGAGGAGAGTGCGGGTGGTTTGTTATTGAAAGTCATTGTCTAGGAGATCGAGTTCCTGTTATGACGTTCTGCTATTAATGTGTATGTGCGTGTTTATGTGATAATGCAATTTCTTTTTCAAGTTCTTGATGTTGAACAGGATCATATTCTTTTTCCATTTTCGCAACAACTACTGTTGCAACGGAGTTACCAATGATATTTGTGATAGCACGTGCTTCAGACATGAAGCGGTCAACTCCAATTAGTAGTGCAATCCCTTCTACAGGAATCATTGGGAAGGCTGCTAGTGTTGCAGCTAATGTGATAAACCCTGAACCTGTTACACCTGCTGCACCTTTTGATGTAATCATTAAAATCCCTAATAAGTAAATTTGTTGCCATAATGATAAGTCAACATTATATGCTTGAGCGATGAACATTGCTGCCATTGATAAGTAAATGGAAGTACCATCTAAGTTAAATGAATAACCTGTAGGAACAACTAAACCAACTACTTGTTTTGAACAACCGAATTTTTCTAGTTTTTTCATAATCAATGGTAGAGCAGATTCAGAAGATGATGTACCTAACACAAGTAATAATTCTTCTTTAATATAGCTTAAGAATTTCAAAATATTAAAGCCAAAGAATTTTGCAATTAGTCCAAGTACAATGAGAACGAAAAGTGCCATTGTAATATAAACGGAAACCATTAACAATCCGAGTGATTTTAATGATCCAAGGCCAAAATTCCCGATTGTAAAGGCCATCGCACCAAATGCTCCAATTGGAGATAATTTCATTACCAATCCAATAATTTTAAAGAAAATTTCAGAAATTTGTTCGCAAAGTTTAATTACCGGTTTAACTGGATCACCGATTGATGCAGCTGCTACCCCAAACAATACTGCACAGAATAATACTGGTAATAATTCTCCACTTGCAAGTGAACCAATGAAGTTATCAGGAATAATATTCATGATAAATGGAACAAAACCATGTTCAGAATCTGCAGCTTGTTTTGTAAATTCAGTTACTGAATCAGCTTTTGCAGATGATGTATCTAAACCATGTCCCGGTTGAATGATGTGAACTACTACTAAACCAATTGCTAATGCAATAGAAGAAACGATTTCAAAATAAATTAATGCTTTACCACCGATTTTCCCAACTTTCTTTAAATTCCCCATACCGCCAATACCGGTAACAACGGTTAAGAAAATGATTGGTGCAATTAACATTTTGATTAGCTTGATAAAGATATCTGCAAGTATTTTTAATTGAGAACCGAAGCTTGGGAACACTAAGCCTACGATAATACCTAAAATAATCCCGCAGATAACTTGAACGGTTAAGTTTTTAAAGTTTATTCTCATAGCCATACCTTCTTTGTGAGTTATTATTTGTTATCGCTTACATGAAATATCATACTATTCATTTAATAAAATTAAATTATTATGGTTATAAAACTCTTTTTGGTCTTTTTGGTCTCAATTACTTAAAAAGATGCAGGAAGGTATGTAAATCCAGTTATATCAATGAAAAACAAAAACCGAGAAGCAAGTTCTCGGTTAATAAATTTTCAAAAAATTATTTAATTTTGTCCATTTTGTACTAATACAGATGCTACTTATTGATCTCTGATTGTATTTCTTTAAGAAAGACGGAGCCTATTTGTTTATTGTATTCACTATAAATCGGTTTAAATTGCTTCATCCATTTCCTCTGTTCTGTAACAGACAAAGTAGAAATATCTATATTAGGATCTCTCTTTAGTTTTTCTAAATCTTGCTCATTCATTTCTTTTGCAATTTTGAAGTTCCATTTTGTTGCCTCATCCATTGCTTGTTCAACATCCTCTTGCAAATCTTGAGGCAGGCTATTCCAAAAATCTTCATTTATCAATACAGCATAGCCCAAAAGCCCGTGATTCGTAATGGTGATATGTTTTTGAACTTTATAAAATCCCTTTGAATAGATATTAGATAATGTATTTTCTTGAGCATCGATTTCATGATTTTCTATTTCAGAATATAACTCATCGAATGATGTTCTCACTGCACTTGCTCCCAGTAATTTAAATTGGGATTGTAAAACTTGACTCGGCATAGCACGGACTTTTAAATCTTTGAAATCTTCCAAGCGAACTAATGGTTTATCTTCCGAAATCATTTGTTTAAAACCATTATTCCAAAAGGCAAGTCCTTTGACACCTGCGTGGTTGGATTGATTTAAAAGTTGTTCTCCGATATCTCCATTTAATACTTTTTCAACTTCTTCGTCTGAATGAAATAGGAACGGCAAATCCAATACTTGCCAAGAAGGAATCGTGTTGGTCATTTTAGAAAATGTAGGAGCAATCATTTGGACCTCTCCATTTTGTAATGCCTTCAACTCATTATCATCGTTATAAAGCATGCCATTTGGATAAATAACCACATGAATTCTACCATTTGATTTTTCTTCTAAAACTTTAGCAAATTTAATGGCTGCTTGACCCTTTGGCGTGTCTTCTGCTACAACATGGCTAAAATTAATTACTATTTGATTATTCAAGCCATGCTGCTCCTCATCCTTAGGTAAGGATGAGTTTTGCCAAACTTGTTGCTTAAAGCCAATTGAACCAAGGAGCAGCACGATGGTTAAAATGGCGGTTGTAATATATACTTTCATGCAATCACCAACAATTCTGACATTTTATTATATTTCTATTCTAACATAATTCCAGGTGATACAATATGAGTATACTAGCAGATTGGAGGAAGAATGGTGAAACAGAAGCAGTTGTCCATGAACGGTAAAATTATGTCGCTCACCTTCTTCATCATTGTATTTTCATTTTTAGTTGCGGGTATTTTTGTAATTGGGAATATCTTGTCGACGAAAGAAAAGGAATTAGGGAACCAGGCAATGCTTAATGCGCGTACAGTGGCCAAACTTCCTGAAGTGACGAATCAATTATCATTGGATAAAAAACCAATAGATCAAGCAAAGGTGATAAATGACACGATAGAAGGAATTCGTATCATTAATAAAGCAGAATACATTGTGGTTTTAAATATGGACCATATAAGACTATCTCACCCTGAAAAAGACTTAATTGGTACAAAATCAAAAACAAGCGATGAGAATGCTGCTTTTGCTGAACACTATTATTTGTCGAAAGCGCAAGGGGAAGTCGGAAAGACGATTCGAGCGTTTGTTCCAATTATGAATGACAAGCATCAACAAATAGGAGTAGTAATCGTAGGATACAGACTACCGACAATTCCTGAAATTTTATATAGTATTCGGAAAGAAATCTTGATTGCTACGTTATTATCGCTTTTATTTGGCGCATGGGGGGCATGGCTTCTTGGTCGCAACATGAAGAAACAAATGTTTAATTTGGAACCTCATGAAATTGCTAAAATGTACACAGAACGTACGGAAACTTTTAATGCAATGCATGAGGGAATTATTACAATTGATAATGACTTCACGGTAACAATCTTTAATACAAAAGCAAAGCAAATACTAGGAATAACAGATGAAAATTTAGTTGGAAAGAAAATTTTTGATATATTACCGGATACTAGATTACCTGAAATTCTTGATTATAATCAGCCTGTATACAATAAAGAATTATTCGTAAATCAACATAATATTATGAGTAACCGTGTACCGATTATTGTTGCTGGAAAAACAGTAGGAGCCATTGCTATTTTCCAAGATCGAACGGAGTTTAAAAAGCTTGCGGAAGAGCTAACAGGTGTAAAAGAATTTGTACAAGCTTTGCGTATTCAAAACCATGAGCACAAAAATAAAATACACACCATAGCTGGTCTTATACAGTTAGGTCATTATCAACAAGCACTTTCTTATATAAAAGAGGTAAAAGAAAGTCAAGATGAAATCGCTAACTTCTTAAATGATCGTATTAAAAACCAAAATATTTCAGGTTTATTATTAAGTAAAATAAATCATGGGAAAGAACTTGGAATAGATGTAGAAATTGATATGAATAGTCAATTGACCAAAATCCCAGAACAAATGGACTTCAATGATTTTGTTGTAATCATCGGTAACTTAATTGAAAATGCCTTTGAAGCTTTGCAACTTTCAAAAAAAGAAGATAGAAAAGTCATGATCAGTATCGATCAAGATGAAGATATTCTATCAATTCTTGTAGAAGACAACGGTATTGGAATGTCAGATGAAGTAAAAGCCCGTATTTTTGACAATGGATATTCAACAAAGAATAATGAAAATCATGGAATTGGTCTTTATCTGATCCAAGATATCGTCAAAAAACTAGATGGGACAATTGAGGTGACAAGTACTGTCGGAGAAGGGACAAGTATATTCGTAACGTTTTACTTATAAGAGGGGATGAATGGAATGCAACCAATTCAAGTTCTATTAGTAGAAGATGACCCAATGGTGCGCCAAGTGAATCGACAATTTATCGAACAAGTACCTGGCTACAGGATGATCGGTACCGCTAAAAACGGTGTAGAAGGAATTCAACAAATTAAACAATTAAAACCAGATCTAGTATTTATGGATATTTTCATGCCTGAACAAGATGGGATTGAAACTTTAAGGAAAATTCGGGAAAAGGAATTTAAAGTTGATGTTATCGCAGTAACAGCTGCCAATGATATGAAAACTATTCAGAAAATGTTGCAATTAGGGATTTTCGATTATATTATGAAGCCATTTTCTTTTGATCGGATGAAGCTCACGTTAGAAAATTATAGGCAATTTAAAACGAAAATCAGTGAAAAAAATGAGATGACACAAAAAGAATTAGATACTTTGCTTCACAATCAACAAACAACTGTGCAATCGACTGATATCAAATTACCAAAAGGCTTAAATGCTGCAACGCTAGAGAAAATTGTTACATATATTGGGATTCAAGAGCATTCGATTTCCGCTGAGGAAGTAGCAAATGGCGTTGGTATAGCGAGAGTAACAGCACGCCGTTATTTAGACTATCTCGAAAAGCAAAACAAAGTGAAAATTGATATTCAATATGGAGGCGTAGGCAGACCTGTTAATCAATATCGATTAATCCAATGAGGATGTAAATTAGCTAAATCAGATGTATGTAGTGCCTAATATTATAGAATTGGCGTAATTTGAAGCAGTTGATAGCAAATGGAATAATGAACCAATTATAGAGAGTTTATCTTCGGATAGACTCTCTTTTTAATTTCATCAAAATTCATACATGACTTGAAATTGTAACGTATATTTCAAAATAATGTAATTAATTCGTTATGAAAGCATATAAATAGGGGAAAAGTGGTAATAGAAATACAGGACTGGAGGCGAGACATTGATTTATATTTTTATCGTATTAATTTTAGCTATTTCATTCATAACAATTGCATTGATTGAACTTAACTTGAAATTATCTGAAAGAAAGTTAGAAGTAGCCATAAGTTATCTAGACTTGGTAGATCATAGCAATGAAATAGATATTAATTCAAGGATGAGTCGCAAAGAAATTAATCAGATTAAATTTGCAAAACGGTTAGATCAATTAACTGACTTGAATAGCGTTAAAAAATCTGTGAAAGATTTATGGATTACAAAGAAAGAACAATTCCAGCAATGGATTCAACAGATGAAGGAAAAAGATTTAAAATGAATCGAAATTCTAAAAATTAGTTAGATCCGGATAAACTTCAGTAATAGATGCTGAAGTTTTTTATTGTCTAAAAATCTCAAATATCTCACTATTATAAGTATACTTTTGAAATGAAACGCAACTTCCTAGAATATATATTATGTAAACTAAAAAGAATTAGCGAAAAGGAGGGCTTGAATACGCCAACGCCAATTCCCCATAATATCTGTTTTCGACTTGTAATACTTAAGTTCCTGATAATTTTCATATGTACGATAACTCTCCTTTTTTACGATAATGGGATGATTTTGTACAGATAAGAATTATTGTTTAATATTTTTCTGGAGGTTTTATTCTTGCAACTACATGCTGCCATTGATGAATTTGTATTGTATATTGAAATTGAAAAAATCACTCGCTTAATACAGTCACCAGTTATAAATACGATTTGCATCTCTTTTTAACGTTTTTAACGAATCATGGCTGTTCAACTGTTTTAAATAATATTACCAAGACCTAAGTCGTCGATTCATTCAATATCAATTGGAATCATTAAAACAAATGCCTCGGTCCGTTAATCGAAAAATTTCATTTTTAAAATCATTCAGCAAGTATCGTCTAAAAGAACACTTTTTTACAGCATGATTTTATGCACGTATTAATTCACCAAAGACTGGTGGTAAACTCCCTGTAATATCTTTATGGATCTACTACAGTTATTTCGCTATCTAGAACACCCCCATTCACGTTTTGCTCAGCGGAATGAGGTAATGTTTAAACTATTAGCTATGACCGGTTTAAGACGTTCTGAACCCGTTTCATTAACATGGGAACAACTGGATTTTGTAAATGAAACAATTCGAATTGAAGGAAAAGGAAAAAAGAACGGATATTTCCTCTTCACCCGCACTTAATTCACTTAATTCCGCTTCTCAAATAGCTATAAAGCAAATTTGAGATCATATCAATTTTATCCATCTGAACTTGTTTTCTTGAATAAAAACCATAAAGCATTAGATCCTCGTGGTTTGCATGTCATTTTCAAAGATAAGTTGAAAAAAGCAGGCCTCCCCCCTCCCCGTTTTACACTGCATCACTTACGGAAACATTTCATAGAATCGTAGAAAAAACCCCAAGCGAATACAAATTAACGTATAGAATACGATAACTTTGTTTAAACTTGGGGTTTTCCCTTTTTGTTATTAAATTGGTAACCTTAACAAATATGGATTATTTGTCAATAAATCATTTACATTCAGGAAACAAATAGTTAAACATTAATATTCGCTTTTTATAAAATTAACGTTTATCTGGCCGATGAGAGAATCGCACTTTCACTGTATAAATACGAACATTTTAATCGTTTCTTAAAAAATAATTCGTTATTTTTTATAGAAGCCATCACAAATTTAATGAGTAGTGAACCTGTTATCGCATCATATCCAGTTGCAATACAATTATATTAGTTCAATCTCTGATTCTGCTGTCTGAATCCCTTTAGGTGTAAGTTCTTGAATCGGATTAAACTTCTCTAACCATTTGTATCAATCTTCCAATTTAAATACATAAACTGTTCTACCTGCCAACTCATCAAAATCCACTGGAACCTTTTGGCCAATTTACACCGATTGTATATCATCTGCTTTAACAAGCGTGTAAAGTTCCGGACCTTCATCAAGTATAACAAATGCTGAAATAAATGGCTTACGACCTTTAAAACGAGGGTCGGTGTATTAACGACGATCGAGAAGGTTTAGATCGTCCCTTTCCCTTCACTTTTGACAAAATTTAATGTACCAAAGTCATTCAAAGAACATTTATTTCTATGCTAAATTAACTTATCTTGTCTTTTTACCTTTTTGTTTATATTTGATATCTTTAAAAATTAAAGTCTAAGGAAAGACACTACAACCTTTCTTTCTCACTTCAGACTTATGCCCGATGGTATCCTACGTTTTTGCGCTATATAATTAGCTCAGTTTCAAGATACTTAAATTTGAAACAAAATAAATGTAAATACATTCGGAGGGATTTTTAATGGCAGCAATTGGCCTTTTAATTATAAGAGTGATTGTAGGTTTATATTATGCAATCCACGGTTCACAAAAAACGTTTGGCTGGTTTAATGGTGGTGGAATTGCAGGAACGGGTGCATTCTTTGAACAAATTGGTATTAAACCAGGTAAATTTATGGCACTATTAGCAGGTCTAGGAGAATTCGTTGGAGGTATTCTTTTCGTACTTGGATTCTTAACTCCACTAGCTTCTATTTTAATCATTATTCCTATGATTGTTGCAATGGTTACTGTCACTGGTAAAAATGGACTGTTCGCAGATAAAGGCGGAATCGAGTACAATTTAGTTTTAATCGCTATTGCACTAGGAATGGTATTCATGGGCGCAGGATCTATCTCACTTGATGCTCTAATCTTTTAATAAATTTATATAATAAAAAAGGATAGGTCGTTCCCTATCCTTTTTTATTTTGCATCGATTGTAGTTACCACCAATTCCGTTTAACTTATTAACATCTGACATATTTGCGTTTGAAACCAATTCTTCCTTTTTCGATTTGTTGTTGTATACTTTCGTAGGCGTTTAGGAAACTGCTTTTTTTATTGTTTCTTTTCATTTCAACGATTCCTACAGCTGCTGCGGTCTCAATCGCCTTTTCATGAAGTGGTATATAAGAAGTTCCTACTGTGTAAAGAAAATTATTCATGGCGGATTTTGTTCGTTCTGGCGATTCGTGAATGGTTTGTTTTACTTGATTAAGCATACTCGCTAACTTGCTCTCAGAAAATTCGTGGTCCTTACGGTTACCTAATAGCCAACAGTAGCAACTCCATCCAGCAGACATTCTCAACTCATCTCCGCTTCCAATCCATTTATCTGCAACTTCTTGTGCAATATCTGACTCAGCTAAAGTTACGGCTACCACAAAATCGGACAGCATATAAAAGTACGCTGTATCAATCCAACGATCAAAATCTGACTCTGTCATCACTTTTGGCTCTGCAATAATTCCTGCAAAGTACATGGCATCATAGTTTCCTGTTGCATAGAGTTCTTCGGCTAATTGTTGATTGTTCTTAATTTTCTTGGCGATTGGCTTCATCGCTCCCGTAGCCACGCCAAAAAGCGGCTCGTGCGCACCATTGGACATGTATATTTTTTTAGTACGTTCTTTCCCCAAGGCTTCAAGCTCCTGCATAACCATTTCAAAATTCAATATTTTGCACTTCCTTCAATTAGAATTTTTCTCAAAAAAATCTATATTTGTTTCTTAGCACTATTTTATCACGTAAGTGCTTATAAAACGGTAGTTATGATATTGTTGTTTATTTTCCTCATGAAAAAGGCATTGCATTATGATAAATACTTCACAATACAATACCTTAATATAAAACTATTTAAATACCCTTTGTTTTCTAAAATGATAAGTACCTTTTTCAAACTTCGTGAAGTAAACAGTGTCTCCTATCTTCACAGGTTCTTCCATACGTGCTGTTACCTTTATCGGAACATCTTTTAATTGAATGATCGCGATAGGATAGGGGCAATCTTTCGCAAATTCAGTCGGTGGAATATATTTTGTTGTTACTGAGTAAACAGTCCCTTTATCAGAAATTGTCTTTTTAATAACTTTTGGCTCTTCACGTCTAGGAATGAAGGGTTTTGATAAATAATTTTTCTCTCGATATTCATAGATAGTCATCTTATCATACCCTTTCTAATATGTTGAAACCTAATCCTCTTTATTTACATATAAGCCCCACCGTCGACAATAATCACTTGGCCTGTAATATAACTAGCTTCTTTTGAGACCAAATAACTTACAGCTGATGCAATTTCAGAAGGTTGCCCCATGCGATTAATAGATTGATGGCTTGTGTCGTACGGCACGCCTCTTGTAATACCCGTTTCAGTTGCACCGGGTGCGACTGAATTACAAGTAATGTTATATTGTCCAATTTCACGCGCAACCCATTTGGTAAGTGCAATGCTGCCACCTTTAGAAGCAGCATAGGCTGGACCAGATCTCCCTACCGTTTCATCACCTGATTTCGCCCCACCATTTAAACCGGATATGGAACTAATATTTACAATACGACCTGACTTTTGTTCTTTCATGTATGGATAAACCACTGCTTGCGTGAATAAAAAGGTTGCTAATAAGTTTGTATTAATATCCCGGTTCCAATCATCAATTGTCATCGTTTCTAAATTCAATCTACTAGCAGTTCCAGCGTTATTTACTAAAATGTCAATATGGCCAAAAGTTTCTGCTGTATTTTTGACTACATATTGGATAAACTCAGCTTCTCGAATATCCCCTAAATGTTCAACATGCCCATTACCTTGCATTTGATCCAATGTTTCTTGACAAGGATTTTTATCAACCAATACAACTTGAACATTCTTTTGATCTAATGCAATCGCAATGCCTTGGCCAATCCCGCTAGCTGCTCCAGTAACAATCGCTACTTGTTTTTTCATCGTTTCACCTCAAAATAAAGTAGAGGTTTTAGCCTCTACTTTATCATATTTATACAGAAACTTTTTCTGATGAATAGTTCTCCTCAGCTTCTGAATGATCTGCATATTGCGTAATTTTGCGAGTGTCTGGTGCAAAGATTGCTAAAATCAATGAAATCACAAGACCTGAAATCATAAAACCACCAAATATATAAGGTGCTGCGCCATATTTTGACGCTAATTCAGTCCAAAGCATAGGCCCAAATCCAACAATCGCAGCGGCTACTTGATAACCTAGTGATAGACCTGTGTAGCGAACATTTGCAGGGAATAATTCAGAGAATAACGTCCCTTGGGTTGAGAAAATAGCTCCCCAAATGACACCAAGTAAGAGAACCTGCATAATGTAAAACGCGGTTGTGCTTTGAGGAATCATCGTGAAATATGGGATTGCTAACAATAGCATTGCAACGATTCCACTGATATAAATGGTTTTACGTCCAATGTAATCAGATAAGTAACCGACTAACGGAATTGAAAGAATCATGGTTGCACAACTAATCATTAAAGCAAATAATGCTACATCTCTGCTATACCCTAAATGTGTTGTTGCGTAAACTAAGATAAATGACATTAAGAATACATTGAAAAAACCATCTCCAAGTTTTAAACCAATCAAACGAAGAATATCTTTTTTGTTGTATTTAAAGGCATCGATAATTGGTACCTTTGCCAGTTCGCCTTGTTCTTTTTTCTGCTTAAATTCAGGTGTTTCTTCAATTCCACTACGAATCCAAACGGCTAAAACAATCAGTACTGCACTAAATAGGAACGGAATACGCCATCCCCATGACATAAATTGTGCTTCTGTTGTCAACGAACTAATTAAAGTAAAACTAAATGTTCCAAGTACTAATCCGATAGGTACACCGAGTTGAGGAATCGAACCAAAGAACCCACGTATGCCTTTTTTTGCAGATTCAGTTGCTAGTAATACCGCTCCTCCCCATTCACCCCCAAGCGCAATCCCTTGAAGGAGTCGTAACAACACGAGTAAGCTAGGAGCAGCAACGCCGATTTGTGCGTATGTTGGAAGCAACCCAATAAGGAATGAACTTCCACCCATTCCGATAAGTGTTAGCATAAGTGAAGCCTTACGTCCTATGCGATCGCCCATGTGCCCAAAAATTATACTCCCTATTGGTCTAGCTGCATAACCAGCACCAAAAGTAGCAAATGCAATTAAAATCGAAATAGATGGATCTGATGAGGGAAAGAACAGAGTAGAAAAGATAAGTCCAGTTGCAGTACCATAAAGGTAAAAATCATACCATTCAATAATCGAACCAGCTACACTTGCTAACAATACCCTTGCATTTTTCAATAAAATCCCCTTCTTTCTTATATAGAAATTGAATTACGTAGAATGTGTTTTTGAATTTTACCAACAGGTGTTCGTGGAAAATCTTCTACGAATTCGATTAAATCCGGAACTTTAAACTTTGCTAATCTTGCTTTGCAATGATCAATTAACTCACTTTCAGTCACTATTGAATCTTTATTTAAAATGACATATGCTTTAATTGCTTCATCACGCATATCATCTGGAATCCCAATAACAGCAGCTTCATAAACAGCAGCATGTTCAACTAATGCACTTTCCACTTCATTTGCTGCAACATTTTCCCCTGAACGTTTAATCATATCTTTCTTACGATCGACGAAATAAAAGTAACCATCTTCTCCGATGCGAGCATTATCACCCGTTAATAAAAAGTCACCTTGGAAGGTTTGTTCTGTAGCCTCATCGTTTTTGAAGTAGCCTTTCATCAATGTTCTGCCACGAACCCCTTTTACAGCGATTTGGCCCACTTCACCTCTAGTTACTTCATAGCCATGATCATCCAGTAATTTAACTTCATAGCCAATACTTGGTCTCCCAATACTCATATTTTTTCTAATATCATTTATTGGATTTATTAATGGGACGCCAATGGTTTCTGTCATGCCATACATTTGTAATAATTTCAGATTAAATTTCTCTTCAAAAGAAGTGATTTGGTGTTCAGCAATGGATTGCGCAAACATAATTAATCGAATCGAATTAACTTGGTCAGCTGTGTCATATTCTTTTGCGAGAATCATTCGAATGGGTGCCGCAAATAATGAGCCAACTGTTCCACCTAAAGCTTTTGCTTGTTTAAAGTATCTTGAAGCACTAAATTTCTCTGTTAAAGCAATACTGGCTCCTACGACAAGCGCTGACATTGTAGTGTAATATTGTGCATTTCCATGGAAAAGCGGAAGAACAATAAATGGACGATCTTCTTCTGTTAAATTAATCGATTTCGATAATAATTCACCTGCATATATATAGTTCGCGTGCGTTACTTCTACACCCTTTGGTTTGGATGTTGTACCAGATGTATATAACATTGCTGCGACATCTTCTGAAGCAATTTCCGGTAAATTCTCAGTATTGTCTGAGGCATTTGCTAGTAAAACATCAAAATTTAAAACATTTTCAATGGACTTCATGTTTCTTGTAACAATTCTCATTTGAATTGTTGGGATTTCATCTCGGATTTGTTCAAATTTATCCAAATATTCAACCTCAGTCATAAGTACAACCGCTTCTGAGTGATTGATAATATACTTCATCTCATCTGCAGTAGATAAAATATTTGTTGGAACCATAATGGCACCAATATTGGCAAGAGCAAACCAAGTGGATAGAAACTCCATATTATTTGGCAAATGTAGGACAATATGATCTCGCTTTTGAATCCCTAAGTCTAGAAAAGCATTACTTAATTTATTAACTTCTTGTTGAAATTCGATGTAGCTTTTTTCAAATCTTTTTCCATCTGCATCCTCAAAACAAATAAATTTCTTTTCCCCATGTAGTTCAACCTTTGCTTTTAATAATGATCGAAGCGTATTCTCCCCAATGATATCCATTTTCCATACCCCCTTTGCTAAAGCGCTTACTTTTTTGTAGACTATAGTCTAAAAGATAATATAATTCTATTTTAATTTCAATATAAATTTCAGATTATTTTGTAAATTCTAAAAACTACAAAATACATTCTCTAACAATAAAACAAAAGTAGGTGTGAAAATGGAGAAGAAAACAAGAGAACAACAAGCTGAGGAAACAAAAGCGAGGATTTATCAAACAGCATTAAAATTGTTTGAAAAAAAGGGATTTAATAACGTAAGTGTCGATGAAATTGTTCGTATAAGTAAAAGTTCAAAAGGCGCATTTTATGGGCATTTTTCTTCTAAATACGACATTTTTTTAGAAAAATTCAAAGAAATCGATTCCTTCTATGAAGACTTTGTACAAACTTTACCATCCTATTTACCATTCGAAGAAAAAATTATGGCTCTCTTTGATGCCCAAATGACGTTTTTAAAACATGAACTTGGCGAAGATTTGATGAGAAGTGTTTATATGAATGGTTTGATAAAACATGAAGCAAACTATTTTGCAAATACAGAAAGAAGCTTATACAAAATTTTAAATTTGTTTCTAGAAGAAGCAGTTGAAAATGGAGAGCTTTCTTCTAAAATTGATGTAACTAAGTCGAGCATGTACATTTCAAGATGCATGAGAGGTACTCTCTACGATTGGCTTTCTTTCGGAGAACCTTTTCATCTAAATGATGAAGCGAGGGATTATATCACTATTTTTTTGAAAGGATTAGTCAAAACTAATGATGATTAAACGGAACAAACGTTCTTTCATTAAAAATCAAGCATCTTTAAAGAAACAACAATCGCCTATTTTTGATTTAAATTTGATAATTATTGATAAAAATATTATAAAATTATTAAAAACGCCCTTTTTAACATCAACGAACAAATGTTCTGTTCGTTGGATTCCCCCTATTCTTACAAAATCATATATAATAGGACTATCTACTTTGAAAGGTTGAGAATAATGTCAAATGTTGAAAAAATGGTTGAACATGCTATTGAATTAAGAAATTCAGGTCAATACGACCAATCTCTAAATATGTTTACAGCTGCAATCAAAGAGGAACCCTCAAACAGTAATCTTTTTAGAGGCGTTGGAAAAGTTGCGTATCTAATGGGAGAACAAAAGCTTGCTGTTTCTGCATACTTATCTGCTTTACATATTGAAATTGCGAAGTTAGAACATTTTGGGTTAAATGATGAAACTCAAAAAATGTACGATCAACTACCAGAAGTTTTAACAAAAGACTTACCAGTGAAGGGCGCATTTATCATTTACTATGACACAAATACATTAAGACATTTAGCACATGCGATTGCTGATTTTGATGAAGACGCTCTAAGTAAAGAACCAGAACTAATCGCATACAAAGAAATCTATACTGCTCATTTAAAAGGTGATCAAGATTTTGAAGAAATTCTCAAAATCTATAACCGTACTGAGAGTGATTATACACAACAAGAATCTACTTTCTATATCCAAATTGGCAAAGAGCTTTCACTAGCTTGGATTAAATGGGATCAACTAGAAAATCTAAATGTTGGACAACTGTATTTTTAACTAGTGGTGACAATCCAAAATACAAAATAAAAATAAGAGGTATAGCGCTTTTTTACAGGCTATACCTCTTTTAATATACATTTAAATAAGTACGATAGAAAATGGATTTAGCGTGCAAGTATCCTGAAGCTCATGGTGAGTTTTAAAGGATAGTGCTCAATTGATGAAAAGGATAGTTAAGCATTATTAGGTCAGTTACACACGATTAATTAAAAAGTATGTGCTAAGTCCTTTGCGCGCGCAATTCCTTTTTCTTTAATTTCTTGAGCTTTGTCAGGCATCTGAGCTTGTCCCTCAATAAATAATCCTTCAAAAGAAGGGATGCCAAAGAAATTCATGATGGCGCTTAAATGGCGATGCCCCATCTCTAAATCAGCAGCGGGGCCTTCAGAATAAATACCTCCACGAGCTTGGATATGAAGGGCTTTCTTATTTGTTAATAGTCCTACTGAACCTTGAGCAGTATATTTAAATGTTTTACCCGCAACAGCAATGGAATCAATATATGATTTCATTACTGGAGGAAATGAGAAATTCCACATAGGTGTGACAAATACAAATTTATCTCCTGATACAAACTGATCACTCAGCTCATTAAGACGTCCCACTTTTGCTTTTTCTTCTGCTGAAAGCTCTTCAAATGCTTTACCAGATTGAAGTTTTCCCCATCCACTAAAAACATCTCTATCAATATGCGGGATATTTTCTTGATATAAATCAATATGCACGATTTCATCATTTGGATTTACTTCTTTGTAAGTTTCAATGAATGCTTTTCCAGCTGCCATACTAAAAGACTGTGTTTCATCATTGGGGTTAGCTGTAATATATAATACTTTTGCCACGATATTATACCACCTTATTGTGCTAAAATTTTTACTTTGTTAATATGTCAACATATCCTAAATCTATTCATTGATTATTTAAAAATAGTTTTATATGACTAGATCGCTGATAGCAAATCCTTACTCCTTTAGTTTACATAATAATATTATTTAAAAATATTTGTTCTTTATCCTATTATTTAGTCACAAAAAACGAGGAGATTCCCTTATTAAAGCCGAATATATCATTAAATCTATCATGTTATATTTTCAAAATTCATACATTGTAAACAAAAGGAGGCAATTATATGAAATTACCAACGGTTCATTTTACAGAAGAACAGCATCAATTTCGACTAACTGTCAGATCTTTTTTACAAAAGGAATTGGAAAAAGGAACATTTCAAACAAAATGTGATTCATGGTTAAGTGGTGTTGATCCAGAATTTTCAAAGCTTATTGGCGAACAAGGGTGGATTGGTTTAACTTGGCCGGAAAAATATGGAGGTGCTGAGCGTAGCGCCATCGATCGCTATATTTTAACCGAAGAATTTTTAGCAGCGGGTGCTCCTGTTGCGGCACATTGGATTGCGGATCGTCAATCAGGTCCACTGTTACTTCGTTTTGGCACCGAAGAGCAACGCGAATATTTTTTGCCAAAAATTATTAAAGGTGAATGCTATTTCGCGATTGGTTTAAGTGAACCGAATAGTGGTTCAGATTTAGCCTCTGTTAGTACACATGCGAAAAAGGTAGATGGTGGATGGATTGTCAATGGTTCGAAAACGTGGACAAGTAATGCGCATGATGCACATTATATGATTACTCTGATTCGTACAGAGCCTTTTGATGGTGTGAATAAGCACAAAGGATTAAGTCAATTAATCATTGATTTACATGCTGAAGGTGTAACGGTTACACCAATCAAGTATTTGACAGGAAAACGCCATTTTAACGAAGTGTTTTTCGATAATGTATTTGTTCCTGATAATCGTTTAGTTGGTGAAGAAGGACAAGGTTGGAAGCAAGGGTTAGCTGAACTAGCCTATGAAAGAAGCGGCCCTGAAAGAATTTTGAGCACACTCCCCCTATTAACGGAGCTAATAGAAGAACTTAAAAAGCAACAAAATCTAATTGGTTTACAAGAAGCATCTAAATTAGTCTCACAATTATGGAGTTTACGTAATATGTCAATTGGCGTTGCAAAAGTATTGGAAGAAGGCGGCGAAGTAGCAATTCCTGCAGCACTTGTGAAAAGTATCGGTACGAAATTTGAACAAAGCATTCCTGAAATTGCACGCTTACTTATCGATACCTATCCGAAGCTTGATGCTGAAAGAAAATTGGATCGCTTACTTGCCGAATCGATTTTACATTCCCCAGGATTTACAATTCGTGGAGGGACATCAGAAATTCTATATGGCATTGTTGCGAAGGGGGTTGTTGCACAATGAGTGAAATGAAAGAAATGATTGTTGAAGTAGTTGAAAAAATCTTCAAAAAACAAATTTCAAAAGAAGTTGTCGATTTGCTTGAAGAAGGAAAATGGGCAGAAGATGTTTGGAGTATCTTAGAAGAAAATGGTTTACTTCATGTGACGAGCTCAGAATTAGCTGGAGGAGCAGGTGGCGATATAGATGATTTACTGAGCATTTACCCACTAGTTGGCAAATATGCCGCTCCACTACCTTTTGTAGAAGCAACAATGGCAAACTATATTTTAGAACAAGTTGGATTATCAATTTCTCACAACAAAGTAACATACAGTATTGAAAAACAAGAAGTCACTCAAAGCGGAACTACCATTAGCGGGACGCTTACCAATATCCCATGGGCTCGACATGTCGATGAATTAGTATTATTCGCTCATAATCAGCTCATTCACATATCACTTAGAGAAGCAGAAATTACTCCACAAACTAATTTAGCAGCAGAGCCAAGAGATACGGTCGTACTTGATAATGCGAAAATTATTCAGGCTACTGCGTTGACAATAGATCAGCTAAGTAAATTGATTGTGCTCGATACAGCTGCCAAAAACGCCTTAATAGCTGGAGCAATCGAAAAAGCAAATGATTTAACAGTGAAGTACACAAAAGAACGTGAACAATTTGGTCGTCCAATTCATCGTTTCCAATTAGTACAGCAACATATTGCAATCCTTGCTGGTGAAGCTGTCATTACAACAACAGCAATTGAAAATATGATCGCACAATTGATGGCAAATGACGGTTATAGTGAAGTAGGATATACACGAATTCGAATTGACGAAGCGGCTAAGAGTGTGGCTGCTTCTGCACATCAAGTTCACGCGGCAATTGGTGTTACACACGAACACAGCCTCCATCAATACACGCGTCGATTATGGGCATGGCGAGATGAAGGTAACTCAGTGAATTATTGGAAAAAGGAAATTGCAAATCAACTTCTAAAAACGGAATCGACGGATATCTGGACTTATTTAACGAATTCGCAGAATGTATATCAAACTTTTTAAGGAGGCAATTAACGTGGCAGATTTATTATTTGAATCAAATGGACCGATTGCAACTATTACCTTAAACCGTCCAAAAAGTATGAATGCTTTTAGTGAAGAAATGATCCAAGAATGGATTCATGCACTAGAAACTGTCAGAGATTCTGATTCGATTCGTGTGCTGATTGTTAAAGGAAATGGAAAATGCTTCTGTGCTGGTGGCGATATTAAAGCAATGGGTGCTGGAAGAGGTTTTTTTGAAAGCGATGAAGATGTGACTTCCACTGCCCTAGCCAGAAAAAATTCACTTTGGAAAAGAGTTCAACGTATTCCGTTATTACTGGAGGAAATTGATAAACCAGTTATTGCACAAGTTCACGGATTTGCTTTCGGCGCTGGTCTTGATATGGCTTTAATGTGTGATATCCGCATTGTAGCGGAATCAACAAAACTCTCAGAAAGCTATGTCAATGTAGGTATAGTCCCAGGTGATGGTGGTGCCTATTACTTACCAAAACTTGTTGGAATAGATCAAGCACTAGATATGCTTTGGACAGGACGTGTATTAACTGCAGTGGAGGCAAAAGAAAAAGGACTCGTGACGTTTGTAGTCCCTGATCACGAACTTGAAGAGCATACGTTAGCCTACGCAGAAAAATTAGCAAGTGGACCGGCTGCAACAATTCAATTTATGAAACGTGCAGTCTATCAAAGTCAGTCTATGAATTTAAGATCGTCACTTGATTATATATCTTCTGCTATGGGTATTATAACTGAATTACCAGATTACCACGAAGGAGTTACATCAGTTATTGAAAAACGACGTCCTAGTTTTAAATAATCGTTGAATTTTGTTGATTTTATGAAAGGTAAAAAGCGTATGTGGAAAATACCACATACGCTTTTTCACAATGAAAAGTCACAAGTTAACTAACATCGAATACAAGAATAAAATTACGAGTATTACAATTGCTAAGTACTTACAAATTTTATTTAGCTCTGGATTACCAAAAGTTTTAAGGAATAAGAAGAAAAAGCCTGCAACCCATATCGCATCTTTAAAAAATGTCATAAATAAATTTCGAAGTAAAAAGATATAATGGTCCATTTCCCCACCCCCTATTGCGTAATCTATTTTGCTATTTTCCACTAATGTGAATCAGATTGTGTAAGTAAATATAGTGAAAATCGGGATATTTAACATTCCAATCTGAAAAACAAGCGTAAATCATGATTAGAACTATTCATATGGATTGTCAGATTTATGTATATGTTATGCTTAATAACTGAAAAGGCTTGTGTTATGTACCAATAATTTATCAAAAATGGATACAGATTATTAAGGAGTGACATGATTATAATTTAATCGGATAGATTAAATAGAAAAAGCAATGATGTTTAATGGTGAATGCTCTAATGCAGCAGACCCCGAATTACATAGTGAAAGATTGAATGCTAGACGGTTAACTAAATTATTTAATGATTCACTCGAAAATCATAAAAAACGTACGAAAATTTTAAAGGAACTTTTTGGTCCCGCTGGAGAATATTAAATGTTGAACCGATTTTTGCTGTGATTACGGCAACAATAACCATGTAGGAGAATTTCTACTAATTTGATTGTGTATTTTTTTATGATTTGAATAGGTAATAACTGCTTTATTGCACCAGGATTTCACATTTATACTGCGACTCATCCATTGAAATCTAAAGAAAGAATCCTGGCGCCGAATTCCCGTAAACATTGGTAATACCGTGTGGATTAGCGGAAGAGCAATGATTTTACTTTGAGTTCATATAGGAAATAATGTAGTTTTTGCGGTTGGAGCGGTTGTAACAAAAGATATACCGACCATGAAGTGGTTGGTGGAAATCCTGCAAAAATAATTAAACAAATTGAAAAACAGTTTATGCTCCCTTTTGATATGCAAATATTTAAAATCACATCCCATTTTTGTCACTAATATAATGCAATTCTATTAAACGTAGAGAAAGAATAGCTTTATCACTATCCTTTCATAGTGGGTTGAAGATTGGGTTGAAGAAAGTCATAGTGTCTGTTTTTATTTAGTGTCTTCATCACATTTGTACTCCAAAATATCACCCGGCTGACAATCCAAAGCCTTACATATCGCTTCTAATGTTGAAAAACGAACTGCTTTTGCTTTTCCATTTTTTAAAATTGAAAGATTCGCCATAGTAATTCCAACGCTCTCCGAAAGTTCTGTTACGCTCATTTTCCTTTTTGCCAACATCACATCCACATTGACGATAATTGCCATGATATTCACCTCAGATTGTTAAATCATTTTCTGATTTTATATTTATAGCTTCTTGTAAAAGTCTTTGCAGAACAGCAGCAAAAACGGCAATCACCATAGAAGTGAAAATAATGAACAATCCCATTGGCATGAAACTTGGCGGGTCAACTTTTTCCGCCATAAGATAGTAAAGTGGCATACCTAGCAGGTACAGGATACTGATCGTAATGGCACAGTATTTTATATTCTTTAGAGCCTTTACCGATAATTCCGAGAACGCTTGGTTCTTATCAATATAGCTTAAAAGTTTACAAACCTGATACAGAGCCAAGTAAAAAGGGATCGCTGCTGCGTACATATCGATTAAAACAAGAGATTTCATATAAGCGATATCTGGATACATTTCACCAGCAAAATCTCCAATCTTAGGCACCAAAAAAATGCACAATGCAAGCACTGCAATTCCAGCCAGAAAAATAATTACCTTTAAGAAAGTGGTTGAATCTCGTTTAACATTCATTTAAAACACCTCACTTATATTTAATGACAACATGATTTTATCATCTTATTTATTGTTTTACAATAAACTTATGTTGTTTTTTATTATGTTATTGTTGTTATTCGAAATTCCTACAAAAATAAAAAAGCATTTCTCTTTACAAAGAAATGCTCTTACTTTGAATTAAACCATTTTAGGCTATGTTTCACTTTTATCCTATACTTTACCGCTAGTTGATTACACCATTGCCAATCCACCATTTACAGATAATGTTTGGCCTGTGATATATTCTGCTTCATCTGAAGATAGAAATGCAACAGCATTTGCAATATCTGATGGTTTTGCTAATCGTCTAAATGGAATAGCTTTAACAAGCGCTGATGCAATTCCTTCGTTATATTCGCCTATTTCTTTAAATAACGGTGTATCTGCTGGTCCTGGCGCAATACTGTTGACGTTAATTTTATGTCTAGCCATTTCTCTTGCAAGTGTTTTTGTAAAGGCAATGACACCGCCTTTAGCAGCAGAATAAACCGCCTCACCACTTGAACCAACACGGCCAGAATCAGACGCAATATTAATCACTTTTCCATATCCATTTTCAATCATATGAGGTAGGATGGTTTTACAAGTATGAATTTGTCCCATTAAATTAATATTTAAGATCAGTTCCCAAGTGGAAGGTTCACTTTTCAAAAATGGTTCAATCTTATCCCAACCTGCGTTATTGACTAAAATATCAATTTTGCCATTTTTTAAGACCGCTAATTGTACGGCTTCTTGTACACTTTCTAATTTTGTCACATCGCAGTAGATTGCTATTGCTTCGCCACCAGCATCTTCAATCATTGCTACCGTTACATGCGCATTATCTACATTCACATCTGTTACAATAATTTGATGTCCTTTTTGTGACAACTTTAAAGCAATTTCTCGACCAATCCCACGTCCAGCCCCTGTTACAAATGCTACTTTTTTTGTCATTTGAATCAACCTCCAACGATTTCTCTTAATTTAAATTTTTGTATTTTACCACTCGGAGTTCGAGGGAATTCTTCAAAAAGTTCTAACCGTTCTGGCCAATATTGTTTTGCTACACCTTTTTCCTCTAAGAACTGTTGCATACCTTCAAATGTAAATGCTGCTGCCCCAGGCTTTAGACAAATACATGCACAAGCTCTTTCTTGTAACCGTGAATCTGGAATAGCTACAATTTGTGCAGCAAAAATATCAGGGTGTTCGTATAGGACATTTTCAATATAAGCGACAGGTATGTTTTCCCCGCCACGAACAATAATGTCTTTGTTTCTTCCTGTGATTCGGATATACCCATCCTCATCCTTTATCGCGCGATCCCCAGTAATAAACCATTCTTCCTGGTATTCTGAATAGGTGACTTCAATTTGCTTATAATAGCCAACAAACAATGCTGGACCTTTACATAACAGATTTCCTTCTACATTAGGGGGCACTTCATTGAATTCAGAATCGACAACTTTTACTTCCATATGTGGGAATGGAACTCCATCAGTTCCTGTTAGTTTTTCTTCTGAATCCTGTAATTTGGTTAGTGTAACCAATCCATTTTCCGTTTGACCCCAACCTGCTAGAATGTTGAATTGGATGACTTTTGCCGCTTCTTTTACCAGAACCCGTGGTATTGGTGCACCTAATGCAACAAATGCCCGAAATGTTTCAATATTATATTTGCTAAGATCTGGAGATTGAACGGTATCTTGTAAAAATGGCGTAGCACCTGCTGTATAGGTGATTTTCTCTTTCTCAATTAGTTGTAAAAATTCTTCTACATTCCAAACATCTTGATAAACCGCAGTTCCTCCATGATGCGTTGGAAGACGAACGCCATAACCAAAGCCAGTTTGATGGGCAAAAGTAGATGCCATGAACATTACATCTTCACTAGTAAGTTGTAATCTATCAACCCAGTAGTCCGTTGAAATACATAAGGTGTTATGTGTATGCATCACACCTTTTGGTTTACCGGTAGTTCCTGAAGTAAAAATGATTTCCGTCACATCATTTGGATGTAAGGGTATTTCATCAAGTAATGCTATATCTCTGATTTCTTCCCACGGTATGTCAAATAAATCTCGAATAGATTGCATTGTTTCTGGAACATTCTCACCTATAACTAAAACATGCTCTAACAACGGCCACTCTGAACGTAATTCAGAAATCATTTTTGTATAATCGAAGTTGCGGAACTCATCAGGAATAATGATCATCTTGGATTCTACTACCCCAACCATATATGAAATTTCACGTTCTCGATAAATAGGAATAAGAGGGTTTGTAATAGCTCCTATTCTTGTAATCGCATAATGTAGAATGATAAATTCATTCCAGTTTGGTAACTGAAGGGAAACAACATCGCCTTTTTGAATTCCAAGTTCTACTAAACCAAGTGCCACACGATCGACCATTTTGCCAAGTTCAGCATACGTATATCGACTCTTCTTATCGATAATTGCTAACTTGTTTGGGTATTTTTTAATCGAATCGTTTAAATAATCTAAAATCGTTTTTTGTGGCCAAACATGTTGATACTTTTCAATCAGTGCATCATTTAATGTTGTATGGAATTTCATCTTTTCCCCTCCGATTATATGCGGAATTTTTTGAAATTGACTTCCCGCTTTTCAAGAAATGCAACTTTTCCTTCATTTGATTCTTCCGTATTATAAAACATGGCTAGACTTCCCATTGCTAGCTGCGAAATGCCTTGAATACTAGCACTATCCGCATTAAATGAATATTTTAGCATTTTAATAGCAGTTGGACTCTTTTCTAAAATCTTATTTGCCCAATCTTCTGCTGCTTGTTGCAATTCACTTGCTGGTACCACTTTATTTACAAGGCCCATCTCTTTACATTCTTGGGCAGTATATTGTTCACATAGATACCAAATTTCTCGCGCTTTCTTTTCTCCCACAATGCGAGCTAAATAAGCAGAACCAAACCCTGCGTCAAAGCTTCCAACTTTGGGTCCGCTTTGACCAAATTTTGCAGTATCAGCAGCTATTGTTAAATCACAAATGACGTGTAAGACATGTCCACCACCAATAGCAAATCCATTGACCGCAGCGATAACCGGCTTTGGAATATTACGTATTGTCTGATGGAGTGTTTCAATTTCTAATCCAATGCCTCCGCCTAATCCTCCGTTATAATTGTATCCACCGACTTCACCTTTTTCCTTTTGATCGCCACCCACACAAAAGGCTTTTTCTCCAGCTCCTGTTAAAATAACTGCTCCAATTCGGTTATCATCCCAAGCATCGCGAAGTGCAAGAATTAGTTCTTTCACAGTTTGCGAACGAAATGCATTGTAAACTTGTGGTCGATTAATTGTGATTTTAGCGATTCCATTTTTCTTTTCGTAAATGATATCTTCTAATCCAGTTGATCCTTCGTTATTTAACACGTTTTCTTTTGGTTGGCTCATGTTTATTCCTCCTTATTAATTACAACGATATTCTTTACCAAATAAATCTTTTGCAATGACCATTTGATTTGCTTGTGCTGTACCATCACCAATTTCTAAACCAATTACATCACGCAAGCGTTGTTCTAGAGGCATTTCTTTTGTATAAGCGTAATGTCCATTGAGTAAAAGACATTCATGGATAGCATCAACACTATATTTTGGTCCCAACCATTTCACAGTTGATGAAACTTGTGAATGGTTTAAACCTTGATCACGAAGCCATAAACCACGATAAGCTTGCCATTTAATGAGTTCCAATTGTGTATGATGAGTCACAATTGGAAATGCAACACCTTGTTTTGTTGCAAGTGGTTTACCAAAAGAATGACGCATTTTGACATGTTCAATTGTTTCATCGATACTTTGCATGGCAGCACCTACACACTGTAATCCAATTAGTAATCGGCTTAAATCAAAGCCATTCATCACTTGTGTGAAGCCCTTATTTTCATCACCAAGCAGGTGAGTTGCCGGTATTTTTACATCATGCATATAAATCGAACCTCGTCCAATTGGGATATTTCCCATATCTTCGTATCCTTTGGTTGATAAACCTTCTACATTTGAAGGAACAAGAAATGCACTAATACCGCGATTTCCAAGAACAGGATCTGTTTTAGCGAAAATCAAAAAAGCATCACCACATGTTGCCACACTGATTCCTGATTTTTCGCCATTTAGAATATAGGTATCACCGTGTCTAACGGCAGTTGATTTAATTCCACCAGCATCTGTACCCGCTGCAGGTTCTGTGATAGCAATGCCAACGATTTTATCTCCGCTTGCAATTTGTGGTAACCATTCTTGCTTGATCTCTGAGTTCGCATGTTGTGAAATGATTTCCCCTACCAGACCATTTAACATCACGGCATAAGTTAAATTAAAATCGCCTCGACCGATTTCTTCAGCGGCAATCCCAGTTGTAACGCAATCTGCACCACTGCCACCATATTCTTCAGGTATCCGTAAACCATTTACTCCTAAATCCCCAAGCTTTTTCCAAAGATGCCGCGGTGTTGTTTTTTCTTTATCCCATTTTGTATAGTTTGGAAGTAATTCTTCTTTTGCAAATTCAGAAAGCATTTTCCGAAACTGTTCTTGTTCATCTGTAAATGCAAAATTGATCATTTCATTTCCCCCTTGTATTCTCTACTTAATTCAGATGCGATAATGTACCGTTAGATTTCTGTATTACCTTCGTAATTTCTTTCGTTTTATGGAGTACACACGCATTTCTCCTATTTATCCAACGCTAGTTTTTGTACTTTTCTGATAATTGTAGATGGATTGACTTCTAAAATTTTAGCCATTTTGCGATAGGAGATATTTTGTTTCCGAACCAACTCTATTAGTTCTTTTTCCATTACCTCTTTTGCTAGTTTCAAAGGCATCAGTTGATTGACAACAATTGGCTTATCAGTTGTTTGTTTGGCGTTTCGGATTTTATCTGATAAAAGTGAAATATCGATCTTTGTCGTTGAATTAGACCGAATACATTGCTCGAGTAATTCTTTTATTTCTGCCAAATTATAGACCCATTTTCTACTAGTAATAAATTGTAAAGCCTCTTTTGTTAAAACAATGTCTCTATCGTATTTTTCTGAGAGTAAGTCAATCAAGTGACCTAAAATGGCATGAGTATCCTCTGGGCGTTCTTGCAGTGTAGGTACTATAATTGTCATGGCATTAATGAGGTAATAAAGCCTTTCACTAAAAGGCGCTTCCCCTATAAACGAAATTTCTTGACTGATAGATGAAATGATACGAATATCATGAATCTTTTCGATAAACCCTTGTTGAGTGTTAATGGCTTGTTGTGATAATAAATCTGCTAATCGTTCCTGCAATGACAGTGGCAAAAAATCAATATTCTTAAAATAAATTGTTCCCCCGTTCAAAATGGATAAAAGTTGATTGAGCATTGGACTAAATAGAATGTTTTCTAATTCCTGTTTTCTTTTACTTTTGCAATCTATTATGATGAATGGGGCTTCTTTTCGATCACTTTGAATAACAATTTGATTTGCTATAGTAGATCGCCCCGTTCCTATTTCGCCTTGAATGAGTACAGGGGCATTCACTTTTACTATCTTTTTAAGTTTGGAGGCTACCTCTTTCATTTCCTTAGAAACATGAATAAATGGCTCAATTCGTTTCGACTGAAGAAAATGTTTACTTATTTTTTGATAGTTTGTTAAATGGAAACTCATATTTGTTTGCTCGGTTATATCTTGTATTCGAACAAAGATTTGTTGTAATTGATTTTTTTCTTCTTCTTTAATCGGGTTAAATCGGAATCGATAACATAAATTGTTATTCATTAAAGCATCGTATTGACAGGGTGTTTGTGAATGTATGACCTCATCTATCGTTTGGTAAAATTTTAATTGTTGTTCTTTATTAACCATGAGTGCTAGATGCATTTGATGAAACAAATTATTTTGTTGTAGTATACTTCCTTTTCCATCAGCAATCGCTACACCATCTAAACTATTTTCTAGTAATGTTTTATTTTCTTTTACTAATTGTTGTATCGTTGCAAGCTCAGTAGACAATTTTTCAATTTTGGATATATCATCAAAAACGCCTACAGCCCCAACTAACTGTTTCCCATCATAAATGGGTTCTCGATATGAAACATACCACCTATTACCAACCCTATATTTCTCGATATGGCCAATACCCGTTTGCAAAACACGTAACAATCCTTTTGGTGACACCATGTCTGTAATAAATTGGCCAATAGCTTTGTCTCTTTTAACCCCAGAAATTTTCTCTGCTGCTGGGTTCATCATCGTAATGTTGCCTTCAATATTCACTGAAATGACGCCACTTGGTACTGCGTTGAAAACGGTATCAAAATGATGTTTTTCAAATTGTAATTCCTTGGTTAAATATTGAAGAAATCGAGGATAATCGATTAAACCGTTGACATAACCATCTACTTGTACCATGTATAAATCTACCTGGTCTTTAAATAACTCTTTGGAACTAGGTGTGTCTATTAAAGTTTGAAAGTTTTTACTCAAAGAAGCTGTGAATGAACCAAGTTCTTTTGCTTTTTCTATATTTTCCAAACCGATGTCAATAACTAGCTTTAAAAGGAGTTGATTTGAAAAGAAACCTACAATTTTATGATTCTTGTCAATTACAATGCCATATTGATAACTATTTCCAACAAAATCATTCAGTACATCTTTTAAGTTTTGATGTGTTTGATATATACCAAAACTTTCTATCAGTTCATATTCCACCATGATGAACCTCCTCTCTAGATGTTGCAAAAGGACAACAGCTTACTATGCTTTAAAATTATCCTATTGATAAATCACTATATTCAATGTCATGTCGCATTTATTCATCATTTCAAAGAGAAACTTTAGAAAGTTTTTATACTTTGTAACTTAGGATAGTTAAGGAGTGTTGCAAAAAAGCAACATCAATGTGGTTAACTAATTCAAGATCTTCCCATATCCTAAATTGAGAGATTTTTCACTGAAAGAAGCCAATTTTTAGGATTCTAATCTCATTTTGTATATACCTTTAGAAAAAAAGAAGTGATTCCTGTAACGTTTGGAATCACTTTTTTAAACCTATTAATTTTTTAAAGGATTTTTGTATAGAATTAGTATAATGTTAAGAGCTTACTGATTCATGTATTTTTGTTCTTGGACGGTTTTCTCTGAACCATTGCAAGCACAAAATAAATATGATAATCATATCAATCGCGTCCCCACCATAGTACATAATCATGGCCCCTGTTTCAGCCTGTTCCGTTGGTACATTAGTAGGCGGATTAATATAAATGTATTTTGATAAGACATCATGACTTGCCAAAGCAATTACTAACATGATTGCTCGGTACTGAAAACTAGATTTATGTGGAGTGGGGTCGATATAAATCATCGACATGGTAAAAAGGTATCCTCCAACGAAAATATGAAGGTGTATAAACAAGTTCAAAAGCATATTTTGATGGATCATAGAGTATAAATTCGTAGTATAAAGAATCCATAAGCTGCTTAAATTGATAAAGGCTGCTACGAATGGATCTCTAAGAATTCGTACAGGCCAACTCTTAAGTAGACTTGAAAGACGTCGAGCTGTTCTCACATTTAGTATTCGCAAGACAAGAGTCATCGGAGCAGCCAGTACCATCAGAATTGGGGCTAGCATTCCAAGGAGTAAGTGGCCAAGCATATGCGCATTGAAATCCATATGACCACGATTGGCTAAGGGACCGATGATTGCTGTAGCCGCACAGAAAACACCGGAAATCCAGAAGACAATTCTATAGTGCGGCCATTGTCTATAACGAAGATTTGAATAAACAACAGCAGGAATATAAATAATCAATATCATTACAATGAAAAACAACAGTATAAACTCCAAGGAGTTTCCATTTCCATGATTAATATGATTACTGTTCATTTATGATTTTCCCTTTAATTTGTTTTGATTCTTTTTGGGTCCTAAAAATGATTGTTATGCCAATGATGAGCATTACCGTAGCGATTATGTTCCAAATCCAATCGTATATAAAGACATTATCAACATAACGAATTTGGTGAAGTCTCATAATCTTGTGCTGGATTGTCCCATCATATAACTGAAATCCACCACCCCCAAGCATCATTCCACCTTGCCATCTTTTAAACCAAAATATATTTCTACGGCGCAGGTCAGCAACCATAAATAACGAACTAATCGTTGCAAACCAACTAAAAGCATGAAAAAGGCCATCAGTGACTAAACCCACGCTTGTTGTTGATTTGTCATAGAAATGATGCCAATGCAATAGCTGATGAAAAACAGTTTCATCGATAAAGGCGACTAGACCTAATCCAAAAAGGATGCCAGACCAAAGATTACGAGTTAAAGAGACAGAGTGGGTTAAGTAATTTGGATTTTCTTCAGTAGCCATAAAATCACGCCTTTCTAATTCTATAATTATTTTATGTACTTAGTTTTTCCAATATAAATAAGCAATAAACATGCTCTGTATTTTCTAATCGTAATACTTCTTCCATTAAATGAATCGGATTAAAACTAACCTAAATCTTAAAGTAATCCAAATCCTTACCGTACAGGTTGTATTATTTTGTATCATAGCTTTACATATACAAAAACACCATTATCTGTAAGCAGATAATGGTGTTTTTAAATTTATTTCTTATACAACTTGCTTGGTGAATGCCTCTAAAAACATTTGAATCATTAAGTCCCCATCCTTCGTACCGATTGACTCTGGATGGAATTGTAATCCGAATAATGGATATTGCTTGTGCTCGATGGCCATAATTTCCTGATCATCTTCTGCAGTAGCTGTTACGATTAGTTCAGGAGGTAATGAATTTTTATCAATCACAAGTGAGTGATAACGCATAACAGAAACTGAATCTGGACATTTTTCAAATAAGCTCGATTTACTATGTTGTAATTTTGAATATAATCCATGTTTTATTTGCTGCGCTTGAATGATTTTAGCTCCAAAAGCCTCTCCAATTGATTGATGACCTAAACAAATCCCAAGTATAGGAAATTCTGTGTATAAGTTTTTGATAACATCAATCGAGATGCCTGCTTCTTTTGGTGTCCCCGGTCCAGGAGAAATCACAATTGCTTCTGGTTGCATAGCGCGTATTTCTTCAATTGTTACGGCATCATTGCGGACAACCTTTACTTCTTTTCCAAGACTACTTATTTGTTGATATAAGTTATAAGTAAACGAATCATAATTATCGATTAGTAAAATCATGAGCGTACCTCCAATAATGCTTTCGCTTTATTTAGCGTTTCATCATATTCATTTTCAGGAATCGAATGATACACGATCCCTGCTCCTGCTTGAACATATGCTTTACCTTTCGTAATCACCATTGTTCGAATTGCTAGGGCCATGTCCATATCACCTGAAATGGATACATAGCCAACAGCTCCAGCATAAACACCTCTTTTAGCGCTCTCCAAATTGTTAATAATCTGCATCGCTCGAATTTTAGGTGCACCTGAAACGGTCCCCGCAGGTAATGATGTCGCTAAAACATCTAATGGATGAATCTCATCTTTTAACTCTCCAGTTACTTCAGACACAATATGCATGACATGCTTATACTTTTCTATTTGCATATATTTTGGTAATGTAACGGAGCCAATTTTCGAAAGCTTTCCAATGTCGTTGCGCCCTAAATCTACTAACATACGATGTTCAGCAAGTTCTTTTTCGTCATGTAATAGTTCTAGTTCTAAGTCATGATCCTCTTGATTAGTTTGTCCCCGTCGTCTCGTACCAGCAATCGGATTTGTTGTAACCATTCTCCCTTTTACTTTAACTAGGCTTTCAGGAGATGTACCTAAAATGACATACTCTTCAAAGTCCATATAAAACATATAAGGTGATGGGTTAGTCGTACGAAGCTTGCGATAAAGATTCATCGGATTTCCAGTGAAATCCGCTTCAAACCGTTGTGATAAAACAACTTGGAAAATATCTCCTTGCTCAATATGTTGTTTTGCTTGTTGAACCATTTGACAAAAATCTTCTTTTTCAATAGTAGAACGGAATTCAATACTTGAATCGTCAGTTGACTGCGTTGTAATCGTGGTTTTTAGTTGATCTTCCATAGTTTGAATTCTATTAAGTAATTGTTCATGAGTGAGTCCTTTTTTAAATAAATCAACTGCCACAATATGCACTTGTTGCAATAAATGATCGACTACGATAAAAGTATCGTAAAAAAATACATGCATATCAGGCATTTCTAATTCATCATCTAATATGTCACCAATTTTTTCATGATAAAATGCCGTTTCATAACCAAAATAACCAATTGCACCTCCGAAAAATGAAAATGGAAGTTCTTCTTCCATTGTTGGTAGCAATGTCTTAAGTTTTTCAAAGGTGTTTGTATCACGAATGATTAGTTCATGCATTTCATTATAAAATTGATATTCATTATTAATCGCAGTCATTTCCGCAATTGGATTTGCTGCAATAAATGAATATCTGCCACTTTCTTCATGCTTTGCGGAGGATTCGAATAGCATTTTTTTCGATCCTTTTAAAGCATGATAGATCGAAATGGGCGTTAGCATATCACCCTGAATTGTCTTCATCTCATACATTCTCGTCTCAACTGTCATTTGTTTAACTCCTTTTCTCTGCTCTTCTCAACTTTTCTCTCCGGCGTTCATAATGAATGAATGGCAAAACTGATCCTACAAAAAAAGCCCCTCATAGAAAAAAATTCTATGAAGGACGGAATCTCCGCGGTACCACCTTGCTTGTAGTGAACTCACTACCACTCACATATAACGGTATGTGCCGGATTACCCTACTATTTTCAAGTAATCACTCACAGGTCCATTCGATAAGGAAATGGATCGACTTCCACCAAGCGTCGACTCTCTGAACCATTTTGCTCTTATGTACTAATCCTGTTCAACGATTTCAATTTAAAATTGTAAGTATGTTACATATTATAATAAATGATACAAGAAATTTCAATAAATTATTGTATAACGCTACTATTTGTATAAAACTTTAACATATAGCGCAAGTATCGTCGTATGGTTGTAATTCTTTCAGTTAATGAATCCGCAATGGTTCGATAAAAGGATACACCTTCATCAGTCCCTCTTAAATTTCGCACAGTTCTTTTTTCATCAGGCCACGAACCTACTAAATAGCCTTCCTCTTCAAGTTCCCATGCAATTTGATATAAATAGCCATTTGAAGGACACCAACCAAATAAATCCTCCAATTGTTGACCAACTTCTGCCATATAAAAACTTGAACGAGTTTGTGATAATTTAAGTGCTAAATATCGTACGGCATCTTTAACTGAAATTAGCTTTGAGAAGTAACTACGAAACTCTTCTGGTAATGGATGTTCTGGTTTCGGCGGCTTTTCCCCATTTCTTGTCAATTCAAAATAAAAACGATCAAGTACTAATACAATTTCATGGAAGCGTTCAAAATAAAGTTCTTGATAACGATTTAACCTATTCGTACCTAACTCTGTACTCTTATATAGTACCTTCTTATGAATTTGCCGAGATGAAAGTGCACCATCCGCTTCTAGTTGTTTTGCAATTCTAGCTACGTACTCATAGCCGACTTTCCGCCCCGGGAATTCAACTTCAAATTGTTGGTGTATTTCTACTGAGTACATTTCTTTATCTTGTGTCGCATAAAGCCAATAAAGGGCTAGTGTGTCTTTTACACTAAATCCAACAGCTTGTTGAAAATTCTTTTCTTTCATAGATGAACCCTCCTTTTGGACTAATAACAATATTATACCAAAAATTTTTCTAGATAGTGGAAATATTTAAAAGGTGAATTCCAAAAATGGGTATAACTATGTATATTTTTAATGAAGATAAGTGAATTCATTATAAAAAATCCACTCAAAATGTTGAGTGGATTCACAGATTAATTGTGATTTGTAATTTGCGAATTTTTCCCATTGGCAATAATTTCACCGCTGATGGTGAAATTCATCACATCGCCACCTTCTAATGCGTAACTAGTCACATTGTCGCCATACGTTACAATTTCACCGAGGACAGTCAAACTCTCTACTTTGCCACCCGATTTAATACTTATTGCATTTGCCGCAAGCTCCGTTACTACTCCTTTAACTAAAGAATTACCCACTGAGCCGTATGTTGTTACATTCTCTTCAATCGTCATATTTCCAATGGGTTTGCTGACTTGTATGCCTATCGATCCATCACCATGAGTAGTAATGGATTTAAACTTAATATTTTCTACTGTACCGTCATATTGGTTAAACCCTCTAGCACCTAACCCATATGTAATAATATCTTGTGCCATGAAATCTTTCACTGTACCAAAGTTCACAAATCCTATACCACTTGGACCATAAGAAACTACCCGACTATTACAAACCCATTTTTCGACTTTGCCCCATGTGTCCAGTACCATGTCATTAACACCGTAAGTCACGAGCTCACCTTGATGTTCAACTGTTTTTGCCTCAACACCATAAACAATGAAAACTGCGGCTGTAATGATATCCGCTGTACCATCGGGTAACATACCATTTGTATAAACATTACCTGTGGTTAATGTCTCCAAATTGACTTTGCCACCTTTATCGCCAAAACCGCAAACAAAAATGCCTGAGCCAATTACAGGAGCATTTTTAATACCTATACTGATATTTGTTATCGTGCAATTAATCTCACTGTTTTCATTAGAATTAAAATTGTATACAGTCAATGCCCCTTGGTAAACATTAACACCATATTTTTGCGGTTGCTCACTATAATGTCTTGAATCACAAGAAATGATGTGTAAGTTATTTGAGATGAGGTTTATTTTGTCCGTTCCTTGCCTAGAGATAATTGAAACCTGACCTGTAATAGTCAAATTTTCAAGGACAATATCCCCCATATCAGGAATGCCACACATCGTATATATAGCCCGGTTAGTTTGTTTTGTCATAACGGTTAGATTCGAAATCGTATTGTCGCGAGTCAAACCAAACCCATCACTATTGTTAAAACTCACTATACATGAATCGGTACTTTTCCCTGTTAATTTGTATCCTTCAGGTAAAGTAATGGAATGTGGGGAAAGAATGGATGATTCAATCTCCAAAACTTGTGGTATATTTTCCGAAATAGCTTCCATTAACTCAAATATAGTAGTGACTTTTGTTATTTTCATTTTAAAATTCTCCCTAAAATTTAATATTCAATGTTATTGCTATCGAATCCTTGAAAACTCTGTATTTGAAATTATTTTTTCCAAGGAATCACGTCCATATACATTCAACAAACTTAATGGAAAATAATATACTAGTTTGAGTTTTATTTTAAATAGAAAATTACATGATGGGACAAATAATTATTCCTTCATAGAACGAGAAAATCTACGTTCTTATATAAACACTAGAATTTAGCCTTTATATTATTGTGATTTTTAACATTATAGATTGGCAGTTTATGAGCTAACGCCACTTAGATAAAAAAATGAGCCTATACAACTGTATAGGCTCATTTCCGTTAATTTACAATTACTTTTAGTGGTTTACTTTTAATTCCAAGTTTATTTGTTGCATAAACTGTTAGTACAGTGTTTTTAGGTTGATAGTTTATATAAAAGAAGAATTGACCTTTTGAGTCTACCTTGTCGGAAACTAATAATGTTTTCCCTCTATATATAGTAATCGAAGAGCCAAGTTCTGAAACTCCACTCATATATTTAGAATTGGTACTAACAGGTTTCACGATTGGCATGGCTGTTGTATTCGATTGCTTAACGATTATTTCCTTTGCTTTACTAATATTTCCGACTGAATCCTCTGCAGTTATCTTCAGGAATGTGCCTGCTTTTTGATATGGAATGGTAATTTTAAAGTTTCCTTCTTTATTTGTTAAACTTTTTCCGACTGTTTTTGTGCCATTTTTCACTTTAATGACAGTGTTCCCTTTTGCTTTGCCTGAAATCGTTCGGACGCTAGTAGTCACGGGGGAAACGATTGGACTTGAAATATTTATTATTGCAGGAGTATGGAATTTCGCTTCGATTCCATCTGCTATATTTCCTGCTGTATCTTCCGTAATCAATCTAACTTTATAATCAGTATCAGGCTTTAACTTAGTTATAGAAAATTGTTCATTTGTAGTGGTATCTAAAAGTTGATTATTTAATATTACTTGAGTACCCTTGAAATCTTCGTCATTCGCATTCGTCCACGTAAATGTTGCCGAGCTAATCTTAAGACTTGCCAATTTTAAATTAGTAATATCACTTGGAGCTGTGATATCTAGTAAGGTTTTAAAGGACTTAAGAATTCCTGAAGAACTATCACCATTTTGATTTACAACTTTAAGTTCAACTTTATAATTACGATTCGCATAAAGATTCTTTAAAGTATAGGACGATTTTGTTGTATATTTTATAGTTTTTCCATTCACGATAATAGCTACTTTGCTAAATGATTTGTCATTTGGCAATGTATAAGAAAGTGTTGCCTTATGATCTTGTATGTTGGATATAGCTACATTCGTCAAATCTTTTGGCTTTGTTGTTGAAAATGTCGGCAATTGCGCTAGACCATATCCAAATTTAGTGTCCTTGCCTTTTGTTCCTAAATCCAACGCAGCATTTTGAAGTTTATGAATAAGCTCGCTCGATGTACTATATGGATATCTTTCTTTTAAAACGGCGAGCAATCCTGTAACATGTGGAGCAGCAAATGATGTACCAGAAGCTAAGAATATTTCCCCATGGCTATTAATCGTTGGTATGTAATCTCCGGGTGCAGTAAAATCGATTGCTTCGCCAGTATTTGAAAAATCACTGCATTTTTTATCTTTTCCAATAGAACTAACTGCAATTACATTACTATATCGGGCAGGGTAAGTAGGTTTACTTTGATTTCCCTGATTTCCAGCAGCAGCAACTATGATTATCCCAGCTTTTACTGCTTGATCAATTGCCTTTTTTAAGGCAGGATCATCTTCATAGGTGCTTGATGAAATATTGATTATCTCCATTTTATATTCAATTGACCAATTGATGGCTTCAATTACTTCTCCGATACTACCTTCCTTTGTACCATCTGCATACTTTAAAGAATATAATTGAACATTTGGTGCAACTCCAATGACGTCTGAAATGGTTGTATTGAAAATATCTCCCCCGATTTGTGCACCAATCACCGCTGCTACACTTGTCCCATGTCCTTCTCCAGCATTTCCTCTATCTTTTGAATCTGATTCGTTAATAGTCTTAGTCTTTGGGTCATCTTTCACAAATGATACGCGTTTCACGACATTTGGTAAATCAGCAATATTATTTACACCTGTATCGATCACTGCCACTTTTACACCTTTCCCCATAAAACCTTTGTTCCAATACGTAGGCGCTTTAACATAATTCAAATTCCAATAGGATTTATAAGTTGGTGTTGTACTAGGAATCGCTGCTACCGTTTCATCAGTTAGAATCATACTTTTTGAGTCTCTATTGATAAATTCTATATTTTTGTTTTGAAGAAATTCTTTATATTGTTTCATATTAATAGTCGCCCTAACCATTTTTACTTTGTTAAGTAAACTGTCCACTTTTTGAGCTTTTTGAATGATATAGTTCTTACCAGATTCATTTTTATAGGATATCAATACATCTGAAGAAGTATAATTTCGTTCTTTTGCATCAACATGCGGATGCTGAAACATAATGCAACAACTAGTAATACAGAAGACTGAGAGTATTTTCGTTTTCAACCTCTTCGAAGAATTCCAATATTTCACATTATCACTCACCTTTTCTATTAAATTGATAGTTCAAACTTATACCGATATAATATTAGCTAAATTTATACTATATTATGCACTAAATAATAGAAAAAAGACTGGCATTTTATGTCGAAGCTCAAAAAACAGTATTTTTTTACCAGTGAAGCAACTGTTTGTATATAAGTATATTACTCTAAAATTTCCAAATAACGCAATAAAACCCCTACCAATCATTCATGATTAGTAGGGGTCTTATAAGTTACACGTGGCGACATCAGACATTTGCATCATTGCTCCTTTTTGAATGTTCCATATAAGCATTTAGCTGCTCTTCTGTTAAGTTGTTAATAAAGTAATAAAAGTCTTTCGATTCTAGACCGTACTCTTTACATGCATTGCAATATCGTTCATATCCTTCTAGATACATTTCCATGATATCCCCTCCTGTTATATAACAAATTTAATTTCTGATATTAATATATAACACATGTTTTTACATGTCAACAAAATAATCAGAAATATACAATAAGTTAACATCTGATTAATAAAAAATTACGAACGAAAAAACCCAAACTTCTGTTATTAGAAGTTTGGGTTTTTTCATTAAATAATATGCTTAAAGTCTTTAAATTTGTTCTTAGTTAGTATGCTAACAATTACATAACAAACCAATGATAACAATATTGGTATGGTTACTGTATGCATCCCAAATACATTTGGCCATAGCTGATCAATCAAGATATAACTCAATAATCCTACAATCATTGAGCTAATTGCACCGTATTTGTTCCCCGTTTTCCAATAAAGGCCAAATACTACTGGCCAAACAAATACTGATTCTAATCCACCAAAGGAGAATAGGTTTAACCATACAAGTAAATCAGGTGGCCTTAATGATACTAGTACAACAGCTATTCCAATAATTGTTGTAACAAAATAGCTGATGCGTTTTATTTCTTGATCTGAAGATTTTGGATTAATAAAGTTTAAGTAAATATCTTTTACAATGGTCGAGCTAACAAGCATTAATAATGCATTTACTGTAGACATGATAGCGGCCATTGGAGCAGCTAATACAATTCCAGCTAAAAACGGTGGTAATACCTTCAATGTAAGTAACGGCATAACTTTATCACCAATTTCGATTCCTGGAATGACCGGTCTTGCTAAAACACCAGTTAAATGCATGCCAAACATAACTGAGCCAAGAGCAAAAGTTCCAATAATAATAGCAGAATGCATACTTTTTGAATCTTTATAAGACATGGCTCTCACAGCGATTTGAGGTAAACCGATTACACCAATACCGATTAAGATCCAAAATGTTGATACATAAAGTGGTGTTAGACTATCATCTGCACCAAAAGGTGAAACAAGTTTCGGATTCTCAGCCACTAAATCGGCCATAATATTTGAAACCCCACCACCAGCTATAATGGTACCAACTAATAATATAACAGCACCAAGGAACATAACTGAACCTTGAACAGCATCCGTCAGTGCAACCGCACGGAAACCGCCAATAATTACATAAACAAGCACAACAACCGCAAAAATAAACAACGCAGTAGTATAGTGGAGTCCTGTCAATGACTCAATTAGTCGAGCACCACCAATCCATTGTGCTGCCATTGATGAAAACAGGAAGATGATTATACTAATTGCAGAAACGATTACGATAACATTACTTTTGTAGCGTTCATGCAAAAAGTCAATCAATGTAATAGCTTTATATTTCCTGGCAATTATGGCAAATTTCTTACCTAACACCATCAATACATAATACCCTGCAGGTAATTGGGCCATAGATAAAAGTACCCATCCTAAACCTTTGTTATATGCAACCCCTGGGCCTCCTATGAAACTTGATGCGCTTCCATATGTAGCCATCATCGTCATTGCAAGGAGGAACCCCCCCATCTGGCGACCACCTAGAAAGTATTCTTGTAAGAATGAATCAGACTGCATAACACTTTTATTTGCCCATATCCCTATTAAAAAAATAATAACAAGGAAAATAATTAATGGAAAAATAACTCCCCAATGCATCATTTTTCTTCACCATCCTCTTCTTCATCAAACGATACATCCTTAAAGAAGAATTTGATGATGACCATGATCAAGAGAATCATAAAGATTGTCCCTGCGATGCAGCTATAAAAGAACCAAGCTGGAAAGCCGAAAACATATGTATAATTCTTCGGATCCCCTGAACCAAGCCCATAAGCAAAGCCAAACCATATTGCAAAATTCACAATTACTAATGCAATACCAATAAGTGCTTCACGATGAGCAATATAATACCGCTTATCCTTCATAAAAACTCCCCTTCAAATAAAGTGAAACTTCAATCAGCGGGGAATTTTTCTATCCCCCGCTGAGAAATAGGAACTCATGCTAAGTTCGCCACGTCAATAGCAACACCTGAGTGACAGCCATCCTGCCTGCCTGAACGAATCTGGCATTTATGGGCTGTTATCTCCCACCTATGCTTCTTTGAATTTCTAAAACATTGTGGTGGGAGTCTTACCGCCCGTTAATGCGGGATAATACGAATTCCTTATTATTTTACTTATTTAAAAAGAAAAAGGAAAGGATTTGAGATAATTGGTATGGTTATATTTATTTTAGTTTACATAATAATATTATTTTGTGTAATACATGCTTCAATCAGAAGTAAAAATGGTAAGATTAATCGTCTAGGGATTTCTTACATTAGATTAACAATTACTGTATAACCTAAAACAATCAGCAATATCCCTAACACTACAATCCCAAATGTCCGAGTCACTTTCGATTGTTTTTGTGGAGGATTCGATTTAATTTCAGACAATGGCTCTCCAATCGTTTTACCTTCCTCTTGTAATGAGTCGTCTTTATGTTCTTCTTGTTGATTATTTGTCTTCATGTAGATAGCTCCAATCTATAAAAAAGTTTATTTCTTATACAATTTCCATTATGGTTCCATTTTAAACATATACAAAATTATCCGGAATTTTCATTGGTGTTAAATAGTGCCAAAAAAATACCCCGTAAATGTTAGTTTCATGTCTAACATTTACGGGGCTGTCCATCTTTGGTGACTCATCTAATGCAGTAAATATATGAAAAGAATCTTCCACTTGAAACTATCAAATCCTTCAAACCATTGTTATTTTTTCAACTTTCATTAGAAATAATTTGTTCTATTTTATTCTTTCAGGCAACCACAATGACAGCTGTGGCCATAACACTACGATTGCCAAAAACACAATCATCAAAATAATAAATGGTATAACCCCTTTTACTACTTCACCAAGTTTTTCTTTTGCAATGCCACTTACAACAAACAGATTCAATCCTACAGGTGGAGTAATCATTCCGAGTTCCATATTAATAGTCATAATAATAGCAAAATGAATTAAATTAATATCAAAATGAACTAACATTGGCAATAGAATTGGCAATGTAATTAAGATAATCGAAACAGATTCTAAGAACATCCCCATAATGAAAAGAAGAACATTGACTAAAATGATAAATATCCATTTATTCATATCGCTTGCTGCAATCCAATTTCCCACTTCTTGTGGAATTTGAGCGTTTGTTAAATACAACCCAAATAGTGATGCAGCACCGATAATTAAAAAAATCATCGATGTTATATTAATTGATTCTACTATTACTTCTCTGAAATCTCTTAACTTCATTTCTCGATAAATAAAGATAGAAACAATTAATCCATAGAAAACGGCAACTACTGCTGATTCAGTTGGTGTTATAATCCCTGAATAAATCGTTCCTAAAATCAAGATTGGCAAAATGGCTCCCCAAATTGCTTTTAAAGATTTTTTTCTACGTTCTTCAAAAGAAGAAATGGGGTCTACTTTAAATCCTTTTCTTTTCGCATATACGATGGCAGCTATAATTAATAGAGCAGATAGTGAAAGACCAGGAATTACACCCGCCATAAACAATTCGCCAATGGATTGTTCAGATGTGATTCCGTATATAATAAGCGGTACACTTGGAGGTATTAAGATACCAAGTGTACCTCCAGCAGCTACTAAGCCCATTGAATATCTCTTATCATAACCTGCTGAAAGAAGAGCCGGAATCATAATCGATCCTATTGCTGCAGCAGTTGCAGGTGAAGAACCAGATATTGCGGCGAAGATTGAACATGCTAAAATAGTTACAACGGCTAATCCTCCTGGCAAATGGCCAAACCATGCACGTAATGCTTCAATTAAGTATTTAGAAATACCGCCACGTGCCATTAATACACCAGCTAAAACAAATCCTGGAATAGCCATCATTGGAAATGAATCCAGCGCCGTAAACATCCGTTGCGGGACCATATTCATATTAAAATCTATTTGGAATAAGACGATAATGGTAGAAAGTGCTAAACTAATGGCTATTGGAACTCGTAAAAATAATAATAGGAAGAAACTAATTAAGAGGATTAGCATAGTCTTCCTCCTTTCTACGAATTACTTTAATAATCCTTTCTAAAAATCGTGCTAAAAATAATATTCCTGAAATTGGTAAAACCAAATAGATTATCCACATAGGAATTCCAACGTCGAGGGAAACCATCCCCGAAGTATAGCGATTTTCAACTAATATAAAGCCGTAATACGTATAAATCACACAAAACACAATACTAACTCCGTTAGCGATTATATCGATAATATGCTTTACTGGAGGGGTTACTTTATCATATAGAATATCTACTTGGATATGTTGATTATGGCGTAATGCTAAGCTAAAACCAAAGAACGTTCCCCAAATAATTGTATATCGGACAAGTTCTTCGACCCATGATTGAGGCTCATTGAAGATATAGCGCATGATCACACCGTAAAAGATTAGTACAATACCAATTGAAAAAAAGAACCCCGCAAATATTTCTTCTAAGCAGCCCCATACTTTATACAGTACTTGCAAAGATCATCGCCTCCCTATATGTGAACAATCACATGTTCAACAAATGATAAAAAGCTATTTTAAGAATGTGTTCGTTAGGCCTTTTGCATTTATTTTCTTAAACCCTCAATACCATCGATTAATTCTTTCGAAATTTCACCTTCAAATTCTTTGTATAACGGTTGAAGAGATTTCTTTAAATTTTCTTTTTGTGCTTCTGTTAATTCTGTAATTTCTACGTCACCAGTATTTTTAATATTTTCTAGGGACTTTTTGTTTTCTTCTTGTGCTAATTTCCATTCTAATTGAGTTGATTCTGCTAAAGCTTCTTCAATTGGTGCTTTTAAATCTTTAGGAATATTATCCCAGAATGTTTTATTTACAAATACTACATAATCTATGCGACCATGATCGGAAACTGTTAAATATTTTTGTACTTCAGAATACTTTTGTGTATCAAAGTTATTGAAACTATTTTCTTGACCATCAACTGTTCCTTGTTGTAATGCAGCATACGATTCACCAAAAGCAATGGTAGCTGATCCAGCATGTAGCGCTTTAAATTGTGCATCTAGTAATTTCCCTGCTTGTACACGGAATTTAAGTCCTTTGAAATCTTCTGGATTTACTAAAGGATGCTTATTATTCGAGAATTCTTTAAAACCATTTTCCCAAAAAGCTAAACCTTTAATATCATTTGCCGCTAATTGATCGGATTCTAAAAGTGTTTTTGCTATATCAGATTTGAAGAAGTTGCGTACATGTTCTTCATTATCAAATAAATAAGGCATATCAACATATTGCCAGCGTGGATCTATTTTCACCATTTTTGTCGCGGATGGAGAGATCATTTGAACATTTCCAGATGCTAGAGCATCTAACTCATCATTATCACCGTATAACTGAGAAGAAGGATAAACTTCAACTTTTACCTTACCATTTGTTTTTTCAGCGACTAATTTAGCAAATGCATCAGCTGCTTTTCCTTTTACACTATCTGCTGAAGTAACATGAGAAAATTTAATAACTAATGGCTTTTCTTTCGTATATCCACCATCACCCTCTTTACTTGCAGATGATTCTTTACTACCACAGGCACCTAAACTCGCAACTATAGCTACTAATCCGATAACATAAAAAATTTTTTTCATTATTTTCATACTTTTCCCTCCTATGAGCCAATTTTTTTAAGTGAATTCTAAAAAAATATAAGTAAATGCATAAGTTTATAAATAGATTGCTGGTTTTAAAAGGCTAAAGACTTAATCTAATCTATTATTTCCCACCACATCTTTAAGGGATAACATACAAGCTAGTAACATTAAAAACCTCTGATTCTGCTTGTCCTATTTTGTGTCAAAAGTGAAGTTTTTGAGTATTCAAATAAATTCAGATATTATACAATGATATAAATATTGGATTCAATATCCCGAAAATAGAGTAGGAGGCAATTATGATGAAAGAAGACTTTAATTACCGCCTTGGAGTAAAAGATCTTGAAACTATTCCGGACAAAATTTGTCGACTTCTACGCGAAGCAATCGTTAATGGTGATTTAAAACCCGGACAACATTTAGCGCAAACTGAACTTGCAGAATCAATGGGAGTTAGTAGAATGCCTATTCGTGAAGCTTTAAAGAAACTAGAAACAGAAGGTTTAGTGTCAATCGAACCACATAGAGGTGCAATTGTTCGCCAATTTACAATTGAAGAAATTGAAGAAATCTATTTTCTTCGTAAAATTTTCGAAAAAAAGGCTGTTGAAGAAAGTGTTCGACGTATGACTTTAGAAGTTTATAATGATCTTGAACATCTTGTCCATTCTATGGAAAGTACACAAAACATTGGTGAATTCGTGAAATTGAATATTGCTTTTCACGAATTATTAATTAGTTGCTGCCCTTATCCTCGTCTAAACAATTTCATTAAACAATTAAATACGGGACTACCATTAAACACACCCTATCTGTTTCCAAATGGAATTGGTAAATCAAAAGCTGAACATAGTGGAATTCTAGCTGCTGTGAAAATAAAAGATAGTAAACGTGCTAGTGAATTAATCGAATTACATATTGATAACGCAGGGAAAAATGTTCTTCAAAATCTTAAAGTGAAGATATAATTTTTTATAGGAAAAGAGGAATTATCTCTTTTCCTGATTTTCGAATACTTTGGAAAGTAATTCGTCTTTATAGTCATATCAAACATCCAACTATAATTGATTTGCAGATAACCCCAATTCTTCTAAAATTGTTTGTGTATGTTCACCAACTGCTGGAACTGCTCCCATCACTGGTTGAATCCCTGTAATATTTGCTGGTGGTAATAATGCCTTAATTATGCCTTTAGGTGTTTTAACATCAACAAAACGTTCTCTTGCTGCTAGCTGAGGATGTTTAAAGAATGACTTCATTTCGTTCAGGTTCGCATTAGCAATTTGCGCCCTATCTAAACGATTGATAATATTTTCTGCTGTTAAATCCGCAAATCGGCGTTCAATTATTTCTTTCAACTCTTTCTTATGTTGATTTCTCTTGTGATTACTATCAAATTTTTCATTCATAACTAATCCAGGTAATTCTAATACTTCGTTACAGAATCGAACCCATTCACGTTCATTCTGAATTCCTAAAAATACAGATTTCTCATCTCCACTTGGAAACGGACCATATGGATAAATCGTTGCATGACTAGCACCAGTACGCTCAGGTTCTTCTTGGCCATAATTTGCATAATACATTGGGTAGCCCATCCATTCGCCTAGCGCTTCTAACATAGAAATATCAATAATTGCACCTTTGCCAGTTGATTGGCGCTGTATGATTGCCGTTAGTATTCCTGAAAACGCATACATTCCTGCGCTAATATCGGCAATCGATATCCCTGCTTTTGATGGCGTTTCATCAGTCCCTGTAATGGAAACTAGACCTGTTTCACATTGAATTAGTAAATCATATGCCTTTTTATCGCGATATGGGCCACTGTTTCCATAGCCAGAAATACTGCAAACAATTAATTTTGGAAACTCTTTCAGTAATTCTTCTGGTGAAAATCCTAATCTCTCAATAGCACCAGGTGTTAAATTTTGAATAAATACATCTGCTTTGGACAATAACTCATGCAAAATTTTCTTGCCATCGTCTGATTTAAGATCTAATTCTAATGACTCTTTGGAACGATTAATCCAAACAAAGTGGCTAGATAACCCGTTCACAGTTGAATCATAATTACGAGCAAAATCGCCCACTTCAGGCCTTTCAATTTTGATAACACGTGCACCTAAATCAGCAAGCTGTCGGCTAGCAAAAGGTGCTGCAACCGCTTGTTCTAAACTTACAACTGTAATATCACTTAATGGTAGCACCTAGATCCCCCCAGATAATCTAAATTATTTCTAAATTGTGAGCGTCTAATCAAACTCCATTTAAACGAATTTTCATTTGGCAGTGTCTTGAACCATTGAATACCAATTATTTCCGTATAAATCATTGATAACTATTGCTGGAAAATCTGCAACCTCTAATTTGTAAATTGCTTCTGGTCCAAGATCTTCAAATGTAACAACTTCTACATTCTTTATTTTTTTAGAAATTAAAGCTCCTGATCCACCAATTACAGCCAAGTAGATAGCTTTATTCTTTTTCATACTTTCATTTACTTCTTGATTTCGATATCCTTTACCAATCATTACTTTTAATCCTTTATCTAAAAGCAAAGGAGTAAATTTATCCATTCTTCCACTAGTAGTTGGGCCAGCAGCACCAATTACTGCACCTGGTTTAGCCGGAGTGGGCCCCATATAGTAAAATGTTTGGCCTTTAATTTCGATTGGGAGTTCTTCACCGTTGTTTAACATCTCGTATAATCTCTTGTGTGCGGCATCCCTTGCTGTATAAATGATGCCTGTTATTAATACATGCTCTCCTGCCTTTAGAGATATGAGTTCTTCATTTTTTATAGGGGAACTAATCTGTTTCATGTACATACTCCTTTTATAAAGCGATATGCTGGTGCCTACTTGCGTGACAATTCAAATTTATAGCAACAGGTAAAGCAGCAATATGGCATGGTGCCATTTCAATTTTGACATCCAATGCAGTCGTCGATCCGCCCAAGCCTTGTGGACCAATTCCTAGCTCATTTATCTTTGTGATTAACCTAGATTCAAGTTCGGCAATTTCTTTATTTTTATGTTTTTCTCCAATTTTTCTAAACAGCGATTTTTTTGCTAAGTAGGAGCAGTATTCAAAATTCCCTCCAATACCAATCCCAACGACTAATGGCGGACAGGCGTTTGGCCCTGCTTTTTTAACTGTTTCTAAGATAAATTCTTCTACCCCTTCATAGCCTTCTGATGGTTTTAACATTTGCATTTTACTCATATTCTCACTACCGCCACCCTTGGCAGTCATATGTAAATGCAATTCATCACCATCGACCATTTCGATATGAATGATGGCCGGACCATTGTAGAAAGTAGAATCCTTTTCACGAGTAATCGGATTTGATACTATTGAATGCCGCAAATAGCCTTGTTCATATCCTTTTACGACCCCTTCGTTAATAGCATCATTTAACAATCCACCAACAATTTTGCATTCTTGTCCTAATTCCACAATAAACACCGCAACTCCCGTATCTTGACACATCGGAATACGTTCAAGGCTTGCAATGTTTGCGTTTTCAATAAGTTGATTTAATATATATTTTCCACTATCATTCGTTTCCGTTTGAAGGGATGAGCGGAAAGCATCCATTACATCCTCGCCCAAATGAAAATTCGCATCTTGGCAAGCTTTGGCAACCGCATCGACAATATTTTTATATAAAATTTCTTTCATTAACGAATCTCCTTTAATGCAAAGCGTTCAACGAGTTGTTTCGCTTTTTTGTAAACTGGATAATCAATAAATTGATCATCGAGTTTTAATGAAGCTTCTCCATTGCCTTCATTTTTTTCAAAAAATTTAACAATTTCATTTGCTTTCAATAGTTTTTCATTAGTGGGTGTAAATACTTGATGAACACTCGCAATTTGTTTCGGATGAATCAGTAATTTTGCATGAAATCCTAAACGCTTTGCTAATTTTGTTTCGTTTACTAACCCTTCTTCATCAGATAAGTCTGTAAATACTGTATCAATAGGACCCCCAATGTTTGCTACTTTGGAAGAAATGACAAGATGAGATTTTGGATATATTAACGCTTCTCCATTTTTTGAGGGCTCACATTCTATATCTAAGTAATAATCAATCGACCCAAAAGCCAACCGTTGAATTCTTTCATGGCTTTTTGCAATTTCATATGCAAAATGTACTCCTTTTGCCGTTTCAATTAATGGAATCAAATAAAAATCTTTCTTGACTTGTTTGCTTTCAAGATATTCACATACTATTTCAATAATATTGGCATCTTCTACTTTCGGAATCATAATGCCATTAACACCATGCCTTATGGCAATATCAAGATCATCTTTCCAAAATGTTGTATCCAATCCATTGATACGAATTATGTGTTCCTTTTTTATATTGTTTTTCTCTAAAATCTTTGATACTAGGTTTCTAGCAGTTTCCTTTTCTGATAGAGCAACTGCATCTTCTAAATCAATAACAATCGTATCAGCAGAACTATCAATTGCTTTATAAATTATCCTTTCTTTACACCCCGGTACGAATAAATAAGTAATGTTCAAGTGCAAAACCTCCAGCGGATATTGTATCCAATACCTAAAGTTATGAAAGTAATTTCAATAAAATACCGATTAATTAGTTTCAATGGCATTTATAATAATACTATTACGCTTTTTGGAATAAAAACCCTCTTAAATTTCCAATAATTTAGAATAATTAAAATACTTTTTGCTAATTTGCAAATGATATTATTAAGTATTTCTACTAAAAGAGAAGATTAACTTAGCTGTTTAAGTACAGATTGGATACATGATCTTTCGTTCTAAAAATGAAAATTAAACTAGAAATCTTATATCAATAAGTATTCATCACTACCATCAACTTAAAAATATCAATAAGAATATACTTTACTTAATTCCTTTGAATTGGATACAAGATGTTTTAGTTTACATAAGATTATTACCACATGTGTGTTATAGAAACTAAAAAAGCCATCAATATTGTGATGGCTTTTTAACGAAATCTATTTTGGAATAAAAAGTTCTAGATTTTTCCCTGTCAGAAAACTTTGTAATTCCTTATTATTTTTTAGATATGTATACGCCTGTGGTGCTGAAAAATTGAATTTTTCTCTCAAAATAGTAAGAGGAATTGGTTCTGCTATTGAGTATATTTCTTCAATTTTATAAGCATGTTTATAACTCATTTGTCCGTTGTTAAAAAGCTCGTTACCAAAGCCTTTTCCTTCAACTTGATCAGGAAATTTAATTGGTTTTGCGACTTTAAGAATGTATTTTAATGCAGATGATGGAGCGGATTCATATACAAAAAAGTATGGAGAAAATTGTTTGGGTATGAAGTTTCGAAATTCATATGGTTTATTTCCAGCTAATATCAATTCGCAAAATTCTGGTTTAATACTTAGAATAATGCCTTCTAACATTTCTTCATTTATTTCAAGCATTTATTTTCCTCCTCTTATAATTTTAGTTTACATAATAATATTATTTAATTAAATGTTAAATGGATTATTTTCAATTACTCGTTGGATTTCTTTATCTTCAACATGTGTATATATTTGGGTTGTTGATACATTTGAGTGTCCTAGTATTTGCTGAAGACTTCTGATATCTGCACCGCTTTTATACATCATCGTTGCGGAGGTATGTCTTAGTTTATGTGGCGATAACATTTTCTTTTCCAGACCCGATGAATGGTTGATTTGTTTGACAATTTTAGCCACTCTTTGTCTCGTCAATCTCGTCCCCTTTTGAGAAAGAAATAACGCTTGATTATTGGTAGAATCCTTTATATTTGGTCGCTCGTTTTCTAAATACGTATTAAGTGTCTTCATACATGCATCGTTCAAATAAACGGTTCTTTCTTTATCGCCTTTCCCCCTAACAGTTAAAAAACGTTCCTGTATGGAATCAACATTTAAGTTACAAAGTTCACTGACACGGATACCTAAATTTAAGAAAAAAGTCATCATACAATAATCACGATCATGATGGCATTTAGATGAAATTCCATTCATAAAAGTCTTGGCCTCATCGAAACTTAAGTAGATTGGCTGCCTTTTACTTACCTTTGGTGTTTCGAGATTCTCTGCTGGGTTTTCTTCAATAATATTCCTTTTAGACTTCAAGTATTTAAAGAATGATTTGAGAGTTGCAACTTTCCGAGCTCTTGTATTTGCTGAGTTCTTCCTTTGCTCCTCACAATATTCTAAAAACATATACATATCTTCTAATGAGATATCTTTTAAAAAAGCGGAATCTATTCCTTGTATATCAATCGTTTCAATCTGATGTATCTCCAAATCTTGTTGAATGACTAGTAGAAAGCGTAAAAATAACGTTAGGTCATATTCATATTCATCGCGAGTACGTTTTGATTTTCCTTTAATTGCAGTTAGATAAATTAAAAAATCACGAAGTATTTTAGGTTTCTTTTGTTTCATACGCATTCACCTCAATTTATCTTTATTTTAACACATAAAAAGGTTCCCAAATATACATTTGGGAACCTTTTTTAATTGATGATTAATTTTCTTGAAATTCATAAATAAAAGTTGGAATTTAATCGCAATAATCGATTTTATAAAAGTTCAAATATGCGCATTAGTCGACTAACTATTCGATTCTAATGAAAAAGTGTCGTTATTTAGCGAATTCTAAAAATAGCAGAAAATATACGAATTATATAGAAATTATTTTGTTCTATACAGAAATAATATTATTTTTTACATTTCTATTAATTAATTTGATTTTCGTAGAAATATGTCGGTTTTTATCTTTATAAATGATCTATAAAAGCTCTTTTCAATATTTGTAGAACCGTCAGTTTTATTAAAATACTAGAAAATTATTTGTTAATTTCTATTATATTTATCTCTGTTGCCAACTTGTTAAATGCATAAGATAAATTAAATTCAAAACTTAAATTGTATAACAATTGGACTTGTTGCTCCGAGGAGGAGTGTTTATGGCAACAACCGCATTAACTTTAAGAAAAACACCTATTAAAAAATTGTTTTTTTCTTATTTATTTCCATCATTATTAGGAATGGTCTTAATGGCAATCAATATATTGGTAGATGGCATTTTTATTAGCATAGGAGTAGGTGAAATTGCTCTTGCAGGTGTAAATATCGCTGTCCCTATCTTCTCTATTTTACTTTCTATCTCTTTATGGATTGGTATAGGTGGCGCTACTTTATATTCCATCGAAATGGGAAAAAACAATTATAAGAAGGCAATTTATATTTTTACTCAAAGTATAATGATGACAATAGTTATCGTTGGTTTTATCGTCTTAGGTTGTTTATGGAAACAAGAAGAAATTGCCTATTTGTTTGGAGCAAGCCCCAAGATTTTTCCTTATGTTGAAGAATATTTAAAAATCATCTTATTCTTTGGAATTGTATTCGTATTAGAAGAGTTCTTAAGTATATTTGTGAGAAATGACGGTAATCCAAAACTAGTCATGACCAGTTTAATCACTACCTCTATTTTAAATATCATCTTAAATTATATTTTTATTTTTAATTTGAACATGGGCGTAAAGGGCGCTGCATATGCATTAGCATTATCAACATTAGCGGGATTGATTGTACTTCTTTTTCACTTTTTTACAAAAAAAAGCAATTTAAAATTTACAAGATATCATTTTGATATGAAATTAAGTTTAGAAATACTAAAAATTGGATTTCCAAGCTTTATTACTGAAGGTACTGTTGCAATTGTTGTTGTAGGTTATAACATTGCATTTAGACATTTTGTTGGTGAAATTGGTGTTACTTCATATGCAATTGTTAACTATCTACATTCAGTATTCATTATGGTATTTACAGGAATCGGATTGGCCATTCAACCAATTGTAAGTTTTAGTTACGGAGCACAGTTAAAAGAAAGATTGCAACAAGTGTTGAAATTGGGATTACAAACAGGGATTATTTGTGGATTAGTAATATTGTTATTGGGGTGGTTTTTCGATGACCAACTTATCGGATTATTTGGTGTCAACGATCAAAAAGTCATATTCTTTACAAAAGATGGAATTACCCTATTCTTTATCGGTTATTTATTTTTAAGCTTTAATTTAATACACGCAGAATATTATCAAGCTATTAAACGAATTAGATTATCAATGATGATTACGATTATGAGAAGCATAGCGTTCTTATTACCGCTCCTTTATATTCTCCCATCATTGTTAAATAATAAAAGCATTTGGTTAGCTTTTACGTTTGCTGAAATACTGACTACAATTGTCATAATTATTTATAAAAAATCAAAGTCAACAAAAAATTCGCCAAATTAACCAACAGAAGAATATAAACACTATTTAGTTATATATATATTCTCGAAAAAATTATTATTTACTTCTCTATGTAAATTGTATTATACTTTTAATAGGAAATACCTATAATTTCAACAAGGATATTCAAAAAAGTCATTAGCTAAATCATATTAGCTAATGGCTTTTTTGATTTAAAGAGAAAAATATATACATAAATTAGAATAATTTATTCTTTTTCGCAAAAAAATGTTGCTATTTTCGTCAAATTTGAATATGATTATTTCAAGGATTTGAAAGCACTTTCAAATTCACAAATCATCAAAGGGGGATTTGATATGGGTCAAGTTATTACAAATTCATTTGAACCTAGTCAAGGATCGAAGAATGACTTTTCACCTGAAGAGTATGTGTCAATTTCAGAAAGTTCAGAATTTAAGGAGTTAGTAAAAAAGAAAAATGCATTTATAGTACCTATTTCAATATTATTCTTGGCATTATATATTTTATTACCTATCTTAACTTCCTTTACTTCTGTCTTAGACGGAAAAGCAATCGGAGATATAACATGGGTTTGGCTATATTCTTTAGGCCTATTCATAATGACTTGGGTTTTATGTATGACTTATGTTAGCAAAGCAAATGTTTTTGATAACGACGCGAACAAAATTATTGAGAAGGCTAAGGATGGTGGATATTAATGGGTACAATTGGCATTATCTTTTTCGTAGCAATTGTAGGTTTAACATTAGTCGTTACTTTCATTGCTTCTAAAAAAAATCATTCAGCAAGTGAATTTTACACTGCGGGTGGCGGACTAACTGGATGGCAAAATGGTATTGCTATTGCAGGGGATTATTTATCAGCAGCTTCATTCTTAGGGATTGCAGGTGCTATCGCACTTTTTGGATTTGATGGATTCTTCTATAGTATTGGTTATTTAGTAGCTTACTTAGTAGTTTTATATATTGTGGCTGAACCATTACGAAATCTTGGCCGTTATACTTTAGCAGATATGATTACTGCACGTTTTGATCAGAAAAAAGTTCGTGGTACCGCAGCAATTAGCACTATTGTAATCGTACTATTTTATATGATTGCACAATTGGTTGGCGCAGGTGCACTTATACAATTATTATTAGGAATTCCTTATTGGGTAGCTGTTCTTCTTGTTGGAGTAATGATGACTATTTATGTTCTTTGGGGCGGTATGGCTGCAACAAGTTGGGTACAAATTATTAAAGCTGTATTATTAATGATTGGTACTGTTATTATCTCTGTTTTAGTACTTATTAAATTCAACTTTAATATTATAGAAATGTTCTCATCAGTTAAAACTGCAACTCCACATGGAGAAGCTTACTTAAACGCAGGGGTAAAATACACAAACGGTTTAGATACATTATCAATGATGATTGCCTTAGTATTGGGAACAGCTGGCTTACCACATATTCTAATGCGTTTCTTTACAGTTAAAGATGCGAAAACTGCTCGTAGTTCAGTAGTTACAGCAACTTGGATTGTCGGAATCTTCTATATCCTAACTATTTTCTTAGGTTTCGGTGCAGCAAAATTTGTTGGTGCAGAGAAAATTATTGCAGCAAATGCGGCTGGTAATATGGCTGCTCCACTACTTGCGGATGCACTTGGCGGAGACCTGCTTATGTCCTTTGTATGTGCGGTTGCTTTTGCAACAATCCTTGCAGTAGTAGCTGGTCTTGTGTTATCAGGTGCTTCAGCATTTGCTCATGATATCTACGGACAAATTATCAAAAAAGGTAAAATAACTGAAAAACAACAAATGAGTGCTGCTCGTTGGGCTTCAATTGGCGTAGCTGTATTCTCAATCTTGCTTGCTTTAGGTGCTCAAACATTAAACGTAGCATTTCTAGTTTCATTAGCATTCTGTATTGCTGCAAGTGCAAACTTACCAGTAATTATTTACACAATCTACTACAAAAAATTCAATACAACTGGTGCAGTTGCTGCGATGGTTACTGGTTTAGTTTCTGCATTAATTCTAGTAGCAGTAAGCCCTAACATTTGGAGTCCTGAAGGTAAAGCAATTCTAATTGGTTCTCCATTATTCCCACTTACAAACCCAGCAATTATTTCTGTACCATTAGGCTTCCTAGCTGGATGGATTGGTTCACTTGTTGGTGAAAAATCAGATGCTAAAAAATATGCAGAAGTTGAAGTTAAAGCGAATACAGGATTAAAAACTAACTTATAAATTGTATCGCTTGAAGATTAGGAGATCCCAATTCTCCTAATCTTTTTTTATTCTCAAATAATTTCAAACATAGTTAAATTGCAAACAGACTTTTCATTCTCTATTTTTATTGCCATAATAGATAGTATAGTTTGAAGAGGGTGTGATTATGAAAACATTCGAAATAAAAATATTTATTAAAACGGTGATCATTGGAATATTGGGTGTAATCGTATTTAAATTAATACACGCCCCAGTTCCCTATCTACTAGGTCCAATGTTCGCCATATTAGTAGCGAATAGAATATGGCATACACCTATGAATATGCCTAAACAGCTTCAACTTGGAGCACAAATCGTTATTGGCTATTCACTAGGAATTTCTTTTAACAAATCAATATTAGGTACCATGTTAACTGATATTCCCTTAATGCTAATCATTACTACTATTTTATTTATTTTCAGTTGTATTTTTGCTTTTTTCATTTCTAAAAACAGTGATATTGACTTTCCTACTGCATTGACAAGCAGCGTGCCTGGTGGCCTTACTCAGATTGTCATTTTTGCACAAGAAATGAAAGGAATTGAACTTTCAACCGTTACCTTCTTTCATGCAATTCGTGTTATTATGGTCGTATTTTTAGTACCATTTGTCGTTCATATGCCATTTCTTCAATCAGGAAATTTACACATTTCTACTGACATAACAACTTTGGTAAATACATTTAATGGATTTCACTTTATCATTTATATTGTATTGTGTACGATTGCTTCACTGCTAGCAAAGAAAATTAAGGTTCCAGCACCATACTTACTAGGACCAATTATTATGACCATCTTAATCAATTTAACTTCGTTTTATGCATCGGCATTGCCACATGGTTTATTGAATATTTGCCAAATGGTTGTTGGTATACATATTGGTTTACTATTGCATCCAGAATCTTTAAAAGATAAAAAGAAAATATTCCTATTCGCAATTACTAGTAGTGTCTTTTTAGTGTTGATAACATTTATCATGAGTATAATTATTATGAAAGATTTTCAACATACTTCAATTATTACTGGGTTTTTAAGTTTAGCTCCTGGAGGAATGGATCAAATGGGGATTATTGCACATGAAGTTCATGCAGATGTTGCAACAGTAACTATTTATCAATTATTTAGAATCCTTTATATTTATATAATTATTCCGCCTGTACTTACTTTAGTTCTTCATAAGTTTCAAAAAAAAGAGTAAATTAACTATTTCGATAACAAAGTAGAGTTTACCAAATAAAAATGACCATCCTGTGTGATGGTCATTTTTATTTTACATTACGAAACAATATTCTAGTTATCCTAAACTTATGGAAGTTTGAATCATCTCATATACTTTCTCAAGATCAATATTTTGCTTTACATGATTTGCTAATAATTGATAGGCAGCTTCTCTTCTTTCTGCATCAGATTTTACTTCCTCATTAAGTGGTTCCAACCCTTTTTTGTTTCGAAGTTGGTTTACTATTTTTCTAGTAAACTCACGATTATTAAAGATTCCATGAAAATACGTACCAATGATTTGTCCATTCATTGCAACGGCGCCATCTGTACGGCCATCTGATAACGATAAAAATGCAGACCCATTTTTATCTTCAATAATGGTTTTCCCTAAGTGTATTTCATATCCAGTTACTTTCATGTTTTGATCTAAGATATTAATAGAACCAGTCATTTGAACAGTTTTTTTCACTTTATTGAAAATCGTGGTTAATGGTAATAATGACAGCCCTACCGCACTACTACCATCTCCTTCCACTGCATCCGGATCTAGTAATCTTTGACCCAACATTTGAAAACCTCCGCAAATGCCGAATATATGTGTACCCTTTTCAACAAGTCGATTTATAGCCAGTTCAAACCCTTGATCTTTTAGCCATTGTAAATCATCAATGGTATTTTTGGTTCCAGGCAATATGAGAAGATCTGGATTACCTAGGTCTTTTACATGCCGTACTAGACGCACTCCGACTTCAGGTTCATCAAAGAATGGATCTACATCTGTAAAATTTGAAATTCGTGGTAAACAAATCATGGCAATATCAATAGCAAATTCATGTTGTTTTGGTCTTTTGAACCGTAATGATGATAATGCCAAAGAGTCTTCCGCTTCAATGTTAATATCAATAAATGGTATAACCCCGAGAACTGGTATACCCGTTTCTTTTTCTAGCCATTTTACACCATCATCTAATAACTCGCGCATTCCCCGAAATTTATTGATAATTATTCCTTTTACTCTTGCTCTTTCTGAATCATCAAGAAGTGCTAATGTCCCTATTATGGATGCAAACATTCCACCTCGATCAATATCTGCGACTAGAATAACGGAAGCATCGCTTAAGTGCGCCATTCTCATATTCGCAATATCACGGTCTTTTAGATTTATCTCAGCTGGACTCCCTGCACCTTCTAATACAATCACATCATATTCTTTTTGCAACTTATGTATGGATTTTTCTACAATCGGCATGGCTTCTTGCACAAAATTATTACGATACTTCGTTGCACTCATATCCATAAAATGCTTTCCATGCACAATGACTTCTGAGACCATATCTTGTTTTGGCTTTAAAAGAATTGGATTCATATCTGTTGTAGCGATGACTCTTGCCGCTTCAGCTTGAACACCTTGCGCTCTGCCGATTTCGCCGCCGTCAATCGTAACAAAAGAATTTAGTGCCATATTTTGTGACTTAAAAGGGACGACTTTCAACCCGTCGTCTGAAAATATACGGCAAAATGCAGTACAAATCATACTTTTACCAACATCTGAAGCAGTACCTTGAATCATTAATGCCTTAGCAGTCACGGTCTCCCCTTCTTCCATTAAAATTCTAAACCTTTTACAGCGGGTATTCCTCTTTCATAATAATGCTTGGTTGCATCAATTGTTGAAACTAAATCACTCAAGTCTATTAGTTCTTGTTTAGCATTTCGCCCAGTAATGACTAGATGCATCGTTGAAGGACGATTTTTCACTGCCTCAATTACTTCGTGTAGAGGTAGGACATCACCGATTGGAAATTTATCAATCGAAAGGGCATTATTTAATTCATCTAGTACTAATAAATCAATCGAAGGGTCCTCTAATGCAGCTTTTGCTTTTTGCCAGGCTTCTTTCAAAGCTTCTCGATGCTCTTCTGGTGTTTTTGTCCATGTAAAACCGATGCCCATTTGTTCCATTTCTACGCCTAGTTTGCGAAGAGCTATGGCTTCACCATATGTACGTTCAGGAGACTTGATAAATTGCATATATTTCACATTGTAACCTCTGCCAATTGCTCGAAGTGTTACACCTAATGAGGCTGTTGTTTTCCCTTTACCTTCACCTGTATAAACTAATAGTAAACCTTGTCGTGCCAATTTCTGTTCCCCCTTTTTACAACCAAGTCGTTTTTTCTTCAAATGATATTCTTTCAGTTGCAGGAACTTCTATACCTTCTTCTGGATAACCAATGAAGATTGTTCCCACTACTTTTTCATTTTCAGGAGAACCGATAAAATCATGCATTCGATCATCATGAACTAATCCCACACCTCTTGTTCTCCAAACAAAGCCCAAGCCTAATTCTTGTGCAGCTAACCACATGGAATGAATGGCACAGCAAGTAGCAAAAATATTATCTTCAGAATCATCCGGTTTATCGGGAATGATTACTGATGTAACAACTATAGCTACTGGTGTTGTTGTGACAACTTTTAAAGAACTTTCAACTAAATGCGGTTTCGTTGGAAAACGTTGCTGTAAGTATTCAGTCGCCATTTCTTCATATCGTTTCATTGCATCACCAGTAATCACATAGAAATGCCATGGTTGACGTAAACGATCATTTGGAGCATATGTAGCAACTTCCAACAATTTTTCAATTTTCTTTTTTTCTACTTCACGTTCTGCATAATTACGTATGGCACGACGCTCTTTAATCGCTTCAATAATTGTCATTTGAATTCTCCTATCTCATTACAGGTTGACGTTCAAACCATTGGATTTTTTCACGTAAGCGAACAACTTCACCAACTAATACCATCGATGGATTATGGAATCCTTCTTGAATGACCTTGTCATGTATATTCGCAAGCGTTCCTGTAATCGTTCGTTGTTGTTCTGTTGTACCCCATTCAATAACAGCTACTGGTGTAGTTGCAGTTCTTCCATTTTCAATCAACTTCTTACTTATATATTCCAAATTACCAACGCTCATATAAAAAGCAATTGTATCAATGCCATTTGCTAAAGCATCCCAGTTTAAATGGTCTTGACCTTTTTCATCACGACCATGTCCTGTAACAATAGCAAAGCTTGAAGCAAATTCACGATGTGTAACAGGAATTCCAGCATAAGCCGGTGCTGCAATTCCAGAAGTAATCCCAGGAACAATTTCGTATTCAATTCCATGTTCTACTAACACTTCTGCTTCTTCTGCACCACGACCAAAAACGCAAGGGTCTCCACCTTTTAAACGTGTTACCACTTTACCTTCAAGTGCTTTTTCAACCAACAATGTATGAATTTGTTCTTGGATTAAATGATGCTTACCTGGGGATTTACCACAGAAAATTAGCTCTGCATCCTCTTTTGCATTTTTCAATAAATCTGGATTTACAAGACGATCATATGCAATAACATCTGCTTTTTTAATACATTCAAGTCCATATACTGTAATTAGTTTTGGATCTCCAGGACCTGCTCCGACTAGATAAACTTTTCCTTTTGTCATAGTATCGATCCCCTTTGTAATAATTGTTTGAACAATGCATCACGCGCTGCTAAGTTGTTTGTTTTAGTTAATGTTAAAAACTGAGGATCAAGCAACGCATTTAACAGTTCACTTTTTTGACTTTTATCCGTTATTTCTTCAATAATTTGCCTTCTAGCTTTTTGCAAAAATAAAATATACGCTTCGTACGATTCGTCATATTGCTCTTCTATTTGTTTTTTAATTTTTTTCGAAAGTTTTGGATTTGCCCCTGATGTAGAAATGGCAATAGTTAATGGTCCTCGTTTTACTACTGATGGAACGATAAATTGACTTTGCTCTTCATTGTCAACGATATTACAAAGTTGATGGGGTTTCGCGTTTTTTGCTATCATTTCATTGATTGAAGAAGAATTAGTAGCGGCAATTATTAAAAATGCACCTTCTAAATCCTCAGGAGTAAAGGTTTTATTCTTCCATTTTATTGATCTTTCATCCACTAATTGTTGGAGTTTTGGTGAAAGATCTGGACTAATCACTGTCACTTGAGCTTGAGCACTTAATAGGGATACGACTTTCCGTGTAGCAACTGAACCTCCACCAATGACGACTACAGGTTGATCTGTAATATTCAACATCATTGGGTAATAGTTAACCATTAGCATTCACAACTTTCTTTTGATAATTTTTACATTGCTCAATCCATTGAACAACTAATTGCGGGTTCGAAGCAAAGTGGAAATGTGTATACCCTGCAACTAAATTTCCGTTCAAATATCCTTCACCCTGTTTTTTGAAACGACTCTTTGTTTCATAAGCATGCGTAATATTTTCATCTGTTGAATAAGTAGAATAGTGAAATTCATGACCTTTAGCTACTTGATTCTCGCTAATTAAGAAGTTCCCATATGTACCGAAAATTTCGCGATAACCGAGTGCAGCTCGTTTTGTTTGCATCTGAACAGTTCCAGGAATAATACCAACCATATCAAAACGATTTCCCTCCGTATCAAAAATAGCTTCCGTCAAGAACATAAAGCCACCGCATTCAGCTAGTGTAGGTATTCCTTTTGAGATTGCTTGTTTAATTGATTCTTTTACTGTAGATTGTTGTGAAAGTTCCTCTGCAAATTCTTCTGGAAACCCACCTCCGATGTATAATCCATCTGCATCGGTCGGAACTAATTCACCTTTTAATGGCGAAAAATACTCAATTATTGCCCCATGTGCTTTAAGTAACTCAATATTTTCTTCATAGTAAAAGTTAAATGCTGCATCTTTGGCAACTGCAATTTTTACATGCTGCTCTTCTTTCTGCTCAAAAATACTTGGTTCTATCACTTGGAGTTTAGTAGCAGTCGATAACTCAAATAACTTTTCTACATCTACAGTAGCATTAATCAACTCACCTAATTGTTGGAAGAATGGCTGTAATTCACCGCGTTCAATCGCAGGAATTAACCCTAATTGACGGCTTGGCATATGAATATCCGTTTCTTTTTTTAAGAAACCAACTACTGGAATTCCACACTCTTGTTCTACAGCTGCCTTTACAATTTTATAATGACCTTCACTACCAACTTGATTGGCTATAATCCCAACGATATTGACTCTATTATTTAATGATTGGAATCCTTTAACAATAGCAGCAACACTACGGGCCATACTTGCGCAATTTACGATTAGTATGACAGGACTTTCTGTTAAAATACTTATTTCAGCTGTAGAACCTCGGTCATCTAATGGTGATTTTCCATCATAAAAACCCATCACGCCTTCAATTATTGAAATATCTGCATCTCGGCTCCTTCTTTCCAAAATATCAATAACTGTTTTCTCATCAAACATCCAACTATCTAAATTACGGGAAGGTCTACCTGTTACGGCAGTATGGAATGTAGGATCAATATAATCTGGTCCACATTTGAATCCTTGAACTTGGTAACCTTTTTGTTGTAATGCTACCATTAGTCCAATCGTGAAAGTTGTCTTGCCGACACCACTACCTGTACCAGCAATTACTAATCGATGTGCTGACATTGTATTCCTCCTCTGCTTATTACATTAATGCAACGGATATCGTTGTATTGCCTGATTTCTTCTTGATAACCTCTAAATGTTCAGAACCGGTATAAATTCTAACGGCAGGTTCACTTACGCCATAAACACCTGTATATTTAAATACTGTATCTGATGGCGCTTCGATTTTCTGAGCATTCAGTTCTTCTGGTTTATAATAAACAAATTCCCATCCATGTCTATCAACGACTTCTAAGAGCCCTACTTCATCTTTTTTTAGTTCAATAGTACAGAGCGCTTTTACACTTTTTATTGAAATTTGCAGATCATCTAATGTTTCTTTAATGACCTGTTCGATTTCTATTGCTGAAGTTCCTCGATTGCATCCCATACCAATTACAACATTTTTGGGTCGATAAAGTACACCATTATCAAGGATTTTTTCTTCTTTTTTCGATAAAATGCGATGTGTAATTACTAATGCCGCATTTGGTTTTGCTTCAATCGCTTCTTGAATTGATGCGTAAACTTTTAAATTGTTGGGCATTGGACTTTTTAAATGCCACCAATTCGTTTCACCAGATTCTTGAACAATCGCAACTGGTTCTTCATTCACCACGGCAGCACTCACAGGTGTTAATTTATCAGCTGAATCCCACTCCCATCCAAAACGTGAGCCAAATAAATCAACTGGTATTGTTTTTTGGACATCAGAAGCAGTAGTAATAATCGGACGGGCATTTAGTACAGAAGCTACTTCATGTGTTAATTGGTTTGCACCACCAAGATGACCAGAAAGAACGCTTATGACATTTTCACCCCGGTCATCTATGACAACGACAGCAGGGTCTGTTTTTTTATCTTTTAAAATTGGTGCAATCATTCTAACCACTGCACCTAGTGAAATGATTAAAATAATGCCTTTATATTGTTTGAAAAGTGTTGGGAGAAGCATTCTTACACTACCAGAAAATAACTGTATGTGTTTTGATGCTTCATCACCTTGTTCAAATTTACTCATATAGTAGACGTCCGAATGGATAAATGAATTATGTAATTTCCGCGCAAGTTGTACACCATGTTTTGTTATTGCAACAATTACATAAGGATTTCGTTGGTCAACTTCGGGCAGGATTCCTTCTTGTAATTCTATCATTGTGGTTTCACGCCTTTTCTAAATCCGTGAGTGAAAGTTGCATCGTATAATTTAGAGCGATATTTATCTTTTTCATAAATATTTGGATCTAAAGCCCAACCTGCTAAAATCATTGCATGTTTACGAATACCATTTATGCGCATATCTTCATCTAGGTTGATTAAAGTAGTGCGTACTATTTTTTGATCAGGCCATGTTGCTCTTTGTACTACAGCCACAGGTGTATCATCTGACCAACCAGCAGTTTGTAATTCTTTAACGATTTTCTTCGTTAATGTAGCACTTAAAAATAGCGCAATTGTGCAATGATGGCTAGCCAAATCACGTAATTTTTCGAATTCTGGTACTGGCGTACGACCTTCTGCGCGAGTTAGAATGAGTGTTTGTGTTAAATCTGGAATCGTTAATTCAGCACCAACTGCTGCAGCAGAAGCAAATACAGAACTAACGCCAGGTATAATTTCTGCATGGATGTCTTCCTTTTTCAGTAATGCCATTTGCTCCATAATTGCCCCATACATAGCTGGGTCACCCGTATGAATACGAGCAACAGTTTTCCCTGCATTTACACGATCGATAATCACGTCAACCATTTCTTCTAAATGCATACCAGCTGTTTTTAAAACTTCAGCTTCTGGTTTTGCTTTTGCAATTAATTCCTCATTTACAAGTGAGTCTGTATACATTACAACATCTGCTGTTTGTAAAATATGAAGACCTTTCACTGTGATTAAATCTGGATCGCCTGGACCTGCTCCAACAATATAAATTTTCTTCATCATTTACGCACCACCATTAATGTCAAGTATTCTAATTCTGCTCCATCTAACTCATCCATTGCCCAAATCACTTCTTCTTCAGAAGTTACTTTTGTAACAACAGATGCTTTGTCCAACAGATCTAAGTCTCTTAATACTGCAATCATTAAGTCTATTACTTTAGCCACTTTAATAAAGACCACTGCATCATGATCTTCAATTGCTTTACGCATTTCAGCATAATCATCACGAGCAGGAATGATTGCAACATGATCATCTCCATCAGCTAAAGCAATCCCTAATCTTGAAGCGGATCCATTAAAGCTTGAAATACCAGGTACTGTTTTCACATCAACATGTGGGTGAAGTTCTTGCATTAATTTCATCATATGAATGAAAGTACTATATAAAAGTGGATCTCCTTCCGTTACAAAAGCAACATCTTTACCCTCTTGTAATTTTTCATAGACAATTTCTACCGTTTTACGCCATTCAGTATCTAAAATATCTTGGTCTTTCGTCATTGGGAAAACTAAACCAAGCATCTCTTTCTCGCCGGGTTTTATGTATACATTAACGATACGCTCCGCATAACTTTTGCTACCTTTTCTCTTACGAGGATAAGCAATTATCGGCGTTTCTTGAATAACTCGAAAAGCTTTTACAGTAATTAGTTCTGGATCTCCAGGCCCAACTCCTAGGCCATACAATGTACCAGTATTAGTCATCATTTTCTTCCTTTCGCACTGCAGTAATAATATAAATTGGATTAAGTGGTGTAAATCGATTCATACCTAGAATCGGTTTGCTATGTGCTAATTGTGCATGTAAAATACTCGTTTTAAAATTCAGCTCTTTAAAGCATTCAAGCGCTTTATATAAATTTTCTATTGTTGCAGCATTTAATACAATTCGGCCTCCCTCATTTATTCGGTTACAACAAACTCCAAGTAAGTCTTTCATATTCCCACCTGTTCCACCGATAAAAATTGCATCTGGATTTGGGAAAGTATCTAGTCCTTCAGGTGCTTTACCATGTATTGTTGTTAAATCTGTACGGAATTTATGTTGATTCTCAATACAATTTGCTAGGTCCCCTTCGTTTTTTTCAATTGCAAAAACTTGACCTTCACGTGCAATTTTAGCAGCTTCAATTGCCATAGAACCCGTACATGTTCCGATATCCCATACAATACTGTTCTTTAGCAATTGCAAAGCTTGTAAACTTAAAACACGAATTTCCTTTTTGGTAATAAGCCCTTTATCGGGGCGTCTTTGAGAAAATTCATCGTCTGGAATACCTAAACTCCATTTTGGAGAAGGGGCATTTCTTTTTAAAATAACAACGTTTAATGGGGAAAATTCTTCGTTTTTCATTTCTTTTAATGAGTACCAACCCGTTTTTTCGTTTTCGCCCTGTAAATTTTCTGCAACAAATGCTTTATATTCATTCATTCCAAATTGAATTAAGTACTCAGCAATTGCAGTCGGACTATTTATTGCATCCGTCAATAAAGCAATCTTGTCATAGCCATCAATTCTTTGGATTAATCCTTTCATTGAACGGCCGTGAACACTTGTAATATATGCATCTTGCCAGCTCTCACCGATTTTAGAAAACGCTAATTGTATAGAACTAACATGGGGATATACCTCTACATTTAGATATTTTGATAAATAGCCTCCAAGTCCATAGAACAATGGATCACCTGAAGCTAAAATAACAATATCTCTTGTTTCATGTTGAATTGTATCAACAAGTTTCTTCAAACCACTTTTTACGATTATTTTTTCTCCTTTATAATAAGGAAAGAACTCTATCAATCTTTCGCCACCAATCAGTACTTCACTTTCTTCTATCCACTTGCTATATTGGGGCAATAAACTTGCTAGTCCGTTATCTCCAATGCCAATTAATTTAATCGATTGCGTCAATTCCATCAGCCCTTCCTAATAATTCACCCTTCATAGAATAAATAGCCGTATCTATAACTAGTCCACCTTTTACATGTTTCAATGAAGAAGTACAACATGCTTCACATAAATGATCAAAGAAACGTGTATTGCCACTCCCAAGCATGATTTCTCCTACATGTGATGCTGTGTTAGCTTCAGTTACCTGTTGAACGATTTCTTCTGATGCATCAACGTCTTTAGCTAATTGTGCCAAAAATTCAAAGTTAATTGGTGCACTTTTGGAATGTACCATCATAACTCCCTGTGCAACTTTTGAAAATTTCCCCATCATACCAACAAGGGATACTCTCTTTATTCCAAGTATCTTGCAATGCTTGACAGCAAAACCGACGAAATCACCCATTTCAATAAATGCTTCCTCTGGTAGCCCTTCATATTGCTTCATCGCATATTTTTCACTTCGCCCACCAGTGGTCATCACAACATGATCATTTCCAGTAGCATGAGCAACACTGATTGCTTCAACTATACTTGCCATATAAGCTGAACTAGAAAATGGAACAACCGTGCCTCTTGTACCTAATATTGAAATCCCGCCTATTATTCCTAGACGACCATTTAATGTATTTTTCGCAATTTCCTCTCCATCTGGAACCGAGATGATCACTTTTACCCCACGCTTGATGTTGAATTCAGCTAATGTCTCTTCTACTGCTGAATATAGCATTTTACGAGGAACAGGGTTAATCGCTGCCTCTCCGACTGCTACTGGAAGACCTGGTTTTGTTACTCGTCCAACCCCAATCCCTCCGTCTAAACTAATTCCTGATTCTTCTTGCCAACTAACTGTTGAAACAATCAAAGCACCATGTGTAGCATCTGGATCATCTCCACCATCCTTGATTGTCTCGCAAGACATTCCTTTGTCAGTAAATACATTCTTTTCAATCGTAAACGTTACATCTCGCCCAATTGGTAAATGAATCGTAGCTGTTTCTTGTGCTTCACCAGTAATTAGGGCTGTTAATGCAGCTTTCGTGCAAGCTGTCGCACAAGCGCCTGTTGTGTAGCCATGACGCATTTGCGATGGGTCTTTTTTATTTTTCTTTTGCATTATTTTTGATCGGCTAGAATTGAAATAGCATTTAATGCAGCTACAGTAACTGTACTTCCACCTTTACGACCGATATTCGTAATAAATGGAACCTCTGTAACTTTTGCTAATTCTTCTTTGGATTCAGCAGCTGAAACAAAACCAACAGGCATACCGATGATTAAATCAGGTTTTGCTTTACCTTCTTTGATTAATCGAATCAATTCTAAAAGTGCAGTTGGTGCATTTCCAATGGCATAAATTCCCCCTTCATGGAAATGAGCAGCTTTTTGCATAGACATAATTGCACGTGTAACTCCCGCTTCTTTTGCTGCTTGTGATACATCGTCATCTGAGATATAACAGTAAATATCACCACCGTGTTTTTGGAAACGTTTATGCCCAGTGCCAACTTCCACCATTTGAACATCTGCAATAACCGGTTTCCCCGCGCGAATTGCTTTTATTCCTGCACCAATTGCATCTGGATGAATAATGACACTTCTACCTAGATCAAAATCTGCAGATGCATGAATGATACGACGAATAACTTTCCATTCGTCTTCCGTAAAATCATGTGGACCATATTCCTCTGCAATTGTTGCAAAACTATGTTCGTAAATATTATCAGGTGCAACTGTAAGTGGTTTAAAATCTGTTTTAAAATCCATTTTGATTTCCTCCTAATTTATTAGTTTCAACTTTAATTCTTCTAAAACGCCTTCAAAACTTGAATGCATATTTTCATACTGTATTTTTGGTCTCGTAATCATAATCGTTTCAATACCACATTCAAGTGCTGCCTCTAACTTTTCATCTACTGAACCAACTTTGCCACTTTCTTTTGTAATCATAAGTGTGACTTCGTATTGATGAATAAGTGCCATATTTAACTCTTTTGAAAATGGCCCTTGCATCGCGATAATGTCTTTTTGTTCTACACCTAATGCTTGGCATTTTTCCATATTGTCTAGTCTCGGTAACATTCGTGCAATGACTCTAGTATTTTCTAAGCCTAATAAATGCTTTGTGAAAATCCCTAATGTTTTACTACCAGTTGTCAACATAATTACACCGTGTTTCTTTGCAGCTAATTGTGCTGCTTGTTCATAGTCTTGTACTATCGTTACTAGTTGATTATTGTAAGATTGACTCGCTCGTTCATATCTGATATATGGAATGCCAATAGCTTTCGTCGCCGCAATCGCATTTTTTGAGGCTTCTTCAGCAAATGGATGGCTTGCATCAACTAGTGCTTGTAAATCATTGTCATTTATAAATTGAATCATTTGCTCTGTAGTTAAACGGCCAATATTTGTTTGAATACCAGATTCTATTAAACTCTTAGCCGCAGATTCTGTCACAACTGTAGCAATTACTTTCAATCCATTGTTTTCTATTTCGATTGCGAGTTCTCTTGCATCACTTGTACCAGCTAACATGAAAATCATTTGTGAACACCTACTAAATGTTCTTCGTGCTCATGGTCATGATGATGGTTGTGGTCATGTCCGTGCTCATGGTCATGATGATGGTGATGTTCTACAAATTCAGCAGCATTTATACGATATTGACAAGTATCGCAATTCATCTTTACTTCACCTTGCAATGATTCTTCAATTCGATCATTTAATACTATTTGTAGTGATTTGTGATAGCCAAAGTAATTCGCTAATTTCACATCGACATTTGGATATTCTGAAGCAAAATCAGCTCGCATTCCTTGCATTCTTTCCATTAAAATACCAGTGAACAAGAAGTAAGGAAGCATCACAATTTTCTTTGCTCCAAGCTTTACGCATCTCTCAATACCTTGTTCAACTGTTGGGAAAGTAACGCCCATAAATGCACTTTCAACAGTGAGCACATTTAATTGTTCCCAAAGCATTCGAGCAATTTTATAGAAATCACTATTGGCATCAACATCGCTACCACCACGACCAATTAGAAGAATCGCTGTATCGTCATTCTTTTCTCCGATGTCAAAACCTTTTTCAACAAGACGTTCTTTCAAGATATCAAAAATACTTTCATGAATTCCTAGAGGTCTTGCATAAAAAATATTTATATTTGGATATTTGGCAATGCCAGCGTCAATAGCAGCAGGAATATGTATCTTCGAATGTCCAGCTTGTAATAAAATAATTGGTACCACATGAATTTCAGTTGCTCCTTTTGCAACACAATTGTCGATTCCTTGAGCAATATTTGGTGATGCAAATTCAAGGAAACAACACTCTACTAGTAAATTTTGATCTAATGTAGGTTTCAACTGTTCAATAAAATTTGTTACTTCCTCATTACCTGCTGCTAATTGACTTCCATGACCTACAAATAAAATGGCTTTCATTGATTTTCCTCCTAAATCAGTCTCCACATGGAGCTGGTTCGATATTAATTTTTGGTGCGATATCTTGATAAACAAATCCTTGTATTTGCTTTACTCTTTTGAAGTATTTAAATAGTCGCTCATTTGGATGTGCATTTTCTTTATACTCTTTGATAATGCTCGTAATCACATCAACGATTTTGTCTGGTTCAATACCTTCCGCTACAGGTTGTCCAGCATGCGCTGTTCTTCCAACGGGTTTTGCTCCCAAGAACAGATCAAATTTCCCTTTTCTATAGATGATGCCAATATCTTCAGTTACCGCTTTATAACAAGCCATTCCGCATCCATTAAAGCCAATTGTTAATTCTTTCGGTAACTGAACGCCACCTAATTTTTCTTGTATTTCTTCTGCATAAGGAATACCACCCGTTTTTTCACCGTCACAGAAATCGCATGCTTTTAATGTCAGTACATCTCCAACTGGTGATAGTAGGAATCCAACTCCTTGTAGCTTATTCGTAATGCTCTCTGGATTTGAAGTTGGAATCTTTAATACGATTTGATGATTTGGTGTATATTCCATTGTTCCTTTTTCTCCAACTACCATTGCTAATGTCATCATTTGTTCAGGTGTGAATTTTTTATTTGCTACACCCGGACTTACGGCTAATTCGAAAATTTCTTCAAAGTTTTGATGTACGTACTGAGAAGTTTTGGGTTGTTCTCCAGTTACACGTTTTAATGCTTCCATCGCCATTTCATACGAGCTAATTTTTGGTAATGAAGGGTTTACAGCTTCATTCATTTGAACATTTGTTACTTTTTCAGCAACTGCAACAGAAGATTGCGCTCGTTGAACACCGGTTTCTTGATCCATCGCCCAAGGTTCTGCTTCTGCTTTTAATCGTTGATGTGGTTTTAAAGATTGTTTCTCTGTGTTCAATGTGTATTTTCTTTGGTAACCACGAGGAGTAATCATTTTATTGTCATAAAGGAAAGTTGAAGAATTCCCAATAATAACTGTTGTTAACATACCAATATCATGATCTAACATTTCCGCTAGATTTGTGATGATAATATGTTGACGATCACGATAAGCGCTTTTTACAAGACCAACTGGTGTTTCAGGAGATCTGTACTGAAGTAGAATTCGTTGTGCCTCTACAATTTGGCGTGTTCTTCTTCCGCTTCGAGGGTTATACAGTGCAATAACAAAATCGGCCATTGCTGCTGCTTCTACTCTTTTAGCGATTAGATCCCATGGAGTTAAATGATCACTCAAACTGATAGTACAAGAATCATGCATTATCGGAGCGCCAAGTAATGAACCACATGAATTAATAGCAGAAATCCCAGGAATTATCTCTATAGGAACCCCATTTGCTTCCGACCACCCTTTTTCGATTAAAACCTCATATACCAAACCTGCCATTCCATAAACACCTGCATCACCACTTGAGATTACAGCTACTTTTTTACCAGCTTCCGCTTGGCGAACGGCTTCTTGCGCCCTGGATACTTCTTCTGTCATTCCAGTACTGATGACAGTTGTTTCATTTTTTATTAAATCTTGAACGAGTTCTACATACGTTTTATAACCAATAATAAAATCGCTATCTTGAAGGGCTTCAACGGCTCTTGTTGTAATATGTTTAAAATCCCCAGGTCCAAAACCAACGACATATAGTTTTCCTTGTTTTGTCACGTGTAATCACTCCCTATATGATTTATCCCGCATTAACCGACAGTAAGACCTTCACCCCAAGTTGAAGGGTTTATATAGAAAATATATGAGGGTCAAATACCAGTAAACGCCCTTTTGATGAGATACAATGAAACTTACTGATGCGTTTGCACAAAGTTAGTTGAACCAATAGAGTTCGTACTGTCGATTGATTTGAAGCATACACTTGAAATCTTAGAAACAGTAGACCGGGATTAACAATCAGTGGGGATAAAACCTTCCACTGACTGAAGTTTCACTTTATTTGCTTTTATCAATTCCAGTTATGGAGGCAACTTTTGGGTTCAGAATCATTTTCCCATCTTTCATTTGGTAGATTGTGTTTTGCTTGTTATGTTGTGTAATACAATCTCTTACAATTTCGCGACCTATTTCAGAAGTCGATGCTTTATACCAGCTTCCTTGCGGATAAGCAATAACGATACAAGCATCCTTACATCTTCCATTACAACGCGTTCTTGTTGTATGAATTTGTTCATCTAAACCTAAGTGTGCAATTTCATCTCGAATTGCCACTGTTATATCTTCAGCACCTTTTCTCATACATGAACTTCCATTACAAATGAATAAATGACTTTTCATACTAGCTAAATTCCAAGTTGTCATATAAATCCTCCAATTCAAAAATTTTCTTTAGAAAAGGAAAGAAAAAAACCTTAATTCAAAGAATTAAGGTTTAAAAACTAGAGAATTCAGAAAATTATCATATGTACATAACAACAATCTGCTTATTAGTCTTTACCTTTCCCTCCGAAAAGTATCATACATTACATTTAAAAGCAGGTTTCCTGGCTTCACTTCACTTTACTCTGATCTCTTCCCAGTCACTAACTTCGACCAGTGAGTACGCATCATTTCATCCATGTAACAGTAGCGGGGGCTGCATCGGACTTAAACCGATTTCCCTATTATCCCTTATATTCTTATAAAGGCACTTTTAAAATTCTATGAAATTGTATAATTTAGTAAATTTAAAACTTAAAACAATCATATACCATTTTTTAATAATTTCAAATATATTTTTTTGAATCAAACAATTTATATGAGTTTTATGTACTTAATTTGTTAGTAATTTAAACTTTTAACTTTTCTATGTTCATCTTTTGTAAAAAAATTTATTTATAAAAAATTTAGTAGAATTGAAAATATAAAAATGATACACTTGGGGAGTAATCTTACAATTCAATAAACTTTATGGTGCTAAATTAGTTTATTTAGCTTAATAGGGAAGTTTGTGAAATACAAACGCGGTCCCGCCACTGTAAAGACGAGTTTTGTTCTTAGATGCCACTGTCAACGATGGGAAGGTTAGAACATAATGATGACTCTAAGCCAGGAGACCTGCCAAAAGTGTGGATTCGATTCAGCCTACGAGGATAGGTGTGAGAATAGATATGCTTTTACATTTGGTATTGGTTTACTATTCGTTTACACTTCTTCAGTTCGAGGAAGTGTTTTTTTATGTCCTACAAAGTATTAAAGGGGTGGCGTCAAATATTATCTAACAAATGAATACGAATAGAGAGGGAAAAATTCATGAAAATAGTAAAAAAATTATTAAATTGGAGACTTATTTATTTTCTTACGGCAATCATGATCGTGCCAAAACCTGCTTTTGCCATGCACATCATGGAAGGATTTTTACCTGTCGAATGGGCCATTTTCTGGTGGGCTATAACTATTCCATTTTTAGTCATTGGATTCCGTTCAATTCGAAAAACAATTATTGAAAATCCGGAAACTAAGATGATGCTAGGTTTATCAGGAGCCTTTGCATTCGTTTTATCTGCACTGAAAATACCATCTGTAACAGGTAGCTGTTCTCATCCTACCGGTGTAGGTCTTGGTACTGTTCTGTTTGGTCCATTTGCAATGAGCATTGTTGGTTTTATTGTTCTATTATTTCAAGCTTTGTTATTAGCACATGGTGGTTTAACGACTTTAGGAGCAAATACATTTTCTATGGCAATCGTAGGTCCGCTTATTTCTTATGGTGTATATAAAGGAGTGGCCAAATTGGGGTTATCATTCTCATTTGCGGTATTTTTAGCTGCTTCTCTTGGTGACTTGGGTACGTATGTTGTCACATCAATCCAATTAGCACTTGCTTTCCCATCAGAAGTGGGTGGCTTCATTGCCTCTTTCACTAAATTTAGTAGTATCTTCGCTCTTACACAAATTCCGTTAGCAGTGAGTGAAGGTATTCTGACTGTTGTGATTATGAATTTTTTACAAAAATACAACTTAGCAGAATTAAATGCGCTAAAAGTATTTAAGAAAGGTGCACAACAATAATGAAAAAAAATCTTCTCTTAATTGCAATTGTTGTTATATTAGCGATTTTCCCTTTGCTTTTTCAAAAGGGCGCTGAATTCAGTGGTGCTGATGCTGAAGCTGAGGCTACAATTAATAAAATTGATATAAATTATCAACCATGGTTTTCAAGTATTTGGGAACCACCAAGTGGCGAAATTGAAAGTTTATTGTTCAGTTTACAAGCTGCTATTGGTGCTGGATTCATCGGATATTTTATCGGACTTTCTCGTGGAAAACATAAAAAATCAGAAGGAAAAGTAGGCAAAGGTAACCATGCTACTCATTGATCAATACGCTTATATCAATCGACTTGCAAAGATCCATCCAGTCGAAAAAATTATATTTGCTATTTTTTTATTATTATTTTCATTATCTGTCAAAGACGAGCTAGTTTCACTAATCACATTTTTTGTAATGAGTTTTATAACAGTTGTTGTAGCTAAAATTCCTTTGTCATATTATTTGAAAATGTTATCCATACCTACTTTTTTTCTCATTAGTAGTTTGATAAGTATTTTAATATCATTCACTCGACAAGCTGAACTAATCCATAGTGCAATTTGGCAATTCCAATTGCACAACTGGACAATTTACATTTCAGAACAAAGCGTTAAATCATGTATCCAATTATTTTTTTCAGTCTTGAGTAGCATAAGTTGTTTATATTTTTTAACGTTAACGACGCCTGTTCATGATATCATGCAGGTTTTAAGGAAATGTAGAATACCTCAATTATTAATTGAATTAATTGAACTTACTTACCGTTTTATATTTGTTTTTTTAGAAAAATCGATTGAAATTTTCCAATCACAAAACTCTAGACTAGGATATTTATCTGTTATCCGTAGTATGCATTCATTAGGGATGCTTATCTCTTCATTATTTGTTCAAGTCTTTCAACGGTCTACAGAATTATCTATGGCCATGAATGCTCGTGGTTACGATGAATCCATAGTTTTTCTTGAAGATTGTTACAAATATTCAAGGAAAAATTGGATCATTATTCTCTTTATCATTTCGCTAATTATGGTTGTTTATTTTCAGTTTGGGGGCACTCTGGTTTGAATGAATTATTTTTTAATATTCAGAATCTAACGCATACATATGCTGATGGGACGAATGCGTTACATAATTTGTCTTTGACAATAGCCAAAGGAAAAAAGATTGCGTTACTTGGTAATAATGGCGCTGGAAAATCTACATTATTTCAACACTTAAATGGTCTTTTGCACCCAACAAAAGGTACGATTTTCTTTCAAAATCAGCCAATAAAATATAATCGAAAATCATTACTTGCATTACGTTCTCACATTGGAATCGTATTTCAAGATCCAGATTCTCAACTTTTCGCCGGAAATGTTCGCCAAGATATATCTTTTGGTCCATTAAATCTTGGTTGGCCAATTGAAAAAGTTACTGAAATGGTTGAATGGGCAATGAAAGAAACAGAAGTAACTCATTTACAAGATAAACCAATTCATTTCTTAAGTATTGGTCAAAAAAAGAGAGTTGCAATTGCTGGAGTGTTAGCAATGAATCCTGATGTATTTATTTTGGATGAACCAACTGCTGGACTTGATCCCTATTATGCAAAGCAAATTTTACACTTATTAAATTCAATACATTCAGATAATAAGACGATTATTTTATCCACTCATGATGTTGATTTTGCCTATGAATGGGCGGATGAGATTATTGTAATGAATAATGGAGAGGTAATTTACCATGAGAATCCATATGATATTTTTCAAAATGAATTGCTACTTAAGAAAGCACATTTAGATAAGCCTTGGATATTTGAAATGGCTCAAGTTTTGCAATCAAAAAATGATTCCATAGAAACCGTAAATCTACCTAGAAGTAAACAAGAGTTAGTACAATTATTAAATTCAAAATTAATCAATAGCTATTGTTAAAAAACACCTCATGATGAATTACATCATGGGGTGTAAGTTTTAAACTTTGGAGGTGATCTACTCTCCTACGGTTACTTTCGGTAGCAATTCTTTAATGAATTCTTTATTTCCTTCGTGGAAAGCTTTTACAATAGCACTTCCAACGATTACGCCATCTGCCATTGCGCCCATTTGTTCAACCTGCTCAGGTGTTGAAATACCAAATCCAGCTAGAACAGGGATCTCACTCATTTCTTTTAATGTTTTGAAATGATCTTCAAGTGAATTTCCAAATTCATTTCGTACACCAGTAATACCATTTACAGTTACCGCATAGACAAAACCTTCTGATGCTTTTGAAATTTTTTCTATTCGCTCTTTCGGACTTGTTAGAGAAACTAATTGGACTAACGCGATTGATGTGTTTTGAAGATGAGCCGTAATAATTTCAGCTTCTTCGACAGGTACATCCGGAATGATTAAGCCACTTATGCCAATTTCTTCAGATTTTGCTACAAACTTTTCAATTCCATATGCGATAATTGGATTGATGTAACTCATGATAATTAGTGGTACTTTGACTTCATCTTTAAACTTCGCAATTTCTTCTAAAATTACGTTTAGATTAACGCCTTCTTTTAATGCACGATTACCAGCATCTTGAATAACAGGACCATCAGCTACAGGATCACTAAATGGAATACCTACTTCAATTGCTGTAACGCCTTCTTGTTGTAAGAAAAGAATTTTATCGCGGAGGGAAGATAAACCACCATCTCCAGCCATAATGTATGGAACAAAAGCCTTTTGTCCTGCATTTACTTTTCCTTCAATTGCTAGTTGTAATGGTTTTGTTATCATTATTTTTTGCCTCCTAGAGCTTCTCTTACCGTTTCAACATCCTTATCTCCTCTTCCTGATAAGCAAATGACAAGAATTTCGTCAGGACTCATATCTTTCGCAATTTCTACTGCACGGTAAATTGCATGAGCACTTTCTAAAGCTGGAATTATCCCTTCAGTACGTGACAATAATTGTAGACCTTCTAATGCTTCATCATCAGTAACAGCGGAATATTGAATACGACCTATATCATGTAAATAACAATGTTCAGGCCCTACCGCTGGGTAATCAAGCCCAGCTGAAATCGAGTGAGCTTCTTGGACAAATCCATTTTCATCTTGCAATAAATAAGTATATGCCCCATGTAATACGCCTTCTTTCAATTCGGCAAAAGCAGATGCATGAAGCCCTGTTTGGATACCACTACCCGCTGCTTCAACACCATATAATTTTACAGTCTCGTCATCAACAAATGGGTGGAACATACCAATCGCATTACTACCACCTCCAAGACAAGCAACTACTGCATCTGGTAGACGGCCTTCTTTTTCAAGAATTTGTTTACGTGTTTCTACACCGATTACTCTTTGGAAATCTCGGACAATTTTTGGAAATGGATGGGGTCCAGTTGCAGATCCTAGGATATAATGTGTATCTTCCACATTTGTAACCCAATAGCGAAGCGCTTCATTGACCGCATCTTTTAACGTACCTCCGCCTTGATCAACGGAAACAACAGTTGCGCCAAGTAATTCCATACGAAAAACATTAAGTGCTTGTCGTTTGATATCTTCTTTCCCCATAAATACAGTACAGTCTAAATCAAAAAGAGCACAAACAGTAGCAGTTGCAACCCCATGTTGACCGGCGCCTGTTTCAGCAACGATTTTCTTTTTACCCATTCTTATAGCCAACAATGCTTGGCCCAATGCATTATTAATTTTATGTGCACCAGTATGATTTAAATCTTCTCGTTTCAAGTAAATTTTCGCGCCACCGATTTTTTTAGTTAAACTTTCAGCAAAGTAAAGTGGATTTTCACGACCTACATAATCTTTTAAATAGTATTGTAATTCTTTATGAAACTCTGGATCTTGAGTAGCTTCCTCGTATGCCTTTTCTAATTCACTCAAGGCAGTCATTAATGTCTCAGGCACATATTGACCACCAAATTTACCATATCGTCCCGGTTTTTGCTCATTTAGTTCTTTCACCATTTAATAAACTCCCCTTTTTAACTGCATTAATAAATTCAGTAATTAATTGATTATCTTTTTGTCCGTCTATTTCTACTCCACTCGAAACATCAACCATATCTGCTCGAGAAATCTCGATTGCGTTTTCTACATTCGCAGCTGTTAATCCACCTGCTAAAATGACTTTTGAATTAATTAATTTTGGATTATTCAATAAACTCCAATCAAATACTTTGCCACTTCCTCCTGCAAACTCGATTCCAGGAGCGTCTAATAATAAATAATCTGTTTCATAGGTTAATGAAAAATCAATATCTTCTTTACTCTTTATAGAACATGCTTTAATCGATGGTAGTCCGATATTCTTGATTTCTTCATTTGTTTCATTACCATGGAACTGTATCAAATCTAGCGGTACTTCATGATAAGCTTTTAATATAAATTCTTCTGATGCATTTACAAATACACCAATTTTCAAAATATTTTCAGGAATTAGTTTCGCTAATTGTGCAGCTTTTTCTATCGAAATTTGCCTTTTACTTTTGGCAAAGACAAAACCGATTGCATCAGCACCTGCTTCAACTGCAGCTTTAACATTTTCCTCTTTCATTAATCCACATATTTTCACCTTGGTCATGGCATCATAACACCTTTTGGCACTTGAAACGATTGCAATGTAGTTTCGATTTGATTGCTACGCATAAGCGTTTCGCCCACAAGAATTGCACTTGCGCCATGACTCGCTACAAACTTAGCATCATCTGGTGTTTTAATCCCACTTTCACTGATTAATACTCGTTCTTCATTGAACGGGAAATGCTTTGAAAGTTCTGCAAAATGGTGTAAATCTACTTCGAATGTTTTCAGATTTCGATTATTGACGCCGATTATTTTCGCATCAATCTCTAAAGCTAGTTGAAGTTCTTTTTCATCATGAACCTCTACCAATATCTCTAAATCTTGATTTTTTGCATATTGATATAGTTTTACTAACTTCTCTTTTGTTAATGCTGCTACAATGAGTAAAATAACGGATGCCCCATTTGCTTTTGCATAGTCAATTTGAATTTCGTCAATGATAAAATCTTTGCAAAGAACAGGTATTTGTACAGCGTGTGTTACATCAAATAAATCCTCAAATGTTCCTTTGAAAAAGGGTGTATCGGTTAAAACAGAAATACAAGCTGCACCAGCGTTTTCATATTGTCGTGCTTGTTTTACCGGTATAACTTCATTATTAATATTTCCTTTTGAAGGTGAAGCTCTTTTAATTTCTGAGATAATTTGCAAACGATTCGCACCTTTTAACTTTTCGTACAAAGATGGTTTTTTTACATGTTCAAAGCTTTGTTGTAAGGATACACTTTTTAATCTTTGAACTTCATTTTCTTTTTCAGCAATAATTCTATCTAATATAGTTGTCATGAGATTTTCTCCTTTTTATGAGCATCGCTAAATGCAATGACAGCTTCTAATTTATCCAGTGCTTTACCTGACATGATCGTATCAATAGCTAAATCCACACCATCTTTGATTTTGTCGACAGTACCATAAGAAAATAGCCCAATTCCTGTATTTAACGCCACTGCATCAAAATATGCATCTCGTTTACCTTTCAATAATTCCCTTAAAATGATGGCATTCTCATCCGGGTTACCACCTCGAACAGCTTCCAATGTTGCTTCTTGTAGGCCTACTTCTTCAGGGCGAAGTGAGAAAGGAATTAAATCATCATGATCTACTAACACAAACTCATTTTGTCCCGCAAGTGATGCCTCATCCATCCCCCCCGCACCAGTTACTACTATTCCTCTTTTACGGCCTAACATTTTCATCACTGTTGCATATTCCATTAGAAAATCTCTACGATAGATTCCTGTAAATTGTGTCTCCAAATCAACAGGGTTTGTTAATGGACCTACAAGATTGAAAATTGTCGGTTTACCGATTTTTCTCCTCACTTGACCAATTCGTTTTAGCTTAGGATGTACATTGGGTGCATATAGGAATGTAACATTTTCTTGTTCTAGCAACTCTATTGTTTCTGACATTGTGAAATCTGTATGAATTCCTAATGCTTCTAAAACATCAGAACTGCCTGCTGCACTTGAAATTTTCCGGTTACCATGTTTTGTTATTTTTGCACCCGCTGCAGCTAATACAATGGCTGAAGTTGTACTGATATTAAAACTTTTACATCCATCACCGCCTGTTCCACAGTTATCCATATAACTTCCAAACGGTGTTGGAACTTCTAGTGAAAGAGATTTCATAACAGTAGCAAGTGCTGCAACTTCTTGTGCAGTTTCACCTTTTTTAGATAAGGCAATTAAAAATGCTTCAATTTCTTCTAGTGGTGTTTCATCTTGAAACATTTTTTTGGATGCATCTAACATTTCCTCATAATATAAGTGTTCGTTTTGACTTACTTTTTCAATTGCATGTTTCATTGAAAAACGCTCTCCTCTCTAAGCTAAACTTTTCTCTACTCTACATTTGATAATGATGTTAATGACGTGGTTTTTTCATTTGTCTCCTCGAATTCTCTTTCTGCGATGGAGTCTTTAACAATCCCAGCACCAGATTGAATGTGGGCAATCCCATCCTTTAATAACATTGAGCGTATCGTAATTGCAAAATCTATATTGCCATTAAACCCTATATAACCAATAGCACCACCAAATATATTACGATGTGTTGTCTCAATTTCATCAATCATTTCGATTGCCTTTTTCTTAGGTGAACCTGTGATAGCGCCTGCTGGTAGGGATGACATTAATACGTCTAATGAATGATAGACTGGTGATAATTTACCTTGAACAGATGAAACTAAATGCATGACATGTTCGTACCGTTCTAACTTCATATATTGTTGAACTTGTATGGAATCAGTTTCACTTACTTTTTGTAAATCATCTTTTGCAAGTTCAACCAACATAGCATGCTCTTGTTGTTCTTTTGTGTTATTTAGTAATTCTTTTGCAAGTAGTTGATCTTCAACATCCGTATTTCCTCTTTTTCTCGTACCACCAATTGGAGTAGTGGTGATTATTTCGTCTTGCACTTTAATTAGGCTTTCAGGTGAAGTTCCCAAAATAATATGATCATCAAAATCCATGTAATACATATATGGTGACGGGTTTTGTTTTCTTAATTTTCTGTATATGGAGAATGGATTTCCACTGTAAGTTGCTTGTTGCGGTCTGGATAAAACGATTTGATCTAATGCTCCTTTTTGAATAGATAATTTCGATTTATTTACTTGATCTATAAATTGTTGTTTCGATACCTCACTAGTAAATTGTGAGAGTTGATAATCTTCATTTGACTCATCTATTGGTGTTTGAATTTCATTGATAATCGTATCTAAATCAACTTTTTGTTGTTCTGGATTAACTTCCGTATGGATTACAGTAATTTCATCTTGTAAGTGATCGAATACAATCATCGTTTCGTATATATAAAAGTTGACATTTGGAATATGTAGATCATTTTGATGACGACTTTCAATGATTGACCCATATGAAATATACCCAACTGCTCCACCAGTAAATGGGAATTCATCTGGTCCGGTGATTCTTGGCATAACTCTCTTTAAAAGTGTAAGTAAATCTCCTTCATAGCTATATTCTTTTCCTGTATGAAACTGTTTTTCGATTAACGTATTGCCACTTCCACTATAGGATTTTATAGGGTTAGCACCAATCATCGAATAGCGTCCGGAATTTTGAAATTTGGAATCAGATTCAAGTAAAAATTTACGTTTTCCTTTTAATCTTTGGAAAATCAATATTGGGGTCAATATATCCCCGTTAATCTTTTTAGTCGTTGTGCGAAAACTTGCTTGTTCGATCATCATCATTCATCTCCTATTTTTATGCTCGAAGTTTGAGAAAAATAAAAAAGTCCTCATGAAAGAAATCTCTTTCATGAGGACGATGTAGACCGCGTTGCCACCTCAAGTTGAAGTTGTTATATAACTTCCGCTTAAATATCCGTAACGAGGATTAATCGTCATCCGCTACTAACGATGTGTTGACGGATGCTCTCATAAGTCCATTCACATATCCCATTGATCAGCTTGCACCATCCGCTGACTCTCTTGGCAATGATTAATATGCTACTACTCTTATTCTTCAATTTCTCGGCTATGCTCATCATTTCTAATCTCAACTCATAAGGCCAACCTTGCTATCAAAGTTGCTACCTATTCGAACCATTAATTTAATGTAATATTATAGTTTTGAATTCCAATTGTCAACCATTTTTTAAAATCTCTTTTTGGAATCTTTTATTTTTTCTTAACATTCCTATGCCTTTTTCATCTGTTCTTTTAAAAATACAATCAATGCTTGTTGAATTTCAGGTGTGACACCGTGTCCATCTTGGAAATTCTTAAATGTTACAATTGCACCTTGTTCAGTGAAGAAGTCTCTACTTGCTTCTCCCCATTGATATGGTAATACATAATCCATTAAACCATGAGATATAAATACTGGCATGTCAGAAACTGAGTGCTTATGGTATTCATTTTGAACGAAATCTGGTAGATAACCACTTAATGCAACAATCCCTGCTACCTTTTCTTTACCCATCGCAAAAGCTAATGATTTCGAAAGAATTGCACCTTGGCTAAAGCCCATTAAAAAGATTTTTTCAGCATCTATTGGGTATTCGATGATGGCTTCCTCGATAAATTTCATAATCTGCATAATAACTTGGTCAAAAACTTGTCTATGCGGTTTACCAAATTCCTCTATTGTAAAAAACGCATAACCTGGTTGTTGAATAATAGGACCTTGCAAACTAAAAATATGGCATTGGTCTTTAATTTCATCAAGTAATCCAGGTAAATCTTGTTCATTACTTCCCATTCCATGCATTAGGAAAATTGCAGGATATAATTTTCCAGTTTCCATGTTACTTGGAGCTGTGTGTAAAAATGTAAATGGTGAATTCATCAATATCTTCCTTTCAAGATAACATTCGACCTTATAATAGCATACTATTTTCATTACACCTAACAAGCTAACTTTTTCGCTTAAATAATTTCTAATCTAATTCATAGAAAGTCAGTAGAGTTTAGATGTATGATAGATGATAGATATGGAGGCGTTATATGATGGAGAGCTTTATTCGAACAGAAGAACAACGAGAACTATTAGCGAAAATCGAGAAACTAATTCCTATATTTAACGAACGGGAAACACTACTCGATGCTAGAGGTTCATTTCCATTTGAAAATATTACTGACTTGAAACAAATTAAATACAATACCCTAACATTGCCAACCCAATTTGGTGGCCAAGGTATGGGATTATATGAATTTATTTTGGCTCAAGAAGCGATAGCTGAAGGATGCGGTTCAACTGCCCTTTCAATAGGATTTACGAACGGAATTATTTTGGAATATGTAGAAAGCAAGCATTGGAATTCAGAGGCAGCGACAATCCTTTTAGAAGCTGTTACAAATGGAGCACTCATTAATACAGCATCATCTGAAAATAATGCAGGAAGTCCATCTCGAGGAGCACTTCCAACAACTACGGTAGTACGCGATGGTGATGAACTAGTTGTAACGGGAGAAAAAATATTCACAACTGCAGCACCAGCGTTAACCCATTTCATTATCACTGCGACTAACGAAAATAACGAAGTAGACATGATTCTAGTCCCAAGCACTACAGAAGGAGTATCTTTAAAGGATACATGGGATTCCCTTGCAATGCGTGGAACAGCAAGTCAAACTGTTATTTTGGACCATGTTCGTGTTCCAGATACATACGTCTTGCAAACTGGTAAACAAAGAGCGAATGGTGCGAAAGGTTGGATGTTGCATATCCCTGCATGCTATATCGGAATCGCAAAAGCAGCACGAAATTATGCGTTAAACTTTGCGACATCCTACATTCCTTCATCACTTGGAAAACCAATTGCAGAAGCACCAAATATTAAGCAAATGATTGGTGAAATGGAACTTACACTTGCTACTGCCAGACATATGCTATATGGAACTGTGGAACGCTATGAACACAGTACGGATAAGGCGTTATTTAAAGAACCATTAGATGTTACCAAAATCGAAGTCACAAACGCTGCTATGAAGATAGTTGATCTTGCGATGAGAATCGTCGGTGCAAGAGCACTATCTGAATCAAATCCAATGCACAGATACTATTTGAATGTTCGTGCTGGTTTATATAATCCCCCAATGCCTGATGTGATTCAAACAAAATTAGCAAATGAAGCGATTGAGGAATTCAAGAAAAAATAAAATAATTATAACCTTCTGGCTTGGTTCCAATCAAAGAACCAAGCCTTTAATATTGCTTCTAACACCTAAATTAACCATCAAACACTGGTGTAAATAGTAAGAATTTTTACTTTCATCATTTTATCTATTTTATTTTCATACATAAAATATTAGAATTTAGTGAAAACGATTGATTAGCAAATATTTTATTGGGGGGATTAAATGAGGGAATTTTCGGGAATTACTTCCTTATTTTTCTTATTAACTAGTATATGTACAATCTTTTTTGCACAGAAATTTGATTTCACTTTAAATTATCTCTATCAGATTTTAATAATTACATATTTACTTTCTTGGTTCTTTGCACTTTATGCAAAGAAAGGTATTTGGAAAACACTCTCTTTCATTGCTTTAATTCTCTTCTCATTAGTGATTATTGGGTTCTTCTTACTTATGACACTTCTTTGGAACCAACCTTAAATACTTTTAAAGGTCATCTTGTGTTCAATAACAAAATGACCTTTTTATTTATATATCAAGCTTTCAACAAAATTTTTCCAGTATAATTTATACTTTCCATCAAATCTACAAACAAAAGAATCCCGCTAAAAAAGCTATTAAATACAGCTTTTAAAACGGGATCCTTTGTAGTATTTTGCATACTTAAGGTTATTCTAAGATTTTTTTATATAGTTTTACGAAAAATGGGTTCTTCTGTAATGAGTACTGCCATTCATCATTATATAAACTTATGCGTTCTGCACGATAAGCTCTAGCACCTAGTGGGAATTTTGTAACATATGCTTCCATTGATACTTTTCCATCACCATCTACTTCGAAAATGCCACTTCGAGTATCATGATCCATATAACCAAAATCGACTAGGCGATGCTTAGAATCATTTAACCAACGTGTACTTCCGACTACATTCGTAAAATACGCTGGACCAAATTGTTGACCAAATGACCAAACTTCTTTTACAGTTTTATCTTTTTCATTGATGCGGTATTGAACACCACGACTAAATGTTTTGGATAACTTTTCATCACCACGAGTTACGACAACATTATTATCGTAAAGCAATAAATCCATTGTATCCTTATTATTGTCTTGATCTGGTAAAATTACCGGTGCATGCTGGCCTGCATTAAATTTAACGTCTCCAACAGGCATAAATAAATATTTCTTATATTCCTCAGGCCATTTTTCTGGTGATGCTAATATCCATTTAATCTTATCCGTTTTGTAATCAAGTTTCATGACAATATCTTGGTTTCGTCCTGAAACAATTATACTTTGATCCGAATCATCATAAACGATGGCATTTTGATGGAACCAATCGATTTTGCCATCCTCACGAACCGTGCCTGTATAGTTTTCATAAAATTCTTTCGGTAGTATATTTTTTAAGTCAATTTCCTTTTCTATATCGCCAGTTTCACGATTTAGTTCGATCATGACATCTTCTATATACTTAGAATCACCATTTACAGTTAACAATAAGTTATGATTTGGTAACTCAATAGCATCATGATGAATCATGGTTGCTTCTGCTGCTGCAGTATCTTCATCTATTCCTTCATTTGAACTGTTCGCTATATTAAAGTCATACATATGATACAGTTTTCCTAAAAAATCCATTTCAACAAGCACATTATAAGTACTAGCACCATTATTCTCTTTAGTTAAGAATAAGATATGGCCATTTTCAAGTTGTTTAAATACATGACTGTTGTAATTTGAACTGTACCAACGTACATCGCCATTTGTATCAAAAGCATAAGGGTATTTAGTACTTGGAACTACAAAAGTCAAATCGCTACTTTTTATATCAACTTTATCTTTATTAACTTTTTTTATATCAATCGTTCCTATATATTTAGGTAATGCTGCTGTTTGAATATGAATAGTAGTTGATTTCTTTTTACCATCTTCTGTTTGAGCAGTAATGATTACCTCATTGTTTGTATCAGCATATAAGCCAAGGATAGGTAATTCATGTAGTTTTTCATATTTTGAAAAACTATGCGAGATATTGGCATCCTTACTTTTCCCTTTTACAGTTACATTGATTTTCGCTTTTTGATCTGTCTCAAAAACAGCTAATGCAGATAATGGTGCACGATTGTAGGGGTCTAGTACAACATAGGGTTTACTAAATGAATAGTTTTCTTTCTTGTAATTTTCAAGATACAGTTCATCTTTTCCAGCTTGTGATAATAATTTTGTGTTTTTAACTGTAACTTGAATTCCAGCCATCGCTTTTCCTACATGATCCTTTGTTGCAATATATTCTTTATATCCTTTTATGGAAAAAACTGATGCAACAATTACTACTACTATAAAAAGTGAGACTAAAAAAATAATTCTTTTTTTCAAAAAATCTTCTCCTTCCACTTCAATAAGTTTATAGGGTGAGTATGTCAGTTTTGTTTCATTTAATTATCAATTCCCAATGAGAATATATTATTATTGTAATATAATTACAAATACTATATTGTTTATTACAAACTTATCATTTCTATAACAAAAAACACTGAATATATGTAAATAATTGTTTTATATACCTCTTTTAGCTATATTTCTTAACCACTTTTCAGATTATTCAAATATAACAATTATTCTATAATCTTATTTTAATGATAAAAAAATCCCTAAATAATGGATTGGGAGGTAATTATTCAGCCATATCCACCATTTAAGGAACAAAGTTCGCCTATTAAATTAAATTAATTTTAAGGTAAGAATTAAAAATGTTAAGAAACAGCAAAACAATAATCTGAAACTTGAGTTTTGTAAAAATAAGATTACTTAGTAATAAAAATATTACATAAGTTGATTAATGCATTTCACATTTTTTTAGATAAATTTTCTCAGCGAAAAAGGAAACTACTAGTGCAATAAAAATAGGTAATAATGAACCAGCCTCAAATGAAAAACCTTCAGAGTTATTTATGAATTCGTAATGAAATGTTAACCAAGAAATTTCAATAAGACGCCCCAAACAAAAGAGAATTGCTACAGTCACGATGAAAGAAGAAAAACCGACAAAAAACTTTTTGAATTTCATTTATAATGCCTCCACAAGCCTTTTATATTCTATACAATTGATATTCGTTAAAAGGTACACAAAATTTCCAACAAATTTTTGACTTTATTTATTTTTTTTACTAATTAAATCCGGTTTGTTGTCATATTATTTTATAAAGGCTTTCAATGTCAGTGAATCAAAAAACAAATAAAGTATGGAGGTTTCCGATTGAACAAACGGCAGATAAACTTGATTTCAAGTATTTGCTTTATTGGTACAGTTGCCTCGTTTTTAGTTTGTTTGTTATTAGATCGGTATGCAAGCTCATCTATTGAAAATAATAATTATGTTGGGTTATTATGGTATATTTTTTATGTTCTCGTTTTCACTTCTCCGCTTGCAGGGGTACTCATTGCTTCTATGGGGAAAAGAGGCTCCATGAAAAAAGGATTAATTTTAGGTAATCTAATCGCTTTTCTGACATTATCAATTTTTGTATCAAGTTTAGTTTATCATCATTTTTAAATAATACGCAAAAAGCTCAATTTCTTTTTTGAAATTGAGCTTTTTGTTTTATCCTCATTATTTTTAATCTGTTATAATTTTGTCTTTATTGCTTTATTTTTATTTTTTATATAGACTATCGAGGTTTATACTTTTAAAATTCTTTTAATACATATATATGTATGAATGAAATAATGGTTTTGTTTCAAACTATATATAGAAAAATTCTAATAGAAAAGGACAATTTAAAATGAAAAAATTATTTATTGCTTTATTTTCATTTTCTTTCATAGCAATGTTTACGGTTCACACACAATTAGTAAAAGCAGCGGAAGATTTCGAAAAATACTACTATGATATTGGCTATAAAGATATTTCCACAGCACTTGTAGAGAGTAACAAACATTTTCACAAGAATATTTCATTGCCCTCTGAACTACCAGCAATTCCTTTCACACATGCTTTTGGTCGACTAAGTGATTTAGATGGACAAGAAAATGATGGGCTTGAATTTGCCTTTATTAATGAAGATTCTCCGCATAATCTTTACAAAATTACTATTAATCCTAGTGAGTACAAACTTCCCTTTGAACAAAAGAATATTAACCAAAAAGTTAAATTGAAAGATGGAAGTGAAGCGATTTTTAGTAAAACCTTCACTAATTTCAGTTCATTGGCATTCGAAAAGAATGGGTGGCAATATATATTGAGTGTGGATCAAGCAAGTGACAAGGAAATAACCATTGAAAATCTGATTGGCATAGCGAATTCTGTTAAATGATAGTTAAAATCTATAGTAAAGACAATAAAAGACCTGGATCTATGCGAATAGATCCAGGTCTTTTCATTATTTAATTAGACCATTGAATAATTTTTCTTGTGGAATGTTTTTAAGAAATGGGCTTGGTTCGCCTACGTTGTACAGTTCTAAGAAATGCATTGCTCTAGTGCATGCTGTGTAGAATAATCGTCGAAGACTTTCATCTCCGTATTTATTAGCTGAAGCATCATAAATGATGACTGCGTCGAATTCGATTCCTTTTGCTAAATACGCAGGTATGACAACAATCCCCTGTTCATATTCAATCGCTCCATGCTTCACAAGCTTGATATCTTCAATATCTCTCAATGCATCAAAAGCATTGACGCATTCTTTAGCAGATTTACATATAATAGCAATCGTGTTATAATTTTTCTTTCTCAATTCGAAGACTTTGGTTACGATATTACGATGTAATTGGTCAAAGTCAGATACTTGAGCGATTTTGGGAATATCACCGTCACGATTAAAGGATTGAATTCGGTTACCATTAGGTACAAGTTCTCTTGTAAATTCAGTGATTTGCCGAGTAGATCTGTAACTGCAAGATAGTTTAATTACTTCCGTCTCATCTTTACCATATAAATTTGTAAGTGTATGAAAATCTACTGTTTCACTTGCATGGGCAAATATAGCTTGGTTAAAGTCGCCAAGTACAGTCATTTTAGCATTCGGAAATAATTGCTTCATAAATTCAAATTGAAACGGAGAATAATCTTGCGCTTCATCTACAAATACATGCTTAATTGATGTATTTGTTTGAAATCCTTGAATCATCTCTTTTAAAAGTAAAAATGGAGTAGCATCCTCGTAATTCAGTTTTCCTTCACTTAGCATTTTCAATGTCATTTGACAAATTTGCGTCCATTCATCGGGTGTTTTCTCATTACTCCACATATTTATTTGGGCAGGATTTAAGAAAAGCTGTTTGTATATACCTAAAAAATCTATAAAACGGTATGTTCGAATATGATTACGAATTGGTTTTAGCTTTTTGCGAACAATCATACGAGCTAGGAATTTACGTTCTCTTTCAAAGTCGTCAAACGAATCATCCGAATCTCCTCTTTTTTTCTGTAAGTAGGTGTGAGCCTTTTGATAGTCCTCATTACTTAATAATTCAATTTCATCCTGCACCCACTGTTTTTTCAACTCAAGCTTTTCCATCTCATTTATTCGCATATTAAGCCATTCAATCACTTTTTCTATTTTATTTGAAAAACGAATTGAATGATCGGTATTATAAAACCTTTCCGCTATTTGCGAACTTGTGATGATCGATTTTCCTCTGAATTTTATTCCTTTAAATAACATCCCAGTCGATTCAAGAGACTTTCTGTATGATTTGATTGTTTCAAAAAAACTAGTCGATGCCTTAAATCTTATGCCTGCTGCTCTAACCTGATATGAAGCATCACCTGTTTTAGTTAATACATATTCCAATTGCTCAAAGGGACCTTCTAATTGAAATGTATTTCCTAACCTATGATCCAAGTACTCCTGGAAAGTGACCTGTTGCATATTCTCTTCTCCAAGTTCTGGTAATACATTGGATACGTAAGTATTAAACATTGAGTTTGGAGAGAATAGAACAATTTGATCAGCTTTTAACTTATCACGGTATTTGTAAAGTAAATAAGCAATTCGTTGAAGTGCAGCTGAAGTCTTTCCACTTCCTGCTGCTCCTTGAACAATTAGAAGTCGACTGTGATCGTGTCGAATAATTTGATTTTGTTCTTTTTGAATGGTTGCCACGATACTATGCATATGTTTGTCTGTGCCTTTGCCTAACACTTGCTGTAAAATCTCGTCTCCAATTGTGAGACTTGTATTGAACATTGATTGGAGTACACCATTTCTTATCATATATTGCCACTTTTCTTCTAACTCACCGTGAATAACTCCTTCTGGTGTATTGTATTCGGCAGGACCAGGAGCATAATCATAATAAACACTTGATATTGGTGCACGCCAATCATAAATCAAAAAATTTTCTCCAGAAGAATCTGTTAGTGTGGAGATTCCGATATATATTTTTTCTACTTCTGATCCATTTTCATTAAAATCAATGCGACCAAAATAAGGAATATCCTTCATTCTTTGCAATACAGAAAGTCGATTGTAGGAGTGTCGATGAATACTTTGATTGACTGATAAATCTTGTGCTTGTTGTCTTAAATTAATAATCGTTTCGAGATAATCATCAAATGTATCAGTATTGACTTTTACTTCATCCCAAAAATGTTTCCGGAAATGAATGACTTCATCTCGTTGCCGCCCTGTATCTTTTTCAGTCTTACTAATTTGCTCTTCAATTGTATTCATAACTTGATTCAATCGTTCTTGCTCATGTTTAAGATCTGTATTCATATTATGCACTCCTTAATAAATGAATTTAAAAGTTGACAAATGGAGAAAATAATGATAAAATATAAAAGTACATACTTTGTTTAATGTAAAATTGTGTTACTATATAAATTTATCACAAATAATCCTTCTTTTCAATATGGATTATTTCCATAAAAAGAGCCTCAGTTATGATGAACTAACTGAAGCTCTTTTTTATTATGAAATTGATTGAATCTACTTAATCATTTTTTTGAAATTTTTATAAAAGAAACAAGTGAAATCAGAAAAATTGGAATGCAAAATAGTAAATAAGAAAATCCCTCAAATCCTCTTACTATTAAATAGCCATAAAAAGCTATGAAAACTGCCAACGCAATTGTAGTCAAAAAATAATAACGAATAAAAATTGACGTTACTCCTTTTCTCATTAGCAAAATTCCAATTAAATATAAAACTACTCCAACAATTAAACCAAACACAAAATACAAAAGAATGATGTGATTCACTCCTCAATTAATGGTTTTAGACTATTTCACAGGAAATAATTATAACATTTATTCCAAATTTTATAAATTCAATTCATTTTATACAAAAAGAGCAGATAGTCTTCACTTATATCTGCTCTTAATCTTGATTCTTGCTTATTTTGTCTTCATTTATATTTCCTAACTGCCATTCATTCTTTCTTCCAAAAAAACCAATTAAAAATGCACAAAGATGCAAAATTAAAAAGGTATTTTCATTAAAGTACCAACTATTTGTATAAGAATTGAATGCACCTTTTTGATATATAATCGATTGATGATTTCGCCAAGAACCACGCAATGCATCTAATGATTTTTGTATTAGTTGATATTCACCTGGAATACTGATCAAAAGAATAAGTGCGAATACTACGATAAATAACAAAGGCCTATTTAGTGGTTTCATCGCAAAATATTTTCTTCCAACTGTCCATGTGATAAACAAACTTAATAATAAAAAAGGAATTAAAACGATAAATGGGATAAATGCAATATTGCCGTTCTCCCAATCTTTTGTAGGCTCTAATGTAAAATAAAATTCAATAACCATAAAACCTAAAAATGTAATACCTAAAGATATGTACCATGCTAAATTCCGCAAGTTTATTCTCCTTCCAAAACATTAATCGTCAAATTTCGCAAATAGCATAGAATATATCTAATTTTTATTCTTAGAACATTTCATTTAGAATTTTCGGAATTCCTTCAATTACTGCATTTGGTGTGACACTGTAATGTGATAATTGATTTGCTTGTAATTCAGCAGCCTTTGCATGTAAGTAAGTGGCGCATACTAACGCTTGTTCTGCACTTGCACCTTGGCAGATGAATGATAGTATGATGCCAGTTAAAACATCTCCGCTACCACCCTTCCCTAAGGCATCATGACCAAAAGGATTAATCCATACTTTTCCTTCAGGTGTGGCTATGATTGAACGATGCCCTTTCAAAAGAACATATATATTATATTTTTGTGCAAATTGTTGTGCAATTTCTAATCTATTTGTTTCAATTTCTTTTACAGAAGTATTTAACAGCATAGCCATTTCACCAGGATGTGGTGTAATTAGAACTTGTCCTCTGTATTCTTTAACTAAGTCCAATTGGTCTTTTATGAAATAGAGCCCATCTGCATCAATAATGATTGATTGACTATTTAACCCTTTGAATAGATCTTTTACTAATTGTTCTCCACCTTCAAAGCGGCTAACTCCAGGTCCGAAAGCAATGGCATTGTATTTAGAAAAATCCATATGTGAAAAAGAGTTACTAGCAAAATGCCCTTCGTGATCTTCTAATGCTAAGTATAATGCTTCAGGGATTTGTACCGCTGTCAATGGATAATTATTTTCTGGTACTGCTAGTGAGACTAATCCAATCCCAGTGTGAAATGCTGCTTTGGCAGTATATATGGGCGCTCCAACATAGGGTTTTGAACCACCAATAACTAAACCATGACCAAATGTTCCCTTATGCCCATTCATTGGTCGTTTAGGTAACTGTGCAAATACATCACCAGTCGTGATCAATCTTGGTAACACAAGGTTTAGTTGTTGAACAAGAGATGTAGGGACAGATATATTAACCGCTTCCCATTTTCCAATATATTTTGGCCCTTCTTGTAAAAAGAAACCTTTTTTGGGTATTACAAAGGTAATTGTTTGATCAGCTTTAACTGCAAATTCTTCTACATACCCATCATCCGCCTGAAGTCCTGAAGGTATATCTACAGATAACACAAATGCAGTTGAATTATTGACCATTTGAATGACAGTGCGATACGGCTCACGTAATAAGCCAGTTGCTCCAGTACCAAGCATTGCATCAACAATTATTGTTGCATGTTCAATTTTCAAATTTAATTCTTCTATGTTTTCTTCAGTCAACTGGAAAAACGGCAATTTCCGATTTTGATAAATAGTGTAGTGAACAAGCGCATCACCTTTTAACTTCGAATCTTTAACCAGCAAACACATTTCAACATTTAAACCAATATCACACAATTTTCGTGCAATAACAAAACCATCTCCACCATTATTACCAGCACCTGCTAATACAAGTATTTTTGCATCATGATTATGCTCACAGTGTTGTAAAACTGTGGAAGCTACTGCTGTTCCTGCATTTTCCATTAGGACCGTTCCTGGTAGACCTAATGTTTCAATCGTATATTGATCCAGAGCATGTAAATCCCTTCGACCACCTATGTACATTCATTATCACTCCTTTGTTATAGCCAATTTTCTAATAAGGTTATCTTTTTCTCTGTTGCATTAAGTTCAACTTGCCGGCCAATAGGCATTGATTGTAAAGGATGTGTATGGCAAGAATCGAAATCTGCTAAAATTGGAATGTCACGTCCATCTAATTGCTCAAGTAATATTTCATAAGGTTTTCTGCTTGTCCTTAAATCATCATATTGTTCGTGTTTTCCAAGAATGATTCCAGATATCTTATCTAAAATCCCATGTAGTTTAAGCATCGCGAAGTTTTTTTCGATGATTGCAGCTGTTTTAGTCGTATCTTCTATTAATAATAAATCGCCCTCCAAAATTTCTGGAAAGTACTCTGTGCCAATCGTACCATACATTGTGTTAAGATTCCCACCTATTAGTCTACCTTTTGTCTTTCCATTTTGTACACAAATCCACTCGTTATTATACATCTTTTTTTCTGTTGTTTTTTCTAACCAATTTGCATGATCATCAGACCAAAACTTTGGCATAGGTATTGTATAAGGTGCTTGTACTTCAGCCATGAACATATTTTGAAAACTTTTAACCGTATCCTCAAGTAATGGAGGAAATTCACCAAGAGTTGAAGCAACAGAAGGACCATAAAAAACGGGTACACCTGTTTTAGTATATAATGCAAGTAAAATTGCAGTAATGTCCGATAACCCAATGACTATTTTGGGGTTATTTCGAAACGCTTCATAATCTATATACGGTAAGATGCTATTCGAATTTGTCCCACCAATTGATGGAATGATCATTTTAACATTAGGATTACGGAGAAGAGCATTTAACTCTTCAGCTCTTTCTTTAGGCGTACCCGACCTATAATAATCAGACTCACCAGTTAAATTTCCCTCTTTTACTATTAAACCCAGTGATTCAAGAACCCTCTTACCACGCTCATATCGAATATTTGCAGTGACTGTTGCAGGCTTTGAAGGTGAATAAACCCCCACCGTATCACCTTTTTTTAATGGTTGGAACATCAAAACCCTCTTTTCAAATTTAAACTTACTTCTATTATATAGGAAACTATTTAATTTTTATCCCTTACTTGTATTTTCTATGTCAAAAATAAAAATAACCTATTTTCTCTAAAGTAACGAGAAATGATAGGCTATTGTTTGGTATCTTTTCTTAGCTTAGCTATTCTTTTTAATATTTTTTAATAAGCCACCATCATCATAATACGTAATTTCCTCTATTTTACCATTTTCAGGTAATACAGCGACTCCTTTAACTTGATAATACTTTTCAGGATTCTTTCCTTTTTTATATTTGACTTTCACAATAAAATCAAAGTTTTTGTTATAATTTTTACTACGATTTACAGAAATATTATCAACTTTTATATGAATATCGCTTGATTGTAAGGTGTAACTAAAGGCTGTATTTGCAAAAAACTTTTCAAATCCAGCAGTTGTAAAGTATGGTTGGTATAAATCTTCTACATAATTATAAAGTTCACTACCATTCCAAGCTTTTAAAACTCTTTGACCATCAACTTTAGTAATATTCGCTGGATTTTGCACGATTTGATTGTACTTTTTCTTTGGACTAGAAAATTCAGATTTAAGAACATATTCAATAGATTTTATGCTTTTAGCATTGTCTTCGAGATAGTAGTCCGCACTCACTTCTTTTACTTTAGGTTTTTCTCTTGCATCATTACTTTGTGAGCAACCAGCAACTGTCAAAATCAGCGAAAAAAATAACCCCATATTCAAAATAATTTTTACTATCCTATATTGCTTTTTACTATTCATAGTTCATCACCTTTCAGCTATTATCAATTTTTTAATAAGAACAAATTCAATTTAAGTTGATCCTATAAATGAATAAATTGTATCTCATTTTTATGATCAGAACTTCAGAACTATCAATTTTGCTATTTTTTGTTTGTACATCATATTGATATTTACAGGTCATTATCATTACAGTATCTTTAAATTACTAGTAACTTTTGCAATGTTTTTGTAACAATTATGTAATTTATTCTAAGAAACGGCTATATATAGGGATTTGATTTACAGTAAAAAATATTAAATTACTTCTTAAATTGATATCATTCATGGCTCGTTTTCCATTTTTCATTTAATCACAGTAAAAAACCCTTCTAATTAAAGAAGGGTTTTAACGTAATTTTTCAACTTTTGTATGAAACTCATAAATTTATACTTTTGTTAGTGATTTTTTTAAATGAATCTGGACTAGATTTCTTCAATGATGATGTTCTTCATGCTCATGATCATGTTCGCAGTCACATTGTTCAGGAATAACATATCCATCCAAGACAAGCTCAACTTCATCACCCGTATCATCAATACCAATCGTGACATCTTTCAAATCCTCTACTACTGCTGGTTCTATCGCTATTTTCACATTATCTACAATTTTTATTTGATCGTCTGCTTGAGCAGGTTCAAATTCAGCAGTTAAAACGGGGTGACAACAACCAGCTAAATTGTAAAAACGCAATGTATCCTCGCCTTTTTCAACCATTTCTTTCTTAAAAAAATCTGCGGCTTGTTCTGTCATTTGCATTTCATCCACCTCCATCATTTGAAAATCTTATCACAATAGCACTATTGTTGCCATCTGCATTTTCATTCATACATATAATTGAATAAAGCTTGCACAAAAAAATTGGATTTGATAACTGACATGGACGGTCTATTTAAAATAGTTGAAGTTGAGGAAAATCAAATTAAATACTCTTCTAAATTTGCATCAACAAAACGGTATAATAGCACTATTTATAGTTACATCCCAAGCGTAAAATCACTAATCATGGTTCTAAAGGTAATTATTGCAATTAATAGAATTACGATAATTTTACTTTCTTCTATTTGAAAAGTTGAAAACTCATACCACTTCTTATTTATATTCTTCTTCATTTTCTATTTCTTCTACTTATATATCAGCCAGCGAATGTATAGACATCATTATTCTGGAGTCGATTTTAACTTTCGGGAAAATATTCGCTCGGATTATTTCAAATAGTTATTTAATCATATTAGCTTACAAAACTAATTTCTAACATAATTAATAGTTACCAAGATATTGGTCCATAGTTTTTTACTATTTTTGAATAATCTATGAAAGGAAGACAAAATAAAATTAAAAGGAGAAGATGTATTTATGTCAAGTTATGATAAAGATAGACAATTTTCACAACATACTGGAAATAATATAGAAGTAAATCAAATGGAGCATCAAGGGTTAATTATTCGAAATTCTCATACTGTTGATGTAACACAAACGGAAGTTCAAGGTCTTCTTTTAGTTCAAGCTGCACTACAAGCTGCTATCGAAGCTGTAATTACAGTACTAGGTTCAGATGAAAATGCTGATGTTAAAAATCTTCAAAAAATAGCACAAAGTTTAGAAGTTACTCAAGTTGAATCACAAAGAGTTGCTATTATTGATTCTGATGGAATAACAGTTAGACAAACGGAAGTTCAAATTGATGTAGTAATTCAAGCAGCAATCCAATTACTAGCTTCGTTAGTTTTAAAAATTGGTAATAATGGTTAAGAAAAGATTCTACCTTTGATTTTACAATACTACTAATTAACCTTATGAGCCATCATATAATTTGGATGGCTTTTTAGCCATTCTTGATGCACAATATGATTCAAATTATCAATATCTCCCCGTTTTACTGAACCCACTGAACTAAATCTATTTTGGAAACGTTTATCATAATCTTTTAAGCAACTTCGTTCCATGAAATAATAGTCGTTGCTGCTAAATTAGACAAATGTCACAATGTATCCCCTCTAACTAATCCATTTAACATACTTGCACGATAGTATTGTTCTTTATAGGTATAACAATTTATTATGTGTCAGAAAGATTAAGCCATAAAGATATTCAGAAAAAATTAAATTATTATAATCATTATTAAAAGAACTTCGTACAAGAAAGGATACGAAATCTTTATAAGTATTCCAAGAAAAGATGTTGTAACTTGTGTAGTATGTGTAATATTTGTGTAGTGTTTTAACTAAAATAGCCTTAAAATAGCCTCACTCGTGCTAATTAACATAAAACAAAAATCCTCATAAACATTGATAAATCAACATTTACAAGGATTTTAAAAATTATTAAATTAACCAAAAATGCTACATTATGCCGACTAAGAGAATCGAACTCTTATCAGTGGATTACGAGACCACCGTTCTACCATTAAACTAAATCGGCAAATGACTTAAAGTGTTTATCAAGTACATAAATTATTGTAGCACTTTTCAGGGAAACATGCTAGGCTTTAATGAAAAAATTTTATTGATATATTATTTTTATTCATAATAGTTATGAATGAAAAGATTTCTTCAATTTGTATCGGAACTGATTAAGTTGGAAAAAGATGAAACAACCGATACAGAATCCCAATATAGCAATACCGCTTGCTAATGCTACCATCACTGTAAACACATACCCCATTACAGGTTTATCCATTTCAAATCCAATGTATCCTAAAAGCAAACAAGTTATTGCAATGCATGAATTAAATTTTTGTTGAACGATATCTTCAGGGATATAGGCTGATGGTTTTTTCTTTAAAAATAATCGCCCCAACTTCATAAATGGATTAAAGTTAAAAAATAGCCCCATTAAATTGGCGATTAAAGGAATCAATAAAATGTTAGGTTGATGTAATACCCACATAGTTATTGTACTTATTAAAATAACCCATTGGTTCACTCGAACTAAAGGCCTTGGTATAGAAATTGGTTTCTCCATTATAAACCAACCTTTCTTATATGATTACTAATTATAATACTCTTTTTTTCAAAAATAAAAAAGGTTTAGGTTTCATTTTCAAAAAAATGTTTATTATTATTCTATACTACAATTTAATAAGACAAATTTCTTCCAGACTATTAACTTTGTAGCAAATAATGTATGATAAGGATAAACTGCCATTGAAAGAGGGGCCGATAATGAATAAATGGAAGCTTATCAGTTCAATATGTTTAACAGCTTCTTTGATAGTCGGTTGTGGAAATAATACGCAGAAAAATTCAGAAGAACCAAAAGTAACAGAAGCTTTCACTACCGAAACACCGACTATTGATGACACTAGCCAATCTAAAGGAAATACAACAACTACAACAACTGATCAAAAACAAGAGGTAGAAGTTACTGGTCAAAAAATGTCAGCTGCGGAGCAACAAAAACTTTCTGATTTTATTGCAATGTACCCAGTAACATATGCCGAAGCATTGCACACCGGAGATTTCTCTCCATTAGCCAATGAATATATCATGCATGATACAAAATTGTATGAAGATTTATTAGCCGAAATCCCTGAAAAACACAAGCAAGGAATTCAGGAAGAAGTGAATAAAGTAGAAATCTTATCTATTAATCGAAGTGCCGATACTGATTTTACCGTTACCACAAAAGAAGTTATAGCAGAAATAAAAAGTGGAAGCAAAAAAATGAAAGAGTTTAAACGTCAATATAAAGTGTATTACAATTTTGTTGAAGACGATGAATCGAATAGTTTCTTTCAGATATCAGATATAAAAGAAATTAAATAGTAAAAAAGGGAGTAAGCGAAATTTGCCTACTCCCTTTTTTTATTTGTAGCTACCTAATATTTTCACAGCTTCTTCTGTAACAGAGGTATCAATCGCTTTATCGAAATCGAATTCCCCTTTCGTTGCACCATTGGCTTTATACATTTCATATTGATTGCGAATATCATCAACCCGCATAGTACCATTTGGATCAAGACCTGTTACATACACTTTATCCCATAAAGCTGGATCTTTTAATGCTGTATACTTGGTCATGATGTTAACTATTTCTGCCTTACCTTTTCCTTTAGTAAATGCGTCATTGTAATCTCTAACTCCTTTTAAGTATGCAAGCATAAAACGAAGAGATACATCTTTTTCATCATTCATAAACTTAGGGGAAGCTAAAACTAACGCAATTTGTGAATCTGGTGCGAAATCAGTCGCATCACCAAAGCGCTGTAAAATTCCTTTACTTACTCCTTGAGCGATTAATGGTTCAATACAAAGTGCTACATCAATTGATCCGTTTTCTAAAGCACCCAGCATACTTCCAAAATCATTCATGATTACGGTTTTCACATCTTTTTCAGTTAATCCTGCATGCTTTAACATTAACTGATAGATATAACCGTCTATTGAATTCTTGGAAGAAATGGCTATTTTTTTACCTTTAAAATCTGAATAGTCTTTAATGACATCTTTCATTTTTTTACTAATAACGAAAGTAAAGTAAGACTTACCAGGCATATTATGGCCTTTATCCCCAACGATTTTAACATCTATTCCTTGTGCAATTGCATTAAAGAATGATGCTGTTGAAATACCTCCAGCGATATCTACTTCTCCAGCAGCAAGAGCAGGGAGCATATCATCACTATTCGCAAATTGGGCAAATTCTACTTCAATATTATAGTCAGCAAAATACCCCTTCTCATTAGCAATATAAAAACCTGCACCAGATGCAGCTCCATCTTCCGCAATTACTACTTTAGTTTTCTTATCTAGTGGTGCTAAATCTCCTGATTTGTTTTCTTTATTTACTTCATTGTCAACGTTCGAATTTGGCTTTGTTCCATTACCAGAACATGCAGTGATGAACATAGCTAGCAAAATTAATGGAATCACTAACCCCTTTTTTAGCCATTTCGCCATTTACATCCCCCTTTTTAAAGTGATACTCCAATCAGTGATGGGTTTTTCCCACGCTAATTGCCAGTCTCGTTCTACTGTCGCTAAGATTGCAAGCCAACGCTTGCAATCAAACGACAGTTCGAACCTGATTGGTTCAACTAACCTTCTGCTAACGATCGGTAAGTATCACTGTACTCTCACCAATCGGGCATTTATAGGAATTTTCTTCCACCAATGCTTCTTTTTATTTTCTAAGGCCTTGAGATGAAAATCAAAAGCCAGTTGATGTGAGATAAACCTTAATTACTTTCTAGATTTTTGCACTTCTTCATGCAAGTGCTTTAAAATATCGATAAAATGTTCGGTTGTTTGTTTATTTGCCCGAATTTGTTCAATATTTCGAGGCCTTGGTAAGTCATTTTTAATTTCTTTAATAATTTTGCCTGGTTGTGCACTCATTAATAAAATACGATCGCTTAGCAATAATGCTTCATCAATGCTATGTGTTATAAATAATACGGTTTTCTTTGTTTCTTCCCAAATAGAGAGAAGTTCTTCTTGCAGTATAAACTTGTTTTGCTCATCTAAAGCTGCAAACGGTTCATCCATTAACAAGATTTCTGGATCATTCGCAAAAGCACGCGCAATACTTACACGCTGTTTCATCCCCCCTGACAATTCTTTCGGATAGAGTTTAGAAAACTTTTCAAGCCCTACTTTCTTAATATAGTAATCTGTTCTTTCTTTAATATAATCTTGCGGTAAATGCCTCATCTTAAGACCAAACGCTACGTTTTCCTCAACGGTAAGCCAAGGAATAATACCCCGTTCTTGAAAAACCATTGATTGAAGTGGCCTATTTTTCTTCTCTTGAATAATCTCAAATTCACCAACACTACTCGTTTCTAACCCCGCTAATATACGAAGCAAAGTTGTTTTTCCGCAACCACTAGGACCCACAATACAAACAAATTCACCTTCTGAAATATCTAATGAGACATGATCAAGAGCCGTGACACTACTATTTTTCTTGTAAAATACTTTTGTCATATTCTTAATTGAAATTTTCTTTAGCTCTTCCAATGATTCACCTCCAAGGAAGAATTTTCTTTTGTAAATATCGAAGTATTAATGAGAATAAATAGCCAAAAAATGAAATAAGTATGAGCCCGACAAACATCTCTTGCAATAAGAATGCTTTATAGGAGGTCCATATTAAATAGCCAATACCTGAAGTTGCCCCCATCATTTCTGCAGCAACAATTGTTAACAATGCAATCGCCTGCCCCATTTGAATCCCTTCCATCATTACCGGTAAAGAACCCGGAAGAGCGATTTTAAAGAAAAAGTCTTTTGAATTAGCCCCATAGTTTTTCGCCACATCTAAATAAATGGAATCGATATTAATTACACCAGCAGTAGTATTAATCACAACTGGAAAAAATACGCTCCCAGCTATTGTTACTACTTTTGAAAAATCACCAATACCAAATAATATGATGATGATTGGCAAAAGAGCTAAGGTAGGGATTGGCATGAGTGCCATCACTACAGGTGAGATGAAATGTCTGATTGGAGAATATAAACCCATCAATAAACCAATTACTACACCAGGTATAACGCCTAATAAGAAACCTGCAAATATCCGGTATAGTGATATCCAAATATGATGGAATAATTCTCCACTAATAGCCATGGTATAGAAGGTGTGTAAAATTGCGGTTGGCGGCGGGAAGAAACGCACATCAAGTAAATCAGTTCTAGACAAAAACTCCCATAACAGTAAGAGAAAAATAGGTGAAGCGATTGTAAGCATCTGCTTCATTCGTTCATTTAATCTTCTCTTTTTCCATTCCTGTTGTTCAATTTCGACAGGGTTATGGCTCTTAGTATTTTTTTCGTCTCCCATTCTTCACCACCTCTTCAATAAATGATATGTATTTGTATGTTAAAGTGTGTCGATTGCCTATTAATGATTGGCCATAATAAAAAGTCACATAAGTAGTAACTACTTATGTGACTTCCAAATTGATTACACTAATCCTTCATGAAGATTAAAATTGCCGAGCTTTCGCTTCACTTTTCAAGATTCGGTTATGGAGAGTAAGCTCCGATTGACCGTTCACTTGAGATTTTGCATGCTTTACTCGAGTCCAGAGCTGATGAACTTTCTGAGATTTTGGATCTAAATGATCTGGGTTACCCATAACTTTCATCCTCCTTACATGATAGGATTTCAAAAGTGAAATCGAATATAGTATGGGGTTAACTACTCAATATATACGTGGTCTTAAAAAATTTTTTATAAGATTTTACACTATCCAATAAGATATAACCAAAGACAATTCCCGCAATTGTTGTTAAAGTTGTCTTAGCTTGACCTAGCGAAAGAAATTGCTCTACAAATAATAATCGATCTGCAAATGATGTGTATGCTAAATACGGTAAAATTACAATATAAAGAACTGGAATTGCAATGCCAATAATTTTAACCCAATCAAAACTCCATTTCTTTTTCCCTTTATTTTCAAAAATAAATCGAGGAAGACGAAGTAATATTCCAACGAATATTGGAAAAATATATGTAAAAATCATTATTGATAATATGTCGTATGACATTTCTGATTGTTGTTCTAAAAATTTCTCTAGTCTTAAACCACAATAAATTAAAAAACTAATGATTATTATCCAAGTTATATACCAGAAGAAGCGTTTCATACCCATTTCCTCCTATTTAGGCAATCGAATATCAATTATCGCTTATCATTAATAACAATATTTTCCTATAAATGATATACAAAAGCAATACTAATGTCGATTACTAATATAAATTACAAAATATTACCAAATACTATTAAAATGGGTTAGCCTTATCTTGGGTATTTGTTTATAAAATAAAAAACCCGGAAAATGAATTCCGGGTTCGATTTCACTAAATCCTTTATGGCGATTAATTTGTTCAAGCTTTTGCGTTTTAAACCATTTAACATAGCACACAGTAGATGAAACTTCAATGACATTTATGAACAAAGTTCTAAACGCTCACTGGTTTTCACCCTCCTGATCATAAAAGTATAACCTTTTATGATGATTTAATCGTTATGCTTTCGCACCTTACTCAGACTCTATCCACGGGACTTCACTCCGTTTCTCTTCACCTGAGAAATTTTAACGAATTTTCATCTGGCCCTAAGAATGAATTCTCCTAGAGTATTTGGCACTTTTTTGGCGGTTTACCCATTTGAATTCTTCCCTCCATTATGTTAGATAATGTTATCTTTCATAATGATTAAATTGTTTTGCATTTGCTTATAAAACTCTAGACCTGATCCACGGGACTTCACTCCGTTTCTTATGATCCTTGAGATTTTTAACGCCTTAATCTTGGTAGATCGTGTCTACTCACCTGGACTTGGTTCACCCATAGGATTAACCCCTCCTACCAATAAAGGATTTGTTTAGTGAAATCTAAACATAGTATAGCCCGTCTTACACTTTTCCATACGAGTATACCCGAAGAAATATTTCATTCCATTTCCCCCTCGTATATTAGGTATTGAATGTAATTTTGTTTATCATTAATAACAATATTTTCCTATATATCTATACAACAGCAATACTAATATCGAATACTTTATAATGAAAATTTCCACTTTGATTTTTGCATAAACATAACAAAAACCCGGAAAATGAATTCCGGGTTTGATTTCACTAAGCCCTTTATGGCGATTAATTTGTTCAAGCTTTTTGCGTTTTAAAACATTTAACATGGCACACAGTAGATGAAGCTTCAATGAGTTTTACGAACAAAGTTCTAAACGCTCACTGGTTTTCACCCTCCTGATCATAAAAGTATAGCCTTTTATGACGATTTTATCGTTATGCTTTCGCACCTTACTCAGACTTTATCCACGGGACTTCACTCCGTTTCTCTCACCTGAGAAATTTTAACGAATTTTTATCTGGCCCTAAGAATGAATTCTCCTAGAGTATTTGGCACTTTTTTGGCGGTTTACCCATTTGAATTCTTCCCTCCATTATGCTAGATAATGTTATCTTTCATAATGATTAAATTGTTTTGCATTTGCTTATAAAACTCTAGACCTGATCCACGGGACTTCACTCCGTTTCTTATGATCCTTGAGATTTTTAACGCCTTAATCTTGGTAGATCGTATCTACTCACCTGGACTTGGTTCACCCATAGGATTAACCCCTCCTACCAATAAAGGACTTGTTAAGTGAAATCTAAACATAGTGTAGCCCGTGGCACACGATTTATTCACTTTGCTAAAAAAATTTTTAAAAGTTATTCGAACATGCGGCTTAAATTAGCCATTTCAATTGCTGAAACTGCAGCATCATAGCCTTTGTTACCTGATTTTGTTCCAGAACGTTCGATTGCTTGTTCAATATTTTCAGTAGTAACGATTCCGAACATAACTGGCACACCAGATGTTAATCCTACATTTGCAATTCCTTTTGCTGTTTCGTTACAAACATAATCATAATGAGTTGTTGCGCCACGAATAACAGTACCTAAACCGATAATCGCATCATATTTTTTGGTTTCGACCATTTTTTTCGCGATAAATGGTACTTCAAATGCACCAGGAACCCAAGCAATATCAATATCCTCTTCTGATACACCATGTCGTTTTAAGCCATCCATTGCACCAGTTAATAATTTACCTGTCAAAAATTCATTGAATCTTCCTACTACAACGCCGATTTTTAATCCTGTACCAATTAATTGTGCTTCAAATGTTTGTCCCATTACACTCACTCCTATGCTAAAATATGTCTCATTTTTGATTTTTTCGTTTCAAGATACTTTTCATTTTCTGGTTCTGCTGGAATTTCAACTGGTACACGTTCTACAACTTCAATTCCGTATTTTGTTAACCCTTCAATTTTGGCAGGATTATTTGTCATTAAGCGGATTTTCGTAATACCTAAATCGCGAAGCATTTGTGCACTTAAACCATAATCACGCATTTCTGCAGGGAAACCAAGATGAATATTTGCTTCAACTGTGTCGTATCCTTGCTCTTGCAGTTCATATGCTTTTAATTTGTTAAGTAATCCAATACCTCTACCCTCTTGACGCATGTATAGCACAACACCACTACCTGCTTCTTCAATCATTTCTAATGATTTGTGCAATTGTGGACCACAATCACAGCGTTTAGAGTGGAAAATATCACCTGTTAAACATTCCGAATGTATACGCACAAGTGGTGCTATATCATTTTGAGGATTTCCTTTTACAATAGCGATATGCTCTTTATCATTAACGCGATTTGAATAACCAATCATTTGAAACTCTCCAAATGATGTAGGCATTTTTACAGATGCAACTCTATCTATTAGTAGTTCATTTTGATTGCGAAAACTGATTAAATCTGCAATAGTAACAAATTTCAAGTTATGTTCCTTGGCGATTTCATGTAATTGTGGAACTCTGGCCATTTCACCATTATCAAGCATTATTTCACAAATAACACCAGCTGGAACTGATCCACATAATTTTGCAAAATCGACAGCAGCTTCAGTATGCCCTTGTCTTTCAAGTACACCGTTATCCTTTGCTATTAAAGGAAATACATGTCCTGGCCTACGAAAATCAGATCCAACAGAATTAGCATTCACTAATTGTAGAATGGTTTCCGAACGTTCAAAAGCACTGATTCCTGTTTCTGTTGTTTTGTAATCGACACTAACAGTAAATGCTGTATGATGATTATCTGTATTATTTTCTACCATCGGATTTAAATCTAATCGTTCTGCTAATGCTTTAGACATCGGAGTACAGATTAAACCACGTCCGTATTTTGCCATAAAATTAATGGTTTCTGGCGTTGCAAATTCTGCTAAAGCTAGAAAATCCCCTTCATTTTCGCGGTTTTCATCATCAACAACGATAATCATTTTACCTTGTTTTAAATCTTCAATCGCTTCTTCTATTGTATTAACCATTTTCAAAGCACCGCCTTTAAAATCCGTTTTCTTTTAAGAAATCCAGTGTAATTTTTGAATCTTCTTGTTTTCTTTCTAAGTTATTAATAACATACTTGCCGAGTAAATCATTTTCAATATTGACTACATCATGTTCTTTTTTAATTCCTAAAATGGTTTGATCAAACGTATGTGGAATAAGTGACACAGTAAGTTGAGTAGGCTTCACATCGAAAATGGTTAAACTAATCCCATCGATTGTGACAGACCCTTTTAACATGCAAAACATACTTAGTTCTTTGCTAATGCCAATATCAACATAAACGGCATTATCAAATTTCCGTTTTTTTAGAATCACTCCTGTACCATCAACATGCCCCGAAACAAAATGCCCGCCGAAGCGCCCATGTGCAGGCATTGCTCGTTCTAAATTTACATATTTACCATTTTGAAGCGACTGAATATTAGTGGCTTTTACGGTTTCAGGCATTACTTCAACTGTAAATTGGTCGCTTGAAAATGAAATAACGGTTAAGCAAACACCATTGACTGCAATACTATCACCTAAATGGACATCTTCAACAATCTTATTTGATTCGATTGTAAGTTGCATACTATGTGTCCCATTTTTAATTGCTTTTACTTTTCCTAAATCTTCTACAATTCCTGTGAACATTCAAATCACCTCTTTATCTATTTGTAAACTTGGATTTGATGTTTCAAAAATTACAAATTTTCAGTCACCGCCTCTGAAAAATTTTAAAACAAAAACTCCCATAGAAGAAGTTCCTTGGAAGTTTTGGGAGAATATGTAGCAAATGGTACAACAAAGAAACTTATTGAAGTGTATTTTTCAATAGTCTTTACCATTTCTAAAATCGTCCTTCTCCCATCCAGACTATACTGTCGGCTTTGGAATTGCACCAAATCCTGCCTAAAATAGGCTCACGGGCTTAGAATTTCTTCATCACCGTCGATTGGGAATTTCACCCTACCCCGAAGGACTACTTATTAAATTATATTAAAAAAAAGAAAAACCCATAGATTAGATCTACGGGGTGGTTTAAAGGTTTTATTGCCTCATCAAATAAACCTACGAAATCCAGTTTCGTAAGAATAGATTTAATGAACAAATATCCTTCTCTCATCCAGACTATACTGTCGGCTTTGGAATTGCACCAAATCCTACCTAAAAAGGCTCACGGGCTTAGAATTTCTTCATCACCGTCGATTGGGAATTTCACCCTACCCCGAAGGATTTATTAATCTATGAGCAAAGTATAGCACTATTTTTCAAAAAAATCACTACTTATTATATAAATTTTATTAATGAGTAACAAATCCCTATTAACTCTATATGTTTTATTAATTTTCTTTACTCATTAAACAACTTTATTTGAATGCTCATAACGTTTAATGATTACTTTATTTAAATGGTCCTGGCGTTTTATTAAAACGCTTATCATCTGGTGCCATTTTTTACATAGCTTTGATGCTTCTTCATATTCGTCACATTCTTTTGAAACTGGGTCTTCAGATTCTAAAAATACATATTCTATTATTGGATTACTTAAATCATCCACGACAATTTTCAAAGAAAGTTTTGATACACCATCTTCTATATCGTCTTCTATATCATCCTTTTTTTCTTCGGTTCCACTCTCATCTTTTTCAGGCTCCATAATATAAATTAATGAATTACCATTACCATCACTATCCAGCAGGGTACCTCCCAGTATTCCTCCCCGAGATATCAGAGCTTTTTGAATACCATCCTCTTCAATGGCTGTTTCAAAAATTTCATTGAATAGATATTCTTTCACATCAAACTCAGAGTCTGTATCTTCTCGATTTGCAACAAATAATGTCTGTGAGGCCTCGCCTATTAAAAGAGCATGTAAATAATCAGAAGAAATAGTAGATTGACTGTGAGGATACTGTTCTAGTATTTTTTCAGTGTCCTGCTTAATTTCCTCATTTCTTCTAATCTCAGCTAACTTTATTTGATGTGAACCCAATTTATAGAAGGTAAATGAAATTAATAGACAAAATAATTTTAAGGATAGCGCTGGAACAATAAAAGTAAAAATAAAAAATAGAGCACTTAAGAAAAGTAAAAATATTAATTGCATTCGAATCCCACCTTTTTGAAATAGTTATGATATGTACGTTGCAAACTAGTACCTTATATTTGTCATACTATTCATTGGAAATAGATTTCATGCTAAATATGGTGGATTATTTTATCTTTAATATAAAGTTAATTTTTGAGGTGTATCTCTTATAAAAAATACTCCTATCTATTCGCATGTATTCTAATATTGCGAACAATAGGAGCATTTTTTCTATTCATTTCAATTTAATTGTTTTCTATACTTTTAAAGAATTTTCTTCATTTTTTTCAAAGAGATCTGGCATCGTATCTCTTATTCCAAAATGATAAAGTAATGTTTCAACGATACGTTCAGAAGCATGACCATCACCATATGGGTTTGAAGCTTTCGACATTCTTTCGTATTCTTTTGGATTCGTAAGTAATTCTTTCGTCAGTTGATAAATCGTTAATTCATCAGTACCAGCAAGTTTTAGTGTTCCAGCATCAATTCCTTCTGGTCTTTCTGTAGTATCTCTTAGAACTAATACCGGAACTCCAAGAGATGGTGCTTCTTCTTGAATCCCACCCGAATCAGTCAAAATGATATGTGCTCTAGATAAAAAATTATGGAAATCAATTACTTCCAATGGTTCAATTAGATGAATTCTTGGATCTTCTCCTAATATTTCATCTGCGATTTCACGAACTGCAGGATTTAAGTGTACAGGATACACTACTTGTACATCAGCATGCTCTTCCACTATTTTCTTAATTGCTCTAAACATATGTCTCATTGGTTCACCAAGATTTTCCCTACGGTGAGCAGTTAAAAGAATCATCTTATCTTTTCCGATTTGTTCTAATATTGGATGAGTGTAAGATGATGAAACAGTTGTAGATAAAGCATCAATGGCTGTGTTGCCTGTTATAAAAATAGAATCGCCTTTTTTATTTTCATTTAATAAGTTTTGAGCAGCCTTTATAGTTGGTGCAAAATGAAAATCTGCAATAACTCCTGTTAATTGTCGATTCATCTCTTCTGGGAATGGTGAATATTTGTCCCAAGTTCTTAATCCAGCTTCAACATGACCAACCGGAATTTGATTATAAAATGCGGCAAGACTCGCAACGAATGTTGTTGAAGTATCCCCATGCACTAGCACTATGTCAGGTTTTACTTTTTGCATTACTTCATTTAATCCTTGAAGTGCACGAGTCGTTACGTCAACTAGTGTTTGACGATCTTTCATAATATTTAAATCGTATAGTGGATGAATATTGAATACTTCGAGTACTTGATCAAGCATTTGACGATGTTGAGCAGTTACAGTAACAATTGATTCAATTTCATCATGATGTTTTTCTAATTCCAGTACTAATGGGGCTAATTTAATCGCCTCTGGTCTAGTACCAAAAATAGTCATAATTTTTACTTTATCAGCCATCTAGAACCTACACCTCAATTTGAATTAATTAACTAAACATATATGCTGCACTTGCAATAACAATAAGCATTATAATAATCATCTGTGAAATGAATAAGAAATTCAATCCGCTTTTTTGATTGCTTGGTTCAACTGCTAAACTAGCCCCTGCTTTGTATTGTTCTTCTAGCAATTTGGAGCGATTCAATTTCTTTTCTTCTTCACTCAATGAATTAAACCATGCTATAAACTTTTTATATTCTCCAACCACTTTTTTTGTTTCATCGAACATCTTAATTTGTCCAAAATGCACCCACATCACGCGATCGCAAAATGCTTGAATTTGGGCCAATGAATGACTTACAAAGATGATTGTTTTCCCTTGACGTTTAAACTCATTGATCTTATTTAAGCATTTTTGATAAAATGTCTGGTCTCCAACGGACAATGCTTCATCAACTATTAAAATATCAGGATTGGTATGAACGGAAATCGCGAATCCTAACCGAGATTTCATACCACTCGAATAATTTTTAACTGGTTGATTAATAAAATTTCCGAGATCAGCAAATTCGATAATTTCTGATTTCAAATTAGCAATCTCTGCATTAGATAGCCCATGCATTAAACATTTCATATTGATATTTTCAATACCGGTTAATGAGGCATTTAAGCCTACAGAGATTGCGATTAAAGATGTTTCTCCATCAATTTCTATTGTTCCTTGGCTAGGTGGAATTACTTGTGCTAAAAGATTTGAAAGCGTAGATTTACCTGAACCATTCAAGCCGATAATCCCAATAGCTTCACCTGCAAATACTTCAAAATTGATATCTCGAAGTGCATAAAATTGATCACGGTTTTTCTTGAGTGAAATAATATCTAATAATTTATCAGATTGTTTACTATATAATCTGAAGCTTTTTGATACGTTCGTAAGTCGAATTTTCGGATTCATTTCTTTTCCTCCGATTATAGGTAATCAACAAATTTGTTGCGGAATTTAATATGCAAATAGGAACCAATTGAAAGAATTAATATACTAATACTCCAGAAATAGAAGGTATATGGTAATTCCTCAAAGAACCAGTGCCCACCTAATAGTGAATATCTAAATCCTTCAATGATGTAAAAGAGAGGATTTAATTTTAATATATTTACAATTGCATCTGGAAAATTATGCACATTCCATACAATTGGTAAAAAGAACATTAAGAGTCTTACAACAGATTGTACCATCATTTGGATATCTCGTATGATTGTCGTAAGAGTTGATAACAGTAACGTTATTGCAAATAAAAAGAAATATAAACAAATTAAATAGTAGAAAATTTGGAATAAGTACACTCCAGAGAAAATACCATATATTAACGCAATTACTATTGTAATAAGAATCATTGGTAATAATGAAATTGAATTTCCTACGATTTTTATTGTTGGTAGAACACTTACAGGAAAATGCATTTTAGATACTAAGTTAACTTTTGAATATATACTATTTGTCCCTTGCGTAATTGTCTTGCTGATATATAGCCAAGGAACGAGCCCAATGATTAACCATAGGAAGAAAGGGGTTCCATCAACTGGATGCCCTTTTCTAATTCCAAGCCCGAAAATTAACCAATATACTAATATTTGTATAATAGGATTAATTACTTGCCACAATGCACCAAAATAGTGCATTGTATATTTACCTTTTTCTTCATATAAACTTAATCGAAATATTAAGTTTATGTGAAGCCATTGCTCTTTCAATATCTGCCAAGCAAAGTTCATACAACAGTAACTTCCTTCTTAGCAAATTTAAACAAATTTCCATAGTTAATATATTCAACATCATCTGAAACATTTTGAACAACATTTTTGGTATCAAAAATTCTTTTATGAGACATTTTGTCAAAATCAGATGTACCAAAATGTTTAAATTCATCATGATCTGAAAGTATCACTACTAAATCTGAGTTATTGACCGCTTGTTCTAGATCTTGAGTTACCCAATCTAGTTTAATATGAGGATCATATGCACGTACTTCATAATCACCTTGATATTTCAACATATTATAGATTTCTAAAGCTGGACTTTCACGAATATCATCAACGTTTCCTTTGTATGTTAGACCAAATACAGTAACAACTTTTCCTTGGACATTTTTCATTAATTTATTGACATTCTCAACAACATAATCGGGCATTGATGTATTTATCGTACGAGATAGATTGATTAATTGAGCAGTTTCTGGAGCTTTTGCCACGATGAAATACGGATCAACTGCTAAGCAATGACCTCCTACCCCTGGTCCAGGTGTATGTAAGTTTACACGAGGATGTTTGTTTGCCATTTTAATAACATCAAGCGCATTAATTTCTAATTCATTACAAACTTTAGCTAATTCATTTGCAAGTGCTATATTGACATCTCTAAATGTATTTTCCATTAATTTTGACATTTCAGCAGTCTTGGCATTCGTTTTAATAATTTCACCTTTTACAAATGTGCTATATACTTTAGCCCCTGCTTCTGTACATGCAGGTGTAACTCCACCAACAATTCGATTATTAAATATTAATTCATGAAGTATTTGTCCTGGTAAAACTCTTTCTGGACAATGAACTAAGAAAACATCTTTACCAATTACAAATCCTTCTTTTTCAATTATTGGTTTGATAAAATCATCCATACTTCTAGGCGCAATTGTTGACTCAACAATAATGGTATTTCCACTTTCAATATATGGCAAAACTGATTTTACAGCATTGATTACATAAGTTAAATCACAAGATTTATACTTATCATCGTTATTTGGTGTTGGTACAGAAATAATGAATGTATCAGCTTTTTCAGGTGTAGTTGCAGCTCTAAAAGTGCCTTTTGAGATTACTTCTTCTAAAGCTTCTTGTAATCCTGGCTCTTCTATATGGATTTTCCCATGATTTAATGAGTCAATAACTTCTTTTTTAACGTCTACACCTACCACAAATACATCGTGTTTTGCAAACATTATTGATGTTGGTAATCCAATATATCCTAAGCCAATCGTACATAATTTCATCATTATTTTCCTCCAATTTAAAAGTTAAATATTTTCAAGTTGTATTATGGTGAATCTATAAATGTCTTAAAACTGTTTTAAATAGTTAAGAGTTTCCTCTTTACTTAGTGGGTTATGGCCCTGTTCAAGATTCTGATAGAATTCAAATCTTATTTTTTTCTCATCGAAAAACTCTTTTATTAAATTTAATCCTGAAATAAAAGGTAATAACTGATTTTTGACATCATTAGACCAGGATAAATTTTGCAAATAACAAATTTCAGGAACATATTCGATACTTGCATAGAATGCAATAATTTCTAATCTTTCTTTATATTTACTTTCAATTATTGTGCGATCTAACCCTGGATATGAAGCAAGGTACATTTTATTCACATGTGTTTGGTAATACTTCGGTACAAAAACTTGAGGGTTATTCACTAAAGCTTTTGTACCTCTAATGAGACCTGCTAGATATAAGGATAAAAATCCCCCTGCAGAACTCCCATAAAACGTTACATGGCTTTTTTTAACTTCTAACTTTCGGATTATTTTTTTCAAAATTAAGGATAAATCTTCTATATAAAACCTTTCTTGAGTTCCTTGGCCCCATCCCAGATTTATCTTTCCTAAATATAGTGTTGGATCATTATAGATAATGATTGATTCATCTATATCTTCTATCCATGAATGTCTTTGAAATACAGGTAATGACATCTTTTCAGAGTTGTAAGCACCATTTCCAAAACAATACAGTTTATTGGAATTAACCTTTAACCTTATCAAGAATTCAAATTTGACATTTTCCCAATGAACCGTAAGTTGGAATGGAGAATTATAGATAAAATCAACTTTATCTATATCCGTCATAGCGAGTTCTATTTTAGTCAATTGTTCTAGCAGTTTTCTCACCTCCTTTCAAGGAATGAATTGAAACTGTCTATTAACCTATTTTGGAATAATTTTTAATTATTTTTCTGTATTTTCCCTTTTTGTATAAAGATTGGAACGCCTCAATATCAGGAGTACTATGTTTAATGTAGTCATGATATAAAGAATAAATTTTATAAAGCGTGTCGATTGCCTCTTTTTGGTCCTGCTCATTAATTTTTTTAATTCGAATCAGATACCAGTTTCTGAAATAGAAATTAAATCTTTTTTCCATATATAAATCCAATAAATCATTTTGGATTAAGAATGGTAATCTTTCTTTTTCCAAAGTGTAGTATTTATCAAAGAATTTTTTTGTAATAGTGTTAGTTACAGAGCCCGTTACAGCTGCATAATAAATATGAATATCTAAGTCAATCACAGCTCCTCTAGTTGAATGCAATAATAACTCTTGGAAAAATAACGAATCTTGTCCACCAGCTTTTTCTACCATTTTCAGCTGATTTTCTGTAATAACATTTGTTTTTACAATTAAAGCCTGTATACTTTGAGTTCTTAATGAAGTATCAATTAGCAATTGTTTAGGATCTTCGAAGATTCTACTATGAATTGATTCAGTTACAGTTTGATAATATCTAAAATGACTTACTTTGCTGTTATCAAACTTAAGCATATTTCCGATTGCTATATCAAACTTTGGATTGTTTATTAAATAAGATAATAATTTTGCATAACCATCGTTTACCGCTTCATTATCTGGATCTAAATAGGTCACATATTTACAATTAGCGAGTTCTACTCCTCTGTTTCTAGCCCTTGATGCACTTCCGCTGCCGCCTTCTGGGAAATAGTAAGTAACAACATTTGAATTTTCTCTTGCAATTCTCCTAATGGTTGTTAAAGTATTATTATCAGTTGATCCATCATCAACCATAATTATTTGCATTTTTTTGAATATACTGCTTCTTTTTAAGCTATTAAAACATTTATTCAGTAGATATTTTCCGTTATTGTATACCGGTACAATCACAGATAATTCATAATCTTCATATGCCTTTTCGGACTCTTGAACTCTTGAAGAATTGAATTCAAAATGATCAATACAATAACCTTTTTTACCTGAATAGTTGTTTTTCTTACTTAGCAATTCTTCAGTAGTGAATGCATCTGCCCAAATAACAGTTTTGTATTTATCGTTAATTTCATTAATATAATTGTGTTCAATACCCTCTATTAAATTATGACCATCGTAGTAACTATCTTTAGTAATAAAGTCTGAATCAGTATATTTAAATGCATTAACCATATCTTCTAAATAGAATTCATGATATTGATATTCGGAGTTAAAGAATGCGATTATGTCATATTGTGATTTTAGATTTTCCGTTAGTTCTTCTTCATCAATTAAATCTTTTTCTGGATATGTTTGATTATTAAAATCCTGAACAATATTTTCATTTATTGAGTTTGCCACAACAAGTACTTTCCTTGAAAAGTTATGTTTGTCCATACCAATTTTCCCTAATAGTTCATCAAAACGTTCGAATGTTGTATGCGAAGACATTACATTTCGTATTCCTTGAGCCTGATGTTTATACACTTCTTCATCACTAAAACCATTAAGAATATCTCTAACTTCGTGTCGATCATTTACAATGAACACATTTGGAAACTTATCATTCACGCCAACACTATAATTTGAAATAATAATGTTACCAATTGCTTGAAGCTCGTAAATTCGATTCGCAAACATTGTTTCACTAAACTTAACGGAGTTTAGGTTAATTGCCCAATCATATAATTTATGAACTTTTTGAAGATATTCATGTTCAATGGATGGTGATATATATTCTAGATACTCATGAGGAAAGAAATAATTCACTTTATTTAAATAGAAATTCCGATCAATAATCTTTAATTTACGGTTACCGCTAATTACACCTTCGAAAATTTCAATAGTTTCCTTTTGTCTATCCTGGTATTTGTTTAGCCACGAACCTGCAAAAAATACACCCGAATCTTTTTTATTCATTCTTGTACCAATTGGATTATGATAAAGTGGATTGACACCAAATTCTAATACAAATACATTTTCGTGCTTACAAGCTGTTTTATAGCTTTCAACTTTTTCTTCTGCAGTCGTAAATACATAGTCACATTTCTTTGCAATACCTATAAATTTTTCGTAATTTACAGGATCTTCTTTCGAATAGAAAACAGTCTTCACTTTATTTTTTTTGTAGAAATTAATAATTTTATATAATTCTTTTCGTTTAGCTGATTTCTCATTCGCTAACCCAACCCAGCTACCATCCAAGCCTCTCCATGCACTGACAACAAATAAAATGTCTATTTTGTTTTGATACTGTTGATAATTAGCTATCGTAATAGGAAAGAAGTTTGCAACATCTTTATATGATTGATATAAAAACTCGTCAGCTATTATGCCAACTCGTATTGAACTTTTTTGATAGTATCTACTCCCATTACTTTCTGGGATTTTGTCTAATATTGGTTTTATTCGTTCAAAATAATCTAAATCAGCAACCTGTTCACGATAATCTAAATATTCTTGTTTATTTTTTTTCTTCGGAGATGCTACATTTAGCTGATATAGAAGCAAAGAATCTTCGGAGATTGTTTCAGGCAATTCTCCATTTTTTTTCAAATAATCTATTTCGTATTTTTCCTTTTTAATATCATCTTCAAGAATGATTCTTTTCGATTGAATCTCTTTCAGCTGTTTTTCAATGTTAGTTATTCTCATTTTTATTGCCTCGCTTAACTCTTTTTAACAATTTCCAGTATCTGTAAGTCAATTTACCTAACTTAGAATGGCTGATTGCCTGATATTTTGATTCCAGTCTTTGATATGAAACTAGTAGATTTTCATGTTCAATATAAATTCTTAAAAGCTCTTCTTGAAACATTACCTTAGATCTTTTTTCGTGGATTAATAAATCGTTTAAAGCCTCTATTTCATTTGAAATCTCTTTTGTTTTAACTTCCAACAATAGCACTCCCAATCATTGATGACCTGTGAACCCCTAATTGGTTTTAAGAGACTCTTGCATAAACATTGATAAACAATTCTCTCTCATTTTCCCAATTAAATAATTCACTTGCTTTTAAACTGTTTTCACTTAATCGGTTTCTTAATGCTTGATTTGCCATTAATTTGTTAACAGCAGTAGCAATTTCTTCTGGTTTATGTGAATCAATACAAATCCCTGTCTCTTCACCTTCAACAACTCTCTTAATTTCTGGGAAATCACAAGCAACTACTGGTACACCAGCCATCATATATTCAAATAGCTTATTAGAAGAAGCTGAATAATGATTGTAATTAATGTTGTTTAATACTTGGAAACCTAAATATGCGTTTTTTGTATATTTAGGTAATTCACTTAAAGGAACTTTTGGTAAAAATTTCACTTTGGCTTGAAGATTCATCTCTTTTACCATTTTTATTAATTCAGGTTTGATCCGTCCATCACCGATAAGTACAAGTGTCCCTTCATCAAATTTCGGTACCGCTTGAATTAATTTGTCTAATCCCCGACCCGCTTGTATTCCACCTTGATAAAGAAGTATTTTTTCATTTTCAGGTAGCTGAAGAATCTCATGAAGGTCTACTTGTGTATCAACCATTTTATTTTTTATAAACGGATAGTTGTGAACTACATTAGGATAAAAACCATAAAGAACTTCATTGTATTTTGCACGTGTGTGGTTTTCGACAATCATAGTATCCATTCTATTAATGAAGAATTTCTCCATTTTGCCATAAATTGAGCTATCATATCCGGTTCTGCTTGTTTGCACTTCATGAGAATCATATATTAATGGCTTTTTAAAAAATCTACATTTAGCGCAGAGATAGCCTTGAGGTAAAGTATTTAAATCATTTGAATGATAGATATCGTATTTTTTCATTCTTCCTTTTAAAATCATGCGCGCAATAATACAGCCTCTTACAACTCCTGTTTTCAGTTTTGTCTTTAAAATAATTGCTGCAAATAACGTAAGCGGAAGAATAATTAGCGGTAAAAAATAAGCTATGAATAACCAAATAATTGCTGCTAGACCACCAACCAATTTGTTCTTCTTACAGTATTGGAAAGCTGTAAATATTAAAGGATATCGCCTCACCCGATATACATTGAAGTGATCATTTCTTTTTTCAACATATTTCATATCTTTATCACTAGGATCATGGATACAAACAAGGTCCACATTATATCCCTTTTCTGATAAAGCTGTGCATTCTCTGAGTACTCTAGCATCATTTGTAAAATGGTTCCAAACAAACATACATACGTTTTTTCTCATAGTCTGATATCCTTATCTATTTGATTTAGTATAGTTACAGGTTCTTTTTGTTGTTCTTTTTCTTGAAGAATTGAAGTTACACTTTCAATATTTTTTTCCCAAATAAAATGTTCGTTTATTAAGTCAATTCCATTATTAGCCAATTCCTCACGTAATTCAGGACTCTTTTTTAGTAATAAAATATATTTGGCAATTTCATAAGAATCACGTTTTTCAGAAACAAAACCTGTTTTATATTTTTCAATAACCTCTTTTGAATATCCAGATACTGCTGCTACAACTGGAATTCCACTTATCATGTAATCGATTAATTTACCTGGTAACACAGTGTCAAATACGTCAATGTTATTTAACGAAAGTATTCCTACATCATGCTCGGCATTTAGTTTTAAACATTCCTCTCTGGTTGTAGGATTCACCATTGTGGCATTTGTCAATTTATTTTCTTGGATAAATCTCTTTAGCTCATTTTTCTTTTGACCATAGCCAACTATAGTTATCAAAATATGATTTTTGTTCAATTTACGTACTAAGCTTTTTAGAAATTCTACATCTTGTGCAAGCCCTATATTTCCTGTGTAGATAACTCTGAAAATTCGATGCACTTTTACTGAAGAATTAAGTTCGTATTCTCTTGCTGCATTTGGTATATAGGTAATTTTATTTGCACTGATTTTCGCTTTATTGATGATATAATCCTTAAATCCAAAACTATTGATGATAATATGCGTTGCTTTCTTATATAAAAAAATTTCAAGTATTGAGAAAAAGTTAATAATTATCTTTTTATTAAATACTCCTACACCTTTTAAAGACTCAGGCCACAGATCTCTGACATCTAATATAAACTTTGCCCTATACCTAAACTTTGCAATGATTCCTACAAAAGCGATGAAAATAGCTGGAGTTGTAACAAGTACAACATCGTATTTTTGTTTATTAAATAAAATGTAAAATAGCATTTTAATAGAAATCTCTAAGTAATGTATTAATCTATTTAGCATATTCAATGCGTATTTTCTATTTTTCACTTTTATTCTTTGAATTTTGATTTCATCCTCTAAAGTAGGATCATTCCAAAACTTTTTTTCATCATATAGATGCTTGTTAGGATAAGATGGTTCAGTTGTTAAAACAGATACATCATAGCCCTCGCTTTCTAATAGCTGAAAAAGGTTTTTCATACGATTTGCATGACTTCCAATTTCAGGGTAAAAATTTTGAGTAATCATCAATATTTTGGAATTTGCCAAACAGAGCAACCTCCTCCAACTTCATTTTTCAAAAAAAGATAAATAATTACGAACATTTAAGTTCTTTGTATCTGCTTTACGCGTTTATTGTAGCATAGTAATTTACATTATTTGTTAAGCTAATGAATGGGTTTTATTAACTATTTGTAAATAATTATTAATTTTCTAAATAATCTATTCTTTTTTAATACAATTCGTTCTATTTTAAAAGAAGCCACTTTTGCTTTTAAAATCAGATTTTCTCTCTATTTTAAAATGTTCTAAGTTGGATAATTTTACAAAAATTTTACGGAGGCGTGAAATGGCTTCAGAAGGTAGAAGAAGATATAAAAAGAAGAAGAAAATAGTGTGGAAATGGATTGTAGGCATTGCTGCATTGCTTGCATTAACCTTAAGTGGTTTTCTTTATGCAGTGTATAGTAATTTAACAGCTTCTATGAAGGAAGCTCATGTAAACATTAATAGAGATCAATCGAAGCATCGAGCAAACCAAGTGAGCTTCGATAAACGAGATCCATTTTCAATTCTATTATTAGGAGTGGATGGTCGTGAAGGAGAAATTGGCCGATCTGATACTATAATCGTATTAACAGTAAACCCAAATACGAAGAGCACTAAAATGTTGAGTATACCTAGAGATACATATACTGAAATTGTTGGTAATAATACATTTGATAAGTTGAATCATGCATATGTATTCGGGGGTATTAAAATGTCAATGGATTCAGTAGAAAAACTTTTGAATATTCCTATCGATTATGTAGGTGAAATAAATATGGATGGTTTTTCAGATATGATTGATGCAGTTGGAGGAATTACAGTAGATAGTCCACGTGATTTTGAACAAAATGGTTATCAATTTCATAAAGGAGAAAATAGATTAGACGGGAAAGGTGCATTAGCTTATGTACGGAATCGCCATGATGACCCTGAAGGTGATTTTGGACGTCAAAAAAGACAAAGACAATTAATATCTGGAATTATTCAAGAAGCTGGAACTGTAGATAGCCTATTTAATTATAAAGATATCTTCAATTCACTAGGAAAGAATGTCCAAACAAACTTGACATTTTCTGAAATGATGAAACTTTTACAGAATTATAAGGATTCAATCTCAAACATCGATCAATTACGGTTCGAGGATGGCAATGGAGAGATTATTAATGGGATTTGGTATTATAAAATGAGTGACATGGAGTTAAGTGAAATCTCCGGCAAATTACGAGAACAATTAGAATTGCCCCCAAATTAAATAAAAAATTTAAACCACTTATCAGCTTATTTATATTGCTTTTAAGTGGTTTTAATTTTTTACTGTATTGCTTCTTCCCTTTGATTTTCCCTTAAACGATACCCTTTTTCCAACATATCAATACTTAATCCAAATGTCATTTGCAAATGTGGATAATCTTTAAAACTAATCCAATCGCCACCCCAATCGAAGCCAAGTTCTTTTCCAATATCTGCTACTTCAAACCAATCTGATTTTCCATTCCCATTTCCATCATATTGTGTATTCCAAATAATATGACCACTTGCATCCAATAATGCATAATCGAAAGCTAATCCATAGTTATGAAAAGATTCTCCGGCTTTTGTATTTGTTACTATATTTCCTTTTGTTGTTCTTCCCTGTTGATATAATTCATTTTGTTTTTCAAAAGATCTGATTCCTTCAATTATTACAACATCAATATTTTTTTTCGCAGCTTCATTGATGAGCGTATTTTTCTTTTCCTCTACGATTGGATTTAATTTTGTTGGAATTGGAGCATTTTTTCCTAAATATTCATATTGATTTTGTATATTTAATTCCTTTCCCGGCTTGGATAAAAATGAAAAACTTAGGATAACCACAATACAAATTATAATAATTACGGTAAATGCTATAATTAATTGTATGTTTATTGTTTTCATGTCTATTCTAAAACTCTATAGTCCCCTTCTGTAACTTTTTATTTAAGTAATTCCCTAAATTCTAAATTTCAAAAATTAATTGTACCCATTTCAGTATTCCTTATAATGTCCTTGGTATGTACATTTATTTTTAAATATAATATTTGTACTAAAATTTCACTTAATTGCTTTTTCTTTTAATTTATATAGACTATCGAGGTATATAAAATTGATAACATTGTTATTAAATTTGTCCGATTTTCAATAAACACTTAAAATATAACGAAAACAGTCTTAAAGGGGATATTGAATTTAATAGCTAGTCCAATTAGACAACGATTATTAGATGCGCAAGATTTATCTTATCGAGATTTTAATGCAAGATTATTACCAACTGTTGATAAAAATCATATGTTCGGCGTGAGAATCCCTGCTATACGTAAAATAGCAAAAAACCTAACTAAAGAAGACATGGATACATATTTTTTAAATTGGGACGATTATTATTTTGAAGAAAAGATGCTTCGAGGAATGGTATTTGGTTACGTAAAATTGGATTTTAACGCTCAGCTTAAATTTATTGAACAATTTATACCGGAAATAGATAATTGGTCTGTTTGTGATAGTTTTTGTACAGGGTTAAAAAGTACAAAAAAACATCAAAAAGAAATTTGGGAGTTTATTCAGCCGTATGCATTATCGAAAGAAGAATATAAAGCAAGATTTGCTGCTGTTATGTTACTCAATTATTTTGTTGATGAAATTTATATTCATCCAACGATTGCACTATTGGATTCAATTCAAAACGGTAAGTTCTACACGCAAATGGCTGTGGCATGGGCAATTTCAATTTGCTATATTAAATTCCCAGAAATTACAGAAGCTTATCTAAAAACAAGCACCCAAGATGACTTCACATACAACAAAGCTCTGCAAAAAATTATTGAGTCCAATAGGATTGATCAAAAAACTAAGACAAAAATTCGGGGAATAAAACGAGGGAAAAATAAATAAGAAAGCCATTCCCTATTAGGATCGGGAATGGCTTTCTTATTTATTTTATTTTGTTGTTAGTTTATCTTTTTGTTTGTTGATGACCTTTTGTATACTTTCTTCGTATTCATGACTTAGTTTTTCAACAAGGTTAGCAACTGGTAATATTTCATGTATACCACCCACACCATGTCCCGCACTCCAAATATTCTTCCAAGCTTTTGCTTCGTCATCTGATTTATGAACAATTTCAAGTTTTTCAGGTTTTTGAAGTGTATTCGGATCCAAACCTGCATTTTTAATACTTTGCACCATAAAGTTTGCATTAACTCCGCTGATTTTATCTGTATAAATAATGTCTCCTGCTTCTGCTTCTAAAATCATTTTTTTATACTCGTTACTTGCCATTGATTCTTTAGTCGCGATGAACCGAGTACCCATATATGCGAAATCAGCCCCCATAACTTGTGCAGCTAAAATATCTTGACCATGTGAAATAGAACCAGAAAGTATGATATAGCCATCAAAGAATTGCTTTACTTCATGTATAAACGCCATTGGATGTAAGGTACCTGCATGGCCACCTGCTCCATTACAAACAAGAACAAGCCCATCAATACCTGCTTCCATTGCTTTTTTAGCATGTTTTATGCTTATTACGTCAGCAAATACTAGGCCACCATATTCGTGTACTATTTTTGTAATATTAGTTGGTTTACCTAAGGAAGTAATTACAATTGGAGGTTGGTACTTTTTAATTAACTCTACATCTGCATCATAACGATCGTTTGTTTTATGAACGACAAGATTAACTCCCCATGGTGCAAATTTTTTATTGGTTTGTTCTGCTTCAGCAAATTGTAATGTAATAGTCTTCAACCATTCTTCTAAAGCTTCAGTTGTCCGTGCGTTTAATAATGGAAATGTTGTAACCACCCCTGATTTACATCCTTCCACAACTAACTCAACACCAGAAACTAAAAACATTGGTGATGCAATTACTGGTATTTCTAATTGTTTTAATTGTTCTTTCACATCTTTAATCAAGATCCATCCATCCCCTCAATATGAAATATTATTTTCTACATTCACATTTATAGTTTTCATATATACTTTAATGATTCTATAAATATGAAGTTAAGAAATTTATTCCTCCATCATTTATATTCTTTTCCTTTGAATGCTTTTCCTTTTCTTTTAAAAATTTTATGAATACATGGTTTTCTTATTACATATTGTAGCCTGTGTTATATGGATTTGATTGGGGGCAAAATCATGATTGTTAAACAACGATATGTCTCGAAAAGAAACGTGATATTTTGTAAAGAGACAGATACTATTTCAAGTGTTTTAACAAAATTAAATGAATCAGGTTACAGATGTATCCCTATACTCGATCATTTAGGAGAAAAATTTATTGGCAATGCATATAAAGTGGATATACTCGAATATTTAATGGAAAACGAAAAACTTGATACAGAAGGCTTAATTTCAACACTTGCTAAGGATAAGAATGGATTAATTAAGGAAGAAAGTTCGTTTTATGAAGTTTTTCTCTCTATTCAATGGCTCCCTTACATTGCAGTAATAAATGAAAAAGGAAGATTTACAGGAATCTTAACTCATTCAAAAGTATTCCAACTTCTTGAAGAAGCATGGGGTTATAAAACAGGTAGTTGTGCACTAACTATTGCACTTCCCGATGAAGAAGGCATTTTAGTAAGAACTCTTTCGCTAATTCGAAAAAAAAGTCCAGTACATTGTGTATTTTCAATTGATGATCATGACTGGTATTTGAGAAGAGTTATTGTGACACTTAAAAAAGGTGCAACGAATAATACAGTAAAGGAAATTGAACAGTTGCTATATAAAGTGGGTGCAAGACTAATCGATGTTGAAGTATTTAATGAAGATGAATATTATAAAAGTTAAATATTATAGAAAAAGCTTCAATATTGACTTTTGTATTGTCAATATCGAAGCTTTATTTGCTATTTTAATGATGCACGATAAATATCTAAGACATCTTCTTTATTTAAAGTTGCAAATCTACCAAATGCACCATTTGCCATTGCTTTATCTGCCATTAGCTCTAATTTACTATCATCAATATTATAATCGGCGAAACTTGAAGGTGCTCCTATGCTATTCCAAAATCCCCTTAAGCTTTTAATACCTTCTAAGCCTACTTCTTCGTCACTCTTTCCTTCTGGGTTAACATTAAATACTCTTATAGCTAATTGTTTAAAACGAGAGGGCTTTACTTGTAGATTGTGTTCCATCCAATGTGGGAATAAAATGGCTAATCCGCCGCCATGAGGAATATCATAAACAGCCGAAACTGCATGTTCGAGGTTATGCGTTGCCCAATCTCCTGCATACCCCATGTTTAATATACCATTTAAAGCCATAGTACCAGAGTATAGAATCGTAGCACGATTATCGTAATTTTCAAGGTCATTTAGCAATTTAGGCGCTGATTCTTTAATTGTTGTTAATAATGACTCGCACATACGGTCTTGGAATTGTGTATTTTCTTCAAGATGGAAATAGTGTTCAAGAACATGTGACATCATATCAACAATACCGTAGATGGTTTGGTCTTTTGGTACACTAAAAGTATTGACTGGGTCTAGAATGGAAAATTGAGGGAACGTTACTTCACTACCCCAACCATATTTTTCTTGCGTATCCCAGTTTGTAATGACAGACCCAGCATTCATTTCAGAACCTGTTGCTGCAATTGTCAATACAGTTCCAAAAGGAAGAGCTTCTGTTGCAATTGCTTTTTTTATTACTAAATCCCATGGTTCACCATTATATTTTGCACCTGTAGCAATCAACTTTGTACAATCAATTACACTACCTCCTCCTACAGCTAAAAGAAAATCAATTTTTTCCTTTTTGCAAATTTCAATTCCCTTCTCTGCTGTTGACAGACGTGGATTTGGTTCAACTCCGGACAATTCAAATACCTCTGCTTCAATTTCATTCAAAATTGAAGTAACTTGGTTGTACAGGCCATTTCGTTTAATACTGCCTCCACCATATACAAGCAATACTTTATTTCCGTACTTTGGTACCTCTTCTTTTAATAATTCAACTTGTCCTTTACCAAAAATAAGTTTTGTCGGATTCCTAAAAATGAAATTTTCCAATATAAAACCTCCTATTCAATATCACTATTATATATTTCTCCATTGCAAAAATGAAATATTTTACAATTCACGAGCCATTTTCTTTTAATAAAAAATATCCTAGTTCTCCTCTTGACATTATAAGAATATAGCGTTATGATTATTTACATCGTAAGGCAACGGGCGTATGGCGCAATTGGCAGCGCACCTGACTCTTAATCAGGGGGTTGTGGGTTCGATCCCCACTACGCCCATAGTTCTTAGAAGAACATCATTACAAAATGATGTTCTTTTCTTTTTGAATTATTATACAGAACAAATAATACTTTTGAAGTTAGCTATATTCTGACTTTACTTATAATAATTATCCTATTAGGCGAAGAAAAAAAGTATATTATAAAAATAATTTCGTTTTTTCTCTTGACATAATAAGGATATAGCGTTAACATAATTTATGTCATAAGGCAACGGGCGTATGGCGCAATTGGCAGCGCACCTGACTCTTAATCAGGGGGTTGTGGGTTCGACCCCCACTACGCCCATTATTTTAAAAAGAGCATCATCCATCAGATGATGTTCTTTTTTACTTACTTTTTTTGTTATACTACAGTAATGAATAGGATTTTTTATAATACTCTTTCTTTTTAGTTTTTTTCATTATCATTCAGAGTAGTTGTAATCCTCAAAGGCTACTTTTCCTCTTGACATTATAAGAATATAGCGTTATGATTATTTACGTCGTAAGGCAACGGGCGTATGGCGCAATTGGCAGCGCACCTGACTCTTAATCAGGGGGTTGTGGGTTCGACCCCCACTACGCCCATAGCATCTTGGAACTTCATCAATGGATGAAGTTCTTTTTTATAGAATTTTAAAATTGTAATTAATACAAAAAGGCAACCATCTGCTACCTAATAGCAAATGGTTGCCTTTTGAATTAACGCATTATTACTTCTTTTGAACTGTAATTGTCCATGCAGCATCGTTCAGTTGTTCATAATTAGATACTTTATGACCTTCTTCTGCAGCCCATCTTGGAATACTTTCGGTTGCTTGAGTACAATCAAAGTTGATCACAAGCTCTTCACCTGAATTTATTTCTTCCATTGCCTTTTTAGCTTCGATTAACGGAAACGGACAAACTTGCCCCATAGTTTCTAATACTTTTGTCATTATTATTCCTCCTAATTTTGAGATACATGTGCAACTGTTTGTTTCACGGCTGCTTTGCTTTTTTCTCTCGCTCTTACAAATACAAAATATGAAGCAGTCCAAACACCCAAAATCATAAATGCAAGTGATATCCATCCTTGCCAAGTCATCATTGCCGTACTAACTAATCCATTACCAATCGTACAACCGCCTGCTAAGCTAGCTCCAATCCCCATGAATATTCCACCAAAGAGACTTGAAACAATTGTTTTAACGTTTGGAACTCTTAATCTAAATTCATTACTGCCTTTTGCTGCAATAAAAGATCCTACAAAAATACCTAATACCAAGAATACTCCCCAATTTAGAAAAGTACTATCGCCCATCACTAAATATTGGATAATATTTGCTGATGGTGTTGTGATTCCTAATCCCGCATTTCTACCAGTTGCTTCACTTAATGGCCAAGCAATAATTGCAATAATTCCTACAAGTGATGCAGTGAAAAATGGATGCCAACGACGTTCAAACAAGTAATGTGCGATCCCAGTTTTTTTGGGTTTTAATGAAGGAATGAATACTTTAGGTTTTCTTGCTTCTTTTACCATGATAATTATAACGACTACTACCAATAGAAGAATTAGCAACCAGACATTTAATCCAATCGTTTTTGAAATTGAATTATTATGAACTTGGATAGAAGATAATTTGTTATTGACTGGTAATAGAACACCTGATTTCATAATCGCACTTGTAATCATATAAAAAATAAGTGCAACCCAGCTACCTATCAATCCTTCCGCTGCCCTATACCAAGTTCCCGTTGCACAACCTCCCGCAAGCACAATTCCTATACCAAATATAAAAGAACCAATTACAACTGCTACCCAAGAAAAAGTACCAGCTTCATATTGTAACAATCCAAAATGTATCAGTGAGTAAACGCCAACACTTTGTATTGCAATTGCTAATAATAATGCATAAAACATTCGATTATCTTTTGCAATATACATATCTCGGAAACCACCAGTTAAACAGAATCGCCCCCTCTGTAAAACAAATCCAAGAGCTGCACCACAAAGTAATCCTGTAATAATCATAAAAGTCATTTTATCACCTCATTAATTCATAGTAACCTTATAGGTATTTATTATATTCATTATTAAAATTTAAACAATAGATAATTCTTACTATTTCAATCTATTTTCAACACTTACTCTATGGAAATAGTTTTATATTCTCACGAATATAAAAAAATACATTGATTGGATTCTCCAATCAATGTATTTTTATTTCTTCAAACAATGCATAGCGGCTTCCGCTTCATACCAAGGTACTTGATAGCCTTTCCCTTTTGCACAAAATATGCTTTGGGAAGTGTATTCTGGGTCAGCATTTTTGTTGTATCCAATGTTTTTAATGACTTCCTCTGTATTGTGACAAAAATCATAACCGGAAAATTGAAGCGATAAAGCTCCTTTTCCATTTGTATATGCTGCAAAAATTGTATTGTAATTCATGAACGTGGATACAGGTACTCTCCCTTTAATAATTACTTGATCTTCTGTCATGATAGGCGTCTCAAATTCACCGCTTGCTTGTTGTATGTCTGTCATTATACGTCCAACAAACTCACTAGAAGCTTTCATTTTAAAAGAATAATATGGTTCTAGTAGTACATTATCTGCTTGCTCGAGGCCTTGTCGGATAGCACGATTAGTGGCTTCTCTAAAATCACCACCTTCAGTATGTTTAATATGTGCACGCCCCGTAATAAGTGTGAATTTAATATCTGTGATGGGAAAGCCGGTTAAGAGACCATGATGTTCTCTTTCGAATATATGCTGTTCAATCAAACGTTGATGCCCAATGGATAAATCATCTGCATGACAAGCATTTTCAAATAATATTCCAGCTCCCCTTGAAGCTTTTTCCATCCGTAAATGTACTTCTGCATAATGCTTTAGTGGTTCAAAATGTCCGTACCCAGTTATTGTGTTATTGATTGTTTCCTGATATAAAATTTGCGGGTTTTCAAAATGTACTTGAATTCCAAATCTTTCTTTTACTACTTCAACAAGCACTTCAAGTTGTATTACCCCCATGACATGTACATAAATTTCTTGGAATTTTTCGCTCCATAAAACATGTAAAGAAGGATCTTCCGCATCCAAAATTTTAAAATTTGAAAGGACATCTTTTATATGCTCCGTGCCTTCATTGACAACTTTTGATTGTAAAGTAGGTATCATTTCGAAAGATTGTTTAGCCTCAAAATCAGTTCCTCCAACTATATCTCCGATTGAGGCTTGCGTAATCCCGCAAACAGCAAAAATTTCACCGGCTTGTACTTCTTTAACCACTTCAAACTTTTTACCATTATATAATCGTATTTCAGTTACCTTTTCATTCTTTTCACCAAAACCTAATTCATCACGAACTTTCAACTTACCTGATAGGGCTTTAAGAAATGTAATTCGTTGTTTCTTATCATCATGACGAATTTTAAAAACTTTTGCTGTAAATGGTTTACTGCTATCAAAAGTAGTTTCAGTTAAAGTCATAAATTGTTCAAAAAAATCCATTATCCTAATATCTTTTAAGGCAGAGCCATCAGCACAAGGAAACGCCTTACCATTCTTTATTAATTGTTTAAATGATTTCAAGAATAGTTTTTCATCAATATTTTGTTCCAAATATTGATGAAGTAAAGTATCATCTCTTTCAGCTATAAATTCAATTAACTGCTCAGAAAGAGTGTGATCTTTTAGGTGATTTGTTATTGGAATAATATTAGGTGATAATTCTTGTTGCATTTCTCTCAATACAGCTTCAACATTAGCCCCTTCACGATCTGTTTTATTGATAAAGATAAATGTAGGTATCTTGTACTTTCGGAGTAGATGCCAGACAGTTTCAGAATGTCCTTCTACACCATCAACTGCACTTATGATAAAAATTGCATAGTCCATTACTTGAATTGCTCTTTCCATTTCTGGTGAAAAATCAACATGTCCTGGTGTATCAATAATTGTGTATGTATCTTCGCCTACAACTATACGACCTTGCTCAGCAAAAACAGTAATCCCTCTCTCACGTTCAATGGCATGATTATCTAAAAATGCATCTTTGTGATCAACTCTTCCCCTTTCTTTTATACTTTTTGTATGGTAAAGCAATTGCTCAGAAAATGTGGTTTTCCCGGCATCTACATGAGCTAATACGCCAATCGTTTTAAACATTAAAATTCCCTCTTTTCTAACATCCATTTTCATTATTATAGCAAACCATTTTTAAACCTTAATGGATGGAAGGATAAAAATAAACCGCTGCGATTAGTTAATACTTCGCAGCGGCTATAAATTATTAATTTACTATTCCCATTCATATGGTGTTTCTTGGTATACATAGTAATTCAACCAGTTTGAAAATAGTAGATGTGTATGTGAGCGCCAAGTGTTCAATGGCGCGTTTGTCGGATTATCATTTGGAAAATAATGTTTTGGAACTGCAATGTCAATTCCTTTTGCAACATCTCTCTCATATTCTTCTTTCAAAGTATCTGCATCATATTCTAAATGACCTGTAACCATGATTAACTTTTCATCATTAGATATAGCAATAAATAATCCAGCTTCATCTGAGGCAGATAATACAGTTAAATCTGGATGTGCTTCAACTTCTTCAAGTGAAACAGATGTGTGACGAGAATGGGGTGCTGTAAATACATCATTAAATCCTCTTAATAATTTAACTGTAGAATCATACACATTATGTCGGAAAATACCAGAGCATTTTTCTTTTAATGGGAATTTTCCAATCCCAAAGTGATGATAAAGTGCAGCCTGTGCCCCCCAACAAATATGTAATACAGAAGTTACATTTGTTTTTGACCAATCCATAATATCTTTTATCTCGTCCCAAAAATCAACTTCTTCAAATTCCATTAATTCAATTGGAGCACCTGTAATGATAAGACCATCAAACTTACGGTGCTTCACTTCTTCATATGTTGAATAAAAAGTTTCTAAATGAGATTTACTTACATTTTTTGATTCATGAGTAGCTGTGTTTAAAAACGTAACATTTGTTTGTAATGGTGTATTTCCTAATAATCTAAGAAGTTGTAATTCTGTTTTCTCTTTTTGTGGCATCAAATTTAAGATGGCAATATTTAATGGACGAATATTTTGACTTTTGGATCGATCTTCTTCCATAACGAATATTTTTTCTTTCTTTAATAGCTCTGTTGCAGGCAAATTTTTAGGAATATTAATTGGCAATTTTAAACGCTCCTTTTCAAAGTTAAATAAAAGACCTCTTTTCTATGATAAGAAAAGAGGTTTTGAAATTCTGCTCGATTCTTATCTTCCAAGACAATTGTCTTGTAGGACTTAGCACCTTTCTGTAAGACAGAGGTTGCTGAAGCTTCATAGGGCCATTTCCCTCAGCTTCTCTTGATAAGAGTTATGTAATTAATGTAATCCTAACATGAAAAATTTATTATTGCAAACTTTTCTGAAAATTATTTTACCTTCTAAAACATTGATATATAAAGGATATTAAACCCATTCTTTTAGTAAGATTTAAGAATACACACACAATTTAAGTACTAATTCTAATATCCCTATTCTACACATAAAATTAGTATTATAATAGTTTGTATTATGTGTTTTACTATTTTATATTTAATTTTTAACTGTTATATAATAGTTAACTATGGTAAAATATTTGATAGTTTTTATATTCAATTAAGGAGTGCTTACTAGTGAAAATCGAACGATCAAAGAAAATGGCAATGTTCCCAAAAGCAATATTTGGAGATTTAAAAGCCGCCGCTAATCGTAAAGCAGCTACTGGGACGAAGCTAATCGATTTAAGTCTTGGTAGCCCCGATTTACCACCTGACGAAAGGGTTCGGATGGAACTTTCTAAACAAGCAGCGTTATCAACTTCATACGGATACACATTAAGTGGTACTAAAAAATTCTATCAAGCTGTTGCAGATTATTATAAACGTCGTAGTAATGTAGATTTAGATCCTGACACAGAAATTATCCAAACAATGGGGTCTCAAGAAGGGTTAGTACACGTACCAATAGCATTTTGTAATCCCGGAGATTATATATTAACTACAAATCCAGCGTATGTTGCATATGATGCCGGAATTCACTTAGCAGAAGCGATTCCCTATTATATGCCTTTGTTAGAAGAAAACGGTTTTTTACCTAATTTAGATGCTATACCTGTAGAAATTGCTGAAAAGGCGAAAATGATGATATTAAATTTACCAGGCAACCCAGTTCCTGCAATGCCTTCTGAAGAATTCTTTAAAAAGGTTGTTGCATTCGCAAAAAAATACAATATTATTGTGCTTCATGATGCAGCGTACTCAGAATTTTACTTTGATGATGGTAAACCTATGAGTTTCTTATCTACTCCTGGGGCTAAAGAAGTCGGAATGGAAATCAACTCTCTTTCAAAAAGTTTTAGCTTAGCTGGAGCGCGAATTGCGTATATTACTGGCAATGCTGAAATGATTTCAATTATTCAAGAACTAAAATCCAATCTCGATTATGGAATATACTGCCCAATTCAAGATGCTGCATGTGTCGCTTTAGACAATGCAGAAGAAATTACAGATCGATTACGTTCTGTTTTTACTAAACGTCATCGTATTTTAATAGATGGTTTAGAAAAAATCGGCTGGAATGTGACGCCGTCTAAAGGTGGTATGTTCGTTTGGGCAAAATACCCAAATCAAGAATTGAATGATATCGAATTTGTTTATGAAGCAATTGATCAAACAGGAGTTGTAATGGTACCAGGTTCAATCTTTGGTGATGCTGGCAAAAACTATGTTCGTGTTGCATTAGTACAAGATGAATCACTATTGGCTGAAGCAATCGAACGTTTGGGAAAGCTTACTAAAGTAGAGGCTTAATAAAGAAAAGACATTAAAAAGCCTAGGTTTTGTTATTTTAACAAACTTAGGCTTTTTTTGTTGTTTCGGTTTTCTAAAAGTGTACATTTTATATTTAAATTAATAGTGTATCTGTTAAATTTACTCGTTTTATACATCAACTCTAAAATGAAATTAATATTAACATCTGTGCTTAAGTGGATGATTGATTTCTATAAATTTATTCACTTTTAAGTAGCTTTATTTTGGTTATCTTAAAATTTGTACAGGTAAATAAAGTATTTTGGAATAATAAAAGTGCTTACCAATAAGAAAAAAGTTACCCGTTCCTTTTTCTTATTGGAAGCACTTAAAATGGTTATTTTCTTGTGAATGGCGATTCTCGAGAGCGCTTTAATTCACTGATGTTATTTCGTAGTTGTTGTTACAGGAATTGAAGCTTGAATAATTTCAACTGCCTCATCAATCTCAGCTAAACTTACTGTTAATGGTGGTAAAACACGGACTACATTTTGTCCTGCTGCAACTAATAATAATCCGTTCTCTTCTGCAGCTTCTACAACTAATGAAGAATTTTCGCAAGTAAACCCTTGCAATAATCCCATTCCTCGAACTTCAACAGTTGAAGGAAGTGATTCTTTTAATTTTTCTGTTAAATATTGAGCTTTTTTCTGAACCTTTTCTAAAAATTCAGGATCGAAAACTTCATTTACAACAGTAGTTGCTACTGCCATAGCTAATGGATTTCCACCAAATGTAGTGCCATGTGTTCCTGGTCCAAAGCTATCGTAAAGTTCCGCGGTTCCTAGCATTGCTCCAACTGGAAAACCGCCAGCTAATCCTTTTGCAAGTGTGACAATATGTGGTTTTAAAGCTGTTTGCATATAGGCATATGCAGTACCTGAACGGCCAATTCCCGTTTGTACTTCATCTACGATACATAAAATCCCTTTTTCTTCGCATAGATTTTGAATAGCCTCAGCAAATTCAGGCGAGATAACATGTACTCCACCTTCACCTTGAACGACTTCTAACATAATTGCTGCTGTTTCATCATCAACTGTTTCGAATAGACTTTGAACATCGTTATAAGGAATATACTCAAATTTCTCAACAATAGGACCAAAACCGCTATGCACTTTTGCTTGACCAGTTGCTGACATTGCGCCAAAAGTTCTTCCATGGAAAGAATGCAAGCAAGTGATAATTTTATGTTTACCAGTATGCTTTCTTGCTAATTTGATTGCTGCTTCGTTTGCCTCTGTCCCACTATTACAGAAAAACGCATGTGATAAATGTGTGCCTTCTACTAACTTTTCAGCTAATTTTACTTGTTGTTTGCTTTCGAATAGATTGGATGTATGCCATAATAATTCGCTTTGTTGTTTAATTGTGTCTACTAATATTGGGTTTGCATGACCAAGGCTAAGTACAGCAATGCCACTAGTGAAATCTAAATACGATTTACCATTTTCATCCCACACTTCTGTTCCTAAACCTTTTACAAGTTGTATTGGTCTTCTTGCATAATTTCCAAATAACGCGCTCATGAGCGTACACCTTCTTTTGCAATTTTTGTTCCTTTAAAATATTGATTGACTATGTGAATTGCTGGAATACCTGCATTTAAACATTCAATAGCAGCTTCAACTTTAGGAATCATACCACCGTAAATATCTTCTGATTCAATCCATTGATAAATCAATTCGGGATTAACATCAGTTTGAACTTGATCATTGATTCTGATGCCTGCAGTATCTGTTACAAGAAGTAGTGCTTCTGCATTTATTGCTAATGCAATATCGCTAGCCACTGTATCACCATTAATGTTAAGCGGGATTCCTTCGTTTGTTGCACCAAAACAAGCAATAACTGGAATAATTTCTGAATCTAAATAATTCTGGATTGTTGCTTGGTGGACACTTTGAATTTTCCCCACATAGCCATATGTTGTTTGATCTAAAAAGTCACTTTCAAATATGGCTCCATCCATTCCATTTAAACCTACAGCTTGAATACCTGCATTTACTAATTCTTTAGTTAAGAAAGGATTTACCTTATCTATTAATGCACTTTGCACAATTTCTACTGCTTCTTTAGAAGTATAACGAATACCATTTACTGTTTTATAGTCAATATTGTTCTTTGCTAGATCCTCATTTATTACTGGGCCACCACCATGAACAATAACTATTTGATAACCATTAGTTTGATAGTTCTTTATTGCGTCAAAAAATGATGATTCGAGCCCAGCTAACATGCTTCCGCCAAGCTTAACCACTAACTTTTTACGATCTGTAGGTTGCATTGATTTGGACATAGTCATATGTTAAATCGCACCCCCAAGCTGTTCCTTTTCCTTCACCAATCCCTAAATCAACAGCAATTTTCACTTCATTTTGTTTTAAGTATTCTGTTAATTGTTCCTCTGAGAAAGGAATAGGTTCACCAGATTCTACAACAGTAGTAGAGCCAATTTGTATTTTGACAGTTTCTGGATTTACAGTCATTCCACTATAGCCTACAGCGCAAATAACTCTTCCCCAGTTTGCGTCACAACCGAATACCGCTGTTTTAACTAGAGAAGATCCGACAACTGTTTTTGCAATTTGTAATGCTTCTAAATCAGTTTGTCCACCTGTCACATTTACTTCGATTAATTTAGTAGCACCTTCGCCATCTTTTGCAATCATTTTAGATAGATCTTCACTAGCCGCATGAAATGCTTCTTTGAAAATATTCCATTCCGGATGATTAGGCGTTAATTCTTCATTTTCTGCCAAACCATTTGCTAATACGAGTACCGTATCATTTGTAGATGTATCACCATCAACTGTTATGGCATTGAAAGTTTTTTCAGTTGTATCTGAAAGCAATGCTTGTAGAGTCTCACTACTAATATTTGCATCTGTTGTAATATATGCAAGCATAGTAGCCATATTAGGTTTAATCATACCCGAACCCTTTGCAACACCTGCTATTGTTACTTCTTTTCCATCGATTTCAATACTATATGCAGTATGTTTTGTAACCGTATCAGTAGTTAAAATTGCTTGTGAGAAATCTAAAGCATCTTCTAAATCTGTTCCTGGTTCTATATTTTCAATACCTTTAATAATTGTAGGCATTGGCATTAACTCACCAATAACACCTGTTGAGCAAACTCCAACTAGGTTCTGAGCAATTCCTAGTTTTTCTGCTGTTAGTTGTTGCATAGTATAGGCATCCTTTACCCCTTGTTTTCCAGTACATGCATTGGCATTTCCTGAGTTAACAATGATTGCTTGCATTTTGCCCGTATTTTGTACAACTTCTTTTGATATTAATAAAGGGGCAGCTTTAACAACGTTCGTTGTAAATACGCCTGCAACACTAGCAGGGACTTCACTAACCAAAATTGCTAAGTCTTTCTTTTTATGTTTCACACCACAATGAATACCTGCTGCTTTAAAGCCTTTTGGGGAAATAATATTATGACTTGCACTTCTTTTTAAGCCTTCTGTCAATACTGTCATGTTTTAGTCTCCTTAAATCCAAATTGGAATTTGTTTTAATCCAGTTGTTTCTTCTAAGTCAAACATTACATTCATATTTTGAATTGCTTGACCTGCTGCACCTTTTACTAAATTATCAATTACTGAAACAATTGTTGCACGACCAGTGCGTTCATCAACATTTATATGAATATCACAAAAGTTAGTGCCACGAACCTGGTTAGTGCTAATTTTAGATACATCATCGATTATTCGGATAAATGATTTGTTTTCATAAATAGTATGTAGGCAGTTCAAAAGATCATCTTTACCTACTCCTTGTTGTAATTTAGCGTAACTAGTTGACATAATTCCTCTGTTCATTGGTACTAAATGAGTTGAAAAGGTAATTGGATGATCATTTTTTGCGAACATCGACATTGCTTGTTCAATTTCTGGAATATGTTGATGTTTATTAATTTTATAAATAGAAGTTGCATCATTTGTATCGCAAAATTGATTATTTGCATTTGGCTTATTTCCTGCCCCGCTAATTCCACTTTTCGCATCTATTATTAAACTCTCTGAATCTATTAGATTCTCTTTTAATAACGGAAGAAGTGATAATAGAACTGCAGTTGGGTAGCAGCCTGGGTTGGCAATCAAATTGGCATTTTGAATGTCATTTTTATTCCATTCTGTTAATCCATACACACTTTGTTGAACAAATTGTTGTGGTGCAGGTGATAGCTTATACCACTTTTCATAATCTTCTGGATTTTTTAATCGGAAATCACCAGATAGATCAATGACTTTCACGTTTTCTGTAAGAATTTCAGGAATTAACTTGCTTGAAACGCCTGAAGGCGTACTTGTAAAAACGACATCAAGTTTTTGCAACTTTTCTGACTCGATTTTTTGTAATGGGTGGTCAATAATTTTTCTTAAATGTGTATATTTATTCGAAAAACTAGTACCACTTTCTGATGATGAGAAAAGATTAATGTGCTCAATTTCTGAATGATTATACAAAAATCTTAATAATTCTTGGCCGCCATATCCTGTTGCTCCAATAATTCCAACTTGCATTGATGCTCTCACCTCTTGTCTAAGATGATACTATTATATTTCTGGATATTTATATAGTCAATTGTATTTTTATAATTAGTAGAATTTTTATATAAAACAGACATTTTTCGTCAATTTAAACCAAACTTCACCATAGAATGTAAAGAAAAATAGATAAATATTTTGTTTTTTAAATAATTTCAACTGTTCTAACCTTATTTACTTGTTTTTATTGCTAAAAACACACTTCATGACAGGAGTACCCTGCAGTTATTCGTCGAAGATTGTATTCAATCCCCTCTTAAATTAATAACTCCTTAACAATAACTTAACAAAAAAACATTCTGTAGATTTTTCTACAGAATGTTTTCGTTAAATTTCTAGTCTGTGTTTTTCGTTGGTTCATTTTCGTATTCTAGTTCTGGGTTTTGAGTATATTTGTTAAAGCGTTTTTTAAATAATCTAAATAGATGCGTTACTACAACTTTTAATACTGCATATCCTGGTATACCAAGAATTACACCAGGTACCCCAAAAATTGATCCAGCAGTTAATAATACGAAGATTATTGTAATAGGATGTACATGAAGTGATTTCCCCATTATTTGTGGTGAGATAAATTTACCTTCTATTAATTGAACAACTGTCCAGACAACAGCTAATTTTAGCAACATCAGAGGTGCATTAACAACAGCAATAATCGCTGCTGGGGTAATAGCAATAATTGGACCGAGATATGGTACAACACTTGTAATCATTGCTAAAACGCCCAAAACTACTGCATAATCTAAACCGATGATTAAAAATCCAATAGTTACCATGACACCAATACAAAATGAAACTAAAATTTGGCCTTGTATATAACTACTTATTTGATGATCCGCTTCATGAAATACTTGTGCTGTATCCTCTCTCATTCGCGGTGGTAGTATTTTAATAATATACTTAGGTAGTTTCTCGCCGTCTTTTAAAAGATAAAACAGTATAAACGGAACTGTTACTAAAGCTAAAATGATGCCTGTTAAAGTTGTGATAAAGCCCGTAATCCCAGTTGCAAGACCTGTTCCTAAATTTTTTGCAACATCTTTCACCGTTACATTTAATTGATTTGAAATATTATTTAACACTTCATTTAAATTAAAGTTATAGTTTGCTAGTGTCTCATTTAATTTTGAATTCTCAACAAGATCCTGAATTGAGTGAACAACCTGCATAAAATAAGTTGGGAACTCTTGTATTAAATTCATAAATTGTTCTTTCAAGAATGGAAAAATAAGTGTAACAAACATTGAAATAATCCCGATTGTAGCAACATAAATGATTAAGATTGCCCAGATTTTCGGAATTTTCCATTTCATCAAAAGATGCATCACTGGTCTTAATAAATAAAATGCTATAACAGCTAAAATCACTGGTAATACCACTGTTCTTAAAAAAACTATAATTGGATAAAAGATGAAGGAAATTTTATTATAGATGAAAATAATACATCCTAATAATAATAATGTAATTAACCCATACAACAAACTTTTGCCACCCAGAAACTGGATAAACCTTGTTGCAAAGAAAGAATTTTTATCTGGTTGCAAAGAATTTCCCCCTCTTTATAGCACAATCTCTATATTACTCTGTATACTAACTCACTCCTCATTATACGCCTTAATTACTTATTGGAACCAAGAAATTGATCTAAAGCTTTTTGATTTTGTTGAATATTAATTTCCAAAACAGATCCTGCTTGTGGGTAATATCCAAAGTCATAGCTATGCTCAACTGGAATTGTTAGACGTTGAATATTGATACCGCCTTTAATTAATGACAACATAAGGGCAACCTCTTGGCTATTTGATAAATCTGATTCAACATACCCTTGAACTGCTCCTAATAATTTTGGATAGTTTTTAAAATTACTTGGTGATAATGCCTCTTTTTTCAATGCTTCTAACGCTTTTTGTTGTCGATCTACTCGGCCAAAATCACCTTTATTATCATGACGGAAACGAGAAAACCCTAATAACTCTTTGCCATTTAAACGTTGTTCTCCTTTTTTCAAGCTAACTCCAATATTTTGCGACATATCATGATCCACATATACCTTTACCCCATTTGGTGCCACGATATCTACTAATGATTCAAAACTTTTAAAATCGATTAATGCATAATGGTTAACTTCTACATCAAACATATTTTGCAAAGTATTTTTTAATAGGCTCACTCCACCTAAATAGTAAGCGGTATTTAGTTTGTATGATTGATACCCAGGAATATTTGCATATATATCACGCATGAATGAGACCATTTTAATATCATTTGTGTCTTTATTCCAAGAGACTAGAATCATCGAATCTGATCTAGATTTTGCTTCTCCTCGAGAATCAACACCTACTAATAAAATATTTTCAATATTCGACTTAGTTTTTGTATCTCCCTTAAATTGTTCTGTTTTATGAGGAATACCTGATGCTATTTTCTGACCGGCTTTATACTGTGTATATGAATAAATTCCTGCTATGAGTGCTAGTAAAATAATGATGACTGATAAGATACGCCCTTTTCTTAACTTTCTTTTTTTTCGGACATGTGTGTATCGTTTTTCCTCCACCTTTATCTCTCCTTTCATTACCTTCTTTTATTCTAGTTCGTTATCATGTACACTAAATATTAGATGTAGATACTTATCTACGCAAGTAAGTAGAACTTTTTCGAGTTAAATGGAGGTCTCTTTATGACAAAAACAACTTTTTCTACTGCTACTTTTGCTGGTGGATGTTTCTGGTGTATGGTCAAACCATTTGTTGAATGGGATGGAATACAAAGTGTCACTTCTGGCTATATGGGTGGGCATGTGGAAAACCCTACATATGAAGACGTGAAAAAAGGAACCTCTGGTCATGTTGAAGTAGTACAAATTATTTTTGATGAGGAAATCTTTCCTTATAAAAAATTGCTAGAAATCTTCTGGCAACAAATTGACCCTACAGACGATGGTGGACAATTCCAAGATCGCGGAAGTAATTATCGTACAGTTATTTTCACCCATACTGAGCAACAAAAAACAGATGCAGAAGAATCTAAATTAGCACTATCATCAAGCGGTCGCTTTAAAAAGCCGATTGTGACAGAAATTAAACCAGCAGAAACCTTTTATCCAGCTGAAGACTACCATCAAGATTTTTATAAAAAGAATCCCAAACATTATCAAGATGACCGTGCTATATCAGGTCGGGATGAATTTATAAAAGAAAATTGGTAGTTATTCTTTGCATATGTATTGACGTATAAAGTAAAAATAGGATTCATCAATGAAGTACATATATTATGTACTTCTTTTTTATTGTCTTCTCCATGTGATTTTTTATTCATTTTTTCGTTTAAAAGTTCTTGTCATTCTTTCGGAAAATGAAATAATAATAGAAAGTATACGTTTGGAGGTGTCATTAGTGGGCTTATTTTTAATAATTTTGCCTGTATTAATCGTATTTTTAATAGGATATATTGGTCAAAGAATTATTAGTTTTGATATCAGAACAATCTCAACTGTTTCGTTGTATTTAATGTCTCCTTTTTTAGCATTTCGTACATTTTACACAACTGCCTTAACAATGGATTATTTGTATATTTGCATGTTCGCGGTATCACTATTACTCTTCTTATTTATCATTACATGGATTTGGGCACATTTTTTAAAAGCAGACCGTTCCGAAGTTTCAGCTATGATGCTTGGCGCAGTATTTATGAATAGTGGGAATTACGGTGCACCAGTAGTTATGTTCGCATTAGGTTCACCTGGTTTTCATATTGCTGTTATTGTAATGGTGCTACAATCATTACTTATGAACTCACTTGGTATCTTCTTTGCTTCAATTGGCGGTAAAGGACAAGCTACCATCAAACAGGCACTTCATAATGTTTTCAAAATGCCCGTATTATATGCTTCTATAATAGGTATTTCACTCCAATTATTGCAGGTAACAGTTCCGAAGTCTGTGATGAATGGATTCGATTTAGTAGCAGATGCTTCCATTCCCTTAGTGATGCTAGTATTGGGGATGCAATTAGCATCTATAACCCAAACGCGAGTAAAGTATAAATTTGTTTCATCAGTCAGTATTATACGAATGTTCCTATCACCACTTTTGGCAACAGCCATATTATATTTTATGCCATTAAGTGATTTGATCAAAGCTGTTTTGATTATTCAATCAGCAATGCCGGCAGCTGCTAATACAACAATGCTTGCTTTGCAGTTTGACACCGAACCAGATTTAGTATCTTTTACAACTTTTGTTACAACAATCATTAGTATCTTTAGCTTGCCAATAGTTATGTACTTATTGAATATTTAAATGCAAAATTTCGAAAATTCTAAAAGTGCTAGATTCTTATATTTCTTATTTATATAATAAGATTATTATATTTTACAAAGGAGGTACGAGTGATGTATAAAATTCCTCCAATTGTTTTATTGCTAATAGCAACAATACTTTGGGGTGGGAATTTTGTAATAGGTCGTGCAGTTGCACACGATATACCACCATATACATTAGCATTTCTAAGATGGTGTGTTGCATTGATTGTTTTTCTCCCTATTACATATTCAGTACTTAAACGTGACTGGCCACAAATTAAAAAGCATTGGTTTATCGTCTTATTATTTGGATTTACAGGGGTTGCTAGTTTCAATACACTTGTATATATTGCATTGCATTACACAACTTCTATTAATGCCTCATTAATGAATATGCTAACGCCTGTAATTATTTACATTCTTTCTTTTGTATTCTTGAAAGAAAAATTAAATCGAAACCAAATGATTGGTACAATAATTTCGTTTATTGGCGTTATAACGATAATTTCAAATGGCTCTATTAATGTTTTACAACATTTTTCCTTTAATAAAGGAGATTTAATCGTCATAATTGCTGTTGTTCTTTGGAGTATTTATTCATTATTAGTGAAACATTATTCAAAGGAACTTCCAGGGAATTCCACCTTTCTAGTTTCAATCGTTGTAGGAATCATAATATTACTACCATTTTATATTCATGAAACCTACTCAACAACAATGGTCATCCATTGGTCATTCACTACTATTTTCGCAATTATATATACCGGTGTATTAGCATCAATCGTAGCCTTTATTGCGTGGAATACAGGAGTTGTCCGTTTAGGGGCAAACCGTGCAGGAATCTATCTAAATTTTATCCCTGTTTTCGCCTCAATCTTCGCAGTTATATTTATTGGAGAAAAAGTTATGCTTTCTCAACTTATTGGGGGACTTCTTGTGGTAATTGGTGTCTATTGGACAGGTAGAAAAATTGTTGAAGTTTCAGATGCACTTTCAAATCATTTAGGATAACCAAAACTTTAGTCGTAGAGATTTCTACGGCTCTTTTTTTCATTTTTCATTTTTATTTTCGTATATTATTAGAAAGAATAATAATAGAAATCATAATTTGTTACTTTTAACTTAGTTTATCCTCCATATGTAAAGGATAAATAATTAGTAAGTTGTTCAAAATACTTATTTTTCAATATGTTAGAATCATTACTTGAATATTGTAATAATTGTAATATATAGTTGATTAAAGGAGGAATTCATTATGAATAAAAAATCTATTGTTAACCTAACTTTAACTGCCACTCTTGCTTTTGGAACAGTCTCTTCTATCTTCTCATCAACAAATACAGCGACTGCTGCAGAAAGCAATAATGTGGCAAATATACAACATTCTCCTTCGTATAAAACAGCATCTATCAATCATTTTAAATTAGTTCGAACGAACAAAAACGTTAAAATATATACAAAAACTTCAACAAAAAGTAGAGTTATGGATACAGTCAAAAATGATCAAGGCTTAGTAGTACTCAAAAAATATACCAATGGTTGGTCGAAGGTTTCATTACAATTCGCAAACGGTTATATTCAATCAAAATATTTAGTTAATGCCAGTCCAACTAAGAATCCTCAATATGCCATGAATACTCAGAAAACATATTCATATTATTCCCCAGAAAATAAAGGTTCGGGTTTTAATACGAATTATAAGGCAAAATTTCAAACGGTCTACCCTTCAAATAAATCATTAACAAATTTCTGGTATATAAATTCTGAACCTGATGCGTATGGAAAAATGGAATATGAAACGACAAAAGGTCTCTACACTGGATATAAAGACATTGGGATTGCAACATTAGCTATTAAATACCCCGTAAAACTAAATAATTCATGGAAGGGACTTGATGGTCAGACTTTTAAAATAGTTGCAACGAACAAAACAGTTCGTACCAAAGCTGGATCTTTTAAAAATGTGGTGGTTGTAAAAGAAGGTAATGGAAAAAACTATACTTATTATGCTCCAAAAATTGGATTAATTAAACAAATGCTAAACGGAAAAACGATTACTGAATTAACAGCTATCAAATAATTTTCAATAATAAACTTTACTTCTTTAAAGTTGGTCGAAATGTACTTCGATCAACTTTTTTGTATAGCATTAATTTCGTCCACTAACAAACGATTGTTTTTGGATAAATAATGGTATAATGTATATCTATGTTTGATATGAAAGGCGCTGAAAGACTTGAATTTGAAAAATTTGCCGAAACGATTACAAAATTTTGAGCACATCCATTTAATTACCCATACAGATTTAGATGGTGTTGGACCTTCAATTGTACTTCGTGCTTATGGAATTACACACTCCCCCTACTATGTAGAAACACGAAAAGTAGATGAAGCAGTACAAGCACGTTTGGCTGAATTAAATGATCACGAATTATTAATCATTACCGATTTAAGTGTGAATGAAGATACAGCTAAAATGATTGACAAAGTAAATAAAAAACCAGATGGTCGCTTTATTGTATTGATTGATCACCATGCTTCAGCTATCTCTTTAAATAGTTTCGAATGGGCTAGTGTTTTACCGACAGTAAATGATATTAAAATGTCTGCCACAACTTTACTATTCAAAGCGTTAAAAGATGCTGACTATGTAGTCTCCCCTATTTTCCATGTTTCAGATGAAGAAACCGATAAATCTGAACAAGTAGTTGAGTATTCTGACTCAGAAAAAGTTAAAATCTTTGACCGATTAGCACATCTAGTTGAGGATATACGTTTATACGACACTTGGGATTGGAATGCTCTTTCAATTCAAGAAGCAACCGATTTAAATACTATTTTCTATGCTAGAAACAGACATGATTTTATCCATGCCCGTATGGATTATCTTGTAAATGGTCAATTATTTACACCTGATGACATAACTTATTTGGAATTTTCTAAAGAAGAACTTCGAAAAGTTTTGAAGAAAAAGTCAAAGCAAATGGTAATCGTTCCTCATTTCCAACTCAAAGGACATAATACACCATTAAATATTGGCGTTGTAGAAACAGATTCCTTTTACAGTGAGTTAGGAAACCATTTAGCTGAAAAATACTCAGAAGAAATAGATGCTGTCTTTATTATCAGTCTTGTAAAAAATCGCGTTTCGCTTCGTTCAATCGGGAACACTGTTAATTTGTCAGAAATTGCAAAAGCATATAATGGCGGAGGTCATCCAAATGCTTCAGGTTGTGATTTATCAGAGCTGGGACCTGAATTTTTATCTGCTGTACTTGAAGCAGGAAAAAATAAATAGCAATTTTACATTTATTGTTCATATAATAATTCAAAAGCAGCTATATAATAGCTGCTTTTTTCTTACATTTTACCTTATTTTTACATTTTATAAGCCCGATTTATACTTTTTTAAAAAATTTTTTTAGAAATTTAAACAATATAGTAGATTATTCTAGCGATTTTATGTAAAAATATAGTTAGAAACCGATTACATTAAATAATTAATGTGTTTCAAAAAACAACCTTCTTCTAACTATAGTTTTTCTATTCGTTTTAAAACCGTACATGAATATGTGGGTTCATTGGCTTACATAAAATCATGTATTGAATTTAGAAGAGGTTGAATAGTCGAGTAACATATATTTAGGGGGTAACCGAAAATGGAAGCAACAATCGAAAGCCGTATTGGTTTAAAAGAATTAACAAAGAAAATAGTATCAGCAGAAGAAGCTGCTGCACTAATTTCTGATGGCGATGTTGTAGGTATGAGTGGTTTCACTCGTGCTGGTGATGCTAAAGTGGTGCCTGCTGCTCTTGCAGAACGCGCTAAAAATGAAAAATTTAAAATTGATGTATATACTGGCGCTTCTCTTGGCCCAGAAGTTGACCATGATTTAGCACTTGCTGGTGGTATCCGCAAACGTGGACCTTTCCAAGGTGATAAAGGTATTCGTACATTAATCAATAAAGGCGAAGTTCTATTTGCTGATATGCATTTATCGCACAGCGCCGAACAATACCGCCAAGAAATTTTTGGACCAATCAAATATGCTATCCTCGAAGCTTCTGCAATTACAGAAGATGGATACTTAATCCCAACTACATCTGTTGGTAATAACCCTATCATTGCTGACGTAGCTGAAAATATCATTATCGAATTAAACATTGCACAACCTGATTCTTTAATCGGTATCCATGATATCTATGTACCCGAAGAACAAGGTAAACGCCAACCTATTCCTTTAACTCATGTTTCTGATCGTATTGGTACAAAAGGAATTAAATTTGATCCTTCAAAAGTTAAAGCAATTGTTATTTCTGAAGAATTAGATGCTCCATCTCTAATTGTTCCTCCTGACGAAGAAACTCAAGTTATGGCTAATTACATTCTTGATTTCTTCCGTTCTGAAATTAAAGCTGGTCGCTTAACTAACACTTTAGCGCCATTTCAATCAGGAGTTGGTTCTGTAGCAAATGCTGTTTTAGATGGTTTTGCAGATTCAGAATTCGAACATCTAACAGTATTCTCTGAAGTACTACAAGATGCAGTATTTAACTTAATAGACGCAGGTAAAGTAGATTTCGCATCTGCTACTTCTATTACTCTTTCAGAAGAACTAGGTAAAAAAGTATATGGCAATCTTGAAAAATACGCTGACAAATTAGTATTACGTCCACAAGAAATCACAAACCATCCTGAAGTTATTCGTCGTTTAGGTTTAATTTCTATTAATACTGCACTTGAAGCTGATATTTATGGTAACGTAAACTCTACTCACGTTTCAGGTAGCAAAATGATGAATGGTATTGGCGGTTCTGGCGACTTTGCTCGTAATGCTCGTCTAGGTATTTTCATTACTAAATCAACAGCTAAAAACGGTGCTATTTCATCAATCGTACCAATGGTATCTCACGTAGACCATACTGAACATGACGTCGATGTTATCGTAACAGAACAAGGTATTGCTGACCTTCGTGGTTTAGCACCAAAAGAACGTGTTCCTTTAATTATCAATAACTGTGTTCACCCTGATTACAAAGAACAATTATGGGAATACTACAATGCAGCTGTAGAAGCTACTGGCAATGCACAAACTCCTCATATTCTAAATCGTGCATTTGAAATGTATGACCGACTAGACAAAACAGGTTCTATGAAAAAATAATTACTGTATTATTAAGCGAAGAGAGTATGTTACTCTCTTCGCTTTTTTATTTGTTACTGTTAAAGTAATAGTGCAAATACAATAACCATGATATAATAGTAATATTGTGAATAAGGAGGTACATGCATGATTCAAGTAAGTAATGTAGGTCTTCGCTATGGCGACCGTAAGCTATTTGAAGATGTTAATATTAAATTTACGCCAGGTAACTGTTACGGTTTAATCGGTGCCAATGGCGCAGGTAAATCTACTTTTTTGAAAATTTTATCCGGAGATATCGAACCACAAGATGGTCATGTTAGTATGAATCCTGGTGAACGTCTTGCTGTTTTAAAACAAAACCACTTCGAATACGAGGAATTCCAAGTTTTAGAAACAGTTCTGATGGGTCACAAACGATTATATGACGTGATGCAAGAAAAAAACGCAATATATATGAAAGATCCCTTTACCGATGAGGATGGAATTCGTGCAGCAGAATTAGAAGGTGATTTCGCTGACATGAATGGTTGGGAAGCTGAATCAGATGCAGCAATCCTTCTTCAAGGTCTTGGAATCCCTGAATCTATGCACTATATGACAATGTCAGAGTTGACAGGTTCTGAGAAAGTAAAAGTATTACTTGCACAAGCATTATTCGGTAAACCAGACGTATTATTACTTGATGAACCTACCAACCATTTGGACTTGAAAGCAATCAAATGGTTAGAAGAATTTTTAATCAATTTTGAAAATACAGTAATCGTTGTTTCCCATGACCGTCACTTCTTGAACAAGGTGTGTACTCATATTGCCGACCTTGATTATTCAAGAATTCAAATCTATGTAGGAAACTATGACTTCTGGTATGAATCCAGTAAATTAGCACAAAAAATGCTATCAGATCAAAACAAGAAAAAAGAAGAAAAAATTAAAGAATTACAAGAATTCGTTGCTAGATTCTCTGCAAATGCTTCTAAATCAAAACAAGCTACATCACGTAAGAAAATGCTTGATAAAATTGAATTAGATGATATTAAACCATCTAGTCGTAAATATCCTTATATTAACTTCTCAATGGAACGTGAAATCGGGAATGACGTGCTTACTGTAGATGGCTTGAGCAAATCAATAGAAGGCGAAGTTCAATTTAAAGACTTACGTTTTATCATGAATAAAGAAGATAAGATTATCTTAATCGGAGATGCTATTGCAAAAACTGCACTTCTTAAAATCCTTGCTGGTGAAGACGAAAATTATGATGGCTCATTTAAATGGGGTATTACAACTTCTCAAAGTTACTTCCCTCTTGATAACGAAGAATATTTCAATGGTGGCGAAAAAACGCTCGTTGATTGGTTAAGACAATTCTCTCCTGAAGATGAAACTGAAACATTTCTTCGTGGTTTCTTAGGCCGTATGTTATTTAGCGGTGAAGAAGTGAAGAAATCCCCTTCTGTTCTTTCAGGAGGCGAAAAAGTACGTTGTATGCTATCACGTATGATGCTTTCTCATTCTAATGTATTATTATTAGATGAGCCAACAAACCATCTTGATTTAGAATCAATTCAAGCATTAAACGAAGGACTGATTAATTTTAAAGGCGCCATGATCTTCACTTCTCATGACCATCAATTTATACAAACAATTGCGAATCGTGTAATTGAGATTCGTGAAGATGGTTCTATTTTAGATAAACAACTGTCATATGATGAATTTTTAGAATGGAAAGAATCAAACAACTTGGATTAATTAATCAATCTATTATCTTGAATTTTAAAGCATATTGTTTGCATCAAGAAGGCAAAGCTAATTTATATCAGCTTTGCCTTCTTACTTTTAATTAAATAGAACATTTTAATGCCAATTCGGAAGTATACATTATTCGTCATAATCCATTAAAATACGTCACAAAATGTTCATAAATAAAAGAATTTTCCACCAAAAATATTGATAAATTATATATCATTCATATATAATATTAAATAGTTTTAGAGAAAACTATTTTGTATACAATTTCCTTTTTAGGTTCATACTATGATTGTTACTAGCAGTTAAGAAGAATTTTGTATGCAAAAAAGCATCCACACAGTTAAGTGTGAATGCTTCCTTAAATTTTCTAAATTAGAATTTAGAAACGTTTGCTGCTTGTGGTCCGCGGTTACCTTCAACCACTTCAAATTCTACTTTTTGACCTTCGTCAAGAGTTTTGAAGCCTTCGCCTTGGATTGCTGAGAAGTGTACGAATACATCATCTTCGCCTTCTACTTCGATAAAACCGAATCCTTTTTCTGCATTAAACCATTTTACTGTACCTTGTTTCATGTGAGAAAACCTCCATATAAATAAAAATTTTTAAATCAATACGCAATTTTCAACCGAGATCAAAGATTTACATATTACAAAAAGCATCTAATATCAGGTACTCTTTGTAATACATAAATGGTTAAAAGTTCAAAACTATGTATTTAAAAGTAAGGGGTAAACGAGTTACCCCTTTTAAGCAGTCAATTAAAGTTTTGTAACGTTTGCTGCTTGTGGTCCGCGGTTACCTTCAACTACTTCAAATTCTACTTTTTGACCTTCGTCAAGAGTTTTGAAGCCTTCGCCTTGGATTGCGCTGAAGTGTACGAATACATCGTTTTCGCCTTCTACTTCGATGAAGCCGAAGCCTTTTTCTGAGTTAAACCATTTTACTGTACCTTGTTTCATGTGAGAAAACCTCCAAAAAAATAAAAGTGAACAAATAAGAATTAACAACCCAAAACAAAAATTCACATATTACATAAAGTACCGAGACAAGCCGATCACTTTTTGTAATATGTGAATGGAAGTTTGCGGTAAATCAATTTCATTTGTTACATTTAGTATAACATGTAAAAAATGAATGTCAACAAAATTGAAGATTTTTCAAAAAGTTTATTACTTTCAACTTGGGTTTATTTGATTTCTTCCCATATGATGCCGTGATACGTCTGAATATCTTCATCACATGCCTCACAAAATTGAACTTCTTCATCTGACCAGAATGCCCAAAAGCGATCCTTCTTATGTTCATGATGCATATATTTCTGGTTAAACTTTTCTAATGTTTCACTTAAAAATTGTTTTGCTTCTTCTTTATTATTAAAAACATTTTCATTTACAATGTTCTTTTCCCATCCATCAAATTCCCACCAGGGCTCATAATCTGCTTTCATATATATAACCTTATACATAGACTTCAATCCTTTAAAAAATAATTTTTTAAACTATAGCAATAAAAATACAATCAAAATCCTAAAAAAACAATAAAATTGCTTGTATAAGTTATAATTCCAAGTATTTCAAAGAAAATTTTCCTTTTGTTACATCTTTATTCAAATATTTAGTTTCAATAAGCTTTTTATATCCTTTCTTTTAGCATATTCTTTCAAAATATATTAAAATTAATTTAATTGAATGTAATTTCTATTCAATTTTTTAAATGGTTCGTATGCAAGGTTAATGATAATTTCTTAACAATTTTTGAATTCAGCATGATCAATAAGTTGAATTAAATATCTCTTATTTATAAATAAAGTGAAACTTTCTCTTACTTCATTCGTACTTAAAAGAAGAGTTAGAAGGAGGAAAATCCATGTTTAAATTTGGACAATTTATTATCAGAAATAGCTTCAATCTAATCGTAATTTTATCAACATGGATGATATGTAGTTTTAATTTTGATGTTAATTTTTGGATTAGCTCATTGATTGCAGTCATTAGCTACTTACCATCGAACTTTATTATTAAGAACATACAACTATCCAGATATTTAAAAAGAATTGGTCTTACTCGTTCAGAGTACAAGCATATCAATTCTCAAATAAATGAAGCATATAGCGAACTTCGTAACTTAAATCGTTATTATACAAAGGTTCGTTCTATCTCAACATTTAAGCAACTTTTTGAAATGAATCGTTTAGCAAAAAGAATTGTAAACATTGTAAATAAAAACCCTAAAAAGTTTTATAACGTAGAGCAATTTTTCTACGCTCATCTTCACTCTGCAAGTGAATTGACTGAGAAATATGCCCTACTCTCTACACAACCGATAAAAGACATGGATGTACATTTAGCGTTGCAAGAAACTAGGGAAACTTTAGAAGACCTAAATAATACTATGCAAGAAGACTTACATGCAGTACTAGCATCGGATATCGAAGAACTTAAGATGGAGTTGGATTTCGCACAACTTTCAACTTCAAAAAAACAATTATCAGCTAATTTGAGAGGAGATTCTAAATGACAGACTCAGCTTCTAATCATGCAAAATCAATGGATGATTTATTAAATAATCCTTTTGATTTTCAACCACAACCTGTTCAGTCAAGTGTTACATCTTCAGAGTCTAAAACTCTTTCAATAATAGATCGATTACCTGACGAAGATAAGAAAAAAGCTGAGCAATTAGCATCTCAGATTCCTGTTGGGGATTATCAATCCATTTTAACTTATGGTGCAAATGCTCAAAACGAACTATCTCGATTTTCACATCAAATGCTTGACCATGTTCAACGTAAAGATATCGGTCCTGTTGGAGATGTTTTAAAAAATCTAATGGATAAATTAAATGAACTTAATCCTGAAGAGCTTCAACAAGGTAAAAAAAGTGGCATTCGGAAATTTTTTGGTCGCGTTTCTCGTTCTCTACAAGAAATGATGACTAAATACCAAAAATTAAGTACACAAATAGATCGAATTGGTATTCAACTAGAACATTCTAAAGGTGGATTAGTTGAAGATGTTAAAATGTTAGATCAGCTTTATGAACAAAATAAAACTTATTTTCAAGCTTTAAATGTTTATATTGCGGCAGCTGAACTTAAAAAAGAAGAAATCGTAACAGAAATGCTACCAAAGCTGAAACAAAAAGCTGAACTTTCTCAAGATCAGATGGATGTGCAAGATTTCAATGACCTTGCACAATTTGTAGATCGCCTTGAAAAGCGAGTTTATGACTTGCAATTATCTCGCCAAATAACTATACAAACAGCACCGCAAATTCGGATGATACAACAAACGAACCAAACTTTAGCGGAAAAGATTCAAAGCTCTATTATGACTGCAATACCTTTATGGAAAAACCAGATAGCAATTGCCTTAACATTAAACAACCAACGTAAAGCTGTAGAAGCACAAAAACAAGTGACAAAAACAACAAATGATTTACTGTTAAAAAACTCTGAAATGTTAAAAGTCAACACTATAGAGACTGCGAAAGAAAATGAACGAGGATTAGTTGAAATAGAAACTTTAAAGAAAACTCAAGAAAACTTAATTTCAACTATTGAAGAAACTTTACAAATCCAAGCAGATGGACGCCAAAAACGCAAAGCTGCTGAAATCGAAATAGCCCGAATGGAAGAAGACTTAAAACAAAGGTTACTCGCAATTCATACTGAGCAACAACAAAGATCACCTTATTGATTAATAAAGGGAGAAGACAAATTTTTTATTTGTCTCTCTCTTTTTCATTATTATTGACTTTGAATAACTAATGAGATCACCTTTCGTAAAAGTCTTAATGTAACATCTGTAAATTTTTCTACACTATCAGCAGCAACTGTTTGGTTACCATATATCATTTGGAAAAGTTGCAACTGTTCTTCCCCTGGCATTTCTATATTTAAAAATAAATGTATGACTTGAATATTTTGTTTTTTTGCTTCTAAAACTGCTTCTGCAGTATCTTTAATTCCATTTTGAGCATAGTCAAAAGCAGATGGTTCCCCGTCTGAAAAAACTAAGATAAATCGATTCTTTTCATCTCGGAATTTCAAGCGCTTTGTCATCCATCGAATTGCAAAGCCGTCACGATTATCTTCATGTGCGGTAAGAGACATGATAGCGGGACCATCATCTCTATTTCCATCTTCTAACTTGTGCAACCACTCAAAAGTATTGGGCTGTACATTAGGTGTTGCTTCATATGCATCTTCATAAAAAGAAACCATTTCATGAGGAATATTCATTTGTCTTAACACATCATGAAATAACAATACAGCTTTTTTTGTTTCATCCATTTTGTCTATCATTGAAGCAGATCCATCAATTAGTAATCCAAAAACAGCATTTAAAGGTTTAGCAGGAGCATTTTTTTTATAAAATGGTTTAGGTCGATCTTCTAATAGAAATTTCGCTAATTTCGATGAATCTAATCTACCTTTTGATAAATTCTCTCTCTTTGCCAATTCTTTTTGAGCCAACCGTTTTCTAAATTCTGAAGTGATTGCTTTTACGCTTGGAGCTTGTTCCAAACGCCAAATAGCTAAAGTAGTTAAGTCATCCATATCTTTTGTTTGCGTAATTCTTTTTTCTTCAAAAACTACATTTCTATTTTGTTCACCAAAGTCTTCACCTGCTTGTCTTCTACCGTGTGGGAGTTTTTTTGCTTCGTTTAGTGAAGATTTTTGTGGAGTTGCTTTTGTATTCGGTGTAGCTCCAGTACCTTCTTCAGAAATTTCATTACCAGCTTGTCCTTCTTCAGCCTCTAAACTTAATGACTTTGAGGCATTTCCTCTTTCTAATTCAAAACGTAAATGAACCCCGGATTCTTCCTTTGTTTCTCTATGCCAAGTTTGGAATAGCTGTTCAATCGTTTCTTTTTTATTTTCTTGATCACCGCTTTCTTGTCCTTTTACTCCACTATGCTCATGAAATTTGGCTGCTTTTGGAATTGAATCCATTAATGCATAATAATTAAGTGTTACATCTTTGGGAATTTGGCCTGCTACGTAAGGCATTATTCGATAAATTAAATCTATACTATCTTTTGTCGATTTTACGTCATAAATTTGTTGAAATGGATAAAGTACATGTTCAAATTTCTCTGCAAGTTCAGATTGAGGTAATGACATCATTCCATCATGCGCTGCCAAATACAAATAATTAATCAATGCATCTGCTATAAATCCTTTTTGAGAATTTACTTCAAATCGATGTCTATGCGCATCAGTATATGCTTTTCTTCTAATCTCAATAGCTTTTTTTGTACCAGGTCTCTTTTTTGCAACAAAATCCATTAACCGAAATTCTTCAACGAGCATTACTAACTGCTTATATAACTTTTTCAGCTCATGATCTTGCAAATCTTCTTCAAATGACAGCCAAGTTGTAACTGAGAATTCTTTCCAAAAACCACATGTTACTAGATAAATATCAGAAAGCCGGCCTAAATGTGTCGTTTCCTGATTACGATGACGCCAGAATACACTGATGGCTATTTGCTCCTCTTGTGGCTTCATTTCGATTAATTGACGTTCAGTTATCGTTAAGTATGGTGCATTCGCAAGTGCTTTTGCTAGATGCTCATAATGTAACATCACCCTTGGATCAATTTGTTCATTATTAAATTGTATGAAACGGTTTAGTTCGGCCATTTTTGTAAACCTCACTTTATCCAAGTTTTTGCAAGTTCCATCACTAATTCTTTTTCACTTAAATCATCTAACTTTTCAGCAACAGCATAGCGGACTGCTCTCAATGGATTCATATATTGTGCTAATTCTGTAGCGTCAAGTAAACTTCGAACGGATGCTGCTTCTTCACTTAGTAGTCCATTTATAACTTGTTGTTTTAAATCTTCCGCTAAATGCAGTATGAAAGATTGCAATTCGTTAGGGATATTTGGATATGCTTTTTGCCATAGTTCTTTTAATTGATCTCCATTTAGATATGGAACACTAAATGATACAAAACGGTTTTTTAATGCTTCATTCATCGGTGCTGTTCCAATATAGCCTTCATTGATTGCAGCGATAACGCTAAAATCAGGATGCGCCTGAATAACTTCTCCTGTAAAAGGATTGGTTAGCATACGTCTGTAATCAAGTACACTATGTAAAATCGGTAAGGTTTCGGCCTTTGCCATATTTATTTCGTCAATATAAAGAAGATGTCCTTGCTTCATCGCTTTCACAACAGGACCTTCTATAAATTCAATGATTGTTTGACCTTCTTTTTGGATCATTGTTTTAAATCCAAGTAAACTTTCCGCGTCAAGGTCAACTGAACAGTTAATGCTGTGCATGGGTTGATTAAAAAAATGAGATAATGATTCAGCCATTTTAGTTTTCCCGGATCCAGATGGTCCTTTTAATAACACAGGCTTTTTTAGAGTGACACTTAATAGGACATCATCCCATAAATAATCATTTGGAGATATGTAGCCACTTTTTCCAATTAACAGTGAATCTTCTTTTGAATGTTGACGATCTTTTCTTATACTCTGTTCTTGTTGGATAATTTGATGCATATTTTAATCTCCTTTCATCATTCAAATTCTATTAAAAACAAAAAGCCTTTCGCTATTTTTAGTCAGCGAAAAGCTAAAAGATCAAAACTAATTATTCGAAGTATTCTTTGTAATAACCACCAACATTGCCTGTATTGTCAATAACAAACAAGAATTCTTCTGTTTCGTTTTTCACTTCATAATCTTTACCAACTGTAAGCACATTTGAAACTAAGTATTTCTTTGCATTTGTATTTTTGCAAGTAACAGTTTTAATTGTTGGTGCGTCTTTCCATTTTAAATGAATCATTCTTTCAAACAACCTCTCTTAACTAAAGTCAAACTTAACTTACACTACATTTTGATAAGTTTAAGAATTCCGTGTAAATTTAAATAGATACCAACAACTATTTTATACGATTTCACTACATTTGTCCTAAAATACGGCATTTTTTTTAAAAAATCTTTTGCAAAGGTAATGTTTAACGGTGTTTTATTAAGATTCACCACTTTATTATGCTACTATTACATTAAGATTTAAGCGGGGGTGTCAATAATTGTCTTTTGGTGAAGTACCATTATGGTTTTTTGTTATAGCTTTTGCCTTTTTTATCATATTTTTTATCGTTGCGGAATGGCTTACAAGAAAATAAAATTTTTTAAAAATTCTCCTAATACTTATTGTTTAAATCGAAGTTGAGCGTGGAATACTCACAACAGAAACGACTCGGTAAAGGATGATTTCACTATGAGAATAACTAATCAGGGGAAGAAATTTATCGCTAATTTAACAGCTGACAATAAGTACCATCTACTCCGCTTCTATGCAGTGGCAGATCGAAACGGGATGCAATTTGCTGCAGATATCGATACCCCAATCCACACGGATATTATTATGGATATTGAGGGTATCCATGTTGCACTTTCCCCAAAATTACTTCCTGTTTTGAAGAACAAAATTATCCATTCTGAAACTGTTAACGGACTTACAGGAATTGTGTTGCTTGATGAAAAACACACTCAACTAAGTATTTTGAAAGAACTAACATCCCTTTGATGTTGGTTCTTTTGAATTTACGCTCTTTTTAAGTAATAGGTGATTGCTTTTCCGATATCAGCAATACACTTTTTCCCAGTGAAATTATCTTGTTCATATTGCGTTAAGACAGCTACATAGAGTAATTTATCGCGATATTTGATAATCCCAATATCGTGATTGATACCTGTTAAATTACCCGTTTTATGAAAATAATTGACTTCATCATCAACTGTATATGCATTCAACATTTCTCCAAGCTGTTGATTACTCAAAATTTGAAGTGCTTCTGCTCTTTGGTTTTGATTAAGGACTTCAGAGTATTCTCCAAATTGTTGAAGAATCTTTACCATATCTTTCGCAGTTGTTGTATTATCAAATCCCTTTTCATATGCTGCCTCATCCATAAATAAACGCTCTATTTTGCTATTTCCACAACCAATTTTCATCAAGAGCTTATTTACTTTAACCATTGAATTTTCGAGTAACAATACGTTTGCAGCAGTATTATCTGATACGATGATCATTAATTCCATTAAATTGCGGTATGTGTATGGCAAATTGCCAGACAAAAATGGGATTACACCTGCACCTTCTACTCTTACATAATTAGGAATCGTAGCAATGTCATCTAATTTTTGTGCCATATTTATGTAACACGATAGCATAATAGGTATTTTGATTGTACTAGCTGCACGAAAAACGAGTTCTTCCTGATGATAAAACGTCTGATTTTCATTTTCATCCATTATAGCAATGCCAATTTGCACATTTTGATAATTTGCGATGATTTCCCGACAATTAGATACTAATTTATGAAATGACAATTTATCACTCTTTCTAATCAATTAGTTTGAAATTTTGAGATTACATTTAAGAAAATATCTCCATACTTTTCTAATTTGTTTTGACCAACACCGTTTACCTCTAAAAATTCATAGTGAGTAGATGGTTTTTTTGCACACATATCTCTTAAAGACTTATCGGAGAAAATAACAAATGGCGGTACGTTTGCTTCATCCGCTAACTGTTTTCGAATAACGCGTAGCTCTTCGAAAAGTGGGTCTTCTTTTACAATTTGTTTTGTTTCGACAATTCCTCTTCTTTTTACTTTTAAATTTGACAAAAGAACTTCTTTTCCTTTTGGCGTTACATAAACCGTCGGCATCGACCCTTGATTAACTGCTAATATTTCCTCAGCAATCATAAATTCAATGAAATTCGTAACATCTTTAATCGTCATTTCTTTCATTAATCCATAAGTTGATAAAGTTTCAAATCCAAAGCTACGCATCTTTTGATTTTTGGACCCTACTAAAACTTGCGCTACCATGGTTTTCCCAAATTTTTGGCCCATCCGAATGACACATGATAATACTTTTTGGCATTCAACTGTTACATCAAATACTTCACGTTGGTCTGTGCAATTGCCACATTTTCCGCACTTTTCTTCCCCATTTTCTCCAAAATAATTTACAATATATTGTTGTAAACAGTGTTCTGTATGACAATAGTCAACCATACTTTGTAGTTTTCTGAGTTCTTGAGAGATTCGCTCTCGGTCATCCGTTTGATCTATTAAAAAACGTTGTGTTTGTACATCTTGAGGAGCGTATAAAAGGACACATTCACTTGGTAATCCATCCCGCCCAGCTCTTCCTGCTTCTTGATAATAACTTTCCATATTCTTTGGCAATTGATAGTGAATGACAAATCTGACGTTGGACTTATCAATTCCCATTCCAAAAGCATTTGTTGCTACCATTACAGAAGCTTCGTCATGTAAAAATCGATTTTGCTCTGCAATTCTCGTTGTTTCAGATAATCCTGCGTGATATTTTGAAACACGTAATCCTGCTTTTTTCAAGACTTCATAAAGATGATCTACTGTTTTTCTTGTTGCTGCATATATAATACCTACTTCTTGTGCATTTTTCTTTAGGAAATCTTTAACATATCGTTCTTTATTTTGCCCTATGACCACAGAGAAGCTTAAGTTATCTCTTGCAAATCCTGTGATAACTGTATTTTTGTCATCAATATTTAGTTGTTGACAGATATCATCTCTAACTGCTGGAGTAGCAGTCGCAGTAAGGGCAACTACAGTTGGTTTTTTACTAAAAAGTTTAGTTAAACGACCGATTGCTCGATAGCTTGGTCGAAAGTCATGTCCCCATTGAGAAATACAATGCGCTTCATCTACTGCAATTAATGGTACTGATAATTGAGTTAGTAAATTTCTAAAAGATTCGGATTCTAAACGTTCAGGAGCAATATATAATAATTTATAATGTCCCGCTAATGCGTTTGAGATGGTATCCTGAATTTCTATTTGGCTTAATGTTGAATTAATATAAGCTGCTTCTATCCCCATTTCTAATAATGTATCTACTTGATCTTGCATAAGTGAAATTAATGGAGATATAACAATTGTTGTACCTTCAAGCATTAGAGCTGGTATTTGGTAACAAACAGATTTCCCTCCACCAGTTGGCATCACACAAAGACAAGACGCCCCAGATAGAATATGTTCAATAATATTGACTTGACCCAAACGAAATTGTTTGTAACCAAAAAATTGTTGCAAATAGTGCTGTGCTTTTTCGATCATAGACTCTTCACCTTTCGTTTGATTTACTATTTCTATTGTACCATCAATTGATATTGCTTTCTTTGTCTAAAATCTTTATATAAACTACATGTTTGCTGCATTTTTATTGAATATTCACAAAAATAATACAGTAAATTTTACTAAACTATTTTCTTTTAAATAGTTATAAATAACCGTATAATGATTAGGTTGCAAAATTTAACAAAGGAGTTATTATCATTCATGTGGTTTTTATTTTCAATCCTGACTGCTCTTGCTTGGGGCGGAGCTGATTTATTTTATAAGCGAGGTTCTGACCATAATGACAAATTCAGTCATTTAAAAATAGTTGTAATGGTTGGGCTTGTTATGGGGATTCACGCAACTTGTTATATGCTTTATAAAGATATTGATTTTCATCCTTTTGATATGATTAAATATTTACCTGTATCATTCTTCTATATTGCTTCTATGACAATTGGTTATGTTGGGCTTCGATACTTAGAACTTTCTATTTCTTCTCCATTACAAAACTCATCCGGTGCTATTACAGCTATTTTACTATTCATCTTTTTCCATCAAGATATTGATTGGATTCATATATTAGGTGTAATCATTGTGTCAATCGGAGTTATTGGAATTGCTGTTGTTGAAAAACAACAAGAAAGTAAAGTGATGCGCTTAAACAATGTGCAGATTGATAAAAAATATCAACTCGGATTTATGGCTATTATGTTCCCTATTATTTATGCATTATTAGATGGTGCTGGAACTTTCGCAGATGGAATTTATCTTGATGAATTAAAATTAATGAGCGAAGATGCTGCTCTTTTAGCTTACGAATATACATTCTTTATCTGTGCATTCATAGCATTCATCTATTTAAAATGTATAAAAAAAGTCCAGTTTAATATTTTCAAAGAACGTGATAAAGCATGTGCCGCATTACTAGAAACAACCGGCCAGTTCTTTTATGTATACGCAATGAGTGCTTACGCCATTATTGCTGCCCCTTTAATCGCATCTTATAGTATTTTCTCTGTAATTCTTTCAAGAATATTCTTAAAAGAAAAATTAACACTAAAACACTACTTCGTTATCACTATCGTCATGATCGGTATCATCATTTTAGGCGTAGCTGACGAGTTATAAAAATAAGGCTAATTGCAATGGAATTTGCAATTAGCCTTTTTAAATAAAAAATCACTTAGGTCTCCGCTTAAAGTAAAGATGAACTAAAATGACTGCAAGCGGTGGGAAAATAAATAAAATAACATGGGTTATTTTATATATGAGAAATGTTGCAATTAAACTAATAAGCAGGCTTACTAAATACCAAAACCACATCTATTGTTACACGCTCCAACTGTTTTTACTTTAGTATACAACGCATCATTTACTTACTTCATCCTTAAACATTAAATTTTGTACAAATTGAGCATCCTTATCCTCAATTTCATAGTAAGAATATTCTTTAACCGAGTCTGTAAAGATAATCCGCTTCTTATTTTGATCAAGCCATACATTATAATTACCAATGACTAAATTTTGAGTATTATCTCTGAATTGAATATAATGCGTTTTTAAGTGTTCAATTTCATCTGGAGAGATTTTTATATTGCGACCATTATTAAATGATTGAATCCCCTTCTGGTAAGTTTTCTCGTTTCTTAATGTATTAGATATTTCAATTGTACCCATTTGATCTACTGTACCTGTTTGAACTGAATGGTTTGGCTCCATACAACCAGTTAAGAGCAAAATGAGTAGACAAAAGCTAATACATTTAAATATTCTTCCTGCTTTCATCAATTCTCCTCCTCATTATCACAAGTAGTACATTAATTCCCAATTTTCTATGTATTTTAATCTAAAAAATTTCGTGATAATTAGAAATATTTTAAATCTACTATTTACTTTTTCGCTTTAAAGCATTAAACTACAGTACTATAAAGATTAACCACCTTAGTTGAGAGGAGTATTTCCATGAAAGAGTTTTTCAATAAATTATTAACGGGAATGAGTATAGGGATTGTAGTATCTTTAATTCCTAATGCTTTAGTAGGGGAAATTTTCAAACTATTAATTCCTCAAGCACCTTTCTTACAGCATCTCTTAAATTTAACAGTGATTGCAATGAGTATGTTACCAGCTTTAATTGGTGTTATGGTTGGTATGAGTTTTAAGTTAACACCCATCCAGACTGCAAGTATTGGTCTAGCTGCTGTCGTAGGTAGTGGGGTTGTGACTATGAAAGATGGCATTATGACACTTTCAGGAATTGGAATTGTATTAAATACAGGGATTACTGCAGCGTTAGCAGTATTATTTGTGCAATTCATTGGAACAAAGTTAAAAGGCTATACGATCCTTTTAATGCCAACATTAAGTATTTTTATCCCTGGTTTGATAGGGTATATTATTTTACCGTTTGTTAAAAGTGGAACTGGACTAATTGGTACTGGAGTGCATTATGTAACAGACTTACAACCCGTTATTATGGGCGCTATTATAGCTGTTATTTTCTGTATATTGATCTTATCCCCTATTTCAACAGTTGGCGTAGCAACAGTAATTATGTTATCAGGTATTGGATCAGGGGCTGCAAACCTTGGTATTGTTTCTGCTGGATTTGGACTTTGCATTGCAAGCTACAAATCAAATTCACTTGGAACTGCACTTGCCCATGTTCTAGGTTCACCTAAAATTCAAATGCGCAATTTCTTTATGAAGCCTCAAATGGCATTTCCTATGCTAATTACAGCTGCAATTCTAGGTGCACTAGCAGGAATACTAAATATTCAAGGTACACCAATGAGTGCAGGATTTGGTATTTCAGGTTTAATCGGACCTTTGAATTATATTAATCTTACATCGAATGGTTGGACAGCTACTAATATCATCATTATGATTGGCATGTTCGTCGTCCTTCCAATAATATTAAACGTTGCCTTACTTAGATTGTTTGCATATAGGTTTAAAATGATTAATAAGGATGATTATAAAATATCTATTGAATAGAGAATAATAATGAGCTGTATCATAAGATTTAACTCTTATGATACAGCTCATTTCTTTTACTTTTAACGGAATAGACTGTTATGCCCATACTACCTGAGATTCAACTATCTTTCGTTAGTTATAGCAAACAAACATTTGTTCCCTACCACTTCCTATGATAAGATAAATCAGGAGGTATTTCTATGAAAAATAAATTAAGTGTATTATTTTTAACCCTTTTAAGTATAGTTCTACTTATAGGATGTACGCAGGCTGTAAATCAAAGAGATTTCACATCTGAATCTAATGTCAAACCTGTAACAACAACAAATGATCAAGTAAAAGTACATATCATCGACGTTGGTCAAGGTGATTCAATTTTTATCCAAACGCCAAAAGAAAGTATTATTATTGATGGTGGTAACAAAGGAAAGGGACAAATTGTAATCGACTATTTAAAACAACAAGGTGTATCGCAATTAGACGCTGTGATTTCAACCCATCCAGATGCTGACCACATTGGAGGATTACCAGATATTATCGATGCATTCCCTGTTAAATCTGTGTATGCACCACGTGTCACACATACAACAATTGCGTATCGAAATTTTTTACAATCAGTTAAAGCACAAGGACTTAAAATCAAAGTAGCAAAAAAAGATGTCCAAATTCCAACTAATGAGCAATCGTTGGATTTACATTTCGTTGGTCCGGTAAAAGATTATTCTAAAAGTGATCTAAATGACTGGAGCGGCGTATTATTTATGCAACATGGTGATAAGAAATTTCTATTTACAGGTGATGCTGAAACTCCTGCTGAAGAAGATATGTTAAATGCAGGTGTATTACAAAAAGTTGATGTCTTAAAAGTAAGTCATCACGGAGCAAAAGAAGCCTCAAATTCAAACTTTTTAGCAGTTTTGAAACCAACATTTGCGGCAATCAGTGTGGGAGAAGGAAATAGATATCATCACCCTACTAATGATGCGTTAAATAGATTAAATGCAGTGCATGCTAAGGTTTATCGAACTGATCAACATGGTAATATTGTTTTTACATCAAATGGCAAATCTATAACTGTAAAGGTGGAGAAATAAGTGCAAAAAGGAATTATTGATCGTTTTGAAGGTGATTTAGCAATTATCGAAATTGAAGATCATACAATTGAAATTCCGAAAGAAAAAATGCCGAATAGTGCAAACGTAGGTGACTTAATAATAATTAATGGTGATTCTATAACAGTAGATGAAATGGGAACAAAAAAACTTAAAGAAGAAATTGAAGATCTTGCAGAAGATTTATTTGAAGATTAAATTGCTAAACAAAAATTTATAAAATAATTGATTTTACTAGTGATAATCTGTTATGATTAGCCCACATAGTTTATTTAAGTAAGTATAAATATCATAATTCAAAAGAGAGTGAGAAATCTTATGGATTTCTCACTCTCTTTTTTATGTCATTTACCCAATCATGCCTATATTTCTTTATGTTTTTCATCTCTTTTTGTTTCCTTTTTTGAGGCAATAAAAATCGTACTAAGAATACATGCGGTTCCGATCCATTCAAAAAAACCAAAACTTACATGTAAAAAAATAACTGATAAAATCGATGCGACAAATGGCTCAACACATGCAAGAACACTGGCAACACTAGGCTTAAGATAACGAAAACTTTCAAGATAAAAATAAAATGCAAGCAGAGTTCCAAAGATAACGATGAATAAAAAACTGGCGAAAGAGGAAATTGACCAAATCCCCTCAAACTGCCAAGGCTGATGTATAAAACTAAAACCTATTCCACCAATCAACATACCCCATCCCACAACAACAATCGATCCATATCTCGCAAGTAATCCTTGAGGGTAAAGTGTATAAAACGCCAATGCAAAAGCTGCTGCAATTCCCCAAAATAACGCGACGCCAGAAATTGAAAGGTCTGTAAGCTTTCCGTGTGTAACTAACAGAATTGTTCCTATAATTGCCAGAAAAACCGATAGAGTTTCATTTTTAGCCGGGAACTTCTTGCTCTTAGTTACTATATATAAGAGGACAATCATTGGAGATAAATATTGTAAAACAGTTGCAGTCGCTGCATTTCCATGCTTTATTGCTGCAAAATATGTATATTGAACTGCTAACATGCCAAGAAAACTATACAATAGTAAACTTACGACATCATGCTTATTTTTCCAAATAGACCAGATTCGTTCTCTTTCTTTTGGATAATTGAATACAAGTAATAAAAATCCTGCAGATAAAAGCCGTAAAACAACAAGCCACTCAATATTAAAGTTTTTTACTTGGAACAAAAATTGTGCAAGTGTACCAGCAACTCCCCAAAATATTGCTGATAGCAAAACTAGTATAATACCTTTCTTTCTTTTGTTTATTGAAATTTCAGTCATTATAATACCTAAACTCCATTCTGTTTAGAAGTTAGTTAATACAACTATTGTATCACCTTACTACCTTTCCACAACAAAAATTTTAATTTTTGGATGAAGATGTTTGCTCTTTTCATTCTATGTAAAATAAAAAAGGACATCCAAATGATATTTGGACATCCTTTAATATGGGTCGGGACAGAATCGAACTGCCGACACTTAGAGCTTCAATCTAATGCTCTACCAACTGAGCTACCGACCCATTCGAGAGGAGGAAGAGGGATTCGAACCCCCGCGCGGTTTGACCCGCCTGTCGGTTTTCAAGACCGATCCCTTCAGCCAGACTTGGGTATTCCTCCGTTTTATGGAGCGGAAGACGGGGATCGAACCCGCGACCCTCACCTTGGGAAGGTGATGTTCTACCACTAAACTACTTCCGCATAATTTATTCGACATTTATAATAATATCACTCTAATTATATGAATGCAATAATTATTCGAACATAAAAATATAGATTTAACGTGCAACCATAATATTTGATGAAGGAATTTTAACACAAAAAAGAGGTCCCCTATAAATAGGTTACCTCTCGTTTTTCAAACCGTAAAACGTACTATTAAAAATTAAAGTTTTACAATGTTTGAAGCTTGTGGTCCGCGTTGTCCTTCTTCAATTTCGAATTCAACTTTTTGACCTTCATCTAAAGATTTGAATCCTTCGCCTTGGATAGCTGAGAAGTGAGCGAATACGTCTGCTCCGCCTTCAACTTCGATGAAACCGAAACCTTTTTCTGAGTTAAACCATTTTACAGTACCTTGTGTCATTTGAATGACCTCCATTAATTAAAATTATTAATACATAAGCTTTTTGAAAGAAAAAAATTCACATATTACAAAATGAATCGAACAAACACGATTACTTTTGTAATATGTGAATTCAACTTTTTCCATATAAGAACCTTATGGAATATATTATATACTAGACATACACAATTGTCTAGTTATTTACTTTAGACCAAAATTTATTAACGGGATTCCTTCATAAATATAATGGAATGCAAGAAAGACTACACTCTTCACGTTTAGCATATAAGAGGCACTTTACTTTGACGTGAAAAGCGCAGTCCATTTAAGTAGCAGTCTTGTAATAGTGCTATAAGTTATTTTAGTACATAATCGGCAAGTACGCTTTGAACTTTAAAGATATTCATTGATTTATTGAATTTCTTTTCAATCGGTTCTGCACTATTGGATAGCCAAATCTTCATTTCTGCTTCTATATCAAATGTACCAGCTGTTTCAATTGAGAAGTGAACAATGCTTTTGTAAGGGATGGAGTGGTATTCTGTTTTCTTGCCGGTTACACCTTGTTTGTCAATCAAAAGTAAGCGTCTGTTTGTAAAAACAAACAAATCACGTAAAAGTTTGTAGGCTTGTTCGACTCTTTCATTCTTTGCCAGTAAATCTTTTACCTCATGTTCAACTAAATCTAACCTTACTTCAGTGGCATTTCCCATTATGCCATCGAATAATCCCATTACACCCCTCCATCTCGATATTTATCAAGATCATTCATGACTTTCTATAAATAAATTATGATTAAAGAAATCTTTTCATTACTAATTGAATGTACTAACTTATATCAACGTCTTTTTCTTTAACCTTTCCATTTGAATAAACATATTTAATAAGTGCTTCTAATAACTTTGGCATTTCCTCAAATCCACTTTTCATTTGAAGTCGTTCAGAAATCTGATGCGCGTCCTTTCCATAAGGTCCTACATTCATTACTGGGGCATGAAACTGAGATATTTCTTCGAATGGAATATCATATGTTTCTCCCCAAACTGGTGTGTTTTTCTCATAAGTTCGCCAATCTTCATCAGCTTGAAATTGGCAATAGCTTAAGTCACAAATACCATTGAAATAATGAATCTGTTTTAGTGGTATATTCAATTTTTCTCCTTCTGCTAATAAAAGAGACATCGCACCTTGAATTAGAGTATTATCTGATGAGTTTGCAGGTGGATAATATGGTGGTGCAAATAAGAGCACGACTGCAGGAGTTAATTCCTTACAATGAATCAAGAGCTGATCAGCAATTCGTAGTGATTTTTCACGATCGTCTAACAATTCATTGGCAACAACATCCGCTATTATTTCGGAAATCTTTTCATTTCCTAATTTTTCTTCAGCATATTCTCGTAATGCTTCGAAGCGAATTACACGAATTTTCCCTAACCCTTCAATGTTTTGATTTTTGCAAATTGCATCATATCGACTTTGACATTTCTCCATTGCTGTAGTAGCTACTTCTTCGAAAATTGACATAATCTCTTTAGGACTGCGATTCATTAAGAATACATTGTACAGAGCTACAGCTTTATATGGAGTTTGTGTTGAATATTGTTCTTTTAAATCTTTCAACTGTAGCGATACAGGTAACGGTGTGAATTCACCAAATTCACTTTCTAAAAATTTGTCATTCCATTCCATTTCTGCTGTAAGAAACGCACTCATGTATGTGGCTGTTATACCTTTTAGTGGCTCCCCTACATGCGTTTCTTTTCCATAGAACATTGCAGCAGGCATGATTTTCCCTATTGTTCCGGAGTAAATGTATGCTTTTGTATCCATCGGGTCTTGTGAAAATGAAGGTTCGCTGTTTAAAAATAATACCGTCTCAAGTTGTTGCTGAGCTTGTAATTCTTTAAGATGAATTACTGCCTTCCGCATACCTGCAGAGTTTACTTCCTCATCAGGAACTGTTATGAGTAGCAAATTGATAGGCCATTGTTCATCAATTGCACGTTCGATTAACTGCATGTGAAGTGCAAGACCCATTTTCATATCCATTACTCCACGCCCAAACAAATAATCACCTGACTCTAAATCCCTTTTTGCAGAATTGTTTAAAAGATGAGTATTGGAAAAAAAAGCATTCGTTAGTTCTTCAGGCATTGTAGCTAATGGCATAAGTGCTCCATACTCCTCAATTTGGACAGTATCAAAATGACTTATTAGAACAACCGTTTCTTTTACTTTTGGGTTTTTATATAACGCAGATACTACTTGCCTTCCGTAATCAACGTCATACAGATTTAAATAGTGAGGGTTCTCTTGAAAGTAATTTAATTGTTGCAACTTTGCTTCCAATTTTTTTGAAAAAAGCTTTTCACCTTGAGTCAATGTTTGACTTTCCCAACCAACAATTTCAAAAAGAAGTGCCCGTAATTTTTCAGGTGTATTCCACATCATTTCCAACACCATCCCTTTTCTCTAATTTGATATTTTCATAGAAATCCCTGATACTCGAATCTAATCTTTTTATTATCTTTAATTGTTCAAATCAAACATGTGATAAAGTGAAACTTCAATCATTGGGGTTTTCCGACGTACAGGATTTGCAATAGAATGTGCTTTTATCCAGATTTACGGGCAGTTTGCCTCCCACAAATCCCGATTGCTTGGGCTGCAGGACGGCTTCACTCAGGTGTAGTTTTTACGCGGTGTACGATTAAGAAGAGTAAACTAGTATTATTTTAAAAGTTTTTCAGCCATACTTTTAGGGATTTTTCCTTAACCCTCTTAATTTCAACATTTAAATCCACATTTCCAATCCTATCTTTTTTCCACATCAAGTAAAAAATTTCCGTTATTAGGAAATAGTATATTCAAAATATAATGAATTTTATGTTTCTCGTCAATGATTTTTAAATAATCTTATAAAAAATATAACGAGTAATAGTAACAAAATGACGGAAGTCCATTAACTATATAAACGAACTACAAATGTGTATTGCAATAAGCTTACTTCAATAAAATAAGGAATTTCTAAATCACATTTCAACGGCAAAAGAGTAATCTTATGTTAGATAAGTTAATATAATCAAAGAATACACAAAAACATTTCCATTGACCTAGTAAATTCATCCTTTCTTTTTTTGAAATACTAAAAATAAAGTTTTTGTAAAGTTTAATATTATTTATTTTTCTGATGATAATTCGCTTTCAATGACCCATTTATGATTTTTCACTTCTTTTCCTCCGTTAGTCGGCTTATAGTTAACCATATAGACTGTTGTTTTTCTTCCAGTATCGATTGTAGCAATGGCACCTTTCATTCCGGGCATATGGTCAGCTTCTAATGTCACTTTAGCACCAGGAGCTAAAACTACGTCATCCGGTTTCTTGATTTCCTCTTGAATGACCCATTTGTGGTTTTTCACTTCTTCTCCACCTGTTGTAGGTTTATAACTAACTGTATAAGCTATCGTGTCATAGGCACCGACGACCGTCCCTTTTGCTCCTTGCATTCCTTTCATATGATTAGCATTGATGATAATACGGCTACCAACTTGATAAGTCGGATTCTCTGCTTTTATTATATTATTCGGAACAATTCCTGTATTTGAATGGTCAATGTGATTTTGTTCTGAAACAGACTGCTGGGTTTCTATATTTAAATTATCATCAGGTGCTAAATTAACATTATTATTTATATCAAACTTTTTATCATGATTATTTCCACAAGCAGACAAGGTGACTACGGCTACTAAGGCGAACAGTGTTAACATTAATCTTTTTCTCATGGTGCATCTCCTCCAAGTATTACGTATAGGCATTTAGTGATTATTGACAGTATTCCCACATTGACTTCTTTTATTTAATAAGTTGGTTAAATATTTTTTTCTATCAAATAGTAATTAACGCACAAAAATCTTCTCCGATTTGTTGGGAGAAGATTTTTGGTTTGTAAAGAATAAATCAATCATTTTCAAGAACTAGTTCAATTTGTGCAACAATCTCGATACCATGTATCGCTTGCGTTGCCAATCGATCCGCTTCAGTGTTCATTTTTCTGGAAACATGTTCATATTCCGGCTTAATTCCTAAATTTTTTAATTTATCATCAATCCGATCAGCAAAGCTTAATAATTCGGGTTCCATTACTGCCCATTCGCCACTCATTTGGTTCACAACAACTTGAGAGTCTCCAACAAATCGGACATTCATATTTTTCACATTTAATAATTCAAGTTCTACAATACTTAAATTTAAAGCTGCATATTCGGCTTCGTTATTTGAATTTAAGCCCACTGTTTGAGCATTTTTTCTTAGTCTGTATGGTTTGCCATTTTGTTCAAAGTAAATTGCGCACCCAAGTCCAGATACTTTTGTTTGTCGATCATAACCACCGTCAAAATAGACAGTGATATTATGCGGCTCACCCTCTACCTCTGTTAAATATTTCTTCATTTCTTTTAATGTCCAAGTACTATCGTGTTCATCGATGAAAGTTATACTTTTAGCGCGCCCTGTTTTCTCGATATCCTGGGCTAATTTCAACCCAACTTCTGCAGGAATTTCATCTGAACGAAAAATAGCTTCGGCGCCTTTTGGTGTTCTATAAACCCATTCGATCATAATGTTCATCATAGGTCCTCCAACGTCTGTAAATTATTATTCTGCTACTCATAACTGTTATGTTTTCCATTTTAATCATTAAATATTAACAAAATTAAAGACTGAAGATAACTTTAGCTTCCAAGTTTTCAACAGTCTTTAAGAAATAGGTTAACCTATTAATGTTCTACTGGGTTTTCTTCTAAAATTCGATCTATTCTTTTTCTGCTAGAATCTGCGACTTCAATCATCGTATCAAATAATTCTTGAACAGATGGAACATCATGAATAAGTCCCATCACTTGGCCAGCCCAACCAAATCCTTCTTTTAGATTGCCATCATAAATGAAATTACGATTTGCTTTTCCACTTATCATATCTTTTAGCTCTTCATAAGTAGCATCTTTTTGTTCTAAACGAACAATTTCTTCGGTAAATTCTGTTTTAATTGTTCTTCCAGGTGCACCTAAGGAACGCATAATCACAGCTGTATCTGTTTCTTTACCATTTATAATTGCTTGTTTATATGCTTCGTTCGCATGAACACATTCTTTTGTTGCGATAAATCGTGTACCCATTTCAATTCCTTCGGCTCCTAGTGCAAACGCTGCAAGCAATCCTCTACCATCTCCAATGCCTCCACTAGCAATCACTGGAATTGAAACGGATTCTGCTATTCTTGGCACAAGAACCATCGTACCAATATCTTCACGACCTAAGTGCCCTCCGCCCTCTTGTCCGACAGCCATTACAATGTCCGCTCCTAATTCTTCCGCTTTCTCAGCTTGTCTTACCCCAGAAACTAATACAAGTTTGCGAATATCTTCGTTTTTTAGCCTTTCTAATACTGGTTGTGGATTACCTCCAGTAATCGAGATTGCTGATACTTTTTCAGCTATAGCAACTTCCAATAAATCTTCGTATTTTCCATCATGCCTAGAAATAGCAAAGTTTACACCAAATGGTTTGTCAGTCAATGAACGAATTTTACGGATTTCTTCTTTCAGCTTTTCCGGTGTTCCAAGGGTTGCTGCAGTGATTTGTCCAAGTCCCCCAGCATTTGATACTGCTGCAGCTAACTCAGAATAGGCAAGATAAGCTAGTCCACCTTGAATAATTGGATATTTAATACCTAAAACTTCTGTTACACGTGTTCTCATTTATTACACCCCCGAAAAATTCTTTATAATTCAATCTTTCTAATTAATAGTATACGAAATTTTCTATCAATTTCATATTAAATCTACCTCAACACTTTTATACTATGATTGAATTGTTTCGTTATGTATGTGATAAAATAAAAAGAAATTATTAGATGTATCAATAGGAGGCAGTTTTTTGGATTTTATTGCAATAAGCATAGACACAGCAAATCAATGGAGGGATAGTATTTGTTCCATTGGTCTCATAAAAGTCGTTCAGAACGAAATAACGGATTCTCTATTTACATATATAAACCCTGAGCAATCATTTGATGAATATCACACGTCCCAACATGGAATAACAGAGGATATGGTCCAACATTCACCTACTTTCAAGGAGTTTTATCCTATACTAAATGAATGGCTTACGAATCAGACTGTAATTTCATATTATCGAGCATTTGATTACGCGGTGCTTGAAGAGTCCTGCATGTCGATCAATCAACTTATGCCATATTGTGATTTTGGTTGTACTCTCTCCTTTTCAAAAACGAAAATGACTAATCAAAAGTATTTTTCAATACATACTCTAGCTAATCACTATGGTATATCCCTTGAACTTTCAAAATCAGAAATAATTGCTCAACTTGTATTACATTTTGAAAAGTACATTGATGGCTTTAACATACATGACTTAACCAAATCTAAAATGATTACTCTATCTAATTCCACATATATTCCCTCAACAACTTACTTCAAAGGGAAAATGATTGTGATTACAGGAGGACTAGAAGGACTAACTCGCTCAATGGCAGCTAAGAAGATTCAATCTCTCGGAGGAGTATTTAGCAATTCATTAAATACTCACACTGATATATTAATTGTCAGTAATAGCAGTTGGAATAATCTATCATTAGGTCATAAGAGTTCGAAACTATTAAAAGCTGAGCAATTAATGAAAGATGGTCATTCCATCGAAATTATTCAAGAAGAAAGAATTAAGAACTACTTTAAATAGTCTTGTCATGAACACAATTAAAGGAACCACAAGAAAACTTGTGGTTCCTTTTTTAAATATCTACCTTTGGATAAATCCTGATTCGAATTTCCTTCATCCATTCATCTGCATAATTTGAGATTACGCCATCCACTATTTTCCGAATATATAGAGGACCTTCTGTACGGTAGTTATTGACTTTTGCGAAACGAATTAACTTATCTATGTTTTTCTTTTCATTCATCGTATTCGAGTGTTCTTTATATCGGATGACAGCAAATTTTCCATCATCAATTATTTTTATTTTGTCTAACTTTTGATTCTTTTTGTAATCAACTAACATGAAAATCCCATCATATAATGAATGTTTATTTTCTAATATTTTAATATAACCTATATTTCCTATGGTATAAGGAAAGTTTAAATCGTTATTCTTTTTAAGCTGTCTGATTTCTGATTCCATATTTTTTAAAGAATCGAATTTTTTATTGACTTCAACAATGTGGTGAGATTTAATTTGTTCAATATAAGGTTTTCCAATACTTTCATTGTTCTTGGAATTTTCCAGCTCTCTAACGCTCGAAATTAGTCCAATCTCAATTTGTTTTAATACTTCAATCTTATCTCGCGTTATTTTCCGAACACTATCTAAAATTGAAATAAAATCATCTAGGCTACGATTCTCAAGTTGTTTTTTTATATCTTTTAAAGGAATCCCCATTTTTTTTAAATATAAAATAATATCTAACTCTTTAAATTGTTCAGCAGTATAGTAGCGATAACCTGAATAAGCATCCACAAAGTATGGCTTAAATAAACCAATATCATCATAATAACGAAGTGTTTTAATCGATAAATCATTTAATCGAGCCACTTGGCCAATAGAAAATTTGTTATTCATGAAATTTCCTCTTTCTCATTACTGTATGTATATTATAAAATATTTTCATCAGGAATTGACAATATTTTCAGTAATTAAACCAATAATCTTAGGTCTTCGATATTATAATATGAAATAAGAAAGAGGATATTTTGTATGAATAGAAAAAAGCAAGGAGAATTTTCATGCTTCTCCTTACTCATTATAAAAAATATTATTCAAAAGGTACGTCTTCACCATTTAATATAAGTGAATGCGCTATTTCTGCTTTTAACGATGCAGATACCGCACAGTATTTTTTTTCACCTAGCTTAATCGCTCTCCAAATTTTATGTGCATCGATTTCACCATCGACTTTAAATGTAAGGTGTGCTTTCGTAAAAGCAGTTGGCATTTCTTCGCGACGAGTTCCATCCACGATAATCTCTATGTTTGTGATTTTATCTAAATGTGGTTTTAGTATCATCGTGACATCTATACCGATACAACCTGCGACTGAACTTAACAGCATTTCTGTTGGTGTTGGAGCTTTTCCTTCACCACCATAATTTGCTGTTGCATCCATTGACATCGTATAACCTGATGCTCCAACTGCTTCAAATGCGCGTCCGCCTTGCCATTTTGCTGTAATTTGCATTTGCCATTCCTCCTTAAAATTCGTTCACTTGTTTTAAAAATTGCTGAGCCCTAGGTGTTTGAGGATGTTCAAAAAAGGTTTTAGGTTCTGCATCTTCGACAATCACTCCGTCTGCCATAAACAATATACGATTTGCTACATTTTTTGCAAAGTTCATCTCATGTGTAACGATGACCATGGTCATTCCTTCTTCAGCTAAACTTTTCATTACTTTTAATACTTCTCCTACTAATTCTGGATCAAGCGCTGAAGTGGGTTCGTCAAATAGCATTAACTTAGGTTCCATTGCTAAAGCTCTAGCAATAGCTACACGTTGTTGCTGTCCTCCAGATAGCTGTGAGGGATAACTTTCTTCTTTATCTGCTAAACCTACTCTATTTAGTAAATTAGATGCAATTTCTTGTGCTTTCGATTTTTCCATTTTCTTCACAACTAACAGTGCTTCCATAACGTTTTCTACGACCGTTTTATGTGGATATAAGTTGAACTGTTGAAAAACCATCCCCGTCTCTTGACGAATCGCATAAATTGCTTTTTGAACTATTTTTTTTGATGCTTGTGCATCAATTTCTTGGCCGTTTACACTAATCGTACCCGAAGAGATTTCTTCTAAACCGTTAATACATCTTAAAAATGTACTTTTCCCTGAACCACTCGGCCCAATAACAGCTACTACTTGATGTGCCGGGATAGTTAGATTGAGATCCTTTAAGACCTCATTACTTCCATAGTTTTTATAAAGTTGCTTTATTTCAATCATGACACACACCTCCTAGTATACAGATAATCGCTTTTCTACTTGGTTTAAGATGAATGTAAAGAACGTACTCATAATCCAATACATAATCCCTATTGAAAGATAGAAAGGCATGTATACATAATATTGAGCGACTAATAGTTGAGCTGAACGCATCAATTCAGTTACCGCAATTACTGATACTAGAGAAGTTTCCTTTAACATACCCACGAACGTATTGCCAAGTGGTGGGATGGCATATCGTATGGCTTGAGGAATAATAATTCGTTTCATCGCTTGTCTTTCTGTCATTCCTGTAGCAAGAGCTGCTTCCGTTTGTCCTCTTGGCACAGACTGTATCGCACCACGAAAGGCTTCTGAAACATATGCGCCTATATTAATACTTAATGAGATATATGCTGCTGTTAATGGTCCAAGTTCAATTCCATAGTCCACTAAACCATAATAGACGATTACAATTTGAACTAATGGTGGTGTTCCTCGAATAATAGAAACATAGGTTCTTGCGATACTACGAAGAAAGCGATTGCCCTTAATTCGAGCAATCGCAGCAAGTAAGCCTATGATTAAACCAAAGAACATGGATACCACTGTGATGAGTAATGTGTAATATGCCCCTTTCAATAGAAAAGGAATATTTTCAATGATTAAATCCATGCGTATTTCCTACTTTCTTTATTCTGCTGGTGGTTCCTCATTAAACCATTTAACGTAGATTTTTTTGTAAGTTCCATCGTTTTTCATATCTTGTAACGCTTTGTTGATTGCATCAACTAGTTGAGGATTCCCTTTTTTCACAGCAACGGCAGCTTTGTCAGATTTAATTGGTTGTCCTACCGCTTTAATTTTGTAACCGTTTTGTTCAACAATCGGTTTTAATGCAAATACATTATTAATCGTTGCATCGATACGCCCTGCATCTAAATCTTTTAAAGTTGTGATGACATCATCGTACGTATTAATTTTAAAATTGCCAACTTTTGGCATTAAATCATTTCTCAAATATGTTTCATCATTTGTTCCTAGACCAACACCAATTGTTTTGCCTTTAAAATCTGCTGTTGATTTGATATCTGTGTTATCTTCTTTTACAATAGCCTTTACTTCATTTGTGATGTAAGGATCTGAAAAATCAATTGCTTTTTTACGTTCGTCTGTAATTGTAACTTGGCTGACAAGCACATCAAATTTTCCTTTTTGTAATCCTGGGATTAAACCAGAGAACTCCTGTGCTACAAATTTTGGTTTCACATTCAAACGATTTGCAATTTCTTTCGCAATATCAACGTCAAATCCAGTATATTGTTTATCTTTTCCCATAAAGTTGTATGGTGCATAAGTTCCCATAATGCCTATGGTCATTTCGCCATTTCCTTGAATTTGTTGAAGCTTATTACCAGTCGCATTTTGAGTAGCACCTTTATTTGTACTTGTACCACCGCATGCACTAAGCACAAGTACGGATGCGGCAACTATAAATAACAGCCATTTTACTTTTTTCATGTAATTATTTCCTCCTATTTTCATACACCGAATATTCCAAAGAATTCAAAGTGTACGGTTTCCTTAATTATTTGCTTCAATTTTTTGTCAGAGAATGGATGATCTTTACTAGGTTTTGGAAATAACCACCTAGATAATACACCTTCAAACAAGCTCATAATAAACACCGCTTGCATTTTTGGTTCAATTGGTTGACTTACCATTCCTAACTCTTTTGCTCTTTCAATATTTTTGGCAAAGGCATCTTCCATATCCGCCTTAATTTCATCAACCTTTTGTTGCAAAATGGGTTGAGAGTGGATTCCTTTTAATAGTATGTACATTAAATAGGGATTTTCCTCGGCAAATTGAAAAATATGTTCAAATAAAAGACTCGTTGATTGAACAGATTCTTCTATTGAAGCTTTCGACTTTCTATACCCAATAGCAATAGCCTTTAGCACATTTTCTCTGCCTTTTTCTAGCATCTTGATCGCAATAGTTTCTTTGCTGTCAAAATACCAGTAAAATGTTCCTTGAGATACATTTGCACGGGCTACAATATCGGAAATTTTCGTATGCTCATATCCGACCGTTGCAAATAATTCAAGTGCTATGCTAATCAGTTGTTGTTCTCTTTCTTGTCTACGAATATCTGCTTGTACCATAACTTTCACCTCAACTGACTCACTAGTCAATTAAATCCTATAAGATTACTAACCATTAGTCAATATATTTGACTTATCTTTTGAAAAAAATTTATAAGTTAAAACTTGTTCAATTATTTAATGATTCATAAATACAATCCCACGTCCAGTAAAGCTTGCCAGCAACCGCTTTTCTGAAACAGTGCTATTGAGTTTGCCCCATTTTGATGGGTCTCGGAATGATATCATCATTTCTCCGTCTTCCATATATCTTCCGCATATGACGATTAAATGCCCACCCTTTCGACCATCTTCAGGTAATTTCCCAGTGACGGATGCAATAACTGGGCCATAATTCGTTAGTAACATCTCAAGCTCTTCTCCATCATTTATAGAAAGGGGTTTTGCTTGTATACCATATTTCTCTACAATGTTTGCTAACCCTTGATGAATCCAGCCTTTTTCACAATATGCATTTAATTGGATCCCTTCTATAAGTAAATTATATGCCGAAGGAACTTGTAACTGATAGTGACCCATAATCATTCTTAAGCATGCTAACCCGCATACGCTTTCGCCCCAATACTCTCCATCTTTACCATCAACAAGTGTATTTTCTTTCCATTCCCCTTTTTCAAAGTGTTGTCCAAAACGAGGTATACTATGACAATAATTCAAAATGAAGTCTCCATTCTAATTATGTAATTTATTCATTCTTTTCATGTACTGAATTTATTATTTTCAAGAAAAAGAGAAGCACATGATTGTATGTGCTTCACTCTTATTATACATGTTCAAGTGGACAATATCCGCAAGCGCCAAGTCCTGGAATATCTTTTGATAAACAACATGATTTTCGAATTGGTTGGTTCACAAGTGAAGCAGGTGCTTTGCCCTTTGTATAATCATAAAATAATGATTGATCACTAAAACGAGCCCAAACTTCCTTTGATTCCAGCGTTTCTAAATCTTCCATTGCTCTATCAGCAAGCATTGGGTTATCCAGTAATTTAGCATATACTCCTACTATATGAACAAAAAAGTTATCCCAAATAACTCGGGGTGATATGGAGGTAGTATTTCGCAAATCTTGCACAATTTGATAACATTGTTTATATAGGATTGTCGAAATCACCGTTTCACGCTCCGAATCATCTACATAACGCCAATCATTTGGATTGGCAAACATACAAATTGTATAGAGCCCATTTTCATTGGTTGCATCAAATTGCAAATCCCGTTCATTTCCATCCCAAATTTCATCGAAAGCCGTTAGCATATAAAATTGCATTGCGATAAATTGGCCAAATCGTTTCGAAAAATGAGAAATCGCTGCAGTTTTTGATGATGCATTCGTAATACCAATCATTAAGTCCGCAAACTCGGTTTCTTGGAAAAATTCTTTATGAACACGTTCTAATGTAAAAAGAGTACGCTTTGGATTTGTCGTATAAACATTGTATGTATCAAGCATCAACACTTGATCCATTGTTAGTGCTGGCATATAATCACCTGATTATTTTTAGGATTTCTTCTCAATCATATTACATTTCAAAAATTTTCGCTTAAATTTTTGATATACAATATATTCGTCAATAAGCATTTAAAAAAAGCTTCCTTACATGAATAAGTAAGAAAGCTACGATATCTCATTTGCCTTAGCGATTATCTACTTTCTCAGGGTAAAGATCATGGTTTAGCAAACGATGTTCTGCCATTTTTTCATATTTTGTACCGGGACGTCCATAATTACACCATGGATCAATTGATAATCCACCACGTGGTGTAAATTTACCCCATACTTCAATATATCGAGGGTCAAGTAATTTGATTAAATCATTCATGATGATATTGACGCAATCTTCATGAAAATCCCCATGATTTCGGAAACTGAATAGATATAATTTTAACGATTTACTCTCTACTAACTTTTTGTCTGGAATGAATGATATATACATTGTCGCGAAATCAGGTTGACCTGTCATTGGACAAAGGCTTGTAAATTCTGGACAATTGAATTTAACAAAGAAGTCGTTTTTGGTATGTAAATTATCTACTGCTTCTAGCACATCTGGTGTGTATTCAAATAAATATTTTGTATTTTGGTTCCCTAAAAGGGTTAAATCCTTTAATCCTTGTTCTTGCGTTCTTCCTGACATATAAAGTCCTCCTTCAAATGAAAGAAACCCATAACACAATATCCCAATAAAAAAACCACGTCCGCAAAATTTGTGGACATGGCAATTATGCATGTTCCATAGTTTTTTAAAGAGGGTTTGCGCTATGAACCTCTAAAATTTACGTCATATAAAAGAATAGTAGAATAGACTGTTTGTGTCAAGCTTACTAAAAAGTTTTGATAAATGACTTAGAAGTTATTTATTTTTTACTTTGAAAATCAATATAGACAAGACACAAAACAAAATACTTGCTCCTACGATGATCATAATGTGTGTATTTAGTGACATGACTTGTTGATGCCATTCATAGGTAACGCCATAAATAGACATGTACTTTTCTTTGGCTTTTGGCGCACCTGCAAATACTTTGCTTAATGAATCGTTCATGAATAATCCTCTTAGAAGTACAGTTGGATGGCTTAGTGGAAAGATTGTCATAAATTTTTGTACATAATCAGGGAGTGCACCCATCGGAACATAAACACCACATAAGAAACCAATTACTGTACCGATTATGGTGCTCAATGTTGAAAAAGCTGTTAGAGATTGTATAAATAAAATGCATAATAAGTTAAAAGTACTTGCTAAGATGACAGATAATAATAGTACCCCAATAATTTTGATTAGTGTAATAAAATCTACTAAATCTCCACCTGTTGCAAAAAGGAATATTTCGCAGCCAATGAATGCAATCAATGAAAATACACTACCTATTATAAAAGCATTAATTACATAGCTTATTAACAATGCACCTCTGGAAACGGGCATGGTTAAAAAATCTGCTGCACGCCTTGTTTCTAAATCCTTTACATAAATTCCAAATGAACCGAGCGTTGTAGTAATGGTTAATATGGAAAGAAGGCCAGCTACCATCCATTCATTTACCATGGTTTTCATATTTTGCGTCACTTTCACCATTTGCGAAATAGAATCCAATTGTACCTTTTGTAAGAATAATGCATATAACAAGATCACAATAATAACAGATAATAATGAGAAAAATACGGTTGCTTTTTCTCTTCTAAATACTTTCGAATGCCTGCTGATTAAGCTCATCACTGTTGCCATGTGCAACGTCACCACCCTCATTGATTCTGATAAACACATCATCCATCGTTCCTTTTAATACTTCGAACGATTGAAGAAATGGCTCTAAATCTTTTAAAATAATTAATGCGTCCATTGTTTTTTTGAGAGGAATCGTAAATGTATCTAAGTTTTTAGTGTAATTATAAGAGGATAAACGCTTTGCACCGTCTACTCCTATTTTGAAGGAAAGATGCAATTGATCAAAAGCAAATCGTTCTTTAAGTGCATTTGGTGTTCCTTGAGCTACAATTTCACCTTTTTTAATAACGACCACTTCATCCGCAACGGCTGCTTCTTCCATATAATGAGTTGTTAAAAACACGGTCATATTTGTTTCTTTTTGAAGTTGTTTTATCGCTTGCCAAACAAATTGACGAGTTTTTGGATCAAGTCCCGTCGTGGGTTCATCTAGAAATAATATGGATGGTTTATGAATAAGTGCCCGTGCAATATCAGCTCGCCTTCTTTGACCACCTGATAGTTTTCCATATTTTTTCTTTGCAATATCTTCTAAGTGCATATGTGTCGAAACAAATTGAAAGTTAGCTTGTAATTCCATTTTTTTTAAACCATAGGCCACACCTCTATGCCAGATGTTTTCAAAAACAGTTAATCGTTCATCTAGAATACTATCTTGAAACACGACACCGATTTTCTTGCGAATTTCATCATTTGCACGAATTGATCCTATGGTATGTCCTGCAACCTTCACTGTTCCCGATGTTTTTTCTGTCAAAGTGCACAGAATATCAATGGTAGTCGATTTTCCAGCTCCATTTGTGCCCAAAAAAGCAAATAAGTCCCCTTGTTTTACTTCAAATGAAATACCTTTCACTGCTTTATTTTCTTGATAGTTTTTCTTTAGATTTTGCACCTCAATTGCATTTTCCATAAATAGTCCCCCTCCTGTCTTCAAAAAATAATAAATGCTATAAACCACTATTTATAAACTAATTTTCATAGTTTTATGTCACGTAATTCCAATTTTCTAATCTACTATACCATATTAAGATTAATACCTATTTAAACATTCTGAAAAGAATATGTAAAAAATGTTTCGTATTTATATATAAAGGATATATAAATTAAAACAGAAAGGATGATATGATGCGTTATAAACACGAAGGAAAATTAGAACAAGAACGTCTATTAGATAACCCGGATTTGGTGGATACAGACAAAGAAAGCATCTTTGATATGGATGAATCAATGCAAAATGTTGATCCTATCCCTGTTGAAGAATTAAACGAACAAGTAAAAGATGAAAAAAATAAGGAAAAGACAAAATCTACTTCTTCAACGGATAAACGGTTTCCTGGATAAACTTTTATACTATTTTGCTTTAATCCCCATGTTACATTACCCAATTACAACTCAAGCAAGAAAAGGAGACTTCCATTATAAATAATGGGAGTCTTCTTTTTAACTTTGCAAATTCCTGTCTATCCAATGTGCCATTTTAGTGATCATTACTGACGATTATTTTTATCCTGATAAACAGGAATTCACAAACAAATCTTGAATAAGTATGAGACGCATTTAAGACAAAGCAAAAGGATGAAAAATATGACACAGACAAATCTATATTCAATGGATCATTGGAAGAGGAACATTATTCTCTTTCTAAGCAGTCAAACCATTTCGCTATTTGGCTCCTCTCTCGTTCAATATGCCATAACTTGGTATATCACTCTAAACACGCAATCAGGTATGATGATGACCATATCGATTATTTGTGGATTTGTTCCTGCCTTCTTCCTTTCTCCCTTTGCAGGTGTATGGGCGGATCGCTATAATCGAAAACTACTCATTATTTTGGCAGATGCCTCGATTGCTATTTCAACTTTGCTATTAGCTATTGTGTTTTTAATTGGTTATGATGAAATATGGTTACTCTTTGTTATTTCTGCTATTCGTGCACTTGGTACTGGGATTCAGACTCCAGCAGTTGGCGCTGCACTTCCACAATTGGTTCCTGCAGATCAATTAACAAGGATAAATGGTTTTAATGGAAGTATTCAATCCCTCATTATGTTAATATCCCCAATGATTAGTGGTGCAATATTTGCAACGGTTTCGATTGAATCTATCTTTTTTATCGATGTAATCACGGCTGCTATTGGAATTTCAATTCTTTTTGTCTTTGTACCTATACATTCACATGCAAAAGCAGCTCAAAAACAACAGTCTTCCTACTTTACAGATTTAAAAGAAGGATATTTGTATATCAAACAACATGATTTTATAAAAAAATTCTTTTCCTTTTTTGCGATATTTTTTGTCTTAGCTGCGCCTGTTGCCTTTTTAACACCACTTCAGGTCACAAGAAACTTTGGTAATAATGTTTGGTATTTAACTGCAATCGAAGTCGCATTTGCTCTTGGCATGTTGATAGGCGGAATAATCATTGCTATATGGGGAGGATTTAAAAATAAGATCCATACCATGATGATGGCAAGTGTTTTGACAGGTTTATGTACTTTCTTACTAGGAATTATACCAAATTTCTGGATTTACCTGACGATTACGAGTATTTGTGGTGTAGTTATGCCGTTATTTAATACCCCATCAATGGTACTGTTACAGGAAAAAGTAGAAGAAAATTTTCTTGGGCGAGTTTTTAGCATTTTAACAATGATTTCCACTTCTATGATGCCGCTTGGTATGCTGGTATTTGGCCCTTTAGCTGACTATATTGCAATTGAATGGATGCTAATTGGTACAGGATTCATGATGATGCTGCTTGGATTTTTCTTAGTTAGAAGTAAAGTTTTAGTAGAAGCTGGAAAGCCTACAGTAGAGGTAACACAAGATTAGTAGGATCTTCTCTTTTACAAATCAAAACTAAAAAAACTAAAAAGTCTGAATTGGTTAAAAACCATTCAACTTTTTAGTTTATTCTTTTATTATCTTTGCCTTCTATAATAATTTCATATGGTATTTCTTCAACAGAAAATTCTTTTTGTTTGATGTTAATTACTTCTCCGATGTGATCCTCTATTTTTTTAATTTTATTATGTAGATTCCAAGACCAGATTGATTTTTTTAAATCCGTTTTAATGATGATTTGTAGAGGAGAAGGGTTGAATGAGTATGAAAATCCTCGGTATTCCTTAAATTTTTTGTTTGCCTCTTTATTCATTGCACTGAAAATTGGCTGCCATGCTTGATCTTGTAAATCGATTTTACTTTGTTTCAATTTAACTTCAAATTTCGTATTGGTTTGTTTATAAACTGCATTCGAAATTTGTCTTTTGATTAGCCTTTGCTTACTACTGTCTAATTTATTTTTAACATCTAACTCCACAAGTAATTGGTTAGATGCAATATTTGATTCATAAGAAATTGTACTTGATTTTAATCCATGTGAATCTAGAATTTCTTTAGCACTTTCAACAGCTTTATTAACTTTTTCTGTAAAGTTTCGGTCTTTCTCTATTATTTTAGGTGTTACATCTAACTGGATTTTAAATTTCTCCATTTTTAGTTCATTTGCCATTTCGTTTAGTTGTTTTTTAATGTTCTTCTCATTTTTTTCTATAAACTTTTTATCTTTAACTTTTACTGTAAGGACTTTTTTATCCGGAGAAAAGCTTAGCCCTATCTCGTCAAACTGGTTGCTTAGTTTTGGGTGTGCTGTCTCTAAAAGTTGTTCTATTTTATCGTATTCTACTTTCGTTTGTTCCAAACTTTGAGCTACTGTAAGTTCCGTTTTTTGTTTTACGTTAATGTTTATCAAGGCAATCATTATTCCTAAAATAAATAATAATCCCAAAATAATGAAGGATTTCCTTCGCATTGTTTGACCTCCAATATAGATACCTTCTAAAATCCTATGCGACTATTTATTTTTACAGAACTTTTCTTTCATCATAAGTCTCAACAAAAAAGACTGCTTCAAAAGTATAAATCTACTTTTTTGCAGTCTGATTCATTATGCTTTTTTCAGTTCTATACGGATACCCAGTTGAAGTAACAACGATTGATATGGTGTATTAGTTCACCCTAAGAAAGAGGAGCTATTTCATTTAAATTTAAATACAATCCTACTGTTCTTCAATATTGCCAATTTTATTGGCCAGATTTATATCCCCAAAATTTCTTTTATATCCTCGTCGGTTAATGTTGCTGAAATATTTTCATCGGAATCGATTATAGTTGAAACAAGATTTCTCTTCTTTTCTTGTAGTTCATTCATCTTTTCTTCAATTGTGCCACGTGCCATAAGTTTAATCACTTGAACTTCATTTTTTTGCCCAATTCGATGTACTCGGTCAGCAGCTTGTTCCTCAACAGCAGGATTCCACCAAAAATCATATAAAATGACGGTATCTGCACCTGTTAAATTCAATCCAGTACCACCTGCTTTTAATGAGATTAGGAATAGATCCCGCTCATAATCATTAAATCGATTGCATAACTTTACCCGTTCATCTGATGGGGTCTGTCCATCTAGATAAAAGTACGTTTGCCCTCTCATTATGAGTTCTTTTCCTATCAACTTCAGCATTTTCGTAAATTGAGAAAATATCAAAACTCGTCTTCCTGAATGTTTTGATTCCTCTATAATTTTCAGAAGCTGTTCAAACTTTGCAGAGCTTCCCTTGTAACCATCAATAAACAAGGCTGGATGACAACAAATTTGTCTTAACCGTGTTAGCCCTGCTAAAATTTTAATGCGGTTTTTGTGAATGGTTTCCTGATCAAGATGTTTTAATGTCTTATGTCGAAGCTTTGCTAAATAGGCTGCATAAAGTTTCTTCTGCTCAGGTAATAACTCTGAAGATTCAACTGATTGAATTTTTGAAGGCAACTCTGCTAACACGTCTTGTTTTAATCTTCGTAATAAAAACGGACGTACCCTTTTCGCAACTGCCTTACTGGAAAGATAGCTGAATTCTTGTAACCCTTGGAATAGTTGTGGAAAAACAACATGGTAAATTGACCATAATTCTTCAAGTGAGTTTTCAATTGGTGTACCTGTCAGACCAAAACGATGATCTGCATGAATTTTTTTAGCGGCTCTTGCGGTTTGTGTCATTGGATTCTTAAATGCTTGAGCTTCATCAAAGAATACAGTATGGAATGTTTGGTTCTCATACCACTTAATATCATGTCTTAGTAATGGATAGGAAGTGATCATGACATCTATATCCTTTATATCCTTTTGTAGTTGTTCCCGATCCACTTTTTTGCCGTCCATCACCACCACCTGAGCCTCAGGAGCAAATATCATCAGTTCGTGTAACCAATTGTAAGTAAGAGATGAAGGACAAACAATGAGAACAGGCAGTTTTTTGTCACGAATGCTTGAAAGTTCTGAAACAATGTATGTAATACTTTGAATGGTTTTTCCAAGCCCCATATCATCTGCTAAAATCCCACCGAATCCATAACTAGCAAGAGTTTTCAACCATTTATAACCGTCTTTTTGATAGTCCCTTAATATATTATTTAAACTTTGAGGTACTTCTATATCTAGTGAATGTGGATGAACGAATTGATCAATAAACCTACGGGAGGATTCTTCAACTTTAAAGATATTTGAATCCAAATAATCAAGATATTTAAGTCCCTGAATCATTTGCACATTAAGGCTAGCTTCATAACCATCATCCTGAATAGGAACTTCATGTAGAAAGCGTTGAAGTTCTTCCATTTCCTTGGTTTCAAGGGAAAGGAGTGCTCCATCACGTAGTCGATAATATTTCCGTTTCTCTTCAAGTGCTGCTAAAATGTCTCGAATCTGGTTATCAGCAAATCCATTCATTTCAAACTTAAATTCCAACCAATTCATTCGATCCTTTTTATGTTTCACCCTAATTTTAGGAAAAACATTTCTTGTAACGATACGATTTCGAATTGCTGTTGTCGCAAAAATTTGTACCAATTTTTGTAGTTGTGGTAGTACATGATATAAAAATTCATACTCCAGTTCCTCATTTTGCATATAATAGCCGCCCTCTGTTTTAGAAAAGCCGCTATTATCCATGAGTTGAAGTATTTTCTCTTCTTTATCTAAATCCCTAAAAATCATTGGTCCTATTGAAATATCTCTACTTTCTAATGGTTGAATGATGGTATTTTCATATTGAAACTCTAATCCTGCTAGCAATCGATTGTTCACACGATCTAAGTACAGTTTGGCAATTAGCGGTTCTTTTAGGATTTTCTGAGTAACTGTTTTAGAAAAGTGAACTTCTCCAATTTTTTTCAAACCCGGAACAACATTATTTAAAAAATTATCAAATTGACTGTATGAAATTGAAATATGGTTTGATTCCATAGAAGGTAGCATTTTCTTAATTTCTGATAGGCGTTCAGTATCCTTTTCTTCCATACAAAATATGTTTTCTTTACTTAAAACACAATTATAAGAATCTAGAATAACCAATTGTTCAAAACCCTTTACCATAAGTTGATACCCATTTCTGTTCATTTCTTCAATTGTAAATTGAAGTGGCGGCGGGCCATTCTTTACTCGTAAACTTCCAAATGATTGACCGTTATTTTCAAGTGTTATTGGGGCATTTTCAATTAACCTTATAAATTCTCCCCACATAGATGGAGGGATTAATACTGTTTGATTAAAAAATCTCCATTCAAAACTGCTTGAAAATGAGTTCAAAAGTGTATGTTCATCCAAAATAATACCGATAAGTTGTTGAATCACTTCATCTGATATGCTAGTAAAGCAATGAATAGTTGGATCATAACAGAAATTAGAAGATACACGACTAGGTTCCCCTTGATTTACATCTTGCAGAAATTCTCGAATATTTTGTACCATCAGCTGTCCAATCTTTAGCTCTATTCCAAACAAGTACTGATCTTTAATAGTTTCTATTGGTTTGAGTATAAACTGGGTATCAAGAACTTCCCTGTTTTCAAAATGGCGCTGGTGTCCACTATTTCTTTTTGTTTGATTATGGAAGATTTTCATAAATTCATCTGTCATCACTTTATTTTTAGCTTGGTCATTTTCATCAATTGGACTAATTCCAAGTCGATGACGTTCGCTAATTGCTAACAAAACAGCCGCTACGTGTTGACAACTTTTTTGATAATTTTCTAACTTAGGACAGCTGCACACTGCTTTTATACCTTTTGCATCTTTTTCAATTGTGACCTGAAAATCTTCAGCACCATGAACTATTGCATGACAATAATCGCTTTTATACTGATTAAACGTAACTTTTTTTGCTCGATAAAAAGAATCTCCTTTTTTAAAGGCAACGGTACCGCACATTTCTTTTATCATCTTGTTTGTTACTTTTATGTCCATGTACTCCCGCTCCTTCCCTTTATCAATTTGAATTTAAATTTGGTTCATTATCTAAAGACCTTCCTATTTTACCATGTATGCATCATTCAAACTATTTCCTACAAACCTCTCATATCAATCATTTTATGTTTGTAACAATTTGCTCTACTTTAAATTCCAAGTGCTTAATTTACAAAATTAGAATGCCTTGTCAAATTCTCCGATGATATTTAGGTACTAATAGAACAGTACTTATCATATTCTTGAAAAAGATAAAAGTAAGATGGAGTGTGAGGCTATTTGAGAAAAGTCAAAGTTAGTTTACGGCCCATTGTAAATAAGATAAATTTACCTACTGTTTTGAAAACAGCAATACTTCCGGGTGACTCTATTGAAAGATTATTTATTGCAACTCAGGTAGGAGAAATCTTTTACATTGGAAATGGAGTTGTAAATACTTTTCTAGATATTCGCCAGCAAATCTTAAAACTAGGTACCTTCGAACAGGGTGTTTCGGGTAGTGGTTATGATGAACGAGGATTGCTAGGACTAGCTTTTCATCCCTTGTTTTATTATAACGGTTTGTTTTATCTTCATTATTCAGTAGCTGGAACACAAGGCCCAGGTGCTCTTTCGAAACCTTTTAAGCCTAACCCGTGTGACCCCACAACTTTGAACCAAAAATGGCTAAATAGAGAAACTCAATATGATCATATTGATACAGTTGAAGAATGGATTCTACAATCAAATGGCCAGCCTCAAAAAAGACGGACCTTACTTAATATAAGAAGACCATTTTTTAATCATAATGGTGTTAATAGCTTAAACTTTTCACCTGAAACAGGAAAACTTATTTTAACAACTGGAGATGGTGGATCGGGCTATGATCCATTTAACTTAAGCCAGGATGATATGGAAATTGCCGGTAAAATTATTGAAATAGATGTAGATAAAAATACATTTATCTATAATCCCCCGGTAGTCACACGGTTTCATGAACTTCCTGTACCTATTCAAGAAACGCTTACGGTTATTGCCAAAGGAGTACGCAATATACCGGGCATTTCATTTCAACGGTTTTACAATCAGTATATCAAATATGTGGGAAATGTAGGCCAAGATTTGGTAGAGTCAATTTTTTCATTTGTTCATTATAAACCCATACCGGTTACTCAGCTTGTTCAAGCTTCTTTAATGAAATTTCAACCTGACCAAGATGGATTTGTTAATTTTGGCTGGCGAGGGTGGGAAGGCGCATTACCTACATCGATTATAAGTGCCTGCACTGAAAATCCAAATTTAGATGATATATCAATTGCTTATTACAATGAAGCAATAAAAACTTCAACCAGACGTCTTCAGCCTTTAACGAGTTATTTCCATAAAGAACAAAGACCCGATAAGTTTGGAGGAACTGCACTTACAGGAGTGCAAGCTTATATGGGAAATGAAATCCCCAATTTAACAGGACGTGTTGTGTTTACCGATCTAGCTAGGGATGAAGACTCGGAACCTCCAGTTAGAGGTGTTTTAGCTTATACCAATGTAAGACCGGATTGTAAACTAAATGATTTTAGTATTATTGAAACCGACTATGATTTTGGGTCTCAATCAGCTTATTATGTTACTTTGGGAACGAATTTGGATCAAAGCAGATTATATTTAGGGGTTTATGGCTCTATGAAAGTGACAGACTTTAACCTAGGTACTGTTTTTGAAATTGTTCCATCACAATAAGATTCGACTTAATACCAGATAAATTTCTTAAATTTAATTGAATCGAAATTAAAACAAACAAGTGCGAAATAAGACGCACTTGTTTGTTTATTTTTCAGGACTTTTGCAAATAAATCGAAATATTATAGTCACCTAATTATAATAGTCTTTAATTTTTTTAAAAAGAATAACGCAATCTCAACCCATAACCAGCTATAAAGGAATGAAAAGAAAAATATAATTCCTACAGTTAGAGATGAAAACGAATTGGATATGGCTGGACCAAGAACGGGAAAGTGAATAACATATAGTAGACACATAATTCCTATTGTTAAAAGAATGGCACCAAGAGTGATAATGCTGAATCTCTTCTTAAAAAAGAAAAAAGCTGCACCTATGCCTATCCCTAACAAGCCTGTTGTAAAAGGAAAAACCACTAGTTCACTTGGAAATAGAATGAAGAGCAACAGGATGGTCAGAATATAAGACATCACGCCCATCCGAAGAGAAAACATGGAACCAAGCAGAATGGGTAACGTAGCAAATGGACTGATAAAATATCCGATTCCTAGTAAATAGCCACCTGCTGCTTGAAGTATAGCAGCAATACAGGCAAGAAAGCATCCTAAAACAAGCATCCTAACTTTTGTATGTTTGCGAAATTCTATTTGGGCAAATCTAACATCATCTGAAATGGGCTTTAAAAATACATCAATCCACCTCATTCAAAAGGTTTTTAGACACAATACAACGCAACATCCTCCAACTCACTAATAAGTTTCTTTTATTCATCAGTCAATTCTATATAATATGCTGTCTTTTTAAATTGCTCTCTTGTTAAATAAAACTGCCTAACCGTGTAGTCTTGACTAACTTTAACTTCGAATAAATCTTCGTTTATTTGTGTAATTTCCATCCAATTATTATCATCTAGTTGCACATTTACAGATTTAATACTTACTCACCTCTTAATCTGAATCGTATTTATGTCTATTTACTGGAAACAATGTTACCTAGCTACAAAATATTACAAGAAATATATATTTTATCTTTTCATTTATCTTTTCATATTTTTACTCTAAAAAAGGGAAATCTAGAAATTCTTTATCTTTTAATAAATTTAATGATAGGTTAATACTAATTCATAAAAATAATCAAATGCATCATTTTCATTTTCTATTTCCTTAATAATAAAATGTCCGCTTCGCTCTTTCGTCTCGTATATTCTCCACACATTGTCTTTAAATACACAACCAACAACTAATGGTGCGTCAGTCAATTCATCGATTACCACTAGGTATTCACCTGTGTTAATATTTCCCTTTTCTATGCGCTCAATGAATTCGTCTTTTGTCATTTTTCACATCTCCTAGTATTTTGGTATAACTCCGATTTCCTCTAATATCGCTCCGTTTAATATGGGCACAGTTATCCCATATTGCAATAAACCCTCTAACTATGTTTAAAACTACCATTAAGATATTTCAAATATAAACTGCTACTATATTCTTAATTAAAAGTGTATTTGAATTTGGAAGAATAGACAGCTGGACTTTGTAGCCAATATTTTAATAAGTCATTGATTTCATTCTATATTTAAGTGCTATCATTTTTAATCATTCAACCCTTACTATAAAACACACAACAAGTTTATAAAAGTAATCAAATGCATCATTCTAATCGTTAACTCCTAATAATTTAATGTCCACTGTGTTCGTTTGTCCGAAATATTTTCCATACTTCATCTTCTAAAACACATCCTAATATATATAGCTCATCAGTTATACAATCAAACACCATTATGTATTCATCCATATCAATATTTTCATAATTGATTGCTCTCTATTAAATTAATAATCCAATGTACAGCAGACCTTTCACTCCGTAAGTCACATCATCAATTTCAATATTTTCTTTATAATTTTTATAGAAACTTCATAATCTTTCTTAATTGATATAAATATTTCTTCTAAGAATAGTTCATTTTTGTTTGCAATTTATTTTTTAATAAATGAATGAAGAAAAAGAGCGTCATTAAACGAACTACAATGTTCTTTGACACTCTTTTTTGCTATTTCGATTGTTCGATTATGGTTTTTAAACTGTAATTTAAACAGGTTTGGTCATTTTCTATTTACATTTATATTCAACGTCATTCATTATTTAATAACACTATATAAAATAGCCTTTTTCTAATAAACGATTTAAAGATTTAAGTCTTGATAGAAAATTATCAAGAGCCTCTTCTTCTGATTCAAAAGTTTTTATTCTCGAAATAGCCCCTCTTTCAGACGTAGCAAATACTTCGTAGATATTATCCTTTTTTAATATTCCTACATGATTTGTTTCATAGTTAGGAGTTTGAAAAAATAAATAATTTTTTAATTTTCCGTTTTGTAATAAACGTTTCACTTCTTCATTATTCATAAAGGGAACACCTCTTAAATCATTTTTATTAATCCTAAAGATTGTAACATTTTAATAGGTAATGGTAATTGATATTGAATACCGCCACCATTAGAATTAAACTTTATTGCAGGAGCAATTTCACCCTTTTGTATTGTTAAACTTTCAAAAGAAAGATCCCAATAATTCATATAATCATCAATATCATTTTTTATTTCCATATCTAAGCAGTTATCATAATAATGCTTTATATTACCAAAATCACCAATTATTTCATATTGATGGTATTTTGCAGGATCTTCAATATAAGGTAAAGAACGTTGATCATATGGATATGGCTTCCCATTAACAGGAGATGTAAACCTACCGTCAGTTGGACCATATCTATCTATTATTTCTCCTATATAAGGTATATATGGTTCCTTTATTACATTTCCGTTTTTATCAAGCGTAAACCCATCTTGTGGAACTACAGACCAATCAATTCTACCATTTGGTTGCAATACATTAGAATCCTTTGGTATTTGAATTTCTTCAGTCCACTTTCCGAACTTCAAATAATCTTCAGCTAAATCTTCATCAATATTTTTTAAATACTTGTATAATTCCTCAGGTTTGCAGGTTGATTGTTTTAGAAGTTCCTTAGCGTTATAAGATAGCCCTTTTTCTGATTCAGAATATAATTCCTTCTCCGCCTGCATCTTCGCAATAAAATCATCAGCCTTCTTCGAAAAAGTACCCTTATTTTCACCGCGTTCAATTCCTGTACCAATTGTATCCCCGGTTGTTGTTTGTACAGTCCGAACATGGACGGGACGCAATGCTTCATCAATGAATTTCGCTGATTTCCTGATGGTGGCTTCGCCTGATTTCGATGTTACGGCCGCTACTACTGGATGTTTCAACATGTATTGAAGCTTATTAACATGTTGACTTCCTAGATGCTTGGCATTTTGGATAGCAGATGCAGCTGTTTGTTTTGTTTTGGTGGTGATATTGTCTACCGTGTTTTTGATTGGTTTGACCGCATCATCTAGTGTTCCTGCTGCTTTCGTCAAGACTTTTGCAAGGGCTGGTACATTCTTCAATACGCTTCTTACTCCCAGGCCACCTGCTGCGGGGGCTAATGCGAAGACGCCTCGCATGATTCGTTCATCATCTGATAGTTTTCTTCCAGATATAAGATCTTCACCTTTGATTGCACCACCAACATCGATTGCTGTGTAGATGCCACCTGCTACTAGACCTGCTGGTGGACAGACGATTGTGAGGCCGATGACTAAACCAGCTGCTACTATGTTGAACCAAAATTCTTTCTTTTCTTGGCCGGCTCTAATGCCTTCATATTCGAATGCGCCAGTATTTAGTGCTGCTAAGCGGTAATCTTTTTCTGAGATGTCTTGGTCCTGGTTTTGCAGCTTCCATGCCTCAAATTCTGTCTTCAGATTTTTGGAATACGTTGTGTCGGTTTCGAAAAGATCGTTTATCGTAATCTTTTCTTTGTCGTGTTTAAAGATGAAGCCTTCTTCTACATTAATTGTATTTGCAGTGCTATATGACGAGATATTCAAATCTGCCATTTTTTGAATATAGCTATCGATAGATTTATAAAACGGTTCATCCACCTTTTCATCTATAACTTTACCAATCCCTTTGGCATAATCATACAATTTCTTATAATCTTGCCGAATGGGTGTTGCATCTGTTTCGTATTTTTGGGGATTAAAGTGAATGGCACCATCTACATCTTTGGATGCAATTTCTGATTTGGAATCGTCAAATAAGTCATCTGCTTTACCATATTTACTGTCGTATTTATGTACTTCATTGACATTTTCCAAAGCATTGGCAATTTTAATCCATTTTTCTTCTTCATACAGCAATTTCACCCTTGAATCATCCCCAATCCTTTGGCGATTTCAGTTGCAAGGGCTTCATCTTCTTCAATCATACTATTCATAATTCCGTTAACAATGGAAAAGGCACGGCTATATAGATTGTTTAATTCAAGCATTCGGCTATTGGCATCTGCATAAGACCCCATAATTTCTTTTGCTTTGCCATCTAAGTAAAATTGGATATCGTTAAGCTCATCAATCGCTGGCTTCATATTTACTTCGAGCTCGTTAATGATTTTTTCGATATATTGAAGAAAAGCAACCATTTCGTCAACACTCATTTTTATTTCTTTGCTCATTGGATCTGCGCCTCCTTATAAGGAAAACGATAGAAATCATAAATCTTCTTCACAAGGAAATATTGGCTTAAGTAGTATGATGCTTCATGGTTGACGTCGATTCCGTTAAGTTTTCCGTTATTTTCAAAGAACATCCATTGTTCTGAAGTCGTTGTTTTTTTGTTATAGTCAATCGTAAAACATTCTAATTGAATGGTTGGCTTCCCTTTTTCAAAATACTCTTCAATATCTTTTAGCTGAGCAGGTTTCTTTAAATAGGTCGTATCCTCTTTTAGTGGTTCACGATTGAATAATGGATAGCCTTCCATAATTCGTTTCAAAAAGGCAAGATCTTGATGAACATAAATCTGGAATTTTCCCTCTTCACGCCATTTGATGGTAATGAGATGATTGTCTTTTCCAAACCCAGTCATGAGATTGTCAAGTCGGATATATCGATTACTTGTGGCATATTGCTCTAAAAGATGAATGACCATTGCGCCTTCTTTAGTCAATTCGTTTTCCGTTGTCATGATGTTTTTCTCAACAAGGCTCTGCTTTGCTTCTTCAAAGCATTGTCGATTATTGATCAAGAGTAATTGTTTATCTGGAAGGCCAAAGAGCAGCTGACAGTCAAACGCTTGAGCAAGTAATAATAATTCTTCTGCTGAGTATAGTGCTGTCATCCTATTCCCTCCACCTCATTAACTATTGCTTCATTCATCAGTTGATCCATATCTTTTTTTAGATTTTCTAATGATTCTACATTTTTATCTGCGGCTTCACAAACGTCTTTGTGGTACTGGATAATAAGGTCCAAAAAAGCTTGAAATTCATCTTTAGTACTTCCTGACCACACTGCACCACTTACTTTACTTGCAAATCCTTCTGCGCTCGCTATTGCATGATCTAGAGACTTTTTGATTGCTTTTGCTTGCACAATAGCCTCACTTAACTTACTTCCATCAATTTCAACATCTTGAGACATCTATTATCCCTCCTTCGCCGCTTTTGCTTTTGCTTTTTCTCTATCACGTTCTTCTTGTTCTTTTTTCCATCTTTCTTCATCTGCTAATTGTTGATAATGACCAGCACGTTCATCTGCAATCGAAATGGCTGATGTATACTCAATCTTCTCGTTTTTTAAATCCGTCATGAGCTGTTCCATTTTTTTATCTACTAATGCCTGCTTTGTTTTATAGAGATCACTTGGAAATCCTTCGTTTTTTAAATATGGATGTTCTTGCATATAAGTATTTGTTGAATCCTCTATATCCTTAATTCGATCAAGTAAATTCTCTTTATCTGTTGTTAAAGCACGAGATAGTTGGCGGTACATTTTCGCTTTGATTTCATAACCACTTAAACCCCAGTTAAAAATGTTTACATCTTCCCAAGCCATTTACATCACCCCTATTTTCATTGCGGATAGGATTTTTATTTTTTCAGTATGATTTCCTAAAATATAATACGCTTCATATGCATTCAACTCTTTTTCACGATATGGTCTTTGTGCTTCTAATACGGATTGATCATTTAAACGGACCATTGAAATAGCAGTATTTAATTTTTTCAGTGCAGTTGATGCTTCATCATAACTTCTTGTCATTTGACTATTCATACCGATAATTAGATGAATACCATAATTCGCGCCATCTGTAATAACTTTTGCTAGCTGAGATTGAGAGGTAGATGTCAACTGATTATTTAACGCTTCCATATCGGTAAATAGTACAACTATTGGGCTTAAATTCAAGATAAATTCACGTAATGAAGAGATACCATTCTCTCGTTGTTCGACATACGCCAGTTTGCGAGCTTCCATTGCTTCTACTAACTGTTCAATTAAAGCTTGTGTATCGTCAAGTTGTTGAACATATTGTGATTTATAACTTTGTAGAGAGCTATAAATAGCTGTTACTTGATCGACAATTAAGAGTTGTGGCTCAATTTCTGCTTGTTCCATTGTGTATAAAATAGCCTCATATGCTTGCTTAAATCGAATTTCTGCGTCAGCAATAACAAGCAAATGTTGCTGCATCGTAAAGTCGATTGATACAGCCTCTACCTTTTCCATATCTACTGCTATTGGTAATCTGCGTTTTGCATAGGCTTCTTTTACCGATGGCAATGCAAGGAAGAATTCTTCTGTCACACTTTCAGGTACCATTGGAATTGGTGCAGGTAATGAGCCGTTCCAGCTTAGGCTAATTTCATCGATATGGTTGTGAAGGTTTGCAGATAATTGAAGTTCATCTTCACCTTCTGCAGGTAATGCCACTTGTATCAGCGTTACATCATCAAGCTTTATGAGTGCCCGACCTGGAATTTCTTCTGCTGCAATATCGGATTTTCCGATAATACTTCTGCTTTCTGACTGATCAATCAAATATAAGACAATTTGTGTTTTAATATTAATCAAAATCGGTGTTCGAATTGCCAATTGTCTGCTAGCTGTCATGACTAGGAAGATTCCTAATCCTACTCCGTCACGTGCAATCTTCGCCATCAAATCATCAAATTGATCTTTTAATGAAGATTCATTTGCAGCATCCATCACATCTACAAAAATTACTATATCGGGTAATGCTTCTTTTGTTAGTTCTTTATACATGGCTGATGTGGAAACGCCATACTGACTTAGTAGTTTTTTGCGTGTTTTGATTATTTCAGCTATACGCTTCATCCATTTATGTAGCTTTTGATCTTCATCTAGTCGAATCATATCTGCTGCATGGGGAAGTTTGCGTAAAGGCAGTAATCCGTTTGTTCCAAAATCAAGTAAATAGAAATACACTTCTTCTGGTGTGTAGTGGTCTGCTAGTTGCATTGCAATCGTTTGGAGCATCGTACTTTTCCCATATCCAGGACTAGCAAAAATTGCGACATGACCATCTTTTATAAAATCAAGAGTGAATGGTGTTTGTAATTGGTCATGTGGTAAATCGAGCATGCCGATTTGTGCAACTAAATGATTTTCTGAACGTGGTTTGCTTATTTCAAATCGATTAATTCTTTCTCTTAGCGGTGGTAACCACGGTCTTGGCAATGCTTTGACATGCTCTGTTAACGCTGTTTTATGAATTTCTTCAATAACAGCTTCTAATTCTGTTACTTGTTGTTTTGGCATGACTTTATGCGTTAAACCACTTAAATCTTCAGTTAGTACTTCAAATTGACCAAGATCATTAATGGTATAGATCGTAAAGTCTTCAACATCTTCATTTGTTTGGTTTCCTTTGTACATTGCACCACTCCAGGCGCTTTGGAACAATTCATACACTTCATTGTTCCCTACTTGCAAATAAGCTCGACCTGGCTGTGTTATGTCAGCCGCATCCTTTGTTTTCAATACTTCGTTTGAATCACTTTCGTTTTGCACTTTCAACGCTAATTTGAATTTAGAGTTGGACCATATTTGATCGTCTACAACCCCACTAGGTTTTTGGGTAGCAAGAATCAAATGTATGCCTAGAGAGCGACCAATACGTGCTGTAGAGACAAGCTCTTTCATAAATTCTGGTTGCTCAGCCTTTAACTCTGCAAACTCATCGGAAATGATAAAGAGTTCTGGCATTGGCGCATTGACAATATGTTCCTCATAAAGCTTTTGATATTGATGGATATGATTGATTTCATATTTCCCAAAGATTTGCTGTCTTTTCCGCAACTCTGCTTTTATCGAAGCTAGAGCTCGCATTGATTGTGCACCATCTAAGTTCGTAATGGCGCCAAGTAAATGAGGTAAGTCTTTAAATAAATTCGCCATACCTCCGCCCTTATAGTCGATTAACAGGAAGCCTACATCGTATGGGTGGAAATTTGTGGCTAATGATAAAATATACGATTGAATAATTTCTGATTTACCAGAACCGGTCGTACCTGCAACTAAACCATGTGGACCATGTGCTTTTTCGTGTAAATTTACGGACACAATATCATCCTTACCTCTTACTCCTAGTGGCACAGCAAGACTTTTATATGGCTTATGCTTTTGCCATCTTGATGCCACTTGCAATTCTTGAACTGTCTGGACACCATACATTTCCATATATGTAATGCTTTCCGGAATACGGTTTTCAAGGTTTTGAAGATGTTCGTATGCTGCTAATCTTCTCGATAATTCTTCAAGTAAATGATTTGGCATAACGGAATCCAATTGGAAGGATTGCTTTTTCAATTCGCCATTTTGGATAAATAACTCACCTGTTGTAGAATCTTTTATGCGAATAACCGTCGTAATATATTCCGGTAAAGATTCCATTACATCTTGTACATAGATAACCGAAACACCTATTGTACTGCAATCTTCTTGTAATAGTTCCATGATGGAATGATCCATAATGATGGTTTCATCTGTGATCACGAGTACGAATTGTGGAGTATAGACCGTTTTATCTTTTGTATTTTTCTTTTCAACTTGTTGTTTGCGTTCTTTTAAAATTTGATATAGGGAATTCATCACTTGTTCTCTTGAACGTTCATGGTATACAAAAGACCGAACATTGATTGCTTGTAAACTTGCATGTGGTAAAAAGCGCATCCAATCCCATTGTTCTTTTTCTTGTTCTTTGAAGACCATCACAAATTGTACTTCATGGTAGCTATGGAAAAATGCGAGCTGTGCAATCATTTGTTTTAGTTGCTGTAAAACAAGCGGACGTTTGCCGATATACCCTACTGCTCCATTCATCAAATCCGCAATGATGGGCGCATGCTCAATTTGCTCATATTGTTGTTTAATTTGAATGGCTTTTTCCATTAAAGAATCTTCTTCTAGTGTAAATTCTTCCATGTTTAGTTTAATTGGATAACTTGCATCAATCGTTCCTTCACCTAAGCGATAATATAAAAAGTCATTGTGGAATGGCGCTTTTTCATACATTCTTGCTGATTGATTTCGTAATAATTCTATTAGTTCAGGCACTTTTGGATAGTGATATTTGAGTGCTTCATTTTGCTCATGTTGAACTTCGTATAATTCTTTTGATTTACCTCTTAAATAGGCATTAAATTTTACATCGCGTTCCTTCATATCTTCCTTATACTTTTTAACATTTCGAATATAGGAAGTGATGGCATAAATAATGGTGACAATAGTCATGGATAACATGACTATTATGTAAATTCCTGTTGGTCTGAAAATAGAAACTAATAGCATCGCTGCCATCATAACAAGTGGCGGGACAATAATACGCCCTAACTGTTCACTAGGTTTTGTCGGACGAGTGGGCGGTGTTGCAATCACTTTTTCATCATCTGGCTGATGATACCTGACACGTGGTGAGCGATGAAACGTATTCTTGAAAACTGTTGGTGCAACATGAATTGGTTGCAATTGAACTTGGCAGCTATTTGCAGGGCAAGTAATCGTCATTATTTCATTTGTGACTGTAAGCAAGATATTTTGAATAGAGAGTAAATCCCCATCTTGGAATATTCCTTTTGTCATAGCTCTGTTGTTTATATAAATGTTGCCTTCAACTGCAAAAAAAGAATATTCATGCGAATTTTCTTGATGAATGATGATTCGATCAGGTACATTCTCTGCCAAAACAATATCATTTTCTACTTCATGACCAAGTGTCCATTTTGTTACATCAAATAAGTCGTAGTGCATTTCCTCTGCTTCAAAAAAAGTTAGTGCAACATTTGATAATATTTGCTTTTGGTTAATTCCTAAAGTATTGTTGTCAATGCTTAAATTTTCTCCATCCCATGTACAATGGATTTCCTTACTCAGAGTCGGGATCGTGATGGTAGCTGTTGGTTTTGCGCTAATTGTTAAATGTTCTTGTTGCTTTTTATGAAATTCGTAGCGATGAAAGCTATTTTCTTCTACTACAGTTAATAGATAACGCATTTCATCACCCCCTACTCTTTACTCTTTTCTTTTTTGTCACTTTGTTTTTTCAACGCTTCTTGCTTTTGTTGTTCCTCTAGCTGTTGTTGCTGTTTTTCTTCAAACGCTTTTTGAGTTTTCGATTCTACTGCTTTTCTTGCTGCATCCTCTTCCTCTTGAATCGCTTTTAATTCACTGTCAATCTCGTTTAATTTAGCATCCTTTTTATCTTGTTCCATTGTGGTATTTTTCTTTAATTGATCTTCATACAGTTTTAAACTGTATTTTATTAAATCATTGACATCTAAACTATGAGCAAGTTTTAGACTTTCACTAAAGTTATTACGTGCAATTTGAATCCAATAATTTAATAAACGTTCATCTGAAATGGAAGATATTGAATTAATCGAATTCGTGATCTGTTCATCTTGCAATCCGCTCGTTTTAATACTCGAAATTGCATACATCTTTTTTATACTTTTGGGTAACTGATTGATGTCTTGTTCTTTTAATATTTCTTTTACATCTACATAATTTTCATTGATAAAGGAAGCGTTGGCATCGTTATATAACTCTTCTGTAGGAATTTTAGAGCTAAAAGCATAGAGGACTAATGATAATAGAATGATGCTAACAATAGACAAAGATAATGTAGCAATTTTGAACCCTTTGAATTTTGTTTTAGAAACCTTTTGGAATTTTTTAATCGACTGTTTCCGTTCTTTTGTATAATAGTCCATTAATAATGCTTGTAGCTCTGCTACACTTTCAGTTTGTTGAATCGCTTTTTCAAATGCAGTGTTATTTGCTCGAGCGAGTGCACCATTCATCAAATCATCAAATTGAAATTCTGTTGAAAATGCTGCAATTGCTAAACATTTATAAGCCTTTAAAAAGTCTATTTGCGTATTTGTTAATGGCGGAAGTACATTTTTGATTCCACGGTAAATCATCAACGGCATTAGATTAATGTCATAAACTAAATTATCGGGATGTAAAATGATCGTTGTTCGACCATTTAATAATTTTGAAAAACGTCCTATATTATGTAAAAGTCGTAGCTGTTCTACTCTTTCTAGCTTTTTTATGGAGTCATATGTTTTAAATTCTTTTAGTGAATAGTTAAATTCAAGGTTTTCACCTGCTATTATTGTTTCTGAGGGTAAGAAATAGCTGGTATCCTGATTTAGCAGTACTAATTCTTGCTCGGATTTAAGTGCAGTATCTGCTAGAGGTAAAGCAAGCAAAAGCATATGTTCTTGCTGATTTACATCAAATTCAATGTCTCCTATTTTGAGTGTTTTTTTCATTTCAACATTCCCCTTTTAAATTTGTTCGTTTTCGATAATGAGGATCTCACCATTCGAAATTGAACCATCCGATAATCGATCTTCTGCTTGAAGTGTTCGTTGCTTCAAGGGTAACTTGATTACACTATTCAAATTAATTTTCTCGTTTAGACTGGTTGATAAGGCAATGAATAATTGTTTGACGGTCATTTTTTTTGATATGGCCAAATCGTAAATACCTCCACCACTACGTGTAAAATCAATTGTCACTCGCACATGATTATTCATTTGATTCACCCACATTCAATTTTTTCAGGTAAAGGAATACTCCAAAACATAGTACTGCAATGACTAGAAAAAGAATTGTAACGAAGAGCCAGCGATTTGCTGAACTCTCCGTTTTAATGTCCTGTTGTATATTACTTACACTGATTTGTTCTTGAAATAAACCATTGGTAGATAGCGTATCTTGTTTTTTCATAAAGCCTTTTTGAAAGAGGGCATTCATACTATCTGATTCTTTATTCTTCTCATTTTGTTTGATTTCGTTTTCTAATTTAATGCTGTCATCCGTAAAAACGTCCTCTGTACCTTTAATCTTGTTTTCAGTCGAATCGATTTTGGTTTTATCTTGATTAATTCGGTTGATATCAATCGTAAGATTTCCATTATTCTCCTCAGCTTGAACAGGAGTGTTGAAACCGAACATGAACCAAACTAATAGTAGAGCTATACTCCATTTATGCTTCATGAAGTACCTCTTCTTTCTTTCTCATTAATTTAAAGACACATAAGTTAATAACAAAAAATACGATGGTTGCAATGGCCATTGCAGTCATTGTTATGAAGCTTCCACTATTGCTATTTAATACATTTGAAATGCTATTTTCTAAATAGTGCAATGGTGATAATCGAGAAAATTCTCTAATCATTGGTGATCGTTCAAAGTCAAATCCAAGCGCTTCTGTGAAGAATAAGTACATACTGATTACGAGTAAAATGATGAACATGCCAAACATTTTAAATTGGCGTAACAGGTATGTTGCTGCAAGAACTAATAAAGTCATTAATAATGTAACAATCGTAATCCAAATAACAGGTGAAACAGCAATCGATTTATAAACTGCTAATGATACGGCGCCAACAATTAATCCTTCTATAATTGCTACGATTGTTGTGAATAGAGTTATTGGGAAGTTTTTTGAAAAGATTCCTTGATCCTCTACATTTTCAAAATCAGACTTTTTAAAAGTGAATCGTTTAAAGCCTGACATGACATAAGCTGTAAATAATGCCAAGAATGATGCAATGACAATTAAATAGAAAGTGGTACGTGTATCGCGAGCATTTTCAATAGATGATTTTGTCATATTGATAGGGTTTGATAAGAAATCATATAAATCTTCATTTGGCGCATTACCAATTTTACTATTTGCCAATACGTTTCCAAAGTTCATGGCATATGTGTTATCTTTTGAAACTTTTGTAACTAAATCATTCGCTAATCGGTCTGCTTTATTTGTGATTTCCGTACTACCATTTTTCACTTGTGTTGCAGTTTTATTGATGTTATCAAATGAATCGTAAACTGAACTTGCTTGTAAGTTAGCCTCTTTTGCATTTTCTGCAACTGTACTACTAGATGTTAGTAAATTTGAAATTCCATCAACTAAGTCAATTGTTACTTGACCTTCTTTATCATTTTGGTCCTTTACTTGAACACTCGAATCTACAAGACTGTTACTAGCTTCTCTCCATTGTTCAGCTTGTGGTAATAGCAAATCGATTTCATCATATTGTTGTTGAGCAATCGAAGTTGCATCATCAATTTGTTGCATCAATGTTGGGAAGTTTTCTAAAATACCATTAATTTCATCATTGTATGTGTTTATTTGTTCATTAACATCTCTCAAATCAGTAGAAAGTTTATCAGTTGTTTCATCAATTAATGATTGTTTAATCGTTGAAATAATAAAATCTTTCATTCCTTTATTTGAAAGTACATAATAAAGGGAATCTGAGTTAGCACTTCCAATTTGTTCAAAAGTACTTGAAGAAAGTCGAGCAAATTGTTCTGGATTCGATACATCTATATCAAAATACAAGTTGAATAATGCTTGTAAGCGTTGATAATTCCATATTGACATGACAACTTGAGAAGGAATATCTTCTTGTGTTGCTAAAGTTGTTTGAATTTCATGATGAATCGTATCATTGGTAATTGTTTTAGTTTGGTTGTTAGAATCCTCTGCAGGTTCTGACTCATTCTCTTTTGGTTGCACTTTTTGTTGATTTTGATCTGATGGATTTGTGCCATCCTGTTTATCTGTTTCTACTGCTTGCTTCGTATCATCTTCTGACTGTGTATTTCCTGTTTCTTTATTTAAATCCGCTTCCTTATTTGCTTCCCCAGCCGTATCTTCTTGTTGGGGTTCTGTTTGTGATTCCGGTTGTTCAACAGTTGGGTCTGCCGTTTGATTTTGTAATTCTTCCACTGGATTAGTTGGCAAAGATACAGGCGTAATCAAACGATGTACTAATGCAGTTTCTGTAACTTCATCATGTCTACTTAATGTCCAACTCCAATTTGTTGGAGATAAAATATCTATACTTGGATCAACTAATGCAAATGTCGCAATGACTTTTATTTTTCCCTTTGGCATTGCTGGTAACTCGATTGTTCCAGGTTGAATTGTGAAGACGTTGCCATTTGGCAATGTTAATACAATATTTCGAGTCACAAAACCGTTTGGCGCATTGATTGTAAATGTACGATTTCCTGCTTCTTGCGCTGGTATTTTCACTTCATCTGTTAATACTGTGCCATCTGACATTAGTTTTTGTTTCATTTGTTGAATGTAATACTGAATTGAAAATTGACCGCTTGAAACAACTGGATGACCATTTTCATTTGCATACTTCTTGGCTGCATAAATGATTTTAGCTAATTGATCTTTTGTTTGAGGAGAAACATCCAAATTATTTAATTGTTTTTCATCAAGTGAAGGCAATTGGTCAATCGTATGCAAAATATTCTTTTCAATATTACTTTTTGGTACTAAAAACAATGTATCAAGTTTAGCTTTATTTTCAGGGTCAGATAAGGAATCATTCAATGAATCTGAGATGAGATCCGTTACTTCTGTTGAAATAGTATTGTCAATCCGATCGTTTAATACTGAAGTATATTGCGTAATATTATCTCTTGTTGAAGTTAGGCTTGTTTGAATATCTGTTGATAAGTTTGAAGTATCTTCTCCAAGTTTTTGACTCAATAAAAGCTGCTGGTCTTTCAAATACTGGATTGAATCCTCCGTGTTATTTGCTGTTACAGTATTATTATTTTCGTTGATTAGACTAACAAGATTATTGAAGCTGTCATTTCCTTCACCGAGGTATTGTTGCATAATATCCATTGTTTGGCTTACTGTTGTAATCCCATCTTGACTATTTTGTGCATCTTTTGAAAAATTGGTTAAATCTTTGTTAAGACCAGTAAAAGCATCTTTTGTAACACTCGTGCTATCATCAATCTGCGTTAAACTACTTGTATAGTCTTTTAATGGATCATGAATATTTGATGTATAACTTGCTGCCAATTGATCTTGCTTTTTTACAATGTCACGAACATTCGTTTGAGCTGTTTGTAAATTCCCAATAACACTTGCAAAGAAAACATCGATAACTTTTTGATTGAAAGAATTTAATAAGTCACCTGAGATTTTTTGTGCTTGTGCTTTCGTTATTTCGTTATCTGATTCATTTAATTTATATAAAAGTTTAATTGGTTCAGGGCTTACACGATCAATTGAAAGTGCCCGTTTAGTAAAATCATTTGGAATAGTAATTGCCATATTGTATCGTTTATCTGCAATTCCATCTTCCGCCTCTGCTGTATCTACTAAGTGGAATCGATGCGTATCATTATTTTCTAAACTTTTTTTAAACTCTTCCCCAAAGTTATAAGTTTTTCCATTATAGTCCACTGGCTCATCTAAATTAACAACTGCAACATCCATTTTGAAATTTGCTTTTTCAGTTTTTTCTTTTGTCGCAGAGTTAAAAGGTATGTATGCGATAATCGCTGCAAGAAGTAACGCTAGGACGATAAAAAGTGGCAAACGATATTTTTTGATCATTTTTACACCTCATTATTTCTTCATATAAATACAATAGGACCGTCGAAAATTTCAACGGTCCTAAAGTACTTTAAGTATATTAGTAGGTTTACTACTTTTTTGAGCTTCATGTTGTACGCAGTGAACCTTCGTTGAATAAACTAGGTTGGTTTATTGTAATCCGAAGTTTTTAGAAAGCTGTAAGTCATGTTGTTCTACAGCATCTGCAGTGTTATCAAGTTGAACTTTAATATCATGTAGTAATTCTGCAAAATTGTTTACTTTTGGTTTTAATTGTTCGAATTGAACATCAAATTGTTCAAAAGCTTTACCTTCCCATTCAGAACGTAATTGATCTTGCAAAGCTGACAATTCACTTAGAATTGTTTTAATTTGATCGCTACTTGAACCATATTTAGTTGCTCTGCTTTTTAGTTCCTGTGGAGTCATACGAATTTGCCCTGCCACGTTTACCAGCTCCTTATCACTATATAATTGCTCACGACTAACGCAATGAAAGCTTTGTACATAGAAAATTTTATGTGAAAAGAACTATAACGGTCAATTAAATATATATTAGTATAATAATAATCTTGATATCGAAATATTTCCAAATTTTAGTTAAAAGTGAGGTATATAACGGTTTAGCAGATTTAAATGACAACTATTTTATTCAATGCCCAAAAGTACCATTTTGAAAATTCCTCTTTTGTTTTTGAGTTAAATTCTATAGAAAACGATATGTATAAAGTCATAATTCACGAAAAAAAAGCACCTTTTCTAGTTTTCGACAAAATTCATCAGGTACATTTTATTCATAAATATTTTATTCTAGCATTTCTATTGTCTTAATTTTCCATTCCTGCATCAAAAATGGCTAATTCCTAGCATATTAATATTCTAATATAATTACTGCTTTAAAAAACTGTAGCCAAATATATTTACTTGCTTGGCTACAGTCTACTTTTATAAAATCGCGAATTATTTTTGTAGTTGTTTGCTTAACTGTTCCCGTAATTTTGCCGAGAGATGTTTACGAGCTTCAGCAGTGGTAATTAACATATTTTCTTGTTGTTGTTTTTCATTAACAAGAACTACTTGGGCACCATCTAAGTTTTCTTCAATAGACTTAATACTAAATTGCTGATTTAGAAATGCTTCCAACTGTTTAATTTCTATAATTACCTGTAAATATTCTGACATAGAATCTCCCCCTTATGGCTGCTTTCCATCTGTTGAGATATTTTGCACAACTTCAGGTATTATTTCTGGTTGTTCGGCCGGATCAATCTTCCAATCTCTTCCTGCTGAGATTCCTAGGAATCTCCCATCATCTGGATCTTCTATTTCTTGTTGTGGATACTTTTTGAACCACCAATATTTTGCAGAGAAGTAATATAAAACAGCTCCTACTATAAATCCAATTAAAGATGAATAGGTTGGGAATAGATTTGCAATAATGCCACCTAAAACAAATGAGATCAATCCTGCTAAATTAAAACCACCCAAATATCTAAATTGACCATTAGTCTTGTAAAGCTCTTGAACATTGACACGACGTTTACGTAATAAATAATAATCAGCAAATAAGATACCTACTATCGATGTTAAGATGCCCCCAATAATAAGTAATACTGAATTTAACATCTCGAATAGGCTCCATGGTTGAGATAATGTACCAATAATACCTGCTATTACGACACCGACCCAAAATGGTACCCGAGGACCACCAATATTAGAAAAAATGGTCGCTGCAGGTATGACATTTGCAGATGTATTGGTAGACCATTGTGCAAGTACAATCATCAACAAAAGCATAGCAAGTATAAAACCACTTGCCGATTGTTGTAATGCATTGATTGGGTCAGCTGAGGCAACGGCCATATAGCAAACTGCTCCAATTACAATCATAAAAGTATTGACAATCGGCATGATGATGAGTGAACCGACTAATTGAGTACGATTTCGTTTAAACCAATTACGCTCATTTGCAGGTGCTTTAAAAAATCGAGATAAAGTTGGCATATCTGCAGCCAATGTTGCCCAGAATCCCATATTTGCCATTACAACAATCATAAATGCTGTAAGTGCTGCCATTCCGGTAGTTGGAGATTCCACCCAAGTCCAGACATTTTTTCCTGTAGCCTCTGCTTTGTCTGCGAGTGTCATATACATCCAGCAAGAGATTAAGATAATGATAGGTGCGGCCAAATCAGCAAAACGCTCAATTGATTTAATACCTAGAGATGTATTGAAAAGTTGTAAAACTGCAAATAATAGGAAGCAAATAAACCAGTTATCGAAACCAAACAGGATATTCAATATTCCATTGATAGCAAGTGCTCCAAAGTACGTATTAATCCCAAACCAACACGAGGCTGTTATTCCTCGCATTAAGGATGGTAAATGTGTGCCGATTGTACCAAATGGTGCTCGCATATAAACGGGAAAGGAAAGGCCATGTTCTATGCCAATATCTCCGATGAGTACCATAAAAATCCCGATAAGAATGGAACCAACAAGTGTTGCAAGTATAAGCATCGGCATTGATAAATGAATTATGCCCCCTGCCCCTATTGCGAATGCTGCAAGTACGATTGCCATTCCAATCCAAATAACTGAAAATCCAAATGCACTAACCTTGCGTTGATCCTGTGGAATAGGCAACAAATCTGGAGACTTTAAATAATCATTGTTATTGTTCATATCAATAACCTCCATATTCGAATAGTCCAGTGGCATTTTCTATTTTCAAACTTGCATGATGCAGATATTAACTTTTTAAAAAGTGAAATTTCAATCAGTGGGGGATTTCCGATGTAGGAAGTTTTAGTGCCAACGAAAAATTACTATGGCGTTTTTAGTTGGCTATTCCCCACTGAACGTAAGGGACTAAAGGTGAAGTATGACACATCAATTGCAACATCTAACGTGACAGCCAACCAGCCTCATCGTTTTTTTGACTTCCAATTACTCCCCCACCTATTTTCCTTGTGATACCGATTCTAACAGGTGGGGGCAAAAGCCATTTATTGCGGCACAAATGGTTTAAGTAATGTTTGGCGTTCGTTCCATGTCATAGATGGTACTGTTTGAGGCAGTTCTTTCATAGAAATAGCACCTTCTACAGGGCAAACAATTGAACATAAATTACAACCTACGCAATCTTCTTCCCGTACTCTTAGCATAGGCTTTCCGGTATTTGAGTCTGTGTATCGTTCAATACATTGATGGGATGTATCTTCACATGCAATATGGCATTTGTTGCAGTTAATACAGACATCATTATCAATATTCGCGACAATTTTATAATTTAGATCGAGGTCACCCCAATCCGAATATCTTGGAACTGAGCGTCCAACCAAATCCATGACTGATGCTAGACCTTTTTCATCTAGATAGTTATTTAAACCATCAATCATATCCTCAACAATATTAAAGCCATGATGCATCGCTGCAGTACATACTTGGACGCCAGTAGCACCCATCAGTAAGAATTCAGCTGCATCTTGCCAATTGGAAATGCCACCGATTCCGGAGATTGGGACATTAATCTGTTGATTTCTTGCACATTCTCCTACCATATTGAGGGCAATTGGTTTTACTGCTGGTCCACAATAGCCTCCATGCGCTCCTTTTCCTGCAACATGTGGAATTGTATTCCATGTATTTAGGTCAACACCTGCTAAACTATTAATCGTATTTATCATACTGATAGCATCAGCACCACCTTGTACTGCAGCTTCTGCTGTGACCGTGATATCTGTGATATTAGGTGTTAGTTTAACGATGACCGGTTTTTCCGCTACTTCTTTGACCCAAGCTGTTTGTTGTTCAACTAGTGCAGGTACTTGACCTGAAGCTGCACCCATCCCTCGTTCTGCCATACCATGAGGACATCCAAAATTCAATTCGAATCCATCTACTCCTACATCTTGAACTCGCTTTACAATTTCATGCCATTTCTCTTGTTTTGGCTCCACCATAAGTGAAGCGATGATTGCGTGATTTGGAAAGCGTTTTTTGGTTTCATAAATCTCTTTTAAATTGAGATCGAGTGGTCGGTCAGTGATTAATTCAATATTGTTAAAACCTGCTACTCGTTGTCCATTGAAACTAACTGCAGCAAAACGAGAGGATACATTTAAAATCGGGTCCCCTAGTGTTTTCCAAACAGCCCCACCCCATCCAGCTTCAAAAGCTCGTTGTACTTGGTAACCAGAGTTTGTCGGTGGTGCAGATGCAAGCCAAAACGGATTGGGTGATTCAATACCAGCTAAGTTAATTCGTAAATCTGCCATAAAAGTCCCCCCTCAAGGAATTACGCGATTTCGGATCTACTCTTGAATTGTTGGTGAATAGCATAAGCACAGTCTTTTCCTTGCTGTGCAGCAGATACAACTGTTGCATCTCCATAGCCATTGCCATATATGATATCACCACATGCAAAGATTTTTGGATTAGATGTTTGAAGTGTTTCAGGATCTACTTCAACTATTCCTCTATTGGATTTTAGTCCAAATTGTTCGATTAGATCTAAATGGCGAGTTTGTCCAATAGCTCGAATAATTGCATCCACTTGGACAGTGAAAGTTGAATTCTCTATTTCAATTAGTTTTGCCTTTCCTTCTACTTCTTCACCTAATTCCATTTTTATACATTCTAATGCTGTGACATTCCCGAGTTCATCACCAATAATGCGTTTTGGTAAAGCTAGAAATCGGAATTCTACACCCTCTTGCTTAGCAAAATCATATTCAAATGGATAAGCGGTCATTTCATTTTCTGTTCTGCGATAAATAATTTGGACATTTTCAGCACCTAAACGGACTGAACAAGTTGCAGCATCAATTGCTGTATTCCCTGCTCCTATTACTGCGACGCGTTTACCGATGAACTCATTTGTTATTTCTTGTTTTGTACTTTTTACGAATTCAATGGCATCATAGACTCCGTTTAATTGTTCTCCTTCAATTCCCAATAACGGTACATTATTCATCCCAACAGCGAGTAACACTCGATCATAATTCGTTAAGAGTTCATTTACTGAAATATCGTCCCCTACACGATGATTTGTTTTAATCTCTACCCCCAATTTTTTTACTTCTTCTACTTCCCACTGTGCTATATGTTGTGGTAGACGGAATGAAACAATGCCGAATTGGTTTAAGCCACCAGCTTCTGATTCTGCTTCAAATATAGTTACACTATATCCTAATCGACTCAATTCTCGTGCGGCAGAAAGGCCTGCAGGACCACTTCCGACAATAGCAATTTTTTTGCCGTTAGCAGGAGCTGCTTCGAAAAGTGTAATATCATTTTCTCTGACCCAGTCCGTTGCATAACGCTGTAAGTCTCCGATTTTAATAGGTTTCTCTTCATGATTAAGCACACATGCTCCTTCACAAAGTTCTTCAGTCGGGCAAACGCGGGCACAACTTGCACCTACAGGATTTGCTTCTAAAATAACTTTTGCAGACCCTTTAAGATTTCCTGAAGCGATTTTTTTGATGAAACTTGGTACATTGATACTTGTTGGGCATGCTTTTATGCATGGTGCATCATAGCAAAATAAACATCGGTTCGCCTCAATAAGAGCAGCATATTGCGTAAAACCGCCATACGCTTCTTCAAAATTCTTCTCTAAAGAACTTAACTCTTTCATAGAATCCCCCCTGCTATTTTGTTGGAATTGATTCTTGTGCAACTGTTTTTTCTTCTTTTTTCACTTCACGTCGAATAAATTTTCCACTTCCAAGTTTGCCAACGAATTCTTTCTCTTTAATCACATATTCTCCACGGATTATTACACTAACTGGTTCACCCTTTACTTCAAGGCCTTCAAATGCATTATAATCAACATTCATATGATGCGTTTCTGCAGAAATCACTCGATCCACATTAGGATCAAATAAGACAAGATCTGCATCTGAACCAATAGCAATCGTGCCCTTTTGTGGGAATAGACCGAACGTTTTCGCTGCACTTGTTGAAATCATATCAACAAATTCATTGAGTGAAATTCTACCTTTTGCTACACCTTCTGAATACAGAACACTGAAGCGATCTTCGATAAACGGCCCTCCATTTGGGATTTTCGAAAAATCTTCTCGTCCTAAATGTTTTTTACCATTAAAACTAAATGAACATTGATCTGAACCAATGGTTTGAAGTTGTTTTGCTTTAAGTGCATTCCATAGTACTTCTTGGTGTTCTTTCGGACGGAGTGGAGGTGACCAAACATATTTTGCTCCTTCGAAGTTTGGTTTTTCTAAGCAGGTTTGATCTAGAACTAAATATGGAGGACATGTCTCACCATAAACTTGATAGCCTTTTTCGCGAGCTCGAATGATTTCATCTACCGCTTGTTTACAAGTTACATGGACAACATAAAGTTTCGCACCAGCTAAATTTGCTAGTTCAATCGCACGTTTTGTAGCTTCACCTTCTAATTCTGGGGGACGGGTTAGCGCATGGTAAATAGGCTCTGTATGACCTAAGTTTTTCGCTTCTTCAACTAATTCATCTATGACAGATCCATTTTCACAATGCACCATGACAATGGCATCTTTTTCCTTGCCAACTTTAAATGCTTGGAATAATGTTCTGTCTGTTGCTTGGAATTCTTTTGCATAGGCTAAAAATACTTTTACGGAATTGATTCCTGCAACTTCTAATGCTTCTGGCAGTTGTGCCAATGTATCTTCTGTTAAATCTGCAATCATTAGATGGAATCCATAATCAATTACTGCTTTATCCTTAGCCTTTTTATGCCATTTATCTACTGCATCTAGTAATCTATTTTCTCCTGTTGTTAAACAGAAATCTAAAATTGTGGTTGTTCCACCAAACGCTGCAGCAATTGTGCCTGATTCCCAATCATCATCTGTTACTGTATTGTTGAAGGGCATGTCTAAGTGAGTGTGAGGATCAATTCCACCAGGGAAAACATATTTGCCTGTGGCATTGATGATTTCCGCACCCTCTGCTCTTAAACCTTGTCCTATTTCTGTGATTTTGCCATCCTCAATCAATAAGTCTGCTTTGTACTGATCTGCTGAAGTTACAATCGTTCCACCTGTAATAATTTTTTTCATACGATGAGCTCCTTTACAATGTTTTCAATTTTTGTTTTGAAATTCTTTTTTGTAAAGCAAGTACTGTACGCAATAAAACATTTGCCCCTTTTGCACAATCTTCAAAGCTTGTTAATTCTTCTTCGCAATGACTTTTGCCATTGACACTTGGTACGAATATCATAGCTGATGGAAGATAACTTGCCATGAATTGAGCATCATGTCCTGCACCACTATACATACGTTTTGATGAATAGTTATATTCTTCGCAAGCATCTTGAATATACTGGCAAATTTTCTCATCAAATTCTACCGTGTCACGGCTCCATAACTTTTCAAAGGAAACTTGACAGCCATTTTCTTCTTTTGGCAAGCCAAATATGACCTCTTCAACCTCTCTAATTTTAGCTGGATCTTGATGACGAGCTTCTAATGTGAACACTACTTTATCAGGGATGACAGTATGAATATTTGGTGTTACATTGACACGCCCCATCGTATAGACAAGTGCATCATCTATTCTACTTAATTCTCTTCTCATGGAAGAAATTAAATCCGTAGCTAAAAAGAGGGGATCTTTTCGCAATTTCATTGGCGTCGTTCCCGCATGATTGGACTCACCTGTTATCGTGATTTCATAACAAACCATTCCTAGAACCCCTTCAACTACACCAATTTCTAGGTTTTCACTTTCAAGAACAGGTCCTTGTTCAATATGCAATTCTAAATAAGCAGAAGCTTCTTTTAGTCGATTTGCTTCATCACCAGCAAAGCCACTTGCAGAAAGTACCTCTTTAAATGACACACCATTTTTATCTGTTGATTGTAGCATCTTTTCCTTATCAAATTTATTGGCTAAAACACCTGAGCTCATCATGGCAGGATCAAAACGAGCACCTTCTTCATTTGTGAAATTCATGACAACGATTGGTGCATGAAGCTCCTCTTTGTTATCAATTAATGTTTTCACCACTTCAAGTCCTGTTAAAACCCCCAATACCCCATCAAACCGTCCGCCTTTTTCTACCGAATCAAGATGTGACCCGATCACAATAGGGGGGATGTCCTTTTTTCCTTCAAGCTTCGCATACATATTCCCCATATCATCCCATACAACCTCTAGCCCTAATTCTTCACAGCAACTTTTGAAATAATCTCGTACTTCAATATCTTCTTGCGAAAAACAAAGTCTTGTTACGCCATTATTAGGAGTACGACCAAACGAACTAAACTCATTAACTGTACCTTCAAGTCTATTTTTGTCACATGTGTACATGAGATTTCCCCCTTCGTTTTATTAATTTCCTAATAAGCTGTGCTCTGGCTGTAAGAATTTTTAGAAAATTTAGATTAATTATAAGTTGGGAAATTATTGATTGTCAATCTATTTCGGATATAAAAATAAATTTGAGAAATAACTATACCTCACATTAATTTGCCCCTTCAATCAGCATATTGGCAAGTAACATAAATTCTAGTGTAAGTCGGTTATGCCCAACCATAAAGTCATTCCCCAATATTGATTCCAATTTTTTTAATCGATGATATAGTGTTTGACGTACGATGAAAAGTTGATTTGCTGTTTCTTGTTTAGAACCGTTTGTCTGTAAATATACTTTTAATGTTTCCATTAGACGTCCATTATGTTGTTTATCATACATTACAATTGGTTGTAAATAATCGTTTACTACCTCCTGTAAATTTACTTGCATTTGGAGCTTATATATTAAATGGAATAAATGTAGATCATCATAGAAATAGGAGCTTGTACTAATTTTTCTGCAAATATATAAAGTATCTAACGCAGTTTGGTAGCTTTTTGAAATTTCTGCAATACATGAAACAATTTTGCCCACAGCAAATTGATAGCCTTCTTTTTCTTGTTTCCGGTGAAATTCAGAGTTTTTTAATGTGTCAATCATTTTATTTAAATAGGTTCTCGTTGTCATTGTATTTTGTTTATTCAATAAAACAAAAACAATATCGTTTTTCCGTTCTAATAAAAAAGGTGCAAAACCATTTCGTTCAAATAAATTCCGATAATACAGTTTGCTATATACTACATTTTCATTTGATTTATGATTTGTTTGAGGAGCAGATAAAATAAAAACAGTCCCACCATTATTTTCAAATTTAGAATGATGCGCATGAACGTATTTATAAATATCTTCTTTTGTTAGTCTTCCATCAATCCATTGAGATAAAATTTCTGCATCTTCAAGGTCCTTTTTTTCTTCAGTATAAAATTCGCGCATTAATAATTGAGCAAGCGAAGTCGCTGTACGGTCAATGATGAGCATTTCAAATTCCGTAAAAACACTTTCTTCTTTATAGATCATCAAATCTGCATAATGCTTTTCAAAAAGAAAGATTGGTTGTTTCTTAACTTGAGAATTATCATCAAGTTTTGGCTCATTTATAAAAGTTCGGCGTTGTCTCGCATTCATATTGGGATAGAAAATTGGTTCACGTCCTTGTATATTTAACACGATTTGACTGTTCAGATGTTGATACATGTTTTTTAGGATATCATCAATGTTTTGATCGCTTAATGCACTCTTATTTAATTGCTGTGAATATTCTTCAAGCGCGGAAATCATTAAATACTGATGATTCATAATGCGGCTATGTAAATCTTGTGTGATACTAACAAATGATACGACCTCATGGAATACAATAATTGGAAAAGAGTGCGTATTAGCTAGTACGATCACTTCATCTGGAATTTCTTGAATATAGTTACCATACTCAATACATAATCCTGCACAGTTCACATTAATAAGCGATTGCACAAATTCGATAAAATGTTGTTTACTTTCTTTCAAACTAATTCCTGTCGTAAGAATGAGTTCATGACCTGCTAATAAGCTTTCAATTTGTATAATCTCTACAACATGTACCCATTTAAACATCTTTTGCAATCCTTTTTCCCCAGCGATTACTTCTGCACTTTTAAAATGCGGGCTTTGCATAACATCTTTCACTTGCATTGTATAAAGGTTCATTTGTAATCCCCCAATCGCTTTCATACTTGTTCAGCATAAATCTTTCAATGAAATTACTATTCTTCTAAAAAAAACTTCTTTTTTCTATTTTAATTCATTTTCTCACTTTTTACACTTTGTATAACTATTCTCACTTTTATTTAACGTTATGTCTATTTTCTGTTGCTATATAAAATTGATAGACTTGAATTGAACAATAATACCAAAAACAGTAAGGGGTGAGTACAATGCAAAAACATAATCAATTGCAAAAGGGATTAAAGAAACGTCATATGACAATGATTGCAATTGCTGGCGTTATTGGTGCAGGTCTATTTATGGGGAGTGGATCTGTTATTCATCTTGCTGGACCGGGTGCAATATTGTCCTATGTATTTGCAGGAATGATTGTTGTTTTAGTCATGCGAATGCTTGGCGAAATGGCTTCAGTTAATCCTACTAGTGGCTCCTTTGCACATTATGCTCACGAAGCAATTGGTCCGTGGGCAGGATTTATGATTGGTTGGTTGTACTGGTTTTTCTGGGTTATTGCGATTGCACTTGAAGCAACTGCTGCAGCAGCCATTATTCAATATTGGTATGATGGCGTCCCGCTGTGGTTACTATCCCTGATATTAACAGTTGCTTTAACAGCTACTAATATTCTATCCGTCAAAGCTTTTGGCGAATTTGAATATTGGTTTTCACTCATTAAAGTGGTAAGTATTATTGTTTTTTTAGGACTTGGTGCAGCAATGATTCTCGGCATTGTACCTAATTTTGAATCAGTTGGATTAACAAACTTAGTTGGCCAAGGCGGATTTATGCCTAATGGATTTGGTGCAGTTTTAATGGGAATTGTCATTGTCATCTTCTCATTCATGGGGACAGAAATCGTGGCTATAGCTGCAGGTGAATCAGAACAGCCTCACGCAGCAGTTAGGCAGGCGACAAACTCGATCACATGGCGAATTTTACTTTTCTATGTTGGTTCAATTGCAGTGGTTGTTACACTTCTTCCATGGCATTCATCTAGCATCTTAACAAGTCCTTATGTTGCAGTTCTCGATTATATTGGAATTCCTGCAGCAGCACAAATTATGAACTTTGTTGTGTTAACGGCCGTATTATCTTGTTTAAATTCGGCACTTTATGCAACTTCTCGAATGGTGTTCTCTTTGGCACAAAAAGGAGAAGCGCCAAAATCATTTTTGAAACTAAACAAACAAGGTGCCCCTGTTATTGCCATTTTAGCGGCTACATTTTTCTCTTACATTGCCGTTATTATGAATTATGTTTCACCTGATAAAGTATTTTTGTTTCTAGTTAATTCATGTAGTGCTATTACATTGATTTTATATTTAATCATTTCAGTCTCACAACTACGGATGCGCCGCAAAATTGAGAGGGAAAATCCTGAATTATTAACTGTAAAGATGTGGCTATTCCCCTATTTAACTTATTTTACGATTTTAGCAACAACAGGTCTTTTAATCGCCATGTTTTTCATCAATTCAATGCGATCACAAATCCTGTTTACTTGTGTCATAGTATTCGCTGTATTTATCGCGTATTTATTGACACAACGGAAAGGCAATGTTGTATCGGAAGAAAATAATCCGATTTTTGAAAATGAAAAGCTTGATATGACTAAATCAAATTAAAAGGATGAGGTGCATTATTTATGACAGTAGAACAAAAAGTAAAATCATTGGCTCATTTTATTAATGGTGAATTGGTAGATGGAAAAAGTGGTCGTTATGCAGATGTTTTTAATCCATCAACAGGTGATGTAATTGCTAAGGTGCCACTTGCATCAAAAGAAGAAGTACAAGATACGATTGAAATTGCGAAAAAAGCTTTTCCTGATTGGAAAAAAGCTTCAATAGGAAAACGTGCAGAAATCGTTCATCGTTTCCGTCAATTATTAGTTGAACGTCAAGAAGAGTTAATTGACATCATTTGTGAAGAAAGCGGCAAAACAAGAGAAGATGCTAAAGGTGAAATCGTCCGCGGGATTGAGTCCGTTGATATGGCAATTGCTGCTCCACAAATGTTAAAAGGTGAATATTCAGTAAATGTTGGTGGTAGCATTAACGCATTCTCTGCAAAATCACCGCTTGGCGTTGTTGCATGTATCGCTCCATTTAACTTCCCAATCATGGTACCACTTGCAATTACAAGTATGGCTGTTGCAGTGGGTAATGCGGTCATTTTAAAACCATCTGAACGTGTACCAATGTCTGCACTTTTTATGAGCCAACTTTGGAAAGAAGCAGGTCTTCCAGATGGCATTTGGTCTGCAATTAATGGCGATAAAGACGCAGTAAATGAGCTATTAGAAAATGAAACGATTCAAGCTATTTCATTTGTTGGTTCTACACCAGTTGCTGAATATATCTATCAAACGGGTACAAAACACAATAAGCGTGTTGCTGCATTTGGTGGCGGTAAAAACTTTATGATCGTAATGCCAGATGCAAATCTTGAACAAACTGCTAATGCTTTTCTTGGAGCAGCATATGGTGCAGCATCACAACGTTGTATGGCGATTTCAGGCGCAATCGCCGTTGGTAAAGAAACAGAAGAAAAATTCATCACCATCTTAAAAGAAAAAATTGCGAACTTAAAAGTCGGACCATATACAGATCCTGAAGTGGATTTTGGACCAGTTATTACAAAACAATCAAAAGAGAATATTATCAAACATATCGATTTAGCTCTTGAAGAAGGAGCAAAAGTAGAAATTGATGGTCGTAATCCATCTATTTGTGAAACATCGAATGGCTTCTATTTAGGACCTACTTTACTCTCTAATGTTACGGAAGATATGACGATTTTCAAAGAAGAAGTATTTGGTCCAGCTCGAATTGTTGTTGGTGCAGATACATTACAACAAGCAATCGATTTAATTAATAACCATGAACTTGGAAATGGTGTAACAATTTTCACAAATAGCGGTTCTGCTGCCCGCAAATTTGAAGATGAAATAGAAGTCGGTATGGTTGGTGTGAATGTTCCTATTCCTATTCCAGTTGGTTATCATAACTTTGGTGGCTGGAAGCGTTCAAAATTTGGCGAAGGTCACATGTTCGGACCAGACCAAGCTCGATTCTTCACCAAAGCAAAAACCATTTCAGAAAGATGGCCTGAAGATACTGAAGATACTACAACATCATTTGCTTTTCCAAGTAATGATGAAGTAAAGCCGAATTAGCCTCCTAACAGATTGGTGTAAGTTGCTGGAATAAAAGACATAAATATTCTAAAAATGAATAGAATTTAAACATTGTAGTGGGATTGAGCTTCGACTTTCGAGCGAAAGCGTAGCTAATTCCACTTCTTCTAAAATAGAACTCTTGATAAACCAATTGAGATTAATTAAAGGAGTGAAGAAAAATGGTTAAAACAAACACAAACAATGAAATCCTTGAAAAAGATGAAAAATACGTATGGCATTCAATGAAACCATACAATCCTCAAGGAACATATGTTGTAAAGGATTCATTCGGTGCTACAGTTGTAGATACAGATGGCAACCAATACATTGATGCAATGGCCGGACTTTGGTGTGTGAATGTTGGATATGGTCGTGAAGAACTAGCAAAAGCTGCGTATGATCAAATGTTACGAAATCCATACTCTCCACTATCCCAAGGTCATTTACCTGCAGTTGAACTAGCTGAGAAAATTAATGACATGCTTGGAGGTGGCTATGTCGTCTTCTTCTCTAACAGTGGTTCTGAAGCAAATGAAACAGCATTTAAAATTGCACGTCAATATCATCAACAAAAAGGCGAATCTTCTAGATACAAAATCGTTTCTCGATATCGTGCATATCATGGGAACTCTTTTGGCGCATTAGCTGCAACTGGTCAAGCAGAACGTAAATATAAATATGAACCACTTGCTCCTGGCTTTATTCATGTTGCACCACCAGATTCGTATCGTAACCCTGAAGATGCATCACTTCCACCTGAACAAATAGCAAGTGTTCAGGCTGTAGATCAAACTATGACATGGGAATTCAGCGACACAATTGCAGCGATGATATTAGAACCAATTATTACTGGCGGTGGTGTAATTATGCCACCAGAAAACTATTTAAAAGGAATTCAAGAAGTATGTAAAAAGCATGGGGCCCTAATGATTGTAGATGAAGTAATTTGTGGATTTGGTCGAACTGGTAAACCATTTGGATTTATGAACTATGGCGTGCAACCTGATATTGTAACAATGGCAAAAGGTATTACAAGCGCATATCTTCCATTATCAGCAACTGCTGTAAAGCGTGAAATTTTTGAAGCCTTTACAGGAACAGATACGTATGATTATTTCCGTCATGTTAATACATTCGGAGGATCACCGGTTGCCTGCGCAGTTGCTTTAAAGAATATTGAAATTTTCGAACGTGAAGGATTATTTGATCGTTCTGCAGAGAAAGGTACAGAAATCCTCACAACACTTCAAGAAAAACTTGATCAACATCCAAATGTGGGTAGTATTCGTGGAAAAGGATTATTAATCGGTATTGAACTTGTAGCTGACAAAGTAACAAAACAACCACTGGCTATCGAAAAAGTGAATGCAATAATTGCAGATTGCAAAAAGAATGGTGTGCTAATTGGCAAAAATGGCGCAACAGTTGCTGGATTTAATAATGTATTAACACTTTCACCACCATTAAATATTGCTCAAGAGGATATTGAAAAAGTGTTAAATACTTTGGTAAACAGTATTCAATCAATTGAATCACTTTAAAAATGGCAAATGAATTTGAGTTTCTTCCTATTTAAATAACTACTTTTCATCTTTTAAATATGCGAATCCCTTCCATTATAAACAGCATGGAAGGGATTTTAAATTTGATATAAAAAATACGATCACATATGTGATCGTATTTTTCACGTTTTAGATTACTAATAACATTGGATTTTCTAAATAGTATACAACATCTGCTAAGAATTCTGCTGCTTCACTACCATCAATAATTTGATGATCAAATGTTAAGCTTAATGGTATTTTTTGTTCGAAATATGGTTTGCCATCCTCGTCTAGATTTAATTCTTTTACTAAAGAACCTAACCCCAAAATTCCTGTTTCCGGTGTATTCAAGATAGGAGTAAAATACTCTACCCCACTTGTACCAAGATTTGTAATCGTGAATGTTGAACCTGCTAAGTATGAACCAAGTTCCCCATTTCGAGCTTTATCAGTAACTGTAGTCATTTCTTCAGCTATCGCAGATAATGATAATTTTTCAACGTTTTGAATAACAGGTACCACTAAGCCGTTTCGAATAGAAGTAGCAATTCCTAAATGAACTTCCTCGTGTTCGCTATAAGAACCATTAGCATAAGTTGAATTCATTTGAGGATTTTTCTTCAACGCTAAAGCAACGGCACGTGCAACAAAAACTGTATACGTAAGTGGAAATTTGTAATTGGCTTGCTCTAATTTTTCTTTTAATTGTTTACGTAATTTAATCAATTCACCTAGAGATGCTTTTCGATGTAATGTTAATTGAGCTGTTGATACAATACTTTTATGCATTCGGGCAGCAATAATTTTCCGCATGCCGTCTAATCCTTCACCAGTGTTAAAACTTGCAGACTCAAATTTTTCTACTGGTTTTACTTCAGGAGTAGAAGCCACTTCTATTTCGATTGTATCATCTAAACCTTGATCTAATACACGGTCGATATCCCGTTTTGTAATGCGACCATTTCCACCTGTACCACGTACAAATTTTAAATCTATGTCATACTCTTTTGCTAGTCTTTTTGCCAAAGGAGATGCAAATATACGTTCACCTTCAACCCTATTAGTGCTAATCCGAGCAGACTCTACATGTTTTACTAGGTCATTTTTAGACTTTTCAATTGAAGCTACTGTAGAAATTTCTTGATTAGCAGCGCTTTTAACTGATTCATCAGCTGTTTCACCAATTAATCCAATTACACCTTTTACAGGTATATCTTGGTCAACCTCAGCGATAATTTTACTTAGGTAACCATCCGCTTCCGCTTCAACTTCCATCGTTAGCTTTTCAGAAGCAATTAGGCAGATGGCTTCGCCTTTTTTCACAGGATCGCCTTCTTTTTTATACCATTCTTGTACTGTACCCTCTGTCATTGTTAGGCCTAATTTAGGCATTAAAACTTCTGTTGCCATGATGGTCCCCTCCTATTTTACTTTTTTTAAATCAAAGATTAATTCTTCTGCAACTTTAAGCACTTTTTCAGCATTTGGTAAATACAATTGTTCTAAGTTTGTAGCAAACGGCACTGGGCAGTTTGGTGCACAAACTGTTTTGATAGGACCATCAAGATAATCAAATGCCAGGTCTCCAATTATTGATGCAATATCTGTTGCCGTATTGTTATGAGGGTTTGCTTCGTCGATGACGATTAAGCGGCCTGTTTTCTTTACAGATTCAAGCACAGTTTCTTGATCCCATGGAGCAACTGTTAAAAGGTCAATTACTTCAACTTCTACACCTTCATCAGCTAACTTTTCTGCTACTTCCAATCCGACATAGAGCATTTTACCAATCGTCACAATTGTTAAATCTGTACCTTCGCGTTCGATATGTGCTTTTCCAATTTCTACTTTGTAATAGTCTTCAGGCACTTCACCTTTTATACCATATAGTGTTTTATCTTCTGAATAAATCACGATATTATTTTCTTCTATTGCAGATAATAATAAGCCTTTCGCATTATAAGGATTGGATGGTACAACCACTTTAACACCTGGAATCGCACCGAACATACCATACAATGATTGAGAGTGTTGAGCAGCAGCACTTGCACCTGCACCATGCGTTGTTCTGATTGTTAGTGGAATTTCAGCTTTTCCACCAAACATATAGCGCATTTTAGATCCTTGACACAAAATCATATCTAAACAGAAACCAATAAAGTCATTGAACATCAATTCAGCAACTGGACGCAAGCCTGTAGCTGCGGCACCTACTGCAGCACCAATGTATCCGTTTTCTGAAATTGGTGTATCAATTACTCGCTCACGACCAAATTGTTGGACAAGACCTTTGGTAACACCAAATACGCCACCCCATGCATCCTCAGTTTCAAAACCATCAACTTTTGCTCCACCAGCGATGTCTTCACCCATTAAAATAACTTTTTCGTCATTTGTCATTGCTGTTGCCATTGCTTCATTAATCGCTTGCATCATTGTGATTTTTCTTGTCATGATTTGTACACTCCCTTTTATTATTAGTCTGCGAATACGTCTGTAAGTAAAGATTCAGGTTTTGGAATTGGACTATTTTGTGCAAATTCTACTGCATCTTCAATTGTCTTAACCGATTTCTTTTCAATTTCAGCTGCTTGTTTTTTAGAGAATAAATTATTTCCAATAGCAAATTCTTTAAATAATTTAAGTGGATCACGATCTACTGGATGTAATTTCTTTTCATCCTGCGTTTTATATTTTTGTTCATCGCCTTCAAAATGACCATAATTACGATACGTTACACATTCAACAATTGATGGACCTCCACCATTACGTGCGCGGTCAATTGCTTCTTTTGATGCTGCATAGACAGCAGTTAAATCATTGCCATCTATCCGAATTCCAGGTATATTATAGGCTTGTGCGCGGTCAGCGATTGTTTTGGAAGCGCTTGAATAACGAATCGGAGTAGCTTCAGCAAAACCGTTATTTTCACAAACGAAAACAACCGGAAGATTCATAGAAGCTGCCATATTGATTCCTTCGTGGAAAGTACCTTCGTTTGATGCACCATCACCAAAGAAGCAAACTGCAACACTTTGATTATTGAGGGTCTTGCTTGTAAGTGCAGCACCTACTGCAATTGGGAAGCCCCCACCAACGATTCCATTTGCCCCAAGCATACCTTTGTCTACATCTGCGATATGCATTGAACCGCCCTTACCTTTACAAAGGCCATCTTCACGACCATAGATTTCTGCCATCATACCATTGATATCGCACCCTTTTGCGATACAGTGGCCATGACCTCGGTGAGTAGAAGTGATATAATCAGCATCTGTTAAATTAGCACAAACACCAGTTGCTACTGCTTCTTCACCTGCATATAAATGTACGAAACCAGGGATTTGTCCAGCTGAGAAAAGCTTATGCAAAGTATTTTCAAAGTTTCTTATGTTGTGCATTGTTTCATACGCCCATAAAGCCTTTTCTTCTGTTAACTGTACTTCTTGTAATGCTTTGTTTGTTGTCATCCTGAATTCCTCCTTTTATTGTTTCAATCTATGCATGAATCGCTGTGCCTAGTAAAGCATCTGCGGTTTCACCAATTTGTTCAGAAATACTTGGGTGCGGGAAAATGACATTTGACAACTCATGTATTGTGCCCTCAGCCACATATAAAGCTAAGATTGAGTTCATCATTTCCGTAGCGCCTTCTCCCACAACTACTGTCCCGAGTATTTCTCCGAATTCTTGATCTGCAATTATTTTAATGAAGCCTTCTGTATTCCCTTCTGCCATTGCTTTTCCATTTGTAGCTAAAGGAAGTTTTTTTACTTTAACATGCTTGTATCCGGCACTGTTCGCTTGTTCTTCTGAATAGCCAAAAGACGCAATTTCCGGAATGGTATAAACGCATCTCGGAATACTTTGAGCATTTAAGGCAGGAGCTTGTCCACTATGAATATATTCAACAGCATGAATTCCTTCTGCCGATGCTGCATGTGCTAATTGGTATCCTCCGATAAGATCGCCAATTGCGAAGATATGATTTTGAGATGTTTCATAGTGTTGATTAACTTTGACGAATTTACCATCCATTTTTAAATTCAAAACTTCTGCAATTTCAACATTTGGTTGTCTACCTGTTGCGACAAGTAAATTTGTGAAATTGATGGTTTCGTCGTTAAGTACAACTTCGTTATTATGGACGGATTTGATTTCCGTATTTGTTTTATATTTAATTCCGATTTTATCCATTTTTAATTTAATGATATTTCTTGCATCTTCATCTTCCGTAAGTAAAATATCTTTCGCCACTTCGAGAATTGTGACATCCGTTCCTAATGGAGCCAGGCTAAATGCTAATTCTACAGCAATTACGCCACCTCCAATAATGACTAATTTTTTTGGTAATTCTTCTAAATCAAAAAATGTATCTGTAGTTTCATAATCTATGGTTTCTAAACCCTTAATGGGTGGAACAAATGGTCTACTACCAGTTGCGAGAATAATGTCTTTCGAATGAAAGCTTTTCCCCTCAATATACACTGTATTTCTTCTATCAACCGTTGCTTCTCCCGAAAAAAGTGTGATGGCATTCTTTTTAATTAATCCTTCTACACCTTGTACAAGGCTGTTAACAACTTGGTCTTTTCTCTTTTTTAATTTTTCAAAGTTTACGGAGCTAATTTTTGCATCAATACCCCATGAATTCGCCTTTTGAATATCCATTGCAAGATGGCTATGTTTTAACATGACTTTTGATGGAATACAACCAACATTTAAACATGTGCCCCCTACTTTTTTTCTCTCAATTAGTGCAACAGATAGACCTAATTTAGCTGCATGAATAGCTGCAACATATCCACCAGGTCCAGCACCAATGATAGTAAGATCAAAATTCCTCACTTTTGCATCGCCTCATCTCATTTGATGTACTTTCTAATTCGAGTCAAACATCAGAGCAAAATTATCTAGCACTTTACATACTTAATCGACAATTAAATTGCAAAACTTGTAAATTTCTTACCAAAAACATATTATCACATTTTCTGAACATTTTGAAATTAAAACTATTCATTTTATTCAAAAATTTCTGATTAATTTTAATTTAGATTAACTAGTTCACAAGGTTATCCTTAATACATAAAAAGGCGAAAAAATTTGAAGAATTTTTGACAGTTACTATGCTTTTCAAACATTAACTGCTAAATAAGATGATGAAAAAAGTGAGCTTCATATAGGGATAGTTTTATCTTGTTATCGTATAAGGAATGGCTTTTTCTAGTAAGGAATGGTGTACTTCTTCGTTGCAAATTTTTATTATCTGGCGGGCGCCAAGACAATCTTCTCCTGATGTTAAAGTCTAGATTTTAAAGGAGTGCCCGCCATTTAATTGAGGAATGAATTGACAGACAGTCTATTTAACTTCAAATAACTTCTTATATTCTTCATACTTTATTTTCCAAAGGTCTTCAGATACTGCTTCTTCATTCTTTTCTGCAATTCGACGAATCTTTTCTATGCAAACATACCAACCTGCTAAATCCATAAAAGTGTGATCAATAATTTCGTTTAAAATTTCATAGAATCGTAATTCTGTTTCATCTTGCTTTGCAATTAATTCAAAAAGCACTTCATTTTTAGCCCATTCAAATGACATAAGTTGCTTCTCTTTCTTTTGAAGGACGCTTAATTTTAATTCCATATTCCCATCAAACCAACGGTAATATCCTAATTCACCCTCTTCGTGATAACTCATTTCAGGAAACCATTTTTTCACTTCATCATTATTGGTTAAAATGGTCCAAACTTGTTCTTTTGTTGCTTTGATCGTTTGTTTTATTTCAAATTTTAATGTTTCCATTTTCAAATCCTCCATTTTTTTCATTTTCTCTATTTTATTGTATTTATTTTACTGGAACAAAGCAAAATTTGCGCATAAAAAAGGTGTAATGCGAATTGCATTACACCTTTTTTCTTATTTTTCAATTACTCCACATGCAACTCTTTCACCAGAATTACCACTTGGATCTGTTTTATAATCGTCAGCATTAGCGTGGATGATAAAGGCACTTCCGTCAGAATCAAAGAGTGAATTATCCATTCCTGTTTTTAGGGTAAAATCTTTGGATGTAAACTCTACGTTAGCAGTTCCATCATTCTCCACTAGAACATTAGGTAAGTCTCCTAAATGATAGCCTTTAGGATTTTCATACCCATGTTGTTTCTGCGTTGGATTGAAATGGGCACCTGCACTTTCAAATTTTGGTTTTTCACAAATTCCCTTTTCGTGAATATGGATTCCGTGTTCACCAGGTGTTAAATTTTTTAATTGTAAATCAATTTTCACACCCTCATTCGTTTCCGTTAGATTAGCAGTTCCAACGTCCGCACCTTCAGAATTAATAAATTTAGCAGTAGCAGTGGCTGTAGCTTCTTGCGTACTCTTTGTCGAACTATCATTCGCATTTTCAGTTGCTGTGCCAGCTGTAGTGGTAGTTGCATTATCTGATGAACTACCTGTTGTTGTACTATTATCCATTGTACCATCATGTGAATGATCAGTAGCAGCTTCAGTTGAAGTACCATCTTCTTCAGTATCTGTAACAGATGCATCAGCATTCTCAGTCACAGTTGTCGGCGACTTTTCCCCATTTACTGGTTGCATCGTTTCTTTTTTATTGAATGAGCAACCTGCAGTTAAACAGACAACAGCTAAAATAAGTAAATATTTTTTCAATTTTACACACTCCTTTTTATCAGAATGAACAAAATCGAAAAGTTTTAATCCGAATAAAGGAAATTTATCTGTAGTGTGCCATCAAACTAACCGCTTCCCTCAACTAATATGTATATTGATGTTTTCTTATTGCATAATTTATAAGATTGATGGCATTTTTTCATTCTTAGCTTTATCGTCTTCAATTATTAGGTTACACTTTTACTATACAATAAATAGGAGGAGAGGAATTTAATGAAAATTACAGCGTTTATAGGTAGCACGAGAGTGAACGGGAATGCAGAACTTTTAACTGACATCGTGATGAAGGGTATACGTCACGATAAAATTTATTTAAAAGAGTTGAACATACAACCTATTCACGATTTACGACATGATGTAAATGGATTCCAACCTGTTGACGATGATTACGATCAAATCGTTCATGCACTAATCGAAAGTGATCTCTTGATTTTTTCTACACCGGTCTATTGGTATACAATGTCTGGCTTAATGAAAAACATGATTGACAGAATTAGCCAAACAATGAGAGACGATCGCTATCCAACTTTCAGAGAACAATTAAAAACAAAAAGTGCAATCGTTGTAACAGTCGGTGGTGACGATCCGAATATTAAAGCCCTCCCACTTATACAGACATTCAAGTACACTTTTGATTTCTTAAATATGAAATTTCCTGCTTATATTATTGGTGAAGGCCATAGACCAGGAGATATTACGCAAGATAATCAGACTGTAACACAAGCCAAATTATTAAACGAAAGATTAAAAACTGTAAAAAGCGTTGAGGAGCTCTAAGTTCTTTTAATAGAAGTATCTAAAAATTAAAATTCAACACTCAAACATAACTGAAGTGGAATTGAGCTGCAACTCCCGTAGGAAAGTGTAGCTAATTCCACTTCAAATTATCAAAAATTAATATTAAATTAGTTTTATAAAAAAGCGCGTTTGGTACACTTAGAAGCCTCATCAAAACGAACTCTTAAGGATTGGTCTTCTGCTTTAGCGGTTGTAAAGTAATTTGTTTTTTACGCTTTCTCATCATCAGTGAAAGTGGAATCGTAAAAATCAGAATAATCAACGCAATCAAAAACGTATCATTTGTTGCATATAAAAAAGTTGTTTGTTTTATAGTATTATTTGCATTACTACAATTCAATTCTGTAAGATGGATTCGAGTTCGTACGGCAAGAATGCTGCTGAAAATCGCTATAGACAATGCAGCGACTGTTATTTGGGACAATTGTATCGGAGAAAAATCCTCATTATGGTCTGATTAAAAAATTTCTCACTTATATTCATTTAGCAGAAAATTTATCTTAAAAAGGAAAAAGCACATTCGAAGTGGAATGTACTTTTTCCTTTTCTTACTTAAGTATTGAAGGCATTAATTTGCGACTTGAAATTAGATCATCTTTAACAACGCATCTTCACCAAGCATACCCTTTTTAATGCCTATTTTTTCTGCTTCATATGTGACGGATTCAAGTGGAGCGTATAATAAATCTTCAATAGTTCTCACACCAACTGCTCGACCTGCAACAATTTTTCTGTCCGCTAATTTGCTATTTAATAATCCTACATCAAGTGCTCCACACATAATATACCCTTTGTCATTTGAGATTGTTAGCAATGTTGTCTTCGGTAAAAAAACAGATACAGCTGTAAACGAATGCCCATGAATTATTAATGTCTCAGTTGAAACCATTTTTATCCCTCCTCCATATATACATATGGGAAAAAAAATAAGTGGTTACAATTCGATTTGTTTCAGGACACGCACACATTTTTTTAGGGCATAGAATTTTTTAAAACTTGTCCATCATAAAAGGCGTTTCATACTCCTAATCCACTTTTTATCAAAGTCTATTGTCATATATACCTTTTATTCCTTAATATAGTAAACAAATTGAACAATAGGAGGGCTTTACATGGGCGATTATGAAAATTTACTACATACTTTACCGACTACAGCTGTTTCCGATGCTCTTATGGGTACTACCAATCTAAATGCAGCAATCAAGCCATTAAATGATGACGATTATATTGCTGGTCGTGCAGTGACTGTACGATTACCAGTTGGAGAAAACGGAGCGTTACTTGAGGCTATCCGCGTTGCAAGACCTCGCGATATTTTAGTCGTTGATGCAAAAGGTGATACAAACCGAGCAGTGGCTGGAGACTTCGTCGTTTCCTTAATGAAGGGGATGGATATACAGGGGCTAGTTGTAGATGGAGTTATACGAGATATACAAGCAATTCGTGAGTTAGATTTCCCTGTTTTCTGTAAAGGGACAACGGTTGCTGCTGGCAATAAGTTTGGTGGCGGAGCTATTCAAGTACCTATTGCAGTTGGAGGGATTAGTGTCCAACCTGGCGATTACATTATAGGTGATGCGGATGGTGTTGTGGTCATTTCACAAGGTCAAGAACAAGAAGTTGCACAAAAGGCACTCGAAAAGTTAAAAAAAGATGAAGCACGTGAAAAGTCAATTGGCGGTAAACAAGACATTATTGACTATTTGGATCGGGCACTTAATAAAACTGTATAGCCCTTAATGATTAATAACATTTTAAGCCCATTAACATGTTAATGGGCTTTTTTAGAATCTCTTAATTCAATTTCAACGCATTTTCTTTTGACGTTTTGATTTCCACCGTTAATGTTTCAACACCGTAAATGGTATTGATCAACAATGGCACACCACTTGTATTTTGGAATCTGAAATCTAACGTGCCAAATGATACCGTAGCATCTCTGCCCTCCGGTACGTAGCCAACATGGAGTGAGTGATGATTTCTTTCAATATATTTTATAGGTAATTGATCAATCGCATTAAAAAGAGTTGAGGAAGTTTGACAAACACCGCCTCCAATTCCCATAACTAGTTTTTTATTCACGATTTCCGGTGCTTGTTGATAACCATTTTCCCGATTTCTTGGACCCACAATTGTATTGAAGGAAAAATAATCCCCTACTCCGACAATCACACCATTTAATGCATTAGCGGAAATTTCGATATTTTTATTTCGATTCGTATCTGTCCGATTAAACTTTGTGGTATATTTCGCAACTGTCACTTCGCTGAATTGAGGAATCTTACTGACATCGTACTCACTTTTGGTCTCATATAACGGTAATTCTACTCTCCCACCAGTCTTAGATGTTTTTAAAATTCTATCCACTAATTCGGTTTCTTTTAAAATAATCATAGGTTTACCTTTTATAATCTGACCATTTTCATCTATATGATCTAGCTTCATTCTTTGATCGTAACCTATATTATTCCCATCCCCTCGCGCTAACAATTTTGCAAGTTCTTTTAATTTTCCAACATACTCTTCTTGATTTTCCTCAAAACCAAGCTCTTTTGGAGAAATCGTTTGAATGATTTCAGACGTATTTGGGTCAATAATTTGAATAACTTCTGGCTTCACTTCCGCTTTAACTTCATTTTCATTCTCTTTAATTGTTTCTTTCGTAGTTTTAATAGCTCGCTGCTCATTTGCTAAATCTGTACAACCCATTAATTCAATTGAACACAGCAATATCAAAGTAACTATCCATTTTTTCACAACATCTAACCCCTACCTCTTATGAATTACAAAAAGAGACAATACTTTTCCCTGGCATCATATTCGTGCAAGGGTAATAATGTGTATTCAAATTTTAATGTTTCATTTCTATGTAAAAAGGTAAGAGATATTATATCCCATAATATTTGGAGGTTTCTGTTATGAATAAAAAAGACGAACAATTAAAAAAGCATACGATTAATAACGAAGAACAAGCAGGTTTAACCACAAACCAAGGATTGAAAATGTCAGAGGATGAGTTTTCTTTAAAAGCCGGTTTAAGAGGACCTACTTTGATGGAGGATTTCCACTTCCGTGAAAAAATGACGCATTTTGACCATGAACGTATTCCTGAGCGAATTGTCCATGCACGCGGTGTTGGGGCTCACGGAGAATTTCAACTATATGAATCATTAGCAGAATATACAAAGGCAGACTTTCTAAATGACACATCTAAAAAAACGCCCGTATTCGTCCGTATTTCAACTGTACAAGGTTCTAGAGGTTCCAGCGATCTTGTTCGCGATGTCCGTGGATTTGCGACTAAGTTTTATACAGATGAAGGAAACTTTGATTTAGTTGGTAATAACATGCCGGTTTTCTTTATCCAAGATGCCATCAAATTCCCGGATTTTGTACATGCAGTAAAGCCTGAACCAGATACTGAAATTCCACAAGGGGCAAGTGCTCATGATACCTTTTGGGACTTTATAGGCCAAAATCCTGAATCTGCTCATATGGTGATGTGGTTGATGAGTGACCGTGCAATACCTCGTAGTTTACGTATGATGGAGGGATTTGGTGTACATACCTTCCGATTAATTAATGCAGAAGGAAAAGCTCATTTCGTTAAATTTCATTGGAAACCGTTACTAGGAATGCATTCTATGGTTTGGGATGAAACTCAAAAGCTTTCCGGGAAGAATCCAGACTTTAATCGTCAAGATTTATATGATGCGATTAATAAGGGGAATTTCCCAGAATGGGAGTTAGGACTGCAAATTATCCCAGAAGAAGATGAGTTCAAGTTTGATTTTGACATATTAGATCCAACCAAACTTTGGCCAGAAGAAGATGTGCCAGTAAAAATTGTTGGTAAAATGACTTTAAACCGCAATGTTGACAACTTCTTTGCAGAAACGGAGCAAGTTGCATTCCATCCAGGTCATATTGTTCCTGGGATTGATTTTTCAAATGATCCACTTTTACAAGGACGTTTATTCTCCTATACGGATACACAACTTTTACGTTTAGGGGGACCTAATTTCCACCAAATTCCTATCAATCAACCTGTTTGTCCTTTTACAAATAATCAGCGTGATGGTATGCATCAAATGGTTATCCATAAAGGTAAAACAAGTTACCATAAAAATGCATTAAACGCGAACCAACCATCCCCTGTACCAGTTGAAAATGGCGGTTTTGAACATTACCAAGAGAAAATTGAAGGTCGAAAAATTAGAGGTCGAAGTGAAAGCTTCCTTGATTTTTACTCACAAGCAAAACTATTTTACAATTCTCAATCTGAAACAGAAAAAGAACATATAATAAATGCATTTAGCTTTGAACTGGGTAAATGTAAATCAGAAATGGTTAGAGAAAATGTGATTGCACTTTTAAACCATATTGACCGTAAGCTTACAGAAGAAGTCGCAGAGAATATTGGTGTAGCTGTTCCAAAGGAAAATTATGAAGTAGCATCCACTAAAAAATCACCGGCCCTTAGTATGGAAAATACTATTTTCAAACCTGATACGAAAAAAGTAGCCATTTTATTAAACGGTGAACCTAATAATCAAACTCAATTAAAAGACTGGATTATGGCTTTATTAGATAATAAGGTTGATTATGAAATCGTGGATAAAAATATTCACGACTTGAGTGGCGGAGAAAAAGTAATGCAAACATATGCTACTGCAGATTCTACTTTTTATGACGCCGTATTATTAATCAGTAATGAAACAACGCTTCCAGCACCTATAATAGAATTCATTGAGAACACATACAAACATTTCAAACCAATAGCTGTTGGACTATCTTATAATCATTTCGTTGATTCGCCAATAGTTAAATTAGATGCTCCTGGTGTTTACGATTTAGGAAATAATCCAATCCAATCATTCATTGATGCTATTGCAAAAGGACGCTTCTGGGATCGTCAAGTAAAATAATCGCTTTAAAATGTTTGCTACAATAACTCATTCATGCTTCATTATGAATGAGTTATTGTATTTTTATATTATCTGAATTTTTTGTTAAATTTATATAATTTCTGTATTACCTTAGTTACAAAATGATATAATGAATTTTAAGAAAAATTGAATAGGGGGATGCTAATGAATCGATCGAAACAATTATTTGTTGAAGTGCAATATGTGGTTCCAAAAATACTACAATGGTTTCTTAACATTTGCTTAATCCTTCTCGCGGTATTTTTAGCCTTTCTTATGGTTAAAGAGCTGTTCGTATTTTTCAATGTTTTGTTTAATCCACATAACAAAGAAGCTCATGAACATGAGGTATTTTTAGCAAATATTTTAATCTTCTTCCTCTACTTCGAATTTATCACGATGATTGTGAAGTATTTCAAAGAAGATTATCACTTCCCTCTCCGTTATTTCATCTATATCGGCATTACTGCCATGATTCGGCTTGTCATCATTGACCATAAAGATGCGAAAAGCATGTTGCTATATGCTTTGATTATCTTACTCCTCATTATTAGCTACTTTATAATCAATATCACACCATTAGAGCGTCCCAAAAAGTTTTGGTATATAAAGGGAAACAGAAAAAAGGATATAGAATAAACGCAAAATATCCCCCTTGTATCATTAATTGAGTTGACCCCATTCGACAAATTACATCATTGTATTGAATTTTTTGAATAATAAGATTTCCCGAGAAATAATTCTATTCTTATACTCTTCATTGCTTTCACTAGACATGAAAAAACTGTCCTTTTTTCGGACAGTTTTCTAAATGCTATAAATTATTTTGAAGGGCTAAGTGTTATTAATTTTAAATTAATTAGCTGTTCAAATAACGATGCTAATGGTAAACCAACTACGTTTAAATAGTCTCCTTCAATTCGATCTACTAAAAATACTCCATCAGTTTGAATGCCATAACCACCAGCTTTATCAAATGGATCGCCTGTTTTAATATAAGCATCTAACAATTCATCTGAAACATTTTTGAAAACAACTCTCGTTTTTTCTACGAATGCCGTTTCTTTCCCATCTTCTTCAATAATCGCTACAGCAGTTAGTACCTCGTGAAATGTTCCTCGTAATGTTCTGAGATGTGAGAGTGCTTCATCATAATTTGTAGGTTTATGCAGTAATTTGTTGTCTTTTGCAACGATTGTATCAGCACCAATAACAACTTTACCAGATGTTTTTTTCGCCACATCACGTGCTTTTAATAAGGCAACGGCTTTTACATAATGTTCAACGTTTTTTTCTTGTACACTCGTTTCTACTACATTGGATGTGACAATATCAAATGGAATATTTAATCTAGCGAAAATCTCTTTCCTTCTCGGTGATGCGGAAGCTAATATAAATGATTTTGTTGTAAAGAATTGCATTTACGCCACTCCTCATAATAAATCTCGGATAGTTTCAAAGCCTAAATATACAGATATAACCGTTAGTGCGATGGCAACTACATGTTCAACTTGACTACCTGTTCTTGTTGTAATAGGCAATCGAACTGTAATATCCAATGGGAAAAATAATTTAATGCCATTTTTAGTGGACATATCAAGTAAATAATGGCTTACCATACCGATTAATATTCCTGAAGTGATCGATACGTTTGAAACATATGTATTCATAATCATCGCCATCAGTAGTAAAAACAATAAACTATGTGTGAATGTTCGATGTCCAAATAGTGTATTGATGATTTTGGATAAGATATGAAATTTTCGTCCGATTATACTGCCACTATGGCAAATATCAGGGAGTAATGCCCCTACTACACTTGCTCCTACTAATATAATGGCGTCCGAATCTGGAACGTGTTCAAAATGTGCATAAGCAAGACCTGCTGCAATGCCGCCTAAGATGTGAGTTTTTCCTGTCATGCTTACTATTCTCCTTTATTTTACCTTATACGAATGCTCTTATAACAATACACTATTTTCAACCATAAATGAATAAATTTGATATGAATTTGATAATTCCCTTTTTAAACAAAAAAAGCAAACCCTTAATGATTGGATTCGCTTACTTATTGCAATAGTTTTGGTACGTACCATTTATTATTTGTTCCGCCCATTCCTTTTGTTCCAAATACCACTCAATCGTTTGAGCCATTCCACTTTCAAATGTAAAAATCGGCTTCCAACCAAGTTGTTCTATTTTTGTTGGATCAATGGCATATCGTTTGTCATGCCCTAATCGATCCTTTACAAACATGATTAGATTATCCGATTTTCCAAGTGTTTGAATGATTGTTTTAACAACATCTAAATTTGAGCGCTCATTATGACCACCAATATTATATACTTCTCCTACTGTTCCTTTATGAAGCACAAGATCAATAGCTGTGCAATGATCTAATACATGCAACCAATCCCGTACATTTTGTCCATTTCCATAGATTGGAATAGATTCATTATTTAATACGCGTGATATTGTTAAAGGGATAAGTTTTTCCGGAAATTGATAGGGACCATAATTATTGGAACATCGAGTAATATTCATAGGTAGTCCAAAAGTTTCATGATACGCACGTACTAGTAAATCAGAAGATGCTTTACTTGCACTATAGGGGCTATTTGGCTGCAATGATGATTCTTCTGTAAAAAAGGTAGCTGGATCAAAATCTAATTCACCATATACTTCATCTGTTGATACATGGACGAATTTTTTGACACCAATTTGTTTTGCAGCATCTAGCAATACCTGCGTTCCCAAAACATTTGTATGAACAAAAATACTTGGATCTATTATAGAGCGATCGACATGGCTTTCCGCTGCAAAATGAATAACAAAATCAAACTTTTCATTTTCAAATAATGAAGTGATAAAGTTTCGATCAGTTATATCGCCTTGAATAAAATGGTAATTGGTGTTTTTTTCAATACTTCGATGTTTCATCAAGTCTCCAGCATAGGTCAGTAAATCTACATTATAAATATCATATTGAGGGTAGTTTTTCAGCATGTAATGGACAAAGTTGCCCCCAATAAAACCCGCTCCCCCAGTAACAAGTAACTTCATACTATTTCACCTCGTAATTATCCCTTAAATACTAATCTTCGCATGTGGTTGAAGTGCTATTTCTTCTAAATATTGGCCGTACTCTGTTTTGATCAGTGGTTGTGCTAGTCTTACTAATTGCTCTTGTGTTATATATCCTCTTCTGAATGCAATTTCCTCAACGCATGCAATGTACATCCCTTGCCTCTTTTGAATGGCTTCTACGAAATTGGAAGCTTGCAAAAGTGAATCATGAGTACCTGTATCTAACCAAGCTAAGCCTCTCCCCATTACTTCAACTTTCAACTTTTTGTTATTTAAATAGTGATCGATTACAGAGGTTATTTCCTTTTCACCCCTAGTTGAAGGTTGAATATCTTTTGCAATTTCAATTACGTCATTATCAAAAAAGTATAAACCAGGAACTGCTAATGAAGATTTCGGATTTTCCGGTTTTTCTTCTATTGAAATAGCATTACGGTTTTCATCTACTTCTATTACACCATAAGCTCGCGGATCTTTTACATAACAACCAAAAATAATACAACCACTTTTAAGCATTGCCGCTTTTTGCAATCGATTACCGAAGTCAGATCCATAGAAAATATTATCCCCTAACACGAGAGCAACGTGTGAATCCCCTATAAATTTTTCTCCGACAATAAAGGCTTCCGCTAATCCATTTGGTTCATCTTGAATCGCATATTCAAGTTTGATGCCAAACTTTTCACCATCACCTAAAAGCTCTTGAAAGCTATAAATATCTCTTGGAGTTGAGATAATTAATATCTCTTTAATCCCTGCAAGCATTAATACAGATAATGGATAATAGATCATTGGCTTATCATACACTGGAAGTATTTGTTTGGAAATTGCTTTTGTAAGTGGATATAGCCGTGTTCCTGAACCTCCAGCTAAAATGATCCCTTTCATCTTTTCATCACCTCTTTAATAATTAGGCATATCCGATTCACTTCATCTAAAGTCAAACTTGCATATAGAGGTAGTGTTAGAACCCGTTCTGCAACATAGTTGGCAACTGGTGTATCATTTGGATTATATCTTCCATCAAAACTATCAAAACTATTTGTTAGTGGATAAAAATATTTTCTAACAAAAATATTGTGTTCTTTTAGAATTTCATATACTTCATCTCTAGTATGCTTGTGTTTTTCAAAGACAATTGGAAAATAAGCATAGTTACTTTTTACTCCAAGTTGTGGTAGAACAAGCTTGATTCCCTTGATATCAGCCAACTGATCAACATATCTATCATAGATTGCTTTTCTTTTAGCAATCTCTGTGTCAATATTTCGGAGATTGCAAATTCCCATCGCTGCTTGAAACTCATTCATCTTCGCATTGCCACCTACAAATTCAACAGACTCTTGTCCCGTAATACCAAAATTCTTTGATGCCTCGATCAAAGGTTTTAATCCAGCATCACTAAAAGTAAGAGCTCCTCCTTCAATCGTATGAAAGACTTTTGTCGCATGAAAACTATACATAGATGCATCCCCAAAATTAGAAACCCCTACTCCATCAACCGTCACACCAAAGGCATGTGCAGCATCATAGATCACTTTTAGATTATACTTTTGAGCAATTCTTTCAATCTCTCTCACATTGCATATATTCCCGTAAACATGTACTGGAACAATAGCAGATGTTTTTTCAGTTATCAAATTCTCGATTTTTTCAGCTTGAATAGTATAGTTATCAGGGTCAATATCACAAAAAACAGGCTCTAATCCATTTCGAATAATGGCATGCGTTGTCGAGGCAAAGGTGAAAGGTGTAGTAATCACTTCTCCGCTTAAATTAAAAACAGAAAGCGCTGTTTCTAAAGCAAGATGACCATTTGTAAAGAGTGATAGATTTGAAGTATTTAAATAGCTAAGTAATTCTTTTTCTAATTGTTGATGCTTTGATCCCATGTTTGTTAGCCAATGGGTTCCCCAAAGTTCTTTGATTTCTTCAACATATTCTTCGAATGGTGGGAGCGATGAGCGGGTTACTTGGATTGGTGGATTCATTTAGGTATTACCTCACATTCTATATTGGAAAGATTTGATAGATTCTTAAATATAATATGTAATAGGTATGTTAATAAGAACTTTGCTTTTATGAATATATTCTTATTTCAAGTTAAATATCATGGGATATTCAAGATACATAATTTGAATATCCTTGATAATTTATTATTTCTGTCAAACCTATAATTTTGTTAAAATCATTAAACATCATAACGTCAATAATAGATAGGTCAGGTATAAATTGATTATTAAATTGTTCATATGGATTTATTATCGGGTCTATAAAATGAATGTCCAGTCCATATTCTTTATATTTTTGCTGATTATAAAACTCTTTACCACCAATAGCGTTAATATAAGTAGAAGCGTTTAATGCTTTTGATACTTTAATCCCCCATTCATCAGCCGTATCAGCTTCATTAATTCCAGGCATTTTTTCTGATAACACAGATATTTCAGTATTTATATTTAAAAGGTTACAAGTCTTTTTCAAGAGTAATGTATTAAATATACTTATATTATTTTCTTCAATAGCAAAACATTCTTCAACAAATTTTAATACTCTTTGAAAATTTGGCGCATTTCTATAATAAAGTAACTGTTGTATAATCTTTTCTTTCCAATTCGTATCATTATTTATGATTATTTCTTTTATTTTTGTTTTCCTAGAAGATTTATGAACAGGGACCTTTATATATACATTTTCCTTATGAGCGTTTAAAATCCTATTTCTAGTTATCCAGCTTCTTCGAACAAATTGTGCATTATCAAATATTACAAATTCATCTACTGAATTAATTAGCTGGAAATATCCTAAATAAGGGAAAAAATAAGGTTGCATTAATGCTACTTTCATTCCATATACACCTCATTCTAAATTTCAAGGTAATTTTAAATTATAAATTAATTTTTCCACATATCAAGAGCTAAAGTTTTCATATTTAAATTACAGGTAATATTTTTCTGTAAATGGTGTTATACTAATATTTAGATATTTTGCAAATCAACATTAAGCAAATCATATGAATCTACACCAAAGTTTTTGGGGCGAAACTTCCATGAATTATTCGCTCCACATATCAAGTAGCAGATCCAAGGAACTTTTCACCTTGACCTCTTACTTGAGATGTGGATTACTCCAAAATGGAAATTGCGCCGAATAAAAAAGTAAATATTGTATATACTGAAGTCACTCTTTTTATTAGTTAGGAGAATAAAGTTTAATCCATTTATTTATTGTAATTTCTAAAATACCATATTCGTTGCTAGATTATTAATCTTTTGACAGAGCGATAAAGATTAACTACTATTTGCAGGATTGTAATAAGACAATTAAGGATTATTATACTCTTGTTATTACTCGACTAAACTATTTCTTTGTAATTGGTCATAATAGTATTTAGCTATATTTATATTTCTTCTTTCCTCAACTAATTCTCTATTTAGTTTTCCATGTGAAATAAGTAACTCAGGATTTAAAATATATTTTTCAATACTTTCTACGAAGTGATTTATGTTCAATTCACAAATATAACAACTTTCTTCATTAATATTATCTTTTTCAACATCATTTATTCTATTACTAATTACTAATCCCATTCCTGATGCCTTTGCTTCCATAATTGTTAGATTCCCATTTGAATAGATAGCAGGTAAAATTAAAATATCAGATTTTTTATAAACTAAATGCATTTTATTCCAGGATGTAATTTTATCTAAAAATGTTACATCTTTCAGATTATTTCTCATTATAAACTCCATACATGTAGCTTTTAGAGCTCCATCACTATTCATATTTAATACAATATTTGGATATTTGCTTTTTAGTTTTTGATATACTTCAAGTGCAAATAAAGGGTTATATCTATCTACAAGTCTATTAGCAAATAATAAACTAATTTTTTCCCCTTTACTTTTTTCACGCAGAGGATGATTAAAATACTCCTCAATATCTTGAGGGTATCTCCCTAGATCTACTTTATCTTTAGCAAATTTAAATTCTTTCACTAATTGTTTCTCTGCTACTTCACTCATACCTAAATAAAGATCAATGTTTTTAAACATATGGTTTGCCAAAGTTAATTTCTTTGAAGAATTCTCCCTGGTGATTAATTCGTTAGATTGTTCATCATCATGTGTTACATATCTAAGTGGCTCTGTCATAACAATAACTTTAACTTTCTTATCAAAAAGTTTAGCGATTTTCAGTACTAACCAATGCCACTTCATAAACCCACCTAATACTATTATATCTGGTTTAAAACGCATTAATTCAGAAAATAAACCAAATGAATAGTAACCTAATTTCGGTAATTTACCTGATGTCTTTAATATTTTGCACTTATCTCCTAATGGTATTTTCCACCAATCTGGTCTTGTTTCATCTAGATGTTCATAAAACCAAAATTCTGCATCAAAATATTCTTGTAATGCATAACAAAACTTAACCTGGTATGGAGCAGCGATATTACTAATAAAAACATATTTTTTCTTTGACAAATATTTCCCCTCCAATAATACTTGGTAGAATTCTTGTTTTTATCGAAAAAAAAATTTAAAATACAAAAACATAGAAAATCTATCTTATTAATTTAAAAGAATATGCTTATTAATCACATACTGAGCTAGTAAATATTTTATAAACTCAGTCACCCCCATAGCTATACTAAACATGAAAGTGGAATAAAATGATGATAATCCCCAATGATTGGCTAGAAAAAAAATGAATATTACGATAATAATTTTTGATAAATGTAAAAATAGTTCTAAATGCTGCTCTTCAAAAATTGAGAAAACGGTGCTTATTGGGTGGTAAATAAAATAAGTATAGGCATAAATTGATAGTGCACTAGCAAAAACGCCAGCATTATTCCAATTACCTCCAAAAACTATAGAAAAAAGTTGAGGTCCAAAAATACTTAACGAAATCATTGGACCTGCACCGATTAGCGAAAGCTTTTTATGAAGGCTGTCAGCTAAACTTTTTATCTCTGATGGTTTTGATTTACCTAAACTTGCAGCTTCTCCATAAAAGACATCTTGAACGGACTTTCCTATTAAATTCATCGGTAAAAATGTAATAGTTAAAGCAAGTCCGTAAAGGCCAACTGTATGAGGACTATAAAAAGCAGATAAGAAATAGACAGGAAGTTGACTTGTTAATGAAATGATAAATATGGTTGGAGCTGAATATTTAGGAAATCGGATATACCTCTTTGCACACCAACAGATAGTCTTTATACGAATTGACTTCAACAGTGCCTTTTGATTTTTTAATATTGGAATTAGCATATTGAATATACCAGCACTTTGACCGAGTATTTGTCCAAAGATTAACCCACTAGTATCAAATTTTAATAGTCCGAGTATAATTTTCGTGCCGTTTCCTGTGATACTTTGAGAATATTTTGTCTTAGCGATTACTTTATAATTCTTCATTCTTAATGACCAGCTATCTAAAATTGCATATAAACCCGTCATAAAAAATCCAATAACGATAAAATATTGATAATTAATTAGTTCAGTTGCATTGAGAACTTGAAGTGAATAATCGCCTACCAAATACAATGTAAATGAAAGAAAAATCGAAATGAGAAATAAAATTATCAAAGATAAAGATAATACATTTATAGCTCTAATTTCATCATCTGCTATGGGAACAGCAGATTCATAACTTAATGATCCTAGCATACTAATTGTCCCTAAAATTGAAATAAATACTGTCAACACACCAAATTCTTCTGGTAAATAAATTCGAGTAATTACAGGTGAAAGAGCGATCCCAATTACCTGTGCAAAAGCTGTCCCCCCAATAAGCATTAATACATTTTTTGTAAATCTATTCTTTAGTAAATTTTCCATTTTAATTTCCCTATTAACCTTTCAAATATATGGTATTTTAATGCTTTATCGATCTTGATCTGATAACTAAATCAACTGTTTACTTTTTCATCTTTATTTATAACTTCGTTCTTATTCATTAGTGCGCTTAAAATTTGAAAGACCACATATAGAACTGAAACAAAGAACAATGCACCTCTAAACAGTTGATTTGGGGAATATAAATACCATCTTGGAACGTTTATAATTATTCCCAACAGTAAAAGATTTTGATATGGACTACCATATCTAAGATTGTTAATTAGGAGAACTATTGTAAATCCTATAATTATTACACCCGTCCAACCTAGCCAAAAATAAAAATGAGTAGGAATAAATCCCCCCCCGAGATTAAAATAACCAAGTTTAACTACAAGATTGGTCACTTCACTTGAAATATCTTGTGAACCAAAGAAGATAGAAATTAAAAATTCATATAATGAATTTAGCCTAATAATTAGATCTGAAGTATTTGTAGCAGCTATGTGCGTTGCAGATGCATAATATGCATATGTGGCAGTGTCAAAGGCGAAATAATTCTCTGATAAATTTTTCACCAATTCAGAAATATTCAAATTATTAAAGGAGTAATTTGCTCTATAGACTGCAATACTACTCATTAAAAAGATACCTATAAATGAAAAGAAAATAATCTTAATAAAAGATAATTTTCGGACTAAGATTGTAACACTAAAAAAAATGATTAACTGAAGAGTTGTAATTCTACCGCCATAATAAGTATCTTGCAAAATATAAATTAAAACCAATAGAAAAATGGTAAATTTCTTAAATTTTGATTCTCCTGAATAAAAAAAAGCAAATAAAAAAAGTAATTTAGCATATTCAAATATCGGACTTATTTTCACCCCATAGGAACTATAGTCGCCTCGTTCAATTCCTACATTTAATAAATAGAGAAGAGTAATAATTATGCTAAAAAATATAATGCTATTATCTCTAGGAACCATTGTATCTTTTGATACTTCAAACCCTCTTCCATTAAAAAATAAAGTTAATATACTCATAAAGAGTAATAAGATTTTTATAGTTTCTCCATAAATTTCTTCTGTTTTTACAGCAGAGAAGGGTACACTTAATTGGCCTCCAACAAAATATTCGGAAATTACAACACTATAATTTACATATAGAATGAAGATAAACATTATCGTTAGTGGTATATTCTTTCTGCTTTTAATAACTAAAATTATTGATAAAACGAGAACTAGGAATGCATTCAACTTATTAGAAAATGAAAAAGTTGGAAACATACTTACATAAGTTAATATAATTATAAAAATTGATAATTTTATCACTGTAATTGGCTGTACTTTAAAAAAACTCCTATTCATATTCATCGTTAACTAATGCTTTCTCATATGTTTGTAAATAATCTAAATATCTTTCATCACTACGATATAAAGATCTCGCTCTTATTAACGCATTTTTTGAATAATTTAAATTTGTAGATGATTTGATAAGATATATTTTTTCAATCATATCTTCTAAGTCCCCTTTTTCTACAATAAATCCACAGTTTTCATCAACAGATTCAACACTGCCCCCTGTTGCGAAAGTAATTACAGGTGTACCACATGACAATGCTTCTAAATTCGTAGTTGGAAAGTTATCCTCTAATGTGGGGTTTACAAAAACGTCTGCTGCAGTATAAATTTCTGCTAATTCTTTTTTATCCGTGGTATTAGTAATTCCTATTATATTTTTAGGCAATTTTTCCTTTTGCGTTTTATTTAATCCAACTAATATAATTATTTCATTAGACTTAATTTTTTCTGAAAGTTTTAGAAAATATTTTAACCCTTTTCTTTCCCCCCATATACTTGCTACTCCCAAGATTATAAACTTGTCCTCAATCTTATATTTTCTTCTAATATTACTTTTAATAGGCTTAAATGTTTCCATATCTATTCCATTATTTATTACTATAATAGGGTATTCATGTAAAAAAGATTCTTTTACTTTATTAGCAAGCCACTCAGAAGGAGTCACAATTGTCAAATTCTTTATACCAGTGAATATTTCTCTTTTTTTTATATAATTTATTTTAGAATTATCAAAAATTATACTAGAAGGATATTCATTTTTTTGTGGACATTTATTACAACATGTTTTCCATTTTTCGCATTTTATGTAATCGAAGTGTGAACAATGCCCTGTAAATACCCAACAATCATGTAGCGTCCAAATAACGGGTTTATTAGCTTTTTTTAAATAATCAAACAGAAGTTCGACATTAATGTAATATCCATGAATATTATGCAAGTGAATTATATCTGGATTCATTTCTTCCATTTTTCTAATAAATTCCCTAGTAGCCTTGATAGATCCGAAACCGTGTTTATCATAAATTTTTGTTAATGCAACATGTGAATAATTTTCCATTCTTGTTCCAATTCTTATTGTGTTTTCACAATTCAACGGTAAGCCTCTGCCGTATCCTATAAAACTCTCATGATCATGCTGCTTTAGTAAATGATGAATATCAGTTGCAATTCTCCCAGTACTTCCTATGCCACAAACAGAGTTTATTTGCAATACTTTCATCATGTATTAATTCTCCCATACAACGCGATTCACATAATCCGTATATGACAATAGAATCCGAAGCACCTTATCCGATACATTCGGCAAACTATAATCATCAACTTGAAGAATCGTTTCTTGTTTCTGTCCTATTAATATTTCTATTCCTTGCAAGATTCGTTCTTTTTTTAAACCAACCATCATCACAGCCGCTTCTTCCATTGCTTCTGGTCTTTCATGTGCTTGTCTGATATTGAGTGCTTTAAATCCAAGGATGGATGATTCTTCACTGATTGTTCCACTGTCACTTAGAACGGCCTTTGCATTTATTTGGAGATTGATATAATCATTGAAGCCTAATGGTTTTAATGTTTTTACTAATGGGCTAAAATTCACTTCTTTTTTATTTATCATTTTTTGAGTTCTGGGGTGTGTGCTGAATATGATTGGGATGTTGTATTCTTTTGCAACCGAATTAATACTTTCTACTAAATCTTTAAAGTTCATTTCAGAGTTGATATTTTCTTCTCTGTGGGCTGATACGACAAAATAATTTCCTTCTTTAAGTTCCAGTTTTTCTAATATAGTTGAATTTTCAATATCTAATTTTCTTGAATTTAATACTTCCAACATAGGACTTCCAGTTTTTATGATTCGATCCGCAGGTAATCCTTCTCGCAGTAAATATTCTCTTGCAATTTCAGAATAAGTTAAGTTGATATCTGCAATATGATCAACGATTTTTCGATTAGTTTCTTCAGGTACTCTTTGATCAAAGCATCTGTTTCCTGCTTCCATATGGAATATAGGAATATGTCTCCTTTTTGCGGCTATTGCACACAAGCAACTGTTCGTATCGCCTAAAACTAAAAATGCATCTGGTTCTATTTTTTTCAATATGGGATCAATCTTTACTAATATATTTCCGATAGTTTCGACTGCTGTACCTGTTGCAGCATTTAAGAAATAATCCGGTTTTTTTAAGTTGAAATCATGAAAAAATACTTCATTTAATTCGTAATCATAGTTTTGGCCTGTGTGCACAAGTATATGATCAATGGCATTTGATGCTTCTAATTTATTGATTACAGCAGATAATCGAATAATCTCTGGTCTCGTTCCAACGACTGTCATAACTTTTAGTTTTTTCACCCGCTATACCTCCAAAAAGTATGTGTCCGGTTTTTCTTTGTCGAAGCATTCATTTACCCACATCACAGTTACCATGTCACTATCACCTACATTGATGATGGAGTGCGTATACCCGATTGGAATATCTATAACTTCTAGTTTTTCTCCACTTACCTGATATTCGATGATACTAGGCGAATCAATCTTCCTCAGTCGAATAATTCCTTTTCCACTTACCACCAAAAATTTTTCGTTTTTTGTATGATGCCAATGATTTCCTTTTGCGATTCCTGGTTTCGAAACATTTATAGAGACTTGTCCTCGATCTGCTGTGCGAATAAATTCAGTAAAGGAACCTCTTTGATCCTTATGCATTTTCAAATCATAAGAAAGCTCATTATCTGGTAGAAAACTTAAATACGTACTATAAAGATTCTTCGTTAATCGATTCTCCATATTCGGAATAAGTAATTCAGTTCTACTGTCTTTGAAACTTTTAATTAGTTCTGCTAAATCCCCAAGTTTTATCGAATGTATTTCCGATACAATACGATAGCCAGCTATTTTAGTAGAATATTCTTTAAGTGTTTTGATAAATTCTTCAATAACATCATCTATATAACAAAGTTTAAGCGTAGCGTCAGGTTGATGAATTTGAATTTCTAGATTTCTTGATATTCGGTGACAAAAAGTTGCTACTACGGAATTATAATTAGGCTTACTCCACTTTCCGAAAACGTTAGTTAATCTATAAATATAAACTTTCGTATCAGTTTCAAGGTGGTAAGATAACAATAATTCCTCAGCAGTTTTTTTACTTACTCCATATGGATTATCCTTTTCAGCCTGAATGGAAGATGTAAAAAGTATAGGTGCTGTATTGTTATGTTTCTTTAGCAAATCTACTAATTTTGAAGTCAATTCATAATTACCTTCTAAAAATTCATCCTCTTTTTCGGGTCTATTTACTCCTGCTAAATGAAATACAAAATCGCACTCTTTTGTATACTTTTCTAGTAATTGATCATCAGTTTCTCTAGTCATTTTAAAGATATTGGTATATCCTCTATTCCTTAGCTCTGCAATTAAGTTTTTGCCAATAAACCCATTCGCCCCAGTAACTAGAATGTTCATAATTGAAGTCCACCTTTAACTTTAGTAAGAAAATTTTTTATTCCATTCATAAAGTTCTCTTTGTACAAATTCTAAATCTAGTAATTTTTCTTTAATCTGTTCAATAGTTAATATATGAGTGTTATTCGAGTTGTATTCTTCTATTGATGCTAGTTTTTGACTCCCTTCTACAAAATATTTATCATAGTTTAGGTCTCTTTTATCAGAAGGAACCCTATAAAAATCACCTAAGTCTTCTGCTACTATATATTCTTCTCTAGTCAGAAGCGTTTCATATTGCTTTTCTCCGTGGCGAGTTCCAATGATCTGAATTTCATTATTAGCGTTAAACAGTTCTTTTAATGCTAATGCTAAGTCACCAATGGTACTTGCTGGAGATTTTTGAACCATAATATCGCCTGCATTTGCATTTTGGAATGCAAATACTACCAACTCAACAGCTTCTTCCAAACTCATTAGAAATCGCGTCATATTCGGGTCTGTAATTGTTAATGGCAGTCCACTTTTGATTTGCTCGATAAATAGAGGAATAACCGAACCGCGGGAAGCCATCACATTTCCATATCTAGTACCACAAATGACCGTATTGTCTGGATTTACAGCTTTGGATTTTGCCACAAATACTTTTTCCATCATTGCTTTGGAAATACCCATTGCATTAATTGGATATGCAGCTTTGTCGGTTGAAAGACAAATTACTTTTTTAACTTTATAATCAATTGCCGCTGTTAGAACATTATCAGTACCTAATATATTTGTTTTGACTGCTTCTAGTGGAAAGAATTCACAAGATGGAACTTGTTTTAAAGCAGCCGCATGAAAGAGATAGTCCACGCCATGCATTGCATTTTTTAAACTTGCTATATCTCGCACGTCTCCAAGGTAAAACTTAAGATTGTCATTATGATATAGTTTTCTCATATCATCTTGCTTTTTTTCATCACGGGAAAAGATTCGAATTTCTTTGATTTCAGTGTCTAAAAATCTTTTCATCACGGCATTACCAAAAGAACCAGTACCACCAGTAATTAATATCACTTTATTTTTAAACATTTTATGTTTCCTCCAATACTTTTCGGATCATCTTGACATATTGCTGGGTGCAAATTTCCTTTGTGTATTTTTCAAGAAAAATATTTCTACAATTTTTCCCCATCAAATCACGTTTTTTTCGATTATCTCTAAGTTCATATATTGCATTAACTAATTTATCGTTTTCTCCTACTTCTATTGCATAACCCGCATTGTTTTCTATTAAATCTTTTGCAATATCAGAATTTCTCCCCATTATTGAAATGACAGGTTTTCCAGCCATCATATATCCATAAGTTTTACTCGGTACTGCTAGTCCCGTTACGTCACGTGCTAAACTAACAAGAAAGCAATCACTGATTTGAAGAGCATCTTGATAGTCTTGATTATGTAAAAAGTCAAATATTTTGACATTGTTCAGCTCTTCACTTTTCACAATTGTTTTTAAAGTTTCCATCTTATTACCATGTCCTGCAAAGATAAATTGAATATTTTGATCATCCTTTACTCCCCGGATTGCTTCGACAATAGTTATAAGATCTTGACAAACCCCCATATTACCAAAGTATGAAACAATTAGATGACCTTCTTTCTTCTTATTAATCAAATTAAAAAGTTTGCTTTTGGAGGCTACTACTGAATTTGACATTTCTTTATCTTCATACCAATTGGGTATAACTTCAATCTGATGATTTGTTAAACCAGGCCTATTTGCTTTCATAAATGCTTTCATTTCGTTTGATAATACAACCACTTTATCTACACATTTCATTGTCTTTCTATTTATAAATCGCATCATTTTGCTAATAAAACTTGTGGGAGATAAACTGTTAGTTACATGGGCAATTTCAGGATAAATATCATAACTAACAAATATTACTTTTGTTCCGAATATTTGATTGGCGATCGCTGCTATCAGTGGTAATATTGGTGGATTTGAATAGACAATAATTGCTCTGTAATTCCTTAAGTCAAAAAATCTCAAACAAACTGCGAATGTAAAAGAAAAATAGTTCATCACTCTTCCAAAAAAGTTACTTCGTTTCAACTGTAGATATTTCAGCCTATTTATCTCAATACTTTGAAAGTTTTCTTTTAATGGCACTCTTTTTTCCAAAAGATATTCTTTTGGATATCCACATAAAGCGCCCACTTTCAAATTATTTTCCGCACAAGCTAGTGCTGTATCAAGAGGAAGAGTTGCAGATGATACATATTCTGGATAAAAATATTGGCATAAGAATAATACATCCTTCTTTTTCTTCATATTAACCTCTTCTTTTCATTAATAAGTTTCAGAATGTCTAATGGATTCCTCAAAAGGAACCAATTTAATATTTTTGTAATTTGATAAGCTCTTTTCATATACTAAATCGCCAAATACTTTATTGATCAATGGATTGATTTTAGAAATTTTTATAATTGGGTTAAATAAAGTCGTCATCCATATTTTTTTATTGTTCATTTCTGCTATAACTCTCACCATATGTGAAGTGCAAACATACTCCTTGTTTTGCGGAAAAAATAATCCACTTTCATAATCGTCTATTATCAACGATATAAACTGACACAAATTATCGATAAATATCATACTTCGTTTATTTTTTATTTCAGGAAAAAAAGGAAGCTTTAATGCGAAACTTGCTAATTTTGGGTAATTACCTTTACAGCCCTTTCCATAAACCATTGGCGGCCTTAAAATGGCTACTTTAAAATTTAATTGGTTAAGAGAGTTTATTAATTCTTCTGCTTGAAGTTTAGATTTCCCGTAATTGCTTTTTGGATTTAATTGTGAAGTTTTATCAATAATCCCCTTTTCGATTCCATACACACTCATAGAACTTAGATAAATAAATTGCTTCACATGTTCTCTCTTTGCTTTTTTAGCGGTTTCGTATGCTAAATCTCGGTTTATCTTAAAATACAAATTTGCATTTAGTTTTGTTTCCTTTAGATGTGCAATTCCAATCATATAAATCACAACATCATATTCAGAAAATTCCATAATTTGCCATTCGTTATTTCGCAAGCTAATTGAATGAACAATATATTTCTTTGGATAATTCTTTAACCAATTTTCTAGATTTTTTCCTATATAACTACTCTTTCCTAAAATAAGTATCTTTTTCATTTATCCTGACTCCTTATTTCGATCAGTAGCTCTTTTTTTAATTGCTCCTGTTCCACCTTCAACAACACCATTGCTTCTTGATACGTTAACAATCGTTTTAAAGAAACATTTCAAATCCATCCGAAGTCCTATTTTATTTACATACTCACCATCTAATTTTGCCTTAACTTCAATTGGAAGTTCGTCTCTCCCATTAATTTGAGCCCAACCAGTAAGTCCTGGCTTCACATCATTTGCTCCATATTTGTCTCTTTCTTTTACTAAATCTTCTTGATTCCACAATGCTGGCCGTGGCCCAATAATGCTCATTTGTCCGATTAAAATATTCCATATTTGCGGTAATTCATCCAGAGATGTTTTTCTTAAGAATTTGCCCATTCTTGTAATATATTTTTCGGGATTTTTGAGAAGATGAGTCGGTGTATCTTTTGGTGTATCAATTCTCATCGTTCGAAACTTAAGTATCTTAAAATGATTTTTATTAATGCCAATACGGCTTTGTTTAAAAAGTATGGGACCTTTTGAATCTATCTTAATAGCAATCACTAAAGCTAAAAATATTGGTGATAATATAAGTAATCCTACTGATGAAAGAACGATATCTATTAATCTTTTTATCTTTAAATAAGCCATTCTCTAACATCCCCCATAAATTAAGAAACAAACGCTTCCCTCGAATTAGCAATATCAATTAACAACTTGGATAATTCGCTCTCTGATAAATGTGGAATACTTTTTAAGATATTTTCTAGATATTCGTTTGATAAAGGTGTTGCTTTTCCAATATAGATATTTGGATACACTTTTTCTTGTTGGATTTCTGTGTCATTGAGTAATTCTTCGTAAAGTTTCTCCCCTGGGCGAATGCCTGTATATTCTATAGGTATCTCTTTTTCTGAATATCCTGATAGATTGATTAAATTTCTAGCAAGGTCTACTATTTTCACGGGTTCCCCCATATCGAGAACGAAGATTTCTCCACTTTCAGCTAGTGTGCCTGCTTGGATTACAAGTCTTGAAGCTTCAGGGATGGTCATAAAGTATCTTGTCATCCGTTCATCTGTAACAGTAACAGGACCTCCTTGTGCGATTTGTTTTTTAAAAAGAGGTATAACTGATCCGCGAGAACCTAATACATTTCCAAATCTAACGGCTGCAAATTTTGTTTGGCTTTCTTTTGCAATATTTTGTACAATCATTTCTGCAAATCGTTTCGTTGCACCCATTACGTTTGGTGGATTTACCGCTTTATCTGTTGAAATCATGACAAAATGACCTACACCAAATATATGCGCAGCTTCGGCTATATTTTTCGTTCCATAAATATTATTTTTTACTGCTTCCATAGGATTTGCTTCCATTAAAGGAACATGTTTATGAGCAGCAGCATGATAAATGACATCTGGGTTTTCAGTACCCACAATTTCAAAAATACGTTTTTGATCTTTGATATCTGCAATAATTGGTACTACTTCAACTGTGCCACTTTGAACAAGGTCAAGTTTTCTTAATTCCATATCTATGTTATAAATGGAGTTCTCTCCGTGTCCTAAGAGTATTAAGCGTTTTGGCTGAAAGTTCATCACTTGTCTACATATCTCTGAGCCAATGGACCCCCCTGCCCCTGTTACAAGAATTGTTTTGTTTGTTAGTTTCTTAGATATAGCCTGCATATCCAACTGAATCTCTTGCCTGCCCAATAAATCCTCAATTTTCACATCTCGGATTTCATTAATTGAGATTTTACCGGTTAATAAATCTTCTATCATTGGTACAATTTGTGTTTTAATACCTGTCGCCAGACATTCCTCCATAAGTTGCACTCTTTTTTCTTTTACTAAGGAAGGAATCGCAACAATAATGTGTTCAATGTTAAATTGTTTGACTACTTTATCTAAATGATTCGTTGTATCTTGTACTCGTATCCCATATAGTTCTAATCCCTTTTTTGTAAAATCATCATCTAAGAATGCAATTGGTTGTAAAGGAGATTCACGGTTGTTTAATAATTGACGAGTAATCATTGTTCCCGCTGAACCTGCTCCAATAATCAGTGTTCTTTTCTTGTCGTTTATAACTTTTTTCCCTATTAAATAATGATCTCTAATGACACGCCATGATATTCTTGAGCCACCTATTAATAGGATATGAATCATCCATGTAATAACAAGCGAGCGATAGAGCACATCTCCCATAAAAAGAGATTGAGCTAGTCCTACAACTAAAATTGAGAATGTAACTGCTTTAAAAATCGAACGCAATTCACCCACCGAGGCATATTCCCATACTTTTCGGTATAAGCCATAATACATTGCAGATAGATGATGTGAAGCAAAAATAGTCAGAGAGCTAATCAATAGCAACATATTATGAAAGGGATTTTCAAAAAGATTAATCATGAAATAACCAATATAGATTGAAAATAAAACAATACACGAGTCCAAAATTGCTAGCATTGACATCCTTTTCTTTAAAGTCATTTGTTCTCTCCTATTATTTTTCTTTATTCATTTTTTTACATGCGAAGTTACGATATTAATTGAAATTGTCACTTCAATTCCACTAACATCGTTCATATCTTGAATTAATTTAGTAAAAAATATCTAGTTGATTTTTAAACAATGTATTATTTTTATTTACACCACTACAATATGCTCATTCCAAAATCCTTAGAACTTTTCTAAAAAAATATAAAATGCCAAATTATAGAATGTAAATCTTGATATTGACTCAATATTTTAGGCAAATTCATAAAAAAAGCATAAAAAATCCAATGAAAAATAACTTTTTTTCATTGGAACTTTTTTATTAGGTCTTTTCGATTATACGTTTATTTTTTATTCGTTTTCGTATGCGTAATAATGATTTCTTTCTAATCTGTGATTATTTAATACTGCTCCTATAATTTTAGTATTTGAGCCTTTCAATAATTCTAATGTTTTTCGTGCTGCCTCTTTTTTTGTAAGGCCAGAATTTAATGCAAGGATTGTACCGTCACATTGATTTGCTATTAACTGAGCATCAGTCACTGCTAAAACAGGCGGTGCATCAAAAATGATGTAATCATATATTTGCCTTAATCTTTCAATTGTATCGTCCATCGCCTTAGAACCTAATAGATCAGCTGGATTAACAGGGATCGGTCCAGATGGCAAAAGGTCTAAATTAGGAATTTCAGATGGTTTAATAGCTTCTTCCAAAATAGCTTGAAATGTCAGGATATTTGATAAACCAACTGCATTATTAATCTTAAAAGTATATTGCATTGTTGGTTTGCGTAAATCTGCATCTATTAGTAAGACACTATTTCCCTCTTCTGCAAAAAGACATGCTAGGTTTGCGGATATTGTTGACTTTCCTTCGCTCATAGAAGATGAAGTAACTAATATCGTTTTTAATTCATTTACTGGCATAGAAAATTTAATATTTGTGCGTAATGTCCTAAATTGTTCAGAAATTACTGATTTTGGGTTTGTTCTAACGATTAATTTCCGTGCTATTTGTTGAAGTCTTTGATGTTTCTTTTTTTTAATTCTCGACATTTGCTACACTCTCTTTCTATATGAATGATGGTATGTTGATGCAATTTCTCAGATGAATGAATTTATTAAACTTAAAATTTGGGATTCAAGAGTTTTCAAAATCTTTATCATTTCAACTTCATTAAACATGGAAATTCTTAATAGTATACTGAGCTAGAATATAAAAAATACTAATCAACAATAAATTAATGTGGATTGAAATTATGCCGAAACTTATACTAAATCATTAATTATAATTAAAATCATTATTTTTAGAATATGGTCTAATTTGCTGTAAATGATAGTACCTTATACAGGAAATTTGAAAAGACTAAGGGGGATTCTTTCTATAACATTGAACTAAAAATTAAATACCTAAATATAAAAAGTAATTCTAACTTGTAGGATGCAGTTTTTGTTCTGCAGCTATCTATTCCAATTTATTTACTAAATAACAAGACGACGTAAATCTACTTAAATATTTGCTAAAAAAGTTAGATTTGTAAGCTTAAAATATATATACTCATAGATCACTTAATTTGAAATGCATATCAATATTAATTGGTGCTTTATTTATTTCCACAACAAATATAGAATTGATTCTTTTTGATTCTATATAAAATAACTTTTTTACTAATGACACGCTTCTCCGTAGTAGTCTAAATTTGGATTTTTAGGAACTAAAAAAACGAAATCAATAAAATGAATAGGTGTGAATAAGTTTTTTAACATATTAACGAATTTTTATTCATATCTTTATTTAGGAAAATTGGAGGATAAAAAATTTAAAAGATAAGGTGAGTGGATACTATGGATAAACCGATTAAGAGTGGAGAAAAGTTAATAATTGTAGGTGCAGGAGAGCTTGCAGAAATTGCATATGAATATTTTACTTACGATTCACCATATGAAATAGTAGCTTTTACGGCTGATAAAGAATATATAAATAGGGACAAGCTTTATGATTTACCGGTGGTTCCTTTTGGCGAAGTACATCTAATTTATCCAGCAACTAAATATAAAGCCTTTGTTGCAATTCCTTATACTAATTTTAATAGATTGAGGATGAGATTTTATTATGAAACGAAAAATAAGGGATATGAGTTAGTATCTTATATTAGCTCTAAGGCTTTTGTTTGGAAAAACGTAACAATCGGTGAAAATTGTTTTATCTTTGAAAACAACGTATTACAGCATCATGTTACTGTGGGGAATAACGTTATTTTGTGGAGTGGAAACCATATTGGACATCGCTCTATTATTAAAGATAATTGTTTTATTTCTTCACATGCAGTTATTGCAGGAAACTGTGAAATTGGAGAAAATTGCTTTATTGGAATAAATAGTACATTTAATGATGAAATAACTGTTGGAAAGGATTGTTTTATTTCTTCAGGAGCATTAGTAATTAAGAACACTGAAGAAGGAAAAATATATAAGGGCAGCCCTGCAAAAGCATCAACTATTGATGTTTATAGATATTTCAATATTGATCATGAGCAAGTCTTTAATAAGAAAAACCATTAGTAATAAATGTATTTGCTTAAAAATGTAAGTGCTATTTTCCCAGTAGATTATCCAATTTTCTTTATGCGGAATTTTAGGATTGATGCCAACTCGCGATAATCTTTACTTAGAATTTGAGTTTATTCTATAATAACATTTACATAATTCCACTTATATTGGCTTCAATATTAATAATAATTACATTCACTTGTTTTAAGATGTAATCACCCAATTCACCTCTTTACAAAATGGAGGTTTCGAAATCAAATAGGAGTTGATGGATGAAACTAGTTGGAACCATAACGAATTTGGAAGTAGGGATAATAAGTGGTAATTGCGAAGAAAAATAAGCAAAATTACAACCAGTTAATGGAAAGTGCAAAAAAAATTGGGCAAATTGCTGAAGAGGAAGCTTATACAGCTGATGAAAATGCTACTGTTTCTCCTAACGTTATTAATGCAATAATAGAAGAAGGAATTAATAAATTAATTTTGCCGAAAGAATATGGTGGTCCTCAGATCGATTTTAAAACGTTCGCTGATATGGTTAAAACAATAGGCTATTACAATTTATCTGCTGCTTGGTTATCATACTTCTTTTCAGTGCATAACGCATGGGTAGCTTTTTTACCAAAACATCGAATGGATGAAATTATTTATGACGGAGGACTTATTGCCGATGTTTTTGCTCCAGTTGGCAAGGTAGAAAAGTGTGACGGTGGATTTATATTATCTGGTACATGGAATTACGTAAGTGGTGTCAATTATTCTGGATGGATTTCAGTAGGTGCTAGGTATCAATTTGATAATGAAGAAGAACCTGAATCGATAGGCTTATGTATGAGAATATCGGAACTTAACATATCAAAAGATTGGAATTCATTGGGCTTAAGGGGATCAGGTAGTAATACAGTAAGTATAGAAAACGTATTTGTTCCAGACGATATGGTTATTCGCTTCTCGAAAATAGTACAAAATAGAAAGCCTTTTAATCTAGAAGTAGACGAAGATTATTTATTTTATAATGCACCGTTTTATGCTGCTTTCTATTTTGGGTTTGCTTCTATGTGTATAGGTGCTGCACAAAGAGTACTTCATGAATTTAAAGTTCGCACTTCGAATAGAATTCGTACTTCTGGAATTGAAGAACATAAAACGAGCAGAAGTCAACGTATTCTTGCAAAGTTAACACTTATGCATAAGGCTTCTGAAGCGATGATGAATGAATACATTAACATGTTAAATGAAGATGAAGGGCAATACGATCCATCTATTTACCACGCTCTTAGGGTTCAGATAATTCGAAATTGCGTGGATATTTCTGTTGAAGCAACTCTTTCGCTTGGAGCATCTGCATTAAAAAGAGGAAATCCCATTGAAATGATGATGAGAGACTTAATAACGATTGGTACACATATAACGTCCCTTTACGAAGATGGTATCGAGGCATTCGGCAAATATTTATTTGGATTTAAAAGTTATCAACGCGGATAAACCTAAAAATAAATTGATTGGTTTGAATTATTAAATTAAAAAAGAGGCATATTCAATTTTCCATATTGAATATGCCTTTGTTTAATTTAACTTTAAACTTCCCTATCTTATGATACGGTTCACTTTGATGTATCAAAGATAGGTATGACTAATTCCATTTTACAGTTATTCTTTTCGTTGCTTTATAAATTTTTCTCCAATTTCTCTGCTTTTATCTATTATTCGAATAATGCTGAGGATTTGGGATAGCTCCGATTGTACTTACCCAACGATTTGTATAATTGAAGAATCCGGCTACAAAAGCGGCTTCTAAAATTTCATGATCATTAAATCCAACTGCTCTTAAACGGTCTACTTCTTCTGTAGTAAGTTCAGCTACGTTTTTCGTCGCTCTGTATGCGTAATCGCAAAGTGCTCGTTGCTTCTCAGAAAGCTTAGCAGAGCGGTAATTATAGGTTAGCTTATCTACCCATTCAGGATTTTTTGTCAATCCGCGCAATGCATCGCTATGGGTGGTTAAGCAATAATTGCAGCTATTTGTGGATGATACGACAAGCCCAATCATTTCTTTATCGATATTACTTAAATAGCAAGTTTCTGGATTAAATAAGGATTGCTTGAATTCTAAGAATCCTTTAAATTGCTTAGCATTTAATGGCAATATTTTAAACAAATGATTGATGAAGCCTTGCTGTTCCATTTGTCCCTCAAGTGCTGTATCAAACTCTTGCTGTAATTCTTCTGGTATTTCTGCCTCATTAGGTGTATCTAAATAAGAATACTTTTGTTCATACTTTGACATCTCAAACACCCCTATTCTCAGGTATTAAGTCCACCAATTTTAATTGATCATATCATGTCAAATTAATATCGTAAATAAAACCTATATTATTATAATGAATCTCGAATCTCAGACAAACTCATCTTCTATTTTACAAATTTCTATTTTGTTAGATAAATCCCAAGGAACATTTGCATATATTGTAATACAAGACTAAAAGGAGGAGTACATGATGGGCAATGTTAGAGGACTATCCGCTGTTCAACGCGAATTAATCAGGGAAATTGTAAAACATCCGAAAGGCACAATGCCTGGCGTTATTTATAAAAACTTTGATGCACAAACATGGGAGATTCTAAAAAGAGCCGATCGAATTAATGGCGTGACGAACGGTGGCGCGATCTTTCAGATGTTAATGAGTTTAGCGAAAGATCCAAGCATTTATGATCAAGAAGTTGAAATACAAGAAAAAGTAGAAGCTAAACAAGAACCAGTGCCTATAATTAAAGTTCAGGATGAATTAGACTTTATTATCGAAGAGGCCATCCTCTCATTTAATTCCGAAATTCAAAAAGCCATTGAAGACATCAGCTTGAAAGTGTTTGATGAAGTTAAAAATAAAATAAACGACTTAGAAGATTAACTACAGAAAAAATAATTTTTCTCTATATAACAATCCAATAACATACATTCATAATTTCTGAGAATACTTAGAATATTAATCTCAATAGCATAAATTATATGATTATTCAAAACGGATGGTTACGTCAATCCTACTATTAATGGATTGGCGTCTTTTTTATTTTAGTTCGGTATGTATTTGTATCAGATTCTTGAATCTTTTATGCCAAAGATAGTATATGACGTTTTAGCTCTAAAAATGTCTTTTTCAAGTGGTGTTTTTATGGAACAGTCGTTGCTTTTTTGATAGGCGCTTTCCACTTTACTTTTTGAATATCAAATTTGAACCTGTTTAATCCTTATCTGCGAAAATTGATATTCTGCATCGGTTTCAGTCATACTACCTTGCCGTTCCTATTTTTCTTATCTTTCATTGCGAAATCTTTGTAGCCAATTTCTTTTTATGTTTTATTAATTTACTTTTGTTTAAGCTCATATATTTATAGAAGTTGCATATTTTCTAGCTAATAAGACGAGCGGAGGGATTATATGAAAAATGCAGAGATCATCATTGTTGGTGGTGGTGTAATGGGCTCAAGTACAGCCTATTCACTTCGAAAAATTGGGTTTGAAGGTAGAATTATTGTTTTTGAGAAAGATCCTATTTACGAATATTCTTCCACTTCGAGAAGCGCTGGAGGGATTCGCCAACTCTACACTACAGCTATTAACATTCAAGTTAGTCGCTATAGTTTACAGTTTTACAAAAGCTTTCCGGAGACAATGGCGATTGATGGTGAGCCGTTTGAAATTGATTTTCGTCAAAGGGGCTATCTTTTCTTAGGGACTGATGAAATGCTTCCTGCTTTTGAGAAACAAAAAGTACTGCAAAATCAGTTGGACGTCCCATCGGAATTGCTTTCAGCAAATGATTTACTTCACATTATCCCAGAATTAAATATACAAGATCTTGAAGGTGGGATATATTGTCATGAGGATGGGTATCTTGACCCCTATTCTGTCATGCAAGGATTTAAAAAAAATGCACAAAAATTAGGTGTGGAGTATATTTCAGAAGAAGTTGATACAATTCTAACATCTCTAAATTGTGTAACAGGTGTTCGATTAGTAAATGGCGATGAATATTATTCAAAAATTGTCATCAATTGTGCTGGCGCATGGGGTGTATATTTAAGCGAAAAAATTGGGATTCCACTTCCTATTCATCCTTTGAAACGTCAAATTTTCCAATTCGATACTGCTGTACCATTAATTAAAGATTTACCATTGACTGTCGATCCAACTGGGGTTTACTTCCGTCATGAAGGCAATAAAATTTTGAGTGGATTCTCAGAAAGTGTGCCACCTGGAATTGATTTTACAGTTCAAAAATCTCTATTCTACGATGAAATGTGGCCTGTCTTAGCTCATCGGGTAAGAAATTTTGAAAGAGCGAAAATCACTTCGTCATGGGCAGGTCTATATAGCTTTAATACCGCTGATCATAATGCGATTATAGGCCGTCATCCTTTGATGCAAGGGTACTATATGGCGTTAGGATTTAGTGGTCATGGCATGCAGCAAGCACCCGCTGTCGGACAAGGATTAGCTGAATTGATTCACTTAGGAAAATATGAAAATATCGATTTAACCCCGCTTCGATTTGAACGCTTTGCAGAAAATGATTTGGTGTTAGAGGATGCAATTGTTTAACCAATTTAAAAATTTTAGGGGGTTCTAATTTGCTGATTTTAAATGATACCGATATTTCTAAGTCTATTTCCATGCAAGAAGTCATCCAAGCAATAGAGGAAGCGTATGAACTTTGTGAACTAAATGATTTTAACATGCCCATGCGGAATCAAATTCAAGATCATAACAATTCAATGCTTCTTATGCCTTGTTTTGCAAAAGATTCAAGTGGTATTAAAATCATCAATGTGAACCCGAATAACCGAGAGTATCCTGTCACCCAAGGCGTTATGATGTTACATGATCGTCAAAGTGGTGCATTAAAAGGCATCATCAACGGGACAGTTTTAACAGGTATGAGAACGGGAGCAATTGGAGGCGTAGCAATCAAGTATTTAGCGAACGAGGATGCTACATCTGTTGGTTTAATTGGTACAGGTTTTCAAGGTTTTTATCAATTAATTGCTGCATGTGCAGTGAAAAATATAAAAGAGGTTTATTTGTGGAATCGAACTTCTGAGAAACTTCCTTCATTTATAGGGAATTTAGCGAAGCACATTTCACAAGACATCACCATTTACGTTGTAGATACTCCGTCTCAATTAATCGAACAATCTGATATTATTATTACATCAACCACATCGAATAATCCCGTTTTAGATAATACAAAAGATGCATTTAATGGAAAATGTATAATTGGAATTGGCTCCTATCAGCCTCAAATGAGAGAATTTTCTGAAGCCATCTATGAAAATTTAGATGTCTTATACGTCGATACTCTTGATGCAATAAAAGAAAGTGGCGATATCATTGATCCGCTTTTGCATCAATGGTTAGAAACATCACAAATCATTCCATTTTCAAAAGTAATTACGCAAAAAGTTAAGCCTTCGTTTTCAGCGCACCGCCCAACTGTTTTTAAATCTACTGGTATGGCGCTCTTTGATTTGATTGTTGCAAATCGAATATTTGAACAAGCAATAGAAAAGCAAATCGGACAATATATTTATCTATAAACATTTCACTTTCCAAAAGAAGGGAATGATTATTTGAATACTGTCGTGCTTGTCGAATTTATAGTGTATTGCGTATTTATGCTTGTCATTGGCTATTACTTTAGTAGGAGGGATATGGGTCACTCTGATTTTCTACTAGGCGGTAAACAAATCCCTGGATGGGTACTTGCCTTTTCTGAACGAGCAACCGGTGAATCTGCATGGTTATTACTCGGATATACTGGTTTTGTATACTCTACAGGTTTATCTGGCATATGGGTAGCTATTGGGATCGCGTTAGGTATTTGTTTTTCATGGTTATTTTTAGCAAAGCGATTTATGGAAGATGCAGAGAAATACCAAGTCATGACACTTCCAGGCTACTTAGCCAAAAGGTTTCCAAGCCATGGTAAAGTGATTTTATGGATTTCTACTATACTAATTTTTAGTTTTATGATGTTCTATTTTGGTGCACAAATTGCTGGTGCTGGTAAAACACTCTTTACAGTTTTCGGAATTCATACAACCGTGGGGATGCTAATTAGTATTACGATTGTTATACTTCTCTCTTATGCAGGTGGGTTTGTCAGTGTAGCTTGGACGGATATGATTCAAAGTTTAATGATGCTTGCTACACTCGTCATTCTTCCAATCGTTGCCCTATATAATATTTACACAGGCGACCTTTCCATTAGCCATTCTTTAAGTACTTCTGGCTCCCATATTAATTCATGGACAGGTGGGGTAACTGGATTTGCATTAGGTCTTCTATTATTTAATAACTTTGCATGGTTCTTTGGTTTTCTTGGTGGCCAACCACAGTTAAGTTCTCGTTTTATGGCTTTAAAGAATAAAAAAGAAGCGAATACAGGTACAATCGTTGCCATTGTATGGACAATATTAGCATATGCAGGGGCATTTTTAATTGGCATCACTGCAATTACACTGTATCAAGATCATCAATTTGCAGACGTAGAAACGATACTACCATATATGGCGCTTGATTTACTACCTCCATGGGTTGCAGGACTATTACTTTCAGGGATTTTGGCTGCGATTATTTCAACTGCCGATTCACAACTACTTGTGATGACGAGTTCTGTAAGTGAAGATATTGTGGCAAAAGCAATGGGTAAAAAGCTATCTGAAAAACAACTAGTGAGGATTTCAAGAATTACAATTATCTTCGCAGGACTTGTTGGTTTGCTTATTGCTTTAACATCAAAATCACTCGTGTACTTAGTTGTCAGCTGGGCATGGGCAGGGGTTGGCTGTACCCTATCACCAGCCATTATCCTAACCTTTATATGGAAACGCTATTCTGGCATCGGGGTAATTGCGACCATTTTTGCAGGCTTCATCAGTACTATAATCTGGATATCCACGCCACTAGAAGAAATTATAAGTTCACGATTTTCAACATTTGTTTTTGCAACACTCTTTGGAATCATTTTCAGTCTTCTATTCCCAGATAAGCAAAAAGTACAACAAGATACAGAAAAGCATGATGATGTAATGGCATGATGATTCTTACGTAAAATAAGTCATTCTGTTTATCTATTAATTCAATCAAAAAAGCGGCTAGAGTTTATAACTCTACGCCGCTTTTATACATATCTCTTACCCAAGTTTTGTTTTTAATTTTTGACAAATCGCATCGCCAACTTGTTCGGTTGTTGCATTGCCACCAAGGTCTGGAGTGACTACTTTTTCTAGTAAAACTTCTTCCATCACATCAATGATGGCTTTTGCAGATTCTGGATGTCCAAGATGATCAAGCATCATACTGGTGCACCAAATCGAAGCAAGTGGATTAGCGATACCTTTTCCTGCAATGTCAGGTGCAGAGCCGTGTACTGGCTCGAACATGGATGGATAGTTCTTTTCAGGGTTAATATTAGCAGATGGAGCGATTCCAAGTCCCCCTACTATTGCTGCACCTAAATCTGTTAAAATATCACCAAATAGATTTGATGCAACTACGATATCCATCGTTTCTGGTTTACTAACGAAAAAGGCTGCAAGTGCATCGATATGAACAGTATTGCTTGTTATATCAGGATATTCTTGATTGATTTTTTGTACATATTCATCCCAAAACGGCATTGTATGATTGATTCCATTTGATTTTGTCGCAGCCGTAACATGTTTTCTTTTTCCTTTTTGTCGAGCCAATTCAAATGCATAACGTAAAACTCTTTCTGTACCTTTTTTAGTAAAGACGGCATTTTGAATAGCCATATCTAAATCAGTTCCTTCATAAATACGACCGCCAATGTTGGAATACTCACCTTCGTTATTTTCACGAATCACGATAAAATCAAGATCTTCTTGTGTTTTCCCTGCGAGTGGGGATTGTATCCCTTTTAGAAGTTTTACTGGACGTAAATTAATATATTGTTGGAATTGTCTTCTGATTGGTAAAAGTAATCCCCATAGTGATACATGATCTGGTACACCTGGATATCCTACTGCTCCTAAGAAGATGGAATCAAGATCTTTTAATTGATCCAAACCATCTTCAGGCATCATGCGACCATTTTTTGCATAGTACTCGCAACTCCAATCGAATTCTTTATATGATAAAGAAATTCCACCATGAAGATTACAAACCGTATCTAACACTTTTTTTCCTTCTCTTACAACATCTACGCCTATCCCATCTCCAGGGATTAAAGCAATTGAATATTGATCCATCGTCATTCCCCTATTCCTTTTACTTAATTTAGTACTTCTGGGTTTGCAATATATCGAGGGCGTTTACCTGTTAATCTGTTTATGACATTTTCAGCTACTGTTGTTGACATGATCAAGTTACTTTCAATCGTTGTCCCACCAACATGTGGTGTCAAAATGACATTTGGTAAGCCTAAAAGCGGATGATCCTCATTTAGAGGCTCCGGATCAAAAACATCAAGCCCTGCTCCCCTAATTTTACCATTTTTTAAATAGTGATATAAGTCCTCTTGGTTAACAATTGCGCCTCTTGCTGTATTAATGAGAAAGGAAGTTGGTTTCATTAATGAGAATAAACTTTGGTTAATCGAATACTTCGTATGCTCATTTAAAGGAATATGGATGGATATAAAATCACTTTGACGAAACACTTCTTCCATGTTCGTATTAATTTTTACACCCATTTGATCTGCATCTTGATGTTTTTCTGGTTTATATTCTCTTACCCAAGCTGTCACTTCCATACCAAAGCCTAAACTAAGTGTTTTAGCTACTTCTTTTGCGATGTTTCCAAACCCAATAAGACCTACTTTTTTCCCTTTTAATTCAATGGACGGAATTTCCATTCTCGAATTATAATTTCCCTTTTTCATTTGCTCATGGAAAGGAATGACGGATTTTGCTAACGCCATCAAAAGCATAACAGTATGCTCCGCAGTCGATATTTTATTTACCGCAGGAGCGTGTAATACAGGGATTCCTTTTTTGGTGGCATGCGACACATCGATATTATCTAATCCTACTCCTGCACCTGAGATTACTTTTAAGTTGGGGTTCGCATTAATAATTTCTTTCGTTATTTTAGCAGGTGCTCTAAGAACAATACCTTCTACGTCTTTTGCGAGTTGACATAGATGATCAATATCATATTGGTCTGTTCGGACAACTTCTGCACCCTTTTGTAGAATCTCTTCCCCAGCTGGATGATACATGGAGAGAATCTGTAAAACTCTTGGTTTGCTCATCGTGAATCCTCCTAAAACTTACTAAACTCGTAGATTTTCTACAATTGTTGCAATGCCTTGACCGCCACCAATACATGCTGTGATTAACCCATATTTTCCACCTATTCTTTCCAGTTCATTCATAATTTTCACAGTTAAAATAGCACCTGTACCGCCGATTGGGTGTCCTAATGCGATAGCACCACCATTTACATTAAGTTTTTTAGGGTTAATCTTCAACTCTTTCACAACGGCAAGTGTTTGTGCCGCAAATGCTTCATTTAACTCAATTACATCCATATCATCAAGCGTAAGTCCTGCTATTTTTAAAGCCTTCAAAGTTGCAGGTACAGGACCAATTCCCATTATTTCTGGCGCTACTCCGACAGATGCTTGCGCAACAATACGAAGCCTAGGTGCTAATCCTCTTTGCAATGCTATTTCTTCTGACATTATAACAAGTGCTGCAGCGCCGTCATTTCGGCCGCTTGAATTGCCAGCTGTTACAGTACCATTCGTTTTAAATACAGGTTTTAATGATGACAGTTTTTCTATGCTTGTTAAACGAGGGTGTTCATCACAATCAAAGTAAGTTAATTCTTTTCTTGTTTTGATTTCATACGGGACGATTTCATTTTTGAATTTTCCTTGTTCTATAGCAACTGCTGCTTTTTGTTGACTCTCTAGAGAAAATTCATCTTGTTCTTCACGACTAATCTTGTATTTATAGGCTAGATTTTCAGCTGTTAAGCCCATTGTTAGATTCCCGTACACTTCTATTGGTTGTGCACGTGGTTGACTTTCTGTGTTGGAGTCGACTAGTTCTGCGTTACCTGCTCCGTAGCCATACCGCGCTTTTCGTAAATAATACGGTGCGTTACTCATACTCTCTGCCCCACCAGCTAAAATTACATCTGAAATGCCACACATTATTTGCTGTGCCGCGTTATTGATTGCTTGAAGTCCAGAACCGCACTGGCGATGAACTGTATATCCTGCAACGGTGATTGGTAGGTCCGCTCTCAATGCAGCAAGCCTCGCTAAGTTTGGCACATCTGCGCTTTGCTTGGCATGGCCCCATACCACTTCTTCAACTTCAGAAGGATCGATATTACTTCTTTTGATTGCTTCACGCATTACTTTTTCAGATAGAAAATCAACCTCAACGTCTTTCAATGTTCCACCCATACGACCGATCGCAGTTCGAACACCATCAATGATTACTGCATATGTCATTTGTACACCCCCGTTAAAAATGAACAGAATTTTATTCCATCAGTTATCTATAAGAATTCTCGTTTTAATTCCGCTGCAATGATGTTTTTCTGAATTTGACTTGTACCTTCATAGATTTTCGTAATTCTTGCATCTCGGTAAAAACGCTCGATTGGATAGTCTTTCATATAACCAATTCCTGCATGAATTTGAACAGCTAGATCAGCTATGCGGTTGTACACCTCTGAACCGTATAGTTTAGCCATTGCTGCTTCTTTCACAACACGTTTTCCTTGATCTGCCATCCAGGCAACACGGTATGTGATGGAACGTAGTAGTTCAATTTCCATTGCCATATCTGCAAGCATATGCGAAACGGCTTGTTGTTCGAAGATCGGCTTATTAAATTGAACTCGTTGCATTGCATAATCCATGCTATGTTCTAGTAATTTTTCACAAGATCCAAGGTTTCGAGCAGCTAGTCCTGCACGACCGTTTGCAAGGATTTTTAATGCATTGACATAGCCTTTTCCTTCCTCACCAAGTACATTTTCCGCTGGCACTTCTAAGTTTTCAAAGAAAAGTTCTGCTGAATGTGAACCACGAAGCCCCATTTTTTTCTCAACTTTTCCTACAATAAAACCTGGAAAATTTTTTTCAACGATAAATGATGTGATTCCTTTAGCGCCTTTACTAGGATCTGTCACTGCCATTACGGTGAAGATATTGCCACAAACTGCATTGGTGATATAGTGTTTTGAGCCATTGATAATATATTTGTCACCAACTTTTTCTGCTCTTGTTTTTAAATTAGCTGCATTCGAACCTGCACCTGGTTCTGTTAATGCGAACGCGCCAATCCATTCACCGCTTGCCATTTTCGGTAAGTACTTTTCTTTTTGCTTTTTCGTTCCTAGTTCGACAATGCCAACTGTACCGATTCCGGTATGTGCACCGATTAGTGTTGTATAGCCATTATGTGTTTTACCTAATTCTTCATAAATCGCACATTTGCCGACCATATCAAGTCCAAGACCACCATATTCTTCTGGAATACTTAAGCCAAATAAACCCATTGCCTTAGATTGCTCCACAATATGCGCTGGAATTTCGTCCTTCTCTTCTATTTCCATCGCTACTTTTTCTACTTCTTCTTGTACAAAATCATGTACTGCTTTTTTTAATAACTGAAGATCTTCGGATAATGAAAAGTCCAATTTACGTAAGCCCCCTTATTTTCCTTCGAAATTTGGTTTTCTTTTTTCGAGAAATGCTTGCGTCCCTTCCCTTTTGTCCTCTGACCCCATGAGAATGGTTTGGGAAAGTTTTTCTAGATAAAGTGCTGTTTCGATTTCAATATCCGCACCACGATTTACTGCAGCTTTGGCTAATCGCAATGCAAGTGGTCCTTTAATCTTGATCTTATTGGCATATTCAATTGCTTTTTCTATAAGTTCTTCTAGAGGTACAACACAACTTACTAGTCCTATGTTGACAGCTTGTTCTGCTGTGATTATGTCACCTGTTAGGACAAGCTCCATCGCTTTCCCTTTACCAATTGTTCGAGTTAATCGCTGTGTTCCTCCTGCACCTGGAATAATGCCAAGCCCAACTTCAGGAAGCCCCATTTTCGCATTTTGTGATGCTACTCGAATATCGCAAGCAAGAGCAAGCTCCAGTCCTCCACCCAAAGCAAAACCATTGATGGCTGCAATGGTTGGCTTGTCATAATCTTCAATTTTACGATAAGTGGTTGTCATATTTGGCTGAAGTGCATCCAACATCTTTCGCTGATTTAACTCGCGAATATCTGCTCCAGCAGCAAAAGATTTTTCGCCTGTACCAGTGAAAAGTATGACTTTTATATCTTGATTGGATTTCCACTCATCCAGTGCTTTTTCAATTTCTAGTAATGTATCTCGATTTAAAGCATTCCGTTGTTCAGGTCGATTGATTTTGATGAAGCCGATTCCATTTTCTTGTTCAACTACAATATTTGAAAAATTCATCTATAATTGACCTCCAAATTGTAAATTAATAATTATTCAACTTTCATCGTTTGTAGATCTCCTGAGATGATATAATTGGCATCCGTTATCACTTTAATTTCTTCTAACGTAGTGTCTTTTGCAATTTCGGTTAGCACCAATATTCCGTTTTCATTTTTAAAGACAGCTTTTTCCGTAACAATTAAATCCGCAGTTCGAATACCACTTTGTGGATAGGTTAATTTTCGAATAATTTTGGAAGCTCCATTTTTTGACACATGGGTCATGGCTATGATGATTTTTTTAGCACTGGCTACTAAATCCATTGCACCTCCAACGCCGAGAATGTCCTTACCTGGTACAGCCCAGTTTGCGATCTCGCCTTTCTCGCTAATTTGAAGAGCACCCATGACAGCGATATCTACATGTCCACCTCGAATCATTGCAAAGGAGTCAGAACTTGAGAAAATGGAAGCACCGACTTCTAATGTAATGGGTTGCTTGCTCGCACTAATGAGATTCATATCAATGTCTTCTTTAGGAGGGGTTGGTCCCATCCCAAGTAAACCGTTTTCCGATTGTAAGAATACTGCGTTATCTTTTTTTAAATAGTTTTGGATTAAAGATGGAATTCCCACACCAAGATTCGTTACAGCACCTGGGTGCAGCTCTTTTGCAATGCGCTTTGCGATTCGAATTCGATGTAAGGATTGCTTGTTATCTACTTCGTTCAATATATTCACCACCTACTTTTTCATAGCGATCATTTAAAACGATGAAATCAACATAGGCATGCGGCGTGACAATTTGCTCCGGATCCAATGTGCCAGCTTTCACAATTTCGTCGACTTCAGCAATGACAATGTCTGCTGCTGTTGCCATCATTGGGTTGAAATTACGCGCAGTTTTTGAATAGATAAGATTCCCCATCGTATCAGCTTTATCGGCTTTGATTAAAGCCACATTTGCTCGGATTCCTCTCACGAAAAGAAATTTCTCCCCATCAAAATCTCTTTCTTCTTTTCCTACTGCAAGCTCTGTTCCAACGCCTGTCCTTGTGTAAAAACCAGCAATCCCCGCACCCCCTGCCCGAATCGCTTCAGCTAATGTGCCTTGAGGAACGAGTTCAATTTCTAACTCTCCTTTATTCCAAGCTTTTACTGCATCTCTGTTTGTGGTGAAATAGGAACCAATTGCTTTTTTGATATGTTTTGAGATTAAAAGCTTTCCGAGCCCTTTCCCCGCTTCTCCTAGGTTGTTGCTAATGATGGTTAAATCTCTTGCATGGTCTGATTCTGTGATGGTATCGATGATTGTAAATGGCGTGCCACAAATACCAAATCCACCCACTAATAGCCGATCACCTTTTTGAATCTTATCGACTGCTTCTTTTGCTGTTATTTGTTTTTCGCAGTGCATATTAATACACCTCCATTGCTACAAAGTTTTTACTCGTATTGATAGAACCCCGCACCTGACTTTCGACCAAGTCTTCCTGCTTTTACATATTTGATTAATAATGGACATGGTCTATATTTTTCGCCTAATGTTTGGTACAAATATTCCATATTACGAAGTCTTGTATCTAAACCAACTAAATCCGCTAATTCTAAAGGTCCCATTGGATGATTTAATCCAAGTTTTAAGGCTTGATCGATATCTTTAGCTGAGGCTACCCCTTCCATCAGCATATTCATCGCTTCATTACCAATTAAACAATTCATCCGGCTTGTTACAAAGCCCGGAAATTCGTTTACTTCTACTGTTTCTTTTCCTAGCTGTTTTCCTATTTCTTTTGTGATAGCGACTGTTTCATCGGATGTCTCAAGCCCTCTAATAATTTCGATTAACTTCATTTTGTGAACTGGATTAAAGAAATGCATTGCAATACATTTCTCAGGTCTTGAAGTTTGCGCGCCAATTTCTGTAGGACTCATTGTGGAAGTGTTGGTTGCTAGAATTGTATTTTCAGGACAGATTTGGTCCAACTTCTTAAAGATTTCAATTTTTAGATCTATTAGCTCAAATACGGCTTCAATCACAATAGCCGCATCTTTTGCAGCATGTTCTAAATCCGTTGTATACGCTAAATTTTCGATAGCCTGTGTAACCTGAGTATTTGTTATAAAGTTACGTTCGGCACTTTTTTTCAATTCTGATTCAATGTAATCCTTTGCCTTGTCCAAATTTTCTTGATTGATATCATTTAGCACAACTCGAAAACCGCTAATTGCAGCTGTATAGGCGATTCCCCGTCCCATTACACCAGATCCTACTACGGTAAGTTTTTTCAATTCCTGCACCCCTATCATATGTAGATAACCTGCAATCATTTTTTCACAATTACAGGTTTATTAGTATATTCTATTAACTTGATAGTTTAATTATTATCAATTTGAGCCCTTTGTAATTTCCCGCTAAAATCTACATAAACTGCTTTCCATTCAGTGTAAACATCAAGTGCTGCTACACCTGAATCTCGGTGGCCATTCCCTGTCCCTTTTGTGCCCCCAAATGGCAGATGAATTTCAGCTCCACTTGTACCAGCATTAATATAGACTAGACCTGTATCTAAATCTCTCATTGCTGCAAATGCCTTGTTTACGTCTTTTGTATAAATTGCACTAGAGAGTCCAAATTCCACACTGTTATTCACTTCAATTGCTTCTTCTAAACTATTGACAGTAATTACCGAAACAACTGGGCCAAAAATTTCCTCTTTTGCGATTCTCATATCAGGTGTTACATTGGTGAAGATTGTTGGGGCATAGAAGTTTCCTTTGTTCAAATTATTTTCAGTTACAATTTTTCCGCCAATGAGTAGTTTTGCACCTTCATCTTGGCCGATTTTCACATATTCATCGATTTTCTCAAGTGATGAACGGTTAATCACTGGGCCTACTTTTACGGACTCATCCAAGCCATCGCCCATTTTCAATTCTTGAATGCGACTAATTAGTTTGTATTCCAGTTGCTCTTTCACTTCTTGTTGAACGATTACTCGACTTGTAGCTGTACATCTCTGGCCTGCTGTACCAAATGCGCCCCAAAGGATGCCTTCTACTGCTAAATCAAGGTCAGCATCTGCCAACACCGTAATCGCATTTTTGCCACCCATTTCAAGTGAAGTTCTCTTTAATAATGCACCAGCTCGTCCGTTAATTTGCTTTCCTACTTCGTTGGAGCCTGTAAATGAAATGAGATCAATTTCTGGGTGGTCGACCATTGCGTTGCCAACTACGCTACCTGAACCATTCACTAAATTAATCAGTCCTTTGGGTAGCCCTGCTTCTTCATAGATTTTGACAAATTCTTGTGCAACCATTGGCGTTTCTGTTGCAGGTTTCCAAACAACTGCATTACCTGAAACAAGTGCAGGAAGTGACTTCCATGAAGCAATGGCAATTGGGAAATTCCATGGTGTAATAATCCCTACAACACCAATTGGAACACGAACACTCATCGCAAATTTGTTTCGTAATTCAGATGGGATTGTGTCACCAAATAGACGACGCCCTTCTCCCGCCATATAGTAAGCCATATCGATTGCTTCTTGGACTTCGCCACGACCTTCATCGATGACTTTTCCCATCTCACTTGTTAGGATTTGAGCAATCACTTCTTTTCTTTCTCTTAATAGATGAGCTACTTTATATAAAATTTCTGCCCGTTCAGGAGCAGGAACTAAACGCCAAAGTTTTTGAGAACTTTTCGCAGCTTTGACTGCTTTTTCCACATCTTCAATAGTAGATTGAGTAACTTCAGCCAAAACCTGTCCATTTGCTGGATTTACAACAGGGATAAATTTACCAGTAGAGCCTTCAGACCATACACCGTTAATGTAATTTAATATTTTTTCCAATTGTGTATCCCTCCATTGTTTTGATATTCAATTCCACTATATTCAATTGACCTTTTAATTATTTTTAGAACGGTATATAAATTGGACAAATTTTGACTTACATCTGTGTAGATTTATTGATGTAGGGTGTTGCTTAAACCGCTGAAAAAGTATGAATAGTAAAATAGTTTAATTAGAATTATGACAGTACCAGTTTCGGATTAAGTTTTGCAGATATTAATAAAAAATAAATTAAACAAATGCCCAAAAGTGTGTTACTATTGCTAATGAATTGAATAAACTTTTACTAATGGTAAGAGAGGTTCTAGATCAACCCTCTATAAAAAACTAGGGATAAACTATATTTTTAGCGATATAGTTTTTTATTTTGCTAGAATCCTTCTTGTTTTTAGAAATAAGAGAGGAGATGTACATATGTATTTTTAAATAGTGATCTGTTTGTTACATAACTTGTTTGATTCTTTTAGTAAATGAAAGAAATCACTATTTAAAGGAGTTTTTTTAATGACAGTATTTTTCTATCTTTGTGCAATTGTTCTGGCAAATGTGATTACAGCTAGCTTTGCACCTTTACAACTAGGTGTGTTTATTATTCCTTATGGGTCATTTTTGATTGGGGCAACTTTTATCTTGCGGGATTTGGTTCAAAATAAATATGGAAAGAAAACAACCTATCTATTTATAGGCCTTGCCTTATTACTTTCTGCGATTTCAAGTTACTTGCTTGGTGATACACTATGGATTGTTTTTGCTAGCGCCGTAAGTTTTGCTATTTCTGAGACAACGGATACGGAAATTTATTCACGCATAAAATCATCCATTAGCATGCGTATTCTTTATAGTGGGATTGTGGGTGGTATTTTGGATTCTACTGTATTTGTAATCTTAGGATTATCACCAATTGGAGCTGGATTTGTTCCTTGGGATGCAGTTTGGATGGCGATTTTAGGTCAAATTATTATTAAAATTATCATGCAATTCTTAGGAGTACTTGTTCTTCAGTTTACGAAATTAACGAAAACAGAATTTGCAAATTAAGGGTGAAATATTATGTTGAAAGATGAAAAGGCGATTGTTGTATTTAGTGGTGGTCAAGATAGTACCACTTGTTTATTTTGGGCTCTAAAAACATTTAAAGAGGTTGAGGCAGTAACCTTTAACTACAATCAACGACATGCAACAGAAATTGATTGTGCGAAAGAAATTGCCAATGATTTAGGTGTCAAACATCATATTTTAGATATGTCTTTATTGAATCAATTAGCGCCAAATGCTCTTACTCGTGACGATATCGAAGTAAAAGCTGGTGAAGATGGAGAGTTACCTTCCACTTTTGTTCCCGGACGTAATTTACTATTCATTTCGTTTGCTGGCGTTTTAGCCAATCAAATTGGTGCGAAACATATCATTACAGGTGTATGTGAAACCGACTTTAGTGGCTACCCAGACTGCAGAGATGATTTTGTGAAATCATTAAATGTTACATTGAACTTAGCGATGGATGAACATTTAGTGATTCATACGCCTTTGATGTGGTTAGACAAAGCAGACACTTGGAAACTAGCAGATGAACTTGGCAGATTAGAATATGTCCGTACCAAAACTCTGACTTGCTATAACGGGATTAAAGGTGATGGCTGCGGTGAGTGCCCTGCATGTGAACTGCGTTCGAACGGATATGAACGGTATATGGCAACAAAATCAAAATAATATACAGATGCTGATCTCCTGAGGTCAGCATCTTTTTTAATTCCCCATAGGAAACTAGTGCAAAATTATGCCTGGACTACTTCAAATGTAAATATCTTTACAAATCGCAAACAATACCAGAGTCATTTCTCCCGCACGCGTTAAATATATTTAAATATAATATCATAAGCAATTCTATTCCAATAAGGAAAGAAGCGGTGACAGATGGGTAATCCAATTCAGTACAATCCTTTTCAAAATCTGCAAGAAAAAAATATGTCATTTGAAGACGTATTCCATCATATTGTTGACTTCATGAGGGGAGATCCTAAAGGAAATTACCGACTTATTGTAGGCACCGATTCGCAAGTTCATAAAACAACTACCGTATTTATCACCGGAATCGTGATTTTGAATGAGAGTCATGGGGTATGGGCCTGCATCCGAAAAATCATTATACCTAGGAAAATGCTTCATCTACATGAGCGGATTTCTTTGGAGCTTTCCTATACAGAAGAAATTGTCTCCATGTTCACTGAAGAAAAGAAAAAATATTTGATTGATATTGTTCTTCCGTACATCTATGAAGGATCCTCCTTTACTATGGAAGGTCATATCGATATTGGAGCAGGCAAACGAAACAAAACAAGGGAATTTGTACAAGAGATGGTAGCACGCATAGAATCCATAGGAGTGGAGCCTAAAATAAAACCAAATGCGTTTGTGGCCTCTCATTATGCGAATCGGTATACAAGATAGATAGAACAACTTCGCATACGAACAAAATCATTTAAACTACTCTTAAAAACTTGAAAAAGAGCCTGAGCCACCATATACTAATAAGAAAAGGACCATCTAATATTCGCCTATTAAATGGTCCAATAAATCGATAGTTGGTCCCTTTTTGGGGTACTGACTTAAAGGTATAAGTAACCCATCCGTAGTTTTAAACTTGGAAGGGTTATTTTTTTTGGTTAAACGAAAGAATCATAACGATTAATGTTCCAAAGGATATAGCAAACATCAATGCCTCACTTACCGTCAATCGCACCACCTCCCAAGTCTCCATGCAAATAATCATGCAGACAAAATATGAAGATGCGACGCAGTTAGTCTGCGAATAAAGCCTCTTTGTCTTTTTCAATCCCCCTACTAGTTCCATCTATCTTAATAGAATTATACCAAACATTTGTTCTACTTCATAGTATTATGGCAATATCTATCATTTTCAATAAGAAATACCTAGAAAAATTTAAATCTGATACAAAATAAATTTTTCATTGAGTCAAAAGTATATTGCTTTTATATCTGAGCAAGCTGTGTTGATATCTAACAATAGATTTATATAGAACCACATTTAGTAAATTTATATTGAATAATCCTAAATACTCAATTGTGTAAAAATACCTACAATCACATTCAAAACCCAAAAACATCCCTTGACAGTCTCAAGTATTTCCTACTAGGAAACCAACGCCTGTATAGGTATAAAATACAATTTTTGTATAATTAACAAAATATAAACACTATCTTAATATTATGATGTTATATTCTGTAGGGGACTAGTAGAGTCAAAAAATTCAGAAAGATAGGTGTACTAAATGAAATTAGGTAGTAAATTTCAAGCCTCGATGATTTTATCGAGCACATTGGCAATTAGTTTGTTCGCATCCTCATTTACTCCAAATGGCACTGCAGATGCAAAAAACAACGAAACAAAAGTTCAATCACAAGTCAACCTTCGAATTATGGAAACCACAGACATTCATACAAATCTACTTGACTATGATTATTACAAAAATAACGTTGCTCCAAAATTGGGTCTAGCAAAAACGGCAACTCTAGTTAAACAAGCGAGAAATGAAGCGAAAAATACGGTATTAGTGGATAATGGTGATCTGATACAAGGAACTCCACTTGGTACATATAAAGCAAAAATTGACCCTCTAAAAGATGGTGAAGTTCATCCAGCGATTAAAGCTATGAACATGATGGGTTATGATATGGCCACACTCGGCAATCATGAATTTAACTATGGATTAGACTATCTTGATGAAGTATATGATGACGCGAAATTTTCTTTTGTTAATGCAAATGTCTATGTAGATGATCATGACAATAATCCAAACAATGATAAGAATAAATACACTCCATATAAAATTGTCAATAAAAAAGTAACAGATGAATCCGGCAAAACGAATGTTATCAAAATTGGTTATATTGGATTTGTTCCCCCACAAATCAATGAATGGGACAAAGCAAATCTTGACGGAAAAGTCATCACCAAAAATATCGTAGACACAGCGAAAAAGTATATTCCTCAAATGCAAAAGAAAGGCGCAGATGTCATTATCGCATTAGCACACTCAGGATTTAGCGGAAGTGCAGCAAACACAGAAGATACTGTTTATGCATTAAGCGAAGTGCCTGGCATTGATGCAATCACTTTTTCACATACGCATAAACTATTCCCTTCAAAAGATGTTGCGAGTCTAGATGTATTGTTCAAAGATGAAAATGGACAACCTTTACCTGGCATAGATAACCAAAAAGGGACAATTAATGGGGTTGCTGCAGTACAAGCTGGTTACGGTGGTGGATCATTAGGAATTATTGACCTAGCGTTAGAAAAAGTGAAGGGTAAATGGAATGTTGCTGATTCACGATCTTCTACACGGGAAATTAATAATGTACAGCCTGATGCAAAAATCGCTGAAGCTGTAAAAGCTGAACACGAAGCAACAATCAAATATGTCAATACACCAATCGGCAAAACAACGGATGATATTTATAGTTATTTCTCGCTAGTTCAAGATGATTCATCTATTCAAGTCGTAACAAATGCGCAAAAATGGTATGTTGAAAATTATATTAACTTGAACAAACCAGAACTTAAGGATCTTCCAATTTTATCTGTTGGAGCACCATTTAAAGCCGGTCGAAATGGTGTCGATGAATATACTGAAATTAAAAAAGGCGACCTAACGATTCGTAGTGCTGGTGATTTATATCTTTATGACAACACATTAAAAGCTGTGAAAGTAAAGGGTTCTACAGTGAAAGAATGGATTGAAATGTCAGCTGGTCAATTCAACACAATTGACCCAAATAAGACAACAGAACAACCTTTATTAAATCCATCTTTCCAAGTGTTTAACTTTGATGTCATTGATGGCGTACAATATCAAATTGATGTAACAAAACCTGCAAAATATGCACCAAACGGTACACTTGTTAATCCAGATTCAAGTCGTGTAGTGAATCTAACGTATAATGGTAAAGCAATTGATCCTAATCAAGATTTTATCGTGGTTACGAATAACTATCGTGCAGGTGGTGGCGGTAACTTCCCTGGTTTAAAAAATAGCGAACTCGTTGTTGATTCTGCCGATGAAAACCGTCAAATCTTAATGGATTATATTGCTCAACAAAAAGAAATTACACCAACCGCTGATCAGAATTGGTCTATTGCACCAATCCCTGGAAATACAAATGTGACGTTTACAACTTCACCAAAAGCACAAGATTATATTTCAGAAGATAACCCTATTTCTTACACAGGAAAAACAGATGCAAAAGGTTTTGGCATCTTCAAAATCAATTTAAATCAAAATGTGAAGGTACAACTTTTAGGCGTCAATGATTTACACGGTCAGTTAGATACTGTTACAAAAATTGGTGACCTGACTGCTGGAAGTATGGAATATACAGCTGCAGCCTTAAGAAAAGAAGAAGCAACAAATCCTAATACGTTAATCTTACATGCAGGCGATATGATTGGTGGTAGTCCATTAATCTCTGCCCTATTCCAAGATGAACCGACTGTCGAAGTGATGGAATCTATCGGGTTTGACGCAGGAACTCTTGGTAATCATGAATTCGATGAAGGAATTGATGAGTTACAACGAATGATCAAAGGTGGCGATCATCCAAAAGGTAACCCTGGATATGATGGTATGAACTTCCCAATCGTTGCGGCAAACGCATATGATATGCGTGATGGAAAATTAATCACAGATCCTTACACTGTCCTTAATGTTGGAGGTCAACAAATTGGTGTTATCGGAGTAGTAACGCAAGAAACTCCTTATATGATTGTAACAAAAGGGAATGAATCTCTTAAGATTACAGACGAAGTAGAAGCAATTAATAAATATACAAAAGAACTAAAGGATAAAGGCATTAAATCCATCGTCGTACTTGCACATAATCCTGCTACACAAACAGGTTATACTGATCAGTTCGATGCAAGTAAAATTGCTGAACAAGTGGACGATGAAGTCGATGTGATTTTTGCAGCACATAATCATGTTGGCGTAAATCGCGTTGTTGACAATAAATTAATCGTCCAAGCTTATTCATATGGCTCTGCTTTCTCTGATGTAGATGTTGAAATTGACCCAGAAACACATGATATTGTAAAAAAATCTGCTGAAATTAAAACTGTTTACCAAAATGCCTATAAACCAGATCCTGAAGTTTCTGCCATTATGAAAAAGTATGAAGACAAAGTAGCACCAATTAAAGCACAAGTGGTTGGTCAAAATTCATCAAGTATGGAAAAAGGATATCCAACTATTGCAAGACAAAATGGTGATCTTGCCCTTGGTAATCTAATTGCAGACAGTATGAAAGCTTCGATGAATGCAGACTTTGCCATGATGAATGGTGGAGGAGTTCGTGAAAATTTAAATGCTGGTGAAGTTACTTACGGTAATCTATTCGCCATCCAACCATTCGGAAATGTACTTAATAAAGTATCATTAAGTGGCGATGATATTCGTGCAGTTTTAAATAACCAAATTACGGATAGAGGACTTGATTTCCATATCTCAGGATTTAAATACACTTATACGTATGACGATTCTAGTAAAACTGGTAAAGTGGTCGATCTCTTCTTACCGGATGGTAGTAAAATGGATCCTACAAAAGAGTATACAGTTGTGGTGAACAACTATATGTACGGAAATCTAAAATACGGCATTTTAGATCGTTCTCAAAACATGGAAGTTGGTCCAACTGACTTAGATGCATCAGTAGAATTTGTGAAATCACTTCCTTCCTCAATTGAATATCGACCTGAAGGAAGAATTCAACGAGTGGATTAGAAGAGTATGCTCGGAATACTATGTTCTTGATAGACTTTATTTAAAATTTACAATATCTTTATATTTCGTTAGTTTAATAATACTACTTTTTATAATAAGATATAGGTAATCATTCGTAATCTCTTTGCCCAATGAGATTATTGAATGAGGCCTTTTAACATCTCCTTACTTTGATAGGACTAGCCCCCTTCGCTAGTCCTTTTAACTTTTAGACATACTTTATAAATTAGCCAACATCATGCTAAAGAAAAAACCGACTGGGATTGTAAACCACAGCAAAATGTTAACCAAAAAGATTTTCCAATATGGCGTATTCTTAAATTTATTTTTAGAAAAAAAGAGTCCCAGCAATATTGCACCTATCACCCATACCCCAAAGATTAAAAAGAATTCAGGTGCTACGTATGTTTCGTTTGAATAATTTTCAGCAATTGCTCCTTCTGCAAAAAATAAAGAAATAAAAAATGTAATGACACCTGACATCAAAAAGTTTCCAATAATTAAAAGCCCCTTCATTTGAGACCTCCTAATTCACAATTAAACATCTCATACTATATAAAACATTTATATGCGGGATAATAATAATTGACTGTGAATTATCGAAGCTTTATTATTCATTAAATCTGTATTGAACATTATTTGGCAAGCTTTCTATTAGTTCTGAAATATTCTTATAGTCATGATCATTCGATAAAAATAAGATTGAATCCCCATCTACATCAACTGCGATGACAATTGCATTTTCTTTCATTTTTATAATAGGAACTGTTTCTTGAAAATCAATTACATCTTCATTTAAAGAAATAGCAGCAAATTGCTCCATACTACCGCTACCATATATGTATGGAAAGATTTCTATAAGCTGTTCTATATTTTGGAAAATACCTTTGTAATAATATCTTTCTTGAAACACAGATCGAGTGGATTGTATTTTTTTCTTTTTCAGAGCCTTATCTATTTCTAAAGTCATAAAATCATAAACTTCAAATAGATAATAGATTGGATAATTATTTATTTTTTCTATCCAATTTACACAAAAATTTATTCTTTTCTCCTCTTTTTTATCTTCAAAATAGAGCCCACATTCAAACAGTATATTTCCCATAGTATAGAAAGGAATTTCACCATAAGATTCAGGTGTTGTAAGGAAAGTTACTTCCAAGGATTTTCCTCCTCAAAAAATTTTTTATACAATTATTACTGATTAGTTCCACACTTGTGTTTTCTTCTTCATAAAATTATTCTATTTTATAAACTTCAATAGCACTAGTATTTAATGTTTTCCCCATCATAATTTTGTGTGATAGTTAATTCCTATTTTAAACTTTCTAGGTTAAATCTCTACCAAAAAACCACCGAATCTCACTATTTTCGGTGGTTTTTTTTCTATTTAAAATGCATAATCATAAACAATTTTATATAAATCAATTAATTCTTCATATGATGGGATTTTCGGATTGTTAGCAGGACTTCCACTTTCGAGAGCGTCTGTCGCCATTTTTGGAATTACTTCATAAAAGGCATCTTTTTCAATTCCCCATTTTTGCAAGTTTCCAATGTTCATCTTTTTGCATAGTACTTTGATAGATTCAATCACCAAATTGGATAATTCATTTTTGGTTAGCTCTTTTTCTTCTTTGTTAAAATATTGACCGATATCTGCAAGTTGATCGATGCAGTCTTCTTTTGAATATTCTAAGACAGCTGGAAGCAGCATGGCATTTGAAATACCATGTGGGACATGGAATAGTGCTCCGATTGGTCGAGACATACCATGAACGAGGGCCACTGAAGCATTAGAGAATGAAAGTCCCGCTTGAAGTGAACCGATGGACATTGCTTCTCGCGCTTCAATATTATCACCTTGTTCGTAAACCGTAAGTATATTGTTAACGATTAGTTCAACTGCTGATAGCGCCAACATATTGGAATATGGGTGGGCTAAGCGAGATAAATAACTTTCAATTGCGTGGCTTAAAGCATCAATCCCTGTAGCAGCTGTAATTGAAGGCGGAGTTGTGAGCGTTAAAATCGGATCTACGATAGCAACGATTGGCAAAAATGCAGGTTGTTTAATCATCATTTTTACATCATTTGTTGTGTTTGTAATAATCGTAGCATCTGTTGCTTCTGAACCCGTGCCCGCAGTTGTCGGGATGGCAATGTGTGGAATCGGCGAGATTTCCGCTAACTTTTGTCGGTTCATATAATCCCCAATATAGCCACCATTCGTTGCAACGACCGCTATTGCTTTTGCAGTATCAATACAACTTCCTCCACCAACTGAAATAATGACATCACATTCTTCTGACTCCAGAATATCGAGGCCTTTTGAGACATACGTATCCACTGGCTCTGACGTCACGCCCAGATATGCAGCAGATTCCAGTCCTTTTGTTTTCAATAAGGAGGCACACTGGCTGACAATTCCTAATTGATCCATGATTGGGTCACTAATAATCAGTGCCTTCGTTCCTAGTTTTTTTGCATATTCCCCTACTTCGTCAAATGCATTTTTTCCATAAATGATGGTTCCTGGTGAATTCACTATATAGATTGTTTTAGTTTGAATCATTCCGCTTCCCCCTCAAATGTTATGCTATATAACTTTCAAATATTATGTGGTTTATACCGATTCAATCAGATCTAAAAGACAACAAGAATTCTTCTTTCATGGAACAAGAAATCAAGGTCTTGCCCAATTACATCTTCTATATTCGGGCATAGTAATCCTTGTAAATTTTAAATTAATGGAAAGGAATTTGATTCATCCCCTAGACTTCTTTTCGCAAAAGAGACACCTTTTTTCTTTATTGTACTGTCTTTAGGACAAGGAGATTTACTCAACATTCTACCCCTTAAACGGATCAACTTATTGTTACTTAACAGTTTTTTAATCCCGTCTATCTCAAGAATAGTACCTAAAAATATGTCAACGAAAATCGATGAATTCCCTTCTCCGTTTTTATCACTAAAATCATCTATTAAGTCATTAAACTCCCATTCTATGATATTTTCCCACGTAAACGAATAGGCTAACACATATATAACTTAATACTCCAGAAATAAATGAGGTCTCCCAGATACTAAGGTGAGTGACACCAGAATCAAACCCACCCACTAAATTATTCACGGATAGGGAGATTCCCAGTAAGATTGATTCACTAAAACTTATAGTTTTCGATCCGTTTAGATCCACTTCCTCTGGGTAACGTAAAATTTTAAGGAAAGGGTTACTCTAAGATGCATATTTTACTAATGTATTATTAAATAGTGGTTGATATAATATTGAAATTTCAATTATAACAAGTGTGATCATCCCAATTAATTTACCTATAGCAGGCATAAGCCAAAGGACCATCTACTTTCCAAATATCCCTTCTGCAAGCGACAGCAAAAATCCTATAAACGCTATGATAAAATTATAAAACCAGGGAATACGGATCTTCCTTATTCCATATGCAATACTAGCTCCGGCATTGTCAAGATTGGACGCTAATTCAATCGAAAGGATAGCGAAAAAAACTGTCTATACTCGGTAGAATCATTCCTCTTTGTTCACTTTATTTTATTGAAATAGGCATGATAAACCGCTTTTTCTATATCTCTCATTTATAAAAAATGTATACTCTACATTACAAAATTATTAAATGAATTTAATCGTTTCTTTCTTCCAACAATAGCTTGTTGTTGATATTGCGTTGGTGTCGTGCCTTCATATTTTCTGAAAACCCTCGCAAAATAATTCGAGTCGGAAAACCCACATTTCTCACTGATTTCTGCAACAGTCTCCCTCGTATGATCAAGATAATGTTTTGCTTTTTCCAAACGGCGACTAGTTATATATTGTGTAATAGTAAACCCAGTTTCCTGTTTAAACAAACGACTAAGGTATTGTGAATTAAGATGGACTAGTTTGGATAACTTCTTTAAATTTAACTCGCTATGAAGATTAAGCTCGATATAATTTCTGACTTTTTTAATATCGTAATGCTCACTTGACTCCTCTAAATGCGTGGGAGTTGGGTTCATATCAAGTGTTGGTATAAACTTTGCTAAGGTTCGTCGAATATCTTCTGAGTGAGCTGGTTTCAATAAAAAATCATCCGCTCCCAATTTAATAGTACGATAGGCAAAATCAAACTCATCATAAGCCGTAAGGAAAATTATTCGACAATTAGAAACTTCCTTTTTGATAATCTCCGCTGCCATTAGACCATCCATTTTAGGCATTTTGATATCCATAATCACGAGATCCATCTGCTCTTCCTTGGCTAGTTTTACAGCATCAACACCATTTTCCGCCTCGAAAAATTGATTTACTTTAAAGTTATGTTTCTTGATCATCAATGTTAACACTTCCCGTTCTAACGGTTCGTCATCCACAATCATTAATTTCAAGCCAAATAACCTCCAACTTTCGGGATTGTAATCTGAACTTTGGTCCCTGCTCCTTTGCTACTTTCAATTGCTGTAATTCCATAACCTTCTCCAAAATAATGTTGAATTCGTTTGTGTACGTTCTTTATACCAATTCCTGTAGTATGTCCATTACTTTTGGTTTTTTCATCTGAAAGTATGGATGATAATTTTTCTTTCGAAATACCTGCACCGTTATCAGAAATTTCAATTACCACGTTATCATTCCTGGAAAAACAACATAGTTTAATAGCCACTTTATCTTGTGATTCAAACCCATGTAGAATAGCATTTTCAATAATTGGCTGGACACAAAGAATAGGTATTCTTATAGAATCAACATCAAAAATCAAACTTTGTTCATACTGTATTTTGTTTCGGAATCTAGATTGCTGAATATTTAAATAATTTAGTACATGCTCTAACTCTTCCTTTAAACTTACAAGTTGGTCTATATTACGCAAACTATACCGTAGTATTTTAGCGAGCGCGTATGTAACCTCCTGCGTCTGTTCAGCGCCTTCAAGATAGGCCAGACGTGAAATCGTATTTAAAGTATTAAATAAGAAATGAGGATTAATTTGTGACTGTAAAACCTTTAGTTGCGTTTCTTGTAATGTTTTTTCCAATTGTGCACGAAGCTGCAATTCTTCCATCAATTTTTGACTTTTTTGATTCAATTCTTCTTGGGTAAGATACGTTGCACCCATCTTAACAATATAATTAGCAACTAGAAAAAGCATATCTGCCGCTGCCTCTACCCGTTTTTGATTGGTGAATTCAATTTGATCAAAATACTGATCGAGAACGTTCTGATCGATCTGAAGATTTTTTGTATTCCGACGAATCTGATCAAGTCTCTCTTTATCCTGTCCTTGAATTAATACCTGACCACAAAGGATTGCTCCCAGGTATTTTTCATCGAGAATGATTGGAGCAGCCAAATCAACTAGACCAGAATGACAACGGTGAATGGTTGGCTTTCCCTGTTTAGCTGCCATTTTTCCCAAACGTTCATCTGATAACATACATCCCCGTAATCCCTCACTCGATGATGAACGTATATAGGAGCAAAAGTTGGTAAAATTACTAGGTTTTGTAACAGGTGTTCCATTTTCGTCTGAAATAACAACTCCCAAACCTGTAGCGTCGGCAAAGCGATCTTGAATTTCCTGGAGAGTTTTCAAATCTACGATATTTTTAAGTTTAAAAATCATCTTGTATCCCTCCCAACTTATCCCTCCGCTATAACTCTTATATTTCACACATAAAGAAAGCGTTCTCATATTTAATAGTACCAAATTATGAATAGATCAGCAATTTTTGCAAATTACCGCTTCTAACAAATATATTCTAATCTTGATGTAAGGTTGGTTCTTGTTTTCGCATTTGCTGATTTACACAGCGAGCAGCAACGAATAAATAATCTGATAGGCGATTAAGATATTTGATAGCTGTAACGTTTGCCTTTTCCTCTAGGTTTATCACAACTGCACAACGTTCGGCTCTTCGGACAATAGTTCTGGCACAATGAAGGGCTGCGCCCGCTTCGCAACCACCTGGTAAAATAAAGTTTGTTAAAGATGGTAAGCTTTCTTCCATTTTATCTATTTCTTTTTCCAAGAAAACTACGTCCGATTCCAATATAGGCCATCCAACGTCTTTTCCTGTAGGAGTTGCTAACTCTGCTCCAACATGGAACAGTTTGGTTTGAATAATGCGTAACTGTTGTATAATTGGCTCCCATTTATTGGATTTCGGTATAAATGAAAGAGCTAATCCAATCATTGAATTAGCTTCATCACAAGTACCATAAGCTTCCACACGATCATTTGCCTTGGAAACCCTTTTTCCATAAACAAGACTTGTTTCACCTTTATCACCAGATTTTGTATAAACTTTCAATATATTCATCCTTTCTGTTTAAATAGATTGCACCCTTAGAACCGTAAAGAAGTAGAAATAATAGTTGGTCCCAAGGGTACGTTTTGAACATAATTTAGTATTCGTCTATAATGAAACGAGATAATCAAAAACTATATTCTGCAAATAGATTAACCGTTTAACAGATATTCCAACTCACTAAATACTTGCACAGCTGACTGCGCGACTCGTATATCCTGTTCTACAGAACCACCACTGACGCCTACCGCACCTATGATTTGCCCGTCTTTCCGTAATGGGATTCCTCCGCCAAACACGACAACCCGTCCGTTATTTGTTGTATTAATACCATAAAGCTCTTTACCCGCTCCGGCTGCCTGCGCCAAATCTGCTGTCGGCATTTTCATAGCTACTGAAGTCCATGCTTTGTTTTGGGCAATATCCACGCTGACCAACAAAGCATTATCCATTCGGTGGCAGATTATGAAATTCCCTCCTTCATCAACAATGCTAATGACCATAGGGACTTTGATTTTGTTCGCTTCCTTTTCAGCACTCTCAATTATTTTTTTCGCTAATTCTAAATTGATCTGACTCATCTTTTCCCATCCTTTCCTGCTAAAAAGATAGTGGCAAGCCTTTAATCAAACGGGCTGCGTTCTTTCCTAATTTGCGCCCGTTTTGAAGGCTGTCTTGTAAATATGGTTCTTCTTGCTTCAATTTTTCGTGATGCACACATAAATCTCCATTTTGATCAATGCCTATGCCCACTTGCAAAGGGGATTTGGATGCTGCTTCCCTCCCTAGTTCAATAAAACTGCCCGCTTTGTCCCACTTTTGAAGTAAGAATGGAACCCCTTCTTCTTCCAAGCCGGCACAGACTTCTTGAATTTGGCTAGGGGAAAGAGCGCTGTTATATAAAATCGTAATATAAATTTTGCTTTTATTCATTTTAATACCTCATGCCCGACCCCGACAGAGGATAAGACCAAGCCGGTAGCAACTGCATTTCGCGGGCCTTCTGTCCCGCGTATATTGGCAAAACCGGCTACAATGCCATACTTGCCTAGTTCCTCTGTTAACATTTGCGGAATTTCAAAGTCAAGTGCCGATCCCCCCACCATGACAACAAAAGACAAGTGTTTTAAATTGCCTGTTGGGATGACTCGCTTAAGAGCGCGCAGCGCATTCGTCACAAACACTCTCCGCTTGGCGCTCCGCCGGATCTCCCTGATTTTTTCCATGGATGCTTTGCTTGATAAAGGTGTGAGATCCTGTTCTTCCCGAATCACTACTTTCCCGAATGTGTACGGAGGAAAAGGCGTTTCGGAAAATAGCATCGTTCCGTCTTCTAGCTGCATATGGAATAAACTCAGCACTTTTCCTAAAGGATACTTTTTAATTTTTTCAGCCAGTTCCTTATCCCCTAAAGCGAGTTCAGAATTAATCAGCATCGTGACCATGTCTCCTGCACCGGCCAAGTGGCTTGAAATGATTTTGCCGGCTTCATTCATCATGGCAGCATCGGTTGAACCACCGCCCATATCGAGAATAACAATCGGTTTTCTCGTACCGGGCGTCGTTAAGGCTCCGCGGATGGCCATTTCCGCTTCAACACCGCCAACTTCTACCGCGATTCCAATTTCTTTTTCCAATAAAGACGCAACTCTTTGAACAGGGACTTTATCTGTTTTTACCATTGAGGCTAAAGCGACGCCGCTTTCCATGGAAAGCTCACCCGCCATTGCTCCGCTAATAGAGGTCGGGATCACTGCATCAACGGCCAAAAAATCAGAGATGGTAATTTCGTTTGGCAATTGTCCGGTGAGCTCTGCTAAATCATGGCGGAGACCGTTAAACATCCCTCCGACATTCGTTCCTATTTCTCCTTGGACATCTGCCAGCGTGTCCAGCATTTCTAGTTTTTCATACGTATTCATAATGGCTTCTGCCCCATCATTAATGGATACTTCCAGCTGTTGGTTATTCGTCCCGATTAAAATGACCCGCCCCGCTTCTATTTTCCGTTCCACCACTTCCCCCTGCGGTGTCCGGATCACTACGGCTGATCGGTTGCCGACTAATGCTTTAGCGACTAAAGCAATTTGTATCGTCTGGTCTGGATCCAACTGAAAGACGGTAGAAAGGCCGTATGGATTGCTTAACGTCCGAATCACATGACCCGGTAAAGCAACTTCTACCGCTGCCAGTTTCAAAAGAGGAACTTTTCCAATTAAAGCGACCTCATCTACGATGGGAATTTTTTTGTTCAGGCGGTTGTGTATTAACACCCCGTCATCTTTTTGAACAATCGCGCCGGTAATGGAAATTCCTTCGCTTTCTGCCTGATTCAGGCGTTGGGCAACCCATTCATAATCAAAAGATTTAGGTATAACAGCAATATAATCCTGGTCTTTTTCCTCTACGTCAAATAATTGATCAATTAAAACCGTTGTCCCGACACCTAAACCGGCTCCGCCTGGCGTATCCGGATTATGGCCGATCATGGAAGATTCGGTAATAATCGTTTCGCTAATCAAATCCATGGCCAAATCGCCAATAACTGGCACGGCATCATTCAACCGGATAAGATCAATGTCTTTTAGCTCGATGCCTGCCTTTTTAGCCGCTTCCTGCAAAGCACGGCGGATGCCTTTCACATTATCAGTAGTTCCTTTTATGCCCGTTGTTTTGACTAAATGCTGGGAAAGAAATTTAGAATCTCCCTCCACACTTGCGATCGCCACTTCAGTCGATGAATTGCCGATATCTACACCGGCTAAAATTTTTTTCATCATTCTTTTAGTCCTCACTCTTCCTTAATCTTCCGCGCCTTTCATACACATCTGCAGCTTCGCGGATTAATCCAGCGTTTTCTGTCGCTCCGTATTCTTCTTCTAATTCACTGGCAATCGCTAAAAGCTCTTCTTTAGTCGAACGGTTAGGGCGCATAGCATTATAGATTTGTAATATACGAGCATCCGATATATTAATCATTTCAGCAGCTCGACGGAAATTTTTCGCCAGTTGTGTTCTTCCTAAACTTTCACTGATGTCTGCATGCATTTCAAGCGTTTTTGGACTGATGCGCAAATCTGCTCCTGTTACTTCTCCTTTTAAAGCAGCATCCAAAGTTAACTCTTTGTAGGCTTTTCCGGTAGGTGTAAATAACAAATCCGGACTTTTTGAACCGAGCGGATAGTTTTCTTTTGTTAAGCTTTTCGTTTGTTCTTTTGTTACATTTTCCATCTGTTTTTCCTCCTAGTCTTTTATTATAAATTCTGCTTTTAATTCAACAGGCTTCTGATCTGGCACAAGCGACTGGCATTCTTTTAAATAAAGCAGGGCTGCAGCCGCCTGGTATTTAGGCCGTGCCATTTCGTCATTTACCACAGGTACAGGATTCGGGCTTTCCCCTAATGCATACATTGCCGCATTCCGTCCCATCGCCCGGTACATTTCTAGAGTAATTAACGGAGATTGTGGGAATAGTTCAAGATTGGTTAGCGGATCCAAATCACGCTGATGGATCACTGCAGTTCCCCTCGACTGCAAGCCGATGCTGATGCCTGAACCGCTCATTTTGGCTGCTCCGTGCGTCATAAAAGCCAAGTCAGCCGTGCGCAAGCTGCGAATGACACGTGGAACAGCTCCTTGCTCCTCAATCCCAGAAAGGATTTCACGCAGGACAGAAGCGTGATCGACTTTCATAATCGTTTTATTCATTTCTTTTCCAAAAGCAGGGGCTATGGCTACAATAACTTCCCTAGGGTTCGTCCCTTTTATTGCCGGTCCGATTTCCGTTAATTTCATCTCTATTGAAAATCCTAATGTCGTCATGTTCGGTTCCTCCCTTAATCAAAGTCTTTCGGACTGATGGCTTGACGAATGTTTTTGATTTCTTCCCATCTTTCCGGACTGAGACGGTAGCCTGTTCCAGGTCCCATGTAATCATTTTCATCATTTACAGCGCTTATAACGACATTATCTTTATTAATAATGGCCGATGTATGCAAATAGTCGCCTGCTACCCTTTGTTTCAGCATATTGAAAATCCGTTCTGCTGTTTGTCGATATCCACGCTTAGCTAAGATGAGAGCTATATCGTATCCCGAAATCCCATCTCGTAAAATTCGCTCTGCCGCCTTTAAATCTTCAACAACGTTTCGCTGCGGCATATCTACACTGCTATTGGCATAAGTGGCCGCTTCCACCTCTTTATCTGTAATAACCGGGAATCCCAGCTCTTCAAAAATAGCTTGTAAAGCTTTAGCCGCCTGGTAGCGGGCTTCAATAACGCTTTCTTCATCCACCGGCTTTAATCCGCCGTCTACCATCATGTCCCGCTGAATAATCAAGTAATCGTCTAAATCACTAGAATCCATATTAGAGCCGGCAAACATATCCTCGTTGTTCGGTACAGCAGCGAATCCGGAAAAGATGAAATCTGTACCTGGTAGCATTTGACACAGCATTTTTGCGCTCCGCCGGATTTCCGAATGTGAGAAAGTTTGGTCATTTCCTGAAGCTACCTCCATATCAAACAATGTAGTAGCCAAGTTTTCTGCTAAGACCGCACGGATCCCGCTCGGTACAGAGGATGGTATGCCAATGCAACTGATGGAACCATTTTGCAGCCCTTGAACGCCTGCTCCTTTCGCCATCATGACGCATCGAATTTCTAAATAAAGCATAGATTTCCCTTCTGCCCCGGCCATTTGTACCTCAGAACCAGTACCTGATGTAAAGCGCATTTTAGCGCCGCGTGAAGCATAGGCAGAGGCTAAAAATGACTTTGACCAAGGTGTATCATCCCCGTCTATAAAAACAGATTCCGTACCATAAATGGAAACAGTTTCTGCATAAGAAGTCATTCCAAGCATTGCTAAACGAAGTTCAGTCGCTTCTTCTAAAGAATCTTGAGTTAAGACTCCATTCCTTGCCGTTTGGGAACCTACGAGTAATGCTAACGCATTAAAAGGAGCATAACGGGCAACTCCGACGGTCGTTTCTTGTTCGTCAAATCCATAGAGTCCCGCTTCTGCAGCATCCGCCGCCATTAGTACAGGGTTATCGCGCACATTTGTGACATGACATTGGTTGGACGGTGTTTTCCTTGCTCTCATCTTTTGTAAAGCCATCATCATTTCCACTACATTCATATGATTGAGAACTTCCAGCACTTTTGCAGGTGTGAGACCTTTTGACAGCTTTACAATTTCTGAACGGGACACATTTATATCCACGAGCTTTCGGGCAATCTCTAAGCTGTCAAGAGCCATGACTTGCTCGACTATGCTTGCATCAATCGTGTAATCTGCAATAAACTGGTCCAGCATATCAAAGTCTTCTCGTTTTTTTTCATCCAATTCTACTATCTTGCCATTTTCTACTCTGACAGAAGGCTTTGGGTCATTCGGACTCGACATAGCGACAAATCCCATTTCTGGCCATTCTGTTACAAATCCATCTTTATTGACGGGTCTTTCTTCTAAAATCTCAAATCGTTTTGAACGTAGCATAAAATATCCCTCTTTCTATCATTATTTAACATTAATAAGTTTCCGAAGAAGCGACGATTTCTTCCTGAATACCCTCTGTTTCTTGAAGAGCGGAGCCTTTAGCAGGAAGATATTTGCCGATGAGATAATCATACAGCCCTCCCCCTATCACCGCTCCAATCATTGGCGCGATAAGCGGAACCCAAAAGTATCCTTTTAGTCCATGAAAAGCGACAGGTCCCCAGCCTACTAGCGCTGTGAATAATCTAGGACCAAAATCCCGTGCCGGATTCAGCGCAAACCCAGTTAACACACCAAAGGAACCGCCGATTGCAGCGACAACGATTCCTACCGCCAAAGGAAATAATGCTTTTGTAGGAGCAAATGAATTTCGTTCGTCAATAAAGGCAAATATAGCAGCTACTAGAAAAGCAGTTATAGCAACCTCGACACATGCTGCTTGAAAATGATTTAGATAGGAAGCAGGAGAGGTAGAAAAAATACTAGCCAAAGTTTGACTTTTTGCACTCCCACGGATTACTTCGTTTGTTGTTTCATAGTGAAGGAAACCATTATAATAGAGTCCGTATACTAAGGCGGCTCCCGTAAAGGTTCCTATTGTTTGTGCTACAATATAAGGTAATACCTTAGCCCAAGAAAACCCGCGATAAACGGCAAGCGCTAATGTGACCGCTGGGTTAATATGCGCTCCCGATATGGCAGCGGTTAGATACAGAGCAAGACTCACAGCTAATCCCCAAAGCATCCCTATATCCCACATCGTATATTGAGCTCCATTTAAAACAAGAGCAGCTACACAGCCTGCACCAAAAAAAACCAGAATAAAGCTGCCAACAAACTCTGCAATTAATTCCCCTTTTAGTTCTTTCAAGAGTGACACCTTCTTTCAATTTTTTGAAAAGTCACCTCCAAATGCGATTGGCAATATCCCTCGCATCTTCCATTAGCAATTCTCTGCCTTTTAAATTAACTGCTACCTGCATAGTAGTTAGAACGATATTTTTCTAATCATTTTCACGGCTCCTTTTATTGTTTTTATTTATTATAATTTTCTGAAAATACAATGTCCCTAGACACTATTTACGTTGTCTAGCATTTTTTATACTTTTTTATGTTCATTAGCATTTTTTGTATTTTTAAAATAGAGAAAAAATTATATGGAGACACATACAGTTTTATGAAGCGGGAATAATATTTCACCAAAACCAAAAAGGATTTTATGTGAAATGGGAGGAATGAAAAAATGGAGAAATTGAATCATTTGAATGATTGCCAATTGTCCAGCCATCAAATGGATATTATTCGTTCAGCAAAAGAACAGATTAATCAAAATCAAAATAAAAAATTTATTATTGCTCAACAGAAGTAGTAAAAAAGTTGGTAGAAACTTTTTGTTTATCCCAACTTTTTAGTATCCAATAATTTAGTCGTGTTCTGTTTGAAGAGTGGTTGAAATTGAATTTGATTGACATAGAGCGATCAAAGAAACGAGATTTTAAAAAAATGTTACTTTTCATCAAGATAATAAAGGCATTCCCTTATTTTCCAAGTACAATTAAAAATATAAGCGTTACCAATAAGGAGGTCATACCATTTCTCCAAGCAGTATATACATCTTGTGTGGTCGAAGTCAGGGTGATAGATCTAAAAGTTTTATACAATGTCAGGCTCTTGATTATGGGGTAGGTGGTGTCCTGAATACTCGGCAAATTATATCCATTCCCTTTGTAAGAACTTTTTGATAACTTCATTTTATACTAAATTTAAAAAAACTATCATCGGAGATAGGTTATCTTTAAATTACTATATTTTCCATAGTGGCCTCTCAAACAGCGAATCGTTTCCTTCCCCCAATTTTAATAGAAAAGCTCTAATTTCACCTTCATTACAGTGAAATCAGAGCTTAAAAAATTTAACTCAAACCGGATAAGTATTTCATAATAATTATCAACTCACAATATAATGCTCTTCTAAATAGCTATAAGTAATATCGACAAATAGGAATTCCTGGCAGTTTAGGGCCAAGGAGTAAGTTCGGGTTAGTTCACCTGTGCGGATATCGCTATAGATGCTGGAGAGATCGCCTTTAGAGTCGTTTTTGAGTTTGATCATATTTGATAGGAAATATGGTCGCCAACTCCAGTTTTTACCGATTGCTGCTTCTTCTATATTCCATCCGCTTTTTAGTCTGACGATGTTGGGTGAAATTTGAAATCCTTCATCGTTACAGATATATAAGCGGAAAGTATAATCTTCTAATTCTTTTGCCAGTTTTAATAAGCTTTCAACATTTTGGCTTGTTGGATTTATACTTTTCACGGTTGTAGTAATACTTTTTTGGAGTTTGTTCATTTCTTCATATTTTGCTTCAAGACGCTTTTTCTCCATCGAGATAAATTGTTGGCATTCGCTTCGGATTTTCTCTTTAAATACATCTCGAGGTAAATATTCATTGGTTGGTGTAGCTAAGTATTTTCCTTTGAAAAAGCGTGCACCACTTTTCCAGGCATAATGTAGTTGGTAACTTGTTTCTATTTCATCAAACATTAAGTCTGCGCCCATTTTATTCGCTAGTGTTTGAATTGTTGTCAATAGATGGTTCTGTGGACCCCAAGAATGGTAATCTTGTTGACTCATTTTCATTTTCAAAACAGCAGGTTCTAATAGTAAAATTTGATCCAACTTACTATCTGGCCCTATGTCTGCAGTAACAGTTTTTACACCATATGTTTTAATGTAATTAATTGGGTGTCGAAGCTGAGTAAGCTCTCCATCAAACTTTTGCATCGGTATCATTAAATAAATATGTGGTAAATTACATTCATCTACGAAATTTAGTAATGTTTCAAAATAGGAATCGCCAAAATCCAACATTAACAAATTTGGATTGCAAGGTAAATAGATTCGTGTAGCTTGTAAGTCTTTTGCGGAAACTTGAAGTGCCTTTTTAATGACTAGTATCTCCACTTCCGAACGAATATCTGCTGGGACTGTTTCATCATATGTAAATTCAACAATGTTAAATTTTTCATCCTTATTCGTTATTTGACCAATCACTTCATATGCAACAATCTCATGTTCATCTGCACTAAAAATTGGCTCGTATAAAATTTCAATTTCTTCTAATCGATCTAGAAGTTCAAGAACATCCATCCACTTGTTCCCCCATTCGCTGTTGCTAGTATTATTATAGCGTAGAATTCAAAGAACTGACACAATACTAAATCAAAGAATCCTCTAGAAAAAATAAATTTTTCTTAATTCATTTCATTATTTAGCGAATTCATACTTTTATTTTTATAAAAATTGGGAAATATAAAATCACTTATTTTCGTGGAAGAAGGTGGTTATTTTTTACAAATTTAAGCTTATCATGACACTACACTATAACAATTGACTTACGAATGATATTTATAAAGGAGAAAAGTACACATGAACTATCGCTCCAAAATTTTAACTATTTCACTAGCATGCACGATTACAATGGGATTTATAAGTCACAATCCTACTCTTGCTGCAAGTGCAATTGAAAATAAAACTGCTTCAGAAAGTAATTCGAAATTAGATGCTCAAACTAAGCAAAAGGTAGATACAATTTTAAGTAAATTAGATGCAGATCTAGCTAAAATAGGTGTTCCAGTTCATAAGCATCCTGCCCGAGGCGAGTTATTCAAAAATCTCGATGAAAATACAAAAGCAAAAGCAAAAGAAATTTTGAAAAAAGCAAAAGAAGGTACCATTACAAGAGATGAGGCTCATAAACAATTAAAGGCACTTGGCATAGAATTTCCTAAACATCATAAACATGAAATATTTAAAAATTTAGACGAAAATACGAAAGTGAAAGTCAAAAAGATTATGGAGAATGTGAAGTCTGGTGCTATAACAAAAGAGGAGGCCCATAAGCAATTAAAAGCACTTGGTGTCGAATTTTCTAAGCATCCTAGACATGAAATATTTAAAAATTTAGATGCAAATACAAAAGTGAAAGTCAAAAAGATTATGGAGAATGTGAGATCTGGTGCTATAACAAAAGAGGAGGCCCATAAGCAATTAAAGGCACTTGGTATTGATTTTCCTAAGCATGAAAGAAAATCCGCACCATTAGACACAAAAACAAAAGAAAAGGCTAAATCTTTAATCAATGATGCGAAAGTTAAGGTCAAAAAGTTGGGAGCTGAGTTCCCTTCAAAAAAATATGATTGTATTATTAAATGATGAACTTCAATTAGCAAAAAGCTCTAATCCCATTATGTAGGGAATAGAGCTTTTTTAGGTATTATAATACTTTACTTAAGAATGCTTTTGTTCGTTCATTTTGTGGAGTGCCAAATATATCTTCTGGCTTTCCTTGTTCAACAATGTAGCCACCATCCATAAATATGACATGATCACCTACTTCGCGAGCAAAACCCATTTCATGTGTGACGATTACCATAGTCATACCTTCATCAGCAAGTTGTTTCATTACATCAAGTACCTCGTTTACCATTTCTGGATCGAGAGCAGATGTTGGTTCATCAAAAAGCATGATTTTTGGTTTCATTGCAAGGGCACGTGCTATCGCAACGCGTTGCTGTTGGCCACCAGAAAGTTGTTCTGGGTAATTATCTGCCTTTTGCCTAAGTCCTACTTTATCTAATAATTCGAGAGCTAATTTTTCAGCTTCTGATTTCGTGATTTTCCGAACTTTCATTGGAGCCATCGTAATATTATCAAGCACCGTCATATGAGGGAATAAATTAAATTGTTGAAATACCATCCCTACTTCTGTTCGGATTTCATTGATATTTGTTTTGGGATCATTGACTTTTACCCCTCCAATCAATATCTCTCCATCCGTAATTTCTTCCAACAAATTAATGCATCTCAAGAATGTACTTTTACCAGAACCGGATGGACCAATCACACAAACGACTTCTTTTTCTTTTACTTCATAATCTATTCCCTTTAATACCTCAAGATTTCCAAAGTTTTTGTGTAAGCTTTTGATATGAATCATGCTGCAGTCCGCCCTTCATCTTCGTTTTGCGGCAGATTGGTTTGTCTTGATTTTTTCTTTCTTGGATTGTAGTTATTACTAAATCGTTTCTCGATGTAAGCAATAATTTTAGTTACGATATAAGTTAAGATTAAATACAGAACAGCCGCTGTCAAATATGGCTCCCAGAAACGTTGGTATGCACCTACAACAACTTTACTTGCATATAAAATATCATTTGCCGCGATAATTGTAACAAGTGAAGAGTCTTTTAATAATGCGATAAATTCATTTCCGAGTGGTGGAATCATTCGACGAAACGCTTGTGGTAATACGATTTTAATCATCGCTTGACTATGTGTTAAACCAAGTGAACGAGCTGCTTCCATTTGACCTTTACCAATGGACTGAATCCCCGCACGAATAATTTCAGCATTATAAGCGGCACTATTTAGGATCAGTGCGGTTATACCCGAAACCATAAAACCGTACGATTGGCCGAATATAGATGGAATAACAGCTAAGTGAATGATTAAAATTTGAACAAGCATCGGTGTCCCACGGAAAAGGTCAACATATAATTTCGTCGGCCAAAAAATCCATTTCTTTTTGGATGTTTTACCAAGTCCCAATAAAACACCTAGTACTAGACCACCGAAATAACCACATATGGTTAACACGATTGTCACCCAGATACCACGTAAAAACATGTCTCGGTAGTTCCAGATTATATCCCAATGTAATCCCAAGAAGTTCATCTGAAATACCCCCAATTATTTAAGTTCTTGACTAGTAATCTTAGCTAATTTACCATTTGCTTTGATTTTCTTTAAACCTTCATTTAAAATATCATATACTTCTTTATTTCCTTTTTTCACCATGAACCCATAATATTCTTTTGCGAACGCTGGGTCTTTAATTGTTTTTAATTTTGCATCAGGATTGTTTTTCAAGTATTCAGTAATAACCGCATTATCTGCAATTGCTGCATCAGCTGTACCGTTGATGACTTCTTTATATGCAATTGGTTGGTCTTCGTAAGCCATAATATTAGGGCTTGCTTTACCTTGTAGTTTTTGTGCTGCAACATGACCTGTTGAATTGATTTGAACAGCAATCTTCTTATCTTTTAAATCTTGCAATGATTTAATAGATGATCCTTCTTTTACAACGATGAATAATGTTGCTTCATAATATGGATCTGTAAAGTCATAAGATTGTTTACGTTCATCTGTAATTGTAATGCCACCTGTTCCGAAATCAACTTCCCCATTTGTTGTTTGTTGGAAGATTGGTTCCCAACCCACATTGTTTAGCTTAATTTTGACACCCATTTCATCACCAATTGCATTTAAAACATCAACGTCAATCCCTGAAAGTTTTTGACTACTATCTAAATAAATAAACGGCGCAAAAGTTGCAGATGTACCACCAACTAATTCTGTAATTTTGTCCCCTGAATTACCTGAAGCACCAGATGTTTTAGCTCCATCTTTTGTCCCGCATGCTGATAAAACCATTAGAATCCCAAATAGAATTGCAAAAATCGAAAGTAACTTTTTTCTCTTTTTCATTACTAACACCTCATCTTTTTGATATTATTTGGTAAGAATTTCCCTAATTATTAGAAATATCCCTAGTTAAGTATGATTATATAAAATTATTAATATTTAAACAATATTTATTTTTCTGATAATTTATAAAATATAATATTTTTGTATAATTATTAATGATCACTTATTATTTTGTTAAATCTTCTCTGAAAAAGTTCCTTTCGTTTCTCCGCAGCTTTTTTAAACTAATTAGAATATATTAATAAAGAACAATTTATTTTTCCATCTTCTTTTGTTCTTTTTGAATAATAGTTTTTATTTTTTCATTGCCTTTAACGCCAATAAGAAATACATTAGAATTTTTAGCATAAGAAAGTCTATAAGATACGCCATTTTTCAGTTCAATCTCCAAGAATATTAACTCTTCATCCTTGTAGTCGACATTTTTTATTTTTAAATCGTCCCATGCTTCGGTAAATTCTTTTGTTGAGGAGGATGAAAAAGTATGCAATCTTCTTCCATCTTCTGTGCTTTCAATATATATTTTTTTTGCAAATTCTTTTAAGGGATATAATTCATTTGCTGTTTTTGCATTTTTATTTTGCTCCGACACATACACTTGGTTGTCTGCTAAAACTAGAAATGATGAAGGATATCCTTTTACTATATATATGGGTGTTCCTATGTCCATAAAAGTAGAATCTCCGTTTTTCATTTTATAGCTACTACAGGCATGATTCGCCAATTTATACCTGACTTCTCCTATTTTCTGCCCCTTTTCAACCTTTATTTGTTTATTTTCATCTTCTATCTCAGGTGAATGATGTTGATATATTATACCATTCATCATTAATACATCCGCATAGTCTATTGCAGCGTCAGGACATTTACTCAAATTCTCCAAAGAACTGCTACAAGAAGCGAGAAAAATACTAAGAAAAATCATCATAAGAATTCGTTTAATTTTCATCACTTTCCTCCCATTCTAGCTTGCACTACGCTTGGTTATGTTCAAACTTAATCTTTTTCCATTGTAACATGAGTTAATAGTAAAAATTCCCAAAAATTACAGGAAGGTTGAATAAGGGTTGAATAAAGAATTACAGATGCAAATTCCATTAATTTACTTTAGACGATAGAGGGTATAAATAAATTTTTGAAGAAATATAATGTGTAGCTCAAAAAATTATTGATAAATGCATAAGGAGGAAAAATAATTGCAACAAACTTTGTTGATTATTGATGCTCAACAGGATTTAATTGAGGGTAATACTGAAGAACATGGGGTTTTTGAGAAAGAGAAAATCATTCTTAACATTAACACTGTAATTGATAAAGCAAAAAACGAGAACATTCCTATTGTTTTTATACGAGATTTAGATGTTTCAAAGGGAGAAGGACTTGGGTTTCAAATACATAAGGATATTCAAGTTCCATCTGCTGCTACCATATTTGATAAAGCTGCTACAAATTCTTTTTATGAAACTCCATTACTAGAACATTTAAATAAAAATAGTGTTAAGCATCTGGTGATTATGGGATGTAAAACAGAGCATTGTATTGATACAGCTGTTCGAACGGCAACAGTCAATAATTTTGATGTTACATTAGTTGGAGATGGTCATTCGACTTCTGATTCAAAAAATTTATCTGCAAGTCAAATTATTCTTCACCATAACGAAATTCTTCATGGCCATTATAATGTTGATAATTTTTCAATCGTTAGAAATACGAATGAGGATTTGTTTACACCTATTCACAACGAATTTCGATAATCAGAGAATTGTATCTCGTTTTAATAAATCAGTAAATCCCAATTTCTAGTTAAGAAATTGGGATTTTTTATACTGCAATACCCTATACTTTATCAAACTATGTTTTCTCGCTTTACAATCAACTTTATAAACTACTTTTAATTAACAATTTGCTAAAAATTAAATCTCCATCCCTACTTCTTCAAAAGAAGCCATATTTCTCATCATACTACATGAGGCTTCGATGATTGGGAAGGCTAGGGCAGCTCCAGATCCTTCGCCTAGGCACATATCCATTTTGAGCATTGGTTCTTTGCCTAGTAGTTCACTTGCTTTTTTACCGCCTGGTTCGTCTGTGGCATGGGATGTGATTAGATAGTCTTTTACTTTTGGTTCGATAGTTGTTGCGATTAGGCTTGAGACTGTGGAGATTAGACCATCAACAATTACTGGAACGCGGTTTGCTGCAGCTGCTAGCATGACACCTGCCATTCCAGCAATTTCTAGGCCCCCTACTTTCGCTAGGACATCTATGCCGTCATGTGGATTTGGTTGGTTTATTTCAATGGCTTTTCTTATTACTTCTATTTTATGTGCTAATCCGCCTTGACCAAGTCCGGCTCCTTTACCGGTAATTCCTTCTGGGTCAATTTGAGCTAATACAGATAGAATAGCTGTACTTGGCGTGGTATTACCAATACCCATTTCTCCAGTGGCTAGCAAATTGGTACCATTTTGAATTTCTGCAGTTGCAATTTCTATGCCTACCTCTAAAGCTTTGATTGCTTCTTCTCTTGTCATGGCAGGTCCTTGGGCAATATTCCCTGCTCCTTTTTTAATTTTTCGGTTGATGACACCTGCATCATTTGTGATTTCTTCCTTAACGCCGATATCAACTGTTACGATTTTTGCATTAGAAATTTTTGCGATAGCTCCTACTCCAGTGATTCCTTTTGCAATATTAAGAGTTTGAGCAAATGTTACTTCTTGCGGATTACTTGTAACGCCTTCTACATAAACACCGTGATCCGCTGCCATAACAATGACAGCTTTTTGATCAATTTTAGGGAATATTTCTCTAGTAATCCCTGAAAGTTGAACTGCAATTTCTTCTAATTTCCCTAGACTTGTCGGTGGTTTGATGAGGCTATCCACTCTTTGTCTTGCTTTTAACATCATCTCTTTGTCTAAGTCTTCAATTTTTTCAATAGTTTCTTGTAATAAGCTCATTTTCATCTCTCCCGAATAAAAATTAAAAGCCTGCAGTTTATTTGCATCACAAATAAACCGCAGACTTTTCCATCATCTGTTCATTTCAAGTTATAAGGCAGGTCTCCTGGCTCGGGGTCATGATTTCATCGGGCCTTCCCAGAATTTAATCCAGTGGCATTTCCGACAAACGATTCCCCTACAGTGGCGGGTCCGCTGAAGATTTTACTTCATTCCCTATTCTCCCTAAAAATTCGGGCACCTTATACTTTTATTGAATTTTCAATTAATAATGATACTAGAGTAGTAGTGTGAATGCAATACTATTACATTTTAAAATTTAATTTGTTTTAATCGAGAATCTTCTATATATAAAAGTTGTCCTGTTTTAACATCTACAGAATAGAATTGTGGTCCTTTATCCCAATTAAAGCTTTTTAAAGTTTTAATTCGTTTACCATTAAAATCATAAAGAGCATAAACACTCGCCTCATTATCACCATAAGTAATAGCAATTAAGCGTTTTCTCTGAAGGTCTACGTCTAATACATTGCCTTGGACTGTTTTTGCAAGTTTTGTAATCGTTAATTTTGTAAAATCTAAGAAATAGTTGCTATTATCGCTATATGATCTGATTATCATACCATTATTGGATACTGAATAATTTCCTTCACCACAACCAGTATTACCATATAATTTTTCTTTGGAAGTAATTGATTTTAAACTTTTCCCATTCAAATCCATACGATATAACTTACCGCTTTTTACAAAATAAATTGATTTCTTATTAACCCAAAAGTCGTCTACACCTTTTTGAAGGGTTTGTTTACTTTTTCCACTTAAAGAAGACTTAACAATTGTAAAATTCCCCATCGCTTCGTTGACTATTTTTGCATAGTACATAGAATTGCCGGTTATGACAAATGCATTTTTAGCATCTGAGGAAACTTTATCTGTTACAACCTTACTAACTTTTCCATTGCTTGCACGTTTATAGATTTCAAGAATAGTAGCTCCACCGCCACCACAACTACCAGCATAGATACTATCAAATACAAATTTAGTAAAATATACATCTTTTCCAACTGCTTGTACATCACGAATTGGTTTTACATTTGCTGAATATGGATCATATTGCGAGGTATCTGCTAATTTACCATTTACTAAAAAGAAATTTACATCATTTAATTTAATCGGTGGCTTTTTTGCATCTACTAAAGTATAAACTTTTTCCTTCAATACAGCAGAAGACTTTCCATTTGGAACGGCTTTATAAATCCCAGGAGAATTTTTGGCTGTCCCTGCAACGGGATAATACATTTCTTTCGTCGCTGCAAATGTATTGGTTGGAAGTAGCGTACTCACTAATAGGACGCTCAGTAAAACGAAAAATTTCATCAATTTCAACCTTTTTCCCTCCATATTTTATTTCTACGTTCATTTTATCTAGTTGTTTAATAGAATCTTCAGTTATTTAGATTTACAAAACATGAATGTAGAAATAAGCTTAATTATCTTGCTAAAAAGCTGCCCACTCCTTTCTAACAGTATTCTTACATAATATAATAATATGACAGGAGAGTATATACTATATACCTATTTTATTCTATTTATAGGAATATAATCAGACCCTTTATAACGTTTCATTGCATAACAAATAAACTACAGACTAAAAAAAGTCCCTAGCCTAAGGTAATTTCTATGCTTGAATTGATTAAACATATGCAGAACAGATTACCCCAAGACAACCATCCGCTGCATTAAAATCGACATAATATCTGTCAATAAGCATTGAGTGTTGATTGAATTGTTCTGTTACTAATTTTTTGACTACTTGATAATCTTTCATCACTTCTTTATATCTGATAGAATTTTGCGCTTTAGTATAGTGCGGTTCTTCTTGAAATAAAATCCTATCCAAAAATATTCTACGTGATTCAATCTTTTTTGGTTGCGGTTTAACAAATTCATATACAAAAATCATAAAGTGTTTCATTTCGGATCTGGTTCTCTTTACATAATCTAGCGTGGCAATAACTTTTCTATCAATCTCTTCTTGATTTACATTTTCTCTATACCATTTTTCCACTTGAACTTCTATGTTTTGCATTGTTATTCCTCCTTATCATCCCTTTGATATTCTTACTATACATAGGGATAATAAAAAGTGTTACGCAGGTAAAAATAAAGCATGCTTCTCAATACATCTCTTCATTAAACAACTCTTTTTGAAAACTATTTGTCAGCTTTAAACACAATTGTAAAATCTGAACCTAACTCCGTTTTTACTTTTTCAGTAAGATTTAGTCCCATTTTATTATGCTTATCTTTTGGCATTTTCTTATATTGTAGTGTCCATTGGAATAATTCTTCTTGAAGTTCATCTGATAGTGGGAAGTCATCAATATCTAGATTCCAGCCACAATTATTGCACCAAATTGGATCTGCACAATAATCAGCTTCTAGTTTAAGTGAATTCGTGTATTCACATTGACAAACATCTTTTAATATCAAAATAAGTACCCCTTCTTTCATTCATTTCACATGATAACTTTAAACAGTTAACTATAAATGTCTTGTCTCTATTTTATCTATAAACTATGAATTATTATCTAATTTTGTTTTTAAATCTAAAATTCCGGGTAGACTAATATCAAAACATTTTAACAAATCCATTACGTTAGGAGTTTAAATAGTATGAGAAAAAAACAGAAACGTTTAACTTTACTATTCATTCCAATGTTATTATTAGGCTTTATATCTAGTTCAACTCTCCCTGCTTCAGCGGCTTCTTATAATTATAATCATAAATCTGCAAGTGATTATATGATGTTGATTAACCCTAAAACGAAGCAAGAGCTTGATGATATTTTAGATCAAATGGAAGAGGATTTAGTAAAGCCTAGTTCATATTATAGTAATAGCCTAAATGATCATTAAAACAGTTAAACCCCATCCACTATTGTTCGTGGATGGGGTTTTGTGCTGTTTTTAATTATAAGATACTTCTGCTTCGTTATACACTGCTTTTTCTTTTTGGCTATATTTTTCCTGTACAAATAGAATAGCGATTGCTGCTATGATACATGGAATTGCAAAAGCTAGGAAGTTTAATTGAGTAGCTAATTGAGCTGCAAGTAAAATCCCTCCAAATATTGGTCCAAGCATCCCACCGATTCTACCTATACCGAGAGACCAACCGGATCCTGTAGAACGTATTTCTGTTGGATAATATTGTGATACAAAAGCATTTGTTATGATTTGAGCTCCTGTAGTTGTTGCTCCCGCTAAGAAAATAAGAATGTATAAGGACATTGCTTGTGGATTAAAACTTAGCGCGGTAAGAGTTACGAATGCTACGCATAGGAATAGAAATACCATTCTTTTTAATCCAAAACGGTCTGCTAACCAAGCGCCTATAATCGAACCAATCAATGCCCCAGCATTTAATGTTAGCAAGAACGACATACTAGAGCCTAATTCGAAGCCTGCATGCATCATGATACTTGGAAGCCATGTACTTAAACCATACATAACCAATAAACACATGAAAATGGCAACCCAAAACATGATGGTACTAAGAGCGCGATTACTTTTAAATAAATGTTTAACAGGTACGCCTTTTGTTAACTTAGTTGGAATGACAAATTCATCTTTATTTGTATAATTGCCTTCTTTGTCAAGCTTATTTAAAACTTTCAATAATTGGTCCTTTTTATTACGTAGGATATAAAACGCTGGTGATTCTGGAAGCGTTTTATAAATAATCGGCAATAATATAATAGGTAGAATCGCTACCCAAATGACTGCTCTCCATCCAAAGTTAGGAAGGATAGTTAGTCCACCGAAAGAAGCTATTACACCACCTAATGGATGCCCACTGAACATAATGGCAACAAATATACTCTTATACTTTTTTGGTGCATATTCAGTTACTAATGAAACTAGGTTTGGCATTGCACCTCCAAGTCCAATACCTGCAATTAAACGTTGAATGCCAAATGAAGTAACATCGTGTGAAAATCCAGAAGTAAATGTGAACAAAGAAAAAATAAATGTACATATTAAAATAACTATTTTTCGTCCAATTCGATCGGCTAATGGCCCAAAAAATAATGCACCGACCATCATACCAATTAAAGCAAAGCTTCCGATTCTTCCCGTCTCAACAGAAGTGATTCCCCACTCATCCATCAATGAAGGTACAATTGTCCCAAACATAAACATATCATATCCATCACAAATCATAATGAACGCACAGCTGAAAATAATCAGAGCATGAAAACCATTAAAATGCTGCTTTTCTATCAGTTCATTTACATTGTATTTTTTCATATTTACCACCCCATATTTAATTTTAAATCACACATTTCTCCCTCATCATTCCCTATATAGTAAACATTGTTCACTATAAAGAAAATATTATCTTTTAATAGGAAAACTGTCAATATAAATTCAGAAAATTATTAATTAATAGAATATTAATAGTTCACTATTATTTTTCGATAAAAACATAGATACGACTTAGTTTCTATGGCATTTATAATTCTTAAGCATTCATTAACCGCTTAAAACTGACCACTACATTTTTTGCAAATTTGACACTTTCACTAAGACCAATCCAGTGCTAATCTTATGAGTAATTAAGATAACTGATTCAACAAGTTGGAATTCAGAGTCTTTGGAATTTGCGCGCAACTATTCCTTGAATACATCATGGGAGAAGGTTTTAATATGCAAAGTACTGTAGGTCATTCTACTACCAAATCACGAACATTTAATTTGGTTTTAAGCGGATTGAGTATTGCACTTGTTTTCGTAGCAACACTTCTTTTAAATATTAAACTGCCGATTGCAGCTAATGGTGGTTTGGTTCACTTGGGCACCGCCATGCTCTTTATCATTTCGATTCTTTTCGGTCCTAAAACTGGTGCAATTGCTGGAGCTTTTGGGATGGGATTATTCGACTTAGTATCTGGTTGGACATTGTGGGCACCGATTACTTTTGTATCTCGTGGCTTACAGGGCTTTATCGTAGGGAAAATTGCACAATCAAATGGCCGTAAAGGAAACAGTATAGGAATCAATATAATTGCTACAATTGTTTCTATGCCACCAATGATTGCTGTCTATTATGTCGGCGAAGGCATTATTTATGGAAACTGGATTCAACCAGTTGCCTCTATCCCTGGAGACATCGTTCAAAATGTTTTGGGGCTAATCGTTTCTATTCCAGTTTGTGCATTTTTGAAAAGAATTCCTGCTTTTAAATAAGCATTGGCTAAATAAAGGAAATTATAATAACCCACCTGAGTTTTAAACTCAAGGTGGGTTATTTTTATGTTTTTTTAGTTAAAGACAATTGTTTTATTTCCATGGACAAGTACTTTGTCTTCAACATGCCAGGAAACAGCTTCGGCGAGAACCTTTTTTTCTACATGACGTCCAGCTGTCTTTAAATCTTCAGCTGTATATCGATGATTAATGCGCTGTACATCTTGTTCAATAATCGGTCCTTCATCAAGATCATTTGTGACATAATGGGCAGTCGCACCAATTAATTTCACTCCGCGGTTAAACGCTCGCACATAAGGATTCGCCCCAACGAATGCTGGTAAGAATGAGTGATGAATATTAATAATTTGATTCGGATACTTAGATACAAAATTAGGAGAAAGGATTTGCATATATCTTGCTAGAACAATAAAGTCTACTTTTCCGTTTAATAGTTCTAATACTTTTTGTTCCGCTTCTTCCTTCGTATCTTTAGAAATTGGAACATGGTAATAAGGAATCCCATAACTTTCTACTACTTCTTTTAAATCAGGATGATTACTAATCACCAATGGAATATCCACTTCTATTTCTTTTGACTTCCAACGTAAGAGGAGCTCCATTAAACAATGGTCTTGTCTAGAAACAAATATCGCCATTCGCTTTCTTTTTTTACTACTGCTTAATTGCCAATCTAAATTATAATCTCGGCCTAATACATTTAAGTCCTGTTCAAGACTTTCATACGAAGTTGCGTCTTCTAAATCGAACTCAATACGCATAAAAAACACTCCTGCGTTTGGATCTGTTGTATATTGGTCAAAATGGACAATATTTGCATTGTGTGCTGCTAAAAAATTCGTAACAGTTGAAATGATTCCAGGTTTTTCTGGACAGGAAATTAATAGTTTTACACGGTCATTTAATTGTGTATGCAAGGTTCTTCACCCCTATTTTTAGGCTTTTACGGTTTCTTTCTCTTCCCCAACTTCTTTTTCTTTTGTATAACGTAAAATTGGGTTTCTTGCTGCTAGTGTTTCATCCATTCGACCAACTACCGTTGTATGAGGAGCTTCAAGAACTATACTTGGATTATCTTCTACTTCTTTTGCAATTTGAATCATTACATCTGCAAAAGCATCGATTGTTTCTTTAGATTCTGTTTCTGTTGGTTCGATCATTAAACATTCCTCAACATTTAATGGGAAGTAAATTGTTGGTGGATGGTAACCGAAATCTAACAGACGTTTTGCCATATCCAATGTTCTGACACCCAGTTTCTTTTGTTTGGAACCTGATAAGACAAATTCATGCTTACAGATTTGTGAATAAGGTGAGACGAAGTATGGCTCAAGTTTTTTACGTAAGTAGTTGGCATGAAGAACAGCCCCTTCAGAAACCTCACGTAATCCTACTGGTCCCATTGTACGAATATAAGTATAAGCACGAACTAAAATACCGAAGTTTCCATGGTATCCTTTTACTCGGCCAATTGATAATGGGTAATTTGAGTTCAAGACATATTGTTCGCCATCTTTTTCAACGCGTGGCACTGGTAAATAGGGAATCAATTTCTCTTTTACACCTACAGGACCAGCACCAGGACCTCCACCACCATGCGGGCCAGTGAAAGTTTTATGAAGATTTAAATGCACGATATCAAAGCCCATTGTTCCTGGAGTAGTTTTCCCTAAAATGGCATTGGCATTCGCACCATCATAATAGAGTAGGCCGCCAGCTTCGTGAACCACTTGCGCGATTTCGATGATTTCTTTTTCAAATAATCCAAGTGTATTTGGATTTGTTAGCATTAATGCAGCTGTATCATTATTTACATGTTTCTTTAATTCTTCTAAGTCAACTAATCCATTTTCGTTGGATGGAATGGTTACGGTTTGAAATCCAGCAACGCTTGCACTAGCAGGGTTTGTACCATGTGCAGAGTCTGGAACAAGTACCTTTGTTCTAATTTCACCTTTTTGTTCATGATAAGCTTTGACCATCATTAACCCAGTCCACTCACCTTGTGCACCTGCAGAAGGTTGTAAAGTTACTGCATCCATACCCGTGATGACCGCTAATTCTTCTTGTAAATTATAGAGAAGCTCTAATGCACCTTGTACCGTTTCAGTTGGTTGGTATGGGTGAATGCGGCTAAATCCTGCAAGGCGTGCCACATCTTCGTTAATTTTCGGATTGTATTTCATCGTACAAGAGCCAAGTGGATAAAAACCATTATCAATCCCATGGTTTTTATTTGAAAGTGCTGTATAATGGCGCACAAGTTGAAGCTCAGATACTTCTGGAAGCTCTGCTGCTTCGTCACGAATCAAATGCTTTGGAAATTTATCTTGTAAATCAATACTTTCAACATCACTTTTCGGAAGGCTGTAACCTACACGTCCTTGACTGCTTATTTCAAAGATTAATTCATTATAATCAACCATTTACAACCGCCTCCAATGCTTCTACAAATTGGTCAATCTCTTCTTTTGATCGTTGTTCTGTTACAGCAATCAGCATTTGATCGTTATAGCCATAATCTTTTCCTAAGTCATAACCGCCAATAAAGCCAGCTGCTAACAATTTTTCGTTCACTTCTTTAACTGGACGTGGAAGTTCCACAACAAATTCATTGAAGAATGGTGATTGATTTAAAACGATAAAGCCTTTCTTTTGAAGAGCTTTTGCCATGTAGTCTGCTTTTTCAATATTTAGTTGTGCCATTTCACGAATTCCTTGCTTTCCTAGTGCTGACATACAAACTGAAGAAGCAAGGGCATTTAATGCTTGGTTCGAACAAATATTAGATGTCGCTTTATCGCGACGAATATGTTGCTCACGTGCTTGCAATGTTAATACAAATCCACGTCTTCCTTGTTCATCTTGCGTTTGTCCGACAATACGTCCAGGGATTTTACGCATGAATTTTGATTTTACGGCAAAATAACCGCAGTGTGGACCACCAAAGGACATTGGAATACCAAGTGGTTGCATATCTCCGATAACAATATCTGCACCCAGTTTACCTGGTGATTGCAAAAGTGCTAATGCAAGTGGATTGGCACTGACAATGAAAAGTGCACCATTTTCTCCCGCGATTTTCTTAATTTCGGCTAAATCTTCAATAGAACCGAAGAAGTTTGGATATTGAACAATCACTGCAGCAACAGCCTTGTCTACTTGTGCTTTTAGTTGTTCTAAGTCTGTTACATCTGTTGCTAAACTTACTTCTTCTACTGCATAGCCTTGACCTTTTGCAACTGTGTTTAAAATTGCGCGAGATTCAGGATGAACGCCATTTGATACAAGTACTTTTTTTCGTCTTGTTGACGCAACTGCAAGGGAAGCAGCTTCTGCAAGAGATGTGAAACCATCGTACATAGAAGAGTTGGCCACATCCATTCCTGTTAATTCACTAACCATTGTTTGGAATTCGAAAATCGCTTGTAATTCCCCTTGGCTAATTTCTGGTTGATACGGTGTATAGGCTGTATAAAATTCAGAACGTGAAATCATATGATCCACTACACTCGGAATATAGTGATCATACGTACCCGCTCCAAGGAAAGTTGGATACTGGTTTACATTAATGTTACGCCCAGCAAGTTCATTCATTTTTTTCATGAGAACAGGTTCTGGATCTGCATCTGGAATGTTAAGCTCACCTTCTAAGCGAATGCTATGTGGAATATCTTCAAATAATTCGTCGACAGAAGACACGTTTAAAAACGAAAGCATTTCCTCTTGATCTTGTTTCGTATCAGGAAGATATCTATACGTATTGGTCATCTTATTCCTCTCCTTCGTTGATAAATGCTTGGTATTCACCTTCATTTAAAAGAGATTCTAATTCTTCTGGATTGGATAATTCCACTTCAACTAACCAACCTGCTTCATACGGCTCTTCATTAATTGACTCAGGCGTATCTTCTAAGGCCTCGTTTACACGAACGATTGTGCCTGTTACAGGAGAAAAAACATCAGAAACGGCTTTAACAGACTCGATTGATCCCATAGATTCATTTGCTGTTACTTCAGTATCAATTTCAGGGTTTTCAACAAAAACGATATCTCCTAATTGCTCTTGTGCAAATTCAGAGATTCCTATACGCACGCGATTTCCTTCTAATGGTAATACCCACTCATGGTCCTGATTAAATAGTAAATTTGCTGTTACATTCGTCATTATTTTTTCTCCCCTTCACCAATGTTTTCTATCCTTTTTTATAAAACGGTGTTTTCACAACAACCGCGTCAATCAATTTATTTCGAACTTCCACTTTTAGCTGTGTTCCCTCTTTCGCTTGTTCTGTAGAGATCAGCGCAAGACCTAAACTTTTATTTAAAGTTGGAGACTTAGTTCCAGATGTGATAAATCCAATTTCTTCTTCACTTTCTGAAAATACTTTGTAACCATGACGAGGAATGCCTCTTCCTGTTACTTCAATCCCAACTATTTTTCGTTTTAATCCTTCTTCTTTTTGTTTTAATAGGCTTTCTTTTCCAATAAAATCGCATTCTTTAGCTGTTTTGACAGCAAATCCGATCCCTGCTTCAAGTGGGCTAATTTCGTTTGAAAGCTCTTGCCCATAAAGTGCAAGACGTGCTTCTAAACGAAGTGTGTCACGTGCACCTAATCCACATGGTTTTAAACCATCTGCACTACCATTTTCAAGAAGCTTTTCCCAAAGAGCTTCTGCTTGTTGGGCTGCTAAATATAGTTCAAAGCCATCTTCACCTGTGTATCCTGTACGAGATACTAGAACATCTGTAATCTCTTCAATTTTGACATGTTGAGCAAATTGGAAGCTGCCGATTTGGCTTAAGTCTGTATCCGTTAATTTTTGTAAAATAGCTTCTGCCTTTGGACCTTGAATCGCAAGTTGAGCCACATCATTTGAAATATTTTGAAGTGTCACTTCGCCTTTTACATTTTGCTTCATCCAGTCATAATCTTTTTCAATGTTTGCTGCATTTACTACAAGCAAATATTTTTCATCTGCTAATTTGTAAACAAGTAAGTCGTCCACTGTAGTACCATCTGGGTAGCACATAGCTGTGTATTGTGCCTTATTGATGGCAATCTTCGTTACATCATTCGTAACGAGATAGTTGATATAGCTTTCTGCATCTTTTCCATCAATAAGTATTTCTCCCATATGGGATACATCAAATAGTCCGGCAACATTTCGAACTGCTTCATGCTCTTCTATAATGCTTGAAAACTGTACTGGAAGTTCCCAGCCGCCAAAGTCAATGACCTTTGCTCCAGATTTTTTATATGATTCAAATAGTGGCGTTCGTTTTAAAGTTGTTTCAATACTCATTTTGGCACCTCCGATTAAATTTCCTGCGCAATAATTGTTATTTCAGTTATCCTCTTATACGTTCACTGGTTGTTGAACCAATGGGAATGCTTCGCAAATGGCTTTTGTTGTCTCTTTTGCTTTTTTAAGAACGTCTTCGTCTCCGTTACTCTTTAGGACTGAAGCAATAACTTCACCTATTTTCACCATTTCCTCTTGCTTCATGCCACGTGTAGTTAAAGCAGCTGTTCCCATACGAATACCGCTTGTGACAAATGGGCTCTCCGGATCAAATGGAATTGTGTTTTTATTGACTGTGATTCCTGCTTCTTCTAATAACTTTTCAGCAACTTTCCCAGTTAAGTTCCATGGGCGTAAATCTAAAAGGACTATATGATTATCAGTGCCACCAGAAACAAGTGATGCCCCTTCTTTTTTCAATGTTTCGCTTAAAGTTTGAGCATTTTCAATGATTTGCTGTGCATAAGTTTTGAAGCTTGGTTGTAATGCTTCATTGAAAGCAACCGCTTTAGCAGCAATGATGTGCATTAATGGTCCACCTTGAATACCTGGGAATACGGCTTTATTGATTTTTTTGATTAACTCATCATCATTTGTTAAGATGATTCCGCCGCGTGGTCCTCTCAATGTTTTATGTGTTGTACTTGTAACGACATCTGCATATGGAATTGGTGATGGATGAAGTCCTGCTGCAACAAGACCAGCAATATGTGCCATATCCACCATGAATTTTGCTCCTACTAGATCAGCAATTTCTTTAAAGCGAGCAAAATCTATGACTCTTGGGTAGGCACTTGCACCAGCAATAATCAATTTTGGTTTCTCTTTTTTCGCGATTTCTTCTAGTTCATCGTAATCTATCAATTGCGTATCTTCTTTTACGCCATAGGATACAATGTCAAACCATTTACCTGAAATGCTAACAGGGCTACCATGAGTTAAGTGACCGCCATGAGAAAGATTCATCCCCATCACTTTGTCGCCTGGTTCAAGTAATGCATAAAATACGGCAAGGTTTGCTTGTGCACCTGAATGTGGTTGAACATTAGCATATTTTGCACCAAACAATTTCGTTAGGCGCTCAATTGCTGTTTGTTCTGCTACATCAACAAATTCACATCCGCCATAGTAACGTTTACCTGGATAGCCTTCTGCGTATTTGTTTGTCATGACACTTCCCATCGCTTCTAGCACATCTTCGCTTACAAAGTTTTCTGATGCGATCAACTCCAGTGTTTGATGTTGTCGATTACTTTCCTGTTCAATTGCTGCAAAGATGGCTGAATCATTTTGTCGTAAACTCATGTAAATTCCTCCTTCAAATTTGGTTTTGGTAGTACCAAACAATAGCACTTCACCTTACTACGAATCTACTTTTCTATGTATAGACAAACCTTTTTTGGACGCAAAAAAGGACAGAAAAGGGAAGCCGTAGCTTGATCCCTTCTCTGTCCTTTTACCTGAGAGTTTAACTCCTTTGTTTATGGAGTCTTCCCCGTTGGTGGCGTAATACTATGTCGCGCTCTCCAGAGGTGCGTCCGGTTGTAGTTCCTTCTACCTGAGAGATTTGTTCCAAGGGTTTTTTTAGAACTTGCTCCTTCGGTGGCGTTTGCTTAATGCACTCTCCTACAACCATCATCCGCAATATTGTTTTGTATATTCAGAATAATTTCAATATTGCGTGATGTCAATATTTATTTTTTATTTTCATATATTTTCTTCTTTAATCAAATTTCTTCTACAAATGATTCCTCAGTTGTTTGATCCACCATTTCTGCATTTGGCTTTCTTAGCTTATAAACGGCAATCAACATGATAAACCAAACAGGCGTTACGAATAAGGCAACACGAGTGTCTTGCGCAAATGCAAGTACCACAAGTACAAATGCAAGAAAAGCAAGGATTACATAATTTGCAACTGGATATAGTGGCATTTTAAATTTGTTTGCTTTTGCTAGTTCTGGTCTTGTTTTGCGATATTTCATGTGACAAATCACTGTGATTCCCCAAATAAAGATAAAACATACTGTAGAAACACTAGTAATTAGCGTGAATACCCCTTCTGGAATTAAATAATTCAAAATAACTGATATTAAAATAATCGTACTTGAGAAGAACAATGCATTAGAAGGCACTTTACGTGCATCCAGTTTGGCAAATTTTGCAGGTGCATTTTTTTCTCTTGCTAATGAAAAGACCATTCGGCTTGTACTGAAAATACCGCTATTACATGCAGAAGCTGCGGATGTTAGTACAACGAAATTGATAATACCTGCAGCTGCAGCGATACCAACTGACGCAAAGACTTGTACAAATGGGCTCTTCGCAGGATCAAGTGCGCTCCACGGATAAACACTCATAATAACAATAAGTGCACCAATGTAGAAAATGATCACTCGAATAGGAATGTTATTGATGGCTTTTGGAATTACTTTTTCAGGATCTTCTGTTTCACCAGCTGTAAGACCTACAAGTTCAATACCAACAAACGCGAAAACGACCATTTGGAATGATAGTATAAAGCCATTCATACCATTTGGGAACCATCCATCATGACTCCATAGATTCGTGAAACTAGCTGCACCCGAATCTGTATTGAAGCCTTTTATAATCATGACAACCCCAACGACAATAAGAGCAATAATCGCGATAACTTTAACTAATGCGAACCAGAACTCCATTTCACCGAAAAGCTTAACAGTAGCAAGATTCATACATAACAAGATGACAAGTGCGATTAAACCTGGCATCCACTGCGGTACATTAGGGAACCAATACTGCGTATAAATGCCAACTGCTGTTAAATCAGCCATCGCAATGGAAACCCAGCAAAACCAATAGGTCCATCCAGTAATAAATGCTGCCATATCCCCTAAATAATCATCTACAAAATCAACAAACGAATGATAGTTTAAGTTAGATAATAGTAATTCTCCTAGTGCACGCATGATTAAGAAACAAATAATACCTGTAATCATGTAAGCAAATAAGATAGATGGTCCTGCTAAATGAATTGACTTACCAGCACCAAGAAATAACCCTGTTCCAATAGCACCACCAATAGCAATAAGTTGTACGTGTCTGTTTTTTAGACCTCTTTGTAATTGTTGTTGTTCCATACGATCATCCTCTCAACTTTAATAAATTTGAATCTAGGAAACTAGTGATCATTGTAGATTACTAGCCCCTTCCAAAAAACTAAGAGTTTCACGACAATTGTTAAACAATGAAAACAAATTCCCCCTTCTTCTCAACAAAAAAAAGAACAGAAGAAGGCCTAATCACCTTCTCTGTCCTTTTACCTGAAAGTTTATCCCACAAGCTTCGTGGGTCCCCTTTGGTGGCAATAACTTGCACTCTCCAGAGTTGCGTCCTATATTGGTTCATTTACCTGAGAGATTTACTCCAATGGTTTTTTTGGAATTTGCTCCTTCGGTGGTGTTTCTCTTCACTCTCTCCCAATATAATCATCCGCATATTTTGTTTTTGTGTTATAATACAGGAATACGTTAGATATTTTACAAAATTCATATAATTCAAAACGTATTCTTTCAGTAACCCACTTTTTTGATTTCAATAGTGGTTACCACCCTTCATCAAACTATTAATAAAGGGCTTTCATTTATTATATTTCAAAGTTCACAAAAAAGAAATATATTTTTTCTAAAAATTTCGAATATTACAAATAAAGGAATGTAATTAGGATTATTTTCACTCATTTATCCCAAATCCTCATGTGGTTTATATAAAGCTAGCTACCTTAAAAATTCAAAACACCACAAGGCGGGATAACAATTACCCATCCTTGTGGTGTTTTTACTATCATTTTATAATAACATCCCTAAATATTTTTCGAAGTTCACGCCTTCTACTTTTGGAATTTCTTCCATAGAAGAATCTTGAATAGCCTTGTTAAGAAATTTTTCAGCAAGTTGGACCGATTCTTCCAAATCCTCTCCGCGCATCATGCCACCCATAATGACGGAGGCAAATAAGTCTCCTGTACCAGAATAGCTTTGCCCGTTGTACGGCATTGCATTATAAAACGTTCTATTTCCATCCAAATACATATTTCCAATATAACGCTCATTTGAATTTTCATTTGGTGGATTGACGCCCGTAATAATCACTTGTGCACCTGTTTCTTGCTGCAATGTGTTTCCTGCTTCCTCAATGGTTTGTAGGAAGTCTTTTTCGTTTGTATAACTATGTAACTTCTCATAAGATAACCCGGTTAATAAACAACATTCCGTTACATTCGGTGTGATCACATTTGCACATTTCACCAGTTCCCTCATGCGCATAAGCAATTCCTCTGTAAAAAGCTTATAAGCCTCGCCCATATCTCCCATTACGGGATCTACTAGCAACCGTGTTTTATCTGATTTAAATGTCTCTAAAAAGCGGAAAATATTATTAATTTGCTCCCGACCCGTTACAAAACCAGTATAGATGCCATCAAAACTTACATTCATCTTGGTCCATTCATCTTCAAAATAGTGCATTTTATCTGTAAAATCTTCGCAAAAAAAGCTCGAATAACCGGTCTGCGCAGACAAAATAGCAGTTGGCAAAGGACACGCTTGTACCCCCATTACCGAAAGAACCGGAATAGCAGCTGTCAATGAGCATTTTCCAAAAGATGATAAATCCTGTATTACTGCAACTTTTTTCATAGTGGCCTCCATTTTAAATATCTTGAAAATTAAAGTAGAAAATCTTTATTAACAGTATAGCATCCTTTATTCGTTGAGAATGTATAAACATAAATGCTTCTTTAAATTCTAATTAAATTAGGACATTATTTGTTGTATTCGAGGATAATATTTCCTAAAACGCGGATGTTTTTTCTGGAATCACGAATAATCGAACTCAAATCGCGGATGATTCATCGTAAATCGCGGATGTTCGCTTGTTACACCTATGAATATTTTCAAAAACTTGTATTCAAAAAGATTTACATAATTCCAGTTTAATTCATTCTCTTAATGCAAAGAATTTCTTTTTAAGTAGACTAGCAAGGTTTATAAAATAAAGATGTTCACTCTCAATTATACACAATAAAGTAAATAGTACTTTTAAAAAAGTTGCTGTTTAAGATAGTTGTTTACACTAGTGACTTTTAATATGTAAACAAAAAGACCGTCGACGTGGGTGTATCGTACGGTCATAATAATGATTTTTAATGGTATTCCTTCATAAATAACTCATTCTTCATGTTTATAGTGATGGAGGCCAAATATATTGTTTTCCCCAACTCTCTCTTGCAAGGCTTTCAATTTGTTCAATAATCTGAACATCAACGAGGGATGCGTCCCCATGTTCATAAGGGTTATAGTGGAAGACATACATACGAGATACAAATTGGGCAAATGGAAGTGAGGCTTCCCCTTCCTCTTCACCATGATTTTTTACAGACGGCTCAATTCCTTGTCCCCAGTTTTGGCCACTGTCATTGTTCGGATTGTAAAAATAAACCCGATATTCACCTTCTTTATCTTGGGCAATACGCTGGATGGAAACGGCATGAAGCCCCAACAACTGGCCATGAATATCCGTTATAAAAATACCTACAGGGTTTGGATATATGAGTTCATACCCATCGTTATACTCAGGATGATGAGTGGCATAAAACAATCGGACAAACCTAGAATAATTGATGACTGTTCTTGTTAGTGGATCAATAATACTGGCAAACCCGCGTTGAATCCAGTCTCCGTAAAATTCAGGATTTACCCATTTATGTCCATCCTGTCCTCGAAGCAATGTCCTTTTCATCATTTCGTTATAAATCTTATCAAGATGTTTCACTAAAACCTTGGATACTGGATCTAGTTCTTGATGTATTTCTGAAGCAACCCCTTCCACTAATAAAGATGAATGAATAATATCCCCTTCAAAAACCATATGAATATCGTTATCCCTAGCAGCACGTGCAATAAACTCGAGCAATTGGCCAGCGTCATGCTGTGACCATAGGCTAATTGCGCGTGTAGACTGACATGTGGGATTCATTCCTTGACCTACCCCTAAAGGCTGACCTAACACGCTTAACGTTCCGGACACTAGAATAGCATTTGCCGTTAATCCCTCGCACTTTGTTTCAGGTGTTAACAAGATTTCCTGCACTTCTGGATGAATCTCAAGTTCCAGTAAGCGTTGAATTCCTAGCGTAATCGGTTCCTGAGAGAGCAAACCTCTATTTAACACTTTCGCCAGTCCATAAATCGACTGGGCTGTTTGCGGATAAATAGAATCTTGTATCAACTCATCAACAAGCTCACGATGATCATGTAAAAGCGCTTGCCCTATTTCAGTCAATTGAAGAGCTGCAGGTAACAAATCAGAATGTTCACGAGCTAAATATCTGAGGAGCACTGCATGATAAGGGGATACAAGTCCCGTTTCGACGATTGACAGCCCAAACGATTCTGCTTCCTTTACCAACTCTTTTTTGGTGGCATCTTTTAAAGCCGCTCGATATTCATTGAAGTCATTCGCATGTTTGCTTAAATGACTTGGCGTTGTGATAGCATTTACATATTGTTGTAGAGAAGATTTCACTTTCTCATCAATGTTTGATTCCATAATCTGTTGTGCCATCGTAATCATGTTGAGTATTCGATTAACCATAATTGGACGCTGTATTGTAAGACGGTCGATTTCTGACACGATTTTCTTAGCAATTGCTTGAAAGGATAGTTCCTCCCCTAAGAAATGAAAGAGCCTTTCAGCTCGTTCAATATGTTCACCAGCATTCACTCTCGCCTCTTCTGTTTCTGGTGGAAATAAAATATCGAGATTTAAAGCTAATACTTCGTTTAAAAAATCTTTTGCTTCTTGGGCAGTTAATTCCTTATGTTCATATGTTCCTTTTGCAATGGCTAGCATTCGCAGCTCACTAAGCAATTCTACAATTGAATTCACACCTTTTAATTTTAATGAACCACCAACTAGAGGTGCTTGAAGTTTTGAAGCATTCTCCCAAGGTCCATTCAAAAACACACCTGCTTCATCAAAACGATGAGCATAATGAAACAATTCCTTTATACCTTCTTCTGTTTGAGTTAGTTCACTAGCCTGCCTGAAAACTTCTTTTTGATAATTGCTTTTCAAATACGGATCTGCCTGTCCAAGCAGATCCAGCGTCTGTTCAAAATTTGGTAATACTGATTTATCTAGAGCCTCCATCTTCCATTCCTCCTCATTCCTATTCAAAAATAAAAGTAGATGAATTATGTTATAAAATTCCGTCTGTAATTCCACTAATATCCAGTAATGTATAATTTATTTCCCTTAATTAAATCTTTCAAACTCTCATTTTTTTAAAAATTATTGCTTTCGGTCCAAATCTTTTACGAATCGTTGTCTAGTTTTCTGACTTTTGTGCTAGTAAAGATTTATTTAGTGCTAGCATTCTTAATGAATACTTTAATAGAATGAGTAGATTAATATGTAGAAATTTCGATTATTTTATCTAGTGTTACTTAGTGTAAGGAGGTTCTTGTTATATTAGAAGATATATTCAAGTGGATTAGAGGATGTGATTATCCGAAATAAAATGAACCTCAAATTAGCAAATTTGAGGTTCATTTTTGTTATTACTTTTTCGTGCGTTTATCCTTCTCATTCGCAGCGTCAGCACGTTGAAAATCTTTTCGATAGAGAATTTCTTGCATAGATGTTAGTCCATTATATTTTGTTGTGAAATGCTGAGGTGGTAACTTTTGGTCCTTCACAATGATCACTCCTTTCTTTATCTTCTAAAAGTTTTTCCTTTGGAATAGATGGATATACCATTATTTTTTGTAATGAATGAATTTAGTCAAGATGAACCAGGAGGATTTATTATTTCAAAAGGTATTTCTGTAATTGAGTAACTTTTTGTGTTTTTCTACTATTTAATTGGAATCATAGGTTGTGTTGGTTATTTTCTTATTGCAAAATGTTTTTTATATAGACTGGCGAGGTTTATAAAAAGAAAAGAAATTTATAAACAGATGGTGTTTTCGTTACCAAAATTTTAAACTTTCTTTGAAAACTTGCTCTCTTTCTTACTAGTTACTATATTGTCATAGCGAATTTTATAAAAATGATGTTTCATTTAGTAAAACACGGGTATATATATGACATAAGAAAATTAAATTATTAAAACATTAAGGAGTTGCATGTAGATGACAAAAGTAGTTTTAGTAAATGGAGAATATTTAGCAATCTTAGATGAAAGACAAGAAGTACACACGAAGAAGTTGCCTGAAGGATTAGAACTTGGACCAATGGGTGAAGTCCAATACGACCAAAAAACCGGAGAAATTATTGTTGATGGTCAGGCCATTTAAGCTCTTTTCACCATTAGCTACATAGAAAGCCTACTCATTATTATTGGATAATGAATAGGCTTTTTGTGTTTGAGTAATTGGATCTCATTCAATTCGCTCATTTTTGCTGGTAATTCGTTCTTTTGACGCTTTAATTCGCCCTTTTGATGCTCCAATTCTCCCTTTTCATCTTGCTATTCGCTCTTTTCTAAATTGCACTCTCACTATATGAAATTTAAGTCTCCGAAAAATCCGAATTAAATCTATTTATAAATATTTAGACTAGCGAGGTATATAAAATTAAATCGAAGATAATATACGGTGATGATTGGCAATTGTTTGGTACAATGTGAAAATACGAGATGGAAAAATTGGAAGTCTTATGATTTGAAATATTAGTAATACCATATAGGGTTAATAACTTAAGGATGGGTTATTTTAGATTTAATGATAAAAAAGCTCTAATCCCGTGTAAGACTTGGATTAGAGCTTTTGGATTTAAAAACATTTATGAACACAGTACGTACTAAGTATGAATAGGTTAAAGTTAAATTTTGCTTTCTATTGCGAAACCTCTAAGTGAAAGAGGATAATGATGTGTCTTGATGAATTCTCGTTATTGGATAGGCGAAGCTATATTAATAGGAAAAGACTTTCTTTCAAACAGATTAGTTTTTCACTTCATACCATGCGAGTTTAGGTCTTGTATCAGGATAGCCGTATTGTTTACGATCATTCTTTCGTTCTTCTGTAAAATCAAACCAACTTTTATCACTCTCTGGATCGTTAGCATAATAGACAATGCAACGAAATGCATCTTCTAGGCAGGGATCTTCCCAGTATTCACACTTTTCTTCCCAACGATTAAATAACTCAGAACCTTTCATGTTCTTTATTTCACTCAGCGAATTGTAACCTAAATCCACTACCCTTTGCGCCACTTTTGGACCAATAGAAGGAACGGTTTGAAATATAGCTAAAGCTCGTAAATATTTTGCCCTCTCCATTGTCACTTCCAAACATTGAGATAATATTGATAAATCCATACTCGAAATATCTTTTAATTTAATTTTACAAGCTTTTAATTTTGCTCTTTCTTCACTAGTCAAAGGAAGTTTTGGAGTAGAATTCGGCACAGGTTTCACCTTTCATACATGTTCTTCAAGTTTCTTTAAACTGCTTTCTACAAAAATCCATAATCTTAAAAAATTCTCTTCTGATTTATCCACAGCTGAAATAGTACAAATAGCAATGCGGAGTGGATTATACATGTCTTATGAAATAGCAACACTATGGATTATTATATATTCAAGAACTTTTTTCGGTTACCTAGAATTTATACCTCATCCCCAATTAATTCAACAATTATCATGTCATTGAATGTTGTTTGGCGCTCTTCAATGTTGCTTATATCGTTCCACTCAATTTTATACTCATGGTTCAGATGATACGTTATGTCATTCTTACTGTCGGTTTTTGGATTATTGCATCAACCTGTTCCTAAGAAATTTAATATAGGATTAAAGACAACAATATCCATTTCTATTTTTAGAAGTTTCTTTTGCCAATCCAAAATAATTGATGTTTCGTTCTAATTGAACTTTATATTCTTCTTTTGGCAAATTGGCTCTTAAGAAGATTGCCCATTCAAACTGTATACTGAACTCATTGTTAATTTCCATATTGCCTTTTGAAACTTTGCGATAAACTTAACTTGTAAATCCACACCAGTCACCCTTACATTAGTTAACCCTTTTGAAACGGATCCTTCTGGTGTGAAACTATACTCTCTAACCCTTTTTAAATCAAATTTATCATCGTAAAAACGGTAATTCATTAAAACATTGGATTTTTGAATCTTATTCTTTTGAAGAATTTAATATCTTTCAGGCAATTCCCAGATCCAATTTACCCAGCTTTTTACTGTTGAGGCCCTTCGAATATAAGTAGATTGTGAATTAACATTGTACAAGTTTGAACTTTCCAGTATAGTTGCAATTTTTTTCTTATCTAATGCTGAATTTTTGAGTTTTTCTAAAAAGACATTTCGAAAAGCAATATGCTTCAATATTTCTTCAGCTAGCGCCAGGTATTTTTCACGTGGTTTGTAGGACATGATTCGTTTACCTTTTTTTGATAGGCGAATCTTAGTTACTCCATTTTCTCTCCATCTCTCCACCAATCCAAGATACATTGCAGCAGTTGAATAATAACCCGTTTGTCTAATGTCAAAGTCGTAGGTTTGGGTTATTTCGTCGTAGGTTAAGTCGCCATCGTGTAACAATCCTAACATGTCTATTACTCTTTCAAAACTATCGGCCTGCGGGAATGGTATTTCGGGTTCTGAAACTGGTTCAATGAATAATACTAAATTATGTATATCCTTTACAGTGATAGATTGTGAATTAATAATATAATCTCTTTGTTCTATCAAATGTATTGAATTGTATTCATATGGATTCTCAAATTCATACTTAAAGAAGCTAAAAATATCGTTTGAGTATGTAAAGAAAACAGGTTTTATAGCTTTATCTAACTTTGATTTCCATAAACGATAAGGATAATACAGTTGTCTTATTAGAAAATCGTCAACAGTTGTGTTTTTAGCTTCTACTATAACAAATTTATTACGACCCTCGTATCCCCCATCTATCTCTATTTGCGAATTTTCTACGTTGAAATTTACCAATTCTCCTTGTTTAGTCTTAATATCAAAATTAAATTTTTTTGAAGACATTCGTCCAAAAACAGTTGGTTTTACGGGTTCTCCTACAACATCATCTATAAGACCGGCAACTAATGCGCAGCTAAGAGCCGCAGATTCAGAATATAGGTTATTTGTATCAATAGACTCAATATAAGAAGGCAATTCAAACCTTTTTGGATTAATTCTTTTGTTGTATTTTACCTTCTCGTAAACATTAAATTTACCGATTATGTAACTGGAACGACTATTTGGAAGGATAGCAAGCTTATGCTTTTGAAACTGTTGAGGAAGATTACTAGAGTGGTCAAACTTAGTCATTAAGCGTGGTTCTCTATATTCTCTAATAGCATTTGCCGTTATTTCATAAAATCCCTTTTCTTCTACTTCATTTGCTATATCATATCTTTCAAATAATTGATTCCAGGAATTGTCAGTTTTACCAATTTTCTTTGTCATAGTATGTTACCAATCCCTCCTATATACTCTCTTTAATTCGCTTCTATTAATTAACGATTGTCTGTTAAAATCTGTATAACTCTGTGATGGAGTCAATTAAGGAACTTAGCGCGACTTATATGCTCTTTTTATCCAATTCAACAATATTATTTGAAAGTTTTGATGAATCCATTAACATTATTAGCTTGCAAAAAGCGATAGGGCTTACTGTGTCATTTGAGGAATCCAGATAAACAAATCCTCTTATAATATTGGAATAAAAAACCACCAAAGGCTATGGTGGTTTTTGTTTTATCTACTTTAGATTAACTTTTTCTTATGCACTTTTCAATATATCAAACAACACCTTGATAAACTTATGATCTTAAAATCTCACCTAAATACTCGTTGTTTAACATATTCAGATTAATGATATAGCTAATTTCACTAAAGGCCTCATATAAAGGTTTTTTTGCTGTATGCCATCCTTGGCCATCAGTGATCCATACAAATTGGATATCAGAGTTTTTCTTGAATATAAATTTACTCATTTCAGTAAATTCACCAGAAACAGATTTTAGTTTTGAACCTCCTCCACCATAATAATTTACTTCAATTATTGTCAATTTATTTTTTTGAGGATTATATACTGCAAAATCATGAGCTCTAATAGATTCATTATATGGCATATCAAAATTCCATTTGAGTTTTATTGCTGGTGAAGTAGCTTGAGCCAAATATTCAAGACCATTTTCTTCGCAAATACTTTTTACCTTTTTCTCAACTATTTGTTCCATAAAAGTGCCACTTCGATTTTTTCTTCCATTGCTGTCAAGACCAACTTCTACTCCCGTAACATAATCTACTAAACTACTTGTACAATGTTTAGTAAGAAAATCCAGTATTCCTGATTGTTCAGCAAAATCTACGTATTTCACTATATTTTCATAATCAATATTTATAAAGTCTAGATTTTCAAATTGTAAATTCGCATCTTCATCTAAATATAATACATCAAATTTATAGTCTCTAATTGCTAATAAAATAGGCAATGCTTTAATTAAATTTGGATACTCTTTAAATAGTTTTAATGCTTCATCATAAACATTTTCTTTTCCAATTAAATAATTTAATGTATTCAAAGAAATTTCCAATTCTCTAGAATTTCTATAAACTTTTTCCCAATTCACATAATATTGTGGTGTTCTATTTGTTAGGCTTAATGAATCTATTAAATAATCAAATCTTTTTTCTTTTGCTAGTAATGCATATTCCTTATATGTGTACAATTAAAATATCTCCTTTTTCATCTAATTAAAAGAATAAAACCACTAACTAAAAATTATTGTTAGTGGTTTAAAATTATCCAACTACCAAGATTTCTGAAACAGCACTTCTACTTTTAGATTTTGCAGCAATATTACGTGCAGCTGATATTCTATGAATTGTAAATCCTCCGTATAATTTATCAAAATATGGTTCGTCTGAATCTGGATTTTTGGGATCTGAATTACTTACAGCAAAATGTACTCCTAATTGTTTTAACTTTTTACAAAGTTGAGCTAAGTCATCCTGATCATCATCATTAAACCCATCCTTAGCATACGATGTAAATGCAGCGGATGCTGTAATAGGTTTATATGGTGGATCAAAGTAAATAAAAGTTTTAGAATTTACAAGTTCTAATACTTTATCATAATTTGCATGTAATATTGTTGTATGTTTTAGAATTTCATGGATGTTAATAATATTGTCTTGATCATAAATATTGATTTTGTTCTTTTGACCAAAAGGAACATTAAAACGCCCTGATTTATTAACTCGATATAATCCATTAAAACAAGTTTTATTTAGAAAAATAAATTGAGCAGCACGTTGAAAATTAATAGTAGTATCTAAATTTTCTACACCCTGATTGAAAAAATCTCTTATTTTATAAAAGAATAATTTTTTTTCCTCAATATCCACTAAAGAATTATATTCATTTTGTAATGAATTCATTCCTTCTATTAAAATCACTGGATCTTTTTGAATTGCTTTATATGTGTTAATTAAATCTAAATTAATGTCGATAATTGTCATTGATTTAAATTTGTAAGTTTGAGCTAAATAAAAAAACATAGCTCCCCCACCAACAAATGGTTCTATATAATGTTCCATCTCGTTTAAATTGACTGACTCGGAAACTTTTTCTAAAATGGTCTCTACTAATTTAGATTTTCCGCCAGCCCATTTTACAAATGGATTAGCTTTTTCTTTACTCATATTAATTCTCCTTGAAAGTTTGAAACACAATCATAAATTCTCTTTTGTGCTATATCTAAATATTCCTTTTCTATGTCTATACCGATAAAATTCCTCTCTAAATTTGCGCAAGCAACTCCTGTAGTTCCACTTCCTAAGAATGGATCTAAAACTAAATCTCCTTTTTTTGAAGATGCTCTAATAATACGCATTAATAGCTCTAGTGGCTTTTGTGTAGGATGCTTACCAAATTTTTTTTCGCTCGATTTAGTAGTAGAAAAAGTCCAAACATCCTTCATCTGTTTGTTGTTATTTTCCAATTTCATAGCTTCATAATCAAAGTAATGCTTACTTTTTTCGTTTTTTCTTGCCCAAATAATTGTTTCCGTTGAATGTGTGAACATACGACAGCTTAAATTAGGCGATGGATTAGATTTTTGCCATGTAATGTTATTTAATAATTTCATTTCTAATTTTTGCATACAATGGCCAATTGAATACATATTATGAAATGTTCCGGAAACCCAAATAGAACCAGTATCCTTAATGATTCTTTGTGCTTCTTTTAAAAAATCGAAATTGAATTCGTCCATTGTCAAATCTTTAGCTTTATCCCATTCTCCTTTATCAACTGAAACCATTTTGCCTGCTTGACAAGTTATTCCTCCATTTGAGAGGAAGTAAGGGGGATCAGCAAATATCAGATCAATACTATTATCAGGAATTTGTTTGAGAATTTCTAAAGAATTACCTTTTATTAACTTACAGCCTTCAATTTCATAATATGGCGAAATTTTATTAATCAAATTACTACCCCCTAATAACGCTAAATTATACCACATATGTTTTAGCTATTAATTTTAAATCAAAATAATAAATATATTCCATATTTGTATGTTGTCTCAAATCTCAATAAATATCCATATTCTTCTGCATATATTTATTCTACCTTATTTATTATATTATTTATAAAATAAAAAGTTTTATTTATAAAGAAAGGTGGATTTAATTGAAATTATTAACAGCTCTTAGAAAAATGGAAGATGAGCATATTAAAAATGTTCCTTTTAAGGATTTATTTAGTGAAATAAATATTGATAAAATAAATAAAGGGAAAGTTGGTCAACTACTAGAAATACTTTTGGGTCTTGCTAATACTAGTAATCCTTTAGATTTTGAAGATGGAGAGCTAAAAACAAATAAATCTAAGTTTAATGGTGAGCCATTAGAAACAATGTTTATAACCCAAATTTCTTCACATATCGATGAAATGTTCAATAATATTTCTTTCGAAGAATCATGGCTTTATAACAAAATCAAAAGAATGATTTATTTACCGGTAGTTAAGGAATCTTCAGAACCTGCAGATTGGTTTTTCAAGGAACCCATTTATTTCGAGATGTCAATAAGTGATCAATTCTTTAATCAGCTTCAAAATGATTATATTAGTATTGTTAATCAAATGCGAAATTCTATTGAAAATGGGGATGGCTTTTTACACACGGCTAACGGCGAATACATTCAAATTCGGACAAAAGACTCTAAACCATATCACCCCATATTTTCAAGTCATTATAATAAACAGATTTCAAATAAAAATTTTGCATTCTACTTCAAAAAATCATTCATGAAAGATTTATTAAAGGCTTCTGATAAGTATCCAAACATTTGCTAATTAAGTTATAAGAAAACAAAATATTGCTATAAGCAATATTCGTATGAATACTATTATCTTATTACATTATAACAAACATTTGTTCTTATTCATACAATTAATAAAACTAATTGAAAAAAGTAATTTTTAAATACTTATTGTAAGTTACAATATTAACCAATTTCGTTGAGTTTCTAGCTCAGTTTCCTTTTTAAAATTCTAGAAACAATAATACAATGTATACTTCAAATTTCAGCCTCTTCCGAATTCTAGGTCCAGGTATATCGAAAATCAAACAATTTGGGGATATGAACCTGCCGACTCCACAATTTTGGCAAAGGATTTTTTCCTTGAAAAGGATGTTAAGGATATATTGATACCTGGTTTTGGATATGGCCGTAATGCAAAGGTATTTATGGACAATGGAATCGATGTAACAGGGATTGAGATTTCAAAAACAGCAATTGAATTGGCGAGGGAAAACGGGTTTACGAATCATATTTTTCATGGTTCAGTTGCGAATATGCCTTTTGATAACAAACTGTATGATGCTATTTTTTGTTATGCCATTATTCATTTATTGGATAAACATGAAAGAGAGAAATTTATCAAAGATTGTTATAATCAGTTAAGACCAAACGGATATATGATTTTTGTTACGATTTCAAAAGAGGCCCCTATGTTTGGTAAGGGCAAACAACTGGAAGAAGATTATTTCGAGATGATGGAGGGCCTTAGAATGTTCTTTTATGATTCCGACTCCATTAAAAGAATTTGGAAATTATGGACTTGTCGAGTTTTCGGAAATTGTTGAGCCTCATAAAAATGCTGAAAATAAACCGCCGTTTAAGTTTTTGATGGTTAAATGTAAAAAAGAACAATAGATACAATTGCTAACATCAGCGCATATGCTCGCATCTGCTGTTGCTATCAGTAAAGAAACCGTCCATTCTACTGCATCAGACGGTTTCTTTTTGTCATTTAATTACCCTCTACGGGAATTTCCCGCTATATGTTTGGTTCATCAAGATTTAACCCATTTATTAGAAATTGTTGAATCTTATTTATTAAAATACTCTTCTGTCTTCGATCATTTATGGCAACATTAAGCTCAATATTTTCAATATAAAATAATGCACATTCCTGCTTATATGCTCCATCGAAAATAAAGTTTGAATTCTCTGAATAAAGATAGCCTCAACTCCTAAAAGAAAATTGAGGCATTTCCACTTAATTAACTTTGCAGACTTCCACTTAACCAAGGACGGTGTCGATACGGACCTGTCGGGATTTGGATAAGGCTGGTTTTTCCTTGTGGACTCATCTTGTAAATCTCATCACATATATTCGCATCAAACCCAAGGAGTGGGTGCCCTCCGAATCCTAGGGCGGACGCGACTAGCAGGAGTCTTTGCACCAGCATACCCGCTTCCATTTGTTGGATGCGATATCCTCTGTATCCCATTTCTGTTTTGAAATGATTTTTGTCCCCTGCCACATGTAGACAAAGCGGTACTTGGAACATATTTACATTACCTCCGGACATTCCGTACTGTAACTGTAATCGCTGATCTCCGAGTTGTACTCGACGTAACGCATGGGCAGAGCTGTCATAGTGATACGCACCATTCGGAATGCCCTCGATATTATACAAACATCCGTAAATTGAGACACGGGACTTCTGTTTCTTTTGAAATCCATCCAAATCATTTTGATACGAGAAGGAATCCATCGCCTCCTTAAACAGTGTCGCAAGCTGCATTTGACTAACTCTCCCCAATACAAAATCTATGTCTGGAGAAAATCGCTTTCGGCAGGCCGACGCCAAATCATACGACAATTTCTTCACATATGGCAGAGTCACCATTTGACCCTCACAATTTATTTGCTCTTCCTTAATCTGGCGAAACGATCTCGTTGATTCCAACATAGACGCTTCATTCATCTTGGTTAACATCGGAAACTCTTTAACCCTTCGTGATCGGACGTAATGACTAGACTGAATTGCTGTCAACTCTTGGCATAATTCAGTGGCAGAGTCATCCCCATCTATGTTATTTCGGTTGAAGCAGCTTGTTGATTCCGCCGATAGTGGAATCATCGCATACACACTCTCCTCTTGTTCCGAAAGCCCAAGAAGGTGGTTGATGGCCCGATCAAGAAATTGGAAGTATACCCCAGTTGCGAAGCCAAAAGATTTAGCTACTTCCAGTAATTGTCCAATGAGCACCCCAGCATCCAACCCTTGAAGACGGTAGGCAAAATTATTGTATTTAAAAAAATTTTTCCAAAACATTGTCGATACAAAAACAGTACCAAAACAATCGGATATGTCACAGCGATTACCAAGTGCCTGGGATATATATGAATCGAAATTTCCTTCTCGCAACAACACTAAGCGATGATGTGCTACATCATAATGGTAAACACCGGCAGGCAAATTCTCTATCTTCAAATAAACGTACAATTCGTTTGGATACAGCGCCCCACCGGAGGGAACAAACCGCCGTTTCGACCGCATTAGGTCAATGGCTTGATCGCTGAATTCCAAGTTCGTCACAGACTCGCTAAATTGAGTTAGACCATATACATACCAGAGAAAATGACCGATTCTACTTAGGTCAGGCTTTATGGTTGCTTCCAGCCTTTCAAGCGTCAACGGTACTTCTAAAGAAAGTGGAATCACAGGTAAGCCACGATAAAGCTTAAAGTTAAGCGGTGCATCATCCCAATCTACTTCCCAGTTTGGCTCGCTTGCCTTGTCAATATCAAAATGGAGATTGTGCAGAAATGTTTCAAGATTCATCCTCCTACCTCCTAACCACTGGTTATGGGAACGGATGCGGATATGGATTTAGCTGTCCAAGTGTTAGCGGTTGTTCCTTAAACCCGAGTTCCATTGGCACCCGGAGCACCCTTTCAAGCCCTGTTATTCGGGTAAGATGTTGACCAAATGTCATTGGCAGCATCCCCGGAATAAGTACTTTAACACAAAACAGTCCGTTTTGTTTGATTTCCGGTGTCGTTTGGTCCACCACGATTACATCGAGGTTCAATCCACTAAATACCTGGAGAATATCCCGCAAATCATCCGTAAGGTCTGCATGCACTGCCTCCCATTTAAATTCCTCGTCAAACGTTCGCAATGGCCGACTATCATCCAACAAAAACTGTAGGCGTTCTTGCGCTTCCACCAACCCATACAACATCCCATGATCATCCATCTTCCGTACCAAGGAAGAGTCTTTCAACATTCGCACATACTCCTCCCGATTTACTTCTAACTTCTCATCAAGTATTTGCATCATGCCAGCCAACTCATGAATCGCACTTTTTGCCGCTCGTAATGGATCCAGATGAGCGCCCGCCGCACAGATGATATTCAAACCCACTTTTTCCCTGTTTTTTGCCAACACCAAAACGCTTGGAATTCCGTTCTCCATCGTCGAGTTATAAAAATAGAGATCATATCCACCAACCTCCCGCACACGGTCAATCATCAACTTTAATTCTTGATCGTTAGTAGAATAAGGATCAAGACGTGGGAGTGCCAGCTCTGCGTACCAAGTCATCAGGAATGAATCACGCTCTACAACTTCCATAATGCCGTAGAAAATGGCCTCCTCTATACTGCCGCCCACCGCACATCCATTGGAAGTTTCATAGACAAATCCCTCATCGTAGCCCAAGCTGTAATAAGCAAGCAACTCTGGAATCAGAATAGGACGCTCTTGCAAAAACGAATAACCCCAAACCCAATCGATGGAGCGGTCAGGATTGAACGGTTTGAACGGAAAATTAGGCAGTGCATACTGTTCCTTTGAATGCACACCTACTTTGAGAGGATTAAGCGCTCGGTCTTCCAGATTACGGAAGCTGTCATGGACCACTGTTCGTTTTCCACTTGGAGACAGGCCACAGTAACGCTCCAATCCCTCCAAAATAGCCGTGGACTCACTAACCTTGTATGAATGAGTTCGGCCTGCCACACCCTCGTCTCCCGTAAGCAACGGCAGATTAACACTTACATCGGCAAATGGCAGCCTGAGGTCATCCATTTTACCATTTAATAAACCAGTCCGCTCATTTAGATAATCTTTACTTAGAATATTATTCAGGTCATCCATGGAACGACAGCGGTAGCTGTCAGTACTGATCTTCAGACTAGATTGTAATGTAATTCGGGCTGCGGCTGGTGAATCATTGGGTAATCGACTACAGACCGGACATAACGGGTCAGGAAGAAACCGATGCCATGAACTCTTTAGCGATTTTAGATTGATTAAACATAAACGACCTTCCGAATAAGCCTGTTCCCCATCTAATATGCTCTGTATTTCTGCCTCGAGAAGGTGCGCCATTTGCAATAGTCCCGAACGCGATGCCCAAGCATCACACGAAATTCCGCCGTGAGCTTTAGCCTTAAGTCTCTGTTCCATCTCCCACATCTCTTTACGGTCTCTTCCGGCCATGATACGTCGCTTATCTGCACACTGGGAGCAGCCTGGTATTTCTGGGCGTACTAGTGGCCCAATCACTCCTTCCCCATATGAAACAAATGCTCGAAGCCAAGGTATGCCTGTTGGCCGCAATACCTCTTCCGATTTTTTATGAATGGAAGGATTCAAGGTATCGTGCAATACCAGAACCAGAGTAGTCGTTTCTGGTACTCCCGCCTCGAAATCGTAGCGGCGTATTACTTCGTATTGAGTGGATAGATCCTCACACACACGGTCAGCTAATAATCCTTCTCCAACAACCATCACGACGGCACTCACCGTAATCCTCCCTCATCTCGTAATAACACGCCAAACACCCCAGCGAGTCCCTCTTTCAAAAATGGCTCAAATGCTAGATCAAACACTAAAAGCCGTTTGTGATCCCGTTCTAGGATTTGTAAAGCAGACTGCAAAATCTCAGGCCTTTTCTTCTCATCACAAGCGGAGATAACAAGGCTTTGGGGTACCTTTTCTTCCAGTATAACGGATGAAACTTCCTGCGCTTGCACCGGATGGGACGCCGTAGAGCATTGTTCCTTCATAAGCGCCTGTTGTAATGCTTTTCGCAACGCCAATGTAATATTCAAATCTACGCCACCATACCAGCCGTCATTCGTTCCGACCCAAATGACAGGGAAACCGTTCACTTCCTCTCCTAAACCAATCGTCGGTGAGCCATGCATTGTGGCCAGTGATTCCAAATAAAACCGACAGCGTTCATCTTCTACTGTATCCAAATGCACCTTAGCAACCTGAATGTTTTTATTTATCAAATGCAGGCTTAGCTCTTTGTCCAAACACCTTTGCAATCCTCGACAAATACCTTCCGCAACCGTTTCCCCCGCTCCAACTCCGATGAATTCCTTTATTTCTACCACATTCTCCCCATTTTCCTGATATGAAGGTAGGGTTTCAACGAGTAGTTCAACCGCTCGTGACACATACGATTCTATCCCAGCCAGTCCCGCTTCCCTTCGTGCTTCCTCATGCGTCAGACCTGTACAAACAATGTCTGGTAAAAGCTCAGCGGGTCCCTTATGCAACATATCAACCGCTTGAACGCGGCACTGGGCTAAAGGTAGCTGCTTAAGATCTCCTTCCTCCCAAATATGAAAAATCCCTGATACTTCCGATGTCAACTGGTTGAAGTAAAGTAATAATCCATTCGTTTCTTCTTTGCTTAAATCTAGTTCAAGACGCACATCCAAATCTGTTACCCATTCGCAAGTAATGTGTTCATCCACCAACGGATGAGGCAAAAACGGATGCCAGTTTCCTTCCAATGTTTCTAAATCAAGCAGATAGAATTGGTTACTCTGTTCAGATTCGGTCACTCCTGTAATCTCTTTAAACAATTCAAATGTGATTACATTGGCTAACATTGCCCCTGCTGTTGCAGAGAAAGCGGTGAACTGTTGCTCTTTGGAAAGTACAGCTCGGTGTATACGCCTCCACGCAGACTCCCAACACCCTTTAGAGTCTGGATGCACTAGCGGCCCCGCAAGGCCTACCCGAGATTGGCATATAGCAGGGAGAAACACCTTCTTTTCTTCCCTACAAACCTTATGAAGAACTTGGAGTTCCTCAATATCGTCCTCCTGAGACACATATAATATCAAATCAAACGGTTGAACAATATCCCGCCAAAAACGTTTCCCCTCCTTCTGCAGGCTAACCTCTTCCACCTCTACCTCGGTGTCTGTTTTACGGGCATGTGCCACGAGTTCCATCAACCGCCGTCTATTGGTCGACACCGAGTCCGTGATTAGAATATGGAACTTGGGCAATCCGGATTCAAGTAATGAAGAAACCAATGAAACCAAAAAAGGACCCGCGCCAACTGCCAACACTTTTGCCTGACGATAGGTTTGAAATCGGTATGCACTCGAATCACCGAAACTGTCCAAAAACTCAATTTGAGAGGCATACCTATTAAGAACCTGATCCGACAATTGATGAGGAAGATCTTGGCTCACATCCCGAACATATTCATTTCGGTATAGCGCTTCAGCAATCTCATAGACACGATCTCGATATGGACCAGGCAATCCATCTGTCAAATCACCTAACGTGTACTTCCCGTTGAACATCGGTATCAGTTTTTCAATCCACTGAACGATCTCCTGACCTTCCACACGAAAAGAACTTTTATTATTTCGAAAATACACACCACTATTTGACTCGGGGAGAAAAAATGTGTCCCTTTTCACTTTCAGACGCATCGTAGGGGTCAAATTTGGCATTCCGTTCCTCCTTAACCATAGTTATTCCTAAGTGTATATGACTAACCTTACATCTTATGCACCGTAACTTGTTTCATATGTTTAACTTTAAAGAGAAAAGTCCCTGCAACAACTGCAGGGACCTTGGCAAACATGGTTTTTGTTTGAAATCTAGAAATATTAAGCGTGACCACGCCACCTTAGCGGCCACCTTCGCGACCACCGCAACGGAAACAATTAGAGCAACTAAAACAATTAGAGCAACGGAAACAATTAAAACAATTAAAGCAGCTAAAGCAACTAAAGCATCTAAAGCAACTAAAGCAACTAGAGCATCTAAAGCAACTAGAGCATCGGCCACCGACACCGCTAATACCGAGCTGCGCAACTGGAGCTGTAGGGCCATTTGGGTCCAAAGCAACGGTATCACTCATATTGAAATCTCCAATATTCAACATCTGGAGTTCGTTATAGAAATCATTCATTCTTGCCACCTCCTGAAATTAAATTAATAAGATGTGCTATGATCACAAAAGTGGAAACAAAATAAAAATGAACTAAAACAACTGGGTAATCGGTGAATTCGCTAGTTCTAATACATCTCCTAAACAATTTATGAACAATGGGTGGATGATGCTACTGATATCAATGCCTATTTATTTCGACCAGGCATAGAACATTTCAAAATAATTGCCACAATGGGTTATTCAGATAACGGAGAGCTCATACCAATTTATATGAAAACAGCGAAATTCGACTACTCTTAAGCAAATTATGTAAAAGAACGCAATATGAAAAATTCACTCTAATAAAACTGTGACTCAACGCCAAAGTGTGTTCTTGACATGAAAAATAATACAAAAAACACCTGTATTCTCTATAGTTGAAAGTACTACCTAACAACAAAAGAGGTGCCCCCCCTGTTTACAACGTTATTATTTTGAATAATGGCTATGTCGTTTCAATGTCAAAACCAATTAGTGAGGAATGGATATCTGATGACGAGTTTTTTGTCACTGAATCTGAAATTTAGGAGAATAATAAACTCTGTCAACAATTGAAATAAAGAACTTCGAATAAAAAAAACATAGGGAGATTTTAGCCTTCCTATGTTTGTTTTCATTCATATTATTTATCTGATTGTTTTTGCTTTTTTTTCAAATACTCCGCACGTATTTTTTCAAGTTGCTGCTTTTTATCAACTTTGGCAGGCTTGTGTTTTTCATGATACTTTGTCACAGCTACCTGACCTTTGGTATCCAATTGATATTTCCCCACTTTGTTCACCTACTTTTCTTATCTTTAAAGAGAATATATTCAACAAATATAATATACCTTATTTTACTGAAGTAAACCTTTTTACTTTATTAGTGTACTACCTAACCTTGCATATATCAGTAAAAACTTATTAAAATAATTCATAGCCAAATGGTATTCATTATACTTAACTTAACGACCTTAAATTTGCTGATTCATTTTAAAGTCATCAATCAAGTCGCTAATTTTAACTAAAACAAAAAACCTCTTCCAGTTATTTGTTATAAATAACTGGAAGAGAGTTTGATTTTTGAAATATAAATAGTTGTACATTAATCATTGATTTAGTTCTTAACAAACTGCGGTTAGACATTGATATGACTGCTTTTATAAAGTAACACGACCTTCATTTACACCACCATCTACTGCATGAATCGATTGTTCTTTCAATTCAGTAATAAAATCTTCTGGTTTATCTAAAAAGTGTACTAAATGATCAAATTGTAGCTGTACCATTTGTCCATCCCCCTTTTACTTTTCAAATAAATAATGCGCAATGATTGTGACGAAAGACTTTTGAATATCGAGCAATGCATGTTCATCGAAATCAAATTTTGGATGGTGATGAGGATATTGCGTTGCAGTATCGTTGTTATGTGATCCAATTTTGAAATACGTACCTGGTTTTTCAAGTAAGTAATAAGCAAAGTCTTCAGCGCCCATTGTAGGCTCCAAATCTTGAACTCGTTCTTCACCAAATTGCTTTTCGAAAAGACTTTTAACTAATGCCGTTTCTTTCGGATGATTGTAAAGTGCCGGATAGCCATGCAAGTAATCAATTTCAGCTGTTGCATGCGCAGATGATGCAGCACCTTCAACAATTGCGTAAATTTCCTTTTTTACTTTTTGACGGACATCCTCAGTCATCGTTCGAACAGTACCTTCGATGATTGCCGAGTCTGCAATAATATTGAAAGCACTCCCTGCGTGGAAAATACCAACTGTGACAACCGCTGGATCAAATGGATTTAAACGTCGGCTAACTACTTGTTGCAAGTCGCTGACGATTTTACCACCTAAAACGATTGAATCGATTGCTTCTTGAGGTCGAGCTCCGTGACCACCTAGGCCTTGTAGCGTAATTTTAAATTTATCTACCGCAGCCATTCGGTAGCCTTCACCAACGGAGATTTTCCCTACAAGATTTCCTGAATCGAGATGTACACCAAAAATTGCATCAACATTCTTTAAAACACCAGCTTCTATCATAAATTTAGCTCCACCAGGGGGTGTTTCCTCCGCTGGTTGGAAGATAAAAACTACTGTCCCATGGATTTTATCTTTGTGTTGCACTAATACTCTTGCAGTTGAAAGTAATGCAGCTGTATGACCATCATGCCCGCAAGCATGCATGGCCCCTGGGTTTTGAGATTTATATGGTACATCTTTTAAATCTGTGATAGGTAAAGCATCAAAGTCTGCTCTGAGTGCGATTGTTTGACCTTCATGAGCACCTTTTAAAATGCCGATTAAACCATTACCCCCTATTTGTTGTTTCACTTCTATACCAAAACTCTCTAACTTATTGGCAATAAATTTTGCAGTTTCTTGTTCTTGGAATGACAGTTCTGGATGTTGGTGTAAATGTCTTCGCCAAGAAACAGCCTCATCGAAATGTTGATCAATATCATTGAATATATTTTGTATTACATCATCATTTATTGAAATTGTCATGCAGACCCTCCATTTATTATATTATTCTTATAAATCCGCTGATATATAATATAAAATTAATATATCCCTAATTACAAATCAATGCTTTTTGAAAATTCTATTTATTTCTTATATAGAGAATTCAGAATATTTATGAATGCAATTTCCCTTCACATAAAAACCTGGTGATTTATTATAAAAATCACCTTTGTTATCCTCACACTATTAATATATAGAATATAATAATTTTATATAACTTTAAATCTTAATATGCTATCGTCTACATTTCCAATTTTCACGTAAGATGAAAACAAAAACAGGATAGTAAAATCTATCCTGTAAAGTGAAAAGCATATTTTATAATTAAAGCATGTTTATTTTAAAACACTGTTTAACAATTTAAACACATCATCAAGATTCTCTTTAGAATTTTAGTGCTTTCCACCATGAACAGCACCTTAAAATGGATAGCTAGACCTTAAATAACAGTTGAATTTTCTACACTAAACTAACACATTCTTCAAATGCCATTTCAAATATTTCTTATGTTCAGGTTCTACCTTTATGACAATATCCGGATTTATTAGATATCGAGCATAATCCTCTGCTGCGATTGCCGGTGAAATACGTATTTTTCCTTTTGCGTCAAAAGATATGTAGCCTTTTGTATATAAAGCGTCGTGATTTGCGCAAAGCAATAGTCCATTATAAGGATCCAGCTTTTCATCATTTGTACTGTCTTTCCAAGGTTTTGGGCGACTTACACGAAGCACATCGTTTAAGTGGATACCACATACAGGGCAGCTGGTTTGCCAAATAATTTCTAACTTTTCTCTTAACTTATGCTCATTTACGCGCATTTTCATTTTGACTTTTGATTCTGTATTTGTAATCAGTGGTGCAAGCGGATGATGCTCATTCAGTTCGATGGCATCTAAAGAAAATCGGAGTTGTTCCTTTTCCACTTTTATAATATTGGCTTCTCCTATTAACTCCAGCAATATAATTGTTAATTCATCATTGCTTGGATACAAATAACCCTGATTTCCAGTACCATTCGCTTGAAAAGCAGAATATTTAATCGGCAAAAACGGCTCGATTTCGCTGAAGTGGTCTTGAACATTAATGGTTGCCTCTAATTCATGGTATTCAAGAGATACTAAATAACCCATCTCTTTGTCATTTACACTATCGTTTTGTAATTCTTTTGGTCTCTCGCTGATTATGCAGTCTGTCGTTGCCACGCTGACTGCAACGATATAGCCATTCACATAATGAAAGACCACATCCCCTCGCTTCACGGTTCTCATTCTTTCCCAAGAATGCTGTGGATGCCCGCTTATATCTAATTGCGGTACCCATATTACGCCAGCTTCCTTTTCCTCAAAATATGTTCGACCTTGCATTACAATAAACGTATTCATAGCTGATCACCTATTTGTTAATAAATTGATTTAAATATATACGAAATTTATTTCATTTCTATTTATCAAAGAAGATTTTCGTCTTTTTGTAAAATCTCTATGAAAATCTATAAAGTATACATTTCAAAAGTACCTTCATATCCAAATACTTTTACCTTCTTCTATGATATCAGATGTTTAAGCAAACTGCTTTTCATCTAAACTTAACAGACATTTAAAAGCATTACTTCATTAGGAAATGGAATAACGATTTTACACTCAATTTATTTCCACCCATTCATGCTGCTCCGCAAAATGTTCTGCAATCCCGTTAGCATTCTTTACGATGGTTTCCGGGTAATTTAAGACATCAAGAAGCTTAATCGCATTTCTTGTTTTTGATGGACCTGAGTGAATTTTATAATCAAAGTGTACTTTATTATTTTCAATCGTTTCTTTGAAATGATAGTTTGTATAGGTTTTTCTTGAGATTTTGGTTAGTTCCATGTCATGGGATGCGATGATTGTCATTCCTTTATTTGATGAAAGCCATTGCATAATCGATGCGGATGCTGCAATGCGTTCAATTGTGTTTGTGCCTTTTAAGATTTCATCGATAAAAGAGATGAATGGTTTTTCTTGTGCACAAAGTTCTGTAATCCGTTTTAACGATTTGATCTCAGCTATAAAATAACTATCGCCATCAAAGACATTATCTGAAATGGCCATGGATGTGACGATATAACTTGGTTTCATCGTCCAACTTTCAGCTAGTACTGTATTAATCGTTTGCGCCAAGATAGCATTGATCGCTACTGCCTTGATATAAGTAGATTTTCCTGATGCGTTTGAACCTGTGATGAGCGTACTTTTACCAAGAGTTGATGTATTGGCAATAGGATTTACTATTAGTGGATGGATCATATTTTCAAATGATAGCTCTTCCTCTTCGCAAAACTTAGGATTGCAATAATTCCCAAGAGTTTTGCGATAAAATGCAACGGCAATCCCAGCATCAAGTTGTCCAATCGTTTCCCATAATCTACGATATTCTGCTTTGTTTTTTGAAATGGTTTTAACTATTTTATTGTAAGAAATGAAATCTAGTAAAAAGATGATTCGTACATATTCAAATAGTACATCGAATTCTCCATTTCCTTTTCCGATTGAAGCTATATTACTTAAAAATAATACTTTTTTAATTGGTTTCACATGATCTTTTAACTCATCCGCAATCGGTTGAAAGTCCGGATGATCAACAGCAGATAGACGCTTTCCCGTACTAATGATGGCTGCTAAGTAAGATGGAGAATAAATATGACTTTCTAATTGCGGTTTATTTTTATAATAAGTAATCGCATTAAGAAAAAACGCACCTATTAAACTCATAACCCCATAATAGATGTTAAAGAACATTATGGTGACAGCTAAAAATGGCAATAAAGATAGGAATATGTAGATGAAAACATTCTTAATATTCTTCTGCTCTTCAATGAAAAAAGAAGAGGAATTTGCATAATCTTGTTTTCCAAGTCCTGATAATATAAGGAGAATTTCTTCTCTTAGACCTTGTTTGCTCTCAAAAAGTCCGTATAGCTGTTCATTTTCTTGAAAATTGTTTTGTAAAGGATTAATATCTCGAAGCTGATTATACAAATATTCGGACCCTACTGAAGTTTGTGTGTAATTCAGTTTGTTGTATACTTCCTGTAAACTTAAATCATTCCAGGTCATCTGATCAATACCATCATATACTTCTTCACTATTTCTTTTATTCTCCCAATACATGGAGACTGATTGAGGTTCTTCGTGCCGAGCTACAAACCTTCCAGTATCCCATTCTTGCCTAAGCTTTTTTAGTTTTTTCTTTTTTGTGGTTAATAGATGGTATGTAAAAAATAGAATAATGATTATTGCTGTAAATAGGATTGGATTTTCCAATTTTCTATTACCTCCGATTCAAACATCTATTTAGATTATATCGAAGTTTGAATTTTCCGCAATTATTGAAGGTTATAGTTTACTAATATAAGAACAGTGCCTATCTCGCCCCATATAAAGTAGTTGAATCCTACAAATTGGAGGTGATAGGCACTTGAGATCAATCTATTCTGTTTTTTAACTATGGGTTAATGTATAAAATGATTCTGGAATGGATGCAAAATGGCGACGATGATATAACATTGGATCCTTTTCATCTTTTTGGATATGAATAACTTCCCCTATTAGAATCGTATGGTCCCCTGCTTCTACAGTTTGAGTCGTTTTGCATTCCAATACAGCAAATGTATCATCAATAATTGGCAGTTGGTTTTCTGAGAAATTCCAGCTGCATGCGCTGAAACGATCCACACCCTTACTTGAAAATGTCTTGCACAATTCTTGTTGATCTCCGGCTAAAATATGAACAGCAAATTTGCCACCTTCTACAAATGTTTGTAAAGTTGAAACTTTATGATCTATGCACCAAAGTACCATTAGTGGATTCATGGATACGGAGGCAAATGAATTGACTGTTAACCCTACTGGTTTACCTTCACTATCTGTTGCCGTTATTACCGTAACACCTGTTGGATAATTCCCCATCACTTCTCTAAATACTTGTTGTTTATCATTATTCGTCATATTAAAATCCCCCTTGATTTGAATTTTCAACAATTTATTTTTATAAATAAGAAATGTTGCTGATTATATTTCAGTCGTCATTTCTTTTTCGGAATACCATTCTTTTACTTTTTGCCCCGAGTATTTTTCTTGAACTAGACACAAGGCTAATGCACCGATGATTCCTGGTAAAGCAAATATGAGGAAGTTTTGATAAAATGGCAGCTTCATGGTGAGAAGTACCCCGCCAATTAAAGGTCCTGCAATAGCGCCCAATCTGCCAATTCCTAATGCCCAGCCAAGCCCACTTGAACGCATTTCAGTAGGATAAAATTGAGAAATATAGGCATTACATATAATTTGCGTTCCAATAGTTGTAGCTCCCGCGATGGCTACTAGAACATATAATAAGAAAATATTATGAACCCATCCTAGTAACGTTAAAGAAATAGCAGCTAATAAAAAGAATAGTAGTAAAACGGATTTAGGATTCCACCGATCGGCAAGTTGTCCTCCGAAAATTGCGCCGAAAATCGCACCTACATTTAATACTAATAAGAACATTAAGCTTGATACGGATAACCCCGCACCATCCATTAATTTTGGCAGCCAAGTATTTAATCCATAAATCATTAATAGGCACATAAAGAATGCAATCCAAAACATAATCGTACTTAAAGCTCGTCCATTTTTAAATAATTTTACAACTGGCATACCGATTTCTTTCGTTTTCATCTGTTCAAAATTTATGTTTTCATGATAAGTAAAGGTAGGGTCAATCTTTGTAAGGATTTTCCCCATTTTCTCTAATTCATTTTTCTTCAACAAAAATCTAGGTGACTCTGGAAGTGTTTTATAGATGAAAGGAAGTGCAAGTAACGGAAAAGCCCCTACCAAGAATAAAGATTTCCACCCAAATTGACCTAACATAGCGATAGCAAGTCCAGCAGCTAATATGCCCCCAACAGAGTATCCGCTGAACATAATGGATACTAATGTATTTTTCAGTGATTTTGGTGAATACTCCGTCATTAATGCAATCGCATTGGGCATGACACCACCTAAGCCAAGACCTGCGATAAAACGGCAAATCCCAAACTGAAATGGACTATGTGTAAAAACAATTAGACCGGTGAAAAGACTAAAAAGTGCAATACAAAATAAAATGACGTTTTTTCTCCCTATTTTATCGGCTAAAGGTCCAAAAATCAGGGCTCCAAGCATCATACCGATTAAAGCAACACTCCCTAATGAACCAGCCTGATTCGGGTTTAAGGACCATTCTTCCATAATGTTCGAAATAGCAGAGCCATAAATTACTAAATCATACCCATCAAATACAATGATAAATGCACACCAAAATAATACTAATCCGTGAAACCCCTTAAACTTAGACTGATCAATCATTGCTGCTACATTAAACGAAATCTTTTGCATTCCTTTCATCCCTCTTTTCTAATTATTTTATATTGCAGAAATACAATGTATTTCGTAGTGCCTTATGAAATCGAAAACAGTATACATATAAACATAATATATAAGAATATAGAAAATTCAGAATATAGTTATTATATAACAAGGATACTAGAAAAATTTGATGCTATTTTGTAAACAGCTTAATTCCCCAAAAAAGTTCACGATTAGTGAACTTAATTCAATGATTGCGTTTACATAAATAGATAGTAATGGATTCCTAAAGAATTGTAAACAAATTTTTATTGAAATATTCTAAATATTCACTTTACTAATCTATTTCATGTGTGTTATGTTATACAACAAGGAAAACGATTAGTGAATAACGTTCACCAGTCGTTAACAAATCTAAAGGGGTGCATTTGATATGAAAATAGGTTATTTCACATTAACAGATAATCCAATTGAGTATGGGGATACGCGAAAAGATCCGAATCAAATGATTTTAGATTTACAAGAGCAGTGTATATATGCGGAAGATTTAGGTTTCAATTCTGTTTGGGTGCCAGAACATCACTTTAGTGCATTAGGTGTTTTGCCATCACCTTCAATGTTTTTAGCAAGTGTTGCTTCAAAAACAAAGAAAATTAAGTTAGCACCGGCAACCGTGCTTTTACCAACAAGTCATCCAATTCGTATGGCAGAAGAGTATGCATTACTAGATTTATTAAGTAATGGGCGTGCGATTTTTTCTGCTGGACGCGGTTATGACAAACGCGAATATGATGTATTTGGGGTAGATTTCACGAAGAGTAGGGAGATTTTCTTTGAAGAATTAGATATTATTCAAAAAGCTTGGAGACAAGGAAAATTATCATTTGAAGGAAAGTATTTCTCATTCCCTGAAATTGAATTGACTCCAAAACCAGTTCAAGAACATCTGCCTATTTATGTAGCCGCTTTCAGTGAGCCATCGATTCGAAAAGCAGCAGAAATGGGTGAAAATGTTATATTCGCGCCATTTGCTGCGAATATGGTTTTTGGCACAATGGAAAATGCGATTAACACATTCAATGGTATTTCTAACCAATATGGATTTGCGAATAAAAAAGCAAGCTGTTCTTACTTTATCAATGTAACCGAATCAAAAGAAGAAACAGAACGCACAAAACGAAGAATGTTAAAATACTTTACTGGTTTAGTCCCAGCATTTCCTGAAGATCCATCAAAAGCTCCACCAAACATTCGTTATTTTGCAGAAATCGTTGAAAATCTGAAGTCAATGACGACTGAAAGTTTAAGCGATAAGAGCATTATCGTTGGGGATGCAGAGTACGTAACAGAAAAATTAAAAGAAATTGAAAAAACAGGATTAGATGAAGTGATTCTTTACTTTGACTTCGGTGGATTATCACATATCGAAACAATTGAAGCGATGGAACGCTTTGCAAAACATGTAATGCCTCACTTTGAACAAGAAAAAACGTTAGTTTAATAAAGTAGTTAAGATGGAAAAACGTAGATTCTACGTTTTTCTTTTCTTTTTAAATAATTATCGGTCCGTTCTCCCTCTATTAAAGAATTTATTATATACTAGTTTTCATAAGCGACATTGAACCACAAATAAACTATTTGGAGGTTGAAAGAAGTTAGAGGAGGGTTTATGTGTTAGAGGAAGAATCGAAGAGTAATGGAATACAATCGATTGAAGTAGGAATGTACATATTAAAGAAAATTTCAGAAGCTGGGAAGCCACTTTCTATTACCGAAATATCGATATTATGCGATACCTCAAAAAGTAAATTACACAGATACTTAACGAGCTTCGTTCGAACTGGCATATTAGAAAAAACGCAAGATACTAAGTATATATTAGGACCTGAATTACTTAGATTAGGATTAATAGCTCAAAGAAAACTATCGATTACAGAAATAGCATCACCCCACTTGATGTATTTAAAAGAAACGCTCAACGAGACAATCGCACTTGCAGTATTAGGACAAAATGGGCCGTTTTTTATAAGCTGGGAAGAAAGCAATGGACCCGTGAACATCGGAATTAAAGTAGGTTCAGAGGTAAGTGTGACACAAAGTTCAGCCGGCTTAGTATTTGCTGCATTCTCATCCAATGAGAAAATGAATGAGAAAATTCAACAAGAATTATTACAGGCTTCCCTGAGTTTTAATCAATTTGAAGAGAAAGTTGCTTTTTGCAAAGCAAATGGCTATGCCTATGTGAAAGGTACTACAATTCCAGGAATTAGCGGAATTGCTGCACCTATTTTCGATCAATCTTCGAAGTTAGTAGCTTCCCTAACAGTTGTAGGTCTTGAACAGTCATTAGATGTAACTGAAAATGCTGAACCCGTTCTTCTATTAAAAGAAAGAGCCGCCATGATTTCTAAGCTTTTAGGTTGGAATGGTTCTTTCTTCAAATAAAAATGCAAAAGTTCCGACATATGTTTAGGCCTTTTGCATTTTAGTTATTAATATCTAAACACCTGGTTGTGCTCCCCCATCTATGACAATTTCTGATCCAGTCATAGATGGTACTAAATTAGAAGCCAGCAAGAGAACGAAAGCGGCAATCTCATCTGGGTGAACCATATGACCAAGTGGAATGGAGGATAAAGTCTCTTTATTTTCTTCTTCGATGGATACCCCTTTTGCCTCAGCTCTTTGGCTAGCCAGTGTTTTTGCTCTTTCCGTTGCAGTGACGCCTGGAGAAATAGCATTAATCCGGACATTATGCTGCGCTAATTCTTTTGAAATGCCTCTTGTAAAGTTTATAAGCGCAGCGTTTGTTGTGCTTCCAGGCAGAAACATTGGTGTTGGCGTCCTGCCTGCAGCGCCAATAATATTAATGATGCGACCATCTTTTTGTTCCATCATATGAGGTGCAACAGCCTTCACCATTCGAATATATCCTAATAGCTTTAATTTCCATGCTTTAATAAAATCTTCATCTTCTAATTCTAAAAAAGAACCAGCCGGAGCAGATCCTGCACTATTGACAAGAATATCAATCCTTCCAAAGCTTCCTATTGCCTCATCAATTATTCTTTTTACCGTGTCAGATTCAGATAAATCACCTTGGACCGAAAGAATGGTTTGCTCATCTTGATATTTATTTATGCTTCGTAATTGATCAATAGCCTCTTCCAAGTTTTGTTGGTTTCTACCTATAACTATGACATTAGCACCTTCTTCAACTAGTGCTTTAGCACATGCAAATCCAATACCAGCACTGCCCCCTGTTACAATTGCATTTTTCCCTTTAAGTTGCAAATCCAAGATTGAAATCCCCTTTCTCTTTTCTCAATTGCAATCTTTCCTACCGGTACAAAATTCGTTCTTGTAGATTCTGATAGGTATTCCATTGTCGGCTTATTCTTTAAAGAAGCTTTTTCAAGTTACATCCAATTATACAAAAATATGAATTTCTACTCAATAATTATCTGATAATTAAATTATTTTTGTAAATTTAGTTTAAAAGCTAAGCTTAATCTGTTACATTGGTTTATTATTGGTAATTGAGTGACTGGCGCCAAAGATTATCTATTAAAAGTCATATCTGCCACTTCATGATATAATATTATTTAAAATTTATATTTTATTGTAAAGGATTAGTGAATTAATAGATGAAGAAACAAAAGACAGGTTCTTGTACAACACTATTGGTCGGAAAAAAGGCTTCGATTGATGGATCGACCATGATTGCTCGAAACGAAGATAGTGGTAGTGCTGCTTCTAACCCACAACGATTTGTGGTTATAAATCCAGAAGATCAACCGAAAATTTATAAATCTGTACAAAGTACGTTTGAAATTGAACTCCCTGATTATCCTTTGCGCTATACGTCTACACCAGATGCCAGTGATGAATCTGGGATTTGGGGAGAATCAGGCATCAATAGTGAAAATGTAGCGATGACAGCGACGGAAACGATTACGACCAATTCACGAATTTTAGGTGTTGACCCGTATGTTTTAAGTGGGATTGGCGAAGAAGATATGCTAACACTCGTTCTTCCTTACATCCGTTCTGCAAAAGAAGGTGTACTTCGATTAGGTAAAATTTTAGAACAGTACGGTACATACGAATCTAATGGTGTAGCGTTCTCAGATAAAGATGAAATTTGGTATTTCGAAACAATCGGTGGGCATCATTGGGCAGCTATTCGTATTCCAGATGAAGCGTATGTCATTGCACCGAACCGCTTCAACATTGATTATTTTGATTTTGAGTCTGCTGATACACTTTACTCAGAAGACCTACCAGAGTTAATCAAAAAATACCACTTAAATCCCGATACAGATCAAGTGAACTTACGCCACATATTCGGCAGTGCTTCCATAAAAGATACGCGCTACAACAACCCACGCGCATGGTATGTTCAAAAGTTCTTCAATCCCGAAGTTGAGCAGCAACCGATGGAACATGATTTGCCATTTATTTGTCGTGCAAATCGAAAAATCTCTGTAGAAGATGTGAAATGGGCGTTAAGCTCTCACTTCCAAAACACACCATTTGATCCATACGGTGAAGGTGATGAAAATTCGAAGAGTATGTATCGTACAATCGGGATTAACCGCAACCAAGAATCGCATATATTACAAATTCGTAACGACGTACCTGCTGAAATTGCAGGCGTTCATTGGTTAGCATTCGGACCAAATACATTCAATTCTGTTGTGCCATTTTATGCGAATGTAACGGATACTCCTGCATGTTACCGTGATACGACAACAACGTTTGATATTAGCAAAATACATTGGTTGAGCCACACAATCGCATTACTTGGCGATACAAATTTCAATCTATATAGCGATTTACAACGTGCATTTGAACAAAAGACCATTGCAAGTTGCCGCTTCATTCAAATGAACGCCGATCAAGAAGCGATGAAACAAGCTGATATTCAAAGTTATTTAAAACAAGTGAATGAACAATTCGCGGATATCTGTTTTAAAAACACGAATAAGCTATTAGGCGATATGGTTTTAGTTGGTACAAAGAAAATGAAACTGAACTTTTCATTAAATGATTAACAGATGAAAAAGCTGCAAAATTTGTGCAGCTTTTTTGTTTTGTATAAATAACACCTGACTCTTAAACTCTTCATATAGATTTTCATCTGACTACTTCGATTGGTACAGTTCTACTCTCAATTTTTATGCAAGGTGTATTAGCTCTTAGTATCAGGGCATACTATTTTGGTCAAATAATCAATTTAAAGAAACAAAGAGATCTACAACTACCGAAGAAAAGATATCTAGAATGATAACTTGTAGTTAGTGCTGTTATACGTTAAAATAAAATCATAATGAAAACATAAAATGGTGATTAGGTAAGACCTGCTTATTTGCTTTTATATGATTTTTATTTAAGTATAAATTATGATGATTGATTTCTTTGTATCGAGTGCAAAGGTATTAGGCAGCATCTCAAAAACCTTTTGGTAAAAAGGTTTTTTAAGATGCTGCCTTTTTTATTTCGAAATAGGAGGAATTATTATGGCTTTTCATAAACCACAAAAAATTGCAGAGATAACGATAGAAACAGGGGTGACAAAAACAAAACTTCCTTTTTCACATCTATTGTTGCTTGGGTTTTTAGGAGGAGCATTTATTGCATTGGGCTATTTACTGGATATCCGTGTCAGTGGAAATTTACCTGAAGAATGGGGAAGCTTAGCTAATCTGCTCGGAGGTGCTGTATTCCCTGTTGGCCTTATTTTAGTTGTCCTTGCTGGCGCAGAATTGATTACAGGAAATATGATGTCAGTATCCATGGCGTTTTATGCAAAGAAAGTCTCTCTAGGGAATCTCGTTCATAATTGGGTTTGGATCACGTTAGCGAATCTTTTAGGGTCTCTTTTTGTAGCATATTTCTTTGGACATGTGGTTGGTTTAACCGAAACAGGGCCATATCTGGATAAAACGGTTGCGTTGGCAACTTCAAAAGTAGATGCATCGTTCTTACAAACCTTTATATCGGCAATTGGTTGTAACTGGCTTGTATGTCTAGCAATTTGGTTGGCTTATGGCGCAGATGACTTTAGTGGAAAAATTGCTGGCATATGGTTCCCAATCATGGCGTTTGTTGCAATTGGCTTCCAACACGTTGTTGCGAATATGTTTGTCATACCGGCAGCAATTTTTGCAGGAGAGATTACTTGGATTGACTTTATTGGAAACATCATTCCGACTTTTCTAGGCAATGTTGTTGGTGGAGCTGGTTTTGTTGGATTGCTCTATTTTTATGTTTATTATAAACAAGTAAATCAAGTTCAAGTTCAGAAACCACGTAAGAAGTATTAAGAAACTGACATTTAAGGAAACCTTGTCACTTTAAAAATGCTATGTAAAATAGAGTGAGGTTTCTTAGGGCTACTTCAATTTCTGCTTACTGAAGTTGGAGTAGTCCTTTGTTTTATCTCTCTATTTATAGTTGTAATAAGAATCATTTATCAATTGAATTTATATTATAATAAGGAAGTAATCAATGTGGATGGTAGTATCCCGCAACATGTACAATTAAATTTTTCGTATTTATTTTGTATATCATCAAACAAGACAATACTTTTTTAAAGGATGATCGCTATGGTTGAACTAAAACTACAACATATTTATAAAACCTACAATAAAGAAATACAAGCAGTAAACGATTTCAACCTAGATATAAATGATAAAGAGTTTATTGTTTTGGTTGGGCCTTCAGGTTGCGGAAAATCTACTCTTTTACGTATAATAGCGGGCTTAGAAGATCTAACACAAGGTCTTATTCTAATGGATGGTCAATGCATGAATGATGTTTCTACAAAAGATCGTCATATTGCTTTTGTTTTCCAAAACTACGCCCTTTACCCACATATGGACGTATATCATAATATGGCATTCGGATTGAGAAGTCGTAAGTTTCCAAAGGATGAAATTGATCGTCGTGTAAAAGAAACTGCACATATTCTAAATCTCGAAGAATACTTAGACCGTAAACCAAAGGCTCTTTCTGGTGGGCAACGTCAACGTGTAGCATTAGGGCGTGCTATTGTTCGAGATGCAAAAGTATTCTTAATGGACGAGCCACTATCTAACTTAGATGCAAAACTTCGGGCGCAAATGCGTACTGAGATTATTAAACTGCATCAGCGTTTACAAGCAACAACCCTTTACGTTACCCACGACCAAACTGAAGCAATGACAATGGCAACACGCCTTGTTGTGATGAATAATGGAGTGATTCAACAAATCGGTATTCCTAAAGAAGTATACGAAAGACCTGCAAATGTGTTTGTTGGGAGCTTTATTGGCTCACCTGCTATGAACTTTTTTACAGGTCGCCTTTTAGACGGCAAAATCCGTATTGGCCATGTTTCTCTCGCCATCCCAGAAAGAAAAATGATGTATTTACGTAAGCAAAGTTATATGAACAAAGAAATCATAATGGGTATCCGCCCAGAGGATTTTCATGATGCATCTTTCTTCGATAAAACTTCAAATGGTTCTATCATCGATGCAAAAATTGAAGTAACTGAATTACTGGGTGCAGAAAATATTCTACATTCACAAATTTCGGGTCAACCATTTACTGCCCGGCTCGATACACGATCTAATGTTAAACAAGGACAAGTCCTCAAGCTAGTAGTGAATATGAATAAAGTGCATTTTTTTGATAATAAAACAGAAAATCGTATTCTTCTGGATTGAGAATGAAGAATAAGAAAAACACGCGGATATGTTATATCATGGTCGAATAGTTTATAAAAGTGTGATGAAAGTTATTTATTATAATTACCAGTTATCTCAAATTTTAAATTATAATTAGTTATAAGGTAGAGGTGAAAAAATGAAAAGGTGGAATTTCATTAGTATTCTTCTATTTGTGCTATTGTTTGTAGTAGCGTGTTCGAATAACGAGAGTACAGATCAATCTTCAGACAAGCAGGAATCTAAAAGTCAGGAAAATGTTGAATTGACCATTTCAGCAGCAGCTAGCTTAAAAGATACAATGGATGTTATTCAACATGCATATCAAGAAGAACATCCCGGAACAACGTTGAAATTTAACTTTGGGGCTTCTGGTTCTTTACAGCAACAAATTTCTCAAGGTGCGCCAGTTGATTTATTTTTCTCAGCAGCAGAAGATAAGTTTGATTTATTGGTTAAGGAAGGAACGATTGCAAAAGAAGACGGATTGAACCTTCTTGGAAATGAACTCGTATTAGTTGTCCCAAAAGAAAATCAATCTATTAAAGCTTTCGAAGATCTTGTCAAAAAAAATACAGGTAAGATTTCACTAGGAACGCCTGAAACAGTGCCTGCGGGAAAATACGCAAAAGAGTCGCTTGAAAAGATGAATTTATGGAAAGATGTTGAATCAAAAGTAGTTTATGCAAAGGATGTCCGTCAAGTATTATCCTATGTCGAAACTGGCAATGTTGATGCAGGAATTGTGTACAAAACAGACGCATTGGTTTCAAAAAAGGTGAAAATTATTGCATCTGCCAATCCTGCCACACACTCTCCTATTATTTACCCTGTTGGAATCATTAAGGACTCTGAACATTACGAAGCAGCAAAAGAATTTTATGAGTATTTACAAAGTGACGATGCTTTAAAAGTATTTGAGGAATATGGATTTTCTACTAAATAAAGAATTTATGCAAGAATTTTTGAGTCCGATTTGGTTATCGATAAAAATAGCTACTATTTCAGGTGTTATCGTTATTTTGCTGGGAACATTAATAGGTCGCGTGTTTGCTAGAAAATCTTTTAAGGGGAAAGCTGTTTTGGAAACAGTTCTCTTGCTCCCGATGGTTCTCCCTCCGACTGTTGTTGGTTTTTTCCTTATTGTGATCTTTGGAAAGAATAGTATTGCTGGGCAAGTTATTGAATGGCTTTTTAGGCAACCTATTATTTTCACTTGGTGGGCTGCTGTTATTGCAGCAATTGTTGTTGCATTTCCACTTATGTATCAGTCTGCAAAATCAGGATTTCAAGCAATAAACACTGACATTGAAGAAGCTGCTAGGGTAGATGGAGCAAGTGAATGGAGAATTTTGTTATTCATTTCTATCCCTCTTGCTTCAAAAGCTCTTATTTCTGGAAGTATATTGAGCTTTGCGAGGGCATTGGGTGAATTTGGTGCTACCTTAATGTTCGCTGGTAACATTCCTGGAAAAACACAAACAATTCCGACAGCCATTTATATAGCGATTGATTCTGGTAATATGAAAATGGCATGGATGTGGGTGATTTCAATCGTCATTCTTTCCTTTTTCATGTTGCTAGTTGTACGGGTAAAGCATGAATAATGGTAAGGGATTTCAGAAGAAAAATAAAACAGGTGTATTGAAACGCGAATCGTGTTTCTACACCTGTTTTTAGATTTTCAAGCATTTATTTCTAAAAGTCTTGACTACCTATTATTGTTTTGAAGAAGAGGGTGTGCTAACCTGAAATTAGCTTCTTATCAAACTTTATTTGGTAAAAGTTTCGCTACATTTTTGATTATGTCACTGGAATTCCTCATCATCAAAGTACGAAATATTACGATCCGTTCTACAGTTTTCACATATGTGAAGCATTCTTGTTCCGGATTGTTCATTCTCTCCAATTTCCATATTTTCTTCATAACCACAAACTTCACAAACCTTTATCATGTTCTCCCCCACCTTTCCTCATCATCCTTAAACAAAATACTAATTAATAATGTTATAGCCTGTATCTTTAACAGCTTGAAAAAAGTCTACACGTGAAGCGGCTTTCTCATCAAAAGTGAACGTAGCAGTTTTATTTTCTAGGCTTACTTCTGCCTCACGGACTCCCCATACTGAATGCAATGCCTGAAGAATTTTATTCACATCTTCATCATTTTGAATTTCCTCTATCTTCATACTTCCCTTTTCCAATTTACACATTCTCCTTCTAGTGTAGCTTTTGCTTATCCTTCTGAAACACTTCTCCCATTCCTTCTAATAAACCTAACATGGTAGAAAGTGATGTTCTTACTTCTTCGTTTCGCATACTATTTCCAAGCTTCCATAAGCTGACTTTCTCATTTTTATTCATTTTTTCTTCAGATTTTTCTAGACCCCGACTTACTCCATTTAGAATGATTTGTAATTGTTCAGGATTCAATTGACCTATGAACTTAATAGCATTCATTCCATTTTTGATTGTATTGTGCATGCTCGGTTGATTGATTTGCTGTATGGCAATTGCTCCGACATCCACCCGTTTTTCAAGTAACCCATTCAGAACGTTTAATACTCCCATATCTTGGAGATGTTTGATAATTCCAATGGTTGAAATAATCGCTTCTCGATTGTTTGCTAAGGCAGCAATAATCTCTGTTATTGCTTGAGATTGCTCCTGTTCAGGTGTGGGAATTTCTTTTTTAATTTGCTTGATCGCTTCTGCCAAGTTCATCACTCCCTGCTTTAAATAATTCCGTGATTGGCGTAAAATCATCACGTTTCCACTTTTCTTCAACTCTTACACTAATTTGAGGTATACGATTTCCAAATCGATAATTTACCTTTGGCAGCGGTGACTCCCCTTTTTCCTCCAAAACTTCCATTTTGACACCCATTTCTTTATAGTTCGGTGTATGTGTAACCAAGTCATGATAACTACTCGTTAGGCGGTTAACAGCTTCCTCATCTTCCTGCGTATTCATCGTCAAGTACAGTTCCTTACCTGTTACACGGTCTGTGACGATTGCTCTTACTTTCACCTGGCCGTATGGGGAAGTTAAACGCACTAAAGAGCCATCTTCAATGCTTTTTTCCTTTGCAAGCTCCGGTGAAATTTCAAGCCACGGATGTGGAACCTTATGTGTAAGACCTTCAGATTTGTACGTCATATTTCCTTCATGGAAATGTTCTAATAAGCGACCATTATTTAGATGTAAATCATATTCAACTCCTGCTTCATAAGGAGGCGTCCAATTAACTGGAACAAGTCTCGCTTTACCATCCTGAAAAGCGAACCTTTTTTCGAACAGTAGCGGCGAATCAGCACCATCTTTAGCAACAGGCCAGATTTGACTATTGAAACCTTCCAGTCGTTCATAACTCACACCTGCAAAATATTTGGCAAGACTTGCTGCTTCATCCATGATTTCACTTGGATGCTGGTAATCCCATTTTGCACCAAGAAGATTTGCAAGTTCTTGGAATATAAGCCAATCTGGTTTGGAATCTCCAAGCGGCTCTAATACTTTATAAAATCTTTGAATCCGACGTTCTGTGTTTACGAACGTACCGTCTTTTTCAAGACTCGGGGCTGCAGGTAAAACCACATCAGCAAATTGGGCAGTCTTACTGAAGAACACATCCTGAACAACAAAAAACTCTAACTTTTCAAGCATAGAATCCACAAAATTCACGTTAGAATCCACTAATGCCATTTCCTCACCGAATAAGTACAGTGCTTTAAGTTTTCCTTCCTTAACCCCTTCAAGCATTTGATGATTGTCCATTCCGGGATCTTTTGGCAGAGTAGCTCCCCATGCCTCTTCATAACGTTTTCTAACCTTCTCGTCTTGAATCGGTTCATATCCAGGAAACCAAGCTGGCATTGTCCCGAAATCACATGCCCCTTGAACATTATTATGCCCTCTAAGAGGGTAAGCACCTGTTCCTGCACGACCATAATTCCCTGAGATTAGAAGGAGGTTGGAGATTGCTGTACTCGTATCTGTTGCTCCCTTATGTTGCGTAACCCCCATCGCCCATAGTATGCATGCTGATTTTGATTCATGGATCATGGTTGCTACCATAATCATTTCATCTTTTGAAAGTCCTGTAGCCTCTTCGGCATAATCTAGTGTGTATTTATCTAAAGATTGGATATATTTATCCACACCGTTTACCCGATTACTCAAGAATTCCTTATCTTCCCAGCCTTGATCTAAAATGTATTTTGTCACAGCAGATATCCAGATAAGATCTGTACTAGGTTTAGGGTGAATAAATAGATTAGCTCGCTCTGCTAATTCATTCTTCCGTAAGTCTGCAACGATGAGTTTTTGTCCATGAAGCTTATGAGATCGTTTAATACGCGTTGCAAGAACAGGGTGTGATTCAGCTGGATTAGCACCGATTACTAGGATCAACTCTGATTTTTCAATGTCTCTAATAGTTCCAGAATCTCCTCCAATCCCCACTGTGCGTAAGAGACCTGCCGTTGCAGGAGATTGGCAATATCTTGAACAATTATCTACATTGTTTGTTCCCATAATTGCGCGGGCAAATTTTTGGAATAAGAAGTTTTCCTCGTTGGAACATTTCGATGAGGCAATATACCCGATAGAATCAGGTCCATATTGTTCTTTAATTCCTGATAGTTTTGACGCTATTAGTTTCAGCGCTTCGCCCCAGCTTGCTTCTACAAATTCATTTCCTTTACGAATCAAAGGTTTTGTTAAACGCTCTTCACTATTGACATAATCCCAGCCCCATTTTCCCTTAACACAAGTAGAAATTCCATTAACCGGAGACTGCTCCTGCGGCTCAATTTTTAAAATTTTGCGATCTTTTGTCCATACTTCAAAACTGCATCCGACTCCACAATAGGTACATACCGTTTTCGTACGTTTGATTCTAGCCTTTCTCATCGCTGCTTCCATTTCGGAAATAGCAAAAATTTCTTTATAGCCTGGTTCCACTTCCTTAGTCAAATCAATCATCGGTTCTAAAATTTTGGGAGGAATATTCGTTAAATAACCCGCTTCACCAAGCATGGATTTCTCCATTAATGCATTACATGGGCAAACTGTTACACAATGTCCGCACGAAACACAAGAAGATTCATCAATTGGTACATCGTTATCCCAAATCACGCGAGGCTTTTCACGATTCCAGTCAATCGTCAATGTTTCGTTCACTTGTAAATCTTGACAAGCCTCCACACATCTTCCGCATAAAATACATTGATCTGGCTCATATCGGTAAAACGGATGTGAATGATCCGGGGGATATGGTTTAGCTTCAAATTTATATTTTTGGTGTTCAATCTCCAGGTATTCAGCAGTATTATGAACGACACAATTCCCATTATTATTGTCACAGACTGTACAATATAGTTCGTGATTCTTTAAAATCCTTGACATTGCTTCATATTGAGCATCTTTTACAACCTTAGAATCAGTCTCTACATTCATCCCTGGCTCTACTTTAGTTGAACATGCCCGTACCATTTCTCCATTTACATTTACAAAACATGTATCACAAGTTTGAATGGTACCTAGGTTGGGATGAAAACAAATACTTGGGATATAGGAGTCATTTGCCTGGGCCACTTCTAAAATCGTTTGATTAGGATAGGCTTTGTACTCCTGCCCATTTATTTGGATGGAAAATGAAGGTTTATTCATGAGTTTTCTCCTTATCAATTCCTAGTAAGTTGCTCCTTCAGAACAGACTTCTTCCATTATTATTTGCAATATATATAGAGATTAATCAATAATTTGCCACTAAAACCGAGGAACTACATTTTTTATAATTTTCTGGTTCATCGTATCGGATTCAAAATTCACAAGATATGCATGCATATTTAAAACGATCAAGGGTTAATATAATAAAGAAATATTGATTCTTAAAATCATTTTTGAATAATTTAGAAGGAAGGTTAGAAAAAGTGGATAAGGAAATATTATATAAGCGTGTACATAATATGATTATTTCTTCAACTAAAAAGCCAAAATACACAGCACTCTCTACTGTAAAGATAGCTGACTTATTTGGTGTAAAGCCTGAGGATGTTGAAAAAACGTTGGGGGAATTAGTTAAAGAAGGGCGTTTAAATAAATCAACGTTAACAGAGCCGCCAAATTATGAAATCTATCTATTATCCTAAATGAAGCCAATTCCATGTTCTTTACATTAGGCTGTTCAACATTATAATAAGCAAGTAAACAAAAAAAGTCGAATTCCTTAACATGAAGGAACCGACTTTTTTTGTTGGAATTGGTATACCGGTCATGCTTCAACCTCCACTTATAGGTGGAATAAAAGCAAGAGTATCTCCATCTTTTACTATCAGTTGATCTGTTGCAAATTCCTCATTTACAGCGGTCATCGTATATTGTAAAGAAAGTTGTGGATATTGTTTTTCCATCCACTCTTTAATTTGACCCACACTATAATCTGATAGGTCTACTCTTAATTCAGATTTTCCGATTGTTTCTTGTAAGTGAGCAAATAATAATATGTTAATCATGAAATATCACCTTCTTTTATGGGTGGGGTTCCTTTTGAATAAGGGACGTTTTCTAATTGATCGCCAATCCATTCGGTACCATCTTCCCAAAACTCTTTTTTCCAGATGGGTACAATTTGTTTAATGCGATCAATTGCGTATTCATTTGCAAGGTAAGCCATTTTACGATGTGGCGATGACACTGCAATCACGACAGCAATATCCATAATTTCTAAATGTCCAATACGATGGGTTATAGCGATTTTAGCTTCTGGCCATCGTTCATGTATCTCTTTAGAGATTTGTTCAAACATTTTAATCGCCATAGCTGGATAGGCTTGATATTCCAAATGTAATGTTTTCTTTACATTTGTCATTTCACGTACTGTTCCAATGAAAATCGTAATAGCACCAGCGTTTCTGCTTACTACTTTTTTTCTTACTTCTTCAACGTCAATTGTTTTCTCTACAATTTCAAATAACGGTTTATTCATATCTTCCCCCTCATTTCTTGCATTAAAAATTCCATATACTTTTCTTTATCATGAATTGAAAAAGCAGGGTATTTCAGCGACTTTTCTAGTGGATAAGTTGGCCAATAGATTACACAGATGATATTGGTCACTTTTTCAAGCAAGACTTGATCTTCTATAGTTCGCAAAAGAACAACTTTCGAATAGCTTTCATTTTTATATCCCTCAATCAAGATGATATCCATTTCAAGTGAAGTGTAGATGGCTAAAATGTCATCTAATCTCCAGGTACTTTGATGAATGCTCATGCGTAAAGTACCTTCTCCTTCTACTGCTGTCACACTTGCACCAGCCTGCTCATGACGAAAGCTATCTTTTGAATTTTCTATCATAGGGATTCCGCCATGTCCATGATGTTTGATTGTACCTACACGTAGACTTTCGGTAGTGGCTTGTGAAATAAGTTGCTCCATTAACGTTGTCTTTCCACTATTTTGATACCCAACTATCTGTAAGATTTTACGATGTTGTCCCAAGGCCACTCACTTCCTTGCAAATCTTCTAACAATAAGACATCCACTTGCATTCCTTTTTCGTATCCACGCGATCCTCCAGGTAATACAATAAAAGCATTGGCTTTCGCTAAGGAAGAAACCGCACTAGATTTATCGAATCCAGAAGGAACTGCAATTAAATGACCATTTTCATATAAAGCAAATGCACGAACAAAACGGGTAAACGGATTCGCTTTTTTAAAATCGGTACCCAAAACAGCCAGCTCTCTGCGAAGATGTGGTTGATTACTGCCAAACGCCTTTCGAATAATAGGACGTACAAATAGTTCAAAACCAACATAACAAGCTGATGGATTTCCTGAGAGTCCAAATAATAATTGACCGCCTCTAACAGCAACAGTTGTTACACTCCCTGGTCGCATTGCCACTTTATTAAACAATATTTTTGCTTCAATGGCTTCATAGATAGCCGGTAAGTAGTCATAGTCACCTACCGAAACGCCACCTGTTGTAATTAATATATCTACTTCCTGTAAAGCTTTTTTGACTGTATTAATACATAAATCGAGGTCATCGCTTAATTTACCAAAATATTTAACAGTTGCTCCAGTTCGTTCTATTTGAGCCATAATCATATAGGCATTACTATTACGAATTTTGCCAGGCTGTAAAGATTCGCTTGGCTCGAGCAACTCGCTTCCTGTCGCAATTATACCTACAATTGGCTTTCTAAAAACAGGAACTTGATCATAACCAAAAGTAGCAAGTAAAGCCACAACACCAGGATTTATATATTGTCCTTTTTCTATAAGCACTTCACCTTTTTGAACGTCCTCACCCTTATATGATATATTTGTTCCTGCTTCAAAAGAACGCTTAATTGACATATACATCTGATTATTTTCTTCAAAAGTCTGTGTTATTTCTAGCATGACAACTGCGTCACATCCTTTTGGGATAGGAGCGCCTGTCATAATACGTACTGCTTCTCGATCACCTACTACTTCTTCAAATACATAACCTGCTCCAATTTCTCCCACGACATGAAAAGTGATTGGATTATCAGAGCTTGCTTCTTGACTATCAACCGAACGAATAGCATATCCATCATAAGGTGAACGATTAAATGCCGGGACATCTTGATCTGCAGCAATATCTTCTGCTAGAAAGCGCCCATGTGCTTGTAATAATGAGACATACTCTTTTTTTTCTTGAAATGCATATTCCATGACATGTTGAACAGCTTCTCCCACTGCTATTGGTTTTCTTTTTGCTAACATTTTGGACACCCCTTTACCCTAATAATTGATAATAAATGCTTTTAGCTTTTTCTATATCTTGTATTCCATGAATTACCACTCGACCATCCCGGAAAATCACTACACGATAATCGGTTGCTTGGCAAGATAGTAAATAGGGGTTTTTTTGGATTTCACCATACGGACTAAGTTGAACAGCGAGCTGATCTAAATGATAGTGAATCGGTTTAGGTGGGCGAATTTGTATGGCATCACGACCACATAGTATCTCTAACTTTGTTTGATTTTCATAGGACAAATATGGATATGTGGGATTTTGACCACAAGATGGACAATCTTCATGGCGCATTTTTTCGACATTTATTTCGTAGTGCTGATTTTGCCAAACATCGAAAGTTAAGTAGGATTTTCGTCTGGAATCTTCATCGCCTACTAAAAGTTTTAAGGCTTCTGAAACTTGATAAGCTGCTACAATTTGGACAGCTGGACTTATAATTCCAACCGTATCACATGTCATCCCTGTATTAGGCAACACTTTTAGTAAACAATGCAAACAAGGCGTTTTGCCTGGGACAATCGTATAAGTCGCACCATAACTACCAATACAAGATCCATAAATCCATGGAATTTGATATTTTTGTGCAAGATCATTCATCATAAAGCGAACATCAAAATTATCTGTTGCGTCAATCATGAGATCAACATCTTTAAGTAGTCCTATTAATTCGTTTGAAAATGCATCAAGTACAAATCCGTTAACTTCTACAGCTGAGTTAATACTTTGGAGCCGTTTTTTTGCAGCGATGACTTTAGGAATTTTTTCTTCGGCATCTTGTTCGGTATACAGTTGTTGTCTTTGTAAGTTGCTCCACTCAACATAATCACGATCAATTATTGTCAACTTCCCAACACCTGCTCTTACAAGTGCTTCTGCGCTAGCACTGCCCAATGCACCAACACCTATAATTAGGACATGTTTTTCGTTTAGTTGTTGCTGCCCTTTTTCTCCGATTGGACGGAATAATTGCTGTCTAGAATATCTATTATGCATAACTTTTTTTGCCTTTCTATTATTTTAAGTTTGACCTTTTGATTTATAGCATTATAATAAAAACAATGTTTTTCAACTAAAAAAGAATTCAAATCTGGAGAAGGAGGTGCCTCATCTTGCACCCTACACATCATAAACTTTCTATAAGAGCTGCCGTTTTAACCGTGAGTGACACACGCAAAAAGGAAGATGATCTTGGTGGTCAACGAATTCAATCTTTAATACAAGAAGCTTCATTTGAAGTAATTGACTACCAAATAACAAAAGATGAACCATCTGAGATATCAAAACAAATAAAAAATTGGTGTGCGAATCAAACGATTAATACAATCATCGTCACTGGCGGCACAGGATTTACACCAAGAGATCAAACCTTCGAAACCCTTCTTCCCCTTTTCGAAAAAGAAATGGTTGGATTTGGGGAATTGTTTCGATCATTAAGCTTTGAAGAAATCGGCCCAAAAGCTATGTTTAGTCGTGCAACAGCAGGTTGCCGTGAGAAATCCGCTATCTACCTGATACCAGGTTCCCTCAATGCCGTGACACTTGCTATGACCAAACTAATTCTTCCTACTGTTCAACATTTCGTCGGTGAGTTGAATCGCATATGAAAATTGCTGGCGTTGTCTTAGCTGGTGGTCAATCTTCTAGGTATGGTCAACCAAAAATGTTTGAATCGTTTGCTGGTCAGCCTTTGTATAAAAACAGTCTTATTGCTTTACAAAAAAATCAACTGCATCCTTTAATTATCGCTACCAATGCTTACTTGCAATCGAAGTTTACAGAAGAGAACATTGAGATGATCATTGAAATGCATCCTCATCAAGGTCCGTTGTCTGCAGTGCAAAACATTATGACCAATTTCCCCGATGTTGAGTGGTTTTTTGTAGTAGCCAGTGATATGCCCTATATGAATGCAGATTTTGTCCAAAGCATGCTTACTTTTATCGATGATCGATATGATGCTATAGTTCCTAAACAAACTTCTAGAATACAACCTCTTGCATCCTTATATCGACGCAGTGCTTTACCAAAAGCAAAACTATTAATCCAACAAAACAAGAGAAGTATGAACGTCTTGTTAGAGCAACTTCGAGTATGTTATCTTGAATTTGAAGAGGAATGCTCAACATTCATCAATATCAATACACAACTGGATTGGTCACAAATAGATAAAAAGGAGTCTACATATGAATAATTTTACACACTGGAACGAAGAAGGTCGTCCCAAAATGGTAGACATTTCAGAAAAGGAAATCACACAACGTACAGCCATCGCTCGCAGTACGATTACTTTATCCGATGAAGTCTATCAAGCCATCCAACAAGGTGGCATAAAAAAAGGTGATCCATTGCAAGTAGCACAAATTGCGGGGATTATGGGTGCCAAAAAAACATCAGATATAATCCCCATGTGTCATCCGATTATGCTGCAAGGAACTGATTTCCAATTTGAGTATACAAAAACGGACGAAGGATATGAACTTCACTTACAAGCTGCCGTAAAATGCAGCGGGAAAACAGGTGTCGAAATGGAAGCACTGACTGCTGTAAGCATCGCAGCACTAACTTTTTATGATATGTGTAAAGCCGTCGATAAAAATATGGTGATTAAAGAAACCTATCTTGTTCAAAAAACGGGTGGTAAAAGCGGCACCTTTATGCATAAATAAACAGAAAAAATTCGGCATTTTGCCGTTTTTTTTCTGTTTTTTCTTTAACCACCGATGTGGGACATTTCAATTTTTGACTTTTTCCTATTTTCCATCGTCTGTTCATTCCGTTCATCAGAATAACGGTCTGTTCTATTTTCCCAAACGTCGGAAATGCATTTGATGATTGATGCATCATCTTGCCCACTTCTTATCAATTCTCGCAAATCTGTTCCATCTGTTGCAAATAAGCAGGTATATAGTTTCCCCTCAGCTGAAATACGGGCACGTGAACAAGTTGAACAAAAAGATTCTGTTACGGATGAAATAACACCAATCTCGCCTTGATTTTTTTGATATTGAAAACGTTTGGCTACTTCTCCTTTATAATTGGGCTCAACAGGTTTCAACGGGAAAACTTGGTGAATTTGATCTATAATTTCTTTCTTTGACACGACGTCATCCAGTTTCCACCCATTTGAGTTACCTACATCCATATATTCTATAAAGCGAAGAATATGCTTTTTGTCTTTAAAAAAATTCGCCATTGAAACAATATCTTGTTCATTTACACCTTTTTGAACAACCATATTGATTTTCACGTGCAAACCTGCTTCTGCAGCTTTTTCAATACCTTCCAACACCGTTTTGACTTTACCACGATGACCATTCATCTCAAAAAAACGCTCTTCATTTAGTGAATCCAGGCTAACAGAAACTCTTGATAACCCTGCTTTTGCCAAATCATTTGCATATTTTTTCAATAAAGTGCCATTAGTTGTTAAAGCGATATCTTCTACTCCAACAATACGATGAATGCGTTCAATTAACTTTGGTAAATCTCGACGCAGTAAAGGCTCACCACCTGTAATACGTACTTTTTTCACACCTAGCGAGACAAAAATCTTTACTAACCGTTCGATTTCTTCAAAACTCAATATCTTTTCGGACGGCAAAAAGGCGAAATCCGGGCCAAATATTTCTGCTGGCATGCAATATTGACAACGAAAATTACAACGATCTGTCACTGATATTCTTAAATCTCTTAACGGTCTTTGCAATTGATCTTGTAGAAGTGTAATTTTTAATCTCCTTCTTTCATTTTAGACATTTGAATACGCTCTTTATGTGTATAAATATTCAATGTATTATGGCGAATAAATCCTACAGTTGTAATCCCCAGTTGTTCTGCCAACTGCAACGCCAATTCTGTAGGCGCTGACTTAGATAAAACAATCTCACATCCAATTTTTGATACCTTCATTAAAATTTCCGATGAAATCCTTCCGCTAAATACGATAATCTTGTCTTTCATGCTAATGTTATTTCGTAAACAATAACCGTAAATTTTATCAAGAGCATTATGACGCCCAATATCCATGCGGCTTATCACAACGCCATTCATATCACAGAGCGCAGCATTATGAACACCGCCAGTTTTTTGGAACGTTACAGCCGAATCCTGCATTTCCCGCATTAAACGAAAACAATCGTCTGTTGTAATACGCACATGAATATCTTCCATTTTTTTGGATGTTAATGCATCATTAGCGAAAACAAAACCTTGTCGACTCATACCACAACAAGAAGTAATGTAGCGTTTATTTTGCAGTTGTTGAGAAATTGGATTGATTTTCTTAGTTTTTATATGCACAAACCCTTCTTTTTCCTGGTACCAAATATCTTCAATATCTTCAACGTTACGAATTATTCGTTCCGAAGCTAAATATCCCGTTACCATATCTTCTACATACTCGGGTGTGCAAACCATCGTAACAAATTCTTGCTGATTAATCTTAACTGTGACAGCGTATTCTGTGACAACTATATCTTCTACTTCCTTGACTTTATTATTTTCAATACGCAGTATCTCTCGAGTTACAGCATTTTTCATAAGGCATCCTCTTTATTCATTAATTTTATCTTCAAAAATAAATACAGAAATTGCAATATCTTCTTCAATTTTAATATCTGTAAATAAATGGAGCAGCTTTGTGCCCATCAATTCATCCATTCCTTCAGGAGTTGCTTCACTATACAAATTTTTAATCATACTTGTACGTGCAGCATGAACCATTCTTGCACCTTCTGGTGTAGTAGAAATAAATCTTTCAGTTGGTGTTAAATTACCATACAAGGTTGAAACAGCCATGTTATCGGTAAAAACCGTATGAATACGCTCAGGTCCTTTTCCAAATAATTCTTTCCGTAATTTTCTAATAATATCATTAAATTCATGTACTTTTTTGGACATTTTGACAACCCCCCCAACGTAAATAAAGTATTCATTGCCTTTTTTAGGTGAGACAACCTTATCGTTTGATAATAATATAGCAAATTCAAAAAAAATCAAAGAGAAAATAATTGTTCGTAATTAGTGAAAATTTAGATAACATTTTCTCTATTGTCGATTTGGAATGTAAACGTTATACTTAAAGTAATTACAAATGGAATTGATGTATTTTCGGTTTTTATGTTTTAGTTTTAGTAAAAAACAAAACTTATTACATATTAATTTTTAATATTTGAATTCTATTGTTAAATTTAAAAAATAAAGTAGATTGAGTTTTTAGCACGGCTTGCTAAGAATTTTATCCACCATGATTAATCAGCATGTGTACATCATGCCGTTTTCATGGTGGATTTTTTATTTTTTGAGCATGTCAACATTATGTCACTTCGTCAATGACTGTCTAAACGACTACAGTCTAGGGACACGATAAATCCAGGATAGAGTTCAAGAAGATTCTTTTAACAAAGTAAAACTAAACTTTTATTATCTAGAATAACTAACTCTACATACTTTTCCGGCTTTACCATAACCATTAACCTGGTGTCATATAATTGTCAAATAGCAAAAGGAGGAATTTACTTTGACTAAAATTAACATTAATGGTTTATCCTATGAAGTATCAGAAGGAGCTACAATCCTTGATACAATTAATCAAAATGGCATACCCCATCCACAAATTTGCCATGTACCATCCGTTGACCCTATTCAAACTTGTGATACTTGTATTGTTGAAGTGGATGGACAACTCGTTCGATCTTGTTCAACGAAAGCGGTAGACGGTATGAATGTCCAACTTACTTCTGACAAAGCGAAAGCAGCACAAACAGAAGCAATGGACCGTTTACTAGAAAATCACTTATTGTACTGTACTGTTTGTGATAATAACAATGGGAACTGTGCATTACATAACACAGCAGAAATGATGGAAATTGAACATCAAAAATATCCTTATCAACCAAAAGTGGAACCATATGAAGTGGACATGACACATCCATTTTACCGTTATGACCCGAATCAATGTATCGCTTGCGGACAATGTGTAGAGGTTTGCCAAAACTTACAGGTCAATGAAACATTATCCATAGATTGGGAAGCAGAAAGACCACGCGTTATTTGGGATGAAGGCGTTAATATTAATGATTCTTCATGTGTAAGTTGCGGACAATGTGTAACGGTTTGTCCATGTAACGCTTTAATGGAAAAATCGATGCTTGGAGAAGCTGGTTTTATGACTGGTCTTAAACAAGATATGTTGGATCCTATGGTCGGTTTAATCAAAGAAGTTGAACCAGGATATAGCGGTATCTTCGCCGTTTCTGAAGTCGAAGCTGCTATGCGAAGTAAACGTACTAAAAAAACAAAAACCGTTTGTACTTTTTGTGGTGTCGGCTGCTCCTTTGAAGTTTGGACAAAAGGCCGCAAAATTTTAAAAGTGCAACCTTCTGAAGGTCCTGTAAATGCGGTTTCTACTTGTATAAAAGGGAAATTTGGTTGGGACTTCGTCAACTCTGACGAACGCATTACAAAACCATTAATTCGTAAAAACGATGAATTTGTTGAATCATCATGGGATGAAGCTTTAGATTTGATTGCGAATAAGCTTGGCGGTATTCAAAAAGAATATGGTCCTGGTTCTGTCGGTTTTATCTCTTCTTCAAAAATTACAAATGAAGATAATTACTTAATTCAAAAAATGGCACGTCAATTGTTTGAAACAAATGACGTAGATAACTGCTCACGTTATTGTCAATCTCCAGCTACAGACGGCTTATTGCGCACAGTTGGTTTTGGTGGTGATGCAGGAACAATTAAAGATATTGCGAAAGCTGGACTTGTCATTATTGTTGGGGCAAACCCTGCAGAAGGTCACCCTGTTTTAGCGACTCGAGTAAAACGTGCTCATAAATTACATGGTCAAAAGTTAATTGTTGCCGATGTTCGTAAGCACGAAATGGCTGAGCGCTCTGACATCTTCATACGTCCAAAACAAGGTACTGACCAAGTTTGGTTAATGGCCGTGACAAAATATATGATTGATCAAGGTTGGCATGATGAAGCTTTTATTAATGAAAATGTCAATTCATTTGATGATTTCAAACATGTCCTTGAAAAATACACACTCGACTACGCTGAAGAAATGACAGGTATTTCAAAAGAGGTCTTGATAAATGTAGCCGAAATAATTCGTGATGCAGACGGTACATGTGTTCTTTGGGGTATGGGGGTTACACAAAATACGGGTGGTTCGTATACATCTGCAGCTATTTCAAATCTCCTTTTAGCTACTGGTAATTATCGTCGTCCAGGCGCAGGAGCCTACCCTCTTCGCGGACACAATAACGTGCAAGGTGCTTGTGATATGGGTACATTGCCAAACCTATTGCCAGGTTATCAAAAAGTAACGGATGATCAAGCACGTGCTAAGTTTGAAAAAGCATATGGCGTAACGATTCAATCGCAACCGGGTCGTACGAATCCGCAAATGTTACATGCAATTACGGAAGGTAAAATGAAAGCTATGTATTTAGTTGGTGAAGATATGGCTCTAGTAGACGCTGATGCCAATCATGTAGATGAAGTTCTTTCTCAATTAGACTTCTTTGTTGTCCAAGATGTTTTCTTATCACGTACAGCACAATATGCAGATGTTATCTTGCCAGCAGCACCATCCCTTGAAAAAGAAGGTACTTTTACGAATACAGAACGTCGTGTTCAGCGCCTATATCAAGTTTTACCAACACTTGGTGAATCAAAAGCAGATTGGGAAATCCTTCAATTAGTAGCTAAACGACTAGGAGCAGATTGGAACTACAATCACCCTAGTGAAATCTTTGAGGAAATGGCTAGTCTTTCACCAATTTTCTCTCAAGCGAACTACGATGTATTAGAAAATTGGGGCAGCTTCTGTTGGGGTAGCCATGATGGTAAAGATACACCTTTACTCTATGAAGATGGCTTTAACTTCCCTGACCAAAAAGCTCGCTTTGCTTTAAACGATTGGGTAAAACCTGTTGAATTTGAAGCACAGTACGATTGTCTTATTAATAATGGTCGGATGTTAGAACACTTCCACGAAGGAAACATGACAAATAAATCAAAAGGTATTCAATCGAAAGTACCTGAAATCTTCGTTGAAGTATCACCAGAATTTGCAAAAGAGCGAGGAATTAAAGATGGAACACTCTTACGTTTAGTGTCTCCATACGGCGCATTAAAATTAAATGCACTCGTAACAGATCGCGTGCAAGGAAACGAGCTATTCTTGCCAATGAACTCTGTTAGCAAAGATTCAGCGATTAACTTCTTAACGGGTCCAGCTGCAGACGTTAATACATCAACACCTGCATACAAACAAACAAAAGTACGAGTGGAAGTTTTGAAAGGAAAAGGAAAATCACCACTCCCTAGAACAAATCCAAGAAATAAAAAACGTCACCCACAAAATGGTGTCGAAGTACAACGGAAATGGGATCGTCCTGGCTACGTTCACTTAACAACAAATTAATGGAGGAGTGAAAGCATGGCTGCACCAATTAATACCATTAAAAAGCAACAATTAACTGATGAACAAATAAAGGAACAAAAATTAGAGAATTTAAAACTGCTGCTTTCAGAAAATCAAGATACACTCAATCAAGTCTTTACAATCATGTCAGAACTAAATGATATTGGAGCACTTGATGCAGCTAAAAAGCTTCTAGAAGCAAAAGAGGAAGTTGCCCATATCGCACTAGGTCAGTTGACCCGTAAACCTGTTACAAATATGATTAACAATTTAATGGGTGCTGCAGGTGCTTTAACGGCTATCGACCCAGAAACAACAACTAAACTTATTAATAGTCTAACTACTGGATTAGATGAAGCAAACAAAGCGGTGGAAGCTGATGAAAAAGTCAGTGCCTTCAAGCTGGTAAAACTGCTAAATGATCCCGATGTTAATCGTGCCATGAACTTTGGCATTCACTTCTTAAAAGGACTTGGCAAAAATTTAAAATAGAAAGGAGGATTTTGAGATGTTAACAAACGAAAGTATTTTAAATGCATTAAAGTATGTTTTGGACCCGGAACTTCAGAAAAGTATCGTGGAGTTAAATATGGTTCGCAATATAAAGGTTGACGGTACTCAAATTTCACTTGACGTTACCTTAACGATTCAAGGGTGTCCTCTTAAAGCAAAAATTCAACAGGATATTGAACAAGCTTTAAAGAATATTGGTGCTTCCAGTGTCTCTATTCAATTTGGTTCAATGACAGATGAAGAACGTCGCAATTTAACTGCTTCTTTAAAATCTCAAAATCTAACAAATCAAGGTATGCCTAAAATGCTGCAACCTGATTCTGGCGTCAAATTTATTGCTGTAACGAGTGGTAAGGGTGGTGTCGGTAAGTCGACTGTAACAATTAATTTAGCTACAGCCCTTGCACGGCTTGGAAAAAATGTTGGGATTTTAGATGCGGATATTTATGGCTTTAGTATTCCAGCGATGATGAAGATTGATCAAAAACCAACAATGATTGACCAAACTGCTATTCCGGTAGAGAGCGATGGTGTGAAAATTATGTCGATGGGCTTTTTCACAAAGGAAAATCAACCTGTCATGTGGCGCGGCCCAATGCTCAACAAATGGATTCGCAATTTTCTTGCCAATACTCACTGGGGAGAATTAGATTATCTCCTATTAGATTTACCACCCGGTACAGGAGATGTTGCCATTGATGTGGCAGCAATGATTCCACAAGCACAAGAAATAATCGTGACAACTCCACACAATGCTGCTTCTCATGTGGCATCACGTGCAGGTCTAATGGCTCAACATACCAAACATACCATTCTCGGTGTAGTCGAAAATATGGCTTACTTTGAAAATGCTGATGGTGAAAAACACTACCTATTTGGTCAGGGTGGTGCCCAAAAATTGGCAGAAGAACTTCATACAGATGTCTTAGCTCGAGTTCCATTTGCTCAACCTGAGGAAAACACCGGTTCTTCAGTTTATGACGAAGACTCAATGATTGGAGAAGTATTTACTCATCTAGCTGAAGATCTTATTTATTTATAATATAAAAGGTAGTGCTTTTATAGAAAGTGCCTGTAGAAGACAAAGCAAATAATCATTCAACCAGTTGTAGGATTTATCCTTCGACTGGTTGTTTCTTTTTTAAATAAATTGAAAATCCTCCTAATCTGTAATCTTAATTGGTATACTATACCCTACTTTTGTTCGTATCAAACATCAATTATTTTTATTTCTACTACTTAGAGATCTAACACTCTAATTACCATAAAAATAACACCTTCTAATTGAATTTTTAGGCCCAAAAACCAAATTCAATTGAAGGTGTTTTTTTATTTGTCTAAAGTTGGATGTCATACTTAAAACAATTTGATGATGACTATTTTTCACCAACATAATCCTACTATTAATAACCTGCCCTTTTTAAAACCTGCATAAAATAAAAGCGATAAGTATTCTTAACAAAATTGTCTAATGGCAACCCAACGTTCAGTTGATACTTCGTAAATATAAAATAAAACCTTTTATCCCATTTTAAACGTAATAATTCTCCAGCATCTTCACCATATTTCTCAGTAAATTCTATAATTAAAGGTTCGATCATATCGTAACAATAGTCTTTTAAGTTAGCGAGAGCCTCGATATCTTTCTCCTTTTGAAAACGCGTAATCCAATCTACTAATTGCTCATTCATTATGGTTTCCCATCCTTCTAATTTTGAGTTTCTTCCTATTATATTATACTACTTGTATTGATTTTCTGCCGTGCAGAATATCCGTCGGCATCCTATTCCTAAGAAATTCGCTACAACCTTTGTTCTGCCGAATCCACCTGTGCTTCATCCCCTCCTATGACCTGTCAGCACTTCTTTATAACCACTTTGCAAAAATTGAGTAATGTAAAAAAGGAAAAAGTGAAATTGGCTGGGCTCAATTTCACCTTTTCATTATTAAGCTAGTTCTATCCTAGCCTTTCGTGTTCCTAAATTAAAAGACTAATAATAAATTGGGTTCTTTATAAAATTTATTTATAACCCTCTATGTTGTTGCTTCATCCCCTGTGAACTAACAGAAATTAAAGCTCTCGCAAAGTGAATTTTTGCACCAATCTATTCTTTACTAGGCTTCAATCGCTTCTTATTCCTTTGGTTTTCAAGTACTACTAACAAGATTTGCTGGATTGTCTTTGTTTGTGGTGTTTCATATGTTGGATGGGCTAGATTTTTCTCCTCAAATGGGTCTTGTGTTAGATTGTATAACTCAAATTGTTCTGGGACTGGGGTTGTTTTGAGTGTTGTGACATTGATTGTCGCTTCGCTGTTTTCTGTCAGAGGAATCACCCCTTTGGTCGTTGTCACTAGATCTTCAACACCCGGATTACTCCAGAATTTTGGGTTGTCGTAGTAACGTGTAAGCTTCCACTTTTCTTCATTATGATTTTCTCCGGTCTTTAAAGTGACGATTACTGTTTCCAAGTGATTGGGCTGCACTACTGACTCGTATGGTTTTCCTAATAACGTCTCTTGATGCAAACCTTTGGAAAATTCATCGTCTGTCATAAAATAAATAGGTTCATGGGCACGGGGGAATTCTTTTTTACCTTGAAGCAATGGGGTTAGATTCCGGCCAACTAATGGATGTACTTCTGTATGATCTTTTTTTAGTTTTTCTTGCACTTCTTCAGACGAAATATTGGCAAGTCCTAATAATGTTGGGATTACATCTAAATGGCTTGTCAGCATAGTTGTTTGTTGTTTTACTGGGAAGAGTTTTGGATTATGGATGATGAATGGCACGTGAATGGATTCCTCATAAGCATTGTGCCACTTTTGAAACAATCCCCCGTGCGCGCCTAGTAAATCCCCATGATCTGATGTGAATACAACGATTGTATTGTCATAGAAAGCGGACTTTTGAAGCGCTGTCAATACTTTGAACATCTCATTATCTACTTCTTTTTGGAGCGAATAATATAGTTTTCGATAGAATTGTGTATCGAACGTTGGCTGCAGTGCTTTTTGATACGTTTCACGATAACTAAGTTGAGCTGTCGGCTTCGTTTGTAAGGTTTCGGAAGATGTTGGTGATGATGGTATGTTTGGAACACTCGGATCAATTTTAAAATTATAGGTTGGTGACAATTGAGAAAATAGACCAAACAATGTAATATCATGTGGATTGACGAATGAAGAGACAATCAGCCAAGGCTTTTGTTCCTGTGCATTTTCTTTTTCTAACCCTTTTAACAAGGAAACAACTTCATTCGCATAAATAGCATCTCGTCCACTTACACCTGTTGCTGCAGATGAACCGGAATTCCTCGGATTTGCTCCGTGAGGTTCTGGACCTATCCACCCTGAAAAACCATAAGAATCAAGGCGATTTGCATTCAAATATTTCTGTACATTTGAAAGATTGGGCACGCCAGTATTCGGATCATAACTCGGCAATGCATCGTGCGTACCTGGTATCAAAATATCTTCATCTGAAATATGCCATTTTCCCTTCCAATACGTTCGATAACCCGAAATTCTAAAATAATCTCCTAATGTAGGCACCGTATTAGGATCAAGCCAACATATATCCGCATCATATGCCTCTTTTGCAGCCCCAGATGTTTGCGACACACCATGGAGAGACGGATACTGCCCTGTAAAAAGCGTAGCCCTACTCGGAGAACAAGCCGTACTGCCAATATAATGATTTAAAAAGCTCATACTATTTTCACTTAACAGTTCTTGTGTTTTCAAATTCAATTTACGCCATTCATTTAATTCTTCATTGTCATAAGCGGTAGGAAAACGCTGCTCATCAACGATTATAAAAAGGAAATTGGGCCGTTTTAGATGATGTTCGATACTACTCGACTCATTTTTACGTCCTTGTCTCATTCAATTCCTCCAAAAGAGTAATTTATACACTATAGTATGTATGGACCTAATGTTGAGTTCAATAAATCGGCAAGTGCCTAAATATTCTAGCGCCTGCTCTTCGCCCTTTTGTTATGAAAATATCCTTCTAGCATATGATGGAGTAAAGACAAAGGGGTGAACGAAAATGAAAAATCGACATGTAATGATTTTCTCAGAGAAGTTTATTTTTAAAAGAATACTTCCCTTTTTAGCCCTCTTTTTATTATTATTTTCTACCTCTGCATTTGCACTGTCATGGTCTTATCCTTTTGTTTCATGGAATGGCCGAGTGTATGAAGTGACAGATTTATCATTAGGAGAAAAGCTAGTCGGCAAGAAGATTGGAGAAGTTGAAGCAAAACCTAATGAAGAAACCGGAAAGTATCAAGGCAATGCTTCCAATGAATTCGATGTCGGCACAGAGTACTATCAATTGAATGACAAGAACACGGATCAAGCAATTGCTGTGAAAGTAGATGGACAATACCTGCAAGCCGTTTATAAATTTGAACAGGCAAATGATTCATCGAATATGGTGAAAGAGTTTTCTCCTGGAGTTTTAATCTCGTGCACTGTGGCGTTTGTTTTATTGTGTGTTTGGTTTTTTTGGAGTTTGGGGAAGGCTCGGAGGAGATGATTTGTTCGAGTAATTGATTGGTTTCATTATGAATTAATTGACTTGAAATAGCAGTATCCTCAAAGTTTACTAAAATAAATAATGCACATTTTAAAAAGACCGCTGATGTTGGTCCATCAAGCGATCAATCAATAATTGTTCCCTCAAGGGGATTCGGCTCTTAATAAGATAAAATAACCCATCCTTTCGAGACACAGACACTGACTCGTAGATGGGTTATTTGTATATAATGTTCTTGACAATATCCCTTCGGCATTTTCTTCTAACAACTAGGGTGTCTTTTAATAAGTCAGATCTAATCGATATTAAACAATGATATTCATTAATAAGATACATACTAAACCAACTATTGAAAGAATAGTTGAAAGTAAAGTCCAAGTTGCAAATGTTTCTTTTAAACTAAGTCCGAAAAATTCTTTAACCATCCAAAATCCTGCGTCATTTACATGGGATGCAATTGCACTACCAGCTCCTGTCGCTAGAGTGACTAAGGCTAAATTCACATCATACTGTGCTAAAATTGGAATAACTAACCCTGCTGTCGATAATGCAGCTACTGTAGCCGATCCTAAGGAAACACGTAAAATAGCAGCTACTAACCAAGCAAGTATAATGGGTGATATTGTGCTATTTTCAAATAATCTGGCTATATAATCCCCAACTCCACCATCTATTAACACTTGCTTAAATGCACCACCTCCACCAATAATCAATAACATCATTCCGATTGCTGAAATGGCTGAAGAACAAGAATTCATAACTTGCTTAACTGGAATTTTACGTCTAATCCCCATTGTATAGAATGCAAATATTAATGATAAAAGCATTGCTGTAGACGCATTACCAACGAAATTTACAATTTCAATAAACAAATTATCCTTCATTCCCACAGAATCTTTAATCATATCAATTACTGTCGCAAACATCATAAAAATTACTGGAAGCATTGCAGTTAATAAACTAATACCAAAAGAGGGTGTTTCGTTCAATTTAAAAGATTTTTGTTCGCCTAAAGAGTCTATATTTCCATCTTTATGGAGTGCATTTGGTACAATCTTTTTTACAAGTTTCATAAAAAGCGGACCCGCAATGATCACTGACGGAATGGCAGCAATAATACCATAAAATAGGACTGTACCAATATCAGCTCCATATTCACCCGCTATTGCTGTAGGGCCGGGGTGCGGTGGTAAAAATGCGTGTGTTGCTAAAAGTGCTGAGAGCATTGGAATTCCCAAATATAACGGAGACATTTTTGATTCTTTTGCTATTGAGAATATGATAGGAATTAGTAATACTAAACCCACTTCAAAGAACAATGCAATACCAACAATAAAAGAAGCAACCAGAACAGCCCATTGAATTCTTTTTTCACCGAATTTATTAATTAGTGTCATTGCAATTCGTTGAGCGCCACCAGCATCAGCTATCAATCTACCAAGCATGGCACCAAGTCCAAAAATTAAAGCGATATGTCCTAATGTTCCTCCGATACCACCTTCAATGGATTTAACAATTTCATTTAAAGGAAGTCCAAGTAAAAGCGCGACTATAAAAGAAACAATAAGCAATGAAACAAATGTATTTATTTTAAATAGTGAAATTAAAATCAATAACAAAATTACACCAACAGCTATTATTAATAGCGGCATATGCATCTCCCCCTTTGATTTGCACGTGCATTATTTCTGAATTTAGCCAAAAACATTTGCTCTAGTTATTTAACAAGATTTTTTCTGATAGCGCTTTCTTTCCAGCCTCTAAAACTTCAATAATCTTTTCTGTATCATACACACTGCCTTGCCATATACCACCACTCACTGATTGAAGAGCAGCCCATAAACGTGTGTCATCTGGAAGATCAGGATCTGGTTGTAAATCAGGATGCAATTCTCTCTCTGCTAAAGTTTTTGCCCCTTCTTCTTTAGTTAAAGGATTTCCTTCATTCCCAATAAAATTGATAGATCCGACTAACTCATTACGATTCACAATAATTTCTATTATATCTCCGTCTCTCAATTTACCAATAGGTCCATCATCTAATGCTTCTGGACCTACATGCCCGATACAAGCACCAGTTGATACACCAGAAAAACGTGCATCTGTGATGAGTGATACATGTTTACCGAAAGGTAAATGTTTCAAAGCAGATGTTAATTGATAAGTTTCTTCCATCCCTGTTCCAGAAGGACCTCCACCCATTACTACCATGATGTCTCCTTCTTCTACCCCACCGTTTTTAATCGCTTCTATAGCTGCTTTTTCAGAAGTAAATACTTTTGCTTTGCCTGTGTGACGATAAACGCCATCTTCTCCAATGACTGAAGAATCAATAGAAGTAGATTTAATGACAGAGCCTTCTGGGGCAATATTTCCAACTGGAAACGTTACTGTAGAAGTTAACCCTCTTTCTTTTGCTTTTGATAGACTCATAATGATGTCGTCTGGATCAATGCCATCAACCTCAAATAATCGCTCTCTTACCAGTTTCCTTCGTTCAGATTTTTCCCACCAATCTAGGTTAGTTCCTAAAGTTTCTCCTGTTACAGTCAAGGCGTCTTCATGAAGCACTCCTAATTCTCTCAATTTAAGCATAACTTCAGGTACTCCACCTGCTAAAAATGCCCTAACAGTAGGATGTCCACTTGGTCCATTTGGTAAGACGTCTACTATACGAGGAATCTTTTTATTAATGTTTGTCCAATCCTGAACAGTAGGAATTTTGCATTTTGCTGCATGAGCAATTGCTGGTATATGTAGCAATAGATTAGTAGAACCACCAAAGGCTGCGTGGATAATCATCGCATTTTCAATGGCTTTATCCGTTAAGATATCCTTAGTAGTAATATTTTTTTGTTCTAGTTCAAGGACAGCTCGAGCAGACTGTTTAGCCATTTCTAACCAAATAGGTTGCCCTGATGGAGCAAGCGCTGAATGAGTAACTGCTAATCCCAATGCCTCTGCAACAACTTGAGAAGTACCCGCTGTTCCTAAAAACTGACATCCACCACCTGGAGTAGCGCAAGCACGACAACCTAAATCAGCTGCTTCTTGTAACGAAATTTCGTTATGAGAATATCTCGCACCTATTGTTTGAATCTTTCCAGCATCTTCTCCATTTGTTGGAGGGAGAGTTACCCCGCCTGGAATAAGAATTGTTGGTAGATTATGTGATGAAGCGAGAGAAATCATCATCGCAGGTAGTCCTTTATCACAGGTTGCAACCCCGATTACTGCACGTCTTGTAGGCAACGACCGAATAAGTCTTCTATAGACCATTGCTGCATCATTTCGAAATGGCAGCGAATCAAACATTGCTGTAGTTCCCTGTGATCTACCATCACATGGATCACTAACAAAACCAGCAAAAGGAACGCCATCTTGTTTTCTTATTTCTTCTGCAGCGGCTTGCATAAGAACTCCAACTTCCCAGTGCCCTGTATGATAGCCTAAAGCTATTGGATTCCCATCATTATCTCTAATTCCACCTTGTGTACCCAAAATTAGCACTTGTTTTCCAAGTAATTTCATCGGCGACCAGCCCATACCAACGTTTTGAGATAAACCAAAAAGATCCCCACTTGGTGAATCTAATAGCATTTCTGCTGTTAAAGGCAACGAACCAATAGGACCGTGTGAATGAGTTTGAACTTTATAAATCGATAAATCTTCTTCTGTAAAAATAGATTTTAAAGACATTTGTCATTCCTCCAATTCATTTATTAGTTTTATAAAACCTGAATAAAGGATTTATACTCTAGGTAATTTGTTTAATAGAACATTTGGTGCACAACCAATTTTTCAAAAAAATAGCCCAAAAATCAAAACTTCAACCAAGTTGTTGCCGGTAGAAGTTTTGAATTAATTTATTTATTCAATTATGTTTAAGTTCCTTTTACAAATACTGTCTTTATTGCGGTATAAAATTCTTTTGCTGCTTCTCCCTGTTCTCGAGAACCAGTGCTCGAAGCTTTCATTCCACCAAATGGTGCTTGCAATTCAACTCCTGCACTTTCAGCGTTAATTCTAATAAGACCTGCATCAATATCGTCTACAAAATCTAATAAAGAATTGATATTAGAGGTAAATATTGAAGCACTTAATCCATATTTTGTATCATTTGCAATCTCAATTGCTTCCTCTATAGAAGCTGCTTTAATTAACGCTATGACAGGTCCAAAAATTTCCTCTTTAGCAATCGTCATTTGTGAATCAACATTATCAAAAATTGTTGGAGAAATATAATAGCCGTTCTTCAATTCCCCTTCATCTAAGACTTTTCCTCCAAAGATTAAAGAGGCTCCTTCTTTTAATCCTTTTTCAATATATTCATTTACAATATTAAACTGGCTTTCACTTGCACATGGTCCCATCCAAATCCCTTCTTGCAAGCCATTTCCTACTGTAATTTTCTTAGTTTCTGTAATCAACTTTTCTTTGAATTCATCATAGACTGCTTCTTCTACAATCACGCGGCTTGTTGCAGTACATTTTTGTCCAGTGGAACGAAAAGCTCCACTAATTACTCCTTCTACTGCTTGGTCCAGATTGGCATCCTGTGCAATAATTACAGGGTTCTTCCCACCCATTTCTAATTGGAATTTAATACCACGCTCTGCTGCTGATATTGCAACAGTTTTACCTACGCCTTCAGATCCAGTAAAAGTAATTGCATTTAACAACGGATGATCAATTAATCCTTGACCCACTACAGAGCCTGCTCCAGTGATAAAGTTCAAAACACCTTTTGGGATACCAGCTTTAACAAAGCATTCCATAATTTTAGCTGCAGTTACTGCAGCCTCTGTTGCTGGCTTAAACACTACTGTATTACCATAAACTAGAGCCGGAGCAATTTTCCAAATAGGAATTGCGACAGGGAAATTCCATGGAGTAATAACCCCTACTACTCCAAGAGGTGCCCTTTTTGTAAACATCAATGCATCCTTTTCAGAAGAAGGAATAACATCTCCATCTTTACGTAATCCCTCGCCCGCGTAATAGCGAAGAATTGCTATCCCTCTGGCAGTCTCTCCCTTTGCTTCAGGAAGCGTCTTCCCCATTTCTCTTGTCATTACTTCAGCGATATTGTCTAAATTTTCTTCTATGATATTGGATACTTTATATAGAAGCTCTCCTCTTGCAGCCTTACCTAGCTTACGCCATTCTTTTTTTGCATGATGTGCTGCTTCAACTGCTTTATTCAAATCTTCTATTGTTGACTTTTGTACATATCCAACAATCTCTTCTCGATTTGCAGGATTAACACTTCCTATTACTTCCAATGTGGAAGATTCAACCCACTCATTATTAATAAAATTTTTATAAGTTTCATTCTTACTCATTATTTTCATAATTCTTCTCTCCCTTATTATTAAAAAGTAGGTGTGACTGCAAACTTATGACCAAACAGCAGTTGCAAAATTATCGTCAGACTTTATTAAAACCGCTTTATATTTTTAATCCATTTTGCAACGTCTCCGCTGCTAAAATTTCTTCCGATGCTTTCACTGAATTGCGTAAAACACCAATTCTCGGAATTTCAATTTCAATAATATCCCCATCTTGCAGTGTAAATTCATTTGGCGGCACAATACAGGTACCTGTCAATAGAACGGTTCCATCAAAAACAATATTATCTTTTAATAGGAAATAAATTAATTCTTCATATTTTCTTTTTAATTGCTTAGTGTTTGCATGACCTTCCACTACCTTTTCTTTATTACGATAAATCCTACAATAGATATCTAGATTATAGGGATCGTCAACTGATTCCGATAACAGAAGTGCTGGTCCTATTGAACAAGAATTTTTCCAAATTTTCGCTTGTGGTAGATATAGTGGATTCTCCCCCTCGATGTCCCTTGAACTCATATCATTTCCAATAGTGTATGCAAGAATTTCACCCTTTTTATCGATGACAAGACCTAGCTCTGGTTCAGGTATTTGCCAATTAGAATCACTCCGTATGAAAACCTCTGCATCAGGTCCTACTAATCTAGCAGCAGTAGATTTCATAAAAATCTCTGGACGGTAAGCGTCATAAACCTTGTCATAAAAAGTTATCGTATTTAATTTGCCGTTCGTGGTTTCAAAATTCCGTGCCTCTTTGCTTTTTTCATATGTCACTCCTGCTGCCCATACTTCTGGTGCTTCAATTGGTGCAAGCAACGAAAGTTCCTCCATCTTCATATTTTCAGAATTCTGATGTTTAATAATGTCATTAATGAACGATAATGGACTTTGATTTGTACGCTTTGCACTCTCCACCAATTCTAAAAAGTCTTTACAGTCTACCTTGTAAACCTCAGATTGATTAGTTACAGCAGCGAGTGCTGGCGCCCCATTAGCATCTTGGTATCGGATTACTCTCATTATTTTTTCTCCTTTTTTGTTTTATTTTCTTAAAATTCAGAATATCAATTTGCCAAACCAGGCTAAATAGTGAAATTTCTGGAATGAACGTGAGAATTGTCCCCGTTCAAAGTGCATTCACTCTGATGTTGTGTGAGGCATAATCTGCTTGCTTTAATTTTAGTTAGATAAGACTCAGGGTTTAAAGAAAAGTTTATTTAAGCACTAAAACCGGCATGTAAAGAGATTCTTTTCGATAAGTTCAAGATCTCAGCCTGAGCTATTGCCCTTTTCTCATTCCACTTTGATATTTGTATCGTAGCGCTTACTGCAGCAATAATCTTATTCTGATGATTGAAAATAGGAGCAGCTATACAATTAAAATTTTCCACTGCTTCTTGGCATTCTTCGATAAATCCATTTTCTTTAACTATTAAAATTTGCTTCCAAAGATCTTCAAAGTTGCTAACAGTATATTTAGTAACCGGTGTAAAGGATGAATCATGATATAGTACTCTTAATTTTTCATAATTATATTGTGAAAGTTGAGCCTTTCCCATCGCTGTTGCATGTGCTGGAAATCTCATTCCTGGGTCTGTTGATACTTTCACAGGAGATGATCCGTCCTTTTTCGCAAGATAAACTATTTCTGTACCATCAAGTATTGATAGTTGCAAGGTTTCTCCGAGCGTTTCAACTATTGAAAGCGCCGCCAAATTAAAGGTATCAATGATATCAAATTGCTTAAAGTAAAACGAAGTAAGTGACCCCAATTTTATCCCGAGAGAATAAGTACCATCTTTCTCCTTTGTAACCCAATTTAAAACTTCTAATGTATTTAAAAGCGAAAATAGCGAGCTTTTATTAATATTGAGTTCATTCGAAAAATCAATTAATCGATATTTTGCAGGATTATGGGCAATAATATCAATAATTTTATCTGCTCGTTCAATCGCAGGAGCCCAATACTTCTTCTCCATTTAACATCCAACCCTTCTCAGATGTGGTTTATTATAATAAACCTAGTTTTCTATGTTGTCTAAAGCTTAACCAGGTTCACTATAATGAACCTGGTTTCTTATTACAATCCAAATGTAACATGATGTTTTTTTGCCGTCAACACATTTTTCTAAATTTTCTGAATTCATTTCGCCAACTAACTTTTAAATAAAAAAAACCGATTATTATTGGGTATAACCATAATAATCAACATGAAATTATTTTCTCAGAGAAGTTTGCATTTAAAAGAATACTTTCCTTTTTAGCCCTCTTTTTATTATTATTTTCACCTTCTGCATATGCACTCTCATGGTCTTATCCTTTTGTACCTTGGAATGGCAAAGTGTATGAAGTGACAGATTTATCATTAGGAGAAAAACTAGTCGGCAAGAAGATTGGAGAAGTTGAAGAACACAGATCAAACGATTGCTGTGAAAGTAGATGGACAATACCTGCAAGACGTTTATAAATTTGAACAGGCTAATGATACATCGAATATGGTGAAAGAGTTTTCTCCTGGAGTTCATTTAGAAAGAATATACGGAAGATGTATGTCTAAAAATAAAGCTTCTAGAAGAGTAATGGAAAAATCAGGCCTTTCATTTCAAGGACGCGGTAAACACGAAGTATTAAAATGGGGCAGCTATGAAGATGTTGATCATTTTGGTGTGGTTTCTGGCTGGAATGATGATGCTCCTTCTGCAGCTCATGTACCTTTTGGTGGAATAAAAAGAAAGCGGACTAGGATGCGAATGCTGTATAGTAGGAATTGAACCATACTTAGAGACAAAATACTTATCGATTGGAAATTTATAAACATAAGAGATTTTAAACATTGAGGGTCTTATAATTTTCTGCATTGTTTTTTTGACGTTTGTATTTGGATAAGTCTAATTCTTTAATTGCTTCGGTTCGCATAAATGATTATTAACCGGGTTTCAGAATGTGCTTTCCATCATATGAAATTAAACTATCAAAATTTTTTATTTTAATGATGCAATTATTTAAATACATAAGATCCTAATGACTAACTATTCTCTATAATCGGGTATTCTTGATTCTTTTCAATTTAATGTAAGTCGCACACAAAAAGGGGCTTTTAAAACACCCCCTTGAATAGAAAAGATATTTACTTTGAGTTATGCAGCTTTATCCATATCTAATTGATTATTTGTCTTCTTTAACTTGGCAACTGCTGCAATAGAAATAAGACAAGCTGCAATAAGATAGATGCTAATTGGAACAGTACTATTAAATGTATTTAGTAAATACACGCATAGTAATGGAGATAATCCTTGGATTGCAGCTGAAATTTGATAACCAAGTGAAGTCCCGCTATATCTAATGTTGGCGGGAAAACATTCTGCAATTAATGCGGCTAAAGGTCCATAAACTGTTCCAGCACCAATAATGGATGCGCACATTCCTAGAATAACCAATGCTGTTACCTTTGTATCAAGAAGCCAGAAGAATGGAAATGCAACCAATATTGTCAATATACTTCCAACAAAAAATACAATTTTTCTATTATATTTATCTGATAAATGTGCCGCATAGAGAATTACTATAATCTCGACTATCGCTACTAACAAGATGATATTAGTTAGAAACTGTTTATCTAAATGTAGTTGTTCTGTTCCATAGCTTATAGCAAAAGTAGTAAAAATATAGAAAGGAACACCTTGTGCTAAGCTGGAAAAAATAACTAATAATAATGCTTTAGGATATTTTTTGAAAACTTCTTTTACTGGTTGTTTTGCTAGACGATTCTCTTTCTTCATTTTAGTAAATTGAGGAGAATCAGCCACCCCTCGTCGAATAATAAAGCCAACCAATACAAGCACTAGACTAATCAGAAAGGGAATTCTCCATCCCCAAGTATAAAAATTATCTCCTGTTAAAAAGATTGTAAGGGAGATAACTCCTGAAGATAGAAGCAACGCAATCGGGGATGCTATTTGCGTCATGCTTCCCATTATGCCCCTACTTTTCTTAGAGCTCCATTCAACAGAGAGTACAACTGATCCTCCCCATTCACCCCCTGCACCGAACCCTTGGCAAAACCGCAAAAATATTAACAGAATGGCTACAATAATACCTGCATTTTCGTATGGGGGCAATAATCCTATGAGCGTACTGCTTATCCCCATTAACAAAAGAGTAGTTACTAATGTAGATTTTCGTCCAATACGATCACCAAAATTCCCGAAAAAGACCGCTCCAAGCGGTCGTGCAAGGAATCCTATAAAGAGTGTAGTAAATGATTGTAGTAACCCTATGTAGGGATCTGATTCCGGAAAAAACAATTTTGGAAATACTAAAGCAGCCATTGTTCCATAAATATAGAAATCATACCATTCAATCGTCGTTCCAACTACGCTGGCAAGGGCAGCTCTTTTAACAAGATTCTTTCGCTTTTCTTCAGTAATAATGTCATGTTTAATTACAGTTGACATCTTTTCTCACCATCACTTTCCTTTAATTTCTATAGGCAAAAGATATTATTACGTACCCTCTCGCTAATAATCTTCTTAAATATGATTACGATGCAATATATTAAAAGTTATGAGATAACTTAGCACATTGACTTTATATTGCCTATTACATTACTTCTCAATAATATCGTTATCATAACCGCACCACTTCAACAGAAATGCAGCGTATGTTTTGGTTACCCTTTTGACACTGTCAAGGTCAACCCACTCATTTGGTGCATGAAGACCCTCGCCTGTCGGGCCATAACAAGTAGCGGGTATGTCATAATATAGGTTATAAAATCTTGCATCAGTCGTAGCTGTAAAGATTTCAAATTCCAATGGTTTTTTCTCAACGGCCATATGAGCCTCGTTTAAAACAGTAAATAACTCTTGATTCGGATCAATTGAAAATCCTTCCGCATGAAAGCCGTAAAATGAAATTTCCGGAGGATTTTCACTTAACCATTCATCCTTTGCAACAGCTGCTAACAGAAATTCCTTTAAATCGTCTTTTACATCCTGTGGGTTAACCCCTGGAGGAAATCCCACTCTTGCTTCAACAATACATTCGGATGGAACAGTTGAAGGCCAATCTCCGGAATTGATTTTTCCAATATTAATATTGTATGGATGAGGGTGATTAGCAAAATCCTTGTGCTGATTTCGGCTGTTCAATTCTTTTTCATAATCCAAAAGTGCATTAATCATTTTATAACTTTCAATAATTGAGTTCACAGCTTTGTCAGCTCTTTCAGTATGTGCACCTAACCCTTTGACTTTTACCCTGACCCATATCACACCAACTTGAGCGATCAGCCCTGTTTGTCCAAGTGGTTCGGGAATAAGGGCTACATCTGCTTTAAATCCTTCTTCTATCGCTGCAAGCGCACCATTTCCAGTACATTCTTCTTCTGTTACTGTTTTGATAATAACGTTAGATGAAAGCTTGATTCCTGCATCGCGCACCGCTTTTAACGCAAAAATCATAGCCGCCACGCCTGATTTCATATCAGCTGTGCCCCGACCGTACATTTTATTTCCAACTATTTCAGCCCCCCATGGATCATGCTCCCAAAAAGAAACAGGTTCTGGACTAACAACGTCTATATGCCCTTGAAAGATAACACTTTTACCTTTCTTAGGGCCTTCTGAAAGATATTCACCAACGATTACAGGCCTATCATCATATGTCCATTCAGGTTCTGAGTAACCAGGATGTGTAGATAGCTTCTCAGGATTAGGAATCACTTTTGATACAGATAAACCTAGCTCTTTTTCCAAAAAATTTGCGATAAAATGTTGGATTGGTGCTTCGTTGCCAAGCGTTGAGGGGAATTGACAAAGCTTTTGCAAAAAGCTGATTTCATCTTCCCATGACTTGTCTATTTGATTGAATACGTTTTCAAAAGTTAAATCGGTTTCTGTTTTCATAACATTCTTTTCTCCTTTTTTTGAAGTTTGTCTTTCCCGTTCGGTTCTTATTGAGAGATCTGAAAATTTCTCAGTATTCATTTTATATCACCCCTCACTATTTAATAATGCAAAATTCATGCCAAAAAAGAGATAAAATAAGTAAGGTTTTAATACCTTTCCCTCAAAAAATAATAGAAAATTATGAAAAAAAGAAGGTATAATTATAAAAATCAACTCAACTGATTCGAAATCAACTCGTTATTTATTTGAATATATACCGTTTGGATATAGCTGAATCGGATTAGACTCAAAAATAGGGATGGTGGAAGGATTTGGAGAAATTGTTTGACTCGTTTTATCAAAATCCAGAATTATTTATTGAAATTTTGGAATCTATTGATGATGCAATCTATATTACAGATCACAAAGGAACAACATTGTGGATAAATTCCGTGAGTGAATCGATGTTCTGTCTTCCCAGGAGTGTAATTATTGGAAGAAATGTTAGAGAACTAGAAAAGAAGGGTGTATTTAAACCATCTGTTATCCTTAAGGCCCTTGAAGAAGGGAAAAATGTTAGTGTTGTACAAGAAGTTGCTGAAGGGAGACGCTATATTGCAACAGGGCATTTGGTTAAAAATAAAGAAGGAAAAGTAATCGCTGCCGTCGCTCATTGCCGAGATATAACGGAAGTCGTAAAAAATGCAACTAAGTTACAGGAAATCGAAGAGTTATTGGAAAAGTACAGTTCTTATATACGTAAGCTCACAAATATAGAGGCAAATAGTAACGGTGTTGAATATATCGACTTTGAGTGGAAAAGCAATAGTCGCGTTACTGCTAATAATATTATTGAAAAGATTGCTACAGTAGACGCAATGTCCTTAATCGTAGGTGAAACAGGTACGGGGAAAAGTCTTACGGCAGAAAGGATTCATTCGTTAAGCAAAAGAAGAACCGGACCTTTTGTACAAATTAATTGTGCGTCAATACCCGAATCCTTGCTCGAGTCAGAGCTATTCGGCTATGAAAAAGGGTCATTCACTGGGGCAACTTCGAAGGGGAAAACAGGATTAATTAAAGCTGCAGAAGGAGGAACTTTATTTTTGGATGAAATAGGAGAAATACCGTTACATATGCAAGCGAAAATATTACACTTTATTCAGTCAAAAACTTATTTGCCAATTGGCGCCAGGAAACCCAAACAAGCGGACGTAAGAATTATTGCAGCTACTAACAGGGACCTGGAAAGTATGGTATCTGAAGGTAATTTCCGTTCAGATTTGTTTTATCGAATGAATATATTAACAGTAAAAATACCGGCTTTAAGTGATAGCCGTGACGACATTGAGAATCTGGCCATTTATTTTTTAAATCTGTTTAATGATAAATATAATACAAGAAAGCACTTCTCTAATGGGGTACTCAAAACATTTTTGCAATATTCCTGGCCAGGGAATGTGCGTGAGTTGGAAAATTTAATCGAACGTCTTGTGATTTTATCTGAGGACGAGATTATTGAAGAAATAGACCTCCCCCAAAAAATGATAGAGCAAAACGACAATTTCAACTTACCAAACAATTTAAATAAGGCGACAATGCAAGAGATTTTAGAAGAGATGGAAAAAAAGATGATTATTGATGCCTTAGAGAAAGAAAACTCGACTAGAAAAGCCGCCAAAATTTTAGGTGTTACGCAATCATTACTTATGAGGAGGATAAGGAAGTATAATATCCAGCTGATAGTTGAAGAAAGTAAAACCTTTGTGAATAAAGTTTAGCGATATTGAACCGGGAGAAACTCGATTAGAACCTTTTCGAGTCCCCGGAATCAAATACGAAACTGCGATTGCAATTGATGTGACCTAACGCATTGTTTTACAATTCACTATTTAAAAATAAATGAATTTTCTTTTCTACGTTTTTCAAGTGAATGATGGACTGTACCTTAGCAAGATCTGGTTCTTCAGCTTCAATTGCTAGAAAAATATTTTCGTGTTCTTTATAAACGATTTCTCTTTTTCGTACGAGTCCAACATTTTGTTTAAGCGTAATGTCTAATACCTTATTGTAAAGAGAAGACAGGTTTTCTAGCATAAGAACCATTACAGAATTGTGTGTAGCTTGAATAATAGAACGATGAAATTCAAAATCAGCTTCTCTACCTGTCTTTTCCTTAATATTAAAATCATGTTCCATCCATTTTAGTACTTCTCGCATTTTTTCTAATTCATCAGATGTTCGTCTGCTTGCAGCTAGATAAGCCGCTTCTGGTTCTAAGATTTTCCGCATTTCAAATAGGTGTCGTATACTTTCTCCGTCCGCTTTTTGAATTTGAAAGTGTTGAGTTAATGAGGATGGAATAGCTTCTTCTACATAACTTCCTCCACCTTGTTGAGAAGAGATGATTCCCATTGCTCTTAAAACACTTAAGGCTTCACGAATAGGCATTCGACTGACACCAAATAAATCGGCTAACTCCATCTCTGTAGGAAGTTTTGATCCTGGTGGAAACTTTCCATTTTCAATCATCAATAGTAATTCACGCGATATTTTTTGTGATACTTTTTCTTTTTGCTTCAAATTTCTACCTTCCTTTGGCGATTTGATTGGAAAACGTTATTATATTGGGTGACTGTGGAACTTGTTCACTGATTGCTCGACCAATGGAAATTGAAGCAGTTGCAGCTGGTGAAGGCGCATTCAAAATATGAATAGAACGTCCTTTAGAATCTATTAAGAAGTCGTCAACCATACTTCCATCTTGCATAATTGCCTGTGCTCTTACACCTGCATGAGTTGGCACTATATCTTTCTCCGTTAATTCTGGGATGAGTCGCTGCAAGCTACGTAAAAATGCCTGTTTACTGAAGGAACGGATCATTTCATTTATACCTTCCTTCATATTCGGCATTGCCATTTTCCAAAAACCTGCGTATGTCATTACTTCAAAAAAGTCTTTGAAGTTAAAGTCTGTTTTTTTATAGCCTTCCCGTTTAAAGCTCAGCACAGCATTCGGTCCAGCGTGAACTTCTCCATTAATCATACGGGTGAAATGCACTCCTAGGAAAGGAAAATCAGGGTTTGGTACTGGGTAAATCAGATTTTTTACAAGATGTCGTTTCTCTGGTACCAATTCATAATATTCCCCTCTGAATGGTATGATTTTGGCTTCAGTCCGCAATCCGCTCATACTTGCAACTCGGTCACTATGTAGTCCGGCACAGTTAATAAGAAAATGTGAATGAAATGTCCCTTGATTTGTTTCAATCGTGACACCGTCAGTTCTCTCGTTTATCTTTTCTACTTTAGTGGAAAGATGTACTTCACCACCTCTGTCTTGAATAAGACGAGCAAAGGTTTCAGAAACCCCTTTGTAATCAGCAATTCCGCAACTTGGAACATGAATTGCTCCAAGCCCTCTTACATGCGGTTCAATCTCACTTAGTCTTTCAACCCCTATTTTCTCTACTTTCAATCCGTTCTGTAAGCCACGCGCATATAAATTATCCATTAATGGTAGCTCATCTTGCTCTGTTGCAACGATTACCTTACCACATACGTCATAAGCTATTCCATGTTTTTTGCAAAACGAAATCATGGCTGCATTTCCTTCACGTGCAAACTTAGCTTTAAAGCTTCCTGGTTTATAGTAAATCCCAGAATGAACAACCCCACTATTATTACCCGTTTGATGGTGAGCAAGTGTATTTTCTTTTTCAAATATAGCAATTTTCGCATGAGGATAACACTCAGTTAGTGCATAACCGGTAGACAAGCCCACAATTCCCCCACCAATAATTATATAATCATACATTTTTCTTGTCCCCTCTCAATAAAAATATGTAATACAAATAAAAAAGTGTAGACGGATTGAAAACGGTTTCGTATACTAATTTCAAGGTTATTTTTTGAATTATCACAATATTATATCTTTTATCACTAATAATCAAGCTCTTTAACAAAAGTTGTATTACAAATACAGATATTTTTTGTATTACAACAATTGGTATTACTTTTCAATCTAGCGCAATGTTTTTTTGTTTACAAGATCAACCACAATAAAAAGGAGGAATCAATCATATGAAAAAATTCGGATTGCCATTTCAAATTTTAACTGGTCTTTTATTAGGTATTATTGTAGGTGCTATCTTCTATAAAAACCCCGGGGTTGAAACGTATTTAAAGCCATTAGGAGATATCTTTTTACACTTGATTAAAATGGTTGTTGTTCCGATTGTAATTTCTAGTATTATTGTTGGTGTCGCTGGATTAGGGGATGCTAAGAAGCTAGGTAAACTTGGATTTAAGACTATATTATATTTTGAAGTCGTTACTACAGTAGCTATTATTTTAGGAATACTATTCGCGAATGTCTTTCATCCTGGAACAGGGATTAATTTGAATGAACTGACAAAAGGTGATATTTCTAACTATGTTCAAACCGAAAAGCAAATCGAAAATGGTGGACATTTAGATTTCATCATTAATATCGTTCCAACAAATATTTTTGAATCTATGGCAAATGGACAATTATTATCAGTTATCTTCTTTTCTGTACTTTTTGGGTTAGGGGTCGCAGCAATCGGTGAAAAAGGAGAACCTGTTTTAAACTTCTTTGTTAGTGTTTCGAGTGCGATGTTTTATGTAGTTGGTCTTGTCATGAAAGTTGCACCATTTGGTGTTTTTGGATTAATAGGTGTAACTGTTTCTAAATTTGGGCTCAGTTCCCTTGTCCCATTAGGAAAATTAATTCTTGTAACTTATGGAGCCATGTTCTTTTTTGTCATCGTTTGCTTAGGGCTAATAGCTAAACTGTTTAAAGTTGATTTTATTAAGATGCTAAAACTTCTGAAGGAAGAATTAATCCTTACATTCTCTACTGCTACTTCCGAAACGGTTCTTCCAAAACTCATGGAGAAAATGGAGAAATTCGGTTGTCCGAAATCAATTGTTTCTTTTGTAATTCCAATAGGATACTCTTTTAACTTAGATGGTTCTACTTTATACCAAGCAATTGCAGCAATATTTATTGCTCAACTTTACGGAATAGATATGTCTTTAACTGAACAAATTACATTAGTTCTAATTTTAGCTGTAACTTCTAAAGGAATTGCAGGGGTGGCTGGTGCATCTTTTGTCGTTCTTTTAGCTACTTTAGGTGCTGCTGGTCTACCACTTGAAGGGTTGGCCTTTATAGCTGGTGTTGATTTCCTATTAAATATGGGTCGTGCTACGGTTAATGTAGTAGGAAATGCATTGGCTGCAGTAGTAATGTCTAAGTGGGAGAAACAATTTGATATTGAAACTGATGAACATATTATTTTAACAAACAAAGAAGTAATTTAGTAACAAATCAAATTGAGAATTAAATGTTCTAGTTTAAAAAATTTTTCGTAAATATATTGAATAGACGTGTAATAATCTTTTTGAAACGCCCCCTATTTAATAATAAAAATTGATTTTATTAATTTTGTGACACCTTTCTTTGAGTAACTGGTTCATTCAAAAAGGTGTCATTTTTCTGTTCAAAAGTCTAAAATCGTTTGAATCATCAAGGAAGATGTTGAAATTTAATTATTCTCCCCTCTCTGCAGGAATGCCTGAATAGTTATCGTATAACTATTGTAAGGCATTTCATTTAAACAAAAGGGGTGTTTGTTAAATGGTCAATATTGATAAAGTTCGTGAGCAGTTTCCAGCTTTGAATCGCACATATAATGGGGAGAAAGCAGTTTATTTGGACGGACCTGGTGGATCTCAGGTGGTTAAAAATGTGATGGATGCGATGGTTGAGTATATGTCAAATGGAGGGGCAAATCTACATGGTGAATTCCCGACAAGCAAAGAAACGGAACAACATTTTGAAAATGCTCGAAAGGCAGTTGCCGATTTAGTTGGTGTTAAACCTTGTGAGGTGGCTTTTGGTCAAAACTCTACTTCACTTATGTTTTCTATTTCACGTGCCCTTTCTAAGTCATGGACTAGCAAAGATAATATTGTTGTTTCTGAACTGGATCATCGTTCAAATGTGGATTCATGGGCGACTGCAGCACATGATACAAAAACAGAGGTCCGTTATATGCCTGTTGATATTGAGACATTAACGCTCAATCTTTCTTATCTAGTAGATTTAATTGATGAAAATACGAAGCTTGTGGCAGTGACACTGGCTTCGAATGTAATTGGTACAATAACAGATATCAAAAAGATTGTTGCGCGTGCACATGAAATGGGAGCGCTTGTGATTGTAGATGGCGTTCATGCAGTCCCCCATTTTGCTATTGATCGTGACAAATTAGGTGTCGATATTTTACTTTGCTCTGCTTATAAATTTTTCGGCCCTCACATCGGGATTGCTGTTATCAAAGAAGGATTATTCCAGCAACTACCCGTTTATAAATTGCAACCAGCCCCAACCTATATTCCAGATAAGTTAGAAACGGGTACACAAAATCATGAAGCCATTGCTTCAATCGAAGCTTTGGTTGATTTTATTGCTAGTCTTGGCTCAGGTGTAAGTCGAAGAGAAAAAATTATCGATGCTTATAATGAAATTGAGGAACATGAAAATACATTAGCGCAAAAACTTCGTAACGAACTTGCTATTATACCTGAAGTTACATTGTATCAAGCACCAGATAATGTGGCGAAAACTCCTACAGTTGCTTTTACTATAAAAGGAGTAGATTCGGTAGAAATATGTAAGTGGTTAGCCGAGAACTATGCCATCTTCATCGCAAGTGGTGATTTCTATGCCTCTACGCTTTGTAAAAAACTAGGTCTTGCTGAAACGGGTGGCTGGATTCGTGCTGGTTTTGCACCTTATAATACATTAGAAGAAACAGAGCTACTTGTTTCTGCGATAAAGAACTATATGAAGGCGAAGAATGTAACGAGTAAAATTAAATAAATCCTATAAAAATGAGTAAAACCGCTTGGCTAATGCCAAGCGGTTTTTTATAAGTACAAATCTATTCCTTCATATCCTCCAACCGGATAGAACGTGTGTGGACTGTATGATTCCAGGATTTATTGTGACTAGTGAAGCACCCTATTATTGTGATTGGGAACCATGTAAATTGAAACACCGGGAATAATAGTAGACCCAGATACGATTTTAATGGCTTTTTCTCTAGCATCATGACTAGTGGAAATTGCATAAATAAGATGATGCTGAGCGCAATCCAACCCCAATCTGGAACTAACTTTAGTAAAGCGAATTGCTTAGATAATGGTGTAGCAATTTGCAAATAAGTCATGACCCATACTGCTGCTACGCAGACGAACCGGATTGGCTGGAATAAGTAAAATGCAGCATCGAGTTGAGAAAAGCTACGTCTTTTCATCGCAAGTCCAAGAAGCGGGATCATATATCTTCTTGCACATTCTGTATGCCCTCTAATCCAACGTACTCTTTGTCTGATTGAGCTTTTAAGTGTGAGTGGTTTTTCATCATAAACTATTGCATTATTTGCCCACGAAGGATAGATTCCTTTCATGACACATTGCGCAGTAAATTCTACGTCTTCTGTTAGTGATGTGGCATTCCAACCGATTTCTTTGAGTAATGCAGCTTCGAAACACATGCCTGTACCAGCCAAAGTGTTAGGCATCCCTAAGTTTTGTCTTGCTTGCTGCCATAAACGGTTCATGAACCAATACGTAATGGCATAGGAAAGTGTAACCCATGAGTCATATGGATTTTTCGTTTCAACATAGGCTTGTATCACTCGATCGCCGTTCTGAAGCTTATGATTCATCTCCAGTAAAAAGTTTTCACTTACTAAATTATCTGCATCAAATATAACCACTGCATCGAACTGACGCTTCCTTTGCCATAGATGATTAAGCATCCATTCAACTGCATAGCCTTTCCCTCTTCGTTCTTCATCAAATCTTTCCATTGCATGAACGCCGTGTTTTTTTACAATTTTAGCGGTCTGGTCTGTACAGTTATCACAAATAACGAAAATATCATATAATTTCTTCGGGTATTTTAAGTTCTTGAGATTTTCTAATAGTGGTGCGATTACCTTTTCTTCATTGTGCGCTGCTACAAGAATAGCAAATGTTTTTTCAGGTGCATTTTTCAGTGCTAGTCCTGCTTTTTCCTTTCTATACCCAGCAAAACTGATGATCAATTGAAAAATTGTAATGGACAAAATAACTACTTGCAATATGTTAGCTATAATTACCAAAAATAGATGCATTATTTCTTCCTTTCGATATTAAGGGTTCTCACTTTGATAAGACAGAGCGATATCTAATACATATTTTGAATCATCGTAAGAACCAATATCTGTTTTTCCATTGCCATCAAAGTCAGCAACAAATCCGATTCGCCCTTTCCCATGAGCCCAGGGACCAAAGTCATTATCTAGAGGGATAAACTGATGATTTCCCTTGTTTTCGTACACTCGAAATATCCCCGTCTTTGATGTATATACGATTACATCGCTTTTACCATCTCCATTCGGATCACCTACAAGAACTTGATCGCCCAATTTTAAATGGATGCCTTGAATTATTTTTGGATGAGTGTATTGTCCGTTTCCCATAGAATAGAGAATGGATAGTTGACGGTCTTTCTGTGATACACAAAGGATGTCGTTTTGATAAGAGTTGTCAAATCGTCCTATGTATAGTTTCGAATTTTTTGGAACAAGGGTTTTTGAAGTGTTGATGACAATTTTCTGATTAACATAATCAATCGATTTAATATGCCCTAATTGTTTGGCAATCATACGTATACCATTTTGAGATTGGACGCTTTGCAAGAAATGAAGACCAGTTGGTAGTTTAGAAAGTTTGGTCGGAGGTAAAAACTTACCTTCTCCTGCCCATGAAATCCAAAGCTCTCCATTTTTTTTATTGTAGCCAATCAAGTCTTGTTTACCATCGCTGTTCCAATCAGAAAGAATCAGCTCTTCTTCAGATGTAAAGTTGCGTTTTAGCCAAATTTCAGATTCAGGCTGCGCACGATTTCGCGGAAGTGAAAAATTTTGTGAAATTACTTGCACTTGATTCTTTTCAACGATAATCACATCGGTATGTCCATGCCCCGTCACATTTCCCAGCAAAATTTGTTTTGCTTTCGTTTTAGGAGGCAATGTCACACGATGTGCAGGTGTAAACGGAACGATATCATGGAGAGACATAAAGCGATATCCTTCCTTTTCGAAACCATCCAATAACCTATGAAGATAAGACTTTGTGCCTTCCTCTTTATATTTATAAACAGGTAATCCATCTTTAATTAATTGCTTTCCATCTGCTCCACGCTGTTCTTCCAAATAAAGGAATTCTAGAAATGGATGAAAGTAAAAGGATGCAAGACGATCATCTTTTGCCGCCTTTGATAACATTCTGTCGACTGATTTTCCATCCGCAACATAACTGTATGTTGTAGGCACATAAATAGAACCTAAACTACTTTTCCCATAAGAATTAGTCGTATCGTAAACATTCATATCTTTAAACGTACGAAGTGAAAAATAATCCGGCTGAAACAGGACTCCTATGAAAGAGCGGAACACTTTCTCCTGAGTCCTTGTGTCATGATAATGTGGTGTTTCCCAAAATGACGGATGTAATCCAGCTTTTTCAAATGCATTTATACTTTGGGTAATTCGCTCAGCAGCATAGGAACTTTCTTTCGTCTCTGGCATACCTTTTACACTAAACTCATACCCCGTCCCAGAATTCTGATTGTCTGAAGGTTGGATGGAATCACCAAATTGATGACTATATCCATGCATCCCTAAGACTGCTCCATTTTTTTCACCAGTTTGAAGTAATTTGATCAACTGGCTTACGACTAAATCAGGATGGGAATCATCAATTCCTCTTTCCTTCCATGTACCATCGTCTTCGACATTTATCCACCTAGGTATAACAGCCATATGGTAAGGAATTTTCTTAGACTGAATATACTCCATCACAGCACGTAACTTACCTAACCCTTCTACGCTACCATAATTCCCACCAGGACCAATATCTTCAAGTCGAATCATCGCATGGTACTTTTTTATATTTGGATAGATGTTCTCCCCAGTAAAAGTAATTCGATATAAGAATATAGACACTGCAACAACTACGGCAATTGCAACTATACCTACACTTTTCCATCTCTTACTCTTAACAGCCATATTCTCCTCCAACTTCATACATTTCAGAAATTCTTACAATACACAATATACCCGCATTTGTAACAATTAATTCTTATGTAAAATGCTCAATTTGTTATTTTAGGATAAATAAAATACGACTTAGCCAAAATAATGTGATGATTGCACATTATTTTGATTAAGTCGTATTGGAGATTAAAGCAACTTACTTTTGGGTTAGACCAACTAAACCACTCAAACAATTTAATTCTCCATCAATAAAAATCATATTTTCGTAAGGACAATCCCTGCAATGGCAGTTAGTACTCCGATAATTTGATAGGTTTTCATTTTTTCTTTATAGACCAATACACTGCCAAGGACTACGACTAAACAGCTTAAGCTGACGATTGGGAATACGATTGTTGCGATTCCTGTGTCTAGTGCAAAGAAGTAGCTACTGTAGCCGATGACGCTGAAGCATCCGATAATGGTGCCGAATTTCACTTCAGTGCGGAGCCATTTTTCTTTTGTGATGATACTTTGCATGATTAGATAAACAGCTCCACCGCCGTACATACAAACGAGTGTATTGATGGAATCGATTTGTAAGTGTGAAGAGGTTTTCATCAACACACCAAGAATGCCGAAGCAAAGCATGGATAGCAAAATTCTATAGATCCATGGCATATAGTTAATGTTGTTTACTGTGCTCCCCGGGCTATATTGAATGACTATTGCTGATGCAAGCATAACGATAATGCCAATCCACTGAATTAGTGAAATGTGCTCATGGAAAATAAGGGCTGCACTGAAAATCGGTATGATGGTATATGTACTAATAATTGGTGATGTTAAACTTGCAGGTCCTTTTTCAAATGCCTTTGTCATTTGCATATTCCCGTTTGCATTTAAAATACCAATTAATGCACCGAGTACGATGGTTAATAGATTAAAAGGTGCGAAGCCTTTCATCATTCCATACCCAAACATTAACAAAAAGGCAACGAGGTAAAAGAAAAACTGCATATGTACTTTTGACATACCTTTTCCTGCTGTAGCTTTGAAGATTAGGTTATTGATGCCAAAACAAAACATCGTCAAAATTGCTGTAACAATCCACATATAAATCCTTCTCTCATATTAATAATGCTAATTTTAATATGAAGATTGTGAAAGTTAATGAAATTTTTCTATTTACGTCATATCTCGCATAAAGTTGGTAGATTAGAAGCTTAAAAGAGAGAATTTAATACATTTTTATAAAAGTATTGAGTGGCTTATTTCATCTCCATCCAACATATTTTTAGCCGGGTAATTAATAGATAAACACACAATTTATATCATTTGCGTTAACCAAAACAAAATAATAGTTTACATATTTTTAAGGATGCGATATTATATTGCCATAAGTTGTAAGACAATTATAAATTATATTATTTTTTGGAGGTAGTACAATGACAACAAAAGAAATGGTTTACGCAGCATTATTTACGGCATTAATCGCGGTATTAGGCATGATTCCCCCGATTTCACTTGGTTTTATACCCGTACCAATTACAGCACAAACACTTGGCGTCATGCTTGCTGGCTGCTTTTTAGGAAAAAAGACAGGCGCAATTAGCTTGATATTATTTATCATTTTAGTCGCTTTAGGTTTACCTATTTTGTCAGGTGGACGTGGAGGTCTATCTACTTTGGTAGGACCATCTGCAGGATACATATTTAGCTGGCCACTTGTAACATTCTTAATTGGTTATGCAACAGAAAAAGTATGGGGTTCTTTAAAATCTTGGAAACTATTTATAGTTAACTTCATATTTGGTGTTTTACTAGTAAGTTTAATCGGTGCACCAATTATGGCAATCATTACAAATACATCTGTTTGGGCAGGTCTTGTCGGAGCTACAGCGTTTTTACCAGGAGACACGATCAAAGCCATTATCGTAGCACTTCTTGCCGTTCAATTAAAATCGATTAGTCCAATCGAACAAAAAATCAATCAGTAGATCGGGTGTGATGACATGGAAGTCATAGAATCAATAGTACAGAACGCAATGACTCACCCCAATAATGTTGCTTTATCAGACGGTCAAATTGAGCAGACCTATTCCGAATTAGTAGAAAAAATGAAGAAGGTCGCATATGGCTTACAGCAAATCGGATGTGACAATGAAAGAATCGCTATTTTATCGAAAAATCGGATAGAATTTGTAGAAGTTTTCCTTGGTATTATGTATGCCGGATGTATTCCTGTCCCGCTCGACCCTAAATGGAGTTCAAACGAGTTAAAAGTGATTCTTGAGAAATGTCAGCCAAACGTAATCTTCTCTGAGGTTGACCATGTACAAAAAAATCTTCTCAATCGCACTAATGGTTTGGATACTGTTATAACATTTTCAAACGATGAAGAAGGCTCCTATTCTAAATGGTTAGAAACTCTGAATGAATTACCTGAATACAAAACAAATGACGTATTGTTTATTGCCTTTACTTCTGGTACTACTGGTATTCCTAAAGGTTATTTAAGAACCCCTCTTTCTTGGGTTGAAAGTTTTGAGGCGACAAATGATGCATTTCAATTTAGCAAAATGGAGGATATAGCAGCACCCGGTCCTTTTGTACAATCCCTTTCTTTATTTGCAGTCATGCAAAGTTTATATTGTGGTGCGACATTTCACTTATTTACTTCCTTTAATGCAGATGAAGTGATAAGACGATGTGAAAAAACGCCAGATATGATTTTATTTGTTGTACCGACTATGATCGAGAAACTTTTAGAAACTGTTACGAGAACTTCGCCAATCCAAGCACTTATTAGCTCAGGCTCAAAATGGAATGAAGAATCCAAACGAAAAGCAAAAGAAGTTTTTGGAAACACGAAGCTATTTGAGTTTTATGGTTCATCTGAAGCTAGTTACATCAGCTATTTTGATATAAATGTTGATAATCATTCAGGCTCAGTTGGAAAGCCTTTTCCAGGTGTCAAGATTTCAATTCGTGATAATGATTTCAATGAAGTACCTCATGGTGAGGTTGGCCAATTATTTATTCATAGCAATATGATGTTTTCAGGTTATTTTGAGATGCCTGATGAAACCAATAATGTATTTAAACAAGGTTGGCTCAAATTAGGTGATTACGTCTATGAGGATGAAGACGGCTATTTATATATTGCTGGACGAGCAAAAAATATGATTATTTCTGGTGGACTTAATATTTACCCAGAGGAAGTTGAGTTAATTTTAAAATCAATCCCAGCAATCGAAGAAGTGATGGTGCTTGGACTTCCCGATCCTTATTGGGGTGAAAAAGTTACTGCAATCATTCAGTGGAAAGATTCACAAGCTTTAACATCTGAAGATATCAAGACTTTTGGCGAACAGTATTTGCCAAGCTATAAATGTCCCAAGGAAATCTTCACTGTAGAACAATTTATCTACACAAGTAGTGGCAAAATTGCACGTCAAAAAATGAAAGACTATTTAAAGAAGGTGATGTCATGCGAGATGCTGTCATTGTAATGGCAAAACGCACGCCTATCGGTAAAGTTGGCGGCAAGTTTTGTTCGTTGGAGCCAGAAAAACTACTAGCACCATTAATTAAGGATATTTTACAAGAAATACAGGTGGAGAAGCATATCATAGATGATGTAATTATCGGAAATGTTGTCGGTCCTGGTGGGAATATTGCTAGAATGTCAGCTTTAGAAGCAGACCTTCCTGTTACTGTACCTGGTATGACAATAGATAGACAATGTGGATCCGGCTTAGAAGCGATTAATATCGCTATGCGTATGGTACAAAGTGGCGCCGGAGACATCTATCTTGCAGGTGGCGTTGAAAGTACTAGTCGAGCACCTTGGAAGATGAAAAAACCTTTATCGCTAAACGGTATGCCTGAACCATATTCACGTGCCCCTTTTACACCGAGTAAATATGGGGATCCAGATATGGGGATAGCTGCAGAAAATGTAGCCAAAAAATATGGCATTTCTAGAGAAGAACAAGATGAATTTGCCTTATTCAGTCATCAAAAGGCAATTCAATCTATTCAAACAGATAGATTTCAAAAAGAGATTGTTCCCATTGAAGTGGATGGGCAATGGATATTCCAAGATGAATGTCCAAGGACAAATACAAGCCTGGAAAAGTTACATAAACTCTCCCCTGTTTTTTTAAAAGACGGGACCGTAACAGCGGGAAATGCTTGTCCATTAAATGATGGAGCAGCCCTTTTATTAATCATGTCTCTAGATAAATGTCGTGAACTTCACCTCAAGCCTATTTTAAAATTGGTCGATGCAAAAGTAGCTGGTGTTGATCCCAATTATTTAGGAATTGGACCTGTACCTGCAGTTCAAAAATTATTGACCGGATCTAATCTTTCTATCCAAGATGTGGATGTCGTTGAGTTCAATGAAGCATTTGCTTCACAAGTTTTAGCTAGCTTAAAGGAACTTGATATCCAAATTGATAAGGTAAATCGAGGTGGAGGTGCCATTGCTCTAGGTCATCCTTATGGAGCATCCGGAGCCATATTAATGACTCGGCTATTTCATGAAATGCTCATCGAACCCTATAAAAGAGGGATGGCAACTCTTGGAATCGGCGGAGGAATCGGTATTGCTACTCTAGTGGAGGCGATCTGAATGACGACTGTCCAACAAATACAAGTATCCGCAAAATGGATTCGGGAATATGCAGATAGCATTCACTCCCCTATTCAACTCTTACAAGGAAAGTTAGTTGCACCTTCTACAATGCCTGTTGTTTTTTGGCAATTTTTTAAGGAAACGTCTGACCAAGTTCCTATGTTACATGGATTTCAAAAATTCTACTATGAACAACCGGTTACGGCCGGTATGATCTTAGACTGTGAACTCCAACTTCTAAAAACAGAAGAGAAAAAAGGGAGTACTGGAAAGCTAACATTATTTACGTATTGTCTAACTTGTACGTGCAAAGGGAAATTAATCGTCAAAGCAACTACTATACTCATTCAGGTAGGTGAAACCAATGAAAAAGTTCATCAGCTCTGAAGAAATTAAGCATTATGCAAAGGTCTCAAACGATAATGCATCAATCCACATTGACCAAAGTGCCGCACAAAAGTTAGGGTTTGACCGTCCTATTGCACATGGCATGTATTTAATGGGCCTTGCACAATCGCTCTATTTACAAACACATCCAAACATTTGGATTGAGCAATATGAAATGCGCTTCCAGCAATCATTATTAGTGGATCAAGATGTTGAATTTCATTTTGAAATACAAGGTAATCATGTACAAGTTCAACTTTCTACTGCCACTCAACAAAAAATAGCTTTAGGAACTCTCTATGTAAAGGAATGGAATCAATGAAAAAGGTTGTATTAATTACAGGATCCACGAGGGGTATCGGAAAAAGCATTGCAAAACATCTTAGTCGCTCTGATTATTGTGTTGTGGTCAATGGAACCAATCAAACGCTAATAGATGAAGTTGTTGCGGATATTCATGCGATTGGTGGAAAAGCCGCTGGTTATTGCGCAAATATAGCTGTTGCATCTGACGTTTCCGCTCTTGTTGCATTTACTATTGAAACATTTGGACAAATTGATGTCCTGATACATAATGCAGGTAATTTAGTAGATCAAAAATGTATAAAAATGACAGATGAACAGTGGCAATCTGTCATTGATGTTCATTTGAATGGTGCGTTTTATTGTATACGTCGTGTATTGCCCTATTTAATGAATGGCGGCGATATTATTCTGATGACTTCTACTGCCGGATTAATGGGTTCAGTTGGTCAAGTAAATTATAGTGCGGCAAAAGCGGGACTTCTCGGCATGCTTTATACACTTGCTAGCGAATTAAAACCTTTCTCCATTCGAGTTAATGCCATATCGCCAGCTGCTCTAACGGATATGACAAGACCCGTAATTGAACATTTAACAGAAAAATACGCCAAGCGTAATGAGCCTTTCCCTGAATTTTGGAAGGTTGGATTATCAGATGATATTGCCTTTTTTATCGGTGAATTGCTGCGTTACAAAGATGATCGTATAACAGGTGAAATCTTTGGAGTCAATGGCAAGAAAATTACTAGATGGGAAAAACCAAAAGCAACCAAATCTGCTGTTAGTCCTGAGGCATTTTTCCGTACCTATGAAGTACAAAAAGGAAGTGATTAGATGCTGTCATTTAATCATGTCTCTTTTTATTATAAAAAAGAGACACCCATTCTCGATGATATCAGCTTTACGATTCAAAAAGGTGATTTTGCTTCTATTGTAGGGCCAAATGGTTGTGGTAAGTCGACGATTGCGAAATTAATCGATGGACTATTAGTTCCTAAAGAAGGAACCATCCAAGTATTTAATCATGATACAAATAACGCGAGTGATTTAATGAAGTTAAGGCAAAAGGTGGGCTTTGTATTTCAAAATCCAGAAGATCAATTTATCACAACTTCAGTTTTAGATGAAGTCATTTTTGGTCTTGAAAATATTGGTGTGCCAAGAGATGAAATGTTTGAGCGTGCTCACTCCGCATTAGAAATTGTGAAAATGAATAAATATTTAGATGCAATGCCTCATGAATTATCGGGTGGGCAAAAACAACGTGTGGCAATCGCAGCAATACTAGCGATGAAACCCGAAATCATTATTTTTGATGAAGCGACGTCTATGCTCGATCCTGAAGGTAGAAACCAGATACTCGCGATTATGCAAAAACTTCATCACGAAGGTATGACAATCATCCATATCACCCACCACATGGATGAAGTATTACATGCAGATCGCCTACTTCTAGTGGCAGAAGGACAATTATGTTTTGATGGGGAACCTGCAACCTTTTTTCAAACAGTTCAAGTGGAAGATTATCAACTTCAACAACCATTTGCTGTACGCATTTCTCAATTATCAGGACAAACAACTGCACCAACTGCAGATTGGAAAGGAGCGATTCGTTCACAATGGTCTACCAATTAAAAAGCGTAACCGTATCCTATGGACAGAATCAAGTCCTTCACAATGTCTCCTGTACAATTGATGATGGAAAATGGATATCCATTATCGGTCAGACAGGTGCATCAAAATCTACATTTGCCAAAGTTTTAAAGGGCTTAATTCCTTTTCAGGGTGAGTATTTCATTAATGGACAACCTGTGAAACGGGATGCAAAAGGCAATTGTTGTGTCATTCCTGAAATTGGCTTTGTTTTTCAATATCCAGAACATCAATTATTTGAAACAACTGTAGAAAAAGAACTATCTTTTGCACTCAAAATGAAAGGAATGAAACAATCTAACATTTCAGATGCAATTGCTTCCACTCTCCCACTCTTTGATCTAACAGAAGATATCCTTCCTCTTGTTCCGTTTCAATTAAGTGGAGGGCAAAAAAGAAGAGTCGCGATTGCTTCAGTGTTAATGACGAAGCCAAAATTATTAATTCTCGATGAACCGACTGCGGGATTAGACCCCGTAAGCCAAAAGAAATTATTGCAACAATTAAAACGATGGCAACTAGAAACAAATGGAACCATTCTTTTTGTATCACATCAAATGAATGACGTTGCACAATATTCGGATGAAGTGATGATCTTCCATCAAGGAAATTTAATTGAACATGTTCAGACGGATACACTCTTTTTAGAAAAATCTACCTTACTAAAACAAGGAGGATTATCATTACCTGATGCCGTACAACTATTACAGTTAATCGAAGAACTTTGTGGCGAGAAGATTCAAGTGGCAAGCTGTAAAGAAGAGGATATCTTCACAAAAGTCTTACCTATATTAAACGCTAGAAGGGTTAATTATGAGTAATTCAATTATAATCGGACAATATTTTGATACTACATCACTCATTCATCGTTTAGACCCAAGAACAAAAATTATCAGTATCTCAGTAATCATGCTTAGTTTTATAACGTTAGAGACAATCACTAGTTATTTCGTTGCAACACTCATTGTTTTTCTGTTGTTACGAATATCCAATGTTCCTCTATCTGTTTTTATAAAAGGGTTAAAGCCACTCTTATTTGTTCTATCTTTTACTTTTTTGTATCATGCTCTGATGACAAAAGGACAGGTTATTTGGTCATTTGGATGGTTTAATCTTACGTCAGATGGAATGATTCAAGGTTTTCAATTTGTCTTTCGCATTATTTTATTGGTGCTTTTAGCTTCTGTTTTAACTTTAACGACAAAGCCACTGTCACTAGCTGCTGGACTAACAAGATTGCTGATGCCTTTGTCAAAATTGAACATCCCTGTTGAACAACTTTCATTGATGATTGTCATAGCAATTCGATTTATCCCAACAATTTTACAAGAATTAGAGCGCATTCTGTTAGCACAAAAAGCGAGAGGTTATGATGTACATACATTGCCCATCCATAAACGTCTGTTTGCTTATATTCCAATGTTAATTCCCCTGCTTTTTACGACAGTTGAAAGAGCAGAGCAATTATCTTATGCGATTGACGCAAGAGCTTACGGAACTGGAAAAAATCGAACGAACTATATTCAATTACAATTTCAAAAAATAGACTTTTCAATAATGGGTAGTTCAATTCTTATTGCACTGATGTTATTATTTTTGAAAATAGGAGGAATTTAAATGCACGTTTATGGTTCAGTAATAGACAGTGAAACACGCTGTACACATTATCATACTGAAAAAGACATTATTGCCATCAAGTTTGCATGTTGTAATCGATACTATCCTTGTTATAAATGCCATGAGGAACATGCCAATCACCCCATTAAAAGATGGTCAAAAGAGCAATTACATACATTAGCTATTTTATGTGGTTCCTGTCAAACAGAGTTAACCATTCAACAATATATGGAGTCTAGTCATTGTCCAAATTGTCATGCACAATTTAATGATCGATGTGAATTGCATTATCCAATTTACTTTGAAGTGGAGGGTACAGAATGAACTGGGAAACACGAATGACAAAATTACTTCAAATCGACTATCCAATTATTCAAGGTGGACTTGCTTATTTAGCTTACGCGGAACTAGCGGCAGCTGTTTCAAATGCTGGTGGGCTGGGCCAAATTACGGCAATGAGTCTACCAACGGATGAAGATTTACGAAATGAAATTAGAAAATTACGTTCATTAACATCGAAGCCATTTGGTGTTAATTTTGCGATTGGCATGCATGGTATTGGATATGAAAGTCGTGTGCAAGTCGCAATTGACGAAAAAGTTCCTGTCGTGACCATTACGGGTGGTAACCCTACCCCTATTTTGCAAATGCTAAAACCGACTTCGACAAAAACGTTAGTTCTTGTAGCCTCAAGAAGACAAGCACAAAAAGCCGAACAACAAGGAGCGGATGCTGTAATTGTTGTTGGTCAAGAAGGGGGTGGCCATTTAGGAAAAGATGATATCGGCACAATGGTTTTAGTCCCACAAGTAGTAGACGCCGTAAATGTCCCAGTCATTGCTTCTGGAGGAATTGGAGATGGTCGTGGTTTGATGGCAGCACTAGCTCTAGGTGCAGAGGGAATCGAAATGGGTACCCGGTTCATTGCAACACAAGAATGCGTCCATGCATCCCCATCCTATAAACAAGCATTAATCGATGGTTCCGAGACTGATACAATGGTCATCAAACGTCTGATTGGAGCACCTGCTAGGGTTTTACGTAATGACTACGCACAAACAATTCTTGATATCGAAAAAAACACACCTACCTATGAAGCTATAAAGGATTATATTTCTGGTACTGCTAACAAACAATGGATTTATGAAGGAAATAAGGAAGAAGGATTTGCCTTTGGCGGCCAAGTAATCGGTATGATTCATGATATTCCGACTGTCTCTGAGTTAATAAACAGTATGATTCATGAGGCAGAAACCGTACGTAATAGATGGGGAACTCGCTTTTAAAATACCCATTTGGTTGAATTAAGTCTTCCTTGTCACTATTCTTCACCATCAAATGTGTAAATAAGCTGCCTGCCATTTCCCAACCGGTGGGCAGATAATGGTGTGGCCAATTACAAACCCTCTCATAGATTGAACAAAATTATTTCTTATCTTGTCTCTTCTTGCACAATTCCCAATCACTGTTCATTTCACGAAAAGATTTGAAGAATATTAACGCTTCAATTCATAAAAAATTTCATCACAACACTTCATGCAAATAACATAGCATTTTCCACCACTTACTCCAGCAATTCTGTTGATGGTCCTTCTCTCACCTTGATTGTCTTTTTTAATTTGAAGAAATAATATTTAGTCCTTGCAGCATCTCTATTCAATCTTATAAAATGTTTATTTTTCTTTATACAAGGGTACCAAATAGTAGGAGCTAAATTGCTTACTATTTTTCCTCAATTAATATTTTTACTTGATAAAAAGGTGGTTTGCGAATTTTCTAAATAATCAAATTTTAATTAAAATAAGTTATACAACAAGGAGTTGTTTTACAACATGAGACGAAAAAAAATAAAGATAGAGCCTGATGATATTAATATTATCAGTTCAAAGAAAGCAAAAAAGGCGGTTGTCGCCACAGGTATCGGGAATGCGATGGAGTGGTTTGACTTTGGTCTTTACGCTTATCTCGCTGTTATTATTAGTAAGATTTTTTTCTCAGGTGTACATAATAGCAACCTTCAATTAATCTTCACATTCGCTACATTTGCTTTAGCCTTCTTAGTTCGGCCAATTGGTGGTATCATATTTGGACGAATCGGAGACCGTTATGGACGTAAAATTGTATTAAGTGTCACCATCATCATGATGGCATTTTCAACACTACTCATTGGATTACTGCCGACCTATGAAACTCTTGGTGTTTGGGCACCTATTCTCTTGATACTTGCCCGCATGATTCAAGGATTCTCTACAGGCGGAGAGTACTCAGGTGCAATGGTCTACATTGCCGAATCTTCTCCCGATAAAAAACGCGGAACGCTTAGCAGCGGACTCGAAGTCGGTACGCTTGTCGGCTATATTGTTGCTTCTGGTCTTGTTACTGTCTTAACCTTAATCTTAACCAATGATCAAATGCTAAGCTGGGGCTGGCGTATTCCATTTATTCTTGCTGCTCCGATTGGCTTGATCGGTATCTATTTACGCCGTAATTTAGAAGAATCACCTGTTTTCGAAGAAATGGAAAAAGAACAAGAAGAACAATCAGTTCCATTTAAAGACATGCTGAAATTTTACAAGAAAGATTTGCTGTTAAGTATCGTGATTGTTGCATTCTATAATATTACCAGCTATTTAATCCTATCTTATATTCCTTCTTATTTAACAGAGACTTTGCACATTGACCAAACCATCAGTTTACCGTTACTGGTCATCGTGATGATTATTATGATACCACTAGCACGTTACTTCGGCCGACTTAGTGATCAAATCGGCAACAAACGTGTCGTGCAAATCGGACTTGTTGGATTAATGCTCTTCTCTGTTCCTGCCTTTTGGCTTTTAGGAAAAGGACAAATGGGCTTCATCTTTATAGGGATTTTAGTACTTGGCTTCTTGCTAAGCAGTTACGAAGGGACACTACCATCAGTGCTACCATCTTTATTCTTCTCCGATGTCCGTTACCGTGCATTGGCTGTAACCTATAATATTTCCGTTTCTATTTTCGGAGGTACCGCACCACTGGTTGCATCTTATCTCGTTCAAGCAACCAACAATTCACTTGCACCTGCCATCTATTTGGCAATTGTCAGTCTGATTGGTCTTGTGATTTTCACATGGCTCTTTACTAGCACATCAGGACGTGCACTAAAAGGTTCATATCCTGCTGTCGAAACGAAAAAAGAAGCAAAAGAAGTATTACAAAAGGATCCCCATCATATTTTATGGTGGTTAAAAGAAAAAATAAAAATAAAGGAAAAAATTAAGCTAAAAGAATTGAAATAAAGCATGGTTTTTATATATACACTTTTCATAAAAGCAAACAATCTGCCTATCTATCAATAGAAAGGCAGATTGTTTTGTATTGAAGAAAGTTTCCAACTTTCAGGGTAACTTTAAACGTATTTTAAAAAGAAAGTTTATTAAACTGAACTGCCTCCTTACTTTAAGTATATTATTTCACAATCTAACTTAATTTTTAACATCCAGTTTTATATCAAGAAATGTACCACACTAATATAGCTATTCATGAAGAAAGACGCTTTCCTTCTTTCGGAAAGCGCCCAGTTGTTGCAGACTATTATGAAAATCTTATTAAGGTAACTATACTCAATCAAAAATTCCACTTAGTTTTTATTATACTTAGTCAATAAGTTCTTCTTGAACTAACGTACTCTTTCCTACACTATAAAAGCAAAGTATAAAATGAATAACAGACAAAGCACATACATAATTGGATGAACTTCCTTAAAACGCTTTTGTGCTGCTAAACAAATTGGATAAATAACAAAACCCAGTCCAATCCCGATTGCCACACTAGAAGTTAGAGGCATCATAATAATTGTTAAAAAGGATGGAATAACAATCTCTAACTTCGTCCAGTTGATTTTACGGATTTCCATTGCCATTAATGCTCCTACAATAATTAATGCAGCTGATGTAACTTCCACTGAAATAACATTAACAATTGGTGAAAAGAACAAAGCAACCACAAAACAAGCTGCAATAATGACAGACGTAAAGCCGGTTCTTCCTCCGACAGCAATACCAGCAGAAGATTCAACACTTGTAGCAGGTGTAGATGTACCTAAGATAGCTCCAATTGCACCAGCAGCAGAATCGGCAAGTAATCCTTTTCCAATATTAGGAATTTTATTATCTTTCATCATTCCTGCTTGGCTAGTTAGCCCAATTAATGCACCAGCTGTATCAAAAAAGGCAACAATTAAAAATGTGAAGATAACTGTCAGTGTTTGTGGGGTAAAAATCTCATCCAAATGGCCAAACACGATACCAAATGTTGGTTTAATGCTCGGGATATTTCCAACAATTGATGAAGGAACATCAATTAATCCGAAAATCATACCAATAATCGTTGTAATAACCATTCCATAGAAAATTCCGCCATGGATGCCACGTACTAACATAATGATTGTAATAATAAGACCAATAATAGCTAGTAGAGTCATAGGTGAAGTTAAATCGCCAATAGACACAAATGTAGCTTCATTGCCAATAATAATTCCACCATTTTTTAACCCGATAAATGTGATGAAGAATCCAATTCCAGAAGCGATTGCGTATTTTAAATCGATTGGAATGATATTAATAATCTTCTCTCGGATTTTCAATAAACTTAATATCATAAAAATGATTCCAGCAACAAATACACCAGTCAAAGTGACTTGCCAGTCGATTCCCATCCCAATACATACAGTAAAAGTAAAGAATGAGTTCAATCCCATACTAGGTGCTATGGCGATTGGGAAGTTCGCAAGTAAACCCATAAGTAGTGTTCCGATGATTGCAGTAAGCGCAGTTGCAGTGAATACAGCACCACTATCCATTCCAGATTGACTTAGGATCAGTGGATTTACGACTAAAATATAAGCGATAGATAAGAAGGTCGTGATTCCTGCTAGTGTTTCCTGCTTATAGGAAGTGTTCCGTTCTGCAAATTTAAAAAAGTTTTTCATGTTGTAATCTCCTATTTAGATTGAAAAGGAATGATGCCGAGGTTCGTTTTCCAACGAATCCATTTTATATTCCCCTTGATATTAAAAAAAACTTTGACCATAAATTGGCCAAAGCTTTTTTCTACAAAACGGAACAAAAATATCATTAATTTCCCATTCCTTGTAGACAAGCTATTTATTGGTAGCTGGTAGAAACTTTCAAGCCGTATTCTTGAATTTATACAAGGTATATCTATTCTTTTTAAAAACAATAGGAGAATGATAACAAGTTTAATTTAAAACGTCAATAGTATAAATTGGAATAAGTTTTTCCGGTAACAGAAATAAAAATATTCAAAAAAGAGAAAAAGTTGAGAAGATACTAGATTCATAAAAAAACAGCTCGGCACAAGGCTGGAAAAGTCTACATTACTGCACAAGCATTTGGTTATAATGTGAGTGCCTTAACAACGGTAGTTAGGGTAATATTATATTCAAATAGAACTCATAATCCTCAAAATACAATGACAGAGGGAATCGAAAAAATTACTGAATACAAATTTTATTAAGTGCATTTGAATTGAACACTATAAGGTGTTCGTTGAGAGTTATTATTTTTCAGTTGCTGTATTTCCCACTACAATTTATTTGTCTTTATTTAAGACAGAATTCATTCAAGTGCTAATCTTGAAGCAGCTTCTTCAGCTTCTTTAAACGCTTTGTGCAATACTTCATTTTTGTCTAATATAGAAGTTCCTTGTGCGCGAATGATTTGATAATCTTCAATACCGAGGAAATTAAACATTGACTTCAGATATTTATGAGAGTATTCAACTTCTGTATACCAATCATCATTTGTATAGATTCCTCCACTTGCTTGTATGACAAGCATTCTTCGACCGTCTTTCAGTAGCCCAACTGACCCGTTTTCAGTATATTTAAAAGTTTCACGTGCAATCATTATATTATCCATATAATCTTTTAACTTTGATGGAATATTAAAATTATGCAAAGGTAAAACAATGATATACGTATTTGCACTTTTAAATTGTTGTAAGATTTCGGACATACGCTCCGTTAATTTTCGCTCTTGGCTAGTTAGCTCCTGTTCTTTTCGCTGTTTTTCCCATGCACTTAAAACTGTTTTATCTATCATAGGCACTACATCACTGTATAAGTTTATCTGTTCAATTACTTCGCTTTCAGGAATTAATTCTTTATAAGCCATCAAAAAGTGGTTAAAAACCTGCAAACTAACTGAAGATGTATCATCTATACTTGGATGTGCGTTTATGATTAGTGTTTTGTTCATTTGTATTTCTCCTTTATAATTGACAATTAAAGATAATATTAATCGACGATTAACTTTGTCTATAATAGGCCTTATAATTTGTTTTGTCAAATGAATAAAATTTACCAAAAGAGATTTCTATTTGACTAGAACTCTAAATACTCCTAAGATACATTTATAATCCTTAATCAAAAGTAGGTGAGTTTATATGCAATATAGTGTCGGAGTTGAATATGCTCTGCATTGTCTAGTTTATTTAATTGATGTTCCTTCTAAAGAAAGTGTTGGGATAAAGGATTTGGCAGAATTTCAAGGGCTATCTGAGACATTTCTTTCAAAAGTATTCGGTAAATTATCTAAAGCTGGTATTGTAAGTTCTGTCCCCGGTGTAAAGGGAGGATATAAATTATCTAAGTCCCCAGAAGATATTTCCTTTTGGGATGTAGTTGAAGCAGTTGAAGGTCCGAAGCCTATATTTCAATGTAAAAATATAAAAGATAACGGTTATTTGTATAGAGAAGGCTGCTGTTCAGCTCCTTCCTTTTGCACCATCAATTTAGTTATGCTCTCTGCAGAAGAAAAAATGCGTGATTATTTACGTAGTAAAACACTTTCATGGTTAAATGAAGAGCTTAATCGTGTCTTACCCCAACAAATACGTGAAGATACCCAGAAATATTTTTCGAAGAGTAGTATTTAAAAAAACCTCTCATGAAATTCCTTAATTAAGAGGAATTTAGAGAGGTTATTTCTTACTTCAAGTTAACGTATCTTTCATATGTCTATAGATAATTACAATAGCTTTATTCAACAATCTGGCCCTTTAATGAAAAATGAGCGCTTACCCTTATTCAAGGAAAGCGCTAGATTGTTAAAAAAATGACAATGAGTATCTTCTAATGAAATTTATTGCATTTCATTTTAAAATGTGCAATTTTATTAATTCATATTCAAATGGTAGATTAGTTGCACAACACCAGATGAGAATGTTCTTATATCAACCATGTTTAAATTTAATCTTTGTTTTATATCAGTAAACAGCGGTTTTCCTTCTCCCAAAATAACCGGATGAACTGATAATCTAAACTCATCAACAAGCCCTAAATTGATAAAAGTTGTAATTAGACTTGATCCTCCATATAGCCAGATGTCTTTACCAGGCTTATTCTTCAACCTATTTACTTCTTCAACAATGTTATCATTTATGTAAATGGTTTTATGATTAGTCCCTTTTTGCGTTTTAGAAAATACGATTTTTTCTTTACTATGAATTAATTCCCACATTTTTTTATCAATATCAGGATCTTCTATTTCTGGAGTAAATTCTCCCCATAAATCGTAGCTTTTTCTTCCATAGAAAATAGTATCAATTTGATTTAGGAAATTATCAAACTCCATCTCAGAGTCCATGATGCACCAATCAACTTCTCCATTTTCCCCTTCAATAAAACCATCTAAAGTAACTGCTAAATCTAAAATAATTTTCCTCGATTTTCCCCCATTAGACACAGTTCTTCCTCCCTTTAATCATTTAGTTAGTGTTACTCTCCGATTTTTTATTTTATCATTAATTATATAATTAGTTATTCAAGAGTATGGCCCTTATTTTAAAAAAGCTCTACCTTTTTCAAGGATAGCGCCCGATTGTTGAATATAAAAAGGCACAATTCTTTTCAAAAATTGCGCCGATTGCTTAACAAGTTTTCTTCATTCCAACGTTCCGCTAAAAAGAATAAATTGTATCAGAATAGTAATCTTTATTTCTTTTACGCAAACAAAGCTAAGCCAACAAACCAAAGTACAGGTATAAATAAAGCAGGCAACATGTTTAACGCTTTACTATCTTTAATCCCTAAAATTGATAAGCCTGAACTTAAAATTAAAATCCCACCAACTATCGATACTTCGATCATTAAAGCATCCGTTAAAAATGGCTCTATGAACTGTGCGCTTAAGTAAATTGACGTTTGCCAAATAAATAACACAACAGCTGCAAATGCGATGCCGAAACCATAAGTTGCCGCTAACGCCATCGATGTCACTAAATCTAATGTGGCATTTGTAAATAAATATGTATGATTATTATTCAAAGCGCTTTCTACTGGACCTAAAATTGATAAAGTTCCAATACAAAAAAGTAAAATCCCAGTTGATAGGCCTTTGCTTAAATCAGATTGTGAAAATTGATTAATAAGCTTTTGAAATTGTGCATCAATATCTACAATCGTTCCTACTAATCCACCGATGGCCAGACTGGCTATAAATAGTACGGGATATTCACTTTTTGGCATATTTTGAACAACAGCATTAATGCCGAGTGCCATCGCTGAAAACCCCATCGCTGTAAATAATACTGATTGGTATTCTTCCTTGATTCCTTTCTTTAAAAAGCTTCCGACCACAGTACCAATTAAAATAGCAATTGTATTCATAATTATGCCGATCATGTTGTCACTCCTCCTTTGTATTCCATCATAAACTTTCAAGTACCTTGAAGGTCAAGAATACTTTACAGGAATTTGGATTTCGGTAACAAACTCGTAAGCATTGTAGGATAAACCATAATCAATATACTCCACTTCAACAGATTCACCTATTATTTCGCAGTGTTTTTGTTTTAGATAATGTAAAAGTTGTTCATAATACATACTTGCATCAATATGTGTGCCTTGAAAACGCAATGTTACATATAGCCCTCCTGGTATTTCCTCTCGCACAGATTCTTCTGCAGATTCATTTTCTACCAATAAAAAAATGGCATCATGCGTATCAAATTTACGTTTTTCCATTTTCTGCTTTGAGATAGACATACCGATTTTTCCTAAAAACACTGCTGATTGTAACTTTGAATTATTCTCAAGTTTACGAATGAAGAGTTCTAAATCCGAACCACTTGGAATGGTTTAGCGTAACACAGCGATTCTCTAGATTTAAAGAAGGAATATTAGCTCAGTAAATAGTCACGTTCAAAATCCTCAACTGTAATTACTTCATTTATAAAATCCTCTATTAACCTTTTATCCTTATAAGCAAACATTTCTTTACCTTATTTACCATTTTTCAATTCATTCTAATGAAATTCCTTATTTGAGTAAACTTCTCAGTTAGTTTAAGTGTAATCTTCGTAATCTCAATTATTAATACATAATGTTCCTCAACAATATGCCTCCCGTGTATGAAAATAAGCGCTTATCCTAATTCAAGGATAGCGCCCGTTAATTGAATAAGATACCTAAACTGTTAACTCCAGTGTTACAAGGATTCTGCCAGGCCCATCTATCCATTATTTAAAATAATTAATTCCTATTGCTTCTCTTACTTCTAACTCAGGATACTAGGCGTAGCAATAGAAAAATTCCAACTCTAATTCCTCTTAAAGGTTGATCCATTAACTGGCCCTTAAACGAAAATAAGCACTAATCCTAATATTCAAGGATAGTGCCCTATAATTGAATAACTGAACCAGCGTCTCGTTTTATAAATTTAATTAATTCTTCTTTTACTTACATAATCTTTCAATACGTTACATACGAGAGGTATAAATATAATAAACCTCGAATACTTTAGAAACATTCGAGGTTAGTTAATTTGTTACTTTTTAACAGTCTTCACAATTGTTGTCGTTTTGATTACTGTTACGATCGAAATTTGCTTCGTTATCCGATCCTTCACGATTGTTTACATCTTGGTTGCGGTTAAGGTCATTGTTTGCTTCATTAGCAAACTCTTCACGGTTTTTACGATTTTTAGCCATTTTTATTCTCACCTCCACAGATATCATGTGGAGAAATAACCTTTTTATACTTTAAAAGCTTCTAAATAAACGCGTCCTTTAAAACTCTTTAACCAGGTCTGTAAACTCCATTACTCTTCCTCCAGTTTAATTCAATAATCCGGAAATCATATAGTCTAAAAACATCTTTTAGTATTCTTCATTACTTATATTTATTTAATATCTCTTTTGGAATATGACAATAATCGTTTGGACAATTAGCTAACCTATCTTGATGTTCTTCCGCACTTCTCACATAGTTTGTAAGAGGTAATACTTCTACAACTATAAGATCATAATCATTTCTCTCACCAAGAAATGCCATCGCTTCTTTTAAGTGTTCTTGCTTTTCGCTATAAACCCCTGTTCTGTATTTCTCACCAACATCCTGTCCTTGTTTATTCAAACTATATGGATCAATTATTTCAAAAAAATAGCCCATTAATTCCCTGATTGTTACCACCGTTGGATCAAATCCTGTTTTTACACATTCGGCGTAACCATCATAATCACCCTCAAGTGTGTAACTTGTTCCATTTGCTCTTCCTGCTTCTGTAAACTTTACTCCTGGTAATGTTTTTATAAAAGCTTGTACGCCCCATAAACATCCACCTGCAAAATATACTATTTCCATATTGTTCTCTCCCCTATGTAGAAATTACGGAATAATGAAAACTCTTTTAGTTGAAAGTCAAAAAGAGAGTCATAACTAAAACTGTAAAAACATTTTCCTTTATTATACATTATGCAAAAAACATGGTGTTAAAGCACACCATGTTTTCTACAACTTTATTATTCTTTAACAACATCTTTATTTAAAATAATAAGAAAATAGTTTCCTATTTGGCACATCTAGTTATTTTAAAATGAAAGCCTTAACGCAAGTTATTTAAATGAGATTACCGCTTACTAATGCATACATTACATTCAAAAAATCTTAGATCAAAATCAGCAGTTTACTGTTCCCATCTTTTTTTAGTTGAAATCACTTTTGCTAATTCTTTACTTGCTTGTCTTCTTTTCTTTCGTTCTTCCGCTCTTTTTTCGCCTGTTTCATATAAAAATTGTTCGTCTTTTGTTTCAGGCACAACTTTAGGGACGGGAGAAGGTTTTCCGTTTTCATCTAATGAAATAAAGGTTAGAAATGCGGTTGCAGCAATTCTTCTCTCCCCTGTATTTAAATCTTCTGCTACAGCCTTCACAAAAATTTCCATCGATGTCGTTCCTGTCCATGTAACAAAAGATTCCAAGCAAATCGAATCAGACGGGTTAATCGGTTGCAAAAAGTCAACAGAATCCGTTGAAGCTGTTACGACTTCTGTTCGACAATGTCTTCTTGCGGAAATCGAAGCAACAGCGTCCAGCCTTTTCATCAGTACACCACCAAATAATGTATTATGATTATTTGTTTCGTTTGGTAAAACTAAATCCGTTTGTGTCACTCTTGATTCTTTGCATGTTTTTAAGTCCATTGTTCATTTCTCCTAAAAAGTATATTTTTACGTAATTATAGCTAATTTTTACGAAAAAACAAACAAGCATCGCTTGTTTGTTTTACTCAAATTTTTCTCCCTGCTGTTCTCCTTCTAAAATACCATTCATCGCTTCAATTCCAACAAATAACATGGTAATTCAACTACTCGCTCTAGCATTTCTTTAAAGCTTTCCGTTTTACCAGTTTGTTGATCATAGACATCAAAATTTAGTAACTGTCGTTGCACATTATGGATTCTTTTGGGTCGCCATTTATATATTCTTGTATGTAGATCTACTACCTGGTTTGGTGTTTCGGCAAAATAGAAAGCATAGCAACGGGAATTTCCGTTTAACTCCACTGCATATAATTGAATTTTTTTCATTCCCAGTATGTCTTCCTCATACATTTTATAGAAATCATTCTCTTCTGACGCATTTAACTGAATTTGCATCAACTTTTCTGACCGATCCTCTATACGAATCTTCCCTCGCTCTAACACGAAATAAATAAAGTGAGCAAGATAAGCTAAATCATATTCAATGGCATCTTTTAGGAGGTTTTTGATTGATGGCATGTTATTCTCCCAATTCAACTTCTTCTAGATTACAAATTCGTCCTGTTGATTTAGAAAAATTGACTGGCACTGTACCTGTTGGGCCATTACGATTTTTGGTGACCAAGAGTTCAAGTATTTCATCATCTTGGGTGCTATTGTCAGTGTTGTCTTCTTCTACTTCATTTTCGTAATAGTCTTTTCGGTATAAAAGGATAACGATATCTGCATCTTGTTCGATATTGCCTGAGTCTCGTAAGTCGCTCATGAGTGGGCGTTTATTTGAACGATTTTCGACACTACGATTTAATTGTGAGAGACATACGACGGGACAATTAAATTCTTTGGCCATTTGCTTAAGCCCCCAACTGATTTGACCAATGGAATAGACTTGATTGTTACTTGCTTGCTCACTTGCAATAATTTGTAAATAATCAATGAAAATGAAGGGTTTTCGTTCTTTGTGTTGTTTGATGATTTTCCTTGCTTGTGCTCGCATTTGATTGACTGTTAATCCCCCTCGATCATCAATATGAATAAATGCTTTATAGACTTTGTTTAACGTATTAATCCAGTCCTTTCGTTGTTCTTCTGAAAAGTATTGAAGGGGATCACGCATTTTCATCCTGTTGATTGTGCCACAGTCTGCGATAAAACGATCGATGAGCAATTTCTTACTCATTTCAAGGGAGAAGATGATGGGTAAATATCCTGCCCATCCCGCTTCAAGTGCAAAGTGATTCATGACATCTGTTTTCCCCATTGATGGTCTACCTGCTACAATTGTCAGCTCACTTGGTCGAAAGCCATCAATCAGTTTTTCTAATTCAACGATATTGGTCGGAACAATCTGCTGTTTTGGCATCGGAATAAACGGACGGTTTTCCATTTGGATAAGATCTAGGTAAATATCCGTTTCTTGTGTAAAGAGATGTGATTGTAAGTGATCAAGAGCTTGCTGGATTCTATTGATTGGCCAATTTTCTAATTGGGCTTGATGATAGATGGAGACCTTCTCTTTTTCTCGCCAAGTAGTAATCAACATTTCACAATAGGCATCAAATTTTTCGCTATTCGCATATTTTTGCAAACTTGCTAGAAATGTTGCACCACCAGTAGACTGTACATCCATAACTTGAAGAAGCGTGATATAGTCAATTGGCTTTTTTGCTGCTGCTAGTTGAAGCATCTCTTCGAATATCAATCCATGAATCTTGCTTTGAAACATACCACTTTTAATTCCACTATCCGTAATCAAATGATTTTCTTTAAGCATCGTTCCCAAGATACATTTTTCTAATAGTTCCGCACTCATGTTTTTTGACATATTATTTCTCCCCTGCAGTAAAATCTAGCACAATTGGTTTGTATCGTTTTTTAGGCTTCATTTCGCTTTGTACTGGCTCGTTTAAGTAATTTTCAAAATTGATTGGACGAAATAATGTACTTGGTCTTAAATATTCTTGCATCTTTGGATCCTGTAGCCATTGCTTCACTTTCAGATCAATGACATACTTAAAGTCCTCAAGTCCATTTCCCTCGTTCATTCGAGCCTGAATCAATTTTTCATGCTGTACTGTTACTTTAAATTTTTTCCCTGTTTTTTCATTCAAGTATTCGATGACGCTTGCTATATTCTCTTTTTTCTTCTTTTTTTCTTTTATTAAATACTGGCTCAGATTGACACCATCAAAGAGTTCCAACTGGCACTCATCATCAGTTTCAGTAGATTCGCTGATAGTATCAATTTGAATCCCCAAGTCATCATAAAGAAGCTTGTAATTAATGCGATACCATTTCCGTTGATCATAGTTCGTATGATTAAACTTATTTGTAGAAAGAATATAGTTTGATTTTTCGAGTTTGAGAAACGTCCTTTTTATTGTTGTCAGTGACAAAAATGGCAACTGCTTGATCCAGCTTTCATACGTATGCTGATACCATGTGTAGCCATCTTTCTTAAGTGGCGACCCATTTAGACGATAGTGCAGTTGTTGAAGCACAATGGCTTCATTGATGCCAAGCTTAACGGCTAGTGTAGGTAATAAGATGAGTGGTGTATCGTTGATAATATAATTCATTTGTAAACCCCCGATTTGATTTTGTGCTAAGTAACCTAAGCTACCCGCTGATTTGCTATGGGCGATTTTTTTCATAATAGGCAAAGACATTGTGGTAATAATCTTCCCATGAATTTACATTTCGTAAGAATTTGGCCAACATAAATGCCCCCTCCTCAGTCCATACATAGAGAATACAAGCATGTTTTGCCTCGTCTAGTTCGTTCTTAATCTTCACAAGATCATCACCTGATACAATCATGAAATGTTTTCCTTCATTAAACTTACTGCGGTTGCGTTCGAAATTTCTCAATAGATTTTTTGAATCTACACCGAACCTTTCTGAAAGGCTTTTGGTTGTGAGAACAGGTAAACCGTTAATAACCATTTACATCACCTCCTCGATTATTAAATAGTCGAGAAGTTGAAAAAGAGGACAGATGAAATTAAAAAAAATAAAAAAACGCGTGAAATAAATTCGAGCGTTTGCAATGACCTTAATTAATAAAATGAAGGCTTCTTTAGTAAATTGTTAATTTGACAGGAATTCTGTACAGTTTTGTAGAAATAGGACAGGAAAATCATTCCATAAGGTGGGATTTGATGAAAAACAGTTCTGCTTATATTATCGGTAGTTCGATTATTATTAGTTTTACAATATTGGGGTTATTTCTGATGGTTGCGTTGAAAAAGGATTCCCATATTAACGTAAATAACAATGATTATCGCTATGAATTAGTCCCTGCAAACGAGAGCAATGTTATTATTTTTGATAAAAGAACTGGTGAATATTGGAATAAGTTTATGCCGGTGGGTGAAGGACCTACTGAATGGGAAAAAGGGGATTCGCCGGTGAATGTTGGGGAATGAGTTAATCTTAGAGACGGCAAAGTGTCTAGTAAAGCTAATTGATGATTAAGCTATCCATGTTTTTAATTTTAAATGTAAGTTCATCCATTTTATTACTCCTTTCCTATTTTTTCTTACAATAAACAAAGGAAATTTTTTAACAACCAAAAGGAGAAAAATAATGATAAAGACAACTGTAATAAGTGTTTGTATTTTATTTTTTGCAGGTTGTATAATTTGGGGAGATAAAATAGCAGGACAAAAATCAATGGATGAAAAATACTTATTGCCTTCAGGTTTTAACAGTCAATCAGTATATTAAACAAGCCATTACAAAACTAGGAGCTTCTAATCGAACGCACGCAATAACGATTATGTTTCGAAAGAACTTATTAAATTGAGCATAAAAATGAAAGGGGTTTCATTTGCGTAATTGTGTTTTTAGAAATATAAAAAATGACCATTTAATAAACTGTTTATTAAATGGTCATTATATTCAAAAGGTACATTTAATAATAATAAATATTTACTCAAACACCTTCAATTTATCATTCAACTTTTGATAAATAATTTTCATATAAGGTTCGCTGCTTTTTTCCACAGCTTCATCTAATGCCATCCATTCTATAGCACTATTTTCATCAGGTTTGATTTGAGTTTGTACTTTTTCATCTGCTTCGATTAAATAAGTAACGTTTAGATGGACATGTGTTGCAACCTGCTTCCCTTTTTTCACATGCCCGTCTACTCCAAGGATTTCAAGTGAGTAAATTTCTTCGGATACAGGTTTGACCTGTTGAAGTCCTGTTTCTTCGCCTGTTTCCTTTAATGCTACATGTAGAAGATCTGGATCACCATCTGCATGTCCCCCAATCCAAGACCATGATTGATAGATGTTATGATAAGCCATTAAAACTTTCGTGTGCTCTTGATTTACTATCCAAGCGGATGCTGTAAAATGAGCAAATTCATTTTTTCGTGTTAGTGTATCAGTGAATGTATCCATGTATTTTAAAATGACTTCTTGATCTTTTGCTTCTTGTTCGTTGTATGGTTGATATGTAGCGATTTGATTTCTAAGATTCAAAGGTTTCATCTCCGTTGATTTTTATTCATAACCAATTGTAGCCTTTGAATAGTACTTGGTCAAAATGCAAAATAAAACACCTATTAAATTTTTTTGAATTTAATAGGTGTTCAAAATTTTAGTATTTGCTTCTACTTTAAATAAGAATATCCAACCATACCTTCAATGCAGTCGCAAGAATTAGTACGGCTAACAATCGTTGCAACATTTTGGTGTTTAGCTTTTTACTTACATGAGCGCCGATTGGAGCAGCGATTAATCCCGCAATGATGACAATAATTGCTGGTAAATAATCGATTTGTCCTGTTGCAATTTTACCGATTGATCCGGCAATCGATGATAGAAAGGTTATGGCTAAACTTGAAGCGATGGTCATGCGAGTTGGGATGCGTAAAATGAGCAGCATAATGGGGATTAACAAGAACCCTCCACCAGCGCCAACAATCCCTGAACCAATGCCGACAACAAAGGCTAAACCAGCAGCTAATGGGCCATTAAATTTCACCTGATCAAGTGGGATTTGATCGATGTCCTTTTTAGGAATGAACATCATCATTGCTGCTAGCAGTGCTAAAATCCCATATACTAGATTAATCGATTCTTCCGACAACAGATTCGACCCAAAACTTCCTATGAATGTCCCCAAAATAATGGAAATACCCATAATGGTAATGAGTTTTTTGTTAAGTAACCCTCCATTGCGAAAAGCAAGAACCCCTGCGATTGATACAAACAACACATCTAGCGCACTAATTCCTGATACTTCATGTGCTGAGAAAGAGGCAAATCCAAGAAGTGGCGGCATATAGAGAAGTAATGGATATTTGACAATGGCTCCACCAATTCCCAGCATCCCTGAGACAAATGATCCGACAAAGCCGATTGCAACTAAGGTTAGAATATAAGCGACATCCATTTCATTTCCTTCTTTCTAACAAATACAATACGGACTTAAGCCTTCTTAATCCAAAATATGAATGTACCGTTCTCTTCTGATTGCTCGACAATCGTGTGACCGCCTGCTTTTGCCCACGCAGGGATATCTGCAAGTGCCCCTTTATCTGTGACATGTACTTCTATTACTTCACCGCTTTGAAGTGTATCGATTGCTTTTTTTGTACGAACGATTGGCATTGGACAAGCTAATCCTTTTGCGTCTACTACTTTATTTGAATTCATCTATATTCTCCATTTCATGATTTATTTTTCTCTAGTTATCTCACCGCACAACGGTTTGGACCGATTTCCATCTCAGTTTGCTCATCTACATCTGGTGAAAGTTTGCCCATATTCACTTGTCGGATTTGTTGGTACGCATTTGGTTGTGGTGGTAGATTGTCAGTAACAAGTGCACGGAATTCGGCTTCATCACTCACATTTAAGCCATGATTATCGGCAAATAAGTCACCCAAACGTCTTGCTACTGTTCCATTTTCATTTAATTCATCAATGATCATAAAATGAGCAGGTAAAACTGTTAAGTCTTCTGCTAGTTCACGATAACGTTGATATAAAGTTTCACGTAAATCGGTTACCCAGTCCTCTGCAAGACCCGCTAAGTCTGGGCGCCCAATGGAATCAATAAATAAAATATCCCCTGTCAATAAATAGTGGTGATCTATGACAAATGAGGTTGAGCCAATTGTGTGACCTGGTGAATACAATGCACCTATTTCTATTTTTGTCCCGCCCACTTGGACTATTGAGCCATCTTCTATTGGCTCATAGTTAAATACAGCTTCCTCTGCATCTTTTTTCGAAATGTAGTATTTCGCGCCTGTTGCTTGTGCAATTTTTCGTCCACCTGAAATATGGTCTGCATGTAAATGCGTGTCAAAAACGTGTTTGATGGTCACATTTTTTTCTTTAGCAAAGTTTAGGAAAACGTCGTCGAAACGCACAGCATCAATTACAGCTGCTTCTTCTCCAGAAATCACCATGTATGATAAGCAACCTTTTCCTAGGCGAACAAATTGATAGATTTCTCCACCATCTGATAAATCCCCTACTTTAATTGGTTCTAAGTACATACTCCAAGATTTCATACCACCTTCAAGATATGCGACATTAAGCCCTGCATCTGAAAGCATCTCAGCAACCATAAGTGACGATCCTTCTTTTGCACAAACCACTAATACGTCTTTGTCTATAGGAATTTTAGGCAAAATTTCTTCTACCCCATCCAATAGTTCGTAATAAGGAATGTTTAAATATTCAAATTTGTGGCCTTCAATTTTCCAATCTTCAAAAGCGTCATTGTTCCGAACATCTAGGATGAATAATTCTTGATTTTCGATGACTTTTCGCGCTACAAGACTTGCTGGCCATTTTGTTACTGTCATATTAAAGTACCCCCATAGGTATATTTTTGAGTTTTAATTTGGGAGAGCATCATTGCCCTCCCATTTTGAATTTACTATTCTAGAAAGTTAATGCTGGTGCTGCATCTTTTGCAAATTCAAGGAATGTCACAGCTCCACCAACATCAATGCCGTCAATGAAATCTTCTTTTGTAAGTCCCATAACGTCCATTGTCATTTGACAAGCGATGAATTTTACACCTAGTTCTTGTGCCATTTCTATTAATTCTGGAATACTCGGTACATTTGCTTTAGCAAAGCCCTCAGCCATAAATTCTTTACCTTCTGGCATTGGTAGTGCATGCATTGCTTGTTTGTGGATTAAGTTTAGTCCTTCAAATGTAAAGAAAATACCTACTTCTTTTTCAGAAGCTGCTGCTGCTGTTGCGATATTGAAAACTTTATAAGCATCGAAAAGACCACCGTTACTTGCGATTATTGCTACTTTGTTTGACATGTTAATTCCTCCAATTTTTAAATTAATTTTGTTGTTTTACCTTGCCAGTCTGTCATACCGGGTAAAACGTTAAATACTTTTGTATAACCTGCTTTTGTTAGCTTTTGAGCTGCTAAATCACTACGTTTCCCTGAACGACAAATCACATAAATTTCTTGATTCTTATTTAATTCTTCCAATCGTTCATCTAATTCACCCATTGGAATAGACTTTGCACCATCAATATGACCAAATGCGTATTCAGCTTCTTCTCGGACATCTAAGATGAGACCGCCATTATTTGCACGTTCTTCTATTTCTGAAAGTTTAATGGTTGGTTCGTATGACTGTTCAACGACCGCTTCATCTGAACATTTTCGTATATAGTGTAGGATCACGCCATCTTCCTCGATAACACCTATATATTGATGACCAACCGTTTCAGACCAAGCGTGCAAATCCGCAATTGATCCTTTATCTGTTGCTTGAACTTCTAAAATTTGTCCATCCATTAACTGATTCATCGCCTTTTTCGTTTTGACGATTGGCATTGGACATGATAATCCTTTTGCATCTAATTGAACATCTGCTTTTATTGCCAAAATCAACACTCCTCATACCTTATAGGGTATATTTTTATTTAAAAAAATTTACTCGATGTCTCCTTTCCAAGCTAACATACCCCCTACCATATTGGTTACGTCATACCCTTGTGAAGCAAGGAAGGCAGTTGCTTGCCCACTTCGACCACCAGAACGGCATACCATCAAATAAGGTGTTTTTTTACTTAAGTCTGGTAGTTTTGCTTCCAATAAACGAAGTGGAATATTGATCATTCCTGGGATATGTCCAGCTTTTACTTCATCTACTTCACGGACATCGATTATATTTAAGACTTCACCATTTTCTAAACATTGTTGAACCTCTTGTGCTGTCATTTCTTTCATGTTTTTCATCCTCTCCAATTACTCATGCCGCCACGAACGTTTGTTACTTTTTCGTAGCCTAGTTTCTTTAATTGTTTGCACGCTTGATTACTGCGCATCCCACTTTGGCAAATAACGACAATTTCTTTGTCTTTCGGTAATTTTGAAAAATCAGATCCAAGTGGCATATTCTTAAACTGCTGTATATGGCGTCCTTTATATTCACCGGGTGTGCGTACATCGATAAACATTTTATCCTGTTCATTGAGTATATCTTTCAATTGCGCGGTAGAAATTGATTGAACACCTCTTGAAGGCATCATTCGCAAAGCGATGAAAGCTATCATCACGATGATGATGAATCCTACTGCCATATTAAAACTTCCTCTCTTATCGTATTTTTACCAATACCGGTATGGGTATATAAATATTTAAAAAATGAAGAGCCTTCAGCTATCGGCTCTTTACTAACAAGTTTACTGCTTCTTGAATGGATTCATGCACCAAGGATGAATCGCCACTCGCGTTCTGTATACATTCCGCCAAATTCTCACTAACAATCACACCGATTGCCCGATCTACTCCAGAGCGTACGGCAGAAAGTTGTGTAACGACTTCTTTACAATCCTTGCCCTCATCCATCATCCGCAATATACCTCTTAACTGTCCCTCCAGCCGTTTTAAACGATTGGTCACATTGGAATCATAATTCATCTCATACGCTCCCTTCATTATGGCAGTTGTTTTTTATTACATGCCTTATATTATACCCCTATAGGTATGCTGTCAACAGATATATGTAAAATTTTTTAGAGTATTCATCAAAAAATCATTATGCATAATAAGAAATACTTGGTTTATCAAGGATTCTGCCGCTTCTAATCGTCATAAAATTTCAGATTACCTTAAAGACATAAGTTACTTAAAACGCAAATACAATTCAAAAAAGCACAAGTAAGCCTATCAAATATGCAAATAATTCGTTCATTTTTGCAAGTAAAATTACAAAATGAGCAGATAAAGCCCTTCAATCCAAATCAAACTATGGAATTCTCTAAAAAAATAGTACAAGCCCTTCCCAGGCTTGTACTATTTTCGATATATGCAAAGTGCACTACATTGCTGTTAAACCACCATCAACGATATATTCTGACCCAGTTGAGTAGCTAGATTCGTCAGATGCTAGGTAAAGTACCATGTTTGTTACTTCTTCTGGTTGTGCTACGCGTTTAACTGGAATATGTTTTGCGAATTCTTCTACTGCTGCTTTTGTATCTTCCTGTACGACCATAGGGGTTGCTATAACACCTGGATGCACGGAATTTACGCGAATTCCATAGTTTGCACACTCAATTGCAGCTGCTTTTGTCATACCACGAACGGCGAATTTTGTATCGGTGTATCCAATTGCACCACCAACAATCCCGTTAATAGAAGAGATGTTAACAATTGAGCCGCTACCTGCTTTTTGCATAGAAGGAATGACGGTTTTCATGCCTAAAAATACGGATACTTGGTTAATATCTACAATACGGCGATATTCTTCTTCCGTTGTTTCCAAAATTGATTTTGCCATAGTAATACCTGCATTGTTTACTAGAACGTTTACAGAGCCAAATGATTTTTCTGCTTGGATAACAACATTTTTCCAATCTTCTATTTTCGTTACATTTTGTTTAACAAATAAGGCATTTTCGCCAAGTTCTTCAGCTAGTGCATGTCCTTTTTCTTCATTCAAATCCGTTAATACAACTTTTGCGCCTTCAGCGATAAACTTACGAGCATGCGCTGCCCCCATACCTTGTGCTGCACCTGTGATAATTGCAATTTTTCCTTCTAAACGAGCCATTGTGTAATTCCTCCCAGAATTAGAACCTAATTAATAGATTCCTAAACATTTAAACTACATTTGTAAATTAACAGATAAATTATATATTTGTCAATCGAAATAAAAGATGTCATAATTAATGCAATCTTTATTCAATTTTATATAAATAAGGTGATTACATATGACAAACAATGAGGATCGTCGCACTATTCGCACAAAAAATAAGTTAAAAACGGCGTTGCTCCATTTGTTAAAAGAAAAAGACCTAAAAGAATTATCTATTAAGGAAGTGACGCAATATGCAAAATGTAATCGCGTCACGTTTTATTCGCATTATCAAGATTTACAAGAATTACTTTCTTCAATATTTGATGATTATTTAAGAGATTTAATCGATTACTTTCGTAAAAGTTATCAAAATTTAGAGCGCTTTACTTCACTTGATGAACAACGTCATCTTCCGCTATTTGAATTTATCTATGAAAATCAATTTGTTTTTTCGCTCATGGTGAAAGGTGAAGTGATACCAGGTTCTCAAAATAAATTTTGTGAAAGTCTTGTCCAAGTATCAAACGCTGAACTATTACTCGGAGACAAAACTGAAATCGAAATCCCTGCCTTAAACTACTTTACAACTTATGGTAATCTTGGGTTTTTTATCTATTGGATAAAGCAGGATTGTAAAGATTCTCCAGAAGTAATGGCAAGAAAACTTTCTTATTTACAAAGTAAACTATTTACTGAAGCGATTGTTAAAAAGGATTGATTGAATCTCAAAAAAGCTAACCGATTCCTTAAATCGGTTAGCTTTATTAAAATCTATTATCTCCCTCTCACAAACAACAATTTAAACCATTGATTCACTAAAAACGGCATTAACGCTAAGCCATAGATTGTACCAAATTGAACGACACTTAGTTTGGCGACTTCAAATACACCTGAAAGTGATGGTAGCAAGAGTACTGCATGTAGACTCACAACTCCAATGATAAACGCTACCCACGTATACTTGTTTGAAAAAACGCCAATCGTGAAAATGGATTGTTTAGATCTCGAGTTAAATCCATGGATTAACCTAGAAAGACATAATGTAGTAAATGCCATCGTGCTTGCTGTCAGCGTATTACCCGTTGATAATCCCATTCTAAACGCAATAATTGTTGCAATGGCGATTAACAATCCTTCTAACACCAATTGCGTTGTGAATCGCTTATTAAGAAGTGGTTTATGGATGTTTCTAGGCTTGTCCTTCATCACTTTTTTATTTTGTGGCTCCAAACCAATAGCGATGGCTGGTAAACTATCGGTCAATAAATTGATAAAAAGTAAATGCACAGGCGCAAAAGGAACTGGTAAACCAAAGACGGTTGCATATAGTACAACGAAAATTGCGCCAGCATTTCCTGATAATAAGAAGAGGATGGCATTTTTTATATTTGTATAAAGACTTCTACCATTTGCAATCGATTTAACGATTGTCGAGAAATTATCATCAGTTAATACCATGGAAGAAGCGTCTTTTGCCACTTCCGTACCAGTGATTCCCATTGCAACTCCTATATCTGCTTGCTTTAATGCCGGCGCATCGTTTACTCCATCCCCTGTCATTGCAACAACATGTCCTTTTTCCTGCCATGCTTTGACAATCCGGAGTTTATGTTCTGGTGATACTCGGGCATAAACAGATAGATCCTCTACTTTGTCTCGTAGTTGTTCGTCTGTTAATTCTTCGATTTCATATCCTTCGATTGCTTCTGATGGATCTTGCAAAATACCAATTTGCTTGGCAATTGCTGTTGCAGTAATTTTATGATCCCCTGTAATCATCACTGGTTTGACGCCAGCACTGATACAGTTTTCAACCGCTTCCTTCGATTCTTTTCTCGGCGGGTCCATAATGGCAATTAATCCAACGAAGATCAAGTCTCGCTCGTCTCGTACATCAATGGCTTGTTGTAATCTTAATTCTTTGTAAGTAATGGCCAGTACGCGAAGACCATTTTGCGAAAAATTTCGATTGGCACTTTCAATTTTTCTTCGCTCGTCTTCTGTCATCTCAACAATGCCACTAGACGTTTCTACCTTTGCTATTTTAGGTAATAGGACGTCGAGTGCACCTTTTGTAATCATCCGATATTGATGCTCGAAACGGTTGACTGTACTCATAAGCTTTCTGTCCGAATCAAAAGGAATTTCTGCCACTCTTTTGTATTGGTCTCTTACCTGTAACTCATCAAATTGATATTCTTTTCCTAATTTCACAAGGGCCATTTCAGTGGGATCGCCAATTTCAATATGTTCACTGGCTACAGCATCATTACACAATAAGGCCATTTCCAAAAACTTTTTCTGTAGATTGTCTTCTTTCTTTAGTTGATCTATTGCCATCCCTTTTTGATCGACATAAACGTGTTGAACAGTCATCTTATTTTCCGTTAATGTCCCTGTTTTATCAGAGCAAATAACGGATACACTTCCCAAACTTTCAACCGCATACAATTTTCGTATGATGGCATTTTCCTTTGCCATTTTTTGCGTTCCAAAAGCAAGTACGATTGTCACAATGGAACTTAATGCTTCTGGAATCGCAGCAACAGCAAGGGAAACCGCAAACATAAATGATTCCACTAACTCTCGTCCACGAATTAAGTCGATTGCAAAAATCACAACACAGATCATTGTAATACCTAGTGCTAATTTTTCACCAAACTGATCAAGACTTATTTGGAGGGGGGTTTTCTTTTCTTTTGCAGTATCAAGTAAATTAGCGATTTTCCCGATTTCTGTTTCCATTCCGATTGCTGTGACGATCGCCATACCTCGTCCATTCGTCACAAAACTACCTGTGTGAACCATATTTTTCTTATCCGCTACAGTAATTTGATCATCGTAAATAGGGTCTGTATTTTTTGCAATCGATAGGGATTCTCCTGTGAGCGAACTTTCATTTATTTGCAAATTATAGCTTTCAATTAATCTTCCATCTGCACTAATATAATCGCCAGCTTCTAATAAAAGAATATCTCCCACGACAATTTCTTCTGATGGAATTTCTACTATTTTATTATTTCGCATGACTTTGGCGATTGGCGAAGTTAATGCTTTTAGATTGTCCAATGATTGTTCTGCTTTTACATGTTGAACAGTACCTAGAATAGCGTTTAAAATGATCACAATCATAATGACTATCGTACTTTCAATTTCCCCTAGTAGAAATGAAATGGCAGCTGCAACCATTAAAATAATGACGAGCAAATCTTTGAACTGACCAAAGAAAACAGCGATGGTGCTTGTCCTTTTTCCTTCTTCTAATGCATTTGGGCCATATTCTTCCTGTCTAACTTGGACATCATCATCATTTAACCCCTGATCTGTTACGTCTAATAATTCCATGACATCGACAGTTGATTGTTGATAATAATTCGACATATAATCCCCTTTCTTTTGAGATGAATACAATTTCTAAAATGGTAGGAACTTTAGTAGATATCCTAGTAACATGAAATCTTAAACTAGAGCTCTTCTACTATATTCTTTGAATTCTTTTCATATGAATCGAAAAGTAGAGAGAAGAAAAAATAGATACATAACAACAGAAAAATTTTGACGAGTAATTTTCTCATCATTTTCTCATCAAAAGATTATAGAATAGTACAGTATATTATTAGAATGAGGGGGACAACATTTTGGCAAATCACTTCAAAAAGACGTTTTGTGTCGTCATGATGTCGGGATTAATTGGGTCTACTGCTATCGTGACTTTGCCTGATTCAATTACAGCATCTGCATCAAGTGGATACACTTTAAAAAAAGGAAAATTAATTTCTACAAAAACGAAAAAAGCAGTGAAAGGATACAAAATTTATAAGTCGACATTATATAAGAATGGAACAAAATATACTGGAACTTACAAAGGGCTTTTCTATAAAAGCGGTAAGAAGTTAACTGGTGTTTATAAAGGGTTTCTGTATAAAAGTGGAAAGAAATTAACTGGTGCTTATAAAGGATTACAGTATAAAAGCGGAATTTACTTTACAGGTACAAAAAATGGAATCACCTATAAAAGCGGTAAAGTTGTTTCAGCTACAAATGTAAACAAAGTTGATAAAGCAGCGATTGTTTATATAAAAGACCAACCATTACTAAAAACATTAAACGATCTATTGGGACGAAAAAACCTAACACAAAATATAACAGTGGCTAATTTAAGAAGTTTTAAAGGTACGTTATTCTTAAATGGCGATACGGATGAAAGAGAAACATTTGGCATGTTTGATATCGAGGATATTCAACCACTTGCATTCTGTACAAATATTGACGAACTTTCAATTGCCAATAATGCAATTCATTCGGTCATCCCTCTTTCAAAATTAACCAATTTAAAAAAGTTGAATATTAGTTTCAACAATCTTCAATTTGTAGATTCTCTTGGAAATCTAACAAATTTAACAGAATTAAAAGTCGCTGGAAATACTTTAAAAACAGTTGAGTTCGTTCACAATTTGGCCAATTTACGCTTGTTAAATGCATGGGATAATAAGATTGTAGACTTAGAGGGTATCGACAATTTATCTCGATTAAACTACCTCAATCTAAACGATAATAAGATTCAAGATATTTCGAAAATTGCAGCATTAAAAAATCTGACAGAATTAAATTTGACCAATAATAAGATTAAAAACATAGAAAGCATTAGTGGCTCTACTAATTTAGTTACACTTTACTTAGGCTATAACAGCATCTTTTCAATTGACGCATTGAAATCATTAACAAAACTTCAAACACTTTATGTAAATGACAATTATCTCACTTCAATGGATGGGCTAACTTCATTGAAAAACCTTACGACATTGCATATCGAAAGAAATGAAATTCCGAAAGACGCCATACTTCCAAGATCCACTTGGCCTCAAATGAAAAAGGAAGATTATTTGAACGATACGAATAACTAAAAAAATCTCCTTTGTATGGAATAATCCAGCAAAGGAGATTTCTTTTGTTTTTATGGCCCATTTTTAAATTAATGAAGGCTTCATCAAAACAATATAACTGTTACCTGCTAAGGTTGCTCATCCAGCGCATAGTGCAATACGTTAGCTAAGAATAGCATATTAAGTATTATCTTATCTTATTTTACATACGTGGGTTTTTAGCAATTATATTACTTTTGATGTATAATCTTTCTAGATATTAAGAAAAAGGAACTGGTGCTTTATGCATAAGGAACAAGCAAAATATTCTAGGCTTTCTCAGATAACTAAATTAATCAACACCAATCTTAGTTTGTGTGAAGTGTTGGACCAGGTTACATATGCAATTGCTGAAGATATTGTTCAATGCCATTCGATTGGAATTTATTTTCCACAAAATGATGGTTCATTTAAGGGGAAAATAAAAAATCATTTGAATAATAATGAAGATGACGCAAGAATTCATATTATCCATCCTGATTCAGATTGGATTATAAAAGAAGTAGTTAAATCTAAAAAGACGCTCTATATTCCCAATACTTCATTGGAACATTGTCCTCAAACTGACACAATAAAAAAACTAAACATCCATTCACTTATAGCCCTCCCCTTCTCCTTTGATAATGAGTTATTTGGGCTTGTCTTTTTGTTTAATCATCATATAGAAATGAACTTATCAGAAAATGATATTCAAATGGTTGAAACTTATGTTGGTATGGCATCCGTTGCCATTCGAAACGCAAAAGAATTAACGTATAAAGAACATCTTATTAAAGAAAAACAGTTATTGCTGGATGCGACACGTGATTTATCATTATGCACTTCTATGCAAGACTGCATCGATCGATGTTTTTTCTATTTAGTCAAAGTTTTGGGCACGCATGATATTGGGCTTCATCTACTTGACCCCATCGCCTTTGAAAAGTTAAAACCGATGACCTTAAGCAAAGACAGTGATTTGACAGAAGAAGAATGGATTTTGAAACATCAATTAGCGAATGTGGACATTAGTAATGATGCGGTCATGCAAGAAGTGTATAAGACACATAAAGCGGTGTTTATTCCAGATGTCACAAAAGATGATCGACCTAACAAAGTTGCATGTGAGAATTTTGGCATCAACAGTCTTCTCATGATGCCTTTGATATCAATGGGAGAAAATTTAGGTCAATTTTGTATTGCAAATCTTGGAGATGAGGAAATCCATCATATAGAAAATACACTCCAGCTGGCACAGTCTATCACTGATGCAACGGCTTCAACTCTTGCCAATCTATTATTTATGGAAAAGCAAGTGGAAATCATTGAAAACAGAACATCTGAATTGTCTTTGAAAAACCAAGAACTCGAACAAGCACTAGCTGAATTACAACTCTTAAGTCGCGAAAAAGAATTAATCCTTAACTCTGCTGGTGAAGGGATTTTCGGTTTAGACCTCCATCACCAGATTACATTTTGCAATCCATCTGGTGCACAAATGCTTGGCTATGAAACGGAAGATGAGTTGATTGGACAATCCGTTTATTCTATTTTCCATGGGATTCCGGCAAATTTATCGATACAAGAGGATCACGTTGAAAAAGAATGTGAATTTTTTAGAAAAGATGATACCAGTTTTCCAGTTGAGTATGTTATTTCTTGCATCATAGAGGATAATGAAATCGTAGGCGAAGTCGTTACGTTCAAAGACATTAAGGAAAGAAAACAATTAGAAGAAAAGATTACCTATCACGCATATTACGATAGTTTAACAGGTTTGCCAAATCGGGTATTGTTAACAGAACGATTGACAGAAGGAATTATACTTGCGAAAGAAAAAAATGAAAAAATTGCCATGTTGTACTTAGATTTAGACCGTTTCAAATATATCAATGATTCCCTTGGTCATTCAATAGGTGATCACCTATTGTGCGATGTTGCTAACCGATTAAGTGAATGTGTTCCTCCTACTGCCACATTATCACGGCAAGGTGGAGACGAGTTTGCTATCTATTTACCCCAGATAAAGGATCGAATTGAAGTTTTACATATCTTGAATCGCATCACTCAAGCTTTCTCTATGCCATTTCAATTGGTAGATAATGAACTCTTTATTAAAGCAAGTATCGGCATTAGTCTATTTCCTGAACACGGTGATACGACAGAAATGTTAATCAAAAATGCGGATACAGCTATGTACAAAGCCAAGGAAGTGACAGGAAATAGTTATCATTTCTTCTCCGAGGGCATGGCAATCAAAAACTATGAAAATATCAAAATAGAAAATGCACTATACAAAGCATTGGAAAACGGTGAATTTGTTCTCTACTACCAACCTCAAATCAACTATCAAACAATGCAACTTGAGGGTGTAGAAGCTTTAGTTAGATGGATTCATCCAATAAAAGGAATAATTCCCCCAGATCAATTTATCCCGATTGCAGAAGAAACTGGTATGATCATCCCATTAGGTGAATGGGTTTTAAAAGAAGCTTGTAAACAGATGACACTCTGGCTTCGCAAAGGATATAAACTAAAAAGTATGTCTGTCAATATATCAGTCTGTCAATTTGAACAAATCAATTTATTTTCAGTAGTCAAAAATATCATAAAAGAAGTTGGGCTTGCGCCAGAGTATTTACAGCTTGAGCTGACAGAAAACCTAATTATCAAGAATACAGAGTTAACATTAAAAACGATGAAAGAACTAAATGCACTAGGAATTAAAATTGCCATTGATGATTTTGGAACTGGATACTCATCATTAGGCTATTTAAGGAATTTGCCCATTTCAACATTGAAAATCGATAAGTCATTTGTCGATGTCATGTGCCATGATGAAGGGGCAATTACAAACACCATCATCAACCTAGCTAAAAACTTGAATCTTAACGTCATTGCAGAAGGGGTAGAAACGAAGGACCAAGCAGAAGTTTTACAATCTCAAGATTGTACGTTTATGCAAGGTTATTATTTCAGTAAGCCCATCACTGCTACTGACTTTGAAGTAAAATACTTTCAGTCTACTTCACCATGTTAAAAAGAAAAAAATCCCTAACTTTCGTTATTGTGAAAGTTAGGGAAACTTTTTGATGTATTTTTATAACTTATTGTGATATAATAATGAAAGCTATTTGATTTAATACATACAAATTGAATTATGAAGATTCAACATTTTGTATCCACTTTAAATATTAGCCCTTATAGCTCAGGGGATAGAGCAAAAGTTTCCTAAACTTTAGGTCGCAGGTTCGAATCCTGTTAAGGGCATTTTCTATTTTTTATATCCAAAGATTAAATAACCCTTCATTTATCCCTAAATTATACATATAATATGCACCAAAAATAACACTTATAGCTCCTGTAATGACCCCAAGTGTTCCACTTATGTTTGTACTCTTTTTACTTAATACAAATGGAATTCCAATAATAGTCGTAAAGAAGAGCATACCAATCACTGTCCCAAGTCCAAATATCATAATATAGATAGCTGCTTCTCCTACACTATTAACTGTACTCATTGTTAAAAGTACCATAGCACCGCTTCCTGCTAAACCATGAACTAAGCCGATTAAAGTTGACCCTAAATACGTCGTCTTTTTGTGATGATGGTGATGATGATGTTTGCCTTCGTTTTTGTGAGAATGGACATGTATATGGTCCTCTTCTTCTTCCTCTAATAGATTTAAATCCTCTTCATCCTGAGCATGAGAATGAGTATGTATATGGATGTTTTTAAAAGAAATAATTGTTTTTACACCAAGATAAACAAGCATAACCCCTACTAAAAACTCTAAAGACATTGCCCACTTGTCCGGAATTTCGCCCTTCATAAGAATAATAATTATACCTACTATAAATAATGTAGCGGTATGACCAATTCCCCAAAATACGCCGGCTAAGGATGATTGCCATAACTTCTTACTTTGACTGGCAATTGTAGATACTGCGATTACATGATCTGGTTCAATCGCATGCTTGATTCCTAAAACAAACCCCAATGCAAGTACTGAAAAAATTGTTACATCCATTAAAATCCCCCTGTGCTTCCCTTTTTTATCAGATCCCAGCAACTACAATAATTGCTGGGGTATGACCATTAATATTTCCTTAAAAAACTAGGCCGCTTATCAAACCATTCCTGGCTAAGGATGGTATGAAACTTAGAAAATATGCTTTCTATTGTTTGAGTCTTATTCGCTAAAACACGAACAGTAAACCCTGGAATTGGTAGTAACGATATGCCCATCCTAAAATCACTTGTATTATCTGACAAGGATTGATGTAAACGATCGAGCAGAAGATCATTAACTTTTTCGTCAATCACGATCATGGAACCTAAATGAGAATACCCTTCCATTAAGCCTAAACCTTCCATATTTTGTACGCTTGGATTCAACCTAATATGATCATATACGACAAGCTGATTTTCCATATAAATTTCATTGATCAGTTGCAGCATATCATAGCTAAACTTGTTTCCATCAGGAGACCAACCAGGGGTTATAATATCTGAATAGAGCAGCGAACAACCTTTTTCCATATAGATTACATTTTTTTGTTTATAACGTGCATGTTGATAGCCAATAAGTGGATCTGGAATATATTCAAGATAGCTACCTTCCTTAAGATGAAATTCAGCTTCTTGATAGGCATGTGTATGGGGTGTCTTATATATTTTGGTTGCCGATTGGGTTGTAAGGGTTAATCTCGCCTGATTCTTTAGTGTGGTGATAATTTGATAGCGATCACCGTCTAAATATCCCCCGCCTGGATTTAGAATATAATAGCAGGCTTGACCAGAGTCATCATGATAGACAGGGCGCATGACTTTAAACGCCCCTTGAAAATACACATCACTTGCAATGGTCTTGCCGTATCTTTCCTCTACACCTAATCGTAAAACTCCTGTCCAATTCTCCATCTACGCCAATCCTTTTAAAAGAGCATTTTTCTTTATCCATTCTATGACTTCATCAAGTCCTTCATTCTCTTTTAAATTAGTAAAAACAAAAGGTTTGTCACCACGGAAAACCTTCGTATCTGACGCCATAACATCTAGACTGGCACCAACATAAGGAGCTAAATCTGTTTTATTGATGATAAATAAATCAGATTTGATCATTCCTTGTCCTCCTTTTCGGGGGATTTTTTCCCCTTGAGCCACGTCAATAATGTATATGGAAAAGTCAACCAATTCAGGACTAAATGTGGCAGCTAAATTATCTCCACCACTTTCTACAAAAATAAGTTCTACATCCGGATGCTTCTGTTTTAATTCATTTATAGCAGCGAAATTCATAGAAGCATCTTCACGAATTGCTGTGTGAGGGCACCCTCCTGTTTCGACACCTATGATGCGATCATCTTCAAGTACTCCATTATTCATCAAAAATTTGGCATCTTCTTTTGTATAAATATCATTTGTTACAACTGCCATACTAATTTCATCGTGTAAATGCCGAGTTAACTTTTCGACTAGCATGGTTTTACCTGCTCCAACAGGTCCACCTACACCAATTTTAATTGGTTCCATCACTATCACTTCCTATTTTTTAAGACATAAATATACGTATATTCACACGCTCATGCTTCATTTGAGATAATTCTAACCCTGGTGAAACAATACCAAAATCATCTTCATCTAAATGTTGAATTTTTTCAGTTGCCTTTACTAAAGTTTCTTGGAACTGCTGTAAGGTTTTCTGTCCAGCCGTTTGCCCAAGTGGAATAGCTCGGACTGCATTTTGAACAAGACTTGAAACGGTCGAATATAAATAATACAACGTTGTAGTGGATTTCTGCACACCCAAATGATGACCTACTATTGCAAAAACGATCGCCGGATGACCGAATGATTGCTTGTTTCTTATACGTTCTAAGTAAGTTGAAAAAATGGGTATATCATATAGAGATTGTACAAGGAATAACATCCGTTCCCCTATTCTTTGGGTCCCTTCTCTTGTTTCACGCGGCAAGTTTTGAACCGTAAGCATCTGGTCTAATTTCCAAACTTTCTCAAGGTCATCCTCCTCAAGTGCTTCATAAACAAGGCGAGAAGCAAGCCCATCAGAGTAGATGAGCTGCTCGTTCACATAAACTTGAAGCCATTGTATGAATGACCCCTGATCATGAACTATATCTTCTTGTATATAGCTTTCAAGACCGTATGAATGGCTAAATGCTCCCGTTGGAAAATTTGAATCACAAAGTTGGAATAAAGACAAAATTTGATTATTCATGGCTATGCCCTATATGGCGAAACGCCTGTTTTACTTTCCTCTCTTCCCGTTTAAAAGGAATCTGCAATTGTTGCAGTAGTTCTTCAACAAGATAGTCATATTGGACAAGCATCTCATCTCCCTCAAATTGGGCAGGAAGGTGGCGATTACCCAATTGATGCGCAATCGTCCCCATTTCATATAAATTACGTGGCATAATGATTAATAAGTCATCTGAGATTACATCAACAATAATCATATTTTTGTCATCCATGTATAAAACGTCACCTGCAACAAGGTCAACAGGGTTTTTTAATCGAATGCCAATTTCTTTCCCATGATCTGTTGTGACGCGTTGAATTCGTTTAACTAAGTCTGCGCTCTCTAAGTGGACTTTTTCAATATGTCGCTTTTTCACATCCTCTTTTTCCATTTGATCAATATTCGTTACGATTTCTTCAACTATCAATATATTCACCTCTAGAATAAGAAATATCGTTGTCCCATCGGCACCTTGTCAACAGGGTCGCAAGTGATTAATTCTCCATTTACTTTTACTTCATATGTTTGTGGATCGACTGTTATTTCTGGCGTTTCAGAATTTAGCTTCATGTCTTTTTTCGTTAATTTGCGAATGCCACGAACTGGTAGAACCATTTTTTTCAATCCTAATTTTTCATGTACCTTGTCTTCATACGCTGCTGTGGAGACAAATGTTATACAAGTGCTAGCTAACGCAAGACCTAGTTGACCATACATAGGACGAGATATGATAGGTTGTGGTGTTGGAATTGATGCATTGGCATCGCCCATCAAACCCTCTACAACGAAGCCACTTTTAATCACCATTTCAGGTTTCACAGCAAAAAACGCGGGATCCCAAAGTACTAAATCGGCAATTTTCCCTACTTCAATGGAACCGACGTATTCAGAAATACCATGCGTTATGGCAGGATTGATCGTATATTTGGCAACATAGCGCTTGCAACGATTATTATCTGAAAGCTCTTTGTCGCCATCTAATAAACCTCTTTGCTTTTTCATTTTGTCAGCTGTTTGCCAAATTCGTAATATAACTTCTCCAATTCGGCCCATTGCCTGTGCATCAGAACTAACCATACTAAATACACCCATATCCTGAAGAATATCTTCAGCCGCAATCGTTTCTTTTCGAATCCGTGAATCAGCAAAAGCCAGATCCTCTGGAATCGATGGATTTAGATGGTGACATACCATTAACATATCTAAATGTTCATCTACTGTATTAATCGTATAAGGGAGTGTTGGATTCGTTGAGGATGGAAGAACATTCATATAGCTTGCCGACTTGATTAAATCGGGCGCATGTCCACCACCAGCACCTTCTGTATGGTACATATGGATTACACGGTCTTTTAGCGCTGCAATTGTATTTTCCATAAATCCACCTTCATTTAACGTATCTGCATGAATTGCAACCTGTACATCATATTTTTCAGCTACTGATAATGCATGATCGATGGCAGATGATGTGGCACCCCAGTCTTCATGAACTTTTAATCCAATTGCCCCTGCACGAACTTGTTCTGCTAGAGGTTCCTCTTCTGCTGCTTGTCCTTTACCAGTAAATCCAACGTTTATTGGCATACCTTCTGCAGCTTCGAGCATTCTATGGATATGCCATTCACCAGGCGTAACGGTTGTGGCTTTCGATCCTGCAGCTGGACCAGTTCCTCCACCAATTACAGTTGTAAGACCTGCAGCCAATGCAGTCCTAACCTGTTCAGGATTGATAAAATGGACATGTGTATCAATGCCGCCAGCCGTTAAAATCATGCCTTCACCAGCAATTACTTCTGTTCCTGCACCAATAATAATATTCACATTGTCCATCACTAATGGGTTACCTGCTTTTCCGATTCCAGCAATTTTCCCATCACGGATACCAATGTCTGCTTTATAAATGCCTGTATAATCTAAAATGACCGCATTCGTAATCACTACATCAGCGATTCCATCTGCTCTTGTGACAAGCGGATGTTGTCCCATACCGTCACGTATTACTTTCCCGCCACCAAATACAACTTCGTCTCCATAAGATGTGAAGTCTTTCTCTACTTGAATAATTAGGTCTGTATCTGCTAAACGTATTGAGTCTCCTGTAGTTGGACCATACATCTGAGCGTATTGCTTTCTTGGCATTTTAAAACTCAATTTTAACTCTCCTTTTCTACGGAACCATCCACTTTATTGTTAAATCCATATACTCGACGTTCTCCAGCATAGTCTATAAGTTCAACTTCTTTTTCATCACCAGGTTCAAAACGAACAGCTGCTCCTGCTGGAATATTAAGTCTTTTTCCGAAGGCTTCTTCTCGATTAAATTGAAGTGCTTCATTTACTTCATAAAAGTGAAAATGTGACCCTACTTGAACTGGTCGATCTCCTGTATTAATAGCAGTCAGTTTAATAGCTTGTCGATCAGCATTACAAATTATGTCTTCTTCTTTTAAAAATAATTGGCCCGGTATCATTTAATCTATCCCTCCTGTCTTATTTAATAGGACTATGAACTGTCACAAGTTTGGTACCATCTGGAAAAGTTGCTTCAACTTGAATATCAGGAATCATTTCTGGAATGCCTTCCATTACGTCTTCACGAGACAAAATAGTTGTTCCATATTCCATTAGTTCAGCAACTGTTTTTCCATCCCGCGCACCTTCTAATACTTCATAAGTTATAAAGGCTACAGATTCGGGGTAATTTAATTTAAGCCCTCTATCTTTTCGTCGCTTTGCAAGATCTGCAGCAATAACAATCATGAGCTTGTCAATCTCACGTGGTAACAATTTCATGGAAATACCTCCTTTAACTTAACTTGCTAGTAATAATACCTAGCTAGTTCTCTCCGAATAATTTACTTTTAAAACTCAAAAATAAAAAATATTTCAAGTGGTTTTTGAATATGTGAATAAAACGTTAGAATTTCGCACTATTCTTTTTGTATCACATTCATTTGGTTAATCTTCATCCAATTAAAAAGGAGTTTATTATTCATGGAAACTGACAAACAGCATTCTTTAAGAAATGGGCCAATTTTTTCTTTTATAACAGCTACATTAACGGGGATCTCTCAAGTTATTCTAATAGAGAATGTCATTACTGGGTTGTTAATTCTTATAGCCATAGCCATTTCTTCAATTTACTTAGGTTTAATAGCCCTGTTCTCTTCAATAATGGGCGTTTTCGTAGGGAAAATTGGAGGAGCCGATCCGCATAATATCAATCAAGGTTTGCTTGGATATAATTCTGTTCTAACTGGATTGGCATTAGCATTATTCCTACACGGACCTTTTACGTGGATTGCTGCTTTAGTTGGAGCCGCCGTAGCTGCAGTATTTACAGCTACCATGATGCATTTTATGAAAAATACAGAAATACCATTGTTGACTTTTCCATTTATTATTCTGACTTGGTTTATACTCCTTTCTACTTACAAGTTAGAGCGGTTTCAATTAAGCAAAGCATTAGTTCCTCAAGATTTAACAAATTTTGAATTAGATATTGAAGGAAAAGTTGATCTATTGAGCGCCATCTTTCATGGAATTGGTCAAGTATTTTTTCTAGATAATACGCTATCTGGCATCCTTATATTTATAGCCGTCTTTTGGGGAGGATGGAGAATTGGTCTATATGCAGCCATTGGAAACGCAGTGGCAATTGTTATTGCCTACTTATTAGGCGGTGAACATGAGTTAATCGTTACTGGACTTTATGGATATAACGCAATTTTAACAATCATTGCAGTTTCTGCAGTGTTTAAACATCATTATAATCGTCTTTCCTTGCTAACAGGTATAATTGCTGCTTGTCTATCCGTCCCTATAACAGCAGGACTTTCTACGGCGCTTTTACCATTAGGACTCCCTGCATTAACGATGCCTTTTGTCCTTTGCACATGGCTTTTCCTAGGAGCAAGGAACGTACTTCCGAATATTTAAAAAATGGTTGTCTCAAAATTTTGAGACAACCATTTCTATTTTTCAATTTATGTTTCTTGCTTATTATTGAAGACGATTTGACATCATATGGAAAACTTTTGATTCGATTTCCATCAAGTGTTCGTCGCTTATCGATTGTTGGGGATGAGGATGATACCAATGAATTTTCCCATTATGAACCATTCCTTTATATTCATCCCCTTGAATTTTTAAAGAAAAGTGTGGTCGTTTGTGTGCTGAATCCTCAAAAAGATGATTTACTTCAAAATTTTCAAACATATCTTACCCTCCTTTTTAATACAAAAGGAGTTTTTCCAAATTTATTAATATGTATGCAATGGATATTTTGGGGAGGTTTAGTTATCTTACCTATTTTACATTTAGTAAGTTTCATCATTTCATTCGCCCCAAAATGCCCTTTTTTATCTAAAAAGGGCATCTTAAATTCTTGCTCCATGACGATTATTACTCTATATTTGCCCTAATATGATTCGGTTCTTCTATATTCGGAGGTTGTATTTCATCAGATGTTAAGGTATCTCCCGATTTTTTTTTGTTAAGTAAAAACTCTGAATACCTTGTTTCAAAGAATGTTGGATTTTTTGCCCATTCTGATTTTTTGAGGGTTAAGATAAATGTGCCATCTTCTTTTGGAATTGTTACTTTATATTTTTCTTTTGAATTCACACCGATAATCGTCGCTTTATATAATGCACCAGGTACAATTTTAGTCACCAGTGTCGGTGGTTTATCTTGAATAATCGTACCATATTTTGGAAGAGCAATATCAATTGTTACACCTTTGTCTTCAGGGAAGAAGTAAGCCTTATGATCTGGTAGTGTATAGGTTTTCCCTTTGTACACCACATTTAAAAAATGCGCTTCTTCGTCTTCTGGGAGATAATACATGTAAAATTCACCTTTTGCGTTACTTGGATAAGACATGGTGAATCCTTCAACACCGTCTCTTCTAAGATTTGCGGTTGCTCCTTTTAAAGGCTTTCCATTATAATCCTTAATGGTTCCACTGATTTTATATTTATCAATCACGAATGAGGGATATTTTTCATTTTCATGTAAATTTGCTTGTGCATATACATCCACTAATGCCTTATTTTCTTTATTTTCTTCTATTTTATTAATGGTGATTGGATAGTACACTAAGATTTGGTCTTCTATTTTTAATAAGGATTTTTTCATTTCTACGTTCACTTTTTCCCCATCAATTTTTGCTTCGTTGACATTCACAACTTTTAATGTATTTTGAGCTAATTTATTTTTGTTTATTAGAAAAGATATTTCACCGTTTTTATCGGTATTAACTATCCTTTTATCGGTGATTTGCAAAGCCGCCCCGTAAATGGGCTTGTCTCCTGCTAAAAGCTTTCCTTTTACATGTTCGGTATGCGATCCGTCCATTTTCCAAGATGTATATGTAAAATTGTGTTTTTCTAACTTGAAGGAAACTTTTTGAGGTTCTGTTTTGGTAGGATTTTCTTTTGAGCAAGCAATTAGCATTCCTAGTAGTATACATAGAAATAGGAATGGAATAATTTTTTTCAAAACTTCCCCCCTCCTCTTTCAATTAACTTTCCTCGCTACATGAGGGGTCCGAAGTCTTTACTTTTCGAAGCAGAAACCGCCCACCTGTAACGAAGTACACTAAAAACATTAAGTAATAAAACCCTGTTATTCAAAGAGAATTTATGTCATTTAAACATAATTTGAGACTTATCATACAACCCACTTATTGTAGGTCATTATTTCTTCGATTTACTTGCTGCGTCAGCTTCCGAGCTTGTGCTTTTACCTGTTGAAGCACTGCCTTGTGTTTTATCTCCACCTAGGCCAAATACATAAACTTGTGGGTCGCGACTTGCCGTTGTGATAATCAGATATTGCTTTCCGTCCTTTTCAAAGATAGACGGTGCTGCCGAGATAGTATTTCCATTTGTTTGGAATGACCAAAGTTCTTTTCCAGTTGCTGTTTCAAGGGCTTTTACTTTACCATCTAATTCTCCATAGAATGTAAGCCCTGCTTCCGTACTTGTTAAGCCACCACGTTGTGGATCATCGGTTTTGATTTCCCATTTAATTTTACCTGTATCGAGATCAATTGCAGAAATTTTACCATATGCGTCAACGCTTTCATCTAATGGTACGTAAGAAGTTCCTGCAGCATAGATTCCAGGTGCGCCTTTTTTCTTCGCTTCTGCTTCGTTTTTCGCAGACTTCATAATCATCGGCTGTTCAATAGAAGGAATCAACGTTACGTTTTCTTTTGGGTCAAATGTGTCAGGCGCATAATTCTGGCCACCTAAAACACCAGGATATACTTTTACACCTTTTGAAGTTGGTTCTGGATGATCGATTTTATTGAATGCAACATTTTTGTAAATTGGTGTACCATCTTTTGCATCATAAGCAAACCATTCTCCACCCTTTGTACCAACCGCAACAATTTTCTTTTGCTGGCCTCCAACTTTTGCGGTCATGATTGTAGGTGAATCAGCTGTATCATAATCCCATAAATCATGAGATTGTTGTTGTTGTGCCCAGATTAATTTACCCGTGTTTGCATCAAGTGCCACAACTGAATCGGTATGTGGATTTGCACCTGGGCGAGATTTACCATAGAAGTCAGGTGCTGGATTTCCAACACTTACATAGATATTACCAGATTCTTGATCATAACTCGGTGGCATCCAAACAGCTCCACCACCTCCGAATAGTCCATCTTTTAACCATCCTTCTCCTTTTGGTGGAACAGTCCAGAATGGTTCATCCCATGCAGGCGTTAAGTCATCTGTTTTTAAAGCCATTTCAAATCCACGTACTCCATTGTCACCGCCTGATGAACCGATGAAAATTTTGCCATCTGCTACAACTGGCGCAGTCGTTTCATAGTAACCGTTTTCAGGCGTGATTTCTGGGTAGTAGTCTTTTAGGTGTATAAATTTATCGGTTTTCCCTATTTTAGCATCAATTGATACGACGCCTACATCGTTTGTAATCATATATACTTTACCATCTGCAACTGCAACGCCTCTGTTAACAGTAGGTAATCCAGTCTTTTTCCCTGTTTCAAGGATTTCACTTGGTGGTGTCCATTTCCAAATAACATCCCCAGTAATCGCATCAAATGCAAAGACATAATTTAAACTTGTAGTCACATACGCAACACCATCGACAACGATTGGATAACTTTGGTTTCCGACTGGAATAGTTGAATCTAATTCTCTAAATTTCTTACTCCAGATCACTCCCAATTCTTTTACATTTTCTTTTGTTATTTCACTATAAGGTACATGTCTTGTTAAGCCATAATCATAGCCAAATGTCGGGAAGTTTCCATATGAAGCTTTTGTTACTTCCTCTGTCTTCTTACCAGAATCTTTTGTGTCAGAGCTTTTCTCTGTATCTTGGCTCTGACATGCTGCCAATAAAATAGAAGTTGCCAACAGAATGGAACCATATTTCATTTTTTTATTCATAAGACCTACCCCCTTAATATAATATTTTTTTCTGTTCACATTCTATCGTTCATATGTCATAAATATGACTCCCCTTCACATAAAGATATTAATGCAACAGGTCATGTTTATTATTTTAAAAAAATTTATAAAGTGTTGATTTGGGCGTTTGTTGGCATTACTTAACTAAACTTATAGGAGGAATAATCTTTGAAAAAAATTTTTTCACTTATTATTGTCGGACTATTAGCTGTTTTGGTAGTGGGCTGCGGTGCAAAAGATGAACAACCTTCAACTGATTCCAAAGCAACTGAAAGTTCAGCATCAAACACTGAAAAAGTAAAATCAACTGGCAATGTAGTGGAAGTAACCATTACCTCTAAGAACTTTGATTTTGACCAAAAAGAAATCAAAGCAAAAGTCGGAGATACTGTTAAAATCCATTTCAAAAACGATGAAGGTGCACACGGATTTGGGCTAGATGCGTTTGGTGGTATTAGTATTAAAAATGGCGAAACCGCGGAATTTGTAGTAGATAAAGCGGGAACTTATGAATATTACTGTACGTTAATGTGCGGACAAGGACATGATAATATGATGGGAAAATTGATTGTAGAATAGAGAATAAAAAATGCTGAATCCAACATCATTTTGGATTCAGCATTTTTCTATTCATACCCTATTTTTGAATTGTTTTTTGCACAAGAATCGTTCAATCACTTCAACAGGTTGAGGTTTGCTGTATAAGTATCCTTGGAACTCATCACAACCAATCTCTTTTAGAAACGCTCTTTGAGTTTCGTCTTCTACCCCTTCTGCTATTACCTTGAAGTTAAGACTTTTTGCCATCGTGACAATTAGCTTTACGACGGTTTCATCCTTTACACTTTTCGAAAGAGAGGAGATAAATGAACGATCTATTTTCAGATGATCGATTTGAAAATCAGTTAGATATTGTAAAGAAGAGTAGCCTGTCCCGAAATCATCAATGGCAATTTGGAATCCCATTTGTTTTAGCTTTGCAATTTTAGAAAGGTTTTTTTCAATCGGCCCCATTGCGATACTTTCTGTAATTTCTAATTCAATATGATGTGGATCTACGCCAGTCTCTTCAACCATTTTTGTGATATTTTCGATAAATTCTTCATGATTGAATTGTAAAGAAGAAATATTGACAGCAATTCTAAGAGCAGAGTACCCTTTTTCTTTCCAAGAAACAGCTTGACGGAAAGCCTTTTCCATAATTTGTTCACCGATAGGCAAGATTAAATCCATTTCTTCTGCAAAGGGGATAAAATCATTTGGATAAACAAGCCCAACTCCAGGTCTTTCCCATCGGATTAACGCTTCAACCCCAACCATTTCGTTATTCATTAGTGAAATTTGTGGTTGATAGTGAAGTGTAAATTCATCGCGTTCAAGTGCTTTTCGCAGATCACTTTCCAACTCCATTTTCGGAACCATTGTCATCTTGCTGTTATAAATCTTAAAGTTATTTCGTCCATGTTCCTTCACTTCATACATTGCCGTATCTGCTTTCATCAGCAATGCATCTAAGTTACATCCATGGTCTGGGAATATTGACACACCAATACTTGGAGAAATATGCAGCTCAATATTTTTTAACGTAAAAGTCTCTCGTAGTGTTTCTAGAATATTGGTAGCAATTGTTTGAATCTCCATTTGATCAGTGTTTTCAATCAACAATGCAAATTCGTCACCGCCAAGCCTGCTTACAACTTCATCGGGTACACATCTTACCAGTCTTTCTCCTACTTCTTTTAGCAGAATATCTCCATAAGAATGTCCAAGACTATCATTAATATGCTTGAAACGGTCCAAATCAAGAAGTATAAAGGCCATTTGCTTCTCATCATCGTAATCATTTATTGCTTGGGAAATTCTTTTTTCCATATATCTACGATTAGGCAAACCCGTTACAACATCATGGTAAGCGAGATACTCCATGGAATTGACTGTCTCGATTAATCGATCCGTTCTCTCTTTTACTTTTAGTTCAAGGCCTTCGTTTAGTGTGTTTAAATCATCCACTAATCGATCATTTTCCAACAACGTAATGATTTGTCTTAAAATAATCAATAAAACGCAAATGACCAATCCTAAAATAATCGTATGTTCTTTATATAAAGTACAGATGAAATAAACAGAAAGTAAAAACACACCTAAATACGGTATCATATATTTAAAAAATGGATTTTCCTTACTTTTGCTATTTTTAACATTTGTGACTGAACGTACTTGGCATGCAGAATGATGATAAATCCCTGATAAACCAAGGAAAAGAATTGATAAAATCCATAAAGGTTCATTGATACTACCGAGAGAATAGGTTCCTGTCATTTTCAAGTAAGAAAAAACCGTATCAGCAATAATCTGAGTTGCTAATCCTATAATTAAAAATGATGTTGTCTTTTTTGATAATAAAGTATTAGATGCTATGAGTAAGCTTAAAATTCCAACTAACACACCTAGGTCTAGAACTGGATAAATCAATTCAACACTTAAAAAGTGGATGGTGTCACGGTTTTTTAATAGTGGAGATAGTAAGAAAATCCAACTAAAAGATGCAGCTGCAGACATCGCGATTAACATGTCAAGGAAATAGCGAAACGTAAACAAATTACTCTTAATTGCGTTGATCAATAGAAGTAACGCAATAAAATAGAATCCATTTTGTGCAATCCAAAACTTTTCAGATAAAAAATAGATATCACCGTTTCGATGTAAGATAAATTCATTATAGCTCCAATACAATGTACCTATTAGATAACAAAGAACTCCTATACCAAGAAATAGCCAAAAACTTTTTCCTTTCCCTTGGTGTTTTGAAAAAGTAGAAAAGAGCCATCCAATTGACGCGCAACAAGCGATAATTTGAAACGCAACCCCTCCCCATATAATCATATCTTCACTATGTCTAAATATGAGATTCCAAAGGATGTTTGCTAAGATAAATAAGATGATAAATGAATATGCAAACCTCTTCGTTCTAATACTGTACATCTATTTACTCCAATCTTTTAATTACTCATTCACCAATGCTTTGAATTTGCCTCACGAATCTCTTTTAAATCGAAATCATCCTTACGTTGGTATACTTTTTCAGCATATATAATAGAAGGAATGACGTAATCCCCTTTGTAATATTTCTTTTCACTAACTGCTTCAACTGGGATTTTATACACATTTTTTAATGCCTTGAAGAATACCCTTTCCAGAAGAACAACACAATATTTAATATGATGTTTTTCTGTATATTGAATGAATAAACTAATTAGCTGTTCTAAATTTTTACCTCTATATTGTTTTAATATCGCAACTTTATCAATTTCAATCACTGATCCCGGATCATTCTGAATTATTTCAATCTCCTGAAACGGATAGACCTTATTGATGTTATTATGAGGATTAATTGTGTATTGCTTAAATTCAATGGTGCCAACTTTATGATTTTCAGAATCTGTGATGATATAACGATCAGAAGGAATATGTCCATATTCCAACCCATACCCCTTTTCAAGCCAACATTCTACCCAAATTTGGTTGAAATCGTTTATAAGCGCCAACGAATCTACTTTAATGTACATGAAATTATCCTCCTACAAAATGGTAAAATTTTCTACTATTATATGGATAATTATACTAATTATCATAGGGGAATTTAAGTTACTTTTTATTCGTTTTCTTTATTTCAGAATAATGAAATTAGGATAACTAAATATTAAAATTTCGATTATTTTCATAACGCAATAGGAAAATAGATTCTTTATTAAAAAATATATTTTTAATAATTCATTTTTCAATATAGCAAATTACGCAATATGTATTTTTACAGGTAGGACCTTCTATGTTTTTTATTTAGAAATATACTTCTTTTCTTTTTAAGTAATTTTAAAGTAATGACAAATTTTACATGATGTGATTTTTTTTGTTATAAATACTAGATAGACCCAAAGTCATAGCATATAACTATCTAAATATATCACCTCACTACTATATTCACATAATATATGTTATCTGAAAAAAAATACATAATACAAAAGTCATGATTTCCAGTAGATTATATTTAGCCATATAATAACTACCGATTCAATGACACTTGATATACGATTGAATTGTGAGATAATTAAGAAAAAAAGAAATTATATATAGAATACTCATTTGGAGGGGTTATTTTGTCTACAATTAAATCAGCAATCATCGTTGGTGGCGGTATTGGAGGGCTTGTTACAGCTCTTTCACTTCACCGCGTTGGCGCGTCAGTGCGTGTGTTTGAAAGTGTAGAAACAATTAAAGCACTAGGCGTTGGGATTAATCTTCTGCCACATGCGGTTAAAGTTTTAACTAAATTAGGATTAGAAGAAGAACTTGAAAAAACCGGTTTGCCTACTGCAGAGCTAATGTATGTCAATAAATTCGGTCAAAAGATTTGGCAAGAGGAACGTGGCAAAAGCGCTGGTTATGAATGGCCACAATACTCCATTCATCGCGGAAAACTTCAAATGCTGTTATTAAATGCAGTGAAGAAGGAATTAGGTGAAGACGCTGTTTATACCAGCCACCATCTTCAATCATTTGAAACGCTAAACGATTCAGTAGTTGCTCACTTTATCAACCGTAAAACCGGCGAACAAGTTGGATCCTATCAAGCAGATATCATGATTGCAGCAGATGGCATACATTCAGCTGTTCGTAAATTCTATTATCCAAACGAAGGTTTACCAAAATACAGCGGACGTATTTTATGGCGCGGTATCACAGAATCCACTCCCTATTTAACAGGACGTTCCATGATTATGGCAGGCTATCAAAACCAAAAATTCGTATCGTATCCTATTAGTCCAGAGGCAGCATCACAAGGTCGCTCACTAATCAATTGGATTGCTGAACTTGCTATTGATGACATGCCAGACCGTGCTGATTGGAATAAAAAAATTGATAAAGAAAAATTCGCACCTGCCTTTGCTTCATGGGATTTCGGCTGGTTAGATATTCCAACACTAATTGCAGAGGCAGAAGCAGTCTACGAATTTCCGATGGTTGACCGTGATCCACTACCAAAGTGGACATTTGGTCGTATCACATTACTAGGTGATGCAGCACACCCAATGTATCCAATCGGCTCAAATGGCGCATCTCAAGCAATTCTCGATGCAAATGCATTAAGTGTTGCTATCATAGAAAATGAGGACGCAGAAGATGCGTTAAAAGCATATGAACAAGAAAGACTTGAAAAAACAGCTCATATCGTAATGACAAATCGACAAAATGGCCCAGAAGTCGTTATGCAAATGGCGGAAGACCGTGCACCACAAGGATTTAACAATATAGAAGATGTAATTCCACAATCTGAACTCGAGGAAATTGCGAACAAATACAAACAAATTGCTGGTTTCTCTAAAGAAGTATTGAACAAGAAACAGGAGGCTTAAGATGATTGAACATATTGTGTTGACGAAATTCTCGCCCTCAACAACAGTTGAACAGAAGCAAGAATTAATCCGCAAAACATACCTATTGAAAGAAAAAATCCCAGGCATTGTGGATATTCAGCAAGGGTTTAACTTCTCTAGCAGAAGCAAAGGATTTGATATAGGATTAACCGTTCGTTTCCAAGATCGAGCTTCGTTGGAGAATTATCTCCCCCACCCTGCACATCAAGAAATAAAAGACTATTTAAATGAAATTGGTATAGAAGATAGTATTATTGTGGATTTTGAAATTTAAAAAATTCAAACAAAAGAGCCTCATAGTAAAATGAAGCTCTTTTGTTTATTTCTTATAAAAACATTTATAAATCAATTTGCGCATTCGGACAGCGCTTCTTGATTTCAGAAATGAAAAGCTCTTTGTCTTTAGGGGAAATTTTTACACTTCCTAAAATGGCAGTTTTATAAAAAAGCTCAAGTCCATCATTTGATGATAACAGCCGATAGCCAGTTAAGATTTCTTTGGTGGGAGATATCCTAATAATTTCTTCATAGGGAATTCGACTTTGAAACAAGCCACCTTTCACTAACAAATAGTCTTGATAGAAAACATATATATTAGAAAATGCAGTCCACAAAACAAAGCCAACTGTTAAAACACATAAGGAAAGTACAATAATAGTATCAGTAATCCTTCTTTCATGGTCGAAAATCAATGGAAGTAAAAATACAGCAAGTATGACAATTATGGTGATTGATATGACTACTACAAAATAATGATCAATCTTTGAACGAAATTTCATTATAATCACCCCTAAATTATATACGGATGATTGATTAATAAGGTTTCACCCTTTAACAATAAATAGAAAAAGTTCTCTATCTATTTTTTCTTTCATATATACTAAGAGTTAATCATATAATTTTTAGCTTACAGTATGCATAGGAGGTAGCTATATGTTAAAACAGTCAATTATTGAACATGTGTTGGAACAGGCCCTTTCAACAGGTGGAGATTTTGCTGAAATTTTTGTAGAAGATAAGTACGTCAATTCTTTAACACTATTGAGCAATAAAATAGATAAAAGTATATCTGGACGTGATTTTGGAATTGGTATTCGTATTTTTTCAGGGCTTCAAAGTATTTACACTTATACGAATGATTTTTCTGAAGAAGGGTTACTTGCTGCTGCGAAAAAGGCGGCACTTGCGATAAGTGGTGGCGGTTCTGGCACAATTCATCCACTTCACAAAGAAACCTTCTCTCCACTTCATCCAATATTACAAATGCCTAAATCGGTTGAACACACAAGAAGAGTTGCCGTGATGAGACAGGCTAATGAGATTGCGCGAAATTATGATACGCGGATTAGCCAAGTTGCCGTTCGCTGCTTAGATGAGGAGCAACACGTATTAATTGCTAATTCAGAAGGTAAATTTGTGGAAGATACTCGTGTTCATAGTAGACTAGCTATTCAAACAACTGCTACAGAAGGTACTGAATTACAAACAGGTTTTTATGGTCCCGGTGCACACGCAGGGTTTGAGTTTCTTGAAAATTTGAATTTGGAGTATTATGCGGGTGAGGCTTCTCGTATTGCCATTACGATGCTTCATGCAGATGAATGTCCTAGTGGTAAATTCCCCGTCATTATTGACAACGAATTTGGTGGCGTAATTTTCCATGAAGCATGTGGTCATGGACTAGAAGCTACAGCTGTTGCAAAAAACAATTCCGTATTTGCAAATCGTATTGGTGAAAGAGTCGCTCCTGAAATTGTCACTTATATTGATGACGGTACCCTACAAAACGAATGGGGGTCACTTAATATTGACGATGAAGGCGAAAAAACACGCAAAAACATCTTAATCGAAAATGGCATTTTAAAAGGTTATATGATTGATCAATTCAACGCTCGTCGTATGAATGCAAAACCAACTGGCTCATCACGTCGCCAGTCCTATCGATACCCACCAACTTCAAGAATGACTAATACCTATATTGCGAATGGAAAGTCTACGCCTGAAGAAATTATTGCAGATACGGAGTATGGTATATACGCAAAGTATATGGGTGGAGGGTCTGTTAATACAACCACTGGTGATTACAATTTTGCTATATCAGAAGCGTATATTGTGAGAAACGGCAAAATTGAACGTCCTGTTCGAGGTGCAACACTCATTGGGAATGGACCTAAAACATTGCAACTCGTTGATCGTGTCGGCAATAACTTGGCTCATGGCGCTGGAATGTGTGGAGCACAAAGTGGCAGCCTCCCTGTTAATGTTGGTCAGCCTATGATTCGCGTCAGTGAAATTACAGTTGGTGGAACGAAGGGGGAATAACAATGGATATCGCACAATTCCAAAATCAATTACTAGAAGCTGCTATAAATGCTGGTTTTTCGGAAGCTGAAATTTACTATCAAAGCGCTGAGTCATTTGGTTTCACTCTTTTTGAAGGAGAAATCGATAGCTATGAAACTTCTGTAGATGGTGGACTAGGACTTCGTGGACTCTATAACGGCAAGATGGGCTATTCCTATACAGAAAAAATCGATGAAGATTCCATTCCATTTTTAATCGAAAGTGCAAAATCGAATGCTGATATTCTCGAGGAAGACGATGAATCAGACATCTTTGAAGGAAGTAAAGAATATGCAAATCACGTTTTTTATAACGAAGAATTGGCAAAATTCACAATTCCAGAAAAAATTGCCCTACTTCGCACTATTGAAAAGAAAGTGCTTACTTATGATTCTCGCATTGTAGCACTTGACCATTGTTCTCTATCTGATTATTCATCTGAACGCTCGCTTACCAATAGCAAAGGACTTTCGTTGTCGGAGAAAAAGAACGGACTATATATATACGTCTCTGCAGTAGTGAAAAATGGGAATGAAAAGAAAAATGGAAGTTATGTAAAAATGACGCGAGATTTCTCAACACTTGATGCAGATGAAATTGCGAGTGCTGCTGCTATTGAGGCTCTGTCTTATCTTGGCGAACAATCCATTCCAGCTGGGAATTATCCAATTCTGCTTAGATATGACGCAGCGACTTCATTACTTCGAACATTTTCAGGAATCTTCTCTGCTGAAAATACACAAAAGAACCAATCACTTTTAAAGGGAAAAGTCGGAGAAAAAATAGCATCTAATTCTTTTTCGCTAGTAGATGATCCGTTCCATCCAGCAACACTTTCAGGATCCAATTTCGACGGAGAGGGTGTGGCAACAAAAAAACAGGTGATTATTGAAAATGGCCAACTTCAAACATTGCTCCATAACCGAAAAACGGCTAAAAAAGAAGGTTGTCAAACTACTGGTCATGCCTATAAGGGATCTTATAAAGGCACATTGTCTGTAGCGCCTCAAAATTTGTACATTGCACCTGGTAAAAAAACACAAGATGAAGTCATCTCGCAGGTCGCAGATGGGATTCTTGTAACAAAGCTTGCCGGATTGCATTCTGGTACAAATACAATTTCAGGTGATTTCTCTGTAGCTGCATCGGGGTTCCATATTAAGGATGGTAAAGTGGCTAGTCCAATCAAACAAATTACCATAGCTGGTAACTTTTATGAGCTGATGAAAAATGTAGAAGAGACATGCTCAAATCTGCAATTCCGTTCAGGAGGCTATGGCTCCCCTTCCATATTAGTTAAAGAATTATATGTAACTGTGGAATAGATTTTTTAGTTTAAAAATTCTTGCCTACCTCTAACAAATTCCAGTGGTAGGCAAGTTTTTTTAATTATTTACACTTTTAAAATACCGATACACTTTGTCTAATTTTTTTATTTGCTTTCCATTTGCACTTTCCATATTTCCAAACTCAAAAAACTTCACATCTTTGATTCCTACATATTGAAATACAGCTTTTTTCATTAGCATCTTATGTGCATTATGCAACCAAAAGAGCGGATAATTTGTAGGTCCCCTCATCGTAGAAACACACACGACAGATTCGCCTTTTAAAAGCCCTTCTGGCAATAACCGTTTCTGATCCTTATAGGCAAAATTCAATGCAAATAATTGATCAAAAAAACCAAGTAACATCGCAGGCGGCCTCCCCCACCATATTGGATAGATGAAAACTAGTTGATCTGCCCATGAAATTTGCTTTCGATATTTCTCTAAACTTGGCACACGAAACAAATCACGTCTGCGCTTTTCCTCATTAAAGATTAATACTGGATCAAAACCATCTTCATATAAATCTAACACTTGATACTCACTTACATTAGGATTTTCGTGGCAACCTTCCATGACTTTTTCCAAAAACGCATAATTCAAACTGTTATGATTTGGGTGTGTGTAAATGATGAGCTCGTTCATACTATCCTCCATTTACTTATCATTTGATAAGTAAATAATACTTCTATTTCGTTTTAATTGTCAATAGATAATTGTCTTTTGATAACTTTTTTGCTATCGTATTCAAAAGAGGTGAAACGATGAACAAGCATGAGCTATTTACAAAATTTGTAACATTTGCAACATCCATTCATCAACTAACACATGAATTAACTCAAAACGTCAAATCAGACACGATTACTAATACTCAATATAAAATTCTTGAATACATCTCAGTAAGCGGTCCTGCTACGCCAAGTGAAATAAGTGAATGTCTATATATTTCAATGTCCAATTTAAGCCGTGAATTAAAGAAATTGAGTGATCATCATTTCATTGTCAAATCAATTGACCCAACAGATAGAAGAAAACAATCAATCAGACTATCAAGCGATGGCGATCTTTTAATGAACGAAGCCTTTGCAACTATAGAAGAACAATTTTTACCTAGAATACAACATTTAACAGAACAAGAATTGTATGAAGTAGAACAGGCTCTAGAACTACTCCAGAATAAAATATTAAAAAGATCGGCTAATCATTAAATGATTAGTCGACCTCTTTCATTTTGCTAAACTTATTTTGCTTCTTTTAACTTACCATTATGGTAATAAGTTTTTTTACCTTTTGTTCTGAAATAATCTTCAAGTTCTTCAAGCATTGCCCCTTTGGTTTCAGGAACAAATTTCTTCACGAATTTTATAGCAACAATACAAAAAATTGTAAAGATAAAGAATGTGACAGATAAATCTAAAGTACTTAGTAATGTTGGGAAAGTTAAACTAATGATGAAATTTGTCATCCATAAACAGAAGACACTAACACCTATACCTATTCCAACATTATTCATATTTTTGGAATGCTAGTACTGCATTGTGGCCGCCAAAGCCAAATCCATTTGATAAAGCGATATTAATCGGAGTATTAACCGCTTCATTTGGAACATAATCCAAGTCGCACTCAGAATCTGGATTTGTATAATTAATTGTAGGTGGCGCGATATTTTCTTGTATTGCTTTCATGGTAATAATCGCCTCAACAGCGCCTGCTGCTCCGAATAAGTGACCTGTCATAGACTTAGTTGAACTTACTTTTAAGTTGTAAGCATGTTCTCCAAAAACAGTTTTAATCGCTTTTGTTTCTGATAAATCTCCAGCAGGGGTAGCTGTACCGTGAGCGTTAATATAATCGACATCACTAGGCTTTATACCTGCGCGTTCAATGGCCAGTTTCATCGCATTAGCTGCACCTTCAAAATCCGGTGATGTAATGTGATATGCATCTGTTGTCGCACCATAACCGATAATTTCTCCTAAAATATGAGCACCACGTTTTTTCGCATGTTCATATTCTTCTAAAAATAATACACCAGCACCTTCTGACATGACAAATCCATCTCGCTCTGCATCAAATGGTTTAGATGCTTTTTCAGGCGTATCATTTTGTACAGACATAGCTTTCATACGTGAAAATCCAGCTAAAGCCATCGGCGTAATGACTGCTTCAGAACCGCCTGCTAAAATGGCATCACTATATCCATGAGCAATATTGAAGTACGCTTCGCCAATCGCTTGATTCGCCGTAGCACAAGCTGACACTGGAGAAAAACTTGGACCGCGGAATCCAGTTTTAATAGCAATAATACCAGCTGCTATATTACTAATCATCATAGGAATAAAAAATGGTGACACCCGTTTTGGTCCTTTTTCTAAAAAGGCCTTATGGTTATCTAATAATGTATTTAGACCGCCAATACCAGAACCAATATAGATACCCATTCGATCTTTGTCCACAGTTTCTAAATTAAGATCTGCTTCTTCTAATGCTTGCATTGCAGCGGCATATGCATACTGTGTATATAAATCATATTTATTGATATCTTTCTTTTCGAGATATTTTTCTGCATCAAAATCGTCGATATACCCAGCAATTTGCGTATTAATTCCATCGAATTCTTCTGATTGTAAACGTTTAATACCAGACTTTCCCCTTTTGATATTCTCCCAAAATGTTTCAACGTCATTGCCTAATGGTGACACTACACCCGTTCCAGTCACAACAACTCTACGTTTCATACGTGAATCCCTCCAATTTTATTTAACGTCTATTAAATAAGCCGCTTTTTTGATCATTAATCGCAAATTCCCTCATTAAATAATGCTGTTTTCCCATTGTTGTATAAGGCAATTCCTCGATAAATCTATAGTACCGTGGTTTTTTATAATCTGCTAGCATTGTATGTTTAAACTTAGCCCTTTCACTCTAAAAGAATGCCCGATATACCAGTATCTATAGACAAGATTGACTATATTATTACGGACCATAAACCAGATGAAAAATATATTAATTTTGCAAAGAGAAATGGGATTCAACTTGTTGTTGCAGATAAAAGGCTAAAATAAGTTCATAAAAAGTATTAAAAATTGCTCCCCCTCATTTTTATGACGGAGAGCAATTTTTTTGTATAACTTTAAATGAATGGTCGTCTAACTCCAGCAATAACGTTGCAATGTGAGTTAATGACTTGTGAAATCATAACACGTGGTGGCCATGATTCAATGACTTTGTTGCTTCCTAGATAAATCGCAACATGCCAAATAGTGTGTGTTCCTGGTTGATAATAGAAGATAAGATCCCCTCTTTGTCTATCACTATATTTCACTTTTTTCAGTTTTTTTGATGCAAATAGTTTTCGGCTATTCCATTCATTCCCTGGGTGTGCATGTTGGATGCTTGAAACTGGTACTGGATTGATTCCTCCAGCGTATAAAGCTTGGGTGACTAACCCACTGCAATCGAGACCATAGTTTGGCGAAGATGCAGCACCAACGATATAAGGATTACCCATATACATGTAGGCTTGATCGATCATTGCCTCGATATGCGCTGTACGTCCATCCCATGCACTTGCTTTTAAAGGAGCAATATAACTGTCAATGCCGTACCAAGATTGTTCACTAATTCCAAGCTTTTCCCATGAGGTCAAGTCAACATTTCCTGTGACAGCTAAATGATGTTTTGCTTGAAAATTTCGAACAGCATTAAATGTTGCATTGTTGTATTTTGCATATCCATGTGTCCCGATGATGCCTAATTTACGCATAACCTTCCAAGTTTTTACTCCTTCAAAGTCACGGGATAACGTATATCCTACTTTACCTGTTGGCACAATTTGTTTGTATTGTACTTGATAAAAAGCTTTTGGATTTTGATATCCTTTTGATTTAACAACAAAATATTTATTGGCCGTTACGTATTGTCCATTTGTTAACTGCAATCTCGGCGTTCCTCTTTTTGTTTCTACAACCCTTTTGACATGTAGAAATGTCCCTCTCTTTTGAAAAGCAATTTTCTTAGTAAAGTCAATGTCCTGATACGTATAGATACCAGATTTCACAAGAATGATTTCTGGATTGGCCTCGTAGTATTTTGATTCATTTGCATTGGCATTTATTTTAACCAAAGTCTCCAAACCCAGTATGAAAACAAGCGCAATAAAAAAATGAATGAACCATTTATTTTTTGTCAATTTTCTTCCCAGCTTTCATATTTATTAATAGCTTATTGCACGATATTGATCGTCTTTCCAATGTTTCATAAATGTTTTTATTGCCATACTGCTTTTTTTGCCAGTCCATGGATCATTAAAATATACTCTTGTGCTTGAATAGCCTGTAATAGTTAGTGCATGATTCACAAAACCATCGACATTCGCTACCCAAACAATAACCGGATGATTTCTGTTAATTTGCTTTTTAATAGAAGTGAGTGATTTTCTCGTCATATTAATCGATGAACCTGCATGCTTTTTCACCAATTTCATCAAAGCAGGAGGGAAAATCCACCAACCTGTTTTGCTGTATGGACTACCAACAAACCCTAAATTACCATTCAGTGTATGTGTTTTAGGCATCTCTTTTGCCATTTGCATCTTATAGACATTCGCGCCAGAGTATTGCAACATCATCGTCACAGCAGTAATTTCACATCCTGTAGGCAACTCGGGATTTTGGTTAATAACTTTGACATTTAAATTTTTATAAGTAGAACTTAGACCGTTCGCTTCTATCCATCCAAGTAGTTTTCCTTTGTAGGAAATTCGGTACCATAGCTTGCCAGAAACTTTGGCACTCCGACTAACATACATCTCTTTTCCTTTATAATTAAAGCTTCTATGACTTGGTTTCAGTGATTTTGAATCGACGTTATATGGATTGAATTTGTAAATAGGATAATTTTTCTTTTGGTTTGTTTTAATTTTTAGATAAAAGTTCAATTTTTGCTCATTCGTTTTCTTTGCATATACATGTTTAGGTTTTGTAGGCTTTTTTGGTGGTTCTGGTTTTTTAGTTGGCTCTGGCATTTTCGGTGGTTCCGGCTGTTTCTCTGGTTCATTTGTAGGGGTTTGGTCAGTATCATTTGGGTTAACTATTTCCTCATCTGTTTCGCTATCAATTTTTGGTTCACCTGTTGTAGAATTTTCTGCAGTTGCACTAATAGGCGTATGTGTTATTAGATTCTCAAAATCTCGATTTTTTTCTATAATGGCGGGTGTATTGTCCAAAACACTTTGTTTCAAATTACTATTTTCATGTTTTGATACATTCGTTTGAAGCGCTGAATTTGCTGCCTTTGCATTCGCGCCACTCAAAATGCCTTCTGTAAAAAATAAACCACTAATTACCATTACTATTATCCTTGTTTTTTTCAAAAAAACACCTCCAAACTATGTATACCCTCATATTTTCAAAGCCTAATCTATTAATGGATTACATGTAAGATAGTTTATTAGGAAATGCATAGCATTATGCTTATTTCAAAAATATAAAACTCATCTGTTTTTAAGCGAAAAAAAGACATCGATTTTAAAAAAATCGATGTCCAAAATATGAATTTACTAATAATAAATGAAAAATACTATAAATGAAATAATCGCTAAGACAAGGATGGATGCAGTATCTTTAAAGGAATCCTTCACACGCATATGCGTGATAATTCCACCTATTCCAGTAATACCAAGTACTAATGATCCTGCAAGCGCATAGTCTAGTGTCCAATATCCCATTAACAAAAGAATAGCACCCGCAATTTCAACAATACCAGTAATAACTCTGAACCATTGAGGTAAACGCCAATGCTCAAAATTATTCACATGCATACTAGTGCCCGCTACTTTGCCAATCCCTGCAAACGCAAACAGGAGAATAAGAATTGCTTGAAGTACATACGCTAATATTTCCAAAATGATCCCTCTCCTCATTAGATTGACCATATACATTTTTGCGCAAAAGATGGTTCTCTACATTATATTCAGGAGAGTTCATTTTGATTATGGATTGAAAATTTTATGCAATGGACTCAAGAGAAAGATACGAGATGAGATAAGCACTCCACAAAAAGCATCACTAAAAAATTTACTTAAACACTCTCCCCTTTCATGATTAAAAATCTTCCACAATGCCATATTAAGTATGATTCAATATTTGAAAGGAGAATCTGATATGGGAAGAGACAACAAACAAGGAAAAAGCAAAAACAAAGGCTCACTGCCACAAACACCTGCCAATCAAAAAATAGCTCCAAATGAAGCTCGAGAAGAAACTGCTCAAGAGCTGCTAGAACTTGAACAATTAGTTGCGAAGAATAAGTCAAAAAATAAATATAAGATGTAGGAGGAGTAAAATTGGAATACAACCGAGCACAAGAAATTGTTGCCTCTCCAAAGGAATATGAAGTCAGTTATAATGGCGTTTCTGTCTGGATTGACAAGCTACTCAATGAACGGACAGCAACAGTACATTTGAGACATTCACTCGAAGAACGCTCTGAAGTGGATATTTCTGAATTAAAAGAGGAATATTTGGTACAATAACTTATGAAGAAGTCCCCTACTAAATCACCTCAGATTTAGAAGGGGATTTCTTCTTAAAAAGATTCACAATTTATTAATAAAAACTTTATATTTCAAATGTCTGAAAATTTGACCTTTTCTAAAAATTATGATAAAGTATTAAAAAACAAAGTATTACCTTTTTTTAAGAATTAATAGTAAGTTTTTAGACGTTTGTTTCATATTTTAAAAATCGGGAACATATATTATTAGAATAAAGGAGATGAAGGAAAATGACGAAAATTGTTTTAGTAAACGGTCAATACTTAGCTATTCTAAATGAATCACATGTTGTAGAAACACGTGAATTACCAGAAGGTATGAACCTAGGTGCAATGGCAGAAGTTGAATATGATCATACCACTGGTCAAATTATTGTTGATGGACAGATTCTTTAATCTGAATCCATCTTTTTTTGTGAGTTTTAAACTCCTTAAAAACCCTTCTTCTAACACTCTCCTTTTTACATTATTCCCTTCTGCAATAAAATATTACTTCCTATCATTTTCGTGAAGGTACCATTTTACTTCTTCTAATACTGGTAATCCTGTCATAGCGCCTTTTTTTGTTGTTGCTATTCCACCTGATACATTGGCAAAGCGAATCATTTCGATTAATTTTTTAGCTGTAAGCTCTTCAAGTGGCTTCCTCCATTCGCAAATGGAATAAAGAATGCCTGAAACAAAGGCATCACCTGCTCCAGTAGTATCTACTACTTCGAACTTCTTGGTTGGTACAAGCCCGATTTTTCCATTAAATCGATACATACATCCTTTGTCACCTAATGTCACTAAAATTAGAGGTAACTCAGGCAATGCAGCCATCCCTTTTTCAATAGAATTACATCCTGTAAGAAGGAATAACTCTTCTTCGGAAACTTTTAGAATATCGACATTAGATAACGTCTCAAGCATTGTCATTTTTGCCTGTTCTTTTGATTTCCAAAGCATTTCTCGATAATTCGGATCATAGGAAATCAACATCCCTGCATTTTTTGCTTGTTTAATAGCCTCAAACGTTGCTGTTTTCGATGGTTCACTGATTTGCGAAATGGAACCAATATGTAAAATTTTATTTACCTTAAACAAATCTGCATGATTTGTAACTTCTTCTTCTGTCAAAAATCGATCAGCACTCGGATTGATATAAAAGCTAAAATCTCTTTCAAATGAAGCATCAAGCGTTACAAACGTCAAGCCTGTCCTTGCTTCATCCGTTAACATCATCGCGTTTGTTTTCACTCCGTAATTTGTTAGTGTTTCTTTCAAAAATCGGCCAAGTATATCATCTCCAACTTTTCCAAGAAAACTAACATCTCCCCCAAGTTTTGCAATCCCAACTGCAACATTAGCTGGTGCACCACCTGGGGCCTTTTGATAAGTTGTTTGATCTGCATCCATAGGAATAAAATCAATGAGCGCCTCTCCTAAACATAAAATACCGTTCATCTCTATACTCACCCTCTTATGTAACTTTTTCAAAAAGTATATCATTTCCTGAAAAAGGTTAAAATAATTTAGGTTTTTATATACACGAGGTGATGTTATGGAAAAGCATAGAGTTTTACCTAGGAATCAATGGATTGAAGCACGGGATGAACTGTTGGTTAAAGAAAAAAAATTCACAAAGTTCCGGGATTAATTGACAAAGCAGAGGCAGAATTTACCTTGGGAAAAAATAAATAAATCGTATACATTTGAGGGACAGAATGGTGAACTCACTTTGGCCGATTTATTTTTTGGAAAGAGTCAGTTAATTGTGTACCATTTTATGTTCGATCCAAACTGGGAGCAAGGTTGTAAACATTGTTCTTTTTGGGCAGATCATTATAGTGGGATGATTCCTCATTTATCTCACCGCGATGTCTCATTCGTTTGTATTTCCTGTGCTCCTATAGAAAAATTAGAAGCGTATAAAAAATGAATGGGCTGGATATTCCCTTGGTATTCTTCCCCACACTCAGATTTTAATTATGATTTTCAAGCAACTTTCACAAAAGAAGAAGTAGCAAGTAAGAAGGCGTTTTACAACTATAAATACCAAGATCCTATGAGTCAAGACAGAGAAGGCGTAAGTGTTTTCTATAAAGATGTTAATGGAAACATATATCACACGTATTCAACCTACGCTCGTGGTATTGACATGTTAAACATCACCTATCAATTTCTTGATTTGGTACCTAAAGGGCGATAAGATAAGAGCTAGGACTGCGACATCATGATCAATACTAAAGAGATTTTTGAAAAGAAAAAGTAGCCTAAACATTTTTTGTTAGGCTACTTTTTTTCTTACTATTTTTGAAAGTCGGATTAGCATGATTTACAAACTCACAAGATTTTTGATCAATTACAATTCTCCATCCAATTAAACTAAATCCCTATCAATCCAATTTATTTTCCTGAACGTTTTTATTCGGTACTTTCTTTTGTTGGATGTGAAACTGGATGCTTGGTTTTTGTTTGGTTTTGGCATTTAAGCTGAAGTCATGGATGAGTTTTTTATTTTCTTCTGCCTCATTTGGGAATATGCCTAATTGTTTTAGCGTAGGCCATAGTGTTTCTAAGGCTTTGTCTTGATTTTCATAGAATTCCTTGCTATTGATATGCCAGAAATTCCAACCTGATTTTTCGAGGGCTTCTCGTTTTTTAGACGTTTCTTGATATGCCTTGATGCCTTGCCATTTTTTAGCGTCACATTCGATTGCTAAACGGTTATTTAATCCTTCTACGATTAGGGCGAATGTGTAGGAGCCAACTTTTACTTGAGGAATTACTTGATATCCTCTTGAAGCGATTGCTTTTAGAACATCTACTTCAAATAATGATGGGCAAAGTTGCTCTAGATTTTCTGGTGCAAGTATAGATTGTCTTCCGATTGTGTTCTTATAAGATTTTATTGAATATATGAAGGAATCCCCTAGTACTATTTTAGGGAAGTGCTGCTCTGCTATTTCATAAAGAGATTTTTCCCCAGTGTATAATGATTTCTTTGGTATCTCTTGGATGAAATGATTTTGCAACTCTTCTATTTTCTTTGCATTCACATTCAACACACTTTCCGGTAAGCTATGCTTGCTGCTATCTCCCACAACCAGAACTTTTTGGGCTTTAACAAATGTTTTGATTGCAAATACGTCGTTTTCATTTCCACCTTCTATAATAATGAGATCGAATTTTTTCGTTAAATTTGGAACTTGTTGATGAATTTGATCAATCGGCGTAACCCAAACAGGAATAGCAGATTGGGCTTTTTTCAAAGATTCTTTTATATTTTCTTCTAACTTAGATGTGTTTTTCCATATACTTTTTTCCTTTTTCTTTGAATTGGTTTTCCATTCAGATAGGGCATTTTTTTCATCTTCTGTTAAGCGAATTATCTGAGAAGACCAGATGGCATCCGAGATGATTTGATATCGTAATTTTTCTTGAATTTTACGCTCTTGTTGAAGTTGCTTATTTAAAGTATTGTAATCAATTTCAACCTCTTCTTGTAACCAGGTTTCCATTTTCTTCAGAACAAAGGCTTCCATATGATGGTTTTTGTCAAGCTTTGCAATACCGAATTGGTTGGTCAAATGTTCAACTGTATGTGGAAGTTTTTCACTTAATCGATTCGCATATTGTTGCCATTTCTTTATGTTTGGCGCAGTTTTTTGCAATTTCTTCAGTTCTTTTATTGACGCTAACCAGCCAAGAACATCCCTTTCTTTCAAAGCTTGTAGGAAACGCTTTGCAATACCGTGCACATTTTCGCTATTTGCAAGATGTACGAGCATATCTAATTCTTCTTGGTACTCTTCTTGCCAATTTGCGTATTTAATATATTTTAATGAGTGGTTTATTTCTTTTTTCAAGTTTTCGTAAAATGTTAAATTAAAAATATTCCCTGGTAATAGATCGATGGATTGTAATTTCACTGCTAATTCAATTTCAAGATTTGTGATGTTGATAATTTGGGTTAAAATGTTCAGTCTTTCTTCCATGATGAGCGGGAATTGCGGATGGGTGATATCGATTTCTGGAACACCAATCTCGCTCATATTTTGATTAAATATTCTCGATAGTTTCGTTATTAATTTTAGATATTCAAGATGCTTTTCAATAAGTGTCACATCTTCAATACTTCGTAATGCATGACCGTTCAAAACGCCTGTTTGAAATAGATACTTTGTATTTTTTCCTTTTCCTATAAAGAAAAATTGATTTGGCTTTTTACCAGATAGTATACGTTCTCTAGCTGTCCATAAATCATTTTGAATCTCACTGTATAACTTTTTAGGCAATGAAAACTTATGATCCACTACTTCATGATATAAAGGGATGGCTTTTTCATTAAATTGTTTCAATTCATCAATCAGTTGTACAAAACGCTCTTTGCGACTGTCTTCTGTAAGTAATGCATAGATCAACTTGGAGTAGCTTTTATCTTCCAGCACAGGATGGCTTTTTATGATATCTTCTACTAGCGATCTCATTATAAGGAGTGTTGATTTTATTGATGAAGATAATTCGATTGGTAATACATATTGCACATCAATTTCATCAATGTATTGCTGTTCCTCTTCAATCAAAGATTTAAAAGTAGATTCACTTAAGATATCTTCCTGTAGGGATGGTAAATTGGTATTAATTAATAAAGAATCTTCCGGTTTGAACCCATTCTGTAAGCTGCAAAAGTCAGCCCATTCTACATCACTTAATGGGAATTTCATCACGAGTGGCAGCTCATCTTTAATCCAATGATAATCGACAGTAGATTCTGCTAAGCGCTTTGCAACATCCGATTTGAATAACTCTTGATTTCTATACACGATCGGTGTACCTTCTGTTTTTGCAGACTTCTGAAGGCTATTTTTATATAACTCTTCTTTTTGTTTACTCAGGTGGTACAATTGTTGATTTCGTAAAATATTTTCTTGTACTTTTTGAACATCTAGTTGAGCAAGTTTTTCTCCAATCACACTTATAGACTGCTCCATTTCGTTCGGTGAATTGTATTCATCTGTTACAACAGGTGCACATAAATCACGAATTTCCTCTGGCAAACTATTTTTTAAATCTTCAACTGCTAGATTTTCTTTTGATGTGATGAGGATTTTTTTGCCTTCTGCCAAGTAATTTGTGATTAAATTGGCGATTGCGTGACTCTTTTTGATTCCTGGATTAGCTTGAACTGTAACTCCATCATAATATTGGAGTTGTTGAATAATATCTTTTTGCTGCTCATCTAAATCATATGGAAGATATGTCTGATATGCGGATTGTAAAATGGTGTTTGGTTTAGTTTGATTGTTAGGGGGTTCTCCCAATATGGTCTGAATAGTTGTTGGTAGTTCAATACGATTTTGGTCAATGTCATGAATGATATCCTGTAATTCCTCATTCAAAATACTTGCACCGATTCTACGAACAATTAGTAATGACTGATTTAAAATGACAGGTGCGTTCATGTCGTATGTTTGTTGAGGACTATCAATAAACTGACATTTCGGATCGATTAATTTAGCTAAATATTTGAATTCATTTGATAGATCATCTGTAATTGTTAATTTTTCTAACTTTTCAATATACGGATGGATTTTATCTCGATTTGAACTATTTTTTCCAACCAGTATATTTGTTTCAAATTTTAATTGCTCTGTTTCATCTGTTATGGTAATCACGCCAGTTTCTGGATGAACAGACACATTTACTTTCGCTGTAAATAGCGGTAATTCCTTTGGTTGTTCATTATTCTTACTTGGCCATTTTAGTATTCCTTTAGAGAGTACCACTTCTATTTCTTCACTCTCCTGTTTTTGCATGTTGCAAATTTGGAGTAATTCATCATAGAAATTGTTTGCTTGCAATACTTTCTTCTTAATATCAATCCATCTTTTCCATTCAGTTAATTGCTGTCTATTAATCTGAATTGGCCCATCCAGTTGAAAGATTTTTTCGTTTATTTTCAGGATATTCTTATACGTAGGAGTGAAAATCTCCTTTTTCATATCGGAATCAATCCATCTATCTAACTCTGGGTATGGACTTTTCGTTAAAATATAAGATCGATCAATTTTCGGCTTTTTCATCTCTAACAGCATTGCGTTATTATTTCCCTTTTTACATCCATCTGTTTCTTGTAATCCTTTCCAAGATATAGATTTTTCATAATGATTTTTTGATTGAACTTTATTTCCGTTCAATGTTGAAAGTGCTAATAAATATTCAAAAAAACGTTTTGCTTTATCACTATTTTGGTTAGTCATAATTGGCACCCCAATCTTTTAATCATTTACCATATACAAAATCTTTGAGAGTCCATCAAAATATCTTTAATCCTTAATGTATATGCATAAAAAAACAGACTATGCCAAGACTTTGCTTAATTCTTGAAAATTACCATTTTAACAGTTTGTCAAAAAAACACTAAGAAACGTTTTACCTTTTGTCAATTCCATACATAATCTACTAATGTTAACCTATATTAATAGGCTAAGTTTTTAAGAGTAATCAATTATTAAGAGGAGGCTATTTATGAAAGCAAACATTGTATTTTTGAATGGCGAAGTGATTACGGTTGATGCACAGGATTCCATCCAAGAGGCGATTGCAATAGCTGATAATAAAATTCTAGCAGTTGGTTCAAATGATGAAATCAACCATTTGATTGATGATTCAACTCAAGTGATCGATCTAGATGGAAAATCACTACTTCCGGGTATTATTGATGCTCATTTACATCTTGTTATGTATGGTGCGTTCCAACTCAATATCAGCTGTAAAGATCCTGGAATGGATTCGATTGATGCAATTTTGGCTGCGCTTAAAGAAAAAGCTAAAACTACACCTAAGGGTGGGTGGATTCGCGCCTGGGGTTTCAATGAAAATACAGTCAAAGAAAGACGATATCCTACTCTTGCAGAATTAGATGCAATTTCTACCCATCACCCTATTTCAATAACACGCACTTGCGGACATATTAGTGTTGTAAATTCTATGGCGCTAGATTTAGCGAATATTGATGAGACAACGCCCAATCCAAAAGGTGGCATCATAGAAAAAATTCATGGAAAACTGACAGGTCGTTTAGTCGAAAATGCTAATATGCAAATGAATGAGATTAGCAACTATACAAATGCAGAGATCTACGAAGCCATTCAAATTGCTCAAAAGGATTTCTTAGAAGTTGGCATAACAAGCGTTCACGAAGCGGGTACTTTTGGGCAAGATAATTATCGTTCACTTCAACTAGCCTCACAAAATGGCGATTTGCGAATTCGTGTTTATGCAATCATCGGAAGCTTAAATGATTGTAAACAATTCACTTTAAATATGATGGAATCAGGTGTAGTAACTGGTACTGGCAATGAATTCTTTAAAGTAGGACCAGCTAAATTATTTACAGATGGCTCTAGCACTGGGCCAACAATTGCCACGCGCGATGGATATACAAGCAATCCAGAAGACCGTGGCATTCTTTATTATTCAGAAGATGAAATTTACGAAGTTCTAGGACTTGCCCATCAATTAGGCTATCAAATTACGGTGCATGCACAAGGCGACAAAGCAATCGAAATGTATCTAAATGTGGTAGAACGTGCTTTACAAGAGCATCCTCGTGACAACCATCGTCACCGTATCGAGCATGCTGGTATTTCGAGTCCTGATTTACAAAAACGAATGAAAGAGTTAAATATGATTCCAATCCCTAATCCACCGTTCCCATATGAGTTTGGTGAAAGCTATTTAACGAATTATGGTGAACGTACGGAGTATATGTATCCCGCACGTGATTTCATCGACCAACAAATTTTGGCAGCGGCTGGTTCCGATTCACCCGTTACCACTTTCAATCCATTTGTCGGCATACATGAAGCAATCAATCGTCGCACAGCAAATGGAACATCATTTGGTGAAAGGCAAAAAATTGATGTGCTAGAGGCAATTCGCATGTACACCTATAATGGAGCCTATGCAAGTTTCGAGGAAGATATTAAAGGAAGTTTAATTGCAGGGAAACTAGCAGATGTCATTGTTCTTGATCGCAGTATTTTGAAAACACCAACAGATAAGTTAAAAGATATTCAAGTGGAATTAACAATGATTGATGGAGAAGTATTATTTGAGCGTTCAAAAACAAATAGCTAATTGTTGAGGGAGGAGTTATATGTCAATCCAAATATCATCATGCCAATTTGCGTTACAAAAAGTAAATCAATTTCCAGACTTTAAGAACCTGGTTTTAGAATGCTTTGAAGATGTCCCACTTACGAGTGATTATGTTTTATTTCCAGAGTTATTTACGATTTCTTTACTAACAACATTTGACGACTATGAAAATTTAACTGAAAAAGAAAATGGTAGACTTACCGAATACTTTGAAGAGTATATCCAGTTCTTTAACGATCTTTCAAAGCAAAGAAATCAAATCATATTAGCTGGTTCTACGCTTGAACCAACGCCTGAAGGCAATTATAATACTTGCTTTATCTTTGATGGAAAAGGCAACGTTGTAAAACATCGAAAAACACATATTTTCCCTGCTGAATCAGCATGGGATACCCTTGAAGGTGATTGTTTAGAAATATTTGATATTGGCCCTGTAAAATTTGGAGTAGCCATTTGCTATGAAATGGAAATCCCTGAAATTGCGCATATTTATAGCCAAAAAGGGGCGGATCTCATTTTTTGTCCATCTTATACGTTTTCTGAACATGGCTTTTGGAGAGTTCGCCATTGTGCTCATGCACGTAGTATTGAGAACCAACTATATGTTGTTCACTGTCCTTCAATTGGGAAGATTGAAGGGCCTATCCATAATGGTTTTGGTACAACTGCTGTTATTGGACCCGCGGATTTACCTTGGTCATCAACTGGTGTCATTGCAGAAGCAAAAAGTGCATCTACGGCTGTAGTAACAGCAAAGCTTTCTTTAGAAGACCTCTATGAAAATCGTAAAAGTGGTGCTGCTACTACTTACAAGGATCGCCAACGAAGAAAGGAAATTTATACTGTTTAAGATTTGAAAATCATACGAGTTGGGGGAATCTTATGAAAAATATTAAATTATTATTAATCATACCGTTTATTGGTATGTGCCTCTGTTTGCCCTTCGCTAATCGAATAGAGCCTTATGTCTTTGGTGTACCTTTTCTATTATTCTGGATTGTTTTATGGATGATTTTATCATCACTACTATTATACATTTTGTATAAACTTGATCCTGAAAACCAAGGAGGCGATGAAGCATGAATATTGCCTTAGTCATTATCTTTGCATTTGCGGCCATTGCTCTTTTCCTTGGTATTCGTGCAACACATGGTAAGAAGATGAACGTTGATGAATTCGCTGTTGGAAATAAGGGATTCGGGACATTGTTTGTCTTCTTATTAATCGCAGGTGAAGTGTATACAACATTTACGTTTCTAGGTGGTAGTGGTTGGGCCTATACGAATGGTGCTGCAGCCTTCTATGTTCCTGCATATATTTGTTTAGCCTACGTTTTATCTTATTGGATTGCACCTAAAATCTGGACATATGCCAAAAATAACAGCATTATTTCTCAACCAGAATATTTTGCCTCCATTTATAGAAGTCCGATTCTAGGATTAATCGTTTCATTTTTGGGTGCTATAGCATTAATTCCTTATATTGTAATCCAATTAAAAGGATTAGGTATTATTGTATCAGAAGCATCATACGGCGGAATAAGCCCTATTCTTGCCAGTACAATTGGTGCTATTATTATTACCATTTATGTCACCATTTCAGGAATCCATGGTTCTGCTTGGACGGCTGTTTTAAAAGATGTCATGATTTTAATGGTCATAATTTTCTTAGGTATTTATATTCCTTTCCACTACTTTGGCGGTGTACAACCTCTCTTTGAAGCAGTGGAGAAAGTAAAACCTGAAAGCTTAACACTTCAGCCATCAGGTTTGAGTATCTCTTGGTTTATTTCCACCATTGTTTTAAATGCATTTGGCTTCTACTTACTACCAAACTCGTTTTCAGTCGTACTTTCTGCTAAGAGTGCTAGAGCATTAAAGAAAAATGCAATTACACTCCCTTTGTATACGCTTTTGCTGTTATTTGCGTTTTTCATCGGATTTGCTGCCATCATTGAAATTCCAGGTTTGAAAGGTGCAGATGGCGATTTATCATTACTTCGATTAACAATTCAAACATTCGATCCGTGGATAGTTGGAGTTGTTGGCGCTGCTGGTTTACTAACGGCATTAGTACCAGCTTCCGTTATGTTAATGTCTGCTTCCATTGGTTTAATGACAGGATTTTATAGGCTTGTTTCACCAAAGTCTACAGATCGTCAACAATTACTCGCTTCAAAAGTTTTTGTTTTTCTAATCATTATTGCAGCGTTTATTTTCACTGTAACAGGTGGAGATGCACTTGCCATCTTAAATATCATGTCATATAGCTTAATCACACAACTTGTACCAGCATTAATATTCAGCTTCTACAAAAACCGAATGTTGAATAAATTTGGTGCAATGGCTGGCATTTTCGCAGGTGTCATCGTCGTTTTATATGGCGCAATTACATCCCATAAACTAATTGATTTTATCCCGAATATTCCACATGTCATTAATGACATAAGCACTGGAATGATTGCAGTACTGATTAACTTTGTTGTAGCGATTGTTGTAAGTTTAGCGACTAAACCATTCGTTGTGAAAGAAAATGAAAAAGCAGATTCATTTGCTGCGTAAATTAGGATTAGAGTTGGATTTTAATGAAAAATATTTAAAAGCCATAATTTTTTCTTAAACAGAAATATGTATTAAAGGACATTACATATTTTATATGACGGATATGTAATGTTCTTTCCCATTTCAAAATTGCCCTGAGCATTTTTGAAATGTATTATCTATTTATTAGGAAGTAATCGTAACATTATGACTCTATTCTTTTTCTCCACAATACTATTCCTAACCATATACAACCTATAGCAACTAGGATTCCATGCGCTACCCTATATGGCTGATCACTGATGAATTGAGGAATATACAACCCCATCCCAATAGCAAAAGGAATACCACTCCATTTCGTATAGCCTCCGCAACGCCAAATTGCAATGGCAAGTAGGATTGCAGCAATTGCAAGTAAAAGGAGTCCCGTTAAGAAAATAACAAGACCTGGGCCAGAACGGACAACGGTTGCTATACTAACAAGATTGACTGCCTGTTGTCTTACAGCCTCCTGTCCAATTGCATGTAAACCGAACGTTTCTCCTCCATAGAATGGCAAGGTTAGACCAATCCCTGTCAAGCACAGTACCATTGCCCAATAAGTAAGAGAGTTTACAACTCTCCCTTGTAAAAAATTGTGTAATCCAAGTATACCTAATGGTAGTAAAGTAAACGCGAAAATGGCTAGTATATGCGCCACTAACCAATTGGTAGATGCAAAAGCTGTACCACCCTGCAAGGATGTTTCGTCTGAAAAAGGACGAATCATTGGATAAAGTGCAAATAATATTCCAGAAATCACAAGAGATAAAGCAGAAATACGCATTCGTAGCACCTTTGCAGGTACTTGCATAGTTTTTCCTCCTTAAAATTGTTAGACAATGTTTAATTGTTAATTTATACAAATGTAACAAATATACTTTTATGGATAATAATACACTTAATTTTATATTACTTTAACGATTTAAATAATGAAGTAGTTCTTTGTAAATTTTATATTAAGTTCTTCTTCCGATGAATTAACCCTGTCTATGCTCCTTATGTCTTTCAATTTTTATGTAAGATAAAAATAAAAACAGGATAGAAAAATCTATCCTGTAATGTGAAAAGAGCATTTTTTAAAAATTTATTTATGTTTATTTTAAAACACTATCTAAAAATCTAAATACATTATCAAGATTTTCTTTAGAATTAAATTGCTTTCCACCATGATCCGCACCTTTTAAAATGGATAGCTTGACTTTTTCTTTACCTAAAACGTTCGTCAATTTTTCCGAAAAATCAATCGATTGTTGAGTTGGTACGATTCGATCAGCAGAACCATGTTGTATAAAAAAGTAAGGATCATTTTTAGTAATGTAATTTGAAGGATTCGCCTTTTCTGTTTGTTTAACGTTTTCTGCTATATTGCCACCAATATATTTACTTTCAATTGAAGTATCTGTACTTCTCTTGCCCATTTTGGGGGTGACTTCTGATTTTGCAAATTGTTCATCCAATTTTAGAAAATCGATGGGGCCAAACCAATCAACAACAGCCTGTATTTTTGAAGAATATTTTAAGTTTTCCGTGTTGTCACCATTTAGCGAACTGTCATCTCCACTTGTTCCGGCTAAGGCTACTAAATTTCCACCTGCACTATTTCCCCACATTGCAATTTTGTTAGGATCCAAGTTATATTTTTTAGCATTTGCCTTAATATATCGAACAGCTGCTTTCACATCACTAATTGCTGCTGGGAATTTGGCCTCTCCCGAAAGTCTGTAATTAATCGAAACAACAGCATATCCACGATTCACACCTTCCAGCATAGAAGCAATGCCTTTTTCTCTCTTATCACCTTTCGAAAATCCACCGCCATGAACAGCAACAATTACCGGAAATGGCCCGTTACCTTCATTTGGCAAATATATATCCATCTTTTGTGATTTAGATTGTTTACCATAGGCAACATCAATATACTTGGTCTTAATGCTAGACATATTGATACTGCCTTTTCTATTTCCAACATTAAAAGGTTGGTTTACTGCTGAAGAAGGTTCATTTGATGTAATTATCGATTCATTTTTTGACGAATTTCGTTCCTCTGAGCTGCTTGATGTACATCCTGCTAACAAAGCAGCAACAAATGTCATAGCTACCATTAATAGCATTATTTTTTTCATTTTGCATCACTCCTGCTTTGTATGTTTTCTACCCTTAAAAAATCATATCAAAACGATGGTACAAATATGAAGTAAAACGAACATTAACTTTACAGCCTAGTCTTATAATTAAAAAAACACAATTCTTTTTCAAGAATTGCGCCCGATTGTGGAAGATTATTATTATAGAAAGAATCCTCTTACTTTATTAGTCTTGATAAAAAATAACTTTTTCGAGTATTGTATCCATTAGAAATTTTTTCATTTATTAACTATATGAATATATTTCAATTGCGAGATACAATTGTTTTAAATTTTCGTTGGAACCGATTGATTTTTTTTCTCTGGAATGTGATGTAAAAAGAAATAAATCACTACTGTGACTAGTGAAATAACAGCCGCAAATACATACATCATTCGATAACTACTGATGGATGCAGTGAAGCCCATGAAATAAGAGCCTAAACCATATCCAAGATCATTTAGTAAAAAGAAAGTAGCCGTAGCAGCACCGCTTCTGACAGCAGGTGATTGTTTGATTGCAAGCCCTTGGAAGCAAGGAAACAAAATTCCGTAGCTAAGCCCCATAAGGATGCCTGCTATTAAAATAGTCATTACTGAATGAGCCTGACTTAACAAAAACATCCCGATTGTAAAAACGATGATGGATGGATAAAATAAATAATGTTCATTAAAGCTATCAAATAATTTAGCAACTACTGGGCGGAACAAAACAATCATTAAGGCATAGACAATAAAGAATAGTCCCGTTGCAGAAGATTGATGAATTTCATTCGTATACGATGCTAAAAAACCTGACAATGAACTATATGAGAAAAATAAGAAAAAGGATACTAGAGAAATCGGCAATGCTTTGATTTCTATAATATCGCTCCATTTTAGTTTTTTCTTATCCGGAATGACAGTTTTTTCTGTTTTTGGCAGTTGAACACGCCATACTAAAAGAAATGCAATAGCAGAGAGAATAGAAACCACACTTAGGAGTAAATAAATGTTTTCACTCTTCCATAAGAGCAACCCCAATGAGGGTCCAACAACCATGGCTAAACTGAGAAACATGCTAAAATATCCAATCCCCTCACCTTGACGAGAACGGGGTAAGACAGAAACGACAGCAGTGTTTGTCGCTGTTGAAGCAACCGCATAGCTCATACCGTGGATAAATCGTACGACTAGAAATAATAGAATCCCATTGATTACACCAAAATAGGATACCGTAGCAATAAAAAATATAGCAAATCCAATGATGCTTATTTTCTTATTACCAAAACGGTCAACCCATAAACCCGAAAAGATACGCGCAAGTACGCTACCTATCACATATACCGTTATTACTAAACCCATTTGTTGCTGATTGCCGTTCATTCCTGATTGCACATATAAAGGAAATACTGTTGCCAGCATATAAAACATCAAACCGATTAAAAAATTACTACCGCAAAGATACAAAAAATTTTTTGTCCAAATTTTTGGTCGACCCAATTCAGTCTCCACACTTTCTATAATTATTTTATTAATGCAACCATATTTATTATAAAGTTAAGTTAATTTAATGTATAATTAACTTAAATGATATTTTATATTAGCAATACTAATAGGGGGAAGAAATGAATTTTGAACAGCTAGAGTATATTAAAGCGATTGTCGAAAATAAATCGATGTCCATTGCATCACAAAAAGTGCATGTCACTCAATCGGCGATTAGCCAGTCCATTGCCATGATTGAAACAGAACTAGGTGTTCAGTTGTTTAAACGTACCCGAAATGGAACAATTCCGACAGAAGATGGACTTTGGATTATTCCTAAATTAATGGAAATTTTGCGAAAATCAAATGAACTCAAAATGGAGATTCAATCCAAAACGGCAACTTTCTCAGGGAAAGTAAAGATTGCTACCATTCCAGGCATTTTTATGACGCTGTTGCCAGAGGCATTGGCAAATTTCAAAAATGATTTTCCACTTGTCCATTACGAGATTTCAGAAATGGAAAACAATCAAGTGTTAAAAGCAATCGAGCAAAAAAAAGCAGATGTTGGCTTTATCACATTAACCCCCGAATCAAAACCACTCGAAAATCATCTAACTTATCATCCATTAAATATAGAAAGCCAATTTCATCTTCTTGTACCAGCAAAATCAGTTCAAGCCATACACTCGGAGATTCAATTGAAAGATGTACTAGATGAATCGTTTATTTTATATGGAGAACATTTTTATAGTAAGTTGATGAGAGGATTCGAAGAGAAAGTTGGGAAGATCAACATTATTTTTCAATCCTATAATCCGGAAGTAATTAAAAAATCAGTAGCAGCTGGACTGGGGGTTAGTATTGTATCCAAAATGATGATTGAAGATGATCCATATATTGAGAGTGGCCGAATAAAAGCGATTCCGTTAATCGGTTGTCCCTTTAACTTTTCCTTATCATTTGGCGCCATTTATGATCGGAATCAAAATAATATACTAATTCAACGCATGCTTGCTTATTTTGATAAATAGAGTTAAAAATTTCGAATAGCATCTAGTGAGATATAATGTTTTTTAATGATTAATAAAATGCTATCCACCTAACACTTCAATTTGACTTTGGTAAAATAATATTCCCAAGCAACAATTAGCTTAAGTAGAACTAATCAAAACAATCTTAAATTAGTGTTTCTACTGTTCATTATTTTTCAACAATCTGGCCCTTTTCATGAAGAAAGACGCTTTCCTTATATCGGAAAAGCGCCTGATTGTTGAATATCGTTATTAAAGTAATCCCTCGATAGGTTAAGTGTAATTCTTCGCAATCTCAGCAAAGCCAAAAAAGAAAAGAATCAAAAGAATCTTTTAACATCACACCAGAATATCATTCTGATTGTATATTAGGTTCTTCATCCTAAGAATAACTCTGAATATGCTATTGCTTATGTTTTCCAATTTTTATGTATGATGAAAACTAAAAATCAGGATAGAAAAATCTATCCTATAAGATGAAATGAGCATAATTTTTATTATAGTTATGTTTATTTTAAAACACCATCTAAAAATCTTAATACATCATCAAGATTTTTTTTAGAATTAAATTGCTCTCCACCATGAACAGCACCTTCTAAAATGGATAGCTTGACTTTTTCTTTACCTAAAACGTTCGTCAATTTTTCTGAGAAATCAATAGATTGTTGAGTTGGCACGTTTTGATCAGCAGAACCATGTTGTATAAAGAAGTAAGGATCATTCTTAGTAATGTATTGTGCTGGATTCGCCTTTGTGTCAGGAGAACGTATACAATGTTAAGGATTTCTCAATACATAAAAATCTCAACTTATTTCTTTCTTTCATAGATCAGTTGAGATTTATTTTTTATAAAGCGCCATTTTATTGAACAAGCAAGGTATTAAAGAAACCATTCACCTTGAGCAATTTTTACTACTTTACCTCCTACATAAACATTGATTTTCCCATCATCATCATATGCTTTTAAAAACAATAAGGAAGGCCTTTCAATTTCATATCCTTGTTCTACACGAATATAAATTTTACTTTTCTTTAAATATTTATATTTAACTAAATATGAAGCTAAACATCCATTAGCACTGCCAGTAGCTGCATCTTCAGGAATACCATAATAATCTGCAAAGTCTCGAACATTTAAATCATTTTCCGAATTGTATACTTCAGGACAAAAAACCATTATTGCTTTTGCTTCCATATGTTTAATTAATTCAAAGTATTTTTCTTTATTTATTGTTACCTCTTTAACTGCCTCTAAAGATTTTAAAGGTACAATAATTACTGGAAGTCCAGTTGAAACTTCTTGAATAGGAAATCTATCATCTATATTTACTTTATCAATGTTTAACACATCAGAAATATTATTAGAATCTAAAATTTTACCAAAAGTAGGTTCATTATGTTTCATCCATAAAACATCTTCTTGATTATTAAATGAAACTGGTATTTGTCCACCTTTAAAATTCAAAATAAGGTTTTCTACTGGCCCTTTTAATACTTCGTTTTGAATAATATAAGCAGTTCCTAAAGTAGGATGACCAGCAAAAGGAACCTCCTCATTTGGTGTAAAAATTCGAACATCATAACCACCGTCGTTTTTTGAATCGGACAAGATAAAAGTAGTTTCGGAATAATTAGTTTCCTTGGCTATTTGTTGCATTTCACTATCGGAGATTTTTCCAGCATTTTTAAAAACCGCTAGTGGATTTCCTGTATATTTTCCTTCTGAAAACACATCTACAATAGAATAATGAATTTTCTCCATAATACGCTTCCTCGATTCCATTTAATTTTAACTAATATACCAATTATTTCATTTTAATTTAAAGAAATAAAGATAATTTTGTTCAACTTAATCGACTGAACTTCATATTCCCAGACAATTGAAATATCCAATTGTTGTTGATAATTATTCAACAATCTAGTCTTTTTTATAGAATTTCAAGTATTTTCAATCAGGATGCATAATAGCCTATATCTGTAAAGTCCAATCATGATAAAATCAAATAAACAAATAGAGCTATGGAAACTTAAATATAAAATATGATTATAGCTAATAATACTAGTCATTAAAATAAAGGGGAAATATATAAATGGCAGAATTAATGGATTGGAAAAATAGTGCTCATGGGCAAAAATTTGTAGCTTCTTTTAGCGGAGGAAAGGATAGTGTCTTAGCTCTATATAAAGCAATGATGGTTGGAGAAGCGGTTGGACTAATCGTCATGCTGGAGGAAGAAGGGAAACGTTCTAGATCCCATGGAATGCCTCCGGAACTCATACATGCCCAAGCTAGATCCATAGGTTTGCCCGTATATACTGCAGCTGCAAGTTGGACAGATTATGAAAAGGTATTTACACGTCTTTTAGAAAAGGTTAAAAATCAAGGAGCAGAAGTGTTAGTAACTGGAGACTTAGATATGCCAGCACATGGCTGTTGGCATGAAAAAGTTACAAAGTATGCTGGATTAAATCTTGGGATGCCCTTATGGGAAATGAACCATCATGAAGCTGTCGAAGAGTTCATAGGTTTAGGATTTGTAACGATTATTGTAACTGTAAATTTAACACTTGGAATGCGAGAGGACGATTTAGGGCGAACGTTAACTCATGAATACGTGAAGGAGCTTGAAGCTCGTGGGATTGACCCTTGTGGAGAAGGTGGAGAGTTCCATACCACTGTACTAGATGGGCCTATTTTTAAACATCCTATTCCTGTTCGTAAATGTAAGATTTTAAAGTACGGAGAATACGCCTTTTTGCCTTTGGAGCTAGAATAGAAACTTAATAAACAATTATAAAAATACAAATAGAAAAGTACGTTTTGAAAGATTGATTACAACACGCTGTTTTTAATTCATTTGAAACATCCTTTTATGAAATTTAGCGATTTTTGTGATTCTTGCTATACAGATAGCGAGAGAAAAGCCTAGATAGATTAGATCTTTATTTTTTGAAAATGGGAGACCGAATAAATAGATTTATGGATTCTAAAATTTTTTAAATATTCTATTATTTTAGAAGGGGATTTTACGTAATCTGGCCTTTAATGAAAATAAGTGCTGTTTCTTATTACAGAAAAGCGCCCGATTACGGATGATTATTGCAGATATTTTATTGAAGAAACGTACCCAGTTCGTTAAAGAAGTACCGTTTCTTCTATTTCTTGAATTCATTGATTCGTTCACATTTCTATATTTTATGCTCTTCTTTATATTTATTTAAACATTTTTTACATATACAATGTTTTCTTCTACTTTCTACAGGAACTAATTCAAAGATTTCATTAGGAAACTCTTCTGTATCACACCAACAGTTACCATGTTCACCAGCACCCGTCATGCACTCGTTTTCCTCTTTACATATAGGACAATATTTATTAGCCATTAACATTCACTCCTCAATCCTTTACAATCTATCTATATTTTACCATGTATATCCAGCCTTATTTAAACGAGTTGTTCAATTATCTAGACCTATTAATGGAAAAATCGATTTCCTTATTTCAAAAAGCGCCCGTTTACTTAACAAAGTCCCCCTATATTTTAAATAATCCCTTCTGACCCACCGAACGAAGCATATTTATAAACGTATTTCTAGGTGCTTATTCCCCTACCATACCATCATTATCTCGATCATCCATATATATATGGATATTACCAGTGTTATATTTAGGTTAGGTAAGTGAAACAGGTGAAATTAAAGCGCCCGATTGTTGAATATCCTCTTTCTTTTGTCTATCCCACCATAAGTAGAATTATTAATTAACATGAATGGTTTAAACATACTTTCTCTATTTTACTTTGCTTTTTTGTGTCCCCTTATTATCCCTAAATACCCTGTAAACGACACTTGTTTCCTGAGTAGGTAAATTGACAAACAATAATTCCTTATTATGTTTAAATGAATATTCATGGAAGGAGATTTCAGGATGTCCACCACCATAAGCAATGTCAAATATTTCATTTTCCTCATCGATTAAAGTGGCACTTCCTTGTGATTGGCTTTTTCTATATGGGCAAACATACTCTTTTACTTTTGTTGCAGTTAAACTTTTCTCATCAATCCAATATCTCATCACTCTCGCGTTATCGGTTGTACTTCCTGAATCATCAAATATAGTAATCGAATGATCGTAGTTATAACGGGCATCGTGTTGCATCGACGGAAGCATTTTTTCATCAATCCCATTAATATCGCAGCGCTTTTTTGCAAGCATCCACATAATGTAACCTGTTTTTCTGTCAATTTTCATGATGCCAATATGCCGAAATGACACGAATAGGTTTTGATCTCTTTCATCTATAAACATTGAATTTAAATGAGCATAATCAAGATATTTCTCCCCTGTTGAAGGGCATTCCGCTGGATCATTCATATAATGACTTAGTTCATAAAATTGCGGATAATCAATGGATTCCCAATGGAAAATGACTTCGTTATTTTTCACTTCTTGTATGACAATATTAAACACTTTATATGAACCAGGAGCGTTTGGAATATTGTCCACTGTATTTGGATAAGAAGTTGGAATGATATAATGTCCATCATCAATATAGACATAATCATGATTTTCCATTGGATAATCCTCTTTTAATCTTCTAGAAGCTTTCATTCTTTGACGATCAATTTCCTCAAATCAATAACGTTGTTTTCCTTTGATTCGATTCTAAATGACTCTTGCTGATAAGGAATCCGAAATACCACAGCCACGAGTACGTGCATCCATTACTACAACTTTGTTTACATTGGTATGCTCTCTTACCCGTACTTTTGCTAATAGCAACGACATTGGATTTGATTGGAATATATTTCGCCATTCTTTTGCACTGTAGCAGTGGCGAATAGATGAACCACCTCTGTTGAGCTTGAATTTCAAACGCTACTTTATCAAAAAGACCAGCGTGCTATTAATTCTCTCTACGAATCGATAGCATAAAGCCGAAAAATGTGTAGACTGGAAAGCAAATTTTATGGAGCTTGTTCGTATTTTCATTAGTGATGATTCTACAAAAGCGATGAAACGTTTCTCATTAACCGTTTCGGCGTTTAATAATTAATTAATCCATTTTAATAATAATACGTGAATTATCCCCTATTGCTAATAAATCAAAGCCCTCGTTAATCTCATCCAATGTAATAATGTTTGATAACAATTTATCTACAGGAAGTTTTCCTGATTTCATCATTTGCAAATAATGTGGAATATCTCTTAATGGTACACAACTTCCTACATATGAACCTTTTAATGTTTTTTCTTCTGCCGTTAACGTCACATATGGGAAAGAGAATTGATGCTCTGGGTGTGGTAAACCTGTTGTTGTCGTTGTACCACCGCGCTTTGTAATCGCATAAGCAACTTCCATTGCAGGAACCACACCTGCCGTTTCAAAGGCATAATCCACACCACCGTTTACATAAGCTTTCACTTGCTCCACAACATCTGCATCTTTTGAATTAAAGACAGCTGTTGCCCCTAATTCTTTTGCTTGTTGTAGCTTTTTATCATTAATATCAATGGCAATGACTTCACGCGCACCTGTCGCAATTGCTCCAAGTAAGGCACTCAAGCCGATACCACCTAAACCAACAACCGCCACTGTGGATCCTAGTTGTACTTTCGCTGTATTTACAACAGCGCCTACCCCAGTAATGACCGCACAACCAAAAAGCGCTAATTTTTCAAACGGTAAGTCTTCAGCTACTTTTACAAGTGAATTTTGTGACACGACCGCATACTCTGAAAAGGCCGATACACCGACATGGTGACCAATTTTTTCATCCCCTGCATGTAAGCGTACGCCACCACCAAGTAGTGTCCCATCTCCATTAGATTTTGCACCTGGTTCGCATAGTGCTGGACGGCCTTCCGCACACGGCACACAGTGACCACAGCTTGGTACAAATACACAAATTACTTTATCGCCTGGCTTAAAATTCACAACACCAGGACCAACTTGTTTTACAATGCCTGATGCCTCATGCCCAAGTGCCATTGGTAAGGGGCGTGGGCGATTTCCGTTAATTACAGACAAATCGGAATGACAAAGGCTAGCTGCTTTAATCTGAATTAACACTTCACCATCTTGAGGTGCTTCCAACTCAATTTCTTCAATGTGGATGGGTTTACTTTGCGCATATGGCTTTTCTACACCTGATGAGCGTAGAATGGCAGAACGAATTTTCATAGTGATGGCCCCCTTAAATTAGCTTGATGCCAATAAATTTCAAATCTGACATACCTTCAATTGCATAGCGTATACCTTCTTTTCCTGTACCACTTTCCTTCACACCGCCATATGGCATATGATCAAAGCGTCGTACAGAAGATTCGTTAATCCAAACGCCACCTGTTTCTAACTCTTCAGCGAATTTCAATGCACGATTAATATCCGAAGTAAATACGCCAGCCTGTAATCCGTATCCTGAATCATTGGCAGCTGCTAATACTTCTTCTTCTGATGTAAATGGCATTAATGCTACCATTGGGGCAAAGACTTCCATACAAACAACTTGCATGGACTTTGTTACATTTTCTAAAATCGTTGGCTCTAGAAGAGTACCCGCTCTTATACCGCCTGTTCGAATCGTTGCGCCTTGTGCAACTGCATCTTCAATCCAACTCGCGGCACGAATCGCTGCTTCTTCTGTAATCATTGGACCAAGCTGCGTCTTTTCATCAGCTGGATCTCCAACAATTAATGCTTCAACTTTTTGCTGTAGTAATTGTGCAAACTCCTCATATACAGCCTCTTCGATATAAACACGCTGTGCAGACACACATGCTTGACCAGCAAATGTGTAGCCAGCCATCGCAATTGTTGATGCCGCATACTCTAAGTTAGCATCGGCAAAAATAATATTTGGCGCATTGGACCCAAGTTCAAGCGTGACTGGCTTTTTACCTGCTAGTTCATGAATATGCCAGCCTACTTTTCCATTTCCTGTAAATGTTACTTTTTTTACAAAAGGATGCTTTACTAACGGTTCAACTAATTCTGTACCTGGACCTTGTAATATATTTAACGCGCCTGATGGTAGTCCAGCATCCTGTAATAAGTCATACAGTAAAATGGATGATAGCGGTGTTTTTTCTGCTGGCTTTAACACGATAGTATTACCAACGGCAATAGCAGGCGCAATCTTATGCAATGCTAAATTTAATGGGAAATTAAATGGTGTAATGGCTGCAATGACCCCTAAAGGGATGCGTTTCGCTAAACCAATTTGACGTTCACCTCCAATGGCACTATCCATTGGAATTTGCTCGCCTGCTAAACGCTTTGCTTCTTCACTTGCAAATTGCAATACTTGAATTGCTCGTGTTGCTTCGCCTCTTGCTTCATTAATTGGTTTTCCAGCCTCTAATGAAATCGTTTTAGCGAATTGCTCGCTGCGTTCTTCCAATAACAAAGAAGCTTTTCTCAAAATACGACTGCGTTCATGTGCAGGCATTTTTTTCATTGTTGTTTCAAACATTTGTTGTGCTATTTCAATCGCTTCATTTACATCTTCAACTGAGGCGCACGCGATTGTTGCGATGCGCTCTTGATTATATGGATTCAATACATCCATTATTTTGGCTTGCTGATCGATGCGCTGTTCTCCATTTAGTACAGACCCTATTTTTTGCATACTCTTCCCTCCGTTATGACGATGACATGACACCCTAAGTACTACTACTTGAGGTATGAAATTTATTATTCGTAATAACCTTCTGTCGATTTAATGAAGGACTTAAACTGTTCGGCATCATGACCAAACCAAATGTCAGAATCATTGCGCGTAGCAAAGTCTCGAATTCTTTCTACGGTAGCGTTGTAGCCAACGGAATCATATAAAATGCCTGGTGGTTTTACCGGTGGACCATAGCTCTCTGCTGTGTACAATGCATCGGACGCAAGTAGTAAATTCCCATGCCCTGGAAGTTCAATGTGTAAACCTAGCATGCCGTACGCATGACCTGGGCCAAAGTTAATAATTTTAATGCCATCTACAAGATCTACTTCTTTTTCATGAGCCTTAATTGTACGCCAGCGTAATTCCTTTTGAATCCATGCCATGACATCGCCCCAAATGTATGCGCCCATATCTCGCGTCATCGCAAATGTTTTCATAACATTTGTTAGCTCTGAATCATGCACGATTATTTCGGCATTTTTAAATAATTCTAAGCAGCCTGCATGATCTAAATGTAAATGCGAGGCAACGACATATTTAATATCTTCTGGACGAACTTTTAATTGTTCTAATCGATTAATTAAATAGCATTCTTCACTTTGGAATGCAGGGAATAATTGTTGTATGCCCTCTGGCCAACGCCCATCTTTTTTCATACCATCTGGGTTACAGCCTGTATCGAATAAAATTTTGCCTTCTGGGTGGTCAATCAGTACTGCATAAACTGGAAACTCGACAAATTCTGATGGTGGATTTGGATTTGTGATGTTTGCTGGATTATGCATCGCAATCATATAATTTTTATCCATTTTCATCGTACCTGTATCAAGAACATATACTTTTTTATTACACATTGTATTTCCTCCCATTTTCTTGTTTTTATTGTTAAAGACTTTATATACCAATCGCAGTGTGAGATTGGATCCACCATCACCACCTTTTATGGATTGGTGTTTTTCAAGTTGGAATAATGGTTGCACGTGTTACTGTTCGAGCTGCTGATTCATCCAATGCCTTTTTGATATCCTCAAAGTTAAAGCTTGCATCTAATAACGTTTCAAATGGATAGCGGTCTATATTGCGTTCTAAAAAATCGAGTGCTTTTTTCAAATACCATGGGTTATAACGTAGCACTGGAATAATTTGAATGGCTTTACGCGTTAAATAGCCTGGATCAAATGGCACCGTTTGTCCTGGCGAAATGTTCCCAATGACAATATAACGACCACCTGCTCGAATGTATTCAACCCCTTCAGCAAAAGCTTGTGGGACACCGGCTACTTCAAGTGCGACATCGACACCACGATTGTTAGTAAGCTGCATCACATGTGCTACACGTGCTTCAACAGTTGGATAATCCGACATTAAAATGACTTCATCTGCCCCAAATGCCCTCGCCTGTTCTAAGCGACTTTCAACTCCATCCATCACGATGACCTTTAGCTGTTTTTCCTTCGCAATAGCAATGGCATTCAGACCAAGTCCACCTGCACCTTGAATGAGGATTGTTTCGCCGGATACAACATTGCCCTGCTCTAACCCAAAATACACTTGGGATAATGCACAGTTTGCACTCGCTGCAACACTATTTGATACTGTATCTGGTACTTTATAAAAATATTGATCGGAATGAATATAATAATGCGTACCAAATGTGCCATGAAAATGAGGAGCTTGGTCTGTAGGAAGTCGCCAATATTTATAAGCATTTTCACATAAATTAAATTGCCCTTGCTGACATGGTATACATTTACGACAAGTTAAAAAGTAAGAACTTACAATTCGATCACCAACTTTTACTGGTGTGCCTGCAAAATCTGTTTCAACGCCTTCTCCTAACGCATGAATCTCCCCAATCATTTCATGGCCTAACGCACCACTACGAATCACGGGATGATGTCCCTTCCAAATATGTAGTTCAGAACCGCAAATATTCGTTTGAATAATTTTCACAATAACCGCGCCTGGTGCAGGATACACTAATGGATACTCCTTAAAAACTAATTCCATTGGCGACGTCATTTCAGCAACCTTTCCCTTTGTATCACACATTTGACTATTCCCTCCTCATTTTTCTGAAAGTTAATTATTTCTTTTTGTGCGGAAGCTAATGGCACTAAATCATTGAACTTATCTATAAAATCATGCTTAGAAGCTGATTTTCAGGATTTTCTTTTGGAAATGCACTTCAAAATATGCTTGTACCATCTTGCCAATGAATTTGAATCTTCGCACCCCATTAAACAAATTACTGAATTTTGCGTAATAAGTAATCCTCCTTTCTATAAGGGACGAGTACTATATAACTTATTCTTAATAATCTGTTTTAATAACTTCAATACACACTATGAAGCTAGCTAATTCCGGTAAGGATGGCTAGCGACTATGTGGTTATGATGTTTGAGACTGCAAAATTTAGCTATAAAACCCTGCCACGTTTTATGGAAACAGTGGAGTCACCATATTGTATTTTGTCGGAGTAATGATTATCATTGGTCTAGGCATGGGCTATGTGGCTACCCCGACAACCGTTATTCTCCAAACTTCAGTAGGATGGAAAATGTGAGGTGTGGCCACAGCTTCAAACAATTTTATGAAGTCAATTGGGCAGACCATTGGAATCTGTGTTTTCGGAACAATCTTTAACCATGGGATTGTCAAGTATATGAGGTTGAATACCTTTCAGCGACGAATCCTTACAAGGCAATTTCAATAGCCTGATTGCCAATGCACTGAAAACTTGCCAGATAAGACTGTCAATTACATTCAGCACACTATGGCTGGTGGGCTATACACCGTCTTTATCAGCATGCTTATCCTTACCATGTTAAATATGGTCGTCACATTCATCCTGCCGTCCCATAAAAAAAATCGTAGAGCAACAGAAATCCATTACAAAATAAATGAACTAGGACGTTTTCATAACGAGAAAAGTCAGCATAATCGATGGTCTTTTTTTCAATTAAAACACACTGTTGTTATAGACAATTCCTTCACATTCTATAAAGTATGTTAATTTTTTCAAGTAACACTAGTATAATAAAATGTATATTTGCATATTGATTTTGGAGTTCTGTAGAAGTGGGGTAAATTCAAATTGAATCGAAAAATTATTAATTTAGCTGTTGGAAAACCGAAGGAATACAATTGGAATAATAAGAGGGAATTTTCTGGAATAGGAAAATTGGCTGTAGAATCCTTTAAGGTGGAAAAGTCTATCATTGTTGGCGATGATGTTGCAAATCACAAATTTCACGGTGGACATGACCGTGTAGTGTGTTTTTATCCATTCGAGCATTACTCTTATTGGGAAGAGGTATTTCAAAAAAAGCTTATTCTACCTGCTTTTGGGGAAAATATTACTGCAACAGGGATGACGGAAGAACAGGTTTGTATTGGGGACATATATAAAATAGGGGATACTATTCTTCAAGTAACACAAGGAAGGGTACCTTGTGTTACTATCTCCAATTATAACGAGGAAAAACAACTTTTAAATAAAGTGATTGAAACGACTCTAACTGGTTACTTTTTTCGGGTATTGGAAGAGGGAACTATTATGTTTGATTCGGAAATAACTCTCTTGGAAAAACACTCAAAAGAAATATCCGTATCTTTTGCTACACAAATTCTTTTTCACCAAAAACAAGATAAAGCCTCCATTGAAAAAATATTGGCAGTTGATGCTCTTGCAAAGGACTGGAGGAATAGATTTCTAAAATTGTTGTTATGATTCTTCTATTGTGTCGAAAACTGTGGATAACACTTAAATCTAGCCTTAAAAGGAGGGAGTGATTAATTCCCTCCTACTGCTACCCCTAACGTGCTTTTTCGCGTTTTGCTGGTACTACCCCCATCATGAGGAATATCATATTAACTCATTATCGATTCCAAGGTAACTTATGATGTCCCATATTAGTATTCAATTACTTGTTTATCAAGACCTTTTTGGCTAATGCGAAATTGTGTTTCTTCAAGTAATCTGCCCTATAGTTAAGTTCAATCTTGCACAAACACCACACTACACACTAGCATTACTATAAGTATTCAATTTCTCTTGAGACTCTTCCGCCATAAAATGGCTCGATTGTAGAAGATTTTAATATTAAATAATTACCACTTTATTAACTAGTATAATAAAATCATATACTCAATCATGAAGAAACATTATTTTTATAATGTGACTCCTTCTTTATCCCGTGTACATTTTTTCCAATTATTACGCATATCACAACGATAATTGCTAAAACAATCGTTAGCCAAGTAATCGATTCTCCTAAGAATAATACAGAAAATCCAATCATTAAAAAGGGTTGTAAATATTGAACCTGCCCTACTCTTGCAATACCTCCTAATGACATCCCACCATACCATGCAACATAGGCTAAAAACTGACTTACAACACCTAAATAGAACAAACTTATCCAAGCCTCGAGAGGAGCCTGTAACATATTAACTGATACGCTAAAGCCAACAGGAATAATAAAAAACGGAGCGCCAATTAGTATAGCCCAAGCAATAACTTTCCAACTACCAAGCTCTTTTGATAGTTTTCCACCTTCTGCATAACTTAATCCCAGTAATATGACGGCTACAATTAGTGCAATATCTCCTTTTTGTAATTCCCCTAAACCTAAATATATGGCATACATAAGGACTGTTATAGCACCAATTATACTCGCAATCCAATAACGTTTCGAAGGTCGCTCACCACCACGCCACATTGCAAAACCGGCTGTGGCAAGTGGTAGTAAAGCTAGTTCTATTGCGCCATGAGATACAGGCAATGATTTCATTGCAAAAGTTGTTAATAACGGAAAAGCAAGTACAGCACCTACAGCGACAATAATTAAGCTTAAAAATTGTCTTTTATTAGGTAATGATTCCTTTTTTATGATAAAAAGAATGCTTACGATGATTGCTGCAATAACTGTCCTACCCAACCCAACAATTGTCTCACCAAAATAAGGGACAGCAATACTTGTAGCTGGTAAAGTAAGACTAAAACAAACTATGCCAATAAATCCTAATAGCATACCTCTTTTCATATTCTTTTCCATTTAAATTCCCCCTTCACAGGTATAAAAAAATATCCCATAATTATAATTAAAAGGATTAAGCTAATTAAACATGATTGTAATGAATATCAACTCTTTTTAAAACAAGATAATTCCCCATCTGTCATAGGACAGATAACTAAGGAGAGTATATATGGCAACAAAATATAGTGGAATTTTAGAATGGGTGAAACAACAAATTGAGGATGAGAAGTTAAAGACAGGAGATAAATTACCATCAATTCGGCTGCTCGCTGAACAATTTCAATGTAGTAAAAATACGGTGGTTAAGGCTTTACTCGAATTGGAAAAACAGCATATTGTCTATGCTAAACCTAAAAGTGGCTATTACGTAGTTGATTATTATCAAACATCAAATTACCATGAAATTGATATTGATTTTTTATCTGCTGGTCCAGATAAACGTATCATGCCTTATGAAGACTTTCAGCATTGTATCAATCAGGCGATTGACCATTATAAAGAACAATTATTTACTTATAGTGAGCAACAGGGACTTTTTTCTTTACGGAAGGAGCTTGCGAAGTATCTACAACATTTACAAGTGTTCACGAAACCTGATCGACTTGTCATTACTTCTGGATCACAACAAGCGCTTCATATTCTGTCCGTCATGCCGTTTCCAAATGGGAAAAAGAATGTATTAATTGAGCAACCTACATACTTTGGTATGATAGATTCCTTACAGTTAAATCAGATTACAACGTTAGGAATTGAATTAACAATGGAAGGGATTGATTTTGAAAGACTTGAGAATTTGTTTCGAACCAATGATATTAAATTCTTTTACATCATTCCAAGATGCCACAACCCACTAGGACATCATTACACAAATGAGGAAAAGAAAAAAATCGTTGCTCTTGCAGAAAAATACGATGTATACATTGTAGAGGATGATTACTTAGCAGAATTAGATACGGATTCAAAAGCAGACCCTTTGTTTGCGTACGGGCCCAACGAAAGAGTCATTTATGTTAAGAGTTTTTCGAAAGTATTTTTGCCTGGACTACGTATTGCTACAGTTGTACTCCCTGAAAAAATGATTCCTTCCTTTATTCACAATAAATTTAGCGCTGATTTCAATACATCGCCACTTTCACAAGGAGCATTAGAAATCTATTTAAAAAATGGTATGTTTCAATATCATTTAGAAAGCGTAAAAAAATTGTACATAAAAAAAATGAATATATTATTAGAAGCTTGTTCATTGCATTTACCAAACTATGTACAATTTACAAAACCAAAAAGTGGTTTTTATCTCACGATCTTCTTGCCTTCCCATATGGATGTCGATAAATTGATTTATCTGCTACATGAAAAACATATATATGTAGACAATGCTTCAAGAACGTACTTAGCCGAAAACAAACGGAAAGCAATTCGACTTAGCATTTCACAAGTAAATGAAAACAAAATCCATATCGGTATTCAACAATTAGCTACTTTTATAATAGATATGTGCGAAAAAAAGAAATACAATCTACTCGCGTTTAAACCCTATCATTAAAGTCGATAAGACTTCTAGCTTAATATAACAGAAAGGATTAACTTTTTTAGTTTGAACACTGCTAAAAAGTTTCGAAATTGATATTCCTTAAAGTAGTTATTCTACAATATGGCCGTTTGTTGAATAAGAGCTAAAGATAATTCTTCATCTAGTCCGCCCTATTAGTTGAAGAAAGAATGAAAAAGGCTACCTTTAATTATTTTAAGATTAAATTTGGAGTGTTGAACTAAATAAAAAAGAGGAACCTTTTCGGAAGGATTCCTCTAGTTTTTTAGATAATTCTAAAACTCACTATTTAAAAATTAAAGTTTTACAATATTTGCAGCTTGTGGTCCACGTTGGCCTTCTTCAACGTCGAATTCAACTTTTTGACCTTCGTCTAAAGATTTGAAACCGTCGCCTTGGATTGCTGAGAAGTGAGCGAATACGTCTGCTCCGCCTTCGACTTCGATGAAACCGAAACCTTTTTCTGCGTTAAACCATTTTACAGTACCTTGTGTCATTTAAATGACCTCCAAATAATTATTAATATATAAGCTTTTTAAAAGAAAAAAATTCACATATTACAAAAAGTACCGAACAAACACGATTACTCTTTGTAACATGTAAATTCAATATTTTACTTAAAATGGATTTTATTAGCTTAATTATATACCGTAAATACACATTTGTCTAATTTTATTTTAGCTAAAGAAACATAAACAATCCCCACTCAATTTATTGGTTGAGGGGTTTATTGTTAAACAGTATCTTATATTAAAGCACTACTTGAAGAAGCAAAATTATATTTATTCCACAATCGCGCCCTATAATTGAATAACAAAATATTATCTCAATCTAGAAATTCGAACTTTTTTTGTACCAACTGGACTCAGATGCAAATGTACAAGGAATATTATTAGTAATGCAATATCCAAAGAATGAAATTCCTAAATCATCAGAGTTCGTAAAGAAAAATAAAGAGTGTAATAAACCTATCCTAAAAAGATCCTTTGTTGTAAATGGTATAAAACGGATAAAAACAATTTGATTTTTCTAATAATTTTACCACGTCAAGATATTGAGATATTGGAACGTTTAATTAAGCTTTCCTTTAGTTTAAGAATAATCCTTAGCACACTCTCTAGATATTAACTTATAAATTCTCACTTTCTTCAATGGTGTTACTCCACAATCTGGCTCTTCAATGAAAACGAGCGCTGATTCTTATTACAGAATCGCGCCCGATTGTTGAAGATTATTCTTAAATTAAACTTCTTTAAAATAAGTACTCTTTACTTGAAGAAGAATTCATACAATAACTTGTTAGAAATACTTTCCCTTTAGTTATTTTAGAAGATTCAACAACATCAATAGCCTTTTTTACATCCGATAAGTCATACTGAGAATCTACCATCATTAAACGTAATTTTTTATCAGCTAATAGCCTTATTAATTGATTAAAAGTTTCCTGCCATTTATCTGCTGAAACATTTTTATTCCAATTCCGTAAATGAAATATATTAGCATTCACTTTGGCTTTATTTACAATATCGGCCCAGTTTACTTGTACCCCTGATAAAAGACCAATAGTTAAAAAGTTCCCATTAGGGTGAATACAAAAAGCCAAGTCACTTCCAGATGAACCCCCAATGGAATCAATAGCAGCATCTGCACCCTTTCTATTTGTTAATTCCATAACTGTTTCGTGGAGTGGAAATTTAGAAGTATCTATTACATAAGAAGCGCCGAGATGAAGTAAATCTTCTGTATATTTATTATTTCTCGTCACTGCAATCAATCGAAAACCTAAAATCTTTGATAATTGAGCAAAAATATGCCCAATAGCAGATCCGCACGCATTAACCAATAAAACATCATTCGGTCTTAAGTTTAATACTTCCGTACAAACCACCCATGCTGTAATTGGATTTATATACATCTGCGCTGCCGTAAAATCATCAATAGTATCAGGTATGCAAACTGCATATTCTACTGATGTTTTAACGAATTCTTGCCACGTACCTTCCCCACGTAAAGGTAATACACGTTTACCAATTAGATTTTTAGATACTAAAGGACCTATTTCTTCTACAATACCTACTCCTTCATAACCCGGAATATTAGGTAAAGAAATTCTGTGAGCATACGATCCTCTAATCGGTATTAAGTCAGAGGGATTTATAGGGCGAGCTAACATACGTACAAGAACTTCATTATCTTTTGGTGGTTCAATGGCTTTATATTTAACTTTTAGCACATCTTTAGGACTACCGAATTCGTAGAATTTAATACTTTTTGCTTTCAAAACCATTAGTCTCCTTAATCAAAGTAAATTTATTTAATTATATCACCTTCAATTAACGACCTTCAGCGTTACTTATTCTATTTAACAGCCTTTAATTGAATTGCGCCCGATTATGGAACTGATAAAAATGGCAATGTTGTATTTACACCAACTGGAACAAAAATCACTGTAAAGGTGGCCAAAAAGTAGATGCAAAGAGGGATTATTAATCAATTCGAAGGTGACTTAGCTGTAATTGAGTTTGATGATGGTATGAAAGATATCCATAAATCATTATTGACTAAACAAGCGACATTTGGTGATATGTTAATTTTTGAAGGTAATCAAATCTCAATCGATTATGAAGGGAAAAATATATTAGCTAAAGAAATCGAGGATTTAGCTAATGAATTATTTGATGACTAATTTTAGTTGCATCTATTTTAAATAAGGCAAAGATCCCCTCTTCCACAATCGGTTGAGGGGTTTACTGTTGAACGGTATCTTTTATTAAAGCACCGTTAGTTGAAATTCAACAATCGCTTCCTATTACTGAATAACCATCATTTAAAATGGTGCTCGTCTAATTAGCTCATTAACCCTTATCGCAGCTAAAATAGTAGGTACAAGTAAAATAAAGCTGTCAGTACTAATAAACCCCACTTCTTATTTTGTTTAAAATTTATTTCATTATAAACAAAGAAAGGCTGAAGTTAATTTTGAAATCCAACTCATACAATGGTGTTTTAATTATTAAAACATCATAAGTTTATTGAGATTATTGTTTCTATTTTACATAGTTAAACAGTTTACCAATATACTCTACTTCAACCACTACAGTATCCCCAGACTTCATTGGACAACTTCCAGAAGGGGAGCCTGTCGCCAAAATATCACCCGGCTCAAGTGTCATAACCTTTGAAATCCAACTGATAAGGAAAGGAATCGAAAATGACATCTGATTAGTATTTCCCTCTTGAACGATTTTCCCGTTTAATTTTGTAACAATGCTTAAATTAGTTGGATCTAAACCCTTTACAATACACGGACCCAACGGACCAAAGGTATCAAAGCCTTTTCCACGCGTAAACTGAGGATCACTTTTTGTTAGATCTCTTGCCGTCACATCGTTAAAGATTGTGCAGCCAAAAACATAATCTAATGCCTCTTCTTCTTTTATATTTTTGCCACGTTTTCCAATAACAAGTGCCAATTCCCCCTCCATTTCTACCTGATTCGTTAAATCACTTGGCGGAAGAATAATTTCACCATGCTCTGGAATAAGAGAAGTCGTCGGTTTTAAAAACAAAAACGGTTCTTTAAGATTGGCCTTTCCCCCAGTCTCATTTGCGTGTTCAGCATATGTCCAACCAAAATTAATGATTTTTGAGGGTATTACTGGCTCTAAAATCTTAACTTCACTATATTTAACTCTAGTTCCATCATATTTTAGCTCATCCTTTACAATTTCAGTAAAATCACTAGATAATTGTATAATTTCATCCCCTTCAACAATTCCGTAAGATACTTTACTGTTAGGTTGATGATAACGAACTATCCTCTGTGTTTTATGTGGTACTTGCATAATTGTATCAACTCCATAATTTATTAAATGAATATTAAATTTCACCAAAAATGGATTGTATAGAGTGCATCTGGTGACATATAATCAGGGCCTGTTAGCTTAGGTTAAATACATTTCTTCATAAATTATTAGCTGGTTAGTTCAATAACTATAAATCTGGAACAGTGAAAGGCTTGCCGAATACTTTATCGGTCAAGCCTTTTTATAATTAACTGTTTAAAGTAGAAGCACTTTTTTAAAATATTCCTGTCGTTTTGCACATGATACAATGGCAGGACCTATTAGTAAAACAAAAGAGTTGATAAAACTACGTAGTGCATTAAGCGTTGTCGATTTCTTCCAGGTATTTGTTTAGTCATATAACGGCAGGCTTTGAAAAAGCGTAATGGTTATAACTAATGCAGATTGAGTTCCTGCAGACATAATGTTATCATTTTCCGCCAGTTTATCTGAAGGTTTCACAGCCTCTCGAGACATCGTAATCCACATAGCCATAGATACTTTAGCTAAGATGAAAATAACCTCTTTAGACACATTTGACACCTCAATAATTTATATTAATACCCTGCATAGAATTTACCACTAGAGGCACCCCATGGTTGTCTTCAGAGGAGAAGGTTGAGAGAAAAAATAAACAACAATATATGATTTCTCAGGCATTTTTTTCTTTTGTTTGGATATTAAACAAATCTAAAAGGAACATTAATAATGGGATCCCCAACAACAGACCCCATGTTCCCAAGAAAAACTCCGAGATAATCAAGGTTAAAAAAGCCAGAAAGATAGGCAATTTTGTTGCTTGTGCCATCAATCTTGGATTGAGTACATAGCTTTCTATGGCGTGGAGCCCCAAAACCATAACCACAATCCAAAGTACTTTAGGTATTCCGCCCATCGTAAACGCAATAATAGCTAGTGGAATGAAGGAGATAATCGCTCCTACTACAGGAATGAGACCGAAGAAGAACATCATAAGTCCAAGACCAATTATTTGATGGAACCCAAGTATTGCAAGGAAAATCATAGATAAAACCGCATTAATCAACGAAATTAATATTTGAACTTGCAGTATCTTACCAAAGGTATTGGCAAAATTGGTTCCTAAGTATTTGTAGTACGAATAAAGAAAACTGATTCTGCTCTTTTCTAGCTTCTTGCAAAAATCCCTGATTTCCTTTTTTCCACTTAATAAGAAAAAGCTTAAAATAAACGCCATTATCAACTGAATACTAAATTCACTGACATGCGGGATAGCTTGGAATATCGTGGTAACAGCGCCTTTTGTGTAGGACTCTAAATGTAGCCCTTTCAAGACCCCTTCTACATTTGGATTGATTTGATTTGTATATGTTTCTATATTAAATGAAATGAGTTTATGGGCGATTCCTGTTAATTCCTTTGCAGAACGGTTGATATAGGTGGCTAATCCGAAAACAATAGCAAATAGAATCACGGCATACATTCCAATTGTAACCATCTTCTCCTTTATTGGAATTATTTTCGATAGGGATTTATAGAGAACTTGTTGTAGGCTGTTCAAGAGATAAGAAAAAATAAAAGTCAATAACAACAAATTTAACAATCCTCTGATACTCCACAATATAACGATCAACAACACCAATGCAAATACCTTTTTTACAACTTCTTCTTTAAAAAAAGCTTTCAAGTGATCCATTTTTTTCCTCATTTCTAAAGGAATTATTTCACTTTCTCTTTTTTGAATGGCTCTGAAAGAAAACCATATAAAAAGAGGGGTGTATCGCTCCTCAAATATCTTTCTATTATATACATTTTACCATTCTTATTATTGAAATACCTATTTTCTGTTAACGTTAAAAACCAGCTACAACGCATAAAAAAGGCTGCCACAAAACCACCGATGTTAAACTTAAATTAAAGCGACCTTTTGTATTATAAGGTCAATCAGAAACATCTGGTTGACTATTTTTTATTCATTCATAAATTGATAGTAGCTGGTGTAGAACGTTCTCGCCAATGGGTCCTAATCCCGACCATTAAACTGTTCGCCCTCTGCTTGTTAACTCATGATTAGGATGGTTGGGACATTGAGATCACGTATAACAAGCGATGATAGAGGTTACCGGTCAATCCACTACATTAAGTGGAGATATAAATGAATCCAGTTGCTTTTCTTAAATTATTCTGTCCAAAAGTTTAACCGTAAACCTTCATAATATCTACTTTGCTTTAAAATGTTATTCCACAACCTGGTCCGATTGTTGAACACAAGTTCTTCTTTAAACATAAGACCAATCTTGAATCTATAAAAAATATCCATAAGTGCTACCTTAGTTTTTTGATCATAAGCCAAGAATGAAAAGGAAATAAGTACAGGTGCATAGTTTTTTCTTATTTCTCAACAGGTCATGGATGGGCACTTTGTCATTTAAAAACGCTTTAGGTATAACAATTTCCGCTATCTCCCTTGAAATTTCCGCTAATTTTTTCCTCCTTAATGTTTAAAAGGATTTAGAGTAAAGGTTATAAAACACTATAACGAAATAATTAAACTACAAAATAGGAGATGAACAGTATGAGTTTCATTTGGTTTTTAATAATTGGCGGAATTATCGGTTGGCTTGCAGGTATCATTTTGGGAAAAGATATCCCAGGTGGAGTTATTGGTAATATTATCGCAGGTATTATCGGTGCATGGATTGGTGGTATGCTTCTTGGAAGTTGGGGGCCTAAAATTTCTGATTTCTATATTTTCCCTGCTATCCTTGGAGCAATTATACTTGTGTTCATTGTGAGCTTCATTATGAAATCACTGCGTACAGCTTCGTAATGCTAAATAGATCTTTTAGTTTATTTCTATACGGTTAAGCGAATCATATGTAAGCAACAATAAATGGTGACTGTGTATATAATGAAAAAGCGGCTTTCCACAATCTAATCTGTGGAGGACCGCTTTTTACTTTGTTCTTATTTACTTAACAATCCTCGGTTCCGTTAATTCAAGAAGAACAGAGTGGCTTATTCCACAATCGCGCCCGATTGTGGAATAAAAAATATATTTATTTTGCTAAATCAAGAAATGATCATTGTCATTAATACTCTGGGTTCAGTTTTAACATAGCCATACTCTAATTATTTCTTGTTACGGTATACCTGAATTTCATGATTAGGATTGAGGGTTATTTTACTGTTATCTATTAATGTAATCTCAAGAGGAAATATGGCAGACTTTTTATCAGAAAATATCCATCTTCTCCCTGGTTGGGCTAATATAATAAATATTCCCTTCTTTCTTTCACCCATGAAATTAAGGGATTTTCTACTTATTTCATTATTGTAAACCGATTTCACTAATGTTTAAAATACTTTTAACCGAAAAAGGAGCGATGTCATCTTCAGAATTTCATATCTTGAAATAAATTCTACTATATTTCCAGAAGGGTCACAGAAATATAAAGCTCTGAAAATAAGCTTCATCTGCCCCCTCTTCAGCAAGTAAATTCACTCTTTCTTTTGCCCACGATTTTGCTTCATAAAATTTGTTAGCTGGTATGTTAAAAGCAAAGTGGTAATAGGGATTACCTTCTACTTCTCTTGTAGTAAACTCAAGCTCACCTGTACCAACAGCAATTCGAAAGCTATTCTTATCCTCATTCATTAAAAACCTAACGTATCAATATAGAATTTTTTCATAATCATTAAACTTTTAGTCTTTAAAACAATCGATTTAATTTCCATAGAAAATGACACCCCTTTTTGAATAACTACATTAATAGTATCAATTTTCAAAAATCTATAATTCAAAGGTCTAATGTTATTAAACCATCCATTTACTTTAAGTTATTTCTCACAAAGTAGTTAAATCAAAAGTAGTTAAATCATCATTATCTCTAAAATAAGGTTCTCAATAATATGGCCCTTCATGTAAAAAGCGCAAATCCTATACAGGAAATGCGCCCGATTGTGGAATATTGAAAATGCGAAAGAACTGCAAAATATTCTTCAGTAATTTCACTATAGCACTAGTTAGTTGAATTGGTTTTTCACGAAACAATTAAGTCCTTTTTCATTTTAGTCTCTTTAGTCAAATCTAATTACATGATGAGATTTTATAACCGCAATAAACTCCAACCCCACCTAATGATGGATGATCGTATAAGAGAAAATCCACAAATAAACATCTACACTAGTAATTATTTCAAGTAGCAACCTAAATGTTGTCCATTCCTATTATTGTATAGAAAAAGTTATCAGTCAGCACATACTATTCTTTCTAATGATTGTATATGATGACTGAATGATAAGCCTGTTTCACTGATGCAATTGAGAATTGTGATGAGTAAATTTACTTATCTGTTCACTTAAGAGCATTAAGTGCGACCTTTGCAGCTTCTGCGATTAGCGTATTGTCATAGGTGGCATTCTGTGTATCGCGGCTGGATAGAACTGCGATGACAATGGGAGCTCTATTTGGTGGCCAAACAATCGCAATGTCATTCCGTGTTCCATAGCTTCCTGCCCCACTCTTATCATCGACTTCCCAGCCTGTTGGTGCGCCGGCGCGGATCAATGCATCTCCAGTGGCATTTCCACTCATCCAATCTGCCAGGATTTTACGTTTATCAGTTGGGAGCACATTGTCAACCGCGAAAGCCTTAAGGTCGTTAGCGAGTGCTTTTGGTGTGCTGGTGTCACGTTTATCTCCAGGAACAGCTGAGTTCAAATCCGTCTCGTAGCGATCAACTTGGGTAACGTGATCGCCAATTTTCCTCAGTGCTGTTTCAAATCCTTCAGGGCCTTCCAACTTCTTTAATAAAAGGTTCCCTGCAGTGTTGTCGCTATATCGAACAGCGGCCTCCATAACTTCCCGAAGAGTCATCCCGGTATCTGTGTGAAGCTGCGTAACGGGTGAATACGAAACTATGTCCCCGCTGTTATATGTGATTAAGTCGTCGAGTTGATCAATGGAGTAACGCTGTAGCAATGCACCTGCGGCTAAAGCTTTATAGGTGGATGCGTAAGCGAACCGCTCATTAGGTCGATAAGCTACTTTCCGTTTACTACCGGTATCGATAGCGTAGACTCCAAGCCGGGTGTCAAATTTGCTCTCGAGATCTGCAAACTCACGGTGTATATGGGATTCAGGTGTTTTCGCAACTGCCTTTTTGGGCTGGTCAGAATTGTTATGGGTTGGCATGGACCAGCCGGCGAGTGGTACAATGGCAACCACTAGCACCAGGACAAATATAAATTTATTCATATTGAAAAAATTATGTGTTTTCCTCAAAATCTTAACCTCTTTCTATTAATATTAGATTGCAAGAATACTACACATGTAGTATTTAATTGCATTTATTATACTACATGTGTAGTAATAAGATGTCAATCTTTTTTGTGTACAAGGTAGTTAAAAATACTACGATTGTAGTATTTTATCCCAGAAAGTCCCAAAAAGGAAGGGTAATCCTTTCTGGGGTTAATTATTAGTACATTTTTTTTTGATGCAGGATCTGCTTGGCTATTTCCGCGGCCTTACTTCCCTGGGCTTGACCATCCCTATTTTGAATATTAATGGCAAAATAAAAACGATCATCACCTTTATCGACAAAGCCAATAAACCAGCCATTTACATTCTTTCCATTAACCATACCGGTTCCCGTTTTACCATACAACCGCCCATTCTTTTGCACGTCTATTAAAATGGCCTTTTTTACCGCCTTGATATTTTCCGCTTTAAAACCCCATTGATTTTCTTCTAATTGGTATAATAATTGGACTTGTTCAATGGGTGATATTTTTAGGGAAGATTCCATCCAGTAACTATCCAAATTTCCTGAAAGATCCTCATTCCCGTATTTTATCCTGTGAAAATAATCTTGCAGCTGCTTTCTCCCTACCTCTCGATCGGTATTCTGGAAATACCAATTCACGGAATGGCTTAATGCAGTCGCTAAATTTTGATTTTGATTCCATTCTGGAAAAGGGTAAATTTCCCCATCCCAAACCTGTTTATTGTTATTCGGGGAAATCACTTTGGATTCCAATGCAAATAAGGCAGAATATATTTTATAGGTACTATCAGGAGAAATCCTTTGTTCACTCATCTCTCGATTATATATTTGATATTGGTTTTTAGAGGGATCATATAAAACAAAGCTGCCCTTGTAGCCCTTAAAATAGGAACTTAGATCTTCATAGACCATATTCTTCCCGCTAAACTGATACACATCATTTGGGCTGGCAATAACAGTGGTGATTGGAGCAAGGAATAGCACAACAATTCCTAAAACAGCACAGATGACCTTGCTTTTCCATTTCAATAATAGAGAATCTCTAGAGTAGCTTGCAATGCACTGGATTCTTTGTTTGATTTGTTTTTTTGTCCCACCTATACCTGGAGCAAACTGTTCAAAGGGCCGATCATATTTTTTATCTACAAAACGAATGATGGTATACCCATATTCGATATATCCGCTCTCATCCAAGAGATTTAAAACGGATGCATCGCAGGCCAATTCCCGATCCATTCGAATCCTTTTTAAAGCATACCAGACAACCGGGTTAAACCAATAAATAATCTGAAATATCCACATGACGTAATTCACGAACAGATCCTTGCTTTTATGATGGTACAGCTCGTGCAAAAACACGTATTTTAATTCATTTAACGAGAATGTTTCTCGCGTTTTGCTTGGTAAAAAAATAAAGGGCTGAAAAATCCCGAACGTGATCGGTGATGAAATAAGAGAGGTCTCTCGCAACCTTATGTTTCTTTTAACCCCAACCATCTCTTTGCACACTTCTAATAGTTTGTTTAGCTTTTGGTTATGAACAGCCGCAGCCAACTTTTTGATTTGATAGATTTTATAGTATGAATAAACAGCAGTCCCAACAAAAAGAACCACTCCAATGATCCAAACTGTAAAAAATGTATGGTAGACGAATTCGGGCGTTGACTTGTTTACCGATACCGTGAAATCATGTAATAAATCACTGTTTGGCGCCTGAGAGGCATCCCCTCCATTAATCCTTTCACTCTTCAATGGAGCTTCTCTATGAAATAAAAGTAAGCTTTTAAAATAGTCAGTTCCTTCTTTAAGGTAAAAATAATTCCAAGGTAAAAAGGCAGCAAGGATTGGAATGCAAAGAAAATACCAAATATGATAATGTGCTTTCACTGTCATATGATTGTTTAATAGCGTTTTGATTAAAAGAATGATGAAAATAAGAAGGGATACCACGATTGTACTTACTAAAATCCGCAGCAGCATAGTATCCATTATTTCTCCCCTTCTTTCTTATCCCTCATGGACAATATTTTCTTTAATTCCGATATTTCTTCATTCGATAACTGATCATTTTCAATAAAATTTAAGACCATTGAATGTAACGTACCGCCGAAAAACTGCTGCAGAAAGGATTTACTTTTTTGCTCAACATAATCGTGCTTTTCAACCAGTGAAGTATATATAAACACTCGGCCATCTTTTATTGCATGCAAAGCCTTTTTCTTAACTAGGCGCGCCAACATGGTGTGAATGGTATTTGGCTTCCAATCACTATTATTCGATAATTTCTCCACTACCTCAGGAGTCGAAATCGGCTCATAGTTCCATATAACCTTCATCACTTCATATTCTGCTTCTGATATTTGTGGAATCTCCTTCATGATAATCCTCCTACTTTTACAACTGTAGTATTTATTATAGCAAGACGGTCTAAATACATAAAGAATATTCGCGACTTTAGCCTATGATAAATCCCCCCTGTGTGCTGAGGATTTTTCTGATACCATTCACCTTATTTGAGATATAAGAATAGCCGATCGATCTATTAACAAGAATTATGCAAGAATATGGCCCGATTGTGGAATAAAAGCTAATAATGATAATTCAACTAAACTGCCCCGTTTCTTGAATAAGAAAAAAATGATCTTCAATTATTAAAGAAGTTAAAAATCTAAAAATTAATAGAATAATCCCCAAGACAATTAATTCGATAACCATTGAGCTTCCTACTTCCCTTAATAAACCATTTTTCCGGATTCTTTATCCATTTGCTTATAAACACTATTAACACTTTCCCTTGGTTCAAAAAGAAAAAACGATTACCTATTATAGTAACCGCCTTCAATCTCCTTCCACGATCTTTGCAAATTCATCAAGGGTAGTTGAATACTTGATATAGATCCGTGGTAAAAGATACAATTCGTCTTTTATGCCCTTCTCAGAAAATAATTCAGGAATTGTCGTAAGTCCAAAGGAATAGTATTTCTTAGTTTCTGCCACGACCTTGTTATTGAAATTTCCGTATGGATACGCAAGAGCAATAACTGGTTTGCCCGTTACTTTTTGAATTTTATCTTTAGACTCTTTCAGTTCATATTCGTAATTTTTTATTTTCGTCAAATTAGGATGTGTAGCAGTATGAGACTGAATTGAAATAATCCCCGAATCAGCCATCATTTTTAAATCCGATTCCGATAATCGATTGGAGCGACCGATAAAGTCAGAAATAACAAAAATGGTACCAGTTGGTTGAAAACGTTCGTTTTTCAATTTTTGAAAAATATCAAATGCATTCAGATTGTTTTTCCACCCATCATCAAAGGTAATGAAAATAGGTTTGTTTACTTTATCAATGTCTTGCCATCGTTCAAAAGTTAATAATGTGTAGCCATGATCTCTTAGATAAATCATTTGTTTCTCAAAATTCTTCGGTGCTACATATAAATCCTTAGAACCATGCCCATTAAATTCGTCAATCGAATGATATATTAAAATAGGCACTTTTCGTTGAGCAAAGACTTGAGAGGGAAGAATTAAAATAAGAAGACATAGGAAAATCATTGCAACCTTTTTCATAAAACGCCTCGCTTTATATCTTTATTAGTACTTTTAAATTTATTATTCCTCAAAAACCGAGAACTATTATTATTTCTCCAATTTTACATTCCATCTACCATTGATCAATTGTGATTTTGATAATCCCAAATTACATGCTAATTTTTATTGCACATTGATTGAAAGCGTTCCTCAACAATATGGCCCGATTGTTGTATAAGAGCTAAAGACGATTCTTCAACTACTCCGCCCCATTAGTTGAACAGAGGATGAAAAAGGCTACCTTTGAATGTTGCTTCAGCAGAAGTAGTGCTAAATAAACTTTAGGTTTTCTAACATTTTTAACAAATCTCTTTTCACAAGTCACCATGACTAATATAATTTTTTTGGGCTTCAATTAGAGGTATTTGGTTAGCACCTCTATCATAGTCATTTTCTTTTTGAAATGGGTCATCCTCTATTTTATTTGGGAATGGAAGCAGTAACTGTTACAGTCGATCACGCTCCAAATGACTGGGATTCGAATCTAATTAGTTCTAATATGGTTCAATTAAGAGATGGATACTTTGGAGTGCTTACAAGCGATAAGGACGATGCGGATCAAAACATGGAAGTTTATTATTTCGATAAAGAAAAGAAAGAGGTTATCTTTATCAATGAAAGAGACCTAAACGTTATGGAATAGATAAGCATATGGTGGCTGTTTTTGCCTATCTCCCCGAAAAGGTGGAATAGGGGCGCTTCCTTATGCAAGAAAAGCGTACTTTAATTGAATAAGAAAAAAGATCTGTATGTACAGTTCAATAACCTAGTTTCAAATCAAAATAAAAAAATCCCCACCAATAAGATGCGGATTAACTATCTCAGAGTAATTGTTCAAATTTTTTTATTTCTTTAAGTAACTCATTCTTTTCTGGTCTTAATTTTAATGCTTCATCTAATTGATTATTAATGAGAAAATCTAATTCTTTTTGAGCAATTTTATTAAATTCTCGATTTTTTTCAAGATACTTATCGGATAGATTTTTTCTTAAATCCTTATCCATAATTACTCAACTCCCTACACGTTAATCTTAACACAAAGAGAAGTTAAATAATTAAGGCAAATATACCGTTTAAAAAATATCTACTAACTTAGTCGGCACATAACCTGTGAGCAATTGCACTTTACAATAAAAATATAATAGGTAATTTACCTTATATTAACGAACAATATCGCCAATCGTAGATATTTTTCGATTGCTATATGCTTCGAATTATTTATTTATAACATACGTACCCATTCTAGAGGAGTATAATCAATTAAAATTATTCGGTGGTAGATTTTATCCAATTTAGAAGATTTAATTTTAATTATTGTTGATGAAGTTATTTGTCTAAAATAAGTAGCAAATCTCAAATATGTCTTATTCCATTAAATGGCTCAAATATTGAATAAGATAAGGTCTAAGAACGATTCTTCGACTAGTCTGCCCCTTTAGTTGAAAAATGCATGAAATTGCTACCTTAGAATGTTACTTTAGCAAAAGTAGTGTTAAATAAACTTTCAATGTCATAACAAAAGAAACGAAAAGAACCTAAACTCTTGAAATGCATAAGTTTAGGCGCATTATCTTTAATTAAAAATAACAAGTTAAGATTCTGCTACGGGATCAACTTGGCCATAATGGGCTCTTTTAGTTTATGGCAAAACTTCACAATCAGCATTCTTATATGTGAGCATATCAATAATCATCAATATACTTAGTTAAGTTTTCTAATTTTTTCTTTCTTTTTATTCATAAATCCTCCTCCTTATCAATAAGATGTCACGTACTCAAATTATAAGGAGGCTCAAATTTTATGTCTGAAACACAAACTCATGTACATGAATTCTTAGCAAGTACCAAATTAGCTGAAGAAGGTGAAGATAGACATAACCATCGTTTCGCAGGGGTTACCTCTGAAGTTATTCCTAGGGGTGATACTCATGTACATGTATTACTCACTAATACTGACTTTTTAGATCATCATCATGAGGTAGGAATAGAAACAGGGCCAGCTATTGATGTTGGCGATGGAAAACATATACACTTTGTCTCAGGGACCACTACACTAGATGATGGACATGTGCATGAACTTGAATTCGCGACTTTAATTCAACAGCCTCTTGTTTAAAAGGAATAAAAAAGTTAGCTCTCGAATTCTATTTAAATATATTAAAAACAAAGAACGCACAAATATTTTCTTATTTGTGCGTTCTACTATTTACTTTCCCCAATAATAAACCCAGCCGGTTTGAAAAAAGATTGGCATTCATGTTTTTACTTAAAAAGACCAACCTTCATCGGCTAAATTTTTATTTAAGAACTTGAACTTGATTCAAACCAACGTCTTTTTTGGCTGTGAGAGCTTGAACTGGATTCATTTCTATGACATTTTTTGTTGCAAGTGCTTGAACTGGATTCATCTTTTCTATGACATTTTTTGTTGTTTGAGCTTGAACTGCTTGAACTGGATTCATCTCTATGACATTTTTTGTCGTGAGAGCTTGAACTGCTTGAACTGGATTCATCTCTATGCTTTTTTTTGTTGTGAGAGCTTGAACTGCTTGAACTGCTTGAACTCGATTCATCTTCTCTATGACATTTTTTGTCGTGAGAGATTGAACTTGATTCATCTCTATGCCACCATTTTTTGTTGCGAGAGCTTGAACTGCTTGAACTGCTTGAACTGCTTGAACTTGATTCATCTTCTCTATGACATTTTTTGTCGTGAGAGATTGAACTTGATTCATCTCTATGCCACCATTTTTTGTTGCGAGAGCTTGTACTGGATTCATCCCTACGATTTGAGTGTCTTCTATGGTTATCGTTATTGCAACCCAAAGTATTTCCCCCCTTTCATTTAAGTACTATTAATATATTCTAAGGAAATTGATGCATCGGGGCATAAGTATAATAGCTTCTAAATTAGTAGTACTCTTTCTCTATAAAGCTAACAAAAATAATTTTTAGGATAAACAGTACAACAATTAAAGTAAATTCATTGTTGTTATCTCCACGCTCATAACCACAGTAGCTGTTTTTGAATAGTGTACTTGATATTTTATTTCATTCAAGTCGTTTTTGTGCTAACCTGCTCTGTTTTTTTAGTTCATTTTTTACCCTCATTCAATTTTTATCATTAGTATCCAAGTTACTTGTGTATTTATTAAAGAATAAGAATATGGCCCTTTAGCTAAAAAAGGCACAATTCTTTTTCGAGAATAGCGCCCGAATATTGAAGATCGTTATTTAATTAATTCCTGTTAAATTACAACTATTCACATCTTATTTCTATAATTCTTATTTTACTACTTCAGACTTTATTGGAAATTTTTAAAGCTTCCCATTCTTCTCTTAAAATCCCCATACGTATGGAATCATAATAATTACCTTCGTAGTAGCTGACTTTTCGAATACGAGCCTCCATTTGCATACCAATTTTTTCTCCAACACGAATCATACGTTCATTGCCCGACCAAGTGGTTAAACCAACTCTTCCTAGAAGTAATGTATTAAAAATATGATTAATCCAAAGTTTCAAAGAACGAGTTCCTAAGCCTTTACCCCAATTAGGAGCTTCGTGTATAACAATACCTAACTCCAACCATATTTTTTGGTCATCTTCAAAGTAATAGGAGACAATACCACGTACCACTCCATCAACACAAATAACCCAAAAATTTTCTTTACCAACCCAATAATTACTTGTTTTGATGAATTGTTCATATGACATAGACTTATGTGGAAAGTATGGAGCGTCCCATTTTTTCCACTCTGGAGCATCATCTTTGTAACTTTCAGTTTCATTACAAAAGAAACGAAAAGAGCCTAAAATACATGAGTTTAGGCGCATTATCTTTAATTAAAAATATCAAGTTAATGTGCTGCTTAGCGATCAGTTAGGACATAATGATATTAAAACAACTTCCCATTATACTAATATGGCAAATAAAGATAGTGAAAAAATCTTAAGTAAAATGGATCAACATAGAAATAAACAATAAATAATGAAGCATCTAATAGTTTTATTAAAAGTCAAGTAAATATCTAAAATTGATTTGGAGTTGAACTAAATAAAAAAGAGGAACCTTTTCGAAAGGATTCCTCTAGTTTTTTATATAATTCTAAAACTTATTTAAAAATTAAAGTTTTACAATATTTGCAGCTTGTGGTCCGCGTTGGCCTTCTTCAACGTCGAATTCAACTTTTTGACCTTCGTCTAAAGATTTGAAACCGTCGCCTTGGATTGCTGAGAAGTGAGCGAATACGTCTGCTCCGCCTTCAACTTCGATGAAACCAAAACCTTTTTCTGCGTTAAACCATTTTACAGTACCTTGTGTCATTTAAATGACCTCCAAATAATTATTAATATATAAGCTTTTTAAAAGAAAAAAATTCACATATTACAAAAAGTACCGAACAAACACGATTACTCTTTGTAACATGTAAATTCATTTTTTTACTTAAATGGATTTTATTAGCTTAATTATATACCGTAAATACACATTTGTCTAATTTTATTTTAGCTAACTTCGTAAAAAATATTTAAAATTAATAGGCAATTATCATATGTAACTTCTTCAAATAAAGAATTTACAAAATCTAGATTATTAACGATATTTTGATATGCTGCTTCTTGCTGCTCAATTCCTATTAGATAACTCTTATTTAGAATGTCATATGGTAAATTCAAATTCGCATATCTTTCACTTATTATTTTGAATATTTCAGGTTCTTTTTCCTTCATTTTATTTATCAGGACAGAATTCCCTTCATTTTTACCTTCGATAGAAACTATATTCGAAATATAATTGAGTATTTATTTTCCGTGCTATCGTTTTCCTATTACCGTTAGTTAATTCACATTTAGTGAGTTTGTAAAACCCAACAAAAATAGTTCGCTGATTAATATATGATATTAATGATTACTGGTCATGACTCATGCCTCATAAATTGGATTTCCATGAACTGATATTCTGCCTTTTGCTCATAATATTCCTTTAAAGGGACACTCTATAATCAAAATAAACTTCTATAGCTTGGAGGTTGTCAGAATGAAGGTTTTATCAATGATCCAGCCGTGGGCAAGCCTTTTTGTCCTTAGAGAGGCAACATATGAAACAAGGTCATGGAGAACGAATTATCGGGGGCCACTTGCTATTCACACAAGTAAAAAAATAGATAAAGAGGTCTCTAACCATATAGCCATAAAGACGTTGCTTGGTAAGCACGGATACACACCAGAGAATCTTCCAACTGGCCAGATCATTGCTGTATGCAAACTTGTAGATTGTTTGAAGGTAACTGAAAACAATGAGACATGGGCCATTCTGGAGGATGGTCGAATCGTATCAGGGAATGACTATTTTATGGGTAACTTTATAGTGGGAGGTTATGCTTGGGTAGTTGAGGATATGCAGATGCTGGATGAATTTATTCCAGCAAAGGGAAAACTAGGATTATGGGAGCATGTTTTAATTTTATAGGAGCTGATACATTGCGCTGAATCAGCTCCTTTAGAAACCCACTTTTCACGCACAAAATCTTCTAGCTTCTTTATTTTTCCAGACATCCTACCGCTCCTTTACACATAAAATCCCACTCTATATATACTAATTTACCTAATCAAACTAAATCAAACATTAGTCTGTTGGAACTACACTACATTGAATATGTAATTTATTTATCCCTTATTTTCTCAAAATCTTTAATTTGCTTTTTTATTTCTTTAAGATCAGACCTTAAAGACTTAACCTGTTTTGAAGTGTCAATACCATATCGAACAGCATACGTAATAATAAGAAACAGAATAATTAAGCCAATAATGCTGAACAGATATATCTCCATCTACATACCCTCCCAAAATTCAGTTAATTTAACATCACCATAAAAATATAAAGAAGGTTGTGTGTTCACTTTGCTTTAAAATTATTATTAATTAATATTGCCCTGAGATGAAAACAAAAGCATTTGTTATTAAAGAATTGCGCCCGAGAGTTGCAGATTATTATTAAACTAAAGCCCCGTAAGTAAGGTAAATCAAAAACTTTAAAGAAAGCCCTTAATGTATAAGGTACTTTCAGTTAATTTTATTGTCCTTGTATAGCGCCACACTTTTTTCGGCTATCAAATAGTAATTGAATAAGGCTTTCATAATAAGGAATAAACTCTCCTTTTTTAATCATAGTCAAAATTTCTTCCTTGCTTGCCCATTTCACATTTTGTACTTCCTCATACTGTAAAGTGAGCTTATGTAACTGCACATTTTCTTCAATTAAATAAATATCATCAAAGCCGTACTCAAAATTAATGGTTAAATGAGGTCGTATTTGCTGAAAATCTAATTTCAAACCTAACTCTTCATGCAATTCTCTTTGTGCTGCAGTGTGACTTGTATCGCCAGTTATCGCGCTCCCCCCTACAGTAAGATCCCACATATTTGGCCAACCTTCTATAAAAGGCTGCCTTTGTTGATTGAGCATCTCCCCATTTGCATTAAAAATGCATACATGAATAACTAAATGAAATTCACCAGGTTGAAGCTTTTCACCGCTAATCCAAGTACGATTTTTTTTATTACGATTTATATCATACACATCCCATAATTCCATGAGTACCTCCATTTTTTATTAGTTATGTTATATTTATTATTTTAATATATTCCACTTAATTCCAAAATTTTTATTAGAAAGTATCTATCTGTATAAAACTTACGAGTGTTATTTTAGATGACACTAACATAAAAAATCACAATTCTTACTGCAGAATTGCGCCCGATAATTGAACAAATTAAGTTCCACATTTACTCTTTTTCTATTTCATCTTGCCATAAACGTTTCATACTTACTTCATTGTTTGAGTAACATAATTCAAACACATCAGGATTACTAAGACTCTTCCAGCAATCAAAATCAAAGCTGTTATCATAATTCTTTAGCAGTAGAGACATTAAATTTCCATGGGTAACAATTATTGTGTTTTCAGATTCACTTTTAATAACTTCATCTATAACTCTTACTATTCGGTCCATAGCTTCTTTACTTGACTCTCCACCTTGAAATTTCAACTCCAAATCATTAAATGTTGCTTTAAGTTTTTCAAGCCAATCAGGTAAATCCGTAGTACTTAGTGTACGTTCTGATAAACGTTCATCAATCTCTATTTTTATGTTTGTCTCCTCACTAATTGGTTCTACTGACTGAATTGCACGTAAAAAAGGACTTGCTATAATTCGGTCAATTTTAGTATTTGAGAAAAATCTAGATAAATATTTTGCTTGTATCAATCCTTTTTCTGTAAGTTGTGAATCCGGAGGTTGTCCCTGCGCTTCACAATGTCTCACAATATATATACTTTTTTTCATACAAAGTTTCCCCCATTTATGACTACTTTACTTCTATTATAAATTTAAAGCAGTGATTACAAATGAATTTGAATCAACGCCTCCGCATGTTTAATACTTTCCTTTAAATATATTGGCGAATTGGGGTGGCTTAATATTTCTTCAGTAGTTAACCATAATACCACTTCGACCTCATCTGTACTTTTAGAAAATACTTCCCTCGATTCATATTCACTAAGAAAAACAATATCCACAACATTTTCACCTTTATCTGTTAGAAATGATGTACTATGTACATAATGTATCCTGTCTTTTACGTTCACACCGACTTCTTCTAGTATTTCTCGCTTCACTGTTCTCTCTAATATGTCTGATGAATCCCCTTCTATATCTACCTTACCTCCAACAAGAGAAAGCAGACCACCAGCATGTTCCTCTTTTTTGCTTCTTTCAATAATAAGTCACTTATCATTTTTCCTTATATCACCTTCAACATTTACAATAAACATTTTAAAGTCCCCCCAATAAATTATTACTTCTTCAAGGTTTGTAAAATTCCCTTCCCGTTACATGAATTCTGTTAAGAAGCGTTATTCCGTTAAATAGCCCTTAAATGAAAAAACGCTAATCCTAATATTCAAGGATAGCACCCGATTGTGGAAGATCATTACTATATTAAGTTATAAAAATACACTCTACTCTTCTATTTTCATACGCGAATCAGAAATCGGATATGAATAAAAATATTCCTATTAGAAGGAAAAGGACATGAAGACAGCGAAATGGCTAAACAGAGTTCACTAAAAAGGGAGGTTTTTTTCTTGGAACAAACAATTATTCACCATATGGAAACAGTGCGCAGAATAACTGAGCATACGCTGAAGGAAATTCCAGAAGAAATTTCCGATATCATTCCAAAAGGTTTTAACAACAATATTCGTTGGAACTTTGGACACATTGCATTTGTACAGGAAAAGCTCGTTTTTGAGCTTTTAGGTGAAGAGAAGAACATTCCGAAAGATTACGAGCAGTTTTTTGGTGCTGGAACGAAACCGGCAGAATGGGAAGAAGCGCCGCCATCATTTGCAGAAATCGCCGAGATTTTGACGGGACAAAAAACGAGAATAAAAGATTTTCTTCAAGGACGTTTGCATGAAAAGCTATCAACTCCATTTACAAACCGTGGAGGCATTACGTTTTATACAGTTGGTGAGGCATTTTTGTTTAGCTTTTACCATGAAGCATTACATATCGAAACAATTAAGCGAATATATCAATCTATTTCTTCTATATAACCACAATCTGCAATAGAAATATTAAGACCGATAAGTTCATTTCAGGTGTGGCCACAGTTTGTCCTGATTTACTTAAAAAAAGTTTAGTTTATTGAAACTTGTTGATTGATTCATCATAAAAAATAAGAACTTCTTTAAATGGCATTGAGAAGTTCTTATTTTTAAATTGTCACAATATTAATTTGTATAACCACTTAAATCATATTTTTTTGAAAAAATTCTGTAATTTCCTCAAATGGTATAGTATCAGTCTTGTCATACAAATCTGTATGAGAAGCGTTTGCGTTCGGAATCACCGTAAGTTTTTTATTATCACCGATTAATGTCTTTACTGTTTCCTTTTACTGACAAAATGTCCTTAATCCTATCAATTTAAAAAAGATTAATTAAAAAGACCAGAACCTGTGAGACAGGTAAACTCTGTTCTTTTTCTTTTCCTTATTATGCATATTAAAATGAAATATGTGCACCTAAATTAATTGGCGTTATTCAATTATATTGCCCTTCGTATTATACGGTTTAATGTTTCATCTACTATTATCTTTTTTTAAGCCCATTAAATCCTTTACTTTATCAGTATTTTCAGGCGAAGTTAACATTTCAAGTGATTTGAACGCCATATTGCTCTAACTGATCGTTTGCTCGTAGGATGATTGTAAGTTGTGGCCTTTCGATTCTTTAACACTCCACTATGGCCAATCATTAAAGAGGCGACACAAATGGATGCAATTGGTTTATTGTGCGCATCGAAATATTGAATCACTTTTTGGAAACTTTCACTAAAAGCATCTTCATAACCCCCTGCTTCTTCAAATCCCCCTGGGATTGCCAAAGCATCGAATTCATTTAGATTAAGGTCTTCTAACTGCCATTCAGGTGTTACAAGGAAATTCCAAGTACAGTACATTGTAGCTGAGTACGAATGCCGGCCGTATCGACTTCGGTTGAATTAGGATAAAGGTCAGAAAAGTGAGGGAATTTTAAATGGATAATAGATACCCTACTTAGCTGGTAATCAACAATAAATAAAACCTCTAATTCATTTTTTGGCTTCTACTCGGGAATAGCAATTTTTTCTCGAGCGCCAGATATTTTTTAATTAAGGAATATGCTAAACGATTCAAAAACTCAAATTATTTGTAGTCTTTGAATTGCATAAATGAAGGATGCATAGATTATTCTATTGCTTTTAATTTATACACTTGTCTATTTGAAAGAATTACCGAGATATTTTCTCGATATTCTTGATAATGATTGGAACGGATATGTTCCTCCATTGCCTCATTATTCACCCATTCCTCATATAGAACAAATGTATTTTCATCCACAGATTTATGGAGATTATAGGTTATACAACCGGTTTCTTGTCTGGATGCCGCTTGAACCTTTTTTAACTCCAATAGTAATCGCTCTTCAAGACCCTCTTTTGGTTTTAAAATGGCTGTAACAATGATTGAACCTTTACTCATTATATTTTCCCTCCAAAATTTTTTGATTTAATATAGGCATGGATGTATAGATGGATGGTCCAGTATGGATCGAGCAATACCTCATGGGAAAGACCAACAATGTCAGCCTCATTTGCTTAGAAGATTCTTCCTATACTGAATTCTCTAATATTTCAACTTCATAACAGGAGCGCTTACCTCATTCTTAATCGTATGATCAAAATTATAACTCCCATCCGATATTCCACTGCAGAAATTCGATTCCTAATAATACCATACAATGTGGCTATTCTAGTTCTTCTTTATAAGTAATGTCAAAGAATTTGACCAGGCGGTGAAGTTTTCAAAGGAATTGATCCTAGTTTGATTTATATAACCAAAAGCCACAAGTATTAATAAAAAACGAATTTTAGTTTTTGGTTCGCATCAATTTAGCTGATTTCCTACTTGGGAGCCCCAAACAATGATAGTCAGTTGCATCCTTTGCACACTTACGCCAAGTAGGAAAAGGAAAAGATGAGGTATCAATTTTACCAGGATTAAAGTCAATTTTTATTTGCTTTTTTGGGAACTTACCATTCTTTATGAGGAAGTTGTTTATAAGTGATTTAGGGGATTATACGTTACAACTATGATTGTAAATGTCGTTAATTAATTATTACCTTTATAAAAGAAGGATGTTATTTTCGCCCACCAACTTTATACAGTTTTTTCGCAAATAATTATTAATAATCCTTTTTGTGTTTTATCTACATTTCTTATTTTCCATTCGCTATCCATAACCGTAAAAATGTTATTCACAATTAATTTATTACGATTAGTTTCATTATCTTGAACAATTAATAAAATTTGATTTTCTGCAACCAGTAATTGAGTTCCACTGACAGCAAATGTTTTATTCTCTACAATTGTATAAATGTAAATAGGTTCACCCACAAAATAAATGAATTGCTCGTCACCATAAATATCTATGATAGGTGGGTTACGATTCTCATCAACTAAAAGTTCACTCGTTGTTTCTCCTGCAATTTCAATTGAATAATTACAGCGTCGCATAAGTGCTTTAAATTTAATTGCATTATTTGTTAAACTTTCAGTAGTTATTAAATACTTTTCATTGTTATATGTAATTAAATCACCTTGTTTAACTTGTTTAAGTGTATGTATATAATGTTCTTCATTTTTAGTTTCATTTGAATGAGTTACTAATGCTTTATGTTCAACGTCATTAATTAAAACTGTATCGCCCATAGTATCAATTAGAAATTCAATATCGTTATTCATTTAAAACCCACCCTTTTTTGAACTCTTCTTTCTTTATTCCACGGTTTTGCATTGCTATTTTGGTTTTTATATTTAATGATTTGCCAGTTCTTTATTTGTCAATTCCATTACAATCACCTAAACATAAATCAAAGAAGTGTTGAGGAAAATGTTTTTTCTGATTCATTACGAAAATTTGTACACTCTTAAAGCACCCGATTGCTGATGAACCAAAATTTTAAAAAACTCTAATATTTGTCTTTAGTTATTATGCTAATGCATGTTAGTTAAGTGTGATTTTAAGCCAAGTCAAAATACGAACAACTTGGAATGGTTGATACCTATGGGGTACAATCGGTAAACCAGAAGAAGTAGCATCTGTAGCAGCATTTTTAGCGTCATCCGAAGCAAGCTATGTAACAGGTATAACACTATTCGTTGATGGCGGTATGACGAAATATCCTTCTTTCCAAGCTGGAAGAGGCTAATCTATATAATATGATGACATGGTGAAATGCCGTGTCCTTTTTTCTTTTAAAGAGTTTTCTGGATTAATTAAACGAACTTGAAAATGGGAATCGTTCAAATATTGGAAATCATACTTTTGAATTATATAAAGCAGTCTATTATGGGATATGTAAAGGTTAACTGAACTTTTTAATGTCCCTTTATAATCCCTACAAATATAAGCTGTAATTGCATTATATACCTCATCACCATGAGGATATTTATAGTAGAAATCTTGTCTAGAAAAGACATTTAACAAAGTCAAATAATTTGCAATCAAACCCGTCTCTTCTAATAATTCTCTTTTGGCTACTTGTTCTAATGCTTCCTCAATCTCTCAATCTCCATGGAGCCACCAGCCAATCCCCAACAATTATTGTCCTTACGAAGTTATAACAGTAACTCATTTTTACTATTCACAAGAAATACTCATGCACCAGCCATAATTAGAGGACGACTGCCCACTAAATTTCTTAAATAATAATGTATCCCATGGTTTCCTCCAATATCTATTACTAGCCATTCAATTATCTGTTATTTACGGAAAAAGTTAATTCATTAAAATGCCATTTAATAATAAACACTGTTCCTTGTTCCATACCAATGCATCAACACAAATAGCCTTCAATATCTTTACTACTTTTTGATACGGATTGATTTTCATTATTATCTGAAGATTGACTGTCTGAAAATAGTGAAAAAATTCAAGAGCAAGATCGATACTTGACTATGATGCTATGGAATCCTAAAAGACGCATTATGGCCGAGTTTAAGTTGCAACAACCATTGCAAGGATATGTGAACTTCAAAACTTCATAGTCATTATAGGTTTATCAAACACATAAATTGTCATTGCAATATCCCTATCTATATCGATATCTGTAAAAACATTTATAAGTTTCGCCTGTACGACTCCCTCAAGTTTTTCCACTTTTTCTTTGTTCTCATATATTTTTTTTATTAAGGATGTCCTTGCTTTATGGACTGTTTCATATCCTTCTTTTGATTCAATCATGAACTTTTCAACAGTAGTTAAATTGCCTTTCATCTCACAAATTACCCAAGAGCCTAGAATACGTGTATTAATTTCCCGCGGACCATTCCCTATATTCTCTTTTCGTATTTCACGAATTAACATACTCAATTCATGTTCCAAATTTTTTTTCATTATGTCCCTCCTTGGATGTCATAATCAATGTATTTCGGTACGATTACAAGGTAAATTTAGTCTCCATTCGAAATGTACTGCTAACATACGAATAAATACAACAATAACTACTATCATTGTCAATTCAATAGGACTGCTATAACCAGCCCAAATACAAATAGCACACAATAACGTAAGTATTGCGTGAATTTCCTCTTTTAATGCAAGTGGAGGTCTACCAGCTAACAAATCACGAACAATTCCTCCACCAAGACCTGTAAACATTGAAGCAATGATTATAATTCCTAAGTCATGATTTAAACTATTTGCTAATAGTCCCCCATGAATCGCAAAAGAGGCAAGACCAATAGAGTCAAAGAAGTATCCCCATCGATTCCAATGATGCACCCATTTCCTCTCTATAAATATAATTGTAGTCAGAGTTATCATAACAACTAGTAAGGTGTGACGATCCCATATTTCAGAAATAGGGACATCTATTACAATGTTTCTAATCACAGATCCTCCAAACGATGTTATTAATCCAAGAACATAGATTCCAACTACTGAATACCTTGCCTGCATCGCAACAAATGCACCACTGGCCGCATAAGCGATAATTCCGACTATATGCAAAACTGACCAAGCCAATTGCTTTCCTCCTTTTCATAACAAACAAAAAGCCTGCCATAAAATGGTGTGTAAAGAACATTACACACCATTTTATGGCAGGCTAATACTTAAGCAGTGTTAACTACTTGTTTATCCGTCTCACCATTTTTTATAAAGAAATAGACATTAGCAACCTTTTTTACTAACCATCCATTAGATTTATTATATTTATAACTATAATACTTTTAATATTAAAACTCAATATTGAAATTGCTAATTCAATCTAGACTTTAACCGATTTACTCTGTTATTTGTTTTTAGATATTATTTAACAGATAGCAACTGAAAAGACAATCACTACCTGATACATACAAAACCTTAAATTCTTCGCTAACACGAAAAGCTAATTTTTCCCCATCAATTGAAAATTGAGCATTTATTCCCTTTTTATTTCCTCGAGCATCTACCCTTATCCATTTATTTAGTGATTTAAAGTAGATAGCATTTAAAGCGTGAATACAATACCCTTTTTCAGGGGATCAAACAACATCAATCTCTGTTAACAAAAACCCGTAGGTATCCCCGCTCTAATCTTTAAAACTTCCGATGCATTACAAGAAACTTCTTTCGATTGAATATCTCAAGAATGAGAAATTTCATCAAGAACAAATAGTCCGCCCCTTTAGTTGAAGAAAGAATGAAATTGCTACCTTACTTTAACTGAAATAGTGTTAAATAAACATTCAGTGTCATTAAAAAAGAAACGAAAAGAGCATAAACCTTTGAAATACATGAGTTTAGGAGCATTATCTTTAATAATAATTATCAAGTTAATATCTTGCTACGGGATCAACTTGGCCATAATGATATTAAAACGACTTCCCTTTATACGAATATGGCTAATAAGGATAGTGAAAAAATCTTAAATAAAATGGAGCAACATCGAAATAAACAGTAAATAACTGTAAAAAGGAAGCATCTAATAGTTTTATTAAAGAGTCAAGAAAATATCTAAAATTTTTATATATTAAGCACCTGAATATAATGTCACACATTTCATTCTAAGAGGATAGATGAACAGCTGAAACGCTTGTATTCATCTATCCTTTTTATATAACTAATGAACTCATTTACATTAACAATAAAGTTTTTTGTATGTTCAACTAAAGTGCCCGTTAAAGGAATAAAATTTAAATCTTTTCTTGATATATTTTTAATTTTACCGGTTTAGAGTTTAAAGGTATTTTAAATTCCTGAAGGTTTTCTATATGATTAAAAAAATCATCTATATCATCATAGTCCATTGACCATTCTGATACCTCTAACTTTTTTAAGTTATCTGTTGGTTCTAAAATGCATTCGCAATGTAGTTGTTCCATGTGTGGATTATTATCTTTTTCATAAATTGTAAACTGACGTACAAACTCAAAATAAAATAGATCCTCTCCAGTATAATCGTAAACACCACATTGAAATAAAATTTCTTTATCTTCTTCCCCCTCAACCGTTTCTCTACAAAAATCTTTAAAGGTTTCCCAAGCATTTTTTATATCATCGGTATCTTCACTAATCAGATTTTTAAGATAACTTTCAACATTCCTAACCGTAAGCATTACAACACCTCCAATATTATTATGTAATTATTCTTTATAAACTAAACTGACCTTTCGTATTAGAATAACCCTTCACAATATCTTCTCAACATAAATCAATATACTTTAAAAATTGCTCCGCAATTTGTGTCTTTATAATGATAAAAACGCTAATCCTTATTTTCAAGAATAGCGCCCTATAATGGAATAACTAAAAAGTTAAGACCAGATTATGCTTTAACCTTTTAGCTATTTGATGATGAACCTTTTTATTTACTCTTTAAATGTTTTTTACTCCAATCGCCCATACTTTCAAGTATAGGAATAAAACTCTGACCCAAATGTGTTAACGAGTATTCTACTTTAGGAGGGACTTCTTTATATACTTCTCTGTGAACCATTTGGTCTTCTTCCAATTCTCTCAACTGACGCGTCAGTATTCCTTTTGAAATATTAGGTAACAACCTTTGAAGTTCATTAAATCTTCTTGTCTGTACGCTTAAATGCCATAGAATGATAATTTTCCATTTCCCTGCAATTATGTCTTGAGCTTGGGTAACAGGACAAACCTCTATTTGTTCCTCGGGAGGTTCACCGAACCAACTTCGTGCCATTATAAATACCTCTCTTTCTTAATGGTACTATTTTTGTGACTATGTTATAAAAAAGTGACTACTTTAAAAAAAATGCCTAATACTATAATATTTGATTAAGCTTAATAATTAAACAAAAAGATTGGAGAGATAAATAATGAAATTATTAGTAACAGGAGCAACAGGGAAATTTGGCACTAAAGTTGTAGAGACTTTATTAAAGACTGTACCAGCCAGTCAACTGGCTGTCAGTGTTCGTAATACAGAGAAAGCGTTAGAATTGCAGGCTCGTGGAGTAGAAGTTCGACAAGGAGATTTCGATGATCCAGAAACATTGGATTCTGCTTTTGCAGGAGTTGAACGTTTATTAATTATTTCTGCGGATGGAGACAATGAAACAAGAATCCGTCAGCATGCCAATGCGGTAGCTGCAGCAGAGCGTGCAAGAGTTAAATTTATAGCGTATACCAGTTTAGCAAATGCACCGGAAAGTACAAATTTATTCGCACCAACGCACAAGGCAACTGAGGAAGCGATTAAGAAAACAGGCATTCCTTATTCCTTCTTGCGTAATAATTGGTACTTGGAGAATGAAATTCCAAGCATTCAAGGTGTCCTAGTGGGAGCTCCTTGGGTGACATCAGCAGGAAATAGCAAAGTAGGATGGGCATTACAACAAGATTATGCCGAAGCAGCAGCTGCGGTATTATCTGAGAATGGGCATGAAAATACCATTTATGAGCTTTCTGGTAAGCCATTGACTCAGGAAGAATTTGTTTCTGTCCTTGGGGATGTACTGGGCAAAGAAGTACCTATTCAACAAGTAGATGATGCTACTTATACCGATATTATGAAGGCTGCTGGCATACAAGATTTCGTTATTCCTATACTTGTTGACATCCAAAGAAGCATTCGAGAAGGCTCGTTAGATTTCAAGAGTAATGATTTCGAAAAAGTTCTTGGTCGTCCAGCTACGCCAATCAAAGAGGCACTTACTCAAATTGTAAATGGAATTACCCAAAATAAATAATTGAACTGAATGACCCTATTTATCCTAAATAGGGTCTGTCTTTTTAATTGCGTTTAACAAATACCTAGGGATAGATACAATTCCCTAGGTTTTCTTATTTGTATCAACCTTATTGTTTAGTTTAAGAATAAACTTTACAATCTTCTAAATTTTATCCTATAAATCCAATTTTCTTTAAGGGGGTTACTCCATTAAATGGCCCGATCGTGGAATAAGAGCTAAAAACCATTCTTCAACAAGTCCGCCCCTTTAGTTAAAGAAAGAATGAAAAAGGCTACCTTTGAATGAGCAAAAGTAGTGTTGAATAAACTTTCAGTGTCGTCACAAAAGAAACGAAAAGAGCCTAAACCCTTGAAATACATGAGTTTAGGCGCATTATCTTTAATTAAAAATATCAAGTTTATATCTTGCTACGTGATCAACTTGGCCATATTGATATTAAAACGACTTCCCTTTATACGAATATGGCAAATAAAGATAGTGAAAAAATCTTAAATAAATGGATCAACATCGAAATAAACAGTAAATAACCGTAAAAAGGAAGCATCTAATAGTTATATTATCTAAAATTGTTATGTATTAAACAACTGAATATAATGTCACACATTTTATTCTGAAAAAGTGAGGATAGATGAACAGCTGAAGTCTGTATTCATCTATCCTTTTTGTACAACAAATGAACTCATTTACATAAAATCTCAATTGATTATGAAGGAAAAAGTAAATTAGCTAAAGATATTGAAGAATTAGTAAATGAATTATTTTAAGATTAAATTTGGAGTTGAAATAATAAAAAAGAGGAACCTTATCAATAGGATTCCTCTTGTTTTTAGATATCTCCAAAACCTACTATTTAAAAATTAAAGTTTTACAATGTTTGCAGCTTGTGGTCCGCGTTGGCTGTTGCCAAGGGGCATAGTTATCCTTTGGTGACAGGCTCCTCCAAACGATCTTCTTATAAAACTTAATATTGTAACTTACTCTAAACTTGAGAATTTTGCTAAATCATCTCTATTTCCTATTGTTACAAGTATATCTTCTTTTTGAAGTAACTCCTCTGGAGAAGGGGATATGATGATATCTTCACTTCTTACAATTGCAATGACACTAACATTATATTTCGCACGGATATCAAGTTCTCTTAAATTTTTACCGACCATTTTAGAAATAATCATGATTTCCTCTATATTGTAATTTTTCGAGAGTTCAATATAGTTAAGCATATTTGGTGAAAGGAGTTGATTAGCTACTCGTTCTCCCATATCTCTTTCGGGATAAATAACCATATGAGCGCCTATTGCCTCAAGCACCTGTCCATGTCGTTTACCTAATGCCTTCGCTATAATTTTTCGAATACCTAGATTTTTTAAAAGCATAACCGTTAATATGCTCGATTGAATCTCGTCTCCAATTGCAACAATAACACAGTCAAAGTTTGTTATTCCTAATGAAGTCAGTGCCTTTTCTTCCGTAGAATCCGCAACGACTGCATGTGTGACAACAAATTCCGCATCCTCTACTCTTTCCTCATTTAAATCTATTCCTAGAACTTCTTGCCCGGCTTCATGTAATCTTCTAGCAATGCTTGTTCCAAATCTCCCCAAACCAATTACGGCATATTGTTTTATCGTCATTTGCATCCCTTCCCTAAGTTAATTAACCAATCATTATATTTCCTTTTGGATGTCGGTAAGCATCTTTTCTTTGTCGTTTCGAAATAGCAAACCCGAGCGTTAATGGTCCTAACCTTCCTACAAACATCGTAAAAATAATCAGCATACGGCCTATAGGAGAAAGTTCCGGCGTTAAGCCCATCGATAGACCGACCGTACCAAACGCTGAAGTTGCTTCAAATAGATACATCATAAAAGAATGACCGTGTTCCGTAATACTCAACAAAAACGTAACAACGACAACAATTATGATACCAATTGTCGCAACTGTAAATGCTTTTAGAATACTCTCAACAACAATTCGACGTTTAAAAATAACCACATCCTCATTCCCTTTAAGTTGTGATAAAGCAGTTGCCATTAAAACAGCGAAAGTGGATACTTTAATACCACCAGCTGTTGACCCTGATCCACCACCTATAAACATCAGAAAAATAGTTAAGAATAATGTCGCATGTGTCAAATCTGGCATGGATAATGTATTAGCTCCAGCTGTTCTTGGTGTTACACCATGGAACAATGCACCTAGGACTTTTCCTGTAAAAGATAACGGACCTAACGTTTTCTCATTTCCATATTCAAAAAGGAAAATTAAAATAGATGGACCAACGATAAGAATAAGCGTCATGCTCAATACAGCTTTCGTATGAAGTGAAATTCTATGTGTTTGACGATATTCATGAAGTTCATTGATGACAACAAAACCGAGGCCACCTATAATGATTAGAGAGCAAACAGTTAGCATGACAATTGGATCATCAACATAATCTGTAAGGCTTCTGAATTCACCCATTAAATCAAAACCTGCATTATTAAATAAAGAAATAGAATGGAATATACCGAAATAAACTGCTTGACCAATTGGCATATCAAACGAAAAACGAATTGCCAAAATAATTGCTCCAAAAAACTCCGTGATTACCGTAAACATTAATATCCTTTTTACTAATTTCACCATTCCAGCTGGCGAAGTAGTATTTAGTGCTTCTTTTAGTAGCAACCTTTCTTTTAAAGATATTCTTTTACCTAGTAAAGTAAATAAAAAAGTTGCAAACGTCATAAATCCTAAACCACCAATTTGAATAAGTGATATGATCACCAATTCACCAAACATCGAAAATGTATTACCAGTATCTACAACCACTAGACCTGTAACGCATGTAGCAGAAGTAGCGGTAAATAATGCATCTAAGAACGGAAGTCCTTTACCATTCTCTGTTGCCATAGGTAGAGCCAATAAGAAAGTGCCTATTAAGATTAATATGGCGAAACCTATAACAAGAATTTTCGAAGGATTAAGGCTCTTTTTAATATTTTTCATAGCTCTCTCCCTAGAAATAAGTTAAAAGTATTGTTAATCATATAAATTATCGAATGTTTAAACTTAATATGTTTTTCTTCGGTTCTTTAGCCTTGACGGGTTAGGATTGTGAAAGAGTCTAACTCATCACTTCTGCAAATCACCACACACCCCCAAATATTGAGTCCTCCGTTCTCAATGATAAAGATTTGGCATTATTATGTTTCTTAATTATGGAAATATTTTAATCCTCGATATAACACCTTGTAAACTTTTAAGATAAATTATTTAAAATATTCTATGTAACGTTTTTATGTTTTAAATTTTATTGTACTAAGTTAATGGTAACGTACTCTAAGTACAATTTTTCACAAAACCCCATTCAAAATCATCCATTTATATTAAGAGTGAGTTACTCTTATAATCGGGACCTTTAATGAAAATGAGCGCTGTTCCCTATTTGAACTGCGCTCAATTGCGGAAAATCTTATTCTGATTAAAAATAGGTAATCAAAAGCATGATAACAAAATAGATTACCATAGCAGCCAAACCAATTGGAAAAGCAAAACGGGCATATTCAACGCTTGTTATTTTCAATTTTCCCGCAGCAATGATATTTGGAATATTCCCTGGTATTAGCATTCCACCACTAATCAAGAGTCCCATAAGAACATCTTTAATCGTTGTACTATCCATAGCTGGGCTAATTTCAGCTGCAGCTAGTGTTGCATTATCTAATACAGCAGAGGCCATATTTATCCAGTACATAATTAATGGACTTAAATCCAATAAATATGCTTCTATAAATGGTTCAAATCCAGCACCAAGAAAAGTCAGTGCCATAACAAACAAATAAATCTTTAAACTACGGATAATTATTTCTCCATATGATTCCGTCACTGAACGTGTTTCCACTTTCACTTTGGAATATACATCACCTTTTTTCCGAGATTCCCCACTAGATTGAATCTCCGTTTCTTTCCCATATGCTATTTCATTTGATTTATCTATACGTTTTACCATAAATGCTGCTAAGATACCAAAAATAATAACTGCTGGGATTACGGATGATCCGACTAATTTAAGCAGATAGAAGAAATCCTCATTCAATTTACTTACGACAATAGTGGAAAGTGGCTCCCCAATTGGTGTCAGGACAGCACCGAGACCAATCGAAAAACAAGATAAGATAACTAGACGTATTTCTGACTTTCGATCAAGTTTTAAAACGCTTATCACTGCTACAAGTATAATTGCACCAACTATTGCAGTAATTATACTAGAAAGTAAGCCAAGAATAATTACAAATAATGCAATAAACAAACGGTATGGCATTACGTTACTTAACCAAACAATTCCTTTTTCAATTGGACCTTGAAACCAACGGAAAACAAGACCAGCAATAAGTACTGCTAATGCAATGTTAATTGGGTGAATGAGTCCTTCTTTAACAAGAGCCCAAGAAAATACTTGACTCACTGATACAGCCAAAATACCCATAATAAACAAAAACACTTCCAAGTTTCGTTCAATAAATTTGGTGAAAGGTAAAAATAGTACTAGTAATAATATTATTGACAATCCAATTATCATATATATGGCTCCTCCTTTTTTATTTCCAAATTAGCATAACAAAAAGCCTGGCACCAAGTGACATACTTATCCCATGGTGACAGGCTCCTCCAATAATTATATATTAAATTATCGTTTGAGAATTTTCATAAACGTTAAAGTTAAAAATCTTAGTTTATTTTATCATACAAGAAGGAAATTGTACAATACCTCCTTGCAAGAGAACACATCTTATTCATTCAACAATATGGCCCGATTGTGAATAAGAGCTAAAGACGGTTCTTCAACTAGTCCGCCCTTTTAATTGAAGAAAGAATGAAAAAGGCTAACTTTGAATAGCAAAAGTAGTGTTAAATAAACTTTCTATGTAATTACAAAAGAAATGAAAAGAGCCTAAACCCTTGAAATACATGAGTTTAGGCGCATCAGTTTAGGCGCATTATCTTTAATTAAAAATATCAAGTTAATATCTTGCTACACGATCAATTGGGGCATAATGATATTAAAACGACCTCCCTATATACTAATATGGCTAATAAGGACAGTGAAAAAATCTTAAGTAAAATGGATCAACATCGAAACAAACAGTAAATAACCGTAAAAAGGAAGCGTCTAATAGTTTATTTTATCTAAAATTGTTATGTATTAAACATTTTATTCTAAAAAGAAAGGATAGATGAACAGCTGAAACGCCTGTATTCATCTATCCTTTTTGTTCAACAAATGAACTCATTTATCACAACAACAAAGTTTTTTTGTATGTTCAACTAAAGCGCCCGATTGTGGAAGATCGTTATTCAACTAAAGCTACCCGTTACTTTAAGTAAGTACAATATTTCACAATCTTTCTTGTGGAATAACGAAAAAAGCGACCTCCACCTAATAGAATCACACCTCGTTGAACAATAGTCACTCATTAACCCACCCCAATTATTAAACCATATAAGCCAAACAATAATAATATTAAGCCCGAAATACGATTAACGAAACTTAAAGAAAAATTTTTCATGCGGTTCGCAACTATTCCTGCTATGCTACTTAGCAATAGCCACCATAATGCTGAACCTAAAAATACTCCTAACACTAAAATTAAGCCAAGTGTCGTTGTATAATTATTTATAATTCCGAGACCTGAAAAAATGGCAATGAATGATAAAATAGTTACTGGGTTAGTTATAGTTAAAAAAAAGGTAGATGCGTAAGCTGTAAAAGGTTTGTTACCTTTTGCTTTAGCTGATTTATTAGAAGGTCTTGAAAAGAATATTTTTACGCCCAAGTAACATAAGAAAATACTACCAATAAAATGAAGCCAAAACTGCTGTCCAATTAAAAAATTAGTAATAAGTGTCAAACCAAGACCAGCAATTAAACCATATAACGCATCTGCTGTTGCAGCTCCTAAACCAGAGACAAATCCAACAAACCTACCATGCTCAAGTGTTCGACGAATACATAAAATCCCAATTGGTCCAACTGGAGCAGCAATACTGAACCCAATAATAAGTCCCTTAATTAACATTTCCCCGAACATTTAATCTTCACCTATTTTATTAAATTTATCTTTTTGCAGTGGGATACGAAAAGTTTCTTTTGTTGTATCTATTACAATTGTTGTTTTTGTTCTTAGTACGCCAGCAAGACTTTTAATTTCATAACTTATTACTCTGTCTAAATCCTTTGTATTTCGGCAACGAATTTTCAATAAATAATCGTCTTCCCCTGCAATATGATGACATTCTTGCACTTCATCTAAATCTGTGACAAGTTGAAGGAAATCTTCCCTGTATTTTGGTCTTTCTAATGAAACTGTTACAAATGCAGTACACTCTGTCCCTACGCTTTCACCATTTACTATTGCCCCAAGCTCTTTAATTACTTTATTGCTAAATAAACGATTAACACGGTCTGCAATTGCTGGAGCAGATAATCCAATTTGAGAAGCTAATTCAGCCCAAGTAACCCTTCCATTTGTCATTATCGCCTTAATTATTTTATAATCGAAAGAATCCAATCTCATATTCCTTTCTTTATAAAGTTTTAATTATTATATTATTTATAAAATAAATACTCAATTATTTTTGTTGGAATTATAAAAAACGGGTATATTCTTTGTTAAATAAATAACGTCCTAATTAATAATGATTAGGACGCCCTTCTTAATTATTTATTCAATTAAATGGCCCGTTTGTTGAATAAGAGATGAAGACGATTCCTCAACTAGTCCGCCCCTTTGTTGAAGAATGAATGAAATAGGCTACCTTTGAATGTAACTTTAGCAAAAGTAGTGTTAAATAAACTTTCAATGTAATTACAAAAGAAACGAAAAGATCCTAAACCCTTGTAATACATGAGTTTGGCGCATTATCTTTAATTAAAAATATCAAGTTAACGTGCTGCTACGGGATCAGTTAGGACACAATGATATTAAACCAACCTCCCTTTATACGAATATGGCAAATAAGGATAGTGAAAAAATCTTAAATAAAATGGATCAACATCGAAATAAACAGTAAATAATGATTATTAATAATTTTATTTAAGTCAAGAAAATATCTAAAATTGTTATGTATTAAACAACTGAAATATGGTCACACATTTTATTCTGAAAAAGAGAGGATAGATGAACAGCTGAAACGCCTGTATTCATCTGTCCTTTTTGTACTGATTTTGGAGAATCAATAATACATTGCGATGTGAAATTTATCCGTATCTTTACCAAAAAACATACAATTTACACTTTCCCCTGCATAACCAGGTATTCTAACCGTTAACTCTTTATAAGCGTCTGAATATTGGTAGAAAATATCCCTTGTTTTATCTCCTGATCTATTTAAGAACGGAAAGTATTGAAACTTATCTAGGCTAATTTCAGGATACTTTCCCTTGCCCTTACCTAGTTGTACAATTTGGCTAAACCTTTCAACCGCATTGAACCAACCGATAATAAACGCTCTTTGTCCTTTTTTGCTCTGTTTTATTTCATTGAATAACCATTCAAAATCTTTCTGCATTTCTTTCCAATTTGCACTACTGCTTAGTGTTTTATTTGTATTACCACTCTTATAATTTCTAGGTAACTTTACTTCAATTCTAAAATCCTTAGATTTAACTAAAATATCGTTACCTCTTTCTACTTTTGCTAATGCTCAATAACTTTTATTTTTTGTTTAGCGAAGTCCTTTTCAGGCAGACCCAATATATCTGTATTTTTAGGAATATGGCCAAGTAGACGAAGCATTGCTACAATTTGCCCTTTATGATGCGATTCATGGGTGATTGAATGGAATAGTAATTGATGGGGCGTTTTTCTTATAAAGCCACTCCCCGCTTTCCAAGAAGGTTCTTTTTCGATAAAATCATCAAATCTATTTTTAAATTGTTCAAATACGCTCTCTACATATACATCTGCTTGTTTAAAATAGCGTTGAATATCATCTAATTTCATATTTTCAATTACTTCTTTGGTAAATAAGGGTGTTGATGTTTCTGAAAGTACAAAGGAACCTAACCAAGCATGATAGCAGCCTGCAACATGAACTAAAGAATCTCTTATACTTTGAGAACCAAATTCAAACTTTTTAGTAAAGTCATCTCCATTTAATTCTCTACATTGGTCTAATAAAATCTGACGTGTATGTTTTACCCATTCATATTCTAGCTTTTCCATAGCATCATCCACCCCCCTTTGAAATAAGTTAAATTTTTCCTTTTAATATACACCAACTTACACTATAATTCCATCTAATTTGTTTTTTAGCTCTTCAACAATATAGTCCTATTGCTGAAAAAGACAAAATTCATCTACAAGAATTGCGCCGGATTGACTTTGTAATTGTTCTTCAACTCAGTAAAAATCCAGTAGTTTATTATGCTAAAATAATTAGTAAAATTGAATTTAAGAGAGGATTATTCCTTTTCCACGGCCCTAAACACCTTATTTTAAGCTAAAAGCAAACTTTCATTAAGTTCACTGATACTACATAATGTCGAAAATACCTTTTTAATTCTTTCTCCATCAAAGTAAAAAGACATTTCTACATTATTTCTATATAATTTCTTCCCAAAAATAACAGGACTCCTATCCATAAATTTGTAAGTTTCCCCTGGTTTAGAAATAACCAGTCCTTTAAGTCGTAAATGCAAGCTACCACTGTTTAACTTTGCTTGTCCACGGGAACTAAAAATACAAGAGTATGGGAGGAATTTCAATGAAAAAAGTTCAGAAGAAATGGAACAGCTGGATTCTCAGAAATAAAGTTATAAGCGCTCTTATACTTCTTTTTATTTTGCTATATATAGGAGAAATATTATGGCATACATATAAACCGTTGCCGGAAGGCATTTCCTATGAAGGAGACTTGCATAGAACAGACAATATTGAAATGCTAACGGATTTAACTTATGCGCAGGACCAAAAAGGGACCAATCGGAAACATGAGAATCATATATTTGATGAAGTTTATACATTGATTGATGAAGCCGAACAGTTCGTGGTGGTGGATTTCTTTTTGATGGATGGGTATTTCGATGAAAAAGAAAATTTCCCGCCAATCGCGAATATCCTCTCTGACAAGCTTGCCGAGAAAAAGAAAAACAATCCCGATATGCCGGTTGTTTTCATCACCGATCCGCTAAATAAGGGCTATGGCTCCTATGAAACCCCGTGGTTCAAGAAGATGCGTGAAGCCGGGGTAGAAATTGTTTACACCGATTTAGAACAACTGCGGGATTCCACGCAGATTTATTCAGGCTTATACCGATTAATTTTTCAATGGTTCGACCACGACGACAAGGGATGGATTACCAACGCCATGTCAAGCAAAGCGCCAAAAATGACCTTATCTTCCTATTTGGAACTGCTCAACGTGAAAGCCAACCACCGCAAAGCGGCCGTTTCGGAAAAGGAAGCGATTATCACATCATCAAACCCGCATGATGCAAGTGGCTTCCACGGAAATCTTGGTTTTAAAGTAACGGGGCCCGTCCTAAACGATATTCTGGAGGCAGAAGAAGCGGTGTCGCTCATGTCGGATGGTCCCAAATTGCCGAGGGCTGATATGCCCCAGCAAGGTAACGGCCAGTATGCTGTACAATATTTGACCGAGAAGAAAATTTTGGACGCCTTGCTTGAAGATCTAGCGGCGACAAAAGCAGGAGATAAAATTTGGATTGGCATGTTCTTTATTGCCCAGCGTGACATTGTCAACATCTTAACAGATGCAGTAAACCGGGGCGTGCAGGTGAATATGATTCTAGACCCAAATGAAAACTCATTCGGCCAGAAAAAGTCCGGTCTGCCGAATCGACCGGTTGTGAACGAGCTGCTTGAGGATACAAACGAACAAATCAACATTCGCTGGTACAACACCGTAGTCGGCCAATACCATACAAAAGCCATCTGGATTCAAACAGCGAAACAAACAATCATTTCAAGCGGTTCTGCCAACTATACGGAACGAACATTGGAGAATTACAACCTGGAAAATAACGTACGCATCCTCGCTCCAAATGATAGCGCGCTCGCCTTAGATATGGAACGATATTTTAAACGGCTTTGGAAGAATGAAGATGCCCTCTACACTCTTGATGCGGAAGAATATCAGGATAACCTTTCCTGGTGGCAGCGCTGGATTTACACGGCTCAAAAAGCAGCCAAGATAACCACTTATTAACGAAAAAAAAGAGATGCCTCCTATTTGAATGTGGCATCTCCTTTTTCCCTCCCTGAAACATCTCTATATGTATATAAACCTTCAACAAGTAGAGTGTTAAATCCTTGTTATCAACATACGTTAATTTAAGATTAATCCTTTACAATTTCATTTATTATTCTATTTAAATACATGAAACCGTTCCTCAACAATCTGGTACGTTAACAGAAAAAGGCGATATTCTTTATTGAAGAATTGCGCCCGTTTGTTAACAAGATATTATTTTTTAATTCGTATGTCTTTTCAGGTAATTCAATTAAATCAACATTAAAATTATCGATTCTAAAAGTTATTTCACCAACTCGTTTGTCCTTTTCCTCACCAACAACTATAAAGTTCAAAATAATCACCTTTTTCAAGATAATTATCCATAATATCACATAATGCAATTAGCTTCTTTTTCGATTCAGCACACGTACTTTGGTTCATATATTCAGAAATTTCAAATTCCCCAATCACTTGATACTTCATAAACAAAAAGTGTGGTAAATTGGTATTTTTTCACGTTTCGTTTATTGTAAACGTTCGAAAAACAATCTTCGATATACATTAAATCATTATATTCATCACTAAGTGGGATTTCTACATTGCAACCAATATAACTAGCTAAAACTCATTTAAATACCCCCTTCACTTTCTTAAACTATTCTGTCCAATAGTTTAAGTGTAAACCTTCATAATATCTACTTTGCTTTAAAATGTTATTCAACAATCTGGCCCGATTGTTGAATAACAGCTAAAGACTATTCTTCAACTAGTCCGCCCCATTAGTTGAAGAGAGAATGAAAAAGGCTACCTTTGAATGTTACTTTAGCAAAAGTAGTGTTAAATAAACTTACTCCTCCAATTCTTTTTTCATCTCTTCTAGCTCTTCAATTTGTTCTTTTGTAAGTTGGATTAATTCGGCCAATTGTGCATCTATTAGGTTAGAAGACTGAAGTTGTTTTAAAGTTTCTTTTGAATCTGCTAGCATCATTTCAATATTTTCTCTTTTTAAAATTCCCATTTGCTTTCACCTCAATTACAATATTTTTACTTAGAGCTTATATAACAAAAAGTTTTCCTTTTGTAGAAACTGTTGGGGTAATAAGTTTTCTTTATTTTTTACACAAAAATATAAGATTTCCTTTGATGATCTCAATACAATACCCCTACGCTGTTGTGATCCATGAAATCATGTAACATACTTTTGAGATTATAACATTTATTCTATAAAGAAAAAAACCTTCTAACTTTGATTAGAAGGTTTTGAATCGGGAAGATAAATTAGAAATGTAATTACTCTACAACTTTATCCCCAGCATTAATATAAAACTTCTCATATATCTTAACAATTTCTTTCTTATTAAACTTCCCTACACTAGTCTTTGGTATTTCACCAATGAATAGGATTTGATCTGGAATCTGCCATTTTGAGAACTTTTCACTCAACAGTTCTTCAATTTCTTGTCTTGGTATTTGTTTTTGGTCTTTTGTTACGACAAGTGCTAATGGCCGTTCTTGCCATTTTTCGTGAGGAATTCCAACAACAGCTGCTTCTAGAACTTCTGGATGTCCCATAATGGCATTTTCTAAATCAATCGAGGAAATCCATTCACCACCACTTTTTATGACATCTTTGATTCGGTCAACGATTTTCAAATAGCCATTTTCATCAATTGTTGCAACATCTCCACTTCGCCAGTAGCCATCTTGGAAATTACTTTCTGTGCCTGGCGCATTATAATAAGAACCTGTAATCCAAGGTCCTTTCACATATATTTCACCTACAGAAACACCATCATGAGGCACATCGGCACCTGTTTCAGGATCAACTATTTCAAGGTCAATGCCCGGAACGGGCGTACCTTGTTTCCTTTTTATATCCCACATTTCATCTTCAGATAACCTTCCTCTTAATGTAGGGTTTAATCGATAATTAATCGCCACTAACGGTGTCGTTTCCGTTGCCCCATAAGCATGGATAATTTCTGCTCCTGTTAAGTCTTTAAATCCTTTCATCAAGGAAATCGGTGGTTCTGTTGCTCCTGATAAAAATCTTGCACTACTCAAATCCGGTTTTTGTTCTAGCGTTCGAATATAATGCAACATTGGTAAGAAGATAGAAGGTGATCCCCCAGATAACGTCACATTTTCTTCTATCATCAAATCAACTAAAGGTGCTGTATCTTCTGCCGAATAACGTCCTGGGAATATCATTTTCGCGCCCATCATCGTTGCAGCTTGAACAAGCCCCCAAGATTGAGAATGGAACATTGGTACAATTACCAATAAACAGTCATGACTATTAACATTGACCAATGATGAGAGGGCTAAGGTGTGTAGGTAAATATTTCGGTGTGAAAAATAGACACCTTTAGGTTTTCCTGTTGTTCCTGATGTGTAGGCTGCACTATAGGCAGTGGTTTCATCAATTTCTGGCCAATCATAATTTGCCTTCTCTTTTGCTACTACATCTTCATAATGATATACAGGAGACAAAGTAGTTTCAATTTCATCAAGCGGTTTGTCGCTCATGATGATAAAACCTTTTACTGTATTTAAGCTTGGTAAGATTGCTTCAGCAACTGATATTAAAGACTCATCAACAAAAATATAGCTTACTTCACTATGATTTGCTACATAAGCGAGGTCTTCTGTTGAAATACGTAAATTCATCTGGAGAAGAGTTGCCCCTATACCCGGAATAGCAAAATATAATTCAAAATGGCGATGGGTATTCCAATCGAGTACACCTATTTTCTCCCCTGGTTTAACGCCTAATTGGTTTTCTAGGAAGTTAGCAATTTTAGACATTCTTGTGAATGCGTCTTTGTATGTGTAACGAATGACTTGATCCTCTTTTTTGAATAGTATTTCTTGGTTTGGATAGTTTCGAACTGCGTGCTTAATCATTGTTGTAGTGTTTAATTGATAGTCATTCATAGAAGTCGATGGGCATCCTTTTACAAATCTCATAGGTTTTCCTCCTCGGCTTATCACAATTTAATGTTCACGGTTAACGCAGTGTCTTTACATCTTTAATAATTTTAATATCATCATCACAATCCTAAATTTCTTAGATCACTTTCTCATATAACGTCACAACACAAGCACCACCAAGCCCCAAGTTATGTTGTAATGCGATTCTTGCTCCTTCTACTTGGCGATTTCCTGCGTCTCCTCTTAAGTGCCAGACTAATTCTGTACATTGAGCTAAGCCTGTAGCGCCAAGTGGATGGCCTTTTGACATGAGGCCACCTGAAGGGTTCACCACGAATTTGCCACCATACGTATTGTCTCCCTCATTGATTAATTTGCTTGCTTCACCTTCAGCAGCAAGTCCTAATGCTTCATACGTTATAACTTCGTTTGGAGTAAAACAATCGTGAAGTTCGATGACATCAACATCATCAGGTCCAATACCGGATTTTTCATATACTTCAGATGCTGCACGCGCTGACATGCCTGCACCCACTAGATGGATATTATCATTAATACTATCCTGAGTGTCTGTTGTCATAGATTGAGCGACAATTTTGACTGCATGATTGATACTATGTTTTTTGGCAAATTCATCACTACATACAACGACTGCTGCAGCTCCACAAGTTGGAGGGCAAGCCATAAACCTTGTCAATCCAGGATATACAACGGGAGCATTCATGACTTCATCTAGTGTTAACTCTTGTGTAAATAAAGAATACGGATTATTAACCGCATGTTTTCTTGATTTTAAAGCGACTTTACCGAAGATATCAGCATTCGCATCATATTTTTTTAGATACTCTAAACCTGCAGCGCCAAATACTTTAAGTGCAACTGGACCATCTGGCAATGCAGGGTTTAATGCTCCAAATCTGTCGTAAATCCATTGGAATGGTGATGTTCGATCTGTCCAGTTATCACCAAGTGCTCCTGGTTTCATTTCTTCAAAACCAAAAGCTAACACACAGTCACAAGCACCCGATTCTACTGCCTGGCGAGCCATATAGAGTGCGGTTGATCCAGATGAACAATTATTATTAACATTGATAATCGGAATCCCTGTCATTCCAACTTTGTAAAGTGCTAATTGTCCACTTGTGCTATCACCATATACATAACTTGCATAGGCTTGATTTACCTCCGTTAGATCAATACCCGCATCTGCAAGTGCACCTCGAATTGCTTTTGATGCCATGATTTCATACGGTTCATTTTTTCCCGGCTTTTCAAATTTCACCATGCTAACACCTATTACATTTGCTTGGTTTGCCAAATTAACCCCTCCTATAAATAGATTAATAGATTCTAAAAAGACTTATCTTGGTGATAAACGAACACCGCCATCTAATCGAATGACTTCACCATTTACATACTCGTGTTCCATGATGAATGTTGCGAGATCCGCATATTCATACGGGCGTCCTAGTCGTTTTGGGAACTCTACACTCTCACCTATTTTTTGAAGCACTTTTTCAGATAATTGACCTGCCATTGGGGTTAAGAACATGCCTGGTGCGATAGCCGCTACTCGAATACCAAACTCAGCTAAATCTCGAGTAAGTGGTAGTGTCATACCAACAATTCCGCCTTTACTTGCACTATAAGCTGCTTGCCCCATTTGCCCATCAAATGCAGCTGCTGAAGCGGTATTAATAATAACCCCTCTTTCGCCAGAGTCTGTTACGGGTTCGTTGTTTTTCATTTCATTCGCTGCAAGTCTTAAGACATTAAACGAACCAATTAAATTGACGTTAATGATTTTCGTGAAATTTTCTAGTGCCATGACACCTTTTCTACCAATTGTTTTTGCCGGTGTCCCGATACCTGCACAGTTCACACATACATGAATGGCGCCGAAAGCATCGATTGCTTGTTGAATACCTTTTTGAACTGAATCCTCATCCGCTACATTAACAAGTGCAAACTGAACATTCCCCCCATAATTTGCTACAGCTTCTTTTCCTCTTTCTTCATTGAGGTCAAAAATAACAACTTTTGCTCCTTTTTCTACTAACTTAGCTACTGTTGCTTCTCCTAAACCAGATGCACCACCTGTCACAATTGCCACTTTATCTTGTAGATTCATTTTGCAACAACTCCTCTATGTTAATTTGATTTCCAAAAGTCCCAAGACTTGCTAACCTTTTAATGGTTTCTCGATCAATCCCTGATTCCTTCAATATTTCTACGGAATGCGTTCCAGTCTGAACACCTGCAAATTTGTATTCTGCAGGTTGTGTAGAGAATTTGATTGGTAAGGCAATTTGACGTTGACTGCCACCATCTTGTTTTGGCACTTCCACAACCAATTGTCTTGCTCGAATTTGTGGGTGTTGAACAGATTCAGAGAATTTCAATACTGGCTCTATACATCCATCAAAATCTTCTCCAAGAATTTCTAGCCACTCATCAAAAGTTTTTTGTTTAAAAGTCCTATTTAGAATTTGTTTAAATTTCTGCTGTTCTTTATGATTTTCGCTACTACTAAATTGAATCAGGCTAGGATCTCCTATAACGGCACATAGCATTTTTTGAAATGGTAATTCCAAGCTTCCCACTGAAAAATAGCGATGATCTTTCGTTTCATAGTAGTCATAAAATTGACCACCATTTAATAGTAAAGACTCCGCTTCCGGTTCGATATCACCTACTAGATAACCGGAGCCGTACATCGCATTCATCGCAAAAACAACATCTGTAATACTTAAGTCAATATATTGTCCTTCACCTGTTTTCTCTCGATGGTAAACTGCAGCTAATATCCCGATAATGCTTGGGAGTGATCCCCCTGCAATATCTGCTACTTGTATACCTGCGGGCACTGGTGGTTGATTTTTTCTAGAAGAGTAGGAGCTCGCACCAGCAATTGAAAGATAATTGATATCATGACCTGCCCGTTCTTTAAGTGGACCCGTTTGCCCATACCCTGTAATGGAACAGTAAATGACTTCTGGATTAATTTCCTTTAATTTTTCATAGCCAATACCTAATCGCTCCATGACACCAGGACGGAATTGCTCCACCACAATGTCATACTCTTTTACTAATTGAAAAATGATCTCTTTTGCTTCATCATTTTTCAAATCCAATGCAAGTGAACGTTTTGAACGATTAATATGACTGAACGCTGCAGAAAGTTCACCATCCATTGGCGGCAGATATTTTGTTAAATCTTCTCGATTTGGCGCTTCGATTTTCAATACATCTGCCCCCATATCTGCTAACATCATGGTGGCAAATGGACCTGGCAAAAGTGTTGTGAAGTCTAAAATTTTCAGTCCCGATAAGATGCCCACACTATCCTCCTCCTAGTTTACAAATTCTATTTTCCTAGCACATCCTTACTAATAATCTCTTTCATAATTTCAGATGTTCCCCCATAGATTCGTTGCACTCTAGCATCTGTATATGCTCTTGAAATTGGATATTCTTCCATGTATCCATAGCCTCCAAATAGTTGTAAACAGCCATCCGCAACTCGACCTTGTGCTTCAGTGGACATTAGTTTTGCAATACTTGCATCAGCAGTCGATAACTCATTGTTTTCCAACTGTTCTATACATTGATTGACATATGCACGATTGACTTTTGCTTCTGAAATCATTTCTGCGATTTTATGGCGAATGACTTGCAATTTACTAAGTGGTGCACCAAACGCTTCCCTCTCATGGAGGTATTTCACCGTTAATTCAAGAGCGCCTTCCATTGCACCGCATGCACCAACTGCAAGAATCGTTCTTTCTCTTGGCAGTTCCTTCATCAATGTGATAAATCCTCGATCTAATTCTCCTAACACTTGGGATTTAGATACGACAACATCCTCAAAAAACAGCTCAGAAGTATCAGCTGAATGGAGCCCAATCTTCTTTAGATTTTTGCCTTTTGTTAGTCCTTTACTGTTTGCATCGACGATAAAAAGTGTGATTCCTTTTGATGCTGGGACATTTTGATTGGTTCTAGCTACAACGACAGCGAAATCAAAATGTTGACCATTTGAGATAAATGTTTTCGATCCATTGATCACATAGTCTCCGTCTTTGTTTACATTAGCCGTTGTCTTTATACCTTGTAGGTCACTTCCTGCTCCTGGTTCTGTCATCGCAATTGCACTAACTAATTCACCCGTCGCCATTTTAGGTAAATAAGATAGCTTTTGTTCTTCCGTACCTGAATTTAATATATAATGTGCACAAATATTGGAATGAACCGCGAGATTTCCAGAAACAGAGTTATATCCAAGTCGACTAAATTCATCGATAATACTTGCTGAAAAAGGTAGGGGTGCACCTAAACCACCATATTGTTCAGGAATATCCACACAAAGTAGACCAGCTGCCCCTAGTTTTCTCCATAACTCTTTTGGCAAGATCCCCGCTTCCTCCCATTTACTGTAATGCTCTTCAATTTCTTTTTTGGCAAATGCTTCAATCGATTTTTTAAATAATGTAATTTCCTCTGCTATTGCAACTGATTTCATCAAAACTCCTCCTAACCTATCATTCTCACCAACTACCTCTTACTATTGCAAAATACATGCCAACATTAATTTTTTGAATTTTAGAGGTTTTCAACAATGAATGTGTAAATAATAGATAACAGAAGTATGTAAATTGTAAACAAAGTGCTGTTAACGCTTACTTTTTTTTAAAACGTTAAGAGATGAAAGAGGTGGATGAATTTGTTAGTAACGGATTTAATGACAACTGATTTTCTTTGTTGCACACAAAATCAGACTTTAAGAGAAGTTCTTCCAATGTTTACACAAACGCATTCTAATATACTTCCAGTAGTAGATGAATCCCATAAATTGATTGGCATCATTACCAAAAATAAGATTTTCCAATTAATAACTAAGAATCCTTCAATGGAAATTACCATTAACGAAATTTATCATAAGTCACCAATCTATTTACACCCAACGGATGATCTTGAAGATACAAGAACATTGTTGCTCAAACATAATGTAGGTCATGCTCCAATCGTGGATGATCATATGGTTCCTATTGGTGTCATCTCTACGAAACAATTATTATGGTCTTATAATGTTGTCTATAGCCAATTGACTTCTATGCTTGAGGTTGCTTATGATGCGATTATTCTGATTGATCATAAAGCAGAAATTTCAATGGTCAATAAAGGTTTTACAGATTTGTTCGGACTCACAATTAAGGATGTGCTGAACAAATCAACGAATGAAATTTCCCCCGAATTAGGAATTGAAAATGTCATTAAAAGTGGACTTGGCGTTCACAATTCACCACAACTAATCAATGGAAGGCAAACCCTTATTACTATTTTGCCGATTAAAGAAAATGGCCAAATAATTAGTGCAATCTGTAAAATTACCTATCGTGGATTACCCCATTTACATGAGGCTTTATCAAAAGTGAAAAGACTCGAAAAGCAGCTTTCGGATTATCAAAATGAAATCAATGAAATGAAAGGAACCAAATATACTTTTGTTGATATTGCCGGTGATTCGGACGCTATTTCTAAAGTGAAACACGAAGCCCTTTTAGCCGCCAAAAGCATGTCAACAGTATTAATCATCGGAGAAAGCGGTACAGGGAAGGAGTTATTTGCACAAGGAATTCATGCAGCTTCAAAGCAAAGAGGTACCTTTGTTGAAGTGAATTGTGCTGCGATTCCCGCTGAACTACTGGAATCCGAATTCTTCGGCTATGCAGATGGTGCATTTACGGGTGCAAAAAAAGGGGGAAAGAAGGGAAAATTTGAATTAGCTCAAAATGGCACGATTTTCTTGGACGAAATTGCTGAAATGCCACTCCCGCTTCAGACAAAGCTATTGCGTGTGCTGCAAGAAAAAGAGTTTCAACCAATTGGTAGCTCAAAAACAATCCATCTCAATACGAAGATTATTGCTGCCACGAACCAAAATATCGAAGAGCTAGTAGCTGAGGGCAAATTTAGAGAGGATCTCTATTATCGATTGAATATTATGCGATTGAATATTCCTCCACTAAGGGAAAGAATGGAAGATTTACCTGTCATTATTCAAACCATTATAAATCGACTCAATCAAAATGGCTTTTATATTCGAGGGGTTACACACTCCACAATCACAAAGCTGATGAAGCATTCTTGGCCTGGTAATGTACGGGAATTACAAAATGTATTAGAAAGAGCTGCTAATATTAAGTCTAGCGATTATATTGATGAAGAGCATATTATGGATTTTACCCCTGTTTTAAAGGAAGCAAAAATCAAAGAAAAAACAACTACTAATTATAAAGACATGCTAGATTCTACAGAAAAAGATCTTATATTGGCGGCATTAAAAGAAGCAAATGGCAATAAAACAAAGGCAAGTAAAATATTAGGGATAAGCAGACCATGGCTATATTCGAAAATGAAGAAATATAAATTAAATAACTAGATGGCAAAATAAAAGATATTCAGAATGTTACATCCTGAATATCTTTTGCTTATCATTTGGTAAAATTTTACTAAATTTAATACCCCTTAAATTCAGGCGTTCTTTTTTCGGCAAATGCTGCTAATCCTTCTTGGCAATCATATGAGCGAAGATGATTTTTTAATGTTAATTGTTCTTGTTTTAAGGCGATATCTAATGGCTGAACTTGTCCATCATTTGCCAGTTTTTTCATTTCTCTTAAAACTAGCGGACTCTTAGTAGAAATTTTATCTGCTAATTCCTGTACCGTCGTTTCTAGCAAATCATGCGATACGACTTTTTGTACTAATCCATACTCTTGCATTTCTTGTGCGGTGATAAATTCACCTGTAAATAACAAATATTTTGCACGGTTCATTCCGATTTTCCGAGGTAATCTTACAGCTCCACCACCACCAGGAATGACGCCAAAATTTGCATGTGCATCTGCAATCTTTGCTTTTTCAGAAGCAATAACAATATCAGCAGCCATGGTGATTTCTAATCCCCCTGCTGCCGTAATCCCATTTAATGCAGCTATTATTGGTTTTGGAAAATGATTAAGTTTTGCAAATGTATCTTCTGCCAAATCTAATAATCCTTTTTCACCATCAGGCTTTTTTTCTAAATCACTTAATATGCCTTTTAAATCGGCACCTGCACAAAAAGCTCTACCTTTACCTGAAATGACTACCACTCGTGTCTGTTCATCATGTTCGGCATCTTGTAGTGCTTCTAATAATTCAACCACTAACCTTTTCGATAATGCATTCAATTCATCCGGACGATTCAGATAAATCCAACGCGTTTGCTTCTTTTGTTCGACTAATATTTGTTCAAAAGCCATAATAACAACTCCCCTCTTTCCATTTTTAATTTTTTACTAATGCCGAAATATCCGCTTTTAACACTAATTCTCCATCATTCTTAAAGGATAATAATAAAAGCGTAACTTCCCCATTTTCTTTTCTGATTTTCTTTTTGATCACTTCCGCCGTGACATAGAGTACGTCGCCAGGATATACTGGCTTGATAAATTTCAAATTATCAATCCCCGTTCCAGCAATCACATCTTCACCCAGAACATTTAGATCCGTCCATAATTTAAATGAGACGCTAATCGTGTGTAATCCTGAAGCAATAATCCCTTTAAATTGACTTTTCCTAGCCTCTTCTTCATCGATATGCATATATTGCGGATCAAATTGTAAAGCAAATTGAATGATTTCATCTTTATTCATCTTATAAGATGCTGTTTCATACTTTTGGCCAATTTCAAATTCATCAAATTTCATCTTCATCACCCCTATTCGTAACTATTGCAAAAATCATGCCAATTGATATTTAGCTGATACAACTAGAAACAATCTCTTTCATAAAAAAATCTGTAAAGTTTCCTTAACAAAAAATTGTTTAGCATACTTTACAGATGGTATACACAATAAGAGTGATGTAAAACAAAAAAAGCCTCTAATCCCTATTAGAGATTAGAGGCTTACATTGTATATTAAAAATTACCAAACAAACAACCCAACAAGCATAGCACTTAATAATGAAACAGCAATACCTCCTACTAGGAGTTTCCATACGTTTTTACCGATAATTGCTGATCTTTTTTCATCTAAAAGTGAACTAAATGCGCCGTAAATCATACCAATTGTACTGAAGTTTGCGAATGATGTTAAGAATGTCGCTGCTACCGCTACAGTATGCGGAGCAAGTGTAGGTATTTTTTTCGTTAAATCGAGCATAGCAACAAATTCGTTCGTTGCTAATTTCATACCCATTAGTTCTGCAACATATAAAGCATCTTTTGTTGGTAAACCTAACAAATAGGCTAATGGGCTAAAGATATAAGAAAAGATTTTTTGAATCGTTAATCCATGGACAATTAATCCAAGAATTCCATTGACTGCAGCAGTTAATGCTACGTAACCTAAAAGCATTGCCGTAATAACGATGACCATGTTCATACCGACAAGCATACTGTTAGAAATCGTTGAGAAGAAGTCTTTTTTCTCTTCTTTTGTTGGTTTGTAAACAATATCTTCTTCATCTGGAACATCAACTGGATGAAGTAAATTTACAATAAGTAATGCATTTAAACAGTTTAACGGAATTGCGCAGAAAACATATGCTGGTGGAATCATTGAAAGGTAGGCCCCAACAATTGAGCCACTAATACAGCTCATACTCATAATCCCAAAAGTAAGTAAGCGATGTTCTCTTAGCTTATCTAATTGGTTTCGAATAACAGCAAGTGCTTCTGTGTTTCCTAAAAACATCATTTGAATTGAATAGAAACTTTCTAATTTTGGTAAACCTGATAATTTAGAGATCAACCAACCTACTTTATCAATAATCCAAGTTAAAATACCAAAATAAGACAAAATATCAAAGAATGTAACGATGAAGATAATTGGGACTAAAGCATTGAAGAAAAAGTCCACATTTTCGTTTGCAAGTGCACTTGGAAATACAAATGATATCCCCTCATTTGCACACTTGATTAACCAAGTAAAGAACGCGGCAATCTTATTGATAATCCAACCACCGATTGTCGTTTTTAACATAAACCATGTGATTAACACTTCAGCGATAATAATAGAAATAATGGCACGCCACTTAATCTCTTTCTTACGGGGTGAGCAAAGGAATACAATTCCCATGACGATAAAAATGCCCAAAATATTCATTAAAAAATACATTTCAGCAACTCCTGGCTTTTAAAATGAGCAACAAAAAAGCCCTTACATTTCCAACAATTGAAAAATGATTCAGACATGAATCATTAGAAAATTGTGTTCAAGGATTAATTTTGTTTATTGTTAAAAATATTACATGTAAGAGTAAAAATAATCAATATTTTACGATTTAGTCGCAATAATAAAATTAACTCGAAAATTCCAAAAGGTCAGACGACTAACGTTATCGGTTCAATTCTTCTCTACTCTCTTATTAGTTCCCAATTAAACAATTTCTAAACACAATCATGTAGTATCATTATTTGCTCTTGATTTGGGAATAATATCTTATCTATACCCGATTTTTAAGGTATTAATAATAAGGAGAAGGAATATGAAAATAATGGAAATACGTAATATTATTACAATCGTGATTGGTTCAATGTTAATGGGATTTGCTTATAATTTCTTTCTAATTCCACATAAGATTCTAAGCGGTGGATTGAGCGGGATTGCTATGATGCTTGGTATTGTCACGCCTTTAAATACAGGATTATTAAATTTCTTATTAAACTTACCTCTACTAATTATTGGATTTTTAAAATTGGGGAAACATTTCATTAGTTACACTATTTTGTCGGTTGTCGTACTTTCTGTAAGTTTGTTAATCATTCCTATTTACGACTTAACCAATGAACCTGTTTTAGCTTCATTATTTGGCGGGGTTATTGTTGGGGTTGGCGCTGGTTTTATCTTCCGTTCTTCCGGATCATCAGGAGGATTTGATATTGTTGCGATGTTATTAACAAAAAAGCGAGATTTACCACTTGGTTCGATTATCTCTTTGATGAATGGAATCGTTGTCTTGATATCAGGATTTATCTTTAGCTGGGATGCTGCATTACTTACGCTTGTATCTATTTTCGCAACAGGCAAGACAATTGATATGATTCATACAAATAATATCAAACTAACATTGATGATTATTACTGCACAAGGAGACGAGATGAAGAGCTATTTGCTTAAAAATCTCCATCGTGGAATCACAATAATGGACGCGGAAGGTGCCTATACAGGCGAACCGAGAAAGATTCTCTATACCGTTATAACTCGCTATCAATTATTAGAAGTTAAGAAAATCGTTCGCCAAATAGATCCTCATGCGTTTGTCAATGTTACGGAGACAGTAGAAGTGATTGGTGTATTTGATCGAGGAAAATAGTAAATCTTTCATTACTTTACTAAAGAAAATTGGTCAAACAATAAAATGAAGATGTTACAGTATTAACTTTGGGTGCAGCGGGTGGAGTATTATCAATTACGGTCATCGTTTTCAACTCCGAATCAATTGTATATAACTTCGAATCCCTCTCGTTATAATAAATGGTTTGACTCTGATAAACACTTGCAAGTCTGTTGTTATTGACTACCTCTTTCTTATCCTTTAAAGAATACATTTTTATCGTGGAAAATTGTCCGGAACCTGCGTAATATATATGAAGCCTTTTTTATCGATTGCGATATCATATGGATCAGCTTCTACTTTCATCACTTCATCTAATTTAAAATTTGCCGTATCAACGATTGCAATACTATGGTCCGTCGTTATTACGATTGTGACTTCTTTTCACTTGGGTCAAGTATAGTTTCTGCTTATATAAATCAAGTCTTTCTGCCGCATATGGAAGCTCCAAGCTCTTAACAATACCTGTTTCATAATTCACTGCATAAATCACTTTACTACCGATATCAGTCATATAGACTACCGCTTGATCTGAATCAACTGCGGTATCAAATGGAGTAAAACCAAGATTAATCGTCTTGTCTGCTGCATATGCCCTTTCTCTAATGTCAAATGAATTGAAAGTAATAATAAAAAATAAAGAAATGAACAAAATATTCCCTAAATTACCCATAAAAACCTCCCTATTACTCATAAAATAAAATCATATCATTTTACCTCTATTTTTAACATATAATTATTATTTTTTAAAAATAATAGAAAGTATATTACCTGAAATTGTTAATTGCTTTTAGGGCCAACAATTTCATTGAAAAAGTAAAAAGAGTTAACGAATTTTTCGTTAACTCTCTTCTGTACAAATCTATGACAATCTTTCCTTAAAATCCTGATAATTAAATTGATGAAGAACACGACAATCTCCATCCTTGTCTTTCACAACAAGGTTTGGTAATGCCATTCCGTTAAATGTATTTGTTTTTACCATGGTATAAATGGCCATATCACCAAAAACAAGTCTGTCGCCTATTTTTAATGGTTCATCAAAAGAATAATCACCAATCACATCGCCAGTCAAGCAAGTAGGCCCTCCAAGACGATACGTATGTGGTTTTTCACCCTTTTCGCCTGAACCGAATAGTGGCGGACGGTATGGCATTTCTAGTACATCAGGCATATGGCAGCATGCAGATGTATCTACAATGGCAAGCTCAATTCCATTTTGAAGCGTATCAAGGACAGTTGTTACAAGTACACCTGCATTCAGTGCAATTGCTTCTCCTGGTTCAAGATAAACTTGTACATCATATTTCTTTTGGATTCGTGTAATACAGTCTTCAAGTAACTTTATATCATAATCTTCTCTTGTGATATGATGACCACCACCGAAGTTAATCCATTCCATTTGAGAGAGCCATGGACCAAATTTTTCTTCAATTGCATCAAGGGTTGTGGCTAAATCGTCCGAATTTTGCTCGCAAAGTGTATGGAAATGGAGGCCAGATACACCATCAAGAAATTCAGGACGGAACTGACTGATGGTTACGCCAAAACGGGATCCGATAGCGCATGGATCATAAATTTCATGTCCTACCTGTGTTGAACATTCTGGATTAATGCGTAACCCAATACTTTTCCCAGCACTTAATACTTTATCTCGATATTTCTCCACTTGTGAGAAAGAATTGAAAACGATATGATCAGATAATTCGATAATTTCATCGATTTCATCTTCACGATAAGCTGGGGAAAAGACATGATTTTCTTTTCCCATTTCTTCAGATCCAAGTTTTGCTTCATATAAACCGCTTCCTGCAGTTCCACTCAAATACTTACCAATCAGTGGATACATTTCATACATAGAAAATGCCTTTTGCGCAAGTAAGATTTTACATCCAGTACGGTCCATGACGCCTTTTAAAATTTGAAGATTCTTTTCAAGAAGACCTTCATCTACTACAAAGCTAGGTGTTGGTAGTTCTTCAAATTTCATATTAGTCCACTAACTCCGGTTCAAAGCTTTCTTTCCATGGAAGTCCCCATTTGTTTAGAGCATCCATGAATGGATCTGGATCGAATTCTTCAATATTGTGTACGCCAGCTTTGTTCCATTTACCTGTTAAAATCATCATGGCACCAATCATTGCTGGTACACCAGTAGTGTATGAAACGGCTTGTGAGCCAACTTCACGGTAACATTCTTCATGGTCACAAACATTGTAAACATAATATGTTTTATCTTTTCCATCTTTTTTACCACGGAAAATACAGCCGATATTTGTTTTCCCTTTTGTACGTGGACCAAGTGATGAAGGGTCTGGTAAAACTGCTTTTAAAAATTGAAGTGGAATGATTTGTTTTCCTTCAAATTCAATTGGTTCGATAGAAGTCATGCCTACATTTTCAAGACATTTTAAGTGTGTTAAATAGCTTTCACCGAATGTCATAAAGAAACGGATACGTTTGATACCAGGAATATTTAATGCAAGTGATTCGATTTCTTCATGGTGCAATAAGTACATATCTTTATCGCCGATTTCAGGGAAGTTGTAGACACGTTTGATTTCCATTGGTTCAGTTTCTATCCATTCACCATTTTCCCAATAGCTACCTTTTGCAGATACTTCACGAATATTGATTTCAGGGTTGAAGTTTGTAGCAAATGGATAGCCGTGATCTCCAGCATTACAGTCAAGAATATCGATATATTCGATTTCATCAAATTCATGTTTTAAAGCGTAAGCTGAGAATACACTTGTTACACCTGGGTCAAAGCCGCTACCTAGAAGTGCAGTAATGCCTGCTTCTTCAAAACGTTCGCGATATGCCCATTGCCAGCTATATTCAAATTTTGCTGTATCTTCTGGTTCGTAGTTTGCAGTGTCTAAGTAATGTGTTTTTGTTGCAAGACATGCATCCATAATTGTTAAATCTTGATATGGTAATGCAAGGTTCATCACGATATCTGGTTTCACTTCTTCGATTAAAGCAATCAATTCATCTACATTGTCTGCATCTACTTTTGCAGTAGTAATTTTTGTTTTTGTTTTGCCTTCTAATTTAGCTTTTAAATCATCACATTTTGATTTTGTACGACTTGCGATGCAAATCTCTTCAAATACTTCACTATTTTGACAACATTTTTGGATGGCAACAGAAGCTACTCCTCCGGCACCAATTACAAGAGCTTTACCCATAATTAATCTCTCCCAACAATTTTTTTTCAGAAAAAAAGCAAGTGAAATGCATGTAAGCGCATCACTTGCTCTTGATATATGAAACGTCAAAAGAAAAGCATCACGCAATTATAAATCGTTATTTATCCCTATAAAGGCAGATTTATGGAGTTACGCTTTTCATTACTATCATTTTAGGATCAGAGTCTATATAGCAAATAATTACTTTTACTACTCTTATTGACCGTTTCACAAGTTGATGTGCATATGCTGCATGGTTGTAAAGTAACCAACTTATAAAATTTGAGCTTCTAACTCAATCAATAAGGCAACGAAAAAGTTGCCAATCGGCATTTGACCTGGCACACCGTTGCCTTCGCTTTCTAAATAGAAATGGTCAAAATTATCTGCTTGGAAAATCGATGAATGCTTTAAACCGCTTTCCAAAACTCATAACTTCCTCATAATATCAACTAATAATGGAAATAGCAAGAGATGACATTTGAAAAATCCCCTAAAAATATTGATATCGTTTTTTCACAAGGAAAATAGGGTAAATATTAAAGACTTTGTAAATCATTCATTAATATTCTTTTAATCTATTCTATATTCATATACGATAAAATTAAATAAACTTTACTAAGAGAAGGGGATGTGATTTTTTGTGATTGATTTTTTAGTGCTGAATTTATTGCAGGAACTTAAAAAGTCACCCGTGTTTAAAGCACTTTCTTCTGTAGATAAACAACGATTAGAAGAAATTATGGAATTTGTTAGCCAAGGGAAGGTTGAAAAGAATTTACCGAATGAAATAAAATATGACCCTTCCATTCTTAATCTAATCTCCTCAGACCTTAAAAATGAGGACGATGATTTATTTGACCATTTAGAAGAAGAATTATCATACGCAAAAGGTATACTCCAATTAAAAGTTACATTAAAAGGTACTAAGCCACCAATTTGGAGAAGAATTCAGGTAGATTCTTATATGTCTTTCCATGAGTTACATCTGATTATTCAAGCTGTAATGGGTTGGTCAAACACACATCTATACAATTTTATTTATAAAGATTTAAGCATTGAACTAGAAGATGAAGGCGATATAGATTTAGGGGGATTTGATGATGTCAATAAACTTGATTCTGATATTGTCGCATTAGGCGAATTCTTATCAAAAGAAGGAGATCAATTGCTCTATACATATGATTTCGGGGATAATTGGGAGCATACCGTAGAAGTAGAGAAAATCCTGCCATATCCAAATCTAGATTCAATTGACCCCTTCAAACCTCGTTGTATTTCAGCAAAACGTGCATGCCCCCCTGAGGATTGTGGTGGAATCTACGGCTATGATCATCTCTTAGAAGTCTTAAGTGGCCCGGATAGTGATGAAAAACAAGAACTTACTGAATGGCTCGGAGATGATTACGATACTGAAAAAGTTAATTTAGAGGAGATTAATGAAGTTTTATCAAATATTTTTGAAGATGAAGACTATTAAATTGACTATTAAATTCTTTGTTGATGATTATTAAAAATGAACCCTACTTTTGTAACTTTTGGTAGGGTCCATTCTTTATTTTTCTTTCAAATAATCAATCTAATATATACTTCTCCTGCTCCTCTTTCGGAACCATATTCCCGCCTGTTGCCCAGACAATATGTGTTGCTTTTTCATTTTGTGCAGCATTACGTAATTGTTTAAGCCCCATAAATCCTGCTGCTGCAGAAGGTTCCACAATAATTTTTTCAGCAAAGTATAGTTTGCGAACATAATTTGATAATTGCTCATCTGAAATGGTCATAATCCCATCTAATAGTGGTTCTATCTGTTTTCCTACAAACGAAGAGGGACGACCAACTGCTAGTCCATCTGCTATTGTCCGATTTGTTAAGCCGATGTCAGAAACAGCGATACGGTCATGTAAGCCCGTTGCCATCCCTAAAAGCATACATGCTGACTCTGTTGGTTCCACAAAGTAACAATGCACAAAGTCTCCAAAGCTTTCTTTCAAACCATAGGTCACACCACCAGGACCACCACCTACGCCACAAGGAAGATAGACATAAAGTGGATGATCCGCATCTATCACAACTCCAAGTATTTCAAGTTGTTGCTTTAATCTTCTCCCAGCTACTGCATACCCTGCAAATAGTTGAGTTGAATTTTCGTCGTCAATAAAATAACTATTCGGATCACCAAGTGCTTCTTGTCGCCCAATATCTACAGCTAGGCTAAAATCACCATGATGTTCGATGACATTGACACCTAACTTTCTTAATAGCTGTTTCTTCCATTCTTTAGCATCATGTGACATATGGACGTTTACATTAAAGCCAAGGGTCGCACTCATAATTCCAATACTTAAGCCTAGGTTCCCAGTAGAACCCACAACAATTGTATATTGGCTTAAGGCTTTTTTTATAGAATCTGTTGCAAAGATAGAATAATCATCATTTTCCGAAACAAGTTGGTGTTCTATCGCAATTTTCTCAGCAGCATATAATACCTCGTGAATCCCACCACGTGCCTTTATTGAGCCACTAATCGGTAGTGCATCATCTCTTTTTAAAAAGAGATTTCCTGCAACACCTAGATTTTCCTTCATTTGTGGAACTGGTTGTAATTGGGACTCAATCTTACCATGATGAATCGCTGTTTCTGGGAAAACTTTTTCAAAATATGGGGAAAAACGTTCAAGTCTCTCTTCTGCTTCATCGATTATTTGTGAATCTATTTCAGGGTTATTTGATTTCTTCGGATTCTCCCAAAGCACATTTTCTCTACTTTGCAAGCGATTAATTATTTCTTTATAAGGTGATAAATCCAAGGTCTTCCCTTCTTTCTATATGATTTGAATCATTTTAGATAATATATTCCTATTTTAATAAATTTTCAAAATAATTTCTCGTCTAACAATAAATTAACTAGGTCATCTTGAAAAATAATAAGATGCATCCAAACAATTGGAAGTTTGAAAGCTGGGTTAACTTGTTTAAAAAAAGCCATGGATAAATCTTTGTTTTATTACAAAACAGAAATATATCTATGACCTTTTCGTTTATCTATTGAACTCTACCGCTTAATTAAATTCCCCTTTCCGGGACAATCTGAAAATTTCTAATACAAGTATATTTAAACTTAACCAAACGCCACCAAATGCATAGCCGGCTACTACATCACTTGGATGTTGTTGCATAAAGTATATACGACTTAAGCCTATTAGAATGACAAGCATGATACTTATCAAAATAACAAATACATCAAGAAAACGATGTTTTATGTAACGAGCGAAGATATAGCCTATAAATCCAAATATAATAAAGGCTGTCATAGTTTGTTCACTAGGAAATAGATACAAGTTTTGATTAGATATTGCGTTTGCAACAGGGTGTAAATGATGGAAGATGCGCCTAATTCCTTCCTCAAAAAATTCTCCACCAATGACAACAAGGATCAGAAATAATAGATCTAGCAATCGCTCTTTACTTTTGACCAAAATCCATACAAAACAGAAAATTACTAAAGGGATTGTTACTTTAACTGAAGCAAAGAATCCCAAAAAGCTCATCCACGGTGTAAACCTTTCATCAAAAATTTTCATAACTAAAGTAATGCCAATTGTATCGAATCGATTGAATTCATTATGCAAGTAATCTTCGCTTAAACTAGTTATGGAAATAATGAATACTAACAAAAAGAATGCCATCGTGACGATGAAAAACTTGGTTCTTCTGATAGAATGCGTTCGTTGTACTCCTCTACTTAATGCCCCAAGTATCCATTCTTTGATATTACCCCTGTACTTCTTTAAAACGTAAATAATCACAAGTAGAATAATGAAAATAATACTGAAAGCGAAGAGGTATTTTTTAAGCGATGTATGGAACTGCTCCCACTGTGGCCCTAATACTTTACCGAGTGTGATAAATGTTCCTGTCCAAATAAACGCACCAATATAGGCAAAAATAGCATATGCGCGAAAAGAAATACGCGTAATGCCAGAGAAATAACCAGTAAAATGTCTAACACCCGGTATGTAAAAAGCAATTAAGATCAATTTGTTTCCGAATCTTCCAAACCAGTTAGATAATTTTTCAATTCGGTCAGGACCCATATGAATTCTATGACCATATTTATGAAAAAAAGGTGATCCTAATTTATACCCAATCCAATAGGATAAAGTCATACCTGCACTACTTCCTAAGCCAGCGATTAGCATGCTAAGTATCCAATTTAGCTTTCCTTGGTAAACAAGTACACCCGCATACCCCATCAGAAATTCTCCTGGCATTGGAAGGGCAATCAATTCTAACATAAGTGATAAAAATAAAATGATATATCCATAATGCTCAATCAAACCCGTTAGAAATTGCATTTTACATCCTCCAATAATAATCAGAATTCTAAAATGAAGTACTATTATTCCCTTAAATCATTCATTGTATACTTGAGACCCAGCTTATTTTTCTAAAGAAAATAGCAGTTATTGAATATAAACTCAATATAAAAACAGCTATCCTTTGATAATGAAGATAGCTGTTTTTATATTAACTGTTTTAATTTAAACGAAAAGATCATCAATTATTTCACTCTACCCTTTCATTTTTAAATTCATAATCGTTTCTTCTAGTTTTTCAAATTTCTTTTCAAAGCGGAGAAAAAGGTAGAAAGTAATCGCAATCGGAAAACCAAAATTTCCAAGTATACTAATCCATAGAGGAAATTCCATTGGCGTCATGATTTCACCCCTTTTCTAAGAAATAAATGTCATTAGTTTAACGTTTCTAAATGAATTATTAAACTAGCATGTTTTGCTACTCTTATTTGAGTTTTTTACTTTATTGTAAAATTCCCAGAACCCATCTATTTCATCTAATTCACACATCTGAATAATATTTATTAGTTTTAGTTGTAATTCTTGCTCTATATCTGCTCTATTTTGATAGCTTGTTTGTTGTAGGGATTTTTTTATTTTAGGATTGAAAGCTTTTAATATCTTAAAGATTGCATCTTGGTCTTCCTTTGAGTTAATAACCAACTGATATAAAGTTTCAACCATCTACTTTCCCCCTTCACCAGTATAAAGAGTTCAATTTTCTACGCTAATATTTAGCTGCTTTCTAATCTTCTTAATCGCCTTATTTCGAGACTTTGAAACAGCTTGTTGTGATATTTGTAAATATTGACTCACTTCTATGTCTGTCCAACTTTTGATATATACAAGATAAAGAATATTTCGTTGATTTAACGTTAGACTCTTTACAGCCTGATAAATCATTGGATCTGATATATAATCTAGAATTATGTCAGATTGTATTTCAAAATCTTCATGATAAATAGCTAAGTCTTTTAAAGCCAGCTCTGAATCTTCTTTAACTGGTCGATCCAATATCACTGGAAAACGATAATTTAGTTGTCGGATTTTCTTATCAAAGTTTATAGCATGATAGTAAAGGGAAGTTGAAATATAAGAAGTCATTCGAATAGTAAAATAATACACACGAAACGCTTGATCTACTAAATCTTTATTTTGAGTGGTTGGGTGACAAATAGACATTTTCAGCAATTGATAATTCTCTTTTTGGGATAAAAAATCTTTAATCAGTGGGTTATTTAAAAATTCCTCATTTTCTTCTATGAACTTACGAAATGCATGACAATCAGTATTCATTCCAATGACAATCCCCCCTCTTTACACAAATTAAGCAGATATTTATTTGAATAAATTACAACTAAATAAAGTTAGATTTTCTAAAAGGGCCATACCTTAATTATTTCTTGGTTTTCTAAATAACCTTTTCCACCAATTTTCCTATTTGATTTTGTTCTAAATACCATCAAATAATAAGTCGTTAGACTTGTTCTAATAATATTTTTTGAAATATCAATAAATAAAAGAAGATTTTGGAATATAAATAACAACCATCTAAAGAAAGTTTATTACTTCTTTTAATGTTTTTTTGGTATTCTTCTTCAAAAACACGTAAAGTTATTATTCTTTTTTTATCTCAATTATTCCTACTAGATAAAAATTTATTAACATGTAAATAACACAGTTTTTACAAGGACTAACCCAATAAACATTGTACGATTCCAATCAGATTAATTTTTAATATGTAAAAGCCACTATTACAAATAATTTGTAATAGTGGCTTTTACTTAATCTTAAACTAAACTGGAATCACAATATTAAAGGTAGTTCCGCTCCCCTTCTTGCTTTCCACAATAATTGTTCCTCCGATTTTGTTGATGGCATTGTAGACCATAACCATCCCCAGTCCCGTTCCTTGCTTTTTGGTTGAGTAATATGGTTTGCCTAAAGATTCTATTTCTTCATCTGTCATACCAATGCCTGTGTCACTTATTTTCAAGACGATATTGGATTTAATATTGGTTGTGTTGATTGTTAATGTTCCACCATGGCCTTGCATTGCCTCAATTCCATTTTTAATTAAATTGATCAAACACTGTTGTATTTGACTTTTATCTAACGCTATATTTAACGTGTTCTCAAATCTAAATTGAAAATTCACATTATGCATATTAGCGTACGGCTTAAGTATATTTAAGGCATATTCTATTTCGTTTTGCAAATCAGTTTCTATAACATTTTCACATTGTGGTTTTGAGAAACTTAGAAAATCACTGACAATGTTTTCTGCACGGTTTAATTCTTTCAAAGAAAAGTCAATATAAGTCTTTTCCTTAGAAGGAATCGATTCTGAATCATTTAGTAGCTGCAAAAAACCATGTGTTGCCGTAAGTGGATTGCGTATTTCATGTGCCACGCTTGCCGATAATTCACTAATTACTTGGTACCGTTCTGATTGGATAAATAGTTCACGTTCTTTTAAATTGCTCAAAACACGTTCAATTAGACTGACCATAACTCCTGTTAAGATGAGATGAGTTCCAATAGCATTAATCGATAAAATATAAAATTCTCTATTCATCGGTGTTTGAAAACTGAGTGTAATTAAGTAAACCACCATTGTAAATGAGGCAACCATTGAAGCAAAAAATACACGATTATTCGCTTTTAACTGTCTATACTTACCACTTAGCACTGCGATTATTATGAATATGATGGTTGAAAAAAGGAAAGATTGAATAATTCCCTCTCCTCCAATAATAAAACGATATAGATTCAAGATAATATATGAGATAAGTGCATTTTTGTATCCAAAATAGAGAGTGATAATCGCAAAAGGGATATATCGTAAATCAAATATAAATCCACTCTGTAAATGTATTGGATAAGACATACATAAAATCATTGTAATCGTTGCAAATAGTGTAAGAATCAGTTTAAAGTTCTTTAAATTTTTTGTTTCGAAGAATACAAAGTAGACCAAAAATGGAATAAGTAAAAACAAAAAATTAATCAGTAGTGTTTCAAACAAAATTTCTTTACTTCCTTCCAAAATAGTTTGACCCCTACTCTATTTTTACCATAGCTTCTAGTAGAATGATAGGTTGACTATATATATAATTTTATTTCGAATTATTTATATTATGTTTGTTTTCAGTAATTTTGTCTTCTAATGTATCTGTTAATTGATCTAGTTCCACCTTTTTATTTATCTTTCTATCTATCATCCATTTTCTTAATTTCCCGATATCTAATCCACTAGTACCTATAATCACACCTAATATAATGAGTATACATCCAAAGATTTGAATTGGCATGATTGTCTCCCTCAAAAAAATCGCTGCTCCGATAAGAGCGAAAATCGTATTCACATTAATGAAAATAGCTGTTTCTGCAGGACCTACCTTGTTTATTGCAATGTTATAAATAGATTGACCGATGGCAGTTGGAATGAGACAGGAATAAATGAAGATCCATATATAATGTAGATTAATATCATATAGTTGAACAATTGAACCATTTTCGACGATTAAACTAATACCAAATAATGCAATGGAACCAAAGAACATAATGATTCCTGTTAATCTTAGTGGATCGATTAAAACAGAAATCTTATTGATGATAAATATCCCAATAATTTGAGCTAAAACTGCTACGAAAATCCATAAGTCCCCTAATTGAAAAACTGTAAGAGGACCACCATTATTTAACACCGCCATTACAACACCAATTGTCCCAAGTATAAATCCACATAATTTCATTGGGGTAATCGGAGAAATTTGAAGAAGAATACTTAGTAGTGCAGCAATTAATGGACCCAGCCCTAAAATAATCCCTGCTTTTACCGCTGTTGTTTGATGAAGTCCAATAGATAGTGATAAATGATGCAACACGACTGCAAAGAAACATGCGATAGAGACACTTTTCCATGGGATTTTCTGATTTATTTTCTTTCGCTTCATCAATGTGAGAATGAGCAATATTACTAAACTAGCGATGAATAATCGTAAAGATGTAATCAAAATCGGGCTAACTTGTGAAACTAAAAACTTAATGGCAATCACATTAAATCCCCACGTCATCATGACAAAAAATAAGATGCTATACGTTTTAACCATTATGTATTCCTCCCACTTAGCTGTAGAATCACAGAAAAAAGCAGAAACCAATGATTCATTGGTTCTGCCTTTTCCAATAACATTCTACAATCGTTGATGCTTTTCTTATTCTATTGTTATCTCTTTTAATTTGGTTTCTTCATGACCACGCTTTAATGTCAATAATGTAATGAGTCCAGCTACTAGTAATGCGGCAATTAAAAGCATACCAGAAGTTAATGTTAACGACCCTAAAATCATCGGTCCCACAAAACCTCCTAATGCTGCAAATGAATTGACGAGCGCAATTCCAACAGGTGCAGTTGATTCCGTGAAGAAAAACGTTAAATAGGCAAAGAAACAACCTGCAAAGCCATACAGTCCAATCGAACTAATAGCTAAGCTTGCCACCATTGGCCCCGTCTGCGTTACGTAGCTACAACCAATAAAGCCTACAATCGCGATGAGTAAGCAATAGATTAGATGCTTTTTATATGAATTCGTACGATCGGAATTCCATCCAGTAAATAGACTAGCTGGAATCGCCAAAATATATGGAATCATCGCAAGCCACCCAACTTGCATATTGGTCGTGCCTGCAGCTGACAAATTCTTGATAATTGTTGGAATCCAGAATGACAGCCCATAGATTCCTGTGTAACCTGCAAAATAGAAGAATGCAAGTTTCCATACTTTTGAATCTTTTAACATTTCTTTTTTCGAAACTTTATTGATTTTTTCACTTTCACGGCGTTCATTTTCCAACGCACTTTCAAGCCATTCTTTTTCCTCATCTGTCAGCCATTTTGCATCCCTTGGTCGATTCAACAAATAGAAAATCACAAAAAAGCCTAAAATGATTGCAGGAATCCCTTCCAATATGAACATCCAACGCCAACCAGAAAGATTAAACCATGCAACATTGTCGATAATCCAAGTTGATAATGGAGCTCCTACTAAACCACCAATTGGCAAAGCAAGTAATAGAATCGATGTAGCTTTACCTCTTTCTCTCGCTCTAAACCAATAGGTTAAATATAATATTATGCCGGGGAAGAATCCTGCTTCTGCAATACCTAATAAAAAGCGCAAAATATAGAGATGCGTAGCAGTTTGCACAAAACCTGTTAAGATGACAACAATGCCCCAGGAGAACATGATTCGCGCAATCCAAATCCTTGCCCCAACTTTATGCATAATCATATTACTAGGTACTTCAAAAAAGAAATAGCCGATGAAGAAAATGCCCGATAGTAACCCAAAGACTTCAGCGGTTAACGCTAAATCTGCATTCATCTCTAATGCGGCAAATCCTAAGTTTACACGATCTAAATAGGCTACCGTATACAGAAGTAAAATAAACGGTGCAATACGGCCCATCGTTTTTTTAACAACAGATTTTTCAATTTGGTTTACTTCCTTCATTCACTGTCCCCCTAAATTGTATTTTCTAATACAATCGCAATCCCTTGCCCCCCACCAATACATAAACTTGCTACGCCATAACGTACATTTCTTTTTTGCATTTCAAGCGCAAGGGAATAAGTAATACGCGCACCGCTCGCACCAACAGGATGGCCTAAAGCAACGGCTCCACCGTTGACATTGACTTTTTCTCTTTCTAGATTTAACTCTTTCATCACGGCAAGCGATTGTGCAGCAAATGCCTCATTTAACTCAAAAAGATCAATATCGGCAATAGATAAGTTCGCTTTATTTAATGCTTTTCGAATAGCCGGTGCAGGACCAATGCCCATTATTTTAGGATCAACCCCTGCAATTCCCCATGACACGATTTTAGCTAAGGGTTGTAAGCCATGTTGTTTCACATATTCTTCAGACGCGACTAATACAGATGCAGCTCCATCATTGATACCACTTGCATTGCCTGCAGTCACTGTTCCATTTTCTTTAAATGCTGGCATTAAGTTATGCAATTTATCAAAAGCAATGTCTCTTCTCACATGCTCATCTTGATTAACAATGATTTCTTTATTTTTTTTCCCTTTAACAACAACCGGAACAATTTCTTCTGCAAAGCGACCACTATCAATAGCACTTTTTGCTTTTTGATGAGAATTTAACGCGAAAATATCTTGTTCCTCTCTCGAGATTTCATATTTAACGGCAAGGTTTTCTGCAGTAACGCCCATTCCACATTCAGCATATTCATCATATAGCGTTTCAAAAAGCATATCGTCTACTTTTGGCGCTTTGTTTGGTGAACCAAATCGAGTCCCTCTTAAGACATGAGGTGCTAAACTCATATTTTCAGTACCACCTGCAATCGCTACATTTGTTTCTCCTAGTAAGATGTTTTGAGCAGCATTTACAATCGCTTGAAGGCCAGACCCACATAGGCGGTTCACTGTCAAAGCCGTTGACTCTTCAGGCAATCCACTTTTTAAACCAATATGTCTTGCAAGATAAGCGGAGTTTTTTGATGTATGAATAATATTTCCAAAGATAATTTCATCTATTGTAGATGCTTCTACACCACTTCGCTCGATTGTTTCTTTTACGGTTGTTACTGCTAAATCAATTTCACTGATGTCCTTAAGTGCTCCTCCAAATGATCCAAATGCCGTTCTTGATCCATTTATGATATATGCTCCCATTAAATTCGCTCCTTTTATTTTAGATATCAGTTTAAACCCCACCAGAAACACTTAAATTTTCACCTGTAATACCGGATGCCGCAGAAGAAGTTAAAAAGTAAACACCATCTGCAATTTCTTCTGGTGAGATAAATCGTTTCATCGCTTGTTTTGGATACATAATTTCTTCTAGTGCTTGTGTTTCAGTCATCCCTACTTCCTCTAGATCCTTTAACTGTTTGACAAGAAGAGGTGTTTTCACAGGTCCAGGTGATACAGCATTTGCAGTAATATTGAACGGAGCACCCTCTAAAGCTGTAACTCGTGTAATCCCAATGACACCGTGTTTTGCTGCAACATAGGCCACTTTTTCAGGTGTTGCTTTTGTTCCATGAACAGAAGAAATATTGACAATACGTCCATATCGTTGTTCTTTCATAAAAGTGAGTGCGTGTTTTGTGAATAAGAACGTCCCTTTTAGCATGACATCAACGAGCAAATCCCACTTTTCTGTTGGGAAGTTTTCAATTTTATCTCGATGTTGGAGACCCGCATTATTTACCACTACATCCACTTGTCCTTTTCGTGCAACTTGTTGGATTGCAGCTTTTACAGAATTTTCATCTGTTACATCTACTTCTAATGCTTGCACTTGCCCTGGGTACTCTGCTTCAAGTTTCTTTACTTGTTCAAGATTTAAATCTGCTGCAAATACGAAATCTTCCTGCTCTACAAATTTCTTTACCATCGCTTGACCAAGACCACCTGCAGCACCTGTTATGATGACGTTGCGCATTGAAATTCCTCCTTACTGTCTCACTTTTAATTGTGGGTTTGTATTAAGTAAATGGTTTAATAATGATTCATCCCGTGAAATGACGTATCCATCTAAACCTTTACCTGGATAATCGAAAAAGCCTTTACCTGTTTTGACACCATATTCTCCGGCTTCTACACGTGTATTGATACAATCAAATTCGCGAATAGTAGATTCGATTTCAGGTTGCAATTGATGTAATACAATATTCCATACATCTATTCCGCCAAAATCGATAATTTTAAGTAAACCACTTGAAGCAAATCGGAAGCCAGGCCCCGCATGAAGTGCTGCTTCTAAATCTTCCTTACTCACCACATCTTCCTCTAGCAAAGTCAACGCTTCTCTTGCTAATGCCACTTGAATTCGGTTTGCAACTAAGCCAGGAACTTCACGTTTGACATGAATGGTGACTTTGTTTTGACTTTCTAAAAATTGCTTTACTTCTGCAAAAACTGAATCACTGGTGTACTGACTTTTCAATAGTTCTACTAGTGGCACGATATGTGCAGGATTAAAGAAATGTGTTAACATCACTCGATCCTTATGTTTTTCAACATGTAACGTAATATCAGATAATCGTAAACTTGAAGTATTGGAGGTTATTATTGTTTCGGACGAACAAATATCATCTAGTTGTCTAAATATTTTCTGTTTAACTGCTAAATTTTCACTAGCCGTTTCAATCACTAAATCGCAATTTTCCAACTCTTCAAGTCTCGTGGTAAATTGAATATTTTTGTATACTTCTTCATCGGATAATGTAAGATTAAAACCTTGGTTTCTGAAAATAGTTAAATAGGTGTTAACCTTGGAATGTGCTGTTTTTAATATTTCATCTTGCAAATCATTAAGAATTACTTTTGTACCATTGATGGCAAATTGAAATGCAATGCCAAATCCCATTGTACCTGCTCCAACAATTCCAACTGTTCGAATCATTTACATATCTCCTTTTCGTTAATCATTGGGATAGTATTCTGGATAAATTATTAATTTTACGTTGATTTAATAGAATAAGATAGCTGCGATTAATGCTGGAATACTTGCTAGAAGTGGCGCGACAACTGATGTTGCAAATACATGCTTGTACGCATCTTTATGCGTTAATTTCGAAGCTACTAGGAAAGTAATAACTGCACCATTATGAGGTAAGGAATCCAATCCTCCAGATGCAATTGCTGCAACACGGTGGATTGCTTCTGGGTTAAGCCCCATATCTAAGTAAGTCTTTGATAACGCTTCCATCGCGATTCCCAATCCTCCGGAAGATGAACCCGTAATTCCTGCAAGTAGAGTTGTTGAGATAAACAATGAAATTAATGGGCTACCAGGAAGATGTGTCATCATATCATTAAAGAATGCAAATCCTGCTGTTGCCGCAACGACAGCACCATATCCCACATCAGCACTTGTATTGATAATTGGAATAACAGCTGAAGTCGCCCCAGCGTTAAGTGTTACGCGCTTGATATCGATATACTTCCAAAAAACAATAACGGAAAAGGCAACTGTAATCATTAATGTATAGACAATATCAACCTTAACAATATTCAACAAAACTAATAGGACAATTGGTGGTGATAAACTAAGAACAATATGTGGCAATGATTTATCTGCGTATTTATCAACCAATTGATCTTCACTCTTATCAGGATTTGTCATATTATCATAGGTTTCATTGCGTTGTTCCGCTTTTTTCAAAGCATATTTCATATACCATAGGTTGATGGCAATAACTGCGATGGCTGCTATAATTCCGACTAGTGGTGCTGCAGTGACAGTTGTTCCTAAATATTTTGTAGGAATAATATTTTGAACAGATGGTGTTCCAGGAACCATCGTCATCGTAAATGTTCCGACACCAGTAAAAAATGCCGCCATAAAGAGATGCCACGGAATTTGAAGTTCTTTAAACAATGGTTTTGCAATTGGTAGGATTGCGAAAATAACGACAAATAAACTAATACCGCCATATGTTAAAAACGCACAAATAACCATAATCGAAACGAGAACTTTATATTTACTGTTTTTCCCTAGGATTTTAAGTAACACTTCTGCAATTTTACGAGCTGCTCCACTATCATCCATTAATTTCCCAAACATTGCTGCAAATAAGAAGATAAGATAGTAGTTTTTTACATAGTTCATAAAACCAGTCATATATGCGTTTTGGAACGTGTCCAAAATAGGCATATGGTTTAGAACCATGACAAATAAACTCACAACTGGCGCAATCACTATGATGCTATAACCTCGTAAAGCTAATATGATCAAAAGAACCAGAGAAATAACAATTGTAATTAAACTAACCAAGTGCTCACTCCTTATCGAATAGTTAGATGTCAGAAATCAGTGGCAACCCTACCTTTTCTGAAAGTTCTTCAATCGTAAAGTCACCATATAAATCAACTACTTTAATCCCTTCACGTGAAAAAGTGAATGCAGCATGTTCAGTCACAAAGAGATCCACTTTTCTCTCGCCTGTAGATTCATAAGACAGCTTATCCACTAATTTTGCCGAACCATCTTTTGCAAATAATGTAGCAGCTGCGATTAATTTCTTGGCACCAGCTACTAAATCCATTGCACCTCCAACACCTAATATCGGCCTGTTTGGCACAGCCCAGTTCGCGATTTCTCCGTATTGATCAATTTGTAGAATACCTAATACGGCGACATCAATATGGCCGCCTCGAATCATTCCGAAAGAATCGGCACTAGAAAAAAGTGCAGCACTTTTCGTTAAGGTTGTTGGATTCTTGCCAGCATCAATTAATTCAATATCTAATTCTTCGGGCGTTGGTGGTGGCCCCATTCCAATTAATCCATTTTCAGATTGTAAATACACCGTTTTGTCTGCTAAAAAGGATGCAACCAATGTTGGAATACCAATTCCCAGATTTACTGCGTCTCCCTCTTTTAGTTCTTGCGCGATTCTTTTTGCGATAATTTCACGATTATTTAATTTCAATGTATTCACTTCCTTGCTTTTTATAGGTAGATTGAACAATGTAATCAACATAGACATGTGGTGTCACAATATGCTCTGGATTCAATTCTCCCACTTCAACAATTTCATCCACTTCCGCAATGACAATATCTGCTGCAGTTGCCATCATTGGATTAAAATTACGGGCAGTTGTGTGATACACTAGATTGCCAAGTCGATCTGCTTTTGCAGCTTTAATGAGCGCTATATTCCCACGAATGCTTTTCTCAAATACATAACGTATCCCATCTATTTCACGGATTTCTTTGTTTTTACTTAGAGATGTCCCTACTGCTGTTTTGGTGTAAAATCCACCAATCCCAGCTCCCCCACAGCGAATAGCTTCTGCTAAAGTTCCTTGAGGTAATAATTCAATGTCCAATTCACCTTTTGACCAGGCCTCAACGGCTTCTTTATTCATAGTAAAAAATGAACCAATTGCTTTTTTGATTTTCCCTGCCATAAACACTTTATGAAGGCCCATTCCTAAATCTCCAAGATTATTACTAACAATCTCTAAATCTTTTGCATCGGTTTCTAGTATTTGCTCTATTACGCTTAAAGGCGTACCAGAAATGCCAAATCCTCCTACTAGAATTCTTTGATTGCTATTGAAATGATTGCGAATCTCTTCCAAAGTGACGATTTTATCCAAATCTTATTTCCCCTCCTTAGTTTTGCAAAATAGCATTTTCTCCAAATTTATCCCGCATTTATTGGACAACATTAAATTAAATGATTTTAGACTCAAGTTTAGAACATTTTGTGAACAATCCTATTAATAATTCGAGTATGAAAATAATAGGATAATGAAATAGCGCTTTGCAGAGCCTGTTAAATGCATGAATAATGCTTATTAAACTAGTAAATTATGGTATTATTAAATCGCGTTATTTACTCTTGCTTGAAAGGAGATGGAAACTTGTTGAAAAGCCATAAATCAAAAATACTCTTTTGGTTTTCTACCATTTTAGCCATTGTAGTGTTATTTCTTTGGTTAAGTGGGAGACTTCTTTTTTGGACGAAAGGAATTGAATATGTAGCGGATGTACCAAGTGGTTTTATCAATCATAAAGGACATGTGATAAGTGGTGAATCTACTGTTTCTATTGATCTTTCGAATTTGGAAAGAAATATTGGGAAAGAAGTATACAATGATGGCCAGCATAAAATATATGTTTCTTGGATTCGAAATACAGGTGATATTAATAAGGGGGGGTATGAGATATTCTTTCGTTCTAGCGGAAAATATTCGTTTTCAAAAGCTACTTTAATCTCTGGTATTCAACATACTATTAATAGTGAAACGTCGTTGATTGATTCAATGTCCGCCAAGATGATGGCAACGTATAAGGGAAAAACGTATCATTGCGAGGATGCTGTTTTTAGTTCTTTAAATTTTCGAGATGGTGATGAGTTTTCATTTTACATATTTCCGATTGAATCGTATGAGTCAAAAGAGGTTACTTTAAATGAAAAAGGGATTGTTTATTTGACTATGACGAATCTTTATAAGAATAGTTGGAGTAAAAAGTAGAGCTGATTCGCAAAGGTTGGAATCAGCTCTTTTTATTATTTGGAATTTCAACGTAAAGTGGAAATAGCTCGCTAATCAAAGGGTGAGTTTGGAGTCACAGCTCAATCAACTTAACAATATTAGAAATAGATTCTCCCATATTACTCCATCATATCTTCTAATCTACTTTTCACATTCTCCCATTCCTCAACTGTCACACTATACATAACCGTATGCCGGATAGTTCCATCTTTTCTAACCATATGATTGCGAAGAACCCCTTCTTTTTGAGCTCCAATTCGTTCGATTGCTTTTTGAGAACGGAGGTTTTCATGGTCGGTTTTAATTTGGACTCGATTTAGGTGAAGTACTTCAAAACAATATTGTAATAATAAGTATTTACAATTTGTATTGATGGCTGTACGCCAATAGGAGGGAGTTAGCCAAGTAAAACCGATTTCTAAACGCTTATGTTTCTTATCAATATCCATAAATTTCGTCGAACCGATAACGGCATTCGTATGTGGATCAATAATCACAAAAGGAAATTCTACTCCTTTTTCTTTTTTTGAGAGAGCATCTGCTACATATTTTTGAGCATCTTCTATCGTTTTAATTGTAATGGACATATACGACCAAATCTCTGGAAGTGTCGCCACTTTTAAGATTTCTTGTGCATCAGTTTCTTCCATCGGTTTTAAAATAACGTGTTCATTATGTAATGTTTTAAATTCCATTTACTCACACCTCTCTTTATAAATAAATTAACAATAACCAATTTAAGAAAGAAAGTCTATGTATTATATGGAATTTTTACAATTTTCATATAAAAGCATATCCGAGAAGTCTCAAGATATGCTTTCAAATTGTATTAGTGATGGCGATTTCATGTTATTGAGGTATTTGCTTTTTTAGGCATAAAAAACACAACAAAGAGCGCAATAAAAGCTAAAACTAGCATAAGTACATAAGCATCACTTGAGGCAAAAATTGAAGCTGTTTTTGCTAGTTGCATTGCATTCATGTTTTCTTTACCACTCGATAGCATATTGGCATGAGTTGTTGCTTGAATTGTATACACTGTGATGACAACTGCTGTTCCAATAGCGCCTGCTAAATTACGGATGGTATTATTTACTGCAGAACCATGTGAACCTAATTCCCTTGGTATGGCATTCAAGCCTGCTGTATTTAATGGCATAGAAATAAAGCTTAATCCAATTCGTAAAATACAAGTACGAATCATTAAATACATATATGATGTTGATTCCGTTAGATCAATTACTCCCCACATAGAAATAATAATCAATAATAAACCTGTGATAAAGAGTGGTTTCGCACCGTATTTATCATACATCTTACCTGTGACTGGTGATAAGAATGCATTAATGATTGCTCCAGGTAATAAGAGTAAACCTGCTTCGAAGGGTGTAAAACCTCGCCCATTTTGCAAATAAATTGGTAAAAGGATCAAATCCGCATACATAATCATGGTTATAAGTATATTAATCAATGTCGTAAGAGTGAAAACTTTATATTTAAATACGGATAAATTTAATAATGGCTCATTTGACTTCAATTGACGAACACAGAAAATTATAGTCACAATTATTCCTACACTTAAGGTTGTTAAGACAACTGGATGACTCCATCCCTTATTCCCCGCACTACTAAAACCAAATAATATACATCCAAATCCAATCGTCGATAAAATAACACTGACAATATCTAGTTTAGCTTTTGCCGTGTCTGCAACATTCATTAAAAATTTGAACGCTAGAACAATGACGATGAATACCAGTGGAACTAACCCAATAAATAGCCATCTCCAGGATACATACTCAATAATAAAACCTGATAATGTAGGTGCAATAGCTGGAGCAAAAATGATTGCAAAGCCAATTTTCCCCATAACACTTCCGCGCTCTTCGCTAGGATATAAATATAAAATGACCGTCAGCATGAGTGGCATAATAATTCCTGCTCCTATTGCTTGAAGCATCCTACCTGCTAATAAAACACTAAAATTCATAGCACATGCACTTAATACAGACCCTATGAACAAAAAAAGCATCGAGCTAATAAACAACTGCCTTGTTGTGAATCGTTTCATTAAAAACGCAGTGATTGGCACTAATACTCCATTAACCAACATAAAGCCAGTTGATAACCATTGCACAGTCGAAGCTTTTACATGAAATACATCCATCAAACTACTCAATGCAACATTCAATAAAGTTTGGTTTAATGTTGATAAAAAACAGCCAGCAATCAGTACCATTAATAAAATCCTTTTATCTCTTTCCGTTATTTCTACCTTCATTTATTAACCCCTTTATTTTAGACTTGTTTTCTCGACAATGTGTCGATAAAATAATCGTAACAAAAGTATTAATATCTGACCATGAACAGTTTTCTTTAAAACGTTCACTACTCAACACAGGCAATTGATGTTGTTGAGAAAGTAAAAGAAAATAGATAAAGGAGTTTAAAATGTCTCAATCAAAAAAAGAGGACCCACGAACAATCCGTTCTAGAGAAATGTTTAAAAATGCTGTTTTTTCACTCTTATGTAAGGACTCTTCCATTTCGAATTTAACGGTTCAAAAAGTTGCAGCAGAAGCAGGTTTAAACCGTACAACTTTTTACTTACATTATGAGAGTATCCATGACTTACTAAAGCAAATTACGAATGAGATTATAAATGAACTGTCAGAACAAATTGTTGCACTAACAGAAGTAAAGGATTTAACTGAAAAACAACAGTTAACACAATTGCTCGATTGTTTATATGTCCATCGGAATTATTTGCTGATTTTATTTAATGTGGACCAATTTGAGGAGCAATTATTCTCATTGGTACAACAATTGATTGAAACAAGAAGAAAAAATACAAAGAAGGATTTACCAGCTGATTATGTTGCAATCGATATTAAAACAGCATCACTAGTTGGCATCATCGTGTGGTGGATAAGGAAGGGGCTTCATTTCAGTTCAGATTATATGGCAAATCAAATTTATCTAATGTATAGAAGTTAAAAAATTAAAATAGAAAGAAAAAAATGCCCACCTGTTTAAAAGTGGACATTAGTAGATATTTAAGTATTTGATTATCGGATTGTTTTTAGAGCTGTTGACCAAGGAATTAATTGATCTAACATTTGGTTTACTGAGTCAGCTTGCACTTCTTTTGGTTTGAATACTGAACCGTTTTCGAAGTCAGTGAATAATGATAATGCTGGATGTACGCGTACATCTGCTACTAATAATTCACCAAGAATTCCACGTAAGTGTTCTGTTGCACGAGCGCCACCAACTGAACCGTAAGAAACGATACCAGCAGCTTTGTTATTCCATTCATCACGTAAGTAATCCAATGCGTTTTTCAATGCACCTGTGATTGAATGATTGTATTCTTGCGCGATAAATACGAAACCATCACAAGCAGCAATTCTTTGAGACCATGCAGCTGCACCAGATGCATCATGTCCTGGTTCACCTAATAATGGTAATTTAAATTCTGCGATATCGATGATTTCGTATTCTGCGTCACCGCGTTTGTCTGCTAATTCTTTTACCCATTCACCAACTTGTGGACTTACTCTACCTTCACGAGTTGAACCTAAAACGATACCAATTTTAACCATGCTATCTCCTCCAATTTGTTTTTCATCGTTATTATTCCCAAATAAACTTTTAAAGAAACCCATCTTTTCATTTCACCTCCTTAAAAGTGTGTTATATTAGTTTTAATTCAGTCTTCTCGAATTCAAGATATAATTTCAAAAAAAACTACATTTTTTCTGCACGAATGCCGATTTGTTTCATTATATTAATGAGTTGAATTAATTGTTGCTCATCTATACTGTCAAATAGCTCTAGCATTTGTTCATGCAAAATTGGAAATACCTGTTCCATAAGTTCCTGACCTTTTTTTGTCAAGCTTGCATAAGTTATTCGACGATCATTAGGGCAATCTCTCCGTGTAACAAGCTGCTTTTTTTCAAGCTTATCAATAACATACGTTATGCTACTACTTGATATCAGAATCTTTTTACCAACTGTTTGAATCGGTTGATCACCTTTATGATATAAAAATTCTAATACTGAAAGTTCGGTTGCATTTAGTTTATACGAGGCAACACTTTTTCGAATTGCTTCTTGAATTGCTTGGGAGGCACGAAGAATAACGGTTAAAGCTTTTAATTCTTTAGATCCTACTTCCATTCGTATCACCACTTTTGTTATTTCGAATTACAATATCTTTAATTTGAATATCCTTAATTCGAGATAATAATAACACATACAGAAATTCGGGGTCAATACATTTATCTTAAAATTATTATTAATTTTAATAACACACTTTAGTCCTCATATATGAATAATGTAGTTATTCCTCATCTAAAAACTTCACCTTGGTTACAAACTCACCTAAATGATTTTCCTTTGCAACCTCTTTAATCGTTTGAGTAATTTTTTGTTTTGCTTGCTTCTTTTCCTTAATTTCCGATTTCACAATTGCTTCTATAACCTTTAAATCATCCGAATGAAAATATAAAATGAATCCCACAGGATAGCCACTTTCTTCTAATTGATCTGTGGCCTTATGAATAAAACGGGCTTGAGCTCTTTTCCATTGTTCAGGATTATCAATTGAATAAATAGATGATTGTCTTTTCACAAGTGTTGTTGATGATTCATCATGATAAAAAAAATAACCAAGCATACTACAAATGATTAGCCCTAATACCAAAATACCGTTGAATAGTAACTTTCCATCACTTTTCACCAACAAACACCCTCCCCCAACGTATCTACTAAACTTTATGTAGAGTCGCTATAAAATATTTATTGGCTATTGGTAAACGGAAGAGAATACTATGTAAAATTAATGTAAATCCTACACGCGAAATCATATGATGTTCTCAATTAAAGGGAAAATCCCCCTTTCGAGAAGTTACTATTTAGACCACCACGAAAAGTTTCGGAAATAAGGTATGATGAAGGTACAAATTTTTAAATAGATAAGGTGGAAATGATGAAGAATCGGAAAATCGTATTGTTTATTGCAACAAGTTTAGATGGCTATATTGCAACAGAAGATGAATCACTTGAATGGTTAGATGCAGTGGAGGGTGAAGGTGATAACGGCTATTCTGAATTTTTACAAACAGTAGATACCATTCTGATGGGAAGAAAAACATATGATTGGGTCATGAAAGCAACCAATGGTGAATTCCCGTATAAGAATGAAAGTTGTTATGTATATACAAGGGCTCCTCTTTCAGAAACAGAATATGTAAAGTTTATACATGATGATGTGATTCAGTTTACGAAAAGCCTACTAAAACAAAATGGAAAAGATATTTGGCTTGTTGGGGGTGGCGAACTAATCTATACATTCATCCAAGAAAATTTACTAGATGAACTGATTATCACAATCGCACCCACTATTTTAGGAAAAGGCATTCCATTATTCAAAAAAGGAAAGCATCAGTTAGATCTTAGACTCATTGGGACAAGAACTTTTAACCAATTTGTTGAGCTGCATTATGTGGTTAAAAAATAAAATCATGAAATGAAAAGCTTCATTCTATTTTAGGAATGAAGTTTTTCTATTTTTTGAGATATTTTTACATTTAGGCCTTTTCGCATAGCTCTAGATAACCAAAATATTCAAAATAATAGACATCAAGCAACATTTATTATGAATAATATCAAAATTCTACATTTTTCATAATATTATAATACTATTTTAAAATTTTTCAGGTATAATTCAAATATATTAAATACATATTTAAAATTTCAATAAAACCGCCAATATACCTAAATGGGAGGGTGTGTAATTACATGAAAAATATATTTAATTTTAACAAGGGGAAAAACCTCAGTACTTTCAAAAAGGAAAATGTTCATCCTAATGTATATGAGCATTTAAATTCAGAAGTCAAATTGGACTCGAACGGAAATCTAAAAAGTGATAAAAATGAACTTCTTCTACCTCCAAAATGGCAAAAAACATTAAGCGGTTTTGATGGGATTTGTAACTTTTACTACGATGCTATCAACGATTACCATTACTTTTCTGAAAAATTACCGGAAATTTTCGGCATTAGTGTCAAGCAACAGTTTAAACCTTCACTAAAGCTGTTATTGCAATTAGTACATGAAAAAGACCGTATTCGAGTAAATGATACAGTCCAAAAAGCTGTACAAAATAGGACTGGATATCAAACGGAATATAGAATTGTTAGAAAAGATCAATCAATCCGTTATCTATTTGAACAGACAGAAATTATACTTGACCCTAATGGAAATCTCGATGGTTTCGTTGGATTTATTCAGGATATTACCAATAGTAAAATCTCAAGTGAAGTGCTAGAAAATGAAAAACAGTTAATGCCGCTTTACGAAAATCCTGATGTAGGAATTTGGTCAATCGATATAACAACTGGAAATTGTTTAGAATGCTCCAAAGGTATAGAACAAGTCACCGGCTATTCAAAAGGTGATTTTAATAATGGAATTCAATGGGCCTCCCTTGTCCACCAAGAAGATTTATCTAAATATTTAGAAGTTCAACATCAATTAAATGCTGGAATTTCTTTACGTCATCAATATCGAATTCATCATAAGAATGGAAATGTCAAATGGGTGCAAGATTATACAATCCCTACTTTAGATGAAAACGGAAATCTTATTAGAGTAGATGGCTTAACTTCAGACATTACTGAACAGAAATTATTAGAGGAGAAACTTAATTTTTTAGCTGAATATGATTCGTTAACAAAATTGCCAAATCAACAAAAATTTAATGCTCAACTTCAAGCCATGGCAAATAATTATGCGAATAGTCATCGGAAATTTGCTGTGTTGATTTTGGACATGGATCGTTTTAAATACATAACTGGAACAATTGGTCATCATATTGGCGATAAGTTGATTGTCCAAGTTGCTGAACGAATCAATAAAATTTTATCAACCAAGGAATTTCTAGCCAGATATCGAGAGGATAGATTTTGCATAATTGTTGAGAATATTGCTTCAATTGAGGCAGTAAAATATCTAGCTCAACAATTAATTAGTTCTTTTAATGAACCGTTTTTCGTAGAAGACTATCAATTGTTTGTCTCTTTAAATATAGGCATTAGTACTTTTCCTGAAAATGGTATAAATAGTGTTGAGCTGTTACGAAATGCAAAGCTCGCATTATTTAAATCTCAAAAAGAGGGAAAAAGCAATTATCATATTATTTCACAATCTAATAGTATTCAATCGTATAAATCTTTTATCATTGGCCGAGATTTAAAAAAAGCACTTGAAAATAATGAAATGGCCTTGTATTTTCAACCTAGAGTAGATGCAATTACCAATGTAATTATCGGTGCTGAAGCACTTATTCGTTGGATTCATCCTGAATGGGGCATTATTTCTCCGCATGAATTTCTCGCAATCGCTGAAGAGAATGGTTTAATTAAAGAGGTAGACGATTGGGTTTTAAATGAAGCTTGTAGCATATTAAGAAAATGGAAAGAAAGTAATATGGGAACGATACCAATTTCTATAAATATTTCTGCCATTCATTTCTCAATCTATAATTGGCAAAATACTGTTGCAAAAGTTATTAAAGAAGCTGACATAGATCCACGTAATATAGAATTCGAAATAACGGAAAGCTTATTGCTAAATAACAACCGTATTGTACAAAATACCATCGACTTTTTCAGAAATATGGGGATTAAGATTTCCTTAGATGACTTTGGGACTGGCTACTCATCGCTTGCCTATTTGACCAAATTTTCGTTCGATACAATTAAGGTTGATAAATCATTTATTCGAGATATGCTCCAAGATGAAAAAGTCCTGTTTATCGTTAAATCTATTTTTTTAATGGCAAAAGAATTAAACATCAAAGTAGTCGCAGAGGGTGTAGAAACTTTAAAACAATTAAAAGAACTGCGAAAACTACAATGCAATGAAATTCAAGGATATTTGTACAGCCATCCTGTACCAATTACTGAATTTGAGGCACTTTTAAAAACTAAAACTCTTATGCCTTTGGATCCGGAATCAAAAGCAAAACAAAGTAACCGAAAATATCATCGTACTCAATTTTCAAATCCACTTGAAGCTGACATGCAAATTTTATCAATTGGAGGTAAAAGCGTTCAATTAGGTAAAACAAAAGTATTGGTTCAAGACATGAGTGTAGGTGGTTTGCGTTTTGTTTCCAATTTAACTTTACCAGTAAGAGAAGATATTATTTTTCAATTTAAAGTAGAACTTCTTGGGAGGTCTATTTCAATGTTAGGAAGAGTGATTTGGAAAGAAGAGATGAATGAAGAATTACTAGAATATGGCGTAAGCTTTATGATTGATCAAAATGAACAGATCAAAATTAATACATTGCTATCCTCTTATCATGTTTTGCTAAAAAACAAACACAATCTCCCATCACATAGATTGACAAGCGAGCATATAAATCATTATTTCAAAAATTAAATTAATTACCAATATAAAAGCGAGTATGAATAACAGAAGCTGTTATCTACTCGCTTTTCGTATAGTTGCTATTTTCTTATTGATATTCTTCCGTTCTATTCGTCAAATTAATCTGAAATGCCATCACTGCTTCATTGAGCAAATTTGCCCCTAACTTCACAGTTCTATTGCCTTCATCTAGGTCAGGATTCACTTCACAAAGCGAAAAGCTGGAAACTTTAGGATTTTCACATATAGTCCGTGTGAGATTTCTAACAATGCCTGGTTCTAATCCAAATGGTGAAGGTGCGCTAACCCCGGGAGCATGTGATGCACTTATTACATCTGTACAAATTGTGAAAAGAATAACATCACAACTTTTTATGAATTGGTCTACTGCTTTGATTGTAGAATCATAGTCCATTTCATCCTCATAAAAATAGGTAACCCCTAACTCATCTGCACGATTAAATAATTCTGTCGTATTACCGTATCGTTGAATACCACATACAAAATATTTTACTTTTTCATCCATATCAAGAATTTGCTTAAACATTGTACCTGATGATGGTTGATGATCATATTCGCGTAAATCAAAATGTGCATCTATATTAATAATCCCAATGACCGCTTCTTCCCCAACACTTTGGCGAATACCAAGATAATGGCCATAAAGCGTTTCATGCCCTCCCCCTATGACAATACAACGTGAATTGGAATTCATGATTTCACAAACGTGCTTTCCTAATTCAACTTGAGCTTTTTCTAGGAACTGTGCATCACACGTAACGTTCCCAACATCATAAATATGAACATTTTGAGACCCTCTCCAAGGAATATTTGCTAATTGCTTTCGAATTTCAATTGGTGCATTCCTTGCCCCTACTCTACCTTTATTTCTTCTGACACCCTCATCACATTCAAAGCCAATAATCGAAATTTTATTAATTAGTTTTTGCTGCAATTCATCCGTTCTAATACAGTTCACCACTTGATGATAACGAAAACTTTCATAACGTACTGTACTGTCAGTTCTGCCAGTCCAAACCGAACAATCTATTTCTTTGTACAAACGATTACTCCTTTGGTCAAAAGTCTAAAGGATTTTTATATGTTTATACTTTTAAAAAAACCAACGAGTAATCAATGATTTTCGTTGGTTCATTTCTAGATTATTTATTTTGATTTGTTCTTACTTAGCATTGTTTGCAAATATTCTTCTGATTTTCCTAATGGAATACTTAAACTTTCCCATTCTCCTCCTTTATTGGCTTTTCCAATATATACGATTTGCCCAACATGATAAGAAGTATGTGCAATTTGTCTTTCAATTGCTTCGATTACGGAATGTCCCTCTCCACGAATCGTAACCGTTTTTTCTAAGTCTTCTGGTATTAAGCTATTAACCGTTGCAAAAAGTTGAGCCCAGCCCTTTTCCCAGACTTCTGTTAATTCTTCTGTTGAAGAAATGGTATCTTCAAATTCTTGATCACGATGTCGATTCGACTTTTCCCCATCTGTTGTAAGAAAATCGGTCCATCTTGAAATCATATTGCCCGATAAATGCTTTACGATAACCGCAATATTATTCGATTCTTCTGTAGGCTTCCATTGAATTTCTGTATTCGATAGCCTTACTAGTGTTTCATCACCTAATTTTTTTGTTTCCTTAAAACGATCTCTCACCGCTTCTAAATATACTTGTTCTAACAAAATATCCCCTCCTTTTTCTTTTAATATCCTTTGCCATTTAAATTATTCAAGATTACTTCTAGACATTCCTTTTTTTAGAAAAGCAAAGCGATAAAACAAGAGGCTAGATATAAAAATAATCGCCATGACAAGATACAATTGTGAAGCGAAATGAACAAGTAGCCATCCGCCAAAGACTGGACCTATAAACCCACCTAAATTATTGAATTGAGAAGCTCCTAAGTACGTTGCCTTTTGTGATTTAGGAGCAATTTCTTCTATTAAAGCATTCATCATTGGAAATGCAAAAATTTCTCCAACAGTGAAAATAATCATACCTACGATAAATACCCATTTTGTATGGGCAAAGTTGAAGATCACAAAGCCTGCAGCAAAGAAGATTACGCCAATAACTAAACTCCGCATAATCGAAATTCTTTCTGTATAAATGCCGATTGGCAACTGTAAAGCAAGTACTACAATCGCATTTAATGTAATCAATATAGAATACAATTTCACCCCATTTTCTATTGTCAAATGAATATATTGAGGCAATGTCGAGTCAAATTGAGAATAGCCCACACTTATAAGAATGCCACCTGCTATTAAATACAATAGCACTCGATCGGCAAACACTACTTTTATCATTTGCTGTAATGTTTGCTGCTCTTGTTGTAAGCTTATTGTTACTTCATATTTTTTGAACATGAAAATTAAAAATAGACCGTAAATGGCATACATAGATGCTGTAATGATAAACGGAACCGATGCATGAGACATTCCAGAAATCCAGACACCACATAATGGTCCAATGACAGCTGCAATGTTAATCGCTGTATAACGGAAAGAAAACAACCGTCGCCTTTTCTTTTCTTCGGTAAAATCAATCATCAATGCTTGTGTTGCAGGTTCAAAGAAGGAACGGCATAACCCATTTAGAGCATTCAATACTATAAATAATCCGATTACACGTACAAAAGCAAATCCAAAAAATACAGCACTCCATATAAAAATGGTAATCAGTATAATCGTTTTCCTACCTAATTTATCTGTTAAATAACCACCTATTAGCCCACCAAATGTTGCACAAAGTCTGGCAATACCTAAGGTTAAGCCAATGATTAGTGGCGATGCATGCAATTCACTTTGCAGATAAATAGCTAGAAAAGGAATGGTCATAAAACTAGCAATTCGAGTAAAAATAGTACCATTTAAAATAATCCATACAATGGGATGAAAGTATGATATTGATTGCATTAAAATAACTCCTTATATGTAATGAAATTACTTTATACTAAACTACTACCAATTACAATACAGATTAAGTCTTAGTTAACTAGGATAATTATAATTTTCAGATTATATGGTCTATTACCTGGGAAATAGTCAGATTATTAATTTCTTTATCAAGTTTACTATTTTTAACATTTATAATATCAAACAACAGATGAACGAGGCTATGCAAGTTAGAAAATCTAAATCAATCTTGAACCCGATTATAGTATGATTGACTATTTATGAATCAAAAGGGGTAACATTGGTTTTATCCTCGAACCTGATAACATTTCTGAAAATTTTGTCCTTCAAACAAGCGATGTATTTGATAAAAACTAGCGGAAACTATCAGATGGGAAGAAAATTTCACTAAAATATTCAAAATAGAATTCTCGGTCCCCTTCAATCCAACTCTACTGATGAATTGAAGGAGATTTTTTACATATGCTCCCTACAAACTTACGATAGAATAGAAACCTTTTATAATGGCATACGTCTTCTGAAACATGGTAATATAGTATAAATAAACGTTCAAAAAAAGGAGGAAGGTTTCAAGAGATAAACCACTATTCTATGAAAAAGACGTTTCTAGCAACTTTATTTACAACCATATTGTTTGCCACTTCTATATTCATTATTATTCAACAATACTTAGATACTACTACTCCTCAATCCGAGCATTATGTTGAAGATCAAAGCGTTGAGAGCTTTATCGGCAACATCGCGGGTAATGCACGTACCATTGCATCACAGCATGATTTGTATGCTTCTGTCATGATTGCGCAGGCAGTATTAGAAAGTAATGGAGGAAAAAGCGAACTTAGCACACCACCAAATAATAACCTTTTCGGTATAAAAGGTTCATATAATAGCCAATCTGTATCGCTTCAAACATCAGAAGATAACGGAAATGGCCAATTACATCAAATTAACGCTAAATTTAGGAAGTACCCAAATTATAAAGCTTCGTTAGAAGACTATGCAGAATTACTTCATAAAGGAACATCTTGGAATTCAAAATACTATCAAAAAACGTTTAAAAGTAATACGAACTCTTATAAAGATGCGACAAGATATTTAACAGGTCACTATGCAACAGATACGAATTATCATCAAAAGTTAAATGCAATAATTGAACAGTACCATTTAACTCAGTACGATCGTGAAGTTAAAGATCAAAAACAAGTTGTCGTAAAAAATGGTGAGACATTAAATTCGCTATCAAATAAATACGGGGTTTCGGTTACTTCCATTAAACAATGGAATCGATTAAATACAAATGCTATACAAAACGGTCAAAAAATAGTAATTTACCAATAAAAAATCTCACTTTCAAACCTTAGAAAGTGAGATTTTTTTATGTTTATTAGCCAATTAAATAATGTCTTAGAACTGGGAAGAATGTATCCGATAAGACGATACTAATCAATGCTGCGATAATCATAGCAATACTTGAATAAGTCCCTTCTAATTCTCCTAGTTCAAATGCTTTTGATGTTCCACAACCATGCGCACCCATACCTAGTAGTAAACCTTTTGCAGCAGATGTACGTATATGAACGGCTTTAATGATTAGAGGACCAATGATACTACCTGATAAACCAGTTATAATCACAAAAACAGCTGTCATAGTAGGCTCCCCTCCGATAATAGACGAAATATCCATCGCGATAGGTGTAGTAATTGAACGTGGAACGAGACTATTAATCATCTCATTGGATAAACCAATCCACATGGCAAACAAAAAGGATGAAAGAATAGCAACGGAAGAGCCAGTTACAAGACTTGTGCCAATTGCTTTTGCATGTTTTTTCAAAAGTTCATAGTTTTTATAAATTGGTACAGCAAAAGCTACAGTTGCTGGTCCCAGTAGTTTGGATAGCCAAGTTGCACCCGAATTGTAATCTCCATAAGATGTATGGGTAGCTAACAAAATAACAATTAGAACAAGTGGACAAATTAATAAAGGCGATAAAATAATCCAGTTTAACCTTTGATAGATTTTCTTACTAATAAGAAAAATGATAATTGTTCCTATTAAACTAATAAATCCAACTAGACTCATGCTTTCTTCACTCCTTTCTTCTGTACAGCATCAGCTACAATTCCAGTGCAAGCCATAACAACAACTGTACTTAACACAATGACAGCTATTAGTTTGACCCCAATGACCCCTACCATTTGATCATACTGCACAACTCCTACTGCAGACGGAACAAAAAATAATAACAACTCACTTGTTAATATACCTGCACCTAAATCCACCCATTCTAGTTTTATAATATGGAGTTTCAGTGCAACAAACAATAATACAAGCCCTATGATGCTTCCTGGAATTGGTAAGTGGCATACTTTCGCAATTCCCTCACCTAAAAGTAAAATGCCATATAGAAAAATAACCTGAATAATTATTTTTACTATTTTCATATAATCAATTTTTATTAATTTCATATCATCACACCTTAATAAATGAAATAAAAAAACCTTCAAATCTACGATGGTTTTTTCAATACATTTACTTTACTCCACATTTTAGTATTCGTAAAATACACATTTTTTATATTTCACATTCCTAAAAGGCATAGTTTGGCGCGATATATTGGACAAACCCTTTTGTTGCGTGAGAAATATAATGGTCTTTCTTTATAATCAAGACAATATCCCAAGGAATAGTAGGATTCACGATTGGAACAATATTGATTTTTTTCCTATTCACTTTTTCAGCAATCGCCCGTGGAAACATGGCTATACCCAAATCATGTTCTACCATTTGGCTGATAAAATCCCATTGAGAGCTTTCATAGGCAATATGAGGCCTGAATCCTGCTTGTTCGCATTCTTGCAAAATTCGGTCATGTAATGTGAAATCCTCACTAAAAAGTAACATAGGTTCATCTTTTAAATCTTTCATCGTAACAGACTCCAGGTTTGCTAGAGGGTTTGATTGGTTTACAATCAACATGACTTGTTGGGAGGTATACGGTATTACATGAAATTCATCTGAATCAGCTGGTAACATTACAAACCCCATATCGAGTTCACCAGTAGCTACTAAATCTTTGATGACGTTTGCCCCTCGCTCGTCAATTTCAATTGTGATGCCTGGATACCTTTCTTGAAATCCTTTAATCATTTGCGGAAAAAATAAGATTCCGATTAGTGGTGGCATACCTATTTTAATTTTACCTTTTTGTAAATGTGCAACGTCTTCTAACACAACATCTAATTCATCTACTAGGTTTAAAATTCTCAAAGCTTGACTATAAACTACTTCCCCAACGTCGGTTAATTCACTTTTTCGTTGAGATCGATGAAATAGTGTCACATCTAGCTGTTTTTCCAAAGATTTCACTACTTTACTCAGTGTTGGCTGTGTCACATGTAAAAATTCTGATGCTTTTGTAAAACTTTTATATTTTGCAACTGTTACAAAATAGTTTAATTCTCGTATTTCCATCTTGCGAACACCTTCTAAATTTGTATTGTATTTATTTTACACTAATTTTGCTGTTATTAATCCCATGTTGTATAAATCTCATTCATATCAAATATTTCTGCTCTATGTTACTATATACTTAGGTTAATTATCAGGAGGGATTGTATGGCAAAGTTAGAAAAGATTACTGAAAATCTATATAGTATTGACACATATGACTTGGGATTACCGAATCGGACTAGTTCGTATTTGTTGATTGATGAAAAAATTACACTAATTGAAACATCTGCAAGTCCATCTGTACCGCATATTTTAGAAGCTTTAGAAGAATTACATATTAATCCTACTACGATAAATTATTTGATTTTAACTCATATACACCTTGACCATGCAGGGGGTGCCGGTGTATTTATGCAACATTGTCCCAATGCAAAAGTTTATGTACATCCAAAGGGAGTTCGTCATTTAGTGGATCCTAGTCGCTTGATTGCAAGTGCGAAGTCTGTATATGGAGATAAATTTGATAGCATTTTTGGTGAAATTCTTCCTATTGAAGAGGAAAAATTTCATGCAGTAGAAGATGGAGAAACTTTAAATTTAGGTTCTTCTACGCTCACTTTCTATCATACAAAGGGGCATGCAAATCATCATATTTCGATTCATGATTCTGTAACAAACGGAATCTTTGTTGGGGATACGACTGGTGTGTATTACCCTGATACGGCAGAAGAAGAGTTTAACGTAATCTTACCTTCTACTTCTCCAAATCAATTTGATCCTGATTTAATGGAAGAGTCCATTCAACTATATGAGAAAATTAAACCGACAACACTCTACTTTGGACATTATGGGGCATATTCTAAACCTGAATTTGCTTATGCTGAGGTGCGCCGCTACTTGCCAATTTATGTGGAGGCTGGAAAACAGGCTATGAATGAAGAAAGTGAATTCACAAACCAAGTAAAACGTACAGAAGAAATTTTGAAAGATGCTATCTTTTCTGAATTAAAAGCAAAAGGGTTCTCTGAAAATCATCCTGTTTTTGACATTATTCCGCTAGATATAGAAGTAAGTTCGATGGGATTAGTGGATTATTTAATGAAAACCAATAAATGATTTTATATTATAGAAAAAAGCGTGGCCATTTCGCCACGCTTTTTGTTTATTAAACTGGAAGAAGTTTTTCGACAAGAATGCTATTTACTGCATTCAGGTATGCTATTGCACTTGCTTTAATAACGTCTGTATCTGTTGCTTTTGCGATATATTTTGAACCATTATATTCGACTTGTAGTTTTACTTTACCAAGCGCTTCTTTGCCTCTTGATACACTAGAAATTTTGTATTCAAGTAGTTTGATGTCCATATCAATGATTTCTGCCATTGCAGAGTATAGTGCATCGATTGGGCCAGTACCTACTGTGCTCGAGTTAAGAATAATACCGCCTTTTTTCACTTTAATGCTTGCAGATGGGAAAGTTGTATTGCTAATAACTTGTAAATCATCAAGTTCATAGAAATCATCACTATGATGTTCAATTCTTTCAGCCATTTGATGACGTACGAAATATTTTTCTACAAGAATATATAAGTCATGGTCATAAACTTCTTTTTTAGCATCCGCAAGATTTAAGAAATCCGCGAAGATTTCTTCAAATTGCTCCTCAGTAATCGTGCCAAACGAGAATTTTTCTAATGCATTTTTTACAGCGTGTCGGCCAGAACGAGCTGTTAATACAAGTTCCATATCGTCTAAACCAACTTCTGTTGGATGAATAATTTCATATGCATCACGAGATTTTAATAAGCCATCTTGATGAATCCCAGATGAATGGGCAAAAGCATTTTCACCAGTAATTGCTTTATTTACTTGTACATCTAACCCCATTAAGCTACTGACGAGTTTAGATGTATTCATGATTTCCTTTGGATTTACCTTTGTTGCAACATCACCGAAGTAATTGCCACGAGTATGTAATGCCATCACTACTTCTTCAAGTGAAGCATTACCAGCACGTTCACCGATTCCGTTGATTGTACATTCAACTTTGTCTGCACCGTTTTTAATGGCAGCAAGTGTATTCGCTGTTGCCATACCTAGGTCATTGTGGCAGTGAACACTTAGTAATACTTTGTCATTTAAGTTTTTAATGCGATTGTTTAATTTATAAACCATTTCACCAAATTCTTCTGGAACTGCATAGCCAACTGTATCAGGTACATTAATCATCGTTGCACCTGCTTTAATGACAGCTTCTATTGTTTTCCAAAGATATTCAAAATCAGAGCGAGATGCATCTTCAGTAGAATATTGCACTTGAGGTAATAATGACTTAGCATACTTTACTGCTTCAACCCCAATATCAAGAATTTGATCTTTTGATTTACCAAATTTCTTTTCTACATGGATATCAGAGGTTCCTAGCACCATATGGATCATCGGATTTTCTGCATGTTTAATACTGTGATATACCGCATCGATGTCAGCTTTAACTGCACGAGCAAGCGCCGTAATCATAATATCATCAGTATTCCCAACCTTCATCGCTACCTCTTTTACTGCATTAAAATCACCTGTTGATGATGCTGGAAAACCTGCTTCAATAATATCAACTTGTAGTTTTTTTAGTTGTTTTGCAACTTCTAATTTCTCGTAAATGTTAAGCTTTGCACCAGGCACCTGTTCTCCATCGCGTAAAGTTGTATCAAAAACCCAAATTTTTCTAGTCATTATCAACACTCTCCTTTTTTTAAATAAAAAAACTCGCCTCTATAAATAAACTATAGAGACGAGATTATACTCGCGGTACCACTCTAATTGAGCAACAACTTGATTGCTCCACTCGAATTCGATAGCAAACACTATCTGTCCTATGATAACGGTAGGCTTCCGAACTCCATTACTATTAGTTCACGGAGTAGCTCATGGACGAGTTCAAAAGTACATGACGACCGATTCGCACCACCCATCGGCTCTCTTAGCGCTCATAACACTTTTTACTATTTCCAATCTTGGCTTTGTTTTATCTGATTGATTGGATTGTAACGCACAATGTGAAGTACTGTCAACAGAATTTTTAGAAAATTTTTATCATTCCGAAACTAAAAGGGGTCTCTCATTTCTCCAAATGCATTCAACAGGCGTTTCAAAAAATGCGCTTAATGTGTCACTCTTTAGCATTTCTTTTGTTTTTCCTTTTGCAAAAACTTCCCCTTTTTTTAGCAATAATGTATTTTGAAATACCGGTAAAATTTCTTCGACATGGTGTGTTACATAGATGATTGTAGGACCATTTTCCATTTTAGCAATTTCATCAACCGTTTTAAGTAGAGCCTCTCTCGCAATAAAATCAAATCCAGTTGCTGGTTCATCTAAAATAAGGAGTTCAGGGTCCAACATCAGTGCACGACCAATCAAAATACGTTGTTTTTCTCCTTGTGAAAGTGTTTCATAATTTCGATCTGCATAGTCAAATGAGCCAAGTCGGTGTAACAAACGTATCGCTTTTTCACGAATCTCCGGTGTAGGCTTATCATACAAACCAATCGAAGCATAGGCACCACTTAACACAATTTCAAAGGCGCTGTCTAAAGGATTTAACATTTCTTGAAATCCTGCAGATACAATTCCTATTTTACGTCGTAATTGATCGCCTAGAACCGATTTCCCAAAAGTTTTTCCCACTACTTCAACTTGCCCACTTGTTGGAAAATAGTAAGCGCATAGCATATTTAATAGTGCTGTTTTCCCTGCTCCATTGAGACCATAAAGAACCCAGTGCTCCCCTTTTTGAATCTCCCAATCAATATGATGCAAAATCCATGATTCATCTTTTCTTAAACTAACGTCTTGTAAATGTAATACCATCTTAAATTCACTTCTCCTTCACTAATTAGTATTTCAGAATAATATATTTTATAACTTTTCCATTGTTAATTTAATTCCAAAGCCAACTAAGACCGTTCCGGTAATCCCCTCTATCGCGAACTGTGTCTTCGGCTTCAACATAAAAGTTCGAATAGCATTTAATAGCAAAATATATACAACAAACCAGATAGCAGTTAACACAACATAGGTCAATCCAAGTAAGATAAAAGGCAACCACGTTTGTTCATTTGAATGAACAAATTGCGGTAAGAATGTCAAAAAGAAAACAGCTACTTTAGGATTCATGAGATTCGTTAAAAAGCCTTGCTTAAAGCAAGTTTGCTCCTCAGTTTCTGTATGATCCAATTCCATTCCTTGTTGCTTTTGTTTTCGCATAGAAATGAATGTCTTCACACCCAAATAAATTAAATACGCCCCACCGATTATTTTAAAAATAGAGAATACGAATGCTGATTTAGCAATAATTGCAGACAATCCTAATACAGCTGCTAATGTATGGATTAGTAATGCGCAACAGGTCCCAAAAAGAGTTCTTAGCCCCCCTTTTTTCCCAATTGACAATGTATTTTTGGTCACAATCGCTGTATCAGGTCCAGGCAATAAGATTAGCAAAATACACATCGTCACATAGAGCCAATAATTTTCCAAAAATAATTCACTTCTTTCTACACGTTATAAATTCTATTTTATCAGAAAATTTAAAATAGAATATCTCTATTTTACCAATTTCATCGTAATGTATAAGATTTAATTTTTACATAAAGTTATTTTACAATAGAGTTTACAATCTAGAATTTTTAATAGATTCGAAATATATTTCTCAATGACCTTGCATATAATTTAGAAATTGTTTAAGAGATAATCCATCAATCTTTTATACAAAAGCTTGTTTCAAAAATATCGAATACTAGTATAGGGGGATTTTGAATGAAGAGAATATTGTTGATTTTGGTTTTAATATGTTCCGCAATTTTAACAGCATGTGGCGGTTCGGCATCTGATGGTAGTGATTCAAAAAGTGTTTCTACAATCGAAAAGGTTAAGAAAAATAAGAAATTGGTAATTGGAACGGCACCAGGTTACGCACCGTTTGAAATGATGGATTTGAAAGGAAAATACGTTGGTTATGACATTGATACAGCAAAAGCAATTGGGAAAGCGCTTGGTGTAGATGTTGAGTTTAAAGAATATTCTTTTGATGGGTTAATTGCAGCTCTTCAAGTTGGCGAAATCGATATGATTATTTCAGGTATGACCATTACTGGACCGAGAGCATTGTCGGTAAGCTACGCAAATCCGTATTTTAAAACGAAGCAAGTTGCATTAGTCCCTAGTTCAGATAAGACATCCAAAGTTTGGACAGACCTCGATAAAAAAGGAAACAAAATTGCTACAGTTGTGGGAACTACAGGTCAATTAATTACAAAGAATACATTTAAAAATGCAGAGATCAAAGATTACAAAGAAATGCCTGCAGCAGCACTTGCTATGATTTCCGGTCAAATTGATGGGGTTGTTTATGACGAATCAGCCGTTCGTATTTGGAGCAAGGAAAACGGAAAGTCTAGAGTCATCGATAATCAAATCTCCGCTGAAAATTTAGGAATTGCGGTGAAACATGATGATCTAAAAACCGTGCAATGGTTGAATTCATTCTTATATAGCTATATCGATGGTCCAGACGAATTGAAATCAAGAAATTACTGGTTTGAAAGCGATGAGTGGTACAAAAATATTAACAATAAAGTAGAACCTGAATAACTGATTTGGAAGGAAGAAAGTTCGCTTTCTTCCTACTTTTTATAATCTATTAAATACGGAAGGGGTTTACTTTATGATCTATCAACCAGACTGGAGTGTCATTACAGATAATCTGGATTTATTTTTTGCAGGGGTGTACCTTACCCTTAAAATTTCAGCTATTTCCCTTTTATTTGCCATTCCACTTGGCATTATTGTCGGGATTGGACGAATCTCAAAAAATCGAATCATCTATTTTCTTGCTTCTACCTATGTAGAGATTATGCGCGGGATACCATTAATTGTTATTTTAATATGGATTTATTTTGTATTAGGTCAATTTTTGAAATTAGGTTCATTTTGGGGTTCCATTTTCTCTTTAGCTATTTTTTCAGCTGCTTTTATTGCGGAAATTGTCAGAGGTGGGATACAGTCTATTCCAAAAGGACAAATGGAAGCTGCTCGTTCATCAGGAATGAGTCATCTACAAGCGATGAAACTTATTATTTTGCCCCAAGCCATTCGCAAAACATTACCACCCATGGCATCACAATTTATTTTATTAATCAAAGACTCTTCTCTCGTATCGACTATTTCAGCAGTAGATTTAACATTAAAAGCTACTAACCTAGCTGCAGTCTCTTATCGCTATATAGAAATATGGTCATTTGTTGCTGTACTCTATTTTGCTATGACTTTTATTTTGTCACTCATCATACGGCAATTTGAAAAAAGATTATTAAAAAATGAGTTTTAAAGGGGGAGATTGGATGATTTCAATCAAGAATGTTTCTAAGAAATTTGGAAAGAATACCGTGTTAGAAGATATTGATTTAACGATTGAAAAGTCAAGTGTCGTTGCAGTTATCGGTCCAAGCGGTGCTGGCAAATCCACGCTAATTCGCACTATTAATGCTTTGGAAACAATCGATAGTGGTGAAATTCTAGTTGAAAATCATTCCATTCATCAAAAAAATGCAAACATCAATAAAGTGCGAACAAACATCGGTTTTGTTTTTCAAAACTTTAATTTGTATCCATTTTTAACTGCTTTAGAAAACGTAACAATTGCACCAATTAAAGTAAAAGGTATTTCAAAAGAAGAAGCCATTGCACAAGGTAAAAAACTTCTGACATCTTTAGGCCTAGGAGACAAAATGGATGCCTATCCATCTAAATTATCTGGTGGACAACAACAACGAGTTGCCATTGCTAGAGCACTAGCTATGGATCCACATGTAATGCTTTTTGATGAACCTACTTCAGCACTCGATCCTGAAATGGTGAAAGAAGTGTTAGATGCCATTCGAAAGTTGGTTGACGAAGGCATGACAATGGTAGTCGTCACGCATGAAATGGGATTTGCAAAAGAAATCTGTGATCAAATTATTTTTATGGCTGACGGTAAAATTGTCGAAGTTGCCTCTCCTGAAGAATTCTTTTCAAATCCCAAATCTGATCGAGCAAAATCATTCCTATCTAAAGTGTTAAATCATTAATTCATAATTTCCACGAACTTTTCAGAAACATTTTATAAAACACTTGTAAAGAGGAACAAATGTTCCTATAATGTAATTGAGGTGAAAAACTTGCATCCGCTACAACAACATATGATTACACTTTCCCCCAATGATAAACACGCTTTAGAACTTATTGCAAAAGAATTATTACAAACAACCCCAAAGGAACAGATTTTAGAAAACCTTGCACTTTACAAAAGTAAACAAAAAAACAAAACGGCTGCTCGTTAGAACAACCGTTTTGTTTTTATATTTTGAAATTCTTAACCATTCATTCCATTAGCCTATTTAATTTTGTTTTTTCACATTCGGATTATCATACCCACGGAATGTATATGGTTCATCTGGTTTGGTCGTTTTTTCAATTTTCGATACCACAAGATACGGAATATTGGATTTGAACGGTTGATAATAGATTGTTGATAACTTACCTTCTACATTCACCCATTCATCGTCCTTGAATTGTTGATCATTTGGAAGTTGGACAAGCATCCCGTAAACACCAGCATCTGCAATACAGTGAATAACGCCAAATCGTAAGATAAATACTTGATTTTTGCCTAATTTTCCATCGTCACCATGATAAATAAATCCTTTATACGAAACGGTTTTACCCATAAATTCACCAGGGAAGTTATATAAAGTCTCCATCCCCATTAAGAAATTATTATCATTTAAGGCAACAGGATTCATTTTAGAAAACTCATCCAATTCTTGTTGCATTAAATCAAGATAACCGTCTTTCCCAAAAAATACACTTGTATCAGGTTTTAAATATTGTGGTTTAATAAACTGATCTCCTTTTTGAAGCGTATTAATCGATTGAAATGAAAATCCTTTTGATCTTACTACTGTAGAATCTAGTGTTGCAATCGGTAAGCATAACCCTGTAATTAATGGGAAGATGATGACACCATAGGTAAAAATTCTTTTCCACCATGGCTGATCTTTTTCATGTATATGGTCATGTCCACAATCACATTCAACTTTAGATTCACCTTTGGCCATATTGACAATTTGCACGATAGTTAAGATTGCAAATAGAATGATTCCTAATATATTGATATATTGATATTTCATATTAATGTATTTCGCATTATCGCCTGATGCATAGAGGTAATAAAAGAAATACGTGAATCCCATTAAAAGTAATGCTCGAATCATCGTTTTCCTCCTCCTAGACTAGCATAGAGCTGATAAATATGAATACGACAATATACAAAATCAGCACTGCTATAAATTTCTTTTTAAATGTTTGTAGCATCATAAGTAAATTCTTTATATCTACCATTGGTCCAATTAACAAGAAAGCTACTAAAGCGGAAGTAGAAAATGTTCCTCTAAATGATGCAGCAATAAACGCATCTGCCTCTGAGCATAATGATAATACAAAGGCTAAAGCCATCATGACTAATGAAGAAGTTGCTTTTGTTTGGCCAAGTTCCATTAAAACAGACGTTTTAACAAAAATTTGCATAGATGCTGCAATGAATGCACCAATGATTAAATATTTCCCAACTGAAAAGAATTCTTCAATCGCATGATTCAATGTTCCTAAAAACTTTTGCCAAAGAGTTGGTGTATGATCATGATCATGTTCATGATCGTGATCATGTTCATCATCATCCAATAATTGTGTTGTACCCTTATATTGATACGAAAGAATAATCCCAATAACAAATGCTACGACTATGGCTAATCCTCCACGGTACCATACCATTTGCCAACTATTACCGAATGCAATATAAGTTGAAAATAACACAATTGGATTAATAATCGGCCCTGTCAGCATGAATGGAATTGCTACATAAAGGGGTACGCCCTTTTTTAGTAAACGATGGACAATTGGAATAATCCCGCATTCACAAGCTGGGAATAATACCCCAATGACGGTCCCATATAATACACCTAGTACTCTATTTTTAGGTACTATTTTAGCAATCATTTGCGGTGTAACAAACATTTGAATGATTCCAGATATAAAAACACCAATCAATACAAATGGTAATGCTTCTATCACAATACTTATAAAGATTGTATTAAGTTGCAAGAATGTCGACACACGTTAAACCTTCTTTACTATTTCTTTTTAACTTGAATACTATACTCTGTAACGTCACGGGTATAATTTAAGCTAAGTAATAGACTATGTAAGGAGGATTTTGGTTTCCAATTCTAATATAAAAATTTATTATTTCGTAGCTGATATAAAAAAAGACATCTCTATTACCAAATTGGAATAGAGATGCCGGTTATAGATTTGAATCTATACTTTATATGCGAGCTAATCTAACAGTTAGATACCACCAGTAACGCCGATACCTTCACCTGTGATAGCTGCTGCACCATCTGATGCTAAGAAAATGGCAGTTGCTGCGATTTCAGATGGTTCAAGTAAACGTTTCATCCATTGTTTACCTAGGATGTGATGGTTTAATGCTTCTTCAATCGTTGTACCATCTTGTTCAGCTAAGTTAGGAAGTTGTTTGTCAATCAATTCTGTATGAACTGGTCCAGGCATAATAGTGTTACATGTAATACCTTTTTGAGCGTTTTCAAGAGCTGTCACTTGAGTGAAACCAACTTGACCATATTTTGCTGCACAGTATGCTGATTTGTAAGCATCAGGAATACGACCGTGTGCAGAAGAAATATTAATGATACGACCATATTTTGCTTCTTGCATTGTTGGTAATACTGCTTTTGTTAGAAGGAATGTTCCTTTTAAGATTACATCTACTACTAAATCCCACTTTTCTACAGGGAATTCTTCAATTGGAGAAATGAATTGTAAACCAGCGTTATTAACAAGAACTTCGATAGATCCACGTTCTGCGATGACTGCTTCAACAGCTGTTTTTACGCTTGCTTCATCAGCAACATTTACTTTATAACCTTTAGCATTTCCTAGTTCTTTTGCTGCAGTAATTGCTGCTTCTTCATTTAAGTCAAAAATAGCTACGAAATCCCCGTTTTCTACAAAACCTTTTGCAATTGCATTACCGATACCTTGTGCTGCTCCTGTTACGATTACTGTACGATTAGTATTACTCATGTTTAAAACCTCCAAATAATTTTTTTAATATATGATAATTGCCAAAACTAAAGCAACGATTAACGCTAATAAGTTGGGTATAGTCATAATCATAAATGAATATCTAAATGAATTTTTATGTGTTAAACCGGTTAAAGCAAATAATGAAAGAATTGCGCCTGCATGTGGCAGCCCAGTGAAAACCGCTGATGCAATAGCAGATATTCTATGCATAGCTTCTGGATTTACCCCCATTGCTAGATAAGACTTCGCAAACGCTTCCATAGCAATCCCCAAACCACCAGAAGCTGAACCAGTAATGGCCCCTAAAGCCGTAGATGCGATTGTTAAACTAATTAATGGATTACCAGGGATTCCTAAAATGAAATCTGAAATCGCTTTAAATCCTGGTGCCATTGTAATAACAACACCAAATGCTACAGCTGCTGCAGTAAAGAATATCGGTTGGATTGAACCGTTTGCTCCTAAACTTAAAGCTTGTTTATGAGATGGAATGTAGCGATTGAATACGATGCAAGAAACTAGAATAGCTGCTGATAGACCCATAAGCACGATATTATCAATTTTCATTGCACTACCTACGAAGATAATTACGATGAGAACTAGAATTGGAAGAATACTTACAAAGAAGGAAGGGATTTTGTCTTTCAATTCCATTTGTTGTTCGTTTTGATCTTCATATGGAGCAAATGTTTCTCCATTTTTCAAACTTTTATTCAAGGCATTTCTCATATACCATACACCAACTACAATTGCGACAATTGAAGCAACAATACCAAGTAAAGGTGCTGCTGTTAAAGTAGTACCTAAATATTTTGTTGGTACTACGTTTTGAATAGATGGAGTGCCTGGTAGCATGGTCATTGTGAATGTACCTATCCCTAAAAAGATCGGAATCACTACTAAATTCCACGCAATATTTAATTGTTTAAATAATGGTTTTGAAAGTGGAATAATTACAAACAATACAACGAACAAACTAATTCCACCGAAAGTTAGAATCGCACTAATTACAAAAATCGCTAACAGAACCGAGAATGGTTTTTCTGTCCCAGTAATTTTTAATACCTTTTGTGCAATCGCTTGAGCTGCCCCACTTTTTTCAATATACTGAGCTAAAATTGCTCCTAATAAAAATACTGCGAAATAGTTAATCAAGAATCCTGATAAACCAGTCATAAATGAATGTTCAGTTCCTATTAATGAAGGAAAGAAATTCATACCATTCGAAACGATTACGATTATTGATGCAATTGGAGCAACGAAAACAATACTAAATCCTTTCATTGCAAAAATGATGATCAGAACAATCGCAATCAAAATACCTATTGTACCCATGATTGACTCCTTACTATATCTTGTCATGACTAAATATCCAATAAATGTTACAACTTTTTGTCGACATCTAGATTATGTCACTAAATTGCAACATTTGATAATACCAAAGCAATTATCGAATCCATAACAAAATAGGTATACATTTTCAGTACTAAATATTTTGAATGCCTGTGCCTTCTCGATATCATATATTAGATATGTTAATAAACCGCTAAAAATTTTACATATTATTAACAGGTAATTCCTTCAAGGAGTGACATGATAGATGAATGAACTATTTACTAAATATTTAATGGCTGTTGCTGAGTTTGGAAGTATTTCTAAAGCAGCAAGAGAACTTTTTATATCTCAACCCTATTTAAGCAAATATATAAAAACAGTAGAACAAGAATTAGGTGTTGAACTTATTAATCGTAATGTCTCTCCTATTACATTAACCTATGCAGGCGAAATTTATGTCTCATACATGGGGAAAATAAATGATCTTTATGTAAATATGAAACATGAAATGGAGAGAATCTCAAATTTAGAAAAAGGGAGACTGATTATTGGTACAAATCCAGTTTTAGCTTCCTATAATTTGTACTATATACTTCCATCATTTATAGAAAAATATCCTGGCATTGAGGTAGTTCTTATTGAAGATACTGCTGATGTTCTTGATTCCAAACTAATTCAAAATAAAATTGATATCTGTTTAAATATGCTTCCCATCACAAATGAAGATATCAAATATGAAAAATTGTATGATGAAAATGTATTTCTAGTAGTTCCAAAAGGTCATCATTTATATAATGAAAATAACGTACCCGGTATGCATATTCCATTCGACTATAAATGTTTGGATGGAGAAAAGTTTATCTTATTGAAACAAGGCTTAGGTTTGAGAAGACTTACGGATGGGCTATTTACTCAATATAACATCAAGCCAAATATTTTTTTAGAAACTCAAAATATCGAAAATGGATTTAGGATAGCCAATAGTTGTAATGCTCTAACCATTATTCCTGAATGCATTATTGCTAATGATGACATAAAAGTTAATGCAAATTTTTATACAATAGGTGAACCAATTTATAAAAATCATATTGTCATTACGTATAAAAAAAATGGTCTACTCTCATCATCTGCACAAGCATTTTTAAATCTCTCCAAAAATATCTTCAAGTAATTTTTATAAAACTGTTTACCATAGAATATTGGTAAACAGTTGAGCATTAAAATTAGTGTTTTGGACATTTTTTCCAAACTAATTTTTGTGCTTTGTTTAAGCCATTCATGATTTTTAGTAAATCACCTTCAATTTTTCCTAATCGAGGTTGTTCTTGTCCTTCCCATGTAGGATTCATGCTAACTTCCATGTGATGTGTTACTACTCCAGTTTCTTCGTTCACTTCGAATTTACCGCAATATGCCATATAAGCAACAGCTGCATTTGCCATTTCTTCAGTTGTTCCAACATGAATATCTCCTGATGCATATGGAACACGTCCTTGTTTAGATAGTTGAGCAGACATATAACCATCTGGGTGATACATGATAAAGCCCATTGCATCTTCTCCAAATGGATAAACTACATTTCCTTCTTGATTTTCAGATTGGTATGATTCAAGTGACCATATGCCAATTAATTGTTCCTTTAATGTCATTTTGATTATCTCCTTTATTTTTGTTCGATTTCATTATTTCACTTTTACATAATTAGTAAAAATACTAAATAGGTTATATCTTATAAAACAAATAAGTTATCTTAGATTTTCATTCCATCAATTCCACAAAAAAATGGGATTAAAATAGATAATCCATTTTAATCCCATATATTATAGATTAGCGTAGAATACGTTAACTGTTCCGTGATTTCCATTTTCCACCCATCTTGTACTGCATTTATAAAAGATCTTTCCCAAGTTGATCAATTGATATAATTTTTTTACCATTCCATATTTCTGCAAGAATAACCCAAGCAGCTGAGATATAATCTAAATGATTTGCATATTCATAGTAAAATACAATCAATCAAATCTGTGATATAACTAATTATTGGAGTGATTTCTATGAACACACGTTATTTCGTCTCACTCATTACGGCGATTTTATTTATTATTCTCGTATTTATGAATTATATTGGTTATTGGAATGCGGACTCGACCGTACAAATTATCTTTTTCTTTGCAATGATTGCATCTATTTTTAATATTGGAAATGAAAATGGTAAAAGAAAAGGCTAATCAGTAACCTCTTTAAAAAGTTCAATCAACTATAAATTATGAAAATGTGCAAATATTATTTTTTGCATTCCTAAAAATAATCCCCATGAAACCATTCCAACCAAAAGTGCGATAATGAATGAATAGGAATTTTTTAACATTACATAAACCACCAGTAACATTACAATTGTTGCTGGTAATCCCATGATGACACCTATTGTAAAAGTTTGAATTTGCTTAATCGTTTCTCCTTGAATAGTTAACCAAAATATACTTAGAAGACTAATTAGCGGTAGTGCTGCAATAATCCCACCGTATAAAGGGAATTTTTTTGCTAATTCAGTCACGATAGCAATTATAAGAGCTGAACTTAAAAGCTTGATCCACATCATCATTTTGCTGCCTCACTTAACAAACGAAAAGCTTGTAAGATTAGAAATTTTTCTTCGTCACTTAGCTTATTCAATACGGCTTGTAATTTTACTTCATCTAATTCTGTATTATGCTTTACAACTTCTAAGCCCTTTTCTGTTAATTTTAAAAATACTTTTCTTAAATCCTCTTCATTACGCTGTTTCGTGATCCATCCATTGTTAACAAGCTTCTTTACATGCTCTGATGCAGTATTATGAGAAATGTTTAATGATTCAGATAAAAATCGAACAGTCACTGCTTTTTCTTTCTGAACGATTTGCAAGATCCGAATGCTTTGGTGAGAAATCGTCTGCTCATGCATGGGGTGAAGATAGTAATAGATATCTGTAAAATAAGTATTGAGTTCCATATTACACTTCCATTTATATCGTTTTTCTAGATTATATCGTATTTTACGATGTAAATAAACCAATACGATTTAGATAACTTGAGCAATTTAATTAATTCCAAATAAAAAAGTTCCCCTTCATTTGATAACGAAGGGAAACATCAGATTCATTTTTTAAGGTTAATTATTTTTTACAATCGATGAGATTAACGGTTTTAACCAGTTATCTAATTTTGTAAATTGGAATCCACTTTTTTCTGCTTTTCGATTTGACATATACCAAGATGCAGGAATTGCATAGGGAGAGCGAATTTCATCATTGACATCGAAGGAGATTTTTGCTGATTTAGAAGTCTCCTTTTCTATTAATTGAATTAACTCAGATAATGCTATTTTTCCATTGGCAGTTGCATTATACGGTCCTTCAATATCATTGTTGCCTGCCCATCTTAAAAATTGAGCTGCTTCTGTGGCCTGGATAAATGACATCTTAGCACTCATATTTATAAATCCTATTGGCTCTTCTTCTAATATTCGTTCAATATGGAAATGTAAACGGCGTGTATAGTCATCCTCACCCATCACTATTGGGAATCGAACTGCTACAACAGGGAATTTTGCATATTTAAAGAACACTGCTTCCGCTTGACGTTTTCCTTCTCCATAATCAAAATCTGCTATGTCTCCCATACGAATTTCATAGTTAGTTGGATCAAAATCTATTTCGGCCTTTTCTTTTCCGTCTGCTGAATATGTAGCAAGGGTCGAGGTAAATACTAACTTGTTAATATTCCCGTTAAATAATTCGCAAAAATCGTATGCTTCATTTGGTGAATAGCAAATATTATCATAAACGACGTCAAAAAAACGGCCATCGATGATTTTTGCTAACTCATTCTTGTTTGTGCGATCTCCTATGATATGTTCCACTTTATTGCCAAATGGATTTCCCGAAAGACCTCGAGTAATAATCGTAACATTATTCCCATCTTCGATTAATAATTCTACTAATTTACGACCAAAGAAACGTGTACCACCGAGTACTAAAATATTTTTCATTTGAGTTCCTCCAGTTATCTTTTTACTATATCTATTAACTAATTAAATATTTGAATGTCCCGCCTATATTGAATGTTTAACTTCCACTATTTTCATCTTATTATTTTGAAAGAATTTATATTACTTTACCACCAACATTCTCCAAATATCTTCCCATTGTTTTTCATTCATTCTTGTTTGATAAATTTTATATAATTCTTTATTTTTCATATATATCGGTGTTGGCCTTACAATTTTTTCGAACAAATCATTTAGACCGTATGGAGCCATAATAACTAATTCATCTTTTTGAATTTTTACAGCGACAGCAGTCGGAGTTTCTGGAAAATGAGCAACACCTTCATAAGAAGAGCTGTATGGCTCAACTCCATTTTTACTATGCATTCGTGCTTGGTTTTTCACAGACCAAGTCAGATCTGGCACTAAAGTTTCTAGTTTCTTTTCTATAAGTTTTTCTTTTTCTTTTGAAGTATTTAAAGCATCAAAATAAATAACATCAATATCATTAATTGGTGTTCTTAAATTATGTAGAATATCCCAAACTTTATTCCTTATTAAACCAGCGCAAACCCAACTATCTTCTAATTTTAACGATTCCACTGTCCTTAATATCGTCATTATATAATCATCTTTTTCAATTATCTCTTTTAATCTCATCTCAAAATTCATTAATTCAATTCTCCAATATCAATGTGTTTATTATAGAGTTCTCAGCATTACATTCTTTAAAAATATTTTTAAGCCCTCCTACAAACGAACATATATCTACGTTATAATTATATCATTATTCTGAATTTTCAATTGCCACTTTCATCAAAAACTTTCCTATATATAAAAGAGCACCCAATAAACGCAATAATACGTATATTCAGTGCTCGTAACTGATCAGTTAAGGTATTAATTTAAGTGAATCTTATTTTTTAGCTTTTCCATTATTTCGATAGCGTTGTTTGTCTTGTTTCTTATTTTCTTTTAAAGCGCTTATTACACGTTTTAATTGCTTGTTTTCCTTGTTTTTATTAGCTAATTGTCGTTTCAAATGAAAGTTCTCAGCTTCGATTAACTTGTAGTGTTCCCATGTTGATTGTTCTCGTACAGTTTGCTCATTCATAGTTAAACACCTCGGCACGATTTTTTATTTAGCTAACACTTTTAGTAACTGATAAACGTGTATAACGCTTATCTATATATACTATAGCATGTTGATAGAATTTGTTCATCCACTTAAGTGTTAACTTCTCTTAAAACTTCTGTAAATACCTTTACCGTGAGTAGGTATTCCTTTTAGCCAACTCCCCATTGCTTACCGCACTCTGTAGGAAGTGAATCAACTAGTTGTTCGCACACAAAACATGCTTATTCAACTCAATTTTCTCTATTCAACTACATTCCTTCCAAGAGAACCCACTCCTAGATTTAAGATCATTACTGTCCGTAAAATTACATCGAGTATTACCATATGAAATAATATAGAGGAATAAAAATCTTACAGCTACATTAAAAAGATACGTATTATATTGTATATTATTACTAACTGGTATGCATAAAAGGGAACTTTTAGAATTGTAAGAATCGATTTTCATTATAATGAATGAATATAAGCGTTATCAATGCCTTATATGACTTAAATCGAGATAATTATTAGCTAAATTCTTACTTGTATTTCTTCATTCAATAAGCCTAAACACCAGCTTTTCACTTCCCCACTATTTATTTTCATTTTAAGCTGTAATAGTTTTTTATATAATTAATTATATTCTATATTTTTAAGTGTTTTTTACTTCTATTCGAATAAGGAAATTTATATCATTGGGAGGATTATAATGATCAAACTTATTCCGCCAACCCCCTTTTATTATAAAGGGGATAAACGAGCGGTATTGCTCTTACACTCTTTTACAAGCAGCACAAAAGATATGAAAAAGCTAGGAAAGTATTTAAATTCATATGGATATTCATGCTATGCACCTTTATATACCGGGCATGGGATAGAACCTGAATTATTATTATCATCTGGTCCACTAAAATGGTGGGAAGATGCCGTTTTAGGTTACACATTTTTAAAGGATCAGGGCTTCGACCAAATAGCAGTTGTAGGGCTATCTCTAGGTGGAGAATTCGCTTTAAAAGTAGGGCAAGAGTATGATGTAATTGGAATTGTAACAATGTCAGTACCGAAAGAGCGTAAGTCATCTACTCTACAAAAGCGGATACTTTATTATGCCAATCGCTATAAAGAACTTGAAGGAAAAAGTAAAACTCAAATCAATGAAGAAATAAATGAGCTCTTACAGCAACCATCAGATTCCATGGTTTCATTTCAACAAATGATTGACAAAGTTATGGAAAATTTAAAACGAATTACATCACCAATCCACATTTTATATGGTGAATTAGATGAGCCACTGTATGGGCAAAGTGCTAATTTTATCTATCATAATGTTAGCAGCAGTGAAAAAGTGGTTAAAGGATACCCTAATTCAACGCATTTGATGACACTAGGTAAAGATTCTGATGCGATCAATCAAGATATTCTCAATTTTTTAGAAGAGTTACCATGGAAATGATTAAAAAGCGAGGTGACAAATAAATGGGAATTGGAATAGGCGATGCATTTGTACTTTTTATTCCACTCTTAATATTCTTCTTCTGCATAGCCACCATTATATTCGTAATCCGTTATCTAATGAAATTTCTTAAAGTGCAACAAGAAAAGAATGAACTATTAAGAACGATTGTAGATAAGATCGATAAACTAAAAGATTAGACAGGGAGACCTGTCTTTTTTGGTGCAATTGACTTAAAAAGCATTAATTCAATCTGAATTTTCGAAATACCCCTTGCAAAGAATGGACTTTTTCAGAGATTTCATAAAAGTGCTTTTTATAATTTTAATATTCTAAAAACTGAATTGTGCTGTATAATTGTTTTAAATCGTTATTTAAATAATTTGCCAAAGGAGGAGGCTTATTATGCCATTAGTCTATACAAATCCTTACGTTAGAAAGCCAGTTTCAACTTCACCACCACCGCCGGTTACTCCTATAAATATGCTTATATTAACAACAGATTAAGAATCTGCGAAATATAAGCTGTTTCGCAGATTCGAAGGAGTAGACGATGAAATCTAACATACAGTTTATATTATCAATGATTATTTTCGGTACAATTGGTTTAATTGTCAGATACATTGATTTATCTTCGAGTGAAACAGCTTTACTCAGTAGTTCAATTGGATGTCTATTTTTAATATTCGTATTTTTTGTATTGAAAAAATCTATTCCATGGAAAATCGTTTTAGCAAATGCTTTCGTCTTATTGCTCTCAGGTATTGCATTAGGAGGGAATTGGATTTTTTTGTATAAATCCTACGATTATACAACAATTACTAACGCAACATTAGCTTATTACTTTGCACCTGTGTTCGTCATGCTTCTCTCGCCAATTATTCTTAAAGAACCATTATCAATCAAAAAGATTATATGTATTGGCGTTTCGATAGTAGGACTTGTTTTAATTGTTGGAAATGGCTTAAGTACATCTAGCAAAAGTGATCTACTAGGAATTTTTTTTGGTTTAGTTGCCGCAGTATTTTACGCTGCATTAATGTTAATAAATAAATTTATTCATAATATGGATAAATTAGAGATTACAATCATCCAACTTGGAACAACTGCTTTACTTCTCTTACCATATGTATATTTTACTGAGAGATTTGGTATCTTGGATGTGTCAAGCTCATCTATTCCCTTTATCATACTGTTAGGGATTGTAAACACCGGAATTGGATTTTGGTTATTTTTCTCTGGGATGGAAAAATTAAAAGGCCAGAGTATTGCAATGTTAAGCTATGTTGATCCATTTGTAGCTATTTTGATTTCTGGAGTAATCTTGCAAGAAGAAATGACTACTATTCAAATACTAGGAGGAGCACTCCTATTAGGCTCTACATTTGTTAGTGAGGCTACATTTATTAGATTCTCAAAAAAGAGTATAAAAATGTTATCGAAATAGATTTAAGAGCAGTGGTGCATTTTCGCCACTGCTCTCATTTTTATAGGAAAATGTTAAGATTTTTCCAACCATAGACACTTTCCAACAGTGTCCAATTTTTTTGCTTATGCTCATAAATTCTTATTATTGATGTGATATAAAAATATATGTTTATTAATTAGCAGCAAGGGTATATATTAATTGTTTCCTGATACACTCCCTTCAACGAGACATAGTGGAGAACGCTCCCTCCGCTATGTCTTTTTGGTGTACTAAATTAAATAATGGCTCAAGAAAAAACAAAAAAAGGATGATTTATATGTCAAGTCAAGTTTGTGTTATAAGTATTTATGTACCAAATTTAAATGAAGCAATTGACTTTTACACCAATATATTAGGTTTTAAATTTAACATACAGTATGGACCCAAGATTGTCTCACTTGTACACGGAGACTTGCCAGTTGTTTTAGTGGAGAATGAAAATGCAACATGTAATCGAGATAATAATATTTCAGGGGTTGTATTAGGAATAAAATCTGAAGATATTTATAAAACAGTTAATTTTTTAAAAGAGAAAAATGTTGATTTTATTGTAGATGAACCATCTAATTGTCCTCCAGGAAAATATATTAGTTTTAGAGACCCTTTCGGAAATATTTTGGAATACGTTCAATTTAAAAATTTATAATAAACTTAATCTTAGTTTCCCCTCTTCCAAATTGTTGTGGAATTATCAATTATTCAGGAAATGTTAGAATATTAATATTATCTATCACATTAAATTCAATATTTAATCGTTTGATTTCTCTATTAGTACAGTTGAGTAAAGCTAAATAAGACCACACCTTCATGTACTTATTTATTTAGACCATGGAGTCAAACTAAATAAAAAAGAGGAACCCTTTTAAAAGGATTCCTCTAGTTTTTTAAATTTCTAAAGCTAACTCTAAAAATTAAAGTTTTACGATGTTTGCAGCTTGTGGTCCGCGTTGGCCTTCTTCAACGTCGAATTCAACTTTTTGACCTTCGTCTAAAGATTTGAAACCGTCGCCTTGGATTGCTGAGAAGTGAGCGAATACGTCTGCTCCGCCTTCAACTTCGATGAAACCGAAACCTTTTTCTGCGTTAAACCATTTTACTGTACCTTGTGTCATTTAAATGACCTCCATTAAAAAATTATTAATATATAAGCTTTTTAAAAGAAAAAAATTCACATATTACAAAAAGTACCGAACAGACACGATTACTCTTTGTAATATGCGAATTCTACTTTTTCCTATAAAGGACTTTATTAACTCAATTATATACTGTAAATACACATTTGTCTATAATTATTTTAGCTCAAGAAATATAAACTATCCACCGTTGCTTATTCTAAGCTTAATTAACACTCAATGTGTTTCTTTGAATTTGAAATCGTATTTCTTATTTATTTTATGAGCAATTTGACCTAAAAATTCCTGAACCGTCATATTCTCAACTTTCTGAGTATACCAAGCAAGTTTTGATCCCTTATCTTCTTTATTATAATTTACTCGTGATGGGATAAAAGTCTTTTTCTTATATGTGTAGTCGAATTTAATATAGAGTTTATTTTCTTTTGGGCAATCAAGGATTACCTCATAAACTGGATTTTTAAATTCGGGCTGAAACTTAACTTTTTTGATTTTAGTTAACATGACATCTCCCCTTAATAATAGTAATTACATTTTCATTATACCATAGATCATTGATTGATACAGATATAGATATACCATGCTAATAGTTCATTAATAAAATAATGCTGTCAATTGACAACATTTGAAAAAGCCACAAGAACAAAAAAACCACCCTAATTAAAGGGTGGTTTTGTGTAAGCGATAAGGTTCTATAAATACCGTCTAAATAAACGCACCCTTTTATTGAAGTAAAATTACTACTTTTAAAACGAATGGAATACAAATAGAGATTGTTTAAACACCTAATTTAAGTCGGTATTTGTCTTTATGAGTTCTTTGTTTGTTTTACATGATTGCTCTTCTTTTTCTTTGCGGACTTTTACTATTTTAGTTGTGGTTTCAATAACTTGCAATTTTTCCCGCTTCCTGATATGATGAAGATAAATTATTTTTGTTCGGTGTAAAAGAAAGTATGAATATCAAATTTTCATCTGGATATACTATGGCAAGGATAGTAATACAATGTGTTTAAAGCACTAGGAGGCAACAAAAATGGAACAAGGTACAGTTAAATGGTTTAATGCAGACAAAGGTTTTGGCTTTATAGAACGTGAAGATGGAGACGATGTATTCGTACACTTCTCTGCCATCCAAGGTGAAGGCTTCAAATCTTTAGAAGAAGGTCAAAAAGTAACGTTTGACGTTGAGCAAGGTAATCGTGGAGCTCAAGCTGCTAACGTTCAAAAAGCTTAATCTTAAATTGTTTTAAAAACAGGCTCTTTATATAGGGCCTGTTTTTTTATTTTTACTGTATAATACACAATAAAAAACCCTACTCGACGTTCGAGTAGGGAGATTGTACAGGTAAAAAGATTTAAAGCTTCAAAGGTTCGTTTACAGTATAACATACTGGATTGACAATATGCGAATGTACATGAATTATTCATGCTACGTTGCAAGCTTATCTAGGCTATGATGTGCTGATTTATTACTTGCTAAAGCTTCTTCTGCAATATTTTTTGCTTTTTCTGCTTTCTCGTCTGCTCTTGATGCCAATAATCTTACCTCTTTTATTCCATCCAATTTTGCTTCGATAGATCCTAGTCTTTCGTAAACATTTCTAATTAAATCTTCGCCATATAACCCCTGCTTTTCTGAACCGTACAAGAGTTCATATTTAATTTTTGGCAAAATAAATACCCTCCACAGATTAGTTGTGGTAGGCATTAAAAAAACACATCCTTTTGGATGTGTTGATATCATATTCCTATTTCTCTTTTAAGGAAAAATATCGTTTCTGTATTCTCTGTCTTTTTTACACTGTAATTTTCATTGTTAATATTTGATTTCACTTGAGTTATTACAGATACAAGCTCCCATCCGTTTTTTCCGTATTCATCCATTTTACTTTCAAAAGAAACTTGATCATCTTCTAATAAAATAGCATTACAACTTAGCGTCAGGTACTCCCAACGTTTCAATCAATCCCCTCCTTTTGCCTATATAATTTTATGCAAATTAAAAGGACTTTGTTATAAAAAATTTCAATAAAAATAACGCTAGTCGAATGACTGCGTTACAACTACTTTTTTTAATTGTCCCTATGCCTTCTAACATGATTTTTACATCGGCATTTATGTTTATAGCATTTATTGTACTGATTTCAGATTTTGATAAAGGTTTTTCTCCTTGATCATCTTTTCCTTAAGCGTGCCCAAAATGTGCTCAAAAAGCAAAAACAACTAAAAGACCACCCTACTTAAAGGGTGGTTTTGTGTAAGCGATAGGTTCTATAAATACCGTCAGATTAAGCTTCTAGCAATAAATCTTCTGGGTTTTCGATTAAGTCTTTAACAGTTTTTAAGAATCCAACTGATTCTTTACCGTTGATTAACTTACAATTGTATAATTGAGTTTCTTCCTATATAAATTGATTATGGTCTGCAATTATGACCACTTTATAAAATAAAAGTTGTATTATTTCATATCGTTTCATGCGTTCCGGTAGTCAGAATGGTAGTCAAGTTATATCTGGCGGTATTTCGTATAAATTAGTCTGTACAAGCGTTCCTGGCTACAAAAAACTACACATAGCTTTTTTAGTTTTGACTGAATATAACCACTATATAAAAAATAACCCTCTGCCACAATTTGTTGAGGGGTTGGTTTTTGAGTAATTTCTTTTATTATACCACCCGTTAGTTCAACAAAGATAACTTAATTAGAATGATCATTATGAGTTCTTTGTTTGTATTGCATGTAGCTCTTCTTTTTTTGCGGGCTTTTACTATTTTAGTTAAGTTCCAATAATTTGCAATTCTTTTCGTTTCCTGATATGATAAGAATAATTATTTTTGTTCGGTGTAAAATATAGTATGAATTTCAATTTTTCATCTTGATGATACTTTGGCAAGGATAGTAATACAATGTGTGGTAAAGCACTAGGAGGCAACAAAAATGGAACAAGGTACAGTTAAATGGTTTAATGCAGACAAAGGTTTTGGCTTTATAGAACGTGAAGATGGAGACGATGTATTCGTACACTTCTCTGCCATCCAAAGTGAAGGCTTCAAATCTTTAGAAGAAGGTCAAAAAGTAACGTTTGACATTGAGCAAGGTAATCGTGGAGCTCAAGCTGCTAACGTTCAAAAAGCTTAATCTTAAATCGTTTTAAAAAACAGGCTCTTTATATAGGACCTGTTTTTTTATTTTCTCTGTATAATCACAATAAAAAACCCTACTCAACGTTCAAGTAGGGAGATTGTACAGATAAAAAGATTTAAAGCTTCAAAGGTTCGTTTACAGTATAGCATACTGGATTGACAATATGCGGAATGTACATAAGTTATTTATTTTTCTTTTGAGAATACAACTGCATTTTATTCTTTCTTTTTTCACTAACCTGCCCGTTAGTTAAAGAAGAAATTTAACTCATAACAATCAAATTTAGTTAATCTAAATAATCCCCTCTTCCACAATTATGGTTGAGGGGATTTTAATTATTCATGATACGTAGGAGTGTTACCATTATCTATAGTTTTATATTCAATGTTCAGCAATCGTTTAATCTCTTCATTTGTCCAGTTTCTAAGGGCGATATTCGAGTATCTAATAAATTCAGTCGCTCCTCTAAACAACACTTCGTAAACAGAAATAAAATCATCTTCTTTTTTTCCATTCTCAATTCGTATACCCATGGCACTCAATTGACGTTTAATTTTTGCTTTTTCTTTTGTAGCTTGTTTAATTGTAATTTCAAACCATGCATCTAACGCCATTTTGGATTTTAATCCATCAACATACTTGTGATCACGTTCAAGGGTTCTGATAGCTAAATCTAAAATTATTTGATTATGCACTAATTGTCGTTGTTCCCCACTCATCATATAGCGTTACGCTCCTTGTATGTTACTGGCAACACTGCAAGAACGTTATCCATTATAAAAGTACGTTTAGCATGCTTCATGAAGCAAAATGCCTGGAATTTGTCGCCTACTACTTTGATGACTCTTACTCGCCTTTTCGTGATTTCACCGTTTTTCGAGACGTACATTAACTCCACAAGTTGATGATACTGCATGGCTTTTATTAACTGCTCTTTCACAATGTTACCTCCTCAAAATAAGAACGTTTGTTTGTTTTAATTTATTATACAGAACAACTGTTCTTATTTCAATGTTAAAAAAGACCAGTAGTACGGTGTGCTAACATAGTAGCTTTAAGTCTAAACAAAAAAGCCCCATCCTCCATGTGAAAGACAGGGCAATTAACATTTATGTATTTAAGCTTTCGAGTACTTCAATGATTTCACTTTTCAACTTTCTTAACTCTTCACTTAAATTTTTTAACTCAATTTTAATACGTTCAATTTCTTTATTCACGTTGCCACTCCTTGCGTTACTATAGTAACACATAAAATAGATATTAATACCCATTTTAAATACAAATAAAAAAGCCCTCTCTTCATCTGTGGAAGAAAGGGCAGTTAATTAAACTTTTTCTACATAATCTTTGTTTGCTGTAATATACAAACCTGATTTTGTTTTTAAACGATAAGCTGAGCCATATTTTACGATATTTACAATTGTATATGCGTTTCCTTTCTTGCACAATTCAACACGTTTATCTTTATCGAATTTAACTGATTGATATGCATAACAATCTTTTTTAATTCGATATAAACCAGACGGGCTTTTATAGTAGCTTGGTGCTTCAACTGTGGAAGAAACCTTTGTAATAGGATTCAATTTTGCGTTAACTGTACTCTTATATCTTGTCCATTCAGATGGATTACTTACCCATGGTGCTGGACAATTCTTCCCTGTCACATCGTAGTGGCGATATAGATCATTAACAGTTAGCTTGTATTTCTTGCATAACTCAACAACAATATCCACTGTACTATTGAACGTTGCTTCTTCTATATTCCCGTATTTATTGATACACATTTCAATACCAATAGTTGTACAGTTAGCATCCCCATAATAAGAGCCTACATGACCTTTTAACTTTGCAATTCTACAGTTCTTTTCGTTAGCATGGTAAGCAATTTCATTTAAAGGAACGATACACAGTGCTTCTTTTTCATCCACAAAGATGTGTGCCCCTGCATAACGACCACCTGTAACGTTACCAAAGAAAGTTTTATGATTAGCTGCACTTGCACCAGGATTAGCAGTATAGTGAAGAACAATACCTTTTACTGCTGCTAATTTATCACCAGGGCGTGAAAATTTATTTTTGTTGATATAAGAATTTTTATATGAAGTCATATTATTTCAACCCTTTCTTTTGCAATTCTTTTTCTTGGTTACGAGCCTTTTTAGTTACAACATAAGTGTTCTTCCACACACCATAAAGGACAATAACAAATGGGATTGCTGCCATTAAAACATTCACAAAAGCATCGATTGAATCTTGGTTAAACCAATTGAAATAAAGTCCTAAAGTTTGCAAAAATAAAAGGATTGCACTAAGCAACCCTCCGAACAAAGCGATATATTGTTTTAACTTTTCTGTTGTCATTTCAATTACCTCCTATTAATTTAATATAATTCCTAAAACGAATACTCCTATTGTAATGATTGCAGATGCACATATACCTAAGCCCCATTTCAAAGTGTTTGTAAGTGACTTAATATCTTCTTGTGCGTCCTCTGCTTTTTGATCAGCTCGATTAGCTATTTTTAAAGCATCATCTGCTGTCTGTTTAATTGCATTAACATTATCCAATTTTGCATCAATTCCACCAAGTCGCTCGTATATATCAAGCATTAATTTGTTTTCTTCGGCCATTCTGCACCTACTTTTCTGAACCGTAAAAGGGTTCATATTTAATTTTTGGCAAAATAAATACCCTCCACAGGGATTGTGGAAGGCATAGAAAAACACACTCTATTTGAAGTGCGCCTGATTAGTTTATATTCCTAAGTAATGGTTTAGATATTTAACAAATTTGGCATTAACAGATATTTTATCCAGACCATCTATTACATCTTTATAATACTCTGTAATTTCGTCTTCTTTCAACATATTATTAACAATTAAAAGTTCTGTTAATGCTGAAATTTGAATTCTTTGTGCAGCAATTTGAAATTTTGATTCTAAAATAAACTTCGACAATTCCTTCATTAACTCATCGTCTGTAGATTTAACTTCCACAATTAATACCTCCTTTTCCATCTACTGATGAATTTCGACAAAATAATAGGTTTACCTTTATTAAAATTTGTTAAATACTTGTAAATTATGTTTATCAAATATAATGAGCACACCCGATGAATGTACCAAAATTATTTTAAATTTCTCTTTTGAAATAAAAAATTGTATCTGATGTATATATTTTTTCAATTTTAAATTCAGTGTTACTATTACTTCCCACTTGTGTAGTTACAGATACAAGTTCCCATCCTTCTTCCCCGAATTCATTCAGGCTTTCCTTTAGTGATCCTCTTTCGTGAACATCAATTTTAGAACCCCAAATCATTGTTGTATATTCCCAACGTTTAATTCAAAACACTCCTCTTTATCTATTAACACTCTTTTGGTCATATTTTATTATTTTCCTTAACTATCTAAATATTACGTCTTTATATCCACCGATAAACTAGTGAACTATTTGTTCCAACAGCAACATAAAAAAGTCAACAGATATTACTGTTGAACTCTTTAATTTTTCATAACTCCCATACCTTTAAGAAACGTCTTAGCATCATTATTTAAATAGGGAATTATATCTTCTCTAATAAATAACTTTGCGTTTTCTCTAACCATAACTTTAATTCCTCTTAAATTAAATTTATACGCATAAGAATTGACAGCATTGATAATTAAAAGTTCTTTTCTTGATAGTGGTTCTAACCCCAATTTTGATTGTTCTATCAAGAACTTGAGTATCTCCCGTGCATTGCTTTTCAAATATCGTTTATTTCCTTCAAGGACTTCAATATTTTCTTCAATATACTTCCTTGCCAAACCATAATCAAAGTCCTCTACACTTTTATTTATTTGTTTTATTAATTCATCTAACTTCATTTATCTTGTTCCTCCAATATCATTTACACTTTTATTAATATCGGAAATAAAACAAGATTATTAATGTGTAACCCTTGTTGTACTTCATGTTCCGTATCCGCATTTAAAAAGCTAGTATTAAAAATACTAGCCTTGTGTATTTGAATCTATTTTCTTTTATTAATTAGCTGCTGAATCTGTTGTAGCTGGTGTTGTGGCTGTTGTTTCTTCTACTTCATCAGGAGTAGTCGTTGCATCACCTGATTCAGTCGGTACTGTTGTATTACTTGGTTCTGTAGTTGTCGTTTCATCTTCTGTTTTTGAAGTAGAAGACTGTTCTGCTAATGACTTCACTCGTTTAATCTCATCTGTAGCTAATTGTTGAAGCTCTTTAGCCTTATTTGCTAATTCATCAAATTCTGAAGTATTAATTGCACGTTTTTTCTTGTATGACGCCAATTGTTTATTAATAGCACGAATTTTATTAACTTCTGCTTGCAGTTTTCCTTTATAACTTTTGTACTTTTTAGATGCTGATGTTTTGGTTAATTGTTTATCAGTTGTTCCTTCTTCAGTTACACCAAAATATGAATTAATAGATTTAGTGATAGTGTTTATAGAAGAGTCTACACTATTTAGGCGTTTTTCAACTGATTTACCAATTTTAGATTTTACAACAATCTTTTTCTTTTTTTCCTTGCTCTTAGAAGACTTGTCATCTTTTTGAACCTTATCATCTTTTTTGACTTTGTCTTCTTTCTGAACTTCTTTTTGAATTTTAGTTTTTTGTTCTGGTTTTTTGCTGTCTGATCCCTTTGCGCTAGCAAATGATGATGCTGTACTAAAAGCTAATGTGACAGCTAACAAACTTGTTAAACCTTTTGAAACCCATTTTACTTTCATTAATTTTTCCTCCTTTTTGAGTAAGTGGCTGCTGGTAACATAGACAGAGTCCTTACCATCGATAGCTCTGTGACATCAAATTTCTCTGATTGTACACTTACCTTATTTAATTATCGGTTCAGAATAAATTAAATAAAGAGAATGGTGCATAATGTTCCAAGCACTTAAAAAATGTAATAGGTCGGAAATTGAAAAAAAAGAGACCATTTTAGACTCTTTCATATCTTTATTTTATTTGTTATCATCCTTAGTCAAACTACTTGAATAATTACCCCAACCTTCAGCTCTTGCTTTGCTCATTAAAGCTTCTGCCATAAATAAATTAGGGATTCTTGCCTGTCCCATTGCTGGTTGGAGATTACCATTAGGTCTTCTCCAAATAAATCTATATCCCTCTTCACTTGTTCCATCATCGTAATTATATCTACACCACTGGAGACAAAGTACCCAATTCTTTTTTAATCTGCTTTCATCGTAAACAACTTCCTTTAATACATCTACCTCTGCTCTTTTTGCCAAAAAACTCACTCCTTCATGGTTCAATTCGACAAAGTGAAAAATTTACCTTTAATAAATTTCAACTATTTTTGACATAAAAACAACACAATTCCATCACTAATGTTACTGCTTAATCAAAGGATTCATATTTTTGAACTGGCGTTTAATAAGATTCATAAATGTTGGCTTATCTTTATTAAATACTACTTCAATCCTTTTTAGATTACCTGCCTCGTAAATTTCTTTTACTTCTGTTATACGAGCATCCATTGTAATTCCCCAGTTTTTATTTTGGATTGTTACCATGTCTCCAAGGTCCCAATCTCTCTCGTATACGAATGACGATTTTGTTAAAATTTGACCTTCCATGTAAATTTCTTGACCATATTCAGATAGCTTTTCATTACCACGGTCTGTTAGGTCTTTTTCGATATCTGCAACGAGTCTTGGCGTTTCTGTTCCTTCCTCATCGGTAGTTGTTTCTTCTACGTCTCTTGCATCTACAAAAAGTTCATAGCGGTCTAGACCTGATGTGGTTTCGCCTATTGTGATTATACGTCTATCCACTCCCTCGCCTTGTCCTGCAACATAAGCCATGTTTTTGTAGTCAAGATATGACTCTGTATACCCCATACTCTTTAGGGAATTGAATTCAGGAGAAAAGATGACAGGTGGATTATCTCGTTGTGCTGCAACTCGGTTTACCCCTTCAACTATGTCAAAAACAAATTGCTTGTTATTAATATCTACAACGATGTTCCACCCAAGTCCTGTAAGTTGTGATTCAGTGATAAGTTCTTCAGATAACACATCAAAACGTGGTGACCGACTAATTTCAGCTCCTCTTTGTTGGTCGTTAGCAATTACAAGGTTAGGGATTTTCCTATCAGAATCAACTGGATTCACAGCACACACATCAGCATAATGTTTCATAACTGTTTCAACTGGAGCTTTTATTTCATCATTTGATTTATTTGCTGGTGGTAGTATTAATCTTTGAGAAAGCCATGACTTTAAAGGTTTTGCTTTGATGATCCAGTTCTCTGTTTCCTTTCCATTTTCATCAAGCTCTATTTCACGATGTTTAATCTGATATGCCTTATGCAAATGATTGAGAGAAAAAATGATTCGATCTTTTGTGAGTTCACTTGCACCACGAATATAACGATTAATTTTTAATTCAATTTCTCCGATATCATGATATTTGCGAGTTAGCTGCAATGATTCGTATTGTGATATTTCATCGATAAGATTAAAGTTTAGGTCGATTATTCTTAGTGATAACATAGTTCACCATCTTTCTTTGCAAAATAAAACGCTAGTCGATTGACTGCGTTTGCTAAATAAAAAGGAGCTATTAAGCTCCGTAGTTTAAATTTTTTCTTTTAATTTGAAATTATATTTCTTATTTATCTTTTCGGAAATTATTCCAAGAAACTCTTGAACTGTCATTCTTTCAACCTCTTGAGTATACCAAGCAAGTTTTGCTCCATAGTTTTTCTTATTATAATTAACTTCTAAAGGCCAAAAATTACCTGTAACATAGGTATAATCAAATTTAACATATAATTCTTTTCCATTAGGACATTCCATTATCACTTGATAAATTGGATTTTTTCTTTCTGGTTCAAATTTAACTTTTCTAATTTTAGTAAGCATTTTATTCCTCCAATAATTAATCAATGCACTATTAATATCGGAATATAATAATATAATTTAATTGTAGCGCATAATGTTCCTGTTCTTCACTAAGCTACCATTAAATCTTGTTTACCATCTGCAGTCAATATCTGATCAATGCTGTCTTTATATTGTGGGAACTTAGTAGTTACTGCTACGTAATCCAATTTCCCTTGTTCAATTCTCATTGCTAAGTATGCTTCCATGTTAAATTCCTCCCATAATTAAAGCGTCAATTGCTTCTTGAGTAGTAGCAAGTTGCGTTTTTAAATCTTCATTTTCAGCCTTTAATGTAATTACTTCTTCTTCAGACGTTGGCAATGGATCAATTACATTACCTAACTTATCAATGAAAACACCATTATCATAGGTATGACCAATACCTGTTGGAATTTGTGTGATTTCTACCGCAAATGCTTCTTCGCCTAATGTATTTTTTGCCAACATATCAGCCATTGGATATGTGTCACTCACAATTATATTTTGTACTGTGTTATCGCTAATCAATGCCCATACTCTTTGTGCTATTGCCATTTATATCAACCCTTTCAAAGTTTAATATCCCCATCTAACTACAACAATGCCAGAACCGCCAGCACCACCCCGCGCATTATTGCCGCCACCGCCACCGCCTCCAGTGTTAGCAGAGCCTGCTCCTGGTAGCATAGTGCTCGCTGAGCCACGCCAACCACCTTTACCGCCACCGCCTGCGCCACCTGCACCTGCAATGTCTGAACCAGTGCTGCTATAACTACCACCACCGCCACCACCGCTATAAAGGGTGCCAGATGTTTCGCCAAACGCTTTTGTGGTTGTTCCTTGCCCAACACCGCCAGGTCGTGCTGAAGCTTGACCGTTGGCGCCATCAAATCCGCCATCTCCACCGAATGAATAGCCGTTTATACCGTCACCGCCACCTGTACCACCACCAGCACCACCAGCACCACCAACGTACGATTCACTAGAGCTACCACCGCCCTTACCACCTGCGGCAGTATATGTGTCAAATGAGCTAGCTCCCCCATCGCCACCTTTGCCACTACTAGATGGCGCTATTCCGCCTGCGCCAACGACGATGGATTTCGATGTTCCTGCAACCACACTTAGACCAAGAAGGGGTTTAGTGTATCCACCGCCACCACCTGCGGCACCATAATATCCACTTGTGAATGACCCGCCTGCTCCACCACCACCAACGATGTGTACATCAAGTTTCGACACCCCTGCAGGTACTGTCCAAGTTGTAGACGCAGTAAACGTTTGAATTCCTTTAACTTGTAACGGAACAGCAGTAGTTTGAGCGCCTGTTGTATCTGTTGTATATACTCTAGTAGCGTTTTTATAGGTGTAAGCAAATGCACGAATATAATAAGTAGTTCCATCTGTGAAACCTGTTTTCGTAAACGTATTAACAGGGGTAGCATCATTACTGTCATAAAATAATGTTCCGTCAGTGGGGCTTGTTGGATAACTACCTAACTTATATCGAATGACAATACCCTTATATTTTGTATCTACAGGATTAGTCCAATCTAGTTGAATTTTTCCAGGTACATCAAAACCAACTGTTGCAGTTAATCCAGAAATTTGGGCTGTTTTACTTACACCTCCCCCGCTACCCTGTAATATAAAATTTGAGCCGTTATAACGAACTGTATAGATTCCGCTTGCAATTAGATCGTCAGCTTCTAAAACTTCTCCTTTCGAATTTAGGACGCTTTTAGCACCTAGCGAATTAATGTTTAATGTGACAGCGCCCGTGTTGGCAGTAGTGTTTTTAAACGCTATGCCAAGCCCTTCTACTAATGATGTTATTTCACTACTTGTAGCCACTAAACTGTTTGTACCTGTTACTAATCCGATATAACGGACGTGCGCTAAATCCGCCTGATGTGTAGCAAGGTCTTGTTGCACAGTAGTAATTTGATTAGCTAAATTACCTGCAACATCTCCATCTAAGACGTTATGTAGCGATTCTACCCACGCTTCAAAATCTGCTTTCTCTTGAGTTTGCCATTCAGTAATATCTGTTTCATAAACTGATTTTTGATTGTTAAACCAGGCATCGAATTGTTGTTGGAATATACTTATCGGTACAGTTATCAACGATTGAACAATACCGCATACATCTTCTAGTGACCGTTCATCTGTAATGTCACCTTCAACGATACTTGCTGTATTCGCTCTTAAAATAACTTGTGCTAGCGATAGTTCATAAATATATTGATCACGTTGTAATTCTGGTGCTACCGGACTAGCACTTGCTACTCCTTCTTTAACGAATACTTTTATAAAACGAGATGCATTCTTTAAATCAAGTCGAAGGACTACCCTATCAATTCGGTCTAAAGTTGTTTCAGGTAAACTATGGGCAAGAGTTAAATCAGTTGTATTTTCATAGCTATAACCTTTGATAAGCGCTTTACCCGCTGAAACTTTTACATTCAATCCAGAATCAAAAGTGACTTGCAGCCCGTATTCTTGATTCTCATCTAAAAGCAGGCCTGCAGATAATACAGAGCTGAAATAATTAGAAAAGTCAGATGCATAATATTCTCGTATATCTCCTGGTGCTGAATTAAAAAATTTATAAACCTCTGTCATTTCTTCACCTTCCTTATATTGCGTTATATCGCTTGTTATAACTAATATTTACTATTGCACCTTGAACATCATTGTCAGCTGTATATTCAATATCATTTTCACCAATTTGCAATTTTAAAAATTCGCTATCGAGATCTATCCAATAGAATACATTTCTTATTACTCCTGTTTCATCAATAAAGTGAACGGATTTACTTTCCTCACTTGTATCAATTACCATTCGTTCACCTTCGAGCAATTCTTGGTTAACCTTTATAAATTCACCTGTTGAATTATTTTTAATAATAGGATTTACTGCTGGACCAAAAAACTCTACAAAAATGGGTGTTGGTGCATCGCCGTCATTAATAATCATTCTTCTGTCTTGTTGTAATCCCATTTGAAATGGATCAGTGAATGGGAATTGGAACAAAGGCTTGAATGCTGGTTCTTCTTCAATAGCTAAAGACTTCCAATACGGATCTGGGGCAACAAAGGTAACTTTCCCTTTTTGTAAAACTCTCGCTCTACTTCCGTTATCAAGATACTCAGGCACGCTATCGGCTACTCCAGTAATAATTCGGACAATATAATCATTCTCATATCTAAGTGTTCCTGGACCAAGTTTTGGATTACATACTTTAGCAATTAGAGACCTGGCATTCGATACATCCTCATATGTACCAAACGGATATGAGATAACAAATTCAACTTCAATTTCTCTTTCATCAAGAATTGCATCTATATATATCGAACCATCGATAAAAGGACTTTTCTGTGTTTGAATGTTTGCCGATACTTCACCTAGCCCCTCAATACTCTGCAAATAAAAAGGAGAGTCACCAAACTCTACGGACTCTCCACGGCTATTCGTAAATGTCACTTTTTCTATGATGACTACCCCCATTCTTGTGCTAATTTTTGAGCTTGTTTTTTCATGAGACGTGCATTTTCGCTTGGTGATAATTCTTTTGGACTGTGCAAGTGTACTTCTTGATTCACAACCCCTACACCTTTTCCATTGTTGCTATCATCGCCATTTACATCTACATTGACATTAACCCTTAATTCTTTGCTAATAGCGCTTGTAGACGTTGCAGTATAGCCAAGTACATCATTTTGTACTAATCCTCTAGTTAAGCTTGATTTGACTTCATTCGCTAATTCTAATGCAGTAGATACTGCTTTTGATTGCATGTTACTAATACCGTTAATAATTCCTAGCACAAGGTTTTTACCAATGAAGTTTTTGCCCCATTTACTTGGTGAGTGGATATCTAGTGCTTTTTGAATTGTTGCTTTCATGCTGTTTGCTATACTTTGTGCTTGTGCCAAAAGTGCAGGTGTCATGTTTGTTAAACCTTGTTGCATTCCTTTTATTACATTCCTACCTATGCTTGGCATTGAAGCTGTTAAAGCATTAAATTTAGCTTTTGTTTGGCCTGTTAGCTCTTTGATACTAGCTTGCCATTCAGAATTGTAAGTAGCTAACTGCACTGCAGTATCCTTACGTAACTGTTCAATTAGTGCGATAGTATCAAGTCTCATCCCTTCTAATTCAGTAGTTGCTATGCTAGTCGCTAATGTTGATTTTTCTTGCCATAATCCCACATATTCTTGCAATTCTGTATCAGATAATATATTTAATGCAGCAATTTGCCCTGCAGCACCTGGCCCTAATGCTTGTAGCTCTTGCAATAAGCCTTTATCAATACCTCTTGATGCTAGACTCGCCATATTTTGCGACCATGAACGAATTGTATCAACTTGAGCTTGTAAGTTAGCTTTTAATTGTTGGCCACTTGTCTCTGCTGCATCAGGAATTTCATCAAAGATTCCAACAAAGTTTTTAATGGTATTCGCACGATCTGCAACTGCTTTAGCGTAGTCATCATTTAACGCCTTTTCATCGTCGATTAACTTTTGGTTTGCCTCTTGAATCTTAGCGGTATACTCGTCATTTAATGCAATAAAGCCATCATAGATTGCTTTTTTCTTCTCTGCAGCTTGTTGTTCGAAATAAACTCTTTCTTCATTGTTTTTCTTGTACTTTTTAGATAAATCAGTGAGTAACTGAACTTCTTGTGCAGCTGTAAGCTTTCCAGAATTCAATTTCTTTTCGTAGTATGCTTTATCCTCGTCAAACTGCTCTTTTAATTGTTTTTTCTTGGTTTGAGAGACTTTTACGTCAATCTTTGATATAGCATTCGCGACGTTGCTGTATTTCCCCTTCATGTTCTCAAGGGACTTAATATACTCACTAGTATTGATTTTTCCGGCAGAATATTTGTTGTTTAAATCAGCGTACTTAGTGTTGAAATCTTTAGTAATATTTGCGAGTTTTGCTTGCCTTGCTTTTTGTTCTTTAATTGCTTTAGCTGTTGTAGCTTTTTTGATTTTAGCTGCAACCGTGTTCTGAGCATTTGTAACGGATTTATATTTGCTGCCGAGCGCTTTAGCTTGCTTAACATAACTTGCGGTGCTAATTGATCCGGCTTGTAGTTTTAAATCAAGACCACGCATGCCATCGGTAAATGCTTTTTTGGCCGCTGCCGCAACAGATTTTGCGGAACTAGCTACAGTTTTAGATTTACTCTTAATACCGTTTGCATAACCTTGTCCTGTATGTTCACCAAGAGCATATGTAACACGGGACGGAGAATGGATATCCATTGCTTTTTTAATGGTACTTGTTACTTTGTCAGCAATTGATTTAGCAGTACTAATAACATCTTTAATTTTAGATGTAATACCGTTGATTAAACCTTGTATAATGTTTGAACCAACGCTTACCAGGTCGATTCCATCTAGGAACGATTTAGCCTTATTCCAACCCGTTTCAATTGCGCTTTTTACATTTGACATAGCAGTCGAAACAACTTCTTTAAATCTATTAAAGATGTTTGTTACTACTGTTTTAATAGCACTTACAAGAGTTGAGGTAACACTCTTTGCGTTGCTCCATCCATTTGAAATTGCGGATTTGACAACATTTAATGCACTAGAAACAACGCTCTTAATACCATTCCATACACTTGATATAACACTCTTGATTCCGTTCCAATTGGAAGAAGACGTAGTTTTTATTCCATTCCAAACTTTGCTAATAACTGATTTTATAGCATTAAATAAACTACTAGCTAAAGATTTGAGCCCATTCCATAATGAGGATAGTAAAGACTTAATACCATTCCAAACAGTGCTTGTGACATTTTTAATACTGTTCCAAGTATTCTTTAAGAAGTTACCTATAGCAGTAAAAATTGATGCTGCAGAAGCTTTTATACTATTCCAGGTGCTAGACAATGAAGCTTTGATTGCATCCCAGTTTTTGTAGAGCATGACCCCTACGCTGATTAATAAACCAATTACCGCTATTGCTACACCAACTGGACCACCTAATAAGCTAAATCCACGAATAAGCCATGGTAATGCCTTTGAAGCAAGATTTAAGATAGTCGGTATAATTTTTGTGATTACTTCTCCCACTTTGGTTAGAATCGTATTCGCTGTTGTACCTGGTGCTAAAAGATGCGTGAAACCTGTTCCAATTGATAAAATCCATGGTAATACTGCCATAATAACACCCGTAAGCGATGTAACAATTGCAATAACTTGTCCTATAACCGGATTACCAGACATCATGTTATTAATCCAAGTCAAGAAGTTGTTCGCTAATTCAAGTATCTTTTGCCCCAATGGAGCCATACCCACACCAAGATTAATTAAGAGAGTCGCAAGATTCCCTATTAATGACATAACACTTGGGGCTGTTTGCACAACATAGTTACAAAACTTTTGGAACCCTTGGTTTTGAGAAAGCGAAGCTGACCACTCTTTAAATCTCCCCATCATATCTTGTAAGTTAGTAAGCATATTTGATGACATTGGTCCGAATGCTGAAAATACATTTACAATGCCTGTAACCGCGTCGCCAATTATGCTCTTGATCTTCGGCATGTTTGTTTGAATGTAATCGATAAACGCTTTAAATTTCTCTGACCTACTTAACCCTGCAGCCCAATCCGAAAAGGATTTTGTCATGTTCAAAAAGCCTTTTGATGTACTATCAGCAAGTGGTGCAAAGGCTGTTATTATAGAAGCTAGACCTTTAAAGATGTTGCCGAAAGATTGTGCGAATCTAGTAAGCATTTTCGCGCCATCTTTATTCAAATAATCTAAGAATTTTTGAATAGGAGGGGTTCCCATTGACTTCTTAAGCTCAGACATTAAGTTTTTAAATGCCATTGCTGAATTAGTAAATAATGGCTCTAACTCTTTAAGAAGTGTAGTAGCAATTTGAGCACCTGTTTTAACACCAAATAAAATTGGCCGCTGTGTGATACGCATAAGCTCGTTATACGTATCTTTAACCTTAGTTAGAGCATTTTTTGTTTCTTGTTGTTGAGTGTTTAGCACAGCGTTTTTCTTATACAATGCTTGAACTTGTGAGGTCACGTCTGCAATAACAGTACCCAACCCTGCATAGCCAACTATAAAAGCTGTTCCAAGCCCTGCTGCTTGCCCTGCCACTGTTCCGATAACTGGACCAAGCGAACCGATTAGTCCACCAATATTAGCAATAATAGGAGCAATAGCAGGCAATACAGAAATAAATGCTCCCTGTAGAGACGTGCTTACAATCTCACCAAAATTCCTTATTGATGAGGCTATTTTGCCCATCATTTGTTGACCAGCTTGCCAACCTTTCTGGAATTGATTCCAGTCTGCTTTAACTTGGACAACTACCTTTGAACTTGATAATGCGAGCATTTTAGCTTTTAAAACTGCCATTGTACGGTTAAAACGTGAAATATCCGCGCTTACGGTTGCTTCAGATTTTGCATATTCAACGTTTCGTAAGCTTTGACGTACAAGTGTCATCTTTGCGTTAAATGCTTTAACATTTGCCCCAATATCTGCATTTGCACCTGTTGCAGTCTTTTTCAACGTATCATGCACTTGTTTCATCTTCGATAAAAAACCTCTAACATTCGCGCCAACTATAGCGTTAAAACGTTCTGTCATCTATTTCCCTCCCAACTTATAATTTTTCATGGCTTCTTTTGCCTTATTAAACAAAGTAAAATCTTTTTCTTCTGCTACTTCAGACTTGTTCTGCAAGATTTCTTTGCGAACCTTTTCAGCATTAAATAGCTTTTTAACATTTACACGTTTTTCGTTTTGTGCACGAGCTGCGAAGATTGCTTGCACCGCCATATCTTCATAATGCTTAACATCTCGTAACATAGCTCCTTTCATCAAGTTGCTATACTCTCTTGGCGTTAAGCTATAGAGATAATCTAAATCAGTGATATTTAAGTGCTGAATGGTATCAATCTCTAACTGGTCGAAGTCTATGCCTCGATTTCTGTTTTCTTCGCCATCATTAGATCGTAAGCTGTTTTGTTTTCCGCTTTCTCTTCTTCCGTTTTCCCGAAGTCCTTCATCATTTCGAGATTCTTCCAGAACTCTTTGACCGTTTTCTTGAAAAAACCGCTATTAGTCAATTCGTTATAGATTTCTTTCAATAAAGGCTCTGTATCTTCATCAGCTTCAATGCGTGCCTCTAAAGCTTCCTCTATTTTTTCAATTGTAGGCTTCTCTTTTAAATGGGCTGTAGCACAATCCCAATACTTAGCTGCCGCTTGAACATCACCTTCAATAACACCTGAAAGGATATTCATTAGGCCTCCTGTCATATCGCCTGTTTTTTCTTGAAATGTACCGTATTTAGAATCTGCTAGTTTTAAAAAGGCAAATGATGGTTTTCCTTGTACTTCTTTATCTCCAATAGTTAGTAGTAATGACATTTAGATTCCTCCAATTATTTTTTTGCATTAAAAAAGAGAGGGGTAACCCTCCCATTAAGCAGGTGGTTGCTCAGTTTGAGTTCCACCTAGTTCACCTGATTTTTGACCAGGCGTTTCGAAACCATATTTACCAAATTCGATTACTGCATCAGGTAATGGATCTAACTCACCTGTTTGAGATGTACCTAGCACCTGAATAGTTGCGGATACTTCTACAAAACCATCAGTGCCTGCTGATTCTTCTACTGATTCAAAGTAACCGTAAGCAAATACTGCATCGTGTTTATCGGTAGCATTTTTCTTTAAATTAACTTTCCATACTTTGACTTGTTCGCCGTTTCGGATTGCTTCAAAAATAACTTTTTGCCCTTCGTCATCTGTATCACCATAAGCAGTAACATCAAATGACTCTGATAAGTTACCAGGTGCAACAATACGACCGAATTTTGTTTGCTCATCGACCATTTCCGTTTCAGTCTTATGTGATAAATCTGTTTGTTGAGCGATAACAAATGCTGCCTCGCCTAATGCAGCTGTAGCTTTTTGAATTAAAAGAATCGTATCTTTCCCGTTTTTAAGCATTATTCATTCTCCTTTTCTAATGTAATTAGCAATGTAAAAACGCCATGCCGATGAATGCCATCTATGTCTGTAAAAACACGAGCATCTTGATATGACGTTTTGGTTGTTTTATAACCTGTAATATCTAATTTGTATTTAAAAGTTTCATGGATAGCGCTAAGTATTTTATACGCTTCACTATTGCCCTTATAGATGCTCCATATGTGGAGAGTAACTGACATATCGACAATATCGTTGTTTTTAACCTCGAATTGATTGCTTGTAGGCTCTCCAATAACGATATAAGGAAAAGGTGTATCTTCCGTTACGTAGTCGTACACACCTTTATAGTTAGTAACTCCATTTAGCAAGGCAGTGACGTTTGCATCTCCTCTTAATCTATCCATGATGGCTTTTTGTGTTGGCGCAAATGCTAACATGGCATCACGCTCCTAGCTTTTTCATTTCTTTAATAAAATATTTCCGGCCAATTTCAAGAGCCGGAAACCAGAATGGTTGAGGTTGCATACCACGAGTGAACACGAACTTTCCGTGTCTTTCGTCATAATAAACCCATCCATCTTTTCGTCCATTTCCCGCAACAGCATGTATACCCGTGCCGAATTCCACGTAGACGGCCCAATCGGCTCCAACAGTAATCATTGCTGAAATACCCTGATTATCGATATCCATCACATAGGTGATAGATTGGCGCAAGTACCCAGAATCAACCGGAGCCCTTGCTCTCGCCTCATTCTGGATGATCATAGCTGTTTCATGAACGATACGTTTTACATCGTTCTCAATGCTTTTACCCCATTTTTGCAAGGCTTTCTCAAGTGTTCTGTTACCTACTCGGGTAATACTCATGATTTCACCAACTTTAATGGCACTCGCATGATTTCATGCTGTGCGCCTTGGTCTTCTGGTCTGCCTGCTATTTTGTATTTTTCACCCTCAAACAATACATAATGGCTTGGTAGCACGTCTGTCCGATAGGGATAAAACATGTATCGATCTAAAGGATTCTGTAGCTGCATGGCTGTATATTGTTCTTTGCTTGTTACTGTATCAACAAATGCACACATCTGAATTAACGTTTGTTCTGTATCTTCACCAAAACCGCCGGAATCATCTTCAACTCCAGGAACTAATGCAATGATTTCTACAATGTGCGGAAATTCGTCGTTCATATTACCACCTCAACTTTTTAAAAGGCTTTAATGGTTTCAATACACTTGATGGTAAATCAGTAGCATATGAATAACTGACACTCCCCATAGAACGTGCAGTTAGACCAGCCTTTTGCGTATAAAATTGTATAGCTTTAGCGATAAACACTTTCACGTTACTATTTGGCACTTCAAATTGTTGATTGCAATAATCATTTGCAAAGTCAAAGTAAATTGGTGCTAACGTGTGATAATGTTCAATTCGTTCTGGAGTTGAAGTATCGCTGTTAATTTGAATTAATTCATTTACTTCTTGATCAGTCGGATTCCACATTGTCATCACCATCTACAGGTTGTTGTGGTTCTTCTCCCTTTTCCTCTTGCGCTTCTTCTGGCACTTCAACCAAATAAGCGATTAACTCTTTTTTGATATCACCTGATTTAAAATCAATTTCTTTTGCTTTTAAGATTTCTTTGATTTGAGGAACCTTTAATTCATTTAACTGTTCAAACGAATAATCAGTAGATTCTTTCATTTTTGCTACAAATCGTTCACGAGCGCGCCGAAATGTATAAGCTCCCATATAATCATCCTTTCATAATAAAAGAGCGCATAAGCGCCCTGATTATTGGATTTTAAATTTGAAATCAACCATACGAACAGCTTTGGGCTCGTAAACTAATTCCCAGTTAGTTCCTGTTGATAATTCAGTGTTTGTTGGGAAATCACCAGCAACAGAAGTTTCAGTCCATTTCACTCCACGTGGGTGAAGCATAAAGATGTTACGGTTGATTAAGAAATCTTCACCAGATGAAGCCATTGTGTCACGATCTGTTTCAGTTTCGATGATATTAGGATGTTTACCATTACCCCAAGCTAAAGCCCCTTGACCGAAAATATAAGTTTCTGCAATGCCTGTGCCTGTATCAAAAGGCATACCATCGTCAACAATTACTCGTTTCCCCATGAAATAAGGAATACGAACTGATTGGCCAGCCGGTTGAACGTATTCGATTAATTGTAATTTAGCTAGATACGTTTCAACTGCTGAGTGCATTGTAATAGCTGCTAAAGAATCTTTTGCATCACCCATGATTTGTACTGCATCTAAGAAACTATTTGCACTAAATAATGCTGTAGAATCTGCAGCACCAGAAATATCATGGATTTTTCCAGCCATTGATGCTGAAGCGAATACCCCTTTTAAAGTTGAAAGTAAAATCTTTTGCCGGTCACGTGCCCAATAATTAGTTACAAGATTACCGATTGCGCCCATTGGATCAGCACCGGAAAGTAATGCAGATAAACCATTTGCTCCCCATGCTTTTGCACGGCCTTGTTTACGAGCTACATCTTTGCTTGTACCAATTTTCCCTGGAGTTAGTGAACCATCATCAGACATTACTTCTGAATCGCCTGTTAGGTCATTGAAGTATGGCATGTTTACAAGTGTATTCGGACCACTTGCTAAAGCATTGAATTCTGCATCGTTTGTTGCGATTCCACTATTTAATACATTTGATAATTCCATTGTTCGTTGAGTAACGTAGTTCGTAAATACTTCTGGTTGGATAATGTCTGCAATTCTTGTAATTGGCATAAATTAATTCCTCCTATCGCCCTGCTTGAGCTTTTAATTGGTTGTATAAATCAGGATTATCACGCAGTAAAATCCCTTGTTCCGTTAAATTGAACGAATCCTTCGCGAACGGATTTGGTTTGTTGTAGCCACCTGGTACATGTTGATTGCCAGCTGGTGGTGTATTACCTTTCAATTTTTCAGATTCAAATAAATATGCATCTGACTCTTTCAAAGCATTTAGTTGATCATCAAGACCTAATAGTGTTTGTCCATCAAGCTTGATGTTTTCGACGTTCAATAATGCTTTAACTGCTTTTGGATTCTTTGCTTTTGCATTGCGTAGCGCTTCCGATAATGTAAGGTCAAAGTCCTTTTGCTTCAGTTTTTCTTCGTATTCAGCAACAGTAGTTTGATTTTGCGTTTGCAAGTTTTGAATTTGCGTTTGCAATTCCTCGTTACCTGCAGCTTTTGTACTTAAATCCGCAAGCTGAGTATCACGGTCTTTAATTTGGGTTTTTAAGTCGTTTACTTCTTGAATTTTGTCATCCAATCGAGTTTTCGGAACCATTTGCCCAAACCCCGTAATTACTTTATCTGCTTGCTCTTCTGTTAAACCTAATGCAATTAGTGCTTCTTTGTTCATCTTTCTTCCTCCTTTCGTTTTTTACGTGCAACGACACGTAGGCATAATAAAAAAGCCTGTTTAACGTCTATTGCTTAAAGACGAATATTACGCAACAAATTTCTTCTCCCACTCATCATACGTTTGGAATGGAACAACAACATTTGGTGGTTTAATCTCTTTTTGTGCCTTATTTAAAGCTTTAGCATAAGTAAGACCTTGTTCCATGTATTTATCAATACGATCTGCAAGCTTTTGTTGATAGTTAGCATCTCGATAATCTCTACCTCTTCGAGCCTCAGGAAGCATTCCATTCACTAGATAAATCACAACACATCGACAGTTTATATCCATTTTAGCCACATGCCATTGATGTGGCCCTTTGGCTCTCAGTCCATCGTAGTTGAAATAACCTTCTTTATCCGCCTTATCTCCATCTAGTTTCCTATGAGCGCTTCTGACATCATTATCTAGCGCTGACAGCCAAACTTTTGTAACTTCTGCATGTTTACTAGCCTGCTCGTAAACTTGTTCATCAGACAACGAAAGAGAACGGCCTCCTTCAGTTCTTGCAACTGCTCTAGCCTTTTTCTTGCTGAAATTAACTGCATTTTCAATTCGTTTAGCCATCTTCCAATATCCCTCACCAGCTATTAGTGATTGAGAAATTTCAATGTTCAACCTTCGAACAATCTCATTTCTATGTTTTTCAAGTATGGAAGGTAAAGTTAGATACTTAATAGCATTCCTTAATGATACTTGCACAAGGCTTTTAGCTGGTGGAGCAAAGCCCATTTCAGTGCTAGTGAATACCTCAAACAAATACGCCATTTTCAGGTAGTTCTCGACATAGACGTTTTCATTCATTTCTATAATCTTGCTAACAATATCTTTATAGTCCTCTGTTAATTCTTTAGCTATGTTGTCTAGATCCTTTGTTAATCGGTTGTATTTATTTAGGTCTGTATAGCTTGTCTCATCGCTCTTAACAAACTTGGCATACATTTTATTAAGTTCATCTAAAATGCTCTGTAAACGCAAAGAAAACACTAATTCGATGTCTGTTTCAGCCTGTTGAATCAGTTTCTCAATTTCTTGTTTAATTTCTTGTTGGTTCATAGGCTAGTCACCCCCTAACCCTCCTAAAGAATCGCTATAAGCATCTTGCTCAGCCTTTAATCTCTCTTGCTCTAATGCCACATCTTTAACCCAAGGGTGATTTTCAAGAATAGTAGTTTGTGAGATAACACCTTGGCTCTTTTGTGCCATATCAACGATTTCAGATTCATTCACTAAAATCATTTTGTTAAAGCTGAAAGTGATATCTCGATAATCAAACTCGCCTTTTTTGCTTAACTTTGCGTATTCAGCTACAAACCACATGAATTTCCGTAAAGCCTTAGTAAATTTACGTTCAAGCATTGATGATTTGATATCCAATAATGAATAAAGGTTTTGCAGTGCAACACCGCTTGGAGCATTACCGATAATATCAGGACTAGGGTCAACCCCTTGACCAAATGAATAGATATCAGTGATATAAGTGTCACGTTGCGTTTTATAGGCTTCTACAGGAACATCACCGCTTAATGTATCAACGCCCGAACCTTCTTCGGCTTCTACCTTAATAGCTCTATATCGTTTCAGCATTGTTTTAAATTCTTGTAAGGACTCCCCTTCATAACCTTTTAATACATAGATCAGTGCTTGAATGTCTTCTAATGTATCTTGCGTTGTGCTCACTAAGTTGTCGTAACCATCGATTTGCTTTTTATAAAAGATTAGATCTGATACGCCAAATTCATTGTTCTTGAATTCAATGAATGGAACGTCACCCCAACTCATTGCTGTTTCACCTTGATAAAAATGTGGCGCTGGGTTGATTTCTTCAGTTACATCGATAAATATTTCACCATTAAGCATTTCATAGTAAGTAACGTCATCTGGTGTCCATAATTCCAGTTTCACTACGTTTTCGGCTACATTATAAAATCGAATACCGGCAACAAGTTTATCCTTTCGCTTTGTATCGTAGATAGGAATGAACTCTTCAGCAGGTATGATGATGTGTTGAAACTCTCCATCTTCATCTACATAAGGATGAAGCCACTCTCTGCCTTTGTTCGAAGCATTCAGTATTAATTCTGGAAGTGTATCTTCAAAATCTTCCCCGATTAATTCATCTATAAGCTCAAGAGCCTTTTTGTTATCGCTTTTCGAGCCAAAAGAAAGAGGCTCCCCAGCAAGATAGCCAACCTTTTGGTCGACTAATATCTTGTGGAAGCCCGATGGAATTTTGGAAGCTTCTTTTGTTGCGTCTTGATCTAATACTTTATTTCCGTTTTCATCGTATACATATACTTGCTTATTCGTGATATCGTTCTCGTTAAAGTAATATCTTACTCCTTCGAGGAATTGAGATGGATTGAAAGTCGTGTATAATTCTTTTACGGTATCAATAGCTTTAGGTTTGTTATTGTTAATAATATCGATAAATTCATCTGTCTGTGTTCTTCCTAATAACCAATGCAATGACATACCTCCTAACGTAAAATTTGTATACCTTTCCGATTCTTCATATCATCTTCAAAGGCATAGCGAGTTGCATCTATTGTGTGGTTATCTTTATCCTCTAAACGAGGCTTTGGATTACCATCTTTGTCTGTTTGATAATCTATATTTTCGAACTCACGCGCAATATTTGGTGTACGTAATGGATCTATACAAATGAAATCTAAATCATCGAGCCATTCTTCACCATATTCGACTGAATCAGGACCTTTCTTTACTGGCTTGATATGTTTAATACCTAAATCATTCTTCAATTCTGCATTTGATTTTGGTTCAGCGCTTTCTGCTCGTATTTCATCTGATTGATATCCACGTTCATGCAACCACTTCGCTAATTGTCTGTTACTAATCTTCTGGCCGTAATATTCATCAATAGCATAAATGCCGTTCTTTTTCTTGTCGTAATGCCATCTTACAAATGCTAATGGATCCGTAGCGTAACCATAATCGACTCCATTTCGAAGGTTATCGAATGAAGCTACCATTTCATTGGTAATGCAGCCTTTCTCAATTTGCAGGTTATCGAATGGAACAACACCTGAACCTATTGCTTCGCCAAGATATTCCCATCGATAACGCAATTCATTTCGTTCTTTTGCTGCATTTGCTTCTTCAATGAATTGTTTAGAAATAAACGGATTATCAAGGTATGTAGATGAATGAACGAAAGTATTTTCAGATACAAATGAGCTCTCATACTTCTTGTTCACCCATGATTGCCGTCTTTTCGGAGGGTTGTAAGAATAGAAGAACTTATAAAAAAGACCATTTCCAAGCTCACCACGTAACAGCGAGTTTGTAATGGTTGTGACTTCATCTTCTGTTTTAAATTCCGCTAATTCCTCTAGCCAAGCAATAGCAAAAGGGAAATTAGCACTCTTTAATGATTTAATACGCTCCGGTTCTTGCGCCCCTCTGAATACCATGTAATTTCCTCTAGGGATGTATGTAATTCGCATAGGGGATTTGTTTACCTTAAATAAGTGTGAAACACCTTGCTCACTAATGGCCCATTTGATTTGTTCGAATATCGATAATTCAATTGTGTTGTCCACTTTACGGATACCAACTGCATTTACAGCGTACCTCATAAGCATTTGCACAATAATATGAGCAATATCCGAGGATTTACCGGAACCACGGCCACCCTTGCAGATAATATTGAGAATCTCTGGATCAATTGCCTTTCTCCAAACATCATGAAAGGCATTTGGTAATAGCTCGGACAATCGTTTAACTGCCATTACCATCACCACTTATGTCATCAATAAACTGAACAGCTCCAGCAACTTCAACCTCAGCTTTTTCGGTCCATAGTTTATAACGTTTCCCTAATAATTCACCTGCACGAATGCGCTCAGTTACGGATGGTTCAATTTCTTTTACTTCTTGTTCACCCATCCCCATACCAACAAGAGCAGTACCAGTTGCATGCCCACGCAATACTGCAGTAAGAGTTTCTAAGACCTCTTGAGCGCTTGCAACACGTTCTGACTGCAATTCTTCCATACGAGAGTCAATATATGTCTTAATGTTAGGTTTTGTGAGGTTTTCGCTACCAATCTCTTTCGCGGTCTTCTTGCTATAACCAGCTTTAATAGCTGCCTCTGTCGCATTCCCTAACTCAATATAATAATCAGCAAAAGCTTGTTGTTTAGGTGTTAATTTACGTTCAATCAATAGCAATCACCACTCATACGCTAATCGCTCCTTTATAATTCAATCCATTCTTTATGCTTTCTTGTAACACACTTAATTGTTTTATCTGGATATCTAAATTCAAACAACTTTTGTTTATTACGAAATGTTTGTGTAATCTTCCCTTTCACATCGATTACTTCAGTTCGGCCATCTGCAAATGTTACAACAAAATCTGCAATGTATTTAATTGCTTTATGACGTTTTCCATCTTTGGTAAATGCATCTTGTAAGATAAAAGGCACTTGCATTTCAAAGGTTTTCACAATACCTTGGTGTTGCCATTCTTTTAGATCGCGATAATAACGTGATTCCATGTATGAATCGAATACAATTCCATCTACTTCAACTTTACGGTTATTGTATTTGTTTTTTCGTTTCATGTAATCACCTCATTTCTGCAAAATAAAAAGCATCTCAATTGAGATGCCATTCTACCTTAAATACTCATCAGTGTTTTTTATTGTTCTTAAGTTTTATTAAATCTACCTTGATCCATACAGTAGGACCCATATAAGCATTATAAAATTCTTCTCGAATTAAACCAACATTTGGAGCGTAATAAGAATAACTCCAAGGTTTTTTTGGTTCAGATGGAGGATATATTTCTATTTTAATTACATGTTTAAAAGTTCCTGCTTTTGTTTTAATAGTTAAATTCGTAGCTATAATTTTACTATCATAATCCAAATTATACTTCCATGTTTTCCCTAATTTTATTGGATAAGATATTATTTTTGATGGATTAACACATTTTTTTACACAGTCCGCAATATATAAACCGTTTTTTGTTTCTTTATATGAACCAGTGGAGAAAAAAAGGTAACCATTTTTCGTTTTTTCATATTTATCAATGAGTGTTTGGCTATCTTCTTCGGAGTCGTATGCATATTTTTGTTTATAAGTATAAATTTTATCTTTGTTTTGTATATAACTTGTTTTTGCGTTTGCATTGTTTCCATTTAATATTGCTAAAGAAGTGAAGATTATACAAAAGGATAAGATTAATTTTAAAAATGCATTACCCACCTCAACAAATAATCCACCAGAAGAAAACGCCTTAATCAATTTTGTTTCTTTTAAATTAAACATTTTCCTAACACCTCCTTACACAATTATCTTAACGTGAAAGAAAATATATGTGAATAATACAAAAATGATAATCATAATAAAAAGCATCCCGAAGAATGCTAATAATTACATATCGATTTTATTATTTATTTTTTCACATTCTTTTTTAAGATCATTAATAGTTGTGAATACTGCCTCGTTAATTTGTTTGTAAGGAAAATCTACTGGTATAGACCGGGCTTTGTCGTCATAAATCAATATTTTTAAAGCATTATATAATTTTCTTGTGATTTTATAAGTTCTAAGATTTACATTTGCTGATTTCCTTAATAAACCATCATCTTCTAAGTATTGAATAATATATTTTATACGCTCTCTATATATAGGATTAAGCAAACCCGATGGTTTATCTTCGCTATATTTCTTAATCAGCAATTCATATTGTCTTTCTAAAATAAATATTATATCCTCAATATCCAACAGTTTTTGAGGTATTAAATCTGCATTTCTTTTATCATTATTATCTTTTATTGTTATTCTTACGCCTATTAATGTTAGTAAACCCGAAATTATACCACCTAATATTGCTCCAATTAGGCTAATACCAGCACCAATCAATGTTTCGTTTCCACTGTATATGTAATTTGTTATTAAAATCCAAATAAATAAACAAATCATTATAGCATTTATCACAATTAACCAAGAGATAGCATCATCTTTTTTCATTCATTCATCCTCCCGCTTAACTATATAAAACAGCAAGAAAGAAGTATATTACACATCTGATAAACCTGATAAAAATAATAAATATGATACAGATATTAGAAATAGTATCACCAATATCCAACCCACAACTTTATCTGGAACATTAAAATTAATAAGTATGCATCCTATTATCACTACTACAATAAGCGGGATTCCTAATGTAATTGCAAGTTTTATAACTAAATCAATTATAATATTGTTACCAAAATTAAAATCAATAATATTCATCAAGCACCTCCAGAATTACTATAAGTAATCTCAGAAGAAGTGTATATTACATATCTGATAAACATAATAAAAGACTACCGCTAGCATGATAGCCTTCAAAAGGGGAGAATTTACAATAGGTTAGATTTCACTATCAAATAAACGAATGTCTATCCAATAAGGTGATCTATGCAGGACATTCGCTTGTTTCATAATAAAAATAAAAAAATCCACATCATTAATATGCGGATTAACTATCTCAAAGTAATTGTTCAAAATTTTTTATTTCTTTAAGTAACTTATTCTTTTCTAGTCTTAAATTTCTTGCTTCATCTAATTGTTTATTAGTGAGGAAATCCAATTCTTTTTGAGCAATAATAATTAATTCTCGATTTTTTTCAAGATACTTATTGGATAAATTTTTTCTTAAATCCTTATCCATAATTACTCAACTCCCTACACATTAATTTTAACATGAAAGAGAATTTAATAATTAAGGCAAATATACCGTTTAAAAAATATCAAAGTGGTTAGTCTTCACATAACCTGTGAACATTTTCACTTTACAATGAAAATGTTATAGGAAATTCATCTCATATAAACGAACAATACTGACAAGCCTAGATGTTTTTCGATAACTATATGCTTCGTATTATTCGCTTATATCAGAAGGTACTAAAAAAGTACAGACCTCAATGTCGTTCGTTACCGCCTGTGCACTCCATCTTAGCAAGGTATAATCAACGGAGGAGTCTTCTTGGGTTGGTGGTTGGTTTTGATAACCTTTGAGGGAGAATTCTTTAAGGCGAAGGTCAAAAGCTCGGCTCCCCCATATCCCCCTCATTATATAGGCTACTGTATGACAAGTGTATGACAAGAAATGATTATTTTTACCTACTTTATTGAGCATCAATAGAGAATTTCACCTTGTGTTGTGCACGTCTAATGAACTGTTGAACACTCGCTCTTTTGACCCCTAACTTATCCGCTATACGGCCATGGCTCCATTGACATACAGTGTGTAACATAAAGCATTGTTTTTCTCGAATTGATAGAACACCAATTGCTTGAGTGATTGCTTGTTTTTCCTCATTTGTTAGTTCTCTTCCACTAAGGTCTTGCTCTTCATCGTCGTAAATATCTAACATCGGCAACACTTCATCATCATAGCTGCTAATGGTTGCAATAACTTCATTGCCATCGTACACGAAACGTTTGTCAGCACCTCTATATGCTTGTGGATCACGTCCAGTTTCCATCCATTCGATTGTTTCTTTTATGCCACGAATCATGCTATTAATATGGCCTTTGTCCATTTCTGCTTGTGGATGTTCTGGATCTAATCGCAATAGCATTTCTTCAAGACCTCTTTTACTGTCTTTATATTCAAAGATTAATTCTTCTACACTAATCATTGTTATCTCTCCTTTAGCAAATAAAAAAGGAGCACCAAATAAACGCAGTGATTGCGTAAATTCAGTGCTCCCGGTTGTTCCAGTAAGCTTATGAAATAAGAATATTTTAGCATACTTGTCAGATTATATATAGTGTGATTACTAGCTTAGTTATTCCTTTAGTTTTCGTAAACATTATCCATAATAAAAAAGGATAATAAATGACTAGTTAAACAGATATATCAAGTGTTTTCCACCAGATGGCTGGTAGACTATTTATCTAGTTTTTCTAAATTCATTTTAATAATTTCAATAAAAAGACGATTTTTATTGGATATAATGTAATTTATTTTTACAGTATGAACTATTAATAAAATTAAAAATAGAAATACACTTAAAATCTCAAAAAAATAATCAATTTCAGGAGTTACAAAACTCTTTTTAACGGTATTCAAATTATCATAGCTATACTTTAAATACCATATTGCTCCATTTGATATAAAACCTGTAATCACCATTATAATAATATTAATATATGTATCATTCTTTTCTTTAGACTGCAAATCAGCTAATAACAATCTTTGATTTCCAGAACTTTGTTTGCTCAATATTTTTGAAATTGATCTCATATTGCTCATGTAATCATTACTATAATTTAATTTAGAAGTTAAATTCTCAAGATAATTAAATAATTGTTCTTCTGTTCCTGAGTTAATCCATTCATTTATATTTTCGAAATTTTGCTGCTTACTTTTCGTCTTTCTTTTCGTTAATTTAGATAAAGCCCAATGAATGCTATAAAAATAACCACCCATAAATATTACCTCTGTAATTACACGAACAATTTTGCTTGACGAAGGGAACTCTACTTCAATAACAGCAATAGTAACTAAATACATAAACATCAAAAAAACTATAACTATAAATTTTATGAATTTATTTTGTATCCATACACTGTATTTATTAGTTTTAGTACTTTGCAAGCGTTCTTCTTTTTCATCTACTATTTCAGTTGATTTTACTAACTCTTCATTTTCTTTTGTATTCCCAATAGATTCAATACCTATCAAAACTCCTCACCCTCATCCCATTTAACTGTTTGACTTTTATCTTACTAAGCATGACTTTAGTCTTATCAAACAAAGGCAACTCACTTACTTTGGACTTTCTGTCGATAAGCACAAAGGCACATAGCTTTAGTAACTTTATTATATATATTTTTAGGATATTTTGCTTATTTATTTTCATTTCTTTTATTCTAATATTTAAACCTCCTTCATAACTAAAAAAGAGCACCAAATAAACGCATTAAATGCGTAAATTCAGTGCTCCTGGTAGTTCCAGTAAGCATATTTTGCTAAGTATATTTTTTAACTCATTTTAACATCAGGTATCAATTAATGTATTAAATAAAGATACATCCTATACTAATACAATTAATACAATACCGAAGAGTATAAATATTACTGATATATATAATATCCATAGCAATTGTGTAGTAGACACATCTATTAACTCCAAAAAGAAAATTAATATGAAAGTTAATATTTTCTTTTTCCTGCTTTTTTCCTTGAACTCTTCCCAATATTCCTTGAAATAATAAATACCAAAAGGAAGTAAGAATATACCTATAAGCAAGAACAATATACCAACACTAGTGCAATCCATCTCACGCCTCCGAAAAAAGCTTATTAATACATCTCTTTATCTACATTTTATAATTTATATTTTATTTTTCAATCGGAATTTTAGGTAATAAATACTAAAACTTCTGGGTATATTTAATTTCGCTATGCGTTGGAAAACCCTTCTGCCAAGAAATTTCCTGTTTTCCATATCCGTTTGGTGGGGTATCTAATTGTATGATGTGGCCATCACATACTACGTAAACAGCGTTTATACTTAAATCAACTTGTACAATCATTTCTTCATTAATTTTTCTAACCAAGATTGCTCACCCCACCGATTTAATTGTTTTGTCTAATACTTCACCGATTTCTAGTAGTTCGTCTCGCACCGGGCAACTTAAGCATTGTTTTGTATAATTTTTTGGATTTCGATATGGGCATCCCATGCACCGATGATTAAATAGCAACTTCTGCCGATCTAATGCATCCTTGCGTAACATTGAAATCATTTATTTCACCACTTTTAAACTTTTTATAAATGAACGCATCTTGAAAGAATCTTGAACGTATAATCTATTAACAAATTGTTCAAAATGGAGTTGGATGGTTATTCCTGAACCGTCCAACTCATAGGACTCTCTTTCAGCCAACACGTTTGAACTGCCATTCAAGCGTGTTTTTTATTTGGGAATTCCATTAACACCGCATAAGCTCCACCATTTTTGTTTTCCGTTTGAATTTCACTGATTTGCATCCATCCACGTTCTTGGTGAGATAGTATCTTTTTCTCTACGTCATGCTTTGTTACACCACGTAGTATTTGTTTATTGTTGTATCTGCCCCAAGCCACTATGAAGCACTTCCTTTCGCAAACTTGTTATATTCATCTTCCAAACGTTCATCACACCAGTGGTTGTAGAAACCATTACGAGTCATATTGATAAACTCAAGATATTCCTCCATCGCTTTGCGCTCTTCTAGAGATAGTTTAGATATCACTTATTCTGTCACTCCAATTTCAAAATGTATTTTTGTCGAAATCACAAATATATTAAAAATAATAAATTTTTAATATATTTTATTTCTACATCTATATATTATTTAGTTATAAAAATATATAGGAGGAATTATTTTGAATAAACTAATGAAATATGGCATAGCTACCGCACTAACTTTTAGCACTTTTTTTGGTGCTTCATTAGCAACAAATAGCAATGAAAACGCACACGCTGCAAGTATATATTCAAGTTGTAAAGCATTTAACGCTAAATATCCTCTCATGGTGTAAGAGTTTCATCCAAAACGAAAGATGCTGTTCACAAACGTAATGGCAGCACAATATATAAAACTTCCAGTGCAACAGTTTCAAAAACAATCTATAAAAAAGCTATGAAAAACAATTCCAACTTAGATAGAGATAAAGATAATATCGCATGTGAAAAATAATAATTTCATTTAAGATTTGTATAACTTTTAGCATTTTATGTTTTTCATATCACGCAATCCCTTAGCATGATTATTAGTGCATATATTGATGCGATTTAAAAAATATATGTTTATTAATTAACAGCAAGGGTAAATATTAATTGTTTCCTGATACAACTCCCCGTATCGAGATTGAGACATAGTGGAGACTCTTTCTGCTATGTCTTTTTAATGCACTAAATATTTCAAAAGTACACTAATGATTAACAGCCCTTCTCAATGCCAATTCCCGTCGTAAATCAGATAACTCGCAAACTGCCAATGCTTGACCGTTGATACTTTTGATACCTTCTTTATGTAGTTCTGTGATGTATTGGCTTTTAATTGCTTGTTGAGTAAGTGTTGTTTTCATCACGCAACCCCCTCGCACTTGTTTTGTGCTGCCAAGAAATCAACCGCATATTTCAAAGCACCTTCACGATCTAACCCTGTGATTTGCATTAATTGCGCTAAGTAACTTTCAAAACGTTCGTCGCGTTCTTTCGTTGGACCCAGGTTGTGATACTGGCAATAAGCGATAACGATTTGGTCTACGATGAATTTTATTTGGTTTGTTACGTTCATTGTTTTGCCTCCTTTTTCAACTCTGCTAATGCATGAAAACAATTATGCCCTGTGTAATGAGCGATACTTAATGCTTCATGTGGTGTGTAACCCTCATCCTCTACCAAATGAGCAAGTCCAGTAACAATTAGCTGAACACCAAAACTTTTATCAGTTAGGTCAGCTACTAATTGAGGTGTGATTTCAGTCATCATTTAGCCTCCTTAAATAACAATTGCTCCAGCTTATTGTTTTCGTATTCGCTCTCACGATCACGAACAGATTCTTCCGGCATGAATATCTCCATACATAACTTTTTCAAGCGACTAACAACGCGACTATCTCCACCCTCTTCATAACTTTTAATTTGGCCATCCTTCGCTCGATATTGTTGTGACCCAAATTCTTCAATAGTTAGATTAGATGTAATAATCGTTGGTAGTTTTTGTTCAACTCGATAATCAAAGATTGTATAAAGGAGTTCTTCTACAAATTCAGAAGGCTTTTCTGCAGCTAAGTCATCAATTACTAGTACATCTGCCTTTTGGAATGCTGCAATAACTTCTAAATCGTTCATGTTGCTATCCTGCTTGTAAGTTTTACGAACTTCTTTTGACATATTTACCGCTTTTACAACCGTTACGTTAATTCCTAATTGATGCACTAAATCATTTGCGATACTTATAGCCAATCTTGTTTTTCCGGATCCTTTGATACTCGAGTAAATGTATAAGCCTTTTCCCGCACCACTCATTTGTTCAAAGTTCTTGATGTAATTAATTGCAGCTGTACGATTCGTTTTACCAATTTGCTTGTTTATTTCAGTCTTATATACACCGTAATTAAAATTATTTAAGTGAGCATCCACAAATAATTTAGGAATACCTGCCGTAGCAAGTTTCTTTTTCAATTCCAATGCTTTCTTGCGTTGTTCGTAACATTTACATAGCTCTTGCCATTCAGATGGATTTTTTGAATCGTACGGTTGTGTTGCACGACTCCAATCTTTCCACCAGATAAATCCTGAACCATCGCATAAGTGAAATGGACATTTATCACTAGGTTCATTAATTTGTTGAATCGGATTCTCCGCGTAATAATTTTGCACGTCTTGCATTCGCTTCTTGAATTCTGGATTCTTTGCCATAATCTCTTGGAGAGTTTTGTTTATGGGTTCCATTTTGTTCACCTCGTTTACTAGATTCATAGATTTCTAAATCACGTAATGTTTTTAATTTTGCATTTTTCCAGTTTCGGATAATGCCTTTTACGTATCTGAGCTTTCGCTCATTTTGGTCGATAGCAATTTTAAATGCTTCTAAGGTCAATTCCTCTGATGTGTCTTTGATCATGTATTCAACTTCTTGAGATGTATACGAATTAAGTGCAGCCATATTATTTGATTCTATTAATTCGAAGATTTGATTTGACAACGACGACCGACTTTCTTTTTCTTGTTGTTTTTCTTGTTCTTTTTCTTCTTCTTGTTCTTCTTCTTTTTCTTCTTCTTCCCCCAGGTCTATATATAGACTATCCATAGGGTATCGATACTGTATCGAGCCGTTGGTATTACTGTGTTTTGGTTCTTTTGGTTCATTAGCGTTTTTTGATGGTATTGATACGGTATCGATACGGTATCCAAACCGTTCTAAAGTTGTAAGATATTCGTCTACAAACGGTATATGTTTGACCTCTAGCAACTCTTTTTCAATGCATTTTTTTACTTTTGGAGAGTTGATAAAGTTGTAACGCGCCCAATTATGAATCATGAGTTCTTTCGTTGTTTCGTGATAATCAATCTTTCCGTAATCAATGAATCTTTTTAAGAGCTTCAATACTGTTTCTCGGTTATAACCTGTATGCATTTCGATAACTCGATAAGGTAATTCATAGATACCACATTGAGTTGTTTTTCCATTAGTCATGAGATACAAGTAAAAATATTTTTCTTCTGGTGTGAGATCTAGAACGAAAGAATCGTCCCAGAATGTTGTGTGTACTTGTCTGTATTTAGCCACGTCTGTACCCCCTTAAAATCTGTCAGTCTCGCAAATTGCCAGACCTTTACTAACCTTAATAACCCGATATCCTTCATATCGCTTCATATACTCGAGTACTAGTCGTTTAATTTCATCTGTATTGCCCCGGCCTGCTCGAATATCCAAGCAGGTAGGACAACTTTTGATTGTGTATTCATAATTAACCCTCTTGTGCTTCACTCTCTAGAATCTGATCAGGGGCTTGTACAAATACATCTTGGTTAGGAGTAACATCTTTAATGCTTTGACCAACTCCTTCGTCATATGCCACTTGTTCTTGAACTTCCACACTGATAGGAAGGTACTTCCACATGTGACGGACAACTGTTTTCTTAGCCATCTCTTCATAGTCGGTTGCCCATGGAGAATAACTTGAATTTGCAGCTTTAGAACGTGATTTTCGCTTTTCAATATCCGCTTTAGACATAAACTCGAATTGATAACCGCCATCTTTGAAATGAGCTACTGCATAAGCTCCAACAAATGCGCCCTTTTCTGGCGACATTGTAGGCGTGTGTTTCAATTTTGGTTCAAGGCCTAATTCATACTCGAATGTGTCATTTTCATATACCGCATGAGCGTAAATAGATTGAATATGACCACTTCGTCTCGCTAGATCAATCATCCCTTTGTAACCGATAATGAATTGAACTTCTGTGATACCTTTTTTATTGTTTTTGAATGGTAGCAAGTAACATTGTCCAAGTAGTCCAGGTTCTAAACCGAGTTGTGCAGCTTGCATTACTGCGCCTAGTAAACTCGATACGTCAGCTTCACGTAATGCAGGAGTCGTTCTAATAGTTGTCATTGCTAAGCGAGTTAAACGGTCAACACTCATATGTTTTGGAAGCGCCTCTGCCATTGCAGGAGCCATTTGTTTCATATAATCTTCAATTGTTTTTGGTTTCTTGTGTTGAACTGGTGCTTGTTGTTTCATTTGTTCTTTTAATTCGTTAGTAGTTGCCATGGATAATGTCCTCCTAGTTCACTTTTTTGTATCCAAATTTGCGATAAGAAGATGAATTGCAATATTTCTCATAAATGTTCGGCAATTCTTCTTTCAACTTCTTGGAATCCAGACGATTTTGATTGATTGTTTTGTAAGTCAATTTGTAATGTTCTGTCAGACCTTCTGACGCTGTTTCTAGCGACATTTTCAATTGGTTGGTGTATTTGTTCTCCAACTCTTTTAAACTCTTCATTTCGGCTTTTACGTTGTCTAAAGCATCTATGATTTTTTCTTTTTCAGAATCGAGCATGACTGTTTCATCTGAGTTCTCTTTGTATCGTTTGGATATAAATTCAACTGCTGCATCTGACCCATCAATTTCAGGTGGGATTTCAGCAAGAACATGGTTTTCCCAGAACGCTTTTTCACGTTCAATCATGATGTCGATTAACTCTTGATCACGTTCTATTTCTTTCCATACAAACTTGTTTCCACCAATTAATACAGCTATATATGCTTTTTCATAACCTGTGACCGCCATGTAATGTTGTACCTGGCAAAGATAAGCTGCCGGAATGTCCTCGCCTTCCCAATCGCCTACTTTGTAAGCAGAAGTTGTTTTACATTCTAGGAATGCTTTCTCCCCAACAATTACGCGGTCTAAATTTGCTGTCATGAAATCATGTTCTGGATGACGAAGCATTTTGTTCATTCTGCGAACTTTCTTTCCTGTACGCGCTTGAAATTCTTTTGCTACAATATCTTCAAGTACATTGCCCCAGTAGATAAATTCGTTATCTGTTTTTTCAAGGGGGCCTCCTGTTTTTTCTAAATACAATTGAAAAGGTGATTTCCATTTGTTAAACCCTAGGATAACGGCAGCATCACTGCCACCGATTCCTGTACGTCTTGTTTCGAGCCATTCGTCACGACTCATTTCAGCTGTGGAAACAAATTGTTGTACCATGATTTTTCTTCCTTTCTGTGATATAATCACATAGAATTGACATTTTCCATTCGACCGTTTAGTAGAACGGTCGTTTTTTTATATACTTTGAACCGCGTCAGACTTCTCAAGGTGATCCGCGAGGCAAGAAGTTGAACAGAATATTTCATCTTCGAATAACACACCTTCGTAACCTCCGAAAACAAGATCATTGCATTCAATACATCTTCCTACTGGTGTAGCGTATGTTTCTTTATATCCTTGTCCAATTACTAATGGATTTTCTAACATGATTTCACCCTCTTTCTGATGCAATAACTCGCATCACGAAACGTGCAAGCTTTAAGGTTTTCCAGGCCTTATTAAGGTAGAGTCATCTCCAATCACAAATTGAATTAGCACACTTTTTTGTGAGATTTGTGATTTTGCGCGCTTCGTGACAGGAATTAACCTGTCGTGTTATAATGTTGTTGGACATTCATATTAGGTAAGACTAAATCTGAGGCTGATTAACTGTGCAAAGTTAATCAGCTTTTTTAATGCCATAGCCCAATTGCCCCGAGAATGATCATTGTTGCGATGCCACCGTAAAACCAAAGTCCGTCTGATAAACTGATTTTCTCTGATTCAAAAAAGTAATTGTTTAGTTTACGCATCTTGTCACCATCCTTAAGTCAACTCCTCTTTTCTGCATAAGCTCAGCCGTTTTTACTAAGCGATCATGCTCACGCTTTACTTTTCGCAATCGGCAAAGTTCTTTAATTGATTTGTTAATGTCTTCTAAACAAATTTGAGCTGCTGCATAACTCCCACGTTCGATATGTATCTCTAGTTGTTTTTGCAACGTGTTGATGCAATTGTGTTCTTTCATCGCTTTTTCAACATCTTGTTTTCTAAAATTCAAAGTGTTCATTGTGCTCCTCCTAGTGCTAGATAACCATTGCTAGCTAACGATTTATAATGTTTGTCCCATAAATCCACGTAACTGATATCACCTTCCATGCATATCACTGCAACTAGATGGTCGATTGCTGTTTGTGCTTCAACTAGTTCATCTAGTGCTTCTTCTATGTCCTGCCGTTCAAAATGTTCTATTTTCCTTAATGGCTTCGAAAGACTGATTTTTTCAAGTTGTTCTAAAGCTTCATGCATTTCTTCAACCGTTTTTTCTTTGACCGCTGATCTATGCAAATCTACATTTGGTCCATCCAGCCACCGTGGACCTGTACCTGAATATTCATTTCTTAACGTGATTGCGAATTTCGGATTATCGTATTTTTGAGTGAGTTTACGGCCAATATCTGCTGGCACTTTTGACCGGCCATTTTCATACTTGCTAACTGTTTCGCGAGATACGTTGAGTTCCATGGCTAATTGTTGTTGGTACTCACTTCCTCGCAATTCTTTAAGTACACTAGGTACATTTGTTTTCTTCATTTTCTTTCTCCCCTTTGTCTCTTAGCGGTCACATCTCAAATACAAGTAATCTCTTAGTAGACCACCATTTATTGATAGATTTGTTATGATTTATTTAAGAAAATTTTTCGATAATTGCTGTGTTTTCCTCAATCCATTTGAAAACTGCATCTCTTGGATATCTGGCAGATACTGCAGTTAATCTTGGAAATGATGGATCACGAGTCAACTTATCAACTGTTGGATACTCAATTGATAAAATTTCTTTTAAATGTTCACGTTTCAATACGGGCGGATAAGTGAAACGTTTACGCCCATCTTCAATGCCCTTTTCATAAGCTTGTTGAATTAATATTTCAAATTTTTGAAGCAAATATTGCTCGTCTAATTCTTGTAATAACGTTGGAGTATGCATGGTACTACCTCCTTTTATCATTGAATACAACAAAATGTTGTGTTGTTACTCAAAAAAAATTTAGTTGGTTCAACGTTAAACAAGGCTGAAATTGCTAACGCTACATGTAATGAAGGAGTTCTTACTCCCTGTTCAATCATTCCATAATAGCTTTCTGAAATAAATACATTGTAGTCAATGGATAATTTTTCAACTACATCTTTTTGCAGCCAACCTCTTTCTTTTCGATATTTAACTAAAGTAATTCTTCTAGATGGATTATTCATTCTAACACCTCCCAACATTTTGTTGCCTTTATATTACCCAACAAAAAGTTGTTTGTCAATTAAAATCGGATTTTTTGTTGTATTTATTTTTATTTATCTACATACCCAACTGACAGTTGTATAATTAATCTAGTACTGCTAATGAAAGGAGTTATTTAATGGCTACTGTTCCACAAAGACTCAAGGAATTGAGGAAAAAGGCTAAATTAAATCAAGCTGATATCGCTAAATTCTTAAATATTTCGGAAAGTGCTTATGGATATTACGAACAAGGTCGTAACGAGATTTCTATTAGCAGTGTTCAAAAGTTAGCTAAGAAATATGATGTTAGTGTTGCCTATATTTTATGCGAGACTGATACCCCTAACCCATCGCAAGTAGATAAAGACGAAGAAGAATTTCAAGCATTTGCTAATGATCCATCACTGCAAAAATGGTACAAGGAATTACCTAAGTCTAAGGAAGAGGATTTGCGTAAGTTACGTAAGATGTGGGAGATTTTGAAGGATAATGGCGAGTTATAAACAGAAAATCAATTTCTTATACAAAAAATTTATTAGACTCAATAAATTTTTATAAAAGAGTTACACTTTTGTGTATCTTCTTTTTTTACCATTACAATAGGACTATTGAATTATTACATTTCTACTATTCATATAATTTTTATGCCATTGAAGGTTCTTATTTTTATAAAAATTATCAAGATAACGAAAAATATTTAATTTAAAATAAGGAGGAAAATTAATTCGTGGAAAAAATTACAATAAAATACTATAATGTTTTCATTTCTAAAAGCGGTGAATTAACAAATATTAATTTTAAAGATTTTCTTGATTTTGTTATTGGTAAACCACCTGAAGAAAGACAAAAAGACGAAATTATACTCAAGTTAATGAAACATCCTGACGAAATGCAAAATGATTCTGATAGAGCATTTACTATTGCAAACTATCGGGTCAGAAAACCAAAACAAGGAGATAAAAGTACTGATGATTATAGGGAAATAAACTTCGATGTATTTGAACAAACAAACTGCTTCTATCAACACACTGAGAAATTATTTATTTGTGAGTATAACTACTATGGTGCAAAAATAAAAGAAATTAAAAATTACTTTGAAAAATTTCTTCCTAGAGCAGAAAATGAAAATGATCCAAAATGGAGTGTAGAATTTTTAGAATTAACACCTGAACATTCAATTCAAGATATTATTCTTGCTCAAGACATTAGTAATTTGAATATTAAATTAGATTTAACATCTACTCAAATAGACATTTTTAAAAGAGATTTAAGAGATAGACAAAACTTTGTAGATAATTTAAATGATGAAAATACATTAGAAGAACAAGTATATGACTATATTTATACTACTTTTAATGAAATAATTAGAACTCGTCATTTATTTGGTGGTGGTGTTAGAAATATATTCTTCTCTAAAGGTCAAAATTGGAGAAATAATCCATTTAATATAGAAGCTCTTAAAACACTCCTATGTTATATTGATGTAGATAGCGAATTGTTTATGAATATAAATGTTTCATATACTTCTGAAAATGGAATAAAATATAACAATATAGATTTAAAACATTCTAAAGTATTAAGTAGAACAGTAGATGCAGCCGGGGACTCATGGGAAGTTATTACATCCGAAATAGAGCACTACTTCTACGTCACGAGTAATAGAACCGGTGCAGGAACAGCACAAAATTATCAAATACAACAACATATTCGCTTAAATGATTATCCTTTTATTTTAAACGATAATCCACTCATTCTAAATTATTAATTATAAAGAGGTGGGAGGGGTCATGGGATTAAAAGAAAATTTATCAAAGAACTTTGTTAATTTCGTTGCAAGTTATGGAAAATGTCCAATTTGGATAATAAATACATTATGTCTTTTTCTTTTTATTCTTACTAATATATCAACAAGTATTGAAAAATATCTAGGAACATTTTTTCATCATTTTTTGCCAAAGTTTCTTAGTAATAATGGTAGTAACCTGATTGCCCTATCTGCTATATTTATAGGTATTTATTTCACTGTATTTACACTTATAAGTACTCTCAATTTAAATTCTTCTATTGCTAAATTATCTGAAAAGAACTTCAGAACATTAATAGATTTTATTCGCAATGCATTTATTGGAACATTTGCTTATGTCTTATTTTTATTAATAGTTATTGGAAATGATTTAGATAATATAGGTGAATATCTCTCTATTTCTGAAAAGATTATTTCTTTATTAAATTTTTTATTCTTTATTTATATTATAATAGCAGCTTTTAGAGTAGCTTTATTACTCTATGCTGCATATAGTGTAGATTTAAAAAATTTGAAAAAACTCAAAAGCGAAGCAATAAAAAAGCAAAATGAAATGAAGAATTTTATTTCAGAAGTTCAAGATTACATGGATAGACATTAATAAAGAGTACTTTAATAGATTAGCGTAAACTTATTAATATTTGAGTCTATCAAACTTTAGGACACTGAATTGTGTCCTAAAAAAATAAAACAAGATGTAAATAATTATTAATTTTAGAATTCAATATATTTAGTTATTAATTTTTTACATAATAAAGGGGAGAATTAACATGAATTACTTTGAACAAGCTATTCCTAACATTTTAAACAATGAAAATCTAAGGGAGCCACAAATTGAAGCATATAAAAAAATCTTAGAGTTTTTTAATACAGATCCTAAAAAAAATAGAAAGGAAGCTTTAATCCAACTCCCCACCGGTACTGGTAAAACTGGTTTAATGGCAATTGCCCCCTTTGGAATTGCCAAAAAAAGAGTATTGATTATTACTCCACAAACTATAGTTAGAGACACTGTATTAGGTTCTCTAGATGGATTAGATCCTAAAAACTTCTGGCTATTTTCTAAGGTGTTTGATCAGCAAAGTCAATTGCCTTCAGTTATTGAATATGATAAAAAAGTCACTCCAGGTACTTTAGAACTTTCAGATATCGTTATTTTAAATGTTCATAAATTACAAGAAAGGCTAGAAAGTTCCCTACTAAAAAAAGTTACTGAGGACTTTTTTGACTTTATAATTATTGATGAAGCTCATCATTCTGAGGCATACACTTGGAGAAACGCCATTGAAACTTTTAAATACGCCCATGTTTTAAAGGTTACAGGTACACCATTTAGGAGTGATGGAAAAGAAATAAAAGGAGAAAATATTTATAATTATCCACTTTCTAAAGCAATGGCAAACGGTTATGTAAAAAGCTTAGAGAAGTTTCACGTTATTCCTGATGAAATGATTTTTACTCTAGATGGAAATGAATCAAGTACATATACGTTAGACGAAATTCGAGAACTAAAATTAAAAGAAAATGATTGGATTAGCCGCAAAGTTGCTTTATCCAAGGACTCTAATCTAAGTGTTATAAGAAAAAGCATTGAGTTATTAAATGAAAAGAAGGCTAAGACAAACAATCATCCACATAAAATTGTAGCTGTTGCATGTAGTATCGAACATGCACATCAAATACAAAGATTATATGAAGAAGAAGGATTAGATGTAGCTATTGTCCATAGTAAAATGGAAAAAAGTGAATTAATTAGAGAATTTGAAAGAATAGATACTCATAAAGTTCAAGTAGTAGTAAATGTAGCTCTACTAGGTGAAGGTTATGACCATAAATTCTTATCAATCGCAGCCATTTTTAGGCCTTTTAGAAGTGATTTACCATATCAACAATTTATCGGAAGAACACTTCGCTCTATAACACCTGATGATGTTAATGAAGTTTATACGGATGATAATATTTCAAAGATTATTTATCATAGAGAATTAAATCTGGAAGATCTTTGGAATTCCTATAAAAAGGAAATTATTAAAAAAGACATTATAAAAACATTAAGAAAAGAAAGAAAGACTGATTATGAGAAAAGATCTACCGACCCAGGATTTGTTACTGAATCACCTAAAAATACAATTGAATCTGATACATTTTTAAGAACAGAATTACTTAAAAAAAGAGACTTAGAAATTAAAGAAGAGCAAGAAAAAATAAGTAAGTTAATGACCGATCTAGATATTTCAGAAGAAATGGCACGGTCTTTTATCTTACAAAGCAAAATTTCTAAAGATAAGAAAAAGTATTTACGGCCTGATTTGACTCAATCAGAACTAAGAAAAAAATTGGACCAAAGAATACGTGAAGAAATTATTCCAAACTTTTTAGCTGATTTTAATCTTGAACTTAAAGGCGAAGAAATTTATAATATCAAAGATAGTATCTTTCCTTTGAAAAGTAAGACTTTTTACTATCCGACTCATGATAATGGTGCTTGTTTAGCTGTGTTTTTCAATACTTACTTCAAGTCCTACATAGGAAATAAGAGAGAAGATTGGGAAATAGAAGATTACGAGCGAGCTTTAGAGGAACTGGATAATTTAGAAGAATACATTTATGGAAATCTAAAAAAACATTTCAAAAAGGAGGATTTCTAATGGTGAATGAGAAGTTTGAAATGCTCTACGAAGAAATTTATGCACCTAAATTATTGCCAATGGATTTGCTAGAAAATTTAAAACTGGAAAATTACCTAGATGTAAATTTTCATAGTGAAAATGGAGCGATAATAGCTATAACCAAATGCTTATTACCTTCTGGTTACATCGCTAATTTTCGATATAAATTTGTTGACAACAAGTTAATATCCTTAGTTAAAATTTCCGAAAATGAAGTTAGTCAAGTAATTTACGACAGAAATCATGAAATTTTAAAGTTAATGCAAGAACTAAAAGATTACACACTTACAAACGTATGCTGAATTTAAACCCCACTTTCCAATAGTGGGGTTTTGTTTTATACTAAAATAGAACATACGTTTGTTTCGGAGGTGATTACTTTGACTCACTTGGAAGACTTCATCAAACAGTTTTATAGTCAAATAGGTATAGAAAATCCAGAAGAATTAAATATCCAAGATATCGCGAATAGATTATGTATTAATGTGTATTATTGGAACGAACAAAGTCAGGCACTAGTTCAACGGAATCAAGCATTTATCTTTCTGAATATTGAACATTCACCATCAGTACAATGGCAAGAATTTTGTCATGAACTTGGGCACGTTTTATTACATGCAGGAGATCAAATGTTACTTCCCTACTCTTTTGTGGAATACCAAGAATTTAAAGCTAACAATTTTGCTTATCATGCTGCAGTCCCTACTTTCATGCTAAATCGACTAGATTTACCTGATGTTTATCATGAGGCGGTACAACTCATTAAAAAGGAATTTCATGTTAGTGGGGCATTTGCAGCAAAAAGACTGAATCATTACATAAATAATCATCTCTATGCTTCACAAATCATTGTGTAAGCATATCAAACTCGCACACTAGCAACTGATGCTAGATGCTACGATTTATGTAATAAATTATTAGGAGGATTATTATGGCATCATTTGAAAAGTATAGTACTTCGAGTGGAGACCGTTGGTTAATTAGAATGTCGATTACTGATCCACTTACCAAAGAAAAAAAGCGCACTACTCGTAGAGGATTCAAAAAATTAAGCGAGGCCAAATTGGCTGCAAAAGAATTAGAAGCCGAGGAAGCAAAACAAAATAAAAATACAAAGTCTTATTATTTTTATAAAGATATGTTTCTAGAATTCGAGGAAGAGTATTCTAAACATTTAAAACCTTCTACAGTTTATCGGAAATCGGTTGATTTTAAGAAATGGATACTTCCTGCATTTGGCGATAAGCGATTGAAAGACATTACAAAGAAAGACTGCCAAAAGTATATTGATTTTATAGCCACTCAATTGAAATCTTATAAACCAATTGTTATACAAGCGAGAAATGTTTTTGATTTCGCAGTTCGTAACGAATATATTGAATCCTCTCCTTTTGATCACACAGTTTATCCAAAAGTCACTATTTTTGAAGAGGACGAAAAACTTGAAAAGTTTTGGAATAAAGAACAGTCTATTTATTTCCTTGAAAAATTAAAAGCTACTGATACATTAAAAAGATATGCTTTATTCCGTACATTATTACTAACAGGTATGCGTAAAGGAGAGCTTTTAGCGTTACAAGAAAAGGATCTAAATAATGAAACTCAAACTATTAGCATCACCAAGACACTTTTCTACGACTCAGATGGCAACTACAAATTACTCAAGCCAAAAACTCCTTCGTCTATTCGAGATATTCATCTAGATTCTGAAACTTATGCTGTTCTTAAGGATTTAATCAGGCAAAATAAGAAACTTCGACTCATGAGTGGTGCAAAAGTAAAAGATTATTTTATATTCATTAAGGAAACATCGTTTGAACCATTTCGTAATTCTTATGTGAATGAAGTATTAACTAAGCTATGCAGACGCTTTGGACTTCCTCGAATAACAGTTCACGGTTTGCGACATTCATGTGCTTCTCTTCTTTTTGCAGCTGGTGTAGATATTAAAGTTGTTCAAAAGTTATTAGGACATGCTCACATCGAAACGACCATGAACATCTATACCCACGTGACTACCGAGGCGATTGAGAAAACCACAGATTTGCTCATAAATTACTTAAATAAGCCAACAGAAAAAAGCTCGCGTGCCCAAAGTGTGCCCAAAAAGCAAAAATGACTAAAAAAACCACCCTACTTAAAGGGTGGTTTAGTGTAAGCGATAGGTTCAATAAATCCCGTCAGATTAAGCTTCTAGAAGTAAATCTTCAGGATTTTCAAGTAAATCTTTGATCATTTTTAAGAATCCAACTGATTCTTTTCCGTTAATGATGCGGTGGTCATATGATAATGCTACGTACATCATTGGACGGATTTGGACTTCATCGCCAACTGCGATTGGGCGTTTAACGATGTTGTGCATGCCAAGGATTGCTGCTTGGTCACCGTTGATGATTGGTGTAGACATTAATGAACCGAACACACCACCGTTTGTGATTGTGAATGAACCGCCTTCAAGATCTTGAAGTGATAGTTTTTTGTTACGAGCTTTTGTTGCTAGGTCTGCAATTGAAGCTTCGATTTCAGCAAAGTTTTTACGGTCTGTATCACGAACGTTTGGTACAACTAATCCGTCTGGAGTAGATACTGCTACACCGATGTCAAAGAATTTGTTGTAGTGAATTTCATCACCAACAATTTTAGCGTTAACTGCTGGGTATTTTTTTAGAGCAGCAGTTACTGCTTTTGTGAAGAATGACATGAAGCCAAGTTTTGTACCATCATGAGCTTCTTGGAAAGCGTCTTTTTTACGTTTACGAAGTGCCATAACGTTAGTCATGTCGATTTCGTTGAATGTAGTTAACATAGCAGTATTTTGTGATACTTCTAGTAAGCGTTTTGCAGCTGTTTGTTGACGGCGAGTCATTTTCACAGCTTCAACACGAGAATCGTCAACAGCTTTAACAGCTGGTGCTGCTTTAGGTGCTGCTGCTTGTTGTGGAGCATTTTGTGCTACAGGAGCATTACCAAATGCTGCAACATCTTGAACACGTACGCGACCTTGTGGATCTACTGGTGAAATGGCTGCAAGATCGATGCCTTTTTCACGAGCAAGTTTACGTGCTGCAGGACTAGCGATGACACGTTCGTTTGAAGAAGTTTCTTCAACTACTGGTGCAACTGCAGGTTTTGCTTCTGCTTTTGGAGCTTCTTGTTTTGGTGCTTCTTCTTGTTTTGGTTCTTCAGCTTTAGGAGCTTCTGCTTTTGGTGCAGGAGCAGCTGCGCCTTCAGTAACTTTAGCGATAACTGCACCTACTTCAACTACATCGCCCTCTTGAGCTAAGATTTCTGTAAGTACACCCGCTTCTTCGGAAATGATTTCAGCGTTTACTTTATCTGTTTCTAATTCAACGATGAATTCACCTTTATCTACGTGATCACCTACTTGTTTAACCCAACGTACGATTTCACCTTCTGTAATGGATTCTGCCAATTCTGGAACGATAATGTCTGCCACTTTCTTTTTCCTCCTTTAATGATTGCACTAGTCACGAGCCACTGCTTGGTCGATAACGATTGTTTGCGCTTCTTTATAAGAATCTGCATCGCCTTCAGCCGGGCTAGAATGTTCTGGACGGCCAACATACACAACGTTTTGTTTAGCAGTTGCTAATTCACGTAAGTATGGATCTGCAAAGAACCATGAACCCATGTTTTTAGGTTCTTCTTGTGCCCATGCAAGAGTTTTCACTTTAGGGAATTTTGCAAGGATTTCAGCAATTTCTTCTTTAGGGAATGGATATAATTGTTCTACACGTACAAGATGTAGGTGTTCGAAACCTTCACCATCGCCAATTTTTTCTGCGATATCGATTGCCATTTTACCTGAAGCAAAGACGATTTTTTCTACTTTCTTCGAATCTTTACCCGTTGTTGGGTGTTCAATAACAGTTTGATAATGACCAGTTGTTAATTCTTCTAAATCAGCTGCTACAGTTTGGTTACGTAGAAGTGATTTTGGAGACATCATTACTAATGGTCGAACAGCTTCTGTACCAAGGACTGCTGCTTGATGACGTAATAAGTGGAAGTAGTTTGCAGCACTTGATAGCATAACAACTGTCCAGTTATTTTCAGCTGATAATTGTAAGAAACGTTCTAGGCGAGCACTTGTATGTTCTGCACCTTGACCTTCAGCTGAGTGTGGTAATGATAAAACAACACCTGATTTAACGCCCCATTTAGCGCGAGTTGCTGAGATAAAGTTATCATACATAACTTGTGCCATGTTTGCAAAGTCACCGTATTGTGCTTCCCAAATAGTTAATGCATTTTCATTTTCTAAGTTATAACCATATTCAAAGCCAACGATTGCTGCTTCAGATAGTGGGCTGTTGATTGGTGCAAATGAAGCATTTGAACCAGAGATATGATGTAAAGGTACAAATTCGTTACCATTTTGTTCATCATGTAGAACTAGGTGACGTTGAGAGAATGTACCGCGTTGAGCATCTTGACCAGTAATACGTACTGGGTGACCATCTTGTAGGATTGTACCGAATGCAAGTGTTTCAGCATGACCCCAGTCGATTTTACCTTTACCTTCAAATGGATCGCGACGGCGGTTTAAGATTTTGCTTAGTTTTTTAAATACATTGAAGTCTTCTGGGAATGCAAGAAGTTCTTCATTCATTTTTACTAAACGTTCTTTTTCAACAGCTGTTTCGATACCTTCTGGGTAACCGTTTTTCACTGCTTCTGGCATTTCATGGCTAGCTGATTGACCTTTACCTACTTCTTTAACATGGTCAAGAGATGTTTGTAATTCATTTTTGATATCTGCTTGCATTTTTGCAACTTCATCATCTGTTACAATGCCTTCAGCCACTAATTGTTTACCATATAATGCACGAACAGTATCGTGATTGTGAACAATGTTATACATTGATGGGTTTGTAATCATTGGTTCATCCATTTCATTATGTCCATAACGACGGTAACCGATTAAATCGATTAAAATGTCTTTGCCAAATTTCGCACGGTATTCAACAGCGAAACGAGCAACTTGAACAACTGCTTCTGGAGAATCAGCATTAACGTGAATAACTGGTACTTCATAACCTTTTGCAGGGTCAGAAGAGTATACAGTAGAACGAGAGTCATAACGTTCAGTTGTAAAACCAATCATATTGTTTGCGATGATATGAACAGAACCACCAGTATTAAAACCTTGAGTACGAGAGTAGTTCAATGTTTCTGTAACAACGCCTTGTCCAGCAAATGCTGCATCACCATGAACTAAGATAGACAATGCTTTTTCTTTGCTTTGTACTGGAAGACCTGGTTTAGATGTATCGTCTTGAGCAGCACGAGCTTGACCAGTTACTACTGGGCTAACTACTTCTAAGTGTGATGGGTTGTAAGCTAGTTTAATTGTTGTACCATTTGGTGCTTTATAAGTTGCGCCAAGGTGGTATTTTGCGTCATTTGACCAACCTTTAGTCACGATTAATGAACCATCTTCTGGAACAAATAATTCACTTGGTACGTGAGCGAAGTCAGCTAACATCATTTCATATGGTTTGTGGACATTGTGTGTTAGTACATTTAAACGACCACGGTGAGCCATACCAATCATGATGTCTTTTGAACCTTTGTCTTCTGAACGACGGATAATTTCATCGATTAGAACAACAAGTGCATCTACACCTTCGATTGAGAAACGTTTTACCCCAACAAAAGTTTTGTGCATGAATTGTTCGAAACCTTCAACTTTGTTTAGCATTGAAAGAATTTCTTTTTTGTCTTCTACAGAAAGTTTACCGTTAAGTGAACCATTTTCAATTTTAGATTGAATCCAGTTTCTTTCTTCTTGACCAACTACATGACTGAATTCATATGCAATTTTATCAGTATAAATTGATTTAAGGTAGTTAATAGCGTCTAAGCCATTGTGAACGGTTTCAGGAATTTCGTTTAATAATACATTTGCAGGGATTTTTACTAAGTCTTGATCAGATAGACCATAAGTAGTCGCTTCAATTCGACTTGAATCTTTTGGTTGGTTATTTAAAGGATAAATATCAGCTGCTAGATGACCATATGAACGGATAGCATCAGCATATTGAACTGCAGCTAATACTTTCGCAATATTTCCTGGATCTACATTTGTTGTAGTACTTGTGTTATCAATTGACTCCAAAACTGGTGCGCCAAATTGTTCAAATAATGCCACAAGTTCAGCATCAACTTCTTCAGGAGATGTTAGGTATAGTTCATACATATCCATTACATAGCCAAGGTTTGGTCCTGAGAAAGCTGACCATGGAGAGCTTGCAAGTGAAACGTTGTTTGACATGAGTATTACCTCCATACATTTTTGCCAAGTGGCAGTTCCATTAATTAAATGATTAATTTTAGAAAATCCACTATTTTTTATATTCTTCCTGCTGAAGATACACTTATGTATTGCTGTAAGCCGGAAGAACTTTTTCCTTACAATCTTACTACTCTTCACAAAAAATTCAATATTATTTTTAGAATTGAGCAAATTTCACATTGAATGATGAGATTTCTTAATAAATGATAAAAAAATCGTTATTTTTTATAAGGTAGTAAAATACTAAATTTAGTTCCTAAACCCAGTTTACTTTCTACAGTAATATGACCGCCATACTTATTGACTAGCATTTTCACAATACTTAGTCCTAAGCCTGTTCCACCTTCATCTCTTGAGCGTGATTGTTCAACTCGATAGAAACGATCAAAAATATGAGGTAAATCTTTTTCAGCGATCCCAATACCATTATCTTCGACTTCGATTTTGCAATGCTTCAAGTCATTTGTCAAGTATATTCGAACTTGTGCATCATTATCAGAATAACGAATTGCATTTTGCAGTAAGTTTCGTAAGATTTGACCAAACACATTTCCAGAAATAGCAGCTATTGGTTGAGTAAAATTTTGTTCATCTACAGTCATCGTTACTTCTGGATGCAGAATTTTTTGTTCTTCCATTATTTCGATTGTCATTTCTTTGATATTGCATAATGCATCTGGTTCAACAGATTGTCCTTTTGCAAGTTCTAACATTTCTTCCATCATACTTTTCATGCGTCTTATTTCTGCTATTGATGTTTCAAGCGATTCATTTAGTATTTCTGGGTCATCTTTTCCCCATCGTTTAATCAGTGATAAATGTCCTTCTACTACTTGAATAGGTGTTCTAAGTTCGTGAGAGGCATCTTGAATGAATTGTTGTTGTAAGAGGAAAGATTGCTCTAGTTCCCCCATCATTTTCCGATAGACGCGGAGTAAATCACCAATTTCATCGTCCTTGTCATAATTCATTAGGATTGGCGCTTGAAAACCTTCTTCTGCCACTGTTGTCATTTCCATTCTAAGTTCGTGTAATGGTTTCAATAACACATTAGCTAACGCATATCCAATATATGCAGATAAAACGAGAGCTCCTAGGCCTAGTATTAGCATTGCCATCAACAAGTAATTCATGAGTGAGTTAAACGCTGTTAATGGGTGTGCAAGTTGTATATACCCGTAAAAAGGACCGATTTGAAATTTGCCTGTTGCAACAAAACAATTCGTCCCTTCTAAATCTTGTTTTTGAACAATATAACCCTCTGGTGGTATTTTCTTTGGCACTTCTGGAATTCTTGTGACAGTATCATTAATACGTAAAATTTCAATACCATCCTTATTTAAAATTCGGACGGTTTGATCTTTGTTTACAATGGAGTTCATCAGCCCTTTATTTGAGCGAATATCATCTATCGTTATTCCAGGTCCTTGGGATTCAAAAAACATCGTCAAATCATCCATTGTTCGATTTACAGATTGTTGTTGTTCTGACAATAACCATGAATGTAATGACCAATATAATACTGAACAAATAATGGCAAAGCTTATGAAAATCACAAAAGCAGACGTCAGCGCCCACTTCGTTTTTAGAGATTGGGTTTTTAGTGCTTTCGACTTTAACCATTTGTTTTTAAGTCGGTTCATTCTCTCATCACATACCCAACTCCTCTTACCGTTTCAATGTAAGAACTCATCTCTTTTGGTAGCTTGGATCTGAGATGCCGAATGTAAACATCCACTACATTTGTTTCGATATCTGTTTGGTAACCCCAAACATTTTCCAGAATTTGATCTCTGGTACAAACGCGATTTTTATTCTGTATTAAAAGACGAAGCAGATCAAATTCAGTTTTTGTTAGTTCGAGCAGATGGTCATCGATATATGCACTATAAGCATCTAGGTTAATGGTGATTTTCTTATATTGTAGTATGGCTTCTTTTTCTTGTTTTTTGTTCGTCCTTCTTAAAATGGAACGAATTCGTGCAAGCAATTCTTCGATAGCAAATGGTTTGACAATATAATCATCTGCTCCAGCATCAAGACCTGCAACGCGATCCATGACTGCATCTCTTGCAGTAATGAGGATGATAGGTACTTCTGAATTACTTCTGACCCTTCTACAAATTTCAATGCCGTTTAACCCAGGAAGCATGACATCTAACAGAAGAACATCATAATGATTGCCCTCATCAAGCGCAAGATTTAGTCCATCTCGCCCGTTATTACAAACCATTACAGAAAAGTGCTCATGTTGTAGCTCTAACTCAATAAAGCGCGCTATGTTTTTTTCATCTTCTACTAAAAGTATCTGCTTTGTCATGTAGTCCACCACCTTATCTATTTACTAGCAAAATGATACGAATCTTTTCCGGATATTTTCTTTGCAAAGTATAAAGCCTCATCTGCTTGATCTAGGAGCTGAGAAATTCCAGCCCCATTTTCGGGATAACAAGCGATACCAATTGATGAGGTAGGTGAAAAGTATTGATCTCCTATTTCCCAACCTATCCGAAGAATTTTTTGAATTCTCTTAACCGCTTGCTCAATTTGCTCTTTTCTTTTCACTTTTTTTAGAGACATTTTGGTTAATATAACTACAAACTCATCGCCTCCAATGCGAACAACAAGATCGCTATCCCTAATACTTAGCGAAAGTGCCTTACCAAAATTGGAGATAAATTCATCTCCAACTTCATGTCCGAATTGATCATTAATCTGCTTAAAATTATCTCCATCGATAAACAATATCGCAATGGAACTATTTGTAGCGTTTGCCCCATTTGCTAACTCTTCAAATTTTTCCATAAGATATCTTCTGTTTGGTAACATCGTTAAACTATCATGATAAGCTAGGAATCTCAAGTTTTCTTCCAATTCTTTGCGCTCAGTGATTTCACGCGCAACAATTACAAACTGATAGATTCCTTGGCGTTCTTCATCTTTCACAGCTGAAACTTGAGCCTCTAACCAGAAGCTTTGTCCATCCTTTGATAAAACTTCAAGTTCTATTTTCGAATGACCAAATTCACTTAAAATTGTTTCAAATTCTCGGGTTAAAATAGCTGTACTCTGTGGAGTTAAGATGTCTGCAAAGAATTTTCCAAATAACTCTTCCTTCTCATATCCTAGGCCTGCTTCGTAAACAGGTGAAACGTACTGAATGATGCCATCTTCATTCGTAATGACGATTAAATCATTTGTATGATCTGTAATTAATCGAAATAGTTTTTCACTATTTTTTAATGTTGTCATCATCAACTTTTTGTCAGAAATATCAAAACTAATACCCAGGAAATTGGTTATATCCCCTTCTGCATTTTTGATTGGAACTATGGTTGTATCTGTCCAGAAGTTTCGTCCGTATTTTGTCCGATCACACATTTCACCACGCCAAATTTCACCATTTGTTATATGGTTCCATAAATCATGATAAAATTCTCTCGATTGCTTTCGAGAGCTTAAGATGGCATGGGTTTTACCTACCAATTCATCTTGCTTATATTGTGTTTGTTTTTCAAATCCCTTGTTCACATATTGTATTACACCATTTGCATCCGTCACGCAAATATTCGCAGCTACATTTAACGCATACTTATAATTTTGTAAGGCAAGTGATTTTTGAATCAAATCATGCTTTAATTGAACGGGTGATTTGATTTCTTGCCATTGAATACTGATTGCTACAACTATCTCATCTATTAATACAGGTGAGAAACTGACGAGGAAATCCACCATCATACCATCTTTTTTGATGTGTGAAAAAATAACTGCAGACGAGCCCCGCCCTTTAAATGTTTCTCTAATATATTTTTGGTACTTAATTTTGTTCTCTGAGTTGATACAGTTACAATCCATAAGATTTTGATTCTTATCCAAATTGCAATCAAAAACATGATTAAAAATTCGATTCACTTCGTAGATTGATAAATCTTCTAATAAAATGACGGTCGGGTCAATCCTATCTTGAAATAGTGATTGAAGAAAGACATTTTTTTCTTCTACTATTTTTTGGTCTGATATATTATTGGTAATCGCGAGGATATATGTATGATTGCCATAAAATATAGGTGTACAGATTGTCTCATTTGTATAACCGTTTTCTTGAAACAAATAAAAATCGCGATAGGTTATTTGCTGATTTAAAGAAATGGCTTTCATATAGTTTTCAATAATCAATTCAGTTCTAGATTCTTGTACACAATCAGAAAGAAATTTCCCTTCTGGGTTTGTTGAGAAGACGATAGTTGCTGCTTGGTTGACATAAATATATCGAAAACGATTTTCTACTAATTCCATCAAAAAAACAAACCCTTTACTTGTTTGATAAAGGGCGTTAAATTGTTCTTTTGTTATAAAAACCTCTGACATACTATCACCTCAAAATTATTCAGCAAATACTGATTCTAATTTCTCTTGTGTATATTCAATTAATGTTTTGTAGGATTGTTGTTCATTTGTATCTTGAATTGTTTTATAAGTATAACGGTCTCCCTCAACTTCTAAAACATAGTTAGAAGTAAACGTAGCGTTACCAACTAGTTTTAGATGGTACTCGTCTTGTGAATGTTGTACAAAGCATTGTACAAAACCACCCGGATTGAAAACAGTTATTTTATCTTCTTTGGTCACATCTAACATTCTTGAAACTAATGCAGAAGCTGTCATAGCCGTACCACATGCATTTGTAAACCCTACACCTCTTTCAAATGTGCGAACATAAATTTCGTTTGCACTTATAGGAAAGACATAACTTACATTTACCCCATCCGGGCATACAGGATTAGGCCCATTTAAATAAGAAGCTAATTGCTTTTGATGTTCTGTTGATTCAATTTTTTCTTTTGGAACAAATCCGATTAAATGTGGGTTTGGTACGGCAACAGCAGTAAACGCAATTTCAGAGTCCAAATCATGAATGACTTCATTTATAAGTGATGTGTGTCCTTCCACCTTCATTGGTAGTGATGTAAGCTCAAAAGATACAGGTGAAATCTCCACGCCATAAGTTGGTACTCCCTCAAATAAAGAGTCCTCTTTTGCGACATGAAGTGTTGCTTTCATCGTTTCAATATGGCCCTCAGATACATTATTTTTTTCCAAAACGTATCGAGCTACACATCGTAGACCATTTCCACACATTGACGCTTCTGTACCGTCTGCATTGATGACACGCATTTTAGCAAGAGCATGTGTTGATGGGGCTACTAATAATAAGCCATCTGCTCCCCCATGATTGTTGTATTGGCAAAGCCACTTTGTTAAGTTTATCCAATCGAGTAACGTTTCGTCATTTGTTTCATATATATAAAATGTATTTCCAGATCCGTGGACTTTTGTCAAATTTAATAGCATGTGTGATATCCCCCATTTTCTTAATGTCTTATAATTCAGACAAGCATATTACTTGAGCTTAAACTTTGCTAGTTTATAAAGTATTATTTTAGTTAATTTTATCTAAAAAGTAACTTTAACGCTAAGTATATTATAGTGTTTTTTATGAATTACGTATATTTTGAACAAATTTTGGGTACAAGAAAATATAGTGTTTTCATCGTAGTATATAGGTTTAAGCGCTCTAAAAATCCCTAATTTTTTAAGCAATTATACCATGTTCACAATTGTCATTTTTACAATAAATTAATACGAAAAAAATAACAGTTTTCTCTTTGCATTTTGTTCAATTCTTAGTATAGTATAAATGCAAAATAATTTCATAAGTGATTCCTATTCTTTGAAGAATAAATAGGGAAGGCAAATGGTGCGCCACCAGTGATCGCTGGTTCTAGTGGGTTCGATTCCCACCCCGAAATTTTTTATGAAACACTAAATGAAAAATTTCGAGAGGGAAAGAACTGTATTAGAGTTCACCCCAAAAAGGAGGCGTTCAGCATGATTAAGCGACGTGAATTACAAGAATGTAATGAGCTTTTTGAGTTGTTAAGTCACCCATCTGTCTTCCCTTTTGTACGTCAAAAGGCAACGACAGCTGATGAATTTTGGTTTATGACAAGAGAGTTGTTGGAAGATGAAGAAAATGGCAAGGTGGTTTCTCGCACCATTACGGACGACTGGGGTCAACCAATCGGTACGATCACACTATATGACGTTCAAGATGGAGCAGGTTTTTTGGGCACATGGATTGGATTACCTTATCAAGGAAAAGGTTACAATCAAAAGGCAAAAGAATTATTTTTAAAAGAGTTATTTTTTGAATTAGATTTTCAATGCGTCTTTCTTAAAATTCGTAAAGAAAATCCAAAATCCTTACGCGCCGCATCCAAATTGGCATATGTAACGGATGCAAAGGAAAGTCATCCTTCATTATATGAAGAAATTAATCAAGGAGAAAAACAATTTGAATTACTGAAAATCCAAAAAGATACATTCTATCTGTATTTGGCTTCACAAAACAACGCTAGTGAAGAACAGGCAATGTAAAATTTAAGAAAAGTGAGGACTCTGATTTGGTTATGATATCGAATAACTCAGATATAGGCGAGAGGCCAAGACAAATCAGGTTTCTACAAGCGCCTAATAGCAAACGCAAAAAAGACCATTTAGTTGCCACTAATAAGGGAAACTAAATGGTCTAATTTTATGTTATGCCTTTGCATACTGAGTAATTAGCTCTACCATTTCATCTGGTGTTTTTGGTGACTCAGCTAAACTCATATTCTTTATAAGAGAATCTTTATGAGCCTTCAAAGTCTCCATTGCTTTCATAAAGCTGCGATTATTCAACTCTTCCTCTTGTAAAACTTCTGCTATGCCTTGTTCAAAAAACAACTTGGCGTTTAAAATTTGGTCCCCGCGTGATTTTTCCAAAGATAATGGGATTAATAGCATTGGTTTTTTTAATGCTAAAAATTCAAAGATGGAATTAGATCCTGCACGAGACACAATGTAATCGGATGCATGAAGAAGATCAGGTAATTCTGTGGTTACATATTCAAATTGTTTATAACCTGGCATATCAACAAGAGCCTCATCAATATGACCTTTCCCACATAAATGGATAATATTATGATCTTTTAATAATTGCACCATATTCGCACGAACCGCATCATTGATAAACTTCGACCCTTGGCTACCGCCCATAATAAGAATCGTTTCTTTTCCATTTTGGAAACCACACATAGCTAAACCTTTTTCTTTCTTCCCCTCAAATAACGCTGGGCGAATGATGGAGCCTGTACACGTTGATTTCTCTGCAGGCAAATGATTTAACGTTTGTTTAAAGACTGTGAAAATGTGAGAAGCAAATGGTAATGATAATTTATTTGCTAAACCAGGTGTTACGTCTGATTCATGAGAAACTACAGGAATTCCTGAAAGTTTAGCCGCCATGACAACTGGTACAGAAACAAATCCACCTTTAGAGAAAACAACAATTGGTTTTACACGGCGCATAATTGATAATGCTTGTGAAATTCCCGCCAATACACGAAAAGGATCTGTAAAGTTTTTCATAGAGAAATAGCGTCTTAACTTTCCACTAGAAATCGAATGGAATGGCAATTCAGGAAACGCCTGACCTATAATATCCTTTTCAATCCCTTCTTTTGAACCAATATAGTGAACATCATAGCCTTTTTCTATAAAAGATGGTATGATAGCCTGATTAAGTGAAACGTGGCCAGCAGTACCGCCACCTGTCAAAATTACAGTTTGTTTAGTCATAATAAATTTTTCTCCTATTCTAATAAAAGCGGAGGGCGCTTTTTCGAAGATAGCCTAACGCGACATCGTAAGATCAATGGCTACTGGGTACACATCCCGTGCACCTTGAGAGCCTAGCGCCCACAGCTGGATTCTATTATAAAGCCGAACGCACCCTAATAATAGATAGATAGAATACGAACGCCACAAGTACTTATTTTACTATACGAACAACATACAAAAAACATGATTTTAATGGGAGATGAAACAAGTGTATAAAACAACTACGATTAGCGCAAAATGGGCACTTATGTTTAGAATAGTATTCCCTATCTTGATCACCCAAATTGCATTATATTTAATGTCATTTTTTGATATTTTGATGTCAAGTAAATATAGCACAGCAGATTTAGCGGGTGTATCCATCGGTTCTTCGATTTGGATGCCTGTATATACTGGATTAGCAGGCATACTCTCATCTATAACCCCTATTGTAGCACAATTAATCGGCGGGAAAGATAAGAAAGAAGCCACATTTTCAATTCAGCAAGGTTTTTATGTAGCCATTGCTATTGCACTCATTATTTTCTGTTGCATGATGCTTGCGATTGACCCAATATTATCGAAAATGTCATTAGATGCAAAAGTACATACGGTTGCTCATAACTATTTAGTTGCTATGTGTTTTGGGTTATTTCCTTTATTTATCTATAGCGTTCTACGTTATTTTATAGATGCTTTAGGACAAACAAGAGTTTCTATGACGATTACTTTAATGGCAGCACCTATCAATATAATCTTTAATTACCTATTTATTTATGGAAATCTTGGTTTTCCTGAGCTAGGTGGCGTTGGTTCAGGTGTAGCTTCTGCAATTACCTATTGGTTGATTTGTGGGATCGCGATTTTCATCACAATTAAGCGTACACCTTTTTCATCATTTGAGTTATTCAAAAAATTACCCAAGCCAAATGTTTCAAAATGCATGGAAATAATAAAACTTGGTATACCGATAGGGCTAGCCATTTTCGCAGAAGGTAGTATTTTCTCTGTAGTTACAATCTTAATGAGTAATTACAGTACTGAAGTCATTGGTGCACATCAAATTGCACTCAATTTTGCAAGTCTATTATATATGATTCCTTTAAGTATCTCGATGGGGGCAACCATTATGGTCGGCTTTGAAACAGGAGCAAAACGAATTCAGGATGCGAAAACATATAGCTTATTATGTATTGCAACTGCTATTTCTTTTTGTGTGATTTCGTTAACTGTCTTACTTATTTTTAAAGAGCGAATTGCAGCAATTTATAGTGATGATGTTCATTTGATTGCCCTTGCTAGTCACTTCTTAACTTATGCCGCCTTTTTCCAACTTTCAGATGCCATCCAAGCCCCAATTCAAGGAGCATTACGTGGATATAAGGATGTGACCATCACTTTTGTAATGGCACTAATTTCTTACTGGATTATTGGTCTTCCACTTGGATATATTCTAGCTAATTTTACAGATTTTGGTCCATACGGTTACTGGATTGGATTAATTTCAGGATTAGCAGCAGGAGCGATTTCTCTGAGTATTCGACTATGGTATGTCCAAAGAAAAATGCAACGAAATATATCTCCTTCTTAATAGGGAGATTTTTCGTTGCATTTTTTATACATAATTTCCGGCTATCTTAAAATACCGGTTCTTATAATCTCAACTTGTACATTCGGTTTAAATTCTAATTTTGCGTATTTTTCTTTCCAATGGCCATCATTCCACATATTAGGGTAATGGGCTCTTACAATTCTACCAATACCTAAAGCATCAGATTGCGCTTCTTGGCATTTTTTGACCATATGGTTAATATTTTTTTTAATCTCACTCTCTAAAAATTTCTCTATTTCTTTTTTGCGATTCTTATTCATTGTATCCCCTAATGGGAATTCCGAGATATTCACCTTTAAATTTGCATTTATATGAACAATCCCTCCATCACCTTTTTTTTCTATTTTTATTTTCTTTTTAAATCTAATAATATCTATTGACACAGGTTTTTTATGATCATTTTCTTTTAAAACAAATGACATTGAAGCTGTTTTATTTACCCCATCAGTTAATAAGACCAATAGCATTGAATCTCTAATATTTAATGTTTTACCTGAATATTTCCGATTATTAAGCAATGCAAGCCCCTTTACAACAGGTAATCCAATTTGATCATTAAAATCCAAATAAGGTAATGCCGCATCTTTTCCTTCTTCAAAAAAAACTGCCCCCAATTTTTGCAAATCCATTCCCTTTGGAAAAATACTAACCTGTTCAAAACTCTGGAGATATTTTTGGTATGTTTCACCAATTTCACCAGGCAATTTAGCACCCTTCGCCTCAACATATTTTCTCGCATCACCTTTTGTAATGGCTACTTTTGCTGAGACGGGATAAGCTGAATTTCGATATAAAGCGTCTAACAAATCCGGAAGATATCCCTTCGCTGTTTCCTCCGAATATAAAATCGTTGCAAGTTCAGATAGATCTAAAGTTCTACTTATTTTTAAATTCGCATTATCTCGAACCTCTTTGGGTGTCCTTCCAACCCCTTCAATTACCGAAAGTTTCGTCGGATCATTAGGATTATTCGATGAAGCATAGTATCCTTTCAAATCTCCTATATTCCCCTCAACCCCTATTAAAGTAACTTCCGTAAAATCTTTGTACAACCTTTCATCCCAACAGCCCACAAGTAGGGAAATAGGAAGGATTAACACAATTATGATGATTCCCTTGCGCATTTGGAATCTCTCCTTTTATTGAAGAAAACAATGATAATAGGTAAAAGCAATGGAAAAATGAAATATAAATAGCCAAGATATTCCCTTATAAAGTTAATTCGATCAAAGCGGACTAAGTACAGAGTAGAAACTAAAATAAGACAATGGAAAATAACAATCATAAGCTTTGGATGTTTCCTCTTTTTAGCAAAGTAAACGACTCTTATATTGAACATATACAGAGAAAGAGTAATAATACACTCTGCAAGCCAAATATAAACGAAAAATATATCTAAACGTTTAACAAATGAAACTTGTAGCGACTTTAATATATAAATAATAGGTTCTGGTATTAGATTGATCTCAGACAAAGAAAAATTTGTTTCTGAGATAACAATAGAACTACCCATATAAAAAAACACCACAAAGTGGAAAATGAATAGTGGTTTACCTGCCACTTTTTCACCTTCTGCGACAAATTTTCTTAAATTAATAAAACATTCTATCCCCATAAATGCAGCAGTGCTTAAATATACTCCTTTCATCCATTGAGGTACTGTACTTGTGCCAATCGGTAAAAGATAATCAAACTTCAATTGAGGAAAACAAAATATTATAAAGAAAATGAACAGAATCATCAATGGAATGATTAACCCTACTATGTTAATGGCAGTAGCTGGTCTACTTAAACTGATATAAAGGGAGACCAACAGTATTCCTGTCAAAGTTACAAATGTGGGTGTATATTGGATAACCCAAGTGTTTAAAGTATATTGAATATATGCCAAAAAGCTAATGATTAGGATGAGCCAATAGGTAATATAGAGCCATGATGTAATCTTCCCTAATCGAAAATATTTATAATTTTTTTCATAAAATACTAACAGTAAATAATTGAAGATAGAAGCTGCAGCAAACATTAACCAAGCATCCCTTCCCCCTTTTACGATAATCCCTTGTTGAAAAGATATATAAATTACTCCAGTCTGAGTCATAAATACTATGAGAAAAAGTTGAATTCTTGTTAAGCGAAAATTCATTTTTTCTTTCCTTTCGGATCAAACGAATTTGGTTGGGGAGATGGTTTTACAAAAGGTTCACGGAATAGAGTCTGTTTCAGGTCTTTTATATTTAAAGGTACATATGGATAAAAGTAGGGAGCTTTTAAAGAGGTTAAATTAAATAAATGGATAAATAAAATGAATGCTCCTATTACAATTCCAAAAAAGCCCAATACAGCAGCTAAAAACATAAATGGGAAGCGTAAAATCCGAATTGTCGTATTTAACTCCACAGACGGCAACACATAACAGGATATTGCGGTTAATGCCACGACGATCACCATTACATCCGAGACAAGTCCCGATTTAATAATGACATCCCCAATTACTAATGCGCCTAATATACCAATTGATTGAACCATCGCTTGTGGTAAACGTATGGTTGCCTCTCGAATCATCTCGATTATAAGTTCTAGTAACAACGCTTCTATAATTGGTCGATAGGGAATTTCTCTAATTGAAGACTTTAGCTTCAGACTCAATTCAAGGGGGAATACTTCAAAATGGTAACTCACAGCTCCTATATAAAAAGCGGGTAAAAAAATAGCTATTAAAAAGCCAATCATCCGGACAGCTCTATAAAATGAATTGGTTAACACACGTCCATTATAATCATCTGGTGATTGATAAAAGGAAAAGAATGTGACAGGTCCAATCATTGCCGTTGGAGAAAAATCCGACATTATCACTACTTTTCCCTCAATTAAATTGGCAAACACTCGGTCAGGCCTTTCTGTATTTAACAATTGAGGAAAAGGAGAATAAGGAAATTCATCTAAATAATCTTCAACTGCACTAGCTGAAACGATGACATTAACTTTTTCCTTCATTATTTTTAACTTCGATTCCACATAGGATACCGCTTGCATGTCTGCAACTTTATCCAAGTACATATAATAAATGTTTGATTTTGTATCGGTACCAATTTCTATACTTTTAACAACAAAGTCAGGACGATTGAGTCGTTTCCGCAACATGGCCATGTTCGTTTCAAAACTTTCAACAAAGCCAACATGAGGACCACGAATAACGTGTTCGTTCGATGGTTCTTCTATTGCACGCTTTGGTATTTCTGGTAAAGTTAGATGAATCATCTGCAGTTCTGACATTAATAAAATGACAGTTTCTCCACCACAAACATATTCTATTAACTTTTCCATTTGGAAAGGTTCTCTCATCGAGGCAATTGTTTCTGCCCACTTTTTATCATCTACAGATGCTTGAAATTTAAGTAAATTAATTTGCTCTTGCACATTTGCTTTATTGACCATAGAAGTGAAATAGCATAAAATGGCATAATTTTCGTTAGGAAAAAAAATCTCTTTTACCTCTATATCAATTGAGTTATGAAAGGCAGATTTTATTTTGTCGACCATGGATTCTAAAAGTAACAAGATCTTCACTCCTTTCTAATCCAGTATGGAATGAAAACTTTTCTTTTAAACAAAAAACCAGCCAAAGTTTTGGCTGGTTTTCATTAATATATTAAATTATGAACCTATTATTATTTTCCGATAAATTGTTGAGTCCAGTAGTTACCGTTAGCTGAATAACCTACACCGATATGAGTGTAAGAAGCATTCATGATGTTCGCACGGTGTCCTGGTGAATCCATCCAAGCTTGTACTACTTCTTCAGGTGTTTTTTGACCTTGTGCGATGTTTTCACCTGCTGATTTATATGAAATTCCAAGAGATTTCATTTGGTCGAATGGTGAACCATAAGTTGGACTTGTATGATCGAAATAATTATTTTTTGCCATATCATCTGATTTAAGTCTTGCTGATTGCATTAATGTCGTATCAGCTTGTAATGCTTTAAGTCCTTCTTTTGCACGTTCAGCATTTGTTAATTCGATTACTTTTTGTTCAAATTGTGAAACAGATGAACTATTAGAATTTGATGATGTTGAAGATGGAGTGTTTGAACCTGTGTCTTTATTTGATGTAGAACCTTGGTTTGAACCTGTTGTTGGTGTTGATTCTTGGTTAGAGTTTGTTGTTGGTGTCGTGCTTTGGTTTGAATCTGTTGTTGGTGTTGTTCCTTGGTTTGAATCATTTGTTGGTGTTACGCCTTGGTTCGTACCCGTTGTTGGTTTTGTACCTTGGTATGAACCTCTATGTTTATAGTAAGCTTGTTTTTGAGTTTGCCAATTATAATCTGACATTGAAGTTTGCTTAGCTGTGTTATGTGTGATTGTTTTAGCAGAAGCATCAAGAGCTCCACTGTAAACTCCCACCGTCATTAGTAGGCTTAATGGTAATACCCATTTCGTCGTTTTTTTCATCTTGCATTCCTCCTTGTCTGCATCAAGCTTAACGCATTCTGGAGGCAAAAAATTGACCAGGGATTACCACTTTCTCCAACAGGGTTGTAATCTAGCATTCTAACAGGGGTTGATTTGGGAGAATCTTGTAGTCTATCTGATTATTACTATTCTAATTGGGTTGACACTTACTCCATTAGACTGATTTTTTTATTGGCTAGTAACATTAAACTAAGTCTAAATTTTCTCTAATAATGACAAGATTTGGTTTCATATCAAGTTGACTTATGATTTATAGCGTTTCAAGTATAGTCCTTAAATGTAAATAATATCTTAAATCTGCTTTATAGTTCAGTAAGTCTTGATGTAGAATATAAACTTTGTAAAAATTTTAATGGTATTTTCGCGTTAGAAGTTTAGATGATTTGCGCTGGGTTCTAATCCTAGTATTTCAAATGTCACTCCTACTTTGGTGAATAAACCCATCTATTTAGCCAAAATTAAGTGTGCATGACGAAAAATAATAATTGAGTTTGAAGAGACATTTGTGGGCGTTTATGAAACGTCGACTGTAATAATCCCTGATAATCCAACTCATCAACAAATAGTAGTGAATAAACAGCAGCTAACTCTTTAACTGGATGAGCTACACAAGTTTTTCCCTCTTGTTTTCAAACAAAAAACCAGCCAATGTTTTGGCTGGTTTTTATTAGTATATTAAATTATCAATCTATCATTATTTACCGATAAATTGTTGAGTCCAGTAGTTACCGTTAGCTGAATATCCTACACCAATATGAGTGTATGATGAATTCATGATGTTTGCACGGTGTCCTGGTGAATCCATCCAAGCTTGTACAACTTCTTCAGGTGTTCTTTGACCTTGTGCAATGTTTTCACCTGCTGATTTGTATGAAATTCCTAGAGATTTCATTTGATCGAATGGTGAACCATAAGTTGGACTTGTATGATCGAAATAATTATTTTTTGCCATATCATCTGATTTTAATCTTGCAGATTGCATTAATTTTGTATCAGCTTGTAATGCTTTAAGTCCTGCTTTTGCACGTTCAGCATTTGTTAATTCGATTACTTTTTGTTCAAATTGTGAAACAGATGAACTATTAGAATTTGCTGAAGTTGAGGTGTTTGAACCTGTTGCTGGTTTTGTGCTTTGGTTTGAACCTGTTGTAGGTTTTGTTGCTTGGTTTGAACCTGTTGTAGGTTTTGCTGCTTGAGTTGTGCCTGTTGTAGGTTTTGCTGCTTGGCTTGAACCTGTTGTAGGTTTTGCTGCTTGAGTTGTGCCTGTTGTAGGTTTTGCTGCTTGGTTTGAACCTGTTGTAGGTTTTGTTGCTTGGTTTGAACCATAATGTTCGCTATATAATTTTTCGAAATTATTAATATCGTTAGTAGATACTTTTACTACTTTAAATTGCACAGGTGAGTTTTGGTTTTGGTATGATTTCACCCACTCATATGCTTGTTGTTGTGCAGTTTGCCAATCACAATCTGACATTGAAGTTTGCTTAGCTGTATCTTGTGTGATTGTTTTAGCAGAAGCATCAAGAGCTCCACTGTAAACTCCCACCGTCATTAGTAGGCTTAATGGTAATACCCATTTTGTCGTTTTTTTCATCTTGCATTCCTCCTTGTCTGCATCAAGCTTAACGCATTCTGGAGGCAAAAAATTGACCAAGGATTACCACTTTCTCCAACAGGGTTGTAATCTAGCATTCTTATAGGGTTTGATTTGGGAGAATCTTGTAGTCTATCTGATTATTACTATTCTTTATGGGTTGACACTATTAAAAAAGAGTAGTTTTTCACTGTCCAATAACATCTAACTCGTCTACATTTTCTCCGATAATGACAAGATTTGGTTCCATATGTACATATTCTGGAAGCCATTGGGTTAATCCATATGCATATTGGAAAAGCATGGGATTTTTTATTCCTTTAACTGGAACATACCCTTTCATACGATAAATAGATTCAGGGATTGAACGCACCCAATCTTCAAATTCCTCTTGTGTAAAGTTTGCTTGTTCAGTAAATGTAACAAGTCGAGAACTTAAATGTAAATGATGTCCCAAATCGGCTTTATGAATATCAGTAGGTCTAGATGTAGCCTGTAAACTTTGCAAAAACTTCAATGGAACTTTCGCGTTAGTAGTTTGAATGATTTGTGCATTTGGGTTTAACCCTTGCAATTCAAATGTCACTTTTGCACGTTCTTCTTCAGTTAATAAATCCATCTTATTGGCTAAGATTAGATGCGCATGACGAATTTGTTCTAGAAATAGTGATCGTGTTTGAGGAGACATTTGTTGGCGTTCTAAAAAGCGTTTACTATCTGCAACAGTAATAATCCCTTTGATATTTAACTCATTCGCAAATAGTGGTGAATAAACAGCATCTAACGCTTCAACAGGATGAGCTGCTCCGGTTGTTTCTATTAGTAAGACATCAAAATTAGATTCTGCTAATAATGATTGAATTTGAGCTTCTGTTTTTTCGGCACCGGAACAGCAAATGCAACCATTTAAAATTTCTTTTAACGGAATCCCCTCTTCTACTGCTTGTGAATCAAAATTAAGCTCGCCTAGCTCATTCATCATCACCGCTGGCTTAATGCCTTGCTCTTTAAATTGGCGAATAATATCTATTAGTAAAGTTGTTTTTCCGCTTCCTAAAAATCCACTAAATAAATAAACTTCTTTCATATTTATCACTCCTGAAATTAATTATATTGTAAACTCTTTTTTAATTTTTGTATAGTTTTTGTAATTGAAATGTAATAATTTAATAGAAATATGCCATAAAAGAGATTCTAAGTTGATCTATATACCTAGTTATTTACCTCAAAATAGGATTTTTAGGACTAAGTAAAAACTGTTAATATTTCATGTTGTAATATTTTAACCGCCTTTAAATCAACTCGTCACATTAATAGAATTTGCCCAATCAGTTCATCCCATTATTAACTTCTTTACACTGTGTTAATACTTCAAATTAAATTTTAAGCTCGTTATGTAAAAAGAGCTGACAATGTACTCGTCAGCTCCTTTTTTCTTCTACTTATTTAATTTCAGTTTTTACAACTGCCATTGCTTTTTTCAATTGCGGGTCGTCTTTTTTAATTTTCAATCGAAGGTCTTCCATGATGGCATAAGATGTATCAGCTTTTAATTCGCCAGTAACTTTTAGCTTATGCTTTTGTTGGAATTGTTGTACAGCATATGTTGTAGAAGCATCATATAAGCCATCAATTTTGCCTGGATTATAACCTAATGCATTTAACATTTTCTCTGCAACTTTTACTTGATCAGAAAGCGATCCTTCTTTTAATGTCTTATCTGGGTTTAGATAAGGTAGTGAAGCATAGCTTGGATAGTTTACTTTATAATTTGGTTGAATTCCTTTTTCGTGTATCCAGTTACCTTTTGGAGTTAACCATTTTGCAGTTGTAAATTTAAGGTTTGAACCATCTGGAAGGTTTTCCGCTGTTTGCATTGTACCTTTGCCGAAGGATTTCTCACCTATTAATTTCACATTTGAAGATTCACTTAGAGCACCTGCTAAAATTTCAGAAGCGGATGCACTTCCTCCATCAATTAGAATAGACAGAGGTACGTTTACTTTTCTTCCATCTTTTGCATTTACAACTTCTTTTTTACCACTTCGATCTTCAAATTGAACAATCGGTTGTCCAGTTTTTACAAATAGGCTTGCAATATCGACAACTGAATTCACAAGACCACCTGGATTTTGACGTACATCAATGACAAGACCCTTCATCCCTTTACCTTCCATTTCATCAAGGGCACTTAATAATTCTTTATAGGTACCTTCTGAAAAGCTAGTAATTTGGATATGTGCAATTTTGTCTTTTTCCATAGTTGCATAGACAGTTTCAACAGGAATATCATCACGAGTTATATTCATCGTGATTAATTTATCTGCAGCGCCACGTTGAATATCAAGTTTTACCTTTGAACCTTTTTCACCACGGATTAATAGTACGGCTTTTGATGCTGTCATACCATCAATACTTTTACCATCCACTTTTTTAATAATATCGTTTGTTTTTATACCTGCTTTTTCTGCAGGAGAGTTTTTAATTGGGGACACAACAACAATATGTCCGTCTTTTTCTTGAATCTCTGCACCGATTCCTTGGAAACTAGAAGAAATACTTTCGTTGAATTCAGTTGCTTGTTGCTTATTCATATAATCTGAATAAGGGTCACCAAGTGCACTAATCATACCGTCCACTGCACCATTTACCAATGCATCTGTATCAATGTTTTTGTAGTAGCCTTTTGATATCTCATCATAAGCATTAAATAATTTTTGGAATTCTGTATTTGTAGTAGGTGTTCGAACTTCTACTACCTTTTTTTCTCCAAAAGTTAAGGCAAAGATTGTGATACCTGAAGTTGCAAGAATCAAAACAATTACCATCATAATTAAAGCAAATGGCTTCATACGTATGTATTTACCTGCTGGTGCTACATCTTGAGGAGTTTTTCCATTATGCTCTTTATGTGGTTCGTTTTGTTCCGGGTCAACTTTTGTTTTATCATCCATCTTGTTCACCACTTTCAATCTGCCAGTGTTTCAAACACTCTTATACAATAATATCAGGAATTATGCTCAACGAAAAGAAAAAGACTGCCAAATTCCTTGACAGCCTTTAGAAAATTTATAAATTGTCATACAAAGTTTCAATTAAACTATTATTTACAATGGAATAATACTTAATAGAATAGCAACAATTATCATGACAATCGTTGATCCGCATGCCCATTTCAAGAAGCTTCGTTGCAATTTACCGAAATCTTCACCAACCATACCTACTAATAGATAAGTAGAAGGTACAAGTGGGCTTAGAAGATGGACTGGCAACCCTAACAGTGAAGCTCTTCCTATTAAAGCAGGATCGATACCATAAACGGCACCAGCCTTTGCTAGTAATGGAAGGACACCATAGTAAAACGCATCATTTGACATAAAGAATGTAAATGGAGCACTAATAATAGCTGTTATAACTGCAAAGTGTGAACCCATTGAATCTGGAATATATTTAATGATTGAATTCGCCATCGCATCAACCATATGTGTACCAGATAATATACCAGTGAAGATACCTGCAGCAAATACCATAGATACTACTGATAATGCATTATCTGCATAGTTTGCTACACGTTCTTTTTGATCCTTTACATTTGGATAATTGACAATTAAAGCAATCGCAAAACCAATCATAAATAAGAATACTGGAGGTAGTAATTCAGAGATTAACGCATAAAGTAAAGCAATTGTTAACACATAATTGAAAATAATTAATTTTGGACGTTTAAGTGATGATACATTTTCTACTGTAGTAGCTGCAAATTGTGCTTCTGCTGTTGGTTGGTAGTTAATTTCGATAATGCCAACTCTTTTTCTTTCTTGTCTACCTACTACGTAAGCCATTAGTAAGACAAATAATACGCCACCAATCATTGCAGGAATTACTGGTGTAAATACATCGGACATTTCTAAATGTAACGCTGTCATTACTCGAGCAGTAGGTCCTCCCCATGGGAGTAAATTCATAACGCCAGAAGCTGATACTGCAATACCTGCTAAAGTGATTGGTTTCATACCAATTCTTTTATAAAGCGGAAGCATCGCTGAAATCGTAATCATATATGTTGTGGTACCGTCACCATCTAATGAAATAAGAAGTGCTAAAATGGCAGTTCCAATTGTAATTTTAACTGGATCGCCTTTAACTACTTTTAAAATCGTATTAATAATTGGGTCAAATACACCCGCATCAATTAAAATACCAAAAAACAATATAGCAAATAAAATCATGATTCCTGTAGGAGCAACACTTTTAATCCCTTCTACAGCCATATCACCCATACCCTTACTAAATCCACCGATTATTGCAAAAATTGATGGCACAATAATTAATGCAAGCATAGCTGAAAGTCGGCCGGACATGATTAGAACCATAAAAACTAAAATCATTAAGAATCCTAAAATCGCTAACATTCGAAACACCCCTTATTTATATGTTTTGTGAAAGTAGTTAAATTGTAAAACAAAATTACGGGTTTGTAAGCGATTGCAAAATAATGTGTATTAAAAAAATTTAAAAACTTTTGTTCATTTTGTTCACGGTTTTTTTAGTGATTCTAATTTTGAAGTTAAAATAAAAAATAGCTCATTTTGGAGTGCTAATTTATCATTTCTCCAAAACAAACTATTTAGTATAAACGAGGTATTAACTTAAATCTTACAATATTTACGTTCTGGTCTTCCTACTGCTCCATAGACGACCTCCGCTTTGCAACACTTAATAGAAGCCAAAAATTCAAGATAACGTCTAGCCGTTGTTCTAGAAGCACCTATTTTGAATCCAACTTCTTCTGCAGACAAACTTGAATCGCTATTCTGCAAAACATTTTTCACCTTATCTAGAGTAAGTTCATCAATTCCTTTAGGTAAGGTCATTTCTGGATTTTCATCAGATTTTGGTGATCTATTGAAAATCAAATCTACAAAATCTTGATTGATTTCATCTTTCGAATGCATCAGCTGATATTTATTAACATATTCCTCAATCGTTTGCTTGAAACGATCAATATTAACAGGTTTAATCAAAAAATACTCTACACCGTAATGTAGTGCTTTTTCAAAAAATTCTTTATCTGTTGCTGCTGTAATCATAATAATATCAGTTTGTGGATACTGTTTTCTTATTTTCGGAAGTAGATCTGTACCAAGTTGATCAGGCATATAGACATCTAATAATAGTAAATCTGGTTGTTGTTGTTCTAAAAGTTGAATTGCTTCTTTACCGTTTAATGCTTTTCCAACCACTTCGATTTCTTTAAAGCTTTTTAGAAACTTTTCATGAATAGCGGCAACTCGAAAGTCATCTTCAGCAATAACCGTTTTGATTTTCATTTCATTCTCCCCCTTGTAAATCTTTTGGAAGATACACTGTAAAGACGGTGTTTTCTGATCCATTATCTACTTCTATCATGCCACCTAATTCTTTGACTGCTTTATCAGCATTGGCAAGCCCATAACCCCTTTTTGACTCTCCTTCTTTTGAAGTAAAGCCCATTTGGAAAATAGAAGATACATCTTCATCTGAAATTCCCTTTCCATTGTCACTTACTTCGAAAACGATATTTTCCCCTATATCAGTGGCAAAAAATTTAATAATAGGATTATTAACACTTGTGACTGCATCAAATGCATTATCAATAATATTGCCAAGAATGAGAGTTAACTGAGAAAGTAAAATATGTTCTGGAAGTTGTTCTAAATAACTTTCTGAGTTAATTTCAAATAGTATTTTTTTCTCGGATGCTACGCCTATTTTCCCTAATAGAATAACTTGGATTTTCTTATCTTTAATCTGTTCAAATACAATTTGGTTTTGGATTTGCAATACGGATGTTTCACTTTGAATCATTTCAATCGCTTCATCGTATTCACCTAACTGCATAAGCCCTGATAGTACATATAATTTATTGGTAAATTCATGTGTTTGTGCTCTTAACTCTTCCGAATACGTTTTCATCTCAGATAACGTATTCATCATCTGTTCAATCTCTGTTTTTTCACGGAATGATGCAACGACACCTCTAACTCTTTCTTTGTCCAATATAGGTGTACAACTAACAATCATCTCTTTTTGTTTCCAGGATATTTCAATATCAATTTTGGATTTCCCCGATTTCAATACATCATACAATTCACTAGAAGGAAAAAAACCATCAACCTGTAAAGTCCGAACAGAACCATTGACACCTAACATCCTTTTCGCAGGTTGATTCATCGATGTAATTTTACCATTTTGGTCTATGGACAAAATCCCTTCTTGAACAGAATGTAAAACGGCATTTTTTTCTTTATATAAATGTGCAATTTCATATGGCTCTAATCCTAGTGTTTCATTTCGAATGCTTCTTGCAAGCAAGTAACTTCCAATAATTGAAATTAGCAAGGCTAATAATGAGATGAAAAGTTCCTTTGAAATATCATTAAATATTTGCTTTTCAATATCTTCCACCAAAAATCCAACAGATACGATGCCGATAATTTCGCCGTTTTTATTAAAAATAGGTGTTTTACCTCTCATTGAAAGGCCAAGCGAACCCTTTGCTTCAGAAATATAAGACTGTCCATTTAAAATGGCTCGGTCATTATCTCCTCCGACCATTTCCTTGCCTATTTTCAATGGGTCTGGATGAGAATATCGAATGCCTTCTTTATTCCCTATAACAATAAATTCTGCTCCTGTCTTCTTACGGATTTTTTCTGTTATGGGTTGAATTATTTTTGATGGATCTTCCGAATCAAATGCATTTGTGATAGATGGCATTGAAGAAATTGTTTTTGAAAGTTCTAAAGCTAAACGTCCTTTGTCATCAACGATTTGTTTGCCTTCCATATATGTATAGTAAGATGTTAATAGAATAATTAAAAGTAGACTTAATGAAAAAGTTAAACCTAGAATCCTAGTTTGAAGTGAAAATTTCCGCATTCGTCCTCTCCTTACTATTTTATTATGTTACAAATATTTTAACATTATCATAAGAATTTACTAGCACCATTTACTCTTTACGAAAAAGGACTGAGTAATTTCTATGTTAGAAATCAACTCAGTCGTAATAGATAATTCTTTATTTTTAATTCTAATATTTCTACATCCAGAGTTCTTAATTTAGATATGGATTTTCTAATTTACAGTATTTCTATATACCCTTCTGTCCCATTCACCCCGATTCTTTGTCCATCTGAAATCATCTTCGTAGCATTTTCCACTCCAACAACTGCTGGTAAGCCATATTCACGTGCGATAACAGCTCCATGGGTCATCAGTCCCCCAACTTCGGTGACTAGGCCTTTTATGGATACAAACAATGGTGTCCAGCTAGGGTCAGTAAAGGTGGTGACTAATATATCTCCATCTTCTAAATCAGCCTCTTCCATGTTTAAGATGACACGTGCTCGTCCCTCTATCACTCCGGAAGAAACAGGTAGACCTACAAGAGCTTCGAATGGGAGTTTTTCTCGTTTGTACTCACCTGCGATAATTTCACCATCAGATGTGATTACACGCGGTGGAGTAAGTTTTTCATATAATTTGTAATCGTCTTTTCGCTTGTTGATAATCTGGTAATCCAGTTTATTCGTGCTTACTACTTCGCGGAGTTCTTCAAAAGTGAGATAGTATATATCTTCTTTTTCATGAATAACGTTCGCTAGCACGAGTTGTTCGGCTTCTTTCAATAAAGCCTGCTTATAAACGAAGTATCGATTTATCATGCCGTATTTTGGATATTCTCGATACCCGATGAAATTTCGGATTAGGTCAATCATTCGTTTTGTTTCTTCGGTCTTTTGTTCACCATCCGGTAATTGTTTCAAGCGTTCTAATAACTCTTTTTCCTTTACCAAAGCCTCCGTGTGACCCTGCTTGAATATACGCTTACCAGCATTAGGTTCAAAGTTTTTGATGTTACCAAGAATTATAGGGACAAGTGTTATTGGTTTTTCACTCCATCGAGTTCTGGTAATATCAATTTCTCCGGTACATCGCATTCCGTATTTGTCGAGAAAAGCTATTATTGCTTCTCTAGCTTTCTGTCCACCAACAAACTTAACCAATCCATTCAAAAAGTTATCATCTTTTACATGTTGTAAATAATCTATTACTTCTGGAAAAGGGCGAATCCCATCTGCAACTTCCAATAGTGCCAGACCCATTTCTGAAGTAATGTTGTTTGGCACAGATTGAGAAAGCGTGTCTGCTACGTTTTTTTCACCTAACCACTGGTTCATTTTTGCATTGATCCATGTTGAAGCATTTATAGCAGCCATAAATACAGCTGAACTTTTTGGGTCAAATAAAATCTTCTTTAATTCCTGAATATCTTCTAGAATAAAATCAAATAAATCTGATCCTAATTTAGTTTGGATGTTTTGTTTTAACTCTTCAATGGATGATTGACTACGCTTAATCAAATCAGAAACGATAGATGGATTGTTTCCGATTTCCGCCGGTATATCTGTATTGCCTCTAGTTGGACTCGGTGTCTTATTATCATTTGGTAATGATTTTATAAAATCACCTCGCTCAATGATGTTCATAAGTGCGTCTTTCATGAGCGGATCGTGTTGTCCCATGGCATTTAATAAAATATTTCTACTGACAGGAGAAGCCAGTTGATGTGTGACATCAACAAACAACCTTCCACCAGCTTTACGCATAGGTGCTTTCGTTGTTAATAGGAAAAAAGACAATCCCAATGGTTTGATAGGGTCGGTCATCATTTGTTGGTGACCAACAGAGATATACACGTGATTTTCTTGGTCATTCGCTTCAGGGATGGGAAAAAGAGTCGTGATTGGCCGGCTCTGAACAATATAAAAATTATCATCAACCAAACACCATTCGATATCTTGTGGGCAACCAAAATAAGCTTCAATCTGTCTTCCAATGAGTGCTAGTTGTGAAATATGCTTTTCAGTAAGGGTTTGAGTCTTTTGCTGATTAGGATCAATCTGCTTTGACTCTGTTCCGCCTTCTTTTCGTCCATATATAGCTAATTTTTTAGTTGCTATCATCTTATCGACGATTTCATCTTCCATCACTTTATAACAATCGGCTGATACCAAGCCAGAGACCAATGCCTCTCCAAGCCCAAAACTGGCATCGATAGATAGTAATTTTCGGTTGGAGGTAATCGGATCAGCAGTAAATAAAACCCCTGCAGCCTGTGAGAAAACCATCCTTTGAACGATAACAGATAAATAAACTTGACTGTGGTCAAATCCGTTTTGCATACGGTAAATTACAGCGCGATTCGTAAATAGGGAAGCCCAACATTTGCTGATATGGTGCAAGATTGCTTTTTTGCCAATAATATTTAAATAGGTGTCTTGTTGACCAGCAAAAGAGGCATACGGTAAATCTTCAGCAGTTGCACTAGAACGCACAGCATAAGCATGTTTCTCTCCAAACTGGGAGATATGATGAGTAACTGCTTCAACAACATCGGAAGGGATTTCTACTTCCATAATGACTGTTCGAATTTCCCTGCTAATTTCAGCAATTTGGCTTTGATCTTCTAATTTTAGTAGTGTTAGTTGGTTCAACAATGCGAGATATGCCTCATTTTGTTCGAGGGCTCTTTGATAAGCTTCTGTTGTAACACAAAATCCTTCTGGTACATGTATACCATGAATCTTAGATAGTTCTCCTAATCTCAACCCTTTTCCTCCGACAGACAAAAGTTGTGTATTATCGATTTCTTGAAACTCTAGTACATATGGATTCATTTTACCCCTCCTATTTATCGATCAAGGCATATAACAAAAATTACTCTTCTAATTAATCTAATTACACTTAAATGTATCGCCGAAGCAACTTCACTTGATTAATACTAGCAGTTCCATAAATAAAAAACAGACTAAAAATGGTGGGTTAATAATGGTATAATTAAATTAGGGAATAGGACAGTTACTGATTGTTTTCGTAACTGTCCTTTTTTGTTTAACAAATTGTTTGAACTATCTTACCACGCAATAGTGAATACGTAACAAATTGGGAGTAAAAAGACGGGACTGGGAGTTGGAATTCGAAAACAGTTGTTCCGACAATCTCAAGCGAGTTGGATGTGACCTGGAGAGTGATTCCAAATCCTGATGAACAAGGTACTGACCCTCGTAAAAATAAATTTGGTTTCTTTTGAAAAGCCCTAAACAGCCCATAGAATACTATAAATATTGGATATGAATAGGTTGAATAATATTCAAACAATGTAAATATCAAAGTTATCTAAGAACAGTTAGGACAAAAAAATATACGCAAAACGCTAGATACTTATTCTCATATTGATATACGTCAAAAAGAACAAGCAACGCAATTATTTAATGAATTAAACCAATAAAAAAGCGACCAATAATAACCACTTTTTTGAAAATGGTCACTTTTGGTCACTTGTTAAATATTGTAAACTAACAAACCCTTGATACGCCTAGTCTTGAATAGCCGCTTCAAGTGCCACAACAATCATGTCATTGAATGTAGTTTGGCGTTCTTCTGAAGTTGTTGCTTCACCTGTAATTAGGTGGTCACTTACTGTTAATACAGATAGTGCTTGGCGGTTGAATTTAGCTGCCAATGTGTAAAGTGCTGCTGATTCCATTTCAACTGCAAGTACACCGTAGTCTGCTAATTTTTCGTTTTGGTTGTCTTCACCGTAGAATAAGTCTGCTGTGTAGATATTACCTACACGAAGGTTTAGTCCTGCTGCTTCCCCTGCTTTATACGCTTTACGTAATAAATCGAAGTCAGCTGTTGGTGCATAGTCGATTCCTTTGAAGATAATTTCGTTCATTTTAGAGTCAGTTGTAGCAGATTGAGCTAAAATGACATCGCGTACTTTTACATCACGTTTTAATGCACCGCAAGTGCCTACACGAATTAGTTTTTGGCAACCGTATTCTTGCATAAGTTCTGTTGTATAGATGGCAATTGATGGTACACCCATACCCGTACCTTGTACAGAGATACGTTTTCCTTTATATGTACCTGTGTATCCGAACATATTACGAACTTCATTATATTGAGTTACATCTTCAAGAAATGTTTCAGCAATATATTTTGCACGTAATGGATCTCCTGGTAATAATACGATTTCAGCAATATCGCCTTGTTTTGCGTTAATATGAATGCTCATACTTTGTCTCCTTTTCAAATCAATTCGTTATTTAATTTAGTCATTATCAATATAATGCTTCAACTATTGTATCAATAAAGTCTGACCTCTGACAAATATTACTCTGCATATTTTTCTTCATATAATTGCCAAAGTTCATCAAATACTACTGCACTCATATCATGATCCGCCTTTTCTTCGATATATCGAGAAAGTGTATGAAAATCCTCTTCTTGTTTTGGAAATCCATGATCATTGAAGGCTGCTTCTGCAAAATCAGCCTTTGCATCATTTTTTCCACCTCTATAAGTTAATACAAATTGATAAAATGATTGTTTCATATCGTTTTCCTACCTTTTGTCTACATTTATTATTCATATCCAATTTTCTTAATATAAAACATTTTAAATAAAAATTTTAAAAATCGCTGTTAATTTTCAATTTATATGATTATAGCACGTTAGATATTATCAATCTTCACTTATACTATTTGTCTTAAGATTTTTTAGTATATTTCATAATCCTATTGCATAGCTTTGAGTAAAGTGTTAATATTTCATTAATTGGAAGTTTTCATACAATTGAATTTATATTCTTATCCAGAGAGATGGAGGGACTTGGCCCTGTGAAATCTCAGCAACCACCATTATTGGTAAGGTGCTAATTCCACGTAGATGTAAGTCTAACAGATAAGAAGAACGACTTTCGTTTTTCAAGGTCCTCTTCTTCAGAGGGCCTTTTATTTTTAAGTAAAAAGGATGATGAAGATGACAGAACAGCATATTTCAACTCGATTAGCACAAATTGGCACACATACAGATCCAAAAACAGGTTCTATTAATACACCGATTTATTTATCAACAGCATATCGCCATGCAGGTCTTGGACAATCAACGGGATATGATTATACTCGTTCAAAAAATCCAACTCGATCGATATTAGAAAGTGGAATTGCCGATTTAGAAGGTGGAGATGCTGGTTTTGCCTGTAGTAGCGGGATGGCAGCAATCCAATTGGTGCTTTCCCTATTCAAAACGGGTGATGAAATTATCTATACGGATGATATTTATGGTGGTACATATCGTCTTGCAAATCAATATCAAGAACAATATGGTATTAAAGCTCACTTCACACCATTCCAATCTGTTGAAGAAGTAGAGGCAATCATTAACGAAAATACGAAGGCATTATTTATCGAATCTCCTACCAATCCCTTAATGCTAACAATAAATCTTGCTCCATTTGCTGAGCTTGCTAAAAAGCATAACCTACTATTTATAGTTGATAACACATTCCTTACTCCATATTATCAACACCCAATAGAGCTTGGCGCTGATATCGTCCTTCATAGTGCGACTAAGTATATTGGTGGTCATAATGATGTTCTAGCAGGGCTCGTCGTTTCCAAAGGTGAAGAACTATCTGAGAAGCTTCTTTATAATCACAATGCAGCAGGGGCAACTCTTGGACCAATTGATTGCTGGTTACTGCTACGTGGTCTTAAAACTTTACATCTTCGTATGAAACAACATACAGAAAACGCCAAGAAAATTGTTGAGTTTCTAGAACAAGAATCACTTGTGAAAGATGTATTGTATGCAGGACTTGGTGGTATGGTTTCCTTCCGCTTACAAAAAGAAGAATGGGTTGCACCTTTCCTTCAAAATTTACAATTAATCGCATATGCTGAAAGTTTAGGCGGTGTGGAAAGCTTTATCACATACCCTGCTACTCAAACACATGCAGATATTCCTGAAGAAGAACGAATTGCACGTGGTGTAGATAATACATTATTACGGTTTTCCGTTGGTATTGAAGAAGCAGAAGACATTATCGCAGACTTGCAACGTGTTTTTACAACAATTAATGATGAGGTGACAATACATGACGCAAACTAAACAATCTATCGAAACTAGCTTAATTACTGCTTCAACAAGAGGCGATTATGAACAAAAAACTGGCGCAGTAAATGTGCCAATCTATCTTTCTTCTACCTTTGACCAAGAGCATTTTGACTCTTTTGGTCCGTATGACTACAGTCGTTCTGGTAACCCTACTCGTGATGCGTTGGAAAAAACAATTGCAGAGCTTGAAGGTGGGACAAGAGGATTTGCCTTTTCATCTGGGATTGCAGCCATTGCCTCAGCCCTATTAACTTTAAATACAGGTGATCATATCGTTGTGACAAATGAAGTATACGGTGGAACGTACCGTTTTGTTACACAAGTATTAACAAAGTATGGCATCACGCATACATTTGCTGATTTTACGAATTTACAAGAAGTGGAAGAAGCAATTCAACCAAATACGAAAGTGTTATATGCAGAAACACCTGCAAATCCATTGCTTGGCATAACTAATATTCGTGGAATTGTTTCTATCGCTAAAAAACATGAATTACTTACATTTGTTGATAATACTTTCATGACACCACTTTATCAACGCCCATTAGATTTAGGAGTAGATGTAGTACTTCATAGTGCAACTAAATTTTTAGGTGGCCATAGTGATATTATCGCTGGACTTGCGGTGACAAAAGACGAAGAGTTAGGAAAACAAATCTACTTTATGCAAAATTCAATGGGTGCTATTCTAGGTGCACACGATTCCTTCTCATTAATCCAAGGAATCAAAACATTAAACGCACGCTTAGCACAATCTTCACAATCTGCATTGAAAATCGCCTCATATTTGGATGAGCATGAGCTTGTAGAACACGTTTATTATCCTGGTTTAATAGATCACCCAGGCTATGAAATCCACGCAAGCCAATCATCAAGTGCAGGGGCTGTGTTATCCTTTACATTACCAACTCGTGAATTGACAAAAGCCTTTGTAGAACATGTACAGATTCCAATTTTCGCTGTAAGTCTTGGTGGAGTTGAGTCGATTCTTTCATATCCTGTTACGATGAGCCATGCGGCAATTCCAAAAGAAGAACGTGATAAACGAGGTATTACAGAAGGACTTTTACGTTTCTCAGTGGGATTAGAAAATGTGGATGATTTGATTGCTGACTTTGAACAAGCATTTGAAACAGCTAAAGCTTTGACTTCAGTTCATAAATAAATAAATAAATAGTAAGCCTTAGTAACACAAACCTATGATAAGTTTGTGTTACTTTTTATTTTGATTAACACTCTCTAAAATATCAACGGGATTTGTTGGGATTTGTTTTGTCCTGTTTTCTTTAGATTGGAAAGAATTAGACCCTCGAATTCCACTACAGGTGGAGGCCATTAGGTACCCTTAGAACATATTTTGTTTTACCTAAAAATTAAAAAGCATGAGTTCAGTACAATACTGGACTCATGCTTTAGGCTCTATTGAGATGACTTTACAACTATTAAGCGCAATTTAATAAGTAACAATTTATCAATTAAATCATTTGATTTTGATGTAAGTTTGCTAGTATTCCGCCCTTTTCAACCAACCAATCATACTTACCGCTTTCTTCTATGCCGTTTTTCGTTACCACATATACTTGGTCCGCATTTCGAATGGTTGCTAGACGATGGGCGATGACAATGGTTGTGCGGTTTTCAGAAAGTTCCTCCAGTGATTGTTGAATAATTTTCTCTGTTTCGGTATCCAGTGCAGATGTGGCTTCATCTAGGATGAGGATTGGCGGGTTTTTAAGGAACATCCTTGCAATCGCCAAGCGTTGTTTTTGTCCACCAGATAATTTAACACCCCTCTCCCCGATTTCCGTTTCAAAACCTTGTGGTAAGCCTTCTATTAAATCGAGTAAATGTGCTTTTCGTGCGGCTTCCACGATTTCTTCCATTGTGGCATCCAATTTGCCATACGCAATATTTTCCCGAACCGTCCCTGTAAATAAGAAAACATCTTGTTGCACAATGCCAATATTTTCCCGCAGTGAACGCTGCGTCATTTTACGGATATCGAGACCATCAATGGTAATACCTCCACCTGTCACATCATAGAAGCGCGGAATAAGTGAGGTAAGCGATGTTTTTCCCGCTCCTGAGGGCCCAACTAGTGCAACTGTTTCCCCTGCTTCAATCGATAAATCGATATTTTGTAAAATAGGATGTTTGCCATCATAGCTGAAGTCGACTTCATGGAATTCGATATTTCCTTTTAATTGCTTAATAGAAACAGCGTCCGGTCGATCTGCTACATCCGGTTCTTCATGCAGCATATCTTGAAATCTTTTAAAACCTGCCATACCCTTTGGATACATTTCTAAGAGAGCACTAATTTTATCAATTGGTTTGATCAACACGTTTGTAAACAGCACGAAACTCACGAGTTGACCATAGGATAATGTTCCTTTAATGCTAAACCATGCTCCAACAATTAAAACAATCAGCGTTAGCAGGCGCGTTAAAAAATAAATGCTAGAGTGTGTAGAAGCCATAACGCGATAAGCATAAAGCTTTGCATCTTTGAAAATACTGTTTTGCTTTTCAAAGCGTTCCATTTCATGCGCTTCATTTGTAAAGGATTTAACAACCCGAATCCCTGAGATGCTATCCTCTACACGACCATTGACATCGGCGATTTTACCATACATAGTGGCCCAGCCTTTTTCCATATAGATATTGCTTAACGAAATAACGACAATGAGAATTGGCACCATGATCAATACGACAAGGGCCAGCTGACTATTAATATTAAACATTAGCAGAAAAGCGCCTATAAACGTCATTATGGCAATAAAGAAATCCTCTGGACCATGATGAGCAAATTCCCCAATGTCAAATAAATCATTCGTAATACGGCTCATAATATTCCCTGTCTTCGTATTATCAAAGAAACGAAACGATTGTTTCTGCATATGATTAAATAGCTCCTGCCGCATATCTGTTTCGATATAGATTCCCAGCTTATGACCTAAATAATTCACGATATAATTTAATACGGTACTCAGTAAGTAAACGAGAAATAACAGAATACTGATTTTTGTTATTTCTCCCCATTCACCTGTCGGTAATAGCGTATCGATGAACCATTGCACTGCTACTGGGAATGCAAGTTCTAAAATCGCTACGACAATGGCGCTGAAGAAATCAATATAAAATAAGCGTTTATGTGGTTTGTAATAGGTGAAAAATTGTTTTAGCATACAGATCCTTTCTCGCCTATAGTAAATCGTACGATAAACATACAGGCTTGTTTATTTGTGGATAACGACCATTTAAAACGAGATTTCCAACAGTTAAACCTGCCGGATTCTCAGGCATTTGCTGTAAAATGGCAAGGCGTTTAGCGAGTTCTTTTGTTTTGTAATTTGCAATCGATTCGCCATCTAAGTATATAGTACCTTTTGCATATGGAATAATGCGAGTCTTTGCCTTTAATAGCGTAGATTTCACACAACCATTTTGCCCGATAATCATAGTAATTTCACCGACTTTAAATTCTTAAATATCATCTTCAATTGCATGCAAATAAAAAAACATTCAAGATAATTTCATCCTAAATGTCTTTTTCGACAAACTCAACCAACAAAGTATCAAACGTCTTTGTTGGTTAGCTTTCATTTATATTAATTTTGCGTCACTATTTTTTAGCTTACTTTGCATCAAATAGCTTTTTATAATCCCCATAACCTTCTTCATCAAGTTTACTTGTTGGGATAAAGCGTAATGCAGCGGAGTTGATGCAGTAGCGTAAGCCGCCTGCTTCTCGTGGTCCATCTGGGAAAACGTGTCCAAGATGTGATTCGGCATCTTTACTACGGACTTCTGTGCGTCTCATGCCGAAGCTTGTATCGAAATGTTCTGTCACGTTTTCTTGATTTAACGGTTTTGTAAATGCGGGCCAGCCACATCCTGAGTTGTATTTATCTTTTGATGAAAATAATGGTTCACCTGAGACAATATCTACATATAATCCTTCTTCAAAATGTTCATCAAACTCATTTCGGAATGGTGGCTCGGTACCATGTTCTTGTGTGACATGGTATTGCATAGGTGTTAGTTCTTTTAGTCTTTCTTCCTTATTCATCATGATTCCCCCAATGTTGCTGTTGAAATGCCACGCGACCTGAACCCACTGCATAGCGTTCGTAATGTTCTTTGTTTTTCTTATAATAATATTGATGATAGTCTTCTGCTTTATAAAATGGCTTAGCTTCTAGTATTTTAGTGGCAATTGGTTGATTGAATTTTCCAGATTCTTCAAGTGCTTTCTTTGATGCTTCTGCAATTTTTCTTTGTTCTTCGCTATGATAGAAAATGGCAGTCATATAAGATTTTCCACGGTCAAAAAATTGTCCACCAGCATCTGTCGGATCGATTAATGTCCAAAACGTTTCAACTAATTTTTCATATGGATAAACTTCTGGATCAAAAGTGATTTGAACAGCTTCTAAATGTCCTGTTAAATCTGTACAAACTTGTTGATAGCTAGGATTTTCAATAAATCCTCCTGTATAACCAGAAATGACTGATTCGATACCAGGTTGTTCGTCAAAAGGTTTGACCATACACCAGAAGCATCCACCAGCAAATGTTGCAATTTGAGAAGTCATTGCGATACCTCCTGTTCGTTCGGAATTACTACATCAAGTATAATCCGTTTTTCTTGTAAATTAAATTCTTTTGCTTCAACCCGCGCTTTTAAATTTTCTCCAATCGGAATATCCATCTCCGTTAAATTTAAATAGATTTGTTCTTTATCTGGTTGAATAATCATCCATTTCGGTAAATCAACGGAATCCTTCAGTAACTTCAGCGCTGAATTGGGTGGGATATCAAGCATTCCAACTTCTACCGTCTTTTGCTTTAGCAATAAGTTACCCTTTTCTATAGAAGGTTCAAACGTCATCACAATGGGCAATTCCATTTCAAAAACAGTTAAAGTACTTTGTAAAGTTACTTCACGATCCACATACATTTGCACTGGAATCTTCGATGTTTTCATTGAATTCGCTATTAATTGGTTGGCCATATGTTCGAATTCTTTTGGAGTCGTTTCAACTTTGAGATGGCTACCAGTAGGGAAAGCTTTTAAGCTTGGTGATGGCATATCATCGATTGGTTTTGTAATTAGATAGACAACGAAAATAATGGATGCTATCACAAGTGTAAATAGTAGTAAAAAGGCCACCTTCCATTTATTCATCCGTGGTATCCTCCCTGAAGTCAAATTGACCTAGTGATAGTTTATTAAGATCAATTTCATGTAAAGTTTTTATAATTCTTGCCGTCATTTGGTCATAGCCTTTTGCATTTGGATGGAAAAAGTCAGTATGATAAACTAAATTGTCATTTGTTTCAAATAAGTCTTCTACATTTACATACACTGCATGAGCATCACCATCTGCAAATCCACGTATATCTGAATTCCATTCTTGCATGATCGTATTCATATCTGATTTCTGTTTTGTAAAAATAGATAGAGGATTGTAAACGCCAATTAAAATGATAGGAGCATTTGCATTCCGCTCTCTAATCAGCTTCATAATTGTTGCATATCTCATTTGGAAATCCGGTCTTTCTGCATCAAAGACTTCTTTCTTTAAATCAGTAATATTGGCACGAACAATTTTCATCAAATCATTACCACCAATTGTTAAAGTTATAATATTAGCCCTATGTAATTCGTCATCGATATCACCGGATTTAAGTTGAGCGATAAGTTGTTGTGTTGTTCGCCCTCTTTTAGCTGTGTCGATCACCTTTACCGATTTTACTCCTTGCCATGTCTCTATCTCTTTTTTAAAACGACCAACATATCCTTGCCTATTTGTTTCATCACCAACACCTACAGTCAAGGAGTCGCCTAATCCTACATACCGTACGTCTTTTAGTTTTAACATTTTCATAACGGTAATCTTATCTGATCCTTGCTCATTCCCCTTATCGCCAAAGAATTGGCATCCAGTTACCAAAATAACACATAACATTAGTATTACCCATTTTTTCAATTTCTAAATCTTCCTTTCATGTCGACGTTGTCGCTTATAATGAAAAGAAGCAGGGAATATTGTCTTCCCTGCCGCCTATAATTAGTCCGTATAGTATGAAAAGCCAACTGCTCCTGGCCCAGTGTGTGTACTAATGATTGGCGACGTATAGCCAAATTTTACATCAACATAGCCTTGCACTTCAATCATTGATTTTAGTGGGTCAGCTATTTTGCGGCCCTCTGCATGTGCAATACCCACACCTTTAATTACTTTTCCTTTCGTATCTTCCTGGAATTGATTAAACATATATTTTACAGCTTGTTTATGACTTCTTACTTTTGCAACAGGAGTATACGTTCCGTCAACAAGAGAAGCGATTGGTTTAATATTTAATAATGACCCAATTAAACCAGTTCCTTTTCCGATACGACCACCTTTTACTAAGTGATCTAATGTATCTACAACTATATAGAGATTTGTATTCTTACGCACTTGGTCTAAACGTTTTACAATCTCCTCCATTGTTCTACCTTCCTTAGCCATAATAGCTGCTTCTATAACTTGGAAGCTAAGGCCAAAGGAAGTAAACTCTGAATCAACCACAACGACATTTGTCTTTGATATAGAAGCAGCTGTTTGGGCAGATTTAACTGTGCCACTTAAACTCCCCGCCATTGTAATGACAATTACTTCATCGCCTTCATGACCCAGTTCGTCAAATAATTCATTGAATACACCTACTGCAGGCTGTGAACTTTTTGGTAATTCAGATGAATTGGCCATTTTTTCAAAAAATTCAGGCGCCCCTATATCTACTCCATCCGTATATGTTTTGTTGTTAATTTGAATAGTTAATGGTACTACATGAATTTGATATCGATTGATTTCTTCTTTAGTTAATTCGCTGGTCGAGTCCGTTACGACATGAATTCGTCCCACATTTACACATCCTTTAATTGTTTGCCTCATTCTAAATCTAAATGATATTGCTCTATAGTAAAATGAAAGCCTTGTCATCATTTTACTAAGCAAAAAGCAATCAGGCATGTGACATTTGTCAATTGTCTTGAATAATTAATGGATAGTGATGTATTATATGCACTTTTGTTTGAAATTAACTTAAAAAATATCTATAACTTTTTCATTTCGCCATTTACATACCTCGTGTGAAAATAAAAAGTTCGGTAAACAATTTCTATAAAAATAAAAAACTTGAGACAGGAATTTTATTGATGCTGTCTCAAGTCCGTATTTGTTAAATTCGATTCAAATGAATAATTAGCTTAAAGCTTTCATAGTTATATGAACTTAATACAATTGTATTGATATTATCACCAATATCTGTGAACCTTAGTAATGCAAATTTATCTCCTTTTATTGTCTCTTGATAAAGTTTAGCTTTTCCTCTTGTTCCATAAACTAAATCATATGATTTAAGTGGATCTGAAGTTGTAAGATAATCAGGTATGTCTACCAATACTTGTGAGGTTTTTGCTGTACCAAACATACGCATGAATATACCAGTTTCTACGCGAACAGGATTATTTAGTTGTCCATACCATGAATTCTTTTTTCCTTTAGATTTGATATTCATAGTGGCAACTACATATTGATTCTTATAATTAATCTTGATGTCCGGAGTATCCGGATGAGAAAAATTGTATACATGGTTTCCATATACTAGAAGTTGTTTAATACTTGGTAATTTTAATACTTTTTGTACATCCTTTATATTGTTATAACTTATGTTGACATAGTTTAAGCGCTTTAAGATTGTAACTTTGTTGTATTTTATGACCTTATAATTGAATAATTGGTCAATATCCTCTTGATCAATTCTATTGTTTTCTAATGATATTTCTTTTAGTTTTGTTAATTTCTCTAGCCCTGCAATGCTTGAAATTTTATTTCCCCTTGCATAGAGGGTCTCAAGATTTGGAATGTCTACTATGTATTTAAGTGATGTGATTGATTTTGTACCTGAGCTATTTTCATTTACATTCAAATAGGTTAGCTTATCTAGCTTTGCAAGAGGCTTATAATTTGTAACATGATTTCCTTTAATCGTCACTAATTTTAGATTTTTGGCATATTGTAATCCTTCCAGTGAGGTTAATGGTTTTCGACTGTTATCACTTGCTACTGAATAGTTCACTTTTTTTACTTTTAACATCGCCCCTCGTGTCAATGTTTTCACACCTAGTTCATGCTTTAAATAGCTTTTTAATTGTGGGTCAGGTACATTAACAACTTTGTTTTTATCTGATGTGGCTGCTTGTGAATTTGTTGGAAAAGTAATTATCATTAACAAAAACATTACTATGTAAAAAGTCGTAATTCTATCCCGCTTCAACATGTACTATTCCTCCCAAAAAAAATAGAGTGACTACATACTTATAGTCACTCTAATCATACAATATATCTATCAAAATTCCTACTTTTTATAGACAATATACGAAAACTTAATATGTTCATCTGTTTCAAACACTTCAGATTCAGAAACTTTTTTCCATTCAGAACCATACTCAGGAAAATACGTATCACCGTTAAACTCATGTTGGATTAAAGTTACATAAAGAACATCTGCAACTGGAAGGGCCATTTTAAATATTTGTTCCCCGCCGATTACCATTATTTCTTTATCTTCCTTCTTTGCTAACGCTAAAGCCTCATCGAAAGAATGCACAACAACAATACCTTCAGCTTGATAGCTAGTATCTCTTGTAATCACAATATTGGTCCTTCCTGGCAGAGCTTTACCTATCGATTCAAACGTTTTTCGTCCCATAATCATCGGCTTTCCCATTGTAGTCTTTTTAAAATACGCTAGGTCACCTGGTAAATACCAAGGCATCGCATTATTGTAACCAATTACACGATTTTCGTCATGTGCAACGATTAATGAAATCATAGTAAAATCCCCTTTACACTGAAATAGGTGCTGAAATTCGTGGATATGGATCATATCCCTCGATTACTAAATCTTCCAGTTCATAGTCAAAAATTGATTCTTTGTCCGTTTTAATGACTAGTTTTGGTAGAGATTTTGGTTTACGAGTTAATTGCTCATTCACTTGTTCTAAGTGATTTTTGTAAATATGTGCATCTCCTAAAGTATGCACAAAATCTCCTACTTCAAGTCCACATTCTTTTGCAATGAGATGTGTAAGTAATGCATATGAAGCAATATTAAAAGGTACGCCAAGGAAAACATCGGCACTACGTTGATAAAGTTGACAAGAAAGTTTTCCATCTGCTACATAGAATTGGAATAGTGAATGGCATGGTGGTAAAGCCATATCATCCACTTCAGCTGGATTCCATGCTGTAACAATATGCCGTCTGGAATTTGGATTTTTCTTTATGGATTCAATTACATTTTGAATCTGGTCAATTGTTCCACCTTTTGCATCCGGCCAAGAACGCCATTGTTTCCCGTATACAGGGCCGAGATCACCAAACTTTTGAGCAAACGATTCATCTTCTATTATTTTCTTTTGAAAATTGGCCATTTGTTCATCATATTGTTGTTTAAATGCTTCATCTGTTAATACCCGATGACCAAAATCAGTCATATCTGGTCCTTTATATTCTTCGCTATTTACCCATTTTTCAAATGCCCATTCATCCCAAATATGATTATTTTGGGCAATTAGTGTGCGGACATTCGTATCTCCTTTTAAAAACCACAATAATTCTGTCGCAATTAAACGAAAAGCAGTTTTTTTTGTGGTCATTAATGGAAAACCATCTTGTAAATTATATCGCATTTGATAACCAAATACGCTCAACGTCCCTGTTCCGGTACGATCTCCCTTATCATTACCATTTTCTAAAATATGGCGGCAAAGGTCCAAATATTGTTTCATCGATTATAGCCTCCAATTTACATACTAGGTTTAATAATAGCATTGCAAGATAAAAAAGTTCTAGGATATTTTTTGAAATTAATTAAAACGACTATACACCATTTCAAGACTTCGCATATTTTATAGTAGGCCTAAAAGAAGGAGGGGTCATTCATGGGATGCGAAAATCAAGGTAACTATGGAAACAACAACAACTTTGCAATAATTGTTGTTCTATTCATCCTATTAATTATTGTTGGCACAGCGTTTGTCAAAAATAATAATTATTGCTAACAAAATTACTAGATAAATTTTTTCGAAACTATGTAATACAACCAAACAAATAGTTGCACATCATCATATTTTAAAATAGACCTAAAAAAGGAGGGGACTACATGGACTACGGAAACTATCAAGGTGGGTATGGTAACAATAACAATTTCGCTTTAATTGTTGTCCTATTCATCCTATTAATTATTGTTGGCACAGCGTTCATTAATAAATATTAATTAATAAAAAAGTGAACAAAGTGTCAAGTGAACTCCATACAATTGTATGGAGTTCCTTTTGTACTTTAAATCCTAAATAAAATAACCCCATTGTCCTGTTTTAATCCGCTAAAGTAATGAGAAAAAAAGAAGCGTCCATCCAACAAGGATTCAACGCTCCAAAATTCCTTATTTAAAAGATTCTGTTAAGTATAATTAGTATGGGCTATAGTATGGATAACTGTAATAAGGCGGGTATCCATAATACGGCGGATATGGTGGATACGGTGGATAGTATGGATAGTATGGATAAATTGGGAAAATCGGAAATGGATAAAATGGTCTTCTGCGACCGAAGTCTTCATCGATTCTGCGTCCTCTTTCAGACTCCCGAAACCTGTTTGGTTGATAAATATTTCGCATTCATATTCCTCCCTTCAAATTCTATATAGATTATGCTTTGGTAAGATTAACAGTCTATACGTTTGCCTAAATTTTACCTAACCTAAAACGGGACTCAGTATCACTTGAGCTCTTTTACTTAAATTACTTTGAAATGCATTTTAAAATTGTTAGCACTCACTTGACATGAGTGATAACAAGATGTATTATTATAAATGTAAAGAGGATCAGTTAAATGATTCCCCTTTCGAAGAAAAAATTAAAAAAAGAGGTAATGAACTATGTCAAACTTATTTCCAACAGGTCGTAATTTCTTTTTCCCACAATTCTTCGATCAAACATTTGATTCTTTCTTTACACCAATGAACCAACCAAGTGTAGACATTGAAGAAAAAGAAGATTCGTACATCATCAATATGGATATTCCTGGTATGAACAAAGAAGACATCAATGTCACTTACAACAACAATCTCTTAACTGTTGAAGCAAGCCAAAACCAAGAAACTGAAAATAAAGATGAAGCAACAAATTATATTCGCCGTGAACGCGTAAGTCATTCTTTCAAACGTCAATTTGTAATAGACAATATCCAATTTGATGGAATTGAATGCAAATACGAAAACGGCGTACTCAATATCAACTTGCCTAAGAACGCTCAACATATAATTGAAAATAACCATAAAATAGAAATTCAATAATTCAATCTTACAAGCACCAAAAATTGCAAGTAAGAAATAGAAAAGCCAGATGCTAATGCATCTGGCTTTTCTATGTTTAATGATTCGTGAAATATAAAGAAGGTTTAAAAAAAACTCTCATGTCCTCTTTCACACTTTTCTATCTATTTAATGAATGAGGAGGTGTTAATTGAAATTTACAACTAAGTTTTTAGCTATCCTTATTTAAATTACTACACATACCTGTCTTGGAGGAATGATTCATGAAATTTTTATTTAAAGATAAACCACTAATTGTCCTAACAGAATTAGCGACAATAATCGGATTAAATGAAGCTATCATTTTACAGCAACTTCATTATTTTTTATTAAAATCACCCATGAAATTTGAGGGATTTACATGGTACAAACATTCATTTGATAGCTGGTCAAAACAATTTCCATTTTGGTCGCACAACACTATTGTTCGTGCGTTTACAAGGCTTGAAAAGAGGAATTACATTGTTTCTACTAGCAAATTCAATTCATATAAAACAGATCGTAGGAAATGGTATCGCATTGACTACGAGCGACTTTATGATGAAATTACTATTCAAAATGAGTACGGCATTCTCCCAAATGAAATGGAATCTATCAACCAAAAAGATGTAAAGAACGAACCCACTTTGGTTCACTCATCTTTAAGAGAATGTACTTTAAAAAATAAAAATAAAGAGAAAGTTAAAGAAGTTATGGATTATTTAAATCAAAAAGCTGAAAAAAACTTCAAATTATCTGTCCAACATGAAAAATTGATTCAACCATTAATTAATTTAGGCTATCATTTTGAAGACTTTAAGAAAGTCATTGATCTAAAAACGGTGGAATGGAAAAATGATGCAATAATGACAAACTATTTACGACCAAGTACATTGTTTTGCTTAAACAACTTTCTAAAATATCATGATGAATGCGAAGCAAAATTGAGACCAAAAAAACGAAAATACAGGCCCATCATCCTTGATTTTACTGCTGGAGAAAACTAATAATCAATGTTTGTTAACCTGACAAACAAGATGATCAGCCAATCAAATTGCTAGTGCTATATTGGCTAATAAATGGCTTGCAGCTTTTATCTAGTCTGGAGGCTTTATTGAAAAATTAAAAAAGCCCACCTATTAGATGAGCTTTTTAAGACAACCACTTAGGTGGCGTATCTTTTGACCAATAAATTTCCCCTAGATTATAGTGTGAAGCGAATTGGTCTGTATATGTGTGATAATGAAAGTTATAGTAATAGCCATCGAAAGGACGATTTTCTGTGCGTACATGGAAGCGGATTATGTCTTTTCCTGTTGATGCATTATAAATATGGAACATTTTTTCTGAATAGTCACCACTTGGTCTTTCTGTTACGCCTAAATATTTAGTATCTTCTTGAGTCATTTCAGCCAAAGTCATATGAATAGCTTGTTCGATTTTCGGGAAAATTATGGTATCAAACTCATTGCTGATTTTAGGACCAACTTTGGTACCAAACTTCATATGTGCTTGTTCTTTTGCTTGATCAAAAATTTGACTAGCACTTACTTGCTTTTCTTCTATTAATTGATTTTGAAAGCTATTGTTTATGTAATTTTCTTCTAATGATTGTTTAGAAAGCTGTGTTTTATGATTACTGTTATGTTCTAATAAGTTCTCCCAAATTGCATGACTTGGTGATATTAAACCAAGAGATAGAACTGCAACTGTCGGAACTAATAACTTTTGAAGCCATTTCTTCATCATTTCCACCTACTTTTGCCAATTTAACAACTACTATTTTAATACTATATACGATTTTTGAATGTAAAGGTTTCATCTTTTTGTAAATCATTGTACAATAAAATAGAAATTATATGTTAAAATTATATGTTCGTTTTTATACAGAAGGAGGGCAAATTTTTTATGTCAACTGCTATTGGAATTGGTTTTTTAGCACTTTTAGTATATTTAATGTCTCTTTGTATTACTGACTAATTTAACACTTCAAAAAAAAACGGATGAACTATGAGGTATCTTGCCTCATAGTTTTTTTATTGCCAAAAATCAATGTGCAAAATGATGTTTAATCTGTACGTTATACATGAAATCGAAAAATTAATCGTTTTCAAGAGCAAAATATGTATTAAAAAATTGTTGATTTTACCTACATATTTTTTTATAATTATAAACGTTACCTACGATAACTATTAACTATGGTAACATTTTAAAAATTACTATACTCATTTCATCCAAATACCATTCAACTTTATCTCATGTATGGAGACTATCTCCAAAGATTTTGTATCAAACTTTTAAATCATGATTCTAATGCTTGTAAACTGAATGATTTATTTGTATCGTAGCAATATTTGACCGCTAAGTTTTTTGAGGTATGTAATTTTTATTTGAAAATTTATAATAATTAAAGGAGATTTTTATGCAGAGAGAAAAACTTTGGAAAAAAGATTTTATTAGCATTACCACAATCAACTTCTTCTTAATGCTCACCTTTTACCTTTTGATGGTAACCATTTCTGTCTTTGCCTCGGACAAGTACAATGCAAATGAAAGCATTGCAGGTTTAGCATCGAGTATTTTCGTGCTAGGTGCATTAGTTGGCCGTATTTTCGGTGGGAAATATATTAATAATATTGGCCGTAAAAAGATATTACTAATTGGTATTTTCATCATAATAATTAGTTCAGTTTTATATTTCATTACAGGTAGTCTAGGATTCTTAATGTTTAACCGCATTCTTCATGGATTCGCGTTTGGGGTTGCTGGGACTGCGACAGGTACTATTGTTGCTCAAGCCATTCCTCAAAGTCGAAAAGGTGAAGGGATTGGATATTTTGCATTAAGTATGACTCTTGCGACTGCCATCGGGCCATTTATTGGGATCTATATTTTACAACACTTCGATTTCCAAGCGATTTTCGTATTTTGTTTCTTTTGTATTGTAATAAGTTTTATTCTTTCTATTGTTATCAAAGTGGAAGAAATAAAACTCACAGCGGAACAATTAAATGAAATGAAAGGTTTTAAAATTTCTAATTTCATCGAAAAGAAATCTGTTCCCATTACATTAGTTGCAACAGTAACTGCCTTTTGTTATTCCGGTGTATTATCCTTCTTAACTTTCTATGCAAAAGAACAACATTTAACAGATGCTGCCGCATTCTTCTTTGTTGTCTATGCAGTGGCAGTGCTAGTCACCCGTCCATTCACAGGTCGCCAATTTGACCTAAAAGGACCAAACTTTATCATGTACCCTGCGCTTATTAGTTTGTTTATCAGCTTATTCATTTTAAGTCAATCAAGTATTGGATTGGTATTATTAATAGCCGGAGCACTTCTTGGATTTGGCTATGGTACGTATATGGCAAGTGCACAAGCAGTCGCAGTGTCATCAGCTCCCGCTCATCGTATCGGACTAGCTACTTCTACCTTCTTTATCTTAACGGATATCGGCTTAGGTATTGGACCGTTTGTTCAGGGGTTATTCGTACCAACTGTTGGCTATAGTGGATTGTATATCATACTTGGTATTTGTGGCATCCTATGTCTGCCATTACACCATTTCTTATATGGTAAAAATGCACCAAAAGGCAATGCATAACGGATTAATAGATTAAAAAGAGAAAAGGTATAACTTTTCTCTTTTTCATTGTTACTTCTCCTATTTCATATCATTTATTTGTAATCCCTTTTAATAACTTCTATACTCAAAATAGACATTCATTTTTAACGCGTATGTTTTAGGAGGTATCCGTTTTGGACGAACAAAACTTTTTTCATCATTTTTTACTACTATATCGCCCTTTAAATAATGCATTAAATAAAAAATTAGAAGAATATAATCTTTTTACATCTCAATGGTCTATTCTTTTTTATATTAATAAATATGAAAATATTACATTAGTAGAAATTGCAAAACATCTATATGTGGAGCGACCTACGATTACCCGTGCAGTTTTAAAATTAGAAGAGCTTCAATACATCGAACAAATAGCTGGGAACAATCGCCGTGAGAAGAGAATCCAGCTAACGTCACTCGGTCAAAAAGTGTATAATGATATTCGTGAAACGATGGATTCCTATCAACATCGAGTTTTAAGTGGTGTATCGGATGAAGACTTGAAGAAAATGATTCAATTAATGGCTTCGATTCGTTCAAATATAGTAGAAGAGTAAAAGAACCTGCGATTTAGAAATCGCAGGTTCTTTATTATTTTTGTTCTTCTAAATGAAGAATACCATAATGGAATTTTGTATTTGGGCGGATATCTCGCTCAAAATCATATCTTGCAAAGAGTGGTGATCGAAAATGAGCTTTTAATACAACTCTTTTCTTTGCCACTCGCTTTGCTTCTACTATCCATTCATCTGACAACGAATCGTGTAATCCTGCACTTCTAAGTGGTGCAAAATTGATGGATTCTTCAATCGTTTCTTCAAACATTGGATCCATATAAACGACGTCAAATGAATGATCGGGTTGCTGATTTAAAAAGTCAATTGCTAAACTAGGGATTACCGTGATGTTTTCCATACATTTTAGTAAAGGTAGTTCTGAAATATCGTATTGTTTCATACCTACATCTACGATAAAGGCAATATTAGGATTACCTTCACATCCTACTACTTTCCCAGTCACCCCCACTGCAAAAGCAGCTACAATACTATCCGAACCTATTCCTAATGTACAATCTAGAAATGTATCACCGGATTGTAGATTTACTGCTTGCAAAAAGGGATCATGTTCTCCTCTTGCAATGCGTTTTAAACGGAAGGCTGCAGAACTTGGATGAAAGAAAAATGGTTCGTCGCTACACATTGGGTAGTATTCAAATCGATTCTTCCCTGCAACTATTACATTTGCTTTTTCATATTCTGCAATTTTCCTCACAGACCTTTTTCTTCTTTCAACAAACGGTGCATTTAATACCTGACAAGCAAACTCTGCTAATCTCCTAGAATTTTCATCAGGTCTACCTGCAGTTGTAACGATTGTTCTTATTTCGCACATACTTGATCAAGCACGCCAGCTAAATGATCGCGAACTTGTTCCATTGCATAACCTTCAATTTGTTCACGTGGGATAAAGTAAGCTAAATTTCCATCTTGCCATACTGCAATAGATGGTGAGCTTGGTGGCACTTCTTCAAAGTAACTACGCATTTGCTCAGTTGCTTCACGATCTTGGCCCGCAAAAACCGTTACAAGATGATCGGGTTTGCTTTCTGCTTTTTCAAGTGCTGCTGCAACAGCTGGACGCGCTAAACCTGCTGCACAACCGCAAACAGAGTTAATCACGATTAATGATGTTCCTTTTGTTTCTTGCATATGATCTGCTACTTCATCAGGAGTTTTTAATTCTGTGAAGCCAACATTTACTAGTTCTTCGCGCATTGGTTTTACAATGCCTTGCATATATTCTTCGTATGCATTCATGGTTTCAACCTCTTTCATATTTTTTCGTTTCGCCTTATATAAAAGGTTTTTCGCTCTTTTATTTTATATGTTCTTTCGTATTATTTCACGACTTTTCACTTTTAATGTGATTTTTTGTGATTTTCATGTGATATTTATAAAAAACACTGATTAAATTATTTAAGCAATATGATATATTCGAAACAAAAAGTAAAGACTTAAAACTTCAATTAAGAAACTGGTGTGTTTGGCACTGAAACAGAAAACATCCAATTGAAGAAATAACACTTAGACCGCATTTGCGGTCTTTTTTTATTTATAAATTAATGAATTAAAAAATCTAATATTCCAAATGGTTTTTGTTACCAAACTCTTCGAAAAAATGATCATCTGTTAGTTTAATAACTCTTTATATATTATTTAGCGAATTCCTTTTCTGGCACCCTAATATATCTGTACCTCCAGGTATGTAACCTTAACTATTACTGCTTCTGTTTAATTATTAAATACTCCAATAAAAGTTTCAAAAACAATATATAGGGAAAAAGAGCTAAAAGTATTTGTTTAACTATTTTTATTATTCTTTAGAATTTTTAAACTTATAAATTATGCTATTTTAGCATTTAATTCATGAAAAGGAAATCAAAAGAATTAAACTAAAAAGGATGATTGTTGTGGCAAAACCATGGGAAAACGATGAGATTAACTATTTATTAGAAAACGCCGGAAATGTTAAAGTATCAACAATTGCAAAAAAATTAAATCGTCCTGTGAATGGCGTAATTATTAAAATGAAACGGCTAAATATTTCCAATACCAAAAGCCAAATCGGTTTATTAACAATGGGAGAACTCGCACAAATAATAAACGTCGATAGAAAAACTGTTGAAAATTGGTGTTATAATCATAATTTGCCTTATACAAAAAAGAAAACCAGATTTAAGAAAACCTTTTACTTTATTAATCCGAAAGACTTTTGGGAATGGGCTTATATTCACAAAGAGCGTATTGATTTTTCAAAAATCCCTCACAATGTTATTGTGCCTGAACCAGATTGGGTTGACAAACAAAGACTAACTAAGAGAAAAATCAAAGGGAATTATTATTGTCCTTGGACAACAGAAGAGGAAAAAATTCTCATAAAACTTCGTGATAATGGAGAAACCTATAATTCCATAGCCAAGAAATTAAATCGTACAGTAAACGCTGTAACTAACAAATATAAAAGATTGACCGAAAATAGAAAAGTATAAAAAATAATACAAAAAGGTAATTTTTACTTATTTATATAATTTTTAACACTATTCAGCAGTATAGTAATAGGTTAATTTTTAAGATAATAAGAAACTCAACGAATTTCTATATTAAATCTTTTTTGAAGGAAATTCTAATTATTGATGATTCACGTTTTATGAGAGATTATATTAAAAAAACCCTCAAAGTAGCAAATTTTACGAAATTTATTGAAGCCGTGATGTATTCCATAATTTAGCGCACTTGCCTGAATGATATAATTTCGCTCTGCACCAGATATTCCTTCAATACTATCGATTTTTGGACACATAACGAAATCTGAGTACTTTTCGCCAAGATGAGGAAAATACCAAAAATATAAAGTTTCATCAAGCAATTCTTCTTTAGAAACGAAATTTTTGTCTCCCCTTGATGTATGTTTTTTAGATATTTTCCCCTAAGAATTTTTCCGATACATAAAAAAACTAATGAAGGCGTTTTTCGATTATATTGCCCTAAAAAAAGGATAGCACCTGATTGTTGAATTAATATCTCCAATTAACATTACAATTATTATTGTTTTTCAAGGTTATTTTGTGCTTTGATACCAAGCAATTGCTTTTTGTTCAATCTCCAAGACTAGCTTTTCTTTGCCTTTAATATATGATTCAAATGTTAAAGGGAAAACGTTTGGAAAGATTCTCTTTCAAATCTCCATACTCTTTTGCGACATCTGGATATGACATCAAGTAATCACGAAATGCAATATGACGATCAATTTTTGAATGTCTATAAAAGTATTTTCTTTGCGAAACTAGATTACTTTTTCAATTACAATTTCATTTTCTTTTCTTATATAAGCTTTAAATCTTTTCAATTCTCCTGAGTACATATAAGGAGCAATTTCCTTATTAGAAATTTTATATAGGAATATATATTCATTCTTATCTTTTAAATTCCAATAAATATCATATTTTTTTGAAGATACAGTAAATTTTTTAAGAAAATACTCAAACTCATTTTTATTTAGTTGTTCTCTAAGTATATCGAAATTAACTTTTATACTTTTAATCAATTTACTTCTTACCTCCTCTCTATCTAGTCATTTCGACAAATAGGAGTGTTTACCTTTTTAAGAAATGTTAATTACTTGTAAATAATTATGTTTATCAGATATAAAAAGCACATTCATTGGATGTGCTAAAATTTCTTAATAGGATATTTTAAATTGACCTAAAGTAAACCCATCTACAGATTCGATTTTCCCTCTCCAAAGGAAACCATTTGCTAATGGAAAAGAGTGCCCATTAGATAATAAGAATTGAGCGTTTAGGAGATTAATGAATTTATAATTTTCTATTTCCTCATCAACCTTCTTTATTTTAGTTAAAAACTTTTCTAAATCTTCTCCATTTTCAGCACTTATATTATAAAGACCCTTTTCTTTTAAAGATTGAATTAACCTTTCTCGATATTCATCGTTACTTATAAGCGTTCCAGAAATTATGGTACCGTTTATATTTAAAGTTATATCCGCTTGAAATCCTGTAATTTTATTAGCTAAATGATTAAATGTCTGTAATACTACATCATTTTGCATTGCAATACTCCTCCTTTCAGAAAGTAGTATTTACCTTTAAATAAATTTCAACCCATTTTTGACAATAAAAATAACGCTAGTCGATTGACTGCGTTGGCTGCACATTAGTTACTGATGTTTATTAAGCTGCATAAGCTTGTCCAGTTATTTGTTGGTACTGATTAGGAGTAATTTTACCTTTCCTAGAACCAAAATCCAATTCTTCGTTTGTCTCATCAATGATTATAGAATTACTCGTCAGCCTCAATTTATATCGAGCTATCACATTACCCAATTTGTCTTTGTGAAATAAAATTTCGACTCTATCTCTGTTATGACTTATTGTTAGATAATTGTTTTCGTAACGGACTGAGCGTTCGCTAATAGTTGGATTACAGGAATTGATATAAATCTTCTGCCGATCTAATGCCGTCTTGCGTGCAATTGAAACCATTTATTTCACCACTTTATATTTTTTATAATAACGAACCATTTGCGATTCTTGAACGTATATTTTATTATCAATTTGTTAAAAATGGAGCTAGACGGTCTGCCAACCGTCCGCTCTCGACTCTCTTTCGATTCGTCACGTTTGAACTGCCATTCAAGCGTGTTTTTTTTTTGGAAACTCCACCAACACTGCATATGCTCCACCGTTTCGTTTTTCCGTTTGAATCTCAGTGAGTTGCTTCCAACCATGTTGTTAAAATATATTTTTTATTTAAACGAATCTAATTTCCTGAAACGTATATTTAATATCAAATCGTTAAAAATAGAGATAAGACGGGCGAGTAGACCGTCTTATAAATCACATGTAATTAGCAAAAGCACGTTTGAATTGCACTTCAAGCGTGTTTTTTTTTGGAAATTCCATTAATACCGCATAAAGCTCCACCTCTTTTATTTTCAGTTTGTATCTTACTAATTTGCTTCCATCCACGTTGTTGGTGAGATAACACCATTTTCTCTACGTCATGCTTTGTTACACCACGTAGTATTTTATTTCTGATAATCGCTGGTTCTTTATCTAAGCTAAAATTATTACCTTAAATTTTGATGGTTCCAAGTGTAATATTATTTATTTTTAAACTAGACATATTAAAATCAAGTGAAATATAAGCTTCATTTTCATTTGCTTTAAACATAAAATATAAAATTGCCACTAATATTAAAATGAAAATAATAGATGTTATAGACAACATAGATTCGTCATGGATATTTTTAATATTGGCTGAGTATGTTTCTAATAATTGGTCAATATAAAGGTTGAATCAATATCATAGATCTTAATGGCATTTTCTTAGACCATTTCTGAATCTTGCCATATCCAACTGGTCATCTTTTTCAAATTTATGGAAGAAAAAGTAAGCATCTCCTGCATGAGATGCTTCTCCTACAGCGCCCCGGTTCGTTACTAAGAAAAATATCCACGTATAAATAAAATTTTTACTGGGAAAATATAATGTATTGTAAAAAAGGAGGTTAAACTGGATGGAAAAATTAGCACCGCATGAGTCAATGGATTTACATGAAGCCATCAACTTTAAAACACTCTGTTTAGCGAAGTCAAAGTTAATGCAAGGGCTGGTATTTGATCAAGAACTGAAGGCTTTAATGCAAAAAGATGTTGAACAATCTATACAAGCTCTTACAGAGTTAAAGGCAATCTATGAACTTGCACCTTTTCAAGCTCCTGTCCCTCAAAATCGCCCAACTCCAATTGTTAACTGAAAGGTAGGTAAGCCACGTTGAATAATGATTACTTAGACCCAAGAAACTCAATGAACGTACCCGAGCTAGCAGATACAACATTTGCTATGGATTTTCTACTTCGTGCAAAAGAAGGTGTGCGGAATACAGCCGTAGCCTTAACCGAAACTGCATCACCTAATCTTAGAGCACTTTTACGAAAACAATTATTGCAAGGGATTGCTATGCATCAGGAAATAACTGAGCTGATGATTAATAAAAAATGGTTTCATCCTTATGAATTGAAAGAACAGTATCAACTCGATCAGCTATCTGCCAAAAATACCATAATGATTGGCAACATGAAATTGTTCCCAGGTGAAACGAATAGAAAAGGTATGTTTGATCGAACACCAGATCAACAATAAACTTAGGAGGTTCTAGATGAAAGCAGTAACTTATCAAGGCATCAAGAATGTTGAAGTCAAAGAAGTTCCAGATCCTCGGATTGAAAAACCAGATGACATGATTATTAAAGTAACAAGCACAGCGATTTGTGGATCTGATTTGCATTTAATCCATGGAATGATTCCTAATTTGCAAGAGGATTACGTAATCGGGCATGAACCAATGGGAATCGTAGAAGAGGTCGGACCCGGTGTTACAAATGTAAAAAAGGGAGACAGAGTCATTATTCCTTTTAATATTGCCTGCGGTGAATGTGTCTATTGTAAAAACCACCTTGAGAGCCAATGTGATAATTCCAATGATAATGGAGACATGGGAGCTTATTTCGGATACTCAGGTACTACCGGCGGCTACCCTGGTGGACAAGCCGAATATTTACGAGTACCTTTTGCTAACTTCACCCACTTTAAAATTCCTGAAACATGTGAAGAACCTGATGAAAAATTAGCTGTTATCGCCGATGCCATGACTACTGGTTACTGGAGTGTGGACAATGCTGGTGTTAAAAACGGAGATACTGTAATTGTTCTTGGTTGCGGTCCAGTTGGCCTTTTTGCTCAAAAGTTTTGTTGGCTAAAAGGGGCAAAGCGAGTAATAGCTGTTGATTTTATTGATTACCGCTTGCAGCATGCCAAACGTACAAACAACGTAGAAATCGTAAATATTGAACAATACGAAAATGTCGGAATGCATCTTTTGGAAATGACTAAGGGTGGAGCTGACATTGTTATTGACGCAGTGGGCATGGATGGAAAAATGAGCGATTTAGAGTTCCTTGCAAGCGGATTAAAACTTCACGGTGGAACCATGAGTGCATTTGTCATTGCTTCCCAAGCGGTTAAAAAATGTGGAACCATTCAAGTTACGGGTGTATATGGAGGAAGGTATAACGGTTTCCCACTAGGGGATATTTTCCAACGTAATGTGAATATTCGCTCAGGACAAGCTCCGGTTATCCACTATATGCCATATATGTTTGAGTTAGTTTCTACAGGTAAAATCGATCCAAGCGATGTAGTAAGTCATGTAATACCATTGAGTGAAGCTAAACGAGGATATGAAATCTTTGACAGAAGGACAGATAATTGTATTAAGGTCCTTCTGAAACCCTAATAAAGGAGGTTTGTATAGTGGATTACGCATTACATGAAGTCCTTGAAGTACAAGAAATGACCGCATTTAAAACCCTTTGTTTAACTAAGTCCAAAACAATGAAAGGCTTAGTATCAGATGAAGAACTAAAAAATATTTTGCAACAAGACGTTGATACTTCCACTAGACAATTACAGGAGTTTGCTTCCATCTTATCTAAAGCAAAGCCTAATTAGGAGATGAAAGAACATGAATACGATAATTAAAAATATAACTGGCATGGACGCTCTGACTGACCAAGTTGTAGCAATGGATCTACTGAATTCAGCTAAAAGTGGCGTCAGAAATTATGCCATGGCCGTTACTGAGGCAGGAACACCAGAGATTAAAGCTATCCTTACACAACATTTAGAGGAATCTCTTAATATGCATGAAATAATTTCAAATTATGTGATGGAAAAAGGCTGGTATCATGCATGGAATCATGACAAGCAAACCGAATTAAGTCTACAAAATATTGAAACCGCAATAAACTTGCCTACCCTATAAAATATACATTTTATAATTTATTCTAATAAAAGAACAGACATAAAAGCTACCTACAAGTGGCTTTCTTTTAGACTGCAGACAAACTCGACAAAAAAGTCGGGTTTGTCTGCAGTCTATTTTTTATATGCGACCCTTAGAATGATTCGATCCTTGTACCGGTGAACCATCTGTTTTGCAAGGTAATGGCAGCGATCCCTTCAAATATAAAATACAAAAATCTCCTAATAATTGCCCTATTAACTTTCCTCGTAGTCCCTAGTTAAGAAATACTTAATAAGATTCTGTTTCATTATTGGCCCTTTAATTAAGTAAGACGCTTTCCTTGTTTCAGAAATGCGCCCGATTGTTGAGTAATGGAAAATGCGAAAGCTCTGCAAAATGATACTTTTGCTACAGCACAATAACTCTTTTTTATTGTTTAGCGAAGTCTTTTTCAGGCAGCCCCAATATGTCTGTATATTTAGGAATATGGCCAAGAATCAGCCTGCCACAAAAGAGGATATACAAAACCTCATCAAGTTAATTCACAATGGACAAAGTTTAAATACCCCCAACCAACCACCAGATAATATTTTCACTGAAACCTTAAATAAAAATACTGATGATATACCTAAGTATTTGCAATAGGTTCTATATAACGTTCTCGTAATGTGGGATGACCTTCTTTTCTATTGCAGAATCCTTCAACTTTTCAAAACTTCCGATATACTTTATCTCGCTATAAGTAAGCATTTCTTTTTCGCGATATTTTCCTTAGCCAGATAGTCACCACTTTTGAAATTTTTATAAAGAAATGATTATTTTAAGGTTCTTGAATGTATATTCTATTAACATATTGGTAATAATGGAGATAAGACGGTCCTGTAACCCGTCTTAAATAATTTCTCCCTTTTCTTTTAGTACGCACGTTTGAATTGCTGTTCAAGCGTGTTTTTATCTTTTAGAGTAGTTCTAACATAGATCAATAAGAAAAGCCTTCTATTCTTTTTTAAGAGTTGAAGGCTTTAAATATTATTAATTCTTATTTCACTCGTATATTCATGCCAGGATAAATTAGATTAACATCTTTTATATATTTATTTAAATCGGCAATCTTATTAACCTGTTGTATTATATTTTTTTACTATGATTGTTAATTTTCTCCCTTTTTAACTTTGTGATAGACTGGATCGGGCACTTTCTGTACAATCGTTTTTCTGCCAGAAACGTATCCTATTTTACCTTCTATCATTACTTTTAATCGGGTAGTTTGGCCACTATGAACAATAGCTAATGCTTCAATAACCGTTCCTTTCTTAAATGTTTTTAATTTTTTAGATTTACTAAAAACTAATCCATCATAAATGTAGCTTGCTTTTATTATTTTATATCTTCCTTTTCCCGAAATATAGTAATTGTTCGGATTTATTTCCTTCACAAGTGAAGGAAAGTGAGGCTTTTTTCCATTGAATATTTGACTATAGGTCAAATTCCCGACCCATTCAAGGTGGGAATAAACTTTAAATGTTGTCCAATCTCCCCCCCATTCAAACCCTAGCTTTTTTGCTTCCTCCACTACATCCATCCAATCCGCTTTGCCATCCCGATCAAAATCAGCTTTTTCATCCCACACAATCTCTTCGCCTCCTTTAATAATGGCGAAATCAATTGCGAGCCCATAATTGTGAATACTTGTTCCAGGAATTGCATTAGTAACAATTGGATTACCCATTTGACTAAAATTAACCCCATTATAGATATAACTGGATCGCCCTTGACCATAAAGAATGGCTTGTTCCGTGAGCGTTCTCATGCCTTGGGTAAAAATTACATAGACTCCTCGTTTGTGACATCGTTCAATAATTAATTCCATACGAGACTGAACATTAGGATTAATGGATCCAACACGTTTGTTTGAGTTTGCGATTAACCCTTGTACAGAAATATCCACGTCTTTGCCACCTTTCGAATAGTAACTTCTATATATAATTTATGCATGTACGAACAAACAATTATATGTCCATGCCTACTATTCGGATAATATTGACAGTTTATTTATGGGATAATTTCAATTTCTGTCCAATATAAATCTTATTGGCGTCCTTTATTTTATTGATTTTAACTATGTTTTCGATTGTTGTATTGTTATTTTTAGCAATTTCTGATAACGTATCTCCTGATTTAACTATATATATATTGCTGTTTTTGGTTGTAAACTGAATTTTGTAACTTTCTATACTATTGGAGTTACCTGTAAACCATGAAAGCTGCTTTGTGCCGGTTAAACGATTAAGATCAACATTCCCCTCAATTCCAGTTATTTTTCCACTATCCGTATATTGATGCAAGTCGCAAGGATAATCTGGAGCTATAATTGATTTTCCATCTACTGCATACCGGGGAATCCAAGTAAAATCTGCTTTTGCATAATCTAACTGTAATGAGTCGTATAAATGATGTGCTACGTAAATACCGACTTTTTCTGCACCAAGTTTTCGAAGTTCCGCAATGTAAGCATTTGTACCAGCTCGCATATCTCTCATAGTTGAAACTTCAACATCAGCTACAAAAAATTTTGGTTGACCATAAGCTAAAGCACGAGTATAAAAATCTCTTGCTTCCACTTTTGCATCTTCAATATTTATAAAACGTGTAAAAGCATAGACGCCAAAAGGAATATTGTATTGATTACAGCCATTAGCGTGGTTTTGATATACTTCGTCCTTTATTGTCGATCCGTCTTGTACTCTAAGTATTGCTAATTCTGCTTCTGTAGATAGTTGTTTATAATTGACTGTTGGTTGCCATTTGGATAGATCCACGATTTTCCCCATTATTTTATCCCCCTTACTTAGAATATATTTGACACCTTTGAATGGTCCAATTTCATTGATGAGATTTCTTATTTTTTCTATCATTAAAGACTAAATTCTGTTTTTATGTATAATTCATTACATACTCAAGCAAATGTACACACTCTTTGTTATTTGTTTTCATAAATTAGCTAATAACGATACTCGTGGGGGGTGCAATTTTGGCTAACAAAAATAATAATCAAAATGGACAACAACAATTTAATGGAGTAACAGTAACTGGGCAGAATGGCGATTCACCAGAAATAATTTCAGCTAGATTAGCATTATTAGGAGCGGCACTTTCTACTATAGGCGATGGTATATCGGCAATTGCTGCAGCGATTGCACTACAGGAATTGGAAAATCCTAGTAATCAAAACCAGAATCAGAGTCAACAAAATCAACCCGATTATTCAAAACAAATAGCGCGATTACAAAAACAAGTAGATCAGCTAACTAGACAAATGTCAAAAAGGTAATTTTGGATTGATAACTCAAAAAAGAAACCATGATCCTCTATTTGAAGAACTTCATGGTTTCATTTGTTTTTTCTTATTGAATTATATGATATCGCTTTCATTTTCAATTACAGGAGCAACGGCTAACAAATTTTCAATGATAAAAATACGCTTAGCCTTTTTGGTAAAACAATATGCAGTGAAGCTTCTTTCAGTAATTTTCAATATTTTTACTCGTCTTTTTGAAATTTCATTTTTCTTTGATAAATACATAATTGTTAATAATTGATTGTTCTCCATTGCTTTTATCAATTGCTTCCTCATAATTGTCTCTCCTTTATTATTCATTTCTATAGAATATTCAATTTATAAGAGAATTATATATTTCAAGTTAATTTTTATAATTTTTTAGATTCAAAAGTCATCGGAAATGCATTATGGAGATGTTAAAGTGAAATCATTCCGCTAGTAATACGGAAATGATTTCACTTTATTGGATTTTTCAAATTCATACTGTAAAGCTAGCATGAAACCATAGCTATGTTGCCAAACCTTATTTCAATCCTTTTTCTTTCAATACTTTTTCTTGCTCTTTGGCCTTTTTAGTGATGATAAAACTATTTTTCCAGACTCCATAAAAGACAAAGAAAAACGGTATGGCCGTCAATAGTACTTGGTTAAACGCACTAATCGATTCTTCTGTAAACCAGTCAAAAGTAATCCCAATTGATTTTAAGAATAAGAAGATTGCTGACAACATCCCTCCAAATAATGCAACGCATTGCTTAAATTTATCCATTGTCATGTTGTACACCTCCTTTGAAAATTGATATTTCTTTTTCATGCGAGATGTAGTTGATTTAGCATATTTATACATTTTCCCATCTACGTTATTGGAATTCCATTCGTTCTAATCTGCTAAAATTCATCATAAATTGTAGAAATATAAATAAAACACAAATCTCGACAGTTATTTAATGTTTGCGTCAATTTTTTCGTTTTATAGTCATAAGAAATTAGATAATGCCGTAAATTGTTACATAAGAAAATTTTGTATTTTACAATAGCGAAAAAAGAGGGATGCGGTTGAAAAATAATAGTCAGAACCAACAGTTTGACAAATCTCCAGGATTTGAAATAAAAAATTCCGACAAACTTGATATACTTTCTGGCGTGGTCACAGCATTGGGTTATGTGATAGGAGTTTTATCTACGATTGCTTCTATTCAAGAAGAACAGGAAAACCCAAAACAAAGTGAGCAAATTCAAGTATTCCAACAAGAACATTTGCGACAATTAAATCAAATGCAAAACCAACTAGATCATCTATCAAGGCAAATCGCACTAATTGAGCGAAGAACTCGATAAGTTCGCATTCCTTCTATGTATATGATTTCTTTACTTATTAACATTCATGAAAAAGGGTGAAATTTCAATAGCAAAAAAACGCTGAACTTATTTTTGTCCAGCGTTTTTTCGGTCATAACGTGTTTTAAAAGCTAATATATTGATTATGTATATTTTGAATGATGGAACTTTTTGCTGTCTTACAATTTTGCAATTTGTAAAGGAGGGATTTGTATTGAAAAAACCATTAGGTGTAACGATCATTAGTTGCTTATATATTTTTGCGATTGCTGCTTTAATTTTCATCACGTTTTTCTATCATCAAATCAATCTTAACTTGGGACTTGGGGATCGCTTAGGCATTCCTGATTTTCCAGAAGAACTATTAAGAGTTCTCTTGGCAATCGTGACTTTAATCATCATATATGGTTATATGAATTTAAAAGCATGGGGATTTTGGATGATGATACTTTATTCCATCAGTTTCGGAATCATTAGCTACCTAATATTACTCTCTTATAACAAACAGTTGTTTATGGGTAACTTTATCTGGTCCGCAATTGTATTTCTTTACACAATTATGGTTCACAAATCTTTCTTCCATGTAAAAGAGATTAGGAAAGCGAAGTAAATGACATAACTATTTTAAAAATTTACCAGTTTCTAAGTACACTTTAAGAAATTGCACACATTCATCTACTTCACGAAAACATTCATGAAAAACATCGATTTGCAGAGTTTCAAAGAATCGATCTGTTCTTCTTATTGAAATGGTAGATAAATTGATTTCTTGTCCACATGCTAGATAATGTATTTTTTCTATCGTGGATTTTATAACTGCTTGTTTATCTGCATATTCAAACATGTTCAACTGTTGACTCATATGACGAACACTCCTTTTCTTTAAAATTCTCTATCTATTTTGTTTTCCCTGCAAATAATCCAACATTTTTCAGTTTTATAAAGACAAGTTCCTTATGTTCCCATGTTTTCATACGGTAGAGTGTAGGGGGGATTTAGGAATTGAATAATAATATACATGATGCAGGTATGCAGTCTCCTGTTTTAAATGGATTGATAAAGGCAATGGATGGTGAATATGGAGCCATTCATTATTATGAAGCTCTTGCCAACATGGCACCCAATCCTACTATAAACAAACAAATCTTAGAAATTCGAAAAGATGAGATGCGGCATTATCAATCATTTTCATATATTTACTTTTGTTTAACTGGGCAATACTATTGTCCAAAACAGCCAGATACATGGCCAAGAACATACAGAGAAGGGCTCGATCATGCGTTTCATGATGAACAAGAAACAGTGGACTTTTATCATGAAATGGCTCGAACTATTTCAGAACCCGGCATAAGTAAAACATTTAATCAAGCAGCTGCAGACGAGCAGAATCATGCTGTTTGGTTTTTGTATTTTATGTTGATGTGTAAGATGTAGCTATCTTTTAAAATTATTGAATTATTGCCTTCTCAGTAGTTACCTTTTAAGAAAACTGGTGAATTTTGAATAATCTTATTTGATTCATCGACAAATAAAGCTAAAAAGGCTGACTAAAGTGATTTTACCATTCTCCTTTGGTCAGCCTTTTGATAAAAATAAAATTATTCAACCCTGCTACTTTTTTAAATAAGGCTTTAATGCATTTACCCAAATCGCATATCCATCACCATTTAAATGTAAGCCATCGCTTGTAAATTTACTATCTAATTGATTACCTTTTAAGAACTGATCATGAATATTTACCATTGTAATTTTATGTTTGCTTGCTAAATGTTCTAAACCTTTATTTAAGCGATTTACTTTTGCGTTTTGTACACGATTGCTGTGCATCAGTTTGTTATTAACCGGTAGAACAGATGTAATAATGATTTTAGTTTTTGGACTTTTGTTTTCAATGTTCTTTAAGATTTTGTCATAATTGTTTAGCGTTTGCTTTTTAGTAAAACCTTTACTTATATCGTTAACGCCAATCATTAATATAATGCGCTTTGGTTGTCCACTTGTGATGGTATCTAGCCGATTTAGGAGACCAACAGTGGTATCTCCGCCAATTCCTCGGTTTAAGATTGGTCCAACTGGAAATTCCTCTGCCCATTCATTGTACAAGATCATACTATCGCCTAACATAACTGTTGATTCTTTTGTAATTGAAAGCCGTTCAAATAATGTTTGCCTCTGTTCATAATGACTTGGACGCAAGACAAATGATTTTTGAATGCTACCATTAATCGGAGAATGTTTTTTGACATCTGCGAAGCTTTTTGTTTGAACAACAATTGTAATCAGTGCTACCAAGAGGATCACGTTTACAATTGTTAAAACTCTTACTCTATTTTTCATATTCATCACCCTTAGCCGCTAATCCTGTAGTATTGTAAAATTTGTTACAAATATGACTTTATTGTAACCAGTAAAGTTCCCTTTTGCGACTGAAATATAACTTTATCTTTAATTTATTGAAGATGAATATGAATTCATATTGAAATTAATGCAAGGATTCCTTTAGCAATGGCTTTACCTTGATTGTACAAGTATTTTTCACTTCGCAATTTAACAATATCAATCAAAGAATCCATAAAACCGCCTTCGATTAAAATGGCAGGCATTTTCGTTTCTCTTAACACGTAGAAATTTGCTGCTTTTATTCCTCGGTCTTTTAACCTCATAGCCCCTACTACTTCACTGTGAATATGTTTTGCCAATTGCAAAGACTTTGGATTCTTTTCTTTTGGTGTCATGATATACGTTTCGACCCCTGTCCAATTTCCCCATTTTCCAGTATTAGCATTATGATGTACAGAAATATATAGATCTGCTTGATGTCGATTCGCCATTTGAACACGTGATGCTAAACTACAATCAGTTTTCCCTGATTGGTCATCTACTCGTAAAACATTAATCATGTCGTATTTGCCCAATTCTTTTTTTATAGCTTGCACTACTTGATTGTTAAAATACCATTCCTTTTCCCCATCCGGTGATTGTTTACCAGCTGTATACATTCCATGACCGGCATCGATTGCGATTATCCATTGTTTGTTCATGATCATTCCTCCTTTTCAATTAAATAGGTAGAAAATAATCATGAAGGACAAAAAAATACCCACAAAAAACACGAATGTCCTTTGTGGGAATTGAATTTGAAGTTATTTTACAGTGGCTTCTTGCCAAACTTCTTCAGCAATTTCTTGAACATAACGTAATTTTCTCCACTGTTCATCTTCAGTTAAAATATTACCATCTTCCGTAGAAGAGAAACCGCATTGTGGACTTAAGCAAAGTTGTTCAAGTGGTACATATGTTGCTGCTTCGTTGATGCGCGCTTTGATTGCTTCTTTGTCTTCTAGTTCGCCTGATTTAGATGTAAGTAAGCCAAGCACAATTTTCAATTCTTTACGGTTAACATGCTTTAAAGGTGAAAAGCTACCTGAGCGTTCATCATCAAATTCTAGGAAAAGACCGTCTACATTTAAACCACCGAAGATGATTTCCGATGCATAATCGTAGCCACCGCTAGAGAAGTATGTAGATTTATAATTTCCGCGGCAAATATGCATAGTGATTGTCATATCATTTGGTTTATTTTTGACTGATTCGTTCAATACATACTGGTTTGTTTTTGCCACTTCATCTGGGTCTTTTCCTTCAGCTTGAAGTTTTTGTCTTCCTTCTTCCGAGAATAGACTTGCCCAAGATGTATCATCAAGTTGTAAATATCGACATCCTGCATCGTAAAATGCTTGTACAGCTTTTTGATAAGCATTAATTAAATCATTCACCAAAGATTCTTTTTCAGGATATAATTCATCATTCATTTCAGCTCTAGCTAAAAGCATATTAGGACTAGGAATCGTGAATTTTACCGTTGCGTCACCCGCATGTTCTTGGACAAATCGGAAATGATCCAAAAATGGGTGGTCAGCGAAATCAACTTTACCTACTATGCGAATACCTTGTTTACGTGTATTCATATTGTGGAAATGAAGACCTTCATCAGTATCATAATATTCCACACCTTCTAATCCACCAAGGAAATCGAAGTGCCACCAGCTACGACGGAATTCACCATCTGTAATAGACAGGACACCGTTTTCTTTTTGTTTTTCGATTAAACGAATGATTTCTTCATCTTCCACTTTCTTTAATGCTTCATATGAAATTTCATTGTTTTGGAATTGTTCACGTGCTTCTTTCAATCTTTGTGGTCTTAGAAAACTACCTACATGATCATATCGAAATGGTGTATTCAAAATTATCGACTCCTTGTATGTAAAATTACAATATAAAACCTTAAGTAAATCAGATTTTAGTATCGTGACTCTTGTAACCGAATTAATATCGTTATATCTTCGTTAGCACAATTTAATATTAGGATAATAAAATAAGCAATTTAATAAATTTATGGTTGTAAGGATGTGATAAAAAAGGTAGCTACTATCTCTTTTTTAGTGATTTTTATATAAAAATCGAAGTAAAATCCTACAATTTATATACCTTTTATATGATAATAGCATAAAAATTAAATAATATAATTAATTCTGAAAATTTTTAGCATTATTTTTTTACCTTTTCAAAAATTTTTCACTTTTTGAAAATAGTTTTTAATTCATCTTTACATACTCTCTCCATACATACAATTACAATAAACAAATTGTTATACAACAGCCTTCTATTTGTACTTAAAGGAATGTTTGAACGTTTTCTCTTTCTGAACAGATTTTTTACAGATTCGACATTTTCAATTAATTAACCTAATTTGAGAACCAAACTTATGTATAGTTCGCTAAAAAACTTCAATTTATGATACGCCCTTTGTGTAGTCTAAAATTCGACATTTACTTTTAAAGTAACAGCATATGTTTTTCAACATATTTCGCAGTCCTATGATTCGACAAAGAACAGTGAATGAAAATAAGATTGACATTGTGGTTTTCTAAACAATGAGTTTATTTCTAAGTTTCAATCTACAATATTATGTCAACTAAAATTGAATAGGTTTACATAATTCAGAAAAGTGTAAAGTACTTATTCTATTGCATAAAAAAACAAAGACCGCTCCTATTATTAAGAGCAGCCTTCGTTATGAATTTTCATCTGAATATTGTTATTTACGGAGATCACTTTAAAGTTTTATTATCATTTTTCTTTTTTAGAAATAGGTTAAATATAATGGTATCCTATATTACTAAATTATTTATAATGAACTATTGTATTGTTTTTAATTTTTTCTTGTAAACTAACATATTCACGTAATTGTGAAATGTTAAACTTTTTACAGCATTACCTTTAGAAAACTAATTTTACTGTTCCCTTTATCATATTTCTAAGGTGGATAAAATATCATACCCAATTTTGTCAAATTTTTGAACTATTGTTTTTCAATGTGTTCAATAATCACTATTTCTATTTCATTTTGAATTGCCTCTACTTTTTTAAAGTCCACGCTCTCTATATAAAGCGCTTCTAATTGTTCATGCGCAATTTTGGCCTGCGCCAAATACGCTGTCCCCTCATTCATTTTCTCTCGATAGCGTGCGGAAATTTCGGTGATTTGCTCTTCGTACAATTCATCTGTTCCTTTCGGTAACGCAATATTGTACAAATCAATTATTTCATCACCTTCTCTACTTGGAAAATACTCATGGGGAGCTGTACTGTCAAATATTGCTATGCCTAACTCACGGAAAATTAACATATCTAAGCTGTTTGGATCAAAACCACAATGATAAATTTCAACATCAAACCCTTTACTTTCTGCAGCTTGAGCTAACTTTTTCAATAGCGTTGATTTACCCGAACCCGGTCTTCCTTTTAAAAAATACCGTTTACGAATGTCCTCTGTTAAGTTTGGTACAAAATCCACTGCCCCACTTGGAGTTGCTGCACCCAAAAATCGATGACGTACATTCGATGTCTTGTTTAAAGAGATTTCACCAAAATATAGAGATTTTAATTCATCTGTCAAATTATTTAGTTTTGTATAGTCCATATTCGAAATGTAAATGGATTCCCACTCATCATGGACTGCTAGTGCATCTGCAAAAGAATGATATGCACTCTCATAAGCATTCTTTTTTTCATCGATCAACTGCTTTATAGATTCCTTATTATCTCGGAGTTGTATTACATCCCATACACTACCCAAGTTCACATATTCTTCAATTGCACCAGGTACGTTCGGTTCAATCACATGAGGAGCAGTTCCATCAATCAACCCAATCTTTAATGAAGGGAAAATAACCCCATCGATTGAGTTAGAATCTGAAGAACAATGAATATATTCCACATCGTATCCTTTTTCTTGTATCTGATTTGCGATATTTTTCATTAAAGTTGATTTGCCGTTACCTGGTCCCCCTTTTAAAATAAAGACCTTTTCTAACAAGGAAATGTTATTCTCAAATAAGCTGTAGAATCCTTTAGATGTATTGCCCCCAGCGAAGTAATGCAGTTCTTTTCCTATCAAGTTCAACAATTCTCCTCTCAAACGGGATTTGTAGCTATTCTTAGGGTATGCAAAATGAACAGCATAGGTGATTGCCTACATGACACCATGATGCGAATCCAAAGTAAAACACCTAGCCATTCATGGAACAAGGTGCTTCCTTATAAACTTTTCTTATGTGAACAGAGTAGTGTGCAACCTTTCTCACTCTTATAAGGGCACTATCGGCTATCATAATACTTTTGCCTTAGGAATATGGTATAATAGTACATACATACTATTACTTCAATGAATAGGAGTATCTTACATATGGAGAATAAAATCGAATCTTTAAATACCTTAATCGCTGCAATTCCTGTATTTAAAGCTGCAATTCCTGCAGATTTATCCATTGAAGTTTGCGATTTAGAAAAATTTATCGCGTACTATCCAGGAGAGTCCATCAATTTACATATTCAAGTTGGGCAAAAAGTAAGTCTCGAAGAGCCATTAATGATTGCTTTAAAAGAAAATATTCGAATACAAAATAATGTTCCTGCAGATTTCTATGGCTATGAATTCACCGGTACTGCTCTGCCACTACATAATCACGACGGACAAGTGATTGGTGGGATTGCCGTTCAAATTCGAAATCAAAATGAATTAAAGGACATCTCAAGAATAATATCCAAATCATTAATATCAGCAACTAATCAAATTTCAAATATTGCTGAAGGTTCAAAATCACTCTCCCATATTGCAAATGAGTTACTAGTAAAATCTGAGCAAGCTGGACAAGAAGTAAAACAAACTAGTGATATTCTGAAAATTATTAAAGGTGTCGCTGACCAAACAAACTTACTTGGTTTAAATGCTGCAATTGAGGCTGCACGTGCTGGAGATAAAGGAAGAGGCTTTGAAGTCGTAGCCAATGAAATAAGAAAATTCTCTAAAGAGACGGTTAAATCTACACAACATATTCGTGAAACAATGGCTAAAATTCAAGAAACGACTGTACAAATGAGCGATTCTATTGAGCAAATCTCTGCTGTTGAACAGGAACAAGCTGCATCAATTGAACAGATTTCTAGTTTTGTACAGGAAATTCAAGAAATGTCCAACAAACTTATTCAATATGCACAAAAATTATAAAAAATACAATCATTTAAAATAAAAAACCCTCTTTCACCTTTTTAAATTGTGAAAAGAGAGTTTTTTAGATTGTTTGAAAAACTTTACTTTTTAATTAATTTCTCCTTCAATAAGTATTTTTCTGCTACCTTCTGTGGACTAACCCCTTCAACATTCACTTGATAATTCATTTCTCGCATTTCATCATCCGTTATTTTTCCAGCAAGTTTGTTCAGTGCATCTGCAATTTCAGGGTTTCTCTCGATTGTTTCTTTTCTAAGCAATGGAGCGCCCTGATATGGTGGGAATAGATGCTTGTCGTCTTCTAAAACTGTTAATTTATACAACTTAAGTTCACTGTCTGTCGAATAGGCATCCACCAAATTAATATCCCCTGTTTGGATCGCATTGTAACGTAATTTAGGTTCCATCGTCACTAAATTTGAAAAATGAATATTATATAGTTTTTGGATTCCTTTATAGCCATCTTCTCGATCAGAAAACTCTAATGTAAATCCAGCTTTTATCTTATTTTGAACTTGGTTTAAATCGGATATAGTTTTTAAATGATATTTCGCAGCTAATTGATTTGGAACGGCAAGTGCATAGGTGTTGTTATAGTGCATTGGTTTTAAAAGAATCATATCGAATTTTGCATCTAGTCCCTCTTTTGCTTGCCTATATACTTCGTTACTATCAGTACTATTTGCTGTTTCCTTCAAAAATTCTGAAATCGCGGTTCCTGTAAATTCAGGATAAATATCGATGCTACCCGATTTTAAAGCATTAAAGACAAACGAGGTCTTGCCTAGTCCTGGCTTTAGTTCAACCTTCAAATCCGTGTTATTTTCAATTAATAATTTATACATATTAATTAATATTTCAGGCTCTGAACCTAATTTACCTGCAATAACTATTTCTTTTTGTTGATTGTTCATAATGAACGGTGAGATCAAACTAAATAATGCAAGTAACACAATGATAATTAGCGTTATAATTGATTTTTTATAAGATAGATTTTCAATTTTCTTCAATAAGAAGTCAAATATTAGTGCTAGAATTGCAGCAGGAATGGCACCAAGTATGATGAGTGGTGTGTTGTTTCGGTCGATTCCTAAAAGGATAATATCCCCTAGACCGCCTGCACCAATTAATGCTGCAAGTGTAGCAGTCCCTACAATTAGTACCATGGCTGTTCGAATCCCTGCCATCATAACAGGCATAGCTAGTGGCAATTCCACTTTGACTAACCTTTTACTGCGATTCATCCCCATTGCTTCAGCTGCTTCAATCAGAGAAGGGTCCACTTCTTTTATACCTGTATATGTATTTCGTAAGATTGGGAGAAGCGCATAAATAACTAATGCAATCACTGCAGGTATTTTACCTATACCAAATAAAGGAATTAATAGACCTAACAAAGCTAATGAAGGGATTGTCTGTAAAACTGCAGTAATACCAATTATTATCTCTGCAATTTGCTTTTTCTTAGTCAAATAAATACCTAATGGAATGGCAATAAGAACAGCAAAAAACAATGCTATAAAGGAAATCTGAATATGTTCTAGCAATGCACTAAGTAGTTCATCTTGACGTTCTTTAAAGACTTGAAACAAGCTATTCATTTGCCTGGCCTCCTTTATGCAGGCTTAAAGCTAATTGTTTCATCACTGCTTGTCTATTAATCAACCCAATGATTTGACCTTCTTCTTCTACTGCTAATTCCTCTTCCTCTATTAGTCTAGTGATCACTTGATTCATAGGAGTAGAAATGGAGATAGTATTAGATGGTATGTATGAAGTTAAAGGTTGAACAAGCTCTTCAATTTTCAATATTTGTTTTGAATTTTGATTTCCGATAAATTCTTTGACGAAATCATTTTTAGGATTTCGAAGGATTTCATTAGGTTCTCCAATCTGTTCAATTCTGCCTTTATTCATCACACAAATTCGATCTGCTAGCTTGAACGCTTCTTGTATATCGTGTGTGACAAAAACAATGGTTTTCTTTAAGCTTCTTTGAATGTTAAGCAAATCATCTTGAAGTTTTTCACGACTAATCGGGTCTAGTGCACTAAAAGGCTCGTCCATTAGTAAAATATCCGGATCGGCTGCTAAAGCTCTTATAACACCAATTCTTTGTTGTTGTCCCCCTGATAATTCTCTTGGTTTCTTCTTCAAAAATGTCTCCGGGTCTAAACCAACCATATTTAATAATTCTCTCGTTCTTGTTTTCATTTTTTCATTATGCCAATGTTTTAATTCGGGTACAACTGAAATATTTTCTTCAATTGTCATATGTGGAAAAAGCGCTATTTGTTGAAGTACATATCCTATATTCCATCTTAATTTATTCACTTCATAGTCACTTATTTTTTTACCATTGATATAAATAGTCCCATCTGTTAAAGGTATTAATCGATTGATCATTTTCAATGTGGTCGTTTTTCCACATCCACTCGGTCCAATTAAAACAAAGAATTCACCCTTTTGGATTTCTAAATTTAAATAATCTACTGCCTTCGTATTGTCTCCATAGTTTTTGGATACATTCTCAAATCTTATCATTCTCTTTATCTCCCCCCTTTTTATTGTATTTTCATTATCTACTAAATAAAGGGATATTGAAAATAATAAGGTATCCATCTGTATAGATAAAAAAAGTATCGATTGCTCGATACTTTTTCAAAACTATAATATATTATAGAACACTTAATTCGGAATCCTTTAAATCGCTAATGAACATACAGCCAGGTGCATGTGTAATCATAATGGAAGGTTTTGATTCCATTGCTACAGCTTGAGGTGTTACGCCACAAGCCCAGAATACTGGAACTTCTCCTTCTTTAATCGTAACCGAATCACCAAAATTAGGTTTATTTATATCTGTAATGCCAATCTCTTCTGGATTCCCAATTTGAATCGGTGCTCCATGAACACCAGGAAATCGTGAAGTGATTTGTACTGCCCGAATTGCATCCGCAGAAGACATAGGTCTCATACTAACTACCATTGGACCTTCAAACTTTCCTGCCTTTTCACAAGAAATATTCGTTTTAAACATTGGGACATTGCAGCCTTCTTCAATATGACGAACAGGAATTCCACTTGCAAGAAGCGGTGTCTCGAAAGTAAAACTACACCCTAGCAGGAAGCATATCATATCATCTTCCCAATATTCAGTTACATCATTTACTTCTTCTGTAAACACACCATCCCTATATATACGATATTTTGGAATATCTTTTCGTATATCAGCATCTTTTGCTATTTTACTTGGTGAAAACGAACCTATATCTGAAACATCGAGTAAGGGACAAGGTTTTGGATTGCGTTGACAAAACAATAAAAAGTCAAATGCATATTCTTTTTTTAATATGACTAAGTTGGCTTGTGTAAACCCTAGTGACATACCAGCTGTTGGTCCAATAATTTTTTGCTCCCTTATAAGAGCTCTAACTTCTTTTGGAGAAGAAGAAGAATAGTCCATATAAAACACTCCCAATTGTAAATTATTTAAACATCAACGGAACTTGCTCGAATAGTGTCATAATTCCTAGAATACCCATGACAATTACGACTAAAACACCTGGGATTGTTAGCCAAATTGGATGTTTGTATGATGAGCCAACTATACTTTTCTTATAAACTGCAACTAGCAATGTTCCAAGTGCAAGAGGTAAGATTAACCCATTTAGTGCTCCTGCTAGAATTAAAACATTTACTGGTTTACCTATAATCGCAAATGTAATAGTAGATAAGATGATAAAAGCAATAATAATCCAGTTTTGATATTTTTCAAGTAACGGATGGAATGTTTTAATAAATGATACGGATGTATATGCAGCACCTACTACTGAAGTAATTGCAGCAGCCCACATAATAACACCGAAAATACGATAACCAAATTCACCTAATGCTAGATTAAAAACAGATGCAGGTGGGTTTGCAGGATCAATTTGTAATCCTTGAGAAACTACACCTAATACAGCTAAGAATAATGCAATTCGCATTACACCAGTAATCCCAACACCCGATACCGAACTTTTCGTTACATCTGGAATGGCTCCAACACCTTTAATACCAGCATCTAATAAACGATGTCCACCAGCGAACGTTATATAACCACCAACAGTACCACCAACTAGTGTAACAATCGATAAAATACTAATTTGAGATGGCACAAATGTACGTACTACAGCTTCCCCTACTGGAGGGACAGTTGAAATGGCAACATATAACATCAATAAAATCATCACTGCACCTGCAATTTGAGTTGCTTTATCCATTACTTTTCCTGCTTCTTTAAATAAAAAAATGAAAATTGCAAAAACAGCACTGATTACTGCACCAATTATTGGGTCAATGTTCAACATAGCATTTAAACCCAATCCAGCTCCAGCAACGTTTCCGATATTAAAGGCAAGTCCACCGAAAATAATCAAAATTGCTAAAAATACACCTAACCCCGGTAATACTTTATCGGCAATTTCTTGTCCACGTAATCCTGTGACCACAATGATACGCCAGATATTCAATTGTGCGAATATATCAAGTAGTAATGAAACTAATATTACAAATCCAAAACTCGCACCTAATTGTTGTGTGAAAACAGTTGTTTGAGTTAAAAATCCTGGACCAATTGATGAAGTAGCCATTAAGAAAGCCGCTCCTAAAAGAACACTCCAATTGGTTTTCTTTTTAATCTTAGTATCTTCTACTAATTTTACATTTTCCATCTCCATCTAAAAACCCCATTTCTATTAAAGAAAAGCCCTTACTTTAATGCTTTCTTTTTCTAATGTTTGTCGAATATATTGCGCGAATTCTAGTGCATGTTCTCCATCCCCATGGATACAAACTGAATCTGCCTTAATGCTACATTTGGTTTGTTGTTGTGTAAGCACATAACCTTCCTTTACCATCGTGATTACTTGTTGTACAGATTTCTCTTCATCTGAGATCATTGCATCAGCTTGACTTCTGGAAGTTAAGGTTCCATCTTGTTGATATGTACGATCCGCAAAAACTTCATGTGCTGTTCGAAGACCTAGCTTTTCACCTGCCTTCGTTAATTCACTTCCTGCTAGTCCAAAAAGTACTAAATCAGGTGACACATCATAGACAGCTTGAGCAATTGCTTCAGATAAAGCTTGATCTTTTGCGGCCATATTATATAGGGCTCCATGTGGCTTTACATGCTGTAACAAGGCATTTTGTGTTGTCAAAAAAGCCTGTAATGCCCCGATTTGATAAACGACCATATCATAGCCTTCTTGTGGTGTGATTTTCATTGGCCGTCTACCGAATCCGATTAAATCGGGTAAACCAGGATGTGCACCAATTTGTACATTGTTTTCTAGTGCCATTTTGACAGTTTCTCTCATTACAGAGGGATCGCCTGCATGAAAACCGCATGCAACATTTGCTGATGTGACAAACTTTAAGATTTCTTCTTGTTCCCCAAGTTTATATCTGCCGAAACTTTCCCCCAGGTCACAATTGATATCAACAGTAAACATTCCCATCCTCCTATCAACAGCAAAATTTGATTGTAATATTTTAATAATAATAACATTTTTTCAATTGATGGAAAAGTAAAAAAATTTAACTTCTTCAGAATGTTAACAATTCTACTTGAGTATCTTTTCTGAATAAATATATAATTAAATGTAATATTAACTTTAAAAATAATGGGATAAAGGGGTTTTTCATAATGCATAGAATATTGGAAAAAGTTGAAATGAAGCCTTTTGGAGATTCAGCGCTCATTGTTAAATTTGGTACAACTATTAATCCTGAAATAGCAAAATACATACAAGCTTTACAAAATATATTAGTAAAAAAGTTATTTGAGGGTTTTATAGAATGCGTACCGTCCTACACAAATTTAACTATTTATTATAATACAATAACAATTTTTCAAAATGGTCATAATCATCCATATCAATTTGTTGAAGATTATGTTCATGATTTATTAGAAGACTTGAAGACATCTGGTGAAGATTCTAAACGCTTGATTGAAATTCCTGTTTGTTACGGTGGAAAGTATGGCCCTGATTTGGATATTGTTGCAGATCATAATGACATCACTATGGAAGAAGTTATCCAACTCCATAGCGCGCCTGAATATCTTGTTCATATGATCGGGTTTGCGCCTGGTTTTCCATTTTTAGGTGGGATGAATGATAAGATTGCTACTCCTAGAAAGGATGTTCCAAGATTATCAATTCCTGCTGGATCAGTTGGTGTAGCTGGAAAACAAACGGGTATTTATCCATTTGAAACACCTGGTGGATGGCAAATTATTGGTCGTACACCGATACAACTTTTCTTAAGCAATGATCAACCACCTTCCCTACTACGTGCTGGCGACACTATTCGCTTTTATCCAATTTCAGAACAGGAATATAAACAAATGGGAGGAAAAGTTAAATGAGCATCTTAGTCAAAAAGCCAGGCCTACTTGCCACAATACAAGATACAGGCAGATACGGCTATCAACAATACGGTGTCATCGTCAGTGGGGCAATGGATGGTTACTCTTTAAAAATTGCCAATCATTTAGTTGGAAATGATGAAGATGAAGCTTGTATAGAAATTTCAATGCTAGGTACAGTTTTGCAATTTAACCAAGATTCTTTAATTGCTATTACTGGTGGTGATCTACAAGCATATATTAATAATAATCCTGCTCCCTTGTGGCGTTCACTATTTGTATCTAAAGGAAGTATCTTAAAATTCAAAAGACCAGTAGTTGGCTGCCGTGCTTATGTAAGTATTGCAGGTGGGTTTGAAGTTGATCCAATTATGGAGAGTAAAAGTACTTATTTAAAAGCGAAAATTGGAGGATTTTCCGGTAGGTCGTTAATGGCAAATGATGAAATTCAAATAGGAAAGCTTTCGGAAAAGCAACAGCATTTATTAGAGAAATTTAAGGAACAACTACCTGCTTCTTGGTATGTAGATTATACAGATCTTGTTTCGTTTTCACGTGAGCAAACCATTCAATACATGGAAGGAACTGAATATGCAAAGTTCACAGAAGAAAGCAGATACCTATTCGACCACTCACCTTTTAGTATTACAACGCAATCAGATCGGATGGGTTATCGTATGAATGGACCACATCTAAAGCTTACAGATAAATTTGATCTTCTCTCTGAAGCAACTACATTTGGTACTGTTCAAGTTCCATCAGGTGGACATCCAATTATTCTAATGGCAGACCGTCAAACAACTGGCGGCTATCCCAAAATTGCACAAATCATAACAGCTGACTTACCATCACTTGCTCAAATGTCCCCAAATAACATTGTCTATTTTAAGAAGGTCACATTAGAAGAAGCTCAGCAAAAACTTTTAAAAAAAGAACAAATACTACAGAAATTGAAGCGAACTATTAGCGAAAAATTGAAATAATATGAAAAGAGCTCTATCTCAAAATTCGAGATAAAGCTCTTTTATTTAGCTACTTTGTAAATATCTTTGATGATTGGTTTATTTCTGGAATATTTTGTTCCCATTCATTAAAAGCACTAATCACTTTTTTAAAAGCATAACCTTTTACAGTCAACGTGTAGAGTACCTTTTTTGTAGACTTCTCAATATAGTCTTTTTCTAATAGTTCAGCATCCACTAATTCTTGGAGGCGTTGTGTTAAAAGCTTATCCGATATGCCAGGGATTTCTGAATAGATTTCATTATATCGCTTCGGACCATCCATTAAAACATGGATTATTCGAACCATCCATCGTTTTCCCAAAAACTCAATCGCTTCATGACAACATTGCAATTAGTCCACCTCCGCAAAACATACAATCTTATATACATTGTAACATGGAAAATCTAAAATGTTGACAAATTAACTTACTTAAAGTAAGATACTTTAGAATTAACTAACTAAAAGTAAGTTTCGGAGGGAATATCATGGCAACCACGACAAATCATCTATTCACTATTATGCAAGAGCGTAAATCAGTTCGAAAATATGACCCTTCAGCAAAAATTTCTAAAGAAGAATTAGCTGACATTTTAACTGAAGCAACAACTGCTCCATCCTCAAGTAATCTTCAACCTTGGCGTTTTCTTGTCATTCAAGATGAAAACGTAAAAAAAGAGTTACGACCTATAGCAAATAATCAAGAACAAGTCGAAACAGCATCTGCTTTAATTGCTGTACTTGGTGACACTAAAATGTATGAAAATACAAAAGAGATTTATAACCAAAATGTATCTGAAGGCCATATGGATCAAGAACGAGCAGAACTATTGATCAATAATACAATAAAATTCTATTCTTCTCTTCCAAAAGAAAGCCTATATTCAATTGCAACATTTGATGCAGGTTTAATTTCCATGCAAATTATGCTTTTGGCAAAAGAACATGGTTATGATACTGTTCCAATGGGTGGATTTGATAGAGCAAAATTTGCTGAGTACTTTAAATTAGAAGATCATATTGTACCAATTCTTTTAATTTCAATTGGTAAAGCAGCAGCAAAAGCATATGGATCATCTCGCTTAGGTTTAGATAAAATAGCAAAATTTATATAATACTAAGCAACTCCCTCTAAGGTATCCTTCATATTTAATAGAGCTCAATCTCGCTTATGAGATTGAGCTCTTTTCATTACATTATATAAAGTTTTCCATAAATTGTTTCCGTTTTGAATTTCAAATCAAAAGAAATAATTGTGAATTTCATTACATATAATTACTTATAAAAAAACTCCAGACAAGTCAATTTGTCTGGAGTCTTTTATCCAATGAAGGCTTGTGCAATTCGAGCTATTCATTGTTTGAAAGAAGCTGTTAAATTGTTAATATTGTTTTCAGTATAACCAGTAAAGTTAGATCCATCTGATTTCACTTTTGCGTAATTGCCATTGAAACTTTCAAGTGTTAACCAGTTACCACTTTTTTGAATATATTTTACTGGTAAATAATTTTGGAATAGTACAGTTTTTTTATTTGTGTTCAAATTCCATTTATAGAAATTGGCATCGCTTTGTTCTGTAAAGTAAAGAACGTTTTTATCCAATGTAAAAGCTTGAGCATTCATAAGGAATTCGTAATTTTTACTTGTTGCAGCATCAATAGTGCGGTAATTCCATGTGTGGTCTTTTGCAAGTTGTTGGTCACTAATTAAGAAATAATTTAAACGATAACGATCACCACGGTCAGGCATTGGGTCATTCCATGTGATATCAAGGTTGTACCATTTCCCATTTAGTTTGACTTTATTCCAAGCGTGGTTTTGATCATGCACTTTACCTGTTATATATCTTGTTTCTACTCCTGCTTCTGTTAGAATACGATACGCTGCAAGTGCATACCCTTGGCAAACTGCTTTATGATCGAACAATGCATCATATGCTGTATGACCACCATTTGTTGCATTTTCACTATAAGCAATATGTGATGCTAAATAGCCATTTACAAAATAAACTTTTTCGAAATCACTCATTTTCTTTAACTGATTGGTTTCTACAATTTTTTTGACTTCCTGATTAATCATTTTTTCTTGTTTTGTATTAGTAAGATAAAATGATTTGAATTTAATTTGAACATATCCCATGTTTGAAGATATATAGTAAGAATAGCCGTTTAGATTTCCATATCCATAATTTGCTGTAGAACTTAATTCTTTCATTACATCTTTGAACATCTTTTCGGCTTCTTTTGTTTTATAGACAGGGATCTTCGTAGGGATGATAAATTCTGGTTTTACCTGATCCAAATTTTTCAAAATTTCTTGTTTTAGTTGAGCTTGATTTGTAATTGCTGGAGCATTCGCATTTGCATCTGCATATACATCATATCGCAAATAAAAAACAGTTCCTAAAACTAGCAAGATTCCTAGTAAACTAGCAAGAAATCTCTTCATCTAGTGATCTCCCTTCAGTTATATTCAATCTATATCAATACGAATTAGTTTAAGGTTTACTATATTCATAACTATAAACGAAATAATTGAAATGGAGACAAGTAATTTATGGTACAATGTCCAACAAAAAAATATCTTAGACTATTGGTTCATATCTAAGAATCTTTGTTGATATGAAAGTAATAATTTCAATACATATTATTCTATTACTTACCAATTTGACATCGTATTTTCACTTTTGCTTTTGCCAATTGGGAAAATAATGATATAATAGTGACACAAAAACCAGAAGGGACGATGGGTGGCCGATGATTTTCTAATCTTATTTTCATTATTGAAAAGTCAACATTTCAATGAATACAAAATAGGATTAGTCTGCCCATTTTCTATAAAGATGTAAAGCTATTTATAATAGCTTATTTTTAGCTTTTTAAATTGCGACTAATCCTTCCAAAATACTTTGGGAGGATTTTTTATTCTCCCTTAAAAGAGAGGGATTGTATATGCAAGAACTAGTAAAACTTCAACAATTAAGCTTTGAATTCTTAGACCAAATGATCTTCAAAGATATTAATGCCACCATTCAAAAAGGTGATGTTATCGGCATTATTGGAAAAAACGGCGCGGGAAAATCCACTTTGCTTAAACTTATCCAAGGTCAATTACAACCTACGACAGGTCAATTACATTTTGTTTCTAAAAATTTTACAACCTTCTGTGTGGAACAAGAAGTGGAATCCTATTCAACTAAGGAAATCTATTCTGAAGAAGCAACATTATTGAACAAGTGGAATGTTCCCTTAAACTTTTATAACAATTTAAGTGGCGGTGAAAAATTAAAAGCACGACTTGCGGAAGGCTTTTCAAAAAATGCAGATCTATTGTCACTCGATGAACCAACTAACCATTTAGACACACAAAGTCTGACATTATTAACGAGTCAGATCAAAAACTATAAGGGTACCATATTGATTGTCTCTCATGATCGGCATTTCCTCGATACTGTAGTAACGAAAATCTGGTCACTAGAAGGGAATCAACTGATTGAGCATAAGGGAAACTATTCAAGTTATATGGGTTTTCGCGATCAAAAAAGACGTACACAACAACATGAATATGATAAACAACAACAAATGGTAAAACGCATTGAAGCTCAAATTAATGAACTGACAAACTGGTCTCAAAAAGCACATGCACAATCTACAAAACAAGAAGCTTTTAAAGAATTCTACCGTGTAAAAGCAAAACGCATGGACGCCCAAGTGAAATCGAAACGAAAACGCTTAGAAAAAGAACTTGAAAAGGCAAAAGTTGATAAAGTAGACCCAGACTATACAGTTCAATTTTCCATTGATTTTCACAAAAAATTAGGTAAACGTTTTTTAGAAGTAAAGGATGTTTCGAAGTCATTTGGTAACAGAATTTTATTCCAAGATGTCAATTTCACCATCCAACATGGTGAAAAACTAGCAATTGTAGGACCCAATGGCAGCGGTAAAACTACTTTATTGAAAATGATTATGGGTCTTGAATCAGTAAATGGGGAAATTTGGATCTCCCCTACTTCCAAAATTGGTTATCTCACCCAAGAAGTATTTGATTTGCCACTTTCACAAACTCCTGACCAATTGTTCTTCAGAGAAACATACGAAGAAAGAGGAAAAGTTCAAAACTTAATGAAGCATCTAGGCTTTAGCGTTACACAATGGAAAGAGCCCATATCCAACATGAGTATGGGTGAACGAGTTAAATGCAAATTAATGAATTATATATTGGAGGAGATGGACGTTCTCATTTTAGATGAGCCAACTAACCATCTAGATCTCCCTTCAAGAGAGCAGCTTGAAGAAACATTATCTTTATATGGTGGAACATTACTCATTGTTTCTCATGACCTATATTTTCTAAATAAGATTACAAAAAATCAGCTAGTATTTATGAACAAAACTATTCAAAAACAGTTAGAGAATGTTTCTGTCACACCAATTGACAATAAAAAAAATGAACAAGAATTACGGCTTAAACTCGAGAATGAAAGGCAGGAAGTGCTAGGTAAACTTAGCTTTCTGACGCCAAAGGATAAAGAATACGCTATGCTTGACCAAAGATTCAATGAACTAACAAAACAAATCAATAAACTAAAATAGAAAAAAATAGACTTGTTCAAATTTCAAATGAGAACAAGTCTATTTTTTTAGTTTAGATATAGTTACCTATGTGATAAAAAGGTACACCCAAATAATTGACCATCCTAATCCTGCTATTGCACAAGCATATAGAATGGAAGAATGTCTTACGGCTGCTACGAAAATCTCCTTTATCGTGACGATTATAATTATCCCCAACGCTATGCTTATAATGAATGCTAAAATAACAGGAAACTTCATACCAATGATGCTACCTAAAATAGCCCCCACCCCAACAGGTAAAGAAATGAAACTTATAATGAACAAAAAATGTTTAAACTTCAATCCTGCTAAAAACAAAGGAATGAACATGGCAATACCTTCTGGAATATTATGGACAACGAGAGTTTGTAAGAGAGATTTGCTTAGCTCTAAATGATAACTCGATCCAAAAGCAATGCCCAGTGGTAGATTATGAATTGTGATACTGATTGCTAACAAAAAACCTGTTTGGATGAAGCGATCTTTTTGAAGATTATTTGTTGAAGGAATTATTTTATGTGTGAATTCATGGATGACCAAGAAGCTAATTGTACCTAATAAAGAGCCTATTACGAGAATTTTCCACCCTCCAAGATACAAGCTTTCTGGTGCAATCTCAAAATAAACCAACCCAAGCAATACCCCTGTACATAAAGCGTTAATCGTTGATACTTTTTGCTGTAAATTTTTTAACAATGATGCCATTACCCCACCAAGCCCAAATCCTAATACAGATCCCAAAAAACCAACTGCACCAATATATACCATACGCTCTCATCCCCTATCCTACATTAAAAGATATGGAGAGATGTACAAATTTATTCGACTGTATAATGTATGAAACAATCTTAAACCTATGTGTTTCTTTACTTTAAAACTTTAGCTAAAAAATCCTCTAGGTAAGACAAACTTCTCTAGAGGATTCTCGTAATTTTGCAAGAAAGCTAGAATAACCTTATACATGCATTATTTTTCAATCGCTGCTTTACCAAAGATCAGTTTCAAAAGTGGAGGAGTAACCAGTGTTGTCATAACGACGACAATAATCATCGGTGTGTAATATTGTTCAGGTAATAATTTAGATTCAAGACCCATTGCTGCAATAATTAAAGCCACTTCTCCTCGAGAAATCATACCAGCCCCAATTCCCATGGATGAATGCATTGTAATGCCAGAAATTTTCGCACCCAATCCTGCACCAATAAATTTTGAAAGAATCGCAATTATTGAGAAAACAATAATTAAACCTAGCTGATCGCTTATCCCTCTAAATGATACAGATAATCCAATGCTGACAAAGAAAATTGGTACAAAGATGCTATAAGCAATTGGTTCAACTTTTTTTTCAATTTCTTTCTTATATTTCGTTTGGGCAATGGCAATTCCTGCAAAGAATGCACCAATAATGCCTGCAATACCTAAATATTCTCCAAAATATGCAAAGCCAAAGCAAATGATTAATGCACAACTTAATAGTGGCTCTGTCACTTTAAATTTTGCAAATAATTTTAATAACTTAGGTACAGCCCATTTAGATGCTAAAAATAGTAGCACAAAGAATATAATTTTTTTTCCTATCAAAAATGAGATACTAACATTAGAATCTCCAAAAAAGCTCATGGCAATTGCCAGTAGTACGACTACAATAATATCGTCTAATACTGCTGCTCCTAGCAATGTAGCGCCTTCCTTAGAGTTTAACCATCCCAGTTCTCTAAGCGTTTGTACTGAGATACTTACAGAAGTTGCTGATAATAATAACCCTAAGAAAATAGCTTCAGAAGTCGATAAACCATAATATAATGAACCAATGTATCCTAAAATGATTGGCGCTATAATGCCCCCAACAGCTACTAAAAGTGCTGCTTTTTTATTTCGATTTAAATCTTCCAAATTCGTTTCAAGTCCAGCTAAAAACATTAAAAGGATTACACCAATATTACTAAAAACTTGAAGTATTTCAGTGTCTTGCACCCATCCTAATAGTGCAGGCCCTATAACAATTCCTACAATAATTTCTCCTAAAACAGATGGCTGACCAAGTCTCACACTCAAGTGTCCTGCAATTTTCGTTGCTAATAAGATGATGGCAATTTGTAAAATAAACAAATAATTCCCTCCCCATTTGATTTATAACATAAAAAAACACATGGCGAAGCCAGATTGACTGACTCCACCATGTGTTGCGTTCAATTATTAATTTTATAAATATTGTACATGAATTTTTAAGGTTTGTAAAATCTTTAACTTGATTACCATAATTATTATCTTCAATTCTACTAAATCATATCAATTGCAAAAAAATTATATATTGTGCAATAATAGGAACAAATGTTCCTAATGTGAATTACTCTATTATTTTAATATTAATTTATAAATATTTGAACCGTAGAATTTGTTATTACAACAAATTATTTGTTATATTATTGTATAGGGAACTTTTGAACTTAAAGGTAAATTAAAAGGAAAAATGTAATATTAAGGAAAAAATAAAATATTATAAACAAATAGTCCGCTCATTTTCACCCTATTTTTTATTTATTTTTTCTGAATATTTAAATATGTGAATCTATTGTTAAATGAAGTGTTTTTTGAGCAAGAATACGAATTAATATTCCACTGGTATTTTTATGTACATTATTGTAAGGTCACCAATTTTTTAAAGTTTGAAATTTATTTTTAAAGGGGAGTAAAAGGATTCATGCACATAGGAGATTTTGTTGCAATCGTAAATTCATCGAGAGACACCATTCGTTATTATGAAGAACTTAATCTAATTAATCCAATTAGAGATGGGGATAAAAGAAATTATACTGAAAAAGATATTAGAGATTTTTATGCTATTAAAGAATTGGAGTCATTAGGTTTTACAGTAAGTGAAATTCAAATAATATTTTATATTAACCGTTCAGATGACACAAGGTATGCAATTGATGAAATTCACGATAAAATGTATTCAATCATTAGAACGATTGAAAAAACCGAAAAAGAATTATCTAAACGAAAAATGAAGTTATATGCTATGTTATCAAAGTTAGAAAGTACAGAAAATGAGAAAATAATGCGTTAATTCTTTTCCCTTAGCAACTCAGCTCTTTTTTACCTGTCTGGAAAATGGAATAATTTACGTAGATTAACTGTTAGGAGTTGAAAATTTCTGATTATGTAACTTTTCATCAGAAAATAAAGCTTTTTAACTCAAGATGCTCTGATTTTTATCTTTCTTTTTAAATTTATACTCTTCGAAAAGGGACTCCTAATTATTTGGAGGTCCCTTTTTCTACGAATTCCATATGAGCAGCTTTGTTCATATGTCATTTATCTATTCCTAAAGCTTTTTCAAAAATTCTCTCATTAAACCTGGTAAGTCAGGCCATGCGTGTCCACTTACTAAATTTCCATCTGAATGAAGTGGATTATCTATATACTTACCTCCCGCAACGATTACTTCTGGTTTACATGCAACATAAGCCGTAAGTTCTCGATCTTTAATGACATTAGGTACAACAGCAAAAATTTGGGCTGCATGGCAAACTGCTGCAATAGGTTTATCTGCTTCAAAGAAGTGGCTTACAATACTTGGAATATATTCGTTTAAGCGAATGTATTCTGGAGCGCGACCACCAGGAATAATAAGTCCATCATATTCTGATGGATTAATATCTGCAAAACTAGCATTTGCATCTAATCCATAACCCGGCTTTTCTGTATAAGTATCCATACCTTCGATGAAATCATGAACTACGGTTTGGATTTTTTTTACACTTGGCGCAGCAATTGTAACGTTATATCCTTCCTCTAAACAACGATAGTAAGGATAGTACACTTCTAATGCCTCCACAGCATCTCCAACTATTATCAAAATTTTCTTTGTCATTTCGTCATCTCCTTAAGTTAACTGTACCTACAGGAACAAATTCGACTTATGACAAAAAAATCCTGTTAAATAAAAATATTCTTAGATTCTTAAGTATTTAAGTAGTAGAAACATATTAAGTATCTAACATTTCTAAATTTGTCATAAAGTAATTTTCATCATCCATTGGTAATATTGATTCAAGGTGATTTATTCTTTGTTTTTTAATCCTTTTCTTTGTCGATAAATCATAGGTTTCTAAGAAAAATTTTCGATTCTTATTAGAGTAGATATAATGGATTTGATTGTCTCTAAATGATAGTTGCTCAAATCGACTATTGCCGTTTTTCTCATGATGAAGTTGCATTACTTTCTGAACATCATTATGTGAAAAGTTATATTCATACACTTCTCCTAATCCATTTACATAATAAAATGAACCATTATTTGCGTATGCCGAATGATTAAAATTGTATGGTAGCGCATTTTCAACTTGATATTTTGTTCGGTATTTTAACAGCGGTTTCGTCTTAACATTTTTTGTATCTTGGTTGATAATAATCAGTTCTAAATCTTCATGTTCTTCCGATTGATAATTAGTCATTATAAAATAGTAATTTGTATTATCCATTACTACAGGAGTTAACGCATCTAAATCTTCCGCATCTTGCAAGGGAAGCTCTAGCCACTTTTTTGTGTTTCCTTTAGCACCAAGTTGTACTTTTTGTATAGCAAATTTCCCAGTAACTAAATCTTGTGTTAAGAGAATAAGTGAATCTGATAATTCTCCAACAGCAGACACAAAAAATGGAACTGAAGTAACTTTCATTGCCTTTTCATTTCCGTATCGAATTATTGTTTTATAGTCTTCTTTTTTACTAAAGCCCGTATTATATAAGCTATAAAATTGTTTTGTTTTCGGAAGAAAACCTGTTTGAATTCCACGTAATTCTTTAGAAACCATTTCATATGTATGCAAAGTATTGCTTAGCAATAGAATTCTTTTAGAATCTTCTATCATTAATTGGTCTTGATTATAAAATGTACCTCCATTTTCAATTCCTGACAACTTAAGTCCCCTTGCGTTTCCTAATTGATCGATGAAAATTACTTTACCATTGCCTTTACCTTTTTGTAATTCTTCTGTTGTCGAAGAAGTATAGAGTACAGCCTGTTGTTGATTGATAAAATTTTCTTTCTTTAAATCAGCCATTGTATATGTAGTTTTATTGATTACGGATGCTTTTTTATAATATGTAAATGCAAATATCCCTAAAACGAATAGAACAATTGCACTACACAATAGGCCAAACTTTTTTAGCATCAAAGAAACCTCCCAATTCACTTAAACTAAAATTGAAATCTCTGTAATTTTCTATTAATATTTTACCATATATTTTCCGGGAAATATTTTGTAGTTTTATAGCTATTTACTTTCAGATTAGTATTTATTTAGTATGTGATTTCTTTTTAAGAAAAAAGTATCTCTATAAATTTGAATGTACGGGGTCTCTCTAATCAAATAAAAAAGAATTGACCAATTTGTATTTGGTCAATTCTTTAACCTGCTACACTATTTTCGTAATACCAGTTTAAGAAATCTTCTTTTTTAACGACGTTAAGCATACACGGTGTGCGTTCTTGTTGTTCTAATTTTATCCATTCATGATAAAATTCATGTTCTACATGTAATGTCATATATGGAAGTTTGGCCTGGGCTTTTTGAGAACGCGTATTTCCTAATCTCGCACCAGCAAAAACATAGTTTAATTGGAAATGTTCAAATGCGATTTTCAACATTTCCATTTTGGCTAATTGGTTATAGCCTTTGCCCCAATAAGGGCGTCCTATCCAAGTACCAATATGGCAGAGCTTTTGTTTATCATCTATCCCTTTTAATGAAATAACCCCTATCAATTGGTTTTTTTCATTAAAAATCATTCTTGAAAATTGTTGGCCTAGTCTTTCTTCTAACTGCATTAAGCGGATAAAATCTCTTTCACCTTCAATAGAACATTGTCTATCCGAAAGGCCAAGTGCATTTTGAACTTCAGGATTACTAATTAGTCTAGACATTTCTTCGGCATAACTTACATCATGAGGAACTAGCTGAATACTTACCATAGTAAAAAACCTCCTTGAAGTAGTTTTCAAAAAGTTTACTTACACATTATTTACTTACTATTTCGATTATTTCACAATATAATTTAATTGCTCTTATTATAGTCATAAAATAGACACATTTTCAAACAATTACTCTTATATGCATATAAAATACTTTACAAAATTTCTTTTGTAAATTTTGAATATTTATTTGTAAAATTTTGAATAAAAAGAAGGTTTAAGAATTCAGAATATAGAAATAATAGGCATACAAAAGCATAAGGAGATGTTGTGAATGAAGGATCTAAACACGGCCATTTTTCTTTTGGTAATAGGCATTATCTTATTAGTTGGAGGAATTGTTGCACCAATCTATAGTATTGAAATCAGATTATTATTTTGGATATTAAGTGTTGCATCCTTTTACACTAGTTATGCTATGTATTTTGCAAAGGTTAAACGTGAAAAAGACTTGGTCAATTCGTAAAATTTTAAATTCAAAAGCTTTGGGCACCTTGAATGCATATATAAGGATGCCCACGTTCCCTACATACTAAAAATCATATACCCACAAATTTAATTGTTGAAACCAACAATTTATTATTTTTTAAATTGAATGCGTTAAAAAACATGATTATAATAATTGCTAAAAGTTTGTAAGCTACCTTAACAAAATTTAAAAACCTTCAGAAAAGGTGGACTATCTGAAGGTTCTTAGTTTGAACGCTTTCTATGATTATTTTGCAAAGAAAATTTAATTATTTTCTTTTGCTTTAGCACGTGCTTCGGTCATTTGTTTCCATACAGAGCCCATTGCATCAATCCCTTGGGATATACGGGCAATGGCCATTTTGACTTGTAATTTCACTTCGAATTCTGGATCGTCACTTGCTACTTCAAGAGCAGCTAAGCTTGCTTTAGTACCTGTTTCATAAAGATACATAGCAGCTCGCCAACGAACAAGCTTATTGCGATCCTTTAATGCTTCAGACATAGCTGTTTCAAATTCCGCAAAACCTAAATCACTAATACAATCACCTGCTGTACGTCTAACAGATGCACTTTTATCTTGAAGAGCTTGTATTAAATATGGAACAACTTTTTTATCTTTAATCATACCAAGATACACGGTTGCAAGACGACGTATGGACATTTTCTCATCAGTTAATGCTTTTTGTAGTAGTGGTAAATCATCCACTTCCGGATCAGCCATTTGATCAAGTAATTGGAAACGAGTTTCCCAATTCTCTACATCAAACTCTTGAGGGGTAACTTTCCGTTTGTTCCGTGTAACATTTGTTTTTTGTTCTTTACTTGTAGTTATTAGTTCTTCAATCCGGTTTTCTGGGAATGCAGCCTCAATCTCATCTACCATACTTTGGCCAATCTCTTCCTTTTCCCCATAACGAACGCCATAATCGACCCATTTTCGTTGTAAAATATAGTTTTCATCGTCCTGCATGGCCTTGTTAAATGCATCGATAAATCGTTTTGCTAGTCCATAACGTTGTTCAGAGATACTATCAAATACTTTTACTTGAAGCGGTATCCCTTTGAACATTTGTACATGAACATACACTTCCCCATAATGTTCATCTACTTGTTCTACATTTGAAGTTTCGTTTTGTTCGCCAAATGCATTACGTACTGCTGCTAAAATATTTTCCCAATCATACTTTGAAATCCGTTCTACAGCTAGAAAATCTGCAACATGGTATACACCTTTTACGCCTTCAATTGCTAAAATATCTTGTATCTCTTTTGGGGCTTCTGCTATATTTTTTTCGTTGTAATTATTTGCAGTGCCGAATGGTAACTCTTGATTAAGAATTACTTTCATCGTATTTGGACTTGGAGTTGGTTCAATTGTAATTATATTCATCATGGATTCACCCTTTCATTAACCATTGACAATTTCCTGTAAGTATTCCCATCGTTCAATTAGATGTTCGTATTGTGCATTTAACTCATCTAATTCTGCTGTCAAATTTTGCAATAATGTAAAATCAGAACCAGCGCTTGAAATCCCTTCTTCTGCTGCCATAATGGCTTCTTCTACTTTTGCAATATCTTCTTCAATTGTTTCCCATTCTTTTGTTTCTTTAAAAGTTAATTTTTTCTTTTGTACTTTTGGTACTCGCACTTTTTCTACTTTCACTTCTTGTACTAGAGGTTTTACAATTTGTGATTGTTTCGCAAGGTAATCACTGTAAACATCCAATGATTCTTCAATACCCCCATAACCGTCTAATACCCACAATTTCTTAGCTATACGATCAAGGAAAAATCGGTCATGTGAAATGGTCACAACGACACCTTGGAATTGTTCAATAAAATCTTCCAAAACAGATAGTGTCTCAATATCTAAGTCATTTGTCGGTTCATCTAGCAATAGAACATTCGGTTGTTCCATTAACAATTTTAATAGGAAAAGTCGTTTCCGCTCTCCGCCAGATAACTTTCCAATTGGTGTCCCATGTGTATGTAATGGGAATAAAAATCGTTCTAGCATTTGTGCAGCAGAGTGATGTTCCCCTGTTGCGTCTTCTATATCATTCGCCGTTTCGCGAATATATTCAATCATACGCTGATTTGTATCCATCTCAGGAAGATGTTGTGTAAAATGTGCAATGCGTACTGTAGAGCCCACTTCAATCGTCCCTGAATCAGGAACAATATCCCCTGCCAGCATATTTAATAATGTACTTTTCCCCGCACCATTGGCACCAATAATTCCAATTCGGTCACCAAATTGTAAAAGAAATGAAAAATGCTCAATTAAATGTTTATCTTGATAGCCCTTTGAAATATCCTTTGCTTCAATTACCTTTTTTCCTAATCGGGTAGTAACTAGTCCTAATTCAAGATTTGTATCTTCTGATTTATGTTCTAGATTTTCTGAAAGTTCTTCAAATCGTTGAATTCTGGCTTTTTGTTTTGTTGATCTAGCTTGAGCGCCACGGCGAATCCATTTTAATTCTGAACGATAACGGTTACGCATTTTTGATTGGGTTGCAACTGCCATTTCCTCACGAATTGCTTTTGCTTCTAAGAAGTTTGCATAATTGCCGTTATGCTTATACAATGTTTTGTTCGCTATCTCATAAATATCAGTTGAAACAGCATCTAGGAAGTATCGATCATGCGTGATAAAAATTACTGCGCCTTTTAACCGCCCAACCATCTCTTGCAACCATTCTGTTGATTGCACATCTAAATGGTTCGTAGGTTCATCTAGTAAATATAAATCAGCTGGTTCAATTAATACTTTTGCTAAAGCAACTCGTTTTTGTTGTCCACCTGAAAGGTTCACTACTTCTTCTTCAAACATTTCAATACCAAGCTTTGTTAGCGCTGTTTTAGCTAATGCATTGACATCCCATGCCTGTTTTTGATCCATTTGTTGTTGCAATCTGAATAATTTATCTTGCAAAGTGGTTGACTCTGGATTATGACTTAGCATGGACACTGTTTCTTCATATTCTCGGTTTAACTTTAATGTAGGTGAATCACCTGCAAATACTGCTTGTAGTACTGTTTCCCCTGATGAAAAAACAGGATTTTGTGGTAAATATGCAATCCGATACTTATTAGGATGGTCTAATTTGATTGAATCTGCTTCTAATTCTCCTGCTAATATAGAAAGTAACGTTGATTTTCCCGTTCCGTTAATACCAATTAGCCCTGCTCTTTCTCCTTCGACAATCGTAAATTCTATATTTTCAAAAAGCGTTTTATCGCCTACTGTTTTTGTACAATTTGAAACGATTAAATGACTCATAATTCCCCTTCTCTTTCTAACTTCAGTTGTTGTAAAAAGTCTACCATAAATTGATGACGTGATTTTGCCATTTGCTTTCCTTTTGGAGTTGTCATTAAATCCTTTAATAATAGAAGCTTTTCATAAAAATGCGTGACAGATGCTGTATCTTTTTTTCGATATTCTTCTTCTGTCATTTGATGACGAATCTCTTCATCCACATCATATAATTTACGCCCTTTTGCTCCGCCGTAGGCAAAAGTTCTTGCAATCCCAACCGCCCCAATCGCATCAAGTCTATCAGCATCTCTTACAATTTTCGCCTCTAATGAATTGATTTCTAGTTCATTTCCTCCGCGAAATGATACACAAGCAATAATATCTTGGATTTGTTTAATCTCCATATCTGTTAGATTGAGCTTTTGTAAAATTGAAATTTCGTTTTCTTTTCCACTTGTATATTTCGGATCACTTACATCATGTAGTAGAACCGCTAATTGGACGATTTCTGAATTTGCTAGAGGTTCTGTATTTAGGATTGTTTTTGCATTCATCATAACGCGTTCTATATGTTGAAAATCATGACTAGCGTCAAACTGGTTGTAAATAGATTTCACGAGTTTTTCGCATTGTTCTATTCTGTTCATTTTTTAGATGACTCCTTTATTTGCAGGGTATTTCTATTATACCTGTAATTTCAATAGTGTTGGGGATTTAGAATCGATTATATATAACTCTGAATTGCATTGTGATAATCCTTCCATTTTACCAACTGATCCCTGGGGTATTAATCATTTTACTCAAGATATATAAATTATCTATCCATTCAATTTGGCATCAAGTTGAATAAAAAAGACTATTCCCACTACATTCTGCAATGGAAATAGTCATTAAGTTAATATTTAGAACAAACCTATTGCGTTTCCTTGTTCGTCTACGTCCATTTTCAGTGCTGCTGGTGTTTTAGGTAGGCCAGGCATTGTCATGATATTGCCTGTAAGACACACTAAAAATTTTGCACCGAGTTTTGGAATAATTTCTCGGACTGTAATAGTAAAATCTCTTGGGTTGCCTAATAATTTTGGTTGGTCTGATAATGAGTATTGCGTTTTTGCCATACACACTGGTAATGCATCCCATCCAAACTTTACAATGTCTGCTATTTGTTTCCGAGCTTGCTCTGTAAAATCTACATCTAATCCACCATATACTTTCTGAACAATTGTGCGGATTTTATTTTCAATTGTGTCTGTCAGATCATAAATTGGTTTAAAATTATTTTCTTCATTCACTACTTCAAGAACGGCTTTGGCAAGGTCAATTCCACCTGCACCACCTTCTTCCCAAACGTTCGTACGAGCAATCTTTACTTGGTGGTTATTACACCATTCCAAAACAGATGCAATCTCTGCTTCAGTATCAGAAACAAAACGGTTTAGTGCAACAATAGGTTCTACACCAAATTGCCGAACAGTGTCAATATGTTTGGCAAGATTTTCGATGCCTCTTTTAACTGCGTCAACGTTTTCAATTTTGAGATTTGTTTTATCAACACCACCATGCATTTTTAAAGCACGGATGGTTGCAACGATGACAACTGCATCAGGTTTTAAGTTCCCCTGTACGGCTTTTATATCCATAAACTTCTCAGCTCCTAAGTCGGCGCCAAAACCTGCTTCTGTCACTACAATGTCAGCTAACTTACGCGCAGTATTAGTAGCTTGGATAGAGTTACAGCCATGTGCAATATTCGCAAATGGTCCCCCATGAATTATTGCTGGTGTTCCTTCAATAGTTTGCACAAGATTAGGTTTGAATGCATCTTTTAAAAGTAATGTTAATGCACCTTCTACACCCAAATCACGTACAAAAACAGGTTCTTTATCGTAATTATAACCAATGACAATATCAGAGAGTCTTTTTTTCAAATCATGTAAATCTGTTGCCAAGCAGAAAATTGCCATAATTTCGGATGCAACAGTTATATCAAAACCATCTTCGCGTGGGGTACCTTGTCCTGGACCGCCAAGCCCCACTACAATATGGCGTAATGCACGGTCGTTCATATCCATTACACGTTTCCAAATAATTCGCCGTGGATCAATATTTAGAATATTACCTTGATGGATATGATTATCGATTAATGCTGCAAGTGCATTGTTCGCAGTTGTGATTGCATGTAAATCACCAGTAAAATGAAGATTAATCTCATCCATTGGCAATACTTGCGCGTATCCGCCTCCTGTCGCACCACCTTTTATCCCCATTACAGGTCCCAATGAAGGTTCACGAAGTGCAACAATTGTATTTTGTTGCAACTTTCTCAATGCGTCGGCAAGGCCTACTGTTACAGTTGATTTTCCTTCTCCAGCTGGTGTAGGATTTATTGCAGTAACTAGAACGACCTTTCCATTTGGTGTAATTTGCTCTAATTTTGTCACATCAATTTTTGCTTTATATTTACCATAAAGTTCTAATGCATCATCTGGTATTCCTGCAGTTTTTGCGATTTCTGTAATTGGACGAATTTCAGCATTTCTTGCAATTTCTAAGTCTGTTAAAGGTTGAGCAGTTTTTGACATAGCAGCTCCTACTTTCGTTAAAAAGTTTTATTGAGTGTTGAATTTTACTCACTCTTTGGATACCTTTACCATACTATAAAATAGATTATTCAGCAATTAAGCCTACGCATCGACAAAGAATTGACAATTTTTATGTAATCAGGTATAGTTTAGCCATCCATTCGTATTGGTATTAGCGAGAATTCGAATTTTGTTGTTGGGAGGAACGCGAATGCATCAAGGAAAAGTCAAATGGTTCGATAATGAAAAAGGGTATGGTTTTATCGAGTACAATAATGGTGAAGACGTTTTTGTCCATTTCACTGGCATTCGAGAAGAAGGTTTTCGCACGTTAGAAGAAGGACAAGATGTGCAATTCGATATAATCGAAGGAAATCGTGGCCCCCAAGCGGCAAATGTAATTAAATTATCATAAATTATAAAAGCTACTCAGCCTAATGACTGAATAGCTTTTTTCTATGCGCTGACTCTTTTTGCCTCAATTCTGACAATTTGATGTTTATTTACTTCATTTACGATAAACTGAAATCCATCCGATTCAAAGAAATCACCTTTTTTAGCATTATCTTGATGCGACATAAACCAGCCACCAATTGTATCAATATCTTCTTCATCAATTTGCAAGCCTAACATATCATTCACTTGATTAAGTAATACTTTTCCATCAAAGCTAAAATGCCCATCGCCTACTTTTTGAATTTCTGGTAGTTCATCACCATCAAATTCGTCTCGAATTTCACCAACTATTTCTTCAATAATATCCTCAATCGTTACAATCCCAGACGTACCTCCATATTCATCAAGTAAAATAGCCATATGAATTCTTTCTTTCTGAAATCTTACCAGAAGGCTATTAATCGGAACTGTTTCAATAATACGGATGACCGGTTGCAGATATTCTTCAACAGTTTTTTTTCCGTTTTCTCCATCTAAAATAAGAGCGGAGAGAAGCTGCTTCATATTAACTATTCCAATTACATGATCTTTATCCCCATCCGTTACAGGATATCTTGTATATTGCTCTACATTAATTAACTCAAAAACTTCATCTAATGTTGTTTCTTTATCAATACTTACAATTTCTGTTCGAGGGACCATTACTTCTTTTGCAATTCTTTCATCAAACTCAAAAATTTGGTTCACCAATTTATATTCTGAAGGATTAATCTCGCCATTTTTATAGCTGTCGTTTAAAATCATTCTTAACTCTTCTTCACTATGGACTTCTTCACCTTCTGTTTGCATTTTCAAGCCAAAGATACCCGTCAAAACCCTTGCTGATCCATTTAATACTTTAATAAATGGATACATGATGACATGGAAGAGTATGAGAGTTCCTGAAAAACGCAAGGTAATCATTTCTGCCTGTTGAATCGCTAAGGTTTTTGGCGCTAATTCACCGACTACCACATGTAAAAATGTAACAACTGAGAATGCAACTATAAAGGATAGTACAGCAGCAGTATTCCCTTCAATACTGAACAATACAAAAAGTGGATGTAACAATTTCTCTGCAGTTGGTTCTCCAATCCACCCTAATCCAAGTGCCGTAATCGTAATGCCTAACTGACAAGCAGATAAATACTCATCAAGATGTGATAACACCTTTTTCGCATTCATTGCTTTTTTGTTTCCCTCTGTTATCAGTTGATCAATTCGCGTAGGCCTCACTTTTACAATAGCGAATTCTGTTGCGACAAAAAAACCAGTCATCGCGATTAAAATAACAAACAGAATTAAATTACTGGCTATTTCAATGTCCAAATACGGTCTCTCTACACCAAAATAACTTCAGCGTAGAGAATTCACCTCCTGTTTTTCTAGCTATTCTAAATTTATAGTAAACCATAGAAAAAAAGCAACTTTTAGCTATTATTAATATATTATTTTTATTGCGAAATTATAAAAACTTTTTAAAAAATTTTTAAAAAAAACAACGCCTCTAAATAACAGGCGTTGTTTAAATCAACTATTGTACACTTACAACAGCAAAAAATTCATTATATAATTCTTGTAAAATGGCATTTTCGAATTTTTCTTGAACACCAAATGATAGGCTTACCTCAGAAGACCCTTGATTAATCATTTCGATGTTCGCTCCAGTTCTCGAAATAGCACCTGCAGCACGTGCTGCTAATCCAGTATTGTTATTCATTCCCTCACCCACTACAACAATCATTGAAAAACCTTTGCGGAAGTATACATCATCCGCATGTAATTCGGTGTAAACGCGTTTAACAATTCGCTCCTCCTTTTCAGGATTTAGTTGATGGTTCCGCATGATAACTGAAATATCATCTAAACCAGAAGGAGTATGATCATATGAAATATGCTCTTCTTCAAGAATTTGGAGCAATTTACGGCCAAAACCAATTTCTCGATTCATCAAATATTTACTTACATATAGTATTGAAAAGCCAGAATCCGCGGATATACCCGTAACAGGTCTATGGTTTTTTTGTCGTTTTGGAACAATTTTTGTGCCTTCCGCTAAAGGATTATTAGTGTTTTTAACATTTACCGGAATCCCTAATTTAACAACAGGCATTAATGCTTCATCATGAAATACAGAAAAACCCGCATAAGAAAGTTCTCGCATTTCTCTGTATGTAATCTCTTTGATTTCTGCTGGATTGTTTACCACTTTTGGATTTGCACTAAATACACAATCGACATCTGTAAAGTTTTCATATAAAGTTGCATGAACAGCAGCCGCGACAATTGAACCAGTAATATCAGAGCCACCTCGATCAAATGTACGTAATACACCATCATTTGTATAACCAAAGAATCCTGGGAAAACAATAATATCTGAAGAATCTTTTAAACTACTTAAATTAATAAAAGCTTCAGGTAGCGCCATAGCTCGTTCTGGAGCATCATTGACTGTTAAACCCGCCTCTTTTGGACTTATATATTTAGCTTTTATGCCAATACTATTAAAAAATTGTGCTATCATTTTCGCACTATTATCCTCACCACTAGCTTTTAAGGTATCAAGTAAATACTCGTTACTTACTTTAGAAGCTTCAGTAATACGTGCATGTAAATCAGCCTCAATTTCATCAACAATTGAAAGGTTAAGACCTAAACCAATTGCATTTTCTTTATATCTTAAAACAACGTTTTGTATTTTATCTTCATAAGTTTTACCTGAAATAACGGTTTCAGCTAACTCGATTAATAAATCTGTAACCTTAATATCATCGCTGTATCTTTTACCTGGAGCAGAAACAACTATGATTCTTCGAGAGGCGTCAGATTGAACAATTGCCGCAACTTTTTTGATCTGTTCTGCACTAGCGACTGATGTTCCACCAAATTTACAAACTTTCATCTCATCAGATCCTCACATTATATTTATAATTGTACTTCTATAAGCAACATTTGTTTTTTCACAGTGTACAAATTATCCTAAAAATAGTCAATACATTTCATAAAATTAATTTGAAAATTTCAAAAAAATAATAACTGAAACAATTTAATTCCAAAATTGCTTCAATTACAATAGTATTGTAGCTGCATCAAACTTTAAAAAAACACCATAAGACCATCTTATGGTGTTTTTACTCAACAAGTTTATATTTTAAATAAAATTTATGATTTTGTATATACTTTTAATAATTCTTGTCCTAAAAACTGTAACTGCTCACCAACTGTACAAGAGTTTATACAAAATTTATGTGCACCGGCTTTGCCGCGTTCTCTTCGCATTTGTGTTTTAACTAAACAACCTTCGCAATAAGTTTCTAAGAGTTCATCAATCTCTTTTACGATGGTGCTCTGCTCGATCAAATGGAATCACCTCTTTTGCAGTATTTTTTTATTCTACTACCGATATGTGATACGATGCAAGTATATAACTTTATAGTGGTGGTGTTTCAAATGTTAGAAGTGTATATTGACGCAGCTAGTGCAGGTAATCCTGGTCCGAGTGCAATTGGCATTTTCATAAAAGGTGAAGGTCACCAAGTTAAAATTAGTGAACCTATTGGTATTACCAATAATCATATCGCTGAATTTAAGGCACTAATCCGCGGATTACAAGAAGCAGCAAAATTATCTACTGGCATGATTTCTGTGCGATCTGATTCCAAAATCGTCGTAGCTTCAATTGAAAAGGAATTTGTAAAAAACGAGGAGTATAAACCTTATCTAGAAGAAGCTTTAAAAATTTCTCATCAATTTGATTTGTTCTTTATTAAATGGATTCCAGATTCACAAAATAAAGCGGCAGATGCCCTTGCTCGTCAAGGTATTCAAAAAGGAAAGAAAGGTATAGTTGATTAATAATCCTGTTTTCAAAGATGAACAGTTATTATTATGACCTTTTTGAGTCATTTTATCACGAATCATGATAAAAAATCGTTGAATTTGTTAATTTTTTATTACTGAAATCAGTAACAAGCAATTTAAAAAAGACTTAATAGCCTATAAAATGGCCATTAAGTCTTTTTTTACCCGATAATATTCATTAATGCACCTACAGCTCCACTGAAGCCATGATCTTGTAAAAATACCGGTGTTTTTTTCTTTAAAATCGTATAGTCGGCAATAACTTCTTTTAATATTTCATTATGATCCAATGTAGTACCAATATAAATAATATGTTCCACATTCATTTGGTCTGCATATTGAATACTTAAAGTAGAGATTACTTCACCAACTAATCCCTGTACCGTTGCAAGAATATCTTGTTGTTCATATGTTGAAGTTTCATCTAAGCCCACTTTACCAAAATTACTAGCAGTTAGTGAAGGTTTTAGTTCTTTCGGTGTATCAATTCCTTCAAAAATTTCTTCCACCAATAAATCGATTCCCTTACGTTTTCCCTTTTTAGCAAGTTCGAGTATCTCTTTATAATCTTTTATACCCGTTGTTAGTGCTGAGAGACCGATTAAAGTGCCACCACCTACACCTGTCCCTCCTACTCTTATATGTTTTTCTCCATCCATATAATGAATCGAAGTGCCTGTGCCGATATTAGTAATAATACTTTTATCAAATTGATGGCCATATCTTTCTAATTGATAGCGTACACCCTTTAAGGTTGCTTCGAACTCTACAATGTAATGGATTGATTGATCTGTATCTAACATTTTCATTATTTGACCTGTTCTACCACCAGTAAGGCCAATTTCTGTAATGTCTGATTGATGTTGAATCCAATCAAGGACAGCTGGTAAATCATTTGAGGGAAAATGCTTAAGCTGTAATTCATTCTTTTCATTTAAATATGCTAATTTAGTAAGTGTTCCCCCAGCATCTATTCCTATTACTCTATTCATAAAAATCTCCTTTATAAAAGCCCACTAACACTTTACTCTGGTATTTTCGATTATGCAATTCTAAATTAGTTTTTTCTTGTATTTATGTATGTATATAATTAATCAATAATTTCTTTCATTATAGCATAATGGATATATATTGAAAATGCTTACATAAATAAAGCTTTTTCCTTTAAAATAAAGATAACAGCTAAATGAAGCGTTATACTTAATTTCCTTATAGTGTTTTTTGTTTCATTTAATTCGATAAAATTTTGTGATGAATATCTAAGATAGTATTGTAATCGAAACATATATGAAATTGTCTGATGTATGAAGTTTTAATTTTCTATTTTGCTTAATTTGATATAGGATATAGATAATGCTTTATATTGAACGGAGGAAGTTTCAAGTGACCCAAGCACAGCAAAAAGAACTTTATAAAGAGGCTATGGCAGTATTAAAAGCGACAAGCCGTACTTTCTTTATCCCTATAACCTTTTTAGAAAAGGAGTTAAAAACTACAGTTGCAACTGCATACCTCTGCATGCGTGCGATTGATGAAATTGAGGATCATGAAGAGTTATCTAATCATGTTAAATCAAAAATTTTAAATGAAATCAGTAAGATATTATTAAAACCTTTTGATGAAACTGCATATATGAAATTGTTAGAACCTTATGCAGCTCAATTACCTGAAGTAACATTACGACTTGCAGATTGGTTATCCCTTTGTCCAAATGACATTCGCGATACTGTCTCTGCCTCAACTAGTGAAATGGCATCAGGCATGGCAAAATGGGCTTCAAAAGGATGGATTGTAAAAACAAAAGAAGATTTAGATGACTACACTTATTATGTGGCAGGTCTTGTTGGCACAATGCTATCAGATATTTGGTATTGGAAAGAAGGAATTGAAACCGATCGCGAACTTGCAATCGGCTATGGACGTGGATTACAAGCTGTTAATATACTACGCAATCAAGATGAGGACAAGGGTCGTGGGGTAAGTTTTGTTCCAGAAGGTTGGACACGTGATGATTTGTTTAATTATGCGGAAGAAAATTTAGCTAGGGCTGATGAATATAATAGAAGTATTTCAAAACGCAGTATTTTAATGTTCTGCAAAATCCCATTGGCTTTAGCGCATAAGACTCTTGATGCAATGCGAAAAGGACATGAAAAGATGACTCGTAAAGAAGTGGAACAAACAGTAGAAGAAGTTACAAAGTTTTAGTCAGCTCATTTTATCTAATATGATTACATTCAAAAACTGGTAGTTTAACTACCAGTTTTTTGTTTATATTAAAGTATTACTTATTATTTACTATTTGTTCACATAATTGCCTGAAGTTCTGAATAAATCTATCATTTAATTCTTTCGTGCGCTTTTTAGGTCCTTTTGTTCGCCCTCCTGCTTGGCGAATTTTTTGATTTAAATGGCGCGAATTTAAGAGTTGATCAATATTTTCAGAAGTATACCGCATGCCATTTTGATTCATCACATATGCCTCTCTTGCAAGAGCCATTGCAGCAAGACCATAGTCTTGTGTAATTGTAATATCTCCTTTTTTTATTTGATTAACTAAAGCAAAATCTGCCGCATCCGCGCCTTTAGAAACCATTACCGTTTTGACACCTTCTATATCAAAATAATGGGATGTATCACAGAAGATCGTGATATCTAATTGAAATTCCCTTGCAATTTGAATCGTCTCTGATACAACTGGACAACCATCGGCATCAATACAAACTTTTGTCATCTAAAAGGCCCCTCCTATTCTTATATCCCCCGCAATATTGAGCAGTAGTATCTTTTTTATTCTGGTTTTCCTACTACATTCCCTGCCATTTATATATTTCATTCGGAATAACTGCCCGTAATTGCCCGACTGGTTCCCCTACAGGGTTTCTCTTAATCCCGCAATCAATAAATGTCTACTATTATTATGTTCTCTCTATTACATTTCATGTCAGAATTAATTCTTCCTACCTTATTTCTCGTAATTGCCCGAATAATTCAGATAAATAAACGTTTTGATTGATTTGGAGACCTTTACCTGTGTTCCTTACATTCAGTGGAAGAAAAACACATAAAGTGACTTTTCACTTTATCTTTCACTTATTAGAAACAGTTACTTTATAATTTAGCCTAACACTTTTATTGCGAATTATGATAAATGTTAGCGCTTTTTTTAATAAAAATACGTCATTTTCTACATTCAATCTAATTTTGTTATGAATTTAATCTATTTTCGTTATTTGAAAATTCACATCATTATGTCTATTATAAGTTTATAAGTCAAATATACATGGAGGTTTCAACTTAATGGTCACAGCAATGTCAGAATCTCAAAAAATAGCAACAGATTATATCGATGGGGTGTATAACAATCTTTTAGAGCGCAATTCTCATGAACCAGAATTCTTGCAAGCTGTAAAAGAAATTCTTTATTCATTAACACCGGTATTCGCACAACGTCCTGAATATATGAAAGCAAGCCTTCTAGAACGAATCGTTGAACCAGAACGTGTAGTAAAATTCCGTGTTTCTTGGGAAGACGATCAAGGGAAAATACAAGTAAACCGTGGTTACCGCGTACAATATAGTTCTGCAATTGGACCATATAAAGGTGGTCTACGTTTCCATCCATCTGTGAACGAAAGTATTGTTAAATTCCTAGGATTTGAACAAATCTTCAAAAACTCTCTTACAGGACAACCTATTGGTGGTGCTAAAGGCGGTTCAGATTTTGATCCTAAAGGCAAATCAGACTCTGAAATTATGCGTTTCTGCCAAGCATTTATGACAGAATTACATAAATATATCGGCCCAGATGTTGACGTTCCAGCTGGTGACATTGGCGTAGGTGCTCGTGAAATAGGTTACCTATTTGGTCAATACAATCGTATTCGCGCTGCTTATGAACCTGGTGTGATTACAGGTAAGTTACCTCGCTTTGGAGGTTCTTTAGCACGTAAAGAAGCAACTGGTTATGGTTGTGTTTACTTTGTTCAAGAAATGTTAAATGAAATTGATATGACTTTCGACGGCGCAACTGTTGTTGTATCAGGTTCAGGTAATGTATCTACTTACGCAATTGAAAAAGCACAAGAACTTGGCTCAAAAGTTGTCGCTTGTTCTGATTCTAATGGTTATATTTATGATCCAAACGGCATTGATTTAGATGCTGTGAAACTTATTAAGGAAGTACAACAAGGCCGTATTAAAGAATATGTTGAAACACATCCAGATGCAACTTATACAGAAGGATGCAAAGGCATTTGGTCAATTCCTTGTGATATTGCCCTACCATGTGCAACACAAAATGAAATTGATGAAGAATCAGCTAAATTACTTGTAAAAAATGGTGTCAAAGCGATCGGTGAAGGCGCGAACATGCCTTCTACTTTAAAAGCTATTGATGTATATTTTGAAAATAATGTATTGTTTGGTCCTGCTAAAGCTGCAAATGCAGGTGGAGTTGCGGTTTCAGCATTAGAAATGGCTCAAAATAGCATGAGACAATTCTGGACTTTTGAAGAAGTAGATGGAAAACTTCATGACATTATGAAATCTATCTATCGCAATAGCCGTGATGCTGCAAAAGAATTCGGTTATGAAGGAAACTTATTAATTGGCGCTAACATTGCCGGCTTCTTAAAAGTAGCAGATGCAATGATTGCACAAGGTGTTATTTAATCTTACTGGGACATAACTAGTCTCAAATAGTTAGAAAGGTGAAATTGAGTACACTCAATTTCACCTTTCTTTTTTTCTTATAATATTATATTACTCTTAGCTGTTCGCCGTGAATTTTCGTATAATCACGGCCATTAACGCTAGAACCATTTCGCTACCAACCTTCGATCTTACACGTACAGAAAATCGAGTGAACCCTAAATTAGCCTTCAAAAATTCAAAAACTGGTTCGACATCATTTTACGTTTACGATAGATTGAACTCGCTTTTTTTCCGAAATCTTCACTCTTACATATTCTTTTTGTTGTTCCCATTTTTCGTTCTTTATGATTTTTCGATTATTAGCTGCTTTTGATTTATACATAATGAGCTTAATTTTTAAGAAATCGTCCTTATTTTATTAAGAAAATTATCAAAGCCGGCTAAATTTTTCTAGCAGTAAAATTTTTACTGACTTTTCATATAAGAGGTGGTTTTTCAGTAGTCTCTTTTTATCGTTAAATCAAGGTATTTATACTATTTTTTCCTTTCTTTTAGCTTTTTTTCACAATTTCTATTAACAATAAATTACAATAACATTAAATTTATCATTGAAATGGGGGATTGTACATGGAGCTGATTTACGAAGGAAAGACAAAGGATGTATTTAAAGTAGATGAAGATCATTTAGTATTACATTTCAAAGATGATGTTACAGGTGAAAATGGGGTGTTCGATCCAGGTGCCAACAGTGTTGGATTGAAGGTTAAAGGTGCGGGTCGTGCAGGTCTTAGCCTAACAACATTTTTTTATAAAAGACTAAATGCAATCGATGTTCCGACACATTTTATATCTTCTGACATTGACGAAGCTACTATGACAGTTAAACCTGCAACAATATTCGGTAATGGTTTAGAAGTTATATGTCGTTTCCGTGCAGATGGTAGTTTTTTAAGACGCTATGGTGCTTATATTGAGGAAGGCAAAGAACTCGATTCATTTGTTGAAGTAACAATAAAAGACGATGAACGTCAAGATCCTCCTATATCAAAAGAAGCTCTTAATATGCTTGGGATTATTACAGAAGAAGAATATGACACATTAAAACAACATGCCATTGATATTTCGAACTTCGTTAGAACAGAATTAGCAAAAAAAGGGTTAACTCTTCACGATTTAAAATTAGAATTTGGCCGTGACGTTAAAACAGGTGAAATACTACTAATTGATGAAATTTCTGGTGGTAATATGCGTGCATATAAAGGTAATGAATACATCGATCCAATTCAACTCACGGAAATAATGCTAGCAAAATAGGCAATTCATTTTGCACTCTTTCCTATTCTTTTGGTAGAGTGATATTGAAATTTTAAACACATAAAAATAGAATAATTTAGCAATATTATAGAAGCGGAATCAGCAAACACCTTTTTGGTCGCCTTGCTAATTCCGCTTTAAACATTTGTTAGACTAAAAAATTTAATTACTAGTCTTTTTAAATAATTGTCCTCATTAATTTTCAATTACGATTTATCTGAAATATTTTACTTTACTAAATATACGATTTATAATGAAATTAATTCGTGTTACGTAATAAAAAGGAGTGTTTCAATTGATAGATAACTTGCAAAAACGTCAAGATGTCCCTGTTGAAGAGACTTGGGATTTATCGCAACTAGTGCCTAATGAAGAAGCATATAATGCAGGTATTAAGAAAATTGTTGAGGAAGCGAAATCATTCAACGCTAAATATCAAAGTCATATTACAGATGCTAAACAAATCGTCAATGTTATTACTGATTATGAAGCATTTGTTGAATCTATAATTCCCTATAAATCATTTGTAGAATTAGACCTTGAAACAGATCAAACAAATGATGCTGCACAAATTCGTACAAGTAAATTTGCTACCATTTCAGCTCAAATCGCTAGTTTAGTATCCTTCGTACATAGCGAAATTTTAGAATTACCTACTGAACTTTTAAAAGAAGCTATTGAATTAGCTCCAAATTACACTCATTATATCAATCGTTTAGTTGAACAAAAACAGCACCAACTAAATCCAGAAGTTGAAAAGACACTGGCGCTACTTGGTTCAACTTTTAATGCAGCATATGGTTTGTATAATACAACTAAATTAGTGGATATGAAATTTGAAAACTTCACAGTTGGTGATAAAAGCTACCCATTAAGTTATAACCTTTTTGAAGGTGACTGGGAGTTAGAATCGAATACCGACATTCGTCGTGAAGCGTTTAATGCTTTCTCAAAAAAATTAGCTGACTATCAACATACAACTGCTAAAACATATAACACACATGTTCAAACTGAAAAAACAATTGCGGATTTACGAGGCTATGATTCAGTTATTGATTATTTACTATTTAATCAAGAAGTAGATCGGGAACTTTATAATCGTCAAATCGATATTATTATGAAGGAATTAGCGCCACATATGCGTCGCTATGCGAAACTCCTACAAAAAGAACATGGTTTAGATAAGATTACATTTGCGGATTTAAAGATTTCACTAGATCCTGATTATGAACCTTCCATTACTATCGAGGAATCCCGTGATTATATGAAAAAGGCTCTTGGTGTTATGGGAGATGACTATCTAAACATGATTGATAGTGCCTTCGATGAACGCTGGATCGACTTTGCGAACAATGAAGGAAAATCAACAGGCGCATTCTGTGAAAGTCCATATGGATCACATTCCTATATTTTAATCTCTTGGACCAAACGTATGAACGAAGTATTTGTTTTAGCACATGAGCTTGGCCATGCAGGACATTTCAGAAATGCTCACAAATATCAATCGCTGTTCAATAGTGAATCATCTACTTACTTTGTTGAGGCACCCTCTACTATGAATGAAATGCTGATGGCAAATTACTTACTAGAAAATTCAGATGACCCTCGATTTAAACGTTGGGTTATCGCAACAATCATTGCTCGTACTTATTACCATAACTTTGTAACACATTTGCTAGAAGCTGCTTACCAACGCAAAGTATATGAACTTGTTGATGCTGGCGAAAGCGTGAATGCAACCATATTAAATAATCTAAAACGCTCTGTTCTAGAACAATTCTGGGGAGAAGAAGTAGAGATTACGAAAGGTGCTGAGTTCACTTGGATGCGCCAACCTCACTATTATATGGGGCTGTATCCTTATACTTATAGTGCAGGACTTACGATTTCTACTCAAGTTTCACAACGCATACTTCATGAAGGAAAAACTGCAGTTGAAGATTGGTTAAAAGTATTACAAGCTGGTGGCACAAAAACACCTGTTGAGTTAGCACAAATGGCTGGCGTCGATATAACTACGGATCAACCTCTAAAGGACACCATTGCTTTTATCGGTTCATTAATTGATCAATTAGAAGAGTTGACTGAAGAAGTCCATAAGACAAATAACTAATTTATAAAAATAAAGCGTATTGAAAAAACATATTAACTGTTTTTCAATACGCTTTTTAGTTATTTAGAGCGTCAAACCATTTTACCAAACAAAAAGCAGTCTTAAGACTGCTCACTTGTTTCTAGTATTTAATGTCTCGCTTGGCGTTTTTTTGTCAAAAAGCCTACAACGATTAATAATGCCATACTAAGAATTGGAATAATATGTACCATTGCTGGGATTGTCTTTTCAACAAGAAGATGGCCATATTTATCATCAACAATCATTGTACCTGCTGTATAAGCAATTAATAGTGCACCAATCCACACAAGGAGTGGAAACTTCTCCATTAATTTAATAATAATTTGGCTACCGAAGATAATTAATGGAATACTTACAAGTAGACCCAAAGCTACAAGTCCAATATGTCCATTGGCAACACCTGCTATAGCTAGTACATTATCTAAACTCATAACAAAGTCGGCAACGATAATCGTACGAACTGCAGCAAGTAAGCTACCACCACTCTTCACATCTGGATCTTCATCGCCTGATTTCAGTAAATCATAGGCAATATAAAATAGTAAAAGACCGCCAATTATTTTTACAAACGGAATTTGCAATAGCCAAACAGCTATAAACGTTAATAGCACACGTAAAACAATAGCTCCTCCAGTACCAATTAGAATTGCCTTTTTACGTTGTTTTTCTGCTAAATTGCGGCATGCAAGTGCAATAACAACTGCATTATCACCGCTTAAAACGATATCTAACAAAATGATTGAAGCAATTTTTGTTAGGAATTGTGCATCCATTTATTCTCCTACTTTCTAACAAGCTATCTTGTTTAATTTTACTCTTATAACTGGAAATGAAAAGCAAAAACTATTTTTATTATAGCAAATTCCTATATACAAACTACATAACTTATCTTTTTTTACATGTATATTTTTATTATAAAATCCAAAAATAGAGGTTAGATGATGCTTTATATTATACAATCTGGCAGTAATAGCTGTTGGTTGAAAGGAATGAAAGAATGCTTTCACAAGGAAAGATGGATATTATAAAATCCACTGCTCCAGTACTAGAAGTACATGGTAAGGAAATAACAACTGCCTTTTATAAAAGACTTTTTGAAACCCATCCAGAATTATTAAACATTTTCAATCAGACAAATCAACGAAAAGGTAGACAACAATTAGCACTAGCAAATGCTGTCTATGCCGCAGCAGTTCATATAGAAAATCTTGCTGAAATAATGCCAGTAGTAAAACAAATATCTGAAAAGCACCGCTCTCTCGGGATTAGACCGGAACATTATCCAATTGTTGGGGAGAACTTATTACTCGCTATTAAAGAAGTACTCGGCGATGCCGCAACTCCTGAAATTATGGATGCATGGACAGAAGCTTATGGTGTACTTGCAGATGCTTTTATCTCAACAGAGGAGAATTTATATCAAGAATCTGAGAAGAAACCTGGTGGCTGGCGATTCTTCAAAGACTTTAAGCTAGTTGATAAAGTTCCTGAAAACAAATTAGTTACTTCGTTCTATTTAAAACCTGCAGACGGTGCTCCCCTACCAGATTATAAGCCTGGTCAATTTATCACCCTTCACGTTCCAATTCCAGGTCAAAAATATACACATAAACGACAATACAGTCTCTCTAAAGCATATGACGGTGAAAGCTATCGTATTTCTGTAAAACGTGAAATTGTCAATGAACCAGCAGGTATTGTGTCTAATTACTTACACGATCACTTAAATGTTGGTGATACAATACAAATCAGTGCACCAGCCGGAGTCTTCTTCTATCATTCAAAACCGGATATCCCTGTTACATTCATTGCCGGAGGAATTGGTATTACCCCATTAATGAGTATGTCTCAAGAAGCAGTAAATGAAAATAGCGCAACGATGAATTTTATTCAAAGTGCTAGTACAGAAGATTTAGTCGTATTTAAAAGACCACTAAATCAACTTGCAAATGACCACTCAAATTTTCACTATTTTGAAATCATTACTGCTATGGATGGATATGTCTCAAAAGAATTTTTGGAAAAGCATATTGAAAAATCAAGCGATGTATATATTTGCGGACCAGTACCATTTATGCTTGCAATGATTAAACATCTCCTTAGCATTGGTATACCAGAAGATCATATTTTCTATGAATTTTTTGGCCCATCCATGGCACTTGATATCGAGACATAATAACCAATGAAAAGAGATTGGACCTGTACTACCGTTCAATCTCTTTATTGATTTTGTTTGTTATCCATTTACACCTTCTTAATACTTCCATAATTAGAATTATCATACACTTTAATTGTGTAAACAAAAACTACTTAAGGGGATTATATTTGAAAAAAAAATTATTATTTGTTGGAACTTGCATTCTACTGATTTACTTACTGTTACTTGGTACATATAAATTGATGAATTCTAGAACTTTTCAATTGTTTGGAGGGTTAACATACAAAGTGGAGACAAACCAAAAGAAGGTCGCATTAACTTTTGATGATGGTCCAACGAAGAAAGTTAATCAGATTCTTCCACTTTTAAAACAATATCATGCAAAAGCAACTTTTTTTCTAATTGGGGAAGAGGTTGAAAAAAATAAAGACGAAGCTAAAAAAATCGTAGAAGCAAATCATCAAATCGGAAATCATTCGTACTTTCATAATAGAATGGTTTTTAAATCCCCAACCTATGTAAAAGAAGAAATCGAAAAAACAGACAAATTAATTAGACAAACAGGATATACAGGGAAAATTGGTTTTCGGCCACCAAACGGAAAAAAACTATTCTTACTTCCCTATTACTTACATAAACAAAACAAAGAAACCATAACTTGGAATATTGAGCCAGATAGCATTACACGAATACATCTGACAAAATAAATTATGTAAAAAATCATATTAGACCAGGGTCAATTATTTTGTTACACCCCATGTATGACGAAAATGGAGAAGAACTTAAAGTTATTAAAGGAATCCTACAAGCATTAACAAAGGAAGGTTATTCCTTTGTTACAGTTGAAGAACTCAGGCTCCAACCAAAATGATCGTGTCACTCTTAAAATGACTATTTTGCCGTATGATTTTTTGACTCTTTTTTATCATTATTCTGCTTTAAGTTGATTAATTCAGCTACTTTAAAAGTTGTGGCTAAAACATATCCCACTACTATAATATAAATAAAATATCTTTGCATTTGATTATGATATATTAAGTAAGTTATACAAACCATTAACACCGTATACATTAGAATATCAAACCAAATTTTAAGTTCTTTATCCTCCATTTTATTTCACCTTCCATAAATGGATTTTAGTAGTTTGTTGCCATTATCGATATATTCTACAATATACATACAATCTTCCTTTAAATAATAGGAAAATTTAGATTTTATACTAATTCTTCATATATACTTAATAATATCTTTACACTTTTACAATTTAAGGAGAATGAACATGAAACCAAAACTTTTAATAACAAGAAATACGGAAGAAAACACACTAACCCTATTATCAGAACACTTCGAGATTGATTACCAACCATCATGTACAAAAAAACAATTGCTTCTAAATATAGAGGACAAACACGCTTTATTAACACAGGGGACCTTTATTGATGAAGAACTTATTCAAAAAGCAATAAATCTAAAAATTGTAAGTAATATCAGTGTAGGTTACGATAATTTCGATATTGAAGCGATGAAAAAAGCCGGAATTATCGGCACACATACTCCTTATATTTTGAATGATAGCGTAGTAGATCTAACTTTTGGACTTATGATTAGTAGCGCAAGAAGAATTTCAGAACTTGACGCTATCGTCAAAACAGGTTCTTGGCAAACAAAATCATCAATTAGCCACTACGGTTTAGATATTCACCATAAAAATTTAGGAATTATCGGTATGGGGCGAATTGGCGAAGACTTAGCAAAAAGAGCCAAACTCGGATTTTTAATGGATGTAAGCTATTATAATCGTCATAAAAAACCAGAATTAGAAGAAGAAAATATCATCTGGAAACCTTTAGAACAGTTACTACAAGAATCTGATTTCATCGTCATGCTTACCCCACTTACTGAAGAAACCAAAAACATGATGGATGCTACAAAATTCCAACTGATGAAAGAAAGTGCAATATTCATTAATATGTCAAGAGGTGCTACAGTAGGAAGAAGCTTTGTACAATGCCTTAAAAAATAAAGAAATTTATGCTGCAGCTTCAGATGTATTTGTTCAAGAACCGGTAAATCCAGATAATCCTTTACTTCGATTAGATAACTTTACAGCAACACCCCATATCGGATCTGCAACTCACGAAACAAGAAACGATATGGCTAAACTTGCTGCAGAAAACCTCATTGAAGTATTCATTAATGGAAATCAACAAAATGTTGTACCAGAATTGCAAACGTTACTTAAATAATGATTTTCCAATCAGTTTCTTTACTATGGGATTACTTCATACTGTTTCATGATGTGTTGTATACTATAAGAGGTTATATTAATTTTTTAAGTAAAGGAAGACACAATAAATGGATGCTAATAAAGGAACAGGAAAAACCCCTGGCACATTAACTGATGATGAATTAGCTGTATATGAATTTGCACTACGTGACGAATTTAATGGGATGCATATACCAGAAGAAAAACAAGAATATTATTTAGAAAAAATTCTTAACGCAAATGAAGAAGCTATATTACACTTACGCAAAAAAGGTGCAATTGCCATTTCCAGAGAAGTTGTCAATGAAGGTAATATTTTTGGTGCATAAACAAAAAAGATCGGACATCATTGTTCGATCTTTTTTCAATATATTGGTTTATTTTAAACGATTTTACCTGTCTCTTTTTACTATTCTTATGAAATTTAAACCGCTTTTAATTAGTAAAACAACACTAACTGCTATTAAAATACCTCTCATTTCAATAACATTCATTAATCCCTGCTCTACCCTAAAGACTCTTATATTTCGTTCTTACCGCTTTCGCCTTATCGAGCTCTCTATAAAAGAACAGCCATATCTAACTCCTATTTATATTTCCGAATATTATAGCATGGTTACAAGTTAAACTTAAATCACCTAATAAAAAAAAGGAGACAAATTTGAACTTTTTCAAAATTGTCTCCAATATTAATTATTTACTACAATTGACTTTAGAAAATACCTAAAGTTAGAGCAAGTAGTAACATAAACACAATAATAATTACGATAAAAATAATTCCTGGAATAATAATTGTGAAAAATGCTTTCCAGTTAGAGAAACGGTGTGCAACAGCTATACCTGCTACGTTAATAACGAATGCCCATATTCCAATTAATATTGTAATGAGCCAAGACACTACACCTACTATGACCGTGAAATAACTAGATTTAAGATCACCTGTATCAAAATAAGTTAATGGTGAATTCGCCATCCAAACTAGCAAAATCGGTGCAATTGCAATGGTTGGTATAGATGTTAAACTTGTAACTTTAAAAACATCTTCAAAGGTACCTTTCCCTTTAAAAATCTTCCCAACTACCCATGAAAAGAATGTACTAATCGTGACCGAAATAAAACCAAGGAACGGTCCTCCTATAATACATCCGACTAGCAATAACCAAGTCGGATAAGCAGGATAATAATCTGTGTCTTCTAAACCTGTAATCCCTGTAGCCATTCCACCTAAAAGTACAAAAATTAATGCATATGTCCATTTTTTATGGTCTATTAAATATTGAGCTGTCTTTTTGGGGTGCAACCAAGTAGTGAAGAAAGGTTGTATTTCATAATTTTGACGTTGTATTTGAGGCTTGTTCATGAATGAATTTGTCTCCCTTGTATGCTTTTAGTATTTAATCTATGACGAATGCCTTACTCATCAAAATTACAATAATACTTGGTTAAAATAAGGACCGATATGTTCAATATAAAGATTAGCATCTTCTCTGGAATCTAAAGTAAGGAGAGTTCTGTGTCCATCAACTTTTAAATTACCATGTATTTGATATTGATTTAGTTGTTCTTGAAGTTGTTCTTTCGTTAAAATATGAAAATACTCTAATACGTTAATTTCAAGTAAATCAAAAGGTTCACCTTTTGTATTTACAGCATATATTTTTTCTACTTTTTGCGTTTGTTTTGAAACAAGGATTTGACTTACACGGAACTTGTTATTCAATACTTTCAACTACTTTCTAACTTTATTATTAGTCCTATTATATCAAAGATGACATAATTCGATAAATAATAGTATATGTTTTTTATTAAATTAGCTTTTAAATCTATAAACTTGTATAAATTACCTTTTTAAATAGACTTGCATTTTAATTTTTCAAGCTCAATTTCAATTTGTTTAACGTCTATTCGTTCATATAATGGTTTTGGGTTTAAAATTTGCAATGGTAATGTATTAATCACTTCCCAACTATTCAACGATTTGTTTAGCATTTTGCCAATATCTTTACTAGCAAATGGTAAAAACGGTTGCAATAGTTGTCCAAAATTTTGAATAATATAGATACAAGTAGCGAGCGTTTCTTTACAGTGTTCCTTATCTGTTTTCACTGTAAACCAAGGCTGTCTTTCATCAAAGTAACGATTCGCTGCTCTTACAGTCTCAAAAATCATTTCAAGAGCTTGTTTAAAGTGCCCTTCTTCAATTAAGCGACCGACTGTTACATATAAGGATGTTATTTTATCTTTTACTTCTGTTTTTATCTGTACTTGCGGAACATTCAATTCAAAATACTTTTCTATAAACTTTAAATTACGATTTATAAAATTAGCAAATGCACCAAGTAACTCACTATTATGACTATAAATAAACTCTCGCCAAGAAAAATCCGAATCACGATTTTCTGGTGCGTTGATTGTTAAGAAATAACGTAGTGAGTCTGGATGATACTCTTTTAAAATTTCAGGGACCCATACTGCCCAATTTTGACTCGTTGATAGCTTCCTTTTTTCAAGTGTTAGATACTCGTTCGAAATAATTTTAGTAGGAAGAGCTTCATTTTCAATGCCCAATAAAATTGCCGGCCAAATAACAGTGTGAAAAGGAATATTATCTTTCCCGTGTATATAATACGAAATTGTATCAGTGTTCCACCATTTAGATACATCTTCTTGATGCCGTTTCGCCCACTCGAGGCTAGCTGTATAATATCCTGCCACAGCTTCAATCCATACATAAATCTTTTTCCCTTCAAATCCTGGAACAGGAACATCAATCCCATTTGGCAAATCTCTTGTTACTGCTCGATCGGGTAAGCCTTCAGATAAATAGCGTCTTGTTAAAGTAATTGCATTTTCTCGCCACCTTTGCTTTTTCTCTGCTTGCGCCAAATATATCTCCAATTCTTGTTGGAATTTGCTGAATGAAAAATAGAAATGCTCTGTTTTCCGTATTTCAGGCTCATTTCCGCAAATTTTACAGCGTTTTTCTTTTAAATCCAATGGATCTAAAATAGTTGAACAGTTATCACATTGATCTCCTCGTGCCTTAGCGCCACAGTTTGGGCATACACCTTCAACATAACGGTCAGCTAAAAATTGTTTATCTACCTTACAGAATGCTTGTTTAATACTGTCTTTATATAAATATCCATTTTCAAGTAATGTTAAGAATATATTTTGTACAGACTCATAATGATGTTTTGAATCTGTACGTGTATAAAAGTCAAAGGTAAATCCTAATTTATTGAAACAATCAACAAATTCATTATGATATTTATTAGCAATCGCTTTTACTGATGTATGTTCTTGCTTAGCTCTGATAGAAATAGGTGTACCGTTACAATCGCTTCCAGAAACATATAATACTTCTTCTCCTTTCAAACGATAATATCTTGCTAATATATCGCCTGGTAAAAGCGCTGCAATATGACCTAAATGTAATGAACCATTCGCATACGGCCAAGCTCCTCCAACAAAAATTGCCATGTATCATTCCTCCTTCAAAATAAAAAACGCCCTAATCGTAAAAACGATTAGGACGAATATACCCGTGTTACCACCTAAATTTACAAATAGCTCACACTATTTGCCTTAATCAGTACGCGTTCATACTGCTGCTGTTGTAACGAGTGCCATTCTCGTCGTAGCCTACTCTTATTTCGGTACGAAGCTCAAAGGTCATATTCAGTAAGTTTCATTTGCTTCATTTTCACCATCAGAAGCTCTCTATAAAAGTCCACTTACTTACTCTTCCTTATCTACGCTAATTTTTATTCTATCCACAATCCTATCATCAATAATTAAAATTTTCAATATTTTAATTATTCTTTCTATTTTAAGGATAATTATATTATTTTGGATAATTATTATCCTTGGACAGCAATAGATAAAAACTCCACAATCGTTCAATGAACCTAATTTAAGTAAAGAAACCAATAAGATCGAATCAGAACCAAAATATAGAACAGTATTAATGCCATTTGATTTCAAAAAAAAATCCTTCAGAAATTTAATTCCGAAGGATTTTAATATGACCCCTACGAGATTCGAACTCGTGTTACCGCCGTGAAAGGGCGGTGTCTTAACCGCTTGACCAAGGGGCCATTTTAGAACTGGCGGAGAAGGAGGGATTTGAACCCTCGCGCCGGTTACCCGACCTACACCCTTAGCAGGGGCGCCTCTTCAGCCACTTGAGTACTTCTCCATATGGCTCCGAAGGCAGGACTCGAACCTGCGACCCTCTGATTAACAGTCAGATGCTGCTACCAACTGAGCTACTTCGGAATAATTAAATGGTGCCGGCGAAAGGAGTCGAACCCTCGACCTACTGATTACAAGTCAGTTGCTCTACCAACTGAGCTACACCGGCAAATGATTATTATGGTGGGTCGGGACAGAATCGAACTGCCGACACTTAGAGCTTCAATCTAATGCTCTACCAACTGAGCTACCGACCCACAATAAATTAACACAATTTTAAAATTAATGGCGGTCCGGACGGGACTCGAACCCGCGACCTCCTGCGTGACAGGCAGGCATTCTAACCAGCTGAACTACCGGACCATTTGGTTGCGGGGACAGGATTTGAACCTGTGACCTTCGGGTTATGAGCCCGACGAGCTACCGAACTGCTCCACCCCGCGATAGTGGTATGAATTTAATTTAAATTATGCACTAGGCAGTTACGTCTTCCACGCTTCGCTTGCTTCGACGTTAATCGCAATCTTCGTTTGCGATTTGCTCCACCCCGCGATAATATTATAAAGTTTAAATGGAGGAGGAAGAGGGATTCGAACCCCCGCGCGGTTTGACCCGCCTGTCGGTTTTCAAGACCGATCCCTTCAGCCAGACTTGGGTATTCCTCCAGAGTTTATGGCGGCCGAGGGGATCGAACCCCCGACCTTACGGGTATGAACCGTACGCTCTAGCCAGCTGAGCTAGGCCGCCATGATATTAATTTTAATATATGATTGGTGGAGCCTAGCGGGATCGAACCGCTGACCTCCTGCGTGCAAGGCAGGCGCTCTCCCAGCTGAGCTAAGGCCCCAATATTCAATATGTAAATGATATGGTCGGGAAGACAGGATTCGAACCTGCGACCCCTTGGTCCCAAACCAAGTGCTCTACCAAGCTGAGCTACTTCCCGTTTATGGTGCGCCCAGCAGAAGTCGAATCCACAACCTTCTGATCCGTAGTCAGACGCTCTATCCAGTTGAGCTATGGGCGCATATTAATATTTACTATCATTTCATATTTATTTTACGTTATAAGATGGTGCCGAGGACCGGAATCGAACCGGTACGGTAGTCACCTACCGCAGGATTTTAAGTCCTGTGCGTCTGCCAGTTCCGCCACCCCGGCATCTCTTAATGGAGCGGAAGACGGGGTTCGAACCCGCGACCCCCACCTTGGCAAGGTGATGTTCTACCACTGAACTACTTCCGCGTTAAGGACAAGATTTATTATATAGGACTTATTTTAAAAATGCAACGGTTTTCTAAAAAATTATTTCGAAAAAATTTATTAAGTACTCTTAACAATCATTAATCAATCCTATTGAAAATAAATCCACAATAAATTACTAAACCACAATGTATTGTGATGATAGAAGTGACAAATGTTTTGCAACTTAATTCTATCTAAATTAGATTAATCGATTTTGCTATTCTTTTCAAGAAGTTTTTAACTATCTCGTTTTATGATAATAATAATATGCATATTCATGTTCCCTATTTTCATAAAACTACAGAAGAGTTAGCCTTTGATTATCTATAGAACTGGCCAGTAAAAATCATTTTCAAAGTATGTCTCTTTTAATCTTTCTAAATCAAATCTCCATTTATTCAGGGCATTTGCATATCTTTCTTGATCTTCTATAGTCCCCATTTTTAATCGGATTCTTCTGGTCAGTTCATTTACTGTAGCTTCCAATCCGTAAATCGTCATATATTCTTGTAGTGCGGACCATCGTTGTTCATCTGTTCGATCAGTTATCTGGTAGCCAAAATTTCTTAGCTCACTATAATGCGGATGGCGAAATTTGTTGATTTTATTAGTTGTTATTTGTTGCTTTCTATCTAATGAATAATAATTTTCAACTGCTTCTTTTTTAAAGATTTTCTTTAACACAAATTGCATCATTTCTACTTTTAAAAGATCAATTTCAGATTTCATATTTTGAAGAATTGTTACAACTTCTCTAAAGTGATGATTATTCTGATGGACATAATATTGCTCACATTCAATAAAAAGCTTTTTCGAATAGTTTTTATCTTGATTGGTATAAAATGACTTGATCTTTGTATTAGATTGAAACTCTTCAATTTGTTTATAAAAAAGTTGATAAATTAAAATATTCAATGCATCTTCATCATTATAGGAATATAACAATTCAGATTCTACTAAAACTTCCAGAAAGTTTTTTAGCATATCGTTCATACTATTGGCGTAATATGCTTGAAGCATTAATCGGACAAAAAATGGTGGAGCTTTAACAAATAAATGATGATAAAATTGCTCATATTTCTTTAGACTTCTTTTAATCGTCTTTTTCTGTTCGAAATCAAATTTAGTTAATGCATCAATAATCAGTTGCATCAACTCTTCTATATAAGATTCAGTTTGCGTATCATCTATACCCTTTTCAAGCAAATACTTGATCAACACTACCTTTTCTTCTGTTGTTTTATTTCCGGAAAGTAAAAGGGTGATTCCTTCCGTGAAATCTACTTTTTTATTTTTTGCATCTACTTGTTTTTTTAAACGTTTTCGGTCACTAATTAAATTCAGGTTTAATTTGGTTAATGATTTGATAGAATGTTTTAAATCAATAATTTGTTCATTTAGCTGTTCAATCAGTTGTTCTCGATTTTCCACTTCTACTTTTAAATCACGAATTTGTTTGTCGCTAATATTTTCAAATAGTGTCAATCCTTTTACCAATTCCGAAGTAATTGATTCTACAAAAATTTCTTTTGAAATCATTATTACGCCTCTTTTTATAAAAAGTTATTTGATAAAATACTTGCACATCACTTAGCATTCGACAATAAATAAGAAAATCCTTCTATTTTCTGAATCAAAGAAATTTTCATCTAATGAACTATACATAAAAAAGTCCAAAAGTGAGGTATTCTTTCACTTTTGGACTTTCTTTTATCGAACAACTACTGCATATTTTAAAGCATTGTATGCACGTTCAAATTCATATTGGTTGACCCAATATTCACCTTTATCATTTGGGTCTATTACTTTATAGCGTTTGGTTTTGCTACTATAACCTGCTAGCGTCATTACATGTAGATTATCTACCATTTTGACGTTTTTTCCAGCAGTGCCCATATTCCATTTCGTCCATTTAGGAGCTGAAAAGTCTAAAGTGACATAGACAACAATTGGATTATGTGCTTTCAATTCAGCTCTTAAATCCTTTGCAGATGAAGCTGATATGTCTTTAACGGTACTACTATATTTTTTTCCATAGCTTGCTAATGGTTTTGGAAAAATCGATTGAAAGACATCTTTTACAGCATAGTAAGGCGAACCTGCAAAGCCCTGATATGGATTATTATTTGTTTTAGGCATATCATCTAAGAACTTTTTATAACTTGTTTTTAGAGCATGCCCTTTATATCGTAACGCTTGTTGTAAGCTTGCTCCTTCACATCCGAATGGTGCGTATAGTGGCTTCATCTGATTTATATAAGGTACTTTTAGAGAGATAGCAGACGTGTCTCCACTTGTTTTATAAATATATTTTTTTGTCAAAAGCGTACCTGAAATCCAACCATATTTTGTACCTACTTTTATTTTATACCAATATACTTTTCTTGAATCTTTCTTACGTACTATCGGTTTTATGGTTGTACCCTTCTTAAGTGTTTTTAAAATCTTATATTTTGTTCCAACACCAGAACGTACATTTCCTATTGATTTTAGAATATATTCATTTGTTACTTTTTCTTCTGTTGATGCAGCTTGTGCTGATAATGGTTTTATTTCTATTCCAGAAAAACTAGTGAAAGCTAAAACTGAAATTATTGCAGTGATACTTAGGACTTTAGTAAACTTCCTTTGACTGGATAAAAACATTTAAACCCCACTTTCTATTAAATTTTTTATGTATTGATATCGGCTATATAACCGATATCAGATTAATTATCTATACTACCCTTTTTCGACTTCATATTTCGAAATCCAATCACTGAAGCTTCCCGTGTATAGTTGAACATTTTCATAATTCATCTCTTTTAATACTGCATATAGTGGCGAAGCTGTTACACCACTTCCACAATAGACAGTAATGGGTTCATCTTTAGAAACAACATCTAAAAGAGCATCATTTGGAGCTAGGAATCCTTTTTGTTTTAACTGTTCCCAGTCAAAGTTTACAGCGCCTGGGATATGTCCAGCCTTTTTGTCGATTGTCTCTACTTCTCCGCGATAACGAATATTTGCTCTAGCATCTAGTAAAGTACGATTTACCTTACCTTCCACAATCGCTTTAACCCCTTCACGATCTGTATATAAATAATCTTGCCAATTAATTTCGAGGTTCGTAGGTTCAATTATTGTTTTAGCATTAGTTGTCTTAAAACCAGCTTGTTCTAATGCTGTAAAGCCCTCTTGTACAATTTTCGCATTTTTAAATCCAGCATATTGCAACATCCACCATGCTCTTGCAGCAAATGGTGCTCCACCTTGGTCATAGATTAATATACTTTGTTCTTGCTGCAAACCACTTTGTTGCAATAAGTTTTTAAGCTTTTCTTTATCTGGCATTGGGTGTCTGCCTGCATCCTTTTGCATATCAGAAAGATCTTTTTCTAAATCCCAATAAATTGCTTTTTCGATGTGTCGCTCTTCATACAATCCGTGGCCTTCATCTGAATTTTGTAAATTAAAGCGTGCATCAATCCACTTATAATCATTTTGCTTTGCAACTTCCAAATCATTGACTGAAACGAATACATTTCCCATTAATTTTTCACTCCATCGATTAATGATTCATAGATTTCTTTCCAAACATTTAGCTTGCTGCCTTCTTGTAATAATGATTTTTCGAGATCAATTTGCTCAATTGCTTGCTTGCTAATATACAAACGTAATTCTTCGGCTTCTTTTGTAATGACTGCTTCAGACCATTTCTTCATACGCTCTGCTTGCACATCCAAATATTGCTTAGCATCTGGTTTCGTTAAATCTTCTAGCGCTTCACGAAGTTTTATGAAATCGCCTTTTTCAAAGAACGATTTACTATTTTTAAAGAAAGATTTAACTCCTTCATATGGTTTTGTATTTTGGAAAGGACCTGTAAATTCTAAAATGTTCGGTTCTTCTACTTCAAATGGCATGAATGAAAAACCATTATTGACGTCTTGAAGTTGTTTTGTATCATAGACATAACGTTCTTGGATTTTCTTCAAGATGAATTTTGCTAAGCGGAAGTTTGTTACCCGCATTTCTTGCTCAAAGTCAAAACTTAATGATGCTAGTACTTCTTTAAGTGCCAATTCCAATGCCACAGTTGATGATTTAGTTGCAAATGTCGTTGGATTATAGCCTTCTTTAAAGAAATCAGGATAACGATAATAAACTCGTTGTAACACATAGTATAAAAGCTCATCTAATTCTTGTACCGTATCTTTTTCAATAGTTGGTGCGGCTGAATACATGTATCTTGTATGAACATATTGTTCTAATTTAGCAAGTTCAACTAAACGTTCATCCTTACGTTTCAAATTGTCTTCGGTATTTTGAATTAATAAACGAAGTCTTTCTTGTGTTTTCTCTGTTTCTTCTGCTAGTGCTTGAACAGCGAGTGCTGTTAGTTCTTCCGATAAGAAGTGATGGAAGTTCTCTTCAAATGAAGCCATGCCTGAATCTAGATGGGTGTTTTCTACTTTTTCTTGTAGTGCAAGTAAACTAGATACACCAAAAAGTCGAGGTTTTCGAATACCAAAGCGCTGTAATTCTTGTTTCACATAAGCTTTAACATCCGCTTCTTCTTCATCATTTGATGCTAGGTCTATTGCGTTTACAACGAAGAACATTTTATCTAATTCAAATGCATCTTTTACACGTCCTAATTGAATTAAGAATTCACGATCGGCTTTTGCAAATGCATGGTTATAGTAAGTAATAAATAAAATCGCATCTGCATTTCGAATGTATTCAAATGCCACTCCTGTATGTCTAGCGTTGATAGAGTCTGCTCCCGGAGTATCAACAAGAGTTACTCCTAAACGAGTTAATGCACAATCGTAGTAGAAATCAATTGTATCTACAAAGCAACTTCTGTTTTCCTGTGCAACAAATTTCTCAAATTCCTCACGATTTGTTTGGATTGTAGTCCCTAGTTTTTCTTTAAATTCTGAATAACCTTCTTTAAATGCACGGATAAAGGATTTATGCACATGTAATCTTTCATCTTCTAATTCTCTTGCTAGAGCTTTATCTACCTTATCAAATGCATCTTCTAATGATGTAACTTGAATACCAATGGCACCGAAACTTGCTATGATATCCTCTTTTAATTGTTCCGCTGTTTTCAGATGAACATCGGCAGTCTCATGAGGATTTTCCTCTGAAACTGGACGAATTTTATTAATCGCTGCAGTTGTTGGGTTCGGTGATACTGGCAATACTTTTTGACCTAACAAAGCATTTGAAAATGAAGACTTCCCTGCACTAAAAGCACCAAATAATGCAATTGTAAAGTCTTTTTTATCTAGACGCTTAACTTTATTTGTTAGATAATTCGCTACTTCTTGGAAACCTTGAATTGGCGCTACAGCATTAGCAGTCTTCAGAGCATTTTGTAGTGCAGTTGCTGTATGAATAGACACAGAAGAGGTGTCTTGTTCTTCTGTTACTTCTTCGATATCCATTTGTTCCTCTTTTACCAACATAGAAGGGTCGAATATGCGTATTTTTTCAAAAGCAGCAATATGGTCTTCTGTCCATCTTGTAACATAATGTTCTGCTTCCTCATTTTTAGTTTCACTAGATACGGATTTTTGTATAGTAAAATACTTTTCTTGCTGTTCAATTACTTCTACTGCTTCGAGAATTTCAACTTTACTCTTAAGAAGTGCACATTTTTTCTTTAGTGGTTCTACTGATGTAAATGATAATTCTTCGATATATTTAGCTTTTTCAAATTTCCAATCATCTGTACTTTGCTTAAACCATCTTATGGTCGCACTTGAAACACGATTTGCAAAGTTTAATAATGCGTCACCTGCTGTACCAGAGTCCAATTTTACTTGTTCTTCAATCACACTCATTGGTGGTTTTAATTCAAATGAGTCAATTTCATTTGACATATCATCAGTCAACGCATTAACTTCTTTTAAAGCCTTTTTCATTAATGCTTTTAAGTGTCCTGAAACTTGAGATGCTGTAATCGAGCAATATAATTCATATAAAGCATCTTTACGTGCCTTTTGCTCAGCCTGCGTTTTCTTCGCTGCAAAGAACATCCCCATTTTGAAATTAGGTTGTATACTTTCAAGATACTCTCTTAACTTTTCACGTAATTCAAACGGTACAATCGCAGTCGCTGCATTTTCTAATAATTCATCACGTTCATCATCAAAACTTTTAAGCCAATTTGATGCTGAGTAAAGTTTTAATTGATGTAAAACGGTTTGGTAGTCAGATTTGATTTCATCTCTAATTTCCCAATCCTCACTTGAAAGGATTTCTTCATTATTTCCTAGTAGTTCTTGTTTATTTGTAAGTAAATATTGCTCATGTTCAACATGAAGTTGTTGTAATGTTTTTTCCGCAACATCTAGTAAGTTTTTTTGCCAACCATTCATACTATTCATGACAATTTGTTTTACTTCCTTGAAGTCGTTATATGGAAGTGTTTGATCACGCAATGATGTAAAGAAAATTCCTTTTGGATTTACGCCCCAGTTAGCAAAGGATGTATGGACTGTATTTGAAAAGTCTTCAAAGGAAAGTTCATTTTCTTTATGCTTATCAATTTGGTTGACGATTAAGTACAAATTCGGATTATATTTCATTAAATTTTTAGTAAATTGGAAGTTCAATTCTGATTGGACATGATTATAGTCCATAACGTAAAAAACAATATCTGCTAAATGGAGTGCTGACTCTGTAGACATGCGGTGTGCATCATCTGTTGAATCGACCCCTGGTGTATCCATTACAGTAATACCTTCTGGTAAAACAGAATCCTTATGGCCAATTTCTATTTGTGAAACAAGTGCTCCGTTTTTTGCAAATTCCTTGACCATACGAATGTCATAATTTTCGTCGAATTTAACTGGATCTTGACCCGTTAAATACGCAATCGCATAATTTTGTGCAGATTTATGTACTTTTACGACATTCGCACTTGTAGGTATCGGACTAGAAGGCAAAAGATCTTCACCAGTTAATGCATTAATCATACTAGATTTTCCTGCAGAAAAATGACCTGCAAATGCAATCATATATTCCTTATTCAAAAGCTTTTCAGCAAATAATTTTGTTTTTTGTATGCGTTCTTCATCTTCATTATGTTCATAAATTAAATATTGAACTGCAGTTTGCTTTAAGAGTTTTTGTATATGCTGTTCGAATTCTGTCATAACAATCTTTTACCCCTTTAATAAGTAATAAATTCATTTTACCATGCAAATACAAAAAAAATCCTCCTGATTTAGGAGGAAGTGAAAATTATTTTAAATGTGCGGTTGTCTGATTCAATACAAATTTCCCAATAACACCGTAAATTATTAATGTGGCACCAATAAATGCATAAATCATTATGACCGCTCCTTTTTGATAAATTCTCTGTTAAAATCTCCTGTTATCTTGTGTCTCTTTATCATTATTATGAACAGAAGAATCTAACATCGTTTATTAATTTTTTATTTTTATCACTGAACATGAAAATCATTCTCATTTGTTATCTCAATAATAATAAAAAATTTATAATTCGTCAAGGATTGCTACAAAATTTTCTCTTTGCGTGATAATATAATAAAAAGGTCACAAGAAAAGGAGATACCAATGAGCACATCTACACAAGTGCAGACAATGTTAAATGGTACAATTCTTTCACTTAAAGCGATTTTGCCTAAAGAAGTTCATGTTTTATCTCCATCTATTACTTCAGATCCTTATGAACAATCGGAAATGGGTGTTTTAATTGGTATGATTGGAGATATGAATGGGCGGATTATCATTGATTCTACCCCAACTACCTTTAGTGCAATTAGTGAAGCGATGTTTGGTATGCGACTGGAGGGTGATATGTTAGAATCGTTTACGGGTGAGTTTGGCAATATGGTTGCGGGAAATCTTTGTACATTCGTCGCAGAACAAAACCTAGCATTAGATATTACGACACCTACAGTAACGGTTGGACAAACAAAACTCTTTGGCTTCAAGCATGCATTTAAGCTACCTGTCATGGCTGATGAAATTGGAGATTTTATGATATTGCTTACAATCGATTAAAGCCTAAAATAGCATATGTACATACAAAAATGTCCATGACAAAATCGGACATTTTTTTATTTTTTATTCGGTTTCATCATTTTTGGAAATCATTGGAATGAAAACCTCTTATAAAATTATATGTTTAAACAACAACATTATTATTTAAAAATGGTAAAAAAGAAGTTATCCAAAAGTATTACGAACCTCTAACTTTTTGGACAACTTCTTCTTCAAAGGTAAGCTATAGATTACTAGATAAGCGAAGAATCTAAATTTTTAGCATGGAAATTTGTTCCGTCTGTTGTAGCGTTAATAATACCCTTTCTGACAACAAAATTACCAAAATGTTCGCCTTCTTCACGTTCTTTAGCATATAAGAATAATAATGGCTTAAGCTCAGCTAAAATTTCAGCTTCATTAATACTCTCACGATATAATTTACTTAAGCGATCACCTGTATAGGAAGCACCTAGGTACATATTATATTTGCCTAAACTTTTGCCGACAAATCCAATTTCAGCAAGTGGTGCACGAGAACAACCATTTGGGCATCCTGACATACGAATCACTATTTCCTCATCATGTAATCCAGCTTCATCAATTATTTCTTCTATTTTCGTAATCAATGAAGGTAAGTAACGCTCAGACTCTGCCATCGCAAGGCCACATGTTGGAAGTGCAACACATGCAATTGAGTTCCTTCTTAGAGCTGAATATTGCTTACCATCTGTTAAATGATATTGTTCGATTAGTGATTGAATTTTCTCCTTGTCATTAGAAGGAACATTTGCAATCATTACGTTTTGGTTTGGCGTCATTCGAAATTCGCCTTGATGCACTTTAGCAATTTCTCGAAGCCCCGTCATAAGTGGATAATTTTCTGAATCCTTAATACGACCATTTTCAACAAACAGTGTAAAATGCCAGTTTCCGTTGACTCCCTCGACCCATCCATATTCATCGCCGGTTCTTGTAAATTTAAATTCTCTTGTCTCTTCTAATTCAAATCCTGTTCTACGAGCAAGTTCTTCTTTAAACCAATCAAGGCCAACACGATCTATTGTATATTTAAAGCGAGCATTTTTGCGATTTGAGCGATTGCCATAATCACGTTGGATTGTCAGAATTTTCTCAGCTGTGATTAATAACTTTTCTTTAGGAACAAAACCAATTAATCGACCTAGTTGCGGATACGTAGATTCATCTCCATGTGTCATACCCATACCGCCACCAACAGCGATATTAAACCCTATAAGCTGACCGTCTTTTGCAATAGCAATCAATCCGATATCTTGAGAATACACATCTACATCATTACTTGGTGGAATTGCTAAACCAATTTTAAATTTACGAGGCAAATAATGCTTGCCATAAATTGGCTCTACCTCTTCTGTTTGAGGAGTTTCAAGAACTTTTTCACCGTCTAACCAAATTTCGTGATATGCCCTTGTTCGTGGCAATAAATGCTCACTTAGTTTAACTGACCAATCATACACTTCTTGATGAAATTCAGATTGGTGTGGATTTACATTGCTCATTACGTTTCTGTTTACATCGCCACATGCAGCAATTGAATCAAGTAAAACAGAGTTAATGTTTTGCATAAAGGTCTTCACATTACGTTTTAAAATACCATGAATTTGGAATGTCTGACGTGTTGTCACTTTTAAGGTTGTATTACCAATCGTATTTGCCATTTCATCCATCATCAACCATTGTTCGGGTGTAGCAACGCCTCCGGGTACACGCACACGAACCATAAATTGATAGGATGGCTCAAGTTTTTTTCTTTGTCGAATTAATCGCTCATCACGATTATCTTGCATATAGCTTCCATGGAATTTAATTAGTTGTTGGTCGATTTCTGGAATCTTACCTGATAAAGGCTCTTTAAATGATTCTGCAATCGTACCACGTAAATAATTACTATCTTCTTTATATTTTTCGTTCTCACTAGGAGTCCCTTTTGGTGCTTCAACTTTTCCGCTCATAATCCTACCTCCTTTAGTAAACATCTCGTTGATATCGTTTTTCTCTTTGTAATGTGACTAACTTCTCTTCAGCTTTTTCGTGTGAAATCTGTTCTTGTTGTTCGATAATTTGAATAAGTGCTTCGTGCACATCTTTAGCCATTGTCTTTTCATCACCGCATATATAAATGACTGCTCCATCTTCAATCCATTTATACACTTCTTCAGCCTTTTCAAGTAAGCGATGCTGTACATAAATTTTTTCTTCTTGATCGCGTGAAAAGGCAACATCCATTTTCGTTAATACACCATCTTCTAAATAGCGAAGCCATTCAACTTGATATAGGAAGTCTGTAAGAAAATGTTGCTCTCCAAAGAATAGCCAAGAGTCCCCTGCATCTTGCTCTGCTCTTTCCTCGATAAATGATCGGAATGGCGCAACACCTGTTCCTGCTCCAATCATTATGATTGGCGTTTTTGCATCTGGTAGTTTAAAATTCGGATTTTCTTGCAAGAAGATGGATACTGTATCTCCTACTTCAAGCTGTTCTGAGATTTCTCCTGAAGTTACACCTATTCGTTGTTGACCTTGCGCAGTATAAGAAACTTTTCCGATTAACAAAGAAACTTCATCCGGATTTGCTATATAACTTGATGCAATACTATAAAGTCTTGGAGGAATTGGTCTTAGGACATCGACAAGTTCCTGAGGCGATCCTGTAAAATTATAATCTTTAAGAAGATTTGCTACATATCGACCTTCTTTGTATTCTTTCCATTTACCATCTAACAGCTCATCTGCACCAGTAGTATATGGTACAAGCTTTTCAATTAATGGCTTAGTCAAAACTGTAATTTCTAAATAATTTTTTAAAACGACTTCTATTGGCAATGATTCATTTTTGTATTGCACAATTTCTTTCCCACTAAAACCGACAGCTTTTATTAATTCCTCAACAATATCCTGTTGGTTATGCGGATAAATTCCAATGCAATCACCTGCCTGCCACGCTATATCGGACCCTTCTACTGAGAGCTCTAGATGATACGTTTCTTTATTGGAACCATCCATATTTAAATTGATTTTCTCTACTATTTCCGCTTGATAAGGATTCTTTTTAGAATAGACTGATTCATTTCTACTTATCTCAGGTTGTTTCGTACTATTTGTTGGTAATAGCATATTTGAGATGACTTCAAACCATTGTTCTGCTGCTTCCTCATAATCTACATCGCAATTAACACGCTCTAATAATTGATTAGCTCCAAGCTCCTTTAGTCGCATGTCAATATCAGCACCAGTTTGACAGAACTTCTCATAGGAGCTATCCCCTAGTGCCAAAACAGCATAGTTCAAATCTGGAAGCTTAGGTGCACGATTACTATGTAATGATTCATAAAAAGGAATTGCATTATCAGGTGCCTCTCCCTCTCCATGCGTACTAGTAATAATTAATAAATTATCAAGCTTTTTTAAATTCTTAAATTTAAAATCAAGCATTGAAGAAACATCAACTTGAACAGAATTTCCTTCTAGTAAAGTACCAAACTTTTCAGCTAGTTTTTGACTATTACCTGTTTGAGAGCCATATAATATGGTTGCTGAAACTGTTTGTTGTGAAGCTGGAAGTTCTTGCACCTCAGTAGCCTTTGCAATTACTTGTATTGGGGCACTTAAATATCCATTCAGCCAAATTTTCTGTTGTTCTGTTAAATTTGGTATTAGCTCATTTAAAAGTTGAACTTGCTTTTCAGTAAATGGACTATTACTTACTTGTAGTGTCATTTTTTCACCTCATCTAATTTATGTACTTACTGTTCGTAATGCTTTTACTGCTTCTCTTGTGCGCTCTAATAAAACATCAAGCACTAAATCTTCATAACCGAGACTGTTACATACAGTTACACTCTTATATTCTTTTAATTCTTTTTCAATATGATTCCTTAGTTTTCCCTGAAATAATAAATAGGGAACAATATAATGATGCTTCTTAGAAGACTCCACTATTTTGTCAACATAACTACTAAACTTAGGACCATTTCCATATAAAAAGGCAATTTCAACATATCGAATCCCATAACGAAGCTTCAACTGCGTTGCTATTTCTGCAAATTCACGAACGACGGCAGGGTCACTACTTCCCCGACCAATGAGCAAAATTTCATCATCAGGAGCTAATTCAGATGTCTGTTCTTGAATACGCTTATAAATTTGGGTAATGAGATTGAGATGAATCCCAAAGGGTTTTCCATAAGAAAAAACAATATTTGGATATTTTAGCTTAATGGGCAAAAGCATAGCTGGAATATCTTTTTTGGCATGATTTGCATTTAGTAAAAGTATCGGAATGAGGGCAATTTCAGATGCTCCCTTAGCAATGACACGGTCGATTGTTTGCTCAATCGTTGGTTCCGCTAGCTCTAAAAAACAAATCTCCTGCAATTTTATTGGAATATGTTCTTTAGCCCGAGCCACAAAGAATTTTGCTTCATCTATTCCAGCCTGTATTCGTGTACCATGTGCAATATAAATAACTGCTTGCATGTAGGGTCCCTCCTAAATGACTACTTGACTGGTTCAGCTATTATTTGCTCAGTATTTGGTTTCTTATCAAACCATTGAATTTTTTCTCGCAAAGCTACAACCTCACCTACAATAATCATTGAAGGATTTGAAATAGTTGATTTTTCAACTATTAATTCAATCGTTTCAAGCGTTCCAGTAATTGTTTGTTGCTTATCGTAAGTACCCCAGTGTATAAGTGCAACAGGCGTATTTTTTGCTCGGCCAAATTTTAGAAGCTGTGACACGATATATGGGAGGTTTTTTACTCCCATGTAAACAGCAAGCGTATCGATTGAAGCGAGCGATTCCCATTTTAAATCGTCATCCTTTCCAGCCTGACGATGCCCTGTCACAATCGCAAAACTACCGCTTACGTCACGATGTGTGACAGGAATCCCTGCATATGCAGGAGCAGCAATGCCTGACGTGATACCTGGTACAATTTCGAATGGTATTTGATTATTGGCAAGTACCTCCGCTTCCTCTGCTCCTCTACCAAAAACGAACGGGTCTCCACCTTTTAAACGTGTGACAATTTTTCCTTCCATAGCGTAACGGACAAGTGATTCATTTATACTTTCTTGAATCATTGCATGACGATTTGGAAGCTTACCACAGAAAATAAGTTGTGCCCCCGGTTTCGCATAGTTCAATAATTCCTTATTTATCAAACGATCGTATAAAATGACATCTGATTCTTTAATACACCTTAGTCCCTTCACTGTAATAAGGTCGATATCCCCTGGACCAGCACCTACGATGTATACTTTACCCATCAAATCACCTCTAAGATGTAAAATTATAATTTAAAAAACATCCAGATATACAATGGTTTCTTAGAAAATTGAAAAAGATATATAACTGGATGCCTCTAGATGTTTAGTCAGCTATCTAAAAAATTAGATATTTAGTTCTTTAATAAGTTGCAATACACATTCCTCTATTGAGTATTGCTCTGTATCTAAAATAATTTCGGGATTAAGTGGTGCCTCATAAGGTGCAGATATCCCCGTAAAGTTCTGTATTTCACCGGCTTTTGCTTTTTTGTACAATCCTTTAGGATCTCGTTCTTCACATGTCTGAACCGATGCTTTTACATATACTTCGATGAATTCTCCATCTTCTACTAATTGGCGAACAACTTCTCGATCTTCCCGATACGGAGATATAAATGCGGTGCAGACAATTTGACCAGCATCTACAAATAATTTTGCAACCTCGCCAATTCTGCGAATATTTTCCTTGCGGCTTTCTTCATCAAACCCTAAGTCCTTATTTAGACCATGGCGTATATTATCACCATCAAGCACATATACTCCATTGCCTCGATTAAAAACTTCTCTAGCAAATGCATTTGCAATGGTTGATTTTCCGGATGCTGATAGCCCAGTAAACCAAAGAATGACGCTTTTTTGCCCACTTTTTTGCTCCCGCTCTTGTTTTGTAACAGATGCCTCATGCCACACAATATTTTCTGCCATCATGATCCCCCTAAGCTTTCGCTTTTTCTCTCATTCCCTTAATAAGCACTTCGACAACCTCTTTGCGACTAAAGGTTGCAGGTGGAACCTCACCATTTCGAAGCATTTCACGGACCTTCGTACCAGATAAAATAATATGTTGGTCATGATCATGTGGACATGTTTTTGTTGTTGCCATTCCTTCACAAGCTGTGCAATAGAAGCTATGTTCAAATTTTAATGGTTGAATACCTAATTCTTCAGAAGTAAATTGATCAAATATTTTCTGTGCATCATAAGTTCCATAGTAATTTCCTACACCTGCATGGTCACGGCCTACGATAAAATGCGTGCAACCATAGTTTTTACGAACAAGTGCATGGAAAATGGCTTCTCTTGGACCTGCATAACGCATTGCTGCCGGGAAAATACCTAAATGTACACGATTTTTTGGATAATAGTTTTTAAGCAATACTTGATAACTTTCCATTCGAACTTCTGCAGAAATATCATCAGATTTCGTTTCACCGACTAATGGGTTTAAAAAGAGACCATCAATAGTTTCTAATGCTGCTTTTTGAATATATTCATGTGCACGATGTACAGGATTACGTGTTTGGAATCCTACAATTGTGTTCCAGCCTTTTTCATCAAAAATGGCACGTGTTTCAGCTGGTGTAAACGTAAATTCTTCAAATTTAGGAGTTTGTCTCTTAATAAGTGTAACTTCCCCACCAACATATGTATTTGGTCGTGAGAAAAGCTTTGCAACTCCAGGATGTTCACTGTCCTTTGTTCCGTAAACTTTTTCAGCTTCTCTTTCTTTATCTGGTGAATAGATTGATGCAATCTCAATGACACCATACGTAATGCCATCTTTTTCAAGCTTTACTGTATCGCCAATTGCGATTGATTCGATTTCTTCATCTGAAACAGGAAGTGTGATGGGAATACTCCAAACTGTTCCATCAGCAAGACGTAAATTTTCAACGACTGAAAGATAATCCTCTTCATTTAAGAACCCCGTAATTGGACTGTAGCCCCCAATACCAATAAGCTCTATATCACTTAAAGCAATTGCATCAAGTGTAATCGCTTTGCTGATTGATGAAATATTTAGTGATGGATTATAACGCGAAACTAAATTACCGCCATGTGCTACGTTTGTCATTTATAAATTCCTCCTCTAGTTTTCATGTAAACCACATTCTGTTTTTCCTGTATTAGACCATCTGCCTGAGCGTAAATCATCAGCTGTCCAAGCAGGTTTTGTGCATTTTTCACAGCCAATACTTGGATACCCTTGATCATGCAATATGTTATATGGTAAATCATGTTTTGAAACATAACGCCAAACATCTTTCCATGTCCAATGAATAAGCGGACAAACTTTAATCGCTTCAAATTTAGAATCTTTGTTAAAAAATTCTGTATTTGCTCGCGTTGGACTTTGTTCTCTTCGAAGTCCAGATATCCATGCTGTTGCTTCACTCAACTCTTCATGCAACGGCTCAACTTTCCTGATTCTGCAACATTCGTTTGGATTTGTTTCCCATAACTTATCACCATATTGAGCTGCTTGTTCCTCTAATGAAAGTTTAGGTTGCTTCAGTTCAATTTGTAATTTGGGATATTTCTCTTTAACCTTTTGAATCGTGTCATATGTTTCCTTAAAATGAAGATTTGTATCTAAAAAAACAATTCTTGCGTCTTCCTTGATTTTCGCAATTAAGTCAATAAGTACAATTCCCTCTATACCAAAACTACAGCCGTAAACGAGCTGATTTTGATATGTATCATAGCTCCACTTTAATACTTCAAGTGCACCTTTATATTCAGGGTCTTGTTCGATTGTAGGAATTTCTACTTCTTCAAATGTTTCAAAAGTAAGCATTTTGTCACTTCCTCTCATAAAAAAGGGCGCTTTAATGGCTATGTATAACCATTAAAAGCGCCTCCAGTTGTCTGGTTAGCTAATATACAATTGATTCACGAATACGGTGAATTTCTTCGAAGTATAAATCATAGAATACCAACCTGTCAACTAGCATTCTAAAAAAATAGAAAATTATATTTTTTAATTCATAGTTGACTAATTGGAAATATGTGTTTTAATATTACATAAAGCAAAATAAGCTGATCAGACAAACTGAAGGCTACAATCAATGACACAGTAGAAGTGCCAACGATTGTAGCCTTTTTACTTTTTGAATCTATTTCAGCAATTTATTATTTTGATAATTCACTAAATTTCCTAATTGTTAAAGGAGTGAAAAAATGAAAACCACTAAGAAATTCGCTGCATTTTTGGCAGCAAGCTCAATAGCGTTGTTGATTAGTGGATGTTCTAGTTCAAACCAAAAGGGCGCCACCATTAATCTACTAAATGTATCCTATGATCCAACTAGAGAATTGTACGAAGGGATAAATGATTCCTTCACAAAAGAGTGGAAACAAAAAACAGGGCAGAATGTTAAAATTCAGCAATCTCATGGTGGCTCTGGTAAGCAAGGGCGTGCTGTAATCGATGGCTTACAAGCAGATGTTGTAACACTTGCACTTGCTTATGATATCGATGAAATTGCTTCAAATCGCAATCTAATTAATAAGGACTGGGAAAAAGATTTACCCGATCATTCTTCTCCCTACACTTCAACGATTGTATTTCTCGTTCGCAAGGGGAATCCAAAGCATATTCATGATTGGGATGACCTTGTGAAAAAAAATGTCTCTGTTGTAACACCAAATCCAAAGTCATCTGGAGGAGCGCGTTGGAATTATTTAGCTGCATGGGGTTATGCAGATCGTAAATACAATGGGGATGAAACAAAAATTAAAGACTTTATGAAAAAGCTTTATAACAATGTAGAAGTTCTTGATTCAGGAGCCCGTGGTTCTACAACAACATTTACAGAGCGACAAATTGGGGATGTATTAATCGCATGGGAAAACGAAGCTTATTTATCATTAAAAGAGCTTGGTCAAGACAAATTTGAAATCGTCACACCATCATTAAGCATTTTAGCTGAACCTCCTGTTGCAGTTGTTGACAAAAATACGAAACGAAAGGGAACTGATAAAGTTGCAAAGGCATATTTAGAATATCTCTATACAGATAAGGGTCAGGAAATTGCAGCAGAAAACTATTACCGCCCACGTAACAAGAAGATTCTTGAAGAACATAAAAAGCAATTTCCAAAGCTAGATTTAATTACAATTGATGATTTTGGAGGCTGGCAAAAAGCTCAAAAGGAACATTTCAGCGATGGTGGAACATTTGACTCCATTTATACTCCTAAAAATCAGTAAGGAGGAATTTTTTTGGCAACTCTTTTACCACGCAAGAAAAAGTTAACCATCCTTCCGGGATTTAAGCTTTCTCTTGGTTTTACGTTACTTTATTTATGTATTTTAGTATTACTGCCTCTATCTATGCTCTTTTGGAATACGATGCAGCTTAGTTTGAATGATTTCTTCAAAACGATAACTGATATCAGAGTAATAGCATCGTATAAGGTAACATTTGGTACTGCATTAGTGGCAGCCATTATTAATGTAATTTTCGGTACCATGATTGCTTGGGTACTTACTCGTTATGATTTTGTTGGAAAAAAACTGATGGATGGTCTAGTCGATCTTCCTTTCGCTTTGCCGACTGCAGTTGCTGGGATTGCACTTACGACACTCTATGCAAAAAACGGCTGGATTGGAAGCCTAGTCCCATTTAAAATAGCATTTACCCCATTAGGGATCATTATTGCTTTAACATTTATCGGATTACCATTCGTAGTACGAACAATACAACCAGTATTGCAAAATTTTTCAGTTGAATCAGAAGAGGCATCCGCCAGTCTTGGGGCAAATCGACTTCAAACTTTTACAAAAGTTATTTTTCCAGAGCTAATTCCGGCCATCTTAACTGGTTTTACTCTTGCCTTTTCTCGTGCTCTCGGTGAATATGGTTCTGTCGTTTTTATTGCTGGAAATATGCCAATGAAAACAGAGATAACGCCTTTACTCATTATGACGAAGCTTGAGCAATATGATTATGCAGGTGCTACTGCGATAGCAATTGTTTTACTCGTATCATCATTTGTGATTTTGCTAGTGATGAATACAATTCAATGGTTCGTAAACAAGAAATATAGTGCATAGGAGGCGAAGGCATGGAAAAACAAATGATAATTGAACAACCTAAAGTCACATCTAAGCAGCAAGCAGGGAATGCGGCTTTAAAAGAACCATGGATTATACGCTTTTTGCTGACTACCATTTCCCTGTTATTTCTTCTCATTTTTTTAGTGCTACCACTGGTCACGATTTTTATAACCGCCTTTAAAAAAGGAATAGATGTATATATTGCATCCATTACTGAACCTGATGCTCTATCGGCGATTAAGTTAACTTTGCTTGTAGCTCTAATAGTCGTTCCAATCAATACGATATTTGGGATTGCTTGCGCTTGGGTAATTACGAAATTTGATTTTCGTGGGAAAAATTTATTAACAACATTAATTGATTTACCATTTGCAGTTTCTCCTGTTATTGCAGGTTTAGTATTTATTTTACTTTTTGGTGCAGAAGGACTATTTGGTGAATGGCTATTGAATCACAATGTTCAAATCATTTTTGCTTTACCAGGTATTATTTTAGCGTCACTCTTTATAACTGTTCCATTTGTTGCTAGAGAGCTTATTCCACTCATGCAAACACAAGGAAAACAAGAAGAAGAAGCTTCCATCAGTTTAGGTGCAGGTGCTTTCACTACTTTTATCAAGGTCACACTTCCCAATATTAAATGGGGACTTTTATATGGAGTTATTTTATGTAATGCCCGTGTAATGGGAGAATTCGGCGCAGTATCTGTTGTATCCGGTCATGTTCGAGGTTTAACTAATACAATGCCCCTTCATATAGAAGTCTTATACAATGAATACCAATTTTCAAGCGCATTTGCAGTTGCGTCATTGATGTCCATTTTAGCATTGATTACAATCGTTATTAAAAATATTATTGAATGGAAAACAAAGCATTAGGAGGGATCAATATGAGTATTACAATTCAAAATGTAAAAAAGCAGTTTGGTAGTTTTCAAGCTTTAGATAACATTTCTCTGAACATTGAAACAGGCGAACTGATTGCGTTGCTTGGTCCATCCGGTTCAGGAAAAACATCGCTACTTCGCATTATTGCAGGATTAGAGAATCTTGATGAAGGTGTAATTTTATTTGACGGAGAAAATATAACTGAGATTAATGCAAAGGAACGAAATATTGGGTTCGTTTTTCAACATTATGCACTCTTCAAACATATGACGGTATTTGATAATGTAGCCTATGGTCTAAAGGTACGTCCCCGTAAAACTCGCCCTTCTAAAAAGGAGATTGAAGAAAAGGTACATACACTTTTATCACTAGTAAAACTTGAGCCCTTTGCAGATCGCTATCCAAACCAACTATCAGGTGGTCAAAGACAGCGTGTTGCACTTGCAAGAGCACTAGCTGTTGAACCAAAAGTACTTTTGTTAGACGAACCATTTGGGGCACTTGATGCAAAAGTTCGGAAAGATTTACGACGCTGGTTAAGAAAGATGCACAATGAATTTCACGTGACAAGTATTTTCGTAACACATGATCAAGAGGAAGCTTTAGACGTTGCTGACCGTATCGTAGTGATGAATAAAGGGCGCATCGAGCAAGTTGGTACACCTGAAGACGTATATGAACATCCGAATAGTCCATTTGTTTACGATTTTCTCGGCAATGTCAATTTATTTAAAGGACGTTTAAAAGATGGCCAGCTTGTTCATGGAAACTATACAAGTAATGTCGATCAAGAGCTAACCCAAAATGATATTGAGGCAATTGGGTATGTACGTCCACATGATATTCAAATTGAACGAACAGCTATTTTTGAGGATATGGTGCTTGCGAAGATTATCTTCATTCATGCCATCGGTCCAATAGTGCAAATTGAGCTACATCGCCAGGATGTTGATGAATATCTGGAAGCAGAGTTATCCAAAGAACAATTCCGCTCTTTGAACTTAAGTCGCGGTGAGGAAGTTTACATTCGACCAAAGCAATTAAAGGTCTTTATACCAGCGGACTTTTCGATTTAGTTTAATTGTATGGTAGTTAACAAATAAGTAAATGTTTTATCTAAAAACAAAGAGGTAACGTAAAACAATTGTTTTACGTTACCTCTTTTTCCTTGAAAATTATAAATACCCTATTACCCTATTCTTAAGCAGTAACATCGCGTTTTACAAATGAAATAAAGCTAGCGAATAAAAATAGTACTGCATAAATGGCTAGAATTGCTAAAGAGAACGGCATTGTCAAGCCTTCTACAATAGAATAACCAGTCTCAAATTGAGTTAGGTCCATATTTGGAATCCACAAATATTTGACAAATTCATATTTGCTTAAAAATACCACAATGCTAGATCCCGCAAAATTAATAAATAAAGTAAGACCAATTGCTAAAGAACTTGAGCGGAAAATACTTCCTATCATAAATGCAAATACAATCGACATAAGGATTTCTCCAAATGTTAACAAATACATATATATTGAATGAGCCAATAAAGAAGACTCAACTACACTGTTCCCTTCAACAATTAAATTTGTCCCTGAAGAGAATCCATATAAAACTGCTCCTGTAATAAAGTTTAATACCCATGTTAGGATTGCCATGAAGATAGCAAATATAATGACTATTAAAAGTTTTGAAGATAATATTTTTGCACGACTTACCGGACGTGTTAGAAGCATCTTAATTGTTCCCGTTGCAAACTCACTTGATACAATACCAGCAGCTATTATAGTAGCAAATAGACTAATTAAAGATAATAGCATTGAACTATCGTTTACATAGGATTGAGCACTTCCCGTATCAACAGGTTGTATATTGTTTTTCAAACGATAATTTGAAATTTGTATTGAATCTTTTGCATCTTGTAACTGTTTTTTTGAAAGTTCACCACTTTTTATCATTGATTGTTGTTGTTTAATAGATTGCTCTTCAAGTGCTTTCCACTCACCTCTATTTTCAACATCCTTGTTATATGACCATTTATGAACACCAGCCATCGTTAAAATGGATAAAACTAAAATAATGAGCATAACCCATGTACCTTTTTTATGCCACAATTTCATCCACTCATTTTGCAGAAGCTTTAGCAATTTGTCCACCTCCTGTCATTTCTAAGAATTGATCTTCAAGTGATTGATGATGTTGTTGTACAGAATAAATATCTATTCCTTCAGTTATCAAACTAGCAATAAGCTTTGGTACATCCTCTCTCTCTATTGCAATAAGGTATCCTTTTGATTGTTTTTCAAAACGATAGTTTTGCATCTTTAAAATTTGTTCACAAGACTGTTCAACCTCAAAATAATATGTAGATTGCTGCTCATTCGCTATTTCACGAATATCAATAAGCTCTCCATTTTGGATAACGGCAATTCTATCACAGATTAACTCAATTTCTGAAAGTAAATGACTCGATACGAAAATGGATACATTTTCTTGTCTGGCAATTGTTCGAAGATGTTCCCTAAACTCTCGAATACCAGCAGGATCAAGTCCATTCGTTGGTTCATCCAATATCAAAAACTTAGGATGATGTAATAACGCTTGAGCTAATCCTAATCTTTGCCTCATACCTAAAGAATAAGTCGATACTTTTTCATGAATACGGTTTTCGAGTCCAACTAACCGGACAACTTCTGTAATTCTTTCTTTTGAAACATTGTCATGCATTCTAGCAAAATGAAGTAAGTTTTTAGCTCCTGACAAATACTTATACATCTCTGGATTTTCTACTATAACTCCTACTTTGCTAATTGCTTTATCAAAGTTCTGCGAAAGTGAAATTCCATCGATTAAAACTTCGCCCTCTGTAGGTCTCATAAGTCCCGTCATCATTCGTATTGTAGTTGTTTTACCAGCACCATTTGGACCTAAAAATCCTGTAATTTGGCCAGGATACAGTTCAATATTCAAATCTTTGATAATCTGTTTTCCCTTTATTGCTTTTGATAAATTCTTCAATTCAACGATTGGTTTCATTAAATTCTTCCTTTCCATGATTTTTCACCGCATGTAATATAAAAATTTACTTCCTTTCGTTAATTTTCAATTTGGCAAAATTAGTTACATTTTACCATCCCTTTGAATATACGTATCTTGTCCATTTTTGGTTTCATTTAATTATAAAAATCCCTTATTTTCCAGCCTTAGGATATAACTCATATTCAGAATATATAAATCTACCAAACTATAATTTAATCGATGTTTTTTAAAAGTTCAATTCTCCATTTCACTGTTTAATCATATCTTTTTCACACATCATTCACATTTCTTACATAGAGGTGTGATTTTTATCACACCTAAAGCTCTTTAATTTTTATATCATGAGTTCGAGATCAAAAAGTAACTTGGAATTTTCAAAAAGGAGGGTCAATATGGCCAATAAAAATGAATCAGAAGAAAACTTAAAAGGTACTTTCTATTTAGTTTTGACCCTAGGCGGGATTATAGTAGCTGTTTGGGCTGCATGCTTTGGTCTATTTCTTGATCGCTTTTAATTAGTAGTTAGGAGGAAAAACAATGCATCTTCATAAATATGAAAGATATTGGCTTACATTTGGTGTTTGCTCCTTAATCGTCTTTTTAATGATTACAGGTATTATGGCATTTCATAATGGGAGTCATCCACCAAGTGCAAAGAACACAATCAACCATGAGAAGGTTGATGAAATTGCACCATTCGATAAACCTGGGGTACATAAAGTATCCGGTAAAGATTGGGATTACGAAGTGGTTGTAGTTGCTTCTGCTTTTTACTACAATCCTCCTGAATTAGAAGTACCTGTGGGTGCAAAAGTTAAATTTATGGCGACTTCAAAAGACGTAGTTCATGGATTTGAAATTGCTGGAACAAACGTCAACATGATGTTAGAACCCGGCTATGTTTCAGAATATATTACGACAGTTGATAAAGTTGGGGAGTACTTAATCGTTTGTAATGAATATTGTGGTGTAGGTCATGCACAAATGCACTCTAAATTAAAGGTGGTGGATAAAAAATGAGTCAAATAACATTAGATCATTCCAAAGTACTGAAAAAAGAAATGACAAAATCAAATAAGGTTCCTAAAATGATTGATTTTTTAAAAGTTGATTCCAAAGATGCTAAACTTTCAATGGCTCATATTTATGTTGCATTTATTGCCCTATTTTTAGGTGGTACTGCTGGTCTTTTACAAGTTTTAGTGCGTTCAGGAAGTTTTGAATTACCTAAGGGAATTGGCTATTATCAAGTTTTAACGGTTCATGGCGTATTATTAGGTCTTATATTAACTACATTCTTTATCTACGGTTTTCAAATAGCTGCTGTAAGTCGCACATCTGGTACTTTAACGCCAAAACAAAGATTAATTTGTTGGGTTGGCTTCTGGACAATGACAATCGGTACAGCAATGGCTGCAACAATGGTTTTATTAAATGAAGCATCCGTATTATATACATTTTATGCTCCACTTCAAGCACATTGGATTTTCTACTTAGGATTAACTCTTGTTGTTGTCGGTTCTTGGATTGGGGGTTTAGGTCAAGCACTTCGATGGATGCAATGGCGTAAAGAAAATCCTCATCAAACATCACCACTTCTATCATTCATGGTGGTATGTAATAACTTAATGTGGTTTGTAGCAACGATTGGTGTCGCTTCTGAAGTATTATTCCAATTATTACCTTGGTCTCTAGGACTTGTAGAGCGTGTTGATATCTTATTATCTCGAACACTATTTTGGTCATTCGGTCACGCATTAGTTTACTTTTGGTTACTTCCAGCTTATATGATTTGGTATGTAGTTGTACCAAAGGTTATTGGCGGAAAGATTTTCTCTGATGCTCTAGCACGGCTTTCATTTATTTTATTCGTATTATTCTCTGTACCAGTTGGAATTCACCATCAATTGACTGAACCAGGTATTGCTGGATCTTGGAAGTTCTTGCAAGTTGTTTTAACAATGATGGTTGTTATTCCTTCATTACTAACTGCATTCTCTATGTTCGCGACATTTGAAATACGAGGCCGTGAACTTGGTGGAAAAGGATTATTTAACTGGCTAAAAAAATTACCTTGGGGAGATGTTCGTTTCTTTGCTCCTTTCATGGGTATGTTAATCTTCATACCAGGTGGTGCTGGAGGTATTGTCAATGCATCTCACCAAATGAACCAATTAATTCATAATACCATTTGGGTTACAGGTCACTTCCATCTAACTGTTGCAACAGCAGTCGTATTATCATTCTTTGGTGCAACTTATTGGTTAGTACCTCATCTTAAAGGTAGAACATTAACAAAAAGTTTAAATCGTCTTGGAATTATTCAAACCATCACTTGGGTTATTGGTATGTCGATTATGTCTAGTTCAATGCATATCGAAGGTTTACTTGGTGCTCCTCGTCGTTCAACATTCTCTGATTATGGTGGTGCTGAAATTGCAAAAACTTGGGCATCTTACCAAATCGCTCAAGCTGTTGGTGGTACCTTATTATTCATTGGGATTGTTCTTTTCTTGTATATCTTTATCAATCTTTGCTTCTTTGCACCAAAAGGAGAACAAGAATTTCCAATTGGAACAGTTGCTGAAAATGCTGAAAAAACACCAGCAGTTTTAGAAAACTTTAAAATTTGGATTGTAATTTTAGTTGCCCTACTATTAATTGCATACACATATCCAATTTATGATATTATCCAAAACGCCCCACTTGGTTCAAAAGGATATAAGCTTTGGTAACTAAATAGTTATAGGGAGCTTTCCAGAAAGTTTTGAGTTTAGTAAGCTATGAACATCTCTGTAACAAACGTTGATGATCATAATTATTCAAAAAAACTGTTTTTCTATTCGATTACGAATTGAAAAACAGTTTTTTTTGAATACAATTGTAATATAAATATAATCTTTTATTCTGTCCTATTTTTTACGGTGAAAACATCGTCCCCATTTGAAGAAATTTGGATTATTAATTTCATTCTGCTTGTATTATTACTACACACATATCATCTGGTTGATTTTGTTGAAGCTCTTTTGGCATAACAAAGTCAATTGGTTCTTTGCCTGCATCTTTAATCCATACTTTTGATGAAGTATCCTTTAAACTTTCTAAGCCATCTTCCACTTCATTGTCTAATACTTCCATGACACCATCTGTATACATCAAGAGTTGAATGTTGTTTTCATAATGGAGAATCGATTTTTCTATTTTCATTTTTTCAAAGAAACCAACAGGACAACATGATTTTGTTAATGAAACAACTTCTTTACCATCCACTAAGGCAAAACCAGGCGGATGTCCTGCATTTACATATTCTACTGTTTTATTCTCCGTATCAATAATTAAGTATATGGCTGTAAAATAATAATGGATCGCGTTCTCTTCCTTATTTAAAATATTCATCCAATGATTTAATTCTAAAATAAAGGATTCGGGATTTGGGTTTTTGCGTATAGCATCTCTAAGCGCTGAAGAAATGTACATACATACAAGCGAAGAAGATATTCCATGGCCCATCATATCAAGTAAGACCAAGCCAATTCGATGATCATCAATTTTCTGCCAGTAATACATATCTCCTGCTAAATGATTTGCAGGAATATAGGAAGCTTCAATTAAGATATTATTTTCGTTTAATGGTTCGCTCAATAAACCTCTTTGAACTTGCATAGATAAATCAAGTTCACTTCTTATTTTTTCTTCTTGATTCTTATGCCAATCTTTTTCATATTTTAGTCGAAGCCCTACTCTAATTCTCGCTAGCAAATCAATTTTATTGATGGGTTTCATTATATAATCAATCCCACCTACATCTAGCGCTTCTGCAACCTTATTTGAACTTTCAATTGCCGTTACAAAAATAACTGGAATATCCTTTAAACTTGGAATTGTCTGTAGACGTTTACAAGCTTCTATTCCATCCATTTCAGGCATCATAATATCGAGTAAAATAAGATCTACTGAACTTTCTTTTGTATGTAACATTTCATTATTAAAAAAGCTAAACATTTCTTTTGCAGACGTTAATGATACATAATCATGATAACCAGCTCGTTTTAATATATTTTCTACTAAAAAGAGATTTACCTGGTTATCATCTACAATTAAAATCGTCATTCTATCTAGTACCTCTTTTCTCATTCATCCCTTCTGCTAAAGTTTAGAAAATAGTATTCTATAATTTTCTATATATATTTTGTTTGCATTCAATCACTTCATATTTAGTTGAAAAAGGAGTAGAACGTAATGTTTCTTTACTTCCAATACCTAGTATTCCTTGATGACATAGACTATCATAAAATAATTGATTTACACTATTTTGTAATGGACTTGTAAAATAAATCATTACATTTCTACATATGACAACATGGAATTCATTAAACGAACTATCTGTAACTAAATTATGTTGAAAGAAAACGATATTTTTTAGCAAATCAGGGTTTAAATATGCATTCTCATAATCCGTGGTGTAGTATTCAGAAAATTCTTGTTTACCACCTGATTGTAAATAATTTTTTGTATAAGCTTGCATATGATTTAAAGGTAAAATTCCCTTTTCTGCTTGTTTTAAAACATTTTCATTAATATCAGTTGCATAAATATTAGTTCGTTCATAAAGACCTTCTTCTTTTAGCAATATGGCCATTGAAAAAGCTTCTTCTCCTGTTGAACAACCAGCATGCCAAATGCGTATTTCTGGTAATTCCTTTAGGATTGGGACAACCTTAGAACGAAAAGTGAGAAAAAACTCAGGATCTCTGAACATTTCAGTTACTTGAATGGAAAAATCATTGATTAACTTTTCAACAAATCCCTTTTCATAAAGAACCTTTTCAATTAAGACGCTAATCGAACTCACTTTTTCGATTCTGGTTCGATATTGAATTCTCCTTTTAATGGAGGAACGCATATAGTTTTGAAAATCAAATCCTGAAACACTGTAAACTGCACGTAATAATAAATCTACTTCAATATCTTCTCTTTCTTCTTGGGTTAATAAGTCTTTCATTATTGTTCCTCACTTATTTTTTTGTTTCCTTTTTTGTAAGCCATACACGAAGAACTGATAATAGTTGATCTACTTTTAATGGTTTACTAATATAATCAGATGCTCCTGCTTTTAAGCATTTTGCTCTGTCCCCTTTCATTGCCTTTGCAGTCAGGGCAATGATAGGCATTTCTTTATATTGTTCCATTTTACGGATATGTTGCATCGTTTCATATCCATCCATACCAGGCATCATAATATCAATCATCACAGCATCAATCTCGTTCTCATCTTGTAAGATATCTAAACATTCAAATCCGTTTTCTGCTGAAATAATCTCCATGCCTTCAGATTCTAATACTTTTTTCAGTGCAAATATATTACGATGATCATCATCAACTATAAGAATGGTTTTATTAGAAAGGTTGTTCATGTTGTTTTGAGTTTGGGGTACTTCTATTTGTTTTGTTTCCTCGTTCTGATTACTCATTTTCTCAGGGCATTCTTCAATTGTGGCAGCGATCATTTCACAATTAACCATATCTTTTTCTACATTTATGCCATTTGGTAAATCCGGTAAAAATAAGGTAAACGTACTACCTTTTCCTTCCTCACTCTCAACAATTATCCAACCACCTAAAAGTTTTGCAAATTCTCGACTGATTGATAGGCCAAGACCTGTGCCTCCGTATTTTCTAATTGTTGCGCCATCTGCTTGTTGGAACGCTTCGAAAATCAATTGTTGTTTATCTTTTGGAATGCCTATTCCAGTGTCTGTAATACCTATTTCAATCCATGTATCGGCTAAATCTGGATTTACCCATTCTCGAATAAGTTCCTTATTTGTTCTCTTAATATTCATCGTCACAGAGCCATGATCTGTAAATTTGAAAGCATTTGATAATAAATTCTTTAAGATTTGTTGGAAGCGAAGCTCATCGGTAAATAAGATATCAGGAATATCATTTTCTTTTTCTACAATAAAATCAATCCCTTTATTTTTTGCAACATGATCAAAGTTTCGATGAATCATCTCAGGAATTTCACTCATATTCATTTGATCAAACTCAACTACAAGTTTACCCACTTCTACTTTTGATAAATCTAAGACATTGTTAATCAAGCTTAGTAAATCTTGCCCTGAAGATCGAATAATGCGGGCAAATTCTTGTCTTTCCTCTGGTGTGCTCTTATCGTCTGGGTCTTGTAGCATCTCTGATAATATTAAAATACTATTTAGTGGTGTTCTTAGTTCATGTGACATATTCGCCAAGAATTCTGATTTATATTTAGAGCTTTGTTTCAATTCTATTGCTTGCTCCTCTAAATCTTTTTGTGTTATTTCTAACTGTCTTGACTTTTCTTCTGCTTCTAAGGTTCTTTCTGAAAGTTGCTCATTGATGATTCGTAGCTCTTCAGCTTGGGTCTGTAATTCTTCTGATTGTGCTTGAAGTTCTTCTGATTGTACTTGTAACTCCTCGGTTTGTGCTTGGGATTCTTTTAAAAGTCGTTCAATTTCCATTCGTCCTAGAACATTATTTACTGTAATGCCAAGTGTTTCCATTGCACGTTTTACAAAAAGTTGTTGAAGATGTGTAAACGTTTCAAAGCTGGCAATTTCTATTACTGCTACGACCTCATCCTCAAACACAACCGGAGTAATTAGTATACTTTTTGGTTTGGTTTCTCCTAAGCCTGTTGTAATGAGTCGGTAGTCATCAGGAATATTTGTAATCATTAATGATTTTTTTTCATTCGCGCACTGCCCAATCAATCCTTCTCCCATACGAAATTCTAATCTTCCAATTTCATCTTCATTTCCCGCATATTCAGCCAATTTAACAAACCGTATATCATTACTTGAACCAGTTCGAATATAATATGCACCAAGTGAAGCTCCTACCATTGGGACTAGTTTGGTAATGACACGTTCTGCGAGTTGTTTGGAATGATCGATACGTTGATACATCATTGCCATATCAGCAAGTCTAGTTTGTACCCAGTTTTGATCACTCATTTTTTGATTTAATGCTTTTTCGTTACGATTATAGTTTTCGAGCGAAGCAGCCATTTCATTAAAACTATTTGCAATTTCTCCAATTTCATCTTTTGTACAAATATTAATCCTTGGTAATTCAGTTAAATCTTTATAATTAATAGTTTTGATCACGTTCACTATATTAAGTAAGTTTTTAGATATACTTCGAATCATCCAAAGAAGAATAAGGATAATTAAAGTAATACTAAAAAGACTAAGGATGACAGTAAATTTCACCATGCTATCATACGTTTGTTTAGAGCTCATCATCGTATTGTTCATAATACCTTCTTGAAAGGTTTTGAAATCACTTAACGTTGCCAATACATTTTTACGTTGTTTTGACTGTTGATTCATTAAAAATTGCAGATTATTTTGGTTTTCATCAGTATTTGCAATCTCTTTTGTGATTTGTGATTCTATATCTGAATAGTTTCGATAACCGTCCTCCAGTTGTTGTAATAATTTTTTACCTTTACTTGTATTTATTTTCGATTTCAATTCTGATATTCGTTTAGAAATAGATTGATGATTTTCTTGAAGTAATTTAATACTGCTCTCAACCTTATCTTGATTTTCTTCTTGAGATGAGTACAAAATTTCACGATCAGATTCTAAAAATAATTGACGAATATCTAACACCAGTCTGACTTTATCGTACCTATCTTCAACGATTTCGTTCATATTCTTATTTAAAGTATTTAGATTAATAAGCATTGTAAATACTAGTGTAAGTACACATATTACAATTATGCTGAAACCTATTATTTGTCTCTTTTTGTAACTCATTAAACCATTCCTTTACATTTTATATAAACTACTAGTATTAATTATGTAGCCTAGATGTACTTGTAATTTCCAATAAAAATTCAATTAAATTCTTTTGAATTTTTTATTTATTTAAATTGATTATTAATGAATTTTGGAATATATATAATATTACCATTTAGTAATAGATTGTGCTTTACGGGATGCATTATAATCAATTCAAGTTTTATAAATTGATACAATTGTCACTATGTCTAATAGAGGATAAATCCCATAGGAATAGTATAAAACCATCACTTTAAACAGTTAAAAAGAAAGGCAACCACTGAAATATAGGAAAATTTCAGTGGTTGCCCTTTAAGAGAATTTCACTTTTTACATTTACACTTCTTTTGCTTCTACAGCAAAAATCGGTGAAATTTGATCTTTATATTTTGCTTCCTGATCATTTAATAATAGGTGTATATCACCATAATCATTTGATGTTCGTATTAATCGACCCATTCCTTGTTGTAAGCGTAGTAACATAAATGGTAGATCAACATCTTCGAAAGGATTGTTAGAAAATGAACGTTTTGCATCAAACAACGGATCGTGTGGAGGAAATGGTAAATCGAAAATAATGACACGTGTCAATGCTTCTTCAGGTAAATCTAACCCTTCCCATAAATGATAAGAACATAAAACTTGTAATTTTCCATCTTGGAAATCTCGAACAATTGATGAAAGTTCTCGATCACCTTCAAAACCTATATTAGTTAATAAACGTTCGTCCAATTGACCTTTAAATTGATTCATTGCTTGTTTCGATTTAAAGAGGATCAATGTTTGTTTTTCTTCTTCAATTAGTTTTTCTACTCTTTTTACTTTTTCTTCTTGTTTTAAATGATGTAATAAAATTTGCATAACTTCATCATATTCAAATGGTGAAGCAACAGAAAAGGATTGATAGTCTTTAATACCCAAACTTCCAGCGATATAGCTAAAGTCCTTATTAATCGATAAAGTCGCTGATGAAAAGATATACGGTATTTTTTTTGAGAATACTTTCTCTTCTAATACCTCTGTTATCAATCGTGGCATGATAACGAGCGTTTCTTCTCCATCTGTTTCTTCTAACCAGTCAACTGCGTCACCTTTTGCAACGAAAATGCGCATTGCTGCTTCATACTGTTCAAGAAATTCTTCTGCCATACGTAGTTCATATTCCGGTATCACATAAAGTTCTGATTCAAAAACGAACTCCTCTAATAAGGTTTCAACTGTATCAATAACTTTTTGACCTAATTTAAGTAAAGTAGGAGATTTTTTTATGCGTTTACGATCCTCATCGGACTCAATCACATCATCACGTAATTGGTCAAAAAATAGTTCATGTCCGTCCTGTAGTTTTTCCATTGTATATAATGTTTTTTCACGTAAACCATCGACCATTAAGCGATCGATTAGCTGTACAATAGTATAATCTTGGACTTTATATGTCATCGCTTTTTGAGCAGCGTATTCTAACAAATGCCCTTCATCTAATACAATCATAGATACTTCAGGAAGCAAAGGTAATTGTCCTTCACGTTCTCGCGATTCTTTTGTTGCAATATTTTCCATTAAGAAATCTTGCGAACAGATGATGAGATCTGTTGACTTACGATAATGCGCTCTGTGAAGAGTTTGTCCACATCTATTACGTAAATCACAAACAGAGCATTGCTGAATAGAGTTGTAATTAACCATATTCCATTCTTCATCACTAATATTCGGATAGTCACTATGTTGTCCATACAACCCTAGTTGTCCTTGTCCAAATACACCTTCTGGAATTGTTTCTGCTATATCATCTAAGAATGCACCATCAGCAAATTTCTCTGCTTCTTCGTAGCGTTTTAAACACAAATATTGATCACGGGATTTTGCTAAGCGAACATCAATATTTAAATTTAAATATTGTTGTAATTTATATATATCGCCGCCCTCTTTAACGAGCTGATCGATTAATGTTTCATCTGCACAAGCAATTAACGCTGGCTTCCCAGTATAACGAGCATATGCAATCGAAGGAAGTAAATAAGCGATTGTTTTCCCTGTACCTACTCCGGCTTCAGCAAAAAGCACCGATTTTTCACGTAATACTTTTTCAATTTGATATGCCATGAAAATTTGCTCATCACGGCATTCTAATCCTTTTTCAGGCAGTTCATCATATAAAATGTCACCAATCCAGTCTCCCAATGAATCAAAGAAAGATTTGTCCTTAGATAATGCAAATGGTATTGATTGTCTCATTCAAAATTCCCCTCTCGGATGACAACGAAACGGAAGGGGTGACCCCCTCCCGTCAAATTCATATTCGAAAAAATGAAATCTAAAATAGTAGCGCAAGTTCATTTCATAATAAAATATGATTTTGACGCTCTCTTTAGTAATTTATTTTCAACTTTTATGATTGATTTCCTTTTGGTGTGCGTTTACCCCAAAATTGATAATAATCGGTTTTGATAAATCCGTTAAATAGTTTACGTTTTTTTGTTGCTTTTTTACCATAAAGTTCTTCGAAATTTTCCATAGAAGAAAGCATGTAAACAGACCATGTAGGATATTTACTCATCATTCTCCCCATATTCCGAATCATCTCTTTAAGCACTTCTTTATCACCAATACGTTCACCATATGGTGGGTTACCAACCATAACACCATCTGTAAGGCTTGTTGTAAAGTCTAATACTTGCATTTGTTTAAAAGAAATTAAATCTGCAAAACCAGCTTCGCGCGCATTATTTGTAGCGATTTCAACCATACGGTGGTCAATATCTGAGCCGAAAATTTGCAATGGTTGATCATAATTTGCTAAGTTTTCAGCTTCCATACGTACTTCATCCCAAACTTTTTGCTTCATCCATGGCCAAGTTTCACTAATGAAATCACGATTATAGCCGGGTGCTATATTTTGTCCAATCATAGCTGCTTCTAAGCAAATAGTACCAGAACCGCAAAATGGGTCTGCAAATGGACGATTAGGATGCCATTTCGAAATATACACTAATGCAGCAGCTAATGTTTCTTTTAAAGGCGCCTCCCCTTGCTCTAAACGATACCCACGTTTATGCAAGCCTGCACCACTTGTATCGATAGTTAACGTTACTTCATCTTTTAAAATGGAAACTTCAATTTTATATTTCGGACCTGTTTCTTCTAAAAAACCAAGTCGTTTATAATGAAATTTCATCCGTTCGACAATTGCTTTTTTCGTAATTGCCTGGCAATCCGGTACACTGAATAATTTTGATTTCACTGATTTACCACTAACAGGAAATTCTGCATCAACTGGTAAATATTTTTCCCATTCGATTGCTTTTACTCCTTCGAATAATTGCTCAAACGTTTTAGCAGGAAATTTTCCTGCTACAATTTTAACTCGATCTGCAACACGTAACCATAAATTTGTCTTGGCAATATCTCTTTCATCACCAACAAAGTATACTTTACCGTTATCTGTTTGAGTAGTATAGCCTAATGCCTTTAGTTCATCAGCTACAATAGATTCAAGTCCCATCGCTGCTGTTGCTACTAATTGAAATTTTGTCATACTTTCTTCCCTTCTATCTCTAACGCCCAAAATTCTATAAATTCTATTAATTCGTCTAACTTGTGAGGTTTAGAATAATAATATCCTTGAATCATATCACACCCCATTTTATTGAGCAATTGAACTTGCTCTTGTTGTTCAACACCTTCGGCAATTACTTTTAATTGTAATCGATGTGCCATTTGAATTATGGCATCGACAATAGCTTGTTTGTCTTTATAAGAGCACAAATCATGAATAAAAGTTTGATCGATTTTCAAATAGTCTAATGGGAATTGCACTAAATAACTAAGTGAAGAATATCCCGTACCAAAATCATCTACCGAAAGTTTAAAACCCATTTGTTTAAGTTTTACTAATTTACGAATGGTTTCTCTCTCATTATCCATTATGGTTCGTTCTGTTAGTTCTAATTCAAAAAGACGCGCAGGTATATTATTTTTCACAAGTATTTGTTCGACTGATTGAATGAAGTTGTGCTGATGAAAATGAATACTGGAAATATTGATTGCAATTGGTAGATTTTCAATCCCCAATTTTGCTAGATTATGTGCATCTTGGCATGCCCGTTCAACAATGCATTCACTAATAGGAATGATTAAACCAGTCTCTTCTGCATAGGGAATAAATTCAGCTGGCGAAACAAATCCAAGTTTTTCACTGTTCCATCGAACTAATGCCTCTACGCCAATAATTTGCTTTTTTTTCAAATCTATTTTGGGTTGATAATGTAAGTCAAAGCTTTTATGCTCAATTGCTTGACGAAGTTCGCTATCTAAAAGCAATATGCGTTTTGCATCTGTCTGTAATTCATCAAAATAAAATATGCATTGATTTTTACCATTTTCTTTTGCAAAATACATTGCCTTATTGGCTTTGTTAAGTAATGGTTCAGTTTCATCTCCGTCAATCGGATAAATACTAATCCCTATACTTGATGTACAAAATATCTGTTGATTATTAATGATGAAAGGTTCTTCTAGAAGATGGATAATCTTATGCCCTAAATGGACAGCTTCTTTTGGATGATGAATATCAGTGAATGTAATAACAAATTCATCTCCACCATATCGGGCAACAATATCTTTGTTTTTTAGTAATGTCTGTATTCTCTTGACAAATTGAACTAACAGCTCATCTCCAATAGAATGGCCCAATGTATCGTTTATTTGTTTAAATCGATCTAAATCTAAAAACAGGATGGCATGCTGATAATTATGATTTTTAGAAGCATTGAGTAAAACCGTCATGCGCTCATTGTAGGCAAAACGATTAGAAACTCCTGTAAGAGAATCTGTCATTGACCTTCTCTTAAGTTCACTTTCTATTGTTTTCTCATCAGATAAGTCAGAAAAGACTCCACAATATCCAATAACATGCTTTTGTAGATCTTGAATCTCCATAATTTTAAGCCATTCTGGATAAATATCGCCTGTTTTTCTTCTATTCCAAATTTGCCCTTGCCATTCTCCATTTTGTTTTAATTCTTTCCACATCTCGCTATAAAAAACTTTCCCATGGACACCTGATTGTAAAATATCTGGTCTTTCACCAATTACTTCCTCTTTTTTATAACCTGTAACAAATTCAAACGCTGTATTTACATTTACTATATTACTATGTATATCAGTAATCATGACCCCTTCAGAAATAGCATTCATGATTTTAGGTAATATGTATTCGCTATTCTTGATAATATTAGCTGGAGTTATCATCACTTTATCAATTTCATTTGTCGGCATACAAGTCACCATATTCCTAAAAGAAAAGCTCTCCATTTGCTGGAGAGCCTGACTATTCGTATTAAGCATCATTAAAAGACTGTAAGCCATGTTTTGTGCCCTAGTACTATAACGGCTCACGCCTTGTACAACTGGGTAGTAATCATCTATCTACGAAAGTTAAAAGCTTTCGTCTCTCCATCCATTTGATTCCTTCAGGAGAACGCCCCTACCATAATTTGGGTTGCTCACTCGTGGGGTTTACCTCGTTCCACCTGTTATGTTTCCATAACAGCTTCGTCACTGTGGCACTTTCAGAGAGTTTCAACCATATCCAAAAGGACTTAGGTTTTCCTCCCGCCGTCAGTCATTAGACTGCCTTAGCTTATTTATTCGCTAAGCACGAACACTACGGTCATCTCAGAGCCGTGCGAGCATGGACTTTCCTCAACAACGTCAAGCGTTGCAGCGATTACTCGTTCTTTTATGATGACTTAAATATTATATATCTAACATTTTTATTTTTCAAGGGTTTTGCATTGATTTACTAAAAAGAAGTCAAAAGCATAAATTAATCGTATAGTTTATCGCCAAACACATGTTTTTCCAAATTAGCAATTCTTTTTAAGATATCAAAATTTGTGTTATTTGGATAAGCTGAAGTTGGCACTTGACGTTTACCTTCACGAGATGGTGCTTGAGATTGTGCAGCTTTTAGCTCACTTTTTAATAATTCTATTTCTTCTTGTTTTTTTGCTAAGGCCTTTTCAAAAGATTCATAGTCTTGAATGATAAGATCTAGAAATTGATCTACTTCATCTTGGCTATAGCCTCTAATTCCAGTTTTAAAATCTTTATCTAATATCGCTTTTGCTGTTAATTTAATGTCCATATTCATCTTCCTTCCATATAAACGTAGGTCTACTAATTATAGCACATATAACCTTTTTAAAAGTGAGTACATACATTGATTAGCAAAATTATTTTCGCAATTTCCCAAGCAATAAAGTGAAACTACAATCGAGATTTTAAGGGCAGTTTTCTCCACTTGTTCTTCTTCGGGTTTTCTAAGCCTAGCAATTCCAGTTCTACTGCTTGGTTAGTGCAGGATAAAGCTTCTTTTCATTACGATTTATTCTTTTATCTAATTCTTTTATTTTCTTTTGTTTATGTTCTACATCCCATAGGAAACTATCTTGTATTAACTGATATGCTTTTTTTGTATAATAAATCGCCTGATTATAGTTTTTATGTCGATGTTCATCTATTTTTGCTAGTTCTACATATGTGATTATTTGATGTCGCTCTTCAATATAGGGTAATGCTTTTGCAAAAGATAAATAAGCTTGTTCGAAATCTTGTTGTTTTTTTTGCTGAAATGCTAAATGATAATGCGCATATCCTGATTCGCCTCTAGTAAATTGACGTGTCACCTGTTCTAATAGCATTCCGCTTTTTACAATATTAGATAAATCACCATACCATTTACCAATATTCGTCATGGTAATAGCAGATTCCTCTTTTACATCATCGCAAAGTAGCTTTGTAGCCTGAATATAAAGCGTAATCAAAGAAAGCAGGTCATATTCATTATGCTCAAGAACTTTCAAGAGGGTTTGTGGATCACCGCTTTTTACTGCGTCTAGGTAAATAATTGGGGCAAGATAGCCTGGAATATCTCCTATACGATGAAATCCTAGCTTCTCCTCTTCTACTTGTGACAACTTCATACGAGATAGGTCATTTTTCCAAATTCGTTTTGACCCATGCAACAAATCAATTTGCTTTTGTTCTGGAAGCTTTGGTAAATCATTTTTGTGTAATGTAAAGCGTGTTTGTAATTGAGGCCAATCGAAACTTTTTCCATTATAGGTCACAACTGTTTTAAGCCCTTGCCAAAGTTTTGATTCAAATAGAAACGCCACTTCATTACTTGGGTCTGCTAGAACATATTGCTTTAAAACAAAGCCATCTGAATCTTCTTCTAAAATACCATTTAAGAAAATTTGTGTCCCGACACCTTTTAACCCTGTAGTTTCAGTATCATAAAACACCAAGTTGTCTGCATTCGTCAGTGCAATAGGATGCTCTATTTTAGTATCTTTCCATAATTTAAATGCATCATAAAGTTCCCCTAATTGAAAATTCCCATGCTGATACTCAACCTTATAATGCTTTTCTAGCAAAAACACGGTACCAAAGTCGTTATAAATCGCTTTTAATCCAGCTTCTTCCCATCTCTTTGTATAAGCAGGTACTTCTGGTTTCTTAAATGCTTTTTTTTGTTCTTTTTCAGCTTTCGGTGCTTTTTTGAGCATTTTCTTCATTTGAAGAATTTTATTTTCATATGACATTTTTATTCATCCAACTCTACTAATAAAATAGTTTTCAAAAAGTGTAGTACTTGTTTTTTTCCATCTCCAATTAAATCTTGTGCTCCTATACATGAGGGACATCCATTTTGACATGGGCAACTAGCAACATGTTCATATACATGTTGTAATAATTCCTCCCATATATCATAAACTCGTTCACTTAAGCCGATGCCTCCTGGATATCTGTCATATACAAAAAAGGTAGGCTTTTCTGAATGAGTTGCCTTCACTTGCGGAACAACATGTACATCATTACGGTCACTTTGAATAAACAATGGGATAAAACTATTCATCGCATAGGCAACTCCTGTCATTGCACTTGTTAAGTCATCTTCCTTCCATTGTTCTGGTTGGTCAAATGATAACCATGTACCGCTTGTATGGAGTTCTTCTGGTGGTAAACTAATTGGACCACTTCCGATATTATCATGTGTGCCAAATCTTATTTTCTTGAAAATAGTTGCAGTAGCTAACGTCATAATATCACCGAATGCAACTTCAGCGTGTCCAATTTTTCTGTTTTTGTCTTCGCTTATAACTTTCAGCTCTACTGCAAGATTTGCATCAGTAAAATAATCCACATCTACTTCTCTTACATAGGCCTTTTTTTCTTCCCAATCAAGTTTTTCAACTTGAAATTGTGTGCCCTGATGTAAATAGATTGCTTCTTCATGAAGTAAAGTTAGTGCACTATAACGATCCATTTCTCCAATGACTTTCGTAGCTGCTTTAATGGATTGATCAATAATGACAACATTCTCTTGTGAAGCAGATCTTAGGCTAATATCGTGTGCAGGAAAACTATCACTCATCCAATGCCATTTATCTGATGTTTTTAACAATACACTTTCCTCTTGTAAATATTCTAAAAAATCTTGGACTTCAAATTCCGCATACGTATCATCTACACCAAATGGTAATTCAAATGCTGCACATTTTAAATGGTCCATAAGAATTAACATATTATCAGGATATACTCTTGCTTCTTCAGGCGAACTTTCGAATAAATACTGTGGATGTTTGATAATGTATTGGTCTAATGCTGTGGACTGCGCTACATAGATAATTAAAGCATCATCTTGTCTTCTACCTGCTCGTCCTGCCTGCTGCCAAGCACTTGCAATATTACCTGGGTAACCTGTCATAATACATGCTTGTAACTGACCAATATCAACGCCTAATTCTAATGCGTTTGTTGAAACGACACAGGAAATCGTACCTTCTCTTAAACCTTTTTCAATGACACGCCGTTCAGATGGTAAATAACCACCTCGATATCCTCTTATCGTTTCATCTTGGAGTTTTTTTGAAGTAAGTGATTTCATGTATGTTACAAGCATTTCTACACGTACTCTACTTTTAGCAAATATAATGGTTTGAATATTCGCATTATACAATTCTCTAGCTAAGTCTCGTACTTCTAATACGGCACTTCTTCGAACACCAAATGTTGGATGAATGATTGGTGGGTTATAAAATAGGAATGTTTTCTTCCCAGTAGGTGCTCCGTTTTTTGTTATCAGATGGTGTTTCGTATTAGTTAGATTATCAGCTAGTTCTTTTGGGTTTTTAATCGTAGCTGAAGTACAGATGAAAACAGGATTACTTCCATAAAAATGACAAATACGAATAAGACGTCTAAGTACATGTGCAACATGTGAACCAAAGACCCCTTTATACGTATGCAATTCATCCACAACAATATACTGTAAATTTTCAAATAATGAAACCCATTTTGTATGATGTGGAAGAATTCCTGAATGAAGCATATCTGGATTGGTCATCACAATATGACCGGCTTTGCGAACTTTTTGCCTGATACCCGGTGAAGTATCTCCATCATATGTATAACTTAAAATTTCTTCTCCACTATCTTCTATTAAATTATTCAAATCGCTTTTTTGATCTTGGGCAAGTGCTTTCGTAGGAAACAAATATAAAGCTCTTGAAGCTCTATTTTCCATTATAGATTGCAACACTGGTAGATGATAACAAAGAGATTTACCTGAAGCAGTCGGCGTTACCGCAGTAAATGATTGACCACTTGTAGCATATTCAAACGCTTCTCTTTGATGGGAATAGAGTTGACTAATACCTCTTTTATGCAAAGCATTAACAAGAGAAGGATGCAAGTTTTTTGGAAAATCTACTAATTTAGGTGGCTGAGCTGGAATTGTATGCACGTACTCTACCCTGTCTTGCATTTCAGGGTTAGATTGCCATTCTTCTAGTAGTTCTTTAATTGTTTTCTTTTTACTCAACATTTGACTCATCCTTTTGTAAAATACGTTGCAATGTTTCTAAAGTATATAAAACAGATTGAATGGATTGGTACAGTCGTTTTTTACTCGTCTTTTGATAAAATGATTGCACTACAAATTGGTCCATTGCATCCACTGCATTGCGAACTTGCGTTTTATGCATATATTTTGGCTTGTTTAGATCAATAAAAGCTTCTACTTCTTGTTGCCAAGCTACTAATTTAGAATGAACAAAATCAGCATGTGGCTTCACATCTTTAAAAAAATCTGGAGATGTGTCGTTTTCACGCGTTTTCAGAAATCGTTGCCAACATGCTTTGCTTTCCAGAAGTAATTCTTCTGTTAAATTTAGTAACATAGTACACACCTCCAGTTTTAGTTTGTTGACTTTCTTTTAGTGTATCAAAAAAGAATTAATTTCACTACTTTAAAGCGAACAAATATTCTTTCTGTTCTTCCATTAAATCAAGGCGGTCTGCTACATCTGAAATATTCTTTTCAAGTGTTTTGCTATACATTTCTTCTTCATGGTTTACTCTGTTCTGTAAAAGATTTTCCACCATTTCAATTAAAGTAATTAGCTTATGAATTTTTCGCATTATCATCGCCCCCTGCTATACCTTTTCAAGGTGGAAATAACAAATCCTTTGAAGAGGACAAAACAAGTGGCAATTCGACGATAAAAGTATAATTTCTTAATTTATTCGCATAAATTTCTCATCAAATAACTACATAAATTTGTGGTATTATAGTATGCAGATGAGGTGTTAAAATGGCAATTCGTTATCCAAATGGGAAAAAATATAATCCTACTTCCAAAACTGATCCTACTATTACTAAAAAGAAAGATTTATCTTATAGTAATCGAGGAAAAACTTTAGAAGAAGAAATTGATGAAACAAATGAATATTATCTTGCAAGAGACATTGCAGTTATTCATAAGAAACCTGTTCCCATTCAAATCGTCAAAGTAGAGTACCCATCAAGAAGTGCTGCTGTAATCCGTGAAGCATACTTCAGAACACCATCAACCACAGATTACAACGGTGTTTTTAATGGGCACTATATCGATTTCGATGCGAAGGAAACAGAAAATAAAACATCTTTCCCTTTAAAAAATGTCCATCCACACCAAGTCGCTCATATGGAATCTTCTGCTAAGCAGAAAGGAATTTGTTTTTTAATTGTACGTTTCTCTTCCTTAAATCGCTATTTTGTAGTACCTTTAGAAATGCTGCTGTTTGCATGGGAACGAATGTTAAATGGTGGAAGAAAGTCGATACCGTTAAGTGAATTCGAGGGACAAGCAATAGAAATACAGACTGGCTATGTTCCAAGATTAGATTATTTAAAAGCAATCACACAATTGCTACCATAACTTGATCGTAGTTATCTAGAAAGTGGGGAAACTGTTGTGGATCAACAAATAAATTCGAGAAAACAACGAAAACAACTAGAAGAACAACAGAGAAAAAGACATACAAAGAAAAAAGGAAAAGGACCTAAAGAACCTAGAGGACCTAAATCTTTGATTAAGAAAATAATCATTGCGGTACTAGCATTGGGTATAGCGATGTTTGTTATAGGTGCTTCCGTTTTTGCATTTTATGCTGCACAAGCACCAAAGTTAGATGAATCATTATTAAAAGACCCAGTATCAACCAAATTTTATGATGATAATGGAAAAGTCTTCTATACAATGGGTAATGAACAAAGGGAACATGTCGCTTATGAAGACATCCCTGCGAGCATGCGCGATGCAATTATCGCAACAGAAGACTCTCGTTTCTTCCAACATCATGGTATTGACTTTGTTCGCTTAGGAGGCGCAGTGTTAGCTAACTTACGTTTTGGCTTTGGCGCACAAGGTGGTAGTACTTTAACCCAACAAGTAATAAAGAACTCATTTTTAAATAATGGGAAAACGATAAAACGGAAAGCGCAAGAAGCATATTTAGCAATTCAACTTGAACGTGAATATTCTAAAGAAGAAATTTTTGAAATGTACTTTAATAAAGTATTAATGTCCGGTAGAATTTATGGCTTTGGTACTGCCGCAAAATACTTCTATGGTAAAGATTTAAAGGATTTAACCCTAGATGAACAAGCAGTTTTAGCCGGTATGCCACAAGCACCAAACGCATACAATCCTTTTAAAAATCCAGATCGTGCAAAAAAACGCCGTGATATTGTTTTAGGCTTAATGTATCAACATAAAAAAATAACAAAAGCACAAATGGAAGCTGCTAAAAAAGTAGATATCGCAAAAGGACTTCTTCCTGAAAGTAAACGAAAAACAGCTACTGCTTCAAAATACGATGCATTTATCGATGTTGTATTAAAAGAATTAGATGAAAACGGTGATTCAAAAGCATTAGATGATGGTGTAAATGTATATACAACTTTAGATACTTCAGCTCAAAAAATCGTTGAAAAAACATTGAATAATGAAGCGAATTTCCCAACAAAAGATATTCAAACTGGTCTTTCTGTTATCGATACACAAACAGGTGCAATTGTTGCAGTTGGCGGTGGACGTAATTATGGTCCAGAACGTGGATTTAACTACGCAGAAGCATTAACGAAACGTCAACCAGGATCAACAATGAAACCATTAATGGATTACGGCCCAGCAATTGAAAATCTTAAATGGTCTACAGGTCAAACAATTGTTGATGAACCAATGACTTACACTGGAACAAACCAACAAATAAATAACTTTGACCATCAATACAAAGGTACGATTACAATTCGACAAGCATTATATAATTCACGTAATATACCGGCCATTAAAACATTTAAAGAAGTTGGCCCTGATAAAGCTAAGTCTTTCGTTAAAAATTTAGGTATTAAAGCTGATAATGTTCAAGAAGCCGATGCAATTGGCGGCGGTCAAGTAAGCATGACACCAATTGAACTTGCTGGAGCATATGCTGCATTTGGTAATAATGGGATTTATACAAAACCACATGCTGTTAAGAAAATAGTATATCGTGATGGTCAAACATCTAAATCATATACACCAGATCCAGTACCAGCAATGAGCGATTACACTGCTTATATGGTAACTGACATGTTACGTGATGTTGTAAGTTCTAAATACGGCGCATCTGGTACTGCAGCAGGAATTCCTGGACTAGATATTGCTGGTAAAACTGGGACTACAAACTATAGTTCCGACCAATTTGCAAGTTGGGGACTTCCAGAATCATCTGTACCTGATTCATGGTTTGCTGGATATACTTCAAAATACTCTATAGCAGTTTGGAGTGGCTATGCAGATTACAGAAACCCAATTACAACAAGTGCTGAACGTGTTCTACCTCAACAATTATTTAGAACCGTTATGGCTCAAATCTCTGCAAATACACAAACACCTGATTTTAAACAACCAAGTTCAGTTGTTCGAGTAGGTGGCGAATTATATGTAAAAGGCCAACAACCCGTTGTAAAACAACCAGTTGAAAAGAAACCAGAGAAGACAGAATTAAGTGCACCATCTGGACTAACAGCCTCTTACGATGAAAATTCTAATTCAATTCAATTGTCTTGGTCGCATGATGCAAATAGTGATCAAGCAGCAAAATTTAAAGTATCTGTAGCTGTCGACGGTGGTGGTTCACAAGATTTAGGAACTGCTTCTTCAAATTCATTTACGTATAATGGTGCAAAAGATGGTAGTACCTATGTATTCTCTGTTGTGGCTGAAGCTGGAGGTCAAACAAGTAGTCCAGCTACTACTACAATTCAAATACAAGCATCAACGCCTGAACCTGATGTAAATAGTCCAGATCAGACAGAAACACCAACTACTCCTGACCAAACACAAGATCAGAATAATCAGGGGGATAATCAAAACCAAGATAATACAAATACGGACCAAAATAGCCCGGAAAATCAACAAGATCAAAACACGCCAACCGAACCTACTCTACCTTCCTATGATGAAAATGGGAATGTAAATAATAATGACAATAGCGGCAATAGTAACGGGAACAACAATGGTAATGGTAATGGTAATGAGAAAAATAAAGAAAAACCAAACGGTAAAGACAAGCCAAACGGTCCGAATGATAATCCACCAACTAATCCAAATGAATAAGAATTGATATAATTGGTAGAAATAAATAAAAAGATGCTCGGTATGTAAATACCGAGCATCTTTTTATTTTACCAATTTAATGATTTATTTTAAACGTAATCTTGCACATCTTTTTTTCGTTTCAATAAATAGTTCGTCTAATTGTCGATAGCAAGCATATTGACCTGGCCGTGCTTTGATAAATGTTAACCTTTCTATTGCATTGATTGGTAAAATTTCATATTGCTCATTTTCATCCAATGTTTGTTGATCTGAAGCACTTAAAATAAATGATTCATACAGCTTAATAGCCAATAGCATAATTTCTTTTGCTCTGCCATCTCTTGAAGTATGTGATTGATGAATGGTTTGTCGTAGTGTTTCCCACTCCTCAATCCAATGATCTACGTTCTCTTTTGATACGGCTTTTTTGTTGCATTCAATCATCTCTTCACAAGACCTTTCTTTGCTCTTTTTTGCCCTTCACGACAAAGGTCAAATAAAGGACATTCGTTGCAATTTGGATTTTGTGCCTTGCAATGATAACGTCCAAAAAATATGAGCTGATGGTGCGTTTTCGACCACTTTTCCATTGGTGTTTTTCTCATGACAGTTTGTTCTACTTCTAATACACTATCCTTCCACTTACATAACCCTAATCTCTTCGTAACACGCTCAACATGTGTGTCAACAGCAAGTGCTGGTTGTCCAAAAGCAACAGAAAGAACAACGTTTGCTGTTTTTCTACCGACACCAGGCAAGGTTACTAATTCTTCTCGTGAATCTGGTATAACTCCATTATATTCATCTAATAGTCTCACACATAATTTTTGAATATTTTTGGCTTTACTTCGAAACAGCCCAATAGAACGAATATCTTGTTCGAGTTCTGGTAGTGGAACAGACAAATAATCTTCTGGCTTTTTATACTTTTTAAATAGTGTAGCCGTCACTTTGTTAACTAATGCATCTGTACATTGAGCTGAAAGCAATGTAGCAATTGTCAGTTCAAATGGATTGTCATGTACTAGCTCACAGTGTGCATCTGGGAACATTTCTTCCATTTTATCTAAACAATATTCCCATTGCTTTATCGTTAACATTACAATCCCCCTCTATTTTTTGCGATCTAACCAGTTATAAAAAGGAACGTTACTCGATGGTGGAGTTTGTTCTTCCGAATTTTTTTCTTTTTGGTTGCTATGTTTTTGAAACGTTTCTTTACGAAAGTTTTTTGATAGTTTTTCAGCATCTTCTGGTGTCTTCACGTTATTCTTTTTCCATTCAAAAAGAATTCTGTCTATATAACGTAAACTAAGTTTTTGTGATAAAACCGCTTCCATTAATGCTTTGCGAATTACCTCAGGTGAATGTCGGTCTTGATCTAGCCACATCGAAATCATTTCCGTTTCCATTGGTGATAAGAAACGTCCAAATTCTTGCTCAAATAACTGAAATAACTGTCCCTCTTTTAATTTTGTTGTATCGTTTTTATTTTTTTCATGTTTCTTAACTGCACAATCCAAGAGTCTATTCCACAAAGGCATTAAGGTCATGACTTCGTATAGTACTCCATTTTCATCTAGTTTTTGATGTATTTCCAGTAAGCCTTTTTGCATCAGGCGTTGCATCCCTGAAGAAATCATATCTTGGGTCATACTCATACGCTCAGCAATATTAATAGGTGTCGGGAATTCATTACCTTCTTCATGAAAAGCATTCAAATGCATAATTAGCATGGCTTCAGTGTCTGAAATTTGTAACTCCTTATAAAACTGAAAAAAAAGCTGAGAAATATTTACACTTCCCCGCTCAATCCAAGTTTGGAGCCGCTCAGCATCATTCATCATCGAACTCCCCTTTATAATAAATTGCACAAGAAGAATCGCTAATGCGGTTTTTCTTGTGCTTTAAATATGTTATTTTATATATTTGACTAATTTAGTGATGTTTCACAAAAAGGATTTATAAGCCCTTAATAATTTAAAACAATACTTTCGGTATCTTCCTTCGTGTTCGAGCCACCTACGCTTTTAACATTATCCAGCTCCACGCGCCAGCCTCTCGAGGTCGCTTCGATCCCTTGGTCAAAAGCTGAAAAGACGCTTTTGAGTCGGGCTCTCCAGCGCTTGTCGGGGCTTAAAGGGCGCGTTCCGCTTTTATGGGTAAATACGGTTTAATAAGCGAGGGAATGGGATTGTTTCACGTACGTGTTCTGCACCTGTAATCCATGCAACTGTACGTTCTAGTCCTAGCCCAAAGCCTGAGTGAGGTACTGAGCCATATTTTCGAAGGTCAAGATACCATGCATATGCTTCTTCATCAAGACCATATTCAGCAATACGTTGTTTCATTAAGTCATAATCCCAAATACGTTCAGAACCGCCGATTATTTCCCCATAACCTTCAGGAGCAATTAAATCTGCGCATAAAACAACATCATCACGATCTGGATGTGGTTGCATGTAGAATGGTTTGATTCCTATTGGGTAACATGTAATGAATACTGGCTTGTCAAAATGTTCAGCAATTGCTGTTTCATGAGGTGCACCAAAATCATCGCCCCATTTAATATCATCAAAGCCTTTTTCATGCAATAAATCGATTGCATCATCATAAGAAATACGAGGGAATGGAGCTTGTACTTTTTCAAGTTTTGATGTATCTCGACCAAGCACTTCCAATTCCAATTTGCAATTTTCAAGAACAGATTGGACAATGTATGACACATATTGTTCTTGAACTTCAAGTGATTCATCATGTGAAACGAAAGCCATTTCTGGTTCAATCATCCAGAATTCAATTAAATGGCGTCTTGTTTTAGATTTTTCTGCTCGGAAAGTTGGACCAAATGAGAATACTTTTCCAAGGGCCATAGCTGCTGCTTCCATATAAAGTTGACCAGATTGAGATAAGTAGGCATCTTGATCAAAGTACTTTGTATGGAATAATTCTGAAGTCCCTTCAGGAGCAGAGCCAGTTAAAATTGGTGGATCTACTTTTTTAAATCCATTATTGTTAAAGAATTCGTAAGTTGCACGAATTATTTCGTTACGGACAATCATGTTGGCATGTTGTTTTTTAGAACGCAACCATAAATGACGATGATCCATTAAAAATTCTACACCATGTTCTTTTGGAGTAATTGGATAATCATGAGCTTCAGAAATGACTTCAATTTCTTTTACTTGAAGTTCATAACCAAAAGATGAGCGTGTATCCTCTGTTACTTCCCCAACTATGTATAGAGAAGTTTCTTGGTGAATGGATTTTGCAGTAGCAAAAGTTTCTTCAGAAACATCCGCTTTTACAACTACACCTTGTACAAATCCAGAACCATCACGTAGTTGCAAAAATGCAATTTTCCCACTAGAACGTTTATTTGCTAGCCAAGCACCAATTTTTACAGTTTCACCAACATGTTTTGGCATGTCTTGAATTGTAATTTTTTTCATATTATCCTCCATATTACAAACATTAATTAGGACTCTCCTAATCATGTGTATTTAAATTACTTTTCAATAAGATTTCTAAGAGCTTATTAAATCGACAACTGTTATTTGTAAGCTTATAAATTCAAAATACGCTTCCACCATCGCCCATCATCGAACATGATATATACATAATTGAGTTTATCTTGTTTATTAAGATAAGTAATTTCCCATACGACACCTGGTTTTTCTATACCTAGTTTTGTATGTAGAATTTTCTTTACATCACCATTTTTTGATGCTATAGAAACTGCTTCTTTTTTAGAAATTCCCTTTTTGATTAAAATTTCAGTTGGTTTTTCCTTCTTATTATCTTGTGGCACAAATATAGCTTTTTCATTGCCCTTACTGTCTGTACCAATCACCGTTACATAGCTTGTTTTACCATTATAAACGTAAGTATCTGTAACCTTTTTTAGTTGCTGTTTGGTTAATACTGCTGCTTTTGCAGTCTTTTCTGTTCCATGGAATGGTGAATACGATTTCCAACTAACTAAAGCGATTAGTGATACTGACAAGATTAGTAAAAATATTGAAAAGAACTTTATCCAGTTTTTCATTATATCACCTTATGTTTCATTTATCCCGTTTGAAGGCCCAAAGGATGTGTCTAACTTAGGCTATTTTCCTTTTTACGAGCCGCCTCCGCTTTTAATTATTATACCAATCTTCTAATTCAAAGACCATATGTTCTAGTGAGACTTTTTTTATTGGGATGTCTGGTAATGCGTTGATAAATTCTATTCCATATGATTTTGTTTCAATTCGGCGATCAAGAATTATGAATACACCTTTATCATGAGATGATCGAATCAATCGTCCAAATCCTTGCTTAAAACGTAAGATTGCTTCTGGCAACGATAGCTTATAGAATGAATTGATTCCTTTATTTGTCATTTGTTGTGCTTTTGCCTTAAAGAAAGGCTCTTCTGGTGAAGTAAACGGCAATCTTACAACGATAACAGCAGAAAGTGCATCCCCAGGCACATCTACCCCTTCCCAAAAACTGTTGGTCCCAAACAATACAGAATGATCAAATTTCTGAAACATTTTTAATAAACGCATTCTACTACCTGAAGACATACCTTGAGCAAATAACATATAGTCCTCTAGTGTACCTGTTTCTTGTATTAACTCTACTGTTTTACGGAGCATATCTTGTGCAGTAAAAAGAACAAAACAACGTCCCTCTGTTGCCAATACAGTTTGAACAATCGCATCTGCGACTGCTTCAATATAGTCTGATTGCGTCACCTTTTGTATATCAGGCATGTCTTCCACTATATACACACTAGCACCATCATAATAAGATTTTGGTGCTTGGAACTGATATAGCGGTACATTATTTGATAGTCCCAGTTGGTGAGCGATAAAACGTTTATCATTTGGTACAGTTAAAGTTCCAGAAGCCCAAATAATCCCTACACGTTCTCTGAATGCATGCAGAACATCTGAAATGGCATCCTCTACCCTAACAGGTCTTTTATAAATATGAAGACTTCCCGGCATGCTTCTCGTATCTATCTCAATCCACGACGTATCATTTTCCTGCTGTTGAATAAAAATTGATTCCCATTCAGCAGCGCGTATTTTAAGCTCACGAAGCTGATATTGCCAATCAGCTAAACTTGCTTGTTGCTTGATTGATAAATCATCAGGATATCGCAAATACGTAGTTGTAATAGATTCTGCAAGATTTAGCCAGTGCATTAATTTACGACTAACTTCAATACTAAAAGGTTGCGATAATTCAACAGTTGAAAGTAAAATATTTTGTTTATGTTGGCGATTTTTTATTTTTATTAAAGATAGTTGATGAATTAAATAATCAATCGCACGATCAAATAATTTAATCATATCTCGAAACTGAGTTTCTAATGCTGTTAATTGTCGGAAAGGAATTTTCCTCTCATTTTGTAAGCATTTGAAAAATGGATGCTCTATTTTATAGGTTTCAGTGGATCCAATTTGACCAAATAGATGTTTCCATTGTGTATATGAAAATATTTTCTCATCACGTATTGTCGCAGCTTGCAAAAATTGATGACCTTCGTCTAATATCCAACCTTCGATATGTTCTAAAACAGGATTTTCTCTGGTTAAATCAGCCAATACCATAGAATGATTCGTTATAACTATATCTGCGTCTTGACAATTAGATAATGCTTGCAGATAGAAGTCATAAGCATTCTTGTGATGCGTTTTAGAAGTTGTATTTGTACGACGAATTTTATCAACAAAATACTGTCCTCCACCAGATAAAGTTACTTCTCCTAAATCTCCAGTTACAGTATCTTGTAGCCAAACTATCATTTGCATCTTTGTAAAGTTCTCATCATAAGAATCCTCATTAACTTGAAGAAGGTCACAAAAACGGTCAATATCAATATAATGTTCCATGCCCTTTACGATTGTTGCAGAAACCTTTGTTTTTAAAATTGCCTCTGCCTTTGGGAGCTCTTCTTGTATCAATTGATCTAACAAGTGTGAAGTATACGTACTAATACCGACTGTGCAGTGATTCTTTTTGGCAAATATGATAGATGGCAATAGATAGGCTAACGTTTTTCCTATACCAGTTGAAGCCTCAGTCATTATTTCTTCCTTCGTAACGAGTGCTTGCCAAATAGCATCCATCATTTTAAATTGGTCAGGACGAACTTCAAAAGTATCAAATGCTTCTCTAAAAAGATTTTCTTTTTCCTGGAATGTAGAAGGATAATTAACCTTTTCATTTTCTAATTTACTCGATTCAATCAGTTTTTTTATTGCGATATTTCGATAAAATAAAAAGCCATCATCATTAGATGATCGTCTTCTTTTTAAATGAATTGCATCTAAAAAAAGCTGAGATAAATTTGATTTTAATTGGAACGACCTTTGATGAAGTTGCTCGATCGTTAAAAGCGGTAATGTTAAAAGTTTTTCCCAACAAGCTTTTAGTAAATAAGCAGTCGCAAGTGCATCATCATCCGCACGATGCGCATGCGTTAAACTAATTCCAAGTTCCATCGTGATATCTTGTAGTTTAAAACTATAGGCAGTCGGAAAAAGAATTTTCGATAATTCTACTGTATCCATTTGTTTTCCGAACCATTTAGGTAAACCTGCCCGTTTAAACTCCGCTTGTAAAAACGGCAAATCAAAATCCGTATTATGTGCAACAAATATTGTATCCTGTAACAGTTCATAAATTTTCCAAGCTTGCTCTTCAAAAGTAGGAGCATTTGCTACATCTCTATCTGAAATATGTGTTAAGTCTTGAATGAAGTGTGGAATTTTTTGACCAGGATTTACAAAGGAAGTGTATTTTGATAGAATTTCCCAATCTTTCATCAAGACAATGGCGATTTGGATAATGCGGTCTCCTTGTTGTGAGGAATGACCCGTTGTTTCTAAATCGACAATGGCGTAAGTTTTACTTTCCATTTATTCTTCACAACTTTCCGTACATGGTATATTGAAGATTTTATCATATTTCTAACAGAATAGCCCCTAGTTAAGTGAAAGGAACTTTTTTGTTATAGGTTACGGAGGTCCTCATATTTTGCGAGCACTAGCCTTACTAAAAAATCCTTGCTCTATGCATTGACTCGCTAGCTTCGTTGCCTTCGTGATTTGCTCAATATTATCAATAAAAAATCCCCCGTAAAATTCATCTTTACGGGGGATTATTCAATCACATTATTACTGTTGCTTCTGGCTCATTGTAAATTAGTTGTTTTATTTTATTATTTTCATCTAAAATGGCAACTTTTGGTTCATATGTTTTTGCTTCCTCTGCTGTCATGTAACTATAGCCTATGATAATCACAATATCTCCTGGCTGAACTAGTCTTGCCGCTGCTCCGTTTAAACAAATAACTCCAGAACCTCGAATGCCTGCTATCGTATATGTCTCAAATCGTGCACCGTTATTATTATTTACAATTTGAACTTTTTCATTTGGTAAAATACCAACTGAATCTAGTAAATCTGCATCTATTGTTATACTCCCTACATAGTTTAAATCAGCTTGTGTAACTGTTGCTCGATGGAGTTTAGATGTCATCATCATTTTAAGCATAATTCTATCTCCTTTTTTGAAAAAAGAATATTATCTATTAGTCTTACTTGAGAAAAATAAACTGCTACTGCAAGTAAATAGTGGGAAGTTTCAGGACTTATATTTTTTAAATCAGGATAACTTCGCAATTCTAAATAATCTATTTTACCTGATGTCTCATTTTCAATAATAGATTTTGCAATTTGAATTGCTTGATTTTCTTCTTCTGAATTTAGAAACTCCTCTTTTGCTCGTTGCAAAGCTTTTTGAAGTACAGGTGCTTGTTTTCTTTCCTCTTCTGTTAAGAAAACATTTCTAGAACTTTTGGCTAAACCGTCTTCTTCACGAACAATCGGCACGCTACAAATGTTCACTGGAAAATTATAGTCTCTAACCATCATTTTAATTAAGGCTAATTGTTGAGCATCTTTTTGTCCAAAATACGCATTTGTTGGTTGAATAATATGGAAAAGTTTCGATACTACTTGTAAAACACCATTAAAATGGATGGGTCTTGATGCGCCACAAAGTACTTTTGATGCTGGACCTGCTTCAAATCGAATACCACCATCTGTAGGGTATATTTCTTCTACTGAGGGAGCAAATAGATAATCAACACCCGCATTACTTGCCATTTGTTCATCTCTTGCTAAATCTCTTGGATAACTTTCAAAGTCTTCATTTGGACCAAATTGTGTTGGATTGACAAAGTCGCTCATTACTACAACATCATTGTGTTCTCTTGCAGCTTTCGCTAGTGTTAAATGACCATCATGTAAGTAGCCCATTGTTGGCACTAAAGCAATTGTCTTTCTTTCAACACGATGTTTTTCTAATTCTTGCTGTAATTCTATGATCGTTGTAATCACTTTCATCTTGGTATTCCCCCATAAAGTTGGTCAAGTACCTCATCTGACATGGTAAATTGATGTTTTTGTGCAGGAAAAGTTCCTTGTTTCACTGCATCTCTATATGCTTCAATCCCATCAATAATGGTTTCTCCTGCATTTGCAAAGATTTCTACAAATTTAGGAACATGATGATTTCCATAAGCTAGTACATCGTGGAATACTAATACTTGCCCATCCACTTCTTGCCCAGCTCCAATTCCAATAACAGGTATTTTCAATTTGGAAGCAACAACGCCTGCAAGTTCATGAGGAACACATTCTAAGACAATCGCACAAACACCCGCTGCTTCAAGCTCTAAAGAATCTCTAATTAAATTCTCTGCAGTTTCTACTGTTTTCCCTTGGACTTTATATCCACCCAATACAGCTGCAGATTGAGGTTGTAATCCAAGATGTCCAACAATTGGAATACCTGCTGAAATAAGCGTTTTTATAGAATGAATTAATGGACCTGCACCTTCTACTTTTAATGCATTAGCTCCAGTTTGTTGAAACAATTGAACGCCGTTTCTTAGCGTTTCCGTTACATCTCCATGGTAACTACCAAAAGGCATATCTACGACAATAAATGTATCTTTTGCTCCTCTTCTAGTCGCTTTCCCATGATGAATCATGTCATCTAAAGTTACTTTTACAGTAGAGTCATAACCTAATACGACCATTCCAAGTGAATCCCCGACAAGAATCATATCAATGTTAGCATTTTCAGCTAGCACTGCAGACGGATAATCATATGCTGTTAACATGACAATTTTTTCGTTACGTTCTTTCATTTTTAAGAATTCAGTTGTGCTTTTCATCTTTTTCCTCCTTTTTTGAGGAAGAAAACAAAAAACCCCTCTGTCTAAAAATGGACAGAAGGGTAGTGTTATCATCACATTTGAATCGTTTTCTTCCGTCCCTGTCTAATAAGATCAAGGCAGATATTTTTTGTTATTGTGTTAAGAATAAAGTTTAGGTACAGTTCGATTAGGATACTGTCCTATGATTCCACTATAACAAGAATTAAAACGATTGCCAATATTATTTTTCAAGTTCAATATCAGCAGAATATATTTCTTTAATTGAGCCATCGTCAAGTTGTAATTGTAAAACGCCATCCTTAGTGATGCCAATCGCTTTTCCCACAAACACTTCACGTAAAGTTGTTGCTTTAATACGATTTCCAATCGTACAGGAATATTCTTCCCAGATTGCTTTAATATTTTCAAATCCTTCTTCTATATATTGAGTGCAGAATCTTTCTAAATAATAAAGAATCTTCGCCACAAGTTCTGCACGATCAATATGTTTTCCTGAAGCAATTTTTAGAGATGTAGCAATATCAGCAATTTCATCATCAAAGTCCTCAGGATTGTGATTTACATTAATGCCGATTCCCATTATGATTGCATTGACGCGATCTGGATCCGCTTGCATTTCTGTTAATATACCTGTACATTTCAAACCATTGATTAGTAAATCATTTGGCCATTTAATATCTGGACGTATTCCTACAACATCATGGATTGCAGATGTTATTGCTACAGCCGCAACTAATGTAAACTGTGGTGCTTCATATGGTGGAACATCTGGACGTAAGATAATACTCATAAAAATTCCTTTACCCATTTGTGACTTCCACGGACGCATTAAGCGCCCCCTACCTTCTGTTTGTTCCTCACAAATAACAACTGTACCATTTGGCGCTCCATCTTGTGCATGTTGATGAGCAATGGTTTGTGTAGATGTAAAAGTTTTTTCATAGATAATATGCTTGCCAAAATCTTCTGTCTCAAGTGTTGCTGCGATTTTAGCAGGATTTAATGTATCAGGTGATGAAATCATAATGTACCCCTTTTTCCGAACGGATTCAAATTTATATCCCTCTTCTTCTAACTGTTTCATATGTTTCCATATTGCCGTTCTTGAGATGTTTAGATCATCAGCTAATTGTTGCCCGGAAACTGGCTCCCCTTTAGCTTTAGATAAACGTTTGATTAGTTCAAATTTAATCGGGACGCTCATTTAAAAACCATTCCTTTAATAATAAGTATTTTAGATAAATATACCATATAACAAAAATCTTAATTTGACTACGTTATGCAATTTATTAACTATATCTTAATTCATGAACTTTCATTATCTATATAGATAATAATTGTTGGTCGCTTTTCACCAGCCTTTTTCACATTCTCCATCGCGTCCTTAGTAACCTGCTATCAAACAATTTTTAAGGCCACATGTAAAATATGTCATTTTAGAACCAGATGGGCAAATTAGTTTGATGAAAAAAAAATCATCCAATCAAGGAACTGGTATGCTACCCCTTCTAATTATTGATGAGGGACTAATTGAAAAAGGTCATTCTCACTGGATCAATTGGGAAAGAATGAATAATGGGTCATTAACTTATTAAAAGAAGAAGGTTACGATGATATCAAGAAAATTTACTTTGCTGAATGGTCAAAAGGAAACGGGCTTTATGTTCAGTGCTATCACTAAATTAATTATTAAGAAAATAGAATATATTCTACTTTGTTTTTTACAAAAATTCCCCTACATCCGAAACGTTGATGACAGGGGATTTTTCATTTATGTATTTAAGCTTTCCAAAACTTCAAGGATTTCTTTTTTTAAACTGCGAAGCTCTTCACTTAATGTTTGGAAATCAGTTTTAAGTTGTTCTATGTGATTATTCATTCGTTCCTCCTTAAGAAAAATGATATAGTATTCGGTTTCTATATACCCTAATAATTTGTAAATAAACATCTACCTTCAATCAGTTTGAAGATGGACCCAAATTGATTAATGATTAAAAAGGTGAATTTAATAATTTTTTCTAAATTAGGAGGTTATGGATTAATAAAGACAAAGTAAAAAAGTGACTTAAAAAACGACCTCCTATACTTTGGTCGTTTTTAGTCACCTGTTGTATTATTTCTAAACTATATCTATTTAAATTGTTTAAAATCCTTTGGTATGCTCATTTAAAAACCATTCCTTTATTTGTTGTCTGTCATTTAAAAGACGACCTTCAAGAATTTCAATAAGCATGTTTTTTAGTGATTCTTTTACCCATGGTCCACTTTTTTGCCCGCTCCATTTCATCAAATCATGCCCTTTTACTACTAGATCTGATTTTTGGTGAACCGGCAAATTCAGCTTTACATTCTCAATTTCTTCAAATGTGAATGTATGAGAAAGCCCTTTTCCAAGATTATTTGCAAATTCTAACGCTGTTTTTAATACTTCTAAATCAAATGTAAAATAATCTATTTTTGACCAACCCTTAGATATTAAGGATTGATAAGCATTTATAATCTCTAATGCTTGTTTTTTTTCACTGTTTGAACATTTAAAAGCAGACATAATATTGATCTCTTGCGACTCTTGCAATAGGCAAAAATAAGCCCATCCTTTATAAGCATCTTTGCTTGCTTTAAAAGATTCAAAATCTTCATATTTATCATAATTACCAGGCAAAAATTCAGTTAGACCGGATTTTTGTATGTTTTCCATAGCAATTCCCGGATGTTCACTAACGAAGATTTTATCGAATTCTGCTTTTATTCTCTCTACAGCAATGAAACGGATATCCTTAGCTTGAACAGAAATTGCATGAAAGGTATTGTTCTCTATTTGAAAACCTAGTTGCGCACTAAAACGAATGGCACGGAGCATTCTTAAGGCATCTTCTTTAAAACGTTCCAAAGGATTACCAACAGCTCTTATCACGCCATTTTGTATATCCTCTTTCCCGCCAAATAAGTCAATGATTTCTTGATTACCTGTCATAGCCATAGCATTAATTGTAAAATCTCGTCTTTTCAAATCTTCTGCTAATGACGAAACAAAATGAACTTGATCCGGTCGGCGGTGGTCTTGATAAGTACCCTCAGTTCGATATGTGGTCACTTCTACAGGACAAATTGGATGAATAACTAGTACAGTACCATGTGAAATTCCAACATCTACTGTGTTTGAAAAAACTGTTTTCACCTCGGTAGGTACTGCATTTGTTGCAACATCTACGTCATTTACTCTATGCCCTCTTAACGAATCACGTACAGCCCCACCTACTATCACTGCTTCATATCCATTTTCCTCAAGTAAAGCAATTACCTCAAAAGCTGCTTTCCATGCCTTTTGTTTAATCATATTTTCGTGCCACCTTTTCGTAGAGCGCTTCATATTGTTCTACAATATTAGAAGAATGGAAATTTTGTTTCGCAGTTAGAATTGCATGATTCCTGAATTGTTGAAGTTTTGCTTCATCATTCAATAAATCTATAGCATATGCTGCAGCCTGTTCAAAATCTCCAAGTTCAACTATATAGCCATTTTCTCCATGAGAAATTACTTCAGGAATACCACCGATATTCGTACCGATTCCTGGCACTCCACAAGCCATTGCTTCTAATAAAACGAGACCGAATGCTTCCTTCTCAGACATTAATAATTTTAAATCACTCATTGCATATAACTCAGCTAGATTTTCTTGTTTTCCCAAAAACAAAATATCTGATGCATACGGACACTTTTTCACTTCATGCATGATTTGGTTTTTCTCAGGACCATCGCCTACTAGTAATAATCTTGCTGGCATTTTCTCTCTTACTTTTATAAACGTTCGAATGATATCTGGTACATGTTTTACTTTTCTAAAATTCGAAACATGTATTAATACTCTCTCGTTAGCTTGAATTCCAAAATCCTTTTTGAGCTGACTTCCGTCTCTTGGATAATATTCCCTTTCATCCACAAAATTATAGATGGTTTCAATCGGTTTAGTTGTATCAATTAATTCATATGTTTGTTGTTTTAATGAATTTGAAACAGCAGTTACGATATCCGATTTTTCAATACCATATTTTATGGCGCTTGTTAAGGAAGTATCAATCCCTAATACTGTAATATCTGTGCCATGTAATGTAGTAACAATCCCAATATCTTGTCCAGACATACCACGAGCCAAGACAGCGCATACTGCATGGGGAATTGCATAATGAACATGTAAAACATCTAGTTCTTCACTTTGAATAACATCTGACATTTTACTAGCAAGCGCAATATCATATGGCGGATATTGAAATACTGAATAATTATTGACTTGTACTTCATGGAAAAAAATGTTGGGATAAATTTTATTCAATCGAAATGGCATACTAGATGTGATGAAATGAATTTCATGTCCTTTTTCTGCCAACATTTTACCCAGCTCAGTTGCCATTACGCCAGAGCCACCCACGGTCGGATAACATGTAATACCGATTTTCATTTTCTTCACCCGACCACACTTCCTTTCTATTTTCTGCGTTCTTCTATTAAACGCCAATCGATAAATCCTTCTTGTAACCCTTTCAGTAAAACTTCAGCTGTTCCCATATTCGTAGCAAGTGGAATTTGATAAACATCACTTAAACGGATCAAAGCTGAAACATCTGGTTCATGAGGCTGAGCAGTTAATGAATCCCTAAAGAAAATAACCATGTCCATATCATTATTGGCAACCATAGCGCCAATTTGTTGGTCTCCACCTAATGGACCTGAACGGAATCTTGTTACATCTAATCCTGTTGCATCAATTATTCTTTGCCCAGTAGTACCTGTTGCAAATAATGCATGTTGAGATAGTATGTCGCGATATGCTATCACAAATTGCACCATATCATCTTTTTTCTTGTCATGCGCAATTAAAGCAATTTTCATACGGGTGCACCAAGCTTTCTATAAAATGTTTTCTAAACCATAAACTAATTCATTTAATTCCATTACCTTTTCAATGGATAATTTAACACCTGTCATAAATGATTTTCGATCCATTGAATCATGACGGATTGTTAAAAGCTCACCGGTTCCACCGAACAGCACTTGTTGATGTGCTACAAGACCAGGCAATCGTACGCTATGGATTCGCATACCATCTATATCTGCACCTCTAGCTCCATCAATATTTTCATGTTCTTCTGGATGACCTTGTTTGTGGGCAGTTCTATTTTCAGCAATCAATTGTGCCGTTTTTACTCCAGTACCTGAAGGCGCATCTAATTTTCGATCATGGTGCATTTCAATAATTTCGACATCTGGAAAATAATTTGCAGCCATTTGAGCAAACTTCATCATTAATACTGCACCTACTGCAAAGTTTGGAGCAATAATACATCCAACGCCTGACGATTTAGCAAGATTCTTAAGTTCTTCTAATTGTCCATCACTAAATCCTGTTGTGCCGATTACTGGTCGTACTCCTGCAAAAAGTGCAGTTTTTGTATGTTCATAACCAACTTTCGGTGTAGTTAAATCAACAAATACATCTGCTTTTATAATATCAAATAATGTATGTAACTCTGTATATACAGGGATATTATAGTAATCAGGAAATTGTTCGTATTGTGCCAAATTTGGTGCTATTTCTTTATGATCTAATACAGCCACTAACTCCATATTATCATCATTCATTACAGTATGTACTGCTTCTTGTCCCATTTTACCTCTTGGCCCTGCAATTACAACTCGAATTGTCATTATTTTACTTCCTCTCTATTCCAATGAATTTACAGCATTTGTAGTTTCTTTTCAAACATAATTTTGAAATTCTTTAATTAGGGGAATATATTCTTTACTAGTTGTTGTCAAAATTCACTAAATAAACGATAATATACTCTTGTGTGAGATTTTTAGAAACAAAATCATGTAAAGTAAAATCTTACCCCATCCTAGTTTCTACTTTATCATCTAGCCCTAATGATTTCGATAATTGTTTACAAATTTCTACACGCTTAACGTTATTATACTCTACAACTAAAATGAGGTGAAATTGTATGCCGAAAATCAAACTCAAAAATACTTTGTTTATTATACTAGGAGCTGCACTTTTTGGTTTTGGATTTGTACATTTTAATATACAAATCCATTTGGGTGAAGGCGGTTTTAATGGTATAACGTTAATTTTATACAATGTATTTCATCTTGATCCTGCTATTATGAACTTAGTATTGAATATACCAATGTTCATCATCGGTTGGCGCGTTCTTGGTAAAAAGACTTTTGTCTATACCATTATAGGAACCGTTTCTGTATCTGTCTTTTTGAAAGTATTTCAGATTTATGAATTCCCAATTGATTTACATGATGACATGTTCCTTGTCTCTTTGTTCGCGGGAGTTTTCCTAGGAGTTGGTCTAGGTATAATCTTCCGTTTTGGAGGAACAACAGGTGGCGTCGATATTATCGCTCGACTAGTCAATAAGTTCTTTGGATGGCCAATGGGTAAGACAATGTTTATGTTCGATGCTTGTGTTATCTTGTTATCATGGCTAACTTACTTAGATGCCCGTTCTGTTATGTATACGCTAGTATGCGTATTTGTTACCGCTCAAGTAATTGACTTTGTGCAAGAAGGTGCATATGCAGCAAGAGGTGCTATTATTATTTCAAATAATAACAATGAAATTGCAGAACGTATTACAAAACAAATGGACCGAGGCGTAACATTTTTAAAAGGATTTGGGTATTACACAAAAGAAGAACGCAAAGTAATATACTGCGTAGTAGCCAAAAATGAAATGTTCAAATTAAAAAGTATTGTGCTATCAGTTGACCCACATGCTTTCATATCAGTATCAGAAGTTCATGATGTCAGTGGTGAAGGATTCACATTAGATGATCAAAAACGACCAATAGAATAAATCTTTTATCGTCCATTTCTATAACGAATGTTAAAAACAACAAAAGCATCGATCATTAACCACTGATCGATGCTTTTAATTTGGATATTCACTTTATCTATTCTTCATCATTTCTCATACCTGTATAGACTAACAACAATCGCATCAATTCCATTACTGCAGTTGCTGCCGCTGCTACATATGTTAGGGCCGCTGCACTCAATACTTTTCTAGCATGAGATTCTTCTTCATTTCGGATAATCCCTAAAGATACTACTTGGTTCATTGCACGCTTTGATGCATCAAATTCTACAGGTAATGTTACGATTTGGAATAATACACCAATAGCTAGAAGGATTATACCAACAAGCATTAGTGATCTCATTGATGAACTCAGCATACCAATCATGATGAAAATCCAAGATAGATTTGATGAAATGTTAGCTGCAGGTACTAATTTAGAACGGAATGTTAAGAAAGCATATGCTTCCTTATGTTGAATTGCATGTCCGCATTCGTGTGCTGCAACTGCAGTCCCAGCTACTGATGCATTATGATAATTTTGTGAAGAAAGGTTTACGGTTTGATTCCTTGGATCATAGTAATCAGATAAGACCCCTGAAGTTTCTAACACTCTTACTTGACTCAATCCATTACTATCCAAAATCGTTCTTGCTACTTCTGCACCTGTCATACCAGATGTAGAACGAACTTCTGCATAACGTTGATACGTTTTCATAACTTTACGCTGAGCATAAAGTGGTAGCAACATTAATACAAGAAAATAGACGATATACATCGCAATTGACAAAATACCAGCCTCCTAATTGCTATCATACCTTTATTTTAAGGGGAAACATTTTTACTCGCAAATAAAAACCGTTTTCGTTCGACAAAATAAGCAAGAATTATACAAGCTATAGATAACCAGAATGTAAAGTAACCAATTTGTCTCATATAATCAGAAAGCATACTATAAATTGGCATTTGACCAAATACATAATCAATCATAACATCATGCAATGTCCAAATTGCCGCAATACCTATATGTTTTAGTTTAAAATCATACATTGGAATATATATAATTGCTTGAACTGCCATAGCGAAATGTGAAATAACGAGCATCCATCCAAGATAACCAATTGAACCCATTTGTAATAATGCTAAAATATTCATCACTACTGCCCAAAGTCCATATTTCACTAGAGTAATCAATGCTAGAGCTTCAATAAGACGCCAGTTTTTGCCGAAAATCCAACCTAGTAATGCAATTGAAAAAAACAATGTAGCTGTAGGACTGTCTGGAACAAATATATAGAATATTGGTTTTGTAATAGATAATTGTCCTCCATACCATATATACCCTCCAATAGTTCCCAATATGTTAATAATTAATAAAAGCCACAGAAAAGACTTTGAATATAACATCATCCTTAAAAAAAAGAAAAATTTCTTCATTTTCCCCCTCCTAATTAATAAAGTGAAACTTCAATCCGTGGGGTTTTCCGACGTACAGGACGTACTAGTGCAAACGTTGCGATAGTCGTGGCGTTTTTGGCCTTCCCCACTAATTGTCAGTTGAACAAATCGTGCATTTACGGGCAGTTATCTCCAGCCTTGCGCTTCTTCAAATCTTCTAAAGCCTTTAAAGTTGAGCCAAAAGCCCGTTAATGCAGGATAAGTACTTTATTTATGTAACCTTTCATTGTATCGAACGTCTATGTATGTAGATAGAAAAAAAGAGCCAGTTTCCTGACTCTTCTTCTATTATTCAGCTTTTAATCCTGAGATAAATTTTGCTAATTTATCAAGATCTGCATCTGAGCCTTTAAATTGACCAGCTGGCATACCGCCTTTACCATTATGAGCAATTTTGGCGATTTCTTCTGGTGCTAAGCCAGTATTGGTTAATGCTGGACCTACTCCACCTTGAAGTTTATCACCATGACAATTGATACATGATTGTTTAGCATATACTTTATAACCTGGATCTTCTTGGTTAATTTCAACTGCTTTAACAATTTGGCCTTGTTTTTTAGCAGCTGCCCAGTCATGGTTAACTACTGATTCCCAAGTTAAGAAAACCATAGCACATAGAGCTAATAACATAAATGCTACTGGTAATGGGCGTTTTGTTGGCTTACGTTCAGGGCCTCTATCTAGGAATGGTGCTAACATTAAAGCACCAACTGCAATTGCAGGAACTACAATGGCACCGATAGTATTGTAAGGACCTGAAGCATATTCATATTTAAGTAATTGGTATAAGAATAAGAAATACCAGTCCGGCATTGGAATATAACCTGTGTTAGTTGGATCTGCTTGTCCTTCAAGTGGAGATGGATGAGCAACTGTTAAGATTAAATACCCAACTAAGAATACTGCACCTACCATCCATTCTTTTAATAAGAAGTCAGGCCAGAACGGTTCTGTTTTGCCAGGATATTCGGAATAATCTGGTGGATATACGTTTTTGTTGTTCTTTTGCGGAACACGCGTATCACCTACGAATTTCATTCCTTTTCCTTTATGCATTGTGTCCCCTCCTTAAGGAAATATTGTTGGCTGTATGTAACACTACAATGGGCCAGATATTCCTTGTCTACGAATCATGATAAAGTGTGCTGCAAGCAATGCTAGTAAGACTGCTGGTAAGAAGAATACATGAATAGCAAAGAATCTAGTTAAAGTCTGTGCACCAATAATGTGTGCATCACCAGCTAATAATATTTTAATTAATTCACCAATAAATGGTACTGATGCAGCAATTTGAATACCTACTTTTGTTGCAAATAATGCTTTCATGTCCCAAGGAAGTAGGTAACCTGTAAAGCCAAGGCCTAACATTACACAGAAAATTAGTACCCCAACAATCCAGTTCAGTTCACGAGGTTTTTTATAGGATCCCGTGAAGAAAACACGTAATGTATGAAGGAACATCATTACAATTACGAGGGAAGCGCCCCAGTGATGCATACCACGCACGATTTCACCGAATGCTACCTCATTTTGTAGGTAGTAAACAGATTTCCATGCATTTTCAATATCTGGTACATAGTACATTGTTAAGAACATACCTGATAAGATTTGAATAACCGTAACGAAGAACGTTAACCCCCCGAAACAATATACGAATGCAGAGAAATGATGTGCAGGGTTTACGTGCTCTGGAACTTCATGGTCGGCAATATCACGCCAAATCGGTGTAATATCAAGTCGTTCATCGACCCAATCATAGATTTTATTAAGCACTGATGTCGTACCCCCTTACAATTATACTAAAGTATTTGCTCTTGTTTTTCCGATCAATACTAGACCGTCTTTTACTTTTACTTCAAACTCATCTAAAGGACCAAGTGGTGGTGTACCTGCGATGTTTTTACCGTTTTTCTCATAACGGCCTCCGTGACATGGGCAGTAGAATTGGTTTTTGAAGTCCGGATTCCCTTCCCAGTTTACAGTACAACCTAAATGCTTACATACAGGTGATAATGCAACGATTTTATCGCCATCTTTATACACCCACGCTGTATTTGTAACATCTGATTTGTACCAAGCGTCAACTTGTTCAAAAGTAAAATCTACTTTTACAGGCTTATCAGTAAGTTCTGCGGCTTTTTTATCAGTAGGAACGAAGTCGCCGCCTGCCTTTTTTTGTAGAACTGGATCGATTGCAAAGCGAGCCATTGGCATTAACATACCAGCTGCCATGAAACCGCCTACACCAGTTAATGTGTAGTTCAAGAATTGACGTCTTGTGACACGATTGTTACTCATTCTTTTCCCCCCTCTAACTTCAAATCAGTCCAACGGACAAAAAAACTTATACAAAATAGTAATACTAGGACATATCTATGATATATCAACTAAAATGTTAGGTCAATAATGCAATGCGCTGTTTTGTGACTTTTGTGACTAAATATTGAATGAATAATTAGAAAAATTACTGTGCTGACCATTTAGTAGATAGCATGGGAATAACCTGTCTTAACTGATCACTTAGGACCGATTGTCTAACTTTTTGATCCATATCACCTAAAGGAATCGAAGGAAGCCATATAATATCATAATCTGGTGAAAATTCATTCCATTCATAGTCTGATGTAACAAAGAAAATATATTTAAAACCTGCTTCTATTAATTCATCATAAAAAGCTACTATTATTTCTTTTTTTGACATCGACTTGGTATATGTAATTGGTGAAGTTAGCACAATACGGCCTTTAAATTGTTGCTCAATAAAATTAGTTAATGACATTAAGAATTCTGCCCCAGAAGCACTCTGTTTTATACCTAAATCTGTACCTTCTAAAATAACTAATGGCACAATTGCGGTATCTATAAACTCTTTTTGTTTAATAAACTCTTCTATATCCTTACTTGTCCAATACATGAAATGATTCCTCCTAAAAGAAAACTTCATCCAGTAAAGGATGAAGTTTTTATTGTTCTACATTCTTGATAACGTTTAATAATGCAGATAACTTATAAAACTTCTCTTTGTCATTCTGATCCAATGCTTCATCAATTTGTTTTAAAACTGCTTCTTCTTGGAATGTTTTCATACTATCTTGCAATATTTCCTCTGCTAGTTGGCGATCCGACTCACTAATTTGCAAATAATTTGGCATGTACGGATTTTCCTCTAAAACCGTTAAGTATTCACGACTAGGTGGAACTTTAGGGAAATTCAATTGTATAAACATTTCCTCATCTGGATGAAGCCTTAAATCATGGAAGGATTTTTCCGCATCTGCTGTCATAATGTTACCCCTGTAGAAGCGAAATGGTATGCCTGATGAGTCAGTAGTTGACATGACCATTGCTCGCGGGCAGTAATGTGCTTCCTCAACAAAATGAATATGCTCCAATAATTCATCATGACCAAGCAGATAGTTTAAAATCCATACACACTCACGACGTTTCATTTGGTACTTTTTTAAAAACCAGCGGACAAATTCTTTTTTATCCAAGACAGAAACGGATGCGGTCATATAAAATGAGCCTCCTCTCATTCAAATGATTGTAAAAGATCTTGCCAAGTTGGTTCATCTGGTTGTAACGTCATTAACTCACTAACAACTTTCTTTGCTTCAATGCGTTTACCATCTTCAATTAAAAAATAAGCATACTTTTCAAGGAATAATGGATCTTCCTTATGGTCATTATATGCTAATTGATAAAAATCGTATGCACGTTCATAATTTTCTAATCGATCATAAGAAATCGCTGCAAATGCTGATAATGTAGACCAATCGAAGCTTTCTTTCTCAAGATTCTCAATTATTTCAATTATTTCTTCATCTCTTTCTTCTTTAGAAAGAATTGAAACAAGTATAATAATTGCTTCCATATATTCACTGTCTAACGCAATTGCTTGACGCAAATAATTTTCTGCTTCTTTAGGTAAACTGTTTTTTAACGCCATTTTCCCTGCAAATAAATATAGTTCTTTATCATATTCATCGCGAGTTAATCCTTCTTTAATAACCTCTAATGCTTTTTTATTATTTTCTATCATTGCATAACTTTGAGCTAATAATAAATAGGCAGAAAAATAATCTGGATCTAGCGTTTTTAAATCTTCTGCATAATGAATTGCTGTCTCATACATTTGTGTTTGGAAGGCAGAATAGGCTGCTCCAAATAAAAGATCAGGAGAGGTATTATCTTCAAGCGCTTTAACATAAAACGAAAAGGCTTCTTCATAGGCTGCTCCAGCACGATGTACTTCTGCTAGTCGTTCCACTAATCGTACACCCGCGATTTCAGCTTGTTCTTCATATAATTCATGATAAATGCGGGCAGCTTCAGTAAAACGACCCATTTCCATTAATAATTCTGCTTTTGCAAAATGTAATAATGGTTCATTAGGCAATAAATTCAAAGCCTCTTCAATTCTTTGCTCAGAAACTTCATACAAACCTTGCATTTGATAATAGTCTGCTAAAGCTAATAGTACTTGTGGATATTCAGGGGCATTTTGGCTTATAGACATTAATAAATCTAATGCCTCATCTTCCTGATTTCTTTCCATCATTAGTGTTGCGCGGTCAATTTTAAGTTGTGCTTCATCTGGAAATAAATATTGCAAATGATTTAATATCTCATCTGCTTCATCGACAAATCCGAAATTCGTTAAGAAACCAGACACTTCATATTGCATATCCGGATCAACTTGTAATTTAAACTCTTCAAGCAGATTTTGTATATTTTCTAAATCGCCTTGTTGAATAGCATTAATCATTTTTTTCTGTATATCCATAATGTCACCTAATTCTTCTATTTATACTACATTTCTAATAAAGTCCTACGATTAAGGTTGGGGAAATAGTGCAGAAACTTTCGAACACAATCTGTAAACGTATTTCATCTCTAGTTAAAATTACTCCCCTATAAATGGTACGAATCCCCTACAGACCAATATAGAACCGCTTTTATCATTATGCTACATGACTAATCCTTTATATACAAGAAAAAACTCTCCTAAAATAGGAGAGTTTCATAAATATATAACTTTTAAATTATTTTTTCTAGGTCATTGAAGAATGTTGGGTAGGATACAGCAATGCATTCCCTGTCATCAAGTACAACTGTACCTTCTGTAACTAAAGCAGCAATTGCGCCCATCATTCCGATGCGATGATCACCATATGTTTGAAGTTGAGCTCCATGAAGATTAGTATCCCCATGGATGATCATTCCGTCCTCTGTTCCTTCAATATTTGCACCTAGTTTTTTTAATTCATTGACAACAGCGGTAATACGATCTGTTTCTTTTACTTTTAATTCAGCTGCGTCACGAATAATTGTTGTACCCTTGGCCTTTGTAGCTAGTAATGCGATAATCGGAATTTCATCGATCAATCGAGGTATTAGATCTCCAGAGATGGTTGTCCCTACTAAATCAGAATTTCGTATGATTATTGTTCCAATTGGTTCTGCGGCCTGTTCATCGTCAATTATAATCTCCATGTTAGCCCCCATTGCTTGTAACACATCAATTATACCTGTACGAGTAGGATTTAGGCCAACATTGCGTAAAATGATTTCACTATCCTTAGCTATTGCACCAGCTACTAAAAAGAATGCTGCAGAAGAAATATCACCTGGTACATTGACATGAGTTGCATATAATTTTTGTCCACCTTTATATGAAACTGTACCGTTTTCTACTACCACTTCAGCACCGAATTGGCGAAGCATTCTTTCCGTATGGTCTCTTGAAACCTCTTTTTCGTGAATAACCGTTGTCCCATCAGCAAGTAATCCAGCAAGTAAAATAGCAGATTTTACTTGTGCACTAGCAACTGGCATTGTATATTCAATTGCTTTTAGCGCACTACCTTTTATAGCTAAAGGGGTATACTCTCCATCCATTCTTCCTGTTATATGAGCACCCATTTCACGAAGTGGTGAAAGAACACGCTTCATCGGTCTTTTCCCGATGGATGCATCACCATTTATTACTGTGTGAAATTGAGTACCTGCTAATAATCCTAACATAAGACGAGTTGTTGTTCCTGAATTTCCTGTATATAGAATCTCACTAGGTTCTTCCCAATTTTCGATACCATTACTATTGATTTCAACATTTGTTCCATCCAGTTCAATATCAACGCCTAATTTTCTGAAGCAATCAATTGTGCTTAAACAATCATTCCCTAATAAGAAACCACTTACTGTTGTCTTTCCTTCTGCGATACTACCAAACATTATTGAACGATGAGAAATGGACTTATCACCAGGTACTGTAATTTCGCCTTTTAACGTAGGCTTGTCATAATTTAATTTCACTTCTGTCAAAGTTAACGCACCTACCTTTATGATATATATACCTCATATGGACTACGTCTTTCTATACAATCAGCAGCCTTTTTTCTATCATCCGCATTTTGGAAACTAACGACTAGTATACCAAATACATCTTCCCGTGTTTCAACAATTCGAATGTTACTGATACTTATATGTTCCATTGCCAAATATGCTGTAATTTCAGCAATACTACCAGGATAGTCAGGTACATCAATATACAAATCATATGTAGAATAAAGTGCACCTTGTTCTGTAGCCGGAAGATGATCTCTAAAGATTTTAGCTTCCGCAAAGAAGGATTCAATCTGTTGATCATTACCTTCTTCTAATAATTTTTGCACCCTAGACATTTCTTGTTGCCAATTAGCAAGTTGAGTAATGATTTGTTGACGGTTTTGTAATGTAATATCTCGCCATAAAATAGGGTTTGATGATGCAACCCTAGTTATATCTCTAAAACCACCTGCTGCTAGCATTTTAGTCAAACTATTTTCTTTGCTTTCTTGTGCCAATTGATGTACCAATGAAGCTGCCACTATATGCGGAAAATGACTTACTACAGATGTCATTTGATCATGGGTTTTGGCAGATACAGTTAAAAGTTTTGCACTTGTGTATTGTAGTGCTTCTTTTAACTGTTCAATTTTACTGTTATCTTCGTCTTCATGTGGTGTTAGCATATAAAAGGCATTTTCAAATAGGTAAGGCTTAGCTGCAAGAACACCACTTTTATGAGACCCCGCCATCGGGTGACCTCCAATAAAAGTAATACCTAATTGTTTTAATTCTTCAGCCTTTTGCATAATTAAAAACTTTGTACTTCCTGTATCTGTAATAATTAAATTCTCAGGCAAATCCCAAGTCTTTAATTTTTCCATCCACTCAAGAGTGGCATTTACAGGTGTCGCAAAAATTAGTATATCCGCATTTTTCACTGCAATTTCTGGTTGTTTCGTTACATTCTGTACAACACCTAATACTTTAGCACTTTGAAGCGTGTTATCATTTGCATCATAACCAATCACTCGATGGTTTGGAGACTTTTGTAACGCTAATGCAATTGAACCACCGATTAATCCAAGGCCTATAACAAAGATCGTTTGCTTCAAGCAAAGACGCCTTCTTCTTCTAAGATTTTTGTTAGTTGTGCTAATAAGCCTTCGTTTTGTGCTTGAGTACCAATTGTGACACGAATATAACCAGGTGTACCAAGTGCATTACCGCTTCTAATAATATATCCACGTTGCATTAATTTTTGGAATACTACATCACTGTCTGCTTTCACTTCCATAAGGATGAAATTTGTATCTGTTTTAAAGTAATGTAAACCATGCTCATCACAAAATGCTTCATATTGTTTTTTGCCTTTTATATTTTCCTCACAACACTTTTTAATATATTCTTGGTCTTGTAACGCAACTTGAATAACTGCCTGACTTAATACTGTATTATTGAATGGTCCACGAACTGGATCCATTTTAGAGATTAAATCCTTATTGGCAATACCGTAGCCCACTCGGAATGCAGCTAAGCCATATGCTTTTGAAAAAGTACGTAAAATAATAACATTTGGATATTCATGAATATAAGAAATCGTATCTTTGTGTTTTTCATTTGTAACATATTCAAAATAAGCTTCATCCAGTACGACCAATACATCTTGTGGAACTTTATTCAAAAATGCTTTTAATGGTGCATCCTCTACAACAACGCCTGTTGGATTGTTAGGACTACATACCCAAACGACAGCAGTATTTTCATCAATCGCATCTAGCATTGCATCCAAATCATGGTTACCATCTTTTAATGGAACTTCACGAATTTCAGCACCTTCGATTCTTGCATTTAAGGCATATTGAGAAAATGTTGGTTTACCCATTACTGTATTAACACTTGGGTTCAATAAAGCTCTTGTAATAATGCTAATTAATTCATCTGAACCATTTCCGAAGATTAATTCTTCACCCTTAACACCAAGGTGCTTTGCAACAGACTCTCGCATATCTGTTGCATAACCATCTGGATATAACGCAAAATTAATGGATTCCTTTGCCAAAAATTCATGTACTTTCGGTGTACAGCCAAATGGGTTCTCATTTGAAGCTAATTTAACGATTTCTTCTAAACCAAATTCACGTTTTACCTCATCAATTGATTTACCTGGTTGATAAGCTTGCATTCCTTCAATTTGTTTTTTCCATTTCATCTTTATTCTCCTCTTTCTCGGGTCCTAGCTATTGGCTAAATCAGGACGTAATTTTACCGCATCATTTAAATAGATATGTTTGATATCCTTTTGAGTAATTTCAGTATTTACATGTACTAATACCCGAATACATAATGGTAGTGCTCCAGGTACATTCATTTCATGCATACACATTACCGGAACGTAATTCCAATTGGTTAATGTGCGAACGGCTTTTGCCGGAAACGCTGATACGATATCTGGTGTTGTGGAAATTACTACAGAAGCTACATCTTCAGGTGCAAATTTATTTGCATCAATAATTGCATTCATAAGATTTGAAGTTTCTTGTAAAACAAGATCCGAATCATCATGTGTAATCGTTACTGCTCCCCTTATCCCTCTAATCATTAGATTGCCTCCTCCAATAATTCTCTAAACAGAAGATCGATTTCATGACATTCCGTTTGTGTAATCTTTTGTACAAACGGTTGGCCAATATTTTTTAATAATACAAATTGCAACTCTCCGTACTCTGCCTTTTTATCTTTCAGAAGATAAGATAGTAATTTATCAAAGTTAAAATTGGCAACCGCATCAAATGGATATCCATTTTGCAAAGCAAATTTCAAAAATTGTCTTGTAAAGTCTCTTGTAATTTCCCCATATCGCTCACTTAGCAATAATGCATAGACCATTCCTATCATTACTGCTTCACCATGAGCTACTTTTCCAAACCCTGAAGCTGCTTCAATCGCATGACCATATGTATGACCAAAATTCAAATACTTTCGAACTGAATGCTCTTCCTCATCCTGTTCAACAATATTCGCTTTCACACGAATCCCTTGTTCCAAGTGCTTTTCAATTTGATTTTTTGATAATGTAAGGATGGATGGAACATTCATTAATTCAAGCAGCCACTTTTTGTCAGAAATTAATGCGTGTTTAATAACTTCTGCCATACCAGAGCGAACTTCTCGTTTTGGTAGACTTTCAAGATAATCAATATCGAATATTACACCTTCAGGTTGATAGAAGGCACCAATCATATTTTTTCCTAAGGGATGGTTAATCGCTGTTTTTCCACCTACCGCACTATCATGAGCAAGAATTGTCGTCGGTATTTGTATGAATGGAACCCCTCTCATAAACGTTGCCGCTACAAATCCTGTTAAATCTCCTACAGCTCCTCCACCAAAAGCTAATAGTAATGACTTACGAGTACAATGTTGTTCTAATAGAAAGGACTGAGCGGCAAAATAATTTTCGAATGACTTACATGATTCTCCTCCAGGTAAAACATACACTTCAAATGAATATGGAAAATCATACGTAAATTTTTCTTTATGAATTTGCCAAATATGCTCATCCGTAAATACAATTAACCGATCTGCTTTTGTAATGATTTCTTCAAATGATTGAACGGCTTTTGTTAAATTTCCACTACCAATTTGTACTTCATATGCGTGAGATTGTGCTTTAACAGGAATATTCATACTAAAACTCCTTCGTATATTGCTTCATTGCATCAATTTGTGCTTTTAGTTGTGATAGTTGATCACTATGGAATTGTTCAACAATTGCCTTAGCGATTTCAAACGCAATTGCATGTTCTGCTACAATGGAAGCAGCAGGTACAGCACAGCTATCAGAGCGTTCTACACTTGCTTTAAAAGGTTCTTTTGTATCAATATCTACACTTTGTAATGGTTTATATAAAGTAGGTATTGGCTTCATTACGCCACGAACAACGATTGGCATCCCTGTAGACATACCACCTTCAAGTCCACCTAAGCTATTGGTACGACGAGTATAACCTTCTTCTTCTGACCAAAGAATTTCGTCATGAACTTCACTACCTTTTAAATGCGCCATTTCAAAACCTAGGCCAAATTCTACACCCTTAAAGGCATTGATGCTTAACATTGCAGATGCTAATTTTGCATCTAATTTGCGGTCATATTGAACGTAAGAACCAATCCCAGCTGGTAACCCTTCTACGATTACTTCAACTACACCACCAATAGAGTCACCAGCTTTTTTTGCAGCATCAATTGCTTCTACCATTTTTGCAGATGCGTCTTTGTCCGCACAATAGCATGGATCAACTTCGATGATTTCGCGAATTTCATCTACAGTTTTACCTGTAATACTTTCTTTATTTGCTATAACACCACCGATTTCTGTCACATGAGAAACAATTTTAATTCCAAGTTCATTTAATAGCGCTTTTGCTACTGCTCCCACTGCAACTCGTACGGTCGTTTCACGTGCAGATGAGCGTTCTAGAACATTTCGCAAATCCCGATGACCATACTTCATTCCACCAACTAAATCAGCATGTCCTGGGCGTGGTCTCGTAATTTTACGTTTAATATCATCCGGATTTACATCCTCAGGTAAAGGTTCTGCACCCATAATTTTAGTCCAGTGTGTCCAGTCATCATTCTTTACGACTAAAGCTACTGGTGATCCCAATGTTTTGCCGTGTCGAACACCTGACGTAATTTCGACAGTATCCGTTTCAATTTGCATCCTGCGACCTCTACCATGGCCGCCTTGGCGACGTTTTAATTCCTTGTTAATAACTTCTGCAGTTAGTGGTAACTGCGCAGGTAATCCCTCTATAATTGTTGTAAGTTGTGGACCATGTGATTCTCCTGCTGTTAAATAACGCATAACACTTTCCCCCTTCAACTCGCTAAAGTATCTGTTTTTCACTATAACATATTTTACCGTAAAAAAGCAGTATGTTAACTTAAATTATTAAAATAATCATACTATTAATTTTAATTTATAAAAAGTCGCTTTTCTATTTTAATTTGAAAAGCGACTTTTTATAGATTTATCCGACATTAATTTAATTTTTGATCAACTGGAAAGCTTCCGGAAATTTAAGGAAACTCAGGGCTGGAAGATAACTACCCTTAAACACCGATTGGTTCTTAGCAGGCAAGAAGTTATTACTCATTTAATTAATTTACTTAGCGAACTTGAGCCTTAAGTTCCTATTTATCAGTGTGGGATGGCCCACTAAAAACGCAACGTTGGCACTAGTACCTCCTGCACATCAAAATCTCCAATTATTGAAGTTTTACTTTATGTAATTTTTTTATATTTTTTTATAGAAGAACGTATCTTCTATATCGAAAGAGTATTTGGATGGATTAAAGATTTGCTCGGTACTCCCTACAAACAAGACACCCTCTGGATGGAGAGAATTACTAAAGTTACGATATATTTGATCCTTTGCTTCTTCAGTGAAATAAATCATCACATTTCTGCAAACGATCAAATCAAAGTTCGTATCATAGGGATCTTTTAAAAGATTATGTTTTTTGAATGTCACTGTTCTTTTAATTTCATCTTTCACATTAAAATATAATCCGTTATGCTCAAAATACTTAGTTTTTATACTAAGTGGCACTTCTGCTAGAGAACGTTCATGGTAGCTTCCAATTTTCGCCATATCAATTGCAGTTTCATCTAAATCAGTTGCTAAGATAGATATTTGCGATAATGGTATGAAATTAGATAATACCATTGCTAACGTATAAGGTTCTTCACCTGTAGAACATGCTGCACTCCATATTTTAAGTCTCTTATTACTTTGTAATAGCCTTGGAAATATTTTATTTTGTAATACTTCCCATCTCTTTCCATTGCGGTAGAATTCAGATACGTTAATAGTCATACGATCTAGAAACTCATCTAGAAGTTTATGGTCTTTTTCAATCCCTTTAAAAAATTCATAAAAGCTTTTGAAACCTCTTTTTTCATAAAGGGATGTCAGTCTTCTTTTCATTTGGGCTTCTTTATATAAGCTCAAGTCAATGCCTGTTTTACGTTTAACGTTCGCAATAAATTCTTCGTAATCTGTCATAGATTTCTTCCCTCTCTTTAGTCCTACTTTAATTATACCGAATAGCGCTAAATTCTTAAATAGAAGAAATTGAGAGATTATTAAAAATAATAACTTTTTAATTTGCTTATGCAATTCATGCTGGTACATCCCTTTTTTGATTAGGAAAATAATTATAATAAAAAAGACTGTCCACGAATAGTGGACAGTCTTAATTTTGTTAGATTAGTGTAATTCTTCTGCTTTGAAGAATAAACCGATTTCGCGTTCAGCTGATGCTGGTGAATCTGAACCATGGATTACGTTTTGAGATACTGTAGTTGAGTAGTCACCACGGATTGTTCCTGGTTGAGATTCAGCTGGGTTAGTAGCACCCATCATAAGACGAGCAACAGAGATTACGTTTTCGCCTTCCCATACCATTGCAAATACTGGACCAGAAGTGATGAATTCAGTTAATTCACCAAAGAATGGTCTTTCAGCATGTTCTGCATAGTGTTTTTCAGCTAATTCTTGAGAAATTTGCATAAGTTTTGCACCTTTAAGTACAAAGCCTTTGCGTTCAAAGCGGTCAACGATTTCACCAACTAATTGACGTTTAACGCCGTCTGGTTTCACCATTAAAAATGTTTTTTCGATAGCCATTGTAAAAATACAACTCCTTAAGATTATCTAGGTATTAAACCTTACTTGAAAATATTATCATTGAACGAGTCAATGTTCAACAATTACTGTTAAAATTTACGTTTTCCCATATATAATGCTATATCTCTTAAAGATTTTTTAAAAGAATTATTGGGCAATGCTTCTATTTCTTTTAAAGCCTTTTGTAAGTAAAGATTACTTATTTGATATGATTCTTCAATTGCCTTTGAATTTCTAATTTTCTTCAAAAATTCTTGTCTTTCGTCTTCTTTCATGGTGCCGTCTAATGCCTTATCAATTAGTGGACGTATTTCTACATTATCCCTAACCATCATTATTGGAAGTGTAATATTACCTTGCATAAGATCACTTCCTGCTGGCTTACCAAGTTGTTTATCAGTTGCAGTTAAATCGAGAATATCATCAATTATTTGGAAGGACATACCTACATAATAACCAAATCGTTTTAAATGATTTGATACTTTGTCATCCGCTCCAGCAGCAACTGCACCTAATTGGCAACTCGATGAGATTAGCAATGCTGTTTTGCGTTTAATACGCCGAAAATAATCTCTAATATTTTGATTTAACTGCATCTTGTCCTCAATTTGAATGATTTCCCCAACACAAATTTCAACCATTGTTTTAGATAAAATTTTATGTGCTTTTGGATTTTCTATTTTCGTCATATACTCTAATGCTTTAGCAAAAATAAAATCTCCAACATACATGGCAACTCGATTATTCAACTGCGATTTAACCGTAGGACGCCCTCTCCGTAGCTCTGAGTCGTCGATTACATCATCATGTACAAGTGAAGCCATATGAATTAATTCGAGTGGAACTGCAACATTCTTCATTTGTTGAATATCATACTCACCAAATTTCGCACCAATTAGCACAAAAACTGGACGAATGCGTTTACCACCAGCTTTCAACAAATGGAGAGAAGCATCTTTCAAATAGTGTGAAGACGAATCCAACGCTGATTCTAATTCTTTTTCGATGATTCTTATGTCTGATTGCAAGTCAGCATAAAGAAGCTTTAACTTCATCTTTTCCACTGGAATAAACATCCCCCACACTATTTTTCTTTTTTAAATCCCATATGCATAGCTGCTGCTCCACCACTATACGATTTATAACTTACATTTTGAAGACCTGCTTTTTCAAACATTTTTTTTAATTCTTTCATGCCAGGAAATTCATTTGCTGATTCTTGTAACCAAGAATATTCTTTAAAACTTTTCGCGAAAAGTTTACCAAATATCGGCATAATGAAATGAAAATAGAAACGGAACAATTGACGGTAACCCGGTATCTCAGATTGTGAAGTTTCAAGACAAACTACTTTTCCCCCTGGTTTAACTACACGATGCATTTCACGAAGTACTTGCATATAATCTGGTACATTACGAAGTCCAAAGCCGATTGTTACATAATCGAATGTATTATCTGGAAAAGGCAATTCCATAGCATTTCCTTGTATTAAATCTACTTGTTTTATTGCTTTTGTTTTTTCAATGCCTACATTTAACATATTTTGACTAAAATCTAACCCTGTTACATGGCCGTTATCACCAACAGCTTCAGCAAGCGCAATGGTCCAATCGGCTGTTCCACAACAAACATCCAATGCCTTCGAGCCTGGTTTAACTGCCATACGTTTCATGGTATCTTTTCGCCAATTTTTGTGTAATTGAAAACTTATCACCGAGTTCATCTTATCGTAACTACCGGAAATACTTTCAAACACCTCATGTACACGTTCTTCTTTAGATTGTGGTGTCACAATTACTCAACCTTCTCTCATCGTTTGATGTTCCCGCATATCGCTTTCGATATACTGCAACATTACAGCCTTCACTTCATCTAGTAGAATCGGAGAAGATTTAATACTTCTAATTAATTTAGATGAAAGATCAGAAATTTGTTGTTCAAGAATCTGCTCATACGTCTTATTTGCATACTCTTGTTGTTGCTCCAAAATTTTAACGAAACGATTCTTTTGTTTTGTTTTGTGCCAATTTCTTAATTCACGTTTAAATCTATCTAAAACAGAACCAAGTTCTACTATTTCAATATAACAATCAAAATCATATCGTTTCATAAATTGGCAGGTAGCCATAGATTCAATCACACGAAGAATTTCATGCCACTCTCCCAAACTTCGCTTTTGCGGCTCATATACTGCTGTCCTACATTCGCAAATTTTAGCGACTGCTTGCGACAATAAACGAATAAGCTCAACATCGGGAATTGCAGCAAGTGTTGTATAATACATACCGCTATAATAATCTCCGGCAAGTACAGTTAGTTGTTGACTTTTAGATGTCGCTTCTTGTTCATCAATTTCTTCATGTCCAAGTAAAGCTGCGCTTATCATAGCAACTGCACTCGCTGATTGATCTAATTCTTGTGACCATTGTTCACCATTGATCTTTGGTAACAATAAATATAGCAGCTGACCATCTTCAACAATTGGTTGACCTGTAAATTGAAGGAGCGTTCTATGATGCAATTGCGATATTATATTATTTTTTAGTTTGGATACTTGTTGTTCAATAATAGTTGCATTCATAAACTTTTCTCCATTTTCGTTCATTTCCTGTTGTCTGACTTCTTTTTAAAATTTATCTGAAATATTATTTTTATTTTTTTGAATCGCTTTCAATAACTCCGTAAGCTGTTTGTATTTCTGCTTTACCACGAATTTTCATAGCGGAAGTATGCTCAGTAAATTGTGCAATCATCACTTCACCATTATCTAACTTTTCAGAGTGATGGAACTTTGTATCATTCCCACGAGTTAAACCAATAACGTGAACGCCATCTTCTTTTGCACGAACTACAATATAATCATTTTGAGCCATTTGAAGATTCTCCTTCTTTTCGACAATTTCTTCACCCATCATACCACAAAAAAAGGCTAATTTTAAGACATTTGAATGAATGATAGAATTTCTGAACGTTTTACGTCATCATTTTCGAAAATACCTTTTGCTACAGATGTAACAGTTTTTGCTCCTGGCTTTTTAATACCTCGCATTGTCATACACATATGCTCTGCTTCGACTACCACATAAACGCCTTTTGGATTTAGCATTTCCATCAATGTATCAGCAATAGTACCTGTTATACGTTCTTGTAATTGAGGACGATGCGATACAGTTTCAACTGTACGTGCTAACTTACTAAGTCCCGCCACTACACCGTTTCGAGGAATATAAGCTATATGCGCTTTACCATAAAACGGTACTAGATGGTGTTCACACATTGAATAAAAAGGTATGTCTTTGACAAGGACTACTTCATCATGCCCTTCATGAAAAACGGTTTCAAAATAATCTCTAGGATCTTCATGTAATCCTTGGAACATTTCTGCATACATCTTTGCTACTCGTTTAGGTGTATCTAATAGGCCTTCTCTCATTGGATTTTCTCCAACAGCCTCTAATATCATTTTAACTGCATTTTCTATTTTTTCTAAATCAACATTTGAAGTTGAGTAATTTGTTTTTTCTAAGTTTTTTTCAATCAACATATATCCCCCATTATATCTATAAAAAGAGTCTCAAAATGAGAGTACCACACAAGCATAGTAATCGCAAAATATGAATTCAATTTTTATTATCTATTTTAAAGGTTTGTTAAATACAAATACAGTTTAATCTACGCCTTGAATTATGTACACTACGCTACTTTTTTACTTTGTTTTACGCATTACCAATTGACTATTGTTTTCCAATATGTATAACTGACGATTCAGTGCTTGCTATTTATCCGGTTTCAGCAGCTAGGCCTTCAAGTCGTTTCAGTCCCTCGGTTGAAAACTGAAAGGACGCTTTTATTTCGGGCCTTCCAACGCTTGTCACGCCTGAACGAGCCGCTTCATCACTTACTTTTATCCAGCTTCACGCGCCAGCCTCTCGAGGTCGCTTCGATCCCTTGGTCAAAAGCTAAAAGGACGCTTTTGAGTCGGGCTCTACAGCGCGCTTGTCGGAGGCCACAAGATGTGGGTCAGATAGCCGTTGCCGCAGGACGCGGCGTTTTTTAGGCTATCTTCCTTAAAACGGGCGCGTTCAGCACTTAAATTAAAAAAGAGCAGCCTTTTGGCTACTCTATGTAAAACAGATGCTCGTATTATTTTACAGCATCTTTAAGCGCTTTACCCGGTTTGAAAGCAGGTACTTTGCTTGCAGCGATTTCGATTTCTTTACCTGTTTGTGGGTTACGTCCTTTACGAGCCGCACGTTCACGTACTTCAAAGTTACCAAAACCAATCAATTGAACTTTATCACCCTTTGCAAGAGCTTCTTGGATAGTTTCAAATACTGCTTCAACTGCTTTAGTAGCATCTTTTTTAGAAAGATCTGCAGTTTCTGCAACAGAGTTAACTAATTCTGTTTTATTCACACCATTCACCTCCTCTCAAAGGGCCTGGACTAAATCTTGTAAAAAGATTATCACAACCCTTTTAGCTGTGCAACAATATTTATACTCCTTTTATCAAGTTTAAGCAAATAAAATCTAAATTCCACAAAAAAAGGCCCATTTACCTATGGGTAAATAGACCAAAAAGAGAACTTATTTATTTATAAAATAAACGTTACCATTCCATGATCACCTTTATTCACCATTTTTTCAATAGTTTGACGCATTCTTGCTTTGGCGTGTTTTGGTACTGACTCTGTTTTAAATGCGATACTTTCCTTCATGACATCATATAATGGCGTACCAAATAATTGCGTTTCCCATAAAGCATCACGATCATGTAGATATGCATATGTTAAATCTTTTAATAATTGTTGACTATAGAATTCTGAACCAATCAATGGCGCAAATTCTGTTGTCATATCAATTCGCAGAATATGGTAAGAAGGTGCTTTCACTTCCATTTTTACACCATAGAAATTATTTTGTTTAATAATTTCTGGTCTCGTTGGTTCAAACTCTTGTAACGTCGGTAAAGTAACACCGTAACCCTCTTTGTGCGCTTGCTCAATCGCTTCATGGAAGCGTTGATGTGATTTTCTCGCTTGTTGCGATTCTTTAATAAATAATAACCAATCCTTCTTACTTTGAATCGGTTCTTCTAACCATTCTTCGCAAATTTGTTTGAAGATTTCATTCTTTAATTGCAAGCTAATTACAGCATGGCCGAGACCTGCATCAACACTTTTCACTTGTGCTGAAGCAATAAAATCCTCTTGTAACAATTCCTTTGTTAAGCGCTCAATATCACGAATTTTATTTACAGATGCTGTCCAGTTATCGATAGATTGTTTAATCAGTTTGTTCAATTCGTGATTTTCTTCTAAAACATCTAACCAATCAGGTTTTTCCATTTCTAGTTTTGCAATAGGAAATTCATAGAGAGCTTCTTCTAAGATATGTCGTACTTCATTTAGTGACATTTGATCAACAGAAGTGGAAATAACTGGTGCGTTATATTGTTCGTGTAATTCTTGACATAATTCTTTTGCAGTATGATGAGCAGGCATTTTACTGTTAACAACAATGACAAAAGGCTTACCAATTTCCTGTAATTGTTCAATTATTTCTTGTTCTGCAGGGCGAACCGATTCACGTGGAATTCCATTTACAGTGCCATCAGTTGTTAATACTACCCCAATGTTAGCATGCTCTCTGATTATTTTATCAGTTCCAATTTTTGCTGCATCTTCAAATGGGATTGGTTCGTTATGCCAAGGGGTATGTACTAATTTCGGACCATTTTCATCCTCATACCCCTTTACACCATCAATAATATAACCAACACAATCAGCAAATCGAATTTTAAATGGCATTTCTTGATTGCCTACTGCAATTTGCGCACCATTGGCTGGAACAAATTTTGGTTCAGTGGTCATAATTACTGGTCCTGGAGAGCTTTGCGGTAACTCATCTTGTGCTCGTTGACGTTCCTTCTCATCCTGCATGTTCGGTAATACCATAATATCCATTACACGCTTAGTAAACGTGGATTTTCCTACTCTTACCGGGCCCACAACACCAATATAGATGTCGCCATTTGTGCGGGTAGCCATTTGCTCGTACACTTCTTGTGACATATACTTTTTCCCCCTTTTTTTCAGCACTATATCCTATGCACAAAAAAAACGTTTCATGCACAAGACATGAAACGCTTTTTTAGATTAACTTATTTGTTGTTTGATTTCGTTAAAAATTCCACTTCGTTTTTTGCATTCACCGTATATGGTAATGAGTAGGCAGGAAGAATTGGGTACTTATCAGAAAGTAAATAACGAATATCCTCACCCTGTTTTACTTTGACTTTCCCTTCGTTTATGATTCTTTGTAATTCAATCGAATAATCAATACAAATTTCACCACTGCCTTTAACAACTAGCGGTAAATTAGTATTTGAATAAGGACTTGGTACAGTTGGAGCTTGTTTATAGCCCATTTTTTTATAATCAAATTGATATACATCATCTTTTATTTGTTTTGAAATAGGCATAAATCCATTTACGCCTTTTTTGATATTTAACTCACGAATTGTTTCAGCACCACGTAAGTCAACTAATTTTACTATTGGATGCTTACTTTCTGCATTCCATATAACGTATTGATAAATGCCGCCCTTTTCATAGGAATTACCTGGTGGCTTTGCAATATATCCCTGTGTTAGTTTATCAAAATTAATAGGATACTTAATATATTGATCTACATTTTGATCTCGGTTTTGAATAGGCAACAAACCATTAGTGTCTTTCCTATATTGATCGATTGCTTTTTGTATCGTTAAAAGTTGTGCCTCATCCGGAACTTGATTTTCTACTTTTTCTTTATCAGGATACATACAACCTGATAGGAGTACTGTCATAATTACGATAAACAATAATAGGTTAATTTTCTTCATGTACTACCCTCATTTATTTGAGATTAAAAAGACATAACAACAAACACCATCGTTAAAAATCCAATGATGAGGAAAATATATGCAATAATAGCTACAATTGACCTTAAAAAACTGTTACTAATTTTTTGTCTGCTTAAATAGATTAATCCTGATGCAACCAGCATAAACCCAATGGAATAAAAAGATATCCACATCATAGTCATTCCAGATATGCTTGTACCTGCAAGTAGCACTAAATCCGTCAACAGTACTACCACCTTTCTTATGTATAGTGAGCATACTCACCGTTGACAGTATAACATAAAGTGAAACTTCAATCAGTAGGGGATTTCTTCTATCCTCTACTGATTGTTAGTTGAACCAATCGGGTGTTTACGGGCAGTTATCTCCCACTTATACTTCTTCGAATTTTCTAAAGCCTTGAAGTGGGGGCAAAAGCCTGTTAATGCGGGACAAAAAAACAAGAGATGACTTATGCTCACCTCTTGTTTTCTATTAACAAATAGAGCACTAGTATAGTAAATGGCTTATTCTAGATTGCCCAATTTATCTTCGTACAAATTTGTGACAATTTTAAACTTTTACTCGTAAGTAGCATCTATTTCTTCTTTTTTCTCACGTAACATAAGTTTTTCAACGCTTTGATGAGGGTCTTCCCCTTCAAATAATACGCCATATAATGCATTCGTAATAGGCATAGAAACTTCGTACCTTTCTGCTAATTGATGAGCAGCTTTTGTCGTACGAACACCTTCTACTACCATTCCCATTTGGTCTAAGATTTCATCTAAAGACAATCCTTTACCAAGCATATTACCAGCTCTCCAGTTACGAGAATGAACGCTTGTACAAGTAACGATTAAATCTCCCATACCGGCAAGACCTGCAAAAGTTAATGGGTTAGCACCCATTTTCACACCTAGGCGTGAAATTTCAGCTAAACCACGTGTTATGAGCGCTGCTTTGGCATTATCACCAAAACCTAAACCATCAACAGCCCCTGCTGCTAATGCAATAACGTTTTTTAAAGCGCCACCGATTTCAACACCTACTACATCCTGGTTTGTATAAACACGGAAATAATGGTTCATAAATAGATCTTGAATTCGTTCAGCATCTCCTAGATTTTCACAAGCTGCTGCAACAGTAGTTGGATGATGTTGAACCACCTCTTCTGCATGGCTTGGGCCAGATAAAACTACAATATCCTCAATATATTCTGCGGGGATTTCTTCTCGAATGATCTCAGAAATACGCTTTAAAGTGTTCGGTTCAATCCCTTTGGAAACATGTACAAAAAGAATTTTCTTATTTAGTGTTTGCATCATTTTTTGGCAAGTTTCTCGAATTCCTTTTGTCGGTACTGCAACAACAATAATTTCTGCATGTGAAACAGCTTCAGAAATTTCAGAGGTTGCCTTTAAGTTATTTGGTAAAATGGTACTTGGTAAATATTTAACGTTTGTGTGTTGGTTATTTATTTCGTTTGCTTGTTCTTTACGATGTGACCATAGTAAAGTATCATGACCATTTTCGGCTAAGACAATGGCTAAAGATGTTCCCCAAGAACCTGCTCCTAGTACAGCTACGCGATTCATGTTGAAATCCCCCTTCAATTACTATTCATTGATGTTTAATCACGAGCCCGGGTGATTAATTTTATTGGTGTTCCTTCGAATTCAAATGTTTCACGTATACGGTTTTCTAAGAACCGTTCATATGTGAAATGCATTAACTCAGGATCATTTACAAAGACCACAAAGGTAGGTGGTTTTATGGCTACTTGTGTCACGTAGTAGATACGTAAACGACGGCCCTTATCTGTTGGTGCAGGATTACGAGCTACTGCATCTGAAATTACTTCATTTAAAATACTAGATTGAATACGCATCGCATGATTTTCACTTACTCGATTAATAATTGGTAAAATAGCATGCACACGTTTTTTTGTTTTAGCAGATACAAATATGATTGGTGCATAATCCAAGAATTGGAACTGTTCTCTTATTTCTTTTGTCTTTTCATTCATGGTTTTTTCGTCTTTTTCAACGGTATCCCATTTGTTCATGACAATAATAACTGCTCTACCAGCTTGATGTGCATATCCAGCAATTTTCTTATCTTGTTCTTGAATACCTTCTTCACCGTTTAACACGACTAGTACTACATCAGAGCGTTCAATTGCTCTTAATGCACGTAAAACACTATATTTTTCCGTTGATTCGTACACTTTTCCTTTTTTACGCATACCAGCGGTATCGATAATAATATACTCTTGTCCGTCATATACGTAATTAGAGTCAATCGCATCACGGGTTGTTCCTGCCACATCACTAACAATTACTCGATCATCACCTAAGAATGCATTGACAAGTGAAGACTTACCAACGTTTGGCCGCCCAATTAATGAGAATTTAATAACATTTTCATCATATTGAACCTCATCTTCTTTAGGAAAATGCTTTGCCACTTCATCTAATAGATCACCGAGTCCAAGACCATGTGAACCAGAGATTGGGAATGGATCTCCAAAACCTAATGCATAAAAATCGTATATCATATTGCGCATATCAGGATTATCAACCTTGTTCACTGCTAATACGACTGGTTTCTTAGTTTTATATAAAATTTTTGCTACATGTTCATCTGCTAAAGTAACACCTTCTCGACCATTCACCATAAAAATAATGACATCTGCTTCATCCATAGCGATTTCCGCCTGATGACGAATTTGATCTAAGAAAGGTTCGTCTCCGATATCGATACCACCTGTATCAATAATATTAAATTCATGTGTTAGCCAATCCGCAGAACTATAAATACGATCACGTGTTACACCTGGAATATCTTCCACTATTGAGACGCGTTCTCCTACAATTCTGTTGAAAATAGTCGATTTACCGACATTTGGACGGCCGACAATTGCTACAATCGGTTTCGCCATAACTTTTCTTCATCCTTCCGACTTCTAATAACTGCTATTATACAACAAAAAAGATGATGGCACCTGATATGTTCACCATCACCTACAATTAAAGTCATTTTATAACCCTTATTTTATCAAAATTTGTCTGTAATGCAAGAAAAAACAGACGAAAGCACATCGCTCCCGCCTGATTCTCTTTTATAGATGCCTTCTAAAACATTAAATTAATTGGCCGTTTATGCTTAGAAGATGCTATTTTTAATCTCTTGTGAAGTTTTTCAATTTATCACCAATCACATCACCAAAAGAGAAACCAGTTGTTTCTTCTGGAAATTCAAAATCTTCAACTTCTGGTTCATTAGCATTTTCCACTAATGCTTTAATGCTTAAAGATAAACGTTTTTCGTCTTTGTTCACTGCCAGTACTTTTACCTGTACTTCTTGACCTTCTTTTAATACTTCATGAGGAGATGAGATATGATTATGTGAAATTTGAGAAATATGCACAAGTCCTTCTACGCCAGGAAATACTTCTACAAATGCGCCAAATGTCACTAGGCGTTTCACAGTTCCAGTTAATACTGCTCCAACTGGGGCATTCTCCTCAATATTTGACCATGGTCCTTCTTGTGTATCTTTAATAGATAAAGAGATACGTTCTTGTTCTGGGTCTACTGAAATTACTTTAACTTTTACATTTTGTCCCTCTTTAAGAACTTTTGAAACATCGTCAATATGTTCGTGAGAAACTTGTGAAATATGCACAAGTCCATCAACTCCACCAAGATCAACAAAAGCACCGAATGATGCTAGTCGTTGAACTGTCCCTTCAATAACATCCCCTACATGAATGTTATTGATAACTTCAACTTTCTTCTCTGCTTTTTTGGCTTCTACAACCGCACGGTGAGAAAGGATTAAACGATTCTTTTCTTGATCCATTTCTACAATTTTATAAGTTAAAGTTTTTCCTTTGTAATCATCAAACGATTCAACAAAGTGATCTTCAACTAATGATGCTGGAACAAATCCTCTTACACCTAGATCAACTACTAGTCCACCTTTTACAACATCTTTTACTTCTGCTTCAATAACTTCTCCATTTTGGAATTTTTCAGTTAATACTTTCCATGAACGTTTTGCGTCAACTTGACGTTTAGAAAGTACGTATTGTCCTGGGTTTTTATCATCTGGTTGTTCAATTTTTGTTACTAACAATTCTAATTCATCATTGACGGAGACAGCGTCGGAAGCTTTATCCACATGTAAGCTTGAAAGCTCACTAATTGGTACTACGCCATCGAATGGTGCACCAGCGATTGTAACAACAGCTACTTTATCTTCAACTCTTTCTACTTTAGCAGTTACAATATCACCTTCACGGATTTCTCTTACTTCATTTAAGTTCATTTCTTCAGACATATGTAATCCTCCTTCACAATGTTCACTATCTATTTTATTAGAACTTGCTAGTAAAAACAAAATTTAACCCTTTAAATGCCATTATTTTTTATTTTCAGGATGATGTTCGTCTAATAATGCTTGAATATTTGCCATAATGACTTCTGTAACTTCTTCAGGTTTGGCCTTTTTTTCTCTAAAAGGTTCGATATCAATTGGCTTACCAAATACAACTTTGAGCTTTTTAAATGGTTGGTACGGTCCAATGATTGCACATGGTACAACATCAGCATTTCCTCTAAGCGCAAAAAAGCCCGCTCCTGAAAATCCTTTTCCTAGCTTACCGGTTTTGTTGCGGGTTCCTTCAGGGAAAATCCCCACAACTTGTCCCTCTTTTAATGTATTTACAGCTGCGCGCAGTGCTTGACGGTCACTTAACCCTCGTTTAACAGGAAATGCATGTACTTTAGGTAAAATAGTTTTTAAGATAGGCAGTTCAAAAAGTTCTTCCTTTGCCATGAAGTTAACGGGTCTAGGAGAACAAATACCTACGATAGGCGGATCCAAATTGGCAATATGATTAGAGCACAAAAGAATTCCACCTTCTTTTGGAAAGTTTTCTAACCCAATAATATCCATGCGATAGACTGGTTTAAGCAAAGTAAATACAGTAGACTTAGCAAATTGATAAAAGTCCATAATTATGCCATCCTTTCACTCGCTAATTTTAATATCGCATCTGCTGCTTGTTGAATGGTTAAATCAGTTGTATCTAAAAAAATTGCATCAGGAGCTTGGACAAGTGGTGAAGCTTCACGTTCACTATCTATTTTATCTCTTAACGCGATTTCCTCTTTCAATATTTCAATTGAAGATTCAATACCTCGTTGTTTGTTATCCTCATATCTGCGACGAGCACGTTCAGCCACTGTTGCTGACATAAATACTTTTAATTCAGCTTTTGGTAAAACTGCGGTAGCAATATCTCTTCCATCCATAACAACTCCACCAAGTTCTGCCATTTCTCGTTGACGATCAACCATGATTTCACGCATAGAGGCATGACATGATACTCTTGAAACATTTCCAGTAACCTCGTTTGAACGAATTTCTTTAGAAACATCTTGTCCATCAAGGAATACTAGTTGACCTCTTTCAGATGGTTTTAACTCAATAGTCGTATTAGCCAATAAATTGGTAACACTTTCTGCATTCTCTAAATCTATATGTTCTTTCAACGCTTTTAATGTGAGTGCACGATACATTGCACCAGTATCGATATAAGTGTAGCCTAATTTCTCCGCTACAATCTTAGCAATTGTACTTTTACCGGCCCCAGCAGGACCATCAATAGCAATTTGAATATTCTCTTTCACGGTTTCAACCCCTTCTTTCCGTAATATTGTAACATAGAAAAGCGGAGGGCGCTCGTTCAGCTTTGTCGGTCAAACGTTCTTCACACGCAGTCGGTGCTTGCACCGCAAGTGGGGAGGTTGTTTGACCCGAAAAGCTAGCGCCCGCAGCTGGACATACAGAAAAGCGGAGGCGGCTCGTCCAGACCCAAAAATCATTGGAAGGCCTGAATCGAAAGCGTTTTTTTGCTTTCGACCGAGGACTGATTCAATGAAGATTGCCTAAATTCGTGACATCCTGTCGCAACGGCTATCGGGTTCACATCTTGTAAACCCCGAGAGTCTAGCCACCGGAGCTGGACATTCAGAAAAGCGGAGGGCGCTCGTCCAGACTCGAAAATCGCATAAGCTTTCGACCTAAGTAGCCCCAAAACAAATACTTCAAAAAAAATTAAGAAAAAAAGCCCTCTAATCGAGGACTAAAAAGCTGTTTCCTTTTTACGCATTTGTAACTGCCTTTCAAAACAAAAACGAATGATATTTTGACGATCGACTTCATCTGTATTAGTAAATTGCAAAGGTGCAATTACAGTATTATCCTTTTCAATAAATCGTACAACTCTTGCTGTTGTTTGAACATATTTAATACCTTCATTAGAATTGTTAAATGGTAAAACAATCATTAATTGTAATTCATCATTTACTTTAAATGGGACATTCTGATTAATGATGATTGCCATTCCACCAGCACTGATATCTTCTGTGATAAATTGATAAAATTGATGTTCATAATAAATTGCAACATCCACAGGAGTTACAACCCTTACAAATTCTCGTCTTTGTATTTTTATCATCTCATTTTCAGTTGGAAAAGAGAGCATGATCATCGGAATATTTGATTTGATTCTCCCCAATACTTGTGTTTTAAAAGCATTGGCATTTTTTTCATCATCTACAAAAGATGCTCGATAATTTCCACCTTCTAGTAAAAATGATGTTTTATTAGTTGTTACACTAACTGGATAATCTATATAGATTACATTATTTTTTTGCTCAACAATTTTACAACGAAAACGTTCATTAACATCTGAAGTAGTTGATTCTAATATAATATTAGTGCCAATTTTCAATTCCATTGCAATCCCCTTCTATGATTCTTAAGTTGTATATTAATTATGCCATGGAATAGTCGAATTGGCTATTAGAAATGAATCTTATAGGCAATGAGGTTTATGTTGATAGCTTCTCATTTTTGATTACTTCCCCTGTTTCAGTATCCACTAATATTTTATACGTATGAGGAACGGTTGAAGAATCTACCCGTACTGTTAATTCATAACAAAGTCTTTCTTCATAGTTTTTATTTTCGCTATATGCCAAATCTTCTTCTTCAATTTTGGCATCATTATTGAAAAATTCATTCCAATCTATTTTTTTCATTATTTGTGGTTTAAGCACTTCTTTTTGGATATACTCAACACCATTTAAACCAATTACCTCACCTGTGTCTTTTGCAATTTTCACTTGTACTCCATCTGCGTAGACTTTTGCTTTCGTTTTTCCATCAATTCTTGCATAAGTTATATGCCAAACATCACTATTTTCTAAAGCGTTTGTTTCTTTCACATCTTTATAACCTAATTCTTTTAGTCTCGAATCAGCAGAACGTTTAATTTGGTCAAGTGATAATGCCTTATTTTCAAACGGTCTTTCTGCTAAGTAAGACAACAGATGTCCACCTTTTAAAGTTATATCGGCATAACCAGTTCGCTCCCCTTTATGAAAAACAATATGATAGAAAGGATATGGTGAACCTTTTTTACTTTGGTTTACTGATATTGTGGCGTTTTCTAATTCTGGGAACATGACATTAAAACGTTCGATCGCTTCTTCTTTTGTGATTTGTTTATCATTTATTTCTTTTAGTTCTTTCTTTTTCTCATGATCGGCTTCACTTGCAGTTAGAGGAAAATCACTTTCAGAATAGGTCTTTACAGAGTTTGTTAGGTTTTTGAAACCTGATGTATCTGCACCTGTAGTTTGTTCTTCTAACCATTGTTTGTAATTGTCATCAGCTTGCAATAAGTGTGAAGTGGCTATTTGCCAATCAGACGAAAAGTTTTGCAAGTTATTGGAAACCTGTTTGACATTTTCATGCCATTGGGCCGCATTTTCTTGTGATGTCATTGTCATTTTCGCATTATTTCCTAATCTTCCTAAATAATTCATCCATTCATTTGTAAAATCACGATCTAATGGTAAATCTGCAATTGAATACCGAATATCTGAAGATAATCTCCATACATCCTGAAGAGAATTATTTAATGCAGTAGGGTCTTTATCTAGTAAAGACTGTTGAACTGCTTGTTGTAATTGATTTAACTGTGTTGAGGCATCTACCATTTTATTTGTATACTCACCACGCAATAAATGTTTAAGTGATTGATTCTCCCTTTGAGAAGCAACACTAAAAATGAGGCAAGCGATTAGAGCATAACTAACTAGAAAAAGTGTTTTTTTCATCTTAATCCTCCCTCCTAAATACAGAATATATGATCACCAATTTGTTTAATTTGCTTTCTTGTCCAAATCCATGGACTTGTAGCTGTTTTCGGATTGAAATAGTATAAAGCGTTTTCTGAAGGATCCCAACCATTCATTGCATCTAACACCGCTTCCATTGCTTGCTTATTCGGTTCAAGCCAAATTTGCCCATCCGCAACCGCGGTAAATGCTCTAGGTTGGAAAATTATTCCTGAAATTGTATTTGGAAAGTCTGGACTATCGAGGCGATTTAAAATAACTGCTGCCACTGCCACTTGACCTTCATATGGTTCTCCACGCGCTTCACCATATACAGCGTTAGAAATTAACTTCAAATCTTCTTCAGTGAAATTGCTAGGTACTTGCATATTGGTACCTTTACCTGGTCCTTTTGAAGCTTGTGAATCAAAATCTTGTCCACCATAATGTGTAAATTTATTTCCTTTATTGATTTGATCCATCACATAGGTTTTATTGTATTTCGAAACAGAAGTTAGTTTCTGTTTGGTTGTACTCCCTGCTACTCCATCAACAGGCAAGCCATATTGATCTTGGAAATTTCTTAAAGCCCAATATGTTCCGTATCCAAATTTCCCATCAATTGTCCCGTTATAAAAACCGATATATTGAAGTCTTGATTGTAATTCAATTACATCATCACCAAAAGCACCTCTAGCAATTTCTTGATTTGAAAAAGCATTGCTATGATGAGGTGCTACACTAGTAAGGAAAAAACTCAATACCAATAACAACAGAATTTTATAATATCTCATTTCATAACTCTCCTTTTTCACTAGGATGGTTCTAGATGACTTTTTTATACAAAAAAACTGAGAGTATTTTCTACTCTCAGTTAATATTTTTTATATCTTCTTTTGTGCAAATAGCATTTGGACTAAGTCTTGATGTGCCCTTTTGACTTTTCGTAATGCAAACCACCATAAAAAAAGCATAAATGGCAACATAATATATGTCCAGCTACCTTCAATAGTTAATATAAAATTATATACAATATGCAAAACTATCGGTGCAAACAGAGCAATAATCCGAAACTGCATCGAAAGATCAATATTTGAAAACTTGGCTCTTCCAAAATAATATCCCATAACTACGCCAAATAAAGCATGACTAGAAACAGGCATTAATGCTCGCATAATTGCCGTATCAACACCAAATGATAACATATATAGAATATTTTCAACTGTTGCAAATCCTAACGAAATGCTCACACCATATAAAATTCCGTCGTATGGATCATCGAATTCAATATGATGATAAATAGCAACCATTAAAATAAACCATTTAAAAAATTCTTCCACTACTCCTGAAAAGAATACATCTTGAATTAGTATATTTTGAAATATATGTTCCTCTTTTAATACGTATTGTAAAAACAAAATGGGAAAAGTTAATATTGCACCATATAAAAATGTGTGGAACAATGTTCTTCTAGGTTCAGTAGCCATTTGATTTCGTAAATAGAAAAAGCTAAAGAGAGCTAGAACAGGAGCAATGGATACTGATAAGAGTACAAACATTTAGTAGCTCCTTTCAATCCATCTCTTATTAGTATACCATTCTATATGGTATGGAAAATTAAAATAGGAGGATTTGTTATGAAAAAAACGATATTACTAATACATACTGGTGGAACTATTTCAATGCATGTCAGCAAAGAATCAGGTGCTGTAGTTCCAGATTCTACAAATCCTTTAATGCATGAAAGCAAAAAGTTAGAGAAAATTGCACACATTCTTGAAGTGGAAGCGTTTAATCTCCCTTCTCCACACATGACTCCGCAAAAAATGTTAGAATTGCGAAATATAATAATAGATCAATTAAATAAACATCAAATTGATGGGATAGTAATTACGCATGGTACAGATACACTAGAGGAAACTGCTTATTTTCTAGAACTAACAACAAATTTAGAAATACCAATTGTTTTAACAGGTGCAATGCGCTCATCTAATGAGCTTGGCGCTGATGGTGTCTATAATTTAGTAGAATCTGTCCGGGTGGCCTCAGCTGAAGATGCCAAAAACAAAGGTGTACTTGTTGTAATGAATGATGAAGTACATTCTGCAGTAAATGTAACAAAAACTTCTACGAGTTCTGTTTCTACGTTTCAATCACCTCAATACGGACCGCTCGGACTTGTAACAAAAACAATGATTCATTTTCATCAAGCTCCATTAAAAAGAGAATTTGTAGAGGTAAATACACTTGATAAGAAAGTTGCATTATTTAAAGTATATGCTGGTATGGAGGCAGATTTAATACACTCTGCAATTGATTGTAACTATGATGGGGTTGTATTTGAAGGACTCGGTCAAGGAAATGTTCCACCTGCAATTATACCGGCTGTAAAAGAATTATTACATCGCCAAATACCTGTGATACTTGTATCCCGTTGTTTTAATGGGATTGCACAAGGCGTATATGGCTATGAAGGCGGAGGGAAAATGTTAGAAGACATGGGTGTAATCTTCGCAACTGGATTAAGTGGACAAAAAGCACGATTAAAATTATTAATTGGACTCAACCAAATTGATAAACCCATTGATGCGAAGAAATTTTTCAAATAGCCCTATATAAAGTCTAAATACGTTTAGCCGTGAGGACTGTTATTACTAAAAACAAAGCAAGGTATGTCTCGAAGTTATCTAGGGTGAAATATTTATAATCAAACTATTAAAAAGGTATTACATTTTAATGATGTAGTACCTTTTTTATTGTAGTTATATGTAAATATCAATGGTATTATATGTAATATTATAATCAAATTATTGGTATAGGAGGATATATATGAGATATGTTCAGGTATCTTCAAAAACATATAGGGATAATACAGGCAGGAGCATAGACTTTCCTACTCTTCTAGTTGAGTATAATGGAGAGACAATGCTTTTTGAACAATTACACAGATATCAAATAAAGAATCGTAGTAAAAGCAGAACTTGGCATAAGAAGTTAGTACAAGCTGTTGGACTATTGCTTGATTATATGGAAGCTAATCAGAAATATTATTCTTCTCCAAAAGAATTCTTTGATACATTTACGGAGTCTGTTTATTCAGGAACAATAAATGAAGAAGGTTTAGACCCTTCGGGACTTTATTGGTTACCTAAAAGAGTTGAAACAGCGAATATGCTTTTATCTACTTTAAATGGGTTATCAGATTGGTTAAATGAAGAATATGGAGCTGTTCAATTAAACCCTTGGAGAAAAGCCACAAGATATGAAGAACGACTTAACTGGATGGCACAGATAAACAAAAGTCAGAACTCATTTCTAGGGCATTTAAATAATGTTTATGAAATCTCTGAAACTGCAAAATTAGCTCGCAATGCTGTTAGAAGAAGGAAACCGTACTCAACAAAAGGAGATACAAAAGCCTTCCCCGAAAATAAAATACATAAGCTCATATGGGAAGGGTTTAAGAATACAAGAAAGAACTATGAATTAGACCTTGTTGACCGTTATAACTGGCGTGATATTGCCATTACTATACTGATGCATGGCGGTGGACTTAGGCATAGTGAAGTATTTCATTTATGGGTACAGGACGTCTATCCTGACCATGAAGTTCCAAATCTTGCTGTGGTACGAATCTATCATCCAAGTGAAGGAAAAGCCCCGCAGGATTTCAAGAACCCTACTACTGGTAAATATATAACAGACAGAGAAAGCTATTTGCTTTTAAAATATGGTTTGTTTCCACGCAATATGTATTCCGCACAGGACAAACGATTTGCAGGGTGGAAAGAGCCAAGACTTGATAACGATGAAGATAAATACATGCATGTTTACTGGTTGTCAAACGAATGGGGATACATCTTTATGTATGTATGGAAAATGTATATGGCAAAAAGGTTAAGAGATGGCATTAAGGATACTCACCCATTTGCCTTTGTCTCACATTCGCCTAAAACACTAGGAGAAATGATGCCACTTAGGACTCAGAGGGAGTCTCACGAAAAAGCGGTTGAAAAGATTGGTTTGACAGTCGGAAAGAAAGATGGCACTACTCCACACGGACATAGACACGCATATGGTCAAAGACTTAAAAATGCCAATATACCTGACCGAATCAAACAAATTGCCATGCACCATAAATCCATAGAGTCTCAGAAAGTCTACACAGAGCCAACAGTTGCAGATGTTACAGCTTCACTAAATAATGCCACTGCATCTTTGGATAATAGTTTTGTACTTCCAATGCAGACTGAAATTGATGCATGGATGAATGAAGAAACTAAACAGCAAAACAAATACAGATATAGGAGAAAATAAATGAAAAAAAAAAGTTATGATAATTTTTTTAAGTATAAAATGATTGAAGAACTTTGCAACGGCAAATCAGCAATGGACATTGAGCGAGGATATGGTGTTACAGATAATACTGTTATGAAATGGCTCCGAGATTTCATTAAAAACGGAGCTTTTGGTGATAATACATTATCACCAAAAGAAAATCTGAGCCTTGAACAGTTAAAGGAAAAAGCCAGAAAAAGAGAACTTGAGATAAAGGTTCATGGAACGTCCACGAGTGAAAACCTCGAATGGCTTTTAGAATATGATTCTGATTTACAGCAATGGAATGAATATGCCACGGTATGGCTAAAAACGTTTGTAAGAGACAAATCCTTAGCGCTTAAATCTCTATCAAACTTCTTTAAAAAATATGTTATTCCCTATAACATCACTAGGTCTGTGCAGGAGTTCATTTCAATAGAATATGACACCCCAGATTTTTACGAGATTATTTATGCAAAAAGAGGCTCACAATCCCATGCTTTAGCTGAAGCAAAAAAGATTGTTGAATTTGTTGACTGGATTATTGCGGAGAAGTTTTCGGTTGAAGATGATTTAGGAAACAAGCTTACTCCAGCAGAATTTAAAAATCCTCTAATAAAATACTTACCAGACTCTGTGAAATCATCGCAACGTAATGAATCAAATAAGAATGTCCTACCTTATAGATACATTAAATACCTTCGTAATATACTCTGCCCTCCAAATGCAACCTGCTTTAAAGACTTGAAATTTGCACAAAGTGCAGGCGATGCAAGTAGAACAGGTGGTGATTGGTTCATTATTGATAAGTCTGTTATTGATGAAAATGACACAGACTGTGTTTACAGATTCAGAAAAACTTCCAAGTATGAGCAGAGAAGAAAAGGACTTTCTGAAGAAGTATATGAGATGTGGTTTCCGGGGACTACTGTGTTGCTTTTGACAAAGCTCCTTCTTCCTTTGAGAACTTATCAGGTGCGTATGCTTGACAGTGGAGAAATGGATACTTATAAGTATGTGCAGTCTATACGAAATGTGGCTGGAGAATGGATTAAGAATGATTCACATTTAAGTCAGGGTACAGAAAGAAATCCTTTTGAAAGAGGCGTTCTTCGTAAATTCAAAGACAAAACAACGCAGCTTGAAATGACAGGTTTTTTTATCAACACGAATAAAACAGCAGACATCAACAAAGAGGAATCCGATAAAGGTTATGACATTCCTTGGCAGTACGAAGAAGCACAATACTGGCTTGCAAAACTAAGGGATTGGCAGATGAAGTACAATCCTATATCTCAACCTGCAAAATGGACAGAACTGACAAGAAAACACTTAGGACAGATAAAAGATGTGAGGATTTTAAAACAAATGGGGGAAATAACATTTCTTTTCAGAAATCCTACTTCAATAGGACAGGAACACTTGCCAATAGCAAAAAGCGGATTGGAATATTTTTGGTATAAGACACTTAAACAGCTTGAGGTTCAGCTTAAAGAAAATACATCATCCGAAGGAGAAAGAACATTAAAATTTGTGCGTCCAGACAGTGAAGCAACGACTTATTATCCCCTTCATTCACTCAGAGTATCACTTATAACTGCCTATGCTCTTGAAGGTGGAGTTCCAATGCCTATTCTTTCAAAGGCTATCGCAGGTCACGCAAGACTCATTATGACTCTTTATTATACAAAAGCAGGTATTTCGTATGTTACAGATACAATGAATCAGGCTGAAAATAGCATTCTTGAAAATGATAAAGAAGCTTTTGATAGATTTATTAGAGATACAAAGTATGAACAGTTAGAAACAAGTGTAGCTGCCAATGACCCAATAGCTTATCAGGCAGTAATCAACGCTCAAAAATCAGGTGCAAGTATTATTATAAGTGATAAAGGAATTTGTCCTAAAGGCTGTTTTGGATGCGATTCAGGTGGCACATATGTTAATGATGATACGGATAAAATCACTTATGGTGTTGTTCCGGGTTTTCCAGAGCAGAACTGTGTCAGATGTAGATGGTTCGTAACTAGTCCTGCTTTTCTTCCGGGCTTAGTGCATCATTTTAATACCGTAGGCTACAATATGGGCGAAACAGGAAAACGAGTGATTAAATATCAGCATGATATAGAACTTTTAGAAAATGAAAAATATGAATGTGAACTTAATGGAACCATATTTACAAAACATCATGAATTGCTTAAATATGAGCAATTATATGCACAGGAGATACAGAAGAATGATAAGCTAGCAAACGATTATAATGCCACTCTTCGTCTTATTGATAAGTGCATGAAGTTAATCAAAGAAACATCTTCTGATGATGGATTTCAGCTTGTTACCGTAGGTTCTATATCGGATGTTGGAATTTCTATTAATAACATTGAACATGAACTTGAACAGCTTCAAATCATCTGTAATGGGGCGGAACTGTTTCCTGAAACAGATGCAAGCAAGGCAGTTCTTCAAAGGTCTCAAATCATAGATTTAACATTAAAAAATAACAATAAAATGCCCGTTATGTTCTCATTAACAGAAGAAGAACAGCTCATTGCAGGAAATCAATTCATGAGGCTTTTGATTAATCGTGCAGGTAGTTTAAAAGATGCTATTCCTTATGCAATTGGGCGTAAGAAACTTGAAGAAATCGGGTTTAAGAATGAGTTTGTTGAAGAACTTAAATCTGTGACTTTAAACAATAATTTATTACCAATATAGATAGAGATAGTTCTACTATTGATTAAGAATAATTCATGTATTGGAGGATATATGATGGAAATACATCCAGATGAACTGTTCTCAAAGCTTCATGAGAACGCTTCTACAAGGAAAAAGAAAACATTAGAACTCATAAATAACGCCTGTAAAAAACAGTCCGAGTCTGACATAAAAGATTTTTCTATTGGAACTATAGCAAGACTGATAGCAGATGATGGCGGTCCAAGTGAACAGGCACTTAGAAACAAAAATGCCGAGGATTACAGAGCTTTGATAAGCCAGTGGGCTGAATACTATAAAACTACCACTAAAAAGCCTAAAAAAGATAAGAGAACAACCGTAAACGATGATATCTTAGCAAGTATCTCCGAACCAACAACAAAGGCACTGGTTGGTATGCTAATGGCAGAGAATAAAAAGCTCAAAAGAGAAAACTCTCTGCTTAAAGAACAAACAACCTTCACGATTGATATGCGTCCTATAAACGATATAAGCAAAAATAAGGATGTCGTTATAGTCGAGCCTTCTTATAATCTGACAGATACCGAAATAGATGCTCTGAGAAATGCCGTATCAAACGAATTTATGAGCCATCAGGGATGGACTACCGATAATTATGGCAGAGTAAAAGAAAACGGCATTCAGGTATATAAGGCTGGATATGTAACTGCCATACAAAAAATTCTTAATGAAATATAACAAATACTTTATTCTGCAACAAATTTGTTTTGTTGCAGAAGGTTTTGTGTTAATTTTATAGCACTTGATGTACGAAGCATAATTTTATAGGTGGGAACAAAATGACGAAACTAATTGTTAACCTTAGTGATTATAACCCTAAGTGGGAAAATGAATTTGAATATGAAAAAAAACGAATTGTTAATGTTATAGGTGATAAAATTTCAGGAATTGAACATATTGGTAGCACTTCTATAAAAGGATTAAAAGCTAAACCAGTAATTGATATCATTGTGGGCGTGCAAGATTTAGAGGAAATATCTAATTTTGTTGTTCCCCTTAGTGATATTGAATATGAATATGTTCATAAACCTGAGTTTAAAGATAGAAGATTTTTTAGGAAGGGATTATGGGGACAGGGAACTTGTCATCTGCATATCTGTGAAATTAACAGCAATGAGTGGATTGAAAAATTGTTATTTCGAGATTATCTTAGACTAAATCCTGATGTAGCTAAAGAATATGCTGTCTTAAAAAAAGAACTTGCTTCTAATTATAAATTCGATAGACCAACCTATACAAAGAAAAAAGAACCGTTTATTAGAACGATTATCGAAATAGCTAAGAAGGAAATGAGCTACAAATAAATACTTCATAGGATTTATAAGCAGAAATTATACAACTCAAATACAAATAACGTTCCCAAATGCAAGTTTGGACATATACAGAAAAGCGACAAATGTTGATTTAACAACATTTGTCGCTTTTTTAGTAGAACATTGTTTATATATACTTTTATGCACGTTTCTAAAAAGTTAGTCTCAGCAACAGGTTGAACGTGTTTTGGTGCTACGTTTATCATGATGTTGCATAGAATCGTGCATATTATTAACGTTCCTTAATGTACAAAATTTCCGAAGTTTGAGCTTTACCCCTATACAAATAAAAAGTTTGATTATAAAGTTTGATTATATATAATCAAACTCAAAACCTTTAAATATAAGGCATGGTTTTACTTTATTATACTATTTACCCTATATTCTATACTTCATACCTTGCTTTTACTATTTTCATATATATGCTACTCTATTGTTTTTCTTCAATACATTTTGCAATCAAATCTCCATGTAAACGGCCATTTTCAATGAAGATTTCATTGGCGTTGTTTCCAGCTGCAATTACACCTGCAATAAACAAGCCTGGTATATTTGTTTCCATTGATTCGGGATTAAAAGTTGGACGTCCTGTTTCAGAATCTTCTGTAACACCCATCGTTTGAATAAATGAGTGATCCGGATGATAACCCGTCATCGCAAAAACGAAGTCATTCTTTAGAACAATCTCTTTCCCATCTTGATTAAGTAATACAGTATCCTGTTTTATCTCTTTCACATTTGTATTGAACATCATATTAATATGACCATCTCTTGCAAGTGCAGCAAAGTCTGGTAGCACCCATGGTTTGATACTAGGTGAGTAATCTTCTCCTCGATACACAACTGTCACGCGCGCTCCTGCTTTGTGAAGTGCTAAGCCTGCATCAATTGCAGAGTTTTTACCACCAATAACTAGAACATCTGTATCAAAGAATGGATGACCTTCTTTAAAATAGTGATGGACTTTTGGTAGCTCTTCACCTGGAATATTCATATAATTTGGATGATCATAATAGCCAGTAGCAATTATTACATAAGGGGTTTCATAATCTTCTTTATTAGTATTTACGATAAATTGCCCGTTCTCTTTACGAGTTACCTTCTCTACTTTTTCAAATCGGTGCACTTGTATATTTTTTCTTTTTACAACTTCACGATAATAAACAAGCGCTTGGTTACGCTTTGGCTTTTGTTGTTCAATTATAAAAGGAATGTCACCAATTGCTAATTTTTCGCTTGAGCTAAAAAACGTTTGGTGAGTTGGATAATTAAAAATCGCATTCACGATATTTCCTTTTTCAATAACAATAGGATTTAACCCTATTTCTTGCAATGAAATAGCTGCAGCTAGCCCACATGGTCCTCCACCCACTATTATTGCATCTTGTTGACACATAAAACGGTCACTCCTTATATACTTAAACCTCTCTAAAAAACTTTAGAGATGCTGTAGATTAGTCATAATGTTATATTATACGCTTTGAAACATGAAAAAAACAGGCATGTGATTGATTTCACATACCTGTTTGGAATTATTGGGCAGGGATTGCAATGATTGTGCCAGCAGGAACTGAATCCCCTGTAATACCATTTGCTTCCTTTATAATTGGAATACCCACGTCACTACCATAGAATTGCAACGAAATACTTTGGATAGTTTCTCCTGGTTTAACATTATAAAGCCTCCCAGCAGCTTTAGCTTCGTTATAAAGTTGCTGTTGTTTTTCTTTTTTTGCAGCTTCCTCTTTCTGTTTTGCAAGGGCTGCTTCCCTTTGCGCTTTTTCTTTTGCAACCTGCTCTTCTAATGCTTTTTTCTCAGCTTTTTCTTTTGCAGCTTTCTCTTTTTTGGTTAATTTTGATTCTTCATTAATAGAAGCCTTAGTTGTTACATTGGATTGATGAATAGTGTTCGTTTCTATTTGAACTTCACCATGATCAATCACTGTTTTTTCGTTTTTACCCCCGTTTGCAAGAAAGGCAAAGTAAATTAGTGTTGACACTGGAATTAAGATAAAGATTATGGCTAAAGTAGTGATTAATTTATTTGTGCGGTTTTTCTTTTTTTTATTATGACTGCCATGTATCTGTCTTCTTGTCATTCTTGAAGGGTTTGTCTTATGTTCAGGCTCAAAATTAACAGCTTGTCGATGTTCTTCAATTTTCTCACGATAATCTTCTTGAGACATCCATATTCCCTCCAACTTAGAATTCTAACTTTATACCATTATTATGACGAATTTATAGTTAATTGTAAATATAGTTCGCATACAACTATGGAAGTATTAAATACAATCTTTCCTGCCATTTTGGTACTTCATTTTGCACATCATTAATTTCTCTTGTTTGAATAATCTCACCATAATTTATACCACAATAATGACAGCAATTTGATGGCTTTTGTTCCAACTTTTGATCAAAATATGAAACTAATTGCTCACGCATACAATGCTCTCCAATCACAAAAGATGCTACTTGATGGATTTGTTCCTTTTTTTGTTGTTTTAAGTTGTTCAACTTCTTTATCACTTGTTCTAAAGAAAGTTTTTCCATCCAATAAGATAAAACACGGAATCCCGTTTCACTTATTTGCTTTAGATCTATCATTTTCTTTGGATCTTCCCCTTTTTTTCTATATTCATCATAAATCTCAACATGAAAGGGTTCTGGTAAATCTTCTGTCACAACAAATTGTGTATATTCTTCATCTCTTGGGCAATAAACCAAAATGGCCATCGCATCATTACCATCTCGCCCTGCTCTTCCAACTTCCTGCATATAATTTGCCATTGTTGCAGGAATATGATCATGAATTACTTGGCGAACATTATCTTTGTGAATCCCCATTCCAAAAGCGGTTGTTGCACAAATCCATTCTAGTTCACCTGATATAAATTGTTGCTGAATAAATTGACGATCTAGCATTTCCATTCCAGCATGATATGCCGCAGCACGAATATGATGGTTTCCTAACATTTCTGCATAAGTCTCGGTCTTTTTACGTGATTGGGAATATATAATTCCAGGACCCTTTGTTTTGACGATATGCTCAATAATCCAATTCATTTTTTCTTCATTTGATTGGGTTTTGACGATATCATAATGAAGATTGGCTCTTTCCACAGAATGAATATATTCAAATGGTTCCTTCATATTTAAATAGATTTTGATATCATTTACGACCTGCTTTGTTGCAGTCGCACTTAAAGCTAATATAGGCGTTCTATTTTGGTTATTTATACATTCAGCTATTTTTAAATAATCAGGGCGAAAATCAAACCCCCATTGTGAAATACAATGTGCTTCATCAACAACAATTAGTGAAAATTGAAGTTGTAAAAAGGCATCTTGAACAGCTTTTGTTCCTAACATTTCAGGAGATGTGAAGATAAATCGATACTGCATAAGATTTTGCAGAACATGTTGTTTTTCGGTTCCTTGCAAAAATGAATTTATTGCAATCACTCTTTTTTCTCCAAATCGTTTCAGTTGCTCTACTTGATCTTGCATAAGCGAAAGTAAGGGTGAAACAATTAATACAGGACCATTTAATATAATCCCTGGAAGTTGGTAGCAAAGTGATTTTCCCATTCCTGTAGGTAATAGGGCGATAACATCTTGTCCATTCAATACAGCTTGGATTATTTCTTTTTGCCCGGGTCTAAACGAAGAATAACCAAAATGTTTTTGTAATAGCTGTTCGAGCTCAATCATGTTATTTACCCCCTTTTGCTGCAATGACTAATCGGATTTGAAAATAAGATAATTGCGGCAGCTCTTCTCGAATCACTTTTAATCTTTTACTTCCTGTTTTCTCAAGTATATATAATACTTTTTGAATGTCTTCCTCCTGAATAAACTGATTAAGCTGAAAATTAGGTTGTACCATTGCCATTTCAACAAAGTGATCCTCAATTGTACTCATTTTTAATTTACGCATATAGGAAATTTGTTCAAGAGTGTATCCTATATTATATAAATCTGCAGTTTTTTTCGTAGAATCTGTTAGTAGTAATTCAATTCGTATGTTTTTCGATAGATTATGCAGAAGTGTGAAATTATTTTGGTTCCCGTTTGTTGTAAGAAAATCAAGCCATGTATGTAATAACTCAACAAACATCAATTGTATATCTATTTCCTGCCGATCAAACTGAAAAGAAAGTTGTTGCCATGTCCATCCAGTTTGCATATAACCAGTTAATCTTAACATCATTATTTGCTTTGATTCATCGGAAATTGGCAATTGCATTAAAGAAGCTTCCATTTCATCACGTAATTGTTTGCGGAAGGTGGATTCTTTATAAGAATAATTCTTTAAAAAGCTTTTTACAAAAACTTGGATTTCATCATCTTTTTGTACAGGCAAAAACCGCCAATCCCCTTCATAAATATGAGACAAAGTTTGTACAATTAATGACAGTCGTTTAAAAAAAATTTGCTCATTTCCTCTATAAACCCAGCCATTAAAGTGAAAATCCGGTGATTTATCGAGTAAACAAGTGCCTCTTTTCGTTAATAGTAATGCCCGTTTTTCATCGTAATGTAACCAACCGTTTTCAATTAATTGATCAAAAGCTTCCTGAAAATTTGCCTTAGAAAATTTAGGTAAAATACAAAAGTATGGTTGTAATCCAAATGTCCCCACATCTTGAATAGTTTGTCCTGAACGCTTCCCTCGTAGTAAATGATATGCTGCTGATTCGGATCGTTGACCATTAATTCTTTGATAAATTTGTAGCAATATTTGTTGTAAATACATCACTATTCCTCCGATTAAAAGTTATTTAGGTTGAAATATGAGGAAAACCGTTTTAGAATGAATAAGAAGCTATAGGGATTGAAGTAAAAGGAGAGAAGTAGAATGGCCAAATTTACCATCGTTGATCAAGATACATGTATTGCTTGCGGTGCATGTGGGGCGGCAGCACCAGATATCTACGATTATGATGATGAAGGTATTGCCTTCGTTATTTTAGATAATAACACGGGGACTACTGAAGTTCCAGAAGATTTAATGGAAGACATGGAAGATGCATTCGAAGGTTGCCCAACTGACTCTATAAAAGTAGCAGAAGAATCATTCGAGGGCGATCCTCTTAAATACGAATAGTTTTTTAATAGACTTAAATCACTTAAATCCAGTCTAATCAACAAGTGCTTGGGAAATTAACTGCTTCCCAGGCACTTTTTTTATAGTCATATGAATTAATCATAGTAATTTACAGTATAACATTTACCTTTTTTATACCTTAAATATTTTATAAACTTCAACCACAAACCAGATCGTGTAATTTCTTTATTGCATTCTCACTTTGTATAGGTTACTATTTTAGTATCAGGTACTAATAGTAACTAACACAGGAGGCTATTATGGATAATTTTTTACAATTACAAGGTAAAAATATCGTGGTAATGGGTGTTGCCAATGATCGTAGTATTGCATGGGGCGTAGCAAAAGCATTAATGTCAGTTGGTGCCAATGTTATATACACATACCGTAAAGAACGTTCTTTAATGAAATTAGAAAAACAATTAGCCAATTATGAAGATTTACAACCACTTCTTGTTCAATGTGATGTAAATAGCGATGAAAGCATTCAACAAGCATTCCAAGAAATTGGAGAAAAAGTAGGCACAATTCACGGTGTCGTTCATTCAGTTGCATTTGCAAATGCTGACGACTTAAAAAATCGTTTTGTGGAAACTTCTCGTGATGGCTATGCATTTGCGCAAGATACAAGTGCTTATTCTTTAATCGCAGTTACAAATGCCGCTAAACCATATATGACTGAGGGCGGATCTATTGTTACAATGACTTACTTAGGTGCAGAAAGAGTACTTCAAGGATACAATGTTATGGGTGTTGCAAAAGCAGCTTTGGAAGCTTCTGTTCGTTATTTGGCTGCTGATGTTGGTGCAGAAAATATTCGAGTTAACGCAATTTCAGCAGGCGCTATTAAAACTCTTGCTGCTAAAGGTGTTCCTTCATTCAATAAAATTATGAATATCATGGAAGAAGCAGCACCACTTAAACGCAATGTCACTCCTGAAGAAGTAGCAAATATGACAGTTGTCATGTTAAGCCAACTTTCTAGCGGAGTTACAGGTGAAGTAATTTATGTTGACGGTGGCTACAATATAATGGGTGGCGCTTAAGAACCTATTCTTTATAAAGTTGAAAAAAGAGGTAAACCAAATAATGGTTTACCTCTTTCTATTATTTTGTTAAGCGATCGACAATTTCCTGTACGGTGCCAGATTGCACCTGATTTAAATTTCTTCCAGCCCACATTGCCATTAAGCTATAGACTCCTAATTCCTGTGCGCGCTTTCGAATGCCCATCGTTAAATCATTTTGATATGGATATGGTGCAATTTTATTTCCTTCCATAAACGATATAAAATCATTATTAATACCACGAGCTAATTTTCCTGAAAATGCTGTTGTAACAACTGTACAGTCTTCATCGGCTAGTAGTACTTGTTCCTTATAAACATCCGATGCACCACTTTCTTCACTTACTAAAAATGCCGTACCGATTTGAACTGCTTCTGTACCAGCTTCAATTGCCTTTTGAATCTGCTCTTTCGTAACAATTCCCCCAGCAGCAATGACTGGAATCGACACTTTTTCTTTAATACCTTCTAGTAATTCATTTAAAGAAATGAGTTCGACAGGTTCTGTAAATGAGCCACGATGGCCACCTGCTTCTTCACCTTGTAGAACTACTGCATCTAATCCACGCTCTTGGACTAAAATTGCCTCTTCTAAAGTTGTCGCTGTCCCAATAGTAAATACATCATGATCTTTTAATTTTTGTACGGCTTCTACAGTTGGCAATCCAAAAGTAAATGACGCTACCTTTACATCTTCATGAATAATGACCTCGATTTGAGCGTCAAAATCAGTAGTTGAAAGAAAAGCTCCTTCATCTGCAATCATTAATTTTTTTCGATACGGTTTTAATGCATTATAAGCCTCTTCAAGTTCTTCTTTGGTGACATTCACATCATGCGGAACAAATAAGTTAACTGCGAATGGTTTTGTCGTTTCTTTTTTAACTGCTCGGATAAATTCTCTAGTTACTTCGGCACTTAAATACCCAGCTCCAATAGAACCCAAAATACCTGCTTTTGCACTTGCAATAACCATTTCAGGTGTCGTAACCCCTGCCATTGGTGCTTGTATTATTGGCCATTCCATTTTCAATTGTTCGATTAATGACATTTTTTCTTCCCCCTTTACGCTGTAAAAATTTTGAAAGATTAAATTGAATTATTATGAATATTTATTTGTTCGAAAAATACGAATAAATTGCTCTATTGAGCGTTCGTTAAAAGTATTTTTCAATAAAACTTCGATACATTTCATCATTATTAATCGTAGATTATTTAGTATTCTTCTCTTTTCTTATAGAGATTGAAAAAATAAGATGAAATAAATACTCCATAAATACTTTACCATATAATTGAAAGTTTTCTAAGCTTAAGAGCCTTCCGAAATAAATTATGTATAAAATAAAGGCCGTCTTTAAAGATAAAGTTCCCCTTTAAAGACAGCCTATTAAGTGTGTTTTAACAATTATTGATTTTAAGACAACATACTTTAGTTATAAAATTAACAATAGAATACTAGTTTACACCTGAGATACGTCCGTATCCAACTAAGTATTTGTTCCACCAGTCAAGTGATTCAGTAACAACACCATTGTTTTGAGCATCTAACATTCTTCCGCCACCAAGGTAGATACCAACATGTGCTATGCCTGAACCATAACTAAAGAACACTAAATCCCCTGTTCTTGCTTCACTTGCACTTACTTTTGTAGTAGCTAAATATTGTTGTGCTGCTGTACGTGGCAGTGATACGCCTGCTTGTTTAAATGCCCATTGTGTTAAACCTGAGCAGTCAAAACCAGTTGTTGGATTACTTCCACCCCATACATATGCACGTCCAAGATATTTACTTGCTTCTGCAATTGCAGCTTTTGCAGAACCAGAACCTGACACGCTAGGAGCTTTCTGCTCATGATCTGTTACCTTAGCGCCATTAGTACCGTTACCAGCATTATTAACATCATCGCTAACGTTTTCTGTTTTTACTACGCTATCAGTATGTACTGAATTACTAGTCTTAGTTACAGAAGCATTTTCTTCTATAAATTTTTTCTCTTGCAACGCTTTCAAACGTTTTGCTTCTGCTTCACGTTTTTTACGTTCTCTCTCAAGTTTTTCTTGTTGTTTTTTTGTAGCAATTTGTTCTTTCAGTTTTAAAGACTTTGCTTTATTTTCTGCCTTTTTTGTTTCTAAATGATTTTCTTCATTTTGCATATCTTGGAATTGCTTTTGTAGTGTTGCTTGTTTGTTTTGAAGTGCTTGCTTTTCTTCAGCTAATTTATTCTTGTCCGCTTTTTGATCATCTAATAGGTTTTGATCTGCATCTAAAATAGTTTTAACAGAAACTGTTCGACTTACTGCATCTGCAAAATTATCTGCTCCAAGAATAGCTTCTACATATGGATTTACCGTATTATCTTGATTTTGGTAAGCTTTTAATCGATCATTGATAATTGTTGAACGATCTTTAATATTTTTTTCTGTTTCTTTTATTGCATTATTTGTTTCGTCAATTTCTTTTAACGTATTTTCATATTCTACTTGTTTTTTATCAATTTTCTTTTGTAATATTTCAATTTCTTTATTTAGATTCTTTATTTTCTGATCAATTGAGGCCTTAGTTTGAATCATTTCTGCCGAAGTTTTAGCATTTACTTGAATTGGCTCTGCTGAATACATAAAACCACAAGTTAGTGCTAGAGTAACAACTGCAGAACGGCCCCATTTTGAACGTATATTCAATTTAAATCATCTCATTTCCAATATTTTCACTATGTACGTTTTTTATTTACTATTTTATAATAGCACGAATCATATATTTGTATAGTCATTTTTTCCTGTTTTAATAGAAGCGTAACACCCATGTTACATAATTGAAACAATGCTTTTTCATTATGATTCTTACTCAATATACTGTTTTTTTCTATTAACTACATTAATTCGACAAAAGTGTTAGAATCAAATTAATGTATTTTATTGTTGACTTAAAAGTCCTGGTTCATTATGATAGCCAAAATGATATATGTAATCATTAAAGGAGAGAAATGTAAATGGAATGGCAACAGCTAGAATACTTTCAAGTACTAGCGAAAATTCAGCATATGACGAAGGCTGCTGAGCAGCTATCTATTTCCCAGCCAGCACTAAGTCGCTCTATTGCTCGATTAGAAGACGAATTAGGTGTTCCTTTATTTGAAAGACAAGGACGCTCAATCACTTTAAATCGTTATGGTGAAATATTCGTAAAACGTGTCCAAAATATAATGCGCGAGTATCAGGATGGCCTCCATGAAATCCAAGAGCTAGTAGATCCAAATCACGGGGAAGTTTCCCTTGGCTTTTTACATACGCTAGGAACAAATATTGTCCCTGATTTAATCATGAAATTCAGAAAGCAACATCATGATATACACTTTACTTTAAAGCAAAATCATACACATCTTCAGCTAAAACAATTACAATCAGGCGAGCTAGATTTATGTTTACTAGCTGAGATGGAGACTGAAAAACCAATCCAATGGACAGAATTATGGCGTGAGGAATTATTTGCAATTGTCCCAATTTCACACCCTTTAGCAACTCGTGACACAATTACATTAAAAGAATTAGGAGATGAATCATTCATCTTACTAAAAAAAGGATATGCATTAAGAATTCAGCTAGATGCCGTTTTCGAGTATGCTAATCTTAAACCTGATATAACATTTGAAGGGGACGAGGTTGCTACTGTCGCGGGTTTCGTTGCTGCAGGGCTAGGCGTTTCCATCTTACCTAATGGAGTAGAAATTAATACAAATCGGATGGCCAAAATCCATATTAGCGATATGAAACTTGAACGAGTCATTGGTATGGCTTGGTCTGAAGGTCGTTTCCAATCACCTGCTACAAAACAATTTCAACAATTTATTCTTGATTATTTTAAAAAGGCGTAAAGAAAAGCCACTTTCAATTTGCTTTGGAAGTGGCTTTTCTTGTATTTAGATTTTAATCTATTGTAATAGTTATAGATTGCTCTTCATAAGTAGATAGCCATTCTATACAATCAAAATCTTCTATATCTAAATCATTGGTGAATTTATCGCCACCATATCCGTCTTTACCTTCGAAATAGAAGATTTCTGCAATGCCCTTTAGTTTTTTTTCTATACCAGGTAATGTAAATGTGATGGTCATCTCTTTTCCATCATAAGGAAGAAGTGTTTTGGCTAAGGGCTCTTCATTTAAATACAACAAATTTGGGCCTTTCATTTGTCTGAGATGAATAATACCTTCTAATACCATCTCTTTCCCTCTCAATCATTGCATTTTTAAAGTGTTTCACCAATAGTAGTTAAACGATCCTTTACATCCTGTTCAGTTAACCCATTTCGAGCAATATATCGGTTACGCGGATGTACTCTACATTCATGTGTACATCCTCCTAAATATTTATCTTCATTTTCTTCTGAGCAAATGATTTGTTTATTACATTCAGGATTTGCACAGTTGATGTAACGTTCGCATGGCTCACCGTCAAAATGATCACGTCCTACAATCACGTGTTCAACTTGGTTTACAGGCACAGAAATTCGTTCGTCAAATACATAACATTGACCATCCCATAATTGACCCTTTGCTACTTCATCTTTACCATAAGTGACAATTCCGCCATGTAACTGACTTACGTTATCAAAGCCTTCTCGTTTCATCCAACCAGAGAATTTTTCACAACGAATACCACCTGTACAATAAGTAAGGATTTGTTTACCGTCAAATTGCTCTTTGTTTTCTCTAATCCATTCAGGCAATTCACGGAATGTTTGAATATCAGGTCTTATTGCACCTCTAAAATGCCCTAAATCATATTCATAGGTATTACGCGCATCTATAATAACTGTATTTTCTTCTTGCATTTTCGCAAAAAACTCAGCAGGTTCTAAATAATCCCCTGTTAATTCATGTGGATCTATATCATCTTCTAAACTGAAGTTGACTAATTCAGTTTTTGGTCGTACATGCATTTTTTTGAATGCATGACCTTCTGCTTCATCGATTTTGAAAACAATACCATTAAATATTGGATTCGCCATCATATACTCCATATAGGCATTTGTTTGTTCAATTGTTCCAGAAACTGTTCCGTTGATTCCTTCAGATGCTACTAAAATACGTCCTTTTAAATCTAGTGATTTACAAAAAGCTAAATGCTCTGTAGCAAACTTTTCTGGATCTTCTATCTTTGTATAAAAATAATAAAGTAAAACTCGATAATCCACTTATTTTTCCACCTATCTTTTAATATTTGCAAGATATTAGAGATAGACTCTATTTTCATATAACAAAATTGAAAATTTATCCTTGCAGATTTTATGTTTTAGAACATAAAATATCCTTAAAATTATATCGGTAATTTAATTCATTTGCAAATATGATGCTTAATATCATGATTAATTAAATTAGATATTGCTTATTCTTTCCTGGGAAATAAAGTTAGTTTAACTTTCCTCCGTTATGGAAACAAAAATAGCTTACTGTTTTCTGTAATCTCCTCTCACTTAGGCGGAGTCTCCACTTGAACAAAATCAAGAGCTATATCAAAAAAATCTGCTCATCTATTTTAAATAGATGAGCAGATTTTTCTATTGAATATTATATTATTTATAGGATTACCCTATCAATCTATTTATATCATTAGCCATTAATAAAAGTATTACGTTGTTTCACAATCCAATTTTTAAGACTTGAGAATAGTAAAAGCATGATTGCTGCAATGATAATTCCTTTAATAATATTGAATGGTAAAACACCCATAACAATAGAATTTCTAAGTGCTGCACCTGTTTCAACTGGTACGTTTAAGAAATAGTTATACATAGGCATAAATAAGAAATAGTTTAACACGCTCATTCCAATTGCCATTGTTAGAGTTCCGACTACTAAACCTGTTGTTAATCCTTTTGCACTTGTTAAACGTTTATAGATAAAGTAAACAGGTAAAATGAATAATACACCTGTTGTGAAGTTTGCAATTTGTCCAACTGGAACACCTGTTGGGCTTCCAACATAAAACCAGTTCAATACATTTTTGATAAATTCTACAGCCATTCCCGCTACTGGACCCATTGTAATTGTTGCAATAAGTGCTGGAACATCACTAAAATCCACTTCTAAAAAACTTGGAAACGGTGGTAATGGGAAGTTAAATATCATTAATACAAATGAGATACTGCTTAGCATACCGATTGAAATCATTTTTTGCAATTTTGTGTTCTTCATATTTTTCTCTCCTTTTTTCGATTCACTTCTAAAGAAGAGAGGTCCGGATTACAAGATATGCAATAAAAATCCCTTAAGCTTTGAAAGCTTAAGGGAGAAATAGGCATAGTCAAATAAGCGTCTAAATCTACTATTTTAAAATAGAATTAAGACGACCGTACCTTCACCTTCTCCCATCCAGACTATACTGTCGGCCCTGGAATCTCACCAAGTCATACCTAACGGCTCGCGGGCTTAAGAGTACTGCACTTTTCTCTAATACCGCCGATCGGGAATTTCACCCTGCCCCGAAGATGAATCAATATGATTTTTTATTACAATTTAACTATATAAAATATACAGTAATTTGTAAAGGTATTAATCTCATTTTCCTGTAAAATTTTTAGTATTCCTACAATATTAGTTTGTTTTAAATTTTTTTGGAGTAGAATTCAACTCACTTGTGAATTTAACCAATTAAAGAGCCCTATGTTAGTTTTTATCTAACTTAGGGGTTTAAATCATTTCATTGAAGTTTCTTGTTGAAACTCTAGTGGCAAGAAGAAGATAAAGTTTGTACCTACATCTACTTCACTTTCTACAGTAATACGTCCTTTATGGGCTTCCACGATATTTTTAGCAATAGCAAGCCCCAAACCTGTACCACCTTTTCCTCTGGTTCTTGCTTTATCAGCTTTGTAGAATCTTTCAAATACATATTCTAAATCTTCTTTTGGTATTCCAGCCCCATTGTCTTTAACCTGAATACGTGCGAATGATACTTGTTGATCAACAATTACTTGGACAATGCCGTTTTTATTTGTATGACGAATTGCATTGTCAATCAAGTTCGTTAATACTTGTTCAATTCTATCTTCATCTAGATTAATTGTTGTTTCATCATCAAAGGTAGATGAATACGTTAATTCAACGCCTTTTTCTTTTGCTGCTTGTACAAACTTTTGCGTGATTCTTTCAAATACTGGCGTAATTGGAACCAAATCTTTGTATAATGTGATATTTCCAGACTCCATACGTGCCAAATCTAATAAATCTGTTACAAGCCTTCCCATTCGTTGTGACTCATCATAAATAATGCGGATCATTTCATTCCGCTCTTCTTCACTTGTCACAACCTCATCAATAATTGCTTCACTATAACCTTGTAACATAGCTATTGGTGTACGCAATTCATGCGAAACATTTGCTATAAAGTCATTTCGTAACTTATCTAAGCGATGTTCTTCTGTCCTATCTCTAAATACTGCAACAGCACCACGTACGGAATCTCCACTATAAAGAGGACTTATAGAAATTGTAAAATACGTACCATCTAATTCTAATTCTTCTCTTAGCTCTTCTTCCATTTCCAATACATGTTCTAGCATATGATTTATTTCTTTTGGAATTGGTTGATCACTATTAGAACCCTTATTGATAAACCACTTTTGTAACAATAACTCCGCTGGTGGATTACTTAAAATTACAGTCCGATCACTATTGAACGTAATTACAGCATCTGTCATGGATGTTAATATACTTGAAAGCTGCTCTTTCTCTTGATTGATAATCTCAATATGAGTTTTTAGTTGACGGCCCATCTGATTGAATGCTGTCCCTAATTGTCCAATTTCATCATTTTGTAATACAGGAACTTTTTTATCGAAGTTCCCCTTGGCTAATTCGAAAGCAGCTTCTCTCATTTTCCGTAATGGGGACGTAATTCTAGTAGATAAGAAAAACGCAAAGAAAGTAGTCAGGATAAATGCAATAGCTGCAGATAGAAAGACAATTTTCGTTGTTTCTTTTGTAGTTCGATGTATTGCATCTGGGCTTTGGTATATGAATAATACACCATGACTCATTTTTCCAACATTAAGAGGAAATGCTAATACAATATAAGACTCTACATGATTCTTTTCTGTAGAAGATGGTAGCATCATTTCTTTTACTACAGGTTTATTTGTATAAAAAACTTTTTCAAAGGATTTATTACTTATAATTTCACTTTTTATTTTTTCTTGGTTTAATCCTTCTTGGAGCGAGAATAATACTTTGCCAGGTTGATCAGCTATTACTGCGTTTGTCTCATCACTTAATATATCGTTGATTATCGATCTAGTTGAAGCAATAGACTTATGATCATCGACAACTCTTGCAATAGTAGTGGCTTCTTGTCTTAGTAATGCTTCCGATTGTTGAGTATGGTATTTTGAAAGGAATTCTAACATTAAAACTGTAAAAACAAATAATACAAATGAAACGAGAAGCAATATGGTTACCCACAGCTTCCCGACAACACTATTCCATATTCTAGTCATTGACTACCTCAAATTTATAGCCTACGCCCCATACAGTTACAATCATTTTAGCCGCATTTTCAGATACACGATTTAGTTTCTCGCGTAAACGCTTTACATGTGTATCAACAGTACGTAAATCACCAAAGAAATCATAGTGCCAAACTTCTTTTAATAATTGCTCACGATCAAATACTTTATCTGGTGATTTTGCTAAGAAATATAGTAGTTCATATTCTTTAGGTGTTAAGTTTACTTCCACTCCATCTGCAGAGACTCTATGCGCATCATGATCAATCGTTAAATGTGGAAATACAACTAAGTCTTTAGATGAAGATGATACAGAAATTGGAGAAAATGCTGCAGAGCGGCGTAATATAGCCTTTACTCGCAATACGACTTCTCTTGGGCTAAAAGGTTTAACAATATAGTCATCAGCACCTATTTCAAATCCTTGTACTCTATTAGCTTCTTCCCCTTTAGCTGTCAATAAAATAATTGGTGTTGACTTTTTCTCGCGAATTTCTTCACAAACTTCCATTCCATCCTTTTCAGGCATCATGACATCTAGCAGAATGCAGTGATAATTATTGGCAAGTGCTTTTTCTACGGCTTGCTCACCATTCTCTGCTTCATCAACTTCATATCCTTCACGCTCTAAGTACATTTTCAATAAACGACGAATACGGTCCTCATCATCTACTACTAATATCGAAATTTGTTCAGTCAATGTATATGCCTCCCAGTATTAATACTTTCATTGTACATTCTGTCAAACAAAATGAAAAGAAAAGAAAAGCCTTTTCCCTCATATTAAGGAAAAGGCTTCTTCATTCAAATTAGATTATCCTGCGTATGAGTGTAGACCAGCGATAATTAAGTTTACTGCTACTAGATTAAACATGATAATAACAAAGCCAATTACTGCTAACCATGCAGATTTCTCACCATGCCACCCCTTAGATAAGCGTAAGTGAAGGAAAGCTGCATAGAACAACCAAGTTATCAATGCCCATACTTCTTTTGGATCCCAGCCCCAGAATCGAGACCATGCCTCTTGCGCCCAGATCATAGCAAAAATCAAAGCACCTAGTGTAAAGACAGGGAAACCAATTAAAACAGAACGGTATCCAACTTCATCTAGTAAAGGAGAATTTGCGCGTTTCGCTAGTGGTTGAACTGCACGTGAAATTGGTTTACGAATAATTAATCGAATCAAACCGTATAGAATTGTACCGGTAATAATAGACCATACTACAGTTGTTAACTTTTTAGCATTAACGATTGCCGGAACTTCTACAAATGGTTGCATTTTATCCGTAGATTTCATTTCATATTGATGCATCCCAAATAATGCTGGCGTATTATACGTAATCTCCTGTTGTGCACCGTTTTTATCTACATAGGTAAAGTCTGCTTGGTAGCCCATCATTCTAAATGTTGAAGTAACTACGACAAACCCAATTACCAGAACAGCAGCATACATAACTACTTCTAGCCAAATGCTACTTTTTGTACGTTTCGATGTATCAACATTTCTCAACAAATAAATTAGACCCGCGACCGCACTAATTGCTAAAATAGATTCGCCAATTGCTGCTGTGATTACATGGATATATAACCAATAACTCTTTAGTGCTGGAATTAACGGATTTACTTCACGTGGGAACATACTTGCATATGCAATAATTAAAATCGCAATTGGTAATGCAAATAAACCAAGTGATGGTAGTTTATAGATGAAATAAATTAAAATAAATGCTCCAACAACAAACATACCAAATGCAGTTGTGAATTCAAACATATTACTCACAGGAGCATGTCCTGCATAAATCCAACGCGTAATAAAATAACCAAGATTTGAGATGAAACCGATAATTGTAATCGCAATGGCAATGGTTCCCCAATTTTTGTTGGATTTAGATGCATCCTTTTGAGCACCTTTTACAGCTCCACCGAAAAATAAAGTAGCGACTAAATAAGCGATAAATGCGATAAATAATAGGGTACTACTAATATCAATTAAACTCATAAAGTAATGTCACCTTCCTTTTCTTTCTGTTGGTCTTCTGCCTGCTTTTCGTCATCTTGTTGATCAACCCAGTTAGGTAGGTGAGCATATTCTGTCACTAAGTTTAAATCTTTTTTCATACTAAACCAGTTTTTGTTTGTATGAGCAGCTAGAAGCATGCGACCATCATTTGTTTTTTGTAGCCATAAACGACGATGACTCCAATAAGAACCAGTTACTACGCCTATCATAAAGATTATACCACCAAGCAACAGAATTGGAAGTGTCTTGTCTTTTCGGATAGTTAATCCAGATACATTGCGTGTATCAATACTTGCAAATTTCATCTTATACTTCGTTGTACCAAGTGGTTCTAGCGTTTGTTTGATTGCTACAAAGCTTGTCTCACCTTTTGGTGTTTCTGGTGTATACATTGTAAAGATAAATGCTGGGTTGTTTGGTATAGGTGAATCAGATTGTGGTTCTCCATTATCAAAACCTGAGAACGTTGGGTAATATCCCTTTATCTCTACTTTTGTTTGATCATCTATCTTATATACTTTTTTCGGTTCTTGAAGATCAATACTCACTTCACCTAATGACTTCCCAGTTTTTTTATTAATTAAATTAAAGTTCATAGCTTTTAACTCATTTAAACGGAAATCCATTTGATAAACAGCATAGCCATCATATTTTAAAGGTTCATTTACTTGAATAGGATAATCCTTAATCTTTTCCAGATTGGTTGTATCACCAGCAACAGCACCATCTTTTGCTTTATATAATACAACGTCTGTTTGATAATTTTTTGCAATAGAGTTAACAGCTGCTTTTGACTGATTAAATTCTTGTTTTTGTTCATTTTTTTTGTATGTTTCGAAGGTGAATTTATTACTATGTAGGTAATATCCTTCCATACCTGGAATAGATTCTGTTTCACCTTCTCGAATCCACATAGATTCATCGATATAAAATCCAGGCATTAAACGCAACATAACACCAAATAAGAATATGATTAATCCTAAATGATTGATGTATGGACCCGAACGGGCAAAACGGTTTTTTTCTGCGAGAAATACGCCATCTTCTCTACGAACTTTATATTTAAGCTCTTTCATTTTCTTTTCTGCTAAATCTAATGATTCATCGGATTTTGCTGAAGTCATGACTTGTTCGCCGAAGATGCGTTGGCGTTTCATAAAACTTTCATGTCGTCTTACTCTTTGATTTTTCAATGATTTATAAAGAGGAATACCACGATCCAAACTAGCAACTATGATTGAAATCGCTAACATTCCAATTAACGTTTGGAACCACCATGAACTATAAACATCTGTAAGTCCAAGATTGTAATAGATTTTACCAAACGTCCCGTAGTTGTCGATATACGCTTGTTTAACATCCTCGCCTTGAGGTATATTGACATATACTACTTGAGGCAAAAATGTCCCAATTGCCGCAGCTATCAATGTAATGACGATAATCGTGACGCCCACTTTTACACTCGAAAAGAAATTCCAAATTTTATCAATTATCGATTTATTATACGTCTTCGAGCGTATTGCCCTACCTTCGTATTTCATATCAACAACTTTTGACTTAATATCTTCATCTGTTAGAGGACGTCCACATTTTTCACATAGATGCGTTCCTTCGGGATTAACATGACCACATTCACAAGTTATCTTTTTCATCCTTTAGAACACTCCTTTATGGTTTAATACTTGTAAGGTATTGTTTTATAGCTGATTCAGTCATTTCTCCTGTTATGATTTTCTCAATCTTCCCGTCCTTATTAATCAAAACAGTTGTTGGCAAAGGATCAACATTATACGCTCTCATCACACTTTTCGTCTTATCAATTGCGATAGGGAACTCTACGCCAAGTTTATCAGCGTAACTTGAAACCTCTAAATCAGTCTGAGCAATATTAATACCCAAGATTTGAACACCATGGTCTTTAAATTGTTTGTATTGTTCATTAATTGCTGGCATTTCCTTTTTACAAGGTTTACACCAAGTTCCCCAAAAATTCAGCAATACACCTTGCCCCTTATAATCTGACAATTTATGCGTTTCCCCATTTAAATCTACTAATGAAAAATTAGGTGCATCATCGCCAACTTTTAATAGTTGTACATCGTCCTTATGTGCAGTTGTATAAATCGTATAAACAATTGCCGCAACAAGAACTACTAAAATTGTGATCCGCGTATACAGTCTTTTTTGTTTTCTCTCCATTGTCGTAATAACCCCCTAAAAAAGACAAAGACATTCTATATTATTATAACAAATTATGGTTTATATACCTTTTCATATATGAAGGCTTTGTGAATCTTTTCTAGTAGAACATTTACTATCCAATTTTTCCTGTTTCAGAAAGAACACGCAGTTGCTTTACTTCATGTGCTGTTAATTCCCTTGATTCACCTGCATTCAAACCGTGTAAGCCCAAAAATGCAAATTGTTCTCGCTTCAGCTTTTGAACTGGGCATCCAATTGCCTCAAACATACGGCGAACTTGTCTGTTCCTACCTTCATGAATCGTAATCGAAATAATAGATGTACCATGTTCTCTATTAGAAGATAAAACTTTGACACGAGCAGGCGCTGTTTTACCATCCTCTAGCATAATTCCCCGTTCTAATTTTTTTAAATCTTCCCTACTTGGAGAACCCTTTACCTTAGCAACATAGGTTTTATCAATATTGTAACGTGGATGCGTTAAAAGATTAGAAAAATCCCCATCATTTGTTAATAATAAGACACCAGAAGTATCGTAATCCAATCGTCCTACCGGGAATATACGTTGTTCTACATGGGGAAATAAATCTACTACGGTTTTGCGACCTCGATCATCTGAAACTGCTGATATAACGCCCTTTGGTTTGTATAATAGAAAATAAACCTTCTCTTCTTTTTCAATTTTTATACCCTCTACTTCAATAGAATCTGAAGTAGTTACTTTTGTACCAAGTTCTCGAACAACTTGACCATTTACTTTTACTTTGCCTTCTAAGATTAACTCTTCTGCTTTTCTTCTTGAAGCGATACCTGCATGAGCTATCACTTTCTGTAGTCTTTCCATTTGGTCACCTCATTAAACTTAATGCTATTAGCCTTCAAAAATTATTGCATACTTTTTCTAATAATAAAAGTATAAAAGCGTAGGCGTATTTTAGGAAGATAGCCTAAAGACGCGACATTATGTCGCAACGGCTATCTGCCCCACATCTTGTGGGCCTCCGAAAATCATTGGAAATCCCGACAGATGCACATCCCTTCAGCTTTCGACCGAGGGACTGAAATAAGGAAGGTAGCCTAAAGCACAAAGAGACTGCCTGGGCAGTCTCTTACTTCCAAATCATATGAACTGGTTCTTCGATAAATGGCTTACCATCGAGATAAAATGTCCAAATACCCATATCACCTTGCGATATACGAGGCATTTTAAGGATAGATTTTACTTTTTTCTTTTCGTCCTTCGAAATCAATGCATATACTGGATGATCTAATTCCACTTGTAAATCGTCTCTAACTTGATATACCCCTTTTTTTGCCAATAACTTTTTGTCATATTTTTGGAAAACCGTTTCTGCAAAACCTGAATGAACTTGCCAATCATTCGATTCGTTTAGCGTAACTACAATCACTCTTTTACCATCTTTTTCAAAATAGGTAGCAAGTGTACGTCCTGCTACTTTTGTGTAGCCGGTTTTTCCTGCAATTGCATATTTATTGTAATGAAGGAGTTTATGCTTATTTTGCCAAACTGTAGGGTTTTTGAGGTCGTTCTTATAAAATTTAGTCGTAGCAATTTTGCGGAAATCGTCATCTTTCATAGCTATTCTAAGCATTTGTGCTGTATCGAATGCAGATGACAAGTGGTTTTCATGATGCAACCCTGATGGATTTTCAAATTTAGTATTTGAAAGACCATAAATCATAGCATAGTCGTTCATCAATTTGACAAAGCCGCCTACTGAGCCACCGACCTCTTCTGCAATGGCTGTTGCTGCATCATTACCTGAACGTAATAATAATCCATTAAGTAATGTTTTTAAGGAAACTTTCTCACCCTCTACCAAATAAATGGAGGATCCTTCACTTAATGTCGCCTTTTTAGAAATGGTTGTTACGGTATTTAAATCTTTTTCCTTAATTGCTACAAAAGCTGTCCACATTTTCGTAAGACTTGCAATTGGAAGTCTTTCATGTTCGTTCATCCCAAGTAGTAATCTCCCTGTATCAGCATCAATTACTGCATAGGAATGTGAGGCTGCTACTGCTTCTGCAGTCTTTTCAAATGGCATAAACAAAATAATGCAACTTAATATAGCAACAAGTATTCGACTCAAAATTTCACTCCTTTAGAGATTAGTCAGTTTGTGGTTCTTGAAAAGCTTCTTGGAATTTAGACATAAACAAATCTGGTTGTTCGTCTGTTTCAGATTCACTCATTTCAGGAAGCTCTGGTAATTCATTTATATTCTTCATGCCAAAATAATTCAGGAATTCTTTTGTTGTTCCATAAAGAATAGCACGACCAGTACCTTCCGCTCTCCCAACTTCATGTACTAAACCTCGTGCACTTAAAGTATGTAACGCTCTTTCACTTTTTACACCTCTTAAATCATCAATTTCTACTCTTGTAATTGGTTGTTTATATGCTACGATTGCTAATACTTCAAGTGATGCTTGAGATAATGATTGACTTGGAGGGTTTTCTACCAACTTTTGGATGACATCAGCATGTTCAGGTTTTGATATTAATTGAAATGTACCTGCCAATTCTTTTAGCATAATCCCTCTGTCTTGTTGCTCCTCAAAACGTACCATCATTTGTTGTATTGCTTCTGTTATTTCTTCTTCTGTCGCTTCCGTTATAATTGAAAGTTGCTTTGTTGTTAATCCATCTTCTCCGATGACAAAAAGAAGACTCTCAATCTTGCTCATCAATTGATTCAAGTTGTTCATCTGTTACTTCTTCCTTCCGTAAAATCACCGTTAAATCTGCAAAATTGTTTTCCTGCTGTACGGCTACTACTTGTCGTTTCATCAATTCTAATAAAGACAAAAATGTAACAACAAGCGTCCCTTTATCTTCATAAGGGAATAATTCAAAGAAATCTGCACGCCCATGATGTGTTTTTAAAACGTCCACCACTGCTCGCATTTGATGTCTAATCGATAAATCTTGTTTTGTCACCTTTGTTGTTAATGGTGCTTTTAATCTTTTCCTGTTTAACATTTTTTGAAATGCTGCTACCAAATCAAAAACATTTACAGAAGCATCAAACAAGACCAATTGTTCATCAGGCATATATGCGGACAAGTCTGTTGGAGGTCTTGTAAAATATTGAGTTCTTGTTGATTCCATATCTTTTAAATTAGTCGCTGCTTCTTTAAATTTACGATATTCTATTAATCTTGCAACAAGTTCATCACGCGGATCCGGTTCGTCTATTTCGAATTCATCTTCATTAAGTTCACCTTCGTGAATAGGTAGAAGCATTTTACTTTTTATGGCTAGTAATGTAGCGGCCATGACTAAATATTCACTTGCTTCGTTTAACTCTAGTACTTGCATCGCTTGAATATGTTCCATATACTGTGCAGTAAGTTCAGCCATAGGGATATCATAAATATCAATTTCCAAGCGATGAATTAAATGTAATAATAAATCGAGAGGGCCTTCAAAAGCCTCTAATTTTACTTCGTATGACATAGTTTACCACCTGACAATTTATCTTCAAAATTTAGTATAGAGGAAAGGTGACCAAAATGCATCCAATGCATCACCCTTTATTTATCCAATTTCTTACGTATTTCAATGGCAATCAAGATTATTTTGAATGTCACGAAGTATTAGAGAAATATTGGAAAGAAGTAGCACCACGAGATAAAACACATCCACTTACAGGTTGGATTCAGCTCGCTACAGGTCTATATCACTGGAGGCGTGGGAATTTTAAAGGTGCAAATACCATATTGAAAAAGGCGGAGAGTACATTAAGTGCTTCTATTTATAATCCGTTTTTAGAAGAAATTAATACATTCAAATTAATACAACACATCCATTTAACTCAAGAAAATATAAAAAACAATATTCCTTATGTATTTTGGACTATTGATATTATTTCTTCGGATTTAAAATCTAAAGTGGAACGTTCTATCGCTGCTTTACCACCTAGTGATTATTATTTTATTCAAAATAAACATATGCTAAGAGATCGCTCTGATATTATTCTAACACGCGAAGAAAAAAGAAGAAGCAGACACTAATACTTATTGTCTGCTTCTTCTAACATCGTTAGACATCTTTGGATAAATGGTTCTGTTAATGAATCTGATGCTATTGAGCCACATAAATCCATTTCTGAAAGCTGCCGAATCATTTCTTTTCCAATACCTTCTCCACGATGAGAAGGATCCACTGATATATGTCTAACAATCCATTGACTATTCTCCATCTCAACACCTACGAGGCCGATATAATCTTCAGATTGTTTCCATAAAAACAGTTGCCAGTTTGGATTAGAATTATATTGACAAATCGTCTCTTGTAGCTTTTTTACGTCTTTATGTTCAGGCATAAATGATAAGAGTCCCATTGCAATTTTTTCGAATGCCTTCTGATAACGATACAACATATATTAGATCCCTCTTTTTTGCCTTAAAGTATCTTTAGATATCCTACACGAAAAGCAATACTTTGGCAAATGTTTTTCCGTTATTTGGAAAGTGATTCTGGAGCTATATACAACCAATAAATTACTCCCCAAATAATTGCCATTACTAATAAGGTAACTATTAAAATGATATTGTTTTTTTTCAACTAATTACCCCCTTCCAATTGTTAACGGAAGGTCTAGCTTCACAAGATCCTCATAACTTTCACGTTTCACTGCTAACTGATGCTCACCATTTTCAACGAACACAACAGCCGGTCTAGGAATTCGATTATAGTTACTAGCCATAGAATAACCATAAGCACCCGTACAAAATGTTGCAAGGATATCGTTTGGTTCAGCTTTTGGCAGTTTTATATTCTCAATCAGCTTATCACCTGACTCACAGAGTTTACCAGCAATTGTATAGGTTTCTGTTGCTTTTTGAGACATTTTGTTAGCAATTGCTGCATCATACTTTGCATCATAAAGAGCAGGACGAATATTATCTGACATACCTCCATCTACAGCTAGGTATTTACGTATACTAGGAACTTCTTTTTGGGAACCAATAGTATAAAGTGTTGTACCTGCATCTCCAACTAACGATCTTCCAGGCTCTATCCAAATTTCAGGCATTGGGATATTCAGTAATTTAGCTTCTTGCTTTACTGTTTTTATCATATCATCTACATAAATAGCTGGTTCCAAGGGTGCATCTTCCTCAGTATAACGGATTCCAAAACCACCACCCAAATTTAGAACATTCGTGTGGAATTGATATTCCTCTAACCATTCACCCATTTTGTCTGTCAATTTTTTTGCTGCAAGACGAAATGCAGCTGTATCAAATATTTGTGAACCAATATGGCAATGCATACCTTGTAATTCTAAATATGGATCATTGTATAACAGTTTAAAAGCTTCATCTGCTTGACCATTACTTAAATCAAAACCAAATTTTGAATCAGATTGACCAGTAGTAATGAAATCATGTGTATGTGCTTCTACTCCTGGTGTTACTCGAATTAAAACATGCATTTTTTGTTTTCTTTGAGCAGATAACTGTTTTAACACATCAATTTCGTAAAAATTGTCAATCACAATACATCCAATATTAGAATCAAAAGCGAATTCTAATTCTTGTGTACTCTTATTATTCCCATGAAAGTGTATTTTTCCGCTTGGAAATCCTGCTTGAATGGCAGTATACAACTCACCACCTGAAACGACATCAACTGATAAGCCTTCTTGTGCAGCCACTTGATAAATTGCCATACTTGAAAATGCCTTACTAGCATAAGCAACTTGCGCTTTTACTGAAGCATTTTTGAAAGTGTCTATAAAACCACGAGCCCTTTTTCGAAATAGAGCAATATCGTAAACGTAAAGTGGTGTTCCATATGTTTTTACTAATTCTACTGTATCAACGCCACCGATAGATAGGTGATCATTCGGTGTAATAGTTTGAGTCCCATATAAATACATCTAATCGCTCCCATCGTGTATACTTATGCGATTTTAAGAATACACGGAATTTTCTATACCATGAACTTTAACACGATAGAGGATTAGATGCAATATGCCTGTTAGTTTCGTCTTCTATCCTTCGCTCCAACGATAAATGGTCTTGGGGCATCATTCGTCATAGGGTATCGAATCACAACGTGCGCAAATGCTTTAGGATAAAACGGAATGAGTGGCCATAAATAAGGTACTCTCATCGGTCTTAGAGAAGCCATATAGAATACAATAAGCAACATCCCGAGGAAGAATCCATTAACACCAAATGCTGCTGTTAACAACAGAAGTACGATTCTGAATATTTTAATGGAAATGCTTAGTTCATAAGAAGGAATCGCAAATGTAAAAATGGCTGTAACCGCTGTATAAAGTACAACCTCTGAAGAAAACAATCCAACTTCAATAGCAATCTGACCTATAACGATACCTGCTATTAAACCCATAGCCGTTGATAATGGAGTTGGCGTGTGAATAGCTGCAAGCCTTAAATATTCAATACCGATATCTGCCGCCAATACTTGAACGAGGAGAGGAATAGAGGTTTTTTTGTGAATTCCGATAAAATCCATAAACCACGGTACATATTCAGGATGCTTAATCAATAAGAACCACAGAGGCAATATGAAGAAACTAAAGAAGGCTCCGAAAAATCTCAAAAACCGAACAATTGTCCCAATTGCTGGGGCCTGTCTATACTCTTCTGCATGTTGTAAATGATGGAACATTGTAATGGGGACTAATATTACGGATGGAGAGGTATCTACTACAATTGCGATATGTCCTTCCAGTATGTGTGCTGCAACGATATCTGGTCTTTCACTATAACGAACAAATGGTAATGGATGATATCCTTGCTTTATTAACCATTCTTCTAGTGATTTATCTGCCATTGTCAATCCGTCATGCTTTATTTCTTCTAATCGTTCCCTAATAAATTTTAAATGTTCCTCATTCGCCATGTTTTTTAAATAAACGATGGCTACATCCGTCTTACTTCGAAACGTTTCTTGGTGTAACTCAAAACGCAACGATGTATCACGTATTCTTCTACGAATTAAACCTGTATTTTGAATAATATTTTCCGTAAAGCCATCCCTTGAACCGCGAATTACTTTTTCGTTATCAGGCTCTTCAGGATTTCTTCCAGGGTAATTTCTGAAATCTGCTGTAAAAGCTATACCTGATGGTGTTACAAATGCTATCTGGCCACTCATAATAGCAGCTAATAATTTATCCTTTGATGTTTGCAATTCCCATGCAAAAAAAGGAAATGCAGAAAAGAAATAATCTGCTTCTGCTTGAATTCTTTCTTGTTTATCTAAAGTGTGACCTTCTTCTGAATCCTTTTTAGAATCATTCTCTCCGTCTGATTTTTCTTGGGCGTTAGAACGTTTTTCATGCGATTCATATTTATCTTTTTCATACGCAACAGTTGGTTGTATCGATGTCAATAATCGAGTGTAATTTTGACTATCAATTAACCCATTAACATTAATGGTGAATACTTCCATATTATGAACATGAATATATTTCATATTGATATCGAAGCTTTCACTTTTCCCAAACTGGGAAATCATGAAAGCTTCTGCTGCTTGATTACTCTGGAAAATTGCTTGTGTTTCATTATTGCTGTTACTGCTCATGTTCTGCCACCTTTACCAATTGTTCATATTGCTGATCTGTTAGCCAAATTTTCAACTGTGCTAAAATACGTTTTTCTAGGCGGGAGACTTGGACCTGAGAGATACCTAGTCTTTCAGCAATATCACTCTGAGTACAGTCAAGATAATAGCGTAAATAGATGACAGACTGCTCACGTTTACCCAGTCTTTCTAACATATCTTTTAATGGTATATGTTCGAATGGCTTCTCTGACCTTTCGTCTTTCATTTGGTCCATTAAGCTAATTGGGTCTCCATCACTTTCAAAAATTTGTTCATGAAGTGATGCAGGATCGCGTAAAGCATCACTTGCCATTGTGACATCATCAATGGATACATCTAATATAGATGCTAACTCTTGAATTGTAGGAGGCCTTTCATTGTCTTTTAAGAAATCATCTGTGGCATGACGTATCTTATAATTTAATTCTCTAATAGAACGGCTGACTTTTACCATACCATCATCCCGAAGAAATCGCTGAATTTCACCAATAATCATAGGTACAGCGTATGTCGAAAATTTCACTGGATAAGATAAATCAAATTTATCGACTGATTTCATCAACCCTATACATCCAATTTGAAATAAATCTTCTAAATCGGCACCCCTTGATGAAAAACGTTGAACAATTGACCATACAAGTCTGGTATTCCCCTCAACCATTTCTTTTCTAGCTGCCTCATCCCCTGCCTGCGCTAATTTTATAAGTTCTCTCATTCGATCCTGTGTCAGAAGTTCTTTTGACGCTTGCGGGTTTGATGTCATAATTCTCACCTTACATATAGCGGCTCTTCTACTGGTTGAAATTGTTTCTTAAAGGTGACGGCCGTTCCTTTCCCAAGTTCTGATTGTACAGCTAGTTGATCTGTAAAGCTTTCCATAATGGTAAAGCCCATACCTGACCTTTCTAGCAATGGTTTAGTTGTATAAAGTGGTTCCATCGCTTGTGTTACATTTTCTATACCAACGCCTTGATCTAAAATAGTAATTGTTACTTCTCTTCCATTACGTGTTGCTTGGACAGTCACAATTCCATTCGGATTTTCATCATATCCGTGTATAATCGCGTTAGTTACAGCTTCAGAGACGACTGTTTTAATCTCTGATAATTCTTCTATTGTAGGGTCTAAAACAGCTAGAAAACTTGTGATTGCGATTCTAGCAAGTGCCTCATTATCACTAATTGCCAAGAATGATAGCGTCATTTCATTATCCATGAAGAATCCCTCCTAAACTTTGGATGGCTTCATGCTCTGATTCATGCCAAATATATTTGCCTAATCCTGAAAATTGGAAAATTTTCTCCATTGTTGAAGAAGGTTTGATGATTAATGTACGACCATTTTGTACTTGTAGGTCTCTCATTCTTCCTAAGATTAAGCCTACTCCTGCACTGTCCATAAACTGTAGCCCCTCTAAATTCCAAATAATATCTTGTACATAGCCACTGTAAATAGCTTGCGATATATCTTCACGAATTTGGCGAGCTGCATGATGATCAAGCTCTCCTTTTAATCGGATAATCGCAATTTTTTCTGATGTAATTTCAATATGGTGCTGCATTTACATACCTCCTTTTCAAGAACTATTCTACGGATAAATAGAAGAATCCTTTGCCATGACAATTTATCAATTAAAATGCTAAAGATAGAAAAAATACGACATATCATCCATTAGTTTGTGAAAATAACCTCTCTTTTAATCATTTAATAGTGGAAAAAATAAAAAAAAATGCCACATTGGCTCATTTATAACCAATGCGGCACGTTTTTATTCAATTATTCAGTAATAATGCCTTCAATTAAAGTTGGAGCTTTCACTTCTTCTTGTGAAATACTAATATTTGCATAAATTTTATCTAACACTTCTTCTATATTCTCTCTATTAGAGTAGATTGAAACTAATGACTCTCCTGCAGTTACAGCTTCGCCTACTTTTTTACGAAGTACTAAGCCAACTGCAAGATCAATTTCAGATTCTTTTGTTGCACGACCAGCACCTAGTAACATAGCCGCTGTACCTATTTCATCTGCAACAATATGTTCTACAAAACCTGATTCTTTTGCAGGTACCTCAAATGTATACTTTGCTTGAGGAAGTAATGATAAGTCATCTACGACGTCTGGGTTTCCACCTTGGCCTTTGATGAATTTTTTGAATACTTCAAGAGCAGTTCCATTTGATATAACTTCTTCTAGAAGTTTTCGAGCTTCTTCGATTGTTTTTGCATGCCCACCTACTACAACCATTTGTGAACCTAGAGTTAAACAAAGCTCCGTTAAGTCTTTTGGACCTTTTCCGCTTAATGTTTCAATTGCCTCTTTTACTTCTAAAGCATTCCCTATGGCATATCCTAGTGGTTGGTTCATATCAGAAATGATGGCCATTGTTTGGCGGCCAACATTATGTCCAATTTTCACCATGGCATGAGCAAGTTTTTTTGAATCTTCAACCGTTTTCATAAATGCTCCGTCGCCTGTTTTAACATCTAAGACGATGGCATCTGCTCCTGCTGCGATTTTTTTACTCATAATTGAGCTTGCGATTAATGGAATACTTGGAACTGTCCCTGTAACATCTCTAAGAGCATATAGCTTTTTATCCGCAGGAGTTAAATTTCCACTTTGGCCAATGACTGCTAATTTAATATCGTTTACTTGTTGTGTAAACTGTTCAGATGTAAGTTCAACATGGAATCCTTCGATTGACTCCAATTTGTCTATTGTTCCACCAGTATGACCTAAACCGCGTCCACTCATTTTCGCTACAGGAACACCTACTGCAGCAACAAGAGGTCCTAGAACAAGAGTAGTAGTATCACCTACTCCACCAGTTGAATGCTTATCTACTTTTATACCTTCAATACCAGATAAATCAATTTGATCACCGGATTCCACCATCGCCATAGTAAGATCTGCCCGTTCACGATCAGTCATATCTTGGAAGAATATTGCCATTGCTAAGCTGCTTGCTTGGTAATCCGGTATAGAGCCGTTTGTGTATCCATCAATGAAAAAACGAATTTCTTCTGTTGTTAATTCATGACCATCACGTTTTTTTTCGATAATATCAACCATTCTCATGGTATCATCGCCTCTTTCTTATTTTAAAAGTTGTAAGAAACTTTTACCAAATTCAGGAAGTTTCACTTCGAAGTTTTCAGCAACTGTTGCTCCTAAGGATGCAAAAGTATCTGTTTTTGGAAGCGCTTTTCCTTCTTTGAACCGTGGAGAATATGCGATTAATGGCACAAACTCACGTGTATGATCCGTTCCTGGAAATGTTGGGTCATTCCCATGATCCGCAGTAATCATTAATAAGTCATCTTCTTCTAATAGTTCAAGAACTTCTGGAAGACGGCGATCAAACTCTTCTAATGCTTCTCCATATCCAATTGGATCACGACGGTGGCCGTATTTCGCATCAAAGTCAACAAGATTTAAGAATGATAAACCATGGAAATCCTTTTTAGCAACTTCTACTAATTTATCCATCCCATCTGTATTATCTTTTGTACGAATAGCTTCTGTTACACCTTCTCCGTTATAGATATCAGAGATTTTACCCAACGCAATAACATCGAGGCCAGCGTCTTTCATTTCATTCATCACAGTACGCCCGAATGGTTTTAATGCATAATCATGTCGATTTGAAGTACGAGTAAAGTTTCCTGGTTCCCCTACAAATGGACGAGCAATTACACGACCAACTAAATATTCTGGTTTTAATGTAATTTCACGAGCAATTTCACATATTCTATATAATTCATCTAAAGGTACAACTTCTTCGTGCGCTGCTATTTGCAGTACAGGATCTGCAGATGTATATACGATGATTGCACCAGTAGCCATATGTTCTTTACCGAAATCTTCGATAACTTGTGTACCTGATGCAGGTTTATTGCAAAGAACTTTACGTCCAGTACGTTGTTCTAATTCTTCGATTAATTCTTGTGGAAATCCTTCTGGATATACTTTGAAAGGTTTGTTTATATTTAAACCCATGATTTCCCAGTGCCCCGTCATTGTGTCCTTTCCAACTGAAGCTTCTTGCATATAGCCATAGTAAGCTTCTGGTTTTTCTACTGATTTCATACCTTCTAAATCGTTAAGACCAATCAAGCCACGAATATTGTTATAGCCTAGTCGTTGCATATTCGGCATTGTTAACCCTTTCATTTCTTGAGCAATGTGTCCAAGTGTATCAGAACCTACATCGTTAAATTTTGAAGCGTCAGGTGCTTCACCAATTCCAACTGAATCCATTACGATTAAGTGAATGCGTTTAAATGGTTTTGTGTTCATCAAATTATCCTCCTTGTTCCTACAACTCATTTTAACAAATCTCGAAAAAAAATAAAGGTCAGACATCTGACGAAATCAAAAATATTATGCTCTAGGATGGAATTGCTTATATACTTCAGATAATCTTGATTTGCTTATATGCGTATAAATTTGCGTTGTTGCTATATCTGCGTGGCCAAGCATTTCTTGGACCGCTCTCAAATCTGCTCCATTTTCAATTAAATGCGTAGCAAATGAATGTCGTAGTATATGCGGGGTCAATTCCTTTTCAATTCCTGCATCAGCAGCATAACCCTTCATCAATTTCCAACAACCTTGTCTAGTTAATCTTTTCCCTCTTTGGTTAATAAATAACGCTTCAGTTCTCAATTTTTGATTTTCTAACTTAAATCGTGCTACATTTAAATAGTTTGTGCATGCTTCAATTGCTGAACTGCCTAACGGAATAATCCGTTCTTTTCCGCCTTTACCAAATACACGTACAAATCCCATTGTTAAATGGATATCATCTACATTTAAGGCTATACATTCACTGACACGCATACCTGTTGCATAGAGTAGCTCTAACATTGCCCGATCTCTGACTCCTTGAGGTTTTGCAATGTTCGGAGCTTTTATTAATCGATCAACTTCTTCAATTGATAAAACCTTAGGCAACTTTTGCTCAATTTTCGGCATTTCAATATGAATTGTGGGATCATGATCACATCTCTTTTCTCTTAGCAAAAATTGGTGAAAAGAACGTATGGATGAGATATGTCTAGAAACTGTTCGAACGGATATACCTTTATTTCGTAATGCCTGTAAATGCTGTAAAATGTGAAGCCTATCTATATCATCAAAAGTATTTAACTGTTGTTTATCAAAAATATTCGTTGTGTAGTCTTTGATATCTCTTTCGTATGATTGTAATGTGTTTTCAGATAATTGACGTTCGACTCTTAGAAAATGTATATAATCTGCGATTGCATCTAAAATATCTTGTTTCATTGCTATCCCCTCCTCATTGTTACAGTTTTGTGATTAAAATAAACGAATTTTATTAAACAAACATGAGTCAGTCTGATTAATGGCTATAAAAGTATAAAAAAAAGGATAGCACCTCCGCCATCCTTTACATTCGCTATAAAATGAAACTTCAATCAGTGAGGGGTTCTTCCAACCCCCTCTGATTGATAGTTGAATCAATCGGGCATTTACCGGCAGTTATTTTCCACCTATGCTTCTTCGTATTTTCTAAAGCCTTAAGTTCGTGTCTTACTACCCGTTAATGCGGGATAAACTATTCTTCATTATTATTTTGTTCTTTGTTTTTTTGTTCTTCAGCATGCTTTTCGTTGCAACGCCAGCATATACCGTGAAATGTTAATCGGTGATCTTTAATTTGGAAATTCCAGCGTTTTTCAACAACTGCTTCTACATCTTCAAGTAAGTCTTCTTGAATTTCATCGACGGCGCCACATTCGATACATACGAGGTGATGATGAAAGTGAGCTGCTCCTTCTTGTCGTAAATCATATCGAGACACTCCATCTCCAAAATTAATCTTGTCGACAATTTTAAGTTCTGTTAGTAACTCTAATGTACGATAAACAGTCGCTAGACCGATTTCAGGTGCTTTCTCCTTCACTAAAAGGTATACATCTTCAGCACTTAAATGATCTTCCTCATTTTCTAAAAGTACTCTTACCGTCGCTTCTCGTTGCGGCGTCAGTTTATAGCTAGCACCATGTAATTGTTTTTTTATTCGATCGATACGGCTCTCCATATGACGCCCCCCTAAACTTCTACCATTATACCAAATGTTTAATTCTCATTACAAGATTAAGCGACTAATTTCATTGTAATGGTTATTTATTGATAATTATTATCAATAAATAATTAGAAATTAAAACATAAAATGAACAATAAGAAGTTCAATACCAAACACTATTATAGTCATGATACTAATAACAACAATTCTTTTCCAGTGTATACCCTTTTTGCGACTATCATAAAATGGTTTTGGAACGAGGACAATTGAAAATAATAATAATAAACAAGTATACACAAATTGCACTGGGAACCACCAGAGTGCATAATTCCAAAATGCATTTTGTGTAGCAATTAAGTATGCAGAACAAAAACCAAAGAAGGCACTTTTACTTACAACAACAAGTCTTGTAGCATGCCTAAACCATTGATGTGTAGCAAGCAACACTAAAAATACATAAGGCATGAATGCTGGCCATAATGATTGCCACAATTTTGGCTTATCTTCTAATAAAAGCCTTGGGTCCATTATTGATATCAACCATTCATTATGAGCTGGTGTTGACATCTTAAATGCGATAATACCTCCAATATAGCCAATTGAAATGATTAGGAAAAAATAAGTTATTTGCATTGAGCGATTCACTAGGTCACCTACTTTCTAATAGTACAACCTATGCTCCTCACTCTTAAACATACCTTATTTTACTAGATTATTTTTCGCCCACATAATTGCTAATATTGTTTTAGCATCATAAATACGTTGTTCTTTCACTAATTGCTCAGCTTCTTCTATGCTAACTTCCATTAGTTCGACGAATTCATCTTCGTCTAAATCTTTTGGTTGTGCAATTTTAAATAGATTTTTCGCTGCAAATAGATGAATAATTTCATCTGCAAAGCCTGGAGAAGTAGCAAATGATTGGATCAACTCTAACTCAGTTGCACCATATCCAGTTTCTTCTTCCAATTCTCTTAATGCTGTAAACTCAGGTTTTTCTCCCGGCTCTAATTTACCTGCAGGAATTTCGATAATACTTTTCTCAAGCGGTTTACGGAATTGTTCTACCATCACAATCTTTCCTTCACTCGTAATTGGGATAATTGCAACAGCTCCTGGATGCTTCACCAATTCTCTAGTTGCTGTTTTGCCATTTGGTAATGTTACCTCATCTACTTGGACTTTAATTATACGTCCATCAAAAATTTGCTTTGTTGAAATCGTTTTTTCTTCGAATTTTTTCATCTATAAATCCCTCTCCATTGTTCTTTTACTATATTTCATTGTACCATTATCTTGAAGGAGGCGGTATTTTTGAAAAAGCGACAATTAGGTTCTTCTGATTTACATATCTCTGAAATTAGTCTAGGTTGTATGTCATTACCAACAGACGTTCATGATGCGTCGTATATTATGGACGCTGCACTTGATTTTGGTATTAATTATTTCGATACTGCGGATCTTTATAATCATGGTCTAAATGAAGAAATGATAGGAAAGCTTTTAAAAGAAAAAAGACAAGATATTATTTTAGCAACGAAAGTAGGAAACGTTTGGGATTCTTCAGCTGATACATGGCACTGGGATGCATCGAAATCACATATTAAAAAAGGTATTAAAGAAAGTTTAAGACGTTTAGAAACAGATTATGTGGATCTATATCAACTTCATGGTGGGACATCTGAGGATAATTGGGATGAAGTTATAGAAGCATTTGAAGAATTAAAAAAAGATGGCTTAATACGTGAATATGGAATTTCATCAATTCGACCAAATGTTTTAAAACGCTTTTTACCAACAAGTCATGCTGTTTCTGTCATGATGCAATATAGCTTACTTGACCGAAGACCAGAAGAATGGCTAGATTTTATAGGAAATCAAGGAGCATCTGTTGTAACGCGTGGCTCAGTAGCAAAAGGATTATTGACGGACGAATGGCAAACACGTCTTTCCAAAACAAATGGCTATTTAACTTATTCTCAAGATGAACTAAAAGAAACACTTTCACAGCTTTTTGAACACACATCATCAATCCATGCACTTGCATTAAAAACCATTTTGCGACATCAAACAATTGCATCTGCTGTTGTTGGTGCAAGTTCAAAAGAACAATTAGTAAAGACGATTAGTGCCTATGAATCCATTGATCAAATTGAGAATTTAGAGGAACTTATTAACACTACTAAACGTGATATATACATCAATCATCGAGATTAAAAAAACGGGAAGAATTCTACAATTCTTCCCGTTTTTTTACAATATTGAATTAAAACTTGGAACCTTTATCCCCATATTCTTCAAATAATTCAGCAAACGTTTTGTTCTTTTCACGTTGTTTTCTTTCAAATGCAAGCTGAGCTTCTTTTTCTTCTTGTTCTTGTTGCTCTTTTGCCACAAGTTCCTTTTTAGCAAGTTTCAATTTTGCTAGTACATCGCCATTCAATTGATCTTCTAAAGTAAGTTTTTCTACCTTTTCTATTGATTTTGATTGTTTTTGTTCACTATGCTGTCTTTTTTTCTTAGCCATTATATTTGTACTCCCTTAAATATAAATTGTTGTATGATGTCATTACCAATTTCATTCAATTTTACTGCTTACTGTGTACATTATCAACAGTTATCAAGTACAACAAGTAGTAAAGGAATGAACTGATAAGACCTTTGAAAGTAACATTAACGTTTTTTTGAAAAACTACGAATTATAAAATCAACTCACATATAATATAGAAAACAAAAATTTTCCTGGATTCTTTTAATTCAGAATATAAGGGGGCAGAATGAGAAATACAGTTACAACCATTTTTGAAAGTAGAAATTACAAGTGCTCAATATAAGCTATATAGACAAAGTTAGAAGGTGGTGTTACTCATGAAAAAAAGGGCTATCTGGATTATTGGCTTACTGACAGGAATTATCGGGGGAGCCATAACATTGATTGGCTACCTTGTATCAAGTCGAATTATTTATATTAAGAAAAAAGACGATGATTTTATTTTAGATCGTGAAAAAAAAGCAATGCGCTATGATGAAAAATGGTTTGAAACAGTTCACAAAGAAACTTTGAGTATCGACTCCCCCAATGGATATTTGATAAAAGGAATCTATTTTAAACCATTAGATACAGCAAATACGATGATTGTGTGCCACGGCGTGACCGAAAACAAAGTAAACTCTGTAAAATATGTAAGATTATTTGAACGTCTTGGCTTTAACACAGTCGTTTATGATCACAGAAGGCATGGTGAATCTGGTGGTAAGACAACAAGTTATGGTTATTATGAAAAAGTCGATTTACAAGCAGTTCTGAACTATATGAAAGAAAGAGTAAGCGATGATGCCACTATAGGGGTCCACGGGGAATCAATGGGAGCTGCAACAACAATCTTGTATGCTGGAACTTTAGAAGATAAAGCACACTTCTATATTGCCGATTGTCCTTATTCTGATTTCTCAGAAGAACTATATTATCTATTGACTAAACAAACGCCATTCAAAAGTCCACTTGCCATTAGACTTGCAAATATATTTTTAAGATTACGTGATGGCTACTGGCTGAAAAGCGTAGCACCTCGTACGGCTGTTACAAATATTGATAAACCCGTACTATTTATTCATAGTCTACCAGATGATTTTATCCTCCCTTCGATGACCATCGAATTATACAGATTAAAAAAAGGACCAAAAATGTTGAAACTGTTCGAACAAGGTGCACATGCACAATCCTTCAATGCAAATCCTCAAGAATATGAAGATACAGTTCGTGAGTTTCTACATGAATATGTGATGACAAATAATCATATGTGAGAAGCATTTCTCATTCTAAAATTTTTTTCAAATAAAAAAACCAATGGAAATAAATAATTTTCCATTGGTTTTTGTTATTTAGATTTCATTATTATAATAATTAAGCAAATAAACAACTTGTACAAAAAGTATTTTGTTTACAGATTGTAAACAAGTATTTATTTATTACTCAATTTATTCATTTGGTTCATCATTTGTTTGATTTGTTTTTCTGATGGTTTACGTCCCATTTGAGACATCATCACACGTAGCATTTGTTCGTTAATTGGTGGATTTTCTTTTAAATATTTCATCATATATTGTCGAGCTATGAAGAATCCTCCAACTAAACCTATGATTAGTGCTACTACTATTAAAGTAATTGCTAAGCCAGTACTCACTTATTTTCCTCCTCTAAAATTCACATACGAGAAAATTATCTCCAAGAGGATTATACAATAAAAACTATTTTGATACTACTATTTATCTGATTTAACCCTTTGCGACAACAGAAAATTTAGGAGGTTTTAGCCAACCACATTCCATTTCGTTCTTGTTAAACCCTATGAACCCTGGACTTAGTTTTGATAATGTTGCAAATAAATCCAATTCTAACATACGTGATCCAACACAAGTTACTGTTAAATAATATGGTTGAATTTCGATATGTAAGTCGCCCTTAAATTCATGAGTCAAAAAAATCTCATGGTTCTTCATCTGAATGGCAGTAAAATCTTTATATAAGTATTGTTCGACAAACGCTTCAATTTCATCAATTGGCAATAATTCGCATAAATAAGTCAATTCCTGAGATGGATAAAAAGCATTTTTTTCAGTTTTTATATTATTAATTAATTCAAATAATAACCGTTCTCTACCGTATATAAATGACTGATGCTTTTTTTTGACATGAAAGATTGAGTAAACACGCATCTATTGTCACTCCCTTCTTTCAACTAATTATACCTTCATTTTAGCAAATATTTTGTCAATTTCACCTGTAAATATTGCACTTTCTTTGTCAAAAAACAAAAAGTAGAGGGAAATTCCCTCTACTTTTTTATGTTTTATTTTGCTAATAGATCTTTAACTTTAGATACAACATTGTCGACAGAAAAACCATATTCTTTCATCACGATTTCTCCAGGAGCACTTGCACCAAAACCATCGATTGCAAGTACATCACCTTCAAAACCAGTGTATTTATGCCAACCAAATGAAGATGCCATTTCGATTGCTAAACGTTTCGTTATAGCTTTTGGTAACACACTTTCTTTATAGGCTTCATCTTGTTCATCAAAGCGATCAAAATCAGGCATTGACACAACAGTTACATCAATACCTTCTTTCGCAAGTTCTTCTTTAGCAGATACTGCCAATTGAACTTCTGAACCAGTTGCTAAAAGCAATGCATCTGCAACTTCTTTATCCGCTTTTTTGACAATATAAGCACCTTTTGAAACGCCATTGTAAACTGTTTGTACATCTACATCGAGTACTGGTAAATCTTGACGAGATAATACTAAAGCTGTAGGGCGGTTTTTAGAAGATACTGCAAGTTTCCAAGCTGCAGCTGATTCGTTTGCATCTGCTGGGCGAATAACAGAAAGATTTGGCATTGCACGTAATGCTGCTAAATGTTCGATTGGTTCATGTGTTGGACCATCTTCACCAACTGCAATTGAGTCATGTGTGAATACATATGTTACTGGTAATCCCATAAGAGCAGAAAGACGAACTGCTGGACGAACGTAATCTGAAAATACGAAGAATGTACCACCGAAGACATTTAAACCACCATGAAGCGCCATACCATTAAGTGCTGCACCCATTGCAAATTCACGAACGCCAAACCAAATATTACGGCCATCACGTTCAGAGCTTGAGAAATCGCCTGCACCTTTGATTGTTGTTTTATTTGAACCTGCTAAATCGGCACTACCACCAAAGAATGCTGGGACTTTCTTTGCTAATGCGTTAATTACTTCACCTGAAGATGAACGAGTAGCAATTGATTTTCCAACTTCATAAGTTGGTATTTCTGCATCAAAATCTTCAGGAAGATCGCCTGCTATTGCTTTTTCTAATTGTAAGCCAAGTTCAGGATATGTTTCTTTATAAGAATTAAATTGGGCATTCCATGCAACTTCTGCATCTTCACCTTGAATTTTCGCTGCTTCTTTAAATGTATTGTAAACTTCTTCAGGTACGAAGAAATCTTCATTATCCCATTCGTAGGCTTGTTTTGTAAGCATTACTTCATCACTACCAAGTGGTGATCCGTGGGAACTTGATTTACCAGATTTGTTTGGTGAACCAAATCCAATTACAGTTTTCACTTCAATTAATGTAGGTTGACCAACATGAGCTTTTGCTTGTTCAATAGCATTATTGATAGAATCAATATCATTTCCATCTTGTACTAAGATATAATTCCAACCATATGCTTTAAAGCGTTCTGCAGTATTATCTGAGAAAGACTTATTTAAATCTCCATCTAATGAGATATCATTACTATCATAAAGAACAATTAGCTTTTCTAATTGTAAGTGTCCAGCAAGAGAAGCTGCTTCTGCTGATACACCTTCCATTAAATCACCATCACCGCAAAGCGCAAATGTATAATGGTTAATAATGTCATAATCTGGTTTGTTATATACTCCACTTAAATGAGCTTCTGCCATAGCCATACCGACAGCCATTGCAATCCCTTGTCCAAGTGGACCAGTTGTAGCTTCTACCCCAGCAGTATGGCCATATTCTGGATGGCCCGGAGTCAATGAACCCCATTGACGGAAGTTTTTGATTTCCTCCATTGGAAGATCATACCCACCTAAATGAAGCAAGCTATATAATAACATTGATCCATGTCCAGCCGATAAGACGAAACGGTCACGGTTGAACCATTTTGGATTCTTTGGATTGTGGTGTAATTGTTTTGTCCAAAGCGTATATGCCATTGGTGCTGCACCCATTGGTAATCCTGGATGACCAGAATTTGCTTTTTCAATTGCATCTATGGACAAAGTACGGATTGTGTTTATTGCAAGCTGATCTGCTTGTTGAGCCATTTAGTAGACATCCTTTCATAAAGCAAAATATTATTCTATTACAGTTTAGTCAACATTCTTTCATAACACAATGCTTTTTCAATTGTTCAATTAATTTAATGGTTTGTTTCTTTGTTGTTTTGCACGTAATTTTTCTGGAGTGACTTCATCCCCATTCGGATCAAAAATACGTACGTTTTCAATTGTCCCTCTCATTGATTCACGAAATGTATCCAAGTATTCTTTTCGAAGAGCTGTTTGTTCTTTTGCTTCTTCAATCGTTAAACCTGTTTCTTTTGATTTTTTTGATAAATAGTTAATACGCTGGATTTTGTCTTTTGGTAACACGTTTAACACACCTTTCATAACTACACTACTATAAAGGTAAGAAAAAAAAGCTTCAAGCGCAAGCCTAAAGCTTAAATAAAGTGAAACTTCAATCAGTGGCGTTTCAATTTACAGGACGTACTAGTACCAAAGAAGAATTTTCGTGGCGTTTTTAGTTGGCCATCGCCCACTAATTGTTAATCCCGTTCTGCTGTCGAACTTGCAGTTGAGCCATAAGCCCGTTAATGCGGGATAAAATGCAAAATCACTTAAAACAAGCTGATCAATAAATAGATTGCCGTTCCCCATATAAATAGTGCAGAAAGTTTATTGAAAAGGTTAAAAATCGTTTTCGAAATTTGTAACTTTTTCATAAGAGCCCCTACAATCATTAAACCTACAAACCATAACCATGAAACACTAATACACGCCAAAGTAAAAAATAATTGATCCTCTCCACTATATTTTAATGCGCTTGTACCAATTACGCCGACTGTATCCAATAACGCATGTGGATTTAATAAAGATACAGATAGCGCAAAGAGAATCTGCTTTTTAATAGGTAATGCCTGTTCTTTTTCGACATTTAAAGAGCTTGAGCTCCATATTACTTTCCCCATATATAGTAAAAAAAGTATTCCTCCAATTAGCAGAAAGATTCGAACCCATTCATATTGGAAAACAATCATTGAAACTCCGAACACCGCTAAAACAATTAATAGAGTATCTGATATAGCTGCAGTTAAACTCGCTGGCAATGCTTTCAATATATTTGGTTGCGTGCCTCCTTGAGAAAAAACAAAAACATTTTGTACACCTAACGGTAAAATCAAACCAAGTGCTAAAATAAATCCATGAATATAAGCGTCCATGTCCTCCTCCTTCTATAATTATCGTACTATGATATAAATATAAGAAAAGGCCCAATTGGTTGGCTATCTACCCATCCAATTTTAAGAAAGGAGTCATTTGAGCATGTGGAAGCCGAGCCGTACTATTCCAAAAAGTTTACATCATCAAATTATACAATGGATTACAGAACAGATTAAATCAGGAGATTGGGTGGTTGGCACAAAACTTCCAACACAGCGACAACTTGCTTTTTTGCTTGAAGTAAATCGAAGTACAATAAAACTCGCTTTAGATGAATTAAAAGCTGATGGTATATTGGAGTCTAGAATAGGTTCAGGTGTATTTGTTGCCAATAACTCTTGGAATTTATTATCGAAAAACAATCAACCTAATTGGCAAAGCTACATCGAAGCAAGCATTCATAAGCCAAATGATCATACTATTCAAATGATCAATGAATATGAACAAGACAATACTGTAATCCGCTTAGGGACTGGAGAGCTTTCTCCGTCTTTGTTGCCAACTACTAAATTACAAAAATCCCTTCAAAATCTTTCATTTGAAGGAAAAGATATTGGCTATTCTTCCCCACAAGGTAGTGAAAAATTGCGTCAAGCTTTATGTAACTATTTAAGCAAACGAAAGATTACTACTACACCGGAAAACATTTTGATTGTTTCTGGTGCACTGCAGGCGCTTCAGTTAATATCATTGGGATTATTTGAACCTGGCTCAATTGTATTCCAAGAGCCCAGTTCCTATTTAAATTCAATTCATCCTTTTCAATCTTTTGGTATGCAATTAAAATCCGTTTCTCAAGAGGAAATGTTTAAAGAATCATTACAGAAAATGAAAAGAAATCGACAATCTATTTATTACACGATTCCTACATTAAACAATCCTACCGGAAGTGTTTGGTCATTAGAAGAAAAACAAAATCTCTATAACTTATGTATTGAACTTCGAATTCCAATAATTGAAGATGACGTTTACTTCGAATTACTATTTGACTCAAAATTAGTTTCTCCATCTATCAAATCACTTGATACATCTGGTCAAGTTCTATATATCGGAAGTGTTTCAAAGACTCTTAGTCCTGGATTACGCGTTGGTTGGATAGTCGGTCCAACACCTGTGATTAAGAGATTAGCAGATATTAAAATGCAAATGGATTACGGGACAAGTGCTTTTTCTCAAGAAATTGTTACGCATTGGCTAAATTCTGATTTATATGAAAATCATTTAACTTTTTTAAGAGAACAATTGAAGTTTCGTGCTACACTTCTTGATACGATTCTTAATGAGTTGTTTGAATCTTTGGCCACATGGGAGAAACCTAAAGGCGGCTTTTATATTTGGTTTAGATTTAATGAGCCTATTGTAACCAAGGAATTTTTCCTCAAACTACTTCAGAGAAAAGTGTTAATCAATCCAGGTTATATCTATAACTCTTATGATTCTCATCATATTCGTCTCTCTTATGCTTATGCATCTTTAGAAGAATTAAAAAATGGAATATATATTCTATACGAAGAAAGTATTTTATTTCTTAATAAACTAAAAACTGCTGCACCTAATGAATAGAGTTGCAGCAGTTTTCGCATTAATAATTATGAAATTTAGATATATTATAAGTTCCCGCTTTAAAATTCACTATTTACTTTCCAATTCATATTCTTTATAACGTCTATGAATCGTTGCTTTGCTGATTTGAAAGCCTAATCCTTTTAATGTAGCCGTTATTTCTTCAAATGTCATACCATTTTGTCTAAGGCTAACAATTTGATCAATTGGAACATCTATTCTTTCTCTTCCTTCAGGATTTCCTCTATCTTTTAAGTTATTTTCAGGTCTATAGCCATTTTCGACAGCACGCTTCATGCCCCGCCTTATTTTGGCATTATGTAATTTACGTTGGTATTCTTCTACAAGAGCTAAAATTTCAAGTAACATCGTATCCATTTCATTAAGTCGCATATTACCAGAATTACTTAATGTAAATATATCAACATTCATTTTTTGTAACAAATGTAGTACAGCCATGCGTCCATTTCCCCGACCCAAGCGTGTTTCATCTTGAACAAATAAAGCATGAATTTGATAATCCTTTATATATTCTAGTAAGTCTAATAATCCTTCACGATCAATATCATAGCCACTATGTCGATCAGTGAAAACTTCAGCCACTTCATATTCTTTAGCTGAAGCAAATTCTCTTAGCTCTAACTCTTGCCTCTCCAATGATGTATCTTGAGTTTCCTTTTCTGTACTTACCCGACAATACAGAACCGCTTTTTTATCTACCATTTTCTTCACTCGCCACTTCTATTCCCTTATCATTTGAAATTGTATTGTTATATTCAGGAATACTTAAAGTATGACCAGCTATTATTTTATCGTCAATCATATTGTTCTCATTTTTCACTAGACGAACCCATTCATCATTTGTAAGATCACCTTTATATTCGTCGGATAATGTCCAAAGCGTATCTCCTTGTTCTATTTCAATTTTTGTATAATTAGTGACATCTCTATTTGATACGAATAGTATAATCATGCCAATGATAATGATTGCAAAAAGTAGTGTTGTGTTTTGATTTTTTTTAACCCAATTCATGTAAGTCATCCTTTCATCGAATGTTTGTTCGGAATGTATGTTCCTAATATAAATCGAACGTTTGTTTTTGTCAACTGCTTTTTCGAACTTATGTTTGCATTGTTTGTTCGCAAATGTTATACTAAATTTAACAATTTTAGAAGAGACTCAAGATAAGAGGTGATTGGATTGAAAAAAGTATCGAAAAGACAAGAAGATATACTAGAATTTATTAAAGAAGAAGTTCGCACGAAAGGGTACCCACCTTCTGTCCGAGAAATTGGGGAAGCTGTCGGTCTAGCTTCAAGTTCTACTGTCCACGGACATTTAAACAGACTCGAAAGCAAAGGCCTTATTCGACGCGATCCAACAAAACCTCGTGCCATAGAAATTTTGGACCAAGATAATATTTCAAAACAAGGCGTCATGCATGTACCATTAGTAGGAAAGGTTACTGCTGGTTTACCAATTACGGCCATTGAAAATATCGAAGAATATTTTCCGATTCCAGACTTTTACGGCACTTCCGACGACCATATCTTTATGCTTGAAATCATGGGTGAATCTATGATAGAAGCTGGTATTTTGGATGGTGATTACGTAATTGTAAAACAACAAGCAACAGCCAATAATGGTGATATTGTTGTAGCAATGACAGAAGAAAACGAAGCAACTGTAAAGCGTTTTTACAAAGAAGATGGTTATTTCCGTCTTCAACCAGAAAACTCTTCTATGGAACCAATTATTGTAGACAATGTATCTATACTTGGTAAAGTAGTAGGACTATATCGTAATGTTCAATAATCTACTATATGAAAAAGCATCCAATTCTATTCTATTAATAGATTAGAATTGGATGCTTTTTTCTATTACTCACTATTTAAATTTCATATTTTCAAATGACTTTAGGACTCTTTGTTTCATATTAATCATTATTTCTCATCTATCCCTTTTGTCCAGCTTGCAACCTTTTCTGGATTCTTTTTAATCCATTCTTCTGCCACATCTTCAGGGTCTTCACCTTCTGAAATTTTTAGCATCGTTTCTTCTATATCCTTAGTGGACCAGTTAAATCTATCTAAAACTTTATAAGCGTCTGGTTTGTCTTCTTTCAGCGATTTACGTGCAAAAGTGTGAATACTTTCTTCTTTACCAAAAACACCTTTGGGGTCTTTTAAATATTTTAAATCATATTTTTGGAACATCCAGTGGGGTGACCATCCTGTAATCACGATATCTTTTTTATTTTTAATCGCTTTACCAAGCTCAATAGTCATGGCTCCTGAGGATGCAGTTTTTACATTCCATGAGGTTAAATTATCATAACTTTTCAAAGCTTTTTCAGCTGTGGCAACAACACCGGCTCCTGGCTCAATACCCGTAATTGTACTATTTGCCTGCATTTTCAAATCTTCTATCGAATTTTCCTTCATATATTTTGGGACAACCAAGCCTATTTTTGCCCCTTTTAAATTCGGACCTAAATCATCTAAATCATTTTTATACTTTTTATATTGTGCAGCATGGGTATTTGGTAACCAACCTCCTACCATTGCATCTGCTTCACCTTTTGATACAGCTTCCCACATAATTGCGTTATCTAGTGGAGTAAGTTGGACATCATATCCCATATTTTCTAATACTTTTCCAATAACATTTGTAGATGCTACTTCAGTATCCCATTCTACATAAGCTAAGTTAATTTGTTTGCTCTTTACAGAATTTAAATCACAGCTTGCAAGTATCGTACTTAATCCAATGCATGCAGCTAAACTAATGGCTTTCATCTTTTTGCTTAGTTTCATCCAATCATCCTTTTTGTTCGTATTTCTTCTTATTAAAGCTTTGTGATAATCGGTCAATTATTATTGCAAAGATTACTAAAGATAAACCCGCAACAAAACCATTTCCGACTTGAGCACGTTGTAAAGCTGACAATACTTTGCGACCTAATCCTGGAGCACCAATCATAGAAGCAATAACGACCATAGAAAGTGCTAACATTACTGTTTGGTTTATTCCCGCCATAATAGTGGATTTTGCTAGAGGAAGTTCAACTTTAAATAATTTCTGGAAAGAAGTACTACCGAATGATTCAGATGCTTCGATTAACTCTTTTGATACTTGTTTTATACCGAGATTTGTAAATCGTATTGTCGGTGGAATTGCGAAGATAATAGAAGCAAATACTCCTGGTACAACTCCTATGCCAAAAAAGGCAACAGCTGGTATTAAATAGACGAAACCAGGCATCGTTTGCATAAAGTCTAAGATGGGTTTCATGATACTCTCTACAAATCTAGTTTTCGACATTAATATCCCAATAGGAATACCTATTATTATTGATATAATACTCGCAAATAATACTAGTGTAATTGTATTCATCAACTCTTCCCATAGGTTTTGGTTGTAGATAAATAACAAACCAATCATCGAGAAGATTGCTAATCCTATTTTCTTTCCTGAAGCAAAAAATGCTAGTAACATTACAATTATTATTAAAAGAATAGGTGGTATAATCATCAAGAAATCCGTAATAGAATTCATCGTTATTTGGCCTATTGCTTGTATGGTGTCAAACATACCAGCAAAATGATCTGTCAAAAAGTCCATTGCGTTTTGTGTCCATTTTGCAACGGGTATTTTTGAAAATTGATCTAGAAAATTACTCATGTACTAATACCCCCTCACTATCTTTTGCTAATGCTTCAATAACAACTCCCTTGATTAAAATACCAATAAGTTTGCTGTTTTTTATGACAGCAACTGGTGTTGGAGCGTCATAGATCACATTAAAAACATCTTGGATAAGAGTATCGTGTTCAACAGTCACAATATCTGAATGAACAATTTCCTTAATACTTTTATCTCCACGTTTAGCAGATTCTAATGCATCATCAGCTGTTATATAACCTTTAATTTTCCGACTGCGGTCAAGAGCAACAAGCATACTTACTTCCTCTTGGCGCATTCTGGCAAGCGCAACCTTTGGTCCGTCTTGTTCAACATTGACCGTAATTGGACGTATCATAATATTTTCTGCTGTTAGAACCTTCGAGCGATCTACATCTTCTACGAAGTTACGAACATAATCATTTGCTGGATTTGTTAATATCTCTTCACCTGTTCCAATTTGAATAATTTGACCATCCTTCATAATAGCGATTCTGTCTCCAATTCTTAGTGCTTCATTCAGATCATGTGTGATAAATATGATTGTTTTTTTCATCGTAGATTGTAAATCCAATAGCTCATCTTGCATGCCCTTTCGAATAAGTGGATCGAGTGCTGAAAATGCTTCGTCCATTAATAAAATATCCGGATTATTCGCAAGCGCTCTTGCTAATCCTACACGTTGCTGCATACCACCAGACAATTGATTTGGATATTGATCTTTGAAATCTAGTAATCTTGCATTTTCTAAAGCTTGCTCTGCTTTTTCTCTACGTTCTTCTTTTGATACTCCACGAACTTCTAAACCGTATTCAGTATTTTGTAGTATTGTTTGATGAGGGAATAAACCGAAGTTTTGAAAGACCATATTGATTTTCTCTCTACGTACTTTCCGCAACTGTTCTTTATTCATTTTCGAGATATTCTCTCCATCTATAAAAATATTACCGTTTGTAGGTTCTATTAATCTGTTTAATAATCGAACAAGTGTTGATTTCCCGCTACCAGATAACCCCATAATAACGAAGATCTCACCTTCATTTACAGAAAAACTAGCATCATATACACCAACAGTTGCTCCTGTTTTGTTCAAGATTTCATTTTTTGTAATTCCTTGTTTAACCAAGTCTAGCGCCTGATTTGTGCGCTTACCAAAAACTTTACTTACGTGATCAATTTTAAGTTTTTCCAAATATATCTCCCCTAAAAAAAGATTTTCTATTTATCAGCATTTAACCGCTTCAACACAAAGTAACAACTTAATGTTATCATCAGGTTGTTACTTTAGTCAAATAGCCACCAATTACAAACTAAATAGCCGAGTAATCATATTTCTAGATTTTTTGCTTTTTTCAGCAAAGAATTTGAGTACTTCTTATGATTTAAATAAATAAAATTTCCCACAAAAAAGGTAATCTAAAATTTTTTAGATTACCTAGATACCCGTATTTTAAATTGTGTTTATTTAATCTTTTGAAAAAAGGAAATTTTGAACTGTGTCAACACATTGTTCATTTCCGATAAAATAGATCACATCATATTCATGCAACGAAGCATAAGGACCTGGTGATAATAAGATTTCCTGCCCTCTTTTAATACCAACAATTGTTGCTGTTGTATTTTGCCAAAAATTCAAATCTTGAATGGTCTTTCCTAAATAAGCACATTCCCCTGTAACGGTTACTTGAAATGGAACGAACGGATTAAGTGAATGGAAACGGTCAGTACGACTTACTAATTCCTTTGTTAAAGTTTCCAACTTTTCGAGTTCTTTCTTCTGTTGAGAAATGCTATCAACCATTTCACGTTGAACTTCTTTTACTGATTGTACATCTTGTAGCTGATGGACAAATTTCGCAGCGTTCTCGTATGATTTTATAATAACGCCCGAACCTTTTGAAGTTTCTACAATTTCTAAATCATGCAGCACTGCAATTGCGCGACGTGCCGTTTCCGAAGACACACCATATTGACTTGCTAAAGAAGATCTGGCATATATTCTTTCGCCAATTCGGTATTTATTTTCAACAATTTTAGAGGCAATATCGGCAGCAATAATTTGATATTTAGACTGCTTGATTTTCGTTTTTTTTTCCATCTCAGGCATAGAACTTCATACCCTTTCATAAAAAAATGCTTAATACTAAGGCTTATCATATCACCATTGAAATGTATATACTATGATTTATATTTGTATGTAAATAAAAAAGCATTTAAACGCAATAGTTGATTTTAAATGTCTAACCTTGATGTATCAAGCAACAATCATTCATAAAGTCCCTCATCCGGAAATTATTGTATTCTAATGTAACTTTAGAATACATAGCACACTAATTATTACAAATTTTTTCTAGTTATTATTCTTTGTTATCCGGGTAGATATTCTAAACAGAATATTTTAGGAGGACAATCATGTTTGGATTCGCTGATATAATAAAATTTCTAATCTCTTTTTTCGTGATTCTGCCCTTCGTTACGCTTATCCATTTAAGCGGACATATTTTTTTCGTTACACTTTTCGGGGGGGCGGAGAAAAAAATCAGTATTGGATGTGGGCAGGTAGTATTCTCCTTATGGAATATCGAAGTAAAGAAATACTACTTCTGGAATGGGGCATGCGAGTTTAAAATGTTAAAGCATGATAACCGAATAACAAACGCATTGATATACCTAGGCGGTTCTTTATTCAACCTGATAGGTATTTTTCTGATACAAGCTCTCATTTCTCAAGGAATTCTAGATAAGTCTGTCTTTTGGTATCAGTTTACTTATTTCTCATTTTATATTCTGTTTTTCTCATTATTTCCTATGTATTTTTCAGATGGTTCGCCAAGCGATGGGAGGGCAGCAGTACTCGCATTGAAGCACCAGGATGAAAAGAAAATAAGCGATGATATTCATTTCAGGAAAATTGAAGAGCAAAATAAGCCTATTGAAAAATCTAAGGATGAGCAAAATTAGACAATACTTTTTTGCATTTACAATTTTACTTACCTCAATAAAATCTTTAATAAGGAAAAAGCGTTGAGGCTAAAAGCTTCAACGCTTTTCACCCATTGTCGAAGGCATATAAAAAGCACACCTGACAAGATGTGCTCACATTTTTATATCTCTTAACTAATTGAAAAACTTATTGCATCTTTATTTTTTTCAGTTAGGGCTGAAGCAACTTCTTTTTCAATCTCTTTATTATTTTGCTCAATTAATTCTTGTATAATTTTCTTATCTCCAACGCATAAGCTAGTTTGATCTAGATATTCTTTTATTTTACTACTGGGTAATCCTAATTTACACATTCCCCTCACCTCTCTATCTAATGAATTTCGACATAATAGAGAGTTTTTCCTTTAATAATCCCCAACCAATATTTTACATAGAAATACACCTATCTTTGTAGATGTTTCTCAGAAGTTACGGAGTAGATGAATATATAAAGAAACTATCATAGAAAAAAATATGGATTAAATAAAAAATTTGTCCACAAATAATAAAATTAGAGGACAAAGAAAAAGCGCTTAAGACCTAAAGCCTCAAGCGCTTTTCCATTTCATCTTAATACATTTTCATGTATTGGTCACGTTCCCATTGGTGTACTTGTGTACGGAACATGTCAAATTCGATTTCTTTTGCTTCACGGAAGTTTGCATAGATATGTCTACCAAGAGCATCTTGAATTACTTTATCTTCTGCAAGTGCAGCAAGTGCATCATTTAAATTAGCTGGTAAGTTACCGATACCTTCTTCAGCACGTTCTTCTGCATTCATAATGTAGATATTGCGATCTACTGCAGGTGGTGGTGTAAGTTGTTGTTCGATACCATTTAAGCCAGATTCTAAAATTACTGCCATTGCTAAGTATGGATTAGCAGCTGGGTCTACTGAACGTACTTCAATACGAGTTGATAAACCACGAGAAGCTGGAATACGAATTAATGGTGAACGGTTTTGAGCTGACCATGCAACGTAGCAAGGAGCTTCATATCCAGGTACTAAACGTTTGTAAGAGTTAACTGTTGGGTTTGTTACTGCAGTGAATCCTTTAACGTGTTTTAATACGCCTGCCATGAATTGGAAAGCAGTTTCGCTAAGTTTTAATTCACCAGATTCATCATAAAATGCATTTTCTTTGCCTTTGAATAATGAAACGTTACAGTGCATACCAGAGCCGTTTACACCGAATAATGGTTTAGGCATGAATGTTGCATGTAAACCATGTTTACGAGCAATTGTTTTTACAACCAATTTGAATGTTTGGATATTATCACAAGCTTCGATTGCATTAGCATATTTAAAATCAATTTCGTGTTGACCAGGAGCAACTTCATGGTGAGAAGCTTCGATTTCAAAGCCCATTTCTTCAAGTTCTAACACGATATCACGACGGCAGTTTTCACCAAGATCTGTTGGTGCTAAATCGAAGTAACCACCGTGGTCATTTAATTCTAGAGTTGGTTCACCATCTTCATCTAATTTGAATAGGAAGAATTCAGGTTCAGGTCCTAGATTGAAGCTTGTATAACCCATTTTTTCCATACGTCCTAAAACACGGCGAAGGTTGTTACGAGGGTCCCCTTCAAATGGAGTTCCATCAGCTTTATAAACATCACAGATGAAACGACAAACAGTACCTTTACCAGTAGTCCATGGGAATACAATGAATGTATCCAAATCTGGATATAAATACATATCTGATTCTTCAATACGAACAAATCCTTCAATTGAAGATCCATCAAACATCATTTTGTTATCAAGTGCTTTTTCTAATTGACTCACTGGAATTTCAACGTTTTTAATCGTACCTAAGATATCAGTAAATTGTAAACGAATAAATTTAACTTCTTTTTCCTCAACAAGTCTACGGATATCATCTTTTGTGTATTTACTCAAACTAATCACTCTCCCATTAATATGTAATAAACTTTATAAATACTCAACTCTTAAAAAAAGAATCGAGATAAATCCCCTTGACGAATAGACGTTTTTTGCATTGTTTGTGCTTGCTGCATTTCTTCTCTAAGAATGCGTCTTAAATCAGCATCCGTTATATCAGTTTTCGTTTGTTTTGCCAATACTGGCTCGTTCTTCATTGCGAAGACTTTTTTGATACCTGCCATGTTAATGCCTTGGTCTAATAAGTCTTTTATTTCAAGTAGAACATCAACATCGTTTAATGAAAACATCCGACGATTCCCTTCAGTTCTCGCAGGTGTGATTAGCTCATGTTCTTCGTAATAACGAATTTGCCGAGCGGTTAAATCAGTAAGTTGCATGACTATACTGATTGGTAGTAAAGGCATGGTCTTGCGAATTTCTTTACTCATATCCATCACCTTACCTTTCACAAGATTTATATTACACTATGTTAATTTCCCTGTCAACAGTATGTTAGATTTTCTTACATGTTATTCTAATTCTATTAAAAAAGCCCGTAAACATTAAGTTTACGAGCCTTTTTTATTTCTTTTTAAATAATTAAATAGAATTTTTTTGTAAATTCTGAACAGCATTTAGTATTGCATACTTCACATGTTCATATGTTAATCCACCTTGTACATAAGCGGTATACGGAGGACGAATAGGGCCATCCGCAGACAATTCTATACTTGCACCTTGTACAAATGTTCCTGCAGCCATAATCACGTTATCTTCATAACCTGGCATCGGTGCAGGTTGTGGTGCAAAGTGAGCATTTACAGGTGAATTCAATTGGATTGACTGGCAGAATTGAATCATTTGTTCAGGCGTTTTAAAAGATACTGATTGAATCAGATCTGTTCGCTTTGCATCATATCGTGGCGATGGTGTCATCCCTACTTCTTCTAAAATTGCTGCTGTGAAAATTGCACCTTTCAAAGCTTGAGCAACAACATGTGGTGATAAGAAGAATCCTTGATACATATCTGGCAGTGCACTTAGAGATGGGCCAGCTTCTGCACCAATCCCCGGAGATGTCATACGGTATGCACATTGCTCAACATATTTTGCTTTTCCGGCAATATACCCTCCTACTTTTGCAAGACCTCCACCAGGGTTTTTAATTAATGAACCTGCCATTAAATCGGCACCTAATTCTGTCGGCTCCACTGCATCAACAAATTCACCGTAGCAATTGTCTACAAAAATAATGGCATCTTCTTTTATTGCACGGATATTTTTTATCATTTCTGCGATTTGCTCTATTGTAAACGATGGTCTAGTGGCATATCCCTTTGATCGTTGTATCGCAATCACTTTTGTTTTTTCTGAAACTTTATCTTTCACAGAATCCCAATCAATATATTGATCATTTAGTAAATCAATATGTTGGTAGCCAATATTAAAATCTTTTAAAGAACCTGTATCTCGATCACCACCGTCAACAATTGACTGAAGTGTATCATATGGTCGTCCTGTTATATACATGAGTTCATCTCCCGGTCGTAAAACACCGAAAAGACTGATTGTAATTGCATGTGTTCCCGAAATGATTTGTGGACGTACAATTGCTGCTTCTGCACCAAATGTTTCGGCATATACACGTTCTAAATTATCTCGCCCTTCATCATCATAACCATAACCCGTAGATGGATAAAAGTGACTTTCACTTACATGGTTATTTCGAAAGGCTGAAAGTACTTTTTGTTGGTTGTAAAACGCCATTTCATCTGCTCTTTCAAAATAAGGCTTCACTTTTCCCTCTATTTTTTTGGCTAAGGCCAATGTTTCTTCTGTTAAGTTGGACATATATGCCATTTCTATCGACTCCATTTCTAAATTAAAACCAATTTTAATCTTATCAATTCTTTCTTATTCGTCAACTATTCGATATTTTTTTACAAGCAATTCCATGCAAAAAAGACGATTCACTATTGGAATCGTCTTTTTTGCATGTTTGACTTGGAATTAGAATTGTAATTCGCCTTCCCAAGCACTCATGCCACCTTCCATATTTGTCACATCATAGCCTAGACCATCTAAGTATGAGCATGCACTAAAGCTTCTACCACCTGCATGACATACGAAAATATATGGAGTTTCCTTATCTAATTCAGCAATTCTCTCAGGAATCTGTCCTAGTGGTATATGAATTGCTCCTGGAATAATTCCATTTGCTACTTCTGCGTCTTCACGGACATCAACAATATGTAAATCTTCGTTTGCATCTAATTTGTTTAATACTTCTTCGGGTGTAATTGTTTTCATTTTTGTTTCCTCCATCTTCTCTATCTATTACATAGTATATAGTTGATTTTGAAAATGGGCTACTTTTTTAATATCAACCCAAAAATGAGTTGATTCTACATTAATCAAAATAGAATCAACTCATTTTTGGTAATACGACAAGATTAGAAAATATTTTCGGTTTTACTCGACTTCTTGTTGTATATCTACCGATTTTGAAGGGCAGAACGTGGATATAGCATGTTTGTAAATCATATGTTGCTTACCTTCTACTTCGAGTAGCACAGTAAAATTATCATATGAACGAATAGTCCCTTTTAATTGATAGCCATTTAATAAAAATACGGTAACGAAAATACCATTCTTTCGTAATTGGTTTAAATAAGTATCTTGTAAATTCATTGATTTCATGAAGATCCCCCTTAACCTCTTTAATAGTATTGTATATTCGATTTATCTAGCGCATTTCCTTTAATTTTGTAAAATTTTATCAATTATTTTTACTATACCCAATTGTGCATCAAACCATTCAATTTTCATTTTGTTTCGGAAATAAGTAAGCTGGCGTTTCGCATAACGCCGAGAATTTTGCTTCAACTCATCGATTGCTTCATCCAAAGTTAGAAGACCATCGAAGTACGAATACAGCTCTTTGTATCCTATAGCTTTAATGGATTGAACATCTCGGATTCCTTTATCGTATAAACCCTTTACTTCTTCTAATAATCCTTTTTCAATCATTAAATCAACACGTAGGTTAATTCGTTTATAAAGCATATCCCGATCCATATTTAACCCGATTATTCTATGATGATAGAGTGGTGTATCCCCGAGATGTTGAGAATCGTCCGATTTGTAAATATCACTATGTTCTGCCATTTCTAATGCACGAATAACGCGTCTAGTATTATTCGGGTGTATATTAGCAGCAGTTTTCGGGTCAACATTTGCAAGTTTAGCGTGCATAGCTTCAGGACCTATCTCAGCCAATTCTTTATAATAGGCTTGGCGTATACCTTCATCAATCTTCTCTTCAGTAAAACGAAAATCATATAATACTGCTTGAATGTAAAGACCCGTTCCTCCCACTATAATGGGTAGTTTTCCCTTATCCTTAATTTCTGCAATTTTGGCACGAACTAATTGTTGATAATCCGCAACTGAGAAAGATTCTGTCGGTTCTTTTATATCTAGTAAGTGGTGGGGAATTCCTTCCATTTCTTCTGGTGTAATTTTTGCTGTACCAATATTCAACTCTTTATACACTTGCATAGAATCGCCATTAATAATTTCACCATTCATCGTCTTAGCAAGCTCTATACTTAGTGCAGTTTTTCCTACAGCTGTAGGTCCAACTATTGCAATCACATCTAATTCTTGTTGTGTCATTCTTCTTTCTCCAACCATTTTATTATCGTTTGAAACACTTGCTCTTTCTTGATTTCGTTTAAAATTTCATGTCGCATACCGTAAAAAATCTGTACCGTTACATCATGAAAACCATATTTTTGGAACTGATTTGCGACTTTCCAAATTCCTTTTGTATAACTTCCAACTGGGTCATCTGAACCACTGATCAATAAGATTGGCAAATCTTTACGAATTTTATTCACTTGTTTAGACTTCGATAAATTTATAATACCTTGTAAAAAATCTACATAAAGCTGATTGGTTGAAATAAAACCGCATTCATCATCATCTAAGTATTTTTGGACTTCTTTTGCATCAGAAGTGAGCCAATCAAATTTAGTTTTTGGTTTTTCGATTTTATGATTAAAACGCCCAAAAGTAAGTATATTGAGAATGTTACTTTTTTTCTCCTTGCCTTCCAATTTTACAAGTATTTTAGCTAAATTCAAGCCAGCAACATGTGCTAAGCTAGTAGATCCTGTTCCACAATAAATTACCTTACCTAATTCGATACTATATAATTCACTGTATCTTCTTGCAATAAAAGACCCCAAACTATGACCGAATAAAATCATTGGTGATAATTGACGATTTTGGCGTACATAATTTGTTACTTGCTTAACATCATCTACCACTTTATCAAAACCGTGATGTTCACCGAAATACCCTTTTGTCGAATGGTTAAGTTTAGCAGTTCGGCCATGTCCTCTATGATCATGCATTGACACCAAGTACCCAACATGTCGTAAGCTTTCTGCAAAAGTAAAATAACGTTCTTGATGTTCTGCCATACCATGTAAAATATGAATATGTCCTATAGGATTTTTCGATGGTTCAAATACCGTAACAGAAAGCTTGTAGCCATCACCTGTGGCTAACGTCAGATATTCTCTATTCACTTACTTCCTCCTTATAAAAGCGTGAAGCATCATAAATAAGTTCTTCTAGTTCATTTTGATATTGTTGTTTTTCTACATATGTGTATTGCAAATAATCACTCATATATTGAACTACTTTATCTTTGTATTTTTTTACGCTATCAATATCAAAGAACATTTTGGAAGAGCGTCGGACAAAGAAATCTGATGGAGTATAGGCCATTTCGTATTGAATAGCATAAAGTAACTGTGCATGTAATGCTAGAGGTAATTGTTGATTTTCTCGCAAATCCAATGTTGAAATAATACGATAGACATCATCAATATTTGTACCATAAAGATGTACTAATTGATATGCTTCATCCCTCGTTAGACCATAGGTAGTACCTTCTTTTGCTTTGTACTGTAGATACGATTCGAAGTTTTGTGGATTTAAGTCTTTTGCTCCAGATAATGATAAAGAGGCAGTGATACATGGACCAGCCTTTTTAAACTTTTGTTGTGAGATAATTTGATCTACAACGTTCTCAGCCATTTTACGATATCCGGTTAATTTACCACCTGCAATTGTTAATAATCCTGTTTTTGATTGCCATATTTCGTCCTTTCTTGAAATTTCCGAAGGGTCTTTTCCCTCTTCAAAAATAAGTGGACGTAGACCTGCCCAGCAAGATTCAACGTTTTCACGTGAAACTTTAATGTTCGGAAACATAAAATGGATTGCTTCAATTAAATAGTCTATATCTTCATCTTTTGCAAATGGTTTTTGCGGGTCTGCATCATAAAAAGTATCAGTCGTTCCAACATATGTTTTGCCATCTCGAGGAATCGCAAATACCATACGATTATCCTTGGTATCAAAATAGATTGATTGTTTTAAAGGGAATCGTGATTGGTCGATCACAATATGAACACCTTTTGTTAATCTTAATTTCTTATTATTTGATATTTTGTCTTTTTGCCGTAATTGGTCAACCCAAGGACCAGTTGCATTTACTACTGTTGTTGCTTGTAAGAACCACTTTTTTTGGGTAATTTGGTCACGGACAATAGCACCTACAATCTTCTTACCTTCATATTCAAACTCTTCTACTTTCGCATAGTTTAAACATATTGCTCCTAATTCGACAGCTTTCTTTATTACTTCTACTGTTAAACGTGCATCATCTGTCCTGTACTCAACATAATAGCCACTACTTTTAAGATCATCGGTCTTAAGTAACGGTTCTTTTTTTATTGTCTCTTCTCTATTTAACATAAATCGTCTCTCTGATTTTTTTACATGAGCTAATTTGTCATAAACTTTTAATCCGAGCGATGTTGTAAAAGAACCTAATGCACCACCTTTATAAATAGGGAGTAACATCCATTCTGGTTTAGTTATATGCACACCGTTTTCATACACGATTTCCCTTTCACTACCTGTTTCTTTTACGACATCAAGTTGAAGTTGCTTTAAGTATCGTAATCCCCCATGTACTAATTTAGTGGAGCGACTTGATGTTCCACTGGCGAAGTCTTGCATTTCCACTAATGCTACGGATAACCCCCTAGATACAGCATCTAAAGCAATACCGGCACCTGTAATCCCCCCACCTACAACTAATACATCAAATGAATATTGATTTAAAGTATCGATTACTTGCTCTCTTTTAGTACTTGAAAACATATAAATCCTCCATTCGTGAAAGTGACTACATTACATAACACGCTTAAACATTTTCTCGATTTCATATGTTCTAAAATGAACTATTACCGGCCTACCATGTGGACAAGTAAATGGGTTAACTCTTGTTTTTAAATCTTTTAATAATTGTTCCATTTGGGATTGATCTAAATAGTGATTTGCTTTTATGGATCGTTTACAACTCATCATGATGGCCGCTGATTCACGTAACTTCTTTATATCCGTTTTACGTTCTTTTAATACCTGTTCAATTAATTCTTCAATAATTTCATTTTCAAAATCCTTTGGAAACCACGTTGGATATTCACGTATAACAAAAGAATTTTGACCAAATTCTTCAAGAAATACACCTACTTCTTCTAAAGCTTGAGCATTTTCTCGTAATTGTAACGCTTCGTCTGCAGAATAGTGGAATGTTAGAGGAAATAATAATGATTGACGTTCCGAAGCATCTACTTCTCCTACTTTGTCTTTAAAGTATTCATATTTTATACGTTCTTGCGCTGCATGTTGGTCAATCAAATAAAAACCATCTGCACTTTGTGCAACAATATATGTGCCATGAATTTGTCCAACTACTTCCAACTCTGGAAATGGTTCTTGCGGTGTTTCTGTTGGTACAATTTCTTCTTGAACGTCCTCTTCATCTTCCCAAATATCCTCTTCAATTGTTTTTTGCGAATTCAATACTTGTGATTGTTTGATGGATTCCCAATTCTCTCCTACTGCAAATCCCTTCGAAGGCACCGGCTCTTCTTGTAATAATTGATCTTTAAACCGTTGGGAAACTTCTTCATCTATCGTATTTGCATCAACATTGCTGGGTTTTTCTTCCATTTTAGGTTTTTCATTGAATTGTGGCATATTAGTTGTGTTGTAATTAATGGTTTTCCAAAAATTAATTTGTTCCGATGATGGCGGTGTTTTTTTCTTTTTCTGTGCAATTTCTGGTGCTTGCATCGAATTACGAATTGCTTTATGCAAAGATTCTTCGATTAATTTCATTAAATCGTCCTCTTTGCTAAGGCGAATTTGTTGCTTCGCTGGATGCACATTTACATCAGTCAAGAATGGATCGCCTTCTACATGAATTACTGATATTGGAAATCTTCCTATTGGTAAGAATGTATGATATGCATCAATTATCGCTTTTTGAATTGTATAGTGTCGTACCCAGCGACCATTTACAAATATGGAAATGTAATTTTTGGAAGCTCTCGTGATTTCCGGTATTGTAGCATATCCTGATATCTTATAGTCTTTTGACTCGCCTTCAAAATGAACCATTTTCTTGGCATTTGCCACTCCATATATTGCTGCAAGCACTTGACGTAAATCTCCTCGACCATTGGTTTGAAGTAATTCATGATCATGGTGTGTCAATTTAAAAGCTATATTCGGATAACATAATGCAAGTCGATTCATCAAGTCAATTGTATGACCAAGTTCTGTTTGAATTGTTTTCATATACTTCAAGCGTGCTGGTGTATTGAAAAACAACTGAGAAACTGTAATATCCGTACCTTTACGAAGAGAACCTGGTTTCTTTTCAGTGACATGCCCCCCCTCAAGGTGCACTTCGATTCCACTTTCACCATTAGAAGTGATTAAATCCACTTTCGATACAGAGGCGATACTTGCTAATGCTTCGCCTCGGAATCCAAGGGTGCGAATACGGAATAAGTCGTGCTCATTATTAATTTTACTTGTAGCATGTCTTTGGAATGATATCAGCGCATCCTCTTCATCCATTCCACATCCATTATCAATAATTTGGATGGATGTCATCCCTGCTTCTTCTAATACCACTTCAATTGAGGTACTGCCTGCATCAATGGCATTTTCAACTAATTCTTTTACTACAGAGGAAGGGCGTTCCACCACTTCTCCTGCAGCAATTTTATTGGATAAAAATTCATCCATTATATGAATATGCCCCATTTAAGGCACCTCCTATTTTGTTAATAAAGTGAACTTCAATCAGTGACATTTTCCGACGTACAGGATGTACTAGTGCCAACGTTGCGATTGTCGTGGCGTTTTTAATTGGCACCTCTGATTGTTAGTCCCGTTCGTACTGTCGATTGGTTCCACTAAACCTCTGCTATCGAATCGGTAAGTTTCACTATATCTCACCAATCGAGCTTTTAAGTTCAGTTATCCCAACCGCTGTTTCTTTGAATGTTCTAAAGCCTTGCAGTTGACTCTTACTGCCCGTTAATGCGGGATAATGTTTGTTGCAATGAATAAACAAGTTGTAATGCATCCATTGGTGTTGTTCCAGATACATTTAGTGTTTTCAACTTTTCTAGTACTTCTTTTTCAATTGGTGAGATATTTGGCTCAACTACTTCTTTTGCAACAGACCCTTCCTCTTCAAATAAAGAAAGTTGAGTTGTAGGCTCTTCTTGAACAGTAGTTACCATTTGCGGAAATTCTTCAACCGGTGATTGTTCAATAGGAACTTCAGTTGTTACATTTGTTTTTTGTCGTAATGTCGGCTCAATATCGTTTGCTTCAAATTCAGTAAGTAAAACTCGTGCTCGTTCAATGATTGGCTTTGGAAGTTCCGCTAATTCTGCTACATGAATTCCATAACTTTTGTCTGCAGGTCCTTTTTTAACCTTGTGCAAGAAGACCACTTTACCATCTTGTTCAGTTGCCGATACATGAACATTTTGCAGACGCTCCAATTCATTTTCTAAAATCGTAAGTTCATGGTAATGTGTAGAAAATAATGTATTAGCTCCAATTGTATTATGGATATATTCCATCATTGATTGGGCTAAAGCCATCCCATCATATGTTGAAGTTCCCCGACCAATTTCATCGAATAACAATAAGCTATTAGCAGTAGCATTAGTAATAGCATGCTGAGATTCTAACATCTCGACCATAAAAGTACTTTGACCACCTGCTAAATCATCCGCTGCTCCAATGCGAGTGAAAATTTGATCAGTAATTGGAAGCTCAGCTTCATCTGCTGGAACATAACAACCCATTTGAGCCATGACAGTGATTAATGCTACTTGTCTCATATACGTACTTTTACCAGACATATTAGGCCCTGTAATCAGCATCATGTTTTGATTTGTATCTAAAATACAATCATTTGGTACATACAATTGCTTATTCATCATTTTTTCAACTACTGGATGACGACCATTCACTATTTTAAGAGAACGCCCCTCATGGAAAGTTGGTTTAATAAAGTGATATTTTTCTGTCACTACTGCAAAACTTGTGAAAACGTCTAGTTCACTAATGTCAGAAGCTAAAGCTTGTACTCTAGGAATAAATTGTTTTAAATGCTCTCTGATTTCTGTAAATAATTGATATTCAAGTTCTAAACTTTCTTCCTCAGCGTTCAGAATAATTGCTTCTTTTTCTTTTAACTCTTCAGTAATATAACGTTCTGCATTTGCTAATGTTTGCTTACGTTCATATCGCGTAAGGTCTACCGATTGAATATTCGATTTAGTCACTTCGATATAATAACCAAAGATTCGATTATAACCGATTTTCAAATTTTTAATTCCTGTAACTTCTCGCTCTTTTTGTTCTAGTTGTGCAATCCAATCTTTTCCGTTTCGAGATGCATAGCGTAATTGATCTAGCTTTTCATTAAATCCTTCACGAATAACATCGCCTTCTTTAATAGAAATTGGAGGATGATCTGTTATCGCATCGCTTAAATAACTTTCCACATCTGCACATAAATCAAGTGCTTCACCAAGAGGTATTAAATGCTCTTTTCCTGAATTGATTAGTTGAGCTTTGATGTCAGGTACTTGTCTTAAGGATTCTCGTAATTGTGCAAGATCTCGACCACCAACATTTCCAAATGCGACACGTCCTGCTAACCGCTCTAAATCATAAACTTTTTTTAATAGCTCTTGTAGTTCAGCTCGTACAAAATAATCTTCTAATAAATCTGTTACGATACTTAATCTTTTCTCAATTGATTTTCTGCTCGCTAAAGGTTGATGAATCCATTGTTTTAATTTACGGCCACCCATCGCTGTAGCCGTTTCATCTAGAAGCCATAATAATGTTCCTTTTTGGTCTCCGCCTCGCAGCGATTGAATAAGCTCTAAATTTCGCTTTGAATTGGTATCAATGTTCAAATAGTTTTTAATTTCATGATAAGTAAATGGTTGAATATGAGATAATGAACGCATTTGAGTCCGTTCAATATAATGTAATAAAATACGACAAGCCTCATGTAATTCTCCTGGCACTTCTACCAAATAATTCGAGCTCTCTTCTGCCATTCCCTCATTTTCAAGTGACAATACAATTGAATAATTTTGAGCAAGCTCATGTAATTCTGAATATAGATCATCTTTTACAACAATTTCGCGAATATCGAATGCTTGTAACTGTTGAATTAAATCCTTATTGTCACCAACAACAAATGTCGTAGTTGACTCTCCAGTAGATAAATCTAAATAACTAAAGGCAAACTTCGAGTCTGTAAGTTTTGTGCTTGCAGCAATGAAATGATTGGATTTTCCTTCAATTGATTTACCTTCCAAAATAGTTCCGGGTGTAATTAGTTGAATGACTTCACGTTTAACGACACCTTTAGCAACTTTGGGATCTTCAGTTTGCTCGCAAATTGCTACTTTATATCCTTTTTGAACAAGTGTTTCAATATAGTTTTGTGCAGAATGATGTGGTACGCCACACATTGGAATACGCTCTTTCATCCCAGCATCTCTGCTAGTTAATGTTATTTCTAATATTTGTGATGCTTTTAAAGCATCATCAAAGAACATTTCATAAAAATCCCCTAAACGGAAAAATAAAAAAGCATCTTGATATTCTGCTTTTACTTGTAAATATTGTTGAATCATTGGTGTGTAAGCCATTTTATTACCTCTCCTGTGTCGCGATATCTTATCTTTATTATAACAAAACAATGTCGAAAAATCGTTTCATACTAATTTACGAAAAAGTATCAATACTTGCTAATTTTGATTTATTTTTGAGTAATTGCACAGAATATAAGGAAAACAGAAAAATGAAGTCGAATTCAAATACCCAAAAAATCAATTCTAAAAAATAATATTTTCAATGTAATCCTTTTCATAATTCTATTAGTCCATTAAAATAGATAATGCACGAAATATTTTTTCTGTTAATATTATTAGTGTAGAAAAAAATTTTATTTACTATTGATGTGTTATATAAAGGAGATTAATTTGCAATGTCAAAAATGTCTTATTATCTAGGCGTTGATATAGGAACAACTAATACAAAAGCTGTATTATTTGGTGGAAATGGACAAGTTATTAGCATGCACCATGCTGGTTATCCATTATATAGTCCTATTCCTAGTGTTGCTGAACAGAATCCAGAGGAAATTTTAGTTGCTGTTAAAGAAGCAATTCGAGTAGCCATGCAAAAAAGCGATATTGATCCAAATGATTTAAAACTTGTGTCTTTTAGTGCTGCAATGCATAGTGTAATTGCTATTGATAAAAACGGCAAACCCTTAACGAACTGTATCACATGGGCGGATACCCGTGCTACAGAATGGGCAGATAAAATCAAGAAAGAACTAAACGGTCATGAAATCTATAGACGTACTGGAACACCTATTCATCCCATGTCCCCATTATGTAAAATTACTTGGTTACGACACGAAAAGTCAGAAATCTTCAATCAAACTTATAAATTTATCAGTATGAAAGAGTATGTATTCCATAACTTTTTCGGCCGCTACATCGTAGATCATTCTATTGCATCTGCAACAGGTATGTTCAATCTTGCAAATTGTGAATGGGATGAAGATGCTTTAGAAGTTGCTGGTATTACCGCTGAGCAATTATCCGAATTGGTTCCTACCACTTATCATTTAGAAGGTTTAAAACAAAGCATCTCAGAAGAAATTGGTATTCCTTCACATATTCCATTCGTCATTGGTGCAAATGATGGTGTACTTTCCAATCTTGGTGTCAACGCAATCGATCCAGGTGTAGTAGCCATAACAATCGGTACAAGTGGAGCTATTCGAACTGTTACAGATCACCCCGTTACAGATCCTAAGGGGCGAATTTTCTGTTATGTTTTAACAGATAAGCATTGGGTAGTTGGAGGGCCTGTCAATAATGGTGGAATGACCTTTAGATGGGTACGTGATGAATTAGCAGCGAGTGAAGTTGAAACGGCAAAACGCTTAGGAATTGATCCATATGATGTATTAACTAAAATTGCTTCAAATGTAAAACCAGGATCTGATGGTTTGATATTCCATCCGTATTTAGCTGGAGAACGCGCACCACTCTGGAATGCAAACGCGCGAGGTTCATTTTTTGGCTTAGGGTTACATCACAAAAAAGAACACATGATTCGTGCTGTATTAGAGGGCGTCATTTTCAATTTATATACTGTCTTTATCGCCTTACAAGAAGTAATCGGTATTCCAAATAAAATTCAAGCAACAGGTGGTTTTGCAAGATCGGATCTTTGGCGTCAAATGATGGCAGACATTTTTGATCAAGAAGTGTCTGTTCCTGAAAGTTTTGAAAGTTCTTGTTTAGGAGCAATTGTGCTCGGCATGTATGCATTAGGTGAAATCGATGACTTTTCTATTGTTTCTGAATGGGTTGGATCTACTCATGTTCATAACCCAATTCCAGAAAATGTTGAGGTTTATGTAGAATTAATCCCTATTTTCATCCGAATTTCACGAATACTTGAACAAGAATATCATGACATTACAAAATTCCAAGAAAAATGGGTTAAATAATTTAACTCCATTTACATGTAAAATAATAGAACACAATAAAGCCATAGGGTCATAAATTAGACCCTATGGCTTATTTATTTTGATAATTTAGGAATGTAAAATGATTCTTTTTTTACGCATTTCTGTGAAGCTATAAATCAATAAAATACAAACTGCAAGAAAAGCTGTAACATAATACATATCGCTATAACCCATTTGCCCTGCAACAACTCCAAGCATTACAGCTCCTAATGCCTGTCCTAAATCCATAAAACTAAGTGCCATAGCATTGGCAGTCGCCTGTTTGTTAATATCCACTTGACTTACAGCCCATGCCTGAAATGTTGGTTGCATTACACCATATGCAACTCCATAAAAAACTGCAGCAATAATTAACCCGGAAACAGACTTCATATTTGCTAATAAAACCAGCCCTATGATACAGAAAATTGCTGATGGATATAGTAAGTATTGATGACCTTTTGAATCATAAATACGTCCAGAAAAAGGACGTGTCAATACAAGCATTATTACTAAAACGCCAAAGAATAAAGAACTTTTCGGTCCAATTCCTACAGTTTTGCCTAAACCATCTAAAAAGTTAACAATCCCAGCAAATGTGAGATAAAAAACCATAACTAAAAAGCAAGGAATAAACGCTCTTTTATCAAAAGCAGAATTAATGATAGAAAGCTTTTCTTTATCCCTATTCTTAGAAGGAGACGGTCTTTTTTGAGCAATCCAAAAACTTGCTATGAAAATCATTACCATGATGCTTATGGAAAATGTTAATAGGAGTTTGAAGGGGAAAGAATTTAATATATTTATTGCTATCATAGGGCCTAACGTAGTTCCTATACTAGTTGCCATTCCAAAAAAACCAATTCCTTCTCCTAAACGTGCTTGAGGAATATTATTTGTGGTAAATGTTGCAAATATTGTTGAAGCGAACCCAAAAGAAATTCCTTGAATAACTCGTAATATGAGAAAAAACCATATGGAAGTTGTAAAGAAACAACAACTAATCGCGATAAATGCCGTAATGATTGTAATCCAAAGTAACTTTTTCATCGATATTTTTTCTAATAGTATTCCTACAAAAGGTCGTGAAAAAACTGCTGCCATCATAAAAGCCGTAGTCATTAATCCGCCGTTTGTAGGGTTACTTGTTATCTTCGTTATATAAACAGGAAATCCCCCTAGCAGAGATTGCATTCCAAGAAAAAATAAAAACGTCAAGGTAATTGTTAAAATATATTGGCTTGACCATAATTTTTCTTTTGTTTTGTTCAAATAAAACCCACCTTGCATATTAATATTTTACGAATTTAATCGTATGTAATGTATGAAAGAAATGCTTTAGTCCAACAATGTTGTGCTAAGCAGTCTAAAAAGCGACAATATTTATTATAACTTTTTTAGTCAAGAATGAAAATAATTTTTTATTTTAGTTTTATGAACGAAAATTTTTTTAATATTACAATAAAAAAATCCAGTTATCTAAATTTTAGATAACTGGCCGAATTATATAATCCTATTTTTTCTCTACAGCATGTCCACCAAATTCGTTGCGTAATGCTGCTACTACTTTACCTGTAAATGTATCATCTTCTAATGAACGATAACGTGTCATAAGAGCAAGCGTTATTACTGGTACTGGCGCTTGTAATTCAAGTGCAGTTTCAACTGTCCATTTCCCTTCTCCTGAAGAATGCATAATACCTTTAATATCATCTAGTTTTGGGTCTTTAGAAAAGGCATTTTGAGTTAATTCCATTAACCAAGAACGGATTACAGATCCATGATTCCACATTTCAGCAACTTTTTCATAGTCGTAATCAAATGGGCTTTTTTCTAATACTTCAAAACCTTCTGCAATTGCTTGCATCATCCCATATTCTATTCCGTTATGAATCATTTTCAAGAAATGTCCGCTACCAGATTTCCCTGCATATAAATAGCCTGAATTTACACATACATCTTTGATGAATGGTTCGATTACTTTAAATGCTTTTTCTTCCCCACCTATCATCATACATGCACCATTTAATGCACCTGAAGTACCCCCACTTGTACCAATATCCATAAAGGAAATACCTTTTTGTTTCAACTCTTCAGCAAATCGAATAGCTTCTTTGTAATGAGAGTTTCCTCCATCGATTAAGATATCACCTTCAACGAGCATTTCTTTTAATTGTTCAATTGTACTTACTGTGATTTCTCCAGCTGGTACCATTAACCAAATCACACGTGGCGTTGGTAACGCAGCAACTAAACCGCTTAAAGAATCAAAAGTTTGACCACCATTTGTTGAGAAATTTCTAACTGCTTCAGAATTTACATCAAATGCAAATACTGTATGTTGGTGTTTCATTAAATTCATTCCAAGATTGAAACCCATTTTTCCTAAACCAACTAACCCAATATTCATAAAAAACGCTCCTTTTTGTTTTGCTTGCTTTGATACCATTATACTAAAAATATTTTCTTTTTTATATACATATAGAGAAAAATTTTTTCTTTCTATTCATTATGGTATACTATCGATACGATTATTGTTAGAAAGGAAGCCATTTAATGTCTCATAATACGATTAAAAAAATTTATTCACTTTATCCTCGTCTAAGTGAAAAAGAAAAGAAAATTGCAGATTATATTCAAGAAAATCCTTCAAACATTATTAATAAAACGATCAATGAAGTTTCTGCCGATTTAAATATTGCTGACGCTACTGTTTTCAGATTTTGTAAGCGCTTAGGTTTTAAAGGCTATCAAGCAATGAAGATTGCACTAGCTTCTGAAGCCGTTTCGCCTATTAAGCAAATTCATGAAGAAATTTCAGAAGAAGATGATTCAAAAACATTGTTTGAGAAGATTTTCAAATCGAATATCCAAACTCTTGAAAATACCATGCATATTTTGGATGAACCTTCCATTAATAAAGCCATTACATTGATGAATCACGCAAAGAGCATTTATTTTTATGGTACTGGCGGGTCCTCTGTCGTTGCCATGGACGCTTATCATAAATTTGTCCGTACAGGTGTAAAATGCTTTGCATTTATAGATTCCCATTTTCAATTAATGTCTGCTTCTCAACTTTCAAATGAAGATTTAGCTGTTGTGATTTCACACTCCGGCCGAAATCGTGATACATTACAAATTTCCAAAGTTGCGAAAGAAAACGGCGCCTCCATCCTAGCAATTACGGGATTTCCTAAATCTCCTATTAGTCAAATTGCAGATGTTGCCCTTTATACTAGTTCAGAAGAAACAGAATATCGTTCAGAAGCACTGTCATCAAGAATCGGTCAACTAAGTATTATTGATGCACTATATGTCAATACGATGGTCCAACATAAAGAAGAAGCAAATCATACACTTGAAAAAATACGACACGCCATTTCTAAAACACGTGTATAAAATAATAGGAGAAGATTTTGTGTTCTATACAAAATCTTCTCCATATCTTCCAATCATTAATCCTTTTACTACTAAATAATTGCATCCACGATTAACGCACAAACAAATGCTACAAATGAAAGAATTGTTTCTAATGCAGTCCACGTTTTGAATGTTTCATTAATAGATAATCCTAAATATTCTTTAACCATCCAGAATCCTGCATCATTAACATGTGAGAACATTAATGAACCTGCTCCAGTAACAATAACAAGAAGTTCTAGGTTAACTCCTGACATATTCGCAATAATCGGAGATACAATCCCAGCTGCTGTAGTAAGTGCCACAGTAGCAGAGCCAGTTGCTATTCGGATTAACCCTGCAATAACAAACGCTAATACTAGTGGTGATACCGAGAAGTTTTGAGCTAAATGACCGATCGTATCGCCTACTCCACTATCAATCAATATTTGTTTAAATCCACCACCAGCACCAATAATTAAAACAATAGAGCCTACTGGTACTAAACAATCTTCTGTAAATTTCTTTATTGCTTTTTTATCTTGTCCTAGACGGAACCCAAGGAAATAATAAGCTGAAAATACAGAGATAAGTAATGCAATTAACGGACTTCCTACAAATGTAAATAAACTTTCAAGTGATTTATTTGCATGCATATAAGGAGCCGTCGTTCCAAGAACCATTAATATAACTGGCAGTAAAATAGTGAAGAATGAGATAAATGTACTTGGCATTTGATCTTCTGCTTTCTTATCTACATGTATAAATTCAGGTTCTTCAACAGGTTTTACACGTTTACTTATAAATTTTGCAAAAAGAGGTCCACCAATAATACCTGATGGAATCGCAATAATTAATGAATAAAGAAGTACTTTTCCTAAATTTGCGTTATAAATTCCGATTGCGGCAACAGCTCCAGGATGTGGAGGAACCAAACCATGTACAATGGATAATCCAGCAATCGCTGGTAAAGCAATTAATAAAATATTTTTCTTAGAAGCTTTTTGAATTGAGATTACAAGTGGAAGTAAGATTAAAATACCTACTTCGAAGAAAACTGGAATCCCAATAATGAATCCTGAAAAGAACATTGCCCATGGTAGTTTCTTTTCACCAAAAACTTTTATAAAGAAATTCGCAATTCTTAAACCGGCTCCTGACTCAGCGAGCATTTTACCTAATATGGCACCTAATGCAATGATACCGATTAAGTGACCAAGTGTTCCTCCAACACCCGTTTCATAGGCCTTTACAATTTCATCTAACTTCATACCAGTGAAGATGGCAAGAAATAGACTAGCAATTAATAAACTAATAAATGCATGCCATTTAAAGACTGATACAGCGACTATAACAATGCCAATCGCTAATAATGTAATGATTATTAAATAAGCGTCCAATTTAACATCCCTCTTTTATTGTGTGAATTATTTGTTCTGTATTGAATGTAAGCATTTTCATATACTTAATTATAAGAAAAAAAATTACTTAAATCAATTAAAATTTAGAAAAAATTTTCTATCTGTTATTTAACAGTTGTACTTTTTATTCCCCATAAACCTTTATCTATGTAAAAAAAGTCGGTGTAAAGCTCCCGACTTTTTTTTCTTATTTATGGAATGATGATGATTCAAAGCTGGATAGTTCTGATGATGATGAAGAGGATGATGACGAACTTGATGAACTTGAAGATCCAACTGAACCTACACCATGAGATGTGGATGAGCTTTCGTCTTCAAACTCCCATTCCTCCTCAAAATCGATTGGATGAATGTTGATACAAATAGTTGTTTCTCCAACAACCTCTGCTAATAATTCTCTTTCAATGGTGATGTTAAAATGCTCCCCATCTGGACTGATTACCGCTTCAATGCAATTCGGATGTTGTATTACTCGAATATGCACTTCTTCTTTACCTGTTGAATCTCCATCACGATAATTCAGTTTGATTCTTTCACGATATGGAATAGATTCAGAAAATACTGCAGTTTTAGAATGATTGTTGTATGCATACCATACATTAACATCGAATTTACCTGATACTTCTACAAATTTTCCGTTTTTATGAGCGGAATAAGTATGATTGATAACCCAACAACCCAAAATACTTGACGGTCTATTAGTTGGACGTAGTGTTTCACTGCTTTCTGTTCTCTTTTTACCCTTCGCAACCACTGCTTTTGTCACAATATGACGAAACTGTTTCAGCGTAATTCCTCCTTTGCTTGCGTTCACCACATCATATGCGACATCTGCCTAGCGGGTGCCTAATTCTAAAAAGAAAATCGACAAAAAAGGAGGGTTCCTTAGAATAATAATGCTCTAAGGAAACCTCCTTTTATTAACTACAGTGTTATGAACAACTTCCTGGTTCAGAGTTGCGTACTTTAGAGCCTGTTTCGCCACGCAAAACATCTCCACCAGTTGATTCAACAATTTCATCTGTCACATTATTAGCAATTGTGTTTGCTACAAGTTGGAGTAAATCATTAACATCACCTTGTGATTGTTTGAACTCTACAACAATTGGTAAAGAATCGATTTCTTCCTCGATCTTATCTATTTTTTCTTCGATTAACTTTAATGCTTTTTCTTTTCCATAATGTTGGAAGTTTACAGCTTGTTTTTGTAAGCTTTTTAAACTTGCGATTTTTTCACGAACAAATTGATTTTCATTAATTTGCGCTTCTGCTTGTTTAAAGAATTCAACTTCTTCAGTATTAGCAATCATATGTGCAATTTCATGTGCTTTCTCAATAATATCGTCTTTTGTAAATACATTTGCCATTATACATTCACCTCTTGGTTTGATACAACTTCTAAAAATTCACCTTGTAATGACCAGGTTTTCGCTTCAGTTATTTTCACTTTCACGAGTTTTCCAATCACTTCATTAGGTGCGACGAAGTTAACAAGTTTATTTTTTCTTGTATATCCAGCCAAAACTTCTGGATTTCTTTTGCTTTCACCTTCAACTAAAACTTCTACGATTTGACCATCGTATTTTTTTAAAGCTTGTCCGCAGTATTCATTTACTACGTCATTTAATCGTTGTAGACGATCTTTTTTCACTTCTAAAGGTACATTATCTACCATCTTCGCTGCTGGTGTTCCTTCACGAGGAGAATATACATACGTATAGGCCATTTCAAAGCCTACTTCCCTATATAAAGAAAGAGTTTCTTCAAATTGTTCTTCTGATTCATTTGGGAAGCCTACAATAATATCTGTAGTGAGTGCGACATCGGGTATTGCTTTACGAATTTTATGCACCAACTCTAAATAGCTTTCTCGTGTATATTTACGTGCCATAATTTTCAACATTTCACTAGACCCAGATTGAACTGGTAAATGTATATGTTCAACTAAATTTCCTTTTTTCGCTAACACTTCAATTAAGTGATCATCAAAATCTCTTGGATGACTTGTTGTGAAACGAATACGTGGAATATTAATTTTCCGTAAATCATCCATTAAATCGCCTAAACGATAATTTTGACCATCAAAGTCTTTTCCGTATGCATTAACATTTTGACCTAGCAAAGTAATTTCCATATAGCCTTGCGCTGCTAAGCTACGAACTTCTTGAATGATATCTTCTGGTTTTCTGCTACGTTCTTTACCTCGTGTATATGGAACGATACAGTATGTACAAAACTTATCGCAACCATACATAATATTAACCCATGCTTTTGTATTGCCTTTACGTACTTTTGGAAGGTTTTCAATGACGTCCCCTTCCTTAGACCACACTTCAATTACCATTTCTTTCGATAAATAAGCTTCGTTTAAGATTTCCGGTAAACGATGAATATTATGTGTTCCAAAAATCATATCAACTTGGTCATATGTCTTTAATATTTTTTTCACAACTGCTTCTTCTTGAGACATACAACCACAAACACCAATTAGTAAATCTGGATTTTTTAGTTTTAAAGGTTTTAAATGACCTAATTCCCCAAATACTCGGTTTTCAGCATTTTCACGAATTGCACATGTATTCATTAAGATCACATTTGCTTCTTCAACATCTTCAGTTGGCTCATATCCTAATTGCATGAAAATTCCGGCCATCACTTCTGTATCATGTTCATTCATTTGGCAACCGTAAGTGCGAATCAAAAACTTGCGTCCAGTTCCCATTCCCAAGTATTGTTGATTAATTTTAAAATCCTTATGATATTGAATTTCTTCTTTTCCACGTTTCTTTGCATCCTTTAAAGAAGGCTGCGTATAGGTTGACTCAAAATATTTACTATAGTCTTTTTCTGTTGTAGAAGACTTTGTATTTATTGCTTGTTGACTATCAAGTCTTTGTTCTTCGTTCATCGGTAAACTCCTTTCGTACGTATACCCATTTTACTATTATACTTAAAAGTAGTGCATTCCTACAAGATAAGAGATTTAAATGTTTTATATTCGTCATATTCATGAACGAAAAATAGCAAAAAAAATCGCCCAAAATTAGATATGGACGATTTTTTCATAAATAGATTGAAATGAAATTGAATTACATAAATTCTTTCATTAAATCGTTTAATTCTTCTTCTTTCATCATTATGTCTGCTTTGTTTAGTGGTTCTTCATGATAGCCTACTACTTTTTCTTGATATGAAGGTTCTTCATCATTTTGATAAATAATCCCTGTTACGAGTCCTTCATAATCCATTACAGTTCTCATTGCTTCTGCACGGTTTGTTGCATCATAGCCTTCAATGCTTGATAGTTTTGTGATATGTTCTTTAAACCAATCATATGTGTTGACTTTGTTATATGTTACGCAAGGACTAAATACATTGATAAATGAGAAGCCTTTATGCTTCATACCCGCTTCAATAATAGCTGTTAGTTCTTTTAAATCTGTTGAAAAGCTTTGAGCAACAAATGTAGCACCAGATGATAGGGCCACTTCCAATGGTTTTAAAGATGGCTCAATTGCTCCACCTGGTGTTGATTTTGTAACAAAACCAGCAGCTGAACGAGGTGAAGTTTGTCCTTTTGTTAAGCCATAGATTTGGTTATCCATCACAACATAAGTGATATCGATATTACGACGAATCGAGTGAATTGTATGCCCCATTCCGATAGCAAAGCCATCTCCATCTCCACCGGATGCAATGACATTTAAGTCTCGATTTGCCATTTTTAAGCCTTGAGCAATTGGAAGTGCACGACCATGAATGCCATGCAAACCATATGAATTAATATATCCTGCTACTCGTCCTGAACAACCTATACCAGAAACAACTGCTAGATTATGTGGTTCTATATTAAGATTTGCTGCTGCACGTTGGATAGCTGCTTGTACTGAAAAGTCACCACATCCAGGGCACCAGTTAGGTTTTACAGTATTTCGGAAATCCTTAAATGTTACCATCTGTTAGCAACTCCTTTACACGACCAAGTAATTCTTTTGGTAAGAATGGTGTACCGTCGTATTTTGTTAAATTTACAATTTTATCATGGTAACCCATGTTCAATTTCATAATATTAGCTAATTGACCTGTCGCGTTGTTTTCAACAACGATTACCTTTTTCGCATGATCAATTAATGGTTTCATGTCATCTATTGGGAAAGGATGAATTAGACGAATATGTGCGTGATTCGTTTTAATTCCTTCTGCATCAAGTAATGGACGTATTTCTTCTAGTACACCTTTTGTAGATCCAAAACCTACTAATAATAGATCTGCTTCCTCGTTTGGTGCATCTGTAAATACAGGCATATTAAAATGTACATGCTGTAACTTACGGAAACGTTTGTCCATTTGAACTTTTCGATTTCCTGCTGCCTCAGATGGTTTTCCTTCTTCATTATGCTCAACACCTGTTACATGGTGAATACCATATTTTTGGCCTGGAACAACTCGAGTTGAAATACCATCTTCTGTTACTTCATAACGTTTAAAGTATTGTTTATCTTCAATTTCTGGAAGATCATCCATGTTTAATTTTCCACGGTTAATCTTAATTTTAGAGTAGTCAAATGGCTCTACTGTTTGTTTACCTAGTGATAACTGCAAGTCTGAAAGTACAATTACTGGTAATTGTAATTCATCTGCGATATTGAATGCTTGAATCGTATCGTAGAATGCTTCTTCACCAGTTGATGGTGCAATTACAACCTTTGGAATTTCACCATGTGTACCATAAAGCATCGCCATTAAATCAGATTGTTCTTGTTTAGTAGGTAGACCAGTTGATGGGCCACCTCGTTGTGTATCAACAACAACTAAAGGTGTTTCAGTCATACCAGCAAGTCCAAGTGATTCCATCATTAGTGACAAACCAGGACCAGCTGATGCAGTAAATGCACGGACGCCACCGTAGTTAGCACCAATAGCCATAGTGGCAGCTGCAATTTCATCTTCTGTTTGAATAACAGTCCCACCAAATTTAGGAAGCTTTTTGATTAGATACTCCATGATTTCTGATGCTGGAGTGATTGGGTATGCACTCATTAAACGAGCACCAGCTGCAAGTGCACCAAGAGCAATCGCTTCATTACCAATCATAAATAACCGGTGCTTTCCATCACCTGGTTCCAGTTCAAATTTACCTACTTGCGTCTTTAAAAGGTCATTCATAATTTCATGACCTTTTGCGATTGCTTCCATATTTTTTTGTACAACTGCTTCACCTTTACGGCCAAAAATTTCGTTGACTACACTTTGGAATACTTCATCTTCAAGATTCATCAATGCTGCAGTTGCACCTATTGCAACCATGTTTTTCATGAGCGAAGTGCCGAGTTCTGTAGCGATGTCAGTAAACGGAACTACATATAATTCTGCTGGGCAATCTTCTGGCTTTACAGGGTTAAATTTAGCGTCTGCTAAAATAACTCCTTCAGCTGTTAATTCTTTATAGTTAACCTCTATTGTTTCTTGGTCAAATGCAACTAATATATCTAACTCATCTGGAATTGTATGTACAGTTGATGTACGTACATTAATTTTATTATTCGTATGGCCACCCTTAATACGGGAAGAGAAGTGACGGTATCCATATAAATGGTAACCTAATCGGTTCATCGCTGTTGAGAAGATTTCTCCGGTACTTTCAATACCTTCCCCTTGTTGCCCACCGACTTTCCATGAAAGCTGATGTAACATAATCAACACTCCTTAATAATAAACGTCTTTACTTTTTTATTCTTCATAAGTTTATCATGAACATGCACATGAAACTATTGTTATTATCGGATTTCGCTATAAAATCAGACCTTTGACTGAAGTCATTGTTCATCAATCTGTAACGATAATAATTCGGCCTATGTATATTTTCTTTCAAAACAACAAAAAAATACCGGATATTATCCGGTATTTCCGTTTATATGTCTCGCGAAAACAATGGCAGATAGTCGTTATTTCAGAATACATGAACTTAGGCTATCTTCCTTGAAACAGTCCCTCGGTCGAAAGCTGAAAAAATGCGCATCTGTCGGACCTTCCAATGATTTCGGATCTGGACAAGCCGCCTCCGCTTTTATCTCTATCCAGCTCAACGCGCCTGACCCTTGAGGACGATTCGGTTCCTCCAGCGCTTGTCAGGGGCCCACACGAAGTGGGTCAGATAGCCGTTGCGACAACGATGTCGCGAATTTAGGCTATCTTCCTTAAAACGGGCGCGTTTCGCTTTTTTGACTATCTGCCTCGTTTTTCTACGAGTAGTTTTAAAGCTGTTCGGTCTTCACCAGCGATTAGTATATCTGTAAATGCTGGCGAACAAGTTAAATCTGTACCACTCGGCGCTACAAAGCCTCTCGCAATCGCGATCGCTTTTACAGCTTGATTGAGTGCACCTGCCCCTACTGCTTGCATCTCTGCATATCCTTGCTCTCTAATCACTGCCACTAATGCACCTGCTACGGAATTTGGGTTGGAGCGAGACGATACTTTCAATGAATCCACAACTATTCCTCCCTTAGTTTGAAAAATCGGGGACATTTTTGATTGTCCATGGAACATTGTATGCACGTCACGCATGAGATAGACTAAATTATGGTATGAAAGGATAATCCTCATTAATATATATACGTTCAAATTTTATCGCTTTACCTGATTTATTATCTAGTTCAACAAAAAAGCCACTAAATACTTCCCTACCTTGTTTTGGAACTTCAAAACGTGTAGGCATATTTGTTTTAAAACGATACAAAACGTTTTCTTTTTTCATACCTAAAACTTCATCATAGGGACCAGTCATCCCAACATCCGATATAAATGCTGTACCCCCAGGGAAAATTCGTGCATCAGCAGTTTGAACATGCGTATGAGTACCAACAACAGCAGATACTTTCCCATTTAAATGCCATCCTAATGCTATTTTTTCACTTGTTGTTTCAGCATGAAAATCCACGAAAATAAGTGGCGATATTTTTTTTGCTTCTTCAACTAATTCTTCTGCTTTTGCGAATGGATCTTCATGTGGTGGCAAAAATACGCGGCCATGCAAATTAATAACCGAAATGGATTGACCATTTTTTGTAATAGACACCATTCCTTTACCTGGTGCTTCATCTGAAAAATTTGCAGGGCGAATTAAATAATCAGCATCATCGATAAAATCAAAAATTTCTTTATTATCCCATGTGTGATTTCCCATTGTAATCACATCTACACCGACCATAAGTAATCTTTGATAAATACGCTTCGTCATTCCTCTACCAGCTGCTGCATTCTCACCATTAGCAATCACAACATCCACGTTATATTTTCTTTTTAATCTAGGTAAATAGGATTCAACTGTATCTAATCCGATATCTCCTACAATATCACCTATAAATAATACTTTCATTTTATTCACTCTTTTCCATATAAAAAGGCTTCTCAACCGAAGTTCAAAGAAGCCTTTTTATCAATTAAGTTATTTTTTGAATTATCAATTATTTTGCGTATTCTACAGCTCTTGTTTCTCGTATTACGGTTACCTTAATATGTCCTGGATAATCAAGTTCATCCTCAATTTGTTTTCGGATATCCCTTGCCAAACGATGTGATGCTAAATCATCAATTTGGTCAGGTCTAACAATAATACGAATTTCACGTCCAGCTTGAATTGCAAAGGACTTTTCTACACCATCAAAGGATTCAGAAATTTCCTCTAGTCTTTCAAGACGACGAATATAGTTTTCTAATGTTTCGCTCCGTGCACCTGGACGAGCTGCTGATAATGCATCTGCAGCAGCAACTAATACTGCAATCACAGAAGTAGGCTCTGTATCACCATGATGCGAAGCAATACTATTAATAACTACAGGGTGCTCATTATATTTAGTAGCCAACTCTACCCCAATTTCAACATGGCTACCTTCTACTTCGTGGTCAATTGCTTTACCAATATCGTGTAGTAAACCTGCTCGTTTGGCCAATGTTACATCTTCACCTAATTCAGCAGCTAATAACCCAGTTAAATGAGCTACTTCAATTGAGTGTTTTAAGACGTTTTGACCATAGCTTGTACGATATTTCATACGGCCAAGAATTTTCATTAAATCGGGATGTAGATTGTGAATTCCAACTTCAAATGTTGTTTGTTCACCAGTTTCTCTTATTTGCTCATCAACTTCACGTCTTGATTTTTCCACCATTTCTTCAATACGAGCTGGATGAATTCGGCCATCTTGTACTAGTTTTTCTAGTGCTAGTCGTGCAGTTTCACGACGTATAGGATCAAAGCCTGATAATATAACGGCTTCTGGAGTATCATCGATGATTAAATCGATACCAGTTAACGTTTCAAGTGTTCTAATGTTACGACCTTCACGGCCAATAATTCGGCCTTTCATCTCATCATTTGGTAAGTTAACGACAGATACAGTCGTTTCTGCAACGTGGTCTGCTGCAAAGCGTTGAATGGCAAGTGATAAAATTTCCCGAGCCTTTTTGTCAGCATCCTCTTTTGCGCGTGTTTCAGCTTCTTTAGTCATAACGGCAATATCAGTTGATAACTCATTTTCTACTTGTTTTAGTATAATTGCTTTTGCTTCATCACGAGTTAATGCTGAAATGCGTTCAATTTCGGACTGTTGTTTAGCAACAAGTTCTTCCACTTTGCTTTCCATCTGTACAATATGCTGTTGTCTTTCAGATAGAGCTTCTTCTTTTCGCTCTAATCCTGATTCTCTCTTATTCAGAGCGTCATCCTTGCGATCAAGATTTTCTTCTCTTTGCACTAACCGGTTTTCTTGTTTCATAAGTTCTGCCCGGCGTTCACGGATGTCATTTTCTGCTTCAGTTCGAAGTATGTGAGTTTCATCTTTTGCTTCAAGTAGTGCTTCTTTCTTAAGCGATTCTGCTTCTTTTTTAGCTTCTTCAATAATAACCTCAGCAGTAATCCTTGCACCTGACACTTTTGAATCGTTCACTTTTTTCATAACGAAATAGATAACAGCGGCACCGACGATGATTCCTAGCAAAGCGGAGATGATGTAGTACATCATTCGAACACCTCCTCTTGCTGTTTTCATATTCTCTTTCATCGGCTTTACATTGAATATTCAATATAGTGCCAATTTCATTTCAATTTTAGAAATAATACAACTTAATTGTATAGTTGATACATAGACCTGTCAAGGATTCACAGTTTTTGGATATATATAAAATAGGCTGCCCTAAGAGTGTTTATATCTCTTTTAGGGCAGCCAACTCGTTAGATGAAAATAGTAAACTAAAGATTTTCCAGCTATTTTACAAAACTATATTCTGCTTTTTGTGTAAAGTTCTATTGAACAGTCTATTCTCCATCAAATAATGAAGGAGTTTCATCTGATTCAGTTTCTTCAGGAACAACTACTTGACCATCACCAATACCTGAAGCAACACGTATTTTTTGCGCAATTTCATCACGGATTTCTGGATTTTCTTTTAAGAATTGCTTAGCATTTTCACGACCTTGTCCTAATCGTTCATCTTCATATGCATACCATGAGCCACTTTTTTCTACGATATCCTTTTCAACACCGATATCGATAATTTCGCCTTCTTTTGATATGCCTTCTCCATACATAATATCAACTTCAGCAGTTTTAAATGGTGGAGCTACTTTATTTTTCACAACTTTAATCTTCGTACGGTTACCAACCATTTCATTACCTTGTTTAATTGATTCTGCACGACGCACTTCTAAACGTACAGAAGCGTAGAATTTAAGTGCACGTCCACCTGGTGTTGTTTCAGGGTTACCGAACATAACACCAATCTTTTCACGAACTTGGTTGATGAAGATTGCAATCGTATTAGATTTATTGATAATTCCAGATAGTTTTCGTAATGCTTGAGACATTAAGCGAGCTTGCAAACCCATATGAGAGTCTCCCATTTCGCCTTCAATCTCTGCTTTCGGAACAAGTGCTGCTACTGAGTCAATAACGATAATATCAATGGCACCACTTCGTACAAGGGCTTCAGCAATTTCTAAAGCTTGTTCACCAGTATCTGGTTGAGAAAGTAACAATTCGTCGATATTAACGCCAAGTTTAGAAGCATAAGCAGGATCAAGAGCATGTTCAGCATCGATAAATGCTGCTTGCCCTCCATTTGCTTGTACTTCTGCGATAGCATGTAGTGCTACTGTTGTTTTACCAGAACTTTCTGGTCCGTATATTTCAATGACTCGACCTCGTGGATATCCACCAACTCCAAGTGCAGTATCAAGTGCTAAAGAGCCACTTGAAGATGTAGAAATTCGACGGTCTGCCTGTTCTCCTAATTTCATCACAGACCCTTTACCAAATTGTTTTTCAATTTGTTTCAGAGCCATATCTAATGCCGCTTTACGTTCGTCCAATCTAGTTCCTCCTTAAAAGTAAGTTCACTTTTATTTCTGTCTCTACTATACTTCTTTTTTGAGAAAAACACAAGAAAAAAGCGAACGTTTATTCGTAATTTTTTTGTGCAGAATTAAAATTTAATAGACTAAAAGCATATAAAATGTCTATTTTGCTTGTCTTTTTCTTATCAAAATTTAATTTTGTACACTTTTTATATTTTTGAATAGCCTTTTTCGTTTAATAATTGAATTATATAGTGAAAAGCAAATTTCACCGCAAGCAGTCTATTTGTATTTCGCATACTTGATAAATGTAATTGATAGGTTTTAGGTTGATCATTATCGATAGCGATGCCAATCCATACTGTTCCTGCAGGTTGATCACCATGTGCATCTGGCCCAGCTGCACCTGTTAAACCAACACCAATATTAGATTTAAATTTTTCTCTCACTAATTTTGCCATCGCTCCTGCACACTCAGCGCTTACTACGCCAAACTCATTTAAAATTTCTTTCGGCATACCCAATTGCTCTTTTTTTACTTGCTCATTATAAGTAACCATGCCACCGAGTAATGATTGACCAATACCTGTATTTTCTGCAAGCTCTGATGTGAATAGTCCCGCTGTTAAACTTTCAGCAGCTGCAATTGTTAGATTATTATTTATAAGCATTTCGGCTATTTTACTTGATAGTGAATCATCATCTACACCGTAGAAATATTTTCCAACTCTATCTAATATTTTGTCTTTTGTTGCGTTAATCAACTTCCAAGCTTTTTCGTCATTTTCAGTATTTGCTGTTATTCGAAGTGTCACTTCACCATCAGATGCTAGTGGTGCAATCGTTGGATTAGTTTGATTATCCAATAAATCTTGAATTTTATCTTCTAGTTCAGCTTCACCAATTCCGTAAAAACGCAATACATGAGAGACAATTTTAGACCCTTGGTGCATACGCGATAAGAGCTTTGGCTTTGCTTCAAATTGAAACATTGGTTCAATTTCTTTAGGTGGACCTGGCAGTAAAATATAGGTACGATGATCATAATCATATATCATTCCTGGAGCCATGCCATTCTTATTTACTAAAACTTCACAGCCTTTTAATACAAGTGCTTGTTTTCGGTTATTAGCAGTCATAACTCGGTTCCGTTTGGCAAAAAAGTCTTCAATCGCCTTCATAGCGAACTCATCTTCTACTAGATCAGTATGTAAGTGTTTCGCTATTGTCTCCTTTGTTAAATCGTCTTTTGTTGGTCCTAATCCACCAGAAAAAATGATTAAATCAGAACGAGTTTCTGCAATTTTAATTGCTTCTAGTAGCCTATTTGAATTGTCTCCTACTACAGTTTGATAGTAAACATTAATGCCTAGTTCAGACAGTTGGCTGGAGATAAAACGTGCATTAGTATTTGTAATTTGCCCTAATAATAATTCCGAACCTACAGCAATAATTTCAGCATTCATTTATAATATCCCCCTATCAATTAGTTAAAAAAAAGGCCCATTCGTTTACTATCAATCAAACCCTCACAACAGTGGTTATATATGATTGATTCATAAAATGAGCCTTTCATTTTATTTAATTATATTCTTTAGCGAAAACAAAACCATTATTTTGATTCCAACAAAACTTTGCGATTTAAATAGAAGTAATCTAAACCAGACCAAATTGTAAAGAATAGTGCTATATAAAGCATAATTGTACCAAAAGGAATTCCCCACATTTCAAAGATAATATTGTGAAGTAATAACGAAGAAATTGCTACAATTTGTGCCCAAGTTTTTATTTTACCTAGTTGGTTAGCAGCTACCACTTCACCTTGTTCAGCACAGATTAATCGTAAACCTGTTACTGCAAATTCACGACTGATAATAATAATGACCACCCATGCAGGTGCATAACCTAATTCAACCAATAAGATAAAGGCAGATGATACTAATAATTTATCCGCTAATGGATCCAAAAATTTCCCTAAATTAGTAACTAAATTGTACTTACGTGCATAATGACCATCAATCCAGTCAGTCAACGATGCAATAATAAATATCATAGCCCCGACAAAATGCTCTACTGGTAAAGTAACGCCCAAAATAGACATATCTCCAAAGCCAAAGTCTAATACCATTACAAGTACGAAAATAGGAATTAGGCAGATTCGAGAGACTGTAATTCTATTCGGAATATTCATTTGTTTCACCTTTCTTAACAAAGGAAAAAGTCATCTTCATCAGATGACTGTTCCCTTACTCGAATTTAATAACAATATTTTGAGTATAACGTTCTGAAGGAGATGCTGCAAATTTAATTTTTTCATCATTTACATATACAGTACCATTTGCAGATGCACCAAGTCTAACTCGAACACTTTTCTTTCCTTTAGCATCGACTTCAACTTTTTCACCAGCATTATACATTTTTGCTGTACCCGTTAGCTCGTTACCATTTTCGTCTTGTATTCCTACCCATGTAGTACCACTAACTTCAACTTTCACTTTAAAGTCTTTAGCACCTGTTAATGAGTATGTTGTTGTTTCATTATCACTTTCTAATGTACCTTTTGATATTTTTTGTACCACTTTATCGTTTGCCGCTTGATCTTTTTGTGATTGTTGATCTGACACATTTGTGTCTTTTGCTGCAGTATTTTCTTGAGCTTGTTTATCCTTATTACTATTGGTTTTAACGTCTGTTTCAACTTGAACGTCTTGTGGTTTTGGATCATCTACAACACTGCTGCTAGAATTGTGTTGTTTTAAAAACCAAATCGCTGCAATAATAATGATGATAAATAAGGCAACAATTATCTTCGGCATCCAATCAGAACTTCCTCCAGCTGTTTTTTTTGTAAGACTTCTTCTAGCTTGAGGTTGTTGGATGTTCGCCGTTGCTGATACATTTTCTGCCGTTTTATTTGCAGGTATTTCACCTTTATAAGTTTCCAACAATTCGATTGAATCTAAGCCCACTGCTTCTGCGTACTGTTTGATAAATGCTCGTACATAGAATGTCCCAGGCATCATGTTAAAATTACCTTCTTCAATAGCAGATAAATACCTTTTTTGAATTTTAGTAATTTCTTGCAAATCATCCAGACTATAACCTTTTGACACTCTCGCTTCCTTTAAACGAGCTCCTAGTTCTGTCAATTGTAAACACCTTCCTGTTAAAAATTAAATCCTCCAAAACCGCCGAAACCACCCGAATCTTGCAGAAAGCTATTATTACGTTCTAACACCTCGTATGTAATTTCTTCATCTGGATGATGTCTTAATTCGATAATATAATCGAAGTCATCAATTGTATATTCAGAATATTGCACGAACATATCAGGATGTTCAATCACGATAATTGTCGGTAATTGCATTATTTCACGAACCAATTGTTGATGTCCCTCGTCCGACGAACGTCTTGTAACTACTCCATCTAAGATGAATACATTGTTACTGTTAAATTCATCTCCCAAAAGTCGATTACGTAAAGTTTGTTTAATCATAGTCGAAGATAGGAATATCCATTTTTTATTTGCACAAACACTTGATGCGACAATTGACTCAGTTTTACCAACACGAGGCATACCACGAATTCCAATTAATTTCCGGCCTTCCTTTTTGAAAATCTCAGCCATAAAATCTACAAGAATTCCAAGCTCATCTCGAACAAATCTAAATGTCTTTTTCTCATCCGCTTCTCTTTGAATATAACGACCATGCCGAATTGCTAAACGATCCCGTGTAGTAGGTTGTCGGAATTTAGTAACTTTAATCATTTCCATAGTTGAAACAATATTTCTAAAGCGCTCAATTTGCTCTTCGTTCTCAGCACGTAAAAGCATTCCTCTTCGTACTTGGTCAACACCATTGATTGTAACTATATTAACGCGAAGCATTCCTAATAATGATGCAATATCACCTAATAATCCGGGGCGATTGATCTGTATTTCATATTCAAAATACCATTCTCTCACGATACAACGATCCCTTCTATTATAAGACGCTTAAAACATTTTCTATGTTCCATAATAGCCGATTTTCCCATAGAAGAAAAGAAAAAAAGGAAAGGGATTTCTTAAAAGTGTAATTAAACACTTTTAGGGCATCCCAGAACACAAAAAAACGTATATACATTACTATTCAATACTATACTTTACCCTACTATAATCTTTTAACACTATCATTTTTGAGAATGTATTAAAACTACAATTATATGTACCAACCACCATTAATGCTTAGTATTTGCCCTGTTATATAATCTGCTTTTCCAGATTGTAGAAATGCTACTAAGTAGGCTACTTCTTCTGGCTTACCAGCGCGCTCTAACGGAATTTCATCTATTAAAGTAGACATTTCTTCATCACTTAAATGTCCATTCATCTTCGTATCTATTAATCCCGGTGCGACTGCATTAACACGAATTCCATTGTAAGATACTTCTTTGGCATATGCTTTAACGAATGCATGTATTGCACCTTTTACAGTTGAGTATAAAGTTTCGTAAGCTCCACCTGTTTCACCCCAGATTGAACCTATGATTGTAATATAGCTAACACTATGCTGCCGTAGTTTAGAAGTAAGTAAGCTTATCAACTGAATTGGGGTTTGAACATGTACCTTCCAAAGTGTATTCATCTCTTCAACTGTCGTATCTTCCACTAGTTTATATAATGCATGACCACTTGCGATAACAATAGCTTCTAATGAAAAAATAGATTGGGAGATTTTCTTAGCACCATCATCACTAGTTAAATCAGCTTGTATTGTCATAAACTCTTGATCAGGAAATTCTTTTATAAGATTTTGAACCAAACCCTGTATGCTTGTTTTATTGTCATTGTATTGCATATATAACGACCAACCGTCCATCGCTAATTCATGACAGATGGCACTTCCGATTGAACCGGAAGCGCCTAATACTAACGCAAATTTCTTCATATTAATGATTAACCTTCTTTTACTGAATCAGTCTTTGAATGATCTTCTAACGGTAAAATTTTAAATACAGTTTGTTGTGATTCTCCCTGTAGAGATTTAAAAGCTTCTTGCACATCTGCTACGGTCAACTCTTCAATTGCAGAAACAGAATCAAATAAATTCATATCATTAAATTTATAACGTGTAAACTGATTAGCAATAAATTCAATCGAATTTAGCGCTCTCAAATTAAATCCAATTCTACGACGTTTTACTCTTTCTAATTCTTCTTCCCCAAAAGGCCATTTTTCCTCTGCTTTTTTCAATTGTCCTTTAATAGCTTGAACTAGTTCGTCTGGTTTATACGTATCAGAACCAATCATCGCAAAGCCAAATCCATGTTCTAAAGAAAAATCGTATGAGTAAGATTCATCAATTAATCCTTCTTCATACACCTTTGTGTAAAAATCAGATGATCGGCCAAATAAAATATCTAATGTTAAACTAATCGCAAGTTCATGTTTTAACATTTCACGCCCAGATAGACTTGTTTCCTTTGCTTTTAGACCTACAGATACCTTTGACTTTGACACATCCATCCGTAATGAGCGTTCGGGAATAGCAACCTCTGTTTGTTCTTTAACTTCAATTCGCTTAATTGTTGTTGGTTTAGCGAATTCTTTTTTTGCTTGATTTTTCCGAATAAGTTCCATCATCTTTTCAGGTTCTAAAGCTCCAATTGCAAATAACAACATATTGGATGGATGATAGAACGTATTATAGCAAGTGTATAAATGGTCTGCTGTAATTTTGTCAATCGATTCTACGGTACCCGCGATATCAATTTTAACAGGATGTTCCTTGAACATATTCTCGATTGCACCAAAATATAAACGCCAATCAGGTTGGTCGTCATACATTGTAATTTCTTGACCAATAATCCCTTTTTCTTTGTTAACCGTTTTTTCAGTGAAGTAAGGTTCTTGAACAAAATTCAATAATGTTTCAGTACTTTCAAATACATGATTGGTTGCAGAAAACAGATAAGCTGTTCTTGTAAATGAAGTAAAGGCATTTGCTGAAGCACCATATTCACTAAACTTTTGGAATACATCTCCATCCTCTTTTTCAAACATTTTATGTTCTAAAAAGTGTGCAATTCCGTCGGGGACTGTGATTGCTTCTTGTTCACCAAGTGGTACAAAAGAACGGTCAACTGAACCATATTTCGTAGTAAATGTAACGAATGTTTTAGAGAAGCCCTTTTTCGGCAAAATATAAACATCTAAACCATTCTCAAGTTTTTCATAATACAAAGTCTCATCTAATTGATCAAAACGAATTGTTTCCATTATTTTTGGTCCTCCATTCCACTCAAGAAATAGACGGTTTCTTTATGCAATTGCTTTGCCATATCTACGACGTCTTGTTTAGTCACCGCTTGCCATTTTGCTTGCCAAGCTTCAACACTGAATTCCTCATCTAAATCTTTATATTGATCGAAAATTTCAATTTGACCTCGTGCAGAATCTAAAGCTTCTTTCAATTGATTTTGGAGCATTGCCTTTGTTTGTGTAATTTCTAAATCCGTTATTTCACCATTTTGCATAGCTTTTAATTGTTCATCAATTAATTGTGTTGCTTTCTTTTCATTTTCTGCATCGATACCAGACATGACGTAAACTAAGCCATATTGTGCAGAATAAGAACTTGAACAATAGTAAGCCATGCTTTCTTTTTCACGAACATTCATAAATAGCTTGGCATGTGGATAGCCACCAAAAATGCCATTAAAGATTTGCATCTTCGGGAAATCTGCGTCTTTAAAGAAAACAGGAGTAGTAAAACCGATATGCAGTTTTCCTTGTTTCATTTCTTGCGTTTCTTTTACGTAAGAATCAGTTGGTTCGATTTTAGGCATGCTTTGATTTTCAAATACCAACTTACGATCGCCGAATGGTAATGCTTTTTTTAATTCTTCGATCATTTTATCCTCATCTATATCCCCTACTACATAGATATCAATCACATCTTCTTCTATCATGTGTTGATATGTATCCTTTAAAGATTGTGGGGTAATTACTTCTACTGCTGGAATTGTGCCATTTGCAGAAATGGAAGCTGGATGATTTGGAGCTAAAATTTTCGTTAAGCGATTTTGTGCGTAACGAGATTTATCATCAAAAATGGATTGTATACGTTCTTTAACCATTTCTTTTTCACGCGTTACGATATTTTCTTTGAAGACACCATTCTCATAATTTGGTTCGAATAGTACAGTATGCATTAATTCTAATACTTTTCCTAATACATCTCCATGTTGCAAGTATTGATCATTGACTGTTTCAACATTTAATAATACAACATGTTCATTGCCTTTTTTAGATGTATCTAAATACAATACTGTACCGTATAAATCATCAAGATACATACGCATACTAGCAGTAGATGGGAATTTGGCATTACTATGTTGCAACACATTTGATAAAACAGTTCTTTGTGCTGCTTCCTCTTCCTTTAAAGGTCTTCTAAATTTAAGCGAAAAATTCACGGTTTTGAATTGATCGGTTACTCTTGTATGAATATGAACGTCTTTTGCTATTTCAATGGATTTAAACATTCAAACCCCTCCTATCTACTTAATATAACAAACCATTACCCCAACTATACATGCCAATTGAATAAAATTGCAACTAATGTAAAAGTAGGTTACAACTTAGACTTTATAACTAAGTAATTTCATTTTTAACTTTCCCGTAAAAACTACTTTTCGGCTCCACTTTTCTATTGTAAATCTAAAAGTTTGACCTATTCTATGTGAAAATCACCAACTTGCTCGTAAAACAACATACTTATTCATAAAATAAAAATCTGCCAATCTATAAAAAGAGTGGCAGATTTCCGTTTATTGAATACTATATTTTTTTAAAATAGAATAATCGTATAGCAGTTTTGATTAACGTTTTCCTTTAATATAAGGTGTACCAGAAGCCTTTGGAGCTCTTGCTTTTCCGATAAATCCTGCTAAAGCTAAGATTGTTAATACATAAGGTAAAATTAATAAAATTACTTCAGGTACGTCTTTAATTACTGGAATAGAAGCACCTGCAATACTTAAAGATTGTGCAAAGCCAAAGAATAGAGCTGCTCCCATAGCACCAAGTGGATGCCATTTACCGAATATCATAGCTGCAATAGCCATGAAACCTTGGCCGCTAATTGTACTTTGACTAAAGTTACCTGCTATTGCTTGTGCAAAAATCGCACCTCCAATACCGCCAAGTGCACCTGAAATCATCACAGCAATATAACGCATTTTGGATACGTTAACCCCCATTGTATCTGCTGCCATTGGGTGTTCACCTACTGCACGTAATCGCAGACCAAAAGGTGTTTTATAGATGACAAACCACGCAATGAATGCCACAACAATAGCTAATATGGAAGTTCCATACACATCCCTAAATAGCATTTTCCCTAATAGAGGAATATCTTTTAAAATAGGAATGTCAAAACGTGAAAAACGTTCTGAAATTGTATCTGTTTGACCCTTATCATATAACATTTTAACGGAGAATACTGAAACCGCTAAACCAAGCAAGTTAAGTGCAACCCCTGCAACAGTTTGATCAGCTCGGAATGAAACAGCTGCAACTGCTAAGATTAATGAAAATACAGTCCCTACAGCCATAGCTACAAGTAAACCAACCCATGGTGTAAATCCACCAAGCTCATTTGCAAATGTTAAGTTGAATACAATACTACTGAAGGCTCCAATAATCATTACACCTTCAAGACCGATGTTAACAACACCTGATCGTTCAGTGAATACACCGCCAATTGCAGTCATAATTAGCGGTGCTGCATAGTAGATGGCAGAAGGAATAATGAAATATAACACATCTAAAAAACTCATGTTATTTTTCCTCCTTTTTTTTCTTACTTAAACGTTCAAGTGCTACTCGGATGATATAACCAGATGCTACGAAGAAAATAATCAACGCAGTAACAATTGAAACAATTTCCACCGGAATACCTGCTTCGTTTGGCATATTCAAACCGCCATTTTTTAATGAACCAAACAGAATGGCTCCTAATAGAACACCAAATGGTTGGTTGGCACCAAGCAAGGCTACAGCGATTCCATCAAAACCAATTCCAGTAAATCCTGTCATCTTAGTCATGTTACCGAAAGTACCTAATGCTTCCATAGCACCACCAAGACCAGCAAACATTCCTGAAATCACCATAGCTAGAACAATGTTTTTACTTACACTCATCCCTGAGTATTCAGACGCATGTTGGTTAAATCCAACTGCTTTTAACTCAAATCCACGGGTTGTTTTCTCAAGTATGAACCACATAACAATAACAGCAAGTATGGCTATTACAAATCCCCAATGCATTCTAGAAAATTGTGTAATCGATTCAAAAAATGGTGAGCGTAGTGATGCAGATTCATGGATTTTGTCTGTTTTTTCGCCACCACCAGATAATGTTGTAATAACCGCATTAACTACATAAAGTGCAATATAGTTCATCATGATTGTAACGATAACTTCATGCACTTGTAATTTAGCTTTTAATAATCCAGGGATAAAAGCCCATAATCCACCTGCAACTGCTGCTGCAAGTAGTGCTAAAGGAATGTGAATAATTTTAGGAAGATCCACTGCATAACCAACATAAGCAGCTGCTAACCACCCTACAATTAATTGACCTTCTACACCGATATTAAATAAGCCTGTCCGGAATGCAAAAGCTACAGCTAGACCAGCAAACACATATGGTGTAATTTGACGAATGGTTTCTCCCATATTATAACTATCTCCAAAGACACCATTCCACAATGCAATATAACCATCTACAGGACTAAATCCACTGACAGACATCACAATTGCACCTACGATTAGGCCTAATAAGATAGAGACAATTGGGACAAGAAAATTTGTCATTCGTTTAGACACTATTCGTCACCTACCTTTTGCTTTTCATGAATTTGTGAATGACCAGCCATTAATAAACCTAATTCTTGTTCTGTTGTTTCATGAGGTTTTACAGTATCAATAATTTGACCATCATGAATAACCGCAATCGTATCAGAAACGTTCATAACTTCATCTAATTCAAACGAAATGAGCAATACTGCTTTCCCTTTATCACGTTGTTCAATGAGTCTCTTATGAATAAACTCAATTGCCCCCACATCAAGACCACGGGTTGGTAGTGCCGCAATAAGCAACTCTGGATCACGATCTATCTCACGACCAATAATTGCCTTTTGTTGGTTACCACCTGATAATGCACGTGCAGGAGTCATTTCACTTGGTGTACGAACGTCATATTCTTCAATAATTTTCTTGGCAATATCATTAACGTGCTTATAATCAATAATGCCTGCTTTTGAAACTGGTTGTTGATAATAAGTTTGTAATACGATATTATGACCTATCGGAAAATCTAAAACCAGACCATGTTTGTGACGGTCTTGAGGGATATGTCCAATTCCTGATTCAGTAATTTTACGTGGTTTTAACCCCGTAATATTCTTTCCTTTAAGAGTCACACTTCCGTGTTTCACTTTCCGAAGACCAGTTATAGCTTCGATTAATTCGGATTGTCCGTTACCATCAATCCCTGCAATACCCACAATTTCTCCAGCTCTAACAGAAAGATTTAAATGCTTAACTTTCTCTACTCCACGATTGTCACTTACCGTTAAATTCTCAATATTTAATACAATATCAGTAGGATGAGCTTCTGTTTTTTCTGTCTTAAATACAACTTGACGACCAACCATCATTTCTGCAAGTTGGTCAGGGTTTGTATCAGCTGTAGTAACCGTACCAATCCCTTTACCTTTACGAATAATGGTTACGCGATCTGTTACTTCCATTATTTCTTTTAATTTATGCGTAATTAAAATAATAGATTTACCTTCTTCTATCAGGCGTTTCATAATCTGCATTAATTCAAGTATCTCTTGTGGTGTAAGAGAAGCAGTTGGTTCATCAAAGATTAAAATTTCCGCACCGCGATATAATGTTTTTAAAATTTCGACACGTTGTTGCATACCAACTGAAATGTCTTCAATTTTCGCATTTGCGTCAACATTTAAACCATACTTTTCTGATAATTCTTGTACTTTTTTTGCTGCATCTCGAATATTAATCATACCTGCTGTAGTAGGTTCGCTACCTAGTATGATATTTTCTGTGACTGTAAAATTTTCAACTAACATGAAGTGTTGATGAACCATGCCTATTCCAAGAACATTTGCTTTATTCGGATCGGTAATTTTTACGTCCTTACCGTGAACTCGAATAGTACCTGCTTCTGGTTGATATAAACCAAAAAGTACGTTCATTAACGTTGATTTCCCTGCACCATTTTCTCCTAATAGTGCATGAATCTCTCCTTTTTTCAGCTGAAGAGTGATATTATCGTTTGCTACAAAATCGCCAAATTGTTTGCGAATTCCAAGCATCTCTATCACATATTCCAATGTGTTCACTCCCTTGGATACTATTTATTTTTTGTTTCAATTTAATTAACTTGGTTAAAAAAATTTACACAAGAAAGTATTTAAAGCTAATGAGTAATTAAATAATTGATAATTATCTATCATTTTACACAATCAAATAATTGATGTATGGTATGTTAATAAATACACGATTTAAATCTTTAAATACCTTCATCTATTAATTTTTTAATAGTTTAAAACATCATAAAGACCAGAAAAGGCTGATCTTTATGATGATGGTTAAAGATTATTTTTCTGGTTTCTCAGGAACTTTAATGTCACCATTAATAATTTTATCTTTGTAATCATCTATTTTCTTTTGTACGTCTGCACTGATTGCACCATGTGAATCAGCTAATGCAACACCGTCATCTTTTAAACCAAATGAAATTGTTTTACCACCAGGGAATTTGCCATCTTTAGATTGTTTAGAAATGTCTTCAGCTGCAACATCAACACGTTTTAATACTGAAGTCAAAGTAACATTTGTTTTGTCGTCTACTTTACCTTCATCGTATTGGTCACGGTCAACACCGATTACCCATACATCAGCATTTGAATCTTTTTTCTTACGTTCTTTAGCTTCTGTAAATAGACCGTTACCTGAACCACCTGCTGCATGGAAGATAATATCAGCACCAGAATCGTACATACGTTTCGCAATTGCTTGGCCTTTTGCAGCATCACTAAATGAACCTGCATATTGTACATCAACTTTAACTTTAGGATTTGCTGCTTTAGCACCAGCCACAAAACCAGCTTCGAATCCGCCAACGATGTCGCCTTCCATACCGCCGATAAAGCCGATTTTACCAGTTTTAGATTGTAGAGCAGCTGCTGCGCCTGCTAGATAAGATGCTTCGTTTGCACGGAAAATAATAGAAGCAACATTATCTTGACCTTCAACTACTGAATCAATGATTGCGATTTTAGCATTTTTTTGTTGTTCAGCTACTTCGACTACAGAATCATGTAGTTTATATCCCACGGCAAATACTAGATCAAAATTACGACGAACGAGGTTGTTAATGTTTGTAGTGAAATCACTTTCAGAAGCAGATTGAAGGTAATCATAACCACCGTCACCTTTTTCTAAACCAGTATCTTTCCCAAACTGTTGGATACCTTCCCAAGTTGATTGGTTAAATGAACGGTCATCAATACCACCAGTATCAGTTAACATTGCTACAGAAAATGTGTCTTTTCCGTTACCACTTTTTGATTCATTCGCGTTATTGTTATTACCACATGCTGCAAGTAAAGTACCTGAAGCTAGAAGTGCAGAAAGAGCTAGGCCAATTTTGCGCTTTTTCACTAGAAATCCCCCTAAAAATAATAATAATTTTTTGACATTTTGAAATAGCAGGAATGAATACATGTTTACACACGTTTTCGTACTACATGGAAGCTGAATTTATCAGCTCTAAAATAGTTACGTGAATAGAGCACCACACGATCGTTATTATCATAATGGAGCTGTTTTAAAACTAAAAGTGCTTTATCGCGACCACAATTTAATATTGGAGAAACTTGATTATGGTAACCTACAGGATCAATGAAGGTTACCGCATATTCAACATGAATCTCACCAGATTCCTCCAAAGCTGAGAAAATGGATGAATTATGTCGACTCAAGAAATCTGCTGGTAAATACTTCGCAGGTACTTGATCAACACAATATACAACCGGTTCGCCGTCTGCTGTACGCACACGTTCTATTGTTATTACAGGTTCATCAACATCGCATTGAAAGCGTTTTATATCTTCTTCATTAGGAAGCAACTCTAGTGAACTTATGTAGTTTGTTCCAGGCTGCATTCCAGCATCCTCAATCATTGAGGAAATACTTGATAATTGTTCAATTCCTGATGTAAATAAGGGTTTCGTGTTAACAAAAGTTCCTACACCATGTCTTCGAACTATAATATTTTCTTCTTCCAACAGTCTAAGTGCTTCTCGTAATGTTGCACGACTGACTCCAAGAGATTTTGATAATTCAAATTCAGAAGGTAGTTTAGTATTTTCTTTATAAACACCATCCTCAATATCCGCCTTTAATTTATCAATAACTTGAAGATAGAGATGACGATGATCCGACTTGATTGTCATTTATACCACCACCAGTAAAGATCAGACATCAGACGTAAAACATTCCTACTAATCAAGCATTACTATACCATGTTTATTTAGGTAAATAAATAACTTTCAAAAAAAACTGTATTAAAACAGAGAAAAAAATATCTCACAATTAGCAAAATAAACTTTTTTTACAATTTAAAGTAATTTTAACAAACAAAAACGAACATTTTATTTATTTCAATCAAAAATGTTCGTTTTTTTGTTTTATCGCTTCAGAAGGAAATTTCTATTGTGCTAGGCTTCCATTGCCTCTACATTAATTTAGTTAAAGCTCTTTAATAGATTCCTTCTAATAAGAGTAGCCTTCTGTGGCGAAAACAAATAGTAAATTAAAATTCAATAAATGTTCGTATATTTTTATATGTTTATATTATGAAATTGATTCATCTATCTAATTAATCTATTTTCCAATCAAAACTTCTCTTGGTTTACTTTTTTCAGCTGGTCCAACAATTCCTCTTTCCTCCATCTGATCCATTATCCGTGCTGCACGTGCGTAGCCTATTTTTAGCTTTCTTTGAAGAAATGATACTGACGCCGTATCTTGTGATGCTACTAACTGTACAGCTTCTTCGTAAAGGTCATCTGTATCATCTAAATCCTGAATTTCTTCTTCTTCAGTTGGGATCATTTCCTCTTGGTATTGGGCTTTTTGCTGTGCTATAACAAAGTCTACTATCTGTTCTACTTCCTGATCAGAAACAAATGCACCTTGTACCCGCACAGGCTTTGATTCTCCAGCCGGCAAGAATAACATATCCCCTCTACCTAAAAGACGTTCTGCACCACCCATATCAAGGATCGTTCTCGAATCAATTGCTGAGGAAACGGCAAACGCTATACGTGAAGGAATATTCGCTTTAATAATCCCCGTGATTACATCAACACTTGGTCTTTGAGTAGCAATGATTAAGTGAATCCCTGCTGCACGGGCCATTTGTGCCAATCTGGTAATTGAATCCTCAACATCACTTGAAGCAACCATCATTAAATCTGCTAATTCATCTACGATGACCACAATAAATGGCATTTTAGGATGCTTTTCTCCGTTTTCTTCATTAAATCGATCGACATGTTCATTATAACCCTCAATATTTCGAGTTCCAGTATGAGAAAAAAGATCATATCTTCTCTCCATTTCAGCTACTACCTTTTTCAATGCTTGAGAAGCTTTACGAGCATCTGTTACTACAGGAGCTAATAGGTGCGGAATCCCGTTATAAACATTCAATTCTACCATTTTCGGGTCAATCATCATCATTTTCACTTCGTGAGGCTTGGCTCTCATCAAAATACTTATAATAATTCCGTTAATACAAACAGATTTCCCACTTCCTGTCGACCCAGCAACAAGTAAATGTGGCATTTTGTTCAACTTTGCTAGTTTTGCCTCACCGGTAATATCTCTTCCTAACCCAATTAATAGTTTTTCATCAGGTCTATTATTTTCTTTAGATTCCAGAACTTCCCTCAAGCTAACAATAGCAACTTCTTTATTTGGTACCTCTATACCTACTGCAGATTTCCCTGGGATTGGTGCTTCAATTCGAATATCTTTAGCTGCCAGCGCTAATGCTAAGTCATCTTGAAGCCCCACAATTTTGCTAACTTTGACACCACGATCGGGCAAAACTTCGTATTCAGTAACAGCTGGTCCTAAATGCACTTGCGTTACGGTCGCTTTTACACCAAAAGATTGGAAAGTTTGTTCTAATTTACGTGCGTTATCTTGAATAATTTCAAATTCACCACTTTGATCTGTATGTGGTGGTAGTCTCAAATTATTCATAGATGGTAATTGATACGCTTCATTTTCTACCACATCTAATGTATCAATTGGTGGATGATCTACGTCTTGATGTGTATTGTCCTCTTCGGTAGTAGTCTGATCCGGTTCCTCAAGTTCTTGATGAACTCTTTGTGTAAACGCAGAAATAATAGGTTCTCTTCGCTCTTCTACCGGCATTGCCTCTATTTCTGTTGCAGCATGATGCTCTTCTTCATGAGTAGATACTTCTTGTTGATCATTTTTTCTGCTTTTACGATTATTATCCTTATTATTAGAAGCCTTCTTCTTTTTTGCTTCTTTACGCCGACTTACTGATTGATTTGATTCCTCTTTCATTTCAGAAATTGATTTTGTAATTGATGGCCACACACTTACTAAGTATGGAATCAATGCCTTACCTGAAATTAACACAATCCCTATAAGGACCATTAACCAACCAGCTATTTTCGCACCTGCGGAGTCAAATAGTGCATAGAAACATGCAAATAGTATGGAGCCAATTATGCCTCCTCCTAGTGCATTGCTATGATTCTTAATCCCATCACTAGTAATTAAAATACGCCAAGTCTCTCTTAATACAGAGTTACTTTGTATTTCATTTCCTTCAAACAATTGTTCAAACAATGCAATATGACTAAAAAGGGTAAGTCCCCCAGTAATCAATAAACACCCTAAAATTAATCTATTCTTGAAATTAGGAATTGTACGTTTTACCATTAATAATATTGCACTCACAACTAGTAAAAATGGAACAACAACGGCCCAGTTACCAAACAAAAACAACGCTAATCCTTGAAGTAATCTCCCAACAATTCCATATTCAAAAAATATGACGATAGAAAAGCCGATTAATATTAGACCAATAATTTCATATCTCAACGGATATTCTTTCTTTGATTTGGATGTTGTTGTTTTTTTTGTTTTAGCTGGTTTCTTTTTTGCTACTGCCATTTTTCCACCTACTTTCATTGACATATTATGTATAATTTCATTTCGAAATAATTTTGTTATCTTCTAATTTGAAAGGAAAAAAGGATTTCCTACCATGAGAGAGGTTAGGAAATCCTTTTTGTCCGCTTAACGCTAATATTCCATAATAATCGGGATAATCATTGGGCGGCGTTTTGTTTTTTGGAATAAATAAGAGTTTAGCGTGTCACGGATTTCTTGTTTTATGTTTGTCCATTCATAAGAGCCTTTATTCACATACTTTTCGACAACTACTTTTACTAGTTCTGAAGATTCGCTTAATAGTTCTTCAGATTCTCTCACATAAACAAATCCACGTGATAATATTTCCGGTCCTGAAGCAATCTTTTTCATTTGACGATTAATTGTTACAACAACGATGAAAATTCCATCTTGGCTTAGTAATTTACGATCACGTAATACAATATTTCCAACATCACCGACACCAATACCGTCAATCAGGACGTTACCAGCAGTTACTCGACCACTCATTCGCATTTTACCGCCTTTATATTCGACGATATCTCCTTTATCTGCGATAAAAATTTGAGATTTAGAAAGACCAGTTTGTTGAGCTAATTTAGAATGAGCGATTAGGCTACGGTATTCGCCTTGTATTGGGATAAAGTATTTAGGTTTCATAAGATTTAACATCAATTTCAAATCTTCTTGAGATCCATGTCCTGATACATGTACCTTCGTATCAGCTGATAATACTTTAGCACCTGCTTTTGCAAGGCTATTCATCGTATCAGCTATTTGAACTTCCATTCCGGGTGAAGGTGTAAATGTTATGAGAATTGTATCTGATGATTTAATACGGATATCGCGGTGGTGTTTACGGATAATTTTTTCTAATCCTTCTAGTGGTTCACCTTGATTTCCTGTAATAATTGCTACTATTTCTTCATCTCGATAGTTGTTAATTTTACTAATAGGAATGATTCGATCCGGATCAACAGACAGATATCCTAATCGCATACCTATTTCAAATACATGCTCCAAACTACGACCAACTACAACAATTTTACGATCCGCAGCAGTTGCTTGGTCAAACACTTGTTGAATGCGTATAAAATTCGATGCATAAAGGGCTACTAATATTCTACCTTCCGCATGATGGAATGTATGAGCTAATTTTTCCTTTACTACATTTTCAGGGATTGTATATCCTGGGCGTTCTGCTTCAGTTGAATCAGACATTAAGATAAAGACGCCTTCTTCACCTAAATTAGCCATTTTTGCTATATCAGGTTTATATTTACCTTGAGCAGACTGATCGAATTTAAACTCACCTGTGTGGACAATAGCTCCTTCAGAAGTATGGAAAGCAATGCCTAAAGAATCTGGAATACTATGTGTTGTATGGAAAAACGTCACATATGTAGATTGGAAATTCATACGACTTTTGCTTGTTACTTCAAAAAATTTAACAGGATATGGTGCTGGTAAATCTTTTAAATGTTCTTTAGCTAATGCTATTGTCAATTTAGAACCATATACAGGTGCACTCACTTTTTGTAGAAGATATGCTATAGAACCGATCGCATCTTCATGACCATGTGTAAGGAAGATCCCTTTTACACGTGTTTTGTTTTCTTCTAAGTACGACATATCAGGAATAACGTAATCTATTCCTAACATTTCATCCTCAGGAAACATTAGTCCACTATCTACGACAAAAAGCTCTTCATCGATTTCAACGACATACATAGCCTTGCCAATTTCACTAACGCCACCTAATGGAATGACGCGAATAACTTCATTTTTTGTTTTTGCCACTTGTCTTCCTCCTAAAATAATCCCGAACACAAACCACTTACTCTCATTATATCTGTAGTTGAGAGTTTTCACAAACAAAAAAAAGAATGGACGATTCCGCCCATTCAAAATCTTATTTAAAACTGTTTTTGCTTTTCCAAATATTCTTCCCATATACAATCAAACGCTGACTTTTCTTTATCTGTAAGAGCCACAATTGGTAGTCTTACAGTGTCAGTGCCGATTCCCAATTTACTTAGTGCATATTTTAAGGTGGATGGGCTTGGAGTTGCAAATAGTCCACGAATTAATGGCAGTAACGCCTGATGGATTGTAGCTGACTCAGCATGTCTTCCGTTTTTAAATGCATGAATCATTCTCTGCATATCGTTACCTACGATATGTGATGCAACAGAAACAATTCCTGAACCGCCAATTGCTAAAAGTGGTAGTGTTAATCCATCATCTCCGGAATACACTTTAAAGCCATGTGGAGAACTTGCTAAGATTTCAGTCATTTGGTCAAGATTACCACTTGCCTCTTTCACAATTTTGATGTTCGGAACCCTACTCAATTCAATTATTGTTTGTGGAAGGATATTAACGATTGAGCGTCCTGGAATGTTATATACCATAATCGGCAATGAAGTGGATTTTGCTATAGTTGCAAAATGAGTATACAAGCCTAGCTGACTAGGCTTGTTATAATATGGTGCTACTAACATAATGCCATCAACACCTGCTGATTCTGCTTCTTTTGTGAGGTCTATTGAATTTTGTGTATTATTGCTGCCTGTTCCTGCAATGACTGGAATTCTTTTATCAACTGTTTTCACAACAAATTGAAATAAATTAACCTTTTCTTCATGGGATAATGTTGGTGATTCCCCTGTCGTACCACAAACTACTATCGAATCAGTACCATTCGATATTAAATGTTCAACTAATTCTGAAACCATAGGATAGTGGATTGAGCCATTTTCATGGAAAGGAGTAATCATCGCAGTAGCAATATTACCAATATCCATTTGTAGTGCCTCCTTAGATTAATCCATCTTCAATCATTCTTTCTGCAATTTGAATTGAATTTAATGCTGCACCTTTTAGTAAATTGTCTGATACAACCCAAAGATGGAATGCATTATCTTTTGTTAAATCTTTACGAATACGTCCTACAAACACTGCATCTTCACCCTCAGCGAAAATTGGCATTGGGTAAACTTGTGATGTAATATCATCTTGCACAATGACACCCGGTGCATTTTGCAATACTTTAATTAAATCTTCAACAGTTACACCTGTTTGATCGATTTCAATATATACAGACTCAGAATGTCCAGCTACTACTGGTACACGAACACAAGTTGCTGCCACTGGAAGTTCTTTTGCATGCATGATTTTCTTTGTCTCATTAATCATTTTCATCTCTTCGTATGTGAATCCATTTTCAGTGAAGACATCAATTTGTGGAATCACATTACGAGCGATCGGATAGTGTTTTTTATCACCTTTTACTGGTAAAATGTTTGCCTCAACATGTTGTGGATCATCAAAATGTAAACTTTGTTCTTTTAGCTCTTCGATTGCACTGATTCCTGATCCAGACACAGCTTGATATGTAGAGACGATTACGTTTTTCAATCCATAGCTTTGTCGAATTGGTTCTAGTGCTGCAACCATTTGAATAGTAGAACAGTTTGGATTTGCAATAATCCCTTTGTGCTCTTTCAAATCTTGTGGATTTACTTCCGGTACAACTAAAGGAACTTCTGGATCCATGCGAAATGCACTTGTATTATCAATTACAACTGCCCCACGTTCTGCTGCAGCAGGTGCTAATGCTTTTGAAACTGAACCTCCAGCACTGAATAATGCAAAGTCTACACCCTCAAATGCTTCAGGAGTAGCCTCTTCAATTGTGTATGTTTGACCATTAAAAGTTAGTTCCTTACCAGCAGAACGTTTTGATGCTAGTAACTTCAATTTTCCAATAGGAAACTCACGCTTTGCAAGTTGCTCCATCATTTTTGTACCAACTGCTCCTGTAGCTCCTACAACTGCTACTGTATATTCTTTAGCCATCATACATCTCTCCTCAACTCTTCATTAGATAATGGCGCTATTGTATCATAATTTACAAAGTTTTTGTATAATAATTTAATTATTTTGTATATTGGATTATCAGTGGCTGTAATTGTTTCTTTTCTAAAGAGGCAACAACGGTAGGTAATAATTGTGTAAAATCAGAAATTAATGAATTAGGTTTACTAATCGGATCGTCTTGCCCAAATGGTATAAAGAAAATATTCTTTGTGTTAATCAACTTCATAACGTTTACCCCGTTTAGCCCAAGTGCATCATTTGTAGAAATCCCCAATACAACTGGGCTACCATTTCGTAAGGTAGCTTTCGCAGCCATTAATACAGCAGAGTCAGTTGCTGCATTTGCAAATCTGCTTATCGAGTTTCCAGTCATTGGAGCAATAACCATACAATCAAGCGGATTCGATGGTCCAAATGGTTCTGCCTCTACGATACTCTTAACTACTTTATGCCCAGCTAATTCTTCTATTTTTTCAATCCACTCTTCACCTGTGCCAAAGCGAGTCGCTGCCGTTAATACTGAGTTTGTAATAATTGGCACTACGGTAGCACCTTGTTCTGTTAATGTTGTAATTTTAGGAACTACATCTCCGTAAGTACAATGTGATGCCGTAATACCAAGTCCAATTCGTTTTCCTTCTAACATTGTTATCCCTCTCTTAATTCGTTATTTTTACGAACGATGACTTGTGCTAAAAGATTTGCTGCGTCCTGAGGATAGTATTTCCCAGGCAAACCTGGTAGTAATTTATAATTTACAGAAGAATAATCCTCTAAATTTAAGCATCCTGGTGCAGATGCCAAATCAAAGATTCTCACTTCATGATCAATTAATACATTAAATTCTTCGGTCAACCACTTATTTGGAATAGTGTTGATTAGGTAATACGATTGCTTCATGTTTTCAGGTAATAACTGTGAAGCAACATACCCATACGCGATTGCTTCTTGAATTTGACTATTTGAACGTGCTAGGATATGAACATTTGCCCCTAATCTGTGTAGCATATATGCAAGCATTTTCGCTACACGTCCAAATCCTGTTATATAAAAAGACTTACCATAAATAGATGATTTTTCAAGTTCATAAAATGCACAAACCATTCCCTCAGCTGTTAGTCTCGCATTTAACCAAATATATGACTCATCTTGTAAATAGTAAATGATGCGCTCTTCATTTAGGTATTGTAACTCTTGTTGTAGCGTTTGATTGCTTTTCCCGACAAATATCGCAGTATTACTAGGCAATTCTTTAAAAGCGTATTTTGGCAATTCTACAGCATGTATAGGAAGTACAATTCGTTGAGGCTTCTCTTTCGTTACAATTTTTTGAATTTCATCATTCCATTGATCTGAATATTTATAAATTACATTCTCAAAGTTCTGAGAAAGTTGTAATGCTAACTCCTTAAATCGCAAATCTTTTCCCAGTATTAACCATGTTTCATTCGTCATTTTATATACCCCGAAGATAACGGCTGTGTATTATGAAATAATATGCGGTCTTCCCCAATTAACGATATTTCAGTCCATGGAATGAAAGATTGGGTTTTCGCTTCTTTTGATTGAAAAGGTAAGCGATATCCTTTATTTACTAATTCAAAACCATAAATTTGACCTGTTTGAGCATTAATCAAGCACTCAGTTTCAGCAAGTAAACCACACCGAACTCCATCTTTAATCTGGATTAACTCTTTGTCAGCAAGCTCCGATAAGAGCATTCAATCCCTCCTTTTTTCCCGTATTAACAGTGTATGACGCCCAAGCTTTTCCCGTGCATAAAAAAGCTAAGGAGATAAGACTATATCCCCTTAGCTGGTTGTATAACAGATCTTGCATATGGTTTTGTCAAAATTCCTTGAATGATTTGATTTACACTGACTTCGTTAACATCGCTTAGTTCTTGTAACGTTTGTTCTACAGTCTTTTCTTTACCATATATTAACTCATTTTTAGCATTGTGGTTCATAAAATCATTTGAAGTTTCAAGGCCTAATAATAAATTACTTTCTAATTGTTCTTTGGCATATTGAATTTCTATATTTGATACCCCATTAGTAACTAATTGATCAGTGATTTGAAGTATTGTTTCTTCAAGTTCTGAAAGCTTTTCTGGTGAAGTACCTCCATAAATCATAAAAGCTCCAGCATTTTCATAGGAAGAATAGTAGGAAAAAATGGAATAAGCTAATGCTTTTTCTTCTCTTACTTTCTGAAATAACCTTGAAGATGTCGTATCCCCCAAAATATTGTTAAGTACAAGTAAGCTCATAAGATTTGGATCATTAATTGTCAAACCCTCAAAGCCTAAAGCAAGATGAGATTGTTCTGTATTACTTTCTTTTTTCACTTTTCCTGGGATAAATAAAGGATTAGCTATATGTAAAGACTTTTGTTGCTGATTTGTTCTTGTAAATTGGCCAAAAAGAGAAATCACTTGATTAACTAATTTATTCGATATATTCCCTGCAATAGAAATCACTACTTTATCTGGGGTATAATGCTCATTCATATATGCTTCGATTTTTTCTTTTGTAAAAGTAGTCAGTGTCTCTTCTGTACCTAAAATTGGAGCTCCCATTGGATGATTTGGATACATGGCACTCCAAAGGCGTTCATCTACATCATCATCTGGTGTATCTTCTACCATTGCCATCTCTTCAAAAATTACTTGTCGTTCTTTCTCAATTTCTGATTCTTCAAATTTAGAATTAAAGAACATATCAGCTAGAATAGTAATGGCTTCTTTTGCATGTTGGTCTAATGTAACAGCATAGTAGCAGGTATTTTCTTTTGAAGTGAAAGCATTTAACTGACCACCCATTCGATCAAAAGATTCTGCAATTTCTTTTGCTGTTCTACTGTATGTACCTTTAAAAAGCATATGTTCTATAAAATGTGTAATCCCATTTTCCTCTGTGCACTCATTGGAAGAACCTACATTTACCCATATCCCCATAGATACAGAACGTACATATGGTAATTTTTCTACTAAAATCCGAACGCCATTTTGGCAAACATGTTTTGTAACCAATCAGTTTCCTCCTTATGTAAAAAAGGTTGCCCGAATTAACATGGACAACCCTGGTTGTTTTTAAATGTGAGCCTTTTTACAAATTCATATTGAAGTATATGCTAGAACAAATCAGCTTACACCTATATTTCTTTGTATTGTAGGCAATTGCTTTTCGCCTGTTCGAACAAATTATCCTAAATCGCTTTGATATTAGTTTTCTTCTGCACGTTCTTTTTCTTCTTTAAGTACAACTTTGCGTGATAAGTTAACGCGACCTTGGTGATCGATTTCAATCACTTTAACCAATACCTCATCACCCAATTTTAAGACATCTTCAACAGCTTTTGTACGTTCTTCCTGAATTTCAGAGATATGAAGTAAGCCGTCTTTTCCAGGGAAAATTTCAAGGAATGCGCCGAATTTTTCAATTCGTTTTACTTTCCCCATATAATATTCGCCTACTTTTGCTTCGCGAACAATATTTTCAATAATTTCTTTTGCACGGTTAATCATCGTTTCATCAGAAGATGAGATGAAAATTGTACCATCTTGTTCAGTATCTATTTTCACGCCAGTTTCTTCGATGATTTTGTTAATTTGTTTACCACCAGGTCCGATAACATCACGGATTTTATCTGGATTGATATGGATACTCTTGATTTTTGGTGCATAAGTTGATAAATGATTACGAGGCCCAGAAATTGTTGCAAGCATTGAGTCAAGAATAATCATGCGACCGCGTTTTGCTTGTACCAACGCTTCATGTAAGATTTCACGAGATAAGCCATCAATTTTAATATCCATTTGAAGTGCAGTAACACCTTTAGCTGTACCTGCAACTTTAAAGTCCATATCACCAAGGTGGTCTTCCATCCCTTGAATATCAGTTAAAATGGAGTAATAATCTCCTTTTTTCACAAGTCCCATCGCAATACCAGCTACTGGCGCTTTAATTGGTACACCTGCATCCATAAGTGCTAAGCATGATCCACAAATACTTGCTTGTGAAGTTGAACCATTTGATTCTAAAACTTCTGATACGCAACGGATTGTATATGGGAAGTCTTTTTCATCAGGAATGATCGCTGATAGAGCACGTTCGCCTAAAGCACCATGACCGATTTCACGGCGACCTGGTCCACGCATAGGTCCTGTTTCACCAACTGAGAATTGTGGGAAGTTGTAATGATGCATAAAGCGTTTAGATTCTTCTACACCAAGACCATCGATAATTTGAACATCACTCAATGAACCTAATGTACAAATTGATAATGCTTGTGTTTGTCCACGAGTAAATAAACCTGAACCATGAGCACGTGGTAATAGACCTACTTCAGATGATAATGGACGAATTTCATCTAATTTACGACCATCTGGACGAATTTTTTCTTCAGTGATTAAACGACGAACTTCCTCTTTAACCATTTTATCTAAAATTTGTGAAACTTGTTTTAATGTATCTTCGTCTGCTTCTTGTTCTTCATATTTTGCAACGACTTCAGCTTTTACCGACTCAATCGCTTCGTCTCGTGCATGTTTTTCATGTGTTTGGATTGCTGCAACCATTTTTTCTTCATATTCGGCTGTGATTACTTCTGTTAACTCAGCATCTAATTCGTGAAGAGTTACTTCAATCTTTTCTTTACCAGCTTGTGCTGTTACTTCTTCTTGGAATGCGATTAGTTTTTTGATTTCTTCATGACCAAACATGATTGCTTCAAGCATTGTTTCTTCCGGAACTTCTAGAGCACCTGCTTCAACCATGTTAATCGCATCTTTTGTACCTGCAACTGTTAAATTGATTGTTGAATCCTTCCATTGTTCAACTGTTGGGTTAACGATGAATTTATCGTTTATCATACCAACTTGAACGCCGGCAATCGGACCATCAAATGGAATATCAGAAACCATTAGTGCAAGAGATGAACCAACCATTGCTGCCATTTCTGTACTACAATCTGGATCTGCTGACATTACCATAGAAATAACTTGTACTTCATTTCTGAATCCATCAGGGAAAAGTGGACGGATTGGACGATCGATTAAGCGCGATGTAAGCACTGCTTTTTCAGATGGTCGGCCTTCTCGTTTAATAAACCCACCTGGGATTTTACCTGCAGCATATAGCTTTTCTTCATAGTTCACTGTCAATGGGAAGAAGTCTGTTTGTTTCGCTTGTTTTGACATCGTTGCATTACATAATACAGCAGTTTCCCCGTAGCGGACCATAACGGCTCCATTTGCTTGTTTTGCGAGCTGCCCGACTTCAACTTGTAAAGGTCGCCCTGCCCATTCGTAGGTAAATACCTGTTTCTCGTTCATATACTGAACTCCTCTCTTAAAAAGAAAACCTGATCACGTATGTGATTATGTTATGTAGTTACTTGTAGTTTATCAAAAATATTTATGCATTGCGAAACATTTCTTTATTCATTAGTTTCAATTATAAATTAGGAGGGTTTATTTATTAAAACATAAAGAAAAAGCGGGACAAGCCCGCTTTCGAAAAGTGCATTTTATCGACGTAAGCCGAGTTTTGTAATGATTTCACGGTAGCGTTGTACGTCATTTTCACGTAAGTATTTTAATAAGTTACGACGACGTCCGACCATTTTGAATAAACCGCGACGAGAGTGGTGGTCTTTTTTGTGAACACGTAAATGTTCGTTTAAGTTGTTAATCTCTTCTGTAAGAACAGCGATTTGAACTTCTGGTGAACCAGTATCACTTTCGTGTGTACGGAATTCAGCAATGATCTCATTTTTACGTTCTTGTGTAAGTGCCATCCGTTTCACCTCCTAAATTAAAATATCCCCAATTACTGAGCTACTCGTTGGTGATTCGATGTGCCAAGTAATGGTTAAGTGACCTTTTATACAAGTCACTCTAAAAATATTAACACAAAGCTTTATCTCATGCAACTATATTTAATTGGACTAACAGTGACTCAAATATTCTAGTGCATGTAGTTTATCTAATTCAATTTGCGCTTTTAATGATTCAATACCATCGAATTTTTTTTCACCACGAATGTACTTGTACCAATCAACTTTTACTTCTTCACCATAAATGTTTTTGTCAAAATTATTGATAAATACTTCTATTGTTAAATTCTTTTCATCAGGGCTTTTAAAGGTAGGTTTATATCCTACATTGCATACACCATCATGCCACTTATTTTGCACTTCTATGCGAACTGCATAAACACCTGTTGCAGGTATGAAGGATCCTTCTGCTTCTTGTACATTTGCTGTAGGAAAGCCAATTTGTCTTCCGCGCTTATCGCCATGTACTACTATTCCTGGTATTTGATATGGTCGTCCAAGAAACTCTCGAACTTGCTCCATATCCCCTTCTTTTAATGCATGACGAATACGAGTTGAGCTTATTTTCTCTGAGGCTAGTTGTTGCTTTTCTACAACTGACACTCCATAATCGCCATTGCTCATTCCCTCAAAATCCTTCATCGTTCCGCTTCCCTTCACTCCAAATGTAAAATCAAATCCGGCAGTTACATGTTGAACATTTAAATTTCGGATAAATACATCTACAAATTGTTGTGGACTTAATTTTGCAAAATCAGATGTAAAACGCACAACAAAAACTGTATCTATTTGTAGTTCTTTTAGTATCTCAAGTTTTTGTTTTAATGGCGTAATATAAAATACTTGCTCTTTTCGCTGACCTAATACAATTGATGGATGTGGATCAAACGTCATTACTGCAAGCTTTGACTTTTTGTCTTTTGCAATTTTTTTTGCTTCTTCAATAACAGCTTGATGTCCAAGATGTACGCCATCAAAAAATCCAATTGCTAAAGAATATGGTCCATTAATTTCATGTGAACTAATTTGATGAGGGTACATCAGTTGAATGACTTTCATGCGACTGCCTCCTAATCAACTTTCGGGAACATTTTTTCTGGCTTCATAAATCCCTTTTTATCCGGATGCTGGACATAAACCGCAACCGCTTTGTTATTTTCCATATAAACTATTTTATCATGTTCTTTAAGATAAGGATGACTTGGTAGCACTTGACCATTCGTAATTTTTTTATGAGTATCTAAAGTAATTTCTATTTTAGGGAAATCAATCAGTGCATACTCTAATGGTTTAATGCATTCTTCTAAATGATTGCTAGTTGCTAATTCTTGTAATTTCTCTAATGTGACACAATCCTCTTTTGTAAAAGTACCAGATTTTGTACGAATTAAAGATGCCATATGAGCTGGATATCCAAGTGCTTCACCGATTTGAACAGCTAATGTACGAATATATGTCCCTTTACTACATGCTATACGAACTGGAAAGTTAATCGTCTTGCCTTCATAGACTTCGTCATCACTCAATAATTCTATCGAGTAAATTGTAATTTGGCGAGTAGGTCGCTCCACGGTTTCACCATTTCTAGCGTATTCATATAATTTTCGACCATTAACCTTCACTGCTGAAAACATTGGTGGTGTTTGAGAAATAACACCAGTTAATGATTTTAGAGCTCCTAGAATTTGCGCACGGGTAAGGCGCTTTTCTGATGAATCTTCTTCAACCACTTCACCCTCAGCATCTTCTGTGGTTGTAGCAGTTCCGATTTCTATTATTGCTTCATATACTTTACCAGCATTAGTTAAGTATTCGGCCAGCCTTGTTGCATTACCAATACAAATGGGTAAAACGCCTTCAACACCAGGGTCTAATGTACCTGTATGCCCTACTTTCTTAGTATGTAGGATTTTACGGATTTTAAAAACACAATCATGAGAGGTCATGCCTCTTTCTTTCCATAATGGGAGAATGCCATGCTGCATGCATGTTCACTCCTTTGCTTAAAATAAGATTTTTTAATAGCTCTTTTAGCACTTTAATCGCTCTGTCGAAAGCTAAAAAGATGTGCATCTGTCAGGCCTTCCAGTTCTTGTCGGGGGCCCACAGGATGTGGGTCAGATAGCCGTTGTGACATGATGTCACGCTTTTAGGCTATCTTCCTTTTAACGGGCACGTTTCACTTTATATTAGAAAAAGCCTGCAAATTTTTATCTGCAGGCTTTTTGATTATTGTTCTTGCGAATCGTTAAGTTGACGTAACAATGTGTCAATTCGATTACCGTACTCAACAGATGAGTCAAACTCAAATGTAATTTCTGGTGTTATTCGTAAACGAATACGATGGCTAATTTCAGAACGAATAAAGCCTTTTGCTTTTTCGAGACCTTTCATCGTATCTTGACGTTCTCTTTCTGTACCTAAACAAGTAATATAGACTGTTGCTTGTTGTAGATCTCCTGTTACATCTACATCTGTTACAGTTACAAATCCAACTCTTGGATCTTTTAGCTTACGACTAATAACATCAGCAAGTTCTTTTTTCATTTGTTCTGCAACACGGTTTGAACGCATTGACATATCGATTCACCTCTTTTGTTCTATAAAAACTCTCGTTGTATGTTTTGGCATTGCCATTCAGGATTTGATTCTAAAAAGGCAATAGCACGACTTAATTCTTTTTCTGCTGCTTGTTGTGAGGATGCAACTGTTACAAGTGCCAGAAGGGTTCTTTGCCAAACGTCTTGATGATCAATTTCCGCTATTGAGACATTGTACTTTTGTTTCGTACGAGTAATCATACGCTGCAATACTGCTCTTTTCTCTTTTAGCGAATGTGCAGAAGGGACGAAGAATTCACACTCTGCATAGACAATCATTAGCGTTTAATCTCTTCCATAATGAATGCTTCAATTTCATCTCCGACTTTAATATCATTGTAGTCTTTGATTGTAAAACCACATTCATAACCTTTTGCAACTTCTTTTGCATCGTCTTTAAAACGTTTTAAAGAATCTAATACACCTTCGAAGATTACAATACCATCACGGATTACTCGAACACCACTATCGCGTGTAAGTTTACCAGTTGTTACATAACCACCAGCAATTGTACCGACTTTAGAAACTTTAAATGTTTCACGAATTTCGGCAGAACCAATCACTTTTTCTTCGAATTCTGGATCAAGCATACCTTTCATAGCAGCTTCAATTTCTTCAATTACTTTATAAATAATTTTATGAAGACGAATATCTACGCCTTCTGCTTCAGCAGCACGCTTCGCATTCACATCTGGACGTACATTGAAGCCGATTACGATAGCATTAGAAGCTGCGGCAAGTGAAATATCTGATTCTGTGATGGCACCTGCACCTGTATGAATAATTTTCACATTAACGCCTTCAACGTCAATTTTCATAAGTGAAGCAGCCATGGCTTCCACTGTACCTTGAACATCTGCTTTAACAATTAAGTTTAATTCTTTCATATCGCCTTGTTTCATTTGTTCAAACAGGTTATCAAGTGTAACACGTTGTTTTTCAGTACGTTGCGCTTGAATTGCTGTAGCTTCACGAGCTTCACCTACTTGACGAGCTGTTTTTTCGTCATCAAATACAACAAAGCGATCTCCTGCTTGAGGGACTTCATTTAAACCAGTAATTTCAACTGGTGTTGATGGTCCTGCAGATTTAACACGACGACCTACATCATTGACCATAGCACGTACTCTACCATAGGTATGGCCGACTACGATTGGATCACCTACATGTAAAGTTCCGTTTTGTACTAATAATGTAGCTACTGAGCCACGCCCTTTATCTAATTGAGCTTCAATTACTGAACCAATTGCATGGCGATTAGGATTTGCTTTTAATTCTCCTACTTCAGAAACAAGTAAAATCATTTCAAGTAATTGATCAATTCCTACTCCTGTTAACGCAGAAATTGGAACGAAAATTGTATCGCCACCCCAATCTTCAGGAATTAAACCATGTTCAGTTAATTCTTGCATAACTCTGTCTGGATTTGCAGTAGGCTTATCGATTTTGTTTACCGCAACAATAATTGGCACTTCTGCAGCTTTTGCATGGTTAATTGCTTCAATTGTTTGAGGCATTACACCGTCATCAGCAGCTACAACTAAAATGGTGATATCAGTGATTTTTGCTCCACGTGCACGCATAGTTGTAAACGCAGCGTGTCCTGGTGTATCTAAGAAGGTGATTTTTTTGTCCTTAACATCTACTTGATAAGCACCAATATGTTGGGTAATACCGCCAGCTTCGCCTTCTGTCACTTTTGTATTACGGATTGAATCCAATAATGTTGTTTTACCATGGTCTACGTGACCCATAATAGTAACAACTGGTGGTCGTTCTTTTTGATCTTCTGCTTTTTCGTTTTCAGCTTCTTCGAAATAGGTATCTAGGTCAGTCACATCGATACGTACTTCTTCTTCTACTGCTACACCATAATCAGCACAGATTAATTCAATGGCATCTTGATCTAATTCTTGGTTAATTGTAGCCATTACACCAAGTAAAAATAACTTTTTGATAATTTCAGATGGTTCGCGACCTAATTTTTTCGCTAATTCGCCAACTGATAATGATTCATAAAATGTAATTTTTTCTGGTAATTCTTTTTTAACTGCAGGTTGTGGTGTTTGCTGTGGACGATTTTTGCGACGTTGACCACCATGAATGCCCGGTTTTCTTCTTTGGTTAAAGTTACGATTTCCGTTTTGGTTATTGTTACCTCCACGGCCACCATGATTGTTATTATTTCCATGATTTCCGTTATTATTTGAACGATTTTGACTATTATTTGAATTTTGTTTTGATTTTGATTGATCTTTTGAAGTTGAATTGTTAGTCATAGTACTTCCTTGGCTATTTATTTGTTTTGTTTGAGCAGGACTAGAAGAGTTTTGATCTTTTCTTGCTACAGGACGAGTTCCTGGCTGTCCTTTTTGCATGTTTTGATGAGTTGGTTGTGTACCGCTATTCTTTTTATATACACCATCCAATTTGCTAATCGCTTCTTTTTCTAACATAGACATATGATTTTTTACGTCAATTTGGAGCTTAGATAGTTGTTCAATTACTTCTTTACTTGACTTACTTACTTGTTTCGCATATTCATGAACTCGTAATTTTGTCATGTATTCACCCCCGGTTAGATTTCGTTGAGTAGCTGTGACAGCTTTTTAGCAAAACCACTGTCCATAATAGCTACGGAAACTCTCGCCTCCCTACCAATAGCGTGTCCAAGAATATCTCTTGTCGCAAATTCATGTAGCTCAACGTTAAAAGAATTACATTTATCTTGCATTTTTTTTCGTGTATTTTTTGAAGCGTCGGTTGATAAAATCACAAGTTTTGCTTTTTGTCCTCGAACTTCTTTAATTACTTGTTCCTCTCCAGTAACTACTTTACGAGCTCGAGTGGCTAAACCTAATAAATTATATATTTCTTGTTCTGGATTCATGAAGTTGGTTCCTTCCGTACTATTGCATATAAATCATCATATACTTGATCAGGAATTTTCACTTCAAGTTGACGTTCAAACACGTTTTTTTCCTTAGCTGTTTTGATCGCTGCTTCTGATTTAGAAACATATGCACCACGGCCAGATTTCTTACCTGTTAGGTCAACAGTGACTTCCCCTTCTTTAGTACGGACGACACGAATCATTTCTTTCTTAGGAAGCATTTCGCCTGTAGCGATGCATTTTCTTAAAGGCACTTTACGATTGATTGGCATTAGAACTCACCTTTCTTCTTGGTTCGAAAGTCAATTAGTTTGAAATGAATTCACTACTAATACAATCTACTCTTATTCTTCGTCGTCTTTATATAAATCGACTTCGATTTCTTCATCAACACTTGCAGATTCTACTAAAACATCTTCATAGACATCTGTTTGTACTTCCGGACGAGGATAAATTCCAATTTCTCTCGCGTCTGTTTCGCTTTTAATATCGATTTTCCAGCCAGTAAGTTTTGCTGCTAATCGAGCATTTTGACCACGTTTACCAATTGCTAATGATAATTGGTAATCAGGTACTACAACTGTTGTAGATTTTTCTTCTTCATTAACTTGAACGTCTAATACTTGTGAAGGACTTAAAGCATTTGCTACGAAAACAACTGGATCTTCAGACCATTCAACGATATCAATTTTTTCATCATGTAATTCGTTAACAATTGCTTGAACGCGTGCGCCTTTAGCACCAACACATGCACCAACTGGATCTACCTCTTCATTGTGTGCTAAAACTGAGATTTTTGAACGATCTCCAGCTTCTCTGGCGATGGATTTAATTTCTACAGTACCTTCGAAAATTTCAGGCACTTCAAGTTCAAATAGACGGCGTAATAGACCAGGATGAGTACGAGAAACGAATACTTGAGGTCCACGAGAAGTACGTTCGACTTTTGTAATATAGACTTTAATACGATCATGAGGTTTATATACTTCACCTGGAATTTGTTCGTTTTGTGGAAGTACGGCTTCAATTTTACCGATACCTACATAAATATTACGTGCATCTAAACGTTCAACGACACCATTAATAATATCATCCGCACGGTCTACATATTCTTCGTATATTATGCCACGTTCTGCTTCACGGAAACGTTGTGTAACGATTTGTTTTGCAGTAGTTGCCGCAATACGCCCAAAATTACGAGGTGTTTCTTCTTCCTCTACAATATCACCGATTTCATAATTTGGGTTAATTCTTTGTGCATCAGCTAATGAAATTTGTAAGCGTTCATCTTCAACTTCATCAACTACATCTTTACGAGAATATAATTTCATTGTACCTCGTTCTAAGTTAAGTTCTACTCGGACATTTGCTGCTTGGTTGTAATTCTTTTTATACGCATTAATAAGTGCCGCCTCAATTGCTTCGACAATTACCTCTTTAGAGATACCTTTCGCTTCAAGTGCGCTTAGGGCACCGACTAATTCCTTACTCATAGTAATTTCACTCCTAAAGTTAACGTTCTGCTGAAAAATCAATTGCTAAACGAGCTTTCGCAATTTTATCTTTCGGTATTTGAACTGTAATTTTTCTTGTTTTGATCTGTACAGCAAGTTCAAGTCCTTCGTCTGTGTACGATTTTAGATATCCTTCAAATTCTTTCATACCATTAATCGCTTCATATGATTTAATATGCACAAATTGATTTATTGCTTTTTCAAAGTCTGCATCTTTTTTAAGTGGTCGTTCTGCACCCGGAGAGGATACTTCAAGGAAATAATTTTGTTCAATTGGATCTACTTCGTCCAGTTTTACGCTTAATAATTCACTTACTTGAGCACATTGCTCAATATCAATGTTTCCTTCAGGAGTATCCACATATACGCGTAGAAACCAATCACGGCCTTCTTTAATAAATTCCACTTCAACTAATTCAAGTTTTAAACTTTCAACAATTGGCGTCACCAGTTGTTCTACTTCAGTTGTAACTTTGCTCATACAATCCTCCTGACATATATAGTTGTCATAACAACAGAAAAGAGCGGGAAATCCCACTCTTTTGCTGCCTTACTATCAACAAATAATTGACTAAATTGTAACACAATCATGCAGCAAATGCAACAAAGCCCTAGAAGAGAGATAATTGGTTTGCATCTGGCATCCCTTCTAAGCATCCTAATTTATCCATATACTCGATTAGCGTTTTTGAAACACGTCCTCGAATTTGTAAATCTTCCTTAGAAAGAAACTCACCTTCTTCTCTAGCTTTTACAATAGCATATGCTACGTTATTACCTAGCCCAGGAATTGAATTAAATGGAGGTATTAAACTTTGTCCATCAATTACAAATTCTGTTGCCTTTGAGCGATACAAGTCAACTTTTTGGAAGGACATGCCTCGTTCACACATTTCAAGCGCTAATTCTAATACAGTTAGTAAACTTTTCTCTTTTGTTGATGCATCTAAACCTTTTGCTTCAATTTCTTCAATATGTGCTCGTATCATTTGCGAACCATTTACCATAGCGATTAGATCAAAATCGTCTGCACGCACAGTAAAATAAGCACAGTAATATACAATTGGGAAATGTACTTTAAAGTATGCGATACGAACAGCCATTAATACATATGCAGCCGCGTGAGCTTTAGGGAACATATATTTTATCTTTTTACATGAGTCGATATACCATTCAGGTACACTCTCTTTTCTCATAGCAGCTTCCATTTCTTCAGTTAGCCCTTTCCCTTTTCGCACATGTTCCATTATTTTAAATGCTAAAGAAGGTTCTAGACCTTGATAAATCAAATAAACCATAATATCATCACGACAACCAATAACTTCTGATAACACGCAAGTACCATTTTCAATTAATTCACTTGCATTACCTAACCATACATCAGTACCATGTGATAATCCTGAAATTTGAACGAGCTCAGAGAATGTTGATGGTTTTGTTTCTTCTAACATTTGTCGTACAAATTTAGTTCCAAACTCCGGAATCCCGAGTGTACCTGTTTTACAGTTAATTTGTTCGGCTGTTACACCAAGTGACTCTGGACCTGTGAAGATTCTCATTACTTCAGGGTCATCTGTTGGAATCGTCTTTGGATCAATTCCTGTCAAATCAAGTAGCATACGAATAACTGTCGGATCATCGTGTCCAAGAATATCTAGTTTCAACACATTATCATGAATAGAGTGGAAATCGAAGTGTGTTGTGCGCCACTCAGCATCTTGTGCATCAGCTGGATATTGGAACGGTGAGAAATCAAATATATCCATATAATCTGGTACTACAATAATCCCACCTGGGTGCTGACCTGTTGTTCTTTTTACTCCCGTACAGCCTTGTACTAAACGATCTACTTCTGCTCCACGGAAATTTAAATTATTATCAGTTGCATACCCTCTTACATATCCATAAGCTGTTTTCTCTGCAACTGTACCAATTGTTCCTGCCCGATAAGCATAATCTTCACCAAACAATACTTTCGTATAGTTATGAGCTCGTGGTTGATAACTACCACTAAAGTTTAAATCGATATCGGGGACTTTATCACCCTTAAAACCTAAGAAGGTTTCAAATGGAATATCATGACCGTCTTTTTTATAGTGAGTACCACATTCAGGGCAATCTTTGTTTGGTAAATCGAAACCTGAGCCTACTGAACCATCATTAAAGAATTCTACATGCTGGCAATTTGGGCAAATATAATGTGGAGGCAATGCGTTCACTTCTGTAATCTCCATCATGGTAGCAACAAAAGAAGAACCTACAGATCCACGTGAACCTACTAAATATCCATCGCTTAATGATTTTTTAACGAGCTTATGTGCAATTAGATAAATAACGGAGAAACCATGACCAATGATTGAACCTAATTCTTTTTCTAGCCTTGCTTCTACTAATTCTGGAAGATCTGGACCGTAAATTTTATGGGCCATGTTATAACTCATTTCACGAACGTTCTCTTCTGCCCCTTGTATCCGAGGAGTATACAATTTATCTTTTACCGGCACAACATCGCCAATCGAATCCGCAATTTTCTGTGAGTTCGTCACTACAATCTCTTTTGCTATATCTTCCCCTAAAAACGCAAAATCTTGCAACATTTCATCTGTCGTACGCAAATGAACTTTTGGTAATTCATAACGGTTTAAGGGATTGGCTCCACCTTGAGAGCGTAGTAATATTTTACGGAAAATCGAATCATTCTCACTTAAATAATGTACATTTCCTGTTGCTACTACTGGTTTATTTAATTTTTTTCCGATTTTCACTATTTTTCGAATAATATCTTCTAAATTCCATTCATCACGAATTAATTCTGCCTCAATTAATGGGGCATAAACAGCTTTTGGATGCACCTCTAAATAATCATAAAACTTCGCAACTTCCATTGCTTCGTCCATTGACTTTTGCATAACCGCTGTGAAAAATTCTCCCTTATCACAAGCCGATCCCACTAGTAAACCTTGACGGTATTTTTGTAATGAAGAACGTTTAATACGGGGCACTCTGTAGAATGTTTGAACATGGGATTCACTTACAAGTTTAAAGAGGTTTTTTAACCCATCATTATCAACAGCTAATATTGTACAGTGGGTTGGTCGCGCTCGTTTGAAGGAATCTCCTCCACCAATATGCTTATTAAAATCATCATGATACTTTATATCATGTTGGTCAGCCTCTTTAAGTAAATGCAATAATAGAAAACCTGTAGCCTCTGTATCATAGATTGCACGGTGATGTTGTGTTAAATCAATGCCGAATTTTTTACATAATGTATTCAATCGATGATTTTTCATCTCAGGATGTAAGAAACGGGCAAGCTCTAAAGTATCAATTACTGGGTGATGGAAGTCATCGATGCCAGCTTGTTTGTATGCTTCATAAAGGAATCCTACGTCGAATGTTGCATTATGTGCTACAACGATTGCATCATCTATAAACTCGTGGAATTTTGCAATCATGTCGACAACTTCAGGTGCATCTTTTACCATATCATCCGTAATACTCGTTAATTCAATTGTTGTTGCTGATAACGGGTGATGAGGATTAGCAAAACTTTCAAAAGTATCAATTACTTCTCCACCCTTGATCTTGACTGCTGCTAGTTCAATAATTGTGTCATATGCTGCAGATAATCCGGTCGTTTCAACGTCAAATACAACAAATGTATCATCTTCTAGCAATCGGTGTTGGTCATCATACGCTATAGGAACTCCATCATTAACTAAGTTTGCTTCAATACCATAAATAATTTTAATGCCATATTTTTTACCTGCATTATAAGCATCTGGGAATGATTGAACTACTGCATGATCTGTTATGGCAATAGCTGGATGACCCCATTTTGCTGCCTGTCCAACTAGTGCATCTACTGATGAAACAGCATCCATTTGGCTCATTGGTGTATGCAAATGCAATTCAACGCGTTTTTCGCCTTCGGGTGCCTTATCAACACGTACAATTGGTTTTATCTCTACTATATCTTGAGCCATAACAATTAAATCCCGTACAAAGGTATCGTTTTGCACGGAACCTCGTACTTTTAACCACATGCCTTTTTTCGCCATTTGCATAAGAGCAGCATCTTCTTTATCACGAGAGAACATTTTTACTAAAATCGAGTCAGTGTAGTCTGTTAGTTTAATGGTTAATAATGATCTGCCACTCCGTAACTCTTTAACTTCTACATCAAATACAAAACCTTCTATTATAATGCGTCGTTCTTCATCTTGGATTTGATGAATTTCCATGATAGGTTCGCCCGGTTTAATAGGAATTCCCAATTGGAAAGGTCTATCCGCAATATCTGCCATATCGGGGTTCTCTTGTTTTTCCTTTTCTCGTTTTTGCATATCCATGACTGCCTTCTTCGCAAAATCAGCTTCTTCTTTACGACGTTGTTCAAGAAATGCTTGTTGTTGTTCTACGAGATCTTCTGTTATTTCTTTTAAGTGAAAATCAATTGCCATATGTGGGAACCCATGATGCATATATGCTTCTGATATAGCTTCTGCATACTTATTTTTGCATGTTGAGACTTGAAATTCTTGTAGACAATATAGCAAAAGCTTTTGTCCGTTCCATTCAGGTGATTGCTGTGCTAAACATTCCCTTATTGGAGGTGACATCTCATCAATTTCTTCAACAATTTTCAACCAATAATCTGAAATTAATTCTTGAGATAATTGGGGGTGTTCGACTTCTATATCAATAAAAACATTCGCTATTTGTGAGAAAGCTGTATCTAAACGCATTTTAAAGTCTTGAAAAACTCGATATGGTAAAATATTATGCAATTTCAATGAAAAGCGCCAAACTCGGTCTTTTTTATGCACTGTCATACGTGTCATTTCAGCTTCTTCAAAAAATGGCATAAATACATCTTCTGTCATCTTAATCTGCTGTAAAAGAAGCTGGAATTTTAATTTTGAATTTTGTTCTTCGTTTGTCATCTTCCCACCTACTTTCTTTAAAAATTATAATCATTGTATATTTTTCATATAGAATTAACAAACAGACATCTCCAAAATAAAGAAAAGAAAGTACAAATGTACTTCCTCCCCTAAAACGACTCATTACTCTAGTTAATTATTCTGCGTGAAAGAAATTATTTAAACGGTCAACTAGTTCTTCTTTTGCCCATTCAAATGTTTCACCAGTTTGGCGGAATTTTACTTCTACAATTCCTTCTGCTGCCTTTTTACCAACAGTAACACGTACTGGTAAACCAATTAAATCTGCATCAGCAAACTTAACTCCTGCTCGTTCTTTTCGATCATCGTATAAAACATCATAACGATAAGATTGAAGTAATTTGTAAAGGTCTTCAGTAAGGCCTTTTTGTACTTCGTCTTTTTCATTAACTGAGATTAAATGAATATCATATGGTGCAACTTGTTTTGGCCAAACAAAACCATAACTATCTTGGAATTGTTCTGCAACTGCAGCCATTACACGAGAAACACCTATACCATAGCAACCCATTATAAATGGTTGTGTACGACCATTTTCGTCTAAGAATGTTGCCTTCATTGCATCACTGTATTTTGTTCCTAATTTGAAGACATGTCCAACTTCGATACCTTCAGCAAATTTAATAGTGCCTGAACCATCTGGTGTTGGATCTCCCTCTTTAACAAAGCGTAAATCTTCAAAACGGTCTATAGCAAAATCTCTTCCTGGATTTACATTTATATAATGATAGCCATCCTCATTTGCCCCACAAACACCATTGCGGATTGATTTAATCGCATTGTCTGCAATTACTTTCACGTTAACTGGTAGTTTTACTGGTCCTAGTGACCCTACATGGCAATTTAATAATTCGAAAATAGCATCTTCTTCTGCTAATTCAACAGACTCAGCATTAAGTGCATGTTTTAATTTAATATCATTTACTTCATGATCACCACGTGCTAGTACAACAAACAATTCATCATCTACATTGAAGACTAATGTTTTAATACATTGTTCTTTTGTAACATCTAGGAATGTAGCTACTTCTTCAATTGTTTTTTGATCAGGTGTAGCAACTTTTTCAAGCTCTTTCATTTCTTCACCTGAATGAGTGTATTCAACATTTACTTCGGCCATTTCGATATTAGCTGCGTAATCTGTTTCATCTGAATAAGCAATTGTATCCTCTCCGATTTCAGACAACACCATAAATTCATGTGTATCTGTACCACCGATTGAACCAGAGTCTGCAATAACAGCACGGAATTTCAAGCCTAAGCGTGTGAAAATATTTGTATAAGCTTGTACCATTGCTTGATATGTTTCATCTAAACTTTCATAGTTTGCATGGAACGAATACGCATCTTTCATAATAAATTCTCTTCCGCGTAGTAATCCAAAGCGTGGACGTTTTTCATCTCGGAATTTAGTTTGAATTTGATATAAAGTTAATGGCAATTTTTTATAAGATTTCACTTCATCTCGCACTAGTGAAGTTATTACTTCTTCATGTGTTGGTCCTAATGCGAATTGACGGTCATGACGGTCTGTTAAACGCATTAATTCTGGACCATAAGCTTCCCAACGGCCTGATTCTTGCCATAATTCAGCTTGTTGTAAAGAAGGCATTAAGAGCTCAACTGCCCCAGCTGCATCCATTTCCTCCCGAACAATTTGTTCAATTTTTTGAAGTACTTTTATGCCTAATGGTAAGTACGAATAAACACCACTTGTATTTTGTCTAATAAAACCTGCACGCAATAAGAGCTGATGAGACTTAGCGTCTGCATCAGCAGGTATTTCGCGCAAAGTTGGGATAAATGTATTACTTTGTTTCATCAAAAAAACCTCACTTTGAGCTATTTAGTTAGATTCTATATTAGAAGAAGAATCGTTGTATATCATTCCATGTTACTGCAATCATGAGAATCATTAGTAAAACGATCCCTACGAAATGAACCATACCCTCTTTTTGACGGTCAACTGGTTTTCCTCGTACTGCTTCAAAACCGAAGAATAATAAACGTCCTCCATCTAATGCTGGTAAAGGAAGTAAATTCATAATACCTAAGTTGATACTTAAGACAGCAGCCCAGTTCATTACATTAATAGCACCGTATTTTGCTACTTCTTCAGTTGCTTTGTAAATTCCTACAGGACCAGATAACGCATTAATTGTAAATCCACCTGTAATTAAACTTCCAAGTATTTCAAAGATTTTAACAATCCAATGATATGTCTCTGTAAAACCAAAAGCAATTGCTTTTAGTGGACTTTTTTCTACTGGACTTTGATACTGTACACCTATTTGCCCCATTGTTTGTCCATCAATAGTCTTTTTCGTTGGTGTTACTTTCAATGTTTGATGCTCACCATTCCGTGTAACATCTAATGTTAATTCTTGTTCAGGGTGATTTTGAATTGCTTCTGATAGTTCTTGCCAAGTTTTAATTGATTTGCCATCAATCGCTGTAACCAAATCACCTTTTTCCATTCCAGCAGTAGCTGCAGGACTATCATTTACAACACCAGTTATAACTGGTTCGTAAGTTGGTACACCAGTCATGAAAGCAATCGCAATGAAAACTAATATAGATAGAATAAAGTTAAATAATGGGCCTGCAAAAATAGTCATTGCACGTTTACCCAATGATTTAGAATTAAATTGACGATCATATGGCGCAATAATCAAATCGCTACCATTTTCTTCAATAACTGCATTGCGTGCAATATTGTAACGTACAAGATTTTCATCTTCATCATAACCTTCAACCCATAGTTCTTTTTGAAGGTCAGCCTTCTCAACTTCTAAAAATAACATGTCAGGCAATTGCTTGTTTTGATTTAAAACGATTTTTGTTACTTCGTTTCGATCGTTCAATAGCATTCCAATTCGATACCCTGGTTGAAGTTCAACCACATCTGCATCGTCTCCTGCCATGCGGACATATCCACCCATTGGCAATAAGCGAACTGTATACAAAGTTTCACCTTTATTGATTCCTAAAATTTTAGGACCAAAGCCAATTGCAAATTCACGCACTAATATTCCAGAACGTTTTGCAAAGATGAAGTGACCAAGTTCATGGAAAAAAACGATGGAACCGAATACTACGATGAATGCAATGATTGATTGCATGGTATCCCACCTTTTTTCAACTTGTGTAAAATCACTACTACTGCTATTTTAGCATGGTTTGAACTGTTTTTCTCGTTTCTTTGTCAACATGTAAAATAGTTTCTAAATCCGGATGATGAATGTTAACGTGTTCATTCATCATTTTTTCGATAATGTCCTCAATTTCAAGAAACTTAATTTTTTCTTGCAAAAATGCACCGACAGCAGCTTCATTTGCAGCATTCATGACTGTTAAAATCGTTCCACCTGTGCGTCCTGCTTGATATGCGAAGTCCAAACAACGGAAACGTTTTAAATCTACATTTTCAAAATGCAATTGGCCGATTTTGGCTAAGTCTAGTTTCTCAGCTTGAGATCGTGGTAATCTCTCAGGATAACTCAATGCATATTGAATAGGTGTGCGCATATCCGGTGTACCAAGTTGAGCCATTATACTTGTATCATGATATTCAACCATTGAGTGAATAATACTTTCTCGATGAATTAAAACATCAATTTTATCATATGGCATATTATATAAAACTGCTGCTTCTATTACTTCTAAGCCTTTGTTCATCAAAGTTGCCGAATCAATGGTAATTTTTGCTCCCATTGACCAGTTGGGATGCTTTAAAGCCTCTTTAACTGTTACATTTTCTAATTCAGCGCGGGAGCGATCTCGGAAGCTACCTCCTGATGCAGTAAGTATTAATCGTGAAATGGAGTTACGATTTTCTCCTTGCATAGACTGCCAAAGAGCTGAATGTTCACTATCAACAGGTAAAATAGGTGCTCCATATTTTTTTGCCTCACTCATTACTAAGTGTCCAGCAGTTACAAGTGTTTCCTTATTTGCAATTGCAATCGCTTTTTTTTCACGAATTGCTGCCAATGTAGCTTCAAGTCCAATACTACCTAGTACTGCATTTAAAAGTACGCTAGCATCTGAAAAAGTAGCTACATCAACTAAACCTTTTGCTCCAAAAGTAAAGTCTATATGAGGAAACTCTTTTGAAAGTATTAAAGCATCCTCTTCATATTGAACCGATACTAATCTTGGTTTGAATTCATGAATAATTTCTTTTGCCTTCTCCATATTTTTTCCCGCTGCAAATGCTACAATTTCAAACTCATTTGAATGTTCTCTTACAATATCTAATGTTTGCAATCCAATAGAACCTGTTGCTCCCAATAAACTAATTGATTTCATTTTTTAAGATCCCCTTATCCTACAAAGTGCAAGAAGTAAAGCAAAGGTAGAACGAATAATAGACTATCAAATCGATCTAGTATTCCACCATGCCCGGGTAAAATTTTACCTGAATCCTTTACACCATAATGACGTTTTATAGCTGATTCCACTAAATCACCCAATTGACCAAAAATAGAAGCTACGATAGAGACTAGGATTAGTACTACATAAGTAATATCAAGCTTCGCGAATAACTGGAAAATTATTGCTGATATAACAGCAACAATAATTCCTCCCAAAAAACCTTCTACTGTTTTATTTGGTGAGATTTCTGGCCATAGTTTATTTTTGCCTAATTTTCTTCCGATGAAGTATGCTCCTGAATCGGTCGTCCAGACAATAACTAATGCATATATAACATATGCTAGTCCTTCTGAACGTGTTGTTATAAAGAAATGAAAACCAATCCCTACATATAGCGCACTTGCAAGTAAAAAGCCTACATCATCAAATGTAAATTTGTTTTTAACAATAACTGTATAAATTAACAGAATGATTGCAGCAATAAACAAGTATTCAATGTTCGAATAGGATGTCACATTTTTAATATAATCTGCCCAATCCTTTGGCATCAATACGATAAACAAAGCTAAAAGTGTGACAATTCCAGGAATTGAGAAAAGCGATATGCCTCGCATTTTCAATATTTCAAATAACCCAATCGTTGCCATTATATAAACCAAAATGGTGAATGGTAATTCACCATAGATGACGAATGGTATAAACAGCAAAGCTGCGATAATCGCCGTAATAATGCGCTGTTTCACTCTTTCCTTATTCTCCTTTCAATCCTCCATACCTGCGATTGCGTTTTTGATAGTCTTTGATTGCATCAAAAAAGGCAAGTTCGTCAAAGTCTGGCCATAGGATCTCCGTGAACCAAAACTCTGTATAAGCAAGTTGCCATAGCATAAAGTTGCTTAATCGAATTTCTCCACTTGTGCGTATCAATAAATCGGGTTCTGGTAAATTTGCAGTTAGAAGTTCAGACGAAATATGAGCCTCCGTTATATCTGAAACATCTAACTCACCATCCTTAATTCGTTGACTAATTCGTTGCACAGCTTGTACTATTTCTGTTCGACTTCCATAATTCAAAGCAAAATTCAAAATCATTCCTGTATTATCTTTTGTTTTTTCCATTGCCTTTTGTACCGCACTTTGTGTATAACTAGGCAATGCTTTCATATCACCAATCATTTCGATACGAATATTTAGTTCCATTAATTCTGGCAAAAATGAACCTAAAAATTCTTCAGGTAACCGCATCAAAAATTCTACTTCTTTTCTTGGACGTTTCCAGTTTTCAGTTGAAAAAGCATATAACGTAACTACTTTTACACCAATGGAATTGGCAGCTCGTGTAATTTTACGAACATTTTTCATTCCTTCATGATGACCAGCAATACGAGGTAACGACCTTTTTTTTGCCCATCTACCGTTGCCATCCATTATTATGGCAATATGGGTTGGTACTTCCTCATTAGAAATCTCTGAAATTCGTTCCTGAAAATCTTGATGCTGTTTATCTGATTTTCCCCATAAGAGTTTGTTTAACATTTAGAATCCTCCACTAACTTACAAATCGGAACGTATACTCTATTTATCATATCAAAAATACAAATTTATTTCCTTAATCTTAACAAAAAAAGACGTCCCTGTAATTAAAGGACGCCTTAAATAACACAAGGTTCTAAATAATCATTTCGCTAATCCTATGTTAATTAAGATTTTGGACTTTCCTTCCTATTGAAAAAAACCTAGTCTCTGAAAACTAATTAAGTACAAAATTTAACTAAACTAATGATCTGTAATTTGATGTGATTAGCTTCAAAATTAGCAAATCATAATCTTCAAAAAAAATACTTTTTTATAATTTCCAGTGACCTTCATTAACCAGAGGACTTTTTAACTAATTAATCTTTTGCAAATAAAATTAAACAGACATTATTTCGTTTTCTTTTTCTTTTGCAATTTGGTCAATTTTAACAATATTTGCATCTGTAAGTTTTTGAATATCATCTGAGAAACCACGTAAATCGTCTTCAGTAATTTCTCCTGCTTTTTCAGATTTCTTCAAATCATCATTTGCATCACGACGAACGTTACGAACTATAACCTTTGCTTCTTCAGCTTCTTTTTTAACTTGTTTAACTAATTCTTTACGACGTTCTTCTGTTAATGCAGGAATTGTTAAACGGATTACGTTACCATCATTTGTTGGAGTAATTCCGATGTCAGATTTCAACAATGCTTTTTCAATATCTCCAAGTATTGTTTTATCATAAGGTTGAATAACTAGAAGGCGAGCTTCAGGTACTGAAACCCCTGCTAATTGGTTAATTGGTGTTGGAGCACCATAGTAATCAACACTGACATGATCAAGTAGTGAAGCATTTGCACGTCCAGCACGAATTGTTGCTAATGATCGCGTAAAACTTTGAATTGATTTAGTCATTTTTTCTTCAGCTTTTGACATAACTTCTTTAGACATTATTAATTCCTCCTAACAACTGTTCCTATTGTTTCGCCTAGAACGGCACGTTTAATATTACCATTTTCAGTGATTGAGAACACGATTAATGGAATATCATTATCCATACATAAAGTGGATGCTGTTGAATCCATTACTTGTAACCCTTGTTGAATTACTTCTAAGTATGTTAGATTATCATATTTTACTGCATCTGCATTTGTTTTAGGATCTGCAGAGTATACACCATCTACGTTGTTTTTAGCCATTAAAATGACTTCCGCATTAATTTCAGCTGCACGTAACGCTGCTGTTGTATCTGTAGAGAAGTAAGGGTTACCTGTACCTGCTGCAAAAATAACGACACGTTTTTTCTCTAAGTGACGAACTGCTTTTCTGCGAATATACGGTTCTGCAACTTGTGTCATAACAATTGAAGATTGAACACGTGTTGGAACATCTAGATTTTCAAGTGAATCTTGAAGGGCTAATGCGTTCATAACAGTTGCTAACATGCCCATATAATCTGCATTTGCTCGTTCCATACCCATTTCTGCGCCTATTTTGCCTCTCCAAATGTTACCGCCACCAACTACAAGGGCAACTTCTACTCCTAGATCAACAACTTCTTTTACTTGTTCTGCTACTGATTTAACTATTTTAGGTGATAAGCCAAAGCCTTCTTCTCCAGCAAGGGCTTCTCCACTAAGTTTAATGACTACTCTTTTGTACTGTGGCATACTCATTGGAACCTCCATTATGCTTTTTTCTTGAAAAATAGGGAACACGATAAGCTGTGCTCCCTACTTTTATCATTAATATTCGAAAATTAAATATTAGTTACCTTTAACTTGGTTCATAACTTCTTCAGCAAAGTTGTCTTCGCGTTTTTCAATACCTTCGCCAACTTCATAACGTACGAAAGAAGTTAATGTACCGCCAGCAGCTTTAACAAAGTCGCCAACTTTTTGATCTGGGTTTTTAACGAATGCTTGGTCAAGAACACAGATTTCTTCGAAGTATTTACGTAAACGACCTTCAACCATTTTAGCAACGATGTTTTCTGGTTTACCTTCGTTTAGAGCTTGTTCAGTTAATACTTTGCGTTCATGAGCAGTTTCTTCTTCAGAAACTTGGTCATGAGAAATGTATTTAGGATTTAATGCAGCGATATGCATTGCTACGTCTTTTGCTACTTCTTCATTAGTAGTACCTTCAACTACTGCTAATACACCAATACGTCCACCCATGTGTAGGTAAGCACCGAATGCATCTGCATCAGTTTTTGTAGCTACTGTGAAACGACGAAGAGTAATTTTTTCACCGATTGTAGCGATTGCTGATGAAATATGGTCAGCAACTTTTGCACCATTATCCATAGTAGTTTCTAAAACTTCTTCAACTGATGCTGATTTAACTGCTAATAAATGATCAGCTAATTCTTTTACTAAAGTTTTGAAAGCATCGTTTTTAGCAACGAAGTCAGTTTCAGCATTTACTTCTAAAAGTACAGCATCGTTACCTTTTACTTCAATGTAAGTTGTACCTTCTGCAGCTACACGGTCTGCTTTTTTAGCAGCTGATGATAAACCTTTTTCACGAAGAAAATCGATTGCTGCTTCTAAGTCTCCATCAACTTTCACTAATGCTTTTTTACAATCCATCATTCCAGCACCAGTTTTTTCACGTAATTCTTTAACCATTTTTGCAGTTACTTCTGCCATTGATAGTTCCTCCCTATTAGTTCATATTAATTTTTTGTTCATCGTATATATAGACTTTGAACTATTATTATTATTCTCAAAAAAAGGTGATAAGAGGGTTTAGCCGCTTATCACCTGTTCTGTAATCCGAAATTACTCAGCTGCAACCTCTTGAGCTGCTTGAACTTCTTCTTCTTCACCTTGTTTAGATTCAATCAAAGCATCTGCCATTTTAGAAGTAATTAATTTAACAGCACGAATAGCATCGTCATTTGAAGGAATAACGTAGTCGATTTCATCTGGGTCGCAGTTTGTATCAACCATCGCTACTAATGGGATATTTAATTTACGAGCTTCAGCTACAGCAATACGTTCTTTGCGTGGGTCTACTACGAACATTACGTCTGGTAGATCGTGCATGTCACGAATACCACCTAAGAATTTTACAAGACGTTCATGTTCTTTATTAAGTTGAACTACTTCTTTTTTAGGAAGTACAGTGAAAGTACCGTCTTCTTCCATTTTTTCGATTTCTTTCATACGTGCAACACGTTTTTGAATTGTACCGAAGTTTGTAAGAGTACCACCTAACCAACGTTGGTTAATATAGTAGTTACCTGAGCGTTCTGCTTCTTCTTGGATAGCTTCTTGAGCTTGTTTTTTTGTACCTACAAAAAGAACTTTACCACCGTCTTGTCCAACTTGGCGCATGAAGTCGTAAGCTTCTTCTAATTTTTTAACTGTTTTTTGTAAATCGATAATGTAGATTCCGTTACGTTCAACAAAAATGAATTTTTTCATTTTTGGGTTCCAACGGCGAGTTTGGTGACCAAAATGTACACCAGCTTCTAGTAATTGTTTCATTGAGATTACTGACATTTGTATTTCCTCCTGATATGGTTTTATTGTCCTCCGCATTCGTCATTTGTAGGAGCAACTCTAAAGAATCCTCCAGAGCACCTTCTCCGAACATCAGAATACGTGTGTAATGTAACACCAATTGATAATATATCATAGCGTCAATCCCTATGCAACAATTTTAGTGTTGAAATTTCAATAATAATTCAATTTCTGTTCTTCCTTTTTGTAACATTTTAGCTATTTCGTCAATATTTTTGCCATTTTGATGCAAGTTTCTTACTTCTTCTTCTATGGTTAATTTCTTTCGTTGCTCCATAACACTGTCAGGAATTTCTTTAGTTGAGACTTTTGCAGAAGTATCTTGATATGCCTTGGCAACTAGGTTTCTAGGCATATTAAAATTAGGAGGATCCAGTTTTTCCTTTCTCGTAATTGTATCGCTCTTTTCTTCTTTTAATGGCTCATTTATAATTGATTTAGTGTCTTGCATTCTATTTTCACGTATCTTTTTTAGTTCTCCGATTAATCGATCATTTTCATCACGCATTTCAGCTAAATATATTGATGTTGCTTGATCGATTTCATCTTTTAAACGTTCTTGACTTTTTTCAATATCTTTTAGTCGTGATATTTTAACATTGAGCAATATGATGAAGTAAAAGCTTAATATTTGTGCTATAAACAAAAACACTAATACAAAATATAACATCTTAACTCCTATCCGCTGAAATCTACAAAATGTCCTTTAAAAGGATGTTGAATATGTTCATTATTAGAAGACATATGATTCCTGTTTCGACTTTGGTTTTTATTATTTTCTTTCTTATTAGAATGTTCATCTTTTACTTCTGAAGTTTTATCAGTTTCTAAAACAGTTGTTTTATTTTTTTCAATTTGTTTTTGCAATGCTTCATTTGCAACAGCTTGAGCTGTATTACTTGTCTCTTGAGCTTGCTCTAACAATTTACCTGCTTCAAACGTTTTTGGCAATGCTATTTGTAATTCCAGTGCTTTTAAGCTCATAGTTGCCTCCTTGCATTTTTTAGCTAGTTTGCATCTCGGCTGATAATAATTTTCGCAACTTAAAAAGTGCCTTTGAATGTATTTGAGAAATTCTAGAAGTTGAAAGATGGAGTATTTCCCCGATTTCAGTCAATGTTAACTCTTCTGTGTAAAATAAGCTTAAAACTTGTTGTTCTTTTTCGTTTAATTTTAATATGTTCTCTACTAACTCATCTATAAGTTCAGTTCGAATAATTTCTTGTTCCGGTGTACGAATATGATCATCTCTAATGGCAAATGATTTAACATCCGAATCATCCTGATCTGAATAATGTTCGTCCATTGAGAGCACATTAGACATAAAACTTTCTTGCATAGTTTGATATACTTCATCTACACTAGTGTCAAAATTTTCAGCTACTTCTTCCGGGGTGACATGACGCTGTAATTGTTGCTCCATCAATTCAATCTGTGCTTCTAATTTTTTTGACTTTTCACGAGCGGATCGTGGCAACCAATCTTCTTTTCGCAATCCATCAATTATTGCTCCTCGGACACGGAAAGAAGCATATGTATCAAACTTTAAATCTCTTGATATATCAAATTTATTTAGAGCATCAAATAATCCCATCATGCCTAGGCTTGTTAATTCATCTCTCGATACATTTTTGGGTAACCCTGTACTAATGCGTTGTACATGGTATGAAACGAGTGGGGTATACTTTTTTATCAACAAATCTCCTGCATGAGGATCACGTTTTGCCATCCAGCTCTGCCATAGCTTCTGTTCATCATTTGACGTTGGTTGCATCATCGAATCCTCCTCGCCTACTCTACTAAATTCTTCTAAATCCATGTATATTATATCAAATCTTTACCATTGTTGGGAGCAAAAAATAATACTTTTATCGAAGTTATTCGTCATTCGACATCATTGTTTTAACAGCTTCAGCTAATTCTTTTGCTTGATTTTCAGTCAATATTTCATCCTTATTTTCCTTTAAAGATTTGTCTGCATCCTTTTTATGATTTTGTGTTGCTTTTTCTCCTTCATCGATTGCTTCCTCATCTGAAGAGGTATACATAACAAACGCAATCAAATAGCGGATTAAATACGTAATTAAAAAAACAATAATCGCAACAATAAATGACCAAATTATTATGGTAGATGGACTTTTTAAGGATTGCAATGACATTAAAAAATAAATGGTGAAAGCGATTAATGCTGCGAAACAATTAGTTAAATATGAGCCAACCATTATATTTCTTTCACTCCTTGATTTACAGTACGTATATGTAAAACAGAAGAAGTAGGATCAAACTCAATTGTTCGCCCACTGTTTCCCCCTGTATCTTCTGCAACTATCGGAATCGATAGAAGTTTTAATTGCTGTTTTACTGCTTCTACATTTCTCGGACCAATTCGCATGGAATCCGTATTGGATGTAAATTGGAACATTTGCGCTCCTCCAGCAATTTTAGCTTTTAAATTAAAAGCACGGGCACCTTCAGATTTTAATTGTTTAACCATTGCATATATACCTGTATCTGCAAATTTAGCTGCATTACTCACATTTGCACGCCCTAATTTTGAATCAGGCAACATGACATGAACTAATCCCGCAATTTTTTTTGATTCATCAAATATAACTACACCAACACAAGATCCTAAGCCTGAAGTTCTAATAGAATTTGGTGATTTAGCGATATCCATTTGTGCAATACCAACTTTAATAACTGTACTTTCTAATTCATTCATATTACATAACCCCTAAAGATCCAAAAATAGATTCAAAGGAATCTGGATCAGGGAGTAAAAAGAAATGACCTCGAACAGCATCTGAATCTCCCATATGTTCTTCGAAAATAGTCGTATCTATTACAATAACTTGATCTCCAATTTGAGAAATTTCAACAAGGCCAAAGCTAATAATTGCTCCAAACATATCTACAGCTAAAGCGGGGGGTGTAGGATAAATTTTCAATCTGGTAAAATCCGATAACGCAGATAAGTAAGATCCTGATAGAATATTACCAAGCTCTTGCATGGCTGATATTCCAATTTCTGAAGTTTGCGGGTTTTGAAGGTCAAAGGACTCATCAAAAATTAATTTCTTTATAAAGTGATTTGCCTGTTCTACAGGAAGGATGAAAAACATCCCACCTTTTGCATCACCTTCAATTCTAAGATAAATTCCTGCAACAACTTTCTCAGTGCCCCCCGCTAATTCCATCATCTCATTGAAAGAGATCATTTCAACTTTTGGGACACGCATATCGATTTTCGTATTTAACAAATCAGAAAGGGCTGTTGCAGCGTGTGCAGCCCCAATATTCCCGATTTCTTTTAAAACATCTAAGTGTAAAGACGTAATCTTATCGTAAAATGTCATGAGAATTTCCCTGTCCTTATTTTAAAGTATTTAGTATTTTTTCTAAATTCAATAAAATTAATAATCTTTTTTCAACTTTTGCAACACCAGATATAAATTCTTCTTCATGGAAACCAACCACTTCGGGCTGTGGTTCTATTGATGATTTCGGTATATCCATTACATCATTGGCAGAATCGACGATAAACCCTACTTCCATATTCTCTAATGAAATAATAATAATTCTGGTATCTTCACTTTCCACAGATGAAGTTACGTTAAAGCGGTCTCTAAGATCAATAATTGGTGTTACTACGCCACGAAGATTAATCACACCTTTCACATAGTTAGGTGTTTTCGGTACTCTTGTAATATGCATTGTTTTTTCAATCCCCTGAACTTGGTTGACAGGAATTGCATATTCTTTATCTCCTAATTGAAAGATAATAACTTTTACACTTTCTAAATCTAGTGAATTTGCCAATATAAACACCTCTTTCTACAATTTAAATCGCTTTATTTTATTATTTAATAAGAGAATTACAATCGATGATTAAAGCTATTTCACCATTTCCGAGAATAGTAGCACCTGAGATTGCAAAAACATTGGTTAAGTAATTTCCTAATGATTTTAAGACGATTTCTTGTTGCCCGATGAAAGAATCCACTACGAGTCCAGCCATTTTGTCACCTTTACGAACAATTACAACTGAATACAAATCATTATTAGGTTGTTTCGTGCGTGGTACTTCAAAGATTTCTTCCAGGAACACTAAAGGAACCACCTTGCCACGGAAGTCAATTACTTTTTGATTATGAGCATTTAAAATATCAGCGCTACGAATAATGGATGTTTCAATAATTGATGAAAGTGGAATTGCATAGATTTCTTTTTCAATTTCTACTAACATCACAGAAATAATCGATAATGTTAATGGCAATTGAATTGAGAATCGAGAGCCCCTACCTTCTGTTGAATCGATTGTAATCGTGCCGCCTAATGATTCAATAGTTGATTTAACAACATCAAGTCCTACTCCCCGACCGGATATATCAGAAATAACCTCTGCTGTTGAAAAACCAGATGCTAATATCAATTCGTTCACTTGATTATCTGTAAGTGTATTTGCAGTATCTTTTGAAACAATCCCTCTAGATATCGCCTTTTCTAGTACTTTTTCACGATTAATACCTGCACCATCATCTTCTAATTCGATGAAGACATGATTACCACTGTGATATGCACGTAATACAACGTGGCCTTCTTCAGATTTTCCAGCTGCATTGCGAACTTCTGGGGTTTCAATACCATGATCTAGCGCATTACGAATAAGATGTACAAGTGGATCACCTATTTCATCAATAACTGTTCGATCTAATTCTGTTTCAGCACCTATAATTTCTATATTTACTTTTTTATGCAGATCTCGGGCTAATTGGCGAACCATTTTAGGGAATCTGTTGAAGACCGTTTCAACTTGCACCATGCGCATTGTTAAGATAATGTTTTGCAAATCACCTGAAATACGTGACATTCTCTCTACTGTCTCATTTAATTCAGCATGATTTAATTCTGATGCAATAGATTGTAATCTTCCTCGGTCAATAACAAGTTCCTCAAATAGATTCAGCAAGATATCTAATCGTTCAATATTCACTCGAATAGTCTTGCTACTTGCATGCGTAGGCTTCTTATTAGCAGCTATTGGAGTAGCTGTTTTCGACGGAACTTGGCTAGGTGATTCTTGCTCTTTATGTTGCTCTTGGGCCTCTTCAATTGCAGTAGCAGCAGTTTCACTCTTTTCTTGCATTTCACATTTAATTGGTTTAACTGTTACATTATCTACTTCTGATACCTTCAATAATTTCTGATGTACATCTTCTGCTGATTCTTTTGTTATTAAAGCGACAATAAATTCAAGATCAAATTGCTCTTCCTCAAGTTTCTCAACAGTAGGTGAAGATTTTATGACATCTCCCAACTTCTCCAATATATCAAAGACCATAAATACCCTAGCAGCCTTTAATAAACAATCCTCACGAAGCTGAATTATAATTTCATATGTATTGAAATCTTGTTCAAGTGATTGCTGAATGACAGTTAACTCAAATTCATCGTACATCAATTCTTTTGTACTAGTCATAGGGCCTTCTTGCGTTTCTTCGTTCGTATTGACAAAATCCACATTTTCTAATGGTTCTCCATTTTCAATACGTTTTAATTTTGCAACAGTCACTGTTACATCACGTTTACCATCTCCGCCATTTGCAATATCATCAATCATTGCTTCTAAATGGTCTACGGATTCAAACACAACATCTAAAATTTCTGGTGTTACAGTAATTTTCTCATTTCTAATTGCATCCAACACATTTTCCATTTTATGAGTCAAATCCGCTAAATCTTCAAAGCCCATTGTTGCTGACATTCCTTTTAATGTGTGGGCATTACGGAAAATTTCATTGACAATTGCTAGATCATGTGGGCTTATTTCTAATGCTAATAAGTTTTCATTACAAGATTGAAGATGTTCCTTACTTTCATCTATAAAGACCTCTAAATATTGATTTGTATCCATGAATAGCCCCCCTTTAAGGTAAATACTTCATAATAATATTTGATATATCATCTACATCTGCGACTTCATCAACTAAACCTGTTGCATATGCTGATTTAGGCATACCATAAACAACAGCTGTATTAGATGATTCTGTAATCGCAATCACATTTCCACTATTTTTTAATGCTTGCAATCCTTTTGTACCATCTGAACCCATACCTGTCATAATTACTGCAATCTTATCAAAATCATTGTAAAGACTATTATTTACAAACATTACATCTACTGAAGGTCTATGTCCCACGCGAGGTGGTTCTGTTTGATCTAATACAATTCCATAAGAAGTCCCTATTTTACGAATTAGCAAATGAAATCCACCAGGGGCAATATAAGCAACACCATTTTGTAAGATTTCGCCGTGCTCAGCCTCTTTCACAGTAATTTCTGATAGGTGATCTAATCGATTGGCTAATGATTTCGTAAATCCCGCAGGCATATGTTGCACAATAAGGATAGGTGCTTTAATATTGCTTGGTAGTCTTGGAATCACTTCTTGCAAGGCTCTAGGACCACCTGTTGATGTACCGATTAGAATCATTTTTTTAGAATGCGAATTCCATTTTACTAGATTGTTAACGATAGAATGTGATTCTTGACTAGTAGGTACTTTTCTTTGTAAATGATCAATCTGTACACTTGCTTCAGAAGCAGACAACTTATCTTGCTTTATAAAATCTGTATGACGTAATTTTGAAACATGGACTTTTGCTGCATTTTCCACAATTTCTACTAATTCTGATTCAACTTTATGTAAATCTAATGAAATAGGGCCACTTGGTTTAGCTATAAAGTCTACAGCACCATTTGAAATAGCTTCTAAAGTAATTTTCGCGCCATTCTTTGTTGTACTTGACAACATAACAATTGGTACAGGAAATTCTTTCATAATAACTTTCAAAGCATCTAGTCCATTCATCTCTGGCATTTCTACATCCATTGTTACAACATCTGGTTTTAGTAATTGAATCTTCTTAATAGCATCTTTGCCATTTCTTGCTGTACCAACAACTTGAATAGAAGGATGATTTGCAAAGAAATCTGATATAAGCTTCCTCATAAATGCTGAGTCATCAACCACTAAAAGCTTTTTTTGTTGATTAATAGACAAATAATCACTTCCTTTGCGTAAAAATACTTTTTAATTTTGAGATAAACCTAGACTTACTTTGAACTATAACTTCTTGGATATTCCCTTCTATAAATCGATATGTAATCTCTTTTAATGTATTCGTAATAGGCGCGTCTGGATATAAAAGAGAAAAGGGAACTTGTTTTTTTACAGCTTGATGAACTAGTCTATCTTCAGGTAAAGAGCCTAAAATCATTACTTCCTTTGATAAGAAACGGTGCATGGTTTGTTTTAATCTATTTAATGTATCTGTACCTTCTTTACTTTCTAAAACCCTATTACAAAGAAGGTAAAAGTGCTTTTCTCTATCCTTGAAATGGATATATTTCATCATAGAATAGGCATCCGTTATTGAAGTAGGTTCTGTGGTCGTTACAACAATAATATCGTCAACTGATATTAGTAAATCAAGTGACCAATTTGTGGCACCTGCTCCCATATCAAATAAGATATAATCGTAAGAAGATTGTAGGTTTTCAAAAGCGGTCAATAGCAGCATAAACATTTCATCCGACCATTCTAACAATCCTGCAAGACCAGTACCTCCAGAGATATAATGCAAATTATTAGGTCCTTCAAAGATTACTTCATCTAAAGAAACATCTCCTTGTAAGTAATCTTTCAAGCTATTTCTAGAATGCATTCCTAGTAAAATATGAATATTCCCCATACCGATATCCATATCCACAATGATGACCTTTTTACCATTAGATGCTAATATACTAGAAAAGTTTGTAGCAAAATTGCTTTTGCCTACGCCACCTTTCCCACTAACAACAGCAATTGCTTTTCCTAACTGACTATGTTGTTGCATTTTGATTCTTAATGATTCAGCTTGGTCTCTCATTGGAAATCTCCTTGGAAGAGCAATTTAATCATTTTCTTCAGAGAAGCTTCTTCAATATCTTCTGGTACTTCTTGACCATTGGTATAGTAAGCAAGTCCCTTATTATATTTAACCATTAAATTGACCATTGAGCCAATAGTATTTGTTTCATCCACCTTGGTAAATATAAATCTTTCCACTGGAAATGCCAAAAACCGTTCAATAATTGTTGCCATATCATTCTCTTTTGATGTCATAGACAACACTAGGTAATTTTCCGTATTTGTTTCAACATCAATTAACTGCATGAGATCTTTGATATATTTCACTTCTTTATAATTTCTACCAGCTGTATCGATAAATACTAAATCTAAATGTTCAAATTTTACTAATGCCTTTTCATAATCTTCTTGGCTGTAAACAATTTCAACAGGTGCTTGTAACAGATTTGCATAGATTTTAAGTTGTTCTATTGCAGCAATTCTGTATGTGTCTGTTGTTATAAATCCAATTTTCTTTTTCTTTTGTAAAACTGCATGTGCTGCCATTTTTGCAATGGTTGTTGTTTTTCCTACCCCAGTTGGACCTAATACATTGATATATTTCTTTTTATAAGAAATGCCTCCAAAAGGTAAATCCTTCAATATTATCATCAATTGTTGTTCAGCAATTTCTTGTATTTCTTTTTGTGATAACTCTTTTTTGCTATGTTTTAAAACATGAAAGAGCCCATCACTTATTTGTGTGATGAGCTCAGGGTGTACCTCTTGTTGCTCTAATCTTTTTATAATAAGTGATAGTTCATCCGGATATTTGTCACTTGTAGATTGACGTTGAAACGATTTCAACATTGTTTTTAATTCTGCTAACTCTTTTTTGATATCTTGATTTTGTTCTTCAGTCGTTTGTTCTTTTGCTATTTGCGAATCTACTTTTGAGGGAATGAGTGATTCTATAAGATTAACTTGATCTATTCCTGCTACGACTTCAAAACTCTTCTTTTTAAACATTCCTAAAAAGCCTTTTGAATAGACTACTTTTGAGCTTGATATGATGGCATCATCACCTAACTCAGCTTGTACTTTCTTCATCGCTTCAGCCATTGATGATGCTGTATACTTTTTCATTTTCATTCGACGTTCACCACCCCAACACTTTGAATTTCGATGGATGATTCAAGTTCATTATAGGAGAGAATTGGAATTTGAGGGAAATATCTCTCGGTCAATTGCCTCAAGTACATACGAACTGCTGGAGAACATAATATGACAGGTGCCTGTTCAAATAATGCAATACGCTCTACTTCTTTTGCGATTGATTCTAAAACTGCCTGTGAATCATTTGGATCCATTGCTAAATAATTTCCATGCTCTGTATGCTGAATACTATCTGCTATCATTTTTTCGACTTTTGCTGATACAGTTAATACTTTTATATCAGATTGTCCTAAAGCATATTGAGTCGTAATTTGACGAGCTAATGATTGTCGAACATACTCGGTTAAAACATCCACATCAGACGTTAGTTTTGAATAATCTGCCAATGTCTCAAAAATTACTGGTAAATTTCGTACAGATACATTCTCTTTTAATAGTTTTGCCAATACTTTTTGAATTTCTCCAATAGATAAAGGAGCAGGAGTTAATTCATCAACTAAAATTGGTACGGTTTCTCTTAAGTGATCGATTAATTGTTTTGTTTCTTGACGCCCTAAAAGTTCAGAAGCATTCGCTCTAATAATTTCAGTTAAATGCGTTGATACAACACTTGGTGGATCAACAACAGTATAGCCAAGCATTTCTGCATCTTCTTTTACTTGTTCAGTAATCCATTTTGCAGGTAAACCAAAGGATGGCTCCACTGTATCAATCCCTTCAATCGAATCATCATCGCCTGGACTCATTGCCAAATAATGGTCTAATAACAATTCACCCCGTGCAAATTCATTTCCCTTAATCTTAATACGATATTCATTTGGTTGTAATTGAATATTATCTCGAATTCGAACAACAGGTATCACGATTCCTAATTCTAATGCCAGTTGACGGCGAATCATTACTACTCGATCAAGCAAATCTCCACCTTGTGATGCATCTACTAATGGGATTAATCCATAGCCAAATTCAAATTCAATTGGATCGACATTCAATAAATTAACCACATTCTCTGGGCTTTTCAAATTATCCGTTGTTTCGACTTCTTCAATTTGTTCGAGCTCTTCTATATTCTCTTTTGTTCCTTGCTTCATCCGATAAGCTAAAATGGCTAATACTGCCGCAACAGGAACTGTATAGATAAATTGAATTGGTGTCACTAATCCAAGGATAAAAACCGCTCCAGCTGCTATGTATATTAAAGTAGGATTCGTAAATAGTTGACCTGTAATATCTTTACTTAAGTTACCGTCAGATGCAGCTCGAGTAACAACAATACCTGTTGCTGTTGAAATAAGTAATGCTGGAATTTGGGAAACAAGACCGTCACCTACAGTCAATGTTGTAAACAAATGGATAGCATCTGAAAATCCCATTCCTTTTTGAACAATTCCAACGATTAAACCAACAATTAAGTTGATCAAAACGATAATAATTGCTGCAATTGCATCACCTTTTACGAATTTCGTAGCACCATCCATTGAGCCATAGAAGTCCGCTTCATTACTCACTTTCTCACGTCGTTCTCTTGCTTCTGTTTCAGAAATCAAACCAGCATTCAAATCCGCATCAATGGCCATTTGTTTCCCTGGCATTGCGTCTAACGTAAAACGTGCAGCTACTTCAGATACACGTTCAGCACCTTTGGTTATAACGATAAACTGAATGATAACTAATATAACAAACACAACTAAACCAACTAAAACATTTCCACCTACTACGAAGGTACCGAATGTTTCAACAACATTTCCTGCATCTCCGCCTGTTAGAATTGCTCGAGTGGTTGAAACGTTTAGACCTAGTCGGAACAATGTTAATAATAATAAGAGTGAAGGAAAGATAGAAAATTCTAATGCTTCTTTCATATTCATAGCTGTTAGCAATACAAGTAACGCTAGCGTAATATTGACAATGATTAAAAAACTTAACATCCATGGTGGTAAAGGAATAATGAGCATCGCTACTATCATAATGACTGCAGCCAAAACTCCTACGTCGCTAAATTTCATATGTATCCCTCCCAATTATTCCCTTAAATTTTCTTCTTAATACGATATACATACGCTAATACCTCAGCTACAGCTTTGAAAAAGTCATCCGGAATAGGTTGTCCAATCTCGATTTGATCGTACATTGCACGAGCCAAAGGTCGGTTTTCTACCATTACCACATCATTTTCCTTCGCGATTAATTTTATTTTTTGTGCTATATAATCTGTACCTTTTGCAATGACTTTTGGAGCATCCATTGTCTCTTCATCATATTTCAATGCAATGGCATAGTGGGTTGGATTAGTAATAACAACGTCTGCTTTTGGAATTTCTTGCATCATTCTACGCATGGCCATTTCACGTTGACGTTGCTTAATTTTAGATTTGATCAGAGGATCCCCTTCTGAATTTTTATATTCATCTTTAATATCTTGTTTGGACATTTTCAGATTCTTCTCGTAATCAAATTTTTGATAGAAATAATCGAGAACAGCAATCAGCAATAATACCGCGGATGCACAAATACCCATTAATACTGTAAGCTTCGAAACTGTTACGAGAGTTGCCAAAGGCGTTTTAAATGATAGACTCAATACACTGTCAAGATTCAACCATAATATAACTGCTGTCACTGTACCAATTAAAGAGATCTTTAATATCGATTTTAAGAGTTCAACTACAGAACGGATAGAGAATATCCGCTTTATCCCTTTCATCGGATCTAATCTAGTTAAATCGAATTTTAGTGGTTCAGTTGTAAATAGCAAACCAAATTGAAGGAAATTTCCTACTATACCAGCAATCATTGCAATTGCCATTATTGGTAACAAAATGACTGCTACTTCTGACATCACTTCTTTATATATTTTGACTACAAGTTCAATTGATAAGGAGTCTTCTAACATATATTTTGAAAAAGATTGTTTAAAAAACGACAAAATGCCATTTCTCATCGGGGTTGCAGCAATTAGCAGAAATAAAAATACTGATAACAATACAAGAGCACTTGTAATATCTTGACTCTTTAAGACTTGCCCTTTTTTACGAGAATCTTGACGTTTTTTAGGCGTTGCTTTTTCCGTTTTTTCCCCTGCAAAGAATTGCAAGTCTAACTCAAGCATTTTCACTTTATCCACCACCAATAAGCGTCATAAAATCTCTCATACTAATCATCAAGAAGTTAAATAGTTTTTCCATAACAGCAACCATAACGCCCATTGTGACGATTAATACAATAAAACTCACGCCAATTTTTACCGGAAACCCTACGACAAATATATTTAACTGTGGAACAGTACGTGCAGTAATCCCTAGCGCAATATCTGTCAAGAATAACGTCGCTACAATAGGGATGGACATTTGAAATGCTACGCCAAAAAGTGTGCCAAACGTCTTCATTACAAATTCCGTTACACCACTTGCCCCAAAAGCTGGCCATACTTGATCCATTGGAATATAGTGATAACTATAAAAAATCCCATCTAATAGTAAATGGTGTCCATTTGTACCTAATAACACGAGAAGAGCTAATGTATTAAAAAATTGACCTAATAAAGGACTTTGAGCTCCAGTTTGAGGGTCGATTACATTTGCGATTGCAAAACCCATTTGGAAATCGATAAACCCTCCTGCTATTTGTATAGCCGACATTATCATATAAGCAATTAGACCTATAGAAAGACCAACAACAGCCTCTTTCATCATTAATAATATGTATTCACCATTAATTTCAAATGGTTTTATATCTAATGTATAATACATCATCCATGACAACACTACTGCAAGTGTAATTCTTACTTTGCCTGGTATTGTTCGATAAGAAAAAAATGGAACTGTCATAAAAAAGGCCGAAATACGAATCAGGATTAGTAGATATATGGTTAGTTTCGGAACTATTTCTTCCATTTTCTCACCCTATAAATCGAATTAAATTCTCGAAAATATCTTTGGTGTATGAAGTCACTTGACTAAGCATCCAGGGACCAAAAAAGATAATAGAAACGAGCACAGCAATAATTTTCGGTACAAATGCAAGAGTTTGCTCTTGAATTTGAGTAGTTGCTTGGAAAATACTAACTAAAAGGCCAGTTATTAATGCAACAAGTAATAATGGTCCCGATCCTAGCAATATTACTTTTATCGCTTCTTCTGCTACCTTGATGACTACTTCTTCTGTCATAACTATTCATCCCCTAAAAGCTTTCTAATAAAGACTTCACCACTAGGTACCAACCATCTACTAATACAAATAATAATATTTTAAAAGGTAGTGAAATCATAACCGGTGGTAACATCATCATCCCCATCGACATAAGAACACTAGCAACAATCATATCAATGACTAAGAATGGAATGAAAATCATAAAACCCATTTGAAAAGCTGTTTTTAATTCACTAATCGCAAATGCCGGTACAAATGTTGTTAGTGGGATATCCTCAATCGTTTTGGGACGTTCCTTTACACCAGAATACTTCAAAAATAAATCCAAATCTTTTTGCCTTGTGTTTTTGCTCATAAATTCTTTGAAAGGCTTACTCGCCTTAGAATATGCTTCGTCAATTGAAATCTTTTCATCAAATAACGGTTGTAATGCGTTTTTATTCACTTCTTGGAATGTAGGCGCCATGATGAAAAAAGTTAGGAACAAAGCTAAACCAACAAGAACTTGGTTTGGTGGCATTTGTTGTGTTGCTAATGCTGTTCTTACAAAAGATAAAACAATGACAATTCTCGTAAAACAGGTCATTAATATTAATATACTTGGTGCTAACGATAGTACTGTAAGCATTAACATTAATTTGACAGTTGTAGATACATTCGTTGGGTCATTATTGGAGAAGTAATGGACAAAATCACTCATTATTTTCCCTCTCCTTCTGTTTCCAATCTTCTATTTCTTTTCGACGCTCATTCCCTAATAACTTTAAGCGTTTTTGGAATTCTTCTTTAAAATCTTTATTCTGAGAAGGTTCCTTTTGATTTGAAGCTTTTTCTTTAAACTTCGATAGTAGAAGAGCGACGTAGGGAATTTGGCTTGAAAGCTCATGCTTATCGTTATATAAATTTAGCAATTGCTCTTTTTCTTTACTATCTGTTACTTCCTTTAGAATACGAACATCGTTACCAACACCCACTAAATACAGTGATTCTCCTACTTTTAGTAATTGCACAGATTTTTGTTGACCAAGAGATATACCACCTAGATTTTGCATTAATTGGTTTTGTTGATATTTGCTATTTCGGCTATTGATAAATTTAAGCACACCATAAAGGAGAGCGATGACAAAAACAAGCGCTAATACCATTTTTATGTATTCTCATCCAGACAAACCGACAGCTGCCGATTGATTTTTATCATCGACAGCTGGAGTTGAATTATCCTTGCATACATCTGGATTTTTAAGACATTCTTCCACAGAATCATTTGAAGCTGCGAATACAAAAGAATTTTGCATAGGTTGTCCTATTGCAATGAAAAAAAATGATATACACAACATTAGTTTTAATAATTTGTTAACATACATTTTATTAACCTAACGCTTTTTGAATAGCTTCTATAACTCTATCAGCTTGGAATGGTTTTACGATAAAGTCTTTTGCACCTGCTTGAATAGCATCGATTACCATTGCTTGTTGTCCCATTGCAGAACACATAATGATTACTGCACCAGGATCTTTTTGTTTAATTTCTTTTAACGCTGCAATACCGTCCATTTCTGGCATTGTGATATCCATCGTTACTAAGTCTGGCTTTAATTCACCATATTTTTCTACTGCTTGTGCTCCATCAGCAGCTTCGCCCACTACTTCAAAGCCATTTTTGGTCAAAATATCTTTAATCATCATTCGCATAAATGCTGCATCGTCTACAATTAAAATTCGTTTTGACATAACTTTTCGCCTCCTAAAAAACTATTTCAAATTATTTATTCGATCCGCTTTGCTTAAGATATCTGTAATACGAACACCAAAGTTTTCGTCAATTACAACTACCTCTCCTTTTGCAATAAGTCGGCTATTGACAAGGATATCCACTGGTTCACCAGCTAATTTGTCCAATTCAATAATAGACCCACTTGCTAGTTCTAATATCTCTTTCACGGAACGTTTTGTACGTCCTAATTCAACAGTAACTTGCAATGGTATGTCAAGTAGCATATTTAAATTTCTAGCTTCCGTTTGATTAAGTGTAGTATTTTCAAAGCTAGTAAATTGTGCTTGCTGAACATTTATCGGAGTGTTATGAGTGCTATGTTGCGCAGGTTGAGGTGATTGTGATTCATAAACCGACCTATCAACTTGTGCTTGTTGTTGCATTCCATATGGTTGTTCAACTACTTGTGTAATCGATTGTTGCATCTGCACCTGTTTTTGCTCCACATTTTGCGTTGTTGCGTTTGTAAGTGTAGCTGGTTGCGGTCTTTGGGTTTCTTCCTGTACCTCTTGTGTAACAACAAGCTCTTCTTGCTCAGGGTTCATGAGTTGGTGAACAAGTGATTTACTAAACTCTAAAGGTAATAATTGCATAATATTAGAATCAATTAAGTTACCAATTTTCAATCGAAATGATATTTTTGCTAGTAATTCGTCTTGTGGAATTTTATCTGTACCTACATTATTCGAGATATTCATCAAATCAATTGTTGGTGGTGAAATATCCACTTTCTTATTAAAGATGGTAGACATGGATGTAGCTGCAGAACCCATCATTTGATTCATTGCTTCTTGAACTGCACTTAAATGTATTTCATTTAATTCTCCAGATGGTGCTAATCCATCGCCACCTAACATCAAATCTGCGATGATTGCAGCATCTGATTGTTTAATAACAAGTAAGTTCACTCCCATTAAACCTTTTGTATATTCTACTTGTATTGCTACATAAGGATGGGGAAACTCTTCTTCCAAATGCTCTTTATTAATCATACTGATTTTTGGTGTTGTAATTTCAACTTTTTGACCCAGTAATGAAGATAATGCAGTTGCTGAACTACCAAAAGAAATATTGCCAATTTCGCCAAGTGCATCTTGAGCCATTGGATCTAAATAATCTTCTACATTATATTCTGTGCGAGAAGACGGCTCACTATCTATATCAATTGATTCACCTCTTAATAAGGCTTCAATCTCTTCTTGTGATAACATATCATCACTCATCATCGTCTCCCCCTTTCAAAGACTCTATTACTTGTGCAGCCATTCTATTTTTTAACTTACCTGGTTGAACATTAAATTTAGGAATGCCTCCAACTTTTAGAATCAGTGGCTGACTGATTTTCTGATCTAATTGAATAACATCACCATATTGCAATGATAGAAAGTCTTCAATACTGATCTCTGCATTTCCTAATTCAGCAACTACTTCCAATTCGGATTGCTTTACACGTTTTTTAATAATTTCTGTTTGTTCTTTAGAAACTTCTTTTTTATTTGATTGCATCCAATATCGAACGGATAAGTTAGGAACGATAGGCTCTAATACAACATGTGGTATACATATATTAATCATGCCGCTTGTTTCTCCAATGATTGAATTGAAAGAGATAACTACAACTGTTTCATTCGGCGAAATCATTTGCAAGAATTGAGGATTTACTTCTAATTCGGTTAACACTGGATCAATATCAGCAATATTTGCCCATGCCTCTCTTAAATTATCAAAAGAACGTTCGAATAAATTTGTCATGATTTTTGTTTCAATTTCTGTAAGATTATCTACGTTACTATGACTTGCACCAGTTCCACCTAATAAACGATCTAACATAGAGTATGCAATATTAGGATTGATTTCCATTAGGATATTCCCATCTAATGGCGGTACTTCAAATACATTAATCAAAGTCATATTCGGAATAGACCGTATAAACTCTTCAAAAGGTATTTGATCCACAGATGCAACTGTAATTTGTACATATGTTCTAAGTTGAGCTGAGAAATATGTTGTTAGCAATCGTGCAAAGTTTTCATGTATTCGAGTTAAACTGCGAATCTGATCTTTTGAGAAACGGAGGGCACGTTTGAAGTCATAGACTTTTACCTTTTTTGACTCCTCTTCCTTCTTAATATCATCTGCTGTCATTTCCCCCGTTGATAACGCGGATAACAATGCATCGATTTCAGACTGTGATAACACATCTCCTGCCATTTGCCCACCTCCATTTGCATTACAAAATAATAATTATTGAATAATGTAAGAAGTAATATAAACCTGTTGTATTTCACCATCTTGCATTATTTCATTAATTTTCGTTTTCAAATTACTTTCAAGCATTTCTTTACCTTTTTTACCTTCTAAATCCTCTTTCGACATTTCAGATAATTCTTCAATTACAATACTTTTTACTTGGAAATCACGTTTTGTTAATTCAGCAGCAGCATCTTTACTTGTTGTTTGGATTTTAAATGAAATTTTCACATAATTATCACCTGATATATTCGTTGTAATTTCACCAATATCCACAGAAGTCTTTATGATATCGTCGATATTTTGGACATTAGCTGCTGCTGTTCCTTTGTTTAATTGAGTAACTACTAATACCGCCACAACACCAATTAATGTAATAGAAACCAAAATAATTAACATGATTGATAGTAATTTATTATTCTTCATCCTTTTCACCTCTTAAATGCGGGTTTGATAGGAGTTGCACACTACGATAAAACTCAATCATTTTTCTTTGGACCTCATCCATAGATTCTAATACAACATATTTTCTCCCGGTTGTTAACATAATTGTCGTATCAGGAAATTCCTCAATCGATTCTATGTATAAAGCATTCAATGAGAACGGTTTTTTATTTAATTTCGTTAGAGAAATCATAGGATATGAAGGCCGGGTTTAAATGAACCGGCCCATCCCCCTTCCATTAACTAATCTTTCTTGTTCTTTCAATTATCGTTTTAGATTTACTAATTCTTGAAGAATTTCATCAGAAGTTGTGATAATACGTGAATTAGCTTGGAAACCACGTTGAGCTACAATCATTTCGGTAAACTCTTCGGATAAATCTACATTGGACATTTCTAAGAATCCTGATTCAATAGATCCATTTCCATTAGAATTTGGAGCGCCAATAACAGCATCACCAGAGTTATTGGAAGGTTTGTAGTTGTTCCCACCGACTTTTGTTAAACCACCAGTATTGGCAAAACGTGCAATTTGGATTTGTCCCGCAGTTACAAGTGCATTATTTTGGGTATAAGAAACTGTCCCATCTTTTCCTATTGTAATTTGGGTAGCATCTGTTGGAATAGATGCTTCGTTATCCATCAGTACTTTTTTTCCATCTGCGGTAACTAATGAACCATTACTATCCAAATAGAAGTTTCCGGCACGAGTAAAATACTGTTCATCACCATCTTGTACGACAAAGTAGCCATCTCCAGAAATCGCACAGTCTAATGTTCGGTTAGTTGTTTGCATTGATCCTGCATCATGTATTGTATCGATTGCTGCGATTTGCGAGCCAAGACCGATTTGTTTCGGGTTCGTCCCACCAAGAGTATTTCCAGGAGCAGTAGCACCTTGTGTTGTTTGAGAAATTAAATCTTTGAAGATTACACGCCCTTTTTTGAAACCATAGGTATTTACATTTGAAATATTATTTCCGATAACATCTAATTTTGTTTGGAAATTACGAAGACCGCTAATTCCAGAATACATCGAACGTAACATAAATAATTCTTCTCCTTTCAATTTAAAGAGTATGATTTTTTTGGTTTTATTTTAAAATCTTCATTTAAAATTTGTTCCTATTTCAATTTTTAATATGTATTAACGCACTCCTGAAGTTAATACTTTCATCCTACTATTTAGAAATAGAGGATAATTGATCTATTTTAACTTCCTTTCCATTTGATAACACTAACACGACACTGCCATCAGTTGATTTTTTGACAGATTTTACGTTTGCTGTTATTTCTTCCGTAGTGTTATCTTCAGTGTAAGATACGCTATTTCCTATTAACATACTAGCCTCAGCAAGCGAATTGGAAGAACTGTTTTCGAGGGATGCTCCAACTACTTCAGAAATATTTGCAGGAGTTAGTTCTTTACCATCTGAAAGAGTAAAGATAGCTGTATCTCCCTTATAAGAAATTTTGCTAATAGTTCCAGTACCAGAGTCAATGACAGCATTTCCATTTTCATCTGTTTTCGAGGTTGCTTCATGCCAATTCACACTTTTACCTATGAAATTATTATATTCAATTAACTGTGACTGTTTTGCAATGCTAGATAGTGATTCAATTGATTTTGCAACATTTTGCATTTGTTCTAAGGATGAAAATTGGGCCATTTGAGATATAAATTCTTTATCATCCATTGGGCTCGTTGGATCTTGGTTTTGCAACTGTGTAATCAGCAGTTGTAGGAAAGCATCTTTGTCTAATGAACTATTGCCAGTTTGTTTCGTTTCAGCTGCTTTGTTGGATAAATAATAATCTGCTGAAATGTTCTTATCTGTGACTGTTGTATCTGCCATATTCTAAACCTCCAACTCCATTAAGAAATCATTGAAATTTGAATTCTCTTCTTTTTCATCTTCTTGTTGCTTTTGTTGTTCATCTGAATGTTGTTTGAAAGCATGTTGGAACTGTTGTTGTTGATCTTTAACATTACGATTGGGTTCATTTAGTGTTTGTGCAATATCAATCCGGTCTAATTGGATATTTTGGTTTACTAATCCCTGTTTCAACTGTTGCAGTTGACTTTCTAGCATTTGTTTTCCTATATTTGTTGAGGCTAATAATCGTGCTGTCATAATACCGTCTCTTTGTATAAGTTCAACACGTATGGACCCTAAATTTTCAGGGTAAAGTTTGATTAATAATTTTGTACCTGCTGCATTGTTAGCAAATTGTCCACGATTCATAATAGCTTGAAATTCTTTCACAAATGCCTCTGCTTGAGAAGTTTTGTTTAAGGGTAGATTTAAGGTAACCGTTGTAATCTCCTTCGAATTAGGTTGAATTATACTAATATTTTGATTAACTGGAGAATCTACTAGTTTTATATCTACTTGTTTTGATTCGCTTGTTTTTATAGGCATGGCTTCATTTTGTGTATCTTGATTTTGTTTTACATTGGCTGAAAGAGTTGATATCAATTCTTTCACTTGGAAAGTCTGGTATTCTTGGTTCAACAATAAGTCTGTTTTCGGAGCTACAAGTTCAACTATTTTTAAAAATTGCAAAACTTGCGATACTTGAGATTTAGAAACAGTAGATTCAGAACCTCCATTAATGGATGCCATCAATCTTTGAATAAAAGTTGGCAAATTTTGTTCGATTCCATTCAGAATGTTCCATACATCTTCTGCTTTTACTTCATCTCCAGTTAATTGTTGAATACTTTTTTGTAGTTCTTCTTTTTTAATACCAATAACTTGCAGAATTTTATCAAATGATAATCCTTCTACAGAATTTATTTGTTCTAAACTTAACCCTAACGTATCCCCTAAATCTTGTAAGGATGATGCATTAATAATAGTAGAAAGATCATCCATTGAAACCTCTTTTGGCATATTCGATTGATCTACTTGTTTTGATACTGAACCAAGTAATAATTCTAACCCGTTTGATAGATTTATAGTGAACCGACTTGAAGCAGTGTTTGTTTCTATCGTTTCCTGTGATTCATTTGATTGATTAATAGACTCTGTTGTTTTTTCTTCAATTATTGTAGAAGGATTGGATGTTTTCTTGCTTTCTACTCCTTCAGTAGAAGGATTATGTTCACTTGTTTTTTCCTCAAATTGATCCTTTTTTGATGCTACATTACTAGCTTCCGTTAATATGTTTGCAAAATCTTTTGGATTTGCCTTTACCTTAGTTGAAGATATTGTATTGTTGACTGGATTAGATTTTAGTGCCTCAATATTCACCTTTTCACCTCCTTACCATGGACATGTATTAGTTACTTTGCGATAGCAATTCTGTATAATGTGCAGCTTTATCTGATGGCATCTTCTCTAAGATAGCTGCTAATATATCTGGTTTTATGCTTGAAAGAATTTTGAGTGCATCTTCATCTTTCATAGTTGTAATAATAGGTGCTGCAGATTTAGGCGCCATTTTTTCGTAAGTTTTCACAATATCGCTGTCATTTAATTTTGTTTCGTCTTTCGTTTGTTCTAGTTTGTTTATCTGAACTTCTAGTCGATGTTTTTCGATTTTCGTTTTAGATGCTTCACTTTGTGCATCTTCTACTTGACCCTGCAATTTAGCGATTTCTGCTTCTTTCTCCTGAAGCTGTGCTTTTATATCTGCAATTTGTTTTTCATTAAATGAATTGACTTTACTAACTTCCTTTGCACTTTGCTGAGAAGTTCCCCCAGATAATTCCTTTGCTTTTTCAAATACATTAGTACCTGTAACTTCTGCAGCAATTAGGAGAACAGCCGACACGAAGAGTAAAGGAATAATCACCCAAAAGAATAGCTTTTGAATCATGCTAGGTTTTTTTTCTTCAACTTCTTCCATTTGGACTCTCTGCTTTTTGATTTTTTTTCGGGGTTTTGTTGCCACGTTCTCACCTAATTTCTTTATTGTAAAATGCGATGGAAGATAGCTCATCTAGCTGAATCATCTCAAGGCGATCTTGTCCTTTTTGGAATTCTTTAAAATCCTTTTCTTTCATCTTTTCATACTTGCGATATTCTAAGGATTTCTCTAATAATTTATCTTTATGCCATTCCATTTTCGAACGAGCTTGGATTACTTTTTGTTGGGTTTCATTTATTGTTTTTTCAATACTATCCAAAAATCTTGAATAATGGTGAATCTCATTAATTGTAGAACCCTTTGCTAACTTCTTCTCCTGAAAATCTATTAAATCTTCTTTCTTCTTTAAAAGGGTATAGAGTTTTGTTGCCACATCTTCAAATGACTTAGTAGCTTCTTTATATGCAATTTCAATCTGGAGTTTCTCTTGTTGCTTGACATTCATCACTTGATCAAATCGGTACTTATATGCTTGCATCTAATTGCCACCGCCATTTCCTAATCTCACAATTTCAGCAACGCTTTCTGCCATACTAACTTTATCCATATATCCTTGTTTTAAGAAGTTCGTGATTAATGGTTCGTAAAAAATTGCTTCATCAATTTCCTTAGAGGTGCCTTTTTTGTAAGCACCAATATTAATCAAATCCTCTGATTTAGAATAAGTATAATAAAGTTCTCTTAAATGCTCTGCGCACTTTTTATGCTCAGCCGAAGTAATATGATTCATCAATCTTGAGACGCTTTTTAGAATATTGATGGCAGGAAATTGTCCCTTATTGGCTAATGTACGATCTAATACAATATGACCATCGAGGATACCACGAACCGTATCTGCAATCGGTTCATTCATATCATCTCCATCTACAAGAACCGTATAGAATGCTGTGATTGTTCCAAATTCATTTGTCCCTGTGCGTTCTAATAGTTTTGGTAATATACCAAAGACTGAGGGGGTGTACCCTTTTTGAGCTGGCGGTTCTCCCGTTGCAAGTCCTATTTCACGTTGGGCCATGGCAACTCGGGTTACTGAATCCATCATTAATATGACGTTTAACCCTCTATTACGAAAATACTCAGCAATAGCAGTTGCAGTAAAAGCACCCTTAATACGCATTAGAGCCGGTTGATCAGAAGTGGCAGCAATGACGATTGAACGTTTTAATCCTTCAGCCCCTAAGTCTCTTTCTATAAACTCACGAACTTCACGTCCCCGCTCACCTATAAGGGCAATGACATTTAAATCAGCAACAGTGTTTCGCGCAATCATTCCAAGCAATGTAGATTTTCCTACACCCGAGCCAGCGAAAATACCTACACGTTGACCCTTTCCAACTGTCAACATACCATCAATTGCTTTCACGCCAACTTCTAACGTTTCATTTATTGGTGGCCTTGTCAGAGGATTCGGTGGATCTTCTTCTGTTTGTACAGATTTCAATCCCTTTGGTAAACTACTACCATCAATTGGTAAGCCCATTGAATCTAAAACTTTCCCAATAAGTTCAGGCCCCACTTTTACTTCTAAAGGATCCCCTGTTCCTTCAACTAAACAGCCAATTGAAATTTCACGGAGAGATGTATAAGGCATTAATACTACGATTTCGTCCTTGAATCCAACTACTTCAGCAAGAATCACTTGATGACCATGTTTAACAGTATTTACATGAATTTTGCAAACATCCCCAACGGAGCTATCAGGTCCTTGTGATTCAATCATCAATCCCACAACTCTTGTTACACGGCCAAACTTTTTAAAAGTTTGGATAGATGAAATTTGCTCAAATAAATCTGCTGCTTTCATGATCCTAACTCCCACTTTCTAAAATTTCTAATAGCTTTAATTTAAGCTCATTTAGTTGCTGGTCAATACTTACGACGATTCTTCCATGGTTTGTTTCAATATAGCAATCTGTTTCATCCCACTCTTCATTGACAAAAATCATTAAAGGTACACCAATTGGAAACATTTCACTTAGACTTTCTCGATGTTCCGATACCAATTGGTAGTAAGTAGTTGAGACATAGAGCTTAATTTCTTTCATTTCCCTTGCTTCTTTTAATCCTCTACGTACAATATCGATATATCGTTCATGGTCTTCTCGTAATACGGAACCGAGTATTCTTTCTGCAGAGCGAATAGCAAGATCTAAAATAATGGTTTCTTGTTCTTGTAAGTACAGATCCGCGTTTTTCTTAGATTGTGCAATAGTTTCATTTGCCTGCTGAATTGCTTCAGACATATTAGCTTCTGCCTTTAATCGTCCTTCTTCTAGCCCTTGTTGGAAAGCCTCTTCATACGCTTGTTGCTGTAAAATGATTTTTTCCTCTTGCCAGTTATTCTTTTCTTCTTCTAAAGCTTGTTTCTCCATCAGACATTGCTGCTCAAAAGATTCTTTTCGCATTTGGATATCGTGAATTGCTTCATTTATCAGTTGTTCACGCTCTTCTAGAATATTTTGTGGAGTGACCTCTTCTATTCCAGCATCATTTTGAAAATTCAAATCTTTAATTTCAATAGTACGAAATTTTTCTTTAGAGCTCTCGGGACTGTCAAATCGAATAATCCTAGACAATGACGTCATCCCCTCCACCTCGTGCAATAATGATTTCACCCGCATCCTCTAAACGGCGTGTAACTGCAACGATTCGAGATTGTGCTTCTTCAACATCTCTTAGCCGTACTGGTCCCATTACGTCCATTTCTTCCTTAAATGTATCAGCCATACGCTGAGACATATTTCTGAAGATAATTTCTTTTACTTCTTCGCTTGAAATTTTCATTGCAAGTAGCAAGTCTTCATTTTCAGAATCACGTATTACACGTTGAATTGAACGATTGTCTAATGTAACAATATCCTCAAAGACAAACATGCGTTTTTTAATTTCTTCTGCAAGTTCTGGGTCTTGGATCTCAAGTGCATCAAGAATCGTTTTTTCAGTTTGACGATCAACCCCATTTAATACTTCCACCACTGCATCCACACCGCCAGTTTCGGTGTAGTCTTGTGTTACAGTCGATGATAATTTGCGTTCAAGTACAGATTCAATTTCACTGATCACTTCAGGAGAAGTTGAATCCATCGTAGCTATTCGTTTTGCAATATCGGCTTGTACTTCCTGCGGTAAAGAAGAAAGTATTACACCTGCTTGTTGTGGTTCCAGATAAGATAAAATTAACGCAATTGTTTGCGGATGCTCATTTTGAATAAAATTGAAAATTTGTGTTGGATCTGTACGACGAGCAAAGTCAAATGGCCTTACTTGTAAAGATGAAGTTAAACGGTTAATAATTGCTTGTGCTTGTTCGTTTCCAAGTGCTTTTTCTAATACCGTTTTGGCATAACCTATACCACCTTGTGATATATAATCTTGAGCAAGTGCAATATTGTGAAATTCTTCAATAATTTCTTCCTTAATCTCAGGTTCTACTTTTTTAACGCCCGAGATTTCTAATGTGAGTCTTTCAATTTCTTCTTCATTTAAATGCTTATAAATAGCAGCTGAAACTTCAGGCCCTAGAGAAATTAATAGAAGTGCTGCTTTTTGTTTACCAGACAAACCTTTTTCTTTCTTACTCACAGCCTAAACCTCCATTAGTCTTCTGAAATCCAAGATCTTAATAATTTTGCAAACTCTTCTGGTTTTTCTTTTGCCATTTTCTCAAGTTGCTTTCTACGAAGCGTGTTCTCAGTTTCTTTTTCTTTTGATATATCATCTATTTCTATAGGTGCTTCTTCATCTTCATAAATATATTCATCTTCATATTCTTCTTGTCTTCTAGAACGAATAATGAAAAATACTAATAGAAGAATAGTGACGATTAAAATCCCACCAATCACATATACCCACCATGGAATTGAACTAGTTGGTGTTGTTGGGATGGATGCTTTACCATTTAATTTTTCTACTCCTACTACTACTTTTTGATTTATTTGGGCATTCGTTAACTGACCAGCTTCGTTTTTATCAATCGATGTACGAACGACAGATGCAAGCATATTTTGAATGTCAGATTGTGTAGTAGTTGATAATGATGTTGGATCATTCGCTTTTGGTGGTTCCACCATTACTTGGATGCCAATATCTCGGATACGATATGGACTCTCATTGATTTGGCGTTTAATACGATTCACTTCATAGTTAACTGTATCTTGCGTTTTTTCGTAATCACCGTTGCCATTAGCTGATGATTGGTAATTTGTAAAATTATCAGTATTTTGCCCAGCTTCAGGTGTCCCACCAGCAGTAGCTCCTGCTCCTGTATATGTTTCACTAATTTTTTGGGCACTAATTTGAATACCGGCCATATTTTGTTTATCTACAGGTTCAACAAGATTTTCCTCTCGTTTTTCTTGTGTAAAATCAATATCTGTAGTTACAGAAACAGCTGCTTTTCCTGGACCCATTAATTGTCCAAGCATAGTTTGCACTTGTCTTTGAAGATCACGTTCTATCTGTTTTTTAATTGCCAATTGTTTATCTGAATCTGATGACGCTAACCCATTTCCTGAAGTAGATGAATTTTGAGAGTTTAAATCGTAATATTCAAAATATTGATTTGTAATGACAATATTTTCAGGCTTTAAATTAGGTACACTTTTGGATGCTAAATTATATAATGTTTTAATTTGTGAATCTGTAAATTGGTAGCCAGGTTCTGTATTTAATACGATGGATGCACTTGCTTCTTGTTGTGTATCACTTACGAATACGCCTTGCTGAGGTAATGTAAGCATAACTTTCGCATCTTTGACACCTTTAACTTCTTTCATAAGATTTGCTAGTTCTGTTTGCATAGATGCCAATTTTAATACATTAAACTCATTATCCGTCATACCGAAGCCCGCATTTTTTGAGAAGAAAGAGTAATCAATTTGTCCAGATTGAGGAAAGCCTTGCGAAGCTAAATCCACTTTCAAATTATCAACTTGATCTTCTGGTACTGAAATAGCAGTTCCACCATTTGAAATTTGATATTTTACTCCTTTTGAATCTAATTGTTCTTTAATTTGCCCAACTTCAGCGGCTGATAGGTTCGAAAACAAGGGTGCATAGGATACTCTAGTTGCAAAATATGTAACAATAGAAGCTAGAATCACGACTGCAAGTAGTGATCCTATAATCGTTCCTTTTTGTGCTTTTGTTCGACTACTCCAAAAACCACCGAATTTAGCTTTTACATTCGTTAGTCTTTCCTTCATTTTAAGCCTCCGATAAATAGTGAATGTCTCTTGTAAAGTGAAACTCCACTAATAGAAGTGGGGTCTTACCGCTTAGTTAAAACAAGAAAATTGCGTATACTATTAAACTGTCATTCGCATAATTTCTTGATATGCTTCTACTACCTTGTTACGAACAGATAAGGCTGTGTTTAAAGTAATATTCGCCTTCTGAGCAGTAATCATTACATCATGAAGCTCAACATTCTCCCCATTCACTAATTTATTTGTAATATTATCAGAAGCTAGCTGACTATCATTCACTACTGAAATTGCATTTTTTAAAATTGTGCCAAAGCTTTCAGTGTCTTTAGTAGGTGTGGTCTGAGCCACTGTTTGAGTCATTGAAGGCTGAACTGGCTGTGTAATTGAAACTTGTGAAATTGCCAATTTAACTTTTTCCTTTCATTTAGAAAATTACTTTCCAATTTCAAGAGCTTTTGAAAGCATTGATTTATTAGCATTAAATACTGTTACATTTGCCTCATAAGATCTTGTTGCCGAAATTAAATCTACCATTTCTTTTAGAGAATCTACATTGGAAGTCTGTACATACCCATCCTTATTTGCATCTGGATTACTTGGGTCATAAATTAGTTTATATGGGGTTTTTGTATCCTCATTTATACTTGTCACCTTCACGCCATTTCCAACTGATGCATTTCCAGCACCCTCCATTGCAACGTTTAAATAATTTGAAAAGGAATTTTCTTTTGGAACAAGCGTTACGGTTTTTCTCGTATAAGGCACCCATTTCCCATTAACTTTTTTAGCTCGTGTTGTATCTACATTTGCCATATTAGATGAAATAACGTCCATTCTTAGGCGTTGCGCTGTCAAAGCAGAATCAGTAGTATCCATACTATGGAAGATTGACATATTAATTGCCTCCTTTGGCAACGGTTAATAATGAATTTAACTTTCCATTTACACGATCAACTAGCGCATTATAATATATTGTATTTTCTGCTAGGCTAGCTTGTTCTTTATCCATATCCACACCGTTTCCATTTTCACGATAACGATCATTTGAATAACTAAATACACCAGGTGTTGTAGTACTTGTATTAAAATCTATATGTTTTTCATTCGTACGGTTCGCTTTTATGTATGAGTTTTGAGCATCTGCCAACATACTACTAAAGCTAACATCCTTAGCTTTATAGTTTGGCGTATCAACATTTGCGATATTTTGTGCTATTGTTTTCTGTTTTATACTTGAATAAGTCAATCCATTTTCGATATTGCTTATTGTGCCCCCAAAAAAGCTCATATCTTTCACCTCAATTCGACTATCTTTGCCAAATTTCCTTATGTTTCATCACGTTATAATTGTAATAAAGATGTTACAAAGTGTCTATCTCAAACATCATATTTTTAATAGGATAAACATACTATTTTTCCTTATAAAATAAGGAAGTTAATTTCAATTAGTAGAGTAAAAACAATACTTTGAACCTAATTTAGTTTTCACTGTATTTATAGTAAAAATAGTCTTAAATACAGAATTTATAAGGCATTTATAGTTTTCTATCCCACATCTATTACATTTTCTCCAAAAGCATCCGCACTACTTTATACCCAAAAATTTCTAATTATTAATTGTTTGTAAAAATATCATTTTTCTACCAATTGAATTGTAAAAAGAGTGAATTTTCTAGCAGTTTACTCACTTAGAATGCATTAATTTTGTCATAAGTGAAATATCCATAAAAAATAAGTATTTATCATTGTCATAATTGTAAAATTCACTTAACTAATTTCTTTAAATTTGCTTTTTAGTCAAATAAAAAAACTACCTTTCCTGAAAAATCAGGAAAGGTAGTTTTTCGTTTGTTAAATTAGCGCATTTTAATTTCAGCTAAAGCATTTAAGAACTTACTATTTAGTACTTTAATATAAGTACCTTTCATACCTAAAGAACGTGATTCAATTACACCAGCAGATTCTAATTTACGTAGAGCATTAACAATTACTGAACGTGTAATACCAACACGGTCTGCTATTTTAGATGCAACAAGTAAACCTTCAGTACCATTTAATTCTTCAAAGATATGTTCAATTGCTTCAAGTTCACTATATGATAAAGAGTTAATAGCCATTTGAACAACTGCTTTGCTACGTGCTTCCTCTTCAATTTCTTCTGATTTTTCACGAAGAATTTCCATACCTACAACAGTAGCACCGTATTCAGCTAAGATTAAATCATCATCTTCAAATTTGCTTTCTAAACGTGCAAGTACTAATGTTCCTAAACGTTCTCCACCACCATTGATCGGTACGATCGTTGTTAATCCAGATTGGAAAATTTCTTGAGTTTCAACTGGGAAAGCACTATGTTGATCGTAAACATCCAAGTTTGAGGCAGTTTCACTGAAGTCGTATAAATGTTGAGTATAATCTTCGGGGAATTTACGTTCTTCGAGCATTTTTTTCAAACGTTCATTTTCAATTTGTTGATTTGCCGCGATACCTAATAATTTTCCTTTGCGACTAACAATGTATGCATTACTTTCGATTACTTCGCCCAGAGTTTCAGCCATTTCTTTAAAGTTAACTGGTTTTCCTGCTGATGCTTGAAGCATCGAATTAATTCTTCTTGTTTTTGCTAATAAATTCATTACTGAATAGCCTCCTGTAAATTTTCCTAAATTTATGCAATATTCAAAAGGTTTTAAATTTTGTGCAATATCTTGTATTATAAACTATAAAATAAATTGTGACAAATCTTTATTCTTGACAATTTCGTTAAGTTTTTCATCTACATATTTTTCTGTGATTTCTATTCGAGCTGGTGCGATGTCAGATGCTTCAAATGAAAGCTCTTCTAATAAACGTTCTAATATAGTGTGTAAACGACGCGCACCGATGTTGTCGGATTCTTGGTTAACATTTGTTGCAATCTCAGCAATACGATCAATTGCAGCATCTGTAAAGTCGATTTCAACACCTTCAGTTTCAAGAAGTGCTTTATATTGTAAAATAAGCGAATGGTCAGGTTCTCTTAAAATTCGAACAAAATCGTCTTTTGTAAGTTTTTCTAATTCTACGCGAATTGGAAATCTCCCTTGTAACTCAGGTATTAAATCAGATGGCTTAGACATATGGAATGCACCAGCAGCAATAAATAACATAAAATCGGTTCTTACAGGACCATATTTAGTATTTACTGTTGATCCTTCAACAATAGGTAAAATATCACGTTGAACACCTTCACGTGAAACATTGGCATTACCATTATTACTTCTGGTTGCAATTTTATCGATTTCATCAATAAAAATAATTCCAGTTTCTTCAGCTCTCTTAATAGCTTCTTCAGATACTTCATCATTATCAATCAGTTTGTTAGCTTCTTCTACGATTAAAAGTCTTCTCGCTTCACTTACTTGCAAACGGCGTTTTTTCTTTTTGGGTGGCATAAAGCTTGATAGCATATCCCCCATATTAGTTCCACCCATATCCATTCCAATGCCCGGGAACATGCCCATCATGTTGTTTTGCTGTTCTGTTATTTCAATAGTTACCATTTCGTTTTCCAATTTACCATCACGTAAATTTTCGGCAATTTGTGAGCGTTTTAATTTAACTTGAGAATCTTCTTCTGTGTTTTCATCTGGTGTATCCATTTTTTGTCCGAAAAGGGCTTCAAAAGGATTTTGTGTGGTTTGCTTTTTTTTCATACTAGGTACTAAAAGTTTAACAATTTGATCGTTTGCTAAACGTTCGGCTTGCTCTTTCACTTCTTCTTGTTTCTCTTCTTTTACAAGTCGAATTGAAATTTCTACTAAGTCACGAACCATCGATTCTACATCTCTACCTACATAACCTACTTCGGTAAATTTTGTAGCTTCCACTTTTAAAAAAGGCGCTTTCACAAGACGAGCGATTCGTCTAGCAATTTCAGTTTTACCTACACCTGTTGGACCAATCATTAAGATGTTTTTAGGTATTACTTCATTTTTCATATCATCAGATAGCAATTGTCTTCGATAGCGATTTCGAAGTGCTACGGCAACAGCTCGTTTAGCATTCACTTGACCTACAATATATCGATTTAAATAATTCATCATTTCTCTAGGGGTCTTTTGTTGAGTCATTCGCTTAGATCCTCCACGATAATATTATGGTTTGTAAAAACACAAATATCTGCTGCAATTTCTAATGATGCTTTCGCAATTTCCTTGGCAGACAACTTTTCACCAGAATATTGTTTTAATGCTCTTCCTGCTGATAAAGCGTAATTTCCTCCTGAACCTATGGCTAAAATACCATCATCAGGTTCAATTACTTCACCTGAACCAGAAACCAATAATAATGTTTCACTATTCATAACAAGTAAAAGCGCTTCTAATTTTTGTAGCATTTTATCACCGCGCCATTGTTTTGCAACCTCTACTGCAGCACGTTGTAAATTACCGTTATACTCCATTAACCTACTCTCGAACATTTCAAACAATGTAAAAGCATCTGCTACAGATCCGGCAAACCCGGCAAGAACTTTTCCATTATACAAACGGCGTACTTTTTTTGCAGTATGTTTCATAACTACAGAATTTCCTAATGTAACCTGGCCATCACCCGCCATAGCACTTTGGCCATTATGCTGAATGGCAAATATAGTTGTTGCATGCAAATCCATCATAAAACCTCCTTTAAATATCAAGCTCTAGGATGAGCATTCATATAAGTGTTTCGTAGATGTTCTTTCGTTACATGTGTATAGATTTGTGTTGAAGACAGACTTGAATGTCCTAATAATTCTTGAACCGTTCTTAAATCTGCTCCATTGTTCAAAAGATGTGTCGCAAAAGTATGACGTAACATATGTGGATGAATCGTTGTATGTAGCTCCGTTTGTTTCATCATTTCATTTAGTATATAGCGAACACCTCGTGCAGTTAGAGCAAACCCACGCATATTAACAAAAAAGTTACTATGTTTTGTACCCTTCAATAACTTCGGACGTGCCTCAGTTAGGTAGCGTTCCATTGCTTCTGCTGCAAAATGCCCAAATGGAACATAACGCTCTTTTCTACCTTTCCCCATCACTCTAAGGATATTCAACGAAAAGTCAATATCTTTTAGTTCAATAGATGTAAGTTCGCTGACACGAATACCGGTAGCATATAAAAGTTCCAGAATAGCCATATTCCGTAATGATTTAGCATCTTCGCCTTCATTTGCCTCAAATAGTTTGGAAAGTTCTTCTTCATAAAAAAAATGTGGAAGTCTAAGTTGTTTTTTAGGATGATAAAGCGCTTGAAATGCCGAGTCATCCATTTCATATTCCTTATTTAAGAATTTAAAGAAAGAACGAATTGAAGAAATTTTTCTAGATATTGTTGTCCGTGCTTTCTTTTCTTCATACAATTTCGTTACAAAAAGCCTTGCATGTAAGTATTCAACTTGATCCAAATCTGATACACCCTCTACTTTGAGGAAATTATAAAACTCGTTTATATCTGATTGGTAATCTCGAACTGTTAATGGTGAGAAGTTTTTTTCAAGTTGAATATAAGAAATAAACTGTTCTATTGCTTGCTCAAATTGAATGGTCATAAGAACACCTCATTTCTCAAAGATCTCTATTCATTCTCTCACTGTCAATCGATTAAATAAAGTTTGAACGCTCGCTAACAACTTAGACTATGGCAATTTTCAGTAGTTTTATGACATATTTGTGTACAAAATTATTTTTTATTTATTTTAAACGATAGTATACCTAATTATGTAAGCTTCTAAACTCTAACATATCAAAAACTTAAAGATATCCAAAAGTCAATATAAGCATAAAAAAAAGCCCTTAAAAGTATAACAACATTTAAGGACTTACGCAAATATTAAATATTTGTAAACTCTTTGTACTCATTTAAAGCTTTTAAAGCACGTTCAGCATGTTTTTCTCCACGCTCTTGTTTTGATTTAATTTTTTCACCTAAAGCAGGGAATAAACCAAAATTGACATTCATTGGTTGGAAGTGTTTTGAATCAGCTTCTGTAATATATCGTGCCATGCTTCCAAGTGCTGTTTCAGCAGGGAATATGCATAGATCTTGTTGTAACGCTAAGTGCGCTGCGTTAATACCAGCAATTAATCCGCTACCTGCTGATTCAACATATCCTTCAACTCCAGTCATTTGGCCTGCGAAGAAAATATTTGGATGACTTCTCAATTGATAAGTTGGCGCTAATGCTTTTGGTGAATTGATAAAAGTATTACGATGCATGACACCATAGCGAACAATTTCAACATTTTCCAAACCTGGGATCATACTAAACACTTCTTTTTGTGCTCCCCATTTTAAATGCGTTTGGAAACCAACGATATTGTAAAGTGTGCCAGCTGCATCATCTTGTCGAAGTTGTACAACTGCAAATGGGCGTTTACCTGTTTTGGGATCTTCTAGACCCACTGGTTTCATCGGTCCAAATAACATCGTTTTAGGACCGCGTTCTGCCATTACTTCGATTGGCATGCAACCTTCAAAGTATTTCTCTTTTTCAAACTCTTTTAATGGTGCCTTTTCTGCTTCAACTAATGCTCTTTGAAAAGCATAAAACTCATCTTCTGTCATAGGACAGTTTAAATAAGCTGCTTCTCCTTTATCATAACGTGATTTTAAATATACTTTATCCATATCAATACTGTCTTTTTCAATGATTGGTGCTGCGGCATCGTAAAAGTATAAATAATCTTCACCAGTTAGACTTTGAATTTTATCAGCTAAAGCTTTCGAAGTAAGTGGACCTGTTGCAATAACTGTAATACCTTCTTCAGGAATTTCTATTACTTCTTCATTAATCACTTCAACAAGTGGATGATTTTTTACTTTTTCAGTGATATATCCTGAAAATTCATGACGGTCAACTGCAAGAGCTCCACCAGCTGGTACGGAACATTGATCTGCAGCTTCTATGATTATAGATTCTAATTGGCGCATTTCTTCTTTTATAACGCCGACAGCATTTGTTAAATTATTTGCGCGTAATGAGTTACTGCAAACAAGTTCTGCAAATTTATCTGTATGGTGTGCTGGTGTTTGTTTAACTGGTCTCATTTCGAAAAGACGTACATTTACTCCTCTTTTCGCAATTTGCCAAGCAGCCTCACTTCCAGCTAAACCTGCTCCTATTACATTTACTATGGGTGTCATTTATTGCTTACCTGCTTTCTTAAATACATCATTGAGTAGGATCTTCCTTATAGTCACAACTTGTACATTGGACTTGAATCCCTTTTTTGATTTTCTTTTCTACTAGAAGTTCGTTACATTTTGGACATGGACGGTTAATTGGCTTATCCCATGATATAAAATCACAGTCTGGATAACGGTTACATCCATAGAAAACTCGTTTTGTCTTGCTCTTTCTTTCAACGATTTCGCCCTCTTTACATTTTGGACATTTAACACCGATTTCTTTCACAATAGCTTTTGTATTACGACATTCTGGGAAATTACTACATGCCATGAATTTTCCATAACGTCCTAGTTTAAAGACCATTGGTGAACCACAAACTTCACAATCTTCACCTGCCGGTTCATCCTTAATCTCTACTTTTTCCATTGCAATTTCAGCGTGTTTCAAGTCTTTTTCAAACTTTTGATAAAAGTCATCGATAATCTTGATCCATTTGACGTTTCCATCTTCAATACTATCTAAGTCTTTTTCCATTTGTGCTGTGAATTCGATATTAATAATACCTGGGAAGAATTCAAGTACTAATGCATGAACAATTTCCCCCAGTTCAGTTGGTACAAAACGTTTTGCTTCCAGAGATACGTATCCACGTTTTTGAATTGTATCTAATGTTGGTGCATAGGTTGATGGTCGCCCAATTCCCAACTCTTCTAATGTTTTTACAAGACGCGCTTCTGAAAAACGTGGTGGTGGTTGAGTGAAATGTTGTTTCGGCTCAATTTCTAAGCTTTTTACTATATCCCCTTTTTCCATTGGAGGTAGAAGTTTATCTTTATCTTTTTCTTCTTTTTGATCATCAGAACCTTCAATATAAAGTTTCATAAATCCTGGGAATTTCAAATTTGAACCTGTTGCTCTGAAAATAATATCACCATTTTGAAGATCTGCTGTTACTGTATCTAGAATAGCTGGTGCCATTTGGCTTGCTACAAAACGGTCCCAAATTAAACGATACAGTCGTAGTTGGTCTCGAGATAATACGGCCTTTAATTGGTCTGGATGGCGTAGCGTACTTGTTGGTCGAATCCCTTCATGCGCATCCTGTGCATTTTCTGATTTTTTTGCTTGTTGGGTAATAAGTGTTGTGTATTCATTACCATAAGTTTGCTCAATGTATTCATGAGCTTCTTTTTTTGCTGTTTCAGAAATTCGAGTTGAGTCAGTACGCATGTATGTGATTAAACCAACAGTACCTTCTTTTCCAATATCGATCCCTTCATATAGTTGTTGCGCTAGCATCATTGTTTTTCGTGCTCGGAAATTCAACTTACGTGCAGCTTCTTGTTGTAAAGAAGAAGTGGTAAACGCTGGAGATGCATTTCGTTTACGTTCTCTTTTCACAACTTTTGCAACTTCAAAATCTTCACCTTTTAGTTGGCTTAAAATTTGTTTAACTTCTTGTTCATTTGACAATTTAATCTTTTCTTTTGTATTACCATAGAACATTGCATCAAACGATTGCTTACCTTTTTGGAAACTACCATCGATTGTCCAATATTCTTCTGGTTGAAAGTTTTTGATTTCATTTTCACGGTCAATTATAAGGCGTAAAGCAACTGATTGAACACGACCAGCGGATAAGCCTTTTTTGACTTTCTTCCATAGTAAAGGACTTATATTATAACCAACAAGACGATCTAAAATTCTTCTAGCTTGTTGTGCATCTACTAAATCCATATCAATAGGACGAGGATGTTTAAATGATTCTTTTATAGCATCTTTTGTGATTTCATTGAATACTACTCGGCAATCAGAATTTGCATCGATATTTAGTGCTGTTGCTAAGTGCCATGCAATTGCCTCACCTTCGCGGTCTGGATCGGCTGCGAGATAGATTTTTTTTGCTTTCTTTGCTGCTGTTTTCAAGTCTTGTAATACTGGTCCTTTACCACGAATTGTAATATATCTTGGTTCGTAATTATTTTCTGTATCAATACCCATTTGACTTCTTGGTAGATCACGAACATGACCAACTGAAGCCTTTACTTTATATTTTTTCCCTAAGTATCGCTCAATAGTTTTTGCTTTTGCGGGCGATTCTACTATAACTAAATAATCCGACATTTAAGTTCCCCCTTATAGAGGTAATGTTTCTTTTTCAAAAGAAATTCCTGTTGCAAAATGTATAACAGAATTTGGTTTTTTGCAACCTTTTTTCATTTTGAAAGTAAAAAACCTTCTATTTCTTCTATAATTTGATACCCAGTCCATACTGGTGTTGCCCCCTCTAAAAGTAATTTATGAGGGCCTTTAGAAAGCGGTTCCGTTATATCTCCTGGTACAACGAATATATGCTTTCCATTGTCTAAACCATGTTCGATAGTACTTAATGTTCCACTTTTTTCTTTAGCCTCTGTGACGAGTATTCCTTCTGAAATTCCACTAATAATCCGGTTACGCATTGGAAAATACCACCTTTGAGGTTTCACATAAGGTGGATATTCGCTCATTAGTAAATGGCTTTCCTGCATAAATTCTGCAAGTTTTCGATTTTCTTTTGGATATAAATGAAATAAGCCATGTCCAAGAACTGCAATCGTTTGACCTGAAAAGCGAATTGCTGCTTCATGAGCCATTCGATCAGCGCCTTTTGCTAATCCACTTACTATAACATAATTATGATCTATTAATGGCGGTACAATAAAGTTTAATATTTTATCAGAATAGTTTGTTGCTTGTCTTGAACCAACTATTGCGATTCTACGCCAATTCTTTAATATGTCAATTACGCCTTTTGTATAAAGTACAACTGGTGGGTCATATAATGCAAGTAATTTGTTGGGATACAATGGATGATTAAATGGGATGGGGAAGATGTTTTGGGCCTCGTACGCCTCTTTCAATGGGGAATTGAGCGTTCTTTCATAGCTTTCTTTCAATTTACTAGCTTTTTCGACAGATATATTTACATATCTAGCAATCTCTTTTTGTGACATTTGTTCTAGATTCTGTAAATCCGGATCTACATTAAGTAATGGTTGTATCCTGTTTAGGGGCACAGGAAAAACATAATGTAGTGCAAGAAGCCTTTCAGTAAAATTGACATCCAACATAACTTTCCTCCATTATTATATAGTTTTTTCTTTGTTTTTGTTAAGAATAACTATTATTCATCCACAATATGGATTTTAACAAACGAACGAATATTACCAATTTAAGTAGTATATTAGGAAAAAGTGTAGTACTAAGTAAGTACTACACTTCCACTTTAATGGGTTTTACATTTATCGTACAACCCTTTTTCTTTAATTACTCGGATAAATGTCTCACCAATAACTGCAGGTGTTTCTGCCACTTCGATTCCGCATGAATTCATGACTTTAATCTTTTCAGCTGCAGTACCCTTACCTCCAGAAATAATGGCTCCTGCGTGTCCCATACGTTTTCCAGGAGGAGCTGTTTGACCACCAATAAAACCTATAACAGGTTTTGTCATATTTGCTTTGACCCATTCAGCAGCTTCTTCTTCAGCTGTTCCGCCGATCTCACCAATCATAATCACGCCATAAGTATCAGGATCCACTTCAAATTCTTTTAAAACTTCGATGAAGTTAGTACCATTAACAGGGTCACCGCCGATTCCAACTGCTGTGGATTGTCCAATTCCTTCAACTGATAATTGATGTACAGCTTCATATGTTAATGTACCAGATCTTGATACTACACCAACATGCCCCTTTTTATGAATATATCCTGGCATAATACCAATTTTACATTCATCTGCTGTAATCACTCCTGGACAGTTCGGACCAATTAAACGTGTTTTCTTACCTTCCATGTAACTTTTCACTTTAACCATATCTAGCACAGGGATATGCTCTGTAATACAGATAACCATATCTAAATCTGCATCTACAGCTTCTAAAATAGCATCTGCTGCAAAAGGTGCTGGTACATAGATTACAGATACATTAGCCCCTGTAGTATCTACTGCATCCTTTACTGTATTAAAAACTGGTACGCCTTCTACTGATGAACCAGCTTTACCTGGTGTAACACCTGCTACAATTTTCGTACCATATTCGAGCATTTGTTTTGTATGGAAAAGAGCTGTTGAGCCTGTAATACCTTGTACCAATACTTTTGTATCTTTATTGATATAAATACTCATCTCGGGTTCCGCCTTTCTAACCTACAAGTTCTACAATTTTTTGAGCACCATCAGCCATTGAATCTGCAGCAATAATATTTAAGCCTGATTCATTTAATAGCTTTTTGCCCAAATCAACATTTGTTCCTTCTAAACGTACTACTAACGGTACATTTAGACCTACTTCTTTCGCAGCTACAATTACCCCTTCTGCGATGACATCACATTTCATGATACCTCCAAAAATATTAACGAAAATCCCTTTTACATTTGGATCAGAAAGGATGATTTTAAATGCTTCTGTTACCTTTTCTGCAGTAGCACCGCCGCCAACATCTAAGAAGTTTGCCGGGCTGCCACCATAGTAACTAATTGTATCCATTGTAGACATAGCAAGACCTGCACCATTTACCATACATCCGATACTTCCATCTAATGTGACGTAATTTAAATCATACTTTGATGCTTCGATTTCTTTTTGATCTTCTTCATCGAAATCGCGAAGCTCAACGATGTCTTTATGACGATAAAGTGCATTATCATCAAAATTGAACTTTGCATCTAGCGCTTGAACTTCTCCATCTCCTGTTACAGCAAGTGGATTAATTTCAAGTATAGATGCATCTTTTTCTATGAACGCTTTATATAATCCTAGCATTAGATTTGCAGCTTTATTTATCAATTTAGTAGGAATATTCATATTAAATGCCAAACGTCTTGCTTGGAAACCAGTTAAACCTACTACAGGATCTACTACTTCTCTGAAGATTTTCTCTGGTGTTTCTGTTGCAACTTCCTCAATATCCATGCCGCCTTCTTCAGAACCCAATACTGTGACTCTCGAAGTTGCACGGTCTACTAAAAAGCTCAGATAATATTCCTTTTTAATATCTGAACCAGCCTCTATGTATAGGCGTTTGACTTCTTTCCCTTCTGGGCCTGTTTGATGTGTGACAAGCACTTTACCTAACAGTTCTTTTGCGTATGAACGCACTTCTTCTAAATTTTTTGCGATTTTGACACCGCCTGCTTTCCCACGTCCACCTGCATGGATTTGGGCTTTCACTACTATTACTTTGGAATCTAACTCTTTGGCAACTTTAACAGCTTCTTCTGGAGAGAATGCAACTCTACCAGCAGGAACCGATACCCCATATTGTCGAAGAATTTCTTTTCCTTGATATTCATGGATATTCATCCTTGTTCCTCCCATCTAGATTTCATAATATTATGAAATATATTATTATTGTATATAATTCAAGGATTATTGTCCATAGTCTACTTTATTACGCTTTTTCAATGAAAAAATACATATTAAACTATAATCGGAAAAGAACAAATTTTCTGAAATATAGATTAGTATTTCTATTTTTATAAAGATTCATGTTTTTGATCAAGTCGATAAATGAAAGCAAACACTTCAGCTACCGCTTGATAAAGTTCTTCTGGAATTGATTCATTTAAATCTAATTGTCCTAATAATTGGACAAGAGTCGGGTCTTGCTGAATAGGGACATGATGAAGCGCAGCTTGTTCTAAAATATTGTCAGCAATCTTTCCCTTTCCTTTTGCAATAACCTTTGGAACATTAGAATTTATCTTATTGTATGAAAGCGCAACTGCTTCTTTTCTCATGTTTTTTTCATCTGTCATCATATTCGAATATCGACTCCCTTTTTGTTATTAACAGTCGTCGATAATGAAAGATTGTTTAATAACGGTTGTTCCTTAGTATAATTTTTAATAAATAAACCTGATAAATGATAATCATACTTTGCTAAGGATGTTTTAAGAGATGATTTTAACGGTTTTGCTAATTCTTCTATGCCTGCTGTTTCATTGTAAACAGTAATTGTCACTATGCGGTTCTGCACTTGCATGTCAACAACTGTCTCTTTTAGTGAATGAAGTTGTAGATAAAAGAGTATGCGTGCATATTCTGCATCAATTTTACCGTCATCCTTCATACGACCATTCCACTGTAATGTCGCTTCTGTTTTTTTACCAAAAAACTCTAATGGGACTTGCATAATTAGTTGATGAAGTGGTCCGTTTTCTCCTGATAAATACTGCATACCATTCATACGTGCGACAACTTGTTCTGCTACACTTTTCGTTTGGCTTGAGACTGAATCATCTTGTAATAATCCAACTAATTGTGGCTTTAATTGTTGTGCAAGTTCTTTTACATCAGATGATTTATCTCGCAACCTTGCCTCATAACTAAGTCCTAAATGATGCAAAGTCTGTTTGATTGCTTTTTGAAAGGCACTGCTATCTAGATGATTAGCTATGTGATGCTCCGCCTGTTCTAGCATTTGCTGTAACACTGGAGCAGTTGCTTTCATCGTTAATTGATTAACCCTTTCAAGGACTTGGTTGTTCTCTGATATTTGCGGATTCAACATAAACATTAGCTGTTCTTTAGCTGATACCCCTTGCGAATTTATTTGAAATGGCTTTTGTTGTATCGATTCTATTAAACCCTTTTGTAATTGACTTTGGAACTTTTTTATAAAATCATTCAATGCCGCAGAGGTACTCTTTACAACATCAAAGTTCTCCACCATCCGGAGGAGCCCTTCTTTTTGTGTTGTTGATAGGAAAGACTCATTTTTGATAGATGATTTAATCTGTGATAACCATTTTATTTTTTCACTTGGTGTTGCTAATTGTTGTTCATTCATTAATAATTTCATCGTTTGTGGGATTGAATTTTTTGTATTAGTACGATTTGTAAATTGTTTTAATCCGTTTTCCCAGTTGAATAGATTAGCGTTTTTTTGCAATATCTGTGCTTCTTTTAATAGTTGTACTATAGCTAATTGATCCGTTTTGGATGTTGAAGGATTTGAGAGCATATCTACCATTTTGGCTAAAAGTACTCCACCAGTTTCCTCTGAAAAAGGTTTACTGACCATTTGTATTTTGTTAGCAAGTTGTTCCCGTACACTTTCGCCAATTGACATGTCTTGTTTTATTAACTGTTGTAAATGATCCAGTGTATCTATAAATCCTTGTTTTAAACTACCTTGGAGTACTGCTTGGAAAGTATCTTGCTGAATTGGCAATCTTAAATTAACTAATTTTTGTATGACGGTTAAAGCTTCTTTTGAAGGGATACTTGGTAATCCCTTCAAAAGTTGCTCAGCCTGTTGTAATAGTTCCTTTGAAAATGGCAAATTATTATTCAAAAAGTATGTAGTGATTTGTTTCATATCATTTGTTTGCGGAAGATGTAATGCATCGAGTAATTGACTAACCTGTTTTGACAAAGGTACTGAGGAAGCCATAGGTCCTGATATCACTCTTAGTTGTAAATCTGGTTTCACCCCCGACACCTGGAAATAATGCGACTTACCTAATTGAAGGGGTACTTCCATTTTTGCCATTATACGATCATTACCAATTTGGACTTCTGCCATCTGATTTGGATAAAGTTGTTTGATCGTTCCATGAATAACCTGTCCTTGTTTTAGTGCAAGTGGTTGCTTTTGATTCATAGTCCCATTTAACTGATGAAGACTTACAGTTGGTATTAATGAATCACTCATATCAATCATCCTTTCTGAAGAATCATCGATTTTATCGGTTCGAATGTTGTACGATGGATATCTGTTGGTCCGTATTGATTTAATGCTTCTAAATGTTGTTTCGTACCATATCCAGCATGCTTTTCAAAACCATATTCAGGGTATTTCTTCGCCATTTCTTCCATATAATGATCTCTTGCTGTCTTTGCAAGGATAGAGGCTGCTGCAATTGCTAAGCTTTTCGCATCACCCTTTATAATTGACTTTTGGGGAATATTAATAGGTAAAGTCATTGCATCTGCTAATACGAAATCAGGTTTTATAGTTAATGATTCTATCGAAGCTTTCATTGATTGTTTTGTAGCTTCATATATATTAATCTCATCTATCACGCTAGCAGGCTGAAAATGAATGGCTGTTGCAATTGCACATTGTTCGATCTTTTCAATAAAAGCTTCTCTCGCTTCTTTAGATAGCTGCTTCGAATCGTTCAGACCAATTAATGTGGGACATTCTTCCGGAAGAATGACAGCAGCAGTTACAACAGGACCTGCTAACGGACCACGCCCAGCTTCATCAGTCCCTGCAATAAGAGCCATTGGAAACCTTCTAAACGATTCATCAAACGCAAGTTTTTTCTCATGCTCTAATACTAAATGGTCATACTTTTCTTTACGATGATACCATTGTTCTAATGCTTTTTTGACGCCTTGCCGTGTGTCTTTTTCAAGTTCAGCCATCCAAGGTTGCCATTCCTTTTCTTTTAACAATGATTCTCTAATTTCTTTAATCGTGCTCAATTTGAAATCCCCTTTAGTTATATTGTTTTTATCGGCAACTCTTTTGTCTAATTAATTAATTTATATTAATGAAAAGGTCTAAATAATTAAATGTATGGAATTATAAAACCTCAGAAAAAAACCTTTTTTACCAAGGGTAAAAAAGGTAGCTCTTTATGATGCAAAGTCTTCTACGAAGTCAAAGGTTAACTTACCTAACTGCTGTCCTCTGATATCACGTACAATGAGTTCTGCAACTTGGTCGTAATCAATTTCTCCGCCAGAAATGTAAACACGTCTTAACTTTCCAATATGGTCAAATGTCTCTACGATTTCTTCACTTAAATCTGAAATTCCATAACGTTCTTCCATTCGACCAGAATAATGATTACTTAAAAACTTTAAACCATAGATAGCAAGATCATCCATATTGGTAACGGTATCTTTTATAGCACCGGTTAAGGCTAACTTATACCCTACTTCTTGATCTTCGAATTTTGGCCATAATATTCCTGGTGTATCGAGAAGTTCTAACTCTTTCCCGACTTTAATCCATTGCTGTGATTTAGTGACACCGGGTGTATTTCCTGTTTTCGCAACATTTTTCTTTGCTAAACGATTGATTAATGTAGATTTACCTACATTAGGAATACCAACAATCATCGCTCTAATTGCACGAGATTTTAAACCTTTTGCTTTCATACGTGCCCATTTGTCTGCAAGCAATTCTTTAGCAGCATTTGTTACTTGTTTTAAACCTTTTCCATCTAACGAATTGATGGCTATTGCCTTTTGGCCTTGCTGTTCAAAATAAGTAAGCCATTTTTTTGTTTGAGCTTCATCAGCCATATCAGCTTTGTTTAATATTAATAATCTTGTTTTTTGATGAATGACTTCGTCAAGCATCGGATTTCTTGAAGACATAGGTAATCGCGCATCAATTAGTTCAAAAATAATATCTACAAGTTTCAAATTCTCAGTTACTTGTCTGCGAGCTTTGGCCATATGTCCTGGAAACCATTGAATGGTCATTTAGTTCACTCCTATATGTTAATTCACTTTGCCCATTTGATCGAGTGGCCAAAAGACTACAGTTGTTTTTCCAATAATTTTATCGACAGATACGAGTCCTATATGTCGGCTGTCCTTACTATATCGTCTGTTATCTCCCATTACAAAAACATAATTTGGTGGTATCGTATCACCTTGCACACCTGGAATATCTTTCAGTGTAAAGTCTTCAGTTAAAGTGCCACCATCTGTTATTTCGTTTTTGTACTTTTGTAAATATGGTTCACTAATAGCTTTACCATTTATATATAATTGATCGTTTTTATATGCTACTTTATCACCTGGTAAACCGATTATTCGTTTTATATAATCTTTTTGTTCGGGTGCATGAAATACGACAATATCAAAGCGATGAATATCTCCAATACGATAGCCAAGCTTATTTACGATCATTCGATCTCCATTTACTAGTGTAGGCATCATTGATTCACCGTCCACCACAATTGGTGTAAATAGCAAGTATCGAATGCCTGCTGCAAGAGCGAATGCAATAATTAATGCTTTCGTCCATTCCCACAACTCATTCTTATCCTTTTTTTGCTTCCCCATATCAATGCCCCCTTGACTAATCTCTCTATATATTGTACAAGGAATTATTCATTCAGGCAAAAAGAAAGAGAGCTTGTATAGCAAGCTCTCTTTTTCTTTAAAATAAGCTTATCGAATTTCTTTAATACGAGCAGCTTTACCACGTAAGTTACGTAGGTAGTATAATTTAGCACGACGTACTTTACCACGACGAGTAACTTCTAATTTAGCAATTTTTGGAGTGTGTAATGGGAATGTACGTTCAACTCCAACACCGTAAGAAATTTTGCGAACTGTGAAAGTTTCGCTAATACCGCCACCACGACGTTTGATAACTACTCCTTCGTATACTTGGATACGTTCGCGAGTACCTTCGACTACTTTAACGTCGATTTTCACTGTATCACCAGCACGAAATGCAGGGATATCAGTACGAAGTTGTTCTTTAGTGATTTCTGAAATAATGTTTGACATTGTTTTCTCTCCTTAGACAGATGCTCTTGCAGGTCACACTGGTTGCTACAGCGGAACACCGTAATACGGCATTTCATAGAAATGCATCTCAAATATTATCATAAATAATGATCAGTTGCAAGTGTTTATACTTTACAGCTTTTTAAGTTCTTCTAAATACTTTTGTTGTTCAGAAGACAGTTCTATATGGTCAAGCAAATCCGGTCTTCGTTCAAAAGTACGTTTTAATGATTGTTCCATGCGCCATTGTTCAATTTTCGCATGATTTCCTGATAATAATACATCTGGTACCTTCATACCACGGAAATCTGCAGGTCGTGTATAGTGTGGATGTTCTAGTAATCCCGTAGAAAACGAATCAAGAACAGGTGAATCATCATTACCAAGAACTCCTGGCAATAGTCGAACGACACTATCGATTATAGTCATTGCTGCTAATTCTCCGCCGGTTAATACGAAGTCGCCAATTGATAGCTCGTCTGTTACTAAGAATTCTCGGATTCTTTCATCATACCCTTCATAATGACCACATACGAAGACTAAATCCTCTTCTCCCGCTAATTCTTCAGCTTTTGCCTGTGTATAGCGTTCTCCTTGTGGACACATAAGTATAATGCGTGGTTTCTTTCCTTCCTCTACAAGGGCTTCTACAGCATTAAATAGGGGCTCTGGTTTTAATACCATTCCTGCTCCACCGCCATAAGGATAGTCATCAACTTGTGAATGTTTATTTTTAGAGAATTGTCTAAAATCTGTAACGGATAATTTTACCGCTTCCTTGTCTTGAGCTTTCTTTAATATGGAAGATCCAAAAACTCCGCTAAACATTTCAGGAAATAGAGATAATACGTGGATATTCATCATGATAGTAAACCTTCTATTACATTGATTACAATTTTCTTTTCATCAATATCAATTTCTTTTATAAATTCATCTACTACAGGAATGTAGTGATCTTTTCCATCTACACCTTTTACAGTCCATACATCATTTGCTGCTGTTTCAAAAATCTCTTTAACTGTACCAATTTCTTTTCCATCTTGATCATAAACTGTACATCCTACAATTTCATGATAATAGAATTCATTTTCTAGCAATACATCTTCTTCAAGTTGTTGCTCATTTACCTTTAATATGCCATCACGGAAATGTTCTACATCATTAATGTTAGGATAGCCTTCAAATGATAGAAGGATAAAGTTTTTATGTGGTCGTGAAGAAGCAATGGTTAGTAATATTGGATTTTTTTCACCTTGTTTGAATAGAGCAAGTTGTTTACCAACAGCATATCTTTCTTCAGGAAAATCGGTTTGAGATATGACACGTACTTCACCGCGTATTCCATGGGTATTGACAATTTTACCTACGTTATACCATTCCATATTGTTCACCTCTTTAAATATGGGATTATTTTTAGCGTTTTCAGTGGGTTTTATCCAACTTCGGGCGCGTTCCGCTTTTATTTTTATCCGGCTCCATGCGCTAGCCCTTGAGGGTGCACAGGATGTGTACCCGATTGCGTTGCCACATGATGTGGCGCCTTTAGGCTATCTTCTTTAAAAACTCCCTCGGTCAAAAGCTGCGATGACGCTTTTTGAGTCGGGCCTTCCAATGATTTCTGGGTCTGAACGAGCCACCTACGCTTTTTAATAAAAAAAGGAAGGAACGTTTGCTCCTTCCTAGTTTAATCTAGAATGTCGATATAAGTCTTCTTTTGGTGATTACTGCTTGCTGCTGAGTAAACAATTGTCCGTATTGCTTTTGCAACTCGTCCTTGCTTGCCAATGATCTTTCCGATATCACTAGGATGAACAGAAAGTTTATAAACAATTCGATTATCGTTTTCGTCTGTAATAACTTTTACTTCGTCTGGATAATCGACTATAGGTTTTACGATTGTCTCAATCAGCTGCTGCATGTTGCCACCTCCGATTATTTACCGATTTTAGCGTTATGGAATTTTTCCATGATTCCTTGTTCTGAGAACAAGTTACGAACAGTATCAGATGGTTTCGCACCATTTCCTAACCAAGCTAATGCTTTAGCTTCGTCAATTTTAACTTCTGCTGGAGAAGTTAGTGGATTGAAAGTACCGATTGTTTCGATTGAGCGACCGTCACGTGGTGAACGTGAGTCTGCTACTACGATACGATAGAAAGGAGATTTTTTAGCTCCCATACGTTTTAAACGAATTTTTACTGCCATTGTTTAATTGCACCTCCGAATAGTTTCACACAAGATAGTATAATAGCAAGCTTTGGATTGTTTGTAAAGTGTTTTTTCTTAACACACTTTATTTTAGCTTATTTTTTTTATTTAAACAAGGAATCTAAGCCAGGAAGTTTCATTTTCTTCTTTCCTTTTTGTGCCATACCTGTCATTTGTTTCATCATTTTTTTCATATCATCAAATTGTTTAATCAGACGGTTTACATCCTGAACGGACGAACCAGATCCTTTAGCAATCCGCTTTTTGCGACTTGCATTAATAATTTCAGGATTTGTTTTTTCAGCTGGAGTCATTGATAAAATAATCGCTTCAATATGACCGATATGTTTTTCGTCAATTTTAGCGTTTTCTAATCCTTTAATCTTATTAGCACCAGGTAGCATTTTTAATATTTCATCCAATGGTCCTAATTTTCTAACTTGGCCCATTTGTTCAAGGAAATCGTCTAATGTGAAGCTTTGTGTTTTGAATTTTTCTTCTAATTCTTTTGCTTTTTCAGCATCAACTGTTGCTTGTGCTTTTTCAATTAACGACATAACGTCGCCCATGCCTAGAATTCGAGAAGCCATACGTTCTGGGTGGAATGGTTCTAATGCATCCATTTTTTCACCCATACCAACAAATTTAATTGGTTTTTGTGTAACAGAGCGGATAGATAGCGCCGCACCACCACGAGTATCACCATCAAGTTTTGTTAATACAACCCCCGTAATACCGACTGCTTCATCAAAACTTTCGGCAACATTCACAGCATCTTGTCCTGTCATTGCATCAACGACTAAGAATACTTCGTCTGGTTCTTTTAATGCACGAATATCTTTTAACTCTTGCATAAGTTTTTCGTCTATATGTAGACGACCAGCAGTATCGATCAATACGACATCGTGGTGTTCTTCTTTTGCTTGTTCTATAGCTTGACGGACGATTTCAACCGGTGAAATGTCTGTACCTAGTGCAAAAACTGGTAATGATAGCTGTTTACCAAGTGTTTGTAATTGTTGTACTGCTGCAGGACGATAAACATCGGCTGCTACTAATAATGGCTTACGATTGTATTTTTTTCGTAAAATATTGGCCAATTTACCAGTTGTTGTTGTTTTACCAGCACCTTGTAAGCCGACCATCATAATAACAGTTGGTGGTCTTGTAGAAAACTTAATTTGACTTTGTTCTCCACCCATTAAATCTGTTAACTCTTCTTGCACGATTTTGATAACTTGTTGACCAGGTGTTAAGCTTTTCATAACGTCCTGACCTACTGCACGTTCACTTACTTTTTTTACAAAGGTTTTTACGACTTTCAAGTTAACATCGGCTTCAATTAAAGCAAATCGAACTTCACGCATCATTTCTTTTACGTCTTGTTCGCTTACTTTTCCTTTACCTTTAATCTTGTTAATCGTCCCTTGGAGTCGCTCCGCTAATCCTTCAAATGCCATGCTTGTCGCCTCCTAATCATATTGCTTTAACTGTTCGATAAGTGACAGCTGATCTTCTTTGTCTGAGTTTGCATCTGCTAAACTTTTTGTAAGCTTTTCAAGAATTTGTTGTCTGTTTTGAAATTTTCCGAAAAGTTGAAGTTTTTCCTCGTATTCTTCAAGCATTGATTCAGTTCTACGAATATTATCATAGACGGCTTGACGCGAAACATCATACGCTTCAGCAATCTCTCCAAGTGAAAGGTCATCTAGATAATAAAGTTGCATATAACTACGTTGTTTATCTGTTAATAATGCTTGATAAAAGTCAAAGAGAAAGTTCATGCGTGTTGTTTTTTCAAGTAGCATTAAGAAATCTCTCCTCATTTTTACATATTCTTCTGTATCATAAATATAAATACACATTCTGTCAAGTAAAAATACTTGTCTATTTTATTTGCAACATAAAAAAACGATTCGTAAAAAACTTTACGAATCGCTATATTACTAGTAATTATTCTTTTGTATTAGCTATTTGTTCATCTAGTGCATCGGCAAATAATCCATATACATAACGTTCAGAATCAAATGGTTGTAAATCATCCATTTGTTCCCCTAAGCCTACGAATTTAACAGGAATGTGCAATTTATTGCGAATTGCAAGTACAATACCACCTTTTGCAGTACCATCTAATTTAGTCAACACAATCCCTGTTACGTTTGTCGCTTCCTTAAAGATTTGAGCTTGTTGTAACGCATTTTGACCAGTTGTGGCATCTAGTGCTAGTAAAACTTCGTGTGGAGCCGACGGAATTTCCCGGGAAATGACACGATGAATCTTTTCAAGTTCGTTCATTAAATTTACTTTATTTTGTAAACGACCTGCCGTATCACAAATTAAAATATCTGCTTTACGGTTTTTAGCTGCACGAATAGCATCGTACATAACGGCAGCTGGATCAGATCCCTCGGATTGTTTAATTACTTCAACACCCACACGATCTCCCCATACTTGTAACTGATCAATAGCACCAGCACGGAATGTATCACCTGCTGCGAGAAGTACTGTTTTACCTTGTTGTTTGAAACGATGTGCTAATTTACCAATTGTAGTTGTTTTACCAACACCATTAACACCTACAAACAAAATAACAGTTAAATCTCCTTCTTGAATATTTAATTCCGTGATATCTTCTTCGCCTTGTTCATATATTTCCACTAGTTTTTCAGAGATTAATGCTTGAATGCCCTCTGTATCTTTAATATTTTTGCGTTGCACTTCAAAGCGTAACTTTTCGGTAAGCTCCATTACTGTTTCCATACCTACGTCAGCTTGCAATAGTAAATCTTCTAGTTCTTCAAAGAATTCTTCGTCAACATGTCGATAGCGGGCCACTAGATCATTCACTTTTGATGTAAATGAACTACGTGTTTTTGCTAAACCAGATTTAAATTTTTCTGTTATTGAAAATGCTGAAAATCCACGTTTTTGTTTTTCTTTTTTATCTTCTTCATCTTCAGTTTCTTCATCTTCATGGAGGTTTTCTTCCACTTCTTCTTGTTCAGGTTCTAGTGTTTCAGAAATGGATTCTGTAACATTTTCCTCAACTATCGTCTCTTCTACTTCGTTTGCTGGAACGACTACTGATTCTTCTACCTCTTCAAAATTTTCTACGTTTTCATTTTCTTTTTGATCAGGCCTTGGCCCACCCATTAACTTGTCTTTCATTCGCTTCAAAAAGCTCATGTTGTTTCGCTCCTTTGTCCTACGATGGAACAGCTACTTCCTGTTCTAATTTAACGGATACTAGTTTTGAAACACCTGATTCTTGCATCGTTATACCATATAATACATCTGCACCTTCCATTGTTCCTTTTCGGTGAGTAATAACGATGAATTGTGTTTCATTACTAAACTTTTTCAAATATTCACTATAACGAGCAACATTAGATTCGTCAAGAGCTGCCTCTACTTCGTCCAATATACAAAATGGAACAGGTCTTGTCTTTAAAATTGCAAACAATAATGCGATTGCGGTTAATGCTCTTTCTCCACCTGATAAAAGACTAAGTTTTTGAAGTTTTTTACCTGGTGGTTGTGCCACAATTTCAATCCCTGTTTCAAGTAAATTTTCTGGGTCTAGTAATTCTAAATCTGCAAACCCTCCACCAAATAGTTCCCTGAAAACTTGTTGGAAGTGCTCGCGGATATCAACGAAAGTTTCTCTAAAGCGATGAGTCATTTCTTCATCCATTTCACGAATTGCTTCATGCAATGTTTCTTGCGCTTCCATTAAATCACTACGTTGACTAGATAAGAATTGATGTCGTTCCGATACTGTAGCATATTCTTCAATAGCGCTAATATTAACCGTTCCTAGTTCTAATATTGATTGTTTTAACAATTTTACTTTACGTCTAGCTATGTCTACATCCATATCCAGTGAACTCTCAAGTACTGCTTCTTCGAATGTTAGTTCATAGTCTTTTTCAAGTTGTTTTGCCAAATTTTCATGTTCAACATCAAGTCGATTTATCTTCACTTCATAATTACGCAATCCATCAAGTAGCCCTTGATGTACACGTTGCAATTCCTTGAGTTCTATATCAGTTTCATCCACTTTTTGTTGTGCATTTGCCCGTATAAGTTTCGTTTGATTGACAGTTTGGACAAGCTCTTCTCTACGCTTTTGTAAATCTATTATTTTACTAGCAATCTCTTCTTCAGATGGACCATTTAAGTCTCCATCATTTGTTAACCATTCAATTTCTTTAATAAGATTTTCGACTTCTTCACTTGCTTGATCAAATTGAGAAGTGGCATCAGAAACAGCCAATCTAAGTTGGACAACTTGTTCATTCAAAACAGCTAATTCGGAACGTTTTAACGCATATTGCTCTTGTAATACATCACGTTCTGATTCGCTTTGTTGTTTTAAAATATTTAGCTCATCAACAGTATGATTAATCTCTTCTAACTCTTTAGCTAATTCATCTTTGCGAATTGTAAAGTTAGCTAACTGAGTTTCTAAAGAGGCTTTACGACCAGTTGCATCTTGTTGTTCATCACTAAATAAAGAAACACGCAAAGATAACCGTTTTGTCGTTCCTTCTAACTCACGGAGACGTGCGCTTAATTCTACTTCTTCAGAGCGTATTTCTTCACCTTGAATTCGCAATTGTTCTAGAAGCGTGGACTTACTTGCAACTTGATCCTTCCATTCTGAAACAACTTTTTCAGCTTTTTCAATAGATGATTGCATCTCAACAAGCTGACTAGTTAATTCTTCAAGTTCAGCTTTACGACTAAATAATGAAGCCTGCTGTTTAACAGACCCACCTGTTAATGAACCACCTGTATTAACTACATCCCCATCTAATGTAACTACTCGATATCTATAGCCACAAGCTTTCGCGATTTGAGAAGCACCTTGCAAATCCTTTGATACAAGAACATGACCAAGTAAGTTCTCTGCAATGGTTTGGAAAGCAGGATCAAATGTAGCTAGTTCATCAGCTGTATTGATAAATGATGGATGGTTAGAAATACTTTGTAATACACTGTTTGAAAGCTTACGTGATTTCATAACATTTTTTGGTAAGAATGTAGCACGTCCTGCACGTTGTTGTTTTAACCATGCAATTGCATTTCTTGCATCAGCATCTGTTTCAGTTACAACATGTTGCATCGCTGCACCAAGAGCTGTTTCAACTGCCTTAGCATATTGACCATCGACATGGATTAATTCAGCTACCGCACCATGAATACCTTGTAATTGTTTCTTTTCTCTTGCAACAAGAACTGCTTTAACCCCTTGATAAAATCCAGAAAAATCTGCTTCTAATTCTGCAAGTGTTTCTTGACGTGACTTCATTTGTTGTAAATGTTGATAGCCTTTAAAAAGCATCGCTTGTTGATCATCGTATTGTTTTCTCGCATGTTGAACTTCTAGTTGGCAATTTTTATATTCATCTAGCTTTTTTATAACCTGTTGTTCTACTTTTTTTAGTTTTTCTGCGACAAGTTGTTGTTCATGCTGCAATTCTTCAAGCTCTTTAACCATCTCCGATGACTGACTTGTCATCTTTACGGAGTTTTCGTTCTGTTCAGCTAATTGCTTTGTAATATTTTTTACTTCGTTTTTAACTGTTGCTTCTTCATTTAATCTATCGATATACGTATCTTTCCATTTATCGATTTCTGCTTCGATTTCTGAAGTAGAACGATTTAAATTATCTTCTAATTGTTTAACTGCTTTTTTTAGCATCTGCAACTCTTGCTGACGGACTGACAACTGTTGTTCTTTATCAGCTTTTACATTATTCCAGTTGTTACGGGAAGTTTCCGCTTTTTCAAGTGATTGTTGCAGTTTAGTAAGCTGAGCTGAAGCATTCATTCGTTTTTCAGCCATTAAAACTTTGCGGCCTTCAAATCGTTCAGCTTCAGCACTTACATCTACTAATTCATGTTGAGATTCATCTAATAAAGCATCTAATTCATTTAATTGTTTTCGAAGCATTGTAATAGTAGATTCTTTCTTTGCAATTTCAGTTGCATGAATCTGTTCTTTTGCAAATAGTTCCTGCTTTTCATTTACAACTTTCTCAATAGACAATTTTAGATTTTCTATATCATGAACTAATACAGCAATATCAATATCTTTTAATTCATTCGTCATCTTCAAGTAATCTTCTGCAGCAGATGCTTGAATATGTAATGGTTCGATCCGTTTATCTAACTCATGTAATATATCAAGCACACGGTGCAAATTATCATCTGTTTCAAATAATTTATGTTCTGCCTTTTTACGGCGTTGTTTATATTTTAGAACGCCGGCAGCTTCTTCAAAAATCGTACGCCTATCTTCTGGTCGGCTATTTAATATTTCATCAACTCGACCTTGTGAAATAATCGAGAATGCTTCTTTTCCTAATCCTGAATCTAAGAACAAATCTGTAATATCTTTTAATCGACATTGTTGTTTATTTAGCAAATACTCACTATCGCCAGAACGATAGACACGACGAGTAACGCTTACCTCATTGTATGGAATCGGCAAGCGTTCGTCTTCATTGTCTAAAATTAACGATACTTCTGCAAAATTAAGCGGTTTGCGAGAATCACTTCCGGCAAAAATGATATCTTCCATTTTTGAACCGCGAAGTGATTTAGCTGATTGTTCGCCGAGTACCCACCGAATCGCATCTGTAACGTTACTTTTACCACTACCGTTTGGACCAACAACAGCTGTAACGCCTGGTACAAAGTCTATACCAATTCGATCGGCAAAAGATTTAAAACCAATCACTTCAAGCCGTTTAAGGAACAAAATTAACCCTCCTGATTTTGAGCTAACTGCATTTTTAAAGCACGCATCGCGCATTGAGCTGCTTTTTGCTCTGCTTCTTTTTTAGATTTACCATCACCTACACCAAGTTCTTTGTCATTTAACATAACTTGTGAGACAAATGTACGGTTATGTGCTGGACCATTTTCTTTAATAATTTCGTATTGCAATGTACCTGAATTATTTTGTTGTACCATTTCTTGTAACTGACTTTTAAAGTCCATAACATGTGAAAAAGCACCGAGCTCAACTTTTGGAAAAACGACTTTTTCCAAAAAGCCCACAACTGTTTCTAAACCTTGGTCTAAGTATAGAGCACCTATAAACGCTTCAAAACAATCCGCAAGTAATGCTGGACGTTCACGACCACCTGTAATTTCTTCCCCTTTACCTAGCAATACATAATCACCAAAGTTTAATTCATTGGCAAATATTACTAGAGATGGTTCACAAACCATTGCTGCACGCAATTTAGTAAGTTCACCTTCACTCATCTTAGGGAATTTTAGGAATAAAAACTTAGAAACAGTTAGCTCAAGCACAGCATCACCTAAAAATTCAAGACGTTCATTATCTTCAAATGATTTACGACGATGTTCATTCACAAATGATGAATGTGTGAATGCATTATATAGCAGGTTCACATTATCAAAATGCAAATCTAACCGATCTTGTAATTCGGCGAATTTAATACGTGCTTGCTCAGAAATCGCGCCATTTTTTTGTGAGAGTCCTTGTATTCTCATCTTTATCAACCTTCTTATTCTCCATTTGGTACATATTCTAGTTTACCTTTTTCTTTCGCAATGTGCAAAAAATAAAAGGAACATCCTCTACAAGTATTGTAGAGGATGTTTGTTAAGTATCGCAATGTTTACAAAAAATTAGCCGATTTTGCTTTCGATAAAGCTAACTGCATCACCTACAGTTGCAATTTTTTCTGCATCCTCGTCATCAATTTGTAAATCAAATTCTTCTTCAAATTCCATTACTAATTCTACTACGTCTAATGAGTCCGCACCTAGATCATCACGGAAAGAAGCTTCTAGTTTCACTTCGCTTTCGTCAACGCCTAAACGGTCAACGACAACTTTAGTTACACGTTCGATTACTGTTGCCAAATTGTTCACCTCCCCTCAATGATTATACAAAAAACTAGTTTTAAAACAAGAGTAAAAAACTACATTACCATTCCGCCATCAACATGTAACGTTTGGCCTGTCATATAGCTTGAATCATCAGAAGCTAAAAATGCAACTACTTTTGCAACATCTTCTGGTTTTCCTAGTTTTGCTAAAGGTATTTGTGTTAGCATTTGAGCTTTAATCTCTTCAGGTAATTCTTCTGTCATTTCAGTATCAATAAAACCTGGTGCCACAGCATTCACGAAAATATTACGAGCAGCTAACTCTTTTGCAGACGTTTTAGTAAGTCCTATTACGCCTGCTTTAGCAGCAACATAGTTTGCTTGACCTGCATTTCCAGCAACTCCTACGATTGATGCAATATTGACGATTCGGCCTGCACGTTGTTTCATCATTTGTCGAGTTACCGCTTTAGTACAAAGGAAAACACCTTTTAGATTAGTATTCATTACAGCATCCCAATCCTCTTCTTTCATACGCATTAATAAGTTGTCTCGAGTGATTCCTGCGTTGTTTACTAAAATATCAAGTGAACCATAAGTATCGATTGTGGCTTTCATCAATGCGCTTACAGCATCTGCATCAGATACATCTGCTTGAACAGCAATTGCAGTGCCACCATTTGATTGAATTTCTGCTACAACAGCTTCTGCTTTTTCTTGGCTACCACTATAGTTTACAACGACTTTAGCGCCCAGTTCTGCTAAATGAAGTGCGATAGCACGACCAATTCCTCTTGAAGCGCCAGTAACAACTGCTACCTTATTTGTTAAATCTGCCATTTTAAGCCCACTCCTTTGCCGCTTCTAAAACTTGTTCAAACGTTGATTCATCATAAACGCAATATGTTTTTACTTTACGATCAACTTTTTTGATTAGTCCGCTTAAAACTTTACCAGGACCACACTCGATAAACACATCAACACCTTCACCAAGTAAAGTTCTCACAGAATCTTCCCATAGAACTGGTGAATACAATTGTTCAACTAGAAGATTTGGAATTATATCTTTAGAGGATACAGGCTGTGCGTTTACATTTGCCACAACTGGTACTGTAGCATCTTGCATTTTAATTTCAGCAAGCATTTGTTGAAGTTTACCTGCAGCTGGTTTCATTAATTCAGAGTGGAACGGACCACTTACTACTAATGGAATAGCACGTTTAGCTCCCGCTTCTTTTGCTTTTGCAGATGCTTCTTCTACACCTTTTGCTGTGCCTGAAATAACAATTTGACCAGGGCAATTTAAGTTTGCAAGTTGAACCGTTTCGCCTGTTGATGATACTTCATCTGTTACTTGTTTTAGAACGTCACGATCCAAACCTAAAATAGCAGCCATTGCTCCTTGGCCTGCGGGTACTGCTTCATTCATATATTTGCCACGATTATGTACTGCTTGTACACCATCAGCAAATGACATTACACCAGAAGTTACAAGCGCAGCATATTCACCTAGACTATGACCTGCAGTAAAATCGGGGTTAATCCCTGCTTGTTTTAACTTTTCAGCAATCATTACACCTGTTGTTAATAATGCAGGTTGTGCATGGTAAGTTAATGTTAGTTCTTCTTGTGGACCTTCTAACATTAATTTCGATAAATCGATACCTAAAAGTTTGTCGGCTTCGTCATAAAATTCTTTACAAGCAGGTTCTTTTGAAACAAATTCTTGTCCCATTCCTACAGTTTGTGAACCTTGCCCTGGAAATACAAAAGCAATTTTGGCCATGATTTTTCAAGTCCCCTTTGTCAAAGCTATTAAATAGAATTTATTTTTCGTTTTTTTGAATTTCACTTATCGTTGTATCAATGGTTGGACATACATTATGTTCAACCATTTTGCGTGCTTGGCGAATGGCACTAGCAAATGCTCTTGCGTTAGATGACCCATGCGCTTTAATTACAGGCGCTTTTAAGCCAAATAATGCGGCACCACCATATTCTGAGTAATCCATTTTGTTTTTTAACTCTAGTAAATTATTCTTCATCATTAAAGCAGCTATTTTTGATTTTGTAGAAGACATAAATGCCTCTTTAAGCATTTTGAACAAGCTGCCTGCAGTGCCTTCCAGAGTTTTTAATACCATATTTCCTGTGAAACCATCTGTTACAACAACATCAGCTGCATGATTTAATAATTCACGCGCTTCCACATTTCCAATGAAATTAATCGGTGCTTCTTTTAATAAAAGAAAAGCATGTTTAGTTAATTCATTTCCTTTTTTATCTTCTGTACCGATATTCAGTAAACCAATAGTTGGATTGTTAATCCCTCGGACTTGCTTTGCGTAAATACTACCCATAATTGCATATTGTACGAGATTTTCTGGTTTTGCATCAGCGTTAGAGCCTAAATCTAACATATCAAAACCACTGCCATCTAATGTTGGCAATGTTGAAGATAATGCTGGTCGATCAATACCATCGATTCGATGGACAATAAATAACCCAGCTGCCATTAAAGCACCTGTGTTACCGGCCGAAATACATGCATCCGCTTCGCCATTTGCAACAGCTTCTGCCATTTTAACCATTGAAGAATCTTTTTTACGACGAACTGCGCGAACAGGCTCATCTGTCCCTTCAATGGTTTCTTTGCAATCAATTACAGTAATACGACTTAAATCTTTTAAAAATGGTTGCATTTTTTCTTGTTGACCATATAGCAAAATTTCTAAATCATGTGATGCTTCTAACGCTTGATAAACTCCTTCAATAATGGCCTGCGGTGCATTGTCGCCGCCCATGCCATCTACTGCTAACTTCATTAACTTTCACCTTTACCTTTCGTTCGATACATTTCAAATTGTCCAGTAAAAACAGTGTTACCATCCACTGTAGAAGTTACGGTTACAAACGTACGGTTACGTTCATTGTCTTTGTCTGTTACAATTGCTTTTGAAATAACGCGTTGCCCTGATCGAACAGGTTTCAAGAAGTGAATATCACAATGGACTGTTAAAGCTAAATCATCATCTATAACAGCAACTGCTAAAGAATTCGCTTGTGCAAACAAGTGATGTCCTCTTGCAATACCGTTTCGTTGAAAAACATGTTCAACACCTACATCGAAGATAGATAAAGCACGTTCATCCAATTCAATATCAATAATTTCACCAATGACTTCGTCTATCGGTAAAGTTTTCACTTCATTTTCATAATGATTAGCGGCAACGTCTTTTATTCGTTCACGTAATTCTGGAATAGACAATTCCATACGATCCAGTCTTATTGTTTGAACACTTACATTAAACTTTGTTGCAAGTTGTTCATCAGTGACGAATGGGTTTTCTTGAATCGTTTGCTGTAATAATAGTTGACGTTCTTTCTTAGAGTACTTCATATTATTCATCGTCGCCCCTTAATATTAGCACTTGGTACTAATATCAGTATATAAATTAAAAAAAGAGAATGCAAGTGTTGTTTTTCTACTCAACCTCGCATTCCCTTCATTTAATCCATTCTTTCACCATCTAGAGCTCCTGATGATAGCAAGTTTTCACGTAATACTTGATAATCTTTATCCTGCCAAAATAAATCTGACTCAATCAGTTTAACAGCGTCTTGCCTTGCTACTTCTAACGCTCTATAATCATGTACCAAATCAGCCATCTTAAATTCAGGTAGGCCACTTTGTTTTTTTCCAAAGAAATCTCCTGGACCACGGAGTTCTAAGTCTTTTTCTGCTAAACGGAATCCATCGTTTGTTTCCGTCATCGAGATCATTCTTTCTTTGCCTTCTTCACTTTTCGGATCCGCAATTAATATGCAATATGATTGATGTTCACCTCGGCCCACACGACCACGCAATTGATGTAATTGTGCTAACCCAAAACGCTCGGCATCATAAATAATCATAAATGTTGCATTCGGAACATTCACACCAACTTCTACAACCGTGGTAGATACTAGAACATCTAGTTTTCCTTCACTAAATTCACGCATTACTGCATCTTTTTCACTCGAAGATAATCTGCCATGCATTATTCCTACTTTAAATTTTCCTTTAAACAATGTTGCTAATTGTTGATAAACTTCAACAGCATTTTGCACATCAAGCTTATCGGACTCTTCAATCAAGGGGCAAATAACATATGCTTGGCGTCCATTTGCAAGTTCATTCCCCAGCCTTGACAGAACTTGATTAAATTGTTCATTTTTGACCCAACGCGTTTCAATTTTTTTTCGTCCCGCTGGCATTTCATCGATAATTGAAACATCCATTTCTCCAAAAGCGGTAATTGATAAAGTACGAGGAATTGGTGTTGCAGTCATAAATAGTACATCTGGATTTTCGCCTTTTTCTCGTAATACACGGCGCTGTTCAACACCAAATCGATGTTGTTCATCTGTAATGACAAAACCTAATCTTTTAAATGTTACATCTGGTTGAATCAAAGCATGTGTACCAATCAGGATATCAATTTGTCCATTTTCCAATCTTTCCAATAACTCTCTTCTAGCTTTAGTTTTAATAGATCCAGAAAGTAAGGCTACTTCTACCCCGAATGGTCTTAACCATTCATCGAGTGATTCAGCATGCTGTTCAGCTAAAATTTCGGTAGGAGCCATTAAAGCACCCTGAAATCCTGCTGTGACAGCTGAATATAAACCGATTGCAGCTACAACTGTTTTCCCTGATCCTACATCACCTTGAAGTAGTCGATTCATGCGATGGGGTAAAAGTAAGTCACGTGAAATTTCATTGACAACACGCTTTTGAGCATTTGTTAGCTCATACGGAAGTGATTTGATAAACTCTCGAACTTTTTGTAAATCATAGTGAATTTCAATACCATGTTCCCCTTCACGGCGTGTCTTTCTCAATGCTTGTATTTTCAATTGGAACCGTAACAATTCTTCATAAACAAACCGACGTCTTGCTTGCTTTGCATGATTAGCATCTTTTGGAAAATGCACACCTTCTAATGATTCTGCAATTGAGAGTAGCTTATAATTATTTCTTATATGAGTAGGCAATGACTCTGGCAGACCATCTTTCACGTCATCTAATGCTTGTCTCATAAACTGACGGAATTTTTTTTGTGTAAGCTTTCCTTTCAAACTATAAACAGGTTCAAAATCTGCTTGGTCTGTTTTCGGTCCAAAAGAGACATTACTTCCGTTAATAACCTGGCGTCCTCTGTCCCATTTACCGGTTACTGTAACAATCGAGCCTTGCGATAATTTATTGCGTAAATAGCCTTGGTTAAAAAAAACAAGTTTGATTAAGTGGCGTCCAACAAGCATTTGTACTTGCAAACGCGATTTATTTTTACCTAAAAAAAGGACGGTTGGTTCGCTTTCAATCCGCCCTTCTACTGTTACTCTTTCGTTATGTGGTGTTTCAGCTAAATCTTTTAAGCGAAAATCTTCATGTCGATATGGAAACGTCCATATTAAATCATTGTATGTTTCGATTCCCATTGCACTCAATGTTTCGACAGTTGACTTTCCCACACCTTTTAACGCTGTAACTTGTTGCGATAAATCAGTCACGTTGTAACACGGCCCCACCAAAAATTTTAGCTTCAAGGGCTCTTGCTGTTGGTGTAGCTGCTAGACCTCCTTGAGCGGTCTCTTTTAATGCTACTGGCATGGTTTGTCCAATTCTGTACATAGCACCAATTACTTCATCAGTAGGGATACGGCTTGTAATACCCGCTAATGCCATATCAGCGGCTACCATAGCATTTGCTGCACCCATCGCATTTCGTTTTACACAAGGTACTTCTACAAGCCCTGCAACAGGATCACATACAAGTCCAAGCATGTTTTTTAATGAAATAGCGAAGGCATGAGAACTTTGAGAGGGTGTACCACCGGCCATTTCAACAATCGATGCTGCGGCCATTGCAGCTGCAGATCCTACTTCCGCTTGACAACCACCAGCTGCACCGGAAATAGATGCATTATTCGCTACTACAAATCCAAATGCTCCCGCAGTAAATAAAAAGCGAATCATTTGTTCTTCCGTTGGATTCAATTTGTTTTTAACAGCAAAAAGCGTTCCAGGTACAACCCCTGCAGAACCTGCTGTAGGTGTTGCACAAATTGTGCCCATTGCAGCATTTACTTCGTTTGTTGCAACAGCTTTACTTACAGCATCAAGCAGTAAATCACCTGATAAACCTTTGCCAGATTTTATATAATTTTGCATTAAAACTGCATCTCCGCCAGTTAAGCCCGTTACTGATTGAACACCTTTTAAACCTCTTTCAATAGCTTCTTCCATTACTTTGAGGTTATTAGACATTTGACTCATTATTTCTTCTCGGCTACGTTCTGACATTAACATCTCTTGTTCTATCATTATTTCTGATATTAATTTATTTTCTTTTTCTGCAAGTTCTACCAATTCTCTAACATTACGAAATAATGCTTCCATCTAATATTCCTCCTAGTTTTTAATGCGTGTTACCTTCGTAATATTCGGTAGAAGTTCGATTTCTTTTAAAATAGAAGTGTCGATATTTTGGTCAACCTCTATTACCATTAAAGCCATATTACCACGTTCTTTACGCGAAACTTCCATGTGTCCGATATTAATATTATGTTTAGCTAAGTTATTTGCAACATTTGCAATACATCCTGCCCGGTCGTCATGGACAACTAAAATAGCAGGCATTCCTCCAGATAATCGAAGTGGGAAACCATTCAATTCTGTAATTTCTATGGCACCTCCGCCGATTGATATACCAACCATTGACATTTCCATGTCATCATCGCCGATGACAATTCTTGCCGTATTAGGATGTTCGGTATGGTCTGTTTCTGGTATAAATTCAAAAGTTAAACCAGCATCTTCTGCATCTTTAAATGCAGTTTTTATTCTTTCATCAAAAGTATCATAATCGAGTAATCCACCAATGATTGCTACATCTGTTCCGTGGCCTTTATAAGTATCAGCGAAGGAACCATATAAGTAAATTTTAGCCCATTTTGGTTGGCGTCCAAATAAATCTCTCGCAACACGACCAATTCTAGCAGCTCCGGCTGTATGGGACGAAGATGGCCCTATCATGACAGGACCGATAATATCAAAAACTGAAGTAAATTTCATTATTTCACCCCATCGTTTATTTAATAGAATTCTAAACTCATATTACACGAATAATGTGGTTAGTATCAAATTTTTAAAGCAAACGACTTTCGATACATCATTTTCATCAAAAGATGTAAAATGATGTAATCTATTAATTCGTTCCTACACTTTTAATGTACCATTACAATCTAAATCTTGCACAAAAAGTGTTGTAGAAACAATATAAAAAAACGACCGAGCCTTTTAGTCTCAGTCGTTTTAGTTAGTTTATATAATCGATTATTCTACTGAAATAATGTATGGGTAAAGAGGTTGTTTGCCTTCATGAACCTCTACTTCAACATCCGGATATGTTTCCTCGATAAATTCTACATATTCATCTACAGCTTCTTTTGCTACATCTTGGCCATAAAGTACTGTAACAATTTCAGCATCCTCATCAATCATATCGCTAATTAGTAACTCAGATGCTACTTTTAATGACGGAGTAGCTTGAATGATCTTATTTTCTTTGATTGCCATGAAATCATCTTTGTGAATTTCAACTCCATCAATTGAAGTATCTCGTACGGCAAATGTAATTTGACCTGATTTTACGTTAGCAAATGCATTAGTCATATGTTGCTTGTTTTCTTCAACTGATAATTCTTTGTTAAAAGCAAGAATAGCGGATAAACCTTGAGGTATTGTTTTAGTTGGTACGACAGCCGCTTCAATGTTTAATAACTCAGCAGCTTGTTCTGCAGCCATAACGATGTTCTTATTATTTGGCAAGATTAATACCTTTTCTGCCCCTAACTCTTGAATAGCATTGACGATATCTTCAGTTGAAGGGTTCATAGTTTGTCCGCCCTCGATTACATATGAAGCACCAACACTTTCTAGAAGTTCAGCAATACCTTCACCCATTGCAACTGTTACAATTGCATATGGTTGCTTTTTAATTTCTTTTTTTGCAGTTTTTATGGCATCTTCTTTATGATGTTCTTCCCCTACAATTGCTGAATGTTGAAGTCGCATATTATCCACTTTTACTTTTACTAAGCTTCCGTATTGTTGACCATAAGAAATAACTTCCCCTGGTGTTTCTGAGTGTACGTGAATTTTCACAACTTCATCATCAGAAATTACTAGAAGTGAATCACCAAATTTACTCATATCTTCTCGGAATGCTGATTCATCAAATGGTTTTCTATCATTTTCAAAGCGAACCATAAATTCTGTGCAATAACCATATACGATTTCTGAAGTATCTATGAAATCTTGAGCTTTATGATGTTCTGCGTTTACAAGGTCTTCAATTGAGTCAACTTTTGTTGCAGATGGAATTTCTTCACCTTTTAATGCAGCTAAAAAGCCTTCATACACAAATACTAAACCTTGACCACCACTATCAACTACTCCAACTTCTTTTAGAACTGGTAATAACTCGGGTGTTTTAGCCAAGGCGTCTTTTGCGGCATTTAAAAGCGCTTCCATAACAACAATTATATCATCGTCTGTTTTAGCAACTTCTACTGCTTTTTCGGATGCAGCGCGGGCAACTGTAAGAATTGTTCCCTCAACAGGCTTCATTACAGCTTTATACGCTGTTTCAACTCCACTTTGAAATGCTTGTGCAAATTTTGTTGCATCTAGTTCATCTTCTTTTTCAATAGCTTTACCAAATCCGCGGAATAATTGAGATAAGATTACACCTGAGTTACCTCGAGCTCCCATCAATAATCCTTTTGATAATGCTTGAGCAGTTTTACCAATACTCGCTGTTTTATTAGCTGCAGTTTCCTTCGCACCTGATGTCATCGATAAATTCATATTCGTACCTGTATCACCATCTGGTACAGGGAATACGTTTAAAGAATCGACATATTCCGCATTTTGAGATAAATGGTTTGATCCAGCTTGTACCATTTCCGCGAATTTAATCCCGTCTAACGACTTCATTTGAATAAGTTCCTCCTCTTACAGGTTCGCAACGCGAACACCTTGCACATAGATATTAACCGAATTGACTGACATTCCAAGTGTTTTATCTAGTGTATATTTTACTTTTGATTGTACTTGATAAGCTACTTCTGAAATCTTAGTACCGTAACTTATTATGACATACATATCTATATGTAGATCTTCACCTTCTTGGCGTACAATTACTCCTTTTGCAAAATTCTCTTTGCGCAGGATATCAGTTAAGCCATCACGAATTTGATGTTTGCTAGCCATGCCCACAATTCCATAACATTCAATTGCAGATCCACCAGCAATTTGTGCTACAACATCATTTGAGATATCAATACGACCGAATTCGTTCTTCAATTCTACTGACATTAAAATGCCTCCTGATTTCTTTTTGACTATCTCATATTGTACTATACAAACTTCGATTATAAAAGAAAGCTTCTATTTCGTCTATTTTAGACTGTAAAGGTTTTTTTCTTGAAAGTCTAGCGAAATGAGTTGCAATGAATAAAAGTGTGTGTTAAATTATTAAAGTATGTGAAATACCGAAGTGAAATATAAATCTTCAACTTCTTTATGAGGAGGGAATTAATATGCCAAAACAATGTGTCATTACTGGACGTAAAGCTGTGTCTGGTAACAACCGTTCTCACGCTATGAATGCTAACAAACGTACTTGGGGTGCTAACCTTCAAAAAGTTCGTATCTTAGTAAACGGCAAACCTAAACGTGTATGGGTTTCTGCTCGTGCATTAAAATCAGGTAAAGTTGAACGCGTTTAATCGTTCATTTAAAAACGCCAAGTTGAATTTTCAACTCGGCGTTTTTATTTTTTATAAAATGTCTTTTAAAAATGATTACATAAACTACGTCACTAGTATAAATAAAGAAGATAAAACAAACAGTTTACAAAAAAGCAAGATTATTCACTTGGAGAATATACCTTTTTTCATAGGTTTAAGCGACAGGAAGACGATTGTCAACCTGCCGCTTTTTCTTTCTTCTTCTTTTTACTCACAGCGGCTGTTTTTTTTGAATCCGAGGGATCATTTGAGACCATTTGTAAACAAAAACGCGCAAAACTACTAACTACCTTTGGTAATTGAAATGTGTATACTTTCATTTGGTCACTCCTTATCATCAGTACTTCTTATCATTAAGCATATGCCCTTTGAAAACGAAATAGACGCATATTCACCTACTATTTCATTACTTGTAAAACGTGTAGTTCCAATATCAATTATTTCATCTGTCGTCTCGTACAGTACATTTCGTAATGTGACATCTGTTACAACATCACGAAACGCAAAGAACGATAGATATTTGAAATAATGATCTGCTACTATTCTATGTTGTCCTGGCAATAAAAATTGCAAACAATTTAATTTATTTATCATTTTTATTTGAATAGTTGGATGCATTTTTTGCATGCGATATAGTATGTGCAGATTTGCTTGGTAATGATCCAATCGACCACCTGTAACACCCGTAATAATAATTTCAGTTGGATTAAATTCTAAAGCCCTGTAGATTGCTAATTCAGTGTCTGTTTCATCCTTTTCTGGAATGTGACGTTCAATATTTTGGACGCGCTCTTGAACCAATTGCCACTCCCGAGTATTTAGTGAATCAAAATCACCTACTGCTAAATCTGGAGTAATCCCCAAGTTTAGTAAGTAAATTGTACCGTGATCAGCACCGATATATTTAGCATCATTGAAAGAAAGGAGGAAATCGCTTGTAACGATTTCCTCCTCAGGTCCCCCTGCACAAATAACAACGATTGTCATCGTATTGCTTGTTCTCCAGCAGTGAGGATATTTTGTAATGCTACTTTACGATCAACAGAACCATATATAGCAGATCCTGCAACGAAAATTGTGGCCCCTGCTTGAGCGCATGGTACGATGGTTTCCGAATTAATACCACCATCAATTTCGATTTCAACATGTAGATTCTTTTCTTTAATTATTGTAGATAATTCTGCAATTTTCGGTACAACTGACTGTATAAATTTCTGACCCCCAAAACCTGGGTTTACTGTCATTAATAAAACTAAGTCTACATCTTCTAATATATGCTTAATCGATTCAATTGGTGTATGTGGATTTAACACTACACCTGGTTTAACACCTAAAGAACGGATTAATTGAATCGTGCGATGTAAATGGCGGCATGCTTCAACATGTACAGTAATATAGTCTGCCCCAGCTTTGGCAAAGTCTTCAATATATTGATCTGGATTTTCAATCATTAAATGGACATCCAATGGTAAATCTGTTACTGGTCGCAATGCTTCAACGACAATTGGCCCCATTGTAATATTAGGAACAAAATGACCGTCCATAACATCAATATGGATTAGTTTTGCGCCTGCTTCTTCCACTTCTTTTACTTCATCTGCTAATTTAGAAAAATTAGCTGCTAAAATAGATGGTGCAATTTGAATCATTGTTAGTACCTCGGCTTTCTTTCTATAATCTCAGTTAAAAATTGCAAATAGTGATCATATCGGTATTGATTTACTGTTCCATCTTCAACAGCTTGCTTTATAGCACATTTTGGTTCTTTAAGATGCAAACACCCACGGAATTTGCAGTGCTCTGATAGGGCAAAGAACTCTGGAAAACATTGAGTTAACTCTTCTTTTTCAATTTTCTCAAAATCAAAAGAACTAAATCCAGGTGTATCGGCAATTAGCCCACTTGCAACTTCTATCAGTTCAACGTGACGGGTTGTATGCTTACCTCGGCCAAGCGCTTCAGAAATATTGCCTGTTTTTAATTCCAATGCTGGCATAATTGTATTAAGTAGAGTGGATTTACCGACACCTGATTGACCTGCTAATACAGTCGTTTTTCCCTGTAATAATGGTGTCATTTTATCGATCAAGTCAGAGTCACCTTTAAAAGTCTCAATTATTTTATAACCAATACTCTCATAGTCAGCTTTGTATTTTGAAATTTCTTGTTTTTCTTGATCGGTTAATAAATCTATTTTTGTTAAACAAATAATTGGATGTACATGAAACGATTCTAATACAACCAAAAAACGGTCAAGTAAAATGGTACTAAATGATGGCTCTTTTGTTGAAAACACAAGAATTGCCTGATCAATATTCGCTACTGGTGGGCGTATAAGTTCATTTTGGCGATTCTTGATTGCTGTAATGGTTCCATCGTTATCGCCTTCCACTTCATACTCTACGAAATCTCCTACAAGTGGAGTTATCCCTTTATTACGAAAGACACCTCTTCCACGGCATTGAATGAGGTTACTACCGTCTTGAACATAATAAAAACCACTTAAAGCTTTTCGAATTTGGCCATTTGCCATTTGTTTCCTCCTTAATGTAAATCCTCGTAATTGATCGTTTCGTCAAATAATAATTGATCGTCACGCATTACACGATAAATAGCTTTTTGTCCTTCTTCAATTTCAAATTGTAACTGCTTTTCTTGGGTTGAATACAATTGGAACTCTTGATTTACATCTGCAATAGAATGGTTACGGTCTTGAATATAAATACGAACTTGTTGTGGTTCGCCTTCGACCTTGGGTTCATACGGAATTGTGATTTTTTTCACATAAGTTTTAACTGCTTTCTCTTTTACCCCTTTAGATAGTTCAACTTCTATTGTGCTTCCCATATCCACTGTTTCACCCGCTTTTGGCGTTTGAGAGATAACTTGTCCTTTTGGTACCGTGTCCGAATATTTTTCTCTACTAATATGGATGTTGAAACCCGAATTTTTTGCATACGTATTTAATGCACTTTCATCATAACCAAGTAAGCTTGCAACAGTAGCCTGCTCTACCCCCTTACTTACGGTAAGTGTCATGACAGTTTCTTTTGGAATCACCTTTTCGCCTTCTTCAGGTGATTGTTTGATAATCGTACCTACAGTTTCATCTGAGTACGTTTCTTCGATTTTAACGTCTTTAAAGCCCTGATTTGAAATAAGTTTTTGCACTTGATCAATATTTCGGCCTACGTAATTTGGTACATCAATTTTTTTGGGACCTTCGCTAATAATGAGGTCAATTTTAGTTTCTTTTGTCCGTTCTTTTCCTGCTTCTGGGGTTGTAGCAATTACATGATTTTCATCAATATCATCTGAATTTTGTTTTGTTTGATCCCCAATAACAAATCCTGCATCTTCTAATGTACTAATGGCCTTTTCGACCTCTTGATTTGTCACATCAGGAATTGCAAATTTCTTTTCGCTAAATAAATCTGGATAAAAGAATAAGACACTTAAGAAAACTAGCAATAAGAAAATCAGTACTCCCAAAAGAATAATCCCTTTTTTCTTTTTACCTTTTTTCTTGACTGGCTTTTCCTCTATCTGCTCTTTGCTTTTCACAGGTAATGCTTTTGTTTTCTCTAAATCTTGATCTTCTTCATCTTGTTGTTCTTTTATAGCGGGTATTAGCTTTGTAACATCATCATCAACTGGGGTATGGAATTTTGCCTCTTGACTTCTTTCCTCAGACAATACAGTTTCTAAATCCTCTTCCATTTCTTCTACTGATGCATATCGATGAAGTGGATCTTTAGCAGTTGCTTTTAAAACAACATTTTCTAGACTTTGAGGAATAGATGGTACAATTGCGCGAACAGATGGTGTTTCAGATTGTAAATGTTTTAAGGCAATTGCAACAGCTGATTCCCCAGAAAACGGTAGATGACCAGTTAATAACTCATAAAGCACAATTCCTAATGAATAAATGTCAGACTTTTTGGTTGCAGTACCCCCACGAGCCTGTTCCGGAGATAAGTAATGCACTGTTCCTAATACTGAATTGGTTCTTGTAAAAGAGGTATCTTCTAATGCCATTGCAATACCAAAATCCGTAATTTTAACATTGTCATTTTCATCCATCAAAATGTTTTGGGGTTTAATATCTCTATGGATAATTTGATTTTGATGGGCATGGGCAATACCAGAAGTTAGTTGCTTCATGATATCTACACATTTTGTAGCAGACAATGGGGCATATTTTTGTATGTATTGTTTTAACGTTTGCCCTTTTACATATTCCATTACTAGATAATGCATATCACCATCTTCACCAACATCATAAATACTTACAATATTAGGATGTGTAAGACTAGTGGCTGATAAAGCCTCTCGCTGAAAACGACGATGCATCTCTTGTTCATTTGAAAAATTATAATGTAAAATTTTCATTGCTACATCGCGATCTAATATCATATCGTGAGCTAAGTAGACATTAGACATGCCACCGCCACCAATGACGTCGAGAATTTTATAGCGTCCACTGATTCTCTTTCCAACGAGCATCATTACACCTCCTCAAGATCTTTTGATAATAGGATGAGTGTAATATTGTCCTCTCCACCATTATCATTTGCTAATTGTACTAGTTGGTTTCCTTTTTCTTCAATGGATGCTTGATTCATAATAATGTTGTGCATGTCATTGTTTGAGACTTTGTTACTCAATCCATCCGAACAAATAAGCAGAAAGGAATTATCAACTAATTCAACTTTATAGCTATCAGGTTCAATAGTAGATTCTGTTCCTAATGATTTAATAATATAGTTTTTCTTTGGATGACTTTCAGCTTCTTCTTCACTGATTTCTCCATTATCTACGAGAATATTGACATACGAGTGGTCTCTAGTTACTAAGCGAATTTCCTCTTCGGTTACAAAATACACACGACTATCACCAACGTGACAAATGGTAGCGTTGTTCCCATCAAAAAGAACCGCAATAAGTGTTGTGCCCATACCTTGGCAATCTTCATGTGTTAAAGAATAATGATAAAGCTCTTTGTTAAGCTCCTTTACTGTTTCAACTAGCCACTCTTCAATCAGTTGATCCGATGTAAAATGAGTTCCATCAGCTTGCAAAAATAACTCTTCAAAATTCGTAACAGCCATACGACTCGCAACATCTCCCGCATTATGACCACCCATACCATCTGCTACAATAGCCAGCTGGTATGAATCGTCACGGGAGATAAACGTTGCTGAGTCTTCGTTAACTGCTCTTTTCTTTCCAATATCACTTACAACTGTATATCTCACAACGTATCACCTCATTAGTGTGTTGTCTCTTCTTTTCTCTCCTTAGCACGCAATTGACCACAAGCTGCATCAATATCAGAACCGTGCTCACGACGGATTGTAACGTTAACACCATGATTTTTTAATGTTTTTTCAAATTCAAAAATCTTATTTCTTGGTGTACGAACATAGTCACGTTCAGGTACATAGTTTACCGGGATTAAATTGACATGACATTTTATAGCCTTAACAAGCTTTGCTAATTCTTCTGCATGTGCAACTGAGTCATTGACACCTCCAAACAAACCATATTCAAAACTAATACGACGTCCTGTCTTTTCAGTATAATACTTTACTGCTTCCATTAATTCAGGAAGTTTGTAAGCTTTGGCAATCGGCATTAATTGTTGACGTAATTCTTGGTTAGGAGCATGAAGTGATAATGCAAAATTGATTTGCAATTGTTCATCTGCAAATTTGTAGATTTTCGGAATGATACCACTTGTTGAAACAGTTATATGGCGTGCACCGATATTTAATCCTTTTTCGTGATTAACGACTTTTAAGAATTGCATCATCGAATCATAATTATCAAATGGTTCTCCAATTCCCATAATAACGATTGAGCTTACACGTTGGTCTTTTTCATCTAAAGCTTGTTGAACTTTAACTACCTGTTCAACTATTTCACCTGGTAGTAGGTGACGTTTTAATCCTCCTAGTGTAGATGCGCAGAAAGTACATCCAATTCGACAGCCGACTTGAGTAGTTACACATACAGAATTCCCATAATCATGTGCCATTAATACAGTTTCAATTGAAAATCCATCCTGTAATTGGAATAAAAACTTGATTGTACCATCTTTTGATTCTTGTTTGACTAATGTATTTAATGTACTAAATGCAAATTCTTGTTGCAATTTTTCACGTAAATCTTTTGAAAGGTTTGACATTTCATCAAAACTCTTGACGCGTTTGTTATATAGCCAATCAAAAATTTGACCTGCTCTAAATGGTTTTTCACCATGTTCTTTTAGCCAGTCTTGAAGTTGATTAGGCAATAATGAATAAATTGATTCACGAAGCTGTGGTTTTTCTTTTTTTACTTTAACTGTTTTTATATCCTGATCCATTAGTTTGTGGATCCTCCTTTTTTTCTAAAAGCAGCAACAAAAAAGCCGTCGCTACCAAAATCTTGTGGGAAAATTTGCATAATCCCTTTTGTTTTAAGTGTTTGCATGCGTTCTGGTACATTTTGAACTGGAGATAATTCCATATCAGGATGTCCCTGTAAGAAGGCTTCAACAGTACCATTGTTCTCCATTTTATCAATTGTACAAGTACTGTAAACCATTTTTCCTTCATTTTTTAATAAAGTATATGCAGTATTTAATAATTGAAGCTGAATTTTTTGTAAGGAATCAAAATCTTCTTCTTTTTTTGTGTACTTTATATCTGGTTTACGACGTATAACACCCAGTCCGCTACATGGAGCATCAACTAAAATACGATCAAATGATTCTTTCTCAAAGACTTCATCTGCTTTTCTTCCATCTAACACTTGCGCCTGTATGATTGATAAACCAAGACGCTCTGCATTTTGTTGTATTAACTTGATCTTATGAGGATGCAAGTCTGTCGCAAAAAGTTCCCCATTATTGTGCATTTTTTCAGCAATATGCGTTGTTTTACCACCAGGAGCTGCACACATATCTAAAACTCTCATACCCGGATGAACTTCTAATGCATTAGCTGGTAACATAGAACTTTCATCTTGGATTGTAATTAAACCTTCTTTAAACGCTGTAGAACGAGCTGCTTGCCCTTCAAGAATGTGTAAGCATTCTGGCATTACAGTACTCCGCTTCACCGAAAATTGATCATCCCATAAACTGCGTAGCGCTTCTTCTACAGTAGCTTTTGTCGTATTAACACGCACTGTTTGAATAGGTGGTAGATTATTTTCAAATAACATTTCAGTCGTTTTTTCTACTCCAAAGCCATCAATATAACGTCGCACTAGCCATTCGGGATGACTTGTTTCAATTGCTAAACGTTTAGCATCATCAGTAATTTCTGTTGTGTCACGAATTCCATCACGTATTATAGAACGTAGAATTCCATTTACAGTAGCACTAATTCCTCTGTGTCTTGCTCTATGTTTTGCAATTTCAACCGCTTCATTTACTGCTGCAAAGTCAGGGATTTTCGTTAAGAATACAATTTGATATAAAGATAAACGCAACAAACAGCGTACCCAATCTTCTAGTTTCCCTCGAATATAGGGCTCTAAATAATAATCTAGCGTCATTTTATATTGTAATGTACCGTACGTAATCTCTGTTAGTAGACCACGGTCTTTTGTCTCTATTTGATATTTCTCTATTGTTTGGTGTAATAGCAAATTACTGTAAGCTTGTTGTTTTTCAACAGCAAGCAGAATGGTTAGCGCTGCATCACGTACATTTCCATTCCAAATCGGTGTTGCATTTTTCTTTTTACTCATTCAAAATGATCCCCAATCTGTAATTTTGACCCTACTCCATTTAAGTAATTGACAGCTTCCATACGTTTTTTACCGGATGGTTGTAAATCTAGAATATCAATTGCTTGACCAAAACCAGTTGCAACTGTGAAGGATTTTTTAGAGATTCCAATGACTGTACCAGGTTTTTCGTTATGCGTAGCAGTTGATTTCTTTGCCCACCAGATTTTTACGTTTTGTCCATTTTGCGTTGTATAAGCTGTTGGCCATGGATGCAAACCGCGGATTTGGTTATAAATTTCTGTATTGCTTTTTGACCAATCAATGCGCTCTTGGTCGCGAGAAATATTATGTGCGAAAGTTGCTTTCGAATCATCTTGAGGAATACGTTGATTAGTTCCCTCAATAATAGAAGGTAATGTTTCTTTTAATAAATCACGACCTACAATACTTAATTTTTCAAATAGTAAACCTGTATAGTCCTCTTCTTCAATTGGAAGGGATTGTTGTGAAATAATATCTCCAGCATCTAGTTTTTCGGCCATATACATAATGGTAACGCCAGTTTCTTTTTGTCCATCCATGACAGCTTGATGAATGGGAGCTCCACCGCGATATGCTGGAAGTAATGATGCGTGGACATTGATACAACCAAGTCTTGGGGTATCTAGTAGTTCTTTTGGTAAGATTTGACCAAATGCAGCAGTGACAATTAAATCAGGATTTAAATCAATGATTTCTTGTAGTTCTTTAGAGCCCTTTAAACGCTCAGGTTGAATAACAGGCAATCCAAGTTCTACTGCACAAGCCTTTACAGGAGGTGGAGTTAATACATGTTTGCGACCAACTGGACGATCCGGTTGTGTGACTACAGCTTTAATATCATAGCCTTCTTCGTGAAGCATTTTTAGGACAGGTACAGAGAAATCCGGTGTTCCCATAAAGACAATCGAGATCATTATTCTTCATCCTCCTCTGCAACCATTGCTTCTATTTCTTCTAATGTGTAGGTTTTTGTTATTTTTTTATCGAATAATATTCCATGTAAATGATCAATTTCATGTTGAATAACTCGTGCATCATAATCATAGGCTTCCAATTCATACAATTCGCCATTACGATCCTGAGCTTGTACTTTTACATATACAGGGCGTTCAACATCCCCATATAAATCTGGGAAACTTAAACAGCCTTCAATATCTACATCTGTATCCTCAGATTTTGCAACAATGACAGGATTGATTAGTTCTAACACGTCACGCTCTTCTCCAAGCTCTACTACTGCAGCTTGTATGCTTTTGTTTACTTGTGGAGCGGCAATTCCTACTCCGTCATTTTCTACCATTGTTTCATACATATCATCAAGTAATTGTGCCAATTTCTTATCAAATGTGGTTACTTCAACCGCCTTCGTTTCTAATACTTTTGCGGGGTTTTTTACAATTTCTAATAATGCCATTTTGGACCTCTTTTCTAAACATATAAAGTATAAATTAAATGGATGAAGGATCTAAATCAACAGATAGTTGAATTCCTTTTTTAATCCATTCCGTACGATAAATCCGAATTAGTTGTTGTAATGTTTCCGTCAAATTCGGTTCTTTTTTATATTTTATCAAACATTGATAGCGATATCGATTTTGGACTCGGCTAATGGATGCTGCTGTAGGGCCTATCAATCCTACTTGTTTTGATAGTTTCAATTTTAACCAATCCATTGCTTTTCCTGCATATTCAGCTGCCATCATAACATCTTCATGGGAAACTTGAATAAGTACTACGTAAAAATACGGTGGATAGGCAAACTTATGACGCATTGCCATTTCTTGCTCATAGAACGGTTCGTAATGTTGCTCTTTTGATAACTGAATTGCATAATGTTCCGGTGTATATGTTTGAATAATAACCTCACCAGGTAAATCATGGCGTCCAGCTCGTCCACTAACTTGCGTTAATAATTGAAAAGTTCTTTCTGCTGCACGAAAGTCAGGTAAATTTAATGAAGTATCTGCACTTAGTACCCCTACTAACGTAATCATTGGAAAATCAAGTCCCTTAGCAATCATCTGAGTGCCTAACAAAATATCTGCCTTAAAGGAACCAAAATCCTCTAGAATGCGTTCATGCGCACCCTTTTGTCTAGTTGTATCGACATCCATACGTAACACTCTTGCTTCAGGAAAGACTTTATGAATTTCAGCCTCAATCTTTTGAGTTCCCGTACCGAAAAATCGAATATGTTCACTGTGACATTCTGGACATTCTGATGGAACATGCTCTTCATATCCACAATAATGACATTTTAACCTTTCCGTAGATCGATGATAAGTCATCGAGATATCACAGTTTTTACATTGAATAACGGTTCCGCAATCTCGACATAAAACAAATGAAGAAAACCCACGACGGTTTAAAAATAATACCATTTGTTCTTTTCTTTCAAGTCTTGCTTGAATGGCTTCAGTCAATGCAGTAGAGAACATTGAACGATTCCCATTATGAAGTTCCTCACGCATATCAACTACTTGCACTGCAGGAAGAGATTGATGCTTTGCTCTTTTAGATAATGTTAATAATGTATAGACGTTTTTCTTTGCACGTGCAAATGATTCAAGAGATGGCGTTGCACTCCCCAATATCACTGGACAATTATGAAAATGGCTACGCCAAATGGCCACATCTCTAGCATGATATCGCGGTGTATCTTCTTGTTTATACGTAGATTCATGCTCTTCATCTAAAATAATTAATCCTAAATTTGTAAAAGGAGCGAAAATGGCAGATCTAGCACCAACAGCAACTTTTACTTCTCCACGGTCAATTTTCCGCCATTCATCATACTTTTCACCTTTTGATAATCCACTGTGCATGACTGCTACTAAATCTCCAAATCGAGCTCGGAACCGTTCAGTCATTTGAGGTGTTAATGAAATTTCCGGTACTAATACAATTGCTTCTTGACCGTGATTTATCGCTTTTTGAATAGCCTGTAAATATACCTCTGTCTTACCACTTCCTGTTACACCATGTAATAAGAACGTGGTAGACTTCTGACTTTTCATAGAATCGATTATTTGCGTTAATGCAACACTCTGCTCATCTGTTAAATCAAGTGCTGTAGATTTCTTTGCATCTTTTGAAAATGGGTCGCGATAAACTTCCTCTTGAAAATAGTTTGCCGCTCCTTTTTCAACAACCGCATTTAAAACAGCTTGTGTTATATTTAATTGCTCACAAAGTTCATGTGGTATGAACACTTCGCCAGCATGATGTACCATCCAATCTACAACTTGGGCTTGTTTTTTTGCTCTATTTGAAATAGAAGAAGCAATTTCTTGTAATTTTAGCGTATCCTCTAAAATTTTCAATTTGCGCACTTCTTTAACTTGCCCCTGTTGTTTAACAATCGTTTTTTGTTCTATAAATCCTTGCTTCATACAATATTTAAGCGGCTTTAGTAGATTAGCCGCTTCAACCTTTTTATATGGAATCATTTCTTTTTTACCAAATAAAGCTTGTAGTTCATCCGGTAAATTAGACAGATCTGTCTTAAGCAAAATAGATTTTTCATATTTTGCTCGCATTGCTGATGGCAACATTACTTGCAATGCATCAATTTCATAGCATAAAGTATGTTCCGTCATCCATTTCGCTAACTCTAACATTTCTTCTGTTAACACAGGTTCTATATCTAAAAGCTGCGCAATACTTTTAAGCTTATTTATTGGTACATCTGTTTCGTCTTTTAATGCTGTTATGAAACCCAGAACATTCCGTGGTCCAAAAGGTACTTTCACTCGACAGCCTAACTCTACTAACTCTTCAAGGTTTTTAGGAACTGCATAATCAAATGGCCTATCCACTGGATAAGCTGAGACATCGACTATGACTTGGGCAATCATTGCCATAAACCTTCTCTTTTTAAAATGGTCTCAAATAATTTAATTGCAAGTTCCTCTTTTGGAAGTGAATCAAATGATGTTAAAAAATTTTCTTTCCCTACTAATGTAACAGTGTTTGAATCAGTACCAAAACCGCGATCCGATTTTGAAACATCATTTGCAATAATATAATCTGCGTTTTTCTTTTTTAATTTACCTTTAGCATAATCCAATACATCATTTGTTTCTGCAGCAAAACCAATTAAAAGTTGATTTTTTTTCTTTTCACCTAATGTAAGTAGAATATCGGTTGTGCGCTCTAACTCAATTTTTGCATCACCAGGTTGTTTTTTCATTTTTTGAGTTTGAATATTTCTAGGACGATAATCTGCTACTGCTGCTGCTTTTACGACGATATCTGAAGAATCGTATTCTTGTAAAATAGCTTGCAACATTTCTTCAGCACTTTCGACAGCAATTAGTTTTACTCCAGCTGGCGGAGTAAGTGATACAGGACCTGAAACTAATATAGTTTCTGCTCCAAGTTTTTGTGCTGCCCTAGCCATGGCATAACCCATTTTCCCTGAGGAAAAATTCGATAAATACCTTACAGGATCAATTCTTTCTAGAGTCGGCCCAGCAGAAACCACCACTTTCTTTCCAGTTAAAGGAAGTGTTTTCGGCGTAAAATATTCATTAACTAATGATACGATTTTCTCTGGTTCTTCTAAACGGCCTTTTCCCACATATCCACAAGCTAAAAAGCCTTCGGAAGGTTCTATAAATTCATAGCCGTCTGTTGCTAAACGTGCTATATTTCGTTTAACTGCAGGATGATCATACATATGAACATTCATAGCAGGAGCAATCCATACTTTTGCTGTTGTTGCAAGTAATGTAGTTGTGACCATATCATCAGCAATGCCATTTGCTAGCTTGCCAATTATGTTCGCTGTAGCTGGAGCTACAATGACTAGATCAGCCCAATCACTTAAATCTATATGTGCGATGACGCTTGAATCTTTTTCATCAAATGTATCTATATATACATCATGTTTTGACATGACTTGAAAGCTTAATGGGGCAACAAAACGGGTTGCAGATTCTGTCATTATTACTTTTACATGAGCACCTGCTTGTGTAAGCTTACTAACAAGTGCAACTGCTTTATAAACTGCGATCCCGCCAGAGACACAAAGTAAAATGTTCTTATTTGCAATCATGTTTTACATCCTCTCGAAACAACACAAGCCCCCAAAGAAGAAATCTCTGGGAGCTACAGCGTTTTAGTCAATCAAATAGGTTAAATTTCATCTTCATAAACTTGTGTTTCATCTTGTTCTTCTTTTGTAAGAACACCTGCAGCTACTTCTTCAAGTGCTTTTCCTACGTTTTTATAAGAAACATATGAATTTAATAGTTGTGGACTTCCTTCTTGCATTGCACGGGCTCTTTTAGAAGCAAGGCTTACAAGTGAATATTTTGAATCAATTTTTGTTTTTAATACGTCAACAGATGGATATAACATCTATTATTCTCCTCTCAACATGGCTAAATATTGTTTTTCTACACGTTCGCGTCTACAATGCTCAGCTAAAACAATCGCATTAACACGTTCACATGCTAATTGTACTTCATCGTTTTCTACGACATAATCGTACAAATTCATCATTTCCAATTCTTTGTTTGCTTCAGCTATACGAGTTGCAATCACTTCTTCGGTTTCTGTTCCACGACCTACTAAACGTTGTTGCAATTCTGAAAGGCTAGGTGGTGCAAGGAAAATGAATAAGCCATCTGGGACTTTTTCACGAATTTGTGCAGCTCCCTGTACCTCAATTTCAAGGAAAACATCTCGACCTGCATCTAATGTTGCATTAACGTAATCAATAGGTGTTCCATAATAATTACCTACATATTGTGCATATTCAAGTAATTTACCTTGTTCGATTAATGCCTCAAATTCCTCTTTGCTTTTAAAGAAATAATCTACGCCATCGACTTCTCCTTCGCGTGGCTTACGAGTAGTCATAGAAATAGAGTATTCATAATTCGTATCTGGTTGTGAGAATAATTCCTTACGCACAGTGCCTTTTCCAACACCTGATGGACCAGATAAAACAATCAATAATCCACGTTCTCTTCTCATTAACTCTCCCTCATCGTTCCAAATAATAAATCATACTTTAATTGATGCTATTATTCAATATTTTGAACTTGTTCTCGCATTTTCTCTAATATTGTCTTTGCTTGAACAACAGTAGCTGCTGCTTCAACTGATTGGTTTTTAGAACCAATTGTATTAATTTCTCGATGTATTTCTTGCATCAAAAAGTCAAGTTTTCGACCAATTGATGTATCTTCTTTTAGTGTTTCGTCTAATTGCTTAAAGTGACTTGCTAGACGATCTAATTCTTCCGCAATATCTGCCTTTTCCGCAAAAATTGCTACCTCTGTCAAAATACGCTCTTCTAAATTATCTGCTTCACTTATTTCCTTTATACGTTCTACAAGTTTTAGACGATATTTTTCTACTGCATTTTGAGAAACACTTTGAATAATCGCAATCTGTTCTTCTAATGATTGTTTAAAGCCCGTTACTTTTTCTAGTAGTTCCTGACCTTCTCTTTCTCGCATTAGAATAAGAGCTGTTGCTGCCTCATTGATTGCTTTTTCCACTGCACTTAAAAGATTTTCTTTTGGAAGTTCTTTTGCTTCCATAATCAAAGCTTGTTCAAGTTGTAAAATTTCTGACATTGACCAATTTTCTTCGAGTGGAATTTGTTGTTGTTTTAACTCTTCTCTTGCTTGTTTGTAGGCATTGACAAGCGGCCAATTAATCTTTACTACTTGTCCAAGCGGCGTTAATTCTTTCACATAGACGGACACATCGAGTTTTCCTCTAGCTACTTTAGTAGAGAGTACTTTTTTCGCAAAACTTTCCGCTTCTGTCCAATCTTTCGGAAACTTCGTAGATACTTCTAGAAACCGATGATTTACTGAACGGATTTCTACGGTTATTTGTACTTGATCCGTTGTCGTGACACCCCTGCCAAATCCAGTCATACTTCGCACCAAGGTCAGTCACATCCTTCTTTGCATACTATCCATAAGTATAGCATAAGATATACGTTATTGCGTATAATGATTAACTGGTTATCTTTCCATTGTACGCTAAAAATCCTTTTTTTGTTGTCTTTTTATAAAAGAAAGAAAATTTTTAATTTTACAGACTTAATTCTCTCCATATTTTTACAGTTTATTACCATAAAAAAATAAAAAATGACTATAAACCAGCAGATGGCATCTCCTGTTCGTAAATTAAAGCTAAATTTGCATAATAAAATTCAACGTTTTTCAATTTTGCAATAAAAAATGATAAGATAGAACAAAACGCTTTGAAAGAGGAATTACATATGGCATATGATGGCTTATTTACACTAGCAATGACCAAAGAACTGCAACAACTTGTTACTGGTCGCATTGCAAAAGTGCATCAACCGAATGCACAAGAAATAATCTTAACAATTCGAGCGAATGGTAGTAACAATAAATTATTATTTTCAATACATTCATCTTACGCACGCGTACATTTAACTGAACAGGCTGTTGAAAATCCAGCCGAACCACCAATGTTTTGTATGTTACTTAGAAAGCATATTGAAGGTGGCTTTATCGAATCGATTAAACAAATTGATGGCGACCGTATTATTATATTAACAATTTCAAGTAAAAATGAAATCGGCGATCCGATTATTCGAGAATTACACGCTGAAATAATGGGACGACATAGTAATCTGATTTTAGTAGAAAAAGAAACACAAAAAATCGTAGATAGTTTAAAACACTTACCACCAACTGTGAACAGTTACCGTACTGTTTTACCAGGCCAACAATATGTAGCACCACCAGCTCAAGACAAAGTAAATCCTGTAAATCCTTCCTACGAAGAGTTACAGACATTCTTTGATACAGAAAAAACAGCACAAGAATTGGTCCAACATTTCACAGGATTTTCAACACTTCATGCCAACGAATTTTTATATCGCGTGAAACAAAATGGGAAATCTGCTAGTGATTTATTTCCAATATTTATAGATGAATTTAAGAACGGTGGAAGTAACCCTACTTATATCGAAGTAAACGGGAAAACTCAATTTTCCCCTATCGCTTTAACTCATTTAGAAGGAAAGCCTACAATTTATCCTACTTTGAGCACTTTACTAGACCGCGTTTTCTTTGCAAGAGCTGAACGAGACCGCGTAAAGCAGCAAGCAGGTGATTTAGAGCGATGGCTACAAAATGAAATTAGTAAGTTGAAATTAAAATTGAAAAAGCTCCAAAAAGACTTAAATCACGCATCCAATTTAGACCAATATCAACTTTTTGGTGAATTATTAATGGCCAATCTCTATAACTTCGAAAAGGGACAAAAAGAAGTAATCGTAACAAATTACTATGATGAAAATGGTGCACAAGTAAAAATTCCAATAAGCGAACGTAAAACACCCATTGAAAATGCCCAAAGCTATTACACAAAATACAATAAAGCAAAAAATGCACTTATTATGGTGCAACAACAAATCGATAAAACTGATGAAGATTTAGCATATTTCGAAATGCTTTCACAACAAGTACAACAAGCTTCACCACATGATATTGAGGAAATACGTGAGGAGTTAGCAGAACAAGAATTTATGAAGATGAAAGCTTCCAAGCGCCGAAAAAAACCTACAAAACCGGCGCCAGAAGAATTTGCCTCCTCTTCAGGTATTCGGATTTCAGTTGGCAAGAACAATAAACAAAACGATTATTTAACATTTAAACTTGCTAAAAGGTATGAAATTTGGATGCACACTAAGGATATACCAGGATCCCATGTGGTCATACATGACGACAACCCTGATGACCAAACACTGCTTGAAGCAGCAACCTTATCTGCATATTTTAGTAAGGCTAGAGAATCCTCATCAGTGCCTGTTGATTACACAGAAGTTCGCCAAGTGAAAAAGCCAAATGGAGCAAAACCCGGATTTGTTATCTATTTTGAACAAAAAACAATTTATGTAACGCCTGATGAAGAACTCGTTATGAAATTAAAAAAAGATTAATTCAAAAAGACCAGAACCTTATGATACAGGTAAAATTCTGGTCTTTTTCTTTGCCTTTTTATGCATATTAAAAGGAAATATGTGCACATTAAGGTAATCAATGAAGAAAGGCGTGGTAGATAATCATGAAATATAGATTAGCTCGTACCACAGATGGTAAGTTATCCCCATTTAAAGCTGAACAAAATATACAAAGTATACCTGAAGATTTTACGATTGAGAAGATAAAAGAACTAACTAAAAACGTGAATGATATTACTTTTAAAAAAGTTCAAACGATTGAGGGAACTGTTACTGTCATCTATTCTAAGTCACTTATAGAGAAACTGGTCATGCAGTCAACCATAATGATTCCTTTAACCAATCATATCAATCAAATCTACCAAATAGGTGAAAAAATAGAGCTGCAGGATACTGAAAATATTTTAAATAAATTAAATGCTGGGCAATCCCTTTTATATTTCCATCAAACGAATAATTTACTAATTATTGAGACCTATAGTGCTCCTACACGTACTATCACCAATTCAGAAACAGAGTCAACTGTTATTGGACCACAAGATACATTTACAGAATCCTTAGAAACCAATATTTCTTTAATTAGAAGACGTATCCGGAACTCTCATTTAAAAAATGAAGATCGAATCATGGGGGATGATGCTCCGGTTAAAATGACAGTGATGTACATGGATAATATTGCAAATAAAGATCATTTAGAGCGTTTAAAAAAGCGGTTAGATAATGTCCATTTTCCGACTTTTTTGGATATTTCAATGTTGAAGCAATTAATTGAAGATAATCCATTTTCTCCTTTTCCTCAATATTATTTGACTGTGAGACCTGATTTAATCAACAAGGTCTTAATAGATGGAAGAATTGTTGTATTAATGGATAATAGCCCCTATGCACTAGTTTGTCCGACAACCTTCTTTGAATTTTTCATTTCTTCGGAAGATTATTATAACCGCTGGACAACTGCTTCATTACTTCGTTTTCTCAGGTTCATGGGATTCTTCTTAACGATCATTATTACGCCAACTTATATATCAGCTTTAACTTTTCACCCTGAAATTTTACCTTATGAACTCTTAATGAATTTACAGGAATCTAGGAGTAGAGTCCCGTTTAGCCCGCTAGGTGAAGTATTATTTATTGAGCTCATTATCGAAGTGTTAAGGGAAGCTGGCTCGAGGCTGCCGACCAAGGTAGGTCAAACAATCGGTATTGTAGGAGGTATTGTTATTGGAACGGCAGCAGTACAAGCGGGATTATTTTGTAATTTCTTGATTGTATTAGTGGCCACATCCGCTTTACTTTCCTTCCTGCCACCTATTTTCTTAATGAGTAATTCCAGTCGATTCGTACGCTATATTTTCATTGTTTCGGCAGGATTTTTTGGATTATTTGGCCAGATGCTTGCCTTTGCTTGGGTATTGACTCATTTACTTCGCGTCAAATCATTAGGTGAAGAATATATGGCACCCGTTATTCCGCGAAAAGCGACTGATTTATTAAATAATATTATTCGCTTTCCAATTGCGTTTTTAAGATTTAAGACCGGCGTCTCGAAAGCGCAAGAAAGTAAAAAACCAGAATGAAAGTGAGATGTTATTAGGTGACTACTAAAGAAGAAAAAATCCTTAATAAATATCACGTTATTTTTTTGGTACAAAGTTCAATGGTCGGAGTGGGACTGCTCACACTTCCGCAACTGCTTAGTCCCCTGGGTATCAGTCAAGCGTTTGCTCCACTATTGTTTGGTTTAATAGCAACTGTTATTTTTTGGATGATTACTTGGCTCCTTAGGAGATTTCCAAATGACAACATATTTCAAATTAATGAAAAATTACTCGGCAAGTTTATAGGGAAAATTATCAATATTTACATCGTGGTTGTGTACCTTTTCTTTATAGCAGGGATTATTAATAACTACATGCATCTCATTCAGAGTACCGCACTACCACTTCAAACTACCACTGCTCCGATATTCGTACTACTGCTTTTGCTTATTTATATTGTCAATGGCGGTGTTTTAACAATAGCACGTTTTTGTATACTCACTTTCTTTTTAACGATTCCAATGATTTTCTTTTTGTCTTGGGGATTACAACAAGGAGATATGAGACATCTCCTTCCTTTGTTTAACTTTACGGGACCAGAATTTTATCATGCGTTTAAAAATGGTTTTGTTAGTATGCTTGGATTTGAACTAATGATGTTCTACTTTCCGAATATCAAGGATCAAAAAAAAGCATTTAAACATGGCACAATTGGTATTTGGATTAGTACACTTATATACTTTGCCACAACAGCAACATCTGTCGTATATAATTCTCCCTGGCAGCTAAAACATGTTGAGTTTCCTGTTTTAAATTTATTTAAAGCAGGTGGATTTTCTTTTGTAGAACGTATTGATATATTCGGCATTACACTATGGGTATTCCTCATTCTTACAACGGTAACACTATACTTTTGGTCCGCAAAAAAGGGAATAGAGTGCCTTTTTTCAAAACGTCAAACATTCTATTATTATCTAATGGTGATTATCATCTTTTGCATCATAAAAATACCATTTAGTAGAAGCTTGCAAGAACGAATTTTTGATATTACAGATCTACTTTCTTACACTATCGTCATTTGGCCTGTGTTCTTATGCCTGATCTATTTACTTCGAAAAGGTGGGATGCAATCGTGATAAAGAAACTGTTTTTAGTTCTTTTACTTTTGATGATTCCCCTTTTAGTGAGCTGCTCACAAGAATCATCGAATCGATCAAGAATTCCAATTGAAGATGAAGCAATGGTAGGTGTTATGTCATTCGATTATTTGGAAGATAATAAAATGAAATTAACGGTTGCTGTTCCGCAATATTCACCTAATGTGAAAAAAAACGTTCAGATTTCTTCCGTTACTACGGATTTAGTTTCAAATGGTATTGTGAAAGTTGGAAGAATGTCCGAAAAAAAAGTGGTGCTCAATCAATTGCGTGTAATTCTAGTTAATGAGGAGTTCGCTCGGAAAACGAATATGCGCAAAATTATTGAATATCTTTATAGAAAAGCTGAGGTTGGGAACAGAGCTTATATAGCTGTTGTAAAGGGAAGTGCAGAAGATATAATCAAAGGGAATTATCCTGATAAACAAAACGTTATCTATTATTTAAAGGATCTCCTACAGCCTTCTATGACTACCGCATTTAATCCCAATACAAATATCCACTTTTTTATGTTTACATCTACGAGTAAAGTTTATGATCCCATTCTTCCGGTGATAGCGAAAAAAGGCGAACACATCGAAATTGAAGGCGTCGCATTATTCAAAAATGATAAGATGATTGATACAATCTCCCCATCCGAAGCTGTTATCATTCAAGCTTTACAAGGAAAGAAAAATCTTGCTCCCGTCAAATTGAATTTAGAGGCAATAAAAGGAAAAGTTATGCTTGATTTAATTAAAGCTAATATCAGGGCAACACCAAACCGTAACCTATCATCACCAAAGCTAAAGATTACATTGAAATTAAAAGGCTTATTATCCGAGTATAAAGGGGAAATGCAAAATGAAATCGATAATCCCAGGAATTTAGCCATCCTTGAAAATGCTGTAAATAAAGAAGTGGAAAAAGAAATTCTCGAATTTTTAGGTAAAGTTAAGGAAAAGGAAATCGATCCAATTGGTTTTACCGATAATTTCCGAATGCATTATCATGGTAAGTGGACACAACAAATGACAGTAGATTTAATCAAAAAAGTTAAAGTAGATGTTCATGTCGACTCATCGATTTTAAGTACTGGAACATTAAAATAACTTTTCAAAAAAGAGTGCGAACTTTTTTGGTTCGCACTCTTTTAATTTTTATTCAACTGCACCTATTAAAAATACTAGCCGATTACCACTTGGATCAATAACCGCAAAATAATTTTCTAAGTCCTGCATTTGGACAAATTGTTTCACGTGATTTTTCAGCTCATAATAAGCTTTCTTGGTTGGGAGTTGAAATTGTACTTCTTGCAATCCGCTATGCATAGCAAGGGGGCGAGCAACGTTGTTTCCTGACCAAGTATTACCAGCAATATGGTGATGATACCCACCTGCTGATATAAAGAAAACATCATCTAAAACAACTTGAGGTTCAAAGCCTAATACTTGTTCATAAAATGCTAATGTTTCATCGAAATCATCAACGCGTAAATGCACATGACCTACTGTTGTACCTTTTGGCAACTTACCATCTGTATCAAATTCCGCAAGTTGAGCAAGCTCTTTAAAATTAAGTGGATGACTACCTTGAGGATGTTTATCCCATTGATCTTTTGGACGATCCGCATAAATTTCGATACCATTTCCTTCAATATCAGATATATAGAATGCTTCACTATATCCATGATCACTTGCACTATCAAGTTTAGCGATTGGAATCATTCGTTCAAAATGTGGATATCTATCTGATTGTTCTAAAGGACTGTCTACTGTATTTTTATTGCGTAAAATTTCGAAGAATTTGGTAGCGAACGCTTCTCTAGTTGGCACAAGGAATGCAATATGAAATAGACCTGTACTTTTAGCAGGTTGTAATTTTTCAGCAGTTTTGCGTAATTCTAAAAGTACTTTTGAATCATCTTTTGCCCCTAAGAATGCATAGTCATCGGTTTTACTAATTACAGATAAGCCGACAACTTGTTCGTAAAACGCTATTTGTCTTGCTAAATCTATTACTTTTAACACTACACGTTCTACTGTTGTAGCTGCATCTAATGTATATTGTGGTAAATATTCTTCTAATTGTTCAGTCATTTATAAACCTCTTTCTCATTAATGCATAGTTTTTCTATAGGTTTTATATAATTTTATTATATATTTGAAAATATAACAACTTTTTATTTTCCCCATGTTCTATATCCAATTGTTACATTCTTTAAACATCTGTTATTAAGCAATTTAAAAGGACCTTTTGTAAAAATTCACAAAAGGTCCTATGATTCGTTTTATTATTTTTGCAAAATTAATCTTACAGTTTTCCTGCTTTCAAATCAGCATGCCACTGAAGTAGACCAGGGATATCTGATTCATCAATCGCACCTGTTTCTTTTGCAGCTTCTACTAATGCTTCGAAATTTGATAGGCTTTTGTATGGTACTTCTGCTTGATCAAAGTTTTCTTGTGCACGAGGTAGCATGTAAGAGTAAACGGAGACAACACCTAAAACTTCTGCACCTTCACGACGAAGTGCTTCTACCGCATTAATACTTGAACCACCTGTTGAAATAATATCTTCTACAACGACTACTTTCTGACCATTTTGAAGTTTACCTTCTGTTTGATTGCCACGGCCATGATCTTTTGGTTTTGAACGTACATATACCATTGGTAATTCTAAGATATCACTTACCCATGCGGCATGTGGTATACCTGCTGTTGCTGTTCCTGCTACAACATCCGTTTCAGGGAAGTTTTCTTTGATCAATTCAGCTAGACCTGTTGCGATAATTTTACGAACTTTTGGATAAGAGATTGTTAGTCGTGTGTCGCAATATATTGGAGATTTTATACCCGATGCCCAAGTAAATAAATCATTTGGACTTAAAGTAACTGCGCCTACTTCTAATAATCCTTGTGCTACGTCTTTTTGTATTGTCATGTTTATTGTCCTCCCCATTGTGCTTGTACTGTATGATATGCTTCTACTACGTCATCAGCTTGCGTAATAGCACGTCCTACTACGATATGTGTTGAGCCATTTTCCTTAGCAAATGCAGGTGTTGCCACACGTTTTTGATCATGCGTAGCACCTCCAGATAGGCGAATGCCAGGCGTTACTTTTAAAAATTCTTTTCCACAAACTTCTTCAATAGCTTTAGCCTCTAAGACCGAACATACTACTCCATCAAGTCCGGATTCTTTTGCTAATATTGCATAGTTTAAAACGGATTCTTCTAGTGTTGTTTCTATTCGTTGTTCTTGTTGCATTTGTTCTTCACTAGTTGAAGTTAATTGTGTAACAGCTATTATGCTTGGACGTTTCTTTCCTGCAGGAGTGCCTTCTTGTAAACCTTCTAGCGCTGCTTTCATCATTGTACTTCCACCTGCAGCATGTACATTGACAATATCTACGCCCAATTTCGCTAAACCACGCATTGCAGATTTAACCGTATTTGGGATATCATGCAGTTTTAAATCTAGAAATACTTCGTGTCCTTGTTCTTTTATTTTTTTTATAATAGAAGGACCTTCTTGAAGATAAAGTTCTAGACCTACTTTCACAAATAGTGATTCTTGATACTGTGAGAGAAAGTTTGTGACGTTCTCTTCTGTGGGGAAGTCTAATGCGATGATTGGCTTATTTGTCATTTATCGATGGCTCCTTCCGATGATGTCTGTTATAAATTCACAATTTAATTCATCTAACTTTTGTGGTAATTCATCAATGATATTTGGGCATACAAAAGGATCTACAAAGTTTGCAGTGCCTACTGCTACTGCACTTGCACCTGCAGATAAGAAATCTATAACATCTTCTGCATTTGAAATACCACCCATACCAATGATTGGAATATCCACTTGTTTACTTACATCATAAACCATTCGAATGGCAACAGGTTTTACAGCAGGACCTGATAATCCTCCAGTTCCATTTGCGATAACTGGTTTCCCTGTTTTGGGATGAAGTCGCATGCCAATCAATGTATTTATCATTGTGATGCCATCTGCCCCGCCTGCTTCTACTGCTTTCGCAATATCTACTATGTTTGTAACATTTGGAGATAATTTTACATATACAGGGACACTTGATACAGCTTTGACTGCAGCTGTAAGTTCGCTAGCAGTTTTTGGATCCGTTCCAAACTGGATCCCACCACATTTTACATTTGGACATGAGATATTTAATTCTAATGCCAATACATTCTTTGCTGTTGAGATTTTTTCTGCGACTGCAACATAATCAGCAGTTTCAGTCCCGGCTACATTTGCAATGATTGGTACATCGTATTGTTCTAGCCAAGGTAGTTCATACTCCATTACATGCGCTAACCCTGGATTTTGTAAGCCAATTGCATTTAACATACCAGACGATGTTTCTGCTACACGAGGAGTTGGATTTCCTCTACGTGTTTCCAAAGTTGTCGCTTTAATCATAATCGCGCCAAGTTTTGATAAGTCATATAACTTCGCGTATTCTTGACCAAATCCAAAACAGCCAGATGCAGGTATAATTGGATTTTTTAGTGTTAAACCTGGTAATTCAACTTGTAATCGATTCATAGTGCAAGCACTCCTCTCGGAAAGACTGGGCCATCAGAGCAGATTTTTACATAATCTTGTTCTACTGCATCAGTCGTATCACATACACAAGCATAACAAGCACCTATGCCACAGCCCATTCGCTCTTCAAATGATAAGAAACCTTTTTTATCGGGATAGCTTTGCTCTAATGCTTTTAGCATTGGAATGGGGCCACAGCTATAGAAAACATCAAATTCAGGATTACGCTGTGCCAATAAATCTGTCACAAAACCTTTTGAGCCATGGCTACCATCTGCAGTGACAATATAAGTTTCACCAAGTTCATTAAATTGATTTTCATAAAAGACATTGCATTCAGATTGGAAACCTAAAACGTGGATGGTATGAACACCATTGGCATTTAGTTGTTTTGAAAGCTCGTATAACGGAGGTACACCAATTCCCCCTCCTACTAGCAATGCGGTTTGTCCAGGAGTAGCCTCTTCAACGGGGAAACCATTTCCTAATGGACCTAATACATCTACTTCATCTCCAGGTTGTTTTAAAGCGAGTAGCTTTGTTCCTCGACCTCCTGCACGATAAAGCATCGTAAATTCCATGTGTTCCGGATCAATTGAACAAATACTTATAGGTCTTCTTAGTAGTGGTTCATAACTATCTGAAATACGAATGTGTACAAATTGCCCTGGTTGTTTCATTTGAAGTGCAAGCTGACCAATTAAGGTCAGCTCGTAAATATCGTCTGCAATTTGTTTTTGACGAACAACTTTCATTTTTTCTTGGATGATCATGCGTGCACCTCTAACTCTGCTTTTGGCATAGCACTTGATGTAAATGTCATAGATTCAATTACTCGTAGAATGGCTTCTGCAGTATCAAGAGAAGTTAGACATGCAATGCCATTTTCTACTGACTCACGACGTATTCTAAAGCCATCACGAGCAGGTTGTTTACCTTTTGTAAGTGTATTGATTACTAATTGTGCTTCACCTTTTTGAATAACATCAAGCAATGTCGGACCATTAGAACCGATTTTATCAACAATTGTTGATTTTATCCCAGCTTGTTGCAAGCTTTGCGCTGTTCCAGGCGTTGCAAGAATGGAGTAGCCGATTTCAACAAATCGTTTTGCAAGTTCAATTGCTTCTGCTTTATCTTTATCTGCTACAGTCATTAATACTGAACCGTGGTCTTTAATCTTGATACCTGCTGCTACAAATCCTTTATATAATGCTTTTTCAAGTGTGCTATCTTTTCCCATTACTTCACCTGTTGATTTCATTTCAGGTCCTAATGTAGTATCGACACGACGGAGTTTTGCAAAGCTGAATACTGGTACTTTTACGAATACGCCTTCTTTAGCAGGAGCTAATCCTACACTATATCCTTGTTGTGGAATCGTTTGACCAAGGATTGCTTTTGTCGCCACATTTGCCATTGGTATATTCGTAATTTTACTTAAGAACGGTACTGTACGTGATGCACGAGGGTTTACTTCAATCACATAAACAACATCTTTTGAGATAACGTATTGAATGTTCATTAACCCTATAATTCCTAGACCCTTTGCTAGTCTAGTAGTGTAATCTACTAGTGTTTCAATATGTTTCTCTGATAGATTTTGTGGAGGATATACAGCCGTTGAGTCACCAGAGTGAACTCCTGCACGTTCAATATGCTCCATGATTCCTGGGATTAAAACATTCTCACCATCACAAATGGCATCTACTTCAATTTCTTTACCTGTTAAGTATCTGTCGATTAATACAGGATGTTCTGGAGATGCTTCAACAGCATTTTCCATATAATGTTTTAATTCTTCCGTATTATAGACAATTTCCATTGCACGTCCACCAAGTACGTATGAAGGGCGAACAAGTACTGGGTAGCCAATACTTTCTGCAATTGTGATTGCTTCAGGTGTATTTGTAGCTGTTTTCCCCATTGGTTGAGGAATTCCTAATTCATGAAGTGCTTCTTCGAAGCGGTCACGTGATTCCGCACGGTCAATTGAATCAAGTGAAGTACCTAATATTTTCACACCGCGTGCTTCTAATTTATCTGCTAGATTAATAGCTGTTTGTCCACCAAATTGAACGACAACACCAAGAGGTTTTTCAAGCTCAATAATATGCATAACATCTTCTATTGTTAATGGTTCAAAATAAAGTTTATCTGAGATTGAGAAGTCAGTTGATACAGTTTCAGGATTTGAGTTGATAATAATTGCTTCGTACCCAGCCTCTTGAATTGCCCAAACTGAGTGTACAGTTGCATAGTCAAATTCAACCCCTTGTCCAATACGAATTGGCCCTGATCCTAATACAATGACAGATTCACGGTCTGAACGAATCGATTCATTTTCATCTTCATAAGTGCCGTAGAAATATGGAGTTTCTGATTCAAATTCTGCTGCACATGTATCTACCATCTTGTAAACTGGGATAATTCCATTTTCTTTACGGTAGTCATATACTTCTTCTGATTTCATACCCCACAGTTTAGCAATTGTTTCATCAGCAAATCCTAATTTCTTTGCTTGACGTAAGACTTCTAAATCTTGTGGATGTTCTTTTAAAGTTGTTTCAAAATCAACGATGTTTTTGAATTTATCCAAGAAGAATAAATCGATTTTACTCCATTCATGAATTTGCTCGATTGTCACACCTCTGCGAAGTGCTTCACCTAAGAAGAATAGACGTTCATCTCCCGCTTTTTTCACTCGTTTTTCAATCCATGCATCTGTTAAATCTTCTGCATTTTTCATTGAAATATGTTTATGACCTGTTTCCAAAGAACGAACGGCTTTTAGAATTGCTTCTTCAAAGTTACGGCCGATTGCCATTACTTCACCTGTTGCTTTCATTTGTGTACCTAAATTACGTTTAGCTGTTTCGAATTTATCAAATGGCCAACGTGGAATTTTCGCTACAACATAGTCAAGTGCTGGTTCAAAACACGCATATGTTTTACCAGTTACTGGGTTAAGCATCTCATCAAGTGTTAAGCCGACAGCAATTTTAGCAGCAAGTTTTGCAATTGGATAGCCAGTTGCTTTTGAAGCTAGCGCTGATGAACGCGATACACGAGGGTTTACTTCGATAATGTAGTAGTTGAAACTATTAGGGTCTAGAGCTAATTGAACATTACATCCACCTTCAATGCCTAGTGCACGAATAATTTTAAGTGACACATTTCGAAGCATGTGATACTCACGGTCAGATAATGTTTGTGATGGAGCAACTACGATCGAGTCACCTGTATGAATTCCAACCGGATCGACATTTTCCATATTACATACAACAATGGCATTATCCTTTGAGTCACGCATTACTTCATATTCAATTTCTTTGAATCCTGCAATTGATTTTTCTAGTAGACATTGTGTTACTGGAGAATATTTCAAACCAGATGAAACAATTTCGTGAAGATCTTGTTCATTGTAGCAAATACCACCACCAGTTCCTCCTAGTGTGAAAGCAGGACGTACGATTACTGGATAGCCAATTTTCTCTACGAAGCTCTCAGCTTCTTCCAAATTGTGGATAATCTCTGATTCAGGTGTTGGGACATCCAATTCATACATTAAATTACGGAATAAGTCACGATCCTCAGCTTGATTAATTGCCTCTAATTTTGTACCAAGAATTTCTATTCCTAATTCATCTAGAATTCCAGAATTGTGAAGCTCGATTGCCATATTCAATCCTGTTTGCCCACCAAGTGTTGGAAGGATGGCATCCGGACGTTCTTTTCGTAAAATACGTGAGACAAATTCAAGGGAAATTGGCTCGATATACACTGTATCTGCAATTTCTGTATCTGTCATAATCGTTGCAGGATTTGAGTTAATCAGAATAACTCGGTACCCTTCCTCTTTAAGAGATAAGCAAGCTTGAGTTCCTGCATAGTCGAATTCAGCTGCTTGGCCAATTACAATTGGACCAGAACCAATTACTAAAATGGATTTAATATCGTGACGTTTAGGCATGTTGTAAAGACTCCTCTCTAGTATTGCTATTCATTAATTCAATGAATTCATCGAATAAGTGGTTTGGATCTTCAGGTCCTGGTGATGCTTCAGGATGATATTGCACAGTGAATACTGGGTGTTTTTTATGGCGTAATCCTTCACACGTGCCATCATTTAATGCAATATGAGTAACTTCTAAATCTGTTCCCTCAAGTGAGTCGCTATCAATTGCATAACCATGATTTTGAGAAGTTAACTCTGTACGACCAGTGCGAAGATCTTTTACAGGATGGTTCGCACCGCGGTGACCGAATTTCAATTTGAATGATTTTGCACCACATGCAAGTCCAAATAATTGATGTCCTAAGCAAATGCCGAACATTGGGACTTTTCCGATTAGTTCTTTAACAGTTTCAATTGCTTCTGGTACATCAAGTGGATCCCCAGGTCCATTAGATAACATAATTCCGTCTGGATGGTATGCTAGTACTTCTTTTGCTGTTGTATTATATGGTACAACAATGACATCACAGTCACGTTTGTTTAGCTCACGAAGAATACCATGCTTCATACCGAAATCCATTAATACAACGCGTTTACCACGACCTGGTGATGGATAGGCTGCTTTTGTAGATACTTGCGCTACTTGATTAGTTGGGAAAGTCGTATTATGCAAACGTTCAACCACTTCTTCTACATTTACTTCCTCTCCTGCTGCAGATAAATATCCTTTTACTGCACCAACACTTCGAATTAATCGAGTAAGTTTTCTTGTATCAATACCTTCAATTCCTGGAATGTCTTTTAATTTGAAATAATCGTTTAACGTTCCTTCATTACGGAAATTAGATGGAGCTTTTGCTAATTCATGAACGACAAAACCTTTGATAGCTGGTGAAATGGTTTCAAAGTCATCTCTGTTTATACCGTAGTTTCCGATTAGTGGATAGGTCATCGTAACAATTTGACCACAGAATGATGGGTCAGAAATCGTTTCTTGGTAACCAGTCATACCAGTAGTAAATACGACTTCACCATCTGATCCTTTGTCACTTCCGAAAGCTTGTCCCTCAAATACTTCGCCTGTTTCTAAAATGAGTTTTCTTGTTGTCATTGTGCATCCTCCCATACGATATTTCCATTGTAGATAGTTAGTGCTGGCCAACCAACTGCTTTCCAGCCATTAAATGGTGTATTTCTACCCTTAGATACAAAATCTTCTGCATTTACAGACTTTTCTTTTTCTATATCGATTAGTACTATATCAGCTGATGATCCTACTTCTAATATTCCATAAGGTAAATCAAAGAGTTTTGCTGGTTTAACTGTCATCCAGTCAATCAGTTGTCGTAATGTCCATTTACCTGATTTGACAAATTGAGTATATAGTAATGGAAATGCTGTCTCGAAACCTACGATTCCAAACGGTGCACCAACCATGCCACAGCATTTTTCCTCTTTTGTATGTGGCGCATGATCTGTTGCGATACAATCGATTGTTCCATCAAGGAGTCCCTCATGTAATGCTTGCCAGTCATCATTTGCTCGTAGAGGTGGATTCATCTTCCAATTTGCGTCATCACTTGGTATATCCATTTCTTCTAACAGCAAGTGGTGCGGACATACTTCTGCAGTCACATTAATGCCAGCCGCTTTTGCATCACGCACAACTCGTACGGATTCTTTTGTTGATACGTGGCACACATGGTAGTGAGCTCCTGCTGCTTCTGCTAAAAGAACATCACGTGCAATTTGAACAGATTCACAAATGGAAGGAATACCCGGTAGGCCAAGTTCCTTATTGCGCTTTCCATCATGCATTACCCCATCGTAAATGAGTGAGTTATCTTCGCAATGAGCTACAACCGCCATGTTAATCGAAGCTGCATCCTTCATTTGTTCAAACATAGTTGCAGCATTTTGCACTCCAACTCCATCATCAGAGAAAGCAACTGCGCCATTTTCTTTTAATGCTTTTAAATCTGTGCGAGCATCTCCAGATTGTGCAACTGTTAATGAGCCGTATGGTAAAACTCGAACAGTAGCACTTTTTTCAATTAAACTATTAATCAATTGCAAGTTTTCAACTGAATCTGGTACTGGTTTTGTATTTGGCATTGCGCAAATTGTTGTAAAACCACCTTTTGCAGCTGAAGCAGTACCTGTTGCAATTGTTTCTTTATGTTCAAATCCTGGTTCCCGTAAATGAACATGAACATCAACAAAACCTGGTGAAGCAACATAGCCCTTACCATCGATTACTTCGTCTGCTTGCAATCCTAAATTTTCACCAATTGCTGAAATCTTTCCATCTTCAATGAAGATTTCGCCTACTGTTAGTAACCCTTTCGCGTCAACTAACTGTACATTTTGAATGAGTTTGGTCATCACTATCTTCTCTCCTTTAAGATGGTTTCTACTATTGCCATTCGCACAAATACACCGTTTTGTACTTGTTTGAAGATTCGGGAACGTTCACATTCGACTAAAGACGAATCAATTTCTACTCCGCGATTTACTGGCGCAGGGTGCATAATAATCGCACCGTCTTTCATTTGTTTTTCACGCTCAACAGTTAAACCGTATTTTGCATGATAGCTTTCTGTTGTAAATCCATCGTATGCTGCATCGCGTTCATGTTGGACACGAAGTAGCATAATCACATCGCTTGTGCCGATCAAATCTCCCCATTCAGAATGAGATTCTTTGTATTCTCCCTGCCATTCAGGTGGACAAACACAATTCACATTCGCACCTAATCTTTCGAGTGCTGTTACATCGGATTTAGCTACGCGGCTATGCGAAATATCACCTGCAATTGTAACATTTAATCCTTCAAATTTCCCGAACTCTTTGAAAATTGTGTATAAATCAAGCATAGATTGAGAAGGATGTTGTCCTGCCCCATCACCAGCGTTAATTACAGATACGTTAATTCCCTCTAATAATTCTTCATAATAGGCATCTTTTTTATGACGAATAACTACTGCATCCATGCCGATCGATTCTAACGTTTTGACAGTATCATATAATGTCTCGCCTTTTAGAGTACTTGAAAATCCAGCTTCAAATGGGATGACAGTTGCACCTACTTTGCGTTCAGCGGTTTCAAAGCTAGTCTTTGTTCTTGTACTTGGTTCAAAAAATAGGTTAGCTACTAAGTAGTCTCTCTCTAGATGTGGTTTAGCACCTGCTTCAAACTCTGCAGCGCGTTTCAGTATTGCTTGAATTTGCTCGTTAGATACTTCTTCCATTGACAGTAAATTTTTCATCATGTGCCTCCTGATTTTTTAAAAATAGCCTCCTTGGAATACAAGGAGGCAAAAGAAAGGATTTGACATGATACTTTAGGCTAGTTCACCTATTGTTATCGTATCGAATCACCCTTCTGTGCCTCTCTGGGCAACCTTTAAAAGGTAGATCAATTATATTATTTTGCTATTTTTTCATTAAGTTCTTCTTGTTGAAGTTCGAGATCAGGTTGTGCTTTTCCAGGTAAAATGATGTTTAATAGTACTCCTACTATTGCTGCTAGTGCCATTCCTTCAATTGAGAAGGTTTCTGTAAATGCTAGCTTTGCACCACCGATGCCTAGAATCAAAATCACTGAAGCTATTACTAAGTTACGTTTATCATCAAAATTGATTTTGTTTTCTACTAACATTCTTAAACCGCTTGAAGCGATAATACCGAATAGTAAGATGGACACTCCACCAAGTACAGGCGTTGGTATTGTGCTGACTAGTGCCATTAATTTTCCAGAGAAGGATAGGAGAATTGCACAAACAGCTGCACCACCTATTACCCAAACGCTGAAAATTCGTGTTAACACTAGCACTCCAATATTTTCACCATAAGTTGTTTTTGGTGGACCACCAATTACTGAACTAATTAATGTTCCTAGACCATCACCTAATAGTGAACGATTTAAGCCAGGTTCTTTAATGAAGTTACGGTGTACAACTTTACCAAGTACTAGTTGGTGACCGATGTGTTCTGAAATCGTTACAATGACTATTGGTACCATTGCTAATAATAATGTTGAAGTTACTTTAAAGTCATAATCAACTCCTGGTATTAAGAAGTTTGGTGATTTGAACCAACTTGCTTGCATTACTTTACCAAAATCTATTAAGTTAGTACCAAATATAGCATCGGAAATTATTGAAGCAATGTATCCACCAATCATTCCAATTAAAATTGGCATTGTACTTATTACACCTTTAAAGAAGTTGTTACATAGTATCGCGATTGCTAGTGTAATTAAAGCAATGACGAAGTATGATGCGCTATATACTTCTTCTGTATCACTGATTGGCTTATACATCGCCATATGAACAGCGGTTGCAGCTAGCCCTAGGCCGATGACCATTATGACTGGTGCTACAACAATTGGTGGTAAAGCTTTCATAATCCATTTATAACCCGTTTTCCAAATGAGTAATGAAACGATTCCATATACTAAACCAACTGCCATCGCGCCTATCATTGCACTACCTGGCCCATCGCCAGTTGAAGATGCTACTTGAATTGGTGCTATAAAAGCGAATGACGAACCTAAGTAAGCTGGTACTTTAAATCTTGTTATTAGCAAGAATACTATTGTTGCGATACCACTTGTAAGTAAAGCAATTGCGGGTGATAAACCTGTTAAAGTTGGTACCAGAATTGTTGAACCAAACATCGCGAACATATGTTGTAAACTTAATGTAATCAACTGACCACCCGAAGGCTTGTCGTTAATATCTAAAACAGCATTTGACATATCAAAACTTCCTCACATTCATACAATATCTATCGTATATTATTCATAAATTGCGACTAAATCTTCTTCATCAACTTCAACCATACTAACGACAATTCGTTCATGGCTTGCTGTTGGTATGTTTTTCCCAACATAGTCTGCACGTATTGGTAATTCACGATGACCGCGATCCACTAACACAGCTAGCTGAATCTGAGAAGGTCTACCGATATCCATCACAGCATCCATTGCTGCACGAACAGTTCTGCCTGTATATAGAACATCATCAACTAAGATTACTTTTTGATTTGTTACATCATCCGTAATATCAACTTGTTGTACAAGTGCTTCTCCATTGGAAGTTTTAACCGATAAATCATCTCGATAAAGAGAAATGTCTAATTCTCCTGAACGAATTTCTTTTTTCTCAATTGAGTTAATTTTTTGTGCTAATCGTTTTGCAAGAAATGCTCCTCTTGTTTTAATGCCTACAAGGATACACTCATCAATTCCTTCATTTCGTTCAATGATTTCATGTGCAATTCGAGTTAGCGCTCTGTTCATCGCAGCTTGATCAAGAAGTTCGGCTTTTTTTGCTGTCATTTTTTCTACCTCCTTTTCTTTAAAGCTAATCGTAAGTTTTCCTCTTTTTACAAGAAAAAAACCTCTTGAGCAAGTTTGCCCAAGAGGATATAGGTATACTGATAGATATGTCAAATAGACTGTAAAATATGTACAGTAATCTTAACATTCTTCGCATCCCTTTTCAGCCTCTCTGGACTGTCTTTAAAAGGTGAATATTAGATTTTCACTGAACTCATTATATGCCCATATGACTTAAAGTGTCAATAGTTCTTTTTCAATTCATCCAATAGATCTTGATAATCTTCAGGAAGTGGTGCTTCGAATTCTAGATATTCTTTTGTTGCTGGGTGTACAAAACCTAAAATGCCAGCATGCAAAACTTGTCCACCAAAATCAATTGTTTTCTTTGGACCATATTTCGGATCTCCTACTAAAGGATAACCAATATAATTCATATGAACACGAATTTGGTGTGTACGACCTGTTTCAAGACGACATTCGACTAAAGTATAGTCTACTCCAAATCGACCGATTACTTGGAAATGTGTAACGGCATGCTTGCCATTATCAACAACCCCCATTTTCTGACGATCTTTTTGGTCGCGACCAATCGGTGCATCAATTGTACCTTTATCATGCGGGATATGGCCATGAACTAATGCAGTATAACGGCGCGTTACCGTTTTATCTACTAATTGTTGTACAAGGGATTCGTGCGCCTTATCGTTTTTGGCAACCATTAAAAGCCCTGATGTGTCTTTGTCAATACGATGTACAATACCAGGACGCATGACACCATTAATACCTGATAAATCCTTACAATGATACATTAATCCATTAACTAAAGTACCTGTTGTATGACCAGGTGCTGGATGGACAACCATACCTTTTGGTTTGTTGACAACTAGTACATCTGAATCTTCATACACAATATCAAGATTCAAATCTTCTGCAATAATTTCAAGTGGTTCTGGCTCTGGAGGAGTTACCGTAATAATATCTCCAACTTGCACTTTATACTTTTGCTTAATTTCTTGTCCGTTCACGACTACAAGACCCTCTTGTACGAATCCTTGAATTTGAGTTCTAGACCAGTCTTGTTGCAGTGAGGCAAGGGCTTTGTCAATTCGTTCCCCTTTGACCTCTTCTGTTACAGTAAATGTGACTGACATTATTTCACCTTTTTCTTTTCTTGTTTGTCTTCAAATAGTAAGTAGATAATAAGCATGATTACGCCAATTGTCAATGATGCATCAGCTATATTAAATATAGGAAAATCATAGTTAATAACTGGAATAATGACATGTACAAAGTCTACTACTTCTCCTCGAAATACTCGGTCAATAAAGTTTCCAATGGCACCACCAAGTAAAAACATTAAACTTGTTTGGAACAATGGCTTTCCTTTAGCTTCCTTATGGTAGTAATAAATAATACCAACAATAACAACAATAGTTATTAATGCAAATAGCCAAAATTGCCCTTGCAGCATCCCCCAAGCAGCACCACGATTTCGATGAGAGTATAAGCCAAAATAAGGATCAATGATTGAAATACTTTCACCATATTCCATATTTTTGACAACACTCCATTTTGTCAGTTGATCTAGTATAATCACGAAAATAGCTATTCCATAATATTTATACACAGCAAAGCCTCCGTTTACTCCCGAATCTAACCTATTTTATCATATAATGCCCTGAAGACAAAAACAGACCATTCAAATGATGTTCTATATTTTACTGCAAAATAAAAAAAAGCTGCTCACCTTAAGTGAACAGCCATAAATTATTTAATTTTACTTATTCGACTTCTGAATAATATTTTTCAACCACATCTGCACAATGTTCACATAATGTCGGATGATTGTGATTGTGTCCTACAGTTTTTGAAATAGTCCAGCAGCGTTCGCATTTTTCGCCTTCTGCTTTTTCTACTGTTACTGCAACTTTTTCAGTTTTCACTGCATTTTCTGGAGCGTCATTTAAAGAAGTGCCGACAACAAACTCTGAAACAATATTTAATTGTGCAAAGTTAATATTGGCATCGTTTAGAAGTTCTAATGCTTCATCAACACCATAAACAGTTACTTTTGCTTCTAAAGACTTACCAATTGTTTTTGCATTACGAGCTTCTTCTAATGCTTTTAATACTACATTTCGAACGTTCATGATTTTTGCCCATTTTTCTGTTAAGGCTGCAAAGTTTTCCTTTTCAACAGCAGCTGGCATATCAGTAAGTTGTACGCTTTCTACATCTGTATATTGTAAATATGACCACATTTCATCTGTAGTATGAGGGATGATTGGAGTCAACAATTTTAATAATGCATCTAATGTATCATACATAACCGATTGCATTGCGCGGCGAGCGTGTTGATCTACACCTTCGATATATACAACGTCTTTTGCTATGTCTAAGTAGAATGAGCTTAGTTCTGTTGCTACAAAATTGTTTACAGCTTTGTATACAGTCGCAAATTCATAGTTATCATAGGCAACGCGAGCCGTTTTGATTAAGTTTTGTAATTCCATGTACATATATTGATCGACTTCACGAAGATCTTCGTAAGCAACATAGTCTGTATTTGGATTGAAGTCATGTAAATTACCATGTAAGAATTTCAGTGTGTTACGAATTTTACGGTACACTTCTGAAACTTGTTTCAACATATCCATAGAAATACGAACATCAGCTGTATAGTCAACAGATGCTACCCATAAACGAAGAATATCTGCACCATATTGATTCATGACTTTACTTGGGGCAATGATATTACCTAGTGATTTACTCATTTTACGTCCGTCGCCATCTAATACGAAACCATGAGATAGTAAGCCTTTATAAGGGGCATGACCATTCATTGCAACTGAAGTGATTAATGATGAGTTAAACCATCCACGGTATTGGTCAGAACCTTCCAGATATAAATCAGCTGGGTAACGAAGTTCTGGTCGTTCTTCTAACACACCTTGGTGAGTTGAACCAGAATCGAACCAAACATCCATGATGTCATTTTCTTTTGTGAATTCGCCATTTGGAGAACCTGGGTGTGTAAATCCTTCAGGAAGTAATTCTTTTGCTGTTTTTTGGAACCAAATATTAGAACCATGTTCACGGAATAATTCTTGTACGTGTGAAATTGTTTCTTCTGTGATAATTTCTTCGCCATTTTCAGCATAAAAGACTGGAATTGGTACACCCCATGCACGTTGACGAGAGATACACCAATCACCACGGTCACGAATCATATTGTAAAGTCGAGTTTCGCCCCAAACTGGTGTGAAACTTGTGTCGCGAATTGCTTGAAGTAATTCTGGACGGAATTTATCAATAGATGCAAACCATTGTGGTGTAGCACGGAAAATAACAGGTTTTTTAGTACGCCAATCATGTGGATATGAGTGTGTAAAGAATGAAAGATTTAATAACGCACCCACTTCATCAAGTTTTTCACAGATTGGTTTATTTGCTTTATCGTAGAACATACCTGCAAATTCGCCAGCATCTTCAGTTAAGCAACCTTTATGGTCAACTACTGAAAGAATTTCTAAACCATAGCGTTTACCAACTTGATAGTCATCTTCCCCGTGACCTGGAGCAGTATGAACGCAACCAGTACCAGCTTCAAGTGTGACATGGTCACCTAGCATAATTAGTGATTCACGATCATATAACGGATGTTTAGCTGTTACATTTTCTAGGTCAGCACCTTGGATTTCACGATCAATTTCAGGATTTTCCCAGCCAATTTTTTCTGCAACTTTTTCAAGTAAGCCTTTAGCAACAATGTATTTAGCACCATTTGCTTTTACTACAACATAAGTGAATTCAGGGTTAACTGAAATACCAAGGTTTGCAGGCATTGTCCAAGGAGTTGTAGTCCAAATAATGAATTTTTCATCATTATTTACAACGCCTTTACCGTCTAATACATTAAATGCTACGTAAATTGAAGGTGATTTAATATCTTTATATTCAATTTCTGCTTCAGCAAGTGCTGATTCACTTGATGGAGACCAATATACTGGTTTTAAACCTTTATAGATATATCCTTTTTTAGCCATTGCACCAAATACACCGATTTGACGAGCTTCAAATTCTGGTTTTAGAGTAATGTATGGATTTTTCCAGTCACCGCGTACACCGATACGCATAAATTGTTCACGTTGACGACTTACTTGTTCATATGCGTAGTCTTTACATAATTCGCGGAATTCAGCGATAGACATTTTTTTACGATCATGACCTTTGTTTGTTAATGCCTGCTCGATTGGTAGACCATGTGTATCCCAACCAGGTACGTAAGGTACATAGTATCCAGTCATTGAGCGATGGCGGTTAATCATGTCTTTTAACACTTTGTTTAGTGCATGCCCCATATGAAGATCACCATTTGCATATGGAGGACCATCATGTAGGATGAAGGCTGGACGGTCTTTTGTACGTTCAAGAACTTTTGCATTGATGTCCATTTCTTCCCATTTTTCTTGGATTTTAGGTTCGTTGTTTGGAAGATTTCCTCGCATCGGGAAGTCTGTTTTTGGCATCAATAAGGTATTTTTGTATTCCATATTGAATAAATTCCTCCTTTTAAATATAAAAAACCTCCTCATCCCATAAAAGGGACGAGGAGGAGTTATCTCGCGGTACCACCCTAATTGCGTCAATACTGCTGACGCCTCTTAAGACACCGTAACGTGGTGTATACGAAATTGCTTACTTTAAAGTATTTCAGCAACCTAGTTCAGGAGTGATTTTCTTTTATAAGTGTTTTGTTTGAGCTTTCACTATCCTCAAATCGCTGAGTACGCACCTATAAATTACTGTCTCCATCATTACTTTTTTTATATAGATATGTTGACATTATAGAAAAATGAAGCCACGCAGTCAAGTATCTTAATTAATCTTGAGGTAAATCTAAGTGTTCCAATTCTGTTGTATCTACCTCATACTCCATCAAATGATCCCAATCATCTGATTCAATTAAGTCTAATTGTGCTTCAACAATCATTTTGAATCGATTACGGAAAACTTTTGATTGTTTTTTTAGTTCTTCAATTTCCAATGCAATGCGTCGTGCTTTAGATAGAGCCTCATTGACAATACGATCTGCATTCTTCTCTGCTTCTTTAACAATGAGCTTTGCTTCTTTTTGAGAGTTACGGCGGACTTCTTCTGCTGCTTCTTGGGCAATGACAATTGACTTTTGAAGTGTTTCTTCGATTGAATTATAATGCCCAATTTGTTCATTGCTAGAAAGCAGTTTGTCTTCAAGTTCCTTTTTTTCTTTCAAGATTAGTTCATAGTCTTTAATAATCTGTTCTAGGAATTCATTTACTTCATCTTCGTTGTAACCTCTAAAACCACGACTAAATTCTTTGTTATGTATGTCAAGTGGTGATAACGGCATATTTTTGCACCTCTCCTTAGCAGCATTTATACATTATTATACCTTTGTATATTGGTAAGTTCATCAAGAAAAACAAAAATTTAAAATAAATTTATCATTTATGTCAAATTCACAAGTGCTTTTCAGTTGAAAAATACAATCTATAACAATGCTCTCATTTATTTAATTATTTTTCAAATCTGTGAATTATTATTTACGATCAATTCGACCAATTTTTATGCGAAATTTCTCCTTTTTGGTTTTTCCTTCTATAGATTTTATGACTAAACGACCATGCCCTCTGATTGACAGAAGATCTGATTCATGTAATTCAAAAGCAACTTGTTCACGTACAACGAAATTCACTTTAACTTTACCACTATTAATAAGCATTGCCGCTTTTTGCCGAGATATGGGATAGACTGAGGCAAGTATTGTATCTAAACGCATAGAACTGGAAGTAATGACTTGTTCTATAAAGTGTGATTCAGAAGGAAGTAAACGAGCATTTTGTGGCAATTCTTTCACTTGTACTTTCGCTTTACCAATGCTTATAAGATTCATAAGCACGTAGTCAATTACTTCTCTTGCAACAGCAAATTGAACAAAAGATTCATCTAGACGGATATCTCCAAATTTAGCACGTTCTAAACCAAGGGAGACTAATGCCCCTAATACATCCGGATGCTTTAATTGGACAAACTTAGAAGGGAATTGAAGCTCACAAATGGCAATTTCAAAATCTTCATCAGATACTTGATAATAGTCTGGATAGATCAATAATCGTTTGCGTTCAGATTCTTCAAAACATCCGTAAGCCGTCACCAGGACATTGCTATTTTTCCCAATGATAGATTGTACAATCAATTGCTGACGTGGATCTAAAAAATCTGTCAATTTTGGTGCATAACGATCTTCGACTTCATCTCGCCATCCCATTGCTTGTTCTATAAATGGTTTCTCTTCAGGTCTAAAATGTTGGAAAATTTCCTCCATCGATTTCCCTTCTTTCGTAAAAAAATCCCCACCTTAAAATAAATGTGGGGAGGTGAATTAAAATATAATATAACTTAAAACGTAGAAGACACCTGTTTGAATAAGATTCAAAACAAATAATGCGACAATTGGTGAGATATCAATTACGCCTATTGGCGGGATAAATCGTCTAAAGAAATTTAAATACGGATCACAAATTTGAGACAATAGTCTTCCAAACTTTGAATCATACGCTGATGGTATCCAAGACATTAGAATATAAATAATTAGCGCAATCGAATAAAATTCAAATAAATACTTTACAATTGTAAAAATTAACATGAAAAGTTATACTCCTCTATTGTAAATCTTCATAATAATAATCAGAAATACTGCCATCTATTTCTACATTATCAGGTGTACATAAAAAAATATCTGTACCGATTCTTTTAATATCTCCACCTAAAGCAAAAATAGTCCCACTGATAAAATCAATTATGCGTACACCTTGTTCACGATCAATGCGTTGTAAATTTACAATTACAGCACGTTTGCTTTTCAGATTATCAGCGATATCTTGTGCTTCGGCATAAACTCGAGGTTCTGATAAAATTACTTTTGAAGTTTTTTGTTTGATACTAACAAGATTTGGTACGTTTGAATGTTCCACAAATCTTGGGCGTTCTTTAACGGATGGTTTTTTAATTGCTGCTGGTCTGCTTACTGCCGGCTTCATTTGTTGTCTTTGAGGTGCTTCTTGTTGACGAACAGATTCTTTTTTCTCAACTTGCTCTTCTACGTAGGTTTCTTCCTCTTCTAAATAGAAAAAGTTTTTTAGTTTATCTTTTACCTTCATAAGAATCCCTTCCTTCATTGCCAACTAGAGCTGTGCCAATTCGGACAAACGTTGCACCTTCTTCGATTGCAATCTCATAGTCGTTAGACATCCCCATTGATAGTTCAGTACAAGGCGCATAATCATATCCCTTACTAGCAATCTCTAACTGTAGTTTTTTTAATCCTTTAAATACATTTCGTATAATTTCTTGGTCTTCTGTGTTAGGTGCCATAGTCATTAAACCAACTACACGTATATTTGGGTAGTCTGACAACTTCTCGATAAATGCAGGCACTTCCTCTGATGTAAGACCGTGTTTTGACTCTTCGCCTGATACATTAACTTGTACAAAACAATTAACAGGGCGATTTACTCTTTTATCAATTTCTTCTGCTAAACTAATACGGTCAAGTGAATGTAAGTAATCAATTTGTTCAATTACTTTGCGTACTTTTCTTGTTTGCATTGAGCCAATATAATGCCATGTAGCTCGGTCTTTAATGGTTTCATATTTTTCTAATAACCCTTCTGGGCGATTTTCACCCAGATGAGTTAAACCTGCTTCCAGTGCTTCAATTGCACGTTCTGTTGTAACTTGCTTTGTGACGGCTATAATAGTGATGTCAGAAACATTTCTTCCAGCTCGTTTACAAGCAGCTACAATGTTGTTTTGAATATCATGTAAATTATTAATAATTAATGTCATAATAGCCTCATCTTTTCAAAGATACTTGTTACTTAATTGTATCAAGCATACCGAGATTTAGCAACGAATACCCATTTTTTTCAGTCTAATCCTTTTACTAGTATTACATCTTTCCCTACAACGAGGACATCTTCTATCGGTATTTTCAAAGTTTCCTTTTTAGCACCTGAAAATGACATGATTTTTTTGGGTTCAGCTACAACAAATGCTATAACATATCCAGTATCTTGTTGAACAACCGCATCTTCCACATAGCCCAAAAAACGTCCACTATTCGCAGCGATGATTTCTTTTCGTTGAAGTTCGGAAAAACGCAAAAAACATCCCTCCTAAATGTATGTTATTTATTTATATGAAAAAAAAGCATCAATCTTGATGATTGATGCTAATTAGTTTGTATGAATTTATTTTTCGCTTGCCTGTTCTTGTATTGTTTTTAACGCACTTTTTTCTAATCTAGAAATTTGTGCTTGTGAAATACCTAAGTCTTTCGCAATTTCTGTTTGAGTATGGCCATAATAATATCGTTTAGAAAGGATATTTTGTTGTCTTCTATCTAATTTTTGAATCTGTTCTTTAATTGATACATACGTTAACCAACGATCTTCTGAAACTGTTTGGTCCTTCAATTGATCCATCATATACACAGGATCTCCACCATCAGCATAGATTGGTTCATGTAATGACATAGGCTCTTGAATTGCATCTAAAGCAAATAAAATATCTTCCTGTGGTAAGCCTGTCATTCTTGCTAAATCCGTTAATGTTGGCTCTCGTAATTCTTCTGTCAAAAATTGTTCCTTTGCTTGCATTGCTTTATATGCAATATCTCGTAGTGATCTTGAGACACGTAGAGGATGATGGTCTCTTAAGTGTCTTCTAATTTCACCGATAATCATTGGAACTGCATAAGTTGAAAATCGAACATTATGAGATAAATCAAAATGATCAATTGATTTTAACAACCCAATACATCCAACTTGAAACAAATCATCAGCCTGTTCGCCTCTATAGGCAAATCGACCAACAATGCTTAATACTAACCGTAAATTTCCCATCACTAGTTGTTCTCTGACTTCTTCTTGTCCGCTTTGCAATGCAACAAATAATTGTCGCATTTCTTCATGCTTCAAAACAGGTAACGTGGATGTATCAACACCACATATTTCAACTTTTGTTCGCATATTCTGTCCTCCGGATGCTTTATCACTGTTAGTAAGTTAAGTGTGTCCGGAATGGATAATAATATGCGTATTATTTCTCTCCAATTTCAACCATTATGACGTTAATTGATTTAAATGATTACGCAATTCTTGAATAATTTTCTTTTCTAATCGGGAAATATAGGATTGAGATATACCTAAATGATCCGCTACTTCTTTTTGAGTCATTTCTTCTTTTCCTGCAAGACCAAAGCGGCATTCCATTATATAACGTTCTCTTTCATCTAGTTTTTGAATAGCATGGAACATATGTTGACGTTCCATTTTTTTCTCAACATCGTCCGTTATTAAATGTTCATCTGTTCCTAATATATCAGACAGTAGAAGCTCGTTGCCGTCGCCATCAGAATTTAATGGCTCATCTAATGAAACTTCGCCTTTCATACGACTCGTTTTACGTAAATGCATTAAAATTTCATTTTCTATACACCTAGAGGCATATGTAGCTAGTTTTATTTTTTTATCAGCATTGAATGTTTCAATTGCTTTGATTAATCCAATAGATCCTATACTAATTAAATCTTCAATTGGTGTTTTAGCATTATCAAATCTTCTTGCTATATACACAACCAATCTTAAATTATGTTCAATAAGTACATCTCTTGCATGCATATCTCCATTTTTAAAAGCAACAATCATTTCATGCTCTTCTTCCTTTTTCAAAGGAGTAGGCAAGGATTCATGACTACCAATATAAAACGTGCCTGTCTGCCTAAAGTTTGCAATAGTTTCCATTAACCAACGCCAAAAACGACGAATCATAAAAAAACCTCCATTCATTAAATGTGATATAAAGCAGTAAAATGTAATATGGCATCTGCATCTTGTGGAAACGGGGTGTTTTGAATTGAAATAATTAAAAAACCGGGTGATATCGGGCGAGTTTCTTCGTCTTGGATAAGCCACTTATCATAACGAAGGGCTAAACTATATGTTTTCTTTTCTTGAACAGTTGTAATAGGAATTACAGCCACTCTTTTACGGTCTTTATCTGAAAACATTTCTAAATCATATGGCTCATTTACATCCCATTGAAACAAAGCCATTTTCAATTTCTCAGGTAAGGAATGTTCTATTGCTTTATAACGAACAAAATGAACAGGTTTTCCCGATAACGGCTCAACTGTCGTATTTCCTGTATCTACAAAACATTTTAGTGAAACAATCATTTCATCTAATTGCAATTTACACATTTGAACGAGATTTTGTTGTAATTTATCACCACGTACAACAAGTATTCGACTTTTTAATAAATATAAGCCTGCAGTTGCTACAAGACCCCAAACAATCATTAGGGTAAAAATGGATCTATTCATCCATAGTGGTTCTACTGCAGTTAATAAACCTCCTGCAAATAAAGCCCCTACAAAACACATCAGGGCCCCTTTCCATAATTTACGAATCTGAAAACCAAAAGCAGTTGTAATCATTAGCACAAATGCTATTACCATCATGAGAAAATGGTGACCAAAAACAACAATCCAAATACCAGCAATTATAGCACTAATTAAAAGTCGCACTCTTTTTTGCTGCATATAGCAAATTGAATTGGTAAAGGAAAGAATGACATAATTAAAGAGTGCATTAATTAAGATTAGAACTTCGCCATACAATTCACCACCTCCCACATAGACAAAATAACACATAAATACTTCAAAAAATGTCAAAGGGTGAATGATAGGAGAAGAAACTTTCCGACACTAATTTTCATTTTTCTAGGGAATAAATTTATGGATTAATTGAATATATGGGCGTCTAAATTCAGAATACTGAAAACTAGTTTAAGACTAATTTTATTTTAGTTTGAAGTGTAATTAGCTACGCTTTCTAAGCTAAGCGAGTGGTGAGTCTTCGCTAATTCCCCTTCAACAATTTTTGGAGTACTAATATACCCCTGGAATTTCCATTCTGAATTTTATAATAAATATTCTTCCATTCTTTCTTTTCCAACGGCTTTTTCATGCTATGTAGAAATCATCTTCTTTATCACTTCAATCAAAATTGAAATATGACCTATAATGAAAGCAACTTCGAAAGACAACCATTCAGATTAGTCCAATTTGTTTTTCAAAAAATATTGAATAATAAAAAGGAGTAAATCATATAAAAAAATAAGCTATCTACTAATAGTTTAGTAGATAGCTTACCTGAGATTATTTAGATTAACGACGTTTGTTACGGTTACGTAGGAATGTTGGAATATCTAATCCTTCGTCTTGTGTATTTGTATTATAACTTGGCGTTTGACGAGGGCTTTCTTGTACAGGTTGTACTGGTTCTTCTGTACGTACTTCACGACTTGTCATTTGTTGTACTTGTACTGGTGCTTGTTGTTGTCTTTGTGTACCAATACCGCCACGGTTACCAACATTACGGTGATTTTCATATTGTGTTTCTTCTTCATTGAACTCAGTTGCTATAACTGTTACAACAATTTCGTCTTTTAGATTATCATTAATTACGGCACCGAAAATAATATTTACATCTTCATCTGAAGCTGAAGATACAATATCAGCTGCTTCTTGAACTTCATATAAACTTAAGTTAGAGCCACCAGTCATATTCATAAGAACACCTTTTGCTCCATGGATAGAAGTTTCAAGTAATGGACTTGAAATAGCTTTTTTAGCAGCTTCAACAGCACGTGTTTCACCTGATGCGATACCGATTCCCATTAATGCAGAACCTTTGTTAGACATAATTGTTTTAACATCGGCAAAGTCTAGGTTAATCAAGCCAGGAACAGCGATTAAATCTGAAATACCTTGAACACCTTGACGTAGAACGTTATCTGCTTCACGGAACGCTTCTACCATCGGCGTATTTTTGTCAACAATTTCCAATAAACGATCATTTGGAATGACGATTAATGTATCAACTGCTTCTTTCATTGCAGCTGTACCAGAAAGAGCTTGCTTTTGACGTTTTTTTCCTTCAAATGAGAATGGTCGTGTAACAACACCAACTGTTAAAGCACCAAGATCTTTGGCGATTTGAGCAATAACAGGTGCTGCACCGGTACCAGTACCGCCTCCCATACCAGCAGTAACAAATACCATATCTGCGCCGCCTAATGCTTCTTCGATTTGTTCTTTACTTTCTTCTGCGGCTTTTTTACCAACCTCTGGGTTAGCACCTGCTCCTAGGCCACGTGTAGATTTAGCACCTATTTGTAACTTTACATCAGCATTAGATAATTTTAACGCTTGTGCATCAGTATTTACGGAGATAAATTCTACACCTTGTACACCATGTTCAATCATTCTATTGACTGCATTATTTCCGCCGCCGCCGACACCGATAACTTTAATTACAGCCAGTTGCTCCTCGTTTATTTCAAATTCTAACATCTCTATTCCTCCTAATTTAGCTCATAATGTGTAGAGAATATCACCTAGATTATTCTAAAAATCTATTAAAGAATCCTTTAACTTTCGTTAGCACTCCATCATGATGTTCTTTTGTTTCGAATGCTGAAGTAGCACTATGTTGTTCAATATGATGTTCTTCATGCTCAACTGGTCCTAACGGTGTGTTATCACTAAAATCTCGATTAAATTGCGATTCTTTATAAGCATAACGTATTAAGCTAACTGCTGAAGTATATTCAGGTTCTCTTACGCCAATGTAATTAGGTGCATAAATCTTTACGCTAGTTTGTAACACATGACGCGCTAGTTGAGGTAATCCTTCTAATTTCGCAACGCCCCCAGTCAAAACCACACCGCCTGGTAAATCTTGAATACCCTTTCGATACAACTCATCAATAATTAAATCGAAAAGCTCTTCAAGTCTTACACCAATAATTTCGGATATGTATCTTTGACTAAATTGCTCTTTTGTATCAGCACCAATTACTGGTACTTCAAATAGTTCATCTTCTGAAGCATCATCATAGTACGCATGTCCATATTCGTTTTTTATCTTCTCGGCTTGTTCTGTAGGCGTTTTTAATACGATGGATAAATCTTTAGTTATATTTTCACCACCAACTGGTATCATAGCAGTGTCAATAAAATGTCCATCTTTGAATACAGCAAGTGTCGTTGAACCTCCACCAATATCGATGAATGCCGTCCCACGATTGCGATCATCTTCAGTTAGGGCAAATTCTCCTGAAGCTAAAGGTTGTAAATATATTTGTTGGATTTCCAAACCAGCTTTTTCAACACAACGTAGAAGATTGTGCAAAACTGTTTTTGATGTTGTAATCATTGTTCCATCCATTTCCAAGCGAATGCCAATCATACCTCTTGGGTCATTGATTCCATCCAATCCATCAACTATATATTGTGTTGGCACAATATTGACTAATTCCCGATCGGGTGGTATGGACATTAATTGAGCAGATTCAATTACGCGATCCAAATCTAAATCGGTAATTTCGCGATTCTCGCTATTTACTGCTACTACTCCTTTTACATTGTGCAATTGTACCTGATTTGCAGGAATTCCAAGGATTACTTTATTAATATTTAATCCAACCATTCTTTCAGCTTGATCAACTGCTTTTTTTATAGATTGAACGGTAGCATCAATATCTACTATACTACCTCTACGTATCCCGGCTGATTTTACATTGCCTACACCGATTACATGCACAGTTTCATCATTAACCTCTCCAATGAGGACTTTTACAGAAGAAGATCCTATATCTAATGAAACGTATAATTCTGAATGATTCAAAACTGTGGCACCTCCTTCAACTACTGTTAGTAATTATTCTATTGTAAAATGATGAACTTGTCTAAATAAATTCCTGAAAGCCACCCGAAATTCCTTCATTTATACTGTTTTTTTTAACTTTTGATGCATTTTTTATAATTTATGACGTGATAAAAGCTAGATGTAAAAGTCTGAAATGTTTAAAATATTCAAATTAACATCTTTTAAGCTAAGATTACTACATTTGGAATCTATTTAAAACTGATTATTAATGGAAATAGCAAAAATAGAGATTAATTATACAATTAAATGCTTTAATTACTCTCAGATGCCCCATATTCGCTATTATAAGAGCGATAAAACGTTCCTACCTCTAAGTCTATTACCCCTTTTTCACCTTTTTTAATTTGTGAAATAATCGATGGATAGTATTTTAATTTTGAAGCAAGCGTAGGAATAGATGCTCTTACTTCAAATCCGTCATTCATAAACATTTGAATGGCATAAGGGTTTGTATCATTTGGAATCGCATTTATTTGGGAAATCAAAGAGATTAATTCTTCATCCAGCTTGTTCAACTGTTGAATTATTTTCTTTCTCGCTTTTTCGTCCTCAAAGCCTACTAATATAGGAACGCTCAAGCTAGTAGGAGTACTATTCAATTGCAAAATGCCACCATTATTTAACACCAAGTTATATTGGTCATTTTCTTTAATATAGGCTACTTGCTTATACTCAGACACAGAAATAGTCACTTCATTGATCCACTTTCTTTTTACCGACACATTCTGTACGATTCCCTGGTCCTTTAATAGTGATTCCACTCTGCTGCTATTGAATTCCCATAAGGAGTTTCCTTTTACTATTCCACTATGTTTTATGTAAAATTCTTTACTCTTTAGATGATTTCCCTCAACTGTTATTTTTTTTATATGACTAAGAGGTGATTGAAAATATAGAAGTGTCAGTAAGGTAGCCATAAAAATAACTATAAGTATTAGAAAACGTCTATTTGTTCTTTTTTTTCGGCGTTCTTTCAATGTTGGTATCCGTTCTTCGATATCTATTATTTTTTCCATACTGATCACTCCCTTCTATAATAACTATTTCTGTTTAGAAAAGTTCCAAACAATTCCTATAGCAATCCAAGTAACCACGAGTGAGGTCCCCCCATAACTAATGAATGGTAGAGTAACACCCGTCACTGGTAATAACCCTGAAACAACACCGATATTCAAAAATGCTTGAAAACCAATCATTCCGACTAATGTTGCAATACTGTATAAGGAAACTTTTAGACTCGATTTATAAGCTAATTTATACCCCGAATAGATGAGTAAACCAAAGGCGCAAATTATTGCTGCTGCTCCGATAAACCCCATCTCTTCGGCGATAATTGAGAAAATGAAATCATTTTGAGGCTCGGGTAAGTACAAATACTTTTGTCTACTATTCCCGAAACCGTGGCCATATAACCCTGCTGGTCCAATGGCAAGTAATGATTGTATTGCTTGAAACCCACTACCTAGTGGATCTGACCATGGATCTAAAAACGCTTCAATTCGTTTTAAACGGTACGGTGCTGAAAGAATTAACCCAACAAGGCCTAAAATACCGGCAATGATTAAAAAAGCATAAAACCGAATTGGATATCCTGCTATAAAGAAAAGCATAAAAACAGAGACGATTAGTATAAACGCAGATCCAAAGTCAGGTTGCAACATGATAAGAATAATTGGAATGAACAAATATAAGAAATGCCGCCAATGGATTTTAGATTGTGTTGATTTCTGGTTTGCTAAGATAAAACTTAGTTTGATGATTGTTGCAATCTTAGTAAGTTCTGAAGGTTGAAGACTAAGCGGACCTACTGCAATCCAACTTTGTGACCCATTCCTTACAACGCCAATTCCTGGAATTAGGACGGCAACTAGTAGAATGATGGACAGCCAATAAAAAAGTGTCCAGGTCTTTTCCAATTGCAAAGCTTTATAGTTACCGCAAATGTAAAATGCAATTAACGCTACTCCTAAATAGACTAACTGTTTCACTAAAAACGGTGCTGTTTGTCCGTAATGAATCTTACCCCAGTAACTACCGGCCGAGTAAACAAAAACAATGCCAACGAAAGTCAAAAATAACGTTGCAATCATTAACCATAGTCTTTCACGCTGTATCAGGCAAGGCATCCTTCCTATCACGTAATATGGCAACTATTTTAGCTTCATAGCTGCTTCGATAAATAAATCTCCACGTACTTCAAAGCTAGGATATTGATCCCAACTTGCACATGCAGGCGAAAGTAATATGACATCACCTTCAACTGAAACTTCTGCTGCTTTAGGTACTGCTTCTTGAATATTTTCGGTATGGATAATAGTATTTACACCACAAGACTTAGCAAACTCTGCAAATCGATCTGCAGTTTGCCCTGAAACAACTACCGCATGTACATTTTCCATAAATGGTCGTAATTCTTCAAATGAATGTCCTCTATCTAAACCACCTGCGAGCAATACAATTGGTTGTTTAAATGCTTCAAGTGCACTACGAGTGGCAAGTGTATTTGTTGCCTTTGAATCATTATAAATTTTACGTTTTTCCCATTCACGAACATATTGTGTACGATGTTTAACACCTGTAAATGATTGTAGAACATGTTCCATTTTATCCTTAGGGCAGTCCATCAATATCGCTGCTGCAACAGCTGCTAGTACATTTTCTAAATTGTGCTTTCCAGGAAGTGCAATCTTATCGCGTTTCATAAATGGTTTACCTAACCAGTAAATCATTTCATCATCTGCACTAATACCATCTGTGTTAATTTGAGTCGTCGTAAATGGAATTAAATGTGCATTAGATTTTTTCGCATAAGAAGAAACAATTTCTTGATCTGCATTAAAAATCAAATAATCGGATGCATCTTGGTTACGAGTAATTCCAAATTTCGCTTCTCCATAGGCTTCCATTGAACCGTGATAATCTATATGTGCTTCATATAAATTCGTCCAAATCGCGATTTTCGGTTTAAACGTTTCAGTACCCATTAATTGGAAAGAAGATAATTCAGTTACAATAACATTTTCTGCAGTTGCGTTCTCAGTTACTGAACATGCTACTGTACCGATATTACCTGCGATTAATGGCATTTTGCCGCCTTCGTTTAAAATTTCATAAAGCAAAGTTGTAGTTGTTGTTTTACCATTAGAACCAGTAATACCTATCATAGGTGCTTCACTAATTAAGTAAGCCAATTCGACTTCTGTCCAAACCGGAATCCCTCGTTTTACTGCATCACTAACGATAATATTTGTATAGGGAATACCAGGGTTTTTAATAACTAATTCAAATCCTTCATCCAGTAAATCTTCTGGGTGACGACCACAAATAACTGTAATTCCTTGTTGTAAGAGCTTTTGTGCATCTTTATTTTCTTCAAAAGGTTTCGCATCATTTACAGTAACAAATGCACCCAATTTATGAAGTAATTCTGCGGCTGCTACTCCACTTTTGGCTAGACCTAATACTAGTACTTTTTTGTGTTCCATCAAGCTCAAGTTTTTCATCATAATACCTCCGGAACCACTGCAATCAATGCTGCCACTAATGCTGATAACCAGAACGTTAGGACAATACGCCATTCGGACCAACCTGAAAGTTCAAAATGGTGATGAAGTGGACTCATTTTAAAAATTCTTTTTCCTGTCAATTTGAAACTTGCTACCTGAAGAATAACAGATAAAGTTTCAAGGACAAAGATTATTCCGATTAATAATAATAGTAATTCATGACCAACTAGGATGGATAGCATTGCTAGTGCACCACCTAATGCTAGTGAACCGGTATCGCCCATAAATACTTTTGCAGGGTTTGCATTAAAAATTAAGAAACCAAGTAAAGCACCTACAACTGCAAATGCGAAAATAGCAACATCCAATTGATCATTTAACAGTGCCAACACCCCATAAGCTGCGAAAGCAATGGAAGCTGTACCTGATACTAACCCATCTAATCCATCTGTTAAATTGACTGCATTAGAGAAGCCAACTAACCAGAAAATTAGAAACAGAACATAGAATACACCAAGATGTATTGCAAAATCTGTAAACGGAATTTGAACTATATTATGAAACGTTCCTAATTTCATTAAGAAATAGGCCGCAATCGAAATAACAATTTGTGCAATAAGCTTTTGTAATGAAGTCAAACCTAAATTACGTTTGAAGATGATTTTAAGTCCATCATCCAAAAATCCAACTACTCCGAAACCAATCAATACAAGAATCAAAATAATTGTTTGAGAAGTAAATGCACCTTTTACTAAACTCATAATTACGGTTGTTGCAATAATTGATAGTAAGAAAATGACACCACCCATTGTAGGGGTTCCTGCCTTTTTCATATGTGATTTTGGCCCTTCTTCGCGAATGCTTTGACCAAATTTAAAACGTCTTAACATAGGTATAACAATCGGCCCTAATATGACCGAAATAATAAATGAAATTGCTAATATAATTAGCATTGTTGCGATTGACATGAAAAAATTCTCCTTCTAACCTTCTTTAGTACATGTATTATAATAGTAGTTTCAATTACATTTTTAAAGACTAACATTACTCTTTTTCTAAATAAACGTGAATAGTCCCATCTTTTACGATTTGTGCATCTGCTTTTGGAAGTTGAGAAACAATTTTATCTCCTTCTCCATGCCACTCAAGTCGGAACGGATACAACATTCCGGAAATTTCTTCTTTCGTTTTCCCTACTAAGTTAGGAACACGCACTTTTTCAATATCTCCCCACCGATATTGTTTTTCTAGTTGGTCTTTACGATCTTTAATTCCAACAATTGGATGAACATCTTCAATAATCTGTCCAACGATAGGTGCTGCAATGACCCCGCCAAATTGCGGTCCATATTTTGGATTATCAATAGCTACATATACAACAATTTGCGGATCATCTGCTGGAGCAAATCCTATAAATGATACAATATACTCTCCGTTTTTATAACGACCATTCTCCGCCTTTTGGGCAGTTCCTGTCTTACCACCAATTCTAAGATGATCTCTATAAGCCCCTCTACCTGATCCATTTGCTACTACCGATTCCAGTGCTTCACGAACTTTTGCAGAAGTCTCTGGACGAATCACTTGTTTTTTCATAGTGGGTTCGTATTCTTTTAATACACTACCATTGTTACCATCAATAATCTTTTTGACGATATATGGTGTCATTAGTTTTCCACCATTAACAGCTGCGGCGACGGCCTGCACTTGTTGAATAGGTGTAACAGATATTCCTTGCCCAAACGAAGTTGTTGCATGCTCTACAGGTCCATAATTTTTGGGGGAGAATAAAATACCTGTTGATTCTCCAGCCATATTAGAGCCTGTCACCTGTCCAAATCCAAAATCACGTATATACTGTTGAAGCTTTGTTGGACCAACACGTCTTCCTAGCTCTATAAAACCAGGGTTACATGAGTTTTCAACAACTTCAAGGAATGATTCTTGTCCATGGCCTTCTCTTTTCCAGCATCGAAGCCTAGCCCCTTCAACCATGGCATAACCTGGATCATAAAAAGAATCCTTTTTTAGGTCAACTACATTTTCTTCTAGAGCAGCACTTAAAGTTATAATTTTAAATGTAGATCCCGGTTCATACGTCATCCAAACCGGCAAATTTCGATTATAAATCTTTGAATCTACTTTTTGGTACTGTGCTGGATTATATGTAGGAAAAGAGGCTAATCCCAATATTTCTCCAGTTTTTGGATTCATAGCTATTCCGATTGCTTGATCTGCATTATACTTTTCCATCGCTTGAGATAATTCCCTCTCAATTACCTTTTGCACATCTACATCGATGGTCAACTCTAATGTAGCTCCATCTTGCCCTTCCTTCCACCCATCTTCCACATGCGGTAAGTTTGCTCCCTTTGCATCGGTAAATAAGCGGATGGCTGATTCCTTACCTAATAATAAATCATTATATTGATATTCTAACCCTGCTAATCCTTGCATATCACTTCCTGTAAATCCCAATAATCTAGAAAGTAAAGAACCATATGGGTAATCCCGAATATAATCTAACCCTGTATATAATCCAGGGATTTGCAATTGTTGAATTTTCTCTGCTAATTCATAAGAGATATTTTTACCTTGTGGTGCAATTTTAATAATAGTTACCTTTTGCATTAGCTTTTTTTCTAATTCTTTTTCATTCATTTGAAGTAAGGGGGCAAGTTGTGTTGCTACCTGCGCTGGTTCTTTATTTTGAGCTGGCATAAAGTAAAGTGTAGGCGCCAAGCTATTTCCAACTAAAAGCTTACCATTCCGGTCTTTTATATCCCCCCGTAAACTTTTCATTGGTACTTCTCTGTCCCAGTTTTGCTCTGCCTTTTTCGTTAAAAAATCATGTTGGATAAACTGCACGAATACTAATTTCCCAATTAACAAACAACCCAATACGAAGAATATCCCAATGACAATTTTCAATCTCACACTTGCTTGTTTAGTTACCCACATTGTACGGCAAATCACACCTTTTTTACATTTAAAGTATGATTACAAAAAGCAAGCTATGCTAAAGTACATGATTTCTTTTCTAACTACCTGTATTGTGCTTGTGGTTTTTCTAATGTTACGACTACTTTATTATTTCCTTCATATATCGTTCCTGCTTTAATATTTTGACTTTGCGCATAACCATCTCCTTTAACTTTTATATCAATCCCTGAAATAGTTTTATAGGTTAAAATTTCACGCATAGACCAACCTGTAAAATCAGGTATTTTGATATTCCCTGAAGTTTTGATGAATACACGACTATTAGCTAGTATCGAATTACCCTCTTCTGGATATTGTTTGGTAATTTTCCCCTCAGCCCCGATGATTACAGTGTTAATTTTATTCGCCGCAAGATTGGTTATTACTTCGTTTGAATTTTGGCCGACTAATTGATCCATTCTTATTGACTTTGTAGTAGCTGTTTTTGAAGGTTTAATATTCATGTACTTTAAGCTACTTTCCATCACCTTATTAAATACTTGTGATGTAGGGTCTGTTCCACCTTCTGTAATACCTAAATGTGGTTTTTTTACTGCAATATACATGATTAACTTAGGATCCTTTTCTGGTGCCATCCCTAAAAATGAATAAAGGAAATTATCTTTGCCCCAATAGTAACCACCTGCAGGATTTGGAATTTGCGCGGTACCTGTTTTACCTGCTACATCATATTCCTTACTTGCAAATTTCTGTGCAGTCCCTTTATCAGAGGTTACTGTTGTTGCAAGCGTCTCTCTAACTTGTTTAGCAGTATTTGCTGATATAGGTTGTCCTTTCTCAACAGGCGTGTGCTCTTTAATGACTTTTCCAGTACTTGGATCAACCAATTTATCAATTACGTATGGTTGCATCATTTTACCGTTATTTGCAACAGCAGTTAATGCCTGAATCATTTGAATAGGCGTTACAGTGGACCCTTGTCCATAGGTAGTTGTTACTCTGTTAATTGGGTATTCATCTAAGATTTTACCTGTTGATTCATTTGGTAAATCGATTCCTGTTTTTTGGCCAAAGCCAAATTTCCCTAAATAATTTATGAATGTCTTATCTCCAATTTTCTTTAACAAATTGGCCATACCAACATTAGACGAGCGTTGAATCCCCTCTAAATATGTAATCCTTCCCCATCCAACCTGATTAGCATCTCGGATGGTCCGGTCAAACACTTTATATTGTCCAGATTGGAAAGTATCATTTGGATTCCACTTTCCTTCTTCAATTGCTGTTGCCAAAGTAAAAATTTTCATCGTAGAACCAGGCTCAATTGTAGTTTCTGTCATATCATTAATCCAACTATTGTTTAATCCTTCGCCGGTTTGGGGATTAAAAGTTGGACGTTGCGATACAGCTAATATTTCACCTGTTTTTGGATTTGCTACAATGGCCATCATCGACTCGGGTTTGTATTTCTCATATACCGTACTCATTGAATCTTCCAAGAAATTTTGAATGGTCCTGTCGATTGTTAAGTAGATATCATCACCGTCTTTTGCAGGCTGAATCATTTTTTTACTATTTGGTAAGAGGTATCCAAATAAGTCACTTTTATAATGGAGACTACCATTCACGCCTGAAAGCTCCTTATTATATATAGCTTCTAACCCCATTTTGCCTATTGTTGCAGTATTATTAGTGCCATCTTGTTTACCTGCAATACCAATTAAATTAGATGCAAAAACACCATTTGGATAAAATCTTTTATTATCTTCTAGGAAAGTAATCCCTGGAAGCTTTTCCTTTGTAATTGCAGTCATGGTTTCGTGGCTAATATCACGACCAGCTTTACCAAATTCAACCTGGTAAGTATTCTTATTTGCTGGTGTTAATCTTTTATAAATGTCTTCCTCGTCCATTGGGACATACTTTGATAATATAGCAGCTGTTTTTTTGGGATTTTCCACATGCAATTTTTTATTTGTACCTTGTGACGCTTTCGGATTAACAACAGCTACAAGTTTGTAACTAATACCATCTTTTGCAATAATTTTGCCTTGTCTGTCTAATATATTTCCTCTGTTTGCTGTAATAGTTTTCGTTTTTTCATACCTTGCTGCGGCCTTGGCAGCCAATTGTTGACCTTCTGCTTGTCCAGTAACTTGAATATAGAAAATTCTAAAAAACATTAAAAAAAATAGGAGCCCATAGATGATTAGCATCGTTGCGGCTCCCCATTGAAACTTACTGTTTTTCATTGTCCTGACACTACTTTCACGTTATTTTCGTTAAGTTTTAAGCCTAAAGCTTTTGCTTTTTTCCAAATACGATCATATGTCGAAAGTTCGCTTACTTCCATAGACAATTCTGAGTTTTGTTTTTTAGCTTCATCAATGTTCATTTCAGTATTTTGAATTTCTACTGAAGTGTTATTGATAGTAGATTGAGTGTTTAAATTCGCTACAGCAATTAATGCAATTGTTGCAACCATTACAATCATAATCATCTTTTCTAGTTTCGTGATTCTACTTTTGAATGTTTTAGGCGCTGTTCTTTTGCCAGTTTTTATAGGCATTGAAGGTTGCTCTATATAAACATGTTCTTCTCTTTGATCAAGTAGTGCCATTTTATCAACTCCTCTTAGTCTTTTATTCTTTCTGCAATGCGCAGTTTTGCAGATCTTGCACGATTATTTTCTTGCAACTCTTCCTCTGAAGGCAATATCGGTTTTCTAGTCACAAGTTTAATAGGGGGTGATAGTTCTTCTGGAACTACTGGTAAGCCAGGTGGCAATTCTGGTAAAGATGAAGCCTCTTTAAAGATTGTCTTGCATAATCTGTCTTCAAGTGAATGGAATGTAATCACACTCACACGTCCGCCTATTCCAATTAAATCTAAAGCTTGTTGGAGTGATTCCTCTTCCGCACCTAATTCATCATTTACTGCAATACGAATTGCTTGGAAAACTCGTTTAGCTGGATGCCCACCTTTACGTCTTGCTGCTGCTGGAATACCTTCCTTGATCAGTTCAACTAATTCACCAGTAGTGTGAATTGGTTGTGATTTTCTTGCTTCTTCGATTTTACGAGCAATTTGTTTTGAAAACTTCTCTTCCCCGTAACGGAAAAAAATTCTCACTAAGTCGTTGTAGTCCCATTCATTGACAACATGATAAGCAGACAGTTCTGCCGTTGTATCCATTCTCATGTCAAGAGGGGCATCTTGATGATAACTAAATCCTCTTTCAGCATTATCTAGTTGTGGCGACGAAACACCTAAATCGTATAAAATTCCATCCACTTTAGAAATACCTAAATTTGCTAACTCTTCTTTTAGATATCGGAAGTTTGAATGTACAAATGTTAAACGATTTAAATAAGGAGCTAGTCGTTTTTTTGCATTTTCAATAGCTGTCGTGTCTTGGTCAAAACAAATGAGGCGTCCTTCGTCAGATAATTGTCTAACTAGGTACTCACTATGGCCTGCACCACCTAATGTACAGTCCACATATACACCGTCAGGACGAATGTTCAATCCATCAACGGTTTCTTTCAGTAATACGGTCGTATGATTGAACAACTGAAAACCTCCTCTTGTTGTTATATATCAAAGTCAATCATATTCTCTGCAATCTCGTTAAACGAATCCTCAGATTCAGCAAAGTAATCTTGCCAAGATTGCTGCGCCCAAATTTCAATTCTATTAGACACACCGAGAATGACGCATTCTTTTTCTATATGGGCATATGAGAGCAAATTCATGGGAATGTTAACTCGACCTTGCTTATCGATTTCTACCTCGGTAGCACCTGAAAAGAAGAAACGTGTGAATGCACGTGCATCTTTTTTAGTTACAGGCAACTTTTTAAGCTTTTCTTCAAGCTTGCCCCACTCATCAATAGGATATCCAAACAAACATTGATCTAACCCACGAGTGATGACAAAACCTTCTGCAAAATGCTCTCTAAATTTTGCGGGTATAATTAAGCGCCCCTTGGTATCGATGTTGTGTTGATATTCCCCCATGAACATGGTACTCACCCCACTATATGAAAATAGAGTACCACATTCCCCCACTTTCCACCACTAATTCATAGATAAATCATTGACAAACTTTAAAAATGTGAAAATTGTCCTTGAAATCTTGTTTTAGTCAACATTTTCACAGTAAAATAGATAATTTGCGTAATTCATGCGCTTTTTGTAAATTTCATTTTTAAGTTAAACATAGCATTTATTACTTTTCTCATAGAAAAAGGTTATCTCTATGAGATAACCTTTTTCATCGTGATATTTTTTTGTGGTTTGCACTAGCGAAATTTGTGCAAACCATACTCTTTTACTAGTACTATTGTTATAAATAGATGACATTATGCTTTCCATTTATAGAAAACGGTAAGGCCATCATATCTCCCACTAGTTCTACACCATATTCGTTCATAAACTGGAATGGATTGAAAATTCTTTCTTGTAAAGTACCTTCAGGCAGAATACAATCTTCAATTGTTCTGTATTTTCGTAATTCCACATCATGTTTTAAAAGTACTTCTTGCTCTATTTTACGCAAGATGAAGTCTAGTTGCGTGCGATGAATTGATAAGTTTTTCTCCACAATTTTTTCTAAATGGACTTGAGATTTAGATAAATGTTCTTGTAATTTGTCATATTGGGTTTGCAATAATTGTTTTGTTTTTTCAATATAATCTCTTGCATCTGCATCATATACATTCTCTTCAAAAGAAGATTTCAATGATGTTGTTTTCCCAGCAATTGCATCTCGTGCTGAAATTTGCAATTCATTTAGAAGAGGTTGTACTTGTCGATCAATAATGGTCATATTCATACGCGGTACAAATACAGGTACTTTCATATTCAATGTTTCAAATGCGTCTTTTAGTGTTGACCAATAGGCAAGTTCACCAGGGCCTCCTACAAATGCAAGTACCGGAAATACCATATCTTGCATTAATGGTCTTGTGACAACATTATTACTAAAAGCGTTTGGGTCTTTCTTCGCCAATTCAAGCATTTCATTTTCTGTAAATTGCACATTTGCCATATGGTTGATAAATTTACCTTCATGACGTTCTAATAAAAATCGTTCACCATCTCTCACATAGAACAGATTGGCCGCATTTTTGGTTGCACCAATAGGAGTACCATATCCTAATTCAGTGAGATCCGCTTCTCGAATAGTTACTACATTTGCAATAGTCTCTGAATGTTGAATTAACTTTTCAAAATAAGGTGATTCATATTCCCTTAATTTTGGATGTGCTGCATCAATGAATAATAATCCTTCTTCTTTAAACAGCCAATTCATAAGTTGCACAAAGAAGTCTGTATAAGTTGTACTTTTTCGTAATATGGTATCAATATTTTCAAGAAGACTTTCAGTATAAGCAGTCTCACCATATTGTTTAAACGTTTCATTAATCAAACTTCGGGTTGTTTCTACATCTAATTTTGTTGTAGACGCCATTGTTTTCTTTTTAGAACGTTCACCATATATATGTTTTTCTAAACGACCATTTACCGCTGTAAAAGTATGATTAATTTCATCAATATCATGGTCTTCCCCAGCAATCCAGAATACTGGAACAACAGGTATACCTAGATTTTCACGTTGTTGTTTAGCAAGCAATATAACTGTAATTGCTTTATGAACAGAGTACAGAGGACCTGTTAGCAAACCTGATTGTTGCCCTCCAACAATGACAACTGCATTATTTTCTAACTCTTTTAAATGTGTTTTTGCCTTTTCAGAGATTTCTAATGGTGACATAAAATCTCGTATAATCGCCACCAACTGTTCTCGACGAATTGGATGATTTTCTAAATCTTTTAATCGTTGCGAAAAAGAGTTTGTATTATTCGGATAGTGAAAAAATGATAAAATTGACGATTTTTCATGGTTATAATCGTCAAGCAAAGGATTCGTTACAGGAATCTCAATTTGTTCCAATTTCATAATATTGTAAACTCCTCTATAATAGTTAACTATATTGAAGTATAGCATTTACTTTTCATTATAAAAAAAAATAAGCTCATAAGTTTTCAAGAAAACAATTTTCTAAAAACACTTTCCATTGTACAACTTCTTTTTTCCTTCTTACTGTCCATTGAAATAGGCAATCAGCAAAGTTATTTTTTGAATTACTCCTACAAGCAATATTGCAAGATATGTAAATAATAGGGTTAAAAATAAAAAACGCCATATCTTCTGGAATAATGGGACTAACTCCATTTCTTTTTTTGAACTATATTCAAAAACGGTAAATACAATAGCTATTATTGTGGCTATTATTAGCACCATATATCCTATATCGTAACCCCAAAAAAACTTAATTGTTGCTGGAATTGAAAAAAATAAAATTACGGTAGTAATGTCCGCTGCTCTACCAAAAGAGTTAATAGATTTTTTTGCGAATTTCTTTAACGTTACATATAAAATTCCTAATATAAGAAATGGACATAACTCAATAATCTCAAGGATTATTGATAGGATTGCCATCAATTTTTCCACCACCTTCTTGAATCGCCTGTAATAATGAATAACAAGTTGATAGCATTGATACGGAATATCCTCTACTTTGCGCTAGTTCAATGATGCCACCTATAATCGTATCAATTTCCATCATTCTTCCATTCATGTAATCAGCAAGCATAGATGATGTATTTTGTGAAGTATTTTTACAAACATTTAATACATCCTCAAATGATAGTTGTGATTGCTGTTCAGGAAAGGCAGTCATTACTTCTAGATATAATTGCCTTAGAATTTTTGCGCTAGCTTGACCTTCAATGAGCGCTCCATTTTTCACTCTTAGTATAGTAGTAAGTGTATTAACAAAGCAATTTAAGAGTGCTTTGCGTAATAACATTTTACTGTAATCATCCACTAAAGCAATAGGAAACTCTTTTGATGCAACCATTCTATATTTTTCAATATTAGAATTTTGACCTCTTAGGTAGGCAATGTTAAGTGCGCCAATTCCTCGATGGATTACAGTACATTCATCTAGTTTTTCTGCACCAAACTCCACTGATCCCATTAATATTGTCTGTTGTTTAAGACTCTTTGCAAAATCTATATGTAAGATTCCATTTTGAATAAATAATAATTCCGTTTCTTGTGGTAAATCATTAAATAACGTTGTTAATCCATTTAGATGATGATATTTGACTGCGATAATCCATAATGCATGTTGATTTAGATTCTTTGGGTTTGTACTTACAAAAAATGGTTGAACTCTCTTTTCTCCATAATAATTTGTAAATGAAACACCATGCTTTTCAATAGCTGTTTTTTGTTTTTCAGAATGGACAAGTAATTCGACTGTATTTCCAAGGTGAGTTAAGCAATTAGCCATTACAAGTCCAACAGCACCCCCACCAACGATTACGAAATGCATTTTCACACCTCAATTTCTTTACTAAAAAAGACCCGCCAGACATAAGCGGATCTTTTGGCTAACAATATTATACTGGATATACTGGATGTTTACGATAAGGTGTTGATATTTGCTTTGTCTCTAAATGATTTAATCGTTGGATAATCGCTTCTCGAAGATTTTCTGGTGCAACGATATCATCAATAATGAGTTCAGATGCTAATTTGAAAATATCAATTTCTTGTTGATATTCTTGTTGTTTTTGTTGTATGAAACTTCTTCTTTCTTTTGGGTCTTCAATTGATTCAATTTTATTTGCATAAACAGCATTTACCGCAGCTTCAGGACCCATTACTGCAATCTGGGCAGTTGGTAACGCAATACATACATCGGGCTCAAATGCAGGTCCACACATCGCATATAAACCGGCACCGTACGCTTTTCGAATTATAATTGATATCTTTGGGACTGTGGCACTGCTCATAGCTGAAATCATTTTAGCACCGTGACGGATAATACCAGCTCTTTCAACTTTGGTACCAATCATAAATCCTGGTACATCGGCTAAAAAGAGTAGCGGGATGGAATACGCATCACAAAGAGTGATAAACTTGGCCGCCTTATCAGCAGAATCTATGAACAACACCCCACCCTTTACTTTTGGCTGATTTGCTACTATTCCAACTACTTTTCCATTAATACGTGCAAATCCCGTAATCAGTTCTTTTGCAAATAATTTTTTGATTTCAAAAAAACTACCATCATCGATTAATTGACCTATCGCTTCATACATATCAAAGGGTACATTTTGATTTTGTGGGATAATATCAATTAAACCTCTTCCTTCTATAGGTTGAACTGATACTCCATTTTCTGGTTGAGCAAAACAATTTTCTGGAAAGTAAGTTAAGTATCTTCTAGCTTCTCTTATAGCCTCTTCCTCTGTTTTTACTAAAACGTCTCCACATCCACTAATTGTACAATGCATGGTTGCTCCGCCCATCTCTTCGAGTGAGACTTTTTCTCCAATAACCTTTTCAGCCATCCGTGGAGATCCTAAATACATAGAAGCATTCCCTTCTACCATGATGACAATATCGCAAAATGCAGGAATATAAGCTCCTCCTGCAGCAGAAGGGCCAAATAATATACAAATTTGCGGTATAAGTCCGGATAAATGAACTTGATTGTGGAAAATACGTCCAGCTCCCCTTCTTCCCGGGAACATAGCAAGTTGATCTGTAATTCTCGCTCCTGCAGAGTCTACTAAATAAAGCATGGGCACCAGACTTTTTTCTGCCGTTTCTTGAATGCGAATAATTTTTTCAACGGTATGTGCTCCCCATGATCCTGCCTTAACTGTTGAATCATTTGCCATTACACACACAGTTTGCCCATTCACTTTACCAATAGCAGTAACGACACCATCTGCTGGTAAACCCTTTGCCTCGTTGTTTGCAAATCGACCATCTTCTTCATACTTTCCATTATCAAATAATAGTTCCAAACGGTCTCGAACAAAAAGCTTATTTGATTTTACCAGTTGTTCATGATACTTTTGATCACCACCTGCAAAGATTGTCTCAAGAGCAGTTGCTAAACGGCTATAATTTGATGAACCATTTGACATTCATACACCTCCCCTACTTTTAGAAATTTAAGTTAATATAACTAATACATCATCCTCGTTGACAAAGTCACCTTCTTGAATCCGAATCTCGCTAACCTTACCTGCAACAGTTGCTTCTATAGGAATCTCCATCTTCATCGATTCTAATATGACTACTGTTTGACCTACAGTCACTTCATCTCCAACATGAACATCAATATGAAATACCATGCCTGCCATTGTTGCCAATACTTCTGTCATCTATTATTCCCCCATCCTCAATCTTTATAGACTCTTTACTTACTATTCTATAAACTTCTTAAGTAGAAAATTCGAATATTAAAGAAGAAATAATATATTTAATGTATTCTATACACGCGCAAGCTCCTCTTATTCTCTTTTAGTTCCTCAGTCGAAAGCTGATACCACACTTTCTATTTGGAACTGAAAGTAGCTGTCGGAGGCCCACAGGATATGGGGCAGATAGCTGTTGCGGTCGCGTTACGCTTTATATTAAAAAAGGAAACATCTATTCAGATGTTTCCTTTTTTAATAATTGTGTACCTGTTTCTAGCCAATGGATTAGCTCCGAATAATTATGTTGAAGTTGATCATATTCATCTTTCAGCTCAAAATAAGCTTCTGATAATTGATCAAAACTAGTTAGTGCTTGTTTTAAATGCGTCCTCATCATTTGCTTAGGTTGTGATTTTGCATTTTCTAGTTCTTTTTCATGAATTTTGCGTAGTGTTTTATTCCATCTAAACCCACAAGCTTGTTTCGTTCTACCTAAAGCGTCTGCCGCCTCTTGGAAGCCTGCTAATTGTGAGCGTCCTTCACTAACTGCTTGAAGCACAATTTGTGCTAATCGGTCATCGTCTTGTTGAAGCCACTGGTCTTTTCGCTTTTTCAATTCCACACATATCACCTCGCATTTTTTATTACTATATGCGAGTTTTTTAAGTTTAGAAGTTATTTTGTTTTTGATAGAAACTGTTTTACAGCATTATGATGCTCTTCACTTTCCCATAACTTAGCACATGTTTTTATTTCATCCATTACACGTTCATATAAATGGCATTCACGCCACTTACGTAACTTTATTTCCTTATAAGCTTTATGGACATTCGGATAGATTTTTTTCATATCTGATATAAATTCTGTTAACGCTTGTTCTTTATCATTTTCAAAAACTCGTATCGCAAAGCCAATTTCATAAAGTAATGATGCAGGATATGTTTTGGCGTCTACTAACATTTTCAAGATAACATCATGTCGCATTCCACTTTCAAATAAGTATGTTCCTCCACCCCATCCAGAAGTAATACCTAACGTTCCTTGTATAAAGCCACATTTAGCATCTTTTTTTACTAATCGAAAATCACATGCAGTTGCGATTTCACATCCCCCACCAACTGCAGTACCATTTACAAGTGCAATAGTAGGAACTGGTAATGTTGCGATTTCATATAGTATTTCCCCCATCTTACTTAACATGCCAAAAGCTTGTTCTTCTGTATAGAGATCGTGAAACTCAGCTAAATCTCCACCCGAACAAAATGCTCTCTCACCTTCGCCAGTTATTACTAAAAACTGCACTGAATCGTGATTATGTACATATGCAATAACTTCTTTAAAACCTTCCATCACAGCATCATTAATTGCATTGCGTTTTTCTGGACGATTAATAGTAAACGTTAAAACCCCATCTTGTTCCGAAAAATAATAATCCATAGTTTTCATCCCCCTTGTGAAATAATAGAAATTATTATTCATTTTATCATATAAAGAATTTTCAAAATAGAAATTACACCAAATAAAAAAAGACCACTAAAGAGCCATGGTCTCTCTAGTAGTCTTTTTCAGAACAAATACTGAATTATTTGCTCACAACTTCTTTACCTTTGTATTGTCCACATGCTTTACATACATGGTGAGCCAATTTAAGTTCACCACAGCTTGGGCAAGCAACCATACCTGGTACAGCTAGTTTAAAATGTGTGCGACGTTGACGTTTCGCAGTTTTAGAAGTTCTTCTAAATGGTACAGCCATTGATGGCACCTCCTTACAGATCGGTTATTCGTCTGTTTGATCAAAATACTTAGCTAAAGCAGCCAGTCTTGGATCCGTTTTTTGTGCGTCTTTTTCTTTTTGACTTAAAAATTCATCTTCCGTCAAATATGACCAATCGCCATTATTTTTGGGAGCTGGATTTTCAGCACCTTCTTTGAACACTTGTATTGGAATTTCTAATAAAATTAGTTCTTCTAATACAGGGTCAACATCGATTACTTCCCCTTGCACAGGATGAACATTATCATAATCATCTGCATTAATTGATTCAGACCAGCTAAACACTTCATCTGATTCAATATCGTAAGGAAATTCAACATCTTCCCATGTTCGTGAACAAGGAAGTACAAGTGTGCCTGTCAAATGGAAATGACAGTTAATTCGGCCTGCACCAAACGTGCAGAAACCTTCTACATGAACGGGTGTACTACGGCGTATATCCGTATTACGACGCTTAAGTCCGTCCAATTGAACAATTTCGTCAATTGGCATCCCGTTTTGGCGATATTTAGATAATTGTGGGATTGCCCATTTCATACGTTTATCACCTCAAGACAACAAAGTTGATTATATAATGCTAATTTATAGATGTCAAGTTATTTTCTTGTCACTAGGCAAAAGTACTCGTATAATCATAATACTAAGTATAAACGGGGTGAAGAATTGATTGCAACTGGTGTAATTGTCGAATACAATCCATTTCATAACGGACATCTCTATCATATCAAACAATCACGAGAACATACAGATGCAGATGTAATGATTGCAGTAATGAGTGGCCATTTTTTGCAAAGGGGTGAGCCAGCATTTGTTGATAAGTGGACTAGAACAAAAATGGCACTAGAAAGTGGCGCAGATTTGGTGATTGAATTACCTTATGTCTTTGCAACGGCTCAGGCAAGTGAATTTGCCAAAGGTGGCGTCTTACTACTAGAAGCATTACAATGTGATTATTTTTCTTTTGGTAGTGAACAAGGAGACATTATGCCTTTTTTGGACACTTACAGCCTTTTAACAACTCGACGTGCTGAATTTCAGCAAAGTATAAAGGAACATGTTAAAAGTGGATTAAGCTATCCGCAAAGCTTAAATATTGCCTATCAACAGCTTATCCCAAATAGCGATGTTACATACGCTGATTTAACAAAACCTAATAATATACTAGGCTACCATTACGTGGAAAATTCTATGAAATATCACACAAAAGTTAAGCCAGTTACTATTAAACGGATACAAGCTGGTTACCACGATGCAATTTCTGAAGGTACAACTATTGCAAGTGCTACAGGAATTCGCCAAGCCATTTTAGATCAAGATTCCATAAATAGTGTCACTACTTTTTTACCGGAAGCGTCATTTAATGAGCTAACAAAATGGTATAATGAATATCATCATTTTGCTTCTTGGGAACTTTTTTGGCCGTTATTAAAATTTTCTATACTTCGACTAAAACCTGAGCAAATTGCCTCTTACGCAGAAGTTACTGAAGGGATTGAATTCTTGATTTTAGAAGCCGCGAAGGATTGCAACGACTTTAGTAGTTTTATGCAAAAAGTAAAGTCTAAACGTTATACATGGACAAGAATACAACGGATGTTAACCCATATTTTCACTAACTTTACTTGGCAACAATTAAGGTCATCGAATCTCCCTAGCTATATTCGCTTACTTGGTATGACCCAAAATGGGCAACGTTATTTATCAGAAAGAAAAAAGAGTTTTACATTGCCCTTAATAAGCCGAGTTGCTAGTTCATCCGACTCGATGTTATTACAAGATATTCATGCAACAGATTTATATATGTATGCTCTTTCGAAAAATAAAATGGGCTTGGATTATAAAATCCCGCCCATTCGATATTAGTTATTATTCTTTTTCTGGAAGTTTTTCTAAATAATTCAAAGCATCATCTACATTTTTCACCGGTACGATTTTCATTTTCGTACCTATTTTTTTTGCTTCTTTTACTGCTTCTTGGTAATTTGTTTGGATTCCAGGGTTTCTTTTCTTGACGATATCCGGTAGTGTATCATTTGGTGCAAAGAATATTTCAACACCTGCATTGTTTGCAGCAATGACTTTTTTATCAATTCCACCAATACGACCAACTTCTCCAGTTTCGAGCATTTCACCTGTACCCGCTATATTATAGCCTTTAGTCAAATCACCTTTTGTTATTTGATCAGTGATTTCCAGCGTGAACATTAATCCTGCTGATGGACCACCGATATCTTCTGCATTAATCTTTACTTTAGGATTTGTTGTTATTGATTTACTATCGATAAATGAAATACCTAGACCAATCTTACCATCTGCACCTGGTATTTTTTTTAGTTCAATATTCTTTTCCATTGTTTTGCCATCACGTTTAATCTTGATTTTTACTTGATCGCCTTTTTTCTTAGTTTCTAAATATTTAACAAGCTCAGTATGTTTATGAATACTACGACCATCTATTCCAATTACTTCATCACCTGTATTCAAAATACCGTCAGCAGCACCTTTTGCAACGATATAATACACATATACACCATTAAAATGAATTCTATAGTCAAGATTAGCCTTTTTATAAGCAACATATTTTGCATTGAATTGAGAATCAGACATAAGTTTAAACTGACGAGTATTATAATCTCGATCACTTTCATTGGGATTACGCACTTGAATATCTTTTAAAATTTCCTTTTCATCACTAAAATGAGCTAAAGCAAAAGTAAATGGTGTAGCTACAGACATTGCCACAGTCATCATATTGAGTTTACCTTTGCCAGGTGCATCAGCATTCTCTACTTTTACATAATTATCTAAATCATATGCACCGCCTGGCTGCATAATATAATAATGCATCGGATATACAAAACCGATTATTATAAGCACTGTTAATATTAATAGTGCTAAAAACTTTTTTATTTTCATTAAATTGCACCTCCAAAATTACAACCATCTCTAGCAAATGATATGACGCCAAGGTAAAAAATTTGTTCGATAATTTATAAAACTTTAAGAATGGATGATGTTATCGTATTACATTACAGCAATATCCTTTTATGCTGGCTTTTTATTCTATTATTATTATTACAACCTGGACTAGCCCATGAAGGCGCGGATACAGGTATGGCACTTTTTATAGACCATCTATTTCCATACTTACTTCCGTATTTAATCCTTACTCAGTGGCTTTTGAGATTAACAAATGTCACAAGTATACCACAGCACTCAAAATGGCGATTTTATTTACAAGTTTATTTTCTTTGTGCACTTGGTGGTTTTCCAACAGGTGCTGCAACTATTAGTTTTTTGTATAAGCAAAATCAAATTACCAAAAAAGAAGCACCGCTATTATTAGCTATATGTCATGCACCAAGTCCTTTGTTTGTAGTTGGCTTTGTTGGTATCGAAATACTAAATAAGCCAATTAGCGGTTGGTATATGCTTGCGCTATTCCATTTTGTTAATATTGTCATGCTCGCCTTTTTTATTCTCAAGTTTCGAAAATTAAATTCTTTACCTGCTGCGTCTCATAAAGAAGAGAGTTCATCAACCTCTCCACTTATAGAGAGTATCAAAAACAGCCTACCTACAGTTTTACTTGTTGCTGCTACTGTGATTTTTTTTACTACAATAAGCTTCGTATTGACAGAGACATTATTACATTTTGTAAAGTTACCAGAAGGATTGATGCTCTCTGTATTTAGTCTTCTTGAGATGACTTCAGGTTTAGCTGAGTCCCATCATTTATTTGCAAGTTCTAAATGGCTAGAGTTAATTGTACTATCCATTTTATCTGTACAAGGTTTGAGTATACACTTGCAAGTGGCTGTACTAGCAAAAGAGGCACAAATTTCGTTAGTACCCTATTTCTTCACAAGAATTGTCCAAGCTGTATTAATCCCGTTATTATATTGGACGATCTTTATGTAAAATAGATATTTATAAAGAGCAATCAGAACAAGAAGGCTATCCTAATAGTGATGGATTTCTCTCACCTAAAAGGATAGCCTACTTTATTCAAATAAAAGATCACTGTAAATTTACGTTTTTATAAGACAGTTTTCCCCTATTTTTGAATTTGGAATTTTTTTTTTAAAGCATTTTCAACGATATCAGGTACTAAGCCATGAATATCTCCGCCATATTGAGATACTTCTTTTACAATACTCGAGCTTAAAAAAGAAAATCTATTTTGTGTCATGATAAAAAATGTTTCAATATGTTCATCTAAATACCGGTTCATCGCAGTAATTTGCATTTCATATTCAAAATCAGATATTGCTCGTAATCCACGGACTACAGCATTGGCATTAATCGACTTTGCATAATCAATTAGTAAGCCTGAAGAAGAGTCCACTTTAACATTAGGCATATTCTGTGTTACTTGTTCAATTAAATCCATTCGTTCATAAACATCAAACAATGGATGTTTGCTTGAATTATTCATAACTGCTACATAAACAACATCGAAAATATCGGCAGCACGTTTAATAATATCTAAATGACCATTTGTAATAGGATCAAAGCTACCGGGTACAACTGCGATTTTATCCATTTTACTCCCCTTCTTCCTCGGCTAGACGATAGAATGAAATAATCGTGCCACCATATCTTTCTTCGCGAACTTTATGAAAGTCTAAGAATGCAACTGGCAATTCAATTTCTGTATCATGCTCACAAACAATGGTACCTTCTTTTGAAATGACATTATTTAATACAATGTCCTCTACCATTTCATAATATTGATGTTTTTTATAGGGTGGATCTAAAAAAATCAAATCAGCTTGAACTTCTTTTTTGATAAGAATCTTCAAAGCACGAGTTGCATCATTTCTATATAATTCGCTACGATCTTCATATCGACATTTCGTAATATTGTCCTTTAAGTTTTGGAAGGCACGTCCATCTTTTTCTATAAAAATGGCTTTATCCATTCCTCTACTTAATGATTCGATACCTAACCCGCCACTTCCTGCAAATAAGTCCAATACAATTCCACCATTAAAATATGGACCAATAATATTGAATAAAGATTCCTTTACTTTATCTGTTGTCGGTCGTGTGGTCATGCCATTTACTGCTTTTAGGGGCATTCCTTTCCGTTCACCCGAAATTACTCTCATTGTTCACCATACCTTTAGTTCATAAAATATTGGCGCATTCTATCTACTTTCCTTGGTTGTATGGATATCAATACGGCTATCAGCCTTTTCGATATTTACAAGGAATAAACGAACTAACCAAGCTTCTTCTATATAATAATCATTTCCATATTTCTCTATTGGTTGAGAAATAATATCATATCGATGGGCATTATATACATAAAAAGGTTCATCCATCGGAAATCTAAAATTCCTAGATTCACTTGTCACATAAAATCCGTGTGGACCAACTTTTGAATGATATCCCATGCTTTTTAAAATAGGTTTAACTGAGTACATTATACGTCCATCTTTAAATATAGCTTGTAGATTTTTCTGATGCAATTCATTTAAATAGATTGGACGTTTATCTTCAAATAATAGCGGAGCTATTTCAGATCCATTATTTGCATTCATCTTAAAGAATGACGTTTTTAAATCGATAGAATCAGACAATAACTCATCTAATTTATCCGTATTGACTTCTTTACCTTGTAAATTTTCTAATCCTTTTTTCCATGTTGCCAATTGATCATGGTTCATGTAATCATTCAGTACATCGATCATTTTCTCAGCCTTTGCATTCCCCATCGTATGCGCCGTTAAATAAGATGCAACAATCGATGGAACCCAAGATGGACTAGTTCCAAATTTATACTTTTGATAAATTTGAGAAAGGATTACTTTTTGCTCAATTGACTTTTCGTTTATTTCAGAAGTAAATAATATCCTGCCTGCAGATTTTTTCTTTTTATCCGTTTCGATAATTGCCACATGTTCGAAGTTCATTAACTCGATATCTTTAAGAGATTTTGCTAAATCATTAGATATACTATTATTACCATAAAGAGTCATTTGATCATTTGTAAAAACTTTTTTCATTTTACTTTTTTGCCAATATAGTGAGGTGATTGGTCCATCACCACTGAACATTGTATATTGAACGAGTGCCAATGATTTACTATCCACTTCAGGTAAGCCAGTAATCCATTGCCCCCCTGAACGAGTCTCGTCAGTAATATGTAGAGTTGAATGTAGGGGAGATCCTTTTTCTAAAGTTAAAAAAACATCCTGCAAGATTTTCCCTGATTGTAAGCCTTTTTTTGATACTGGAATTACATATGAAACTGTTTGTTCCTCCGTGCTCCCACCCTTTAAACCAGTAAGTGTTTTATTTAACCGATTACAGTTATTTTTGTCTGTTGATGAACATTCTTTCTTGATACTAATTGTCGGCCAAATAAATTTCACGCTATTCTTTGGTAAAGAACTTAAGTGATGATGAACAATCAGTTCCCCTTTACGATAAATAATATCAATATCTTGGTTGTAGTGAAATGCCTTGTCTTCTTCAGTCAATTGATCTGAGTAGACATGGTATTGAAAAGTTAACATAATACCATTAATAAACAAAAGGATAGAAAATAAACTGGCTGCAAATTTCATATGCTAATCCTCCAAATCATGATACTATGTGTTAAGAAAGGACGTGTATGATTGATGATTCAACAATTCATTGAACTTGGTGAAGGCTACGGTGATATTTACGAATTATGCGAACTCATGAGAACAAATAAGCATCGTATTAGTCGTACCATTGTATTTACAGCAACTAAAGGTGATAAAAAAGTAGCATCGATTGCTGCCATTTTTAAACCAGTAGGAGACAGTAAATTTACACCAATTTATATCTGTCGTGAAGGAATTCCTTATTCGACTGAAAAGCCCTCAAAACGTTTAGAAATTTTCGAGGAAACTGCAAAAGAATTAGATCAAACTCTAATTACTTTAGAAGTAAAACATTCCTCTGTTTATGTTGAAAAGGACCTGTATTATCAATATTTAATTGGCATATTACGCCTTTATCACTACATCCCATCAATGCACTAAATACTTTTGTAGTGAAATCTCTTATGAATTTTAAGTGTTAATATAATGCTACTTAAATATAGTATCGACATAAATGTAAAAGTTTTAAAGACCTTCTTTGTAATCATACTCTTTTGCTTTATCAGGTTTAGCATTTTCGAATTCAGTTGAAACAAATGGACGGTAAGAAGGCAGGACTTCTCGCACATAAGGGAGACGTGTCAATTTGGCTATAGTATTTTCTATGTCTTCTTGATTACAATATATTACGACATACTTTAGTTTGCGTGAAATATAGTGTACATGGCCATATCTGCGCATTGATTTTGCCTGTTTTAAATGATGTACGTATACGATTAAGCCTTGTCTATCTTTCATTTAGATTCCCTCTTTTCTTACCATCAAGAATACCATAGCATTGAATTTTCACGCAACCGGAGTTTAGCTGACAGAATGAAGGATAATCCGTTATAATAGAACAATAAGTCTGCATTCTAAGGAGGACTAATATGGGTAAGAAAACGAAAGTAGCAATCGCAATTGCTGCGGCTAGTGCTGCGGCTTGGGCAGGGTCAAAGGCTCTTTCTAAACCACAAAAGCGCGAGAATAAAGATGCATTAAATTATGAGCGTCCAGTAGTTTTGGCACACCGTGGCGGATCACTATTAGCACCAGAACATACTATGGCAGCATTTCAAAAAGCTTACGAACTTGGAGTAGATGGTTTTGAGATTGATATTCGACTATCAAAAGATGAAGAAATCGTTGTAATTCACGATGATTATATAGATCGTACATGCGATGGAACTGGACGAGTTGCTGACTTAACAATAGATGAACTAAGAAAATTTAATTTTGGATATAACTTTGTAGATTTAGATGGCTATCTCTCATATCGAGATGAGTTTGAATCAATCATTACTTTGCGCGAACTTTTGACACAATTCCCAAACATGTTTGTAAATATAGATATGAAAGATGCACCAGATACATATGAAGGTGGCCTGATGCCTTCTAAGCTATGGCGGTTAATCGAAGAACTTGATGCCACTAGTCGTGTAGTTGTTACAAGTTTCTACGATGAGCAAATTGACCGTTTCAATCTTTATGCACAAAACAAAGTTGCACTAGGTGCCGGACAAGCAGAAGTTCGGAAAGCTTATACTTCATATACTAGTCAATTTGGACATCTATATCATCCAAAAGTCGATGTTTTCCAAATCCCAGATAAGTATGGCGTGTTAGCTTTAGATACCCAAGGATTCATACAGTTTTTAAGTGATTTAAATATCCCAGTACATTATTGGACTATTAACGATACAATGACCATGAAAAAATTAGTCGATTTGGGTGCTAGAGGGATTGTTACTGATCGCCCAGATTTGGCGATAAAGATTGTAAAATTGTAAATTAAAAAAGCTATATTCAAAAGTATGGGTAAATCCAACTTTTGATATAGCTTTTTTCTTATCTTAGGCTGAACATGAACAGCTACCGCCTGATCCGCAGCCTCCACTACTACAAGATGAATCAGATTGAAAGAATGGGTTGCTTACAGGAACTTTAACAGCTTCAGAAACTGTTTTCCCAATTAGTAGAGCCACTTCATCTAATAAATCTTGGTATTCATTTTCTGCAATTCGAAGTGCAGAAATTTTATTATTAACATCAAGTGCACGTTTTTTTACACGAATGGATTTCATAATAGTTTGATAGTCTGGATGGTATTTTCCAAAACGTTGAACATCCTCATACTGTTCCTTTATTCGCTTAAAGTCATTAATTTCACGAATAAGATCAGCATCTGTATAAACCGCCTGATGTGCCTTTTGAAGGTTTGTATATTGTTCAGAGGAATGGATCATTTTGTTCAACATTTCAACTTCTTCAAGAATCAAAACCCAATCAGAAGTTATCATCATTTTCTTTTCCCCCAATCTACTTCTATCATAACAGATTTATCAAGAAATTGTATGATTAGAGGATTGATTTTTTTCATATATTATATTCTATTTTTATTTGCTTTAAATTGCGCTTTCGTTCTTAGTGAGTGGTGCGATTCTACCTTCACTTTAGCACTGAAAATCTAATTTAATATTAATTGAGGGTTAGGTTTGAAGTGGAATCGTCTATGCTTCCCAAGCATCACTTTAACAATTCCACTTACTTAAAATAATTCAATTAGTAACTTTAATCATCATTTTGCTTGTTCTCTAATACGCTAATTATTTCTTTCACTACTTTTTCGTCTGAAAACGGAATGACTTTACCAGCAATGATTTGGCCTTCTTCATGGCCTTTACCTGCAATTACTAGTATGTCACCTTGTTTACAACTCTTGATTGCATTTTGTATTGCTTTTTTGCGATTAGGCTCCATTCGGTATGGTTTCATGTGAATGCCTTTTACAATAGCGTTTAAAATTGCGCTTGATGACTCACTTCTTGGGTTATCATCAGTTAGCCAAATGTAATCTGCATATTCATCTGCTATTTCTCCCATTTCTATCCTTTTCCCTTGATCGCGATCTCCGCCACACCCAAAAACGACCACTAAATTCTTTGATGCTTGCGACCGCAATGCACTAAGCACAGCTTCTAAAGCACTTGGTGTATGCGCAAAGTCTATAATAATTCGAAAACCTAGTGAATTTGTAATTTCCTGCATTCTTCCTGAAGGTAAAGTAAGCTTATTTGTATGCTTAGCTATTTCTTGTAAAGGAAATCCTAATTCTGTAAGCGTTGTAATAGCTGCAAGTACATTATATTGTAAATACTCTCCTTGAAACGGAATCGCAATATCTATTGGAATATCATTATCTTGAATGAGTAATTGCATTCCGTCTGCTGTATGTTGCTCATGAATAATACTGCAATCCGCTAATAAGCTCTTACCGAAACTTTTTACAACGGGATGTTCATTTTGCAATTGTTTACAGAATGAATCATCAATATTAATAATGATTTGCTCAGAGAATAGACATAATCGCTTTTTTGCTGCGAGATAGTACTTTTCTCCGCCATGTTCTTCATAATGATCTCTACTAACATTTAGATATACACCTATATCAATATTACAATCATCCAGACGATGTTCTGATAAAGCAAGTGATGAAGCTTCCATCACGAGATGGGTTACGCCTTGCCCTACACAATAAGCGCAAATTCTATATAATTCTGTTGCAAGTGGAGTTGTTAAAGGTTCAAGTCTCACGGTTTGTTTCTTTCCATTTATAAATAAACCAACCGTCCCGAGTACTGCTACTTTTGTTTCAAGTGATTGTAATAACTGACCGATAAAATGAGTGACTGTCGTCTTTCCGTTCGTTCCAGTTACTGCAACAATGGTTAGCTTTTCATCATAAGCTCCATATAACTTCTTACTCGCATACGATAAAAAAGTTGAACAATTAGGTACCCAAATTACTGGAAGCTGTAAATTAGCTTTTGCTTCGTATCTACTATGTACGATTGCTGCAGCTCCATTTTTTATAGCAAGTTCTTTATAGTCCCATCCATCAAAATTTTTTCCTTTTCTCGCTACAAATATGTCTCCCGGCATTACGTCACTTGCACGATCAGTTATCCCATGGATTTCAGTTCGTATTGAACCACATTCTAATTCACACGGCCATTCCTTCAATAGCTCTGCCAAGATCAACTATGTTCCTCCTGCACCTTTTAATAAAATATGAATACATTACTATAACCCCTTCACCACTTATATCGTATGAAGAACCTGCAGAATATGTCACGAGGAGATAGGAGTCACAAAATGATTATTCAAAAATTTGGCGGAATTGCTATGCAATCAAAAGCTTCGCGTAAGCATTGCCTGCTCCATATTCAAAGAGCAATAAAGGAACATGGAAAAACAATTGTTGTAGTATCTGCAATGGGCAGATTTGGTGATGCTTATGCAACTGATACTTTATTGAATATAACGGATGCATTAAGTACTTCAACAAAAGCGAAGGATTTAGTAGCTGCATGTGGAGAGCTTATAGCAGCTGCTGTTCTATCTTCAGAGCTAATGCAATCTGGGATAGAAAATCTGTTGTTGTATGGAGATCAATTGGGGATAACTACAACTAATAATTTCGGAGATGCAGAGATTATTGATATTCGGGAAGAAACTATTCTTTCCGCCCTAAATCAATATGATTGTATTGTCGTTCCCGGATTTCAAGGAATTACAAAAGATGGAGAAATCGCAACCCTTGGAAGAGGTGGCAGTGATTTGACTGCCGTGGTTTTAGGTGCAACATTGCCGAGTGTCATAATTGAGTATTACAAAGATGTACCTGGTGTTATGACTGGAGATCCTCAATTAGAAAAAGATACAGAACTTATTAAAGTACTTTCCTATTCAAAATTTCTAACACTCTTGAATAGTGTGCATCCCATCATTCAAAAAAAAGCAGCGGAAATGGCGCAACAACACCATCTCACGCTGCATATTCGAAACGTCTTTTCTTTAGAAACTGGAACATTTGTATATCCGGATGACGTTTAGTCTTTACTAGTTGCATTATTTTGGATAAACACCTGTGTAAAATGTTTACCAAAAGCACCTGTACCCATATAATTAAAATTCTTATTTAATAATGTATTTCGATGCTTTTTAGAATTTAACAGCCCGTTAATTGCTTCTGGCGCGTCCAAATAATCCTCAGTAACATTTTCTCCAGCAGAATCGAATTGTATTGTTGAATTTTTTAATCTATCTTTTAACGCATCACTTGCTTGTTCTTCTTGAGTAAGATTTTTTACAGCAAGTTTTTCGCTATGTGCCATAGCCAATTCATTTAATTGTTCTACTGATGATAATGATGGGTATCCCTTTTGAAGCCGATAAACATTTGTCAGTTCATATAATTGTCTTTGATTTTCCAGGTCTATTTCTTCTTGCTTATATGAAGATGGTATTGATGGTGTAATCAGATCCCCCACATAGGTCATGTCATATGGTTGTTGTTTCACAAGTGTTTCTCCATCAATGAATCGAACTGCTTCAAGTGTTTGGTCGATTGCATCAAAGTAAACTTGTGCATACAAACCATTATACATGACTAAAATTCGAGACTGTAAATCCTCTTCGTTTAAGATAAAAGTGTACACATTTCCTTTAATCTTCACAGTAACTTCGGAATCTGTAATTGTATTGCGATATAATTCATCAATACTTTGGCCAATTTTAAACGGAGATGCATTGGCATCTGCTCCAGTCATATACACTTGTTTAACTCGATCATTTTCTACACCAACAAGTATATAATTATTAGCTGTTTTCTTATATACCCACCATTCGAAATCATATGCTGACGGGCTTTTTCGATTTGGTGTCCCAAGTCTCTCTTGAAGTTTTTTAGTTGATTGACCAACTAGTGTTGATAGCCCATTTGTTGGTCTTTCAACTGCAGAAACGTTAACATTTTGTGCCTCCTTTTGAGGGATTACCATCCCATTTGAATTAGGTGCCTTTAATGGTTCATTTTCTTTAACAGGTTGGTTAATATAGTAAAAAACGACTAAGAGCGCCGCTAAAATAATTAATACACGTAATAAGACTTTCAAATTAATCTCTCTCCAATTATTTTATGAATTCATTATACCAATTACATACTCTGATACACAATGTTGGCATTGCAACCATTGACAATTTGCTCTATTATAAAATGGAAGGTATATTGTACGAAAGTGTCGAAGGAGGATATTATAATGTATTTTGAAAACACTGGACTAGAAAACAAAGTTGCACATATTACATTACTTGATGATCTTATGGGCAAATATGGTTTAATCCGTTCTACAGGTTGGGACTATGAACGAGTAACTTGGGATAAAAAGTTCGATGTCAGTGAAGGTATTTACTATCTAAGAGTATTTGGATACACTCAAGAAGGTGATAATGGTTCAAACGATGCTAACATTACCCTTTTGAAACCAGCTCTTGGCAAACATTACTATCCACATGGCGTTGAATATGGCGAAGATGAACTCTACCCAGCAAATATAGTCAAAACTTGTCAAGAAGTACTAGACTCAATTTCAAAAGAACTAGAAAAATTTTAATTCGAACTAATACTATAATTATTATAACGAAAGTGCCATACAAAGAAATTCTTTCCTTTGTATGGCATTTTTATGTGTTCTTTTCTTAAAAAGCAATGAAAAGTATAAAATCCTATCTCAAGTTTATAGGTGAAAAAATAATAATTCGATCAAAGTCTTTCTACCTTACTCAAGAATACGCTACAACATGTGAACAATATGATTATTATTTAGAAGGATTAATAAAAGCGTCATATGACTCATTTATAAAATAATTTCTAAAAGTACTATTCTTTAGAATGTTTTTTTAAAAACTTCCCATACTAAACTTGTCAGAAATATATGGGTGATTAGGATGGCTTTACAACAAATTATTAAAAAATTCTTTCCATGGCTCGTTTTAGGGATTTCATTACTGTTCTCTATATTCTATGCTCAACCAATTCTTTTAGCATTTTTGACCGCACTCTGTTTTAATCCACTAATTCATAAATATGAAAAACAATGGGATAAGTCTCGCCGTTTTATCGTTATTGTTTTATTTTCCATTTTCAGCATTGTGGTGATTATTCTTTGTTATTTGTTATATGTATTTATACTTCTCAAGTTTAGTGAACTTTCTCTATGGATTCCACAGCTAGTTGATACAATGAATGAAAGATGGATTAATTTTCAATCTAAGCTAATGAATCTTACTCATGATTTACCTCGGCCAATAATTCTCTCCATGCAACAATGGATTGAGCAAATGTTAAGTAGTTTACAAAAAGTTGTAACGACATATTTTCAAGCTGATCGTCTCTTAAGTTTCCTTCAGAGAGTTCCGATGGCTGTTTTTAAACTTTTTATTTATTTTTTAGCACTCTATTACTCCATGCTTGAATTGCCAGGGATTATGAAATCCTTTAATAGATGGTTACGGATTGAAAATAACCCCAATGCAAAGACTTTTGTACAACATTTCAAAAAAAGCACACTTGAATTTTTAAAAGCGCAGTTAATTGTAAGTATTGTGATTTTTTGCGTGACAATCGTTACTTTATTATGGATAACACCTCGATTTGCATTCCCCATGTCTATTCTTGTCTGGTTTGTAGATTTGCTCCCTATGTTAGGCGGAATGATGGTTTTAATACCGTGGGCAATCATTTGTTGGATTAGTGGTCAAACATTTGATGGTACAATTCTTCTAATTTTAGCTGTAATAGTTATTTTATTAAGGCAGATACTTGAAACAAGAGTAACCAGTGAGCACCTCGGTCAACCTCCATTAATTACTCTTATTTGCATGTATGTTGGGTTTCAAATGTTTGGTTTTATTGGCTTTTTGATAGGCCCTTTAGTTGCCATTTTAGTCGTTGTTATCGGTCAACTTCGAAAGAGCTGGGTATATGTAAATAAAAAAGACTAAGTTCTTTATTAAATTAGAAATTAGTCTTTTTTTCTGTTAATGATTGTTCAAAATAGCTTTGATTACAGAGGTTGTTGGACCACCACTGTAGAATACATATAATAATAAATAAACTGCAATACCAGTAATGGCAACAAAAAACCAAATAACACTTGTTATCGGACCAATTTTCCGATGGCCATCTAACTTATTTGTATATCCTGTAATGATTGAAATCAATCCGAAAATTGCTCCAGTAGTTGCCAAGATAATATGAAATACTAAAAATACAGTATAAAATACTTTTAAATTATCCGGTCCACCGAAGGCAGTATTACCAATAAACACAGTTCTTGACACATAGATAATGAAAAATAACAATGCCGAAATACCAGCAGCAGTCATTGTTTTCTTATGCGCTTCAACTTTCCTTTGTTTAATTAGTCCCCAACCTATTGCAATTAGTATTGCACTAAGTAGGATAAATGAGGTACTAATCGTCGGTAAAATAGGTAAACTCATTTTTTAACCCCTAACAATCTAATCTATATTTTCATGGTATTGATTGGCATATAAACGTTTTCTTTCTTTTAATGCCTCTTCTGTCATCTGATCTGCATTTTTTTGATCGTTTTTATACCAAGTAATAAACACTTTACCAAGTATACATGCGAAAATAATCTCCTGCAAAATCTTCATAATAACTCCACCTAATTGTTGGTCTTCAACTGGTGACATGTTAGTAAATAATTCCGGTCCAGATAACGATAAACCTTGTAATGTAGAAGTGGGTACACATAGTTCCATTGCTTTCATCCATGTTTCACCATCAGTATAAGTCGCATAAAATGCCGTTGTTGAGAAAATGATTAATGCACATGCAGGTGTAATTAAGACCGCATTTGCAATTATATAGAAGAACTTATGTAAATCCTTCATAACAGGTTCTTCTTCAACCGTATTAAGTAATGGCCAATACATAAATAATGCAGACATAAATAGAACAAAAGTATAAATACCATGTAATGTTGCATCTAACTTAATAAAATCGAACACTAAAGGTAAGTGATAAAAAGAGAATAGAAAAACGAACACGAAAACAGCAATGATTGGTTTAGTTAAAAAGTGAAAAACCGGTTTGATATAAGGTAAATTAATCATACTTTTCCATAACCAATTTGGAATACCAATTATAAAGAAAATAGGAATAAATAATAGTAAGAAAGCCATTTGGACCATATGCATTGTGAATATTATATGTGACATTAAATCGATAGGCGAACCGACTATGATATATAACATGATCATCGCAAATACAAACGAAATTGCTTCTCCCTTTTTTAAAGGTTCACTATATTTAAAGTCTTTTCTCCACTTAATTGTAATTAAGAAATATAACACTGTAAAAAACAATAACACTCCAATTAACGTTGGACTCCACAGTGCTCGAAATCCAAAAATACTCAAAGGCATCGAAATTCGCTCCTTTTCATTCAATATCTTCATTATAAAGTGCTTACATCAAAAATAGCAATGAACGAATCTTGACAATTTCTTCTTGAATTGGTGTAACGTAAAATATTAAGAAAAAATCGAAATGTGAAATAGAAAAAATTAAAAAAACCGAGTCTATCATCAATAGACTCGGTCAATTTTAAATTTATTACCACCAAATGATTGTGACAAAAGTAAGAATCATGGTGAATGCAACGATAACCGCTGAGTACATAAAGAATTGAATCAATCCTGTATTCTTAGCACTTAAGTGCATGAAGTAATACAATTGAAGTCCAACTTGAACAGCAGCAAACAATAAAATCAATGGTATAACTAGATATAATGAAAAACCAGCTTCAACTGCAGCAAATGCGATAAATGTTAAGAAAATCATGATCGCAAAAACTGTTACTTGGTTGCGCATCTCTTGACCAGCTTGGCGGCGATATTGTTTATATGCAGCCTCACTTCTAGCTTCTACATGTTCGTCATGTGCCATTATTTCATCACTCCCATCAAGTATACTACTGTGAAGATAAATACCCAAACTACATCGATAAAGTGCCAATATAGTGATGCGATGAAAAACTTAGGAGCATTATAAAGGTTTAATCCACGTTTGGCATTTCGAAGCATCAATAAGATAAACCAGACTAAACCAATAACAACGTGCAAACCGTGAGTTCCTACTAATGTATAGAAGGCAGATCCGAAAGCACTTTGTGTAAATGTAAATCCTAAGTGTACATAATGATTAAATTCATAAATTTCAAATCCTAAGAATGCAAGACCTAAAATTACTGTAATCGCTAACCAAGCTTGCATTGATTTGAAATTATAGTTCCTCATATGATACATTGCATACACACTTGTTAAAGAAGAAGTTAACAGTAACATTGTCATGATGAACGAAAGTGGTAATTCAAATAAGCTATGAGTAGAAAACTCCATACCACTTGGACCTTTGTCTTTTAGAGCTAAGTAGGTAGCAAATAAAGTTGCAAATAAAACCGCATCACTACCTAAGTAAATCCAAAATCCTAGAAATTTGTTTTTCCCTTCAACTGTTGATTGCTCTGGGTGTTCTGGCCATGATTGTGGGGTAAATTTAGTTTTCAAATCCATTATTTGTTACCCCCTTTTTCATTCATTAATTCTTCTTTATGGACGTGGTAACCTAAATCATCTTTTAATGAACGATATGCCATTGAAAGAACAGTTATTGCTAAACCAACGATTAATACTGCTAAAGACCATGGTTTATCAGCATCTGGATGATATAGTGCACCGAATCCTGCTATAAATAAACCAACAACCATTATGAATGGTACGAAAGAATTATTAGGCATGTGAATATCTGAAATTGGCTCAGCATATGACATTCCTTCTTTATTTCCTTCCATTTTTTCAATCCAGTAAGTATCTAAACCACGAACAAGTGGTGTTTGTTTGAAATTATAAAATGGTACCGGTTGTGGAACTGCCCATTCAAGGGTACGTCCATCTCCCCATGGGTCACGGCCACATGGTTTTGCTTTAGCAGTTGTGATAATTACGTTAATAACTAAAATTATTACACCAATAGCCATTAATAATGCACCAATTGATGAAATAAAGTTAAATGTATCTAGTCCTTGATTTGGTAGATATGTGAATACACGACGAGGCATACCCATTAAACCTAAGAAATGTTGTACAAAGAATGTACAATGGAAACCAACAAAGAAGAATACAAAAGTTATTTTACCTAAAGTTTCATTTAACACCTTATTGAACATTAAAGGCCAATAGAAATGTGTTCCTGCTAGTAAAGCTAATACTACACCACCAACGATAACGTAGTGGAAGTGAGCTACGATAAAGTATGAATCATGTAATTGGTAGTCAAGTGGTGCTGCTGCTTGCATTACCCCTGTTACCCCACCTGCTACGAATGATGGAATAAATCCAAGTGCATAAAGCATTGGAGTCGTTACTTTAATAGAACCGCCCCACATAGTACATAACCAGTTAAAGATTTTCATACCAGTTGGTACTGCAATTGCCATTGTTGCAACAGCGAAAATAGCATTAGCAGTTGCGCCAAGACCTACAGTAAACATATGGTGAGCCCATACCATGAATCCAAGGAAACCGATTAAGATTGTCGCAAATACCATTGATGAATAACCAAATAAGCGTTTACGTGAGAATGTTGAGAATATTTCTGAGAAAATACCAAATGCAGGAAGTACAAGAATATATACTTCAGGGTGACCGAAAATCCAGAATAAATGTTCCCAGATGATTGTGTTACCACCCATAGTATGATCAAAGAAGTTCGCTCCAAACAGACGATCAAAAATCATAAAGAATATTCCAATTGTAAGTGGAGGGAATGCAAACAAAATTAAAGCACTTGCAACAAAAGTTGTCCAAGTGAACAAAGGCATACGCATAAACGTCATACCAGGAGCACGCATATTAATAATTGTCACAAGGAAGTTAATCCCTGAAATCAATGTACCTGCCCCAGAAATTTGTAAACCGATTGTATAAAAGTCAATACCATGACCTGGAGAAGCTAATGATAATGATGCATAAGATGTCCAACCAGCATCAGGAGCTCCACCTAGGAACCATGAAAGGTTTAAGAAAAGTCCCCCAAAGAAGAATAGCCAAAAACCTAATGAGTTTAAGAATGGGAATGCAACGTCACGTGCTCCAATTTGTAATGGAACAACAGCGTTCATAAATGCAAACAACAATGGCATAGCAGCAAGGAAAATCATTGTTGTCCCATGCATAGTAATAATTTCATTAAAAAGTCCAGCACTTACAAAATCATTATTAGGTTTTGCAAGTTGAATACGGATGAGCATTGCTTCAATACCACCGATTACGAAGAAGAGTGTACCGGCTATAAGGTAAAGAATGGCGATTTTTTTATGGTCTACAGTTGTTAAGAAGTCCCATATAGTACCGCCGAAGCCCTTTTTCTTTGCTGTTGAGCTCACAACTTTAACCTCCTTCAGAATAATTCAAATAAAATTCAACGTTATTTTTCTACAGATAAGCCCATTAAGTAGGCAGCTAAAGCATCTAGCTCTTGATCTGTGAATTTTTTACCGTTATTAATTTTTTCAGGTTGTGGCATTGTATTGCCTGGTTTTACAGATTGCGGATCATTAATCCATTTTTTGATATTTTCAGTGTTATGGTCTAACACACCAGCAACACGATGACGATCACCGAATGTAGCTAAGTTAGGTGCAATACCTGTGCCTGTACCTACACCAGATGTTGCGTGACATGAGATACAGCTTGTTTTAAAGAGCGCTTCACCTTGTTTTTCAAGAGCGCCAGTAGCTACTTGTTTATCAGAAGCTTTCATTTCTTTAACCCAAGTATCAAAATCTGCTCTACTTAAAGTTCTAACTTTAAAGTCCATTAATGCATGTGAAGGACCACAAAGCTCTGCACACTTACCATAAAATACACCAGTTTCAAGATCTTTAGATTCTTTATCGAATGTTAAATAAAACTTGTTGATATTTTCAACGTTCGTATCCATTTTACCACCGATAGTAGGTATCCAGAATGAGTGCTTTACATCACCTGATTTTAGATTAAAGTAAACTTTCTCACCTGTCGGAACAACTAATTCTTGAGCAGTTACAATTCCTTCATTAGGATATTCAAATTGCCACCAATATAATTTCGCTGTTACATTTACAGTTAATGCTTTTGCATGACCATTAGCGTCTTTAGCATCCATCGCTTTTGTATCAGCGAGCTTATAAGTAAGAGCTACTGTTGGTACTGCTAAGATTAGAAGTAAAATAATTGGAACAGCTGTCCAAATAACTTCTAGAGTAGTACTACCTTCTACTTGCTTTGGTATAACATTTTCTCCAACTCTTTTACGTCGGAATTTAATAAGTGCAAGTACATAAATTACTAATACTACCACGATAACGAGCGCCATAATAGCTGTTGATAATAGCATTAGATTGTGTTGTTCTTTACCGACTTCACCTGCTGGAGATAAAGTTGATAAATAATCCTTACCACAACCAGAAAGAAAAACAATAAGTGCTGTTAGCAAAGCGTATAGACGCCACTTTTTAAGCCCTTTCATCATAGCTTAATTAACCCCTCTTTCTTTGTCGTATTTCATGTGTAACCAGGACTATGGTTGATTTATATGAATTCTTTAACAGAAAGAACTCCAAAGTTAGCTAAAGATAGAAAAAATAATCATGGAAACAAATAAAATGGTCATATAGTTTAATGAATATATAAACATTTTGTTAGCCCATATTAAATCGTCTTTGGCTTTAATTCCTGTTATTGCAAGTATGAACCAACCAAGGTTCAACGTAGTAGCAAGAATGATAAATCCGATTCCAAGTTTAGTTAATAGAAACGGAAGTGGAAATAATAATACAACCCACAAAAGAATAGATTTTTTAGTCCTATCAAAACCTTTAACAACTGGTAACATAGGTATATTCGCTTCTCGATATTCTTCAGTACGTTTCATAGCAAGTGCATAGAAATGCGGAGGCTGCCATGCAAACATAATACAAAATAAAGCAAATGCACCTAAGCCTAATGAAGGTTCGACAGCGGCCCAACCTATTACAGGAGGAATAGCACCTGATATACTTCCTACAATTGTATTACTAACGTATCTTCTTTTTGACCACATTGAATATAAGACTACATAGCTTAAAATACCTGCTAGTCCCCACATACCGGCAGCAAATGATGCCATAAATAACAAAAATTCACCCACAAATAAAAGGATGAGTGCTACAGTCATTACAAATCTTGGTGTAAATCTACCAGTAACTGTTGGTCTTGACTTAGTACGTGCCATTACAGGATCTATATCTTGATCTATATAATTATTCATTGCTCCGGATCCAGCAATTATGAAAGCTGAGCCTATCAGAGTATAGAACAATATATCTAATTCCTGCAAAAAATGTCTGTCTGTAAATTGAAAAGCTAACCACAGCCCGGTAAAAGCAGTTACTAAATTTGAATTAACAATTCCAATTTTAATAAGTGCAAGAAAAGCTTTTACGAATGAACTGGTTCTTGGCTCGCTATTTCCACTGGTAGCTATTGCCCGACTATTAGACATTATACCCTTCCTTTCTATTTGATAAGCATATTCTGTTAACCTTACTATAACTAATATCTTGAAATTTTTCTAGACGAAAGCTAAAATTCATGTCGAAATAGTAGACCGGTGTTTTAATATACCATATTTATAGTAAATCATTTTATTCTTGGAAAATGTGAAGTTTATTGTTAGAATTTTTGAACAGTTTGTGAAATAAAATTGTATCAAAATATCAATATTTTTTTACAAGTTGTATTTTCTTCCTATTTTCGATATTATCAAATTTGAGGGTATCACAAAAAAGTGATTACTATATTTAAAGTAGGTGTCAATTTATTATGCAACAAAGTAAATTCATGAAATGGTTTGCTGTTGCTGCAACAATTGGAATGGTGCTCATTTTATTGGGCGGGGCACTCGTCACAAAAACGGATAGTGGAATGGGCTGTGGTAGAAACTGGCCTGATTGTAACGGATCCTTAATACCAAAACACATTACAACTGAAGTACTGATAGAATTTTCACATCGTGTAGTGACTGGCTCGGTATCAATTTTAATCTTCATATTATCATTTTGGTCTTGGAGAAAACTCGGTCACATACGTGAAGTAAAATTTCTTTCCTTTTTGGCATTATTCTTTTTAATAGCACAGGCTCTGATAGGGGCTGCACAAGTGTTATGGGGACAAGGTGACTTCATCTTAGCATTGCATTTTGGTATCTCTCTCATTTCTTTTGCAGCGGTATTATTACTAACATTAATTATTTTTGAAATTGATCAGAAGTTCAATGCAAACAATGTACATATCGGTCGTACACTAAAATGGCATACGATTGGGGTAACGATTTACTCTTATCTTGTAGTTTATACAGGTGCACTCGTACGTCATACAAATTCAGGTCTAATTTGTCCCGACTGGCCATTATGTCATAATAATTCGATTGGTTTACCGGACAACTTTTATGAATGGGTTCAAATGGGTCATAGATTAGCAGCAGCTTTGATATTCATATGGATATTAATTATCCTAATCCATGTAGTAAAAAATTATAAGAATCAACTTGTTCTATATTGGGGTTGGATTACTGCATTTGGAATTGTATGTTTGCAAGTTTTAGCAGGAATGGGTGTTGTATTAACGCGTTTAAATCTCATTGTTGCATTGTTACACACATTATTCATCTCTCTGTTATTTGGTCTACTATGCTATATGATTATGCTCATTTCAAGAAGCCATTATGAGAAATAATCCTACTAAAAACCCGTCTTTCAAATGAAAGACGGGTTTTCTCATTTTACTGTGTAAAAGCTTATTGAAATACAGGATGTATTCAATAAGCTTTTGTTTTCTTAAGCTATTCCCTTATGACATTAGTGATACATTTAATAGAGATATCCTGCTTCACACGCCAGCCCCTCGAGGGGATACATGAAGTATACCCGATAGCCGTTGCGACAGGACGTCGCGCTCTTAGGCTATCTTCCTTTAAACGGGCGTTTTCAGCATTTACTACAGTTATCCAGCTTCAGCGGCTAGACCCTCGAGTCATTTCAGTCCCTCGGTTGAAAGCTGAAAAGACGCTTTCAATTCGGGCCTTCCAATGATTTTCGGGTCTAAACGAGCCACTTCAGCATTTAATTTAAGATTCCATTTCGATTAGTAAGTCACCTGTTGAAATTGAATCTCCTTCGCTGACGAATATTTCTTTGATGATTCCATCTTTTGGTGCTTGTACAGTTGTTTCCATTTTCATCGCTTCTGTGATTAATAAATGTTCACCACGTTTTACAGGACTTCCTGGTGATACAACCACTTTTAATACTGTCCCTGGCATAGTGGCACCAATTTGATTTGCATTTGATGGATCTGCTTTTGCTTTTCTTTCACCAGCTACTTCAACAGTCATATCTTGAATGACAATTTCACGAGGCTGTCCGTTTAGTTCAAAATAAATGACACGGGTACCATCATGTTGTGGTTCACCAATTGACACTAATTTAATAATTAATGTTTTTCCTTTTTCAATCTCTACTTCGATTTCTTCTCCAAGCTTCATACCATATAGGAATGTAAGTGTATCTAATACAGAAACATTACCGAATTTATTATACGTTTCCATATACTCTTCAAATACTTTTGGATATAGTGCTGATGCTAATATTTCATGACCTGTAATTGGTCTATTATATTTATTAAATAATTTATCGCGGATTTCGATTAAATCAGTTGGCTCTAATAGTTCGCCTGGTCTAACTGAAATTGGTTCACGATCTTTTAATATTACTTTTTGTAATTCTTCAGGGAAGCCACCATATGGTTGTCCTAAGTACCCTTGGAAGAATTCAATAACTGAATCTGGGAAATCAATTACTTTCCCGCGTTCTAGTACTGACTTTTCATCCAAATCATTTTGAACCATAAACAATGCCATGTCACCAACCACTTTTGATGATGGCGTTACTTTGACAATATCACCAAATAATAAGTTTACGCGAGAATACATTTTTTTAACTTCTTCCCAGCGATCCCCTAGCCCTACTCCTTTTGCCTGTTGTTGTAGGTTACTATATTGGCCACCTGGCATTTCATGAACATAAATTTCTGAATGTGGACTATTCATTCCACTTTCAAAGTCTTTGTAATATTTGCGAACATCTTCCCAATAGTAAGAAAGTTTTTCTAATCCTTCAATATTGGCACGAACTTGACGTTCACTACCTTTAAGCGCATAGTACAAACTATTTGAGCTCGGTTGTGATGTTAACCCAGCCATTGAACCTAAAGCTGTATCTACGATATCTACTCCAGCTTCAGCTGCTTTTGCATATAGATAAATACCATTACCACTTGTATCATGTGAATGCAAATGAATTGGTAAATCAGTCGATTCTTTTAATTCTGAAATTAATCGATAAGCTGCTTCAGGTTTTAATAGTCCAGCCATATCTTTAATGGCAAGAATATGCGCACCAGATGCCTCTAATTCCTTCGCCATATCTTTATAATACTGAACAGTATATTTCGCTCTAGTGTCGTCTAAAATGTCTCCTGTGTAGCAAATAGTTGCTTCTGCAATCTTCCCTGCATTCCTTGCTCCATCAATTGCTACCTCCATACCTTTAATCCAGTTTAAACTATCAAAAATACGGAATACATCGATTCCCGCATCAGCTGATTTTTGGATAAACTCTTTAATTAAGTTATCTGGATAGTTTTTGTACCCTACTGCATTTGCCCCACGGAATAACATTTGGAACATAACATTTGGGATTTTTTCACGTAATTTAAGCAATCTCTCCCATGGGTCTTCTTTTAAGAAACGATATGCAACGTCAAAGGTTGCTCCTCCCCACATTTCTAGAGAGAAATAATTGTTCATTATGCGCGCAGTTTCATCAGCAATTTCAAACATATCACGAGATCGTACACGTGTTGCAAGTAATGATTGATGCGCATCACGCACCATCACGCATAGTTGTATCTGTTAATAACAAATCCTTTTGTTCTTTAATCCATTTTACTAACCCTTCTGGTCCTCTCTCATCCAAAATTTGTTTTGTTCCTGCTGGAATTGTTTCGATTCTATTAATTTGAGGCTTATGAGGTTTTGGATGAATTGGCTTTGATTTCTTTTCTATGCCAGGAAAACCGTTAATTGTTACATTACCAATATAGCTAAGTAATTTTGTACCACGGTCACGCGCCGGTTTAAATAAGAATAATTCAGGTGTTGTATCTATAAAACTAGTATCGAATTGACCGTCTATAAACTTAGGATGTTTTACAACATTCTCCAAGAATGGGATATTCGTTTTAATACCACGAATACGGAATTCTTGTAGATTACGCCCCATTTTAGATGCTGCTTCTTTAAATGTATTTCCCCAAGTTGAAACTTTAACTAATAAAGAATCATAATGTGGTGAAATAACAGCTCCTTGGAATCCATTACCTGCATCCAAACGAACACCAAAGCCACCGCTCGAACGATAAACCATTAATTTTCCTGTATCAGGCATAAAATTATTTTGTGGATCCTCTGTCGTCACACGTGATTGAATAGCATATCCAAATAGCGGAATTTTAGATTGTTCAGGAATATTAATCACATCACCATGCAATGTATATCCATTTGCGATGTTAATTTGTGCGTGAACAATATCAATACCTGTAACCATTTCTGTAATGGTATGTTCAACTTGAACTCGTGGATTTACTTCGATGAAGTAAAAATCGTCACCAGCTACTAAAAACTCTACAGTACCCGCATTTATATAATTTACATTTTCCATCAACTTTACGGCAGCATTACAAATTCTCTCACGTAACTCATGAGAAATAGAATTTGACGGTGCAATTTCTACTACTTTTTGATGACGACGTTGAATTGAGCAATCACGTTCATATAAATGAACAAGATTTCCCTCTTTATCACCTAAAATTTGCACTTCAATATGTTTTGGGTGAAGAATGCATTTTTCTACATATACTTCATCTGAACCAAACGCGGCTTTCGCTTCTGATTTTGCACGATCATATGCTTCTTTTGCTTCCTCTGCATTTTGCACAACACGCATCCCACGTCCTCCACCACCTAAGGCAGCTTTGATCATTAATGGATATTGATGTTGTTCCCCAAAAGCTAAAACTTCTTCTAAAGAATCTACAGGACCATCTGTACCAGGAATAACAGGGATCCCTGCTAATAGAGCTTGTTCTCTAGCTTTTACTTTATCGCCAAACATATCTAAGTGTTTTGATGTTGGACCGATAAAGATAATCCCTTCCTCTTCGCACCTTTTTGCAAATTCCAAATTTTCAGATAAAAAACCGTAGCCGGGGTGGATTGCATCTACTCCAGCATCTTTGGCGATTTCAATAATTCCTTCAATATCCAAATAAGCATCTATTGGCTTTTTGCCATCCCCAACAAGATAAGCCTCATCTGCCTTATATCGATGGTACGAACCGCTATCTTCCCTTGAATATATTGCTACGGTATGAATGTTCATTTCTGTACATGCTCGGAATACGCGAATCGCAATTTCACCACGATTCGCCACTAAAATTTTATTAATCGCCATAAAAAATCCCCCTTAGCTTATGTAATCTTTTTTAACAACCATGGAGACATTTGCCAGTATCCCCATAGCTAAAGATAACAGAATTATCGAAGTTCCGCCATAACTAATAAAAGGAAGTGGTACACCTGTCAATGGAATAATACCGCTCAATCCCCCTACATTGACGAAAGTTTGAATTCCAATCCAACTTCCAATGCCAGCTGCAATCATTCTTGCTAAAGGATCTTTTGCTTTAATCGCAATACGCATTGCTTTAAATACAATAAATCCTAAACCAAATAAAACAATTGCAATACCGAAAGTACCTAATTCTTCGGAAATAATAGCTAAAATAAAGTCTGTTTGAGGTTCAGGAAGATATCCCATCTTCTGAACTGATTGTCCTAACCCTAAACCCTTTACGCCACCTGAGCCAATTGCGTAATAGCCGTTAACCATTTGGTAACCAAATGCATCAGCGTCCTGGAATGGATTAAGATATGCTTTTAAACGGCCCATTCGACGTTCAGTAAAAAATGAATCTTTGAAAATCAAAAGTCCAAAAAGAGCTATTGCAGCCAATCCTATTAAACACCCAAAGATTTTACCAAAAGTAGCAAACTTCATACCGCTAGCAGCCATTACCGACAAGATGATTATTGTAATTAAGCCAATTGCACCTAAATCCGGCTCTAAACCAATTAATATTATAGCTGTTCCTAATACCATTAATGGTGGAACAATGGACTCATTAATAATATCCAACTTTCCTTTTTCTCTCTTTTTTGAAAAAAACGCTGCAAAATATAGGATCATACCTAATTTAGTAAGTTCTGATGGTTGTAAGTTAAAAAAGCCTAAGTTCAACCAACTCTTTGCACCTGAATGGCCAGGACTATATCCAAAACAAAAGACTGCAAACAATAAAGCGAGCATTGTCGAAATAATTAATAACATCATATTGCGATCCTTATAGCGTTTATATGGAATGACTAATCCTACAAAAAACGCAACAGCAGCAAGAATTAAATTCATCAGTTGTTTTTTATAAAAATAATCTGGTGTTGTTTGTAAAGTGTTCACTGCCCAGAACATACTAGCGCTATAAATCATTACTAACCCAAAAAGACACAATATTACATATGTAAAAAACAACGGGTAATCAAAAAATTTCATATACTTTTTGAAATATGTTTTCATAATATAACCTCATTCATTATTAGCAAAAAAACCCAAACAGCGTTGTGTTTGAGTTTTTTACTTATTCTTTCGTGAATGCATCATGCAATGCAGACAACTCTTTTTCAAGTGAATCGAGAATTTCTTTTCCCTTTTCACGCTCAAGCAGGCCCAGTTTAACTGCAAAATCAATTTCTCGCGATAAACCGAACATTTGCGTATCTAAAACTTCTTCGTACAAAGGACATTGTGGCATTGTTAAATGCTCCATTTGGACTCTAATTAATTTTACTATTTTATCCGCATCGGCAATTAGGAGTTCCAATGCTTTCTCCTGATACGAACTTTGTGATTTTGTATCCATGAGGACGCCCCCATTACCTGATATTTCTTCAATTCTATCTTAATAAAGTTTATCTTTTGCTAAGAGAAAATGCAAGCATCTATATTTCAAAATGAGAATCATAATATTATTTCTTTCTATATCAATATAAAAAGCGGTATACTAAATGATGGAATGCAACATTGGAGGAGGAAAATCAATGGAATCCATCATTCAAGTTAAAGGTAACGTCAACTTTCAAATTACATTAGATTCTTCAGTTTGGATTTTTGATGACCGTAAACTAAATTTAGAAACCTATTTCATCGAAAAGCCTGTTGAGGTAAATGCTGATGAAGAATATATCGAAAAAGCCGGCAAGTTCTGGTCACGCGAAATCATGGAAGGAGCAATTTTTCCACCAACTTTGAAATCAGAACGAAAATTTGACCGTAAAAGTATGTCGACAGGTACTTTCGGTATAAAAATAGAGCCTTTTATAAATAACGCTGAACCAAAAGAGAATGCAACAACTGTGATTTTTGAGACAACAGCCGGTAAAGAATATCGTTATAACATTGAAGATGCCAAAAAGCTTATATTCCAATTTAGTAAAGAAGGTCAAATGCTAGAAGAGGATGGTCCTGTCTACTTGTTAGCAGAAGATGGCTCAAACTACGAAAATCCTATAAAAGGAATCGTAGGTATGCAAGTAGTATAAGGAGGAGTTATTTTATGCGAGTAAAATGCGTAATCTGTGATATTATAAACGACATTCCAGATTTCTCACAAGAAGCAAAAAAATTACGCAATCGTCCTATACACACATATATGTGTCCCACTTGTCACGACAGAATTACAGAGAAGACCAATGCAAGACTTGCGACAGGGAAATTCCATTTTATAAGAAGAGCTGTACAAACAGACGAAGAATTATAAAAAACATGGCAGAGTATCTTTAGGTACTCTGCCATGTTTTTTATTTAGATGAATAAAATTTAAAATCAAAAAGAGATACCAAGTCATGACCCGGTATCTCTTTTATATTATGATGTAGCTTCTTTTTTCTTATCTCTACGTAAACGAATTTTGTAGACGATTAATACTAAAGCTGCCACGATTAATCCCTCTACCATTGGTAAGAAGAATGCTAAAAAGGTTAATATAATACATCCGAAAAACAAAAACACATAAATCACAGCTGTTTGCCATGCCTTTAATGCCGATCTTGCAAATCCAAGATGATAAACAATTGCAGTCAGTAAGAAAATAACTACAAGTAGAATATAACCTGCAACCGTGTAGCTTGGTGCACTCTCATAAATATATCGAGCAATACCAGACATACGATTAAAAACTAAATCATGGCCATCAGTAGATGTAGATGTAGCAGCTTGCAAAAAATTCAGTTTTAATAATAAACCGGACTTAAACAAGATCAACATCCTCCAGTCTAGCGAAAATTATACTTCTGCGCTACGAGTTTTTTTAGCTGCTTTTTCGCGTTCGTTTTTATTTAAAATTTGTTTACGAAGACGAATAGACTCTGGTGTTACTTCTAGGTATTCATCATCGTCTAAGAACTCTAAAGCTTCTTCAAGAGTTAAGATTTTTGGTGTTTTAATAACGTTTGTTTGGTCTTTTGTAGCTGAACGAACATTCGTTTTTTGTTTCATTTTTGTGATATTTACTGTAATGTCGTTATCACGTGAATTTTGACCAACAATCATACCTTCGTAAATTTCAGTACCAGGTTGTACAAATAGTACACCACGGTCTTCTACTTGCATCATACCATAAGTTGTAGATTTACCAGTTTCCATAGATACAAGTGCACCATTACGACGGCCACCAACGCGCCCAGATGCAACTGGTTGATATGAATCGAATGTATGGTTAATGATACCAAAACCTTTAGTTAGTGACATGAATTCAGTTGTGTAACCGATTAAGCCACGAGCTGGTACCATGAAGATTAGACGAACTTGTCCATTACCTTCATTGATCATGTCTTGCATTTCACCTTTACGATCACCTAGTGATTCAATGATTGAACCTACAGATTCTTCTGGCACATCGATTTGTACACGTTCAACTGGTTCACATTTAACACCATCAATTTCTTTGATGATAACTTTTGGTTTAGATACTTGCAATTCGTATCCTTCACGACGCATGTTTTCAACAAGGATTGATAAGTGAAGTTCACCACGACCTGATACTGTCCAAGCATCTGGAGAATCTGTTGGTTCAACTCGTAAAGAAACGTCAGTTTGTAATTGAGATAGTAATCGTTCTTCAATTTTACGAGAAGTTACCCATTTACCTTCACGACCTGCAAATGGTGAGTTGTTTACTAAGAAAGTCATTTGTAAAGTTGGTTCGTCAATATGCATTGGAGGAAGTGGATCAAGGTGATCTTGAGGACATACAGTTTCACCTACGTTGATTTCTTCCATACCAGATACAGCGATTAAATCACCAGCATACGCTTCTTGAATTTCTTCACGTTTTAAACCGAAGAAGCCGAACATTTTCGTAACGCGGAAGTTTTTCACTGTACCATCAAGTTTTGCTAGAGATACAGATTGGCCAACTGAAATTGTTCCACGGAAAACACGACCAATACCGATACGTCCAACGAAGTCATTATAATCAAGTAACGCAACTTGGAATTGAAGAGGTTCTTCACGATTATCTACTGGTGCAGGAATGTGACTAATGATTTCTTCGAATAAGCATTTCATGTTTTCTTCTTGTTTAGCTGGGTCTGGATCTAATGAAGCAGTACCGTTTACACCTGAAGCAAAAACAACTGGGAATTCTAATTGATCTTCATCTGCGCCTAATTCGATTAATAAGTCTAAAACTTCGTCGACAACTTCTTCTGGGCGAGCTGAGTCTTTATCAACTTTGTTTACTACTACGATTGGTGTTAATTTTTGTTCTAATGCTTTTTTAAGAACAAAACGAGTTTGAGGCATACAACCTTCATAAGCATCAACTACTAGTAAAACCCCATCTACCATTTTCAAGATACGTTCAACTTCACCACCGAAATCGGCGTGTCCTGGTGTATCCAAGATATTGATTTTAGTATCTCCGTAGTGAACAGCAGTGTTTTTTGCTAAGATTGTAATACCGCGTTCACGTTCAATATCGTTAGAGTCCATTGCACGTTCTTCTACATGTTCGTTTGAACGGAATGTCCCTGATTGTTTTAATAATTGGTCGACTAAAGTTGTTTTACCATGGTCGACGTGGGCAATAATTGCTATATTTCTGAGATCTTCTCTTAAATTTGTCATTGTTCCACTCCACATTCTTTTTTCGAGTCCATAACTGTGCTATTATAACATAAAAAAATAGTTTTTTGTCATATTTGCTTGGCTTTTTAAACTTTTTTTATTTTTCTCAAGTAAAAACCTTGCTTATATTAGTATTTCGTTTGAGAATAGAATTATAATTATTTTTTGGAGAGGATTATTATGAATAGAGCAAAAATCGTCATGGCTATCTTTGCATTAGCAGGGCTATTAGCTATATGTTCAATTGGTTATGCAATAGCTGCTGGTAGTTTTTCAGGGATTATCGGTGGAATCGTTGCTGTTATTGTAGTTTTTGGCTTAGGCTTTAAAACAAAACGTAAATTTCGTGACCAAGGATTACTTTAATAATGGTAATTACAATATAAAGTAAAAAGAGATTGTCCTACTAGTTGTTATTTCAGCTAGTAAGACAATCTCTTTTTTAGTTATTTTCAATTTTTTAATTGAATGTAGTCACGAAGTATTTCTTTATGAATTGATGGATTGGCAACTATAAACGTGTCTTGTTTTAATAAGTTAATAGGTTCACTCATTAAATTACTTGAAATAGCTCCGACTTCATTTGCTATAATAACCCCACCCGCTATATCCCAAGGTGATAATCTCATGGAAATATATGCATCCATTCTTCCGCTAGCTACTGAGGCAATTTCTAATGTAGCTGATCCATATGATCTTGTCCCACGCACTTTATGAACTAGTTCAATCATTGGTTCATGGTTGATTCTTTTATTGGGCGTAACCCATATGGCATTAAGACCAATGATTGCCTTATTTAACGTAATTTCTTTTAATGGTTTTAGGGGCACTCCATTCACAAATGCACCTTTTCCTACCTCAGCGTAGTATAAATGATCCCTCATAACATCATATATAAACCCTAATTTACCAGTACCGTTTATATAAATTCCAATTGAAATTGCAAAGTTACGATGTTGTCTTACAAAATTCATCGTTCCATCAATTGGATCAATTATCCAGACAACCCCTTCAAGTGAATCGATTTGCTTTCCCATTCCCTCTTCGCCTAATATCTTATGTGATGGATAGGAAGCATTAATCTTATCCCTTAGAAACAATTCCGTTTCACGGTCAATATTTGTTACCAAATCATTTGCATCAGCTTTTGTTTCAATCGTCCATTTTTCTGAGAATGATTTACGTATACGTTCCCCAGCTTCCAATATAATTGTTTTTGCAAACTCATGAACTTCATCAATGTGCATGTTTCCCCCACCTTTCCTCGAATACCTAAAATATTTTTATTTTTTTGTATATTATACCAAAAAAGACACCTGCTTCTCATAATGATAAGCAAGTGTCACCATAAAATATTTTTAGTATACCTAGGCGAATGCATGGAATGTCTCCAGCTCCATATGAATTTCAGCTAACCTCGCCTTACTTTGATCAATTTGAATTGTATCATTTGTTTGCATTGCATCAAATAAAGTTGCTAACTCATAATCCACTTCTAACTGGAGCCCCTTTACATATTGCTTTTCAAAATCCACTTTGCGAATAATATGAACTACCTGTTTCATATTGATCATCTCCTTTAATTTGAGGTATGAATGATTAGAAATTAAAATTTCTAATCGTTTTATACATTATATTCACTTAAGAAAGAATGGTAAGTCCTTCTACAAGATTTTTTCCCATTTTTCAAATAAAATAAACATAAAGTTAACAAAGGAGAGGAAAAAAGTGAAAGTAAGATGGACAGACACAGACTTTGAAGTGTTTACAATACCGGGACTTGAGCAACGCATGTCTGCATTGATTGAGAAGGTACGACCTAAATTTGAAGAAATGGGAACAACGTACTCTACATACTTCTCATCAAAACTTGGAGAAGAATTTTACCCCCATGTAGCAAAACATGCAAGAAGAAAAGTGAATCCTCCTATAGACAGCTGGGTGGCATTTGCAACAAATAAAAGAGGTTATAAGGCATTACCCCATTTTGAAATTGGACTTTTTAAATCACATATTTTTATCCTTTTATGCGCAATTTATGAAGCACCTTCAAAAAAAGAAATAGCTATTAATTTATTGAATAATCTGAAATCTTTAGAGAAGCTGCCAAGCAACTTTTATATAACAGGTGATCATTTTGATCCAAAGGGCATTGTACTTAGAGATGCAATTAATGATGGTTCATTAGAAAAAATGTTAATTCGCTTGCGAGATATCAAAAAAGGTGAATTTATGATAGGACTGCAATTACCAAAAGAAAAGGCGGTACAACTTTCCCCTGAAGAATTTACAAAGGTAGTTGAAAAAACTTTTGATAAACTGATACCAATTTATAAAATTATGGTAAAAAGGGATAATTAATATAAAAGCAATCGGTTGTTCCTTTTATGAAAAGTCTGCCGATTGCCTTTTATTATCTTTTACGATTGCTAGTACCTTTTATGATTGTTCCATCTTGACTTGTTTTTGTCTGTTTAACAATATCATAACTAACATAACCACTTTCTTCTTCAAATTCACGAAAAATGGTTTTTTCTTCTGCCATTGAAGGTACAATTTCTTTAAAACGACGATACTTTGTTAAAATTTCTTCACGTTTTACGCCTTTTTCATAAGCCTTTTCAATTGTTTGGAAAAATGCAATAACGTCGACGATTTCATCTGTAGACCAATCGATTGAAAATGGATAAGAATATTCCATCTGGATCCCCTACCTTTACAATGGTATTTAGTAAAAGAACTATAAATATTATTGTAAACTGCTTCTTGAAAAGACTGCAACTGTTCTTTACTGTTTCTAGTATATTCCCTGGGAAATGACTTTATTCTATAAAAATATTATTACCAATATCGGTAACAATATTGAACCCACAATTGCTGTTAAGGTCATTGAAACTGATCCCATAGACAATGCGCTTTCTCCATACTCAGTAAGCTTTCCAACGCCTATTCCATGTGCGCTGCTTCCAAGCGCTACCCCTCTTGCAATTGGTGTCTCAATTTTGAACTTTTTGTAGAGATATGGACCAATTATGGCACCTATCATACCCGTCAAAATGACAAATACCGCTGCCAATGTCGGATTGCCGCCAATTGCTTTACTAATTTCCATTGCAACAGGTGAAGTGATGGATTTTGGAATTAGAGTTTTAATATATGATTTGTCTAATCGAAATAACTCTGCAAACAACAATACACTGCCTATTCCTGTAATTAGAGCAACTGCAATTCCAGTCTGTATCGCTTTATAATTCTTCATGATTAACCTTCTATTTCTATACAACGGTAATGCCATACTTACAACAGCGGGACCAAGTAGTTGATCAATCCATTGTCCACCAATCATATACGTATTGTATGGAATATGGAAAAGTAATAATACACCGACAATTATAATTGAACTTGTAAATACTGGAAAAAGAATCGGATGATTATAGTGTATATAAACTTTTTTCATTAGAATAAAAACCAATATAGTAGTGATACCAAAAAGTATTCCAAGCATACTATACCTCCCCTTTTTGTGGGATTGTTTCAAAACGCGTCTCCGAAACTTCTTCTTTCTGACTCTCATTTTGATTTTCATTCTGATTGTCTATATAATATTTTTCTACTAATTGAGTTGTTTTTCCTGCTGAAATAATGGATAAAATTGTACTTATTAAAATGATTCCAATTATAAGTAGTCCTTTCCATGAAAATAATTCTGGATAGCCAATGATTCCAACCGTTACTGGAATAAAGAATAGCGTCATATATGCAAGTAGTAATTCTGCTCCACTCGCAATCCACTTTTCAGGAATGACTTTTGTGAATAGTAATATTAATAAAATGAATAGCCCAACAATGCTACCTGGGAATTTAATATGTAAGCTTGCCATAATCCATTGTCCTAATTCAGATAGTAAAAATAAAGCACAAACTTGCGCTATTAATCTTAACAACTTTAGCCCTAGTTGTTGCATAAAAGAACCTCCATTTCATTTGAATTATATAAAATTTTTATAAATTACCATTATTATACATATTAGGTAATTAAAAAATACCAGCCTTTATATAGTATTCTATAAAAGCTGGCAAAGTACCTATTAAATTATTCAATTAAAATTCAATTTTAATAATGAAGTCTAACTAGCGTTGTTTTAATATCAATTTTCAGTAAGGTTAGTCCACTTTATTTTCATGTGCACGGTCTTTTTTCAAGATTTTTGAAATTAGTTCATACACCAAAGGTACAATGATTAATGTAAGTGCTGTAGAACTGATTAAACCACCAATTACTGTAACACCAACACCTTTAGAAATAAGACCTCCGCCTTCTGCTCCCATTGCTAGTGGGATTAATGCACCAATCGTTGCAATAGCTGTCATCAGGATTGGACGTAAACGTGTTGCTCCTGCTTCAAGTATTGCTTCTCTCATTGACATCCCTGCATGCTCCATATGAATTATACGGTCAACTAATACGATTGCATTCGTAACGACAATACCAATTAACATCAATAATCCAATCATTGAAGATACACTGATTGTTTCACCTGAAATCCATAATGCGACTAGTGCACCGATTACAGTAAACGGTAATGAGAATAGGATTGCAAACGGTGCTAATCCTTCTCCAAAAGTCACAACTAATGTGAAGTACACAATCGCTATAGCGGCAGCAATTGCTAGACCTAATTTTGTGAAGGCATCTTGCATATCAGCAGCTACACCACCAGTATTCACCTCAACACTGTTAGGTAAATCTAACTTGTCTACTTCTTTTTGAACAGCCGAAGATGCTTTTGTAATATCTTTTGATGTTACAGTAGCAGTTACACTAGCATAGATTTTTCCTTTGCTTCGGTTTACTTGTGATGCAGTAATACCTTCTTTAACTTTGACTACGTCTGAAACTTTTACTTTTTGTCCCGTAGGCGTATCAATTTTCTCTGCTAAAACATCTTTGAATTCTTCCTTCGAAGCAGCTTCTTTATGCACGGTAACATCTAGTTCCTTGCCGTTTTTTGTAACAGTTGTTAATACTTCTGTTTGTGCATTTGGATTGATTGCCATCGCAATTTGTCCTGTTGTTAGACCAAGTACTTTTGCTTTATCTTGATCAATAACTAAGGTCTTTTCTGTATAGTTTTCTGCTAAGGAAGATTTAACATTTTTTAAATTCTTTTGGTCTTTCATAATTGTTTCAAGTTCTTTAATAACTGGCTTAATATCTTCTACAGTGTTTCCATATACAGAATATGAAATTTCATTATTTGAGCCTGTCGATGTAAAGTCTTGGCTTTTCCATGTACCTTTTTGTTTGGTATTTGTAACTTCTTTAATCAGTTTTTCTTTTAGACTACCAAAGTTTTGAGTATCAGGATTATAGATAACATAAACTAACGCACTATTTGTTGAACCTGGCATCATTGGATTATTACCACCGACTGATGACTGAACAGTATCAACATCTTTTTTATCCATAATCATTTTTTCGACTACTTCAACTTCATCGATTACCTTGTCTCTTGTTTCACCAGGTGCTGGAGTATACGTTAAGTACACCATTTTTTGTTGGTCATCTGGTAGGAAACTAAATCCAACTAAGGGAGCTAAGAACAAGCTTGCTACTAATACAACGATAGAACCGATTGAAGTGATTAGTTTATGGTCTAATACCCATGAAAGAATGCGTTTATATCCGTTAGATAATTTACCATGTTCCTCTTTTTTAGAACGTTTTTTACCATAAAGTTCTTTTTTGAATAGTGAATGTGCCATTACGGGAACAATCGTGATTGCTACTGCTAAGGAAGCTAGTAAGGCAAACGCCATTGTTAGTCCAAATGGTAAGAATAATTCGCCAACCATACCTCCAACTAAGCCTAGTGGTAGGAATACAGCAATTGTTACAACTGTTGAAGATAAAATTGGTTTGAACATTTCAATTGTTGCTTCCCTAATTAATGCACGACCTTGTAATTTCTCACCTTCAAGATATATACGTCTAAAAATATTCTCGATTACAACAATTGAGTCATCGATTACACGTCCGATAGCCACAGTCATAGCACCGAGTGTCATCATATTTAATGAAATATCCATTTGTTTTAATATCAACACCGCAATTAATAATGACATCGGAATAGATACAATGGAAATAATTGTTGAACGAATATTACGCAAGAACAGCATAATAATGATGATCGCGAAGATTGCACCAAATAATGCTTTATCTAACATCGTTTGAACTGAATCCTGGATTGGTTGTCCCTGGTCTAGGGTAATATTAATATCCAAGCCTTTGTTTTCTTTTTCAAATTGTTTAGCCTGATCCTTAACAGCATTAACAACATCTACTGTATTGGAATCTTGAGATTTTACAACTTGCACTGAAATCGCAGGTTGACCATTAGTACGTGAAACAGATTCGATTTCACCAACTTCTTTAATAGAAGCTAATTCTCCTAATTTCACAAACGGTTTTGCCTGTACAGTTTGTTGCGCTGCAATCTTTTGAGCTTGAGCACTTTGAGCTTGCAAATTGCTACTGTTTGACATCGCTACGGGAATTTCTAGGTTTTTCAAATCTTTAATCGTTGTCATTTTACCATTGACAACAACAGATTGTTCCTCATTCTTAAATTGGAACATACCAAGCGGTACTTTTGTATCCATTGCTTTTACATATTGCTTAATAGAATCTTCTGTTAAACCATATTTAGTTAATTTCTTTTGATCATATCTTAGTTCAACTTTTTCTACTTGTTGCCCTGAAACTGTTACAGAAGAAACACCATCAATTCCTTCAAGTTTAGGTACGAAATAGTTTTCAGTTGTCTTCGTTAAATCAGCTATAGATTGGTTTTTATCAGCAACACTAAGCGCTACAACTGGAAATGCATTAATATTGACACGATCCACTGTTGGTTTTTGCGCAGTTTCTGGAAGTGTCACTTTTTCAAGTGCTTCCTTAATATTGCTTACTGCTTCTTTCATGTCAGTACCATACTTAAACTCTATTTGTAGACTAGAAGCATTCTGATATGAATTGGAGTAGACAGCAGATACACCTTTTAAATGATTCACTGCCTTTTCATATGGAATCGAAATATCATTAGCTACCTGCTCTGGAGTAGCTCCTGGATATACAGTCGTGATTGTTGCAACTGGAACTGTAATATCAGGAAGTGTTTCTAACTTCATCTTCAACCCTGAATACACACCGGCAACTGCAATTATTATTGTTAACAGCCACACAGCCAGTTTGTTTTTTAAGACAAACTTAATAAGCGAATTCATGCATACACCATCCTTTTTGACTTTCTGGTCACAATTCAATATAATAATGACTACTAGGTCAAAAGTCAAACTATAGCATATATAGAATGATAGAAAGAGTGGAATAATGGAAAAAAGAGATATAATTATAAAGAAGTCTATTGAAATTTTATCTAAACGTACGATTGCCTCAACATCTATTCAAGATATCACCAATGCATGTGGTATATCGAAAGGGGCCTTTTATCTTTCTTTTAAATCAAAAGAGGAACTTCTTATTGCTATTTTTGAGTACATCATCAATGATTCTACACATGAATATCAAGAGATATTAAATTTACAAGCAGAGCCTAGAGAAAAGCTAATACAATTTTTTGTCTTGTCATTTGAGTTACTTGAAAAATATTCGCCATTTATCACAAGCCATATTCGCGAGCTATTTACTATTTTTGATCAAGATGCATTAGAAAAAATACACAAAAATTTTCAAGCTTCTGACCAAATGACTTTATTGTTGCTTAGAGAAGTCTATTCAACTCAAATTACAGAGAGCCAATATGATTTACTAATATGTATCAAAGGAATGATCAAAGGTTATGGTGAATTTATTGTAATTCAAAAACAAACAATAGACTATTACGAATTAAGTAAACTTTTGGTAAACCGAATTGATGTGCTAGTACACGCAAAGTTAAAAACATTAATAACAAAAGAGATGTTTGAAAATGTCCACCATAACATCAGTCATATAGATAAAGATGATATTATTGCTGGAATAAAAAAGTGCAAAGAAGAATATTCAGATAATCCTTTTCTTCTAGATACTTTCGAACTCCTAATGGAAGAACTAAAAAAAGATCATCCTCGAATTGCATTGCTACAAGGAATGACCTCTAATTTATCTAAAAATAAAGATTTACGATGGCTTTATGTTTTACTAAAGCAATATTGTGATGAGTTATAAAAAAGCAGCACAACTAACAAAAGTTGTGCTGCTCTTTTTTTAATAATTGTATCCCCAAATCATTGCAAGTAATGTTCCAAATACAGTAATTAATGCAAGAACTACGGCATAGATGATTGTAGTATACAGACTATTTTTATCTTTCGTTTCACCAATATGCATGAACAATACTAACTGAACAAGCGCTTGAGCTGCAGCTGTTACAAGTAATATTGTTAAAGCAATACCATATGACATTCCTTTGAACATAACAACGGTTAATGCTAAGAGTGTTAAAACAAGAGAACCGATAAATCCAAGTAAATGCTCTTTAGGAAATAGTTCTTTCATATTACAACACTCCTTTCAAGTAAACAAAGCTGAAGATAAAGATCCAAACTACATCAAGGAAGTGCCAATATAGTGAGAAGATGAATGCTTTGTTAGCTGTTTTTGTATTTAAACCGTGTTTTTTCACTTGAATTAAAATACTTGAGCCCCATAGGAAACCAAATGTTACGTGGGCACCATGCGTACCAAGTAATGTCATTAATGCAGACATAAAACCACTTGTTGTAATATTAGCACCATCATGGATATATGTTAGAAATTCATTGATTTCTACGCCAAGGAACACTAAACCTAATAACAATGTAATTGCATAGAACACCATCATTGCAGTTTTACGTCCAAGACGCATTGCATGAACACCCAAACCGATTAAGAAACTACTTGTTAAGAGTACAAATGTTTCAATTAAAACTGGTGGTAATTCGAAAATTTCATGACCTGTTGGACCTGAACCTGGGCGATTTTCTAAAGCAAAATACACACTAAATAATGTCGCAAAGAGCATGATTTCGGCTCCAAGGAATACCCAGAAACCAAAAATCTTCATTTGGTTTTCTTCGGTTCTATACTCTAGAGGGAGTGATTTATTTTCTTTTGACATTATTGTTCACCTCTCAATCGACGTTCAGTTTCCTCGATTTCAGCCACTTCAATATAATGACCTTCATCTTTTTCAAATGAACGAACAGTCATAAATCCTAAGATTACTAAAGCAAATAGGATAACCATTGACCAAATACTAAATACGAAGAAGAAACCGAATAAGAAGAATACACCGGCCATCCACATTGGTGCACCACTATTGTTTGGCATATGAATTCTTTCATATTTACCAGCTGTAATGTCTCTTCCTTCTTTTTTAGCAAACCAGAATTCATCAAGTTGATTGATATTTGGAACGACAGCAAAATTATATTCTGGAACTGGACTATGTGTTGCCCATTCTAAAGAACGAGCATCCCATGGATCTCCTGTTTCATCACGTGGGCTATGACGGAAGCTATAGTAAACGTTATAGCAAATTAATACAAAGCCTACTGCCAATCCTAATGCTCCGATAAAGGATAGCATGTTCAAAGGTCCAAAACCAGTATCTGCTGAGTATGTGTACATACGTCTAGCATATCCATCTAAACCTAAGATGAATAATGGGAAGAATGCTACGTTGAAACCAATTACGATAAACCAGAATGCTGCTTTACCTATTTTTTCATTTAAACGGAAGCCAAAGATTTTTGGCCACCAGAAATCAAAACCTGCTAATACCCCGAATACTACCCCAGGGATGATTACATAGTGGAAGTGAGCTACTAAGAACATTGTATTATGATATTGATAGTCAGCACTTGCCATTGCAAGCATTACACCTGTTACCCCACCAATTGTGAATACAGGGATAAATGCCATTGCCCAAAGCATAGGGACACTGAATGTAATCTTACCGTGTCTCATTGTTAATAACCAGTTAAAGATTTTAACACCTGTAGGTACGGCTATTAACATTGTTGTAATAGAGAATACACCGTTAACCATTACACCATGACCCATTGTGTAGAAGTGGTGGGCCCAAACCATGAATGATAGTAACGAAATTGCTACCATACTTCCGACCATTGATTTATAGCCAAATAAGTTTTTACGTGAGAATGTTGAAATAACCTCACTGTAAATACCAAAAGCAGGAAGAATAAGAATATATACTTCAGGATGTCCCCAAACCCAGAATAAGTTTGCCCAAAGCATATCCATACCGCCATCTTGCATTGCAAAGAATTTAGTACCGAATTGACGATCTAAAGTCATTAATACAAGTGCTACAGTCAATGCAGGGAATGCAAAGACAATAATAACGTTTGTAATTAATGCTGACCAAGTGAACATTGGCATTTTTAGCAATTTCATACCTGGTGCGCGCATTTTCATAATTGTTGTAATGAAGTTAATACCTGTCATTAGTGTACCAAGACCAGCAATTTGTAATGACCAAGCATAATAGTTATTACCAACACCTGGATTAAATTCTGTATTAGCTAGTGGGAAGTAAGCAGTCCAACCAGCATTAGGTGATCCACCAATAACGAAAGAAATATTTAATAACCCACATCCAGCAGCAAATAGCCAGAAGCTTAATGCATTTAATCGTGGGAATGCTACGTCTCGTGCCCCAATTTGTAGTGGAACTACGACATTCATTAAACCGATGATAAATGGCATAGCCATGAATAGAATCATGATTAAACCATGTGTAGTGAAGATTTCATTATAATGGTTTGCATCTAACAAACCATTTTCAGGAATGGCAGTTTGTCCACGCATTAATAATGCATCGACGCCACCTCTAAATAGCATAATCAATGCTACGAATATATACATGACACCGATTTTTTTATGGTCAACTGTTGTGAGCCAATTTTTATAAAGCCAGCCCCACTTTTTGAAGAAGGTTAAACCAGCGACAACGGCAATAGCACCAACTAAAATACTAATACCAGCAGCTAAAATCATTGGCTCTTTCATCGGCGCAAATAATTCTTCCATACTCATATGTGTTACTCCTTTCTTGTCTCACTAGTGAGACATGTCCATTCCTTCCATATTACTCATATCATGAGAATCTTTATTTTCTGCTTTCTTTTCCCCATGTTTGCTCATATCCATTTCAGGAGCTGGTCTGAATGATAAGTGAGTAGAAGAAAAGCTTTCACGTCCAACGAAGGAAGTTTTTAATAATTTATTAAACTCTGTTTCTGTTAATTTTGGTTCATTTGCTTTTACATCTTTTACCCATTGATCAAAGTCTTTTTGTTTCATTGCTTGTGTTTCGAATTCCATTTGAGCGAACCCTTCACCACTAAAGTTTGAGTTACGGCCCATGTAAGATCCTTCTACATCAGCAGCAAGATGAAGTTTGTTGACCATGTCACTCATTGCATATTTTTGACCACCTAATTGTGGAATCCAAAAACTTGTGATTGGTCCGTATGAATATAATCTAAATTCAATAGGACGGTCAGTTGGAATATTAACATAGTTTACTGTTTCAATATTTTGTTCTGGATAACTAAAATGCCATTTCCAGTTAGAAGATGCAGCATAAATAACAAGCGGTTTTTTATTTTCATAACCTGTTTGTTGATGCTCAACTTTTGAAGTTGTAACGATTGTTACAACAGACAAAGCAGCAACGATTAAGAATGGGATGGCTGTCCATATAATTTCCAATACATGACTGCCCTCTTCATGTGGTGGTTCATAATCAGCTGCTTGTTTTGAAGCGCGATATTTTGTCAACATGTTGATAAGCAATATATAAACAACTAATAAGATAACTACCATAACAACTATGGAAAGGATAATTGTATTGGATAATGTTTTTGCATTTGGCCCTTTTGGATCGAAAATCATCAATGGTTGACATCCTGATAACATCAATGTCAAAAATGCCATAATTGCAGGCATAATTAGCACTTTTTTCTTCATAATGTACTCCCTTCTCAAAAAAACAATTAAAATATGTTTTATTGAAATATTGTCCTCCTAAAATTTGTTCTACCTATTGAACACTTAAATCGTTATCCGACTGAATTCTGCTATAGCTATAAATTATAAGCATATGACAATCACTCATTATATTAAAAACTACATGCCATACGAACGGACGTTATTAAACTATCCTCATAATCTATATAACGAAAAGTAGATACCTTATAACATTCGCATCCTTTTCTCTATAGAAACTTTCAATCATAACTCGATTCCTTTGCCATTATACTCCCACACATTTAATAAAAAAATAAAAAATCCACCAATATCACAATTAGTTCACTAGATTATGAACGTTTTGTGGCTTTAGTTTGAATAATTTGTGTACATAGATTTTTAAATACATCTAACGCCTCTTGAAAGCGCTTAAACCACCCTGTTTTTTACTTAAAAATTAATATTATTCCTTTATTTTCCATAAAGTATGCGTTTTCATACTTATAAATAAATTAAAACAACCCTAACATTTTTAGTTAGAGTTGTTTTAATTATTATTATTGAATATATTTTTTACTAAATAAGAAAAAATGCGTTTATTCGAGATTTATAATGCTGGAGCAGCTCCTCCGTCAATATTGACTGAAGTTCCACTTACATATGAAGCGGCATCCGATACCAAGAATGTAATAACATTCGCTGCTTCGTCTGTTTCACCAATACGACCAAGAGGTATATCTTCTCCCACTTTTTTAGAGTAATCTTCCCAAGATAATGTTGGCTCTTCTTGTTGCCATTTATGTTCAATTTGTGCACTTCGGATTAAACCAATGCAGACGGTATTAACACGAATATTCTTGGCACCTAGATCTTTGCTCATTGCATTCGTTAATGCCATTCCTGCAGCACGACTTACAGATGTAGGGAGTGAAGATGCTGGTGGCGTTTTGCCTGCTACAGCTGTCACGTTAACAATCGCCCCGCCACCTGCTTGTTCCATATAAGGTAATGCTGCAATGGATGTGTTGATTGCACCAAATACTTTTAAATCTAAATCGCTTTTCCAATAGCTCGTCTCAACATCCTGAAATGCATGAGCTGCTGAAGTACCTGCATTATTAACTAAAATATTGATTTTTCCAAACTTCTCAACTGCTTTTGCAATGACATTTTGGCAATCTTTTTCATTTGTTACGTCTGCTACAACAGCAAGCACTTCTTTGCCCGTTTCTTCTTTAATCACTTTTGCTGCTTGATCAAGTGATGACCCTGTTCTCGCACAAATTACAACCTCTGCACCCTCTTTTGCCAGTTTTTTTGCTGTTGCAAGGCCAATCCCCTTACTTGCTCCAGTAATCACTGCCACTTTACCATTTAAGCCTAATTCCAATTTCATGCACCCCTTTAATTTTCTTCAAAATTTTTTCAATTAAAAGCAGGACTAAATTTGCCCTGTGTTAAAATGTAGGTTAAATAAGTATTTTTGGTAATCAAAAGAACTTAATAACCTTTTAATAGATGGAAGTGATTGTTTTACTATTTTGTAGAATATAATTTCTTATTCGGTATACCCTTTTTATTCACCATTTTAGCTAATATTTTTTATAATTTCATTTTACTTTACCATATCTGGTGTTATTAGAGCATAAATTGGCTCACATGCTTTAAAGTATTGCAAAAAAAGTCTGATTTTTTACTAAATTTCATATAAAATGATTCCACTTTAAAACTATACCCAATAACAGAGATTTTACACTATGAAAAATTCATTATAAGATTTTTAAAAATAGGTTAGTATGACAATATTATAGGATGTATTGACTAATTTTATTGGTTCGATATATTTAGAAAAAGGGGATTTATAAGACGCTTATTTCAATACCTATAGGGGGAATTAGACATGTCTAGGGAAATTGAAGTTCTAATTATAGAAGATGATACACGTATTGCTAAAATACATCAGCGGTTCATTGAAAAACTTTCTGGTTTTAAGGTAATAGGATGCGCATCAACAGGTGAAGAAGCATCTGACTGGCTATCAGTTTTTTCGCCGAATCTCGTATTACTTGATGTATATCTACCTGATACATTGGGAACGAATATATTAGAATTAATCCATGAACAAAAACCAGAAACGGATATTATATTTATAACTGCTGCTTCTGAAAGTCAAATCGTAAAAAAAGCATATAAAAAAGGCGTCATCGACTACATATTAAAACCTGTTACATTTGAAAGGTTTAAAGAAAGTTTAGAATCATATAAGGCTAAATTTCAACTGCTAATGACTGATGGTAATTTAAATGAAGATACAATACAAACCATATGGAATCGGTCCACTACTTCTGATTCAACATCAAAAGATACATCTCTTCCTAAAGGAATTGACTCTATTACTAAAAATAAAGTATTAGAATATTTGGTTACCGCAGAAAATGGTGTAACTGCCGAAATACTAGGAAAAGAAATTGGCGTAAGCAGATCAACAGCCCGCAGGTATTTAGAATATATTATTTCAATTGATCTTGGTTACACTGAGCTAATCTACGGGACGGTTGGTCGCCCAGAACGTCGCTATTTTTCTAAACGCTCATGAAATTTATGAGCACAATTACGTTTATGCTACTTATATACCTTATTATCAAAATAACTAATTAAAAGAATTATCTGATAAATTGATGATACGCGTTATGAAAACGCTATCATCTTTTTTATTTTATAGGGGGTATATTCATGTGGAAGAAATTATTAACCATTTCACTAGCTAGTGTTTTAGCAATTGGCATTACAGGATGTTCTTCTAGTAGTAAATCGTCAAATTCCGGTTCAAAATCTGAATATCCGAAAAGTAATATTTCAATTGTAGCACCATCTGGAGCAGGTGGTGGATGGGATTTAACTGCACGTTCTGTCGCGAAAATAATGAATGAAACAAAATTAATTGAAAAACCAATTCAGGTTGAAAACAAGCCTGGGGGCGGTGGCGCTGTATTTATGGCGCAATTCGCTACAAAAGAAGCTAAAAACGATTATATGTTAATGGTTAAATCGCCACCTATTTTAATCAACCATGACAAAGCGGAAGGAAATAGTCCTTATGGCTACAAAGATACTCGTCCACTAGCACAACTAACTCGTGACTACGGTGCAATTGTAGTTAAAAAGGATTCTCCTTATAAAACATTAAAAGACCTTTTAGATGCAATTAAAAAAGATCCAAAGGCTATCACGCTTGCAGGTGGTTCTGCACCAGGTTCAATGGACCACTTAGTAGGTATTTTACCTGCATACAAGGCTGGTATTGAGCCATCTTCTGTAAAATATGTATCTTATGATGGTGGTGGCGAAGCAATTGCAGCATTGCTTGGTGGCAACGCAGACGTTATAGCAACAGATGCTTCCTCAATTGTTTCTTATGTAAAGTCTGGAGATGTTCGTGTACTAGCTGTAAGTTCTTCTGAACGACTAAAAGGAGAATTAGCTAATGTTCCGACTTATAAAGAAAGCGGAATTGACGCAGAATTTACCATTTGGCGCGGAATTTTCGGTCCTAAAGACATGTCTGATGAAGCATTTAACTACTGGTCAGAAAAACTAAAAGTGATGGCTTCTTCTGATGAATGGAAAGAAGAGCTGCAAAAGAATGGTTGGGAAAGTGAATATCGCGATGCTAAAGAGTTTACTTCTTATTTAGAAGAACAGGATAAAGTAATTGTCGAACTTTTAACTGCTTTAAAAATGCAAAAATAATAATTTTTTAAAGACGACTCTAATAGTCGTCTTTTCTTCACCATGGAGGTGTAAAGAAGTTGAATAAATTATTCGATCGCTATGCAGGAATTGTTCTTTTAGTCATCGGAATATTATTCTTTGTCGGTAGTCTTCATATTTCGAATAGTGCATATGGCTCTAAAATTGGCCCTAAAACTTTTCCAATGGGATTAGGTATTATCTTAATTTTACTCAGCATACGACTTATTTACGAAACGTTTACTAAAAAATATAAAGAAAACACGAATAATGAATCTTCAAAGCTGGAAATTAAAAAGTTTCTCATTATCTTTATTAGCGCATTTCTTTATGCTTTATTACTTGAGAAGATTGGCTATATTCTTTCAACATTTTTATTTTTACTTGTAACTTTCCAAACAATGGAACGGAGTAAACTAATATATTCTGTTTTAATCTCAGCTGCTTTCTCAGCTGGAGTTTATGTTTTCTACTCCAATTTACTTGGTGGTTCCCTACCAGGATTTCCGACATTTTAATAGAAAGGAGTTAATCAATGGATACTTTACAATTTTTAGCGGATGGTTTTACTATCGCACTCCAATGGCATAATATACTTTTTGCCTTTGTAGGAGTTGTTATTGGTACTGCAGTTGGCGTGCTTCCTGGCATCGGACCTATGAGTGGTGTTGCTCTTTTAATCCCAGTTACAGCAAGTATTACTTCTGGTATGCCAACTGGTGATGCTGCTGCGAGCTCAATTATACTACTAGCTGGGGTATATTATGGTGCAATGTATGGAGGTTCTACAACTTCCATCTTGTTAAATACACCTGGAGAATCATCTTCAGTTGTTACAACACTTGATGGTTATCAAATGGCTAAACAAGGCCGTGCAGGAGCAGCATTAGCGATTTCTGCTATTGGATCTTTTTGCGCTGGTATCATAGCTTTAATTGGCCTTATATTATTAGCAAAACCTTTATCATCTGTAGCATTAAAATTTGGTCCTGCAGAGTATTTTTCACTTATGTTGCTCGGTCTGGCTGCAGTCAGTGGTCTTGCTGGGAAATCCATTACTAAAGCATTAATTATGACTATACTGGGTTTAATGCTTGGTACTGTAGGTATCGACTCAGTTTCTGGTATTTCACGTTTTACTTTTGATTTACCAGTTCTTTATTCAGGTTTTGAATTTTTAACGATTGCTGTTGGGTTATTTGCTCTTGGCGAAGTTTTTAAAACGATACTTGTCAAAGATAAAGATGATGGACCAATTGCTAAAATTTCTCGTATTTTGCCTACAAAGCAAGATATGAAAGATAGTACAGGCCCTATTGCAAGGGGTTCCATCCTTGGATTTTTTATCGGTGTACTACCAGGTGCTGGTGCTACTCTTGCTTCCTTTTTCTCTTATATTGCTGAGAAAAAATTTAGTAAAAACCCAGAATCCTTTGGTAAAGGAAATATTGCAGGGGTAGCTGGTCCAGAATCTGCTAACAATGCAGCTTCTGGTGGTGCAATGATTCCTCTACTGACTCTTGGCATTCCAGGCTCAGGTACCACTGCTATTTTAATGGGTGCATTAATTATGTATAACATTCAACCAGGTCCATTATTGTTTAAAGAACATCCTCAGGTTGCTTGGGGTTTAATAGCCAGCATGTTCATCGGCAACCTTATGTTATTAATATTAAATATGCCACTAGTTAAGGTATTCGCAAAGGTAATTCAAACACCAGCTAAATATTTACTACCCATAATAATTGCGATTTCCTTTTTCGGTGTTTATGCAGTTCAATATACAACATTCGATTTATATTTATTATTGATTTGCGGAATTTTAGGCTATCTATTCGCTAAAAATGATTTTCCTGTGGCACCGCTTGTGTTAGCGCTTGTCTTAGGACCAATGATTGAAAATAATATGAGACGTGCTCTCACCATATCTAATGGTGATTTTAGTATTTTTGTCTCAAAGCCATTATCTTGTGTCTTTTTAGTCATTGCAATTGCGTGGATTCTAGTACCTTTACTTATGAAAATGCGTGGTAAGAATGTCATCGTAAATGAAGAGGAATAAGACCTTTCTGCTTACTAAAAGTTGAAATCAACTGCAAAAAAACCTCTTAAGATTTTCATCTTAAGAGGCTTTTTACGTATTTATTATTATTTTTTAGCGATAATGTGAATTGGGTTACCTAGAGCAACTTCTGCAGTTTCCATAGTAATTTCACCTAATGTTGGATGTGCATGAATTGTCAAAGCAACATCTTCAAGTGTCATACCAGTTTCAATTGCTAAGCCTAATTCAGCGATCATATCAGATGCACCAGCACCGATAATTTGAGCACCTAATAATAGGCCATCTTCTTTACGTGCAACTAGTTTTACAAACCCTTCTGTTTGGTTCAATGCTAATGCACGACCATTTGCAGCGAATGGGAATTTACCAGTAGATACTTCGAAACCTTCTTCTGTAGCTTGTGCTTCTGTTAAACCTACAGTAGCCATTTCAGGATCTGTGAAGCATACAGCAGGAATTGCAAGATAATCAACTACTGATTTTTCTCCTGCGATTGCTTCTGCAGCAACTTTACCTTCGTAAGAAGCTTTATGAGCAAGTTGAGGACCTGCTACGATATCTCCAATTGCATAGATGTTTGGAATATTTGTACGGCATTGTTTGTCTACTTTTAATAATCCACGTTCTGCAAATTCGATACCAACTTCTTCTAAGCCCATATCATTTGTGTTTGGACGACGACCTACAGTTACTAATACGTAATTAGCTTCAACAGTTTTTGCTTCGCCTTTTACTTCGTATTTAACTGTAACGCCTGTTTCAGTTTCTTCAACACCTTGTGCTAAAGCTTCTGTTTCAATTGTTACGCCTTTTTTCTTAAGACCTTTTTTAACAATTGCTGTCATTTGTTTTTCGAAACCAGCTAGGATGTCTTTGCCGCCTTCAAGGATTGTTACTTCAGAACCTAGGTTAGCATAAGCTGAACCTAATTCAGTACCTATGTAACCGCCACCAATAACAACAAGTTTTTCAGGTACTTCTTGTAAATTAAGTGCACCAGTTGAATTTAACACTCGATTTGTGAATTTAAATGTTGGAATTTCAACAGGACGAGAACCAGTTGCAATAATTGCATTTTTAAAGTTGTAAGTTTGAGCTGAATTTTCTGTGATCACTCGTAATGAGTTAGCATCATGGAAATAAGCTTCACCTTTCACAACTTCAATATTATTGCCTTTTAATAATCCTGAAACACCGCCAGTTAATTTCTTAACAACAGAATTTTTGAATTCTTGTGCTTTTGTGAAATCAAGGTTTACTTCTGGTACTACAACACCCATATCTTCTGAGTGTTTTGCTTGTTCAAAACGGTGACCTACAGAGATTAAAGCTTTAGATGGAATACAACCAACATTTAAGCATACACCGCCTACAAACTCACGTTCTACTACTGTTACTTTTTGTCCTAGTTGTGCTGCACGAATTGCTGCTACATATCCACCAGGACCGGCACCGATGACAATTGTATCTGTTTCGATTGGAAAATCTCCTACTACCATTTTTTTACGCCTCCATTAATAATAGTTCAGGCTCACTCAACAAACGTTTAATATGATTTAATGCATGTTGAGCAGTCGCGCCATCGATCATTCGATGATCAAAGCTCAATGATAATGCTAACACAGGTGCGGCTACAATTTCACCATTTTTTATTACAGGTTTTTCTGAAATTCTACCAATACCTAAAATCGCTACTTCAGGATGGTTTATTACTGGAGTAAACCATTGACCACCTGCTGAACCGATATTTGTAATTGAGCATGAAGCACCTTTCATTTCGTTTGGAGCTAATTTGCCTTCACGAGCTTTTGTTGCTAATTGGTTAATTTCATCAGATACTGCAAAAACAGATTTACGATCTGCATGCTTAATTACAGGTACGAGCAAACCTTTTTCTGTATCTGCTGCAATTCCAATGTTGTAATAGTGTTTTTTTATAATTTCCTGTGTTGCATCGTCTAATGAACGATTGAAATCAGGGAATTCACGTAAAGTGCTTACCAATGCTTTTACTACATAAGGTAGATATGTTAACTTAATACCTTTTTCTGCAGCAATTGATTTGAATTTTTTACGGTGTGCAACTAACTCAGTAACATCTACTTCATCCATTAAAGTAACATGTGGTGCAGTTTGTTTAGAGTGAACCATTGCTTTAGCAATTGCACGACGAATACCTGACATTTTTTCTCGAGTTTCTGGGAACTCTCCTTCTAGATTAACAGGTACTGTTTGAGCTTCTACTGCTGTTTCATCTACTACTTGCTTTGAAGTTTCTGCTTCTACTACAGTTTGTTTTGAATCGCCGTTTTTAAACGCCTCAACGTCTTCTTTTAAGATTCGGCCATTTTTACCTGTACCAACTACTTGGTTAATATCAATGCCATTGTCGCGTGCAAATTTACGTACTGAAGGCATTGCGATTACTCGAGTAGTTGAAGAAGGAGCTTCAGTTTCTTTAACTTCTACCGCAGATTCAGTTTGTCCTTGCTTTTCTGCAGGTTCTTTTTCAACTTTCTTTCCAGATTCAGCAGTTGCTTGAACTTGCGCTTCTGTTTCAGCTGAATCTTCCTCTTCCTGATGTCCATGAAGTTCAAGATCTTCATATCCAGGTGCATCAATTTCTAAAAGCACTGTACCGACAGTTGTTAAAGTACCTTCTTCAACAAGTACTTTTTCAATTGTACCTTCTACTGGAGAAGGAATTTCAACTACTGCTTTATCGTTTTGAACTTCTGCTAATAATGCATCTTCTTCAATCTTATCCCCTGGTTTAACAAACCATTTTACGATTTCTCCTTCATGGATTCCTTCACCAATATCAGGTAAGCGAAATTTATATGCCATGTAAGTCATCCCTTTCGTTTATAAATAGAGTTAGAATTCTAGAACTTTTTTAGCAGTTGCTATGATGTCTTTTGAATTTGGTAGCCAAATAGCTTCTGCTTGTGGGAATGGATATACTGTATCAGGTGCAGTTACTCGAAGCACAGGAGCTTCTAAACTTAAAATAGCACGTTCTGTAATTTCACTTACTACATTAGCTGCAATACCTGCTTGTTTTTGAGCTTCTTGAACAACGATTGCACGGCCTGTTTTTTCTACAGATGCAATAATTGTTTCAATATCTAATGGTTGAATAGTACGTAAATCTACCACTTCAACAGAATAATTTTCTTTTTCCAATGCTTCAGCTGCTTTTAATGATTCATGCACCATAGCACCATAAGCAAAGATTGATAAATCTTTACCTTCACGTTTCACATCTGCTTTACCTAGCGGAATTGTATATGATTCTTCCGGTACTTCTTCACGGAATGAACGATAAAGTTTTAAGTGTTCTAAAAAGACTACTGGGTCATTATCACGAATAGATGAAATTAAAAGACCTTTCGCATCATAAGGTGTAGATGGGACAACCACTTTTAACCCTGGTTGTGATGCTACCAAACCTTCTAAACTATCAGAGTGCATTTCTGGCGTATGTACACCCCCACCAAATGGTGAACGAATTGTTACAGGAGCACTAAGACTGCCACCTGAACGATAACGCATGCGTGCTAATTGACCACTAATTGAATCCATCACTTCGTAAACGAAGCCGAAGAACTGAATTTCTGGAACTGGGCGGAAACCTTGTAATGCAAGACCGATTGAAAGTCCGCCAATACCAGATTCAGCAAGCGGTGTATCAAATACACGATCCTCACCAAATTCTTTTTGAAGACCTTCAGTTGCACGGAATACCCCACCGTTCACACCAACGTCTTCACCGAATACTAGCACGTTTTCGTCATCTTTTAATTCACAACGAAGTGCGTCTGTAATTGCTTGAATCATTGTCATTTGTGCCATCGGTTACTTCGACTCCTTTGCTGCATAGATTTCATATTGTTCTTTTAAGTTATATGGTAATTCGCCATCATTCATATTACGGATTAGATCTGTTACTTTTTGTTTTGGTGTCTCGTCCGCTTTTTTGATAGCTGCTTTGATTTCTTCTTTTGCATTCGAAATTACTTCTGCTTCTTTTTCTTCACTCCATAAACCTTTTGCTTCTAAAAATTTACGGAAACGAACGATTGGGTCTTTCTTTTCCCATTTAGAATCAGTTTCTGAAGTACGGTAACGTGTTGGATCATCACCGGCCATTGTGTGTGGACCATAACGATAACATACTGTTTCGATTAATGATGGACCCTGACCTGCTACTGCACGTTTTCTTGCATCACGTGTTGCTACATATACTGCCAAAGGATCCATACCATCTACTTGAATACTTGGAATCCCTGCTGCAATACCCTTTTGAGCGATTGTTGAAGCAGCTGTTTGTAATTCACGTGGTGTTGAAATTGCATATTGGTTATTTTGTACAATGAAAATTGCTGGTGATTTGAAAGCTCCTGCAAAGTTAATTCCTTCATAGAAATCACCTTGTGAAGAACCACCGTCACCTGTATATGTTACGGCTACAGCCTTTTTGCCACGTTTTTGAATACCTAGTGCAACACCTGCAGTTTGAACGTATTGAGCACCGATAATGATTTGTGGTGAAAGTACATTCACATCTTCAGGTATTTGGCCGCCTACAAAATGTCCACGAGACCATAAGAATGCTTTCCAAAGAGGAAGGCCATGCCAAACGATTTGTGGTACATCGCGGTAACCAGGTAGTATATAGTCTTCTTTTTCAAGGGCATAATGTGAAGCAATTTGAGATGCTTCTTGCCCAGCAGTTGGAGCGTAGAATCCCAGACGTCCTTGACGGTTTAGTGAAATGGAACGTTGGTCTAAAATACGTGTAAATACCATACGACTCATCAGTTCCACTAATTCTTCGTCAGATAACTGTGGATCTACCCCTTTATTTACGATTTCCCCTTCTTCATTTAAAATTTGGAACATTTCAAACTTCTCTTCAATCTCGTGTAAATTAGCTACAGGATCAAATTGTTGAGCTTGCTTAGAAGCCATATTATCACATCTCCTTTATATCTGTATCATAATAATAAACCAAATTTAGTGATACAACAACTATTAATTTAAAGTATACTGAATTAAAATTCATCGGTCAACCTTAGTGTGCGTAATAATTGTATACTTTTTGGAATTTAGATTCTCAATTTCTGTATTACACCTTTCAACCTATCTGTATTATACAACAGTATTACTTTTCAACTCTTTACTAGCACAGGTTAGTACAGTTATGTCACTACAATTATTACCTTTTCCCGCATATCTATAACAATTTTTTTACTTTAAGGGAGTTTCTTTTGATTGAATGAAAAAGATAGTAAGTTATAATTAGTAAGGAACTTTTTTTGAAAGGAAGAGCAAAATGATTTTAATGCATGATGTAATTAGAGATGGTCATCCTACTTTGCGTGAAGTTGCAAAAGAAGTGACTTTCCCTTTATCAATAGAAGATAAAAAGCTCGGCGAGGACTTACTTCAATTTTTAATCAATAGTCAAGACCCTGAATTTTCCGATAAACATGGTTTACGTTCAGGAATCGGTATAGCAGCTCCACAAGTGAATGTATCAAAAAGAATATTTGCCCTACATTTGCCTGACAGTAAAGGAAAGCAACTTAGTTTGATTGTTATTAATCCTAAGATTGTAAGTCATTCCGTTGAGGGTACATATATATCTGTTGGTGAAGGTTGTTTATCTGTTGATCGTGATATACCCGGATATGTACCAAGACATGCACGCATTACAGTCAAATTTTTCACTCCAGAAGGTGAAGAAAAGAAAATGCGTCTAAAAGGACTTCCTGCTATCGCTTTCCAACATGAGCTTGATCATTTGAATGGTATTATGTTCTACGATCATATAAATAAGGACAACCCATTCGCTGAGATTCCAAATGCACAACCATTTGAAGATTAAGAAAAAAAGAGTTGACCCATTTTTATTTGGTCAACTCCTTTTTTATAGACATAATCCTAATTTTTTCATAGCTTTTGATAACCCATCACAATCAACATGGTCCGTTACAAAGGTGGCAACTTCTTTCGCTTTTTCATGAGCATTTCCCATTGCAACGCCTGTGCCTACTGCTTGTAGCATTTCAACATCATTCAGTCCATCACCAAAAGCAATTGTATCTTCCATATTGAAATCAGTATGTTTTATAAATTGCTCAATACCATATGCCTTTGACACATCATTATTAATGACGTCGACTGAAAATTCATGCCAACGTATCAATTTTAACTCAGGATACATTTTGGCATATCTCTTTTCATCTTCTTGATCGACATATAACAAAATTTGATACGTATCAGATTGCTTATAGTATTCTTCATCTACTTCTGGCATCGGATAGAATAACGAATCCATGCTTACACGTACTTTCACATCATCCTTTGCTGCAGAAGTCATTCTCACATCATCTAAATAGACAATTGGATTATTTTCCTTTGTTGCTTGAGCTACTAATCTTTCGATTGTTTCAATAGGAATCGGTCGTTTCGAAATAACCTGTCCCTTATAAACAACGTATTGCCCATTAAAACTTACAAATGAATTTAAACCAAGTTCATCTAATACTGGCTTTAAAAAGAATGGTGAACGCCCCGTTGCAATCACAACTTCGTGCCCCAGTTGCTTCGCTTGTTGAATTGCGTCATAGGTTGCTTGTGGAAGCTTTTTCTCTGAATTATAAAGCGTTCCGTCAATATCAAAAAACAACAATTTCTTTTCCATACTTTTTCTAACAACCTTTCATTAATATTTGTCACTGTTAAGTAATTTACCTTTACATTTTAAAAATCATATAGTATACTAAGCATAAGGAGTGATATGCCATGTTCAAACGTCTTAAAAAACAACTATTGAAAAGGCTTCGTGGCTTACTCGAGAAAAAATCCATAGCTTAAAATACTTTGCCCTTCATATTTTGAAGGGCTTTTCTTTATTTTAGTTTACCTACATGATAATATAAAGGAAATGAAAATATTTTGAACGTGTTAAAGGAGAGCAAAAAAATGATTTACAAAATTTATTACCAAGAAAATGTGCTTGAAGTACCAGTTCGCGAAAATACTAAAAGCTTATACCTTGAAGCAGACGAAGTTCGTGAAGTCCGTGAAAAACTTCAAGGCCGCGGTTACAACATCGAATATATTCAATTGCTTGAAGGAAATTATTTAGAATACGAACAAGCAAGTGAACATTATAAATTGGAGCAAATCTAATTAAATGAAGTTTGTCAAAAATGACCAAACTGCGGTTTTCGCACTCGGCGGACTGGGCGAAATCGGTAAAAATACGTATGCAGTTCAATTTCAAGATGAAATTATCTTAATTGATGCAGGTATTAAATTTCCGGAAGATGATCTTCTCGGAATCGACTATGTAATCCCTGATTACACTTATTTAGTAAGAAACGTCGATAAAATTAAAGGGCTATTTATCACACACGGTCACGAAGACCACATTGGGGGTATACCATATTTACTACGTCAAATTAATATACCTGTTTATGGTGGCAAATTAGCTCTAGGATTATTACGAAACAAATTGGACGAGCATGGCTTATTACGTCAAACAAAACTTATTGAAATTAAAGAAAATGACGTGATTAAATTCCGTAAAACTTCTGTGAGTTTCTTTAGAACAACTCATAGTATTCCAGATGCGTTTGGAATAGTTGTAAAAACACCACCTGGTAATATCGTACATACTGGTGACTTCAAATTTGATTTTACACCAGTTGGAGAGCCAGCTAACTTGACTAAAATGGCTGAAATCGGTCGGGATGGTGTGCTTTGCTTACTATCAGATAGTACAAACGCTGAACGTCCTGAATTTACAATGTCAGAACGTAAAGTCGGCGAAAGTATTGATGAGATACTACGCAATGTAGAATCTCGTATTATTTTCGCAACATTTGCATCTAATATTCACCGTCTTAAACAAGTTACAGATGCTGCTGCAAAACACGGTCGAAAAGTAGCCGTTTTTGGTAGAAGTATGGATAATGCGATTACTATTGGACGTGAGTTAGGATACATTACTGCTCCGAAAGAAACATTTGTAGATACTCAAACTTTAAACCGTTTACCTGCAAATGAAGTAATGATTCTTTGTACTGGAAGTCAAGGCGAACCAATGGCTGCTCTTTCACGTATTGCTAACGGTACACACAGACAAATACAAATTCAACCTGGCGATACGGTTGTATTTTCTTCTTCTCCAATCCCAGGAAATACAATTAGCGTTAACAAAACAATCAATTTGTTATATCGTGCAGGTGCAGAAGTTATACACGGTTCACTAAATAACATCCATACTTCAGGTCACGGTTCTCAACAAGAACAAAAACTGATGCTACGACTTATCAAGCCTAAATTCTTCATGCCAATTCATGGTGAGTATCGTATGCTTCGTATGCATGCAAGCTTAGCAGAAGATTGTGATGTAGATCCTGACAATATTTTCATTATGGAAAATGGTGAAGTACTAGCATTAAGTTCTGATGAAGCACATGTTGCAGGTCGTATCCAATCAGGTGCTGTCTATATTGATGGAAACGGTATTGGTGATATCGGAAATATCGTACTACGTGATCGTCGTATCCTATCTGAAGAAGGACTCGTTATAGTTGTAGTAAGTGTCGATATGGAGCAACAAAAAATCGTTGCTGGTCCTGACATTATCTCACGTGGATTTGTTTATATGAGAGAATCAGGCATGATGATTAACGAAGCTCAACAGATGTTAAACAAACACTTACAACAAACACTACAAGAAAAACCAACACAATGGTCTGAATTGAAAAACGAGATTACAGACGTATTAGGACCATACTTATTCGAAAAAACTAAACGCCGTCCAATGATTTTACCGATCATTATGGAAGTTTGATAGATAAATTTAAGTAAACGTTTGTTTAGCCCAAACGGTCATACATTCTTATCGCTTTGGCCCGCAATCGGCCAAGATATGAGACGCATCTATCTTACTTTTAATTATATTTCAAACAATAACCCCCAACATTCTATAATGTTGGGGGTTATTTGCATTATCTTTTATTATTCTGAATGAACTCCCACGTTTTTATCATGTAGTATAGGTACTTTGAGGAGTCCTAAAAAATCGCGTAGTTTTTTACCACTATACTCAGTACGGCATACGGAATAATCCTCTACGCTGTAATTCTGGAATAACTAAATTGACTATGTCTTCAAATCCCTCAGGAAAGAGCGGTGTATGGAATTAAATCCATCTGCTACCCTATTTACAAACCACTCTTCTAATTGCTCCACTATTTGTGATGGCGTTCCAATAATTTCATGATGTCTTATGAGACACAGGCTGCTTTTTGATTTCCCCTGCCAAAATACTGTTGCCAATCGTTTCACCCAAATTTCCTCGTGAACGATGTAGATTTTCACCTTGACCAAATGTAAGGAGCGGGAATACAAGCTCCGCAAACCGATATGATTCTTCTAAATGCGGATAACCGGAGAAAATAAAGCTTTCAATACCTAGACTCTGGTACTCCTTAATTCGGGCCGCTACAGTTTCTGGATCGCCAACAAGTGCTGTACCTGCACCTCCACGTACGAGCCCAATTCCAGCCCATAAGTTCGGGCTGATTTCTAAATTTGCTTCTTTTCCTTGTTGATGCAGAGCACCCATCCGATTTTGCCCTGTTGAATCGTAACTGCTTAATGCTTTCTGCGCTTTTTCAATCACTTCATCATTCAAATGGGAGATTAACCTGTCTGCAGCAGCCCATGCTTCTGCGTTTGTTTCCCTCACAATAACATGCAGACGTATTCCAAAACGTACAGTACGACCTTCTTTTTCAGCCTGTAGACGTACACTGTCTATTTTCTCCTTTACTTGTGCTGGTGGCTCGCCCCACGTCAAATATACATCCGAATGTTTGGCCGCCACATGCTGGCCAGCTGGAGAAGATCCTCCAAAATAAACAGGCGGTGCAGGTTGCTGAACAGGTGGAAATAATAACTTTCCTCCCTTTGATTTTAAATGCTTTCCTTCAAAATCAACGTTTTCCCCTGCGAGAAGTCGACGCCAAATAGTTAAAAACTCATCAGATGCCTCATAACGTTCGTCATGTTTAAGAAAAAGACCGTCACCTGCTAGTTCAACAGGGTCGCCTCCTGCAACGACATTGATTAGGACACGGCCATTTGAAAGCCGGTCAAGCGTTGATGTCATACGTGCTGCAACTGATGGCTGCATTAAGCCGGGCCGAAGCGCAACTAAAAATTTCAGCCGTGTTGTTTCCGCTGCAAGTGCGGCAGCTGTAAGCCATGGATCTTCGCATGATTTTCCAGTTGGAATTAATACACCTGTATAGCCAAGCCGGTCAGCCGCTTGTGCAATTTGTTTGAAATACGTATGATCCGCTTCTCTCCCGCCAATCTCTGTTCCTAAATAACGACCATCACCATGTGTTGGTATAAACCATAAAATTTCCATTAATATCTCTCCCTTATTATTTTTTATTTACTCCTTGGAAGCTACTTCTCCACTTTAAAAGTTTCTGTTCAAAAAATCGTACCAGCGAATCCGTCAGTTTGCCGACAACCGCAAAAATGATAATTCCTACAAATACTTTTTCTGTTTGGGAAAACTGACGTGCATCCATAATCATGTATCCTACACCAGCACTAGACCCCATTAATTCCGCTACAACAAGACCGAGCCAAGCAATACCGAGAGACAATCGCACCCCCAGCAAAATATTTGGAAGTGCTGCCGGCAAAATCAGCCGGGTAATTTGTGAATACCAGTTGAATTCCAGTACGCGTGCTACATCAAATAGTTTTGCATCAACGCTACGTATTCCTAGAAACGTATTGATATAAATTGGAAAGAAAGCACCAAGAGCAATTAATAAAACTTTAGACAATTCATCAAACCCAAACCACAAAATGAAAAGCGGCGTTACAGCCAAATGCGGAACAGTCCGGAGCATTTGGAGAGTCGGATCTAGATAAGACTCTGCCTTTTTTGAGAAACCAATCAATATTCCGAACAAAAGGCCCAGTCCACCGCCTAGTAAAAAGCCCCCAAGTGCACGCATAATACTGATTTGCAAATTCTCCGCCAATTCTCCTGATATCGTCAGCTCATAAAAAGATGTAAGAATGGCAAGAGGAGTTGGAAGGACTGTAGGTAAGATGAGTCCTGCAGTTCCTGCATACTGCCATAGCACTAAAATGAGGACAGGGACTATAAATCCTTTCAGCCATGTGGGAACTGTTTGGCTTTTTTTCACTTTTATTGCTTTTTCCCGTCTTTTCAATTCCGTATAGGCTACTGTTTTCATTCGTCTTTTTCCTCCTTCTTAACTTTTTCAATAAATTGGTTATCAACTACTTTTGAGACATCAATTTCCTTATTAATGACGCCCAGTTTAGATTGGAAATCAGCCGTTTCCTGCTGCGCTTGAATGATCTCTCCATTGATTGGTTCATTTAGTTGCTCCGTATTGTTAAGGACATTTTTCACGACTTTTTTATCCAATTTTTTGATTTTGGCATAAATCGAGATTGCCTCTTCCTTATTGGTTTTCTGCCATTCGACAGTTTTGTTATATACCTGAAGGAACCGTTCTACTTCTTTCGGATGTTCCTTGGCAAAACCGCTTCGGACAAGGGTAAAACTTGGTGAATATGATTTAATTGTTTCTCCATTAGCTAAGATTTTCGCATGGTTTTGAATGGTTTGAAGCGAGATAAAAGGTTCCCATATAGACCAAGCGTCCAACGTGCCATTTTCAAATGCCGGCATAGCCTCATCTGGCTGCAGCTGAATTATTTCTACATCATCTGGTGATACACCGGCATCTTTTAAAGCTTTATGAAGAAAGTCAAAACCACTGCTCCCTTTAGCAACTCCCACCTTTTTTCCTTTTAAATCTTTAACGGATTGGATATTACTTCCTTCTTTCACCAAAATAGCATTTGCTTTAAGACCATCTTGTGAAAGAGCAATTTCTTTAAAATTGACACCCGCTGCCTGACCGCCAATTACAGGTGAGTTACCAACTTGCGAAAAGTCAAGTTTGTTTGCTGCAAGTCCTTCAAATTGAGGTGGTCCACTTTGAAACTCTATCCATTTCACTTTGATGCCTTCTTTTTCATATGCTTCTTCAAACCAGCCTTTTTCTTTAGCTATCCATAGAGGGCTAAGACTTTGCTGAATACCAATATTTATTTCTTTTAATTCTTTTTGCTTTTCTGATGATTGTGCAGAGCATGCCGCTAAAAACAGTGCGACTATCATAAAAATCAACCATTTTCTCATAGTATCCCTCCTTAAGATATCAATAGATTGAAGATTCAGTCTTTTCAAATTCCTCTAATACTTCCTTTCGTAAATGTTGAAATGACATGTCAGTTCGATTTCGCGGAAAAGGCATTTTAATGGGTATCCATCTTTGTAGACGTCCTGGATTGGCTCGTAAAATCGCCAATTGTGTTCCTAAATAAATCGATTCGTCAATATCATGTGTCACCAAAATCATAGTGATTTTTTTCTTATGCCATATGTCAATTAAAACATCTTGCAAATGTTTACGTGTAAAGGCATCGAGTGCACCAAACGGTTCATCAAGCAGAAGAATTTCCGGCTCCCTAAGCAACGCCCTTGCAATAGCAACGCGTTGTGACATGCCTCCTGATAGCTCTGCCGGGTAGGCCTTTTCCTTTCCTGTTAATCGGACGATATCAATCAACTGTTGCACCTTTTGTTTCACATCAGAATTGCGCAAATTCAAATCCGCGGCAATGTTTTGTTCGACTGTTAACCAAGGAAAAAGACGGTGCTCCTGAAAAATAAATCCTTGGCTGATTGCAGGTCCTTTCACTTTCCTTCCATTAATATCCACGCCACCGCTGTATTCCGTATCGAGACCTGCGATGATTTTCAATAAAGTACTTTTTCCGCAACCACTCGGACCGATAATAGTTAGAAATTCTCCTTTTGGAATATCCAGGTTGATGTCGTCTAACACCACCTCCGATCCAAATGCTTTTTCATCCACGTGAATAGAAATAGCCATATTTGCTCCTCCTTCTTAAAAAAAATAGCTCTCTGTTCAAATGAGCAGAGAGCCTTCGGTTATCCGATCAGCAATATAAATTTTTCCTTTTTTCCATCACAGTCGCAGTCGCATTTCATTGCCATCACTCCTCTCAAGTTACCTACAAAAAAGCACACGCTTATCTAAAATAGGCGTGTGCTTTCGGTTGTCCAATCAGCACTTCATGTGTGGTGATGTTTCCAAATATTATACCTTATTAAATCTATAGGAATTATAATAAATGACCGACAATAATATGTCAACCACTTTTTTCAAAAAAAAGGTAGGCTCTTAAAACAGACACATTAGAAAATATTTACACACACAAAAAAGACTGCTCATAAATAAGCAGTCTTCACTATCATTTTAATGTTGGTCAACCGTTTTTTTCCGAAAACCTTTACTTATTTCGCAGTATTTGATGATTATACTACCATGAATATTCTCATCAATAATTTTATTGTTTGATCGAAATGACTAGCATGAGTATATACATGAGAGGCTGGGATAAAACCCACCTCTTAGATGAAAAAACCGGTGGAATTTTACTTCTTATATATGTCCCAGCCCAGAATATTTAAGGCATTATTTTGATTTGTTTTATTTCTAATTCAACATCTTTTTCTCGAAGCGACTTATATCTGCATCTGCTCCAATTACAATCAGTATATCCCCTTCATGAATTGGTTCGTCTGCCTGAGGTGATACGATAATCTCAGTTTCTCGTTTAATGGCTACAATATTAATACCATATCGCGCACGGATATCTAATCCAATGATTGTATGACCTTCAAGTTGGTGATTCGCTTTAATCTCCATAATGGAGTGCTCATCTGATAACTCTAAGTAATCAAGTACATTGTTAGACATCATATTATTCGCTATACGAATACCCATATCACGTTCTGGATGCACAACATGGTCAGCACCTATTTTACGAAGCACTTTTTCATGATAATCATTCTGTGCTTTGACCGTTATTTTCTGCACACCTATTTCTTTTAACATAAGGGTTGTTAATATACTTGATTGTATATCATCACCAATCGCAACGATGACATGTTCGAAATTACGAATTCCTAAAGACTTTAATACAGATTCATCTGTTGTGTCTGCTACAACAGCTTGGGTTGCAATAGATGCAAATTCATCGACACGTTCCGGTTGCTTATCAATGGCCATGACATCTGCTCCTTGATTGACAAGTTCATTGACAATACTTCCCCCAAATCTTCCTAAACCGATGACAACAAATTCTTTTTCCAAGCTAAATACCTCCGATTCCATAGCACATCTAAAAAGCTCTTTACTTATTTTAGCAGAAGTTAACTATTTTTGCTGATTGGATGGTGCTTTAGCTATTGAACAAAATGAGCATTTTTAATTGAAAAATAAAAAAGGCTGCTCTACTCTGTAATATTAAAGACAAGTAAATGTACTTAATTGTTCATTACATCATAACTTGTTTATAATGTTGCACATATTATAAAAATGTACATTACTAAATTCAATTTAGTGATGTACATTTTTTTGCTTTCATTTCTATTGCTTAATAAATGGTTGAATAATTTACAATAAACTGGGAAAAGGTTAAAGTTGACGTTCTATTCTGTGAGGTGCAAATAAATGTATTGGTATGAATATTGCCCGAAACATATCGAAAGTAAATATCAGTTACTTGTGTTCAAAGGAAATCAGCCTTTTTTACCTTTAACGGATTACTACCATGATTGTTTAGGGAGAATTGATAAGAGTTCTGCAACATCCTATTTAAAGTGTTTACTTCCCTTTTTTAAGTGGTTAGAGGAAGAGAGCAATTTTCAAGGGAAACAAGTGCAATGGAATGATTCAGTAGAGAAAATACGTGTAGCTGTGGAGGATTATTTGATTCATGAATCGAACTGTAAGATTCGTGATAAAGATTCATTTCGTATTGTGAAATTAACAAATAAAAGTCCTAACACAATTAGCCGTTTCTTATCAGCATTAAAATCATTTTATAAATCTATGATTCGTTTAAAACAATACCTCTATAACAATCCATTAATTGATGGTCAAGCTATCTTGCATCAGTATAAAGAAGAACTAAAGGGAGTTCGAGAAGATAAGCCAAGAATGCCTTCCATTGCTGGAACTGAACAACCTATCGTTCATCGCAGATTAACAGATTCTTATTTTAAAATTATTAATGAAGAATGGCAGCCTCAAATAATTGATGATGATGATTTACCGTATCAAGTATATCAAGCAGGTAAAAAAGTTAATTGGTCACAACGAGATATGGTTATTGCACGAATGCTATTTGAAACTGGAGCAAGGGCAACAGAAATTATTGAACTAACTGTTGGGGATTATAGACAGCGTAAAAGTCATCAAGAAGTAATTACGTTTAACAAAGGGAGCCATGGCAAGAAGATAAAGTTTCTACGCTTTAGCAAAGAAACAGTTAAACTCTTGTTTCACTATATAGAATCTGAACGTAAAAAATTTGATAAAGACCATTTAAATTTTAATTCATTATCAGATGATGCATCTATTTTTCTAACAGAAAAAGGTACTTCTTTTAATTATCCTGCTTGGTATTATCATTGGAGCCGGGCAATGAAAGCTAATGAACTAAGTTTAAATCCACATAAATCAAGACATTGGTTTGTAACGTCACGATTGCGAGTGATTTATAACATATCAGAAAATGAAGCTGAAATTCATCAACGAAAAAATGAATTAATTAATTATATAAAATGGAAAAATCCCAAAACAATAACTGTTTATGAACATCATTTTGATGAAGTTAAACATCGGGAAGCACACGAACAAATGCTTAAGCAAATGGAACTAAGAGAAAAAGAATACAATAAACAACTTAAATCCTCGAAGAAAATAAAACCAAAGTTAAAAGTCATAGAAACAATTGATTCTGAAATATTAGATACAGATTTACAAGAGTTATTAGAAGGGTTGGAATAGGCTTGAATGAAACGATACAACAATTACCATCAACAGAATGGTATAAGGTCTGGCAAGAAAAAATGGATACAGAATTAATGTGTCTACAAAATGGAAGAGGTGAATTTTTAATTGATAAAATTGATGAACGGACTATGAAATATCTCAATAATAATTGTTTAGAGTACGACTGGAGAAATCATATATTATTAGTAGCACTTATTGAAACAGATAGAAATAATGATTTCGTAAGTATCTATAACCCTATACGCGTATTACACTTGAGATTCAAAGATATATTTAATGCCTTTAAACTTTCAACAATGGCTGATTTCAATGCAAATGTTCATATGTATAAATATTTAAAAGGGGAAGTTCTTCATGATTCGACTAACAATATGAAAAACGATTTATTTAGATATTATAGAACATCTTTAAATCATACGAATAAATGGATAAGGAGTAATATTTCTGTTGAAAAACAAATGTATTTTAGACAATATTTACTTCAAAATATATCTTTTGATTCAAGAGATTTTTCATTCCGTAAATTAGCAAGCGAAGAGGCTCAAACTACTCGTAAAGATGAAACTGATGCCATTGTTCCTCATCTTCCTACGATACGTGCAGAAGCTAACTTTAGATGGAATCAAATGAAAAGGTTACGGGATGCCTTTCATCAACAAATTCAAAAAGTTGAAAATGAAGTATTATCCCTTCCGATAGAATTTTATTATGACGAACCTGAACGTGTTGGGGAACGATTTCATTTCCGTTTATGGGATAAACCTTCTTTTGTGTTAAATCACCAAATTGAGTTTTCCGATACTATTATTAAACAAGCTACTCAAAGAAAAGTAACTTATTCGGATGAGAATAATACTTATTTCCTTGAATTTATTCATGCAGTATCAATAGAGAATGAATCAACAGCAAATGGTCTTTGGTTTAATGAATTAATTGAGCAAAATGTTATTGGTGCTTGGTCTCAGAATAGACCTATTGAAGAACATGAGAACATCTTAGATTTTTTAAAAATATGGGGATATGAATCTGAAAACCAGCAAAAACCAATACCATTTGCTTCATATCATAAAGGACTTTTAACGCCTTCCATATTTGTGTCTTTACACAAAGACAAAGCTAAAGGTTTATTAATAGATATAGAACCATTTTATGTAGCATGTACATTTGGTTTATTAGCTATCGATATTTTAACTACAACTGGGGCAAGAATTAATGAGTTGCTTCAAATCAATAATACAAAAGAATGTATTGAAGTGAAAAAAGTTAACAACAAGCTACATTTTTCATTCAAAGCCATTCCTAAAGGTAGAGATTTATTAGAAGAATATTATGTAAGCAAGCAAACAATGGAACACATTCAGACTTTATCAAGGATGCTAAGAGAACACTATAATGATGATAAAATTCCAAGTGTTCAATATAGAGGAGATAGAAAACACATATTCACACAACCTTTACCTTATTATTTTCAATATGAAGGGAAAGCATTGAAAACAGATGCAATTTACAGTTCTATTCGTTTTCTCCTTCATGGTTTAGTCTTTGAAACACAGAGTGGGAAAGCTGTAACTATTAAGACACACCTTTTACGTCATGCGTTCGCAACAGAAGCTGTTCAACGACAAAAAATGCCGATTGATATTGTTGCAAAAATGTTGCATCAAAAGGATTTGAACGTAACAGGTTATTATTCAGCTCCAACACCTTCACAAATTTCGGAGTCGGTTAGTGAATTGCATGATGTGATTTCAAGTTATGTTGATATTGATGATGCGTATTTAAGAAGTCCACAAGAACTAAAAAAAGAATTAGACGATTATACAGAAAAGGTCGGTGTATTTAATAAAGTATTAGGTGGGACTTGTGTAACAGATTATGTATGTCCAACGAAAATGCAATGTTTAGGTTGTAAAGCAAAAGTGCCTGAACCAGACCAAGAAGATGAACTGTTGGAAGTTATTCAATTATCGAAAGACATGGAGAAGCGTTTTAAAGAGTTAGGATTAGAAGTTGAAGTACGGAAAGCCAAAGAAATGGCAAAACAAGCAAAGATTGAATTGAAAGAAATTGATTTAATCAAGAAATATAGAGAGGAACGTCACTATGAACCAACCATCCAACACAATCCATTCAGATAAGCGACAATGGCTCGATAAAGTGCATCAACAGCGTAAAGAGCGTTCTGTTTCCATAGGGATTGACACAATTGAATATCTCGTCGAACAAGGTATCCCTGTAACCTACCATAATATAAGTCAGCATTCGAAACAGTTCGACACTCAAGGTAAAGGGATTCATCCCAATACAATAAAGAGTAATGATGAATTGTATACTTATTACAAAAAGCATAGCAAAACATATAAAGTAAATAGGGTTCGTAAAAAGCTCAAAACGCCTCCTAAATTTGATGAATCAATTTTAAGAAAGATTTCCTCTAAACGTAATATAGATGTTGTTAAAAAGAAGTACATGAAGCTCTCAAAGGAAGAATTAGTGAACGAGCTGATAGCTATGGAGCAATATATAGCAGAGAATCAAAGGCGTTGGGTTGCTAATCATTTTGAGCAGTTTAAATAGATAATTAATGAGATACAAAATTGCCTTGTTAAAATATTTTTAACAAGGCTACCTTACTTTCTCATTCACCCTTTTGTTGAATAAGAAAAGAGACGCTTCTTCAACAATTGCGCCCGATTGTTGAAGAACCTTATACGTAACGTGCATTTTTTTATTTGTTGGTAATAAAGTGATGTAGTGCCTCATTTACTTTTATCATAGCTTTTAAGGACTGAGTTGTGTTGATTGGTTCAACATCTAATGAATGATTAGCACCGTCTATTTCAATTAAATTTAAATTAGGCTTCACTTGAATTTCTTTAATTTTATTAGTTTCATAATGACCATCATTTGTACCAATTACCATTAAAATATCATTCGAGCTTCGCATTATATTTTTATATAAACCTTCAAGCTTTAGTAAAGGGGTAAGCAATACGAATTTAGTCTTTTTTGAAGTAACATTATTTGCATATTTAAAACTAATTGGTATTGTTCCTAAAGATTTTCCTAAGAAAATAATTTCCTTATATTTCTTTGTAGCAAGGACTTCTTCAACCACAGAATCAACATCTTCGATTATTAAATTACTAAGATAGTCTATTTCTTTTTCAAAAATTGTTGGTTCATAAGAATAATGAACTTGAACAACATCAAAGTTATTCTGAAGCATTTCCATTTTCGAATAGTACATTAGAGGTTTGTCGTATAAATAATTTGAACCTGATAACATAAAACATACCGTGTTAGAATCATTTTCAATATATGTATATCTAATTTTTTTCTGTGTTTCCTTATCGGTAACTTTCATTGAATTCCCCTCCTAATAACATAACTCTTTCGACAAATCTATTTTATATCCTTCTTTATAATGTTCATCAAGTATCGTTTGAGTAACCTTTCATAGAAGAATGTTATTCAACAATATGTCCCGATTGTTGAACATAAGTTATATCTTTAAACACAAATAAAAGCTTAACTAATACAAAAATTAGTTAAGCTTTAAAATAACTTATTATAATGTTACACATTGTATAAAGAATACTGATGCATTAAGTGTATTACTTAAAATCTTGACTTTTAATAAAATAAACAGAGCAACCTTTATTTATAACATTAATTAGTCATTACGAACTTCATCAAGCACACGATTTACACGTTTTTCTAACATTTTCATGCCACTGCCGCCAGCTTGGAAATGACGAAGTTTGCCGTCTTTGTCAAAAACATAATATGCAGGTACATATTGATTTTCAAATGTATCTGTTAATTTCATTTTACTATCGACGAAGATTGGTTGAGTAATTCCATGTTCTGCAGCAACTTCTTTAATATCATTAAGATCTAAGTCTTTTTCAGAACGTGGCATATGAACTGCTACAACGTTTAATTCGTCTTTATATTTGTCTCGGAAATTATTTACTTCTGGCATAGCTTCTTTACATAAATGGCAGCTGATTGACCAAAAGTGAATTAAAGTTGGTTTTTCACCTACTAAATCAGATTTTGAAACTTCTCCATTTAACCATGCTACTTCTCCATCTAATTCAGGCATTTCTGAACGTAATTTCATAATTTATCACCCCATGATTTAATAATTTACGTTTTACTATATGCATTTTTTCAAAAAAGGACCTAACAAAAATTTGTTAGGCCCTCAAAATTCAATCAATACTAGTCGAATTAACCTTCTAGTAATGCATCACCTGGGTGCCAGTTTGCTGGGCAAAGGCCACCTGTTTGTAATGCTTGAAGTACACGTAAAACTTCATCAACGTCACGGCCAATGTTGTTGTGGTGTACAACTTGATATTGTAATTCACCTTCTGGGTTGATGATGTATAGACCACGTAGTGCTACACCTTCTTCTTCGATGTAAGCGCCGTATTCTTGAATTACTTGATGAGTATGGTCAGCAGCTAATGGGTAGTTTAATTGACCAATACCATTATCAGCACGATCTGTATTAATCCATGCTTTGTGAGTGTGGATTGTATCTGCTGATGCACCGATTACAACTGCATCTAAATCTTCGAATTCATCGTAGCGATCTGACATAGCTGTGATTTCAGTTGGGCAAACAAATGTGAAGTCCATTGGATAGAAGAAAAGAACTGTCCATTTGTCATTTTTCATATTTTCTTCAAGACTAACTTTACCAAATTCTTTGTTTGGCATTACAGCTTCCATTTCAAAGCGTGGAGCTTGTTTTCCTACCATACGTTCTGCCATTGATAAATCCCTCCAAAAGTGAATATTGTATAAATGTATGTAGCTATATGTGCCACAATCCACTTATTACAATAACAAATACATTTGTTTAAATCAAAGAATTAGCTTACAAAATGTTCTTAATTAAGTGTTAAAGTGACAAAATGTTATTTATTGTTGATTTACGAAATTCATAAATAGTTTCTATGAAGACTAACATATTTAACAATTCTTTTGTCTCGGATATATTTCTACCAATACATGTCCAAGTACTCATTATCTTCTTAATAAAGCAAAACTATTTTAACACTAAAAAAAAACAACGGATTGCACCTCATTAGATGCAATCCATTGTTTTTAATTTGTAATAAGCATTTTGCAAGTTAAACTCTATTCTTCTTTAGATCCTAGGCAGCGTTCACATTCAAAAATAATAGATTCGACTTGCTCAACAATCTCACACCCACATTCAGTACAAAGCTTTGGATATTTTTCATTTTTCTCGTTTTGCATACAATCTCCTCCTATTTATAAGTAAATGTTTCGCTACCAGTTTTTTTATCTAATATGCTGATAGCTTGGAATAGTTAAAAACTCTTCGAATGTATCTTGTAATGTCAGATTACTAAAGATTTCAGCAGCTTCCTCGTACCGTCCGATTAAGAAATTTTCTTGCCCTACAAAATCTTCAATTTTCTGCAATTCTTGTTGTAAAATAGCTTTGAACAAGGTCTCATCAATTTTTTGACCGTTTTCCAGTTTTCCTTCTGGATGTCTAATCCATTGCCATACTTGTGTGCGAGAGATTTCAGCTGTTGCAGCATCTTCCATCATATTATTGATAGGTGCTGCACCATTACCACGTAACCATGATGCAATATATTGAACGCCAACACTACAGTTTACACGTAAACCCTCTTCAGTAATTGAACCTTTTGGAACTTCTAGTAAATCGCAAGCATTTACATGGACATCTTCTCGTTTACGATGAATCTGATTTGGTGTTTTCATATGCTCATCAAATTGTTCCATCGCTACAGGTACTAGACCTGGATGTGCTACCCATGTTCCATCATGGCCATCACTTGCTTCGCGTCGTTTATCTTCACTTACTTTTAAAAAGGCAATTTCATTAGCTTGTGGATCATCTTTTATTGGGATTTGTGCAGCCATTCCTCCCATTGCTGGAGCATTACGCTTATGGCAAGTTTGTATACATAATTGCGTATATGCTCTCATGAATGGTGACGTCATCGTTACTTGACCTCTGTCCGGCAAAATAACATCTGAATGATTACGTAAACGCTTAATATAGCTAAAAATATAATCCCAACGTCCACAGTTTAAACCAGCAGAATGATCCTTTAGTTCATATAAAATCTCATCCATTTCAAATGCTGCTGTGATTGTTTCGATTAGTACAGTAGCTTTAATCGTTCCTTGTGGGATACCAACGTAATCTTGTGCGTAGACAAAAATGTCATTCCATAATCTTGCTTCTAAATGACTTTCTAATTTAGGAATATAGAAATATGGCCCTGACCCACGTGATATTAATTCTTTCGCATTATGGAAGAAAAATAATCCGAAGTCAAAAAGGCTTCCAGACATTGGCTCTCCATTTATTTCTACATTTCTTTCTATTAAATGTAACCCACGCGGCCGAACTAATAATGTAGCTGTTTCATTGTTTAAACGATATACTTTTCCATTTGCAGCTTGAGTGAAGGAAATGGTTTTGCGTACTGCGTCCATCATATTAATTTGACCTTCTATCATATTCTCCCAAGTTGGAGAAGTTGCATCTTCAAAACAAGCCATGAACATTTTTGCTCCAGAGTTCAGTGCATTGATCACCATTTTACGTGTTACAGGACCTGTAATTTCAACACGGCGGTCTTGCAAATCTTCTGGTAATGGAGCAATAGTCCAGTCCCCTTCTCGAATTGACTTTGTATCTTCTAAAAAGTTTAGTGTAGCACCACAATCTAATTGTTGTTGGCGTACTTCTCTTTGTTTGAGTAAGGATTTTCTACGATCATTAAATAAGGTTTGCAACGATGCGATAAATTGCAATGCATCCTGAGTTAATACTTGCTTGGTTGATGCATTTTGTTTACCTATAATTTTAATTGTAGGTGTGGTAGCTTGTTGAGTACTCAAAATCTATCATCCTTTCACATTCAATTTCCTATTTTCTTCAGCCGTTAGTCACCATATCTTTAACTCTTGCATATTGATTTTTATTGTAAGCGATAAAAATACTCATAAGTAAGATTTAGACATGGAACTAACAGCATAAATAAATATGTTGAATTAGATAAATTGTGCTGTTTCTGTTGAATCCTTCATAGCAGTAGTTGAAGATGTTCCTCCAGAAATAACTTGAGCTACTTCATCAAAGTAACCAGTACCTACTTCGCGTTGATGTTTTGTTGCTGTGTAACCTTGTTTTTCACTTGCAAATTCTTCTTGTTGTAATTTTGAGTAGGCAGCCATTCCATTGTCTTTATAGTCATTTGCCAATTTGAACATACTGTGGTTTAATGCATGGAATCCAGCTAATGTTACAAATTGGAATTTATAACCCATCTTTCCAAGCTCTACTTGGTACTTTGCAATCGTTTCATCATCTAAGTTTGCTTTCCAATTGAATGAAGGTGAACAATTATACGCTAATAACTTATTAGGGAATTTTGCACGAATTGCATCTGCAAATTTCCTTGCCTCATCCAAGTCAGGTTTCGATGTTTCACACCATACTAGGTCTGCATATGGTGCATAAGCTAAACCACGAGCAATCGCTTGATCAATACCTGATTTTGTACGGAAGAAACCTTCTGGTGTACGTTCCCCTGTGATGAATGCTGCATCTCGAGGATCGATATCACTTGTTACCATATCAGCTGCATCTGCATCAGTTCGTGCGATTAGAATAGTAGGTACACCTGATACATCAGCTGCGAGTCGAGCTGCAACTAAATTACGGATTGCATTTTGAGTTGGTAATAATACTTTTCCGCCTAAGTGACCACATTTCTTCTCTGAAGCTAATTGGTCTTCCAAATGAACTCCGGCTGCACCTGCTTCGATCATTCCTTTTATAAGTTCGAACACATTTAATGGTCCTCCAAAACCTGCTTCTGCATCCGCTACAATTGGTGCAAACCAGTCAAATTTGTCTAAGCGACCTTCAGCATGATCAATTTGGTCTGCACGTTGCAATGCTTGGTTGATTCGCTTAACTACTTGTGGTACAGAGTTAGCAGGATATAAAGATTGGTCAGGATACATTTGGCCAGAAAGGTTTGCATCTGCAGCTACTTGCCACCCACTTAAGTAAATTGCCTTAAGACCTGCTTTTACTTGTTGAACCGCTTGATTCCCTGTTAAAGCACCTAATGCATTGATGAAATCTTCTTCATGTAAAGACTTCCATAAACGTTGTGCACCTTTTTCAGCTAACGTATGTTGAATTTGAACAGAACCGCGAAGTTTTACTACTTCTTCTGCTGTATATGGACGTACAATCCCTTTCCATCTTTCTTCTTGTGCCCAGCTTTTTTCAAGTTGCTCGATTTGTTGTTGTCTTGTTAACATATCAATTCACACCTTCCCTTTGTTGAACGCTAGCTAACTTTATAAAATTATTGCACCCCTATGTTTTGTTGCATAACAGCTACCGTTGTTGTAAACTAATATACAACAGATAATGTATTTTGTTATTGTTTTTGGATAAAATCCCTTTTTTTGACGACAGATGAATGATTATTCAGGTTGAGTTGAGGAGGAGCTAAATGATACAAAACAGTGCAATTTTAGTTAAGGAATTAGCAGAGCAATATTGTCGAGTGTTAGAAGATTGGATTCCTAAAGATTCCTCTATAGCTATAGGTGTTGGGAATTCTTATGTCTATTATAAGGTTGGAGCGACTGACATCCTTTTAGCAAAGGGAAATGAAATTGAAAAAGGAAGTATAGCAGAGCGTGTGATTAAGGAAAGAATAAAAATCGAAGCTGTTATAGAGCAGGAAAATAAAAATATATCCATATTTGAAGTTGGGTATCCCATCGATTTTTTAGGAGAACACGCTGCCTTAATTGTCATTTATTCACGAGACATCCCAGAAACGAAAAAGGATTTTTTGCGTTTTGTAACAGGTAAGCAACAAGATGAATGGGCCCCCATTCCTATAGAAAAAATCTCACATTTTGAAAGTCTAAATAAGAAAAACTGGTTTTATGCTGACAATGAACAATACAAAATTAACTTAACATTAAAAGAACTACAAAAAAGATTACCAGACTATTTTTTAAGAATTCACCGCTCATATATTATTAACATCCATGCAATCAATAGAATTACACGAGACTTCTCCTCAAATCTAATCATCACGATGCAAGACGGCACAGAACTAACTGTCAGTCAATCATACCTAAATGAGGTAAAGAGGGTTTTAGAATTTTAGCTATCAATAGATAAATAAAAAAAGAGTCTAATAGGCTCTTTTTTTATTTGTTTTTAAGTGTATTTCTGTATCTAATCAAAAAAGCCTTGAAACACGTAAATTATTTTGTATAATAGATAGCGGTTTAGTAAACTAAAAGTTTTGTTAAAGTAAACTATTGTTACTGTAAGTTTAATAAAAGTAAACTATTTCTCGTTATTTAAGAATAACAAACGAAACAAGGAGTAAGAAACATGCAGATCGGTCAAAAAATAAAACGTCTCCGCCTAAAAAAAGGTCTTACGCAAGAAGAATTAGGCGAAAGAACTGATTTGAGTAAAGGGTACATTTCTCAACTAGAGAGAGATTTAAATTCTCCATCAATTGAGACATTCTTTGCACTATTAGAAGTATTGGGCACAACCCCAAAAGATTTCTTTGATGATGATATAGAGGCCAAAAAAATTGTTTACACAGAAGAAGACCATACCATTTTTACAGATGAAGAAAAGGGGTATTGTATGGAATGGCTCATCCCTACTTCAAATGAAAAAGAAATGGAACCCGTATTAATCACCTTTGAAAGTCATGGAGAATTCAAACAATTTGAACCATCTCAATCTGAAACTTTTATTTATGTGTTAACAGGAAGAATAAGACTTGTTTTAGGAAAACAAGAATTTGTTGCCCCAAAAGGAAACACGATCTACTTTGATGCTTCAGATGAACATCAATTATTCAATGATTATTCAGGAAAGACCGAGATTTTACTTGTCGTAACTGAATCATATTTGTAGCTAAGGAGGCCCGTAAATGTCGGAAAACACAATTATACGTTTCGATCAAGTTTCGAAATCATATAGCGATGGTACCAATGTATTAAAAGATATTAGCTTCGAACTGGAGCGTGGTAAGTTTTATACTTTACTAGGCCCTTCTGGTTGTGGGAAAACAACCATACTTCGTCTCATTGCTGGTTTTATGGAACCAACGAGCGGCTCTATTTATTTTAACGGTAAGAAGATTAATCATGTACCCGCAAACGAACGCCAAGTGAACACTGTATTTCAAGACTACGCATTATTTCCGCATTTAAATGTTTTTGAAAATGTAGCATTTGGCTTACGGATTAAAAAAATAAGTAATACAGAGATTACAAAAAGAGTAGAAGAAGCCTTAAAATTTGTTAATTTAGAAGGTTATAGTCAAAGAGAAATTTCAGAAATGTCAGGTGGGCAAAGACAACGCGTAGCCATTGCTAGAGCGATTGTCAATGATCCAGAAATTATCCTTTTAGATGAACCACTCTCTGCTCTTGACTTAAAACTTCGTACAGAAATGCAATATGAATTACGCGAATTGCAACAACGATTAGGCAAGACATTTGTCTTTGTAACACATGACCAAGAAGAAGCGCTTGCCATGTCAGATGAAATTTTCGTTCTACATGAGGGAAAAATTGAACAAAGTGGTTCTCCTGTTGATATTTATGATGAACCTATAAACAGATTTGTAGCAGATTTTATCGGAGAGTCTAATATTGTAACAGGGACAATGGTAAAAGATTTTGAGGTAACATTTACTGGAAAGACTTTTGAATGTGTAGATAAAGGATTAAATCCAAACGAAAAAGTAGATGTAGTAATACGACCTGAAGATTTAGAAATAACTGATGCCACAAACGGTAAGCTTGTTGTAATCGTAGATACTCAGCTATTCCGCGGTGTTCATTATGAACTTTCTACTTACGATCAAGATGGCAATGAATGGCTTGTCCACTCATTAAAAAAAGCAGATGTTGGTGCAAAAATCGGCTTGGATTTTGATCCTGAAGCAATCCATGTTATGCGGTTAAATGAATCCGAAGAAGATTTTGATAGACGTTTAGAATCTTACGGAGATATTACCAATGCGTAAAAAAGGGAATTTACGCTCTATTATCCCCTACTATATTTGGATTCTTTTCTTTGTCATCGCACCGATTCTTTTAGTAGTGTACTATTCATTGTTAGATTTACATGGCCATTTTACTCTTGAAAATTATAAAAACTTCCTTACAAGCGTTTATTTAAAAATGACATTAAGTTCGTTTTGGTATGCATTTCTCATAACCTTATTTTCATTATTGGTCTCCTATCCAGCAGCATATGTCATTACGAAATTAAAACACAAACGTCTTTGGCTCATTTTAATCATTATTCCTTCATGGATTAATCTTCTATTAAAAACATACGCTTTTATCGGTATATTCGGAAATAAGGGTCCAATAAATGCATTTGTTCAAGCGATTGGATTACCACATCAACAAATACTATTTACAGATTATGCTTTCGTATTTGTTTCCGTATATATCTTCATACCATTCATGATATTACCGATATTCAATGCACTTGATAAACTTAACCCTGCACTAATTTATGCATCACGCGATTTAGGTGCTTCAAAATTAATGACTTTACAAAGAGTAGTGATTCCGTTAACAATGAATGGGATTAAAGCAGGAGTTCAAGCTGTATTCATCCCATCCCTATCCTTATTTATGATTACTCGATTAATTGCTGGAAATCATGTGATTACACTAGGTACTGCGATTGAAGAACAATTCTTAGTCACACAAAATTGGGGTATGGGTTCAACAATAGCTGTTTTCTTAATCATCTTTATGTTTATCATAATGTTTATTACTAGTGAGAGACGAAAAAGGAGCGGCACAACATGGAAAAACTAAGTAAAAAGTCAAAATTGTATATGTTTTTTGTATTTGCCGTCCTCTATGCACCAATTTTCTACCTCGTATTTTATTCATTCAATAGTGGTGATACAATGACGAACTTTAAATCTTTTTCTTTAACACATTATAAAGATGTGTTTCAAGATTCCAGGTTAATTGTCATTTTGATCAATACAGTTGTTGTAGCCCTTTTGTCTGCGCTAGTCTCTACGATTGTTGGTACTCTTGGAGCGATTGGGATGATAGCAATTAAAAATTATAAATTACGAAATATACTATTATCATTGAATAACATCCTAATTGTTAGCCCTGACGTTATTATTGGTGCTTCATTCTTAATCTTATTTACATTAGTCGGGATTAAATTAGGTTTTACATCTGTATTACTCGCACATATTGCCTTTAGTGTTCCGATTGTCGTCTTAATGGTATTACCTAAATTACAAGAAATGAGTTCTTCGCTTATTGATGCAGCATTAGATTTGGGCGCTAGCCGTCTAGATGTCATGACTCGTGTCATTTTGCCATTTATTAAACCTGGTATTTTCGCTGGTTTCTTCATGGCTTTAACCTATTCTTTAGATGACTTCGCTGTAACATTCTTTGTCACTGGTAATGGATTTAGTACTTTATCCGTTGAAATCTATTCCATGGCAAGAGCCGGTGTTTCCTTAACTGTTAATGCAATTTCCGGATTAGTATTCTCTGCAACACTTATCCTTGTATTAGGATATTATTTCATTGCGAATCGTCAAACAAGAACGGGGGCACAAAAATGAAATCGATCATTCGAGCAACCATTGCTATTTTATTAGTGTGTGCTGTACTTATGTATTCTGCGCATACATTGGATTCAACATCAGGTAAGACTGGCAAAAATATATTAACTGTTTATAACTGGGGAGAATATATTGACCCTGATTTACTAAAACAATTTGAAAAAGAAACAGGTATTCATGTTATTTATGAAACATTTGATTCAAATGAAGCCATGATGACGAAAATTGAACAAGGTGGAACAAATTATGATATCGCAGTTCCATCTGAATACACGATTGAGCAGATGAAAGAACGTCATTTATTAAAGAAAATCGATCATAATCAAATTCCAAATTTAAAAAATATTGACCCTGATTTCTTAAATCTAGACTTTGATAAAGATAACGAATACTCTATCCCTTATTTTTGGGGAACTGTAGGTATTGTTTATAACACGAAGCTATTAAAAGGCTATGACTTCAATAGTTGGGATGATTTATGGAATCCTTCTCTAAAAGGCCAAGTCATCTTAGTTGATAGTGCACGTGAAGTTATGGGTGTTGGATTAAATAGTATGGGGAAATCATTAAATTCTACTAATAGTGATGAATTAAACGCTGCAACCAACAAGCTTATTAAAATGGCACCCAATGTAAAAGCAGTTATTGGCGATGAAGTAACACAATTGATGATCAATGGAGATGCTGAAGTTGCATTAACTTGGTCAGGTCAAGCAGCTGATATGATGTTTGAAAACGAAGATTTAACATACACTGTCCCAAAAGAAGGATCAAACTTATGGTTTGATAATATGGTGATTCCCAAAACATCTAAAAATATAGAAGGTGCCCATAAATTTATCAACTTCATGTTGGATCCTAAAGTAGCTGCTCAAAATGCAGATTATGTTGGTTACTCTACCCCAAACAAAGCTGCATTAAAATTGCTTGATTCTGAGATTGTTAATGATGAACGATACTATCCTTCAAAAGAAGTGCGTAGTAAGCTTCATGTATATAAAAACTTAGGGAAAGAAAAAATTGGCGAATACAATGAGTTGTTCTTGAAATTTAAAATGTCTATAAGGTAAAATTTTCTAAAGGCTGTCCAATACAAGTATGAGTTTATCATTCTAGGGCAGTCTTTTTAAATTGCTATTAGAATATTTTCTATCAATCAATTTTATTGATTCAAGGAGTAACAAGATATATAATTGAATTTATCGCAAAAATACTTAGTAATACGAAATAAAGTGAAACTTCAATCAGTAGAAATTTTCCGACGTACAGCACGATTAGTGCCAAAGTTGCGATTGTCGTGGCGCTTTTTGCTTCCACCCTCACTGAATGTTAGTTTAACCAATCGGGCATTTACGGGCAGTTATCCCCCACCTATGCTTCTTCGCATTTCTTAAGCCATAGGGTCGGAGTCTAACCGCCCCGTTAATGCGGAAAAATAAGGAGAAAGATATATATATGAACAAACACAAAAAATTTGTGCTTATTTTATTAATGTTTGATATTTTTATAACGATGAGTGCAATTGGGTTAATTGTCCCCATTATGCCAAGTTACTTAAAAGAATTTGGTGCTAAAGGTCAAGTACTTGGGTTTTTAATTGCTTGTATTGCTTTTGCACAATTTATTTTTTCTCCCATCGCAGGGAGTCTATCTGACCGAATTGGTCGAAAAAAGCTAATCATTTTTGGATTAATCTTAAATGGTACAACTCAAATTTTATTTAGCTTTTCCACTCATATATGGGAACTTTTTGTTTTACGTTTCTTAACAGGCGTTGGCTCTGCTTTTATAGTTCCGCCTATTATGGCCTATACAGCTGATATCACAACATTGGAAGAACGCGGAAAAGCTATGAGCTTGATTGGCGCGGCTATTTCCTTTGGTTTTATGATTGGACCTGGAATTGGTGGAGCTCTGTCAAATGTAAGCATTCACTTCCCCTTCATCGTAGCTGGTAGTGCTACAATTTTAGCAGGAATCTTATCATTATTCTTTTTACCAAATGTTAAACCTACTGTTGTTGAAAAACCAACTGGAAATAATATTATTAAAGAAATACTTCGTTCAATTAAGAAACCTTATTTTGTCCTTTTGCTTGTAGTACTTGTATTTTCATTTGGTATCGCAAATTTCCAAGCTACTCTAACGATGTTTTTAACTTATAAATTCCAATATACGCCAAATGATATTGCGATTATTATGACTGTTGGTGGATTTGCCGGGGTAATCGTTCAAGGGGTTCTTCTTAACCGCTTATTCAAGCGATTTGGCGAAATGAACATTATTTTAGTCGGTCTTATTATCGCTGCCATCTCTATGCTTGGTATGGTTTTAGTTAGCAAATACTTTGCTATACTTTTCGTTACAACAGTATTCCAAACTTCCACAACGCTTATAAGACCAGCAGTAAATACGCTTATCTCAAAAGTAGCTGGTGATGAGCAAGGTTATGCGGCTGGCATGAATAATGCTTATATGAGTTTAGGATATATGATTGGTCCAGCAATAGCAGGTACGCTACTTGATTGGCATTTAAATTTACCGTTTATACTCGGAACAATTGTCTTGATTTTATGTTATGGCATTACTTTTATCTGGAACAAAAAATCTTTTTCAGTTAAACAATAGTTAAAAGCGACACTATAAATAGTGTCGCTTTTCTTTTTTATTTTGAAGTTTTATTTTGCTTTTTTCATATTGACTCGAAGTTTTTTCACAGAAATCGAAAGACAAATCACTGAAATGATTATATAAAAAATTAAATAGCCTGCCCAAACAGGCAACTGGATATTTGTCATCTCATAAAGAGAGTCTGATATTTCTGGTGAAATTAATGTAATCATTAATGCAATTGGATTAATCATTGCCCAAAAATGTGAAATGGGGGCAGCCTCTGTTTTTATTTCTACTGTATCCCCCATCATACTAATCCCCATTATAAAAAAGAAACCTGTGATACCTGTCAAAAATAGCATGGATCCGTATGTGGTAATCATAGAAATAATCGTTTTTCTAATTAATGTTGAAAACATAATTCCAATACTCGCAATCGCAATCATCGTAACAATTAAATATGCAAAGATAATCAGTAATTGCGACGGTGAAATACCACCGAATAAGAAAACTAAACTATATAGTGGCAGTCCAGCAATCAGTAATAGAAGTAGAAACACAATAGATGAACTCATTTTGCCGAAAATAATCTGAAAAGAACTTTGAGAAGTTGTAAGTAAAATATTCAACGTTTGCTTCTCACGTTCAGTACTAATTGCTCCTGCTGTTAAACCAGGTGTGATAAATAAAATTAACGCTAGTTGAACATAAGTCAACAAACCAAAGAGAAGGACACTTTGCTGTGGATTGATAAAACCGCTTCCAGTAAAATTCGTTGAAATGAAGATGAATCCAAACACGAATATACTAAGAACAATCAGATAAAACAGAATACCTGTGAAGCTTTTAAAAGATCGAAAACGAAGCTTCAATTCTTTTATCAATACAGGATTTTGCCATAATGACTTCATGCTTGGTCTACCTCCTTTAGTAAAGACATAAAGACATCTTCTAAATCTTTCTCATCTTCTGCAAAGGATAAAATAGGAAAACCTTGAAGCACTGATTGTTTTAGTAATTCCATTTGCTCTTCTTCAGAACCACTAAAACGAAATAGTACTTTACGCTCTTTCACTTCAATTGCTGACACGAATGGGTTTTCTTTAAAATATTGAACTGCCTTGTTCATATCAAATCCAACTTGATATTTTACTGTAATAAATCTTTCCCCAATTAACTGGGCTTGTATTTCAGAAACAGACCCATGTGCAATTAATTTTCCTTGATCAATAACGCCTATTTCATCACACATTTCTGCAAGTTCAGGAAGAATATGAGATGAGATTAATATCGTTTTCCCCATGCCTTTTAAATGTTTTAGAATATCTCGCATCTCAACACGGGCTCTGGGATCGAGACCAGAAGCAGGTTCATCTAGTATTAAAATTTTAGGATCATGGATTAATGTTCTAGCTAAGCACAGACGTTGTTTCATCCCTCTAGATAACACATCGACATATTCATTTCTTTTATGTGATAAGTTTACTAGCTGTAATAACTGAGGAATCAGCTTTTCTCTTTGCTCGACAGAAATTCCATAACTCGATCCAAAAAAGTCTAAGTACTCCTCCACCTTTAGTTGATCATATACACCGAAAAAGTCAGGCATATAACCAATTTGTTTTCGTATCTCCTCTGGGCTTTGCGTAACACTGATTCCATCAATATAGACATCACCGGCTGTTGGCTGTAATAGTGTTGCAAGAATAGAAAATGTCGTAGATTTACCTGCACCATTAGCACCTACAAATCCAAATACTGTTCCTTCTTTAATCGTTAGGTCAAGACCTTGTAATGCATAAAAGGAACCATATTTCTTTGATAATCCTTTAATTTCAATCATGGTTTGACCTCCCCTTTTAATTGTAATGTAGGAATTGTCGTTTCCGGATTTTCAGACATTTTCTTCTCCAATTTAAATTTCACTTTAGAATCTTTTGAGATATATTCTCCGATATTGTTTGATAATGTAAAACGATTTTCATTAATTGGTACATAATTGGATGTTTTTACATTATAAATTTGTAACTTTACATTTTCTGTATCTGTATTTGCTAACTGTAATTCTTTCCAGGTAATTTTTTTACTTTTTAGCATCTCAGGAATCGTCCATATAAAGTCATACGTACCTTCCTCGAGATACCAGACCATAGTGTTTTGTGGATCTTGGTTGGCATTTCCAGCATTAGAAATCGGATATAGATCCATATTCATTGAGTTGGCAGGTAAGACAAATTCTCCTTTCAAATTTGTACTCGGAGTAAAGCTTTGTACAACTAAATTAACTGCTGACATATCTACTTTTCCATTTTTCAAGTCTATTGGTGTAATGGATTCATCAATCCAACCGACCAATGCAGGATTTTCTGCATTGCCAATTAGATCGTATGCAAAATATTTAAGGAATTGCTTTCGATTATCCATAATATCTTCTTTATTCTTCACAGGACTTTGGCTGTTTGATATAATCGGCATCGCTGGTAACAACATTGCGCCATTAATTGTTTGTGCTACTTTTAGTGTTTGTTTTGGCTTCATCGTTCCTAACTTTAGCCACTGACTACCATACCAAATCGAAACATCATTTACTGTATAAGGTAAATTATTTTTAATACTACCTTTTATCGTACTGTCTGCAACTTTCAAATCAATTACGAAACTACCTATATTTTGAATATGCATTTCACCCGCCAAAGTGGCGACTGACCAATATCGATTGTTGCGAAGGGTTACTTCCTTCTCATTTTGATCTTGTTCTACTATTACCTTTTTATGAATCGTTCCAGAATCATTGGAATTTTGCATTAATGTTGTCGTACTATATGGCGATAATGCAAAAGTAAAATCACCACTACGGTTTGTTAGTAAAGAATTCAAATAGTATCCGCTTATACTATCATCCTCGTTGATTTTATAAACTGCAGATTGCTGAATTTGTGGTCTTGCTAGGCGATCTTTTGCTCCATAAGCAAAGACCAAAACGGAAACCAAGAAAGAGAGTGCTGGAATAATCCACCAGGCATATTCCCTTTTATCCTTCCTTTTCAATACATAATATAATAGTGGTGCAACGATAATAATATAAATAATAATAACTATAATCAAAAGCATAGTTGAAACTTGGAACGTTGGGAACAATTCATTGGAATTAGCATTCCCTTCAAAAAAGCTCATTTTATCATTTGCTTCGCTTGTTGTTTTATTTAGTGGAATCACTTTTCCAAGCAGCTGATCATAGTCTTTTTCATTTGAAAGTGGCTCATCACCTAACGAAAAAGTTGTTTGGATAATTTGGCCGTTTCCTAAGATTTCCTTTGCCGCTAAAATATTATTATTTATCTCTAGTATTGTTTTAGCTTGTTTTTCTTTTATAGCTTGATAGACGGATAATTTAGAAGAAAACTTGATTTTTTCTTTCTGAATATCTTTGGGAGAAATTTCTACCATTCTATTACTTAAAGATAGAGGTAAATAATTTTGGAATATTCCAATTTCAGCGCTTAAATTATCAGATGCTCCAATAACAATAATTCCCCCTGATTTCACCCATTCCAATAATGATCGTTGTTCTTCCTCATTTAAAGAAGACATGGCGTATTCATCTATCACGATAATATCAGCCATTGACCATCCATTTGCCGTTGTTGGAATTAGGTCTTGTTTCATTTGGCCAAGATGAATGATTTCTGAAGGATGTGGATTGTTTGTAAATAATTTAGAAAGGGCAGATAAGCGATCTACGTTATTCGTAAATGTTAATAAAAATGTATCTTCAGCTTCTCGCATTTGAGGTTTTATTTGTTTATCGCCTGTAAAACTTATCTCATCGTTTTTTTTCCAACTGTCTTTATAAATATGAATTGTTTTTTGGTTAGGATTACCATTTGAGTACATCGTCGAGAAATAATCCAGCATTACTTTTATGTTCTTTTTCTCATTTGATCCAATATCTAAAGGAACGACTATTCCCATCCCGCCTGAATATCCTTGTTGATGGTCTATAACGAGATCCCCCGAAAATGCATTACCCTTATTTGTTATTGTCAACAAAACTGGAAGGCCTTTAGATTCTTTCCCCTTATTGTCAAAACCTGCATTTACTTTGATATCTAACTGTGTTTTGGCTGAAACATTTAGCGAGAAGGTTGTTAAGAGTAAGAACGATATAAATAAAATCATACATACAAAAAACATTGTCAGCCTCTTCTTCAAAAAATAACCTCCTTTTCTTTAATACTATACCCCCAGATTTTTATACGTTTTTTCGATAGTAAAAGTTCCATAACTGTAAAAAATATTTAATTATGACAAAATTCCTATTAAAACGATATTGAATCTCATATGGAAACTAAAATGAAAGATAAAAAAGAGCAAAAGATATTAAGTAAACTTATACCTTTTGCTCTTTTTATCATTTAAATAATTTTACTAACTAAGTCATTCAATTATAACGTTATCTTTCGCAAAAATTGCTCAACAAAACGAACATTTACATCAATCAAATCCTCATCTGGTTGAATTGATGCATGATGTAATCCAAATTCAGTATTTGCACCACCCCAGAACATTGCTCCTGGAATTTCCTTTAAAAAGAAACCAAAGTCTTCACCCGTCATTGCTGGTGGGCACTCATAAGCTTCTACTCCAGGCATTTCTTGTGCGAAAGTCAGTAACGCATTTGCACATTGTTCTTGATTATATACTTGATAGTACGATGAGCCATAATCAATCTCTACTTTGCATTCGTAAGCAATTTCAGTTGCCTTACATAATGCTTCTATACGCTTTTTGATTAGAGCCATTGATTCTGCAGACATAGTTCGGATTGTGCCTTCTAATCGAGCATTTTCTGCAATGACATTTTGCACATAGCCTGAAGTCATTTTACCAATTGTAATGACACCACTATCAAGCGGGTTAAGATTACGACTAATAATGGTTTGAAGCTGTATCATTAAATTAGCCGCTGCTACTGTCATATCCTTTGTATTATGAGGATACGCAGCATGCCCACCTACACCATGTAGATCAATAAAGAGTTCTGAAGTGTTTGCAAAAAGCATACCTGCTCTTGTTGCGACTGTTCCAACAGGGTATTCCGGAGCAATATGCATCGCAAAGATATAGTCTGGTAATAGATCTGGACGTTCTTGTTGCATCCATTCAAGCATTGGTTTTGCACCACCAGGGCCCTCTTCAGCAGGTTGGAAATAAATAATGATTGTATTTTCAGGTTGCTGTTTTGAAAATGCTTCTACCAAACCAAGCGCTATTGTCATATGGAAATCATGCCCACAAGCATGCATGAATCCTGGATGTTCTGAAGCATAAGGCAAACCAGTATTCTCTGTAATTGGCAATGCATCAATGTCTGAACGCCAGCCTAATTTTAGGCTTGGATTTAACCCTGTAATGGTAACAATAATCCCTGTTTTCCACGTATCAATTTTGAAATACGGCTTCCACAATTCCTCGATCACATTTAATAAATATTGATGTGTCTTTTTCTCTTGAAACCCAATTTCAGGGATTTTGTGCAAATCCCTTCTTATCTCTAATAAAGACTTCAACGTATCAACACCTCTTATAATTGACGAAGGTCTTGCATAATTTCTGTTTTAGATTTTGTTTTTTCATCGATTTCTTTGATGACTCTAGCTGGTGCTCCAACTACAACAGTATAAGGTGGTACGTCTTTTGTTACCATTGCGCCTGCTGCAACAACAGCACCTTTTCCGATACGACAACCTTCTAGAACTACTGCATTCGCACCAATCAAAACATTATCTTCTACTACTACTGGATCTGCACTTGGTGGCTCAATAACGCCAGCAAGAACTGCACCAGCACCGATATGGCAATCTTTACCAACTGTAGCTCGTCCGCCTAATACCGCATTCATATCGATCATTGTACGATCTCCGATTTCAGCACCGATATTGATTACACTGCCCATCATAATAACAGCATTATCACCAATCGTTACTTGGTCACGAATGATTGCGCCTGGTTCAATACGTGCATTGATACCTTTAAGATCTAATGTTGGTACTGCTGAATTACGACGATCATTTTCAACAACGTAATCTTCAATAAGATCCTTATTGTCTTCTAATGCTTTTTGGATTTCTGCCCATTCTCCAAATACTACTACAGAATTGCCTTCTCCAAAAACTTTGCTGCCTTCTCCAAATGCTAAGGTAGATACATTATTCCCCTTAACATAAACTTTCACAGGTGTAGCTTTTTTAGCATTTGCTAAATATGAAATGATTTCTTGCGCGTTTAATTTTTGCATTCGACAATTCCTCCTATAAATATGCAATATGCCCCTATTGTAACATGAAAAATAACAAAATTTCATTTATTTTTGGAATAATCATACAAGCATTCTGCACGTTTTTTCACAAGTTCTACAAATGCCGCTACTTGTCTTAGCTCAAATGAAGATTCATACCCAACTAACCAAGTATCTCTTGTTAACTCGAATTCTTCTTCATCATTCGTTAATGGAATTTTATTAACCTTTTCGTGTCCACTTAACGTAATAGATGGCAAAATCGCATAACCAATTCCATTTAACGCCATTTGTTTACAGGTTTCAATTTGATCGACAGTAATTAGATGTCTAGGTTTCGATGAAAAATGTCGTTGCCACCATTGTTGAATTTCTTGATAGTAATTTGAATCACTTTTAAATTGAATGAATGGTCTATCCGTATTAAAAACATCTTCAATTGATGTAATCTCTTTATCAACTAAGTATAAAGTATCTCTAAAAAGATGTTGCTTTACACCCTTCCAATCAATATGACCACGTACGATTCCAACATGCGCTTCACCATCATATAGTGCTTTTATAATTTCAGAACTCCAGCCTGTGATGAGTGAAATTTTCGCTTCTGGATATTGCGTCACATAATCTTTTAACACTTTTGGCAACCATGTATGACCAACGATAGATGCACAAGCAATTTTTAAAGTACCATGGACTTTAGAATTTGACGATTGGATAATTTCGTATATATCTTCTTTTTTTGTTATCATCTCAATTGCATATTGAATAACAAGTTCTCCAGCTGGAGTAGCGGTTAATCCTTTTTGTGACCGAATAAAAAGTTGCGCTCCCCAATCTTTTTCAATTGACTGTAGACGTTGGGATAATGCTGGTTGTGACAGAAATAACCGTTCTGCAGCCTTTCGCATATTTCCTTCTTCAGAAAGAACTTTGATGATTTGAGCCTCTGTAGTTGTCATTCAAAGTACCTCCTTTTCTATATACATGAATAATTATAGACGAGTTTTACGTTTTTATAAAAAGAAAAAAAGGTCCAAATTAAAAATGGACCCTTTTTCTTTCAATCTTAAATTTTAGAATTAACCTTGATAGATATGTTTTTTTAATTGTTTAAGGATTACACGTCTTGTCATAATACCAACAAATTTTTCTTCATCATCTACAACACATAAAAAAGCATGATTAATCACGAGATCGAGTGCTTTTTTAAAATTGTCATTGATATTAAGCGTAGCTACATTTGCTTCCATAATATCATTTACTTTAATGCTGTCTAATTTTTCGAATTCAATATGGTCGAGTCCTAATATAGATTCTGTAATCATGCGCATACTTAGTAAACCATGTAAGCGATATTGCGCATCGAGTACGGGAATAGAGGAATAACCGGTTTTTGTGAGGACAAGTAAGGCATGCTCTGCATTATTTCCTAATTGTACATGTGCAACTTTTTCTGAAGATATAATCAAATCAGTAATCGGCATTTCAAGAAAATCTCTGCTAGTCATAGAAATCATAGTATATTCTACCCCTTCACTTGTTCAAAATTGAACAAAAACTACAATTCCATCTTACCATAGACTATTCAAAGTTTTCCATTATTGTACGTGAAAGCATTTTCATTTCCCTCACTTTTCATCAAAAGTTGCCATGTACACTTAGATTTTATCTATACAATAAAATATAATAAATCATAACTAAACCTATAAAGAGTCCAGCAATTCCATACATCCAGATAATTGGATTCAACATGGTTGGATTATTTTCAACTGTTTTGGAATAGACTTCATCATGTGCTCCACTTTGTATTTCTTGTCTTTTTGCAACTCGCATTGTCCATACTAATGAAGCTAAACTAATCAATACAATGACGAAAATTAATGGCCAAGTCCATACACCCATAGAAATCCCCTCTTTCTTTTTATCATATTATGGCTCAGGAAGTTCACGTGTATTCACACTACATATACAAAGAAAATAAAAAAGACTGTAGGTAAACTTATTTTTAGTTTACCTACAGTCTAAAAATCATTTTAAGTACAATTTATGTGAGCATTGTCATTGGTATTTTCTCCATTAATTCACAGATTGGTAATGGTTTACTAAATAAAAAGCCTTGTGCTTTTTTACAATGATGATCTTTTAAAAAACCAACATGCTCGTCCTTTTCAACGCCTTCAGCAATTACATCTAATCCTAGACTATGTGCCAGGTGAATAATTGTTTTTGCAATGGCGCGGTCTTTTTCATCTGTATCCATATCTCTTATAAATGATTGATCAATTTTAATGATATCGATGGGATATCTTTTTATATAACTCAATGAAGAATATCCTGTTCCAAAATCATCAATAGAAATAATTAGCCCCATACTTTTTAACTGTTTTAGTATAGTCATGGTATCTTCAGCGTCTGTCATTGAACTCTCAGTAATTTCCAACTCCAGTAATTCTGGTTTTATATCATATTCCTTTAAATACCGGAAAATTTTAGAAGAAAATTTATCCTCTCTAAATTGCTTTGGTGAAATATTCACAGCTACTCTAATATTAGAAATCCCTTGTTTTTTCCATTCATATAGTTGTTTACAGGCCTGTTCTAATACCCAATCACCAATTTCTATTATTAATCCTGAATCCTCTGCAATTGGAATAAAAGTACTTGGTGGGACAAATCCAAATTTAGGATTTTGCCATCTAAGCAATGCTTCAAAGCTTGTTATTTTTTCAGTTTCTAAATCAATTTGTGGTTGATAATATACCATTAATTCATTTTTATTTATTGCATTGCATAAATGCCCTTCTATAAGTGCAGTATTACGGAATTGATCCTCCATATTATTTTGATAAAAGCGATATCCTGAACGACCTCTTTCTTTTACATAAGAAAGTGCTTGATTTGACTTTCTGATCAATTCTTCAAGTTTCTTCCCTTCACTTGGATAAATGGAGATTCCAATAGATGCTGTTATAGATAATTCTAATTCTGCAACGATGAATGTTTTTTTTATTTTTTCAATTGCAGTCATGGCAATCGATTGAATTCCTTTTATAGTTTCATCCTGGACAATAAAAATAAAATGATCTCCATTTATTCTATAAAGATGGGTATTTTCATTTGTTATTTGAGAAAGACGATTCGATGCTTCTCTTATAATATTGTCCCCTATTGTAGAACCATATGTTTCATTGACTTTTTTAAAACGATCTAAATCAATTGATAGGACAGCTACCAATTGTTTTTTCTCTTTTGCTGCTTGTATTACTTCTAGAAAATGTTCATTCAATGCTTTGTTATTCCCTAATCCTGTCAATTGATCAAGATATGACAAGTAAGAATAGTTAATGAGTTTTTCACTTTCAGGAATAATATCACGTAATATGAGTAAAACATTACCATCCGATTGTTCTGCAATAATTGGGACACTTTTTATATATGTAACTATTGTTTTTCCTTCTATTGTTCTCATACCACAATCAGATAATTCAGCAGGGCACTTTAGAAAAAGCGTTTCTTCCACCAACTTACGCAAATTGTCTTTCGAAAAAAATGTTGTGAATTCATATATTGACTTTCCAATCGTTGATTCATCCATGTAACCAAATTTTGCTTTTGCTGCTTGGTTGCTATTTAGGATTGTACTATTATAATCAATTATTAGTATTGGGTCTAAATTTTCTTCAAATAAAGTTATGAATTCACTATCATGAAGGTGATTCACTATCTTACAAAAATAGTAAGAATCAAATTCATCTTTTCCTACATTCACGCTGATTTGCTTATTTGAATCAATACTTTCCATCATCACATCAGATATTGGGTTTAATAACATAGGTTTTAATACCGACCAAATAGTTGTCGGCAAATAGTGTTCCGCTAATTGAACGTCTTTGTGTAAATGTCCAAATTTCTTTTGGCAATAATCATTTGTAAAAATAATATTGAATTGATCTCCTAGACGATGAATTAAAAAAAATAGGGAGTTTTGTTCGAATCCACTGTAGTACTTCTCAATTCCCCGTAAAGGCATCAGGTCTAAAGTTGTCTTTTTCATGTACTGCCTCCAACGAAAACATATACTATATGACTATTCTAATAGATTTCGAATAAATTGAATACAATAACAAAGTAAATTAATTGAAAATTTTATGAAAATTCGTTATTGATTTACTCTACTATTCTTCATCTGCCAATTCGCGGAATGCCTCTTTTAAGAAAATTTCTTGGCTATTAATTGAAGGATCAGATTCTTTTTTTTCTTTATAATGATAAATGCTATCTGAACCCTGAACACGTGCTTTTACATTGTCACAAATTTCAGTTTCCACAATTTTCATAATACGTTTTTTAATGTCTGTATTGAAAATAGGAAATAAAATTTCTACACGTTTTACCATATTTCGCGTCATCATGTCTGCTGAGGAAAGATACACTTTATTCTCACCGTTATGAGCAAACCAGTAAACGCGTGAATGCTCTAAGAATCTTCCTACAATACTTGTGACTGTAATATTATCACTTATTCCTGACACACCTGGTCGTAAACAACAAATACCACGTATAATTAAATCTATCTTCACCCCTGCAATGGATGCTTCATACATTTTCATGATTAATTCTTTATCAGTTAATGAGTTCATCTTTGCATAAATGTGGCCATTACCATATTTCTTTTGACATACAATTTCTTCGTCAATCAGTTTAATAAATTCATCACGAATATCGTAGGGCGAAACAACTAAATGGTTAAAATTAGGTTTTTGAGTATATCCACTTAAATAATTAAAAAAGTTTGTTGCATCAATACCAATTTTCTTATTTGTTGTAATGATGCCCATATCTGTATAAACTTTTGCAGTTGCATCATTGTAGTTTCCAGTACCTAAATGAACAAATCGTTCAATTCTTCCTTGGCGTTTTCGAACAACCAATGTAATTTTCGAATGTGTTTTTACATTATGCATTCCATAAATAACTAAGCAACCTGCTTGTTCTAATTCTTTAGCCCAATGTACATTATTTTCTTCATCGAATCTTGCTTTTAATTCCACAAGAACGGTAACTTGTTTTCCATTTTCTGCAGCTTGCTTTAATGCTTTAATCACTGGTGAGTTACCGCTTACTCGATATAAAGTCTGTTTTATTGCAAGGACAGAAGGATCTTCTGCTGCTTCAGTTACAAAATCAACAATTGGTACAAATGATTCATATGGATGATGGAAGAAAATATCTTGGGTTAAAGCCTTCTCGAAAATATCTTCTTCAGAAGCTAAATCCTGCGGAGCCTGAGGAATAAAACTTTCATATTCTAAATACTCCCTACCCTTAGCAACTTCGTTGCAGAATGAGAATAAGAATGTTAAATCTAGAGGGGAATCAAAACTATATATATCTGCTTCCCAATCATCTAATGTGTTTAAAAGGTATTGTAAGACGAATTGATCCATTTCACCTGCACTGATTTCAATGCGACTAACCGCACCCCATTTTCTTTTTTTCAGTTCTTTTTCAATTTCAACAAGAAGATCTCGTGCTCCCTCTTCATGAAGAGTTAAATCTGCATTACGTGTCAATCTGAAAACTTGGCTAGACTTTACTTTATAACCCAAAAATAATTTATCAATATTAGCAGTAATGACATCCTCTAATAACACGCCACGAATTTCATCGTCTTTAGATGGAATTTTTATAAAACGCTCCAATACAGATGGAACTTGTACAATTGCTATTTTTTCACGAAATTCTGGTTCTGCTTCATCATGTTCAAGGAGTACAAAAATGTTCATCGTTTTACTTAGCAAAGTAGGAAATGGTCTGTACGCATCTACTGCTACGGGTGTCAATACTGGAAAAATAATATCCTCAAAGTATTCATTTAAGAATTTCTTTTGTTCTTCATTAATCGATCTTGTTTTTTGCAGAAAGACTTTTTCTTTTGGAAGTTGTTTCAATACTAATTCCTTATATACTTCATTTTGACGTTTAACAAGTAATTGTGTATCTTCTGCTATTCGGGTCAATTGTTCCTTGGGTGTCAAACCCGCTTTATTTTCTGGCTTATGGTATCCAGCCCTTATTTGATCTTGTAGCCCTGCAACCCTTACCATAAAAAATTCGTCTAAATTAGAACTAACGATAGCTAAAAATCTCAATCGTTCTAAAAGCGGGTTATTTTTATCTTCAGCTTCTTGAAGTACGCGTTCATTAAATGCCAACCAGCTTAATTCTCGATTGTTATAATACTGTGGTTTTGCAATTTCACTTAAAATATTTTTTGTAGCTACCATCATCTATCCATCCTTTTCAAAGAAGTGTAAAGTAACCGTTCCTGGAAATAACTTTTCTATATGTTTTTTTTGACGGTTAACTCTATACTTTTCTGCTAATGCATTTCCTTTAGTGTAAATTTGAATGTCCATATTTTGTCCATTCGGCTCCAACTTTATGTCATCTACTATTTTACGTTTTGATGCATCGAGTGCATATGTGAACTTTAGTACAGCACCAATTATCTGAATTTGTTTTAACTCTTCTTTTGAAAACCATGTAAGAAACGGCTCAGTATATCTTTTAAAATCGTCTTTGTTTTTATAAGAGGATAACAAAGCTAATCTTATTCGATCTTTATGGCTTAACCCGTCTATTGAACGATTTGATAGAAGGTAGAATGTATGTTGACTTGCTGCATCCGCTTCTAAATATTCACCCAAATTAAATAACTTTGCTGCTTGCATCATCATGTCTAATTCTTCATACTTATATTGCAATACACCATTTTTGCAAAACTCACGATATATTTTTTCACACAACTCGATAAAATACTGATTATGTTCTTCTGATTTTCCAAACTCTTGAGCTATCGTATTTACGTTAGCTTCAAAAACATGTTGTTTGTCAAAAGCATTTGGATTTTCCTTAAGTATTCTTTCAATCACTAGACCCTCTCTAAGCCCTTTTCTGCTAAATTGAAAGATAGGACTTCCTACAACATCCATTAACGCCTGAAAAACTTCTAAAACTGGTGCAATAATATCTGCTCGGTCGCTAGATAAACCGTCTAAATTTTTCAACTCTTCAAAACTTAACTCTGCAATTTCTATACGAATTGCATCAAAATCTAGTTTTGACATTTTATATTGGTGTATTCCGGAAATTGGATAGCCCTTTTTCCGCTGATCCATTCTGGCAATATTACGCGCGCTACCTCCGATACCGATAACAGGTAGGTGAAGATTCTTTAACCACTTCAAAGATGAAAACTGCTCTCGCGCAAATTGATAGATTTTTTGACGCTCTTCAGCTAATAACGTGTTACTATTCATAAATTGTTGTTTTAGTGAAACAGACCCAAATGGAAAACTATAGGAATAGATTAATTCTTTATCTTTAAAATATGTAATTTCAGTACTTCCACCACCCATATCAATCGTTACCGCTGATGGGGTAGCTAATGTGTGAGTCACTGCCAAATAACCGTAATATGCCTCTTGCTCCTCAGATAATAACTGAATATCGATACCAATTTCCTTTTTCATCTTTTCTAATATTTCTTGCCCATTTGTAGCTTGGCGAATAGATGCAGTAGCTGTTGCTAGAATATCAAATATTCCATAGTCATTTAACAGATCATTAAAAGCGACTAAAGTATTTTGTAGTTTTAGAATTCCTTCTTCTGACAATTCTCCAGTAGATAAAATATAGTTACGTAAACGTGCAACTACTTTGATATTTTCTATTTCCTTTAACCCTTGTTTTTGGGTATATTTATACAAAACTAGTCTTATCGTATTAGACCCGATATCAATAATTGCAGTTTTAAAATGCATTTAGTCACTTCCTCTTGATTTGTCCACTTACTATATACAATGAATTATAATATTGGTATTATAATATATTATAGATTGAATGGTCAGAATTTTCCTTCATATCTTAAAGTAAAAATTAATTTCTATGAAAGGTAGGTTTTTATGAGTACTCAACATAAAGATGGAGAAATAGCAACTGCTATTTATACAGTTAACAAACATGCAAAAACTGCCCTCGATAATCGACCACTTTACACATTAAAACGCCTAGCTCTCGAGAAAATGATTTGTTCGGGTCGTGCTACGAAAATTGGTTTACATTTTGTCAATAAACCTCGTTTTAGTCAGCAGCAATCTGCTGTAGTGATTAAATGCGGTGATTATTATTTTCACACATTACCAAAGAAAGAGGATTTTAAACACTTACCCCATTTAGGTAGTCTTGATGAATCCTATCGTAATCCTCGAAGAAAAATGAGTCTCAATGTTGCTAAAGGTATCTTAAATGATTTCCTTGAATTAACATATCCAAAGCAAGTTGCTCATACTAATCGTTTAACACCAAGGAAAATTCACGATCAAATGAAGAAAAATGAATACTATAAAACAAGCAGCTATTTTTATGGACATTAATGCATTTTTTAGATAAAAACCGGAATCTCACTAAATAGATATCCGGTTTTTTATTATTCTTATAAAGTGAAACTTCAATCAGTAGGGTTTTCCGACGTACAGGATGTACTAGTGCCAACGTTGCGATTGTCGTGGCGTTTTTAGTTGGCCACCCGATTGGTTCAACTAAACCTCTGCTAACGCTTCGGTAAGTTTCACTGTATCTCACCAATCGGGCATTTACGGGCAGTTATCTCATCCTCTGCCTCTTCAAATTTCTAAAACCCTGTGGTTGAGGCTTACCGCCCGTTATTGCGGGATAAAACTAGTTCATCAACTTTCAAAATTAGCTCAGCAATTTCCGGTTTACTAATTTGACTTTCCGCTCCAACCTCTTCACCTTTATGACGTAAATCATCCGTTATCAGACTTGAAAAAATAATGACTGGTAATTTTTTTAAAATTGGATGTGATTTCACTTGTTTTGTTAAGTGATGTCCATCCATCTGAGGCATTTCAATATCTGTTACCATCAATTGAACAAAATCACTTATATCATCTGTTTGATCTACAATACTCAAAAGATATTCTAATGCGTCTTTACCATTTTCAAATAGCTCAACATTTACATACCCTGCTTCTGCCATGGTATCATGTAACAGTTTACGCAATAGTGGAGAGTCTTCGACAATAATAATTTTCTTTTCTGATCGTTCTCGATTTCCGAGTTTTCTTACAGATGCTACATTAATACCAGATTCCGGATTAATATCCACCATTATTTTTTCAAAATCTAATAGTAGTAACATTAAGTCATCTTGCTTAATGACACCAATTACTTGTGAATTACTACCTTGATACATATCTGATGGCTTCTCAATTAATTCCCATGTTATGCGATGAATTTTCGTTACATTATCAACATGAAATACTACCTTTTGTCTATTAAATTCTGCAACGATATATTTTTGTTGATTTTGGTAAGGAGTATTTGCTAACCCTAATACTTTTTTCATATCAACTACAGGTAATACTTCCCCCCGCAATTGAATAATGCCTTCAATATATGGATGAGCATGTGGAATGAAGGTCAATGGAGTAGGTTGGATAATTTCCTTCACTTTAATTACATTAATACCAAATTTGTTAGAATCGATTTCGAATTCAACAATTTCAAGTTCATTTGTTCCACTTTCTAATAAAATACCTTTATTTTCATACATTAGTTTCGCCTCCTGAAAAGCCACTTTATACTAAGTCTATTGTATCATACAAGCAAAATTGCATTTACTTTAATTTGTGACATTTGGACGAACTCTCAAATGTATAATCAAACCAATTATCGTCATTATAATTAGCGACGAGAGGGCAAATCGACTTGCAATCGTACCATAATCTCTTAGTAATAAAGTAACTGTTCCATAGATAGCTGGACCAATAATTGATGATACTTTTCCTGAGAAGGCGAATAATCCAAAAAATTGTCCTCGTTTTTCTTTAGGCGACATTTCTATAATAAATGTCCGTGAAGTAACCCACATCGACCCAAGAGAAATTCCAAACATACTTCCTGCAATCCAGAACATCCATGGAGCTACTGCAAGAACGGCTATAATTAATGCAATAATCATTAATATGGAAACACAGGTTATTGCACGTTTGGCTCCAATTTTCTTTGTAATATAACCAAATGCTAAAGAGCCAATAATTGTTGCAACGGTTGATACTAAATATAGCAATATAAATTCATTCGAAGTAAATCCTACAATAGCTGTAGCGTAAACTGCCATCATCGCAATGGTCGTTGCAATGGCATCATTTATAAAGAAGTAAGCAATCATGAAAGTGAAAATTGCTTTATATTGTTTCATGTCTTTAAAGGTTGCAATGATTTCTCGATATCCTTCTAAAAAGAAAAATTTCCTTCGTTCCTCTTTTGATATAGGCTGATCTTTATTGATAAAGAATAATGGCAATGAAAATAATAAATAGAGTACGGCAGTTGGAATGAAAGCCTTGTGGAAATTTGAATTTCCAACGTAAAGATAAACAAGTAATCCAAATAACGTACCCAAATAGCCCACCGCTACACCAAAGCCAGAAATCAGTGGCATTTCCTCTTTTGTTCCTAAATCAGGCATCATCGCATCATAAAATACTAAACTAGAATTGAAAAAGAATTTTGCTATAACAAAACTAACGACGACATAAAACAAACTAATTGGAATACCAGCATGAGAAGTTCCAAATTCAACCGAACTAAATACTCCCATTAGAAATGTAAAAAGAATTGAAATTAGCGCAAACCATACGATAAATCTCTTTTTTAATCCTGTACGATCAATCCATACTCCAAAGAGTGGTGAAAATATAACTAAGAAAAAACCCGAAATGGCGTTAGCATAGGAAATAAATGTACTTGCGATCTGTTGCTTTACTTCATTTGAACCTAATGTTTCATCCATGTAAAAAGGAAAGAATATCGTGTTAATATTGGATGAAAATATCGTATTGGCAAAATCATACAATGCCCAAGATAATATGGGTAAAGAGAGATATAAAGTAAGTGATCTACGTACTTTTGAATTACCGAACTGTTTCTCCAATGCTCTACCTCCGTTAAAATATTATTTCATAAATTATTTTTCATTTCATAAATTTCAATTAAAATTTACAATTCTATAACAAAAATTTACAATTTTATAACAAAAAATGAGTTGTTCAAACGTAATATTTGATCAACTCATTTTTGTTTCATCTTATTGAGGCTTCACCTTAGTGTTTATTATACAAATCGATTAATGCTTGTGTTCCATTATCGTCATAGCCATGTTCAGATAATTCTACATACATCTGTTTAGCAAGTTTAAGACCTGGTAAATTGATTCCCATTAATTCAGCTTCTTCTAATGCAATACGCATATCCTTAATAAAATGTTTGATATAAAAGCCTGGTTCTTTATCTCCTTTAATCATACGCGGAGCAAGGTTACTTAATGACCAAGAACCAGCTGCTCCTGCAGAAATAGACTTAAGAACAGTATCAATATCTAACCCGGCTTTCATGCCATATGCCAAAGCTTCACAGACGCCAATCATATTTGTTGCAATGGCAATTTGGTTACACATTTTCGTATGTTGCCCTGCCCCTGCACCACCTTGATAAACAATGTTATCACCGAATAATTCAAATAACGGCAACACCTGCTCAAAAACAGCCTTTTCCCCTCCAACCATTATGGATAATGTGCCATTCTTTGCACCTACGTCTCCACCCGAGACTGGAGCATCTAAAGAATACATTTGCAAAGTTTTTGCATGCTCATCAATCCTTTTTGCCAGTGTAGGTTTTGACGTTGTCATATCCACAACAATTGTGCCATTTTTACTGTTTGCAAAAATACCATCATTATCAAAATATACTTCTTCTACATCTGTTGGATAACCAACCATCGTAAATACGATTTCCGATTCCTTAGAAGCCTCACCAGGAGTATTATGCCATATTGCTCCTAAATTAATTAGCGGTTCTGCCTTAGCCTTTGTGCGAGTATAAATATGTACGTCATATTGATTTTTTAAAAAGTGTTTAACAATACTTGTACCCATTACCCCTGTTCCAATAAAACCTATCGACTTTTTACTAGTCACTATTAATACCTCCTCTAAATTTTTGGTTATTAAGAATGTTTATCCATATTGTAACAGACTTTTTTACAATACATAAAGGAACGTTAGCTCCTACCTATACTTCTTCGATTTCTCTAAAGACTTGAGGTGGGAGCCTACTGCTCGTTAATGCAAAAAAAGAGCAGATACAAAAGGTATCTGCCAAATAAAGGGGGAAATGAGATTGTTGCTGTGTTCTTTATTAATATTCCACCATTTATAATTTTTAAACATCATTTTGAAAAAATTATTAAAACTGATTGACTCATCAGTTAAGAGTTAATGCTTCATTAAATCCAACTTTATAGAATAATCATTCATCTCTGATGAATTTTGTAATTGATACGTATTTAACAATTGGTCAAGCTTTTTACTTAAGCGGATGGTCTCAACATTTGAAAAACCGTTCTCAATTCCAGAGCGTATCATTTTCTCCCTAGTTCTTTCCAACTTTCTCAAGATGGATTCAGACATACACCATCCTCCTTTCAGCAAAATTCATGTTCATTATTATACTATTATTCCCACATATTTGGAAAAGAAATTTCCGACAAAATTCGACAAATCAACTTCTTGCTTCTTCTAAATACACATAGACAATATTTCCACCTTGTTGTGCAATCCCTTTAAAATGCTTAAAATCCTCTCTTTCAACTAACGCTTCTCTTAAAGCATAAAATTCATTCTTATCAACTTTTATTTCCTTTATGTCTCCGTTTTTTAAGTCTTCTAGTTTATTTTTATAATCATTCATAGTAATAACTTCCTTTTCGTATATTGTTTATAAAATAAATCTAAAATCTCTACAGTTATTACTTTACGTAAGGGCAAAATTAAGGCAAACTGTAAAGTATTAGTAGAAAGAGGGGATGATTTTCATGAAAATAGCAGAAATTGGTAATGTCATTGAATTTGGCGATGGTCTACAAGGAATTGTAGAAAAAGTCAATGAAAACTCAGTAATTGTTAACCTTACTTACATGGAAAACTTCAACCAACTAGATATGGAAGAGAGAACAGTAGTAAACCATAAACGCTATAAAATATTGGCAAATGTTGCTGAAAAATAGCGAGAAAAACTTTCTTGTACTACATATTCCATAACAAATTTTAACAACTTATGATCATGACTCTAAGCTTAAATGTTTTTCATATTTCGCTGGTAGCCATTCTCTATATTGGAGAATGGCTATATTTTTTTATTTAAAATCCATTTCATCTGCATTTTATGTAGTTAAAACGATTATTTTTTAAAGAGCATTTCAATAGTTCGCTTCACTAATATAGTGTTCAAGTATTATACGGTTTTATTTAACGTTATAGCTCTTAGGAAAGATTAGGCCATTCAAACCCAGCTTTCGATTTCTATAGAATCTACACTGTCTTTTACTGAAGGCACAAAATTAGTAAGTAGGGTAAAATCCTTTAAATAATATTTTTACTAAAAATTCCTCATGTGGGTTTAGTACTTCCTATGAGCAGTCATCTCTTCCACATCTTAGATGTTAATAGACATATAACAATTTTTATTTATTTTTTGATTTTTATCAAGTCTTTGAATTAAAAAGTTGATTCAATGATTAAAATTATTGCATAGCGTTTTCTTTATAATATGCTTAATATCGCCATATTAGCATTTATATACCATTATTACCATTTAATACATCTTTTAAACATTAATACATAATATTGATGAAATACTTTTCTGCCTTTAAATTAAAACGAGTGATGAAATACCATCACTCGTTTTAATTGGTTAATTTAATAAGATAAGTCTTTAATTGAGAGACCTAATTTTTTCAATAGTTCTATAGCTTGCTCTTTCTCTTCAGAAGACAAAGCACTTGTTAACTCGTGAAGTTGCTGTTCATGTTTTGGAAAAAGCTCGTCCATAAAAGCAATACCTTCATCTGTTATTTCTGCATATGTGATACGTCTATCTGAAGGGCAAGAAATTCTAGAAAGAAAGTTACGCTTTTCAAGCTTATCGATTACATATGTTATCGATCCACTTGCTAATAATATTTTACTTCCAATTTTTTGAAGGGGTTGACGTCCTTTATGATAAAGTAATTCCAATACTGCAAATTCAGTTGGATTTAATCCATTTTCTTGGAAAAATTGATTTGTACATTCATGAATCGCTTTATTTGCTCTAGAAAGAACAATAAACAATTTTAGCGATTGTTTCACTTCATCTATTTCCATACTATTCATCCTCTATATCGATTGTCTTGATTTAAAACTATTATATCGATAGGACAGAAGATTTGTCAAAACGTGTAGTTTATACTGGATATAAAAAATTACGTTGAATTTCTAAATGAGGAATATTCATTGGAATATTCTCTTCGGCTACTTGATTTCTTTGATTTTTTTTCACGACTAATGGGATCGTCAACTCAAAAGTTGTACCTTCACCCACTTTGCTTGATGCGATAATTTTCCCACCATGCTCTTCAATAGTTTTGCTTACAAATGGCAACCCTAATCCGGTGCCTTCCTTCTTTGTTGTATAGAATGGAAGGAAAATCTCTTGAAGCTGGCCATCTGACATACCAGACCCATTATCTTTGATTGCTAATGTTACACGATCATAATAGTCTACATTCTGTTGAATGATGATATTGCCACCTGTAGGCAATACTTCAATTGCATTTTTGATTAAATTGATTAACACTTGTTTTAATTTATTTTTATTACCTAAGATATTATCGTCTTGGAAAATTTCTTTCTCATAGACCATTTGGACATTTTGTATTAATGCTTGAGGTTGCATCAACTCAATTGTCTCCTCAACAAGTTCACCAATTGAGAGAATATTCATCTCATATTCACCAGGTTTTGAAAGATTTAAAAACTCATTTACAATGCTTTCAATTCTCCTTATTTCACTGTCAATAACTGACAAATAGCGCTTATTTTCGTCAGTTGCAGTCATTTTCATCAAATCAGTAAAACCTTTTAGAGAAGTCATAGGGTTTTTAATCTCGTGAGCAATACTTGCTGCCATTTCACCAATCATTTGTAGAGATTGTTGATGCTCAATTTGTCTTAATAACATTGTTTTTTCTGTTTCATCACGTAATATTATCAAGTGGATATCGGAAAGACAATCATAGTTACACGTGATATGTACATATCGAATTCCGTCTATTGTTGGGACTTGTATCGTTACATCTGCAGTACTTGTCTCTTTTAACTTTCTAAAGAAGTTTTGAATTTTACATCTATCTTTAGGGAATAATGACATTAATACTGTAGAATATTGCCCAATTAATCCTTTATTAGAAATATTAAGTAATTTTTCTGCTTTTTCGTTTACTTCTAAAATTTTGCCATGAGAATCTGCTAAAACAAGTCCATTCCCAGGTTGATCGAAAACACTTTTAAATTTCTTCTCAATATCATAGTGTTTTTCAATTTTAGAATGGGCTTTTGAGTAATGGAAACATAGTAAAATCCAATCGTATAAATCTGAATAATAACAAGAGACTTCCATATCTTCTATTTTGTAATGTAAAGTATCAATCGTCATTTTCTCAGATACATACGAATGATTTTTAGTATTTTCAAAAATTCTCATCCACGATTTGTAGGATTCTTTGTTAAACCAACCGCTAAAATTAGTATCTTCTTCGATTTGTAATAGATTTTGAGCTAATTCATTTGCGTGCAAAACATGGTATCTATGATCGACAATGATTATAGGTTCTTCACATTCTTGAAACGAAAAATCAAAAACTTGAAAAATTTCTTTAGTCATTAGATACTCACCAAGCCCTTCTTTTTTTATAAATATATGAATCTTGTCCAAAAACTATGACAATTCTTTTTTTATTATATAAAATGTAATAATAGTAAGTTGATTTAATATCTACACTAATATTCAGATTATTCCATAAATTACATTCATATTAAATAGGTATTTATACTCATATTAATACAATATTTTACTTTCCCCTGCTTACTATTATTCTAATTGTTTCGTGTAAAATATTCAAGAAATTCCCACAATCTCTTTAATTCTAAAATCGCACTTTATAAAGAGCAGTAAAAAATTAAAAGGAGTTTTTCACATGAACATTGTTCTTGCTACACTAAACGCTAAATATATTCATACAAATCTTGCAATCCGGTATTTAAAATCCTATGCAAATCCTGAATTCAACCCTATTCTAGCTGAATTTACTATAAAAGATCCGTCTTTTAATATCGTTTCAGACCTTTATCAAAAAAAGCCGGAAATTCTCGGATTCAGTTGTTACATTTGGAATATTGAAGAAACGATTCGTGTCATACGAATGTTCAAAAAGGTAAGCCCAAATACGAAAATTATCTTAGGTGGACCTGAAGTCTCTTATGATGTTCACGAATGGTTAAAACAAATCGATGAAATTGATTACATCATTATGGGAGAAGGCGAGTTTTCCTTTAAACAATTACTTCATTATTTACATGGGAATATTTCATTAGACGATGTACCAGGTATTGCATACTTAAAAGATGGGAAAGTTACAATTCATCCCGCAGCACCTAAAATTGACTTACGTGAAATGGCTAGTCCATTCCGCTTTGAAGAGGACATTCCACATATTCCAAACAGAATTGCTTATATTGAAACAAGTCGTGGCTGCCCATTTAATTGTCAATTTTGTCTATCTTCCATCGAAGTAGGCGTGCGCTATTTTAACAGAGAGAAAATTAAAGAAGATATTCGTTATCTAATGAGTCACGGTGTGCGAACGGTAAAATTTGTTGACCGTACATTTAATATTAGTAGAAGTTATGCTATGGAAATGTTCCAATTTCTAATAGACGAACATACTTCAGATGTTGTATTCCAATTTGAAATTACTGCGGATATTATGCGACCTGAAGTCATACAGTTTTTAAACGAAAACGCACCTAGTGGTTTATTCCGTTTTGAAATTGGCGTCCAATCAACAAATGAACTAACAAATGATTTAGTTAAACGTCGGCAAAATTTTGAAAAACTTTCTCGAACCGTAAATATGGTGAAGGAAGGAGGCAAAATTGATCAACATTTGGATTTAATTGCCGGATTGCCTGAAGAAGATTATATGAGTTTCCGTAAAACATTTAATGATGTCTTTGCTATGCGTCCAGAAGAACTACAACTAGGCTTTTTAAAGTTATTAAGAGGTACTGGGCTAAGGATACAAGCAGAACAATACGGATACCAATATATTGATATGGCACCATATGAAATATTCGCGAATAATGTTCTCTCATTTGATGATATTCTACATATTAAACAGACGGAGGATATTTTAGAAAAATATTGGAATGATCATCGCATGGATCAAACAATTGAGTTTTTGGTAACCAATGTATTTCCAACACCATTCGACTTTTTCCAAGAATTTGGAACATATTGGGACAACCAAGGTTGGTCACGTATTGGACATCAATTGGAAAACTTATTTACCCGATTGTTAGACTTTTTAGAACAACGAGGAAATGTCCCTCTCGATATCGTAACCAATTTAATGCAGTTGGATTATCTTAAATTCCAACAATTCCAGCCACGTAAAATTTGGTGGCAAAACCGAACGAAAGAAATTACATCGAAAGTCATATTCAAGGCATTACGTGAAAATCCTGAAATAGCAGGTCAAGAATTTGCCAAAATGGATCTTTCCGAAAAAGATTTATACAAACATACATTATTAACACCTTTTATTATTGATTATGAAGCATATAAAAACGGTGATATAAAAAAACAAAAAGGCTACTTACTAACACTGTTCCGTCAAAACCAAACGCCATATTTCACTACAATTGCTGAATCACAATTAGTATAGATATTTATCTTGATTATGTAACAATCATAAAAAGGAATCTCATAGTGAGCTTACATGCTTACGTGAGATTCCTTTTTGATTCAATTTTATTTGACTAATTTATTATCCAATAATTACACGTTCCTTCGGATAATGGAAATTCGTTTTTTTACCTTTTCCTCCAATTGAATAAAGGAATGAAATAATTCCTACTCGCCCAATAAACATGAGAACTATCATTACAACTTTACCAAATCCAGATAAATGTTCCGTTAACCCTAGAGACATTCCAACTGTCCCGAAAGCAGATGTTATTTCAAAAACAATTTGCATTAAACTTGTATTTGTTTCTGATAAACTTAAAATCATCGTAGCGAGGACAACCATGAAAATGGATAAAATAATAACAACATAAGAGCGATATACATCCACTGTATGAATTTCACGATGGAAAATTTGAATTTCTGTTTTACCTCTTGCAAAGTTAACTAAAAATAAAATAGCAACTGCAAAAGTGGTTGTTCGAATACCACCACCAACAGAATTTGGTGAAGCCCCAATAAACATAAGAAGGCTTAATAAGATGTCTGTCGCTTCATTAAATTTTGTGATATCAATTGTTATGAATCCCGATGATCTTGAAGAAACAGAATGAAACATGGCTGTAAACAATGCTTCATGCCAGCTCATTCCTCTAAATGCATGGAATGATTCCAATAATAAGATTCCCAATGTACCGACTACAAAAAGAATTGCGTATGTTGATGTTGTTATTTTCGTAAATAGAGAAAACTTAAAATTTTTATCCTTATTTAAGAGGAATCTTTTCACTTCAATCAATACTGGAAAACCAATAGTTCCAAGTACCATCATAACCATATTAATCAATTGTACGAAATAATCGTGATGGAATGGTATGAGTGAGTTTCCTGTAATATCAAAGCCAGAATTTGTGGTTGCAGATATTGCAGCAAATAAGCCGTTATAAAGAGCCTCTTTGAAAGAGTCAAAATAATGAACAAAATACAAAGTTAATATGGTTGCCCCAACAAATTCAATTGCAAATAGTATTTTCATAATCTCTTTTATTAAATGTACAACACCAGACAAATTATACTGATTATGATCTACCATGATTAATTGTCTCTCACGTAAACCGATTTTCTTTCCAAATAAGAGCCACGTAAAAGTTCCTAATGCCATAATACCTATAGCTCCAAGCTGCATAATTAAACACAGCATCACCATTCCAAATGTAGTATAAGTCTCTTGAATGTTTACAACAGTTAATCCCGTAACACTCACTGCACTTACTGCTGTAAATAAACTATCTAATAAGGATACATGTACACCATCTCGATGCACCCCTGGTATGATTAATAGACAAAACGAAAGAGCTATTGCGCCAAAATAATATAAGACGATCGCTTGGAATGGCGTTGAACGCTTATTTATATCTTTAGCAGTTCCCATAATATCGATCCTTTCACTCTTGAAACAAGCTACAAACTATTGTAGTTAAAAATGAAGAAAAAAGAAAGTAGCTACGATTCACTTTACAATGTCACTTATAATAGCAATTCCCTAATTACAACTAAAAATGCCTATAAGGGAAAGAGATTATCCAAATTGTTCTTAAAAAAGGTAAAAAAAGAAGCCAATAATCGAAAAGACTTTCATTTTTCGACTATTGACGCTTTTAAGGAGCGTGATTCTGGAATGCAGATGTAAATCTATTCGTTTTTCTATTCTTCTATTTCTTTAATACCCTTAGGTTCTTTTATATTTTCTTTTTTCTTACTTCGCACACTTGTGAAATAACCACCTAGTGCTATTAATACTAGTGCACTCCAGAAAATACTTTTCCATAGCGTACTATGTGGAAAGTGTTCATCTAGAATTCCTACTCTTGGGTGAGCTAATGTCATAACAGTTAATTTTACCCCTACCCAACCAACAATGATGAACGCTGCAGTTTCGAGCGAAGGGTATTGTTGTAAAAGACGTACAAACCATTGTGCTGCAAATCGCATGATGATTAATCCGATCACTCCACCTAAGAACATTACCATAAATTGACCGCCATTAATCCCACCTATTTGGATGTTCCCTAATTCAGGTAAAGTAACAGCAAGTGCAACTGCCGCTAGCATTGAATCAATTGCAAAAGCTAAATCGGCCAATTCTACTTTAACTACTGTAACCCAAAATCCTGAAGCTTTCTTTTCCTTTTGCTCGGAGCCATTCGTTTCTTTATGCTTTTTCATATCGTAAATATGTTTACAGCATATGAATAGTAAATACAGCGCACCAATCGCCTGTACCCACCACCAGTTGACTAAAAAAGTAATTAAAAACAGTGCTGCAAATCTTAATACAAACGCACCGACTAAACCATAAAACAATGCCTTTTTCTGTTGAATTGGTGGTAAATGTTTTACCATAACTGCCATAACTACAGCATTATCCGCTGCTAATAATCCTTCCAAAATAATTAGCACCAATAATACCCAGCCATATTCCAAAATAATCGATTCCATCCAATTTCCTCCTTTTTTGCAAAAATAAAAGACCTCTGCCTATAAAAGGCAAAGGTCTCGCTTAGCAATTGTTAAAAGTAATTTTGCTCTCATACCCGATGACAGTTAAGCCATGTAATGACGACTATGAGTTAGGTTTCCCTATAGCTACTCCCCTTTGACAATAATGTCAAAAGTATTTATTCGTTTGTAAGCTTAGTATAACGAATATTTATCTTAAAGTAAACAATAATTATTTAATTTCAATTTGATAATTCTGATTGTCTTTATGCGCTGTGTAATACTCAATCATGGTCGGAATTGTTTTGATAAAATCAGGACATTCAATCCCAGAGTCTTTTAATAATGATGTTGCATTTGACGTATCAAATGATGCATTCCAAGTCAAATAATCAAGTGATTCATATTCTACGCCAAGCTTTTTGCGAATAGATTGTATTCCTAATGATGCTTTTGCTACATTTAATGGAATATGCCATTTTGGAGATTTCCCTGTCATTTCTTTTACAAAAGCACGGTACACTTCTTGTACTGGATGCGGATTTGGATCCGTTAAGTGAATTGTAGTCCCAACAGCTTCGGCTTTCTCACTTAAATAAAGTGACGCTTCAACAATATAATCTACTGGAACAACATTGATTCTAGAAGATGTGTTACCGATATACGGTAACACAGGGAGCCTTTTCAATCGATCAATCATATTCAAGAAAAAATATGGACCATCGAATTTAATAGTCTCACCTGTTTTCGAATCACCTCGAACAACTCCAGGACGAATAATCGTAAGAGGTACACGACTTTTTAGCATATGAACTAAATTTTCAGCTTCGAATTTAGTTTCTTCATAAAAGTTTTTGAATCCCTCAGGCCGTATTAGCTCTGTTTCTAGTAAGTTTCCTTCTCGAGTACCTGCTACATAGGCGGTACTAAAATACATGTATCGTTTTAAATTCGGTAACTCTTCTACAAAGCGATTTACCATATCTGTCCCAACCACATTCACTGTCCATGCAATAGGTCTTGGTACTGCTAGGTCATAAATGGCAGCTAAATGCCAGACAACTTCCACTTGATCTTGAAGGTAAATCATTGTTTCATCGCTCAAATCAAGCTGAGATTTTGTAATATCTCCTTCAATCAACACAATTTCTTTATCTGGAAATTGTGTAAGAATCGCTTTCTTCTCTTTTTCTGCCTTTTCAAATTGAGTAGCTAGAACAATAGTATATATACGATCATAATTATATTTTTCAAATGCCTCGCGAATAATTCTACTAGCTATAAATCCTGGAAAGCCTGTAAATAACGCTACTGTCATTGGGATTCCCTCTTTCTATTTGAAATAAGAATGGCCAGTTTTAATTCCATTAGAATTATATTAACAATATTTCAAGGTTATAATTATGAATCTTAATTATATTTACAAAACTTTAATAATTGAGTCTATTTTATAGGTACTTTTCTGATTAAAAAGTTAATTCAATAATTCAGATGGTGTATCTTCTAGGACGCTTAAGAAACTGTGAAAATATTTTAATTCAATTTTATTTTGTTTGAAGTGGATGCGGGAGTCTTTGCTAATCCACTTCAAGAATTTTTGGAGTACTAATCTACATCAAAAATTGCCGAACACAATTTTATAGATAATATTCTTAAACAATATTCTTCTATTCTACTTTTCATCAAAATATAAATTTTGAATTTGAGACAATTCATTAGCTTATATCAAATAATGCATTTGTATGAGACTTATTTATACATCATTTTATACTTACTCATAAAAAATGTACCAGCACACTAATTTTTAGTGTGCTGGTACATTTATATAATACGTATTAAATTATACGAATGTCTTGCGCTTGTTATTAAAGCAGACTGTACAGTTTGATATCTGGGTTTTTGTCGGTAAACCAACGCATTGCGAATTCGTTTTCGAATAAGAATACAAGATTATCATAACGGTCATGTACTAATGTACTGCGTGGGCCTGACATGGATTCTTTCACATCTTCTTCATTTTCAATCCAACGTGCCATTTTGTTGCCAATTGGTTCCATACGAACGTCTACATTGTATTCGTTTTTCATACGGTTTTCGAATACTTCAAATTGTAATTGACCCACTGCACCAAGGATAATATCTTCTGTGTGCAATGTTTTGTAGTATTGAATCGCTCCTTCTTGTACAAGTTGTTCAATACCTTTATGGAAGTGTTTAGATTTCATTACGTTTTTGGCAGTAACTCGAACAAACAATTCTGGTGTGAATTGTGGTAGCTTTTCAAATTTGAATGTTTTCTTTCCACCAACGATGGTATCCCCAATTTGGTAGTTACCTGTATCATATAAACCAATGATATCTCCGGCGACAGCCTCATCTACTGTTTCACGGTCATCGGCTAAGAATTGTGTTGATTGAGTGACCTTAAATGATTTATGTGTACGAGTCAACGTAACGTTCATACCTCGTTCAAATTTACCTGATACAATTCGCACAAAAGCGATACGGTCACGGTGTGCTGGGTTCATATTTGCTTGGATTTTGAATATGAAACCAGAGAATTCTTGGTCTAATGGTTCTACTATTGTTTCTTCTTCAGTTAAACGAGGTTGTGGTGTTGGCGCAAATTGTAGATATGTTTCCAAGAATGTTTGGACACCAAAGTTCGTTAATGCAGAACCGAAGAATACTGGTGTTAGTTCACCTCTAATGATTTTCTCTTTAGAAAATTCATTTCCAGCTTCATTAAGAAGCATAATATCATCCATTGCTTGAGTATAATAAGATGTTTTTTTCATCTCATGATCTACTGCTAATTCCCCATTTTCGTCTAATGGTAGGAAACGATCTTCATCCTCTGTACGGAATTGTTCAATACGTTGGTTGTAACGATCGTAAATACCTAGAAATTCTTTTCCCATACCAATAGGCCAGTTCATTGCATACGCTTGAATGCCTAATACCTCTTCAAGTTCTTCCATCAATTCAAGTGGTTCTTTCCCTTGACGGTCTAATTTGTTGATGAATGTGAAGATTGGAATACCACGCATACTACAAACTTTAAATAATTTTAATGTTTGTGCCTCAATCCCTTTTGCCGCATCGATAATCATGACAGCACTATCTACAGCCATTAGTGTTCGATACGTATCTTCAGAGAAGTCTTGGTGTCCTGGTGTATCCAAAATGTTCACACGGCAATCATTATAGTCAAATTGCATAACAGATGATGTAACAGAAATCCCACGTTGTTTTTCGATTTCCATCCAGTCAGAAGTGGCAAATTTGCCTGATTTTTTTGCTTTAACAGTACCTGCGTCACGAATGGCACCACCAAAGTATAGTAACTTTTCAGTCATAGTCGTTTTACCAGCATCCGGGTGGGAAATGATGGCGAAAGTACGACGAGCTAATATATCTTGTTCAAGCTTAGAACTCATGTATTTTTTTCTCCTTCTAATCAATTCTTCTTTTTTATATAAATTACATCTTATTGATGACAACTTATTCTACACTGGAAATCACGTTCCTTAAGTTTATCATTACTTACTTACTTATTTATTTAGTTTACCAATATTTTTCTTCTTCAAAACCTAACCTTTCAATTATAACAAAAAAAGTGGAGCTTTTAATACCCCACTTTATATAAAGCATCTTATTTTTTTACAATTAGTTGTTGTCCAACATAAATTAAATCAGATTTCAAATGATTCCAAACCTTTAGATTGTTAATGGAGACTCCGTAAATCTTACCTATAACTGATAAAGAATCACCGCTTTGAACGGTATATTTCTTTGAAGATGTTGACTTCGTATTAGAAATTGTAACATTATTTGTATTCTTTTGTGGCTTTTGGATTTTAATTTTTTGCCCAACGTATATTGTATCTGTTTTTAGATTATTCCAGGCTTTTAAATTATTGATTGAAACATTATAAACCTTCCCTATAACCGATAGTGAATCACCTGTTTTTACTGTATAAGTGGTTAAGTCGCTTGGACTTTTTGATATAGAAGTTGCCGTTGTTTTAACGGAAGAGTTACTTGTCTTAGTAATAATCGCTTTGCTTACATTCAATTTTTGACCTACATATATTCGATCGGATTTTAGATTATTCCACGTTTTTAAATTCGCAACTGATATTTTATACTTCTTTGCGATTTTTGATAGCGTATCTCCGCTTACTACTTTATACGTTTTGCTGGTTGTTGTAGTCGATGCTTTCTGTGTCGTTTTCGTTGTACTTGTTGTTTTAGCTGGTGTTACGGTAGTTTTGCTTATATTTAATTTTTGGCCTATATAAATATTATCGGATTTTAGATTATTCCACGCCTTTAGATTCGCAATTGATATTTTATATTTCTGTGCGATTTTCGATAGCGTATCTCCGCTTACTACTTTATACGTTTTGCTGGTTGTTGTAGTCGATGCTTTCTGTGTCGTTTTCGTTGTACTTGTTGTTTTAGCTGGTGTTACGGTAGTTTTGCTTATATTTAATTTTTGGCCTATATAAATATTATCGGATTTTAGATTATTCCACGCCTTTAGATTCGCAATTGATATTTTATATTTCTGTGCGATTTTCGATAGCGTATCTCCGCTTACTACTTTATACGTTTTGCTAGTTGTTGTAGTCGATGCTTTCTGTGTCGTTTTCGTTGTACTTGTTGTTTTAGCTGGTGTTACGGTAGTTTTGCTTATATTTAATTTTTGGCCTATATAAATATTATCGGATTTTAAATTATTCCACGCTTTTAAATTAGCAACTGATACTTTATATTTCTGTGCAATTTTAGATAGTGTATCACCGCTCACTACTTTATACGTCTTGCTAGTTGTTGTAGTTGGCGTTGTTGTTGTGCTTGTTGTTTTAGTCGGTGTTGTAGTGATTTTGCTTATATTTAATTTTTGACCAACATAGATGGTATCTGTTTTTAGATTATTCCACGCTTTTAAATTGGCAACCGATACTTTATATTTCTGTGCGATTTTTGATAGTGTATCCCCGCTTGCTACTTTATATATGCTGCTTGTTGTAGTTGGCGTATTTGTTGTACTCGTTGTTTTAGATGGTGTTGTGGTGGTTTTGCCAAGAGTTAATTTTTGACCAACATAGATGGTATCGGATTTTAAATTATTCCATTCCTTTAAATTAGCGACTGATACTTTGTATTTCTGTGCGATTTTTGATAGTGTGTCTCCACTTACAATTGTATAAGTCGTATTTGAATTATTTGCTGTAGGGGTACTTGTTTGTGAAGTATTCCCCGTAGATGTATCCTGATACCCGTTTAGTGTGTCATATTGTGTTAAGTTATATGTTTCTATTAGATTATTAAGTTTAGCTGCATAACGCGTATCAGTCGCATAGGTACCTGTTAATGCGGCAGTTGCATCTCGATATGTATTTGTATTTGCTACCCAAACATTTGCATAGAAAAATGGATTCCATGAAAGCCCATTTTTAATTAAGCTCACATAATCCTGTAGCGATTCTTGGTAGGAAGGATACTTTCGAAATTTAGCATTTATTTGAGAATATTGTCCTTTACCGTTGTCTTCTAATGTTGGGAATAATACAGAATTTCCATAGTATGAACCTTTCATTCCAAATAAATTATAATTTGGATAGGAAGCAAGCGCACTTGTCCCATAAGCACTTTCTAATGTTGCTTGCGCAATCATGACCGAAGCATATAAACCATTATTATTTGCAAGAGATCTTGCAATTGGAGCAATGCCATTTATAAACGAATTTACTGAATAAGATTGTATACTTACTTGGTTGCTATCGTTTTGACTATTTACTGCTGCTTCTGCAACAGTAGAAAGTGCTGTTGTAGTAATGATAGCTGACATTCCTGCGACTAAGAGTTTATTTGATTCACGTTTTTTATTGAATTTTTTATTATATGTCAATAGACCTATATTCTCCCTTCATTTTCCTTCTTTACATGTATAATAACATCTTTCTATCATCTATTTACCCATTCTCCTAAAAAACACAAAAAAATGCTACAAATGTTAATTATTCGTAACATTTGTAGCATTTGTAATGTGTTATTTGTTAGTAATTTTGAACTTTATTTTAGCTGCTTCTAGTGCTATATCAGCATCACTATGTGGATATTTTGTATTTTCAATAATTTGATAATCTTCATGGCCTTTCCCAGCGAAGATAATCATATCCCCTGGCTCAGCCACTTCTACAGCATAGCGCACAGCTTCTGCTCGATCACCGATACATTTATACTGATCATGTAACATACCTTTTTCGAGATCATTCATGATGCTGTCGTACTCTTCATAGCGTGGATCATCTGTTGTTAAAATTACATAATCTGCTTTTGATGCTTCTCTTGCCATATCTGGACGTTTTGATTTGTCACGATTACCACCAGTTCCTATTAAGAAAATCAATTTATTTTTCTTATAAGGCATTGCTGCTGTAATCGCCTTTTCAATTGCATCTGGCGTATGAGCATAATCGACAAAAATACTAATTGGGAAGCCTTTTGGTGAAACTTGTTGCATACGACCTTTTACAGGTTCCATTACTTCTAATTGTTCAATAATATCTTTGATTGCAAAGCCCTTACAATATAGTGCCGCAGTGGCAGCTAAAGCATTATACACATTAAATTCGCCTAGTAAATGTAATTGGACAGGGAAAGTACCTTCTGGCGTCACCATATCAAAGTAAGTCATATGATCATGATATTCGCAGTTAATCCCTCTAAAAATAGCTTCTTCATTTTTCAAACCATATGTCCATATAGGATACGGGGTTAAACCTGCATATCTTTCTGTCCATTCATCGTCAGCATTTAAGACAGCATGTTTGTCTTTTTCAAGGTCTTGACCTAGTTGAGAGAATAACAAGCCTTTTGCATTTCCGTAGTTTTCCATTGTGCCATGAAAATCTAAATGATCATGTGTAAGGTTCGTAAAGATGGCTACATCAAAGTCCACCCCAGCAACTCTTCCTAATACAAGACCATGAGATGAAACCTCCATAACCATGGAACTACACCCTTCAGCTCTTGCCCGGAAAATCATTTGTTGCGTAGATAACGCATCACTTGTTGTGTTTCCTGATTCATACATAATGCCATTTAGATTAAAGCCAATTGTCCCTTTTAAAGCAGAGGGAACACCTAAACCAAGTAAAATGGTTTCAATCATTGTGGCTACACTTGTTTTACCATTTGTGCCTGTAACCCCAAACATTGTAAGATCTTTTGAAGGGTAATCAAAGAATTTTGAAGCAAGTAACCCAAGAGTTCGATTTGTATTTTTAACGATTATTTGAGCAACTTCACCTTTCAAGTCTAACTCGCGTTCTGTTACAACAATGATGGCTCCATTATCGACTGCCTTTTGTGCGAAATCATGACCATCTACTGTGTATCCTTTAATACAGATAAAGATACTTTTTGGTTGAACACTTCTTGAATCAATTGCCATGTCTTTTATATTCTCAGGTAATGTACCTATAATTCGTTTAGTTGGTAAACATTGTAATAATTGTGTTGCTTGCATAATTAGTTCCTCCTATTATTCATCAATCATAGATGATGTAACATACGCAAGCAGTAATGCAGCTGTATTGCGTAGTGAATCGACATGAGTTCGTTCATAAGCATGTGATGATTCAATGCCTGCACCAAATAACGCATGTCGAACATCGAACCCAGCCCGTATAGCAGATGATGCATCTGAGCCATAATATGGGTAGATATCTAATTTATAATCTATTTCATTAGCATTTGCGAGTGCTACTAATTGATGAGTCAATTCATAATGATATGGGCCGCTGGAATCTTTTGCACAAATTGAAACAGTGTATTCATTAGTAGATTGTCCGTCACCTATTGCTCCCATATCAACAGCAATATATTCTACAACTTCATTAGGGATACTTGCATTACCACCATATCCTATTTCTTCATTATTTGAAAAATAGAAATAAGTAGTATATGGCAATTCGATTTTTTCCGTAGTAATTCTTTTAAGTAGTTGAAGCAATAAAGCGGTACTTGCTTTGTCATCAAGGTGACGTGATTTTACAAATCCCGTTTCTGTTACTTCAAAACGCGGATCAAACGAAACAAAATCTCCTACTTCAATGCCTTTAGAACGAGTATCTACATCATTTAAAACTTTTTCATCCACACGTACTTCAATATGTTCATCATTTCGTGGTAAATCTCCTGCTCCTTTATATACATGGACAGAAGTTTCATGCATTAAAATGGTGCCCCGAATCTTTTTACCTGACGCCGTATTGATTGTACAATATTCACCTTCTACAGCATTCCAATTAAAACCTCCAACCATAGATAATTTTAATCGACCACTTGGTTTAATATCTTTTACAATGGCACCTAGTGTATCTACATGTGCTGTTAGTAAACGATGGCGCACAGTATTTTTTCCAGGGATTGTTGCGATGATTGCGCCTTTATTGGTTTTTTTAAATTGTACACCTAATTCTTTTAATAATCTTGAGATAAATTTCATAATCTCTGTCGTATAACCTGACGGACTAGCAATATTCACTAATTCTCCTAACAATTCGACAGTTTCCTTTTCATTAAAATCGCTCTTCATTGTAATCCCTCCCGCTTATCCTTTTATAATATCAAAATATGACATTTTACGACAACGCTAAATGTTGTATGATGGTATTAATAACCATATTCGAGGTGTTTTGATGAAGCACTCTGCATTTTTGCGCAAAAGAAATCATTTCGTTTTATTTATACTTACGGCTACCGTTATAATTCTTACATTGTTTAGTTTATTAGGTCTGACCAAAAGTGAAATATTGCTCACAACAATCATGATTATCTATTGCCTTTTTATCACTGTCTTATCTTGGCTAAAAACAGATGAAAGATTAATATGTATTCTCCTATCCATTGGGCTAAATGGCATTGGTTTGATGATTAACTTACAATCAGACTACACGCATCATTTAATCTTTCTTATTTTACTACTTTTTGTACTTGCGTTATATCAATCGTTTTTGCTAAACATTGTTATGATGGTTGTCACAATATTGGAATTTACTTTATTACTTAAATACCATTATTATCACTTTTCGCATTACTATAATCAGAATGATATTACGATTTTCTTTCTTGTCATGAGCTTGATCGCCGTCATTGGCATAATCCAAAGTTCGTACTTAAATCGAAAATGGAAAAAGGTAGAGCAAAAAGCAAATCACAAAGAGCAAGAAATGTTATCCAAAGAAGGTTACCTAAAATTATTCTTTGAAAATGCCAAAGAAAGTATTGCTGTTTTTGATTTAGACAATCGCGTTATAGCGGTAAATCCAGCCTTCGAGAATCTTTATGGCTGGAAGAAGAGTGAATGTATTGGACAATCTATTCCTCTTGTTCCACCAGAAGATATTGAAAGCGCAAATGACCGATTTAGACGAATGCTAAATGGAGAAAGCTTTCACTTGTTAGAAACAAAAGATATGAAAAAAGATGGTACTATATTTGATGCAGAAATTTCTTTAGCACCAATACATGATAATAACGGAAAAATTATTGCAACTTCTGTTATTACACGTGATAATTCATATAAAAAAGAAGCAGAACAAATGCGTATCCAATCAGAAAGGCTCAAAATGGCTGGAGAAATTGCAGCGGGTGTTGCTCATGAAATTCGTAATCCATTAACCGTTATTTCAGGTTTTGTACAAATGATGAGCAATATTGAAAATTCGCCCTATAGCTACTATGTCAATTTAATCGATTCTGAAATAAACCGTGTTAATCTAATTATTAGTGAGTTTTTAGAGCTATCTAAGCCGAATTCTATAAATAAAGTAAACTTTAAGGTAGACCAAGTAGTATCCGAAATATCTACTTTATATAAACCTGAATTACAAATCAGAAATATACTCTTAACTGAAAATTTGCATGCTAAAGACCTTATCATTTCTGGAGATCCAAATCAAATTAAGCAAGTTCTCATTAACTTAATCAAAAACGCAGTAGAAGCAATTGAAAAAGATGGATGCATTACGATTTCAACTGATACTACTCCAGAGGGATATTGTTCAATAAGCATAGTAGACTCAGGGGCTGGGATGGAAGAGGAAGTAATCAAACATATCTTCGAGCCATTTTACACGACCAAAGCTAACGGAACGGGTTTGGGCATGATTATTACTGAGAAAATCATTCGTGAGCATAATGGATGTATCAAGATTGAAAGCACTGTGGGGGTCGGAACTGAAATAACAATTCAATTTCCATTTAAGGAAGGTAAACACAGTCTAGAACAAATTAAAAGTACAGCAGAAAAAGGATTGTCTTAATGTTAGACAATCCTTTTTATTTATCGTTAAAGAAATTGATCTGCTAAGCAAGAAAGTTCCTAGGCATAATCTCTAAAACAGACATCTATCGCAAAATTGTTTTTACCAATTTTGCCTTTTGCTTATATGGTGGGAATAACAAATTATTCGCTAACTTTGTTGACTTTTTCAAAATAGATTTCGGATGTGTAAAGCATTCAAAACTTGCTTTGCCATGATAATTATGAACTCCTGATGTTCCTACTCCACCAAATGGTAAATATGCATTTCCAACATGCGTAACCGTGTCATTAATACATCCTCCGCCAAAAGGTAATTCATCTAAGAAAAATTGGATTGCCTTTTCTGTTTCTGAAAAGAAATATGCAGCAAGAGGTTTAGGTTTTTGTCGAATTTGATGAATAGCCTGCCGCAAATCATCATAAACTAGTATTGGCATTATTGGACCAAAAATTTCATCTTCCATTATCGGGCTATTCCATGTAATGTCTTGTAATACAGTGGGTTCAATATAGAGGTCATCACGATCTAATTGACCTCCAAATAAAATATTATCTTGTTCTTGTTTCAATAATTCTGATAAGCGGTTAAAATGTTTCGTATTAATAATCCGGCCAAAATCAGGACTTTCTTTCGCATTTTTACCATAAAATTTTTGTAAAGTTTTTTTCAAATGGCGGATAAAAGGCACTTTCACAGACTCATGGACAAGTACATAATCAGGTGCCACACAAGTTTGACCCGCATTTGTAAATTTTCCCCATACAATCCGTTTGACCGCCACATCTATATTGGCCGTTTGATCTACAATTACAGGACTTTTACCGCCCAGTTCTAAAGTATAAGGGATTAACCGTTCAGCGCATGCCTTAGCAATAATTTTGCCGACAGCAACACTTCCTGTGAAGAAAATATAGTCAAAAGATGCATGGATTAGAGCATTTGTTTCTTCAACTTCACCTTCTACAATACATATATACTTTTCTTCAAATGTTTCTTGAATTATTTTCTTCACTATTGCCGCTGTATGCGGTGCTGATTCAGATGGCTTTACAATTGCTGTGTTACCACCAATTATTGCTCCTATTAATGGTTCCATTACTAACTGAAACGGATAATTGAATGGTCCTATAATTAAGGTTACTCCATATGGTTCACGCACGATAAAGCTTTTTGCAGGGAGAAAATGGATTGGTGTTGGAACTGAAACAGGATGCATCCATTCCTCTAAATACTTTTGCATAAAACTAATGCTCTCTAATACCAAGCCTATTTCCGTTGAGTAAGCTTCAAACTCGTTTTTATGTAAATCATCATATAAAGCTTGAAGAATTTCCTTTTCGTATTTTACAATTGTACTTTTTAGTTTTTTTAATTGCTCTTTACGAAATTCAAACTTTCTTGTAGCACTCGAAAAAAAATAATTTCGTTGTTCCGTAACCATTAACTCTACATCTTGTACAGTAAAATTCGCCATAGCGATCTCCTTTCAACGTATAAAAAAGGTGTTGTCATCCATACTATTTTCAAGCTAATAACATGTTGATTTGCCAGCACGTATTGTCTTTTCAAATTGTACCATTTGTAAAATTTGAATTCTACTCGCGAAGGGAGAACAGACGATGTTAAAAACAAAAACTTGGTGGGAATCATTATTTTCCGGAGATTTGTCAATTGGTATTTCACTTGAACGTCAACAAGAGTTAGAAGAAGAGGAATTCTTGTTTTTGCAAAATTTAAGCGATTCAGATCCCAATGAAGAAGTTTCAACATAGTATTTGTTTTCTTATCTTTATTTCTCCACTCCATTCCCTAGTATGTATACGGTAAAAAGCCGTATACATACTTTTTTCCTCTTCTAAAAGGTGGTCCAAAATGAAAAACAGCTTAAAAATATATCTTCAAGATATAAAAGTCATCGGTACAAATTGGGTATCAGCTATTATCATATGTGCCCTTGTCTTATTGCCTTCACTCTATGCATGGCTTAATATCATAGCAACTTGGGATCCATACGGCAGGACAAACCAAATTCCAGTGGGGATTGTAAACGAAGACAATGGTGCCACACTACAAAGCCAAAAATTCAATGCTGGAAATGAGCTTATTAAAGAACTACAAACGAATCATGAGATGAATTGGCAATTTACCAACCGTAAACAAGCACTTGAGCATTTAGAGCATGGCGATTATTTTTCCGTCATTATTATTCCAAAAGACTTCTCTCACCATCTTGCCACTGTCGTAAACGATACACCTACAAAAGCGCAACTTGATTACTATGTAAATGAAAAGATCAATTCTATTACCCCAAAAATTACAAGTAAAGGCGCTAGTGTTCTAGTAGATTCAATGAGTAGCAAATTTGTCGGTACGGTCAATGGAAAAATTTTCGAAATATTAAATCGTCTCGGCATCACGATGAAACAAGATTTACCTGATATTGAAAAATTCAGGAATTATGTATTTACGCTTGAAAGAGACTTACCTACTATATATAAAAAACTACAATCAGCTAAGCAAGATGCTAACAACGCTACCCAAATTATCAATCATGCAAGAGAATCTATTCCCAAAGCAAAAGAACTTACTTCACAAGGTCTTTCAACAGTCAATGAGACGCTAAAGTTTATAGATCGAGCTGAATCTGATTTGAATGCGATCGCACCGCAAGTAAAAAAAGACATGCAAAACGTACAACAGGTTACGAAGCAAGCAAATCAGTTACTAAAACAATTAAATCAATCAGGTATAAGTTTTACAGATATTAAAACAATTAAAACAAATTTAGATAATGGCATTTCAGTAGCAAAAGACAATATTTCATCTATTAACCAACTTCTACTTAATTTGAAACAATACAATGAAAAAAATAATAACACGACAAATGAGAAAACATTGAATCAAGCAATTACGCAAACAGAAAATGCACAAAACATAGTAAATGAAATACAAATAAATTCAAAAAAATTTGACAATACACTGTCAGATAAAGAACATGAAATCACAAATTCCCTAAATCAGTTGCAACAAATTACTTCAGATACTTCTAGTGGATTAGACAATTTTATTAACATCTATTCAGATACAATAGAACCAACTATTTTTAATCAAATCAATAATGCAAAACAAACTTTAACTGGAGCAAAGAACGTATTAACAGATATACAAGGAACAATTCCTAGTGTAGAATCATTATTAAATAATACAAATCGATTTCTTGGAGATACAAATAATTACCTTAATACCTTTATTGGTGAATACCCATTAATAAATGAAAGGGTTCATCGATTAGCTAATCAAATTCGTGCTTTTGAAAAAGAGACCGACTTAAACAGTTTAATCCAATTATTATTGAATAATCCCACTGCAGAAAAATCCTTCTTTGAGGAACCTATTAAAATGAAGGAGCATCGGGTATTTCCTATTGAAAATTATGGAACAGGTATGTCGCCATTCTATTCTGTTTTAGCCATTTGGGTTGGCTGTTTATTATTAATTTCCATTTTAGCAATCGATTTAAGAAAGGAATCCGAATTTAAAACGCGTGAAGTTTATTTCGGGAAATTGCTCACTTTTTGGACAATAGGACTGCTTCAAACTTCCATTATTGTATTGGGTGATCTTTTCATTTTAAAGATATCCGTTGAAGAGCCAGTTTGGTTCTGCTTATTTAGTTTATTTATAAGCGTTGTTTTTATGACAATTGTTTATACATTAGTCTCAGTCTTTTTCGACATAGGTAAAGCATTGTCCGTTATTTTGCTTGTATTACAACTTGCAGGATCTGGAGGAACGTATCCAGTCGAATTACTGCCTAAGTTTTTCCAAGCTATAAATCCATATTTGCCATTTACTTATGCAATTTCAATGACTAGAGAAGCAATTGGCGGCATTATATGGTCAAAAATAAGAACCGATTTTCTATTCTTATTCATTGTTTTCTCCTTTATCATACTTTTTGGGAGCATATTCAAAAAACGCATAAATTATTTAACACGAAGGATGTTACAAAAATCAAGAGATTCAGGTCTATTCCATTAATGTTAATTAAAAACAAAAAGCGGATACAATTCGTATCCGCTTTATATATTAAAATAACTTTTTATCCATTGACTTTTGCTCAATAGAAAACTATGATTCTTACATAGCTAAGACACAATAATCTCAAATAAAAGCCTTACACAATTATAAAATATGTAAGGCTTTTATTCTTAGTATTCAGTATCTCCCCAAATACTAAAAACAGTTATGTTAATAACTAAAAAAGCTACTAATCCAGCAATTCCTACTAGCATTCCAAACACCTTCCATTTAAAATATGTTGCACAAAATAATCTAAGATTATTGTTTTTTATATAAAAAATCTCATATTTTGAGCATATTTTTATAGGAAAATATAAACCTATTTAATTATTATAGTAAAAAACCAGCCCTATTCGCAAATTTTTTATCTTACATTTTACTTTTTAGTCATTAATCAATCTTCATTAAATGCATTTCCAAATATTTCACTTGTTTTTTTCACAAATTCATGTATAATTTTATTTTAGGTGCCAAACCTATGTGAGATTTACTTGTAAATCATCACAAAAAAGAGCTCCGTAACGGCACGGATTGCCGGGAGTTCTTTTCTTATGAGCAGGCAGATGAGCGCCTGCTTTTTTTATTTTTGCATTTAATACAATAATCATCCACTCCTACTAACCCAAGATTACATAAAAAAAACTGTCTACAGCTATGCTGCTAGACAGTTTTACTTTTAGAAAAGCATGTTTAAAATAAAGTAGCAAATTGCTGCAAGCGATGCAGCGATTGGCATCGTAATAATCCATGTCAGTACAATCTTACGTGCTACTCCCCACTTAACACTTTTTATACGTTGCGCAGAACCTACACCCATAATAGCTGAAGAAATAACATGAGTCGTACTTACAGGTAAATGGATTAATGTTGCTCCGAAGATAACAGAAGCTGATGCTAGGTCTGCTGCTGCTCCATTGACAGGTCGAAGCTTCATTATTTTACCACCTACTGTTTTGATGATTTTATAACCACCAATTGAAGTACCTAACCCCATTGCAGTAGCTGCTGCTACACGCACCCAAAATTGGATATCATCACCAGACTGCCAACCTACAGCGATTAACGCCATTGTAATAATACCCATCGCCTTTTGAGCATCATTCGTACCATGTGTAAAAGCTTGTAATGATGCCGTACAAATTTGTAACAAGCGAATACCTTTATTTGTTTTATAAAGATGTGCTTTTCTGAAAATTATTTTGAATAGGCTCATCATTAAGAAGCCCATCACTATAGCGATAATTGGTGAAATCAATAGCCCTTCAAGAATTTTAATAAAGCCATTGTAGTTCAAAATGCCAAATCCTGCTGCTGCAATAGCTGCTCCAGCGATTGCACCAATAATGGCATGTGAAGAACTTGATGGTATTCCAAAATACCAAGTGGCCAAATTCCAAATAATTGCTGCAATTAATGCAGCTAGTATAACAAGAGAACCATTTGATAATGCAAATGGATCCACGATATCTTTTGTGATTGCTTTGGCTACACCTGTAAAAGTAATTGCACCAATAAAATTCATAATTGCCGCTAATACAACAGCGACTTTGGGTGGCAGAGCTCTCGTTGAAACGGATGTTGCAATAGCATTGGCTGTGTCGTGAAATCCGTTGATAAAATCAAAAGCTAACGCGAAAATTACGACTAATACGGTCAGTACAAATATTGAATCCATTCGTTTACATTCGCTCCTTATGCATTACGCATAATAATTGTTTCCATCGTATTTGCTACGTTTTGACAATCATCTGCAATATCTTCTAGTTGTTCATAAATATCTTTAAATTTAATAATTCGGATTGGATCTTTTTCATGTAAGAACAGTTGCTTAATAGAAGTACGCAATACTTCATCACATTTACTTTCATAATCTTTTATTAAAATAGCATGATTTCGCATACTAGCTAATTCTTTATTTTGTAATTTCTCCATAGCTTTTACGATTTCATCAGTACTTTTTACGATATAACTGATGAATGTATTCATGGATTCATCAATTTCTGTTAATGCAAACATATCGAAATGTGCAATACATTCTTCCATACCATCAAGAACATCATCCATACTATTTGCTAAAGCAAGGATATCTTCTCTTTCAATTGGAGTCATAAATGATTTGTTTAGCATTACAATCAATTCATGGATAAGAGAATCTCCATCTGTTTCATATATTTTCATTCTTTTGCTAATTTCTGATAAATCCTCTAAATTGTGTATACGAAAATCGTTCGCATAGTGTAATGCTTCTTGAACGTTGGCTGAAATTTTTGCTAATACCTCAAAGAATGGATCTGCTTTTTTTCGACTAAACATAAATTCCTCCTGAAAAGTTAGTGCTAAAACTTGTTGTTTAACGGAAAATATCTTAACAATAAATTTAAAAAATATCGCTTAAATTTACACAACTTTACGTAACATTTACAATCCTGTAACATAAGCGTTCACAAATTCGAAAATACTATTCAATTATTTAACATGTTTTTTCTCGAATTTTTGTTATTTGAAGTAGAGTTAGTCGGTAGAAAGTATTGAGGATAGTACTTTTTCTTTTGTTACATTCTTTAATACCATGTCAATATATAATTTCACCATTGTAAATTCTCTATTTTTATAGAACACTTTTCTTTTATTTCCTATTGTCATATTCTTTACAATATATCTTTCAAAAGAAAAAAGATACGCCAATCTGCGTATCCTTTTTATAAATCCAATAAAATGAAACTTCAATCAGCTTTATAGTTGAATCTTACTGCCCGTTAATGCAGGATAAATGTTGAACTTCATTATATTTATCTAAATGCCACAACTTATTTTGACTATGAATGGTGCTTACGCCGCCATTTGAAAGTCTGGCGCTTTGAGGAAATAATTGTGGGTTTTCTACCATAGTAAATAGCGTATGAATAACTGCTCCGTGCGTTACTAAGATTACATTGCCATCAGGGTACTCTGATTGAATTTTCTCCAGTCCATTTGCTATTCTTTCTTGAAGATTTTCAATCGATTCTTGATTTGGATATTCTTTGTGTGGGTATGCATTATTCCGCTCTTCGTAAGTCATCCCTTCCGCTATTCCGAAAGTACGCTCAGAAAATTCTTTAATTGGTATGAATGGTAATTGCAAAGCCTCGTTCATAATCGTTGCCGTAAGCATTGCTCTTTGAAGAGTACTTGAATATAGTGCATCGCATTTTATATTTTCAAAATAGCTTCTGCATGCAATTGCTTGTTGTTCTCCTCTATTATTTAATGTCGTATTTGTTCCACCTTGAAGTCTTCCTTCACAGTTCCAGTCTGTCTCGCCATGTCGCACTATGAATATTCTTGTCATACACACACCCCATTATTTACTTTGAGAACATAGTACCATAAAAATTGGAAAATACACCACAACTATATTTCTTTAAATCAATACAATCAGAGCTTCCCTAATTGTTAGTTGAACCAATCGAGCTTTTACGGTCAGTTTTGCTTCACCTATGCTTCCTGGATAATTTTAAAGGCTAACAGTTGAATCAAAAACCAGTTATTGCTAATAAATAAAAGATAGCAAAGGCGATTAGTATCTACCTTTGCTACCCATTTAAAATAATCTACTTTATTTTAGGATGCTTTTGAGAAGCCAGCTTTTTGTGCTTCTTCTTCTGAGCAGAACATTTTCTCTGCTTTAACGGCATTGTAATTATTCATACCCGGTAAATGATATAGCTTTTTCCCCTTGCTATTAATATTACCTTTGATATTGCAGGTTGCTCCTGTGTTTACATGTGTCTCTTCATTTTGAGATTTGTTATTTACAAAAGAGGAACTATTGGTTGTCCCCTTTGTTGAATCTTCACCTGGTTTCCAATTTTTCACAACGCTTTTATCGAAACCACGATCTGTTACATATCCATTGTATTGCCAAATACCTTTTTTCTCTTTTTTTGCTTCTTCTTGAATCGCTTTATACTTGTCCACATATTTTGTGTTTGGTTCATATATGTAACCAACTCGCACAAGACCTTCTCGAATTAATTGTTCTTGTACACTTTTTCCATCTGCATAGACATAAGCTAATAAGCGGCCATATTTGTCTTCTTTTCCACCAACGTCAAATTCTAAAGTGACTTCTTTAGCATTATTTAGGATTTCTCTATTTCTTCTTTGCGCTTCACGGCCAAATGGTTGCTCACCTAATTTTTTATGATACATTTCAGGAGCATCTACTAATAAATACCGAACTTTTTTCGTTTCGCCATTATATTTTACTTTCATTGTATCGCCATCCATGACACTGACGACTTCTACATGTTCTTGGTTTTGATTTTCGTTCTGGTTCTGGTTTTGGTTCTTGGTAGATTTGAGAGATTGTCCCATTGTACATCCTGCCAAAACAAGGAGTACAAAACTACATAAAACAACCATCCATAATTTTATCATTACATTCACTCTCATTCTTACTATTTACTTTGTATTTTATCATTGTTGGAAGTGGAATTGGCTTCGCTTTTCACACTTTCAGGTTACTACCCTATTTTCTAAAAAGCTGGCTTTGCCAATTCCACTTTAATATAATGTTTAAATTTCATTGAAGAAAGGTAAAATAAAAATACTAAATTTTATCCTTTTCACCAATTATCTCACCTGATTCTTCAAGATCTCGAATTCGGTGAGCTAACCGTGATGATGCTGATGCAGCGATACTTCCTACTAAATCATCTAAAAATGTATGCACGCCATTGATTCCTTTTGTATCAAGTTGTTGAATGATTCCTGTTTTATTCTTATCTAAATGTCCATAAGTTGTTACTGCTATGCTCCCATATGTTAATACAGAACCAATTGCAAGGGTTTCGTCAACTCCAAATAAGCTTTCATCTGATTCAATTAACTGCTGAAGGGGTTGGGATAACATCTTTTTTTCAGCAAGTTCATCGAGTTCAATACCTACAAGAAGGGCATGTTGCACTTCCCTTTTGTTTAGAACGCGTTCTACTGACCATATACAATGTTTTAAAGTTAAATTATTATTATAAGGGTATTGCATTTCATATACTATTTCTGCAATATCAGTAATCGTTACACCACGGCGTTCTAATGCTTCTCTTGCTGCTTTTGCCACAATATCTGAAGACACTTTCAGTTTCTCATTATACATTGAAAAACCTCATTTCCCCTAAATAATTATATCATTATAAGATTATACCTTTATTGACGCATATGTTACAATTTCCCTACATACATGTTAAAGGAGTGTTCAATTTGGAACATGGTACCATTTCAGATGTAGAGTTTTACAGTGAAGCCCTACAAGAAAAGCTGGAATTATTAATCTATATGCCAGCTAACTATTCTCCATTTTATAAATATTCCGTTTTAATTGCTTCAGACGGTAAAGATTATTTTCAATTAGGTCGTATAAGTAGAGTTGCAGATGAATACTTAGAGAAAGAAGATATTGAAAATCTAATTATTGTTGGTGTTCCCTATAAAAATATTGAAGATAGAAGACGTAAATATTTACCTAACGGCGACCTACACGCTGCTTATTTACGCTTTTTAGCTCACGAACTAGTACCATATATCGATCAGCAATATTCAACTTATTGTATGGGCATGAGTCGAGCATTAATTGGTGATTCACAAGCTGCAACCGTTTCACTCCTTGCTGCTATCGCTTACCCAAATATTTTCGGCAACGTAATCTTACAATCACCTTATGTTGACGATTTGGTATTGGATAAAGTTCGAGAAGTGAAGAATCCACATGCATTTTCCATTTACCATGTAGTAGGCACATTGGAGTTTGAAGTAATGACGACAAATAAAACGATTAAAGACTTTTTAACACCAAACCGAAAACTTCATGACTTAATAAAAGAAAAAGGGTTCTCTCATTTTTACGAAGAATTTGAGGGCAATCATTCATGGAAGTATTGGCAACCTGATTTGAAAAGAGCTATAAAACAAAAATTTGGAATTTAGGATAGTTAATTATTTCATGTTAATATTTTTATTGTTATACTGAAAATTGAGAACTATTAGAAATTATCCAAGGAGGTTCTGCACGATGAAATACGGAATTGTTGCCTTTCCATCTAAACAATTACAAGACTTTGCAAATTCTTATCGAAAAAGATATGACTCGCATTACGCGCAAATTACACCTCATATTACATTAGGAGTAACAGAAATAGATGATTCTCGAATTGACACAATTTCAGAATCTATTAAAGAGGTTTGTAGTCAATTCTCTCCTCTTAAAATTCAAGTTTCAAAAGTAAGCTCTTTTGCACCTGTCAACAATGTAATCTACTTAAAAGTTGATGTGACTAAACAACTTCAAGAATTACATGAAGAGTTGCATAATAAAGTTATTGGCACGGAAGCTAAATATAAATTTGTCCCTCATATTACGCTTGCACAAGATTTAAGTTCTGGTGAGCATGATGATATTTATGGTCAGCTTCGTATGACAAATGTTGACTTTAGCGAAACAATCAACCGTATTCATCTATTGTATCAATTAGAGGATGGCTCTTGGACTGTTTATGAAACTTATCGATTATCAGGTGAGGCGTAAACTTGGTTTTTGCAAAGATTGTCGAAAGTGAAAAAGAATTACAAGATGCCTTCTTTGTTCGAGAAGAAGTTTTCGTCAAAGAACAAGGGATTCCTCTACCATTAGAAAAAGATGAGTATGATAAAAATGCTACCCACTTTGTCGCTTACTTTGATGATCGACCAATAGCAGCGGGTAGAGTTCGTTTTACCGAAAATCTAATCGCTTCTGTAGACCGTGTCTGTGTCTTGCCAAATTTCCGTAGGAGACAAATTGGGGTTTTAATGATGGAAAGTCTAGAACAATACATCCAGGGATCTAACATAAAAAAAGTGAAAATTAATGCACAAACTCATGCTATTCCATTTTATGAAAAACAACAGTATTACATCACTTCTCCTGAGTTTTTAGATGCAGGAATTCCTCATCGAGCAATGGAAAAAGTATTAGATAGTTAAAAAAAAGCTACGATGTACTATGAGATAAAAATCATAACACATCGTAGCTTTTTATATGGAAGTAAATTCGCATTAGTTTGTTCGTTTTCATGATGATTGTGTTTTGTGATATATCCGATTGGTCTATATACAAAAATCGTATTTTAATCCTTTACTAGTCAATTCTGCAATATTCAAATCATATAAAGTAAGACTTTTATCATAAACTTGTTGTATTTTCTGCCGATTACAATACTTACTTTTAGACTGTTGATGTCTTTGTACCAATTCTCTGCCAAAGTTTGATTGTTTTTTTATTTCTTCTATTTTATTGATAAAAGAATATTTACGTTTTTTTTGCAGAGATTGATTCATATATTGTATCGTTTGAAAATCACTAATTGGTAAAATATATCCCATAGTAACCCCCCTATAATACAATTACTTTTATGCTCTAAAAGTAAAAGATACTATAGGGGCAGTTTAGATATGCCTTAGATATGCTTTACATCATTTTTTGAATACTGCTTAAATCCAAGGATTTACCATTTTTGAGAATAGACGCAACAATTTGTTCTTCAAGTTCCTTTGTAACTGGCTTATTTGCTAGTTTCGCAACTTTACGAACAATTTTACGGACTTGTCGTTCATCCTGAAAATTAGCGTTTTGAATAGCATTAGCTAGCGCGAAGACTTCTTCCATTGGAACTCCAGTTTTCTCTTCGATTTTCCGAAAGAAATATGGATTCATCTATTCGCCCTCCTTAGTAGATAAAGCTAGTGCCAACAATAATTAACAAAATGAATAAAACAACGATTAGAATAAAAGTTGAGCCACCGTAGTTGCCACCGTAGCCGCCACCGTAGCCACCAGATGGATATCCACAACCGTATCCGTATCCTCCCCATCCTGAATTCATTGCAATCCCTCCTCTCTTTTCTCCCTTATGTTATGCAGGGAGCAAAAGAGGAATCGGGCGGATGACTAGGGTTGCTGTCCTTTTGAACGAAATATTATTGCACCAATCATCCCAAAAACAATGGCGGCACTAATCCCTGAGCTCGTTACTTCAAACATTCCCGTAAGTACACCAATCCACCCATGCCGTTCAGCTTCTGCCATTGCGCCATGTGTTAGTGAGTTACCAAACGAAGTAATTGGAATCGTCGCACCTGCACCCGCAAAATCAATTAAAGGTTCATAAAGATTGAATCCATCTAAAACTGCACCTATAACCACTAAAAGACTTAAAGTATGTGCTGGGGTTAGTTTTCCAACATCCATTAATAATTGTCCAATTACACAAATTAAACCCCCAACGATAAAAGCCATCAAAAGTGATACAATCATGTCAATTCCTCATTTCATCGTGATTTCAATAGCATGTGCAGTACAAGGTATTGATTCATTTTGTTGTACTGTTAATGGTGATAATAATGCCCCAGTTGCAATAGCAAGAACTCGCTCAACTTTTTTATCATTTAATTGTTTTAGAATATAACTAAAAAACACCGATGCAGAGCAACCAGCACCACTTGCACCCGCTAAGAAACCATCATCATCGCCGTAGTATTCGGCTCCTCCATCTCTGATTTTCATTACATCTTCCTCTGCCATTCCTTCTTTAATTAACATTTCTTTTAATATGGAGAGTCCAACTTTTCCTAAATCACCTGTCATTATTAAGTCATAATCCTTTAGTTTTTGACCTCTCCCCTTTAAATGGCTAGAAATAGTATCGCAAGCAGCCGGTGCCATAGCTGCTCCCATGTGAAACGGATCAGTTTGTTGCAAATCAATCACTTTTCCAATGGTTGCAGCCTCTATAGCAGGAGTATTGATTTGTCCTTTTGCAACCAATACATATCCAGCGGCCGTCACAGTCCATTGCGCAGTTCCAGGTTTTTGACTTCCATATTCAACTGGATATCTAAATTGGCGCTCAATGGAATTATGTTGACTAGCAGCTCCCGCAAGTGCAAAACGACTCGCGCCCAATTCCGTTAATAAGGATGCAATAATGACGCTGGAAACTGCTGTAGCACAAGCAGAAAATAACCCTATATAAGGAGCTCCAATTGTAGCTGCTGCAAAATTGGATGGTGTCATTTGATTAACCAAGTCACCACTCATAATAAAATCTACATCTTGTTTTTTTACTTTTGCCTTATCTAAGGCTATCTGACATGCTTGTTCTGTCATTGTTTGATGGCCCTTCTCATTTGTATCCTCATCCGCTCTTTCACTGTCAAATAGTTTATCAAAATCAGTTGCAAATACACTTTGTTTCTCTACTGGTCCCGCGACTACACCAGATGCCAATAACGCCGGCTTTGAGGGAAAATAAATTACACCTTGATCCATCACCAGCTCGCCACCCCCATTGATACAAAGATAAGTTTCACTAGTGCTACAACAAATGCTGATACTACGCCAAAAACGATGACCGATCCAGCTAGCTTGAAAATATTACCGCCGACTCCTAATACATAACCTTCTGTTTTATGTTCGATTGCTGACGAAATAACGGCATTACCAAATCCAGTAACAGGTACTGCAGAACCAGCTCCACCGATTTGTCCAATTTTTTTATATAGCCCAAAACCTGTTAGTAACATTGCAATAAAGATCATTGTCGCAACAGTAGGATTTCCCGCTGTCTTTTCCGTAAAATCAAAATAAGCGATATAAAAGAAGGTAATAAGTTGGCCAATCGTGCAAATAATACCACCAACAAGAAAAGCTTTAATACAATTTACGAAAATCGATGGTTTTGGTGATAATGACTGCTGTAAGTTTTCATATTGCTTTGCATCCATTATTAAGTTTCCTCCTTAGCTAGATCTCTTAGCTTTTTAATTTTTTCTTTTAGCTGTTGGTCATCTAGTTTTTGTTTGGCTAATTTTTCGGTTTCCCAAATGATTTTCAAATCTGTACTAACCAAAACCTTATGATTTGGTAAAGCTTTTTCTAATTCTTTTTGCCATTCTTTTTCATATTTCTGTTTTTTCCATTTTGATGCTTGTTTGACTTCTATTCCTATAATGGCCGCATCCTCTGAAAAAAGAGCAGTTACTCTTTTAATGTGTTTATCATTTTTTACAACGTTTTCTACGTCTTGTTGCTGCGTCTTAAACTTATCGTCATGATTTGCAGTAAAATATTCCGTTTTTGAACTACTACAACCAACTAACAAGAAGACCACGAGCAACAAAAGTCCCTTTTTCATGCTTCTCACCCTTTTTGAGATTTAGTATGAAACTTTTTTAATAAAAATATTCAAGGTATGACATCAGCCCGAGTGAATATTTGAAATACTCATATGGTATAGAGAGTTCGAAAGAGGAGGTGAAAACAAGATGGGGTGTGGAAGAGAAAGAGAGAGTTCTAGTTCTTCAGGCTCAAAATCAAGTCACTCTAGAAACTGTGTATGTGATGTAGTTCGCGCTATCTTAGATATTCAAAACCAAGGTGTAAATGAAGAATGTGAATGTCCTACCAATTGTTTCCTAGAGCCACTTGGAGGTTTAGTAAGTCCTGCAAGAAACAATGCTGATACCCGAGTATTCATGCTACTTACAAAAGACGGAACACCATTTAAAGCATTCTTTAGAGAAAGAGGCAGACCAGATTGCACTTGCTTCTCAGTATTTTTCCGCGTAGAAGATGTTTTCGATGGATGCTGTGCTACTTTGAGAGTACTAGAACCACTTGATAGAGAAGGTATGGATGTAGATATTCTGAACGATAAAGGCACTGACGTTGACTTAACAACTCTTTGCAAAGTAAGACGTTTTGAAGCTACAGATAGCTGTATAACAGTTGACCTAAATTGTTTCTGCGGAGTGCAATGTATTCGTGATGTTTTCTTAGGGGTTTGCCAAGATTAATAGATAGGTGAAGCAGCGTCGGAATAAAAGAAGCGATTGTTTGATGGTACTACTATCAAGCAATCGTTTTTTAATTTTAATGCTGAACGCGTCCGTTTAGCCCCGACAAGCTGCTTGCGGGCCCGAATCGAAAGCAGCTTGTCAGCTTTCGAACGAGAGACCGAAAAAAGGAAGATAGCCTAAGTTCGCCACGTCCTGTGGCAACGGCTATCGGAATCACTTCCTGTGAACCCTCGAGGGGCTGGCGCGTGAAGCTGGATAAATCTATTAAGTGCTGAAGCGGCTCGTTTTAGGGAAGATAGTCTAACTGCGCCGCATCGTGCGGCAACGACTATCTGACCCACATCCTGTGGCCCAGAAAATCATTGGAAGGCCCGAATCGAAAGCGTCCTCAGCAAGTAGTACAATAATATTTTTGATTTTCAATCTTTAATATAAACAAAAACGAGTTCAGAATTCATTCTGATACTCGTTTTTGTTAATTACTATTTAATATATGTGATTTACGAAAATTGGCATTGAATAAGTAAAAGAAATTTCTTTAAAGTGTTGTGCTCTAACTATTACTCTAGTATTGAAAAAACTCCAAAATCTAATATCAAATCCCTATAAAAACGATCTGCCTCTCCATAAAAGATCATCCAATTTCGATATGGCGATTGGTTGGATCCCTTCATTGGCAGTTTTAATAACAACTTCTGCAGATTCTTCATCCACCTCAAGAACTTCTCCTTGGATTTTTCTTCCATCATTCACAATAAACACAAGGGGTTGATAGGCTTTTTGTTGGAAAGGATTAGATAAGAATATCAGCCTTTCTTTTCGTTTACGTAATTCGCCATCTTCAATAATCGGCACTTCTTCAGTTAAATTTTCAGATATTTCTTCAATGGATTCAATGGTTTCTTCTTCATTAACAAATACTTCAACGTCATGTTGAACTTCCTTTTCAGCTTCCTCAATCTCTTTAAAAAAAGGTGGTGGTGTTTTGACAAAAAGGAGTGGGCGATTTCCCACGATAACACTTCCTTTTTTTATTTTCATATTATGCCCAAAAATCAAATTTGGTTCACATTAGATGATTGATGAAAGCTGAGGCGATTCCGAGATAGATTAATATACTTGTAATATCGTTTAATGTGGTGATAAAAGGTCCTGAAGCAACAGCAGGGTCAATATTTAATCGACTCATTAAAATTGGAATAAAAGATCCAGCTAATGTCGCAACAACGATTGAACAACAAATCGCTACACCTACTAATAAACCAATTAAGAATGTATGTTGCCAAAAGAAAACAATTCCGAGTGCAATGCTTCCACAAACAAGGCCCATAATCATTCCGGTAATCAATTCACGTAACAATAACTTTAGCTTACTTGCACCTTCAACATCACCTGTTGCAATCCCACGTACAGCTACTGCTAGAGCCTGTGTCCCACTATTCCCTGATGTACCGCCTATTAATGGAATAAATGCAGCAAGTAAAGTAACTTTTGCAAGAGTATTTGCAAACAAATCAACTAAATTAGCAGTAATCATACCTAAGAATAATAGGACAACTAACCAAGGTAATCGTTTCTTAGCCGCAGCAAACGGACTTGTATTAAATGTATCCATATCTGAGACACCGGCTAATTTAGAATAGTCTTCTGATGCTTCTTCATCGATGACATCGATAATATCGTCGACTGTAATAATGCCAAGCAATATATTTTTTGAATTAATGACAGGTACAGCTAAAAAATTATAGTCTTTCATAATTTGAGCAACATCTTCTTGGTCGTCTGTGACATTTACGCTCACAACACGTTCATTCATAATATCATGAATTAGAGTATCTTCTTCAGCAATGATGAGATCACGTAAAGAGATAACTCCTACCAATTGATTCGTTTCGTCTACTACGAAAATATAGTAAATTGTCTCAGCTTCTGGAGCAGCATTTCGCAAAATGGTCATAGCTGAACGTACAGTTGAATTTTCGGGAATGGCAACATATTCAGTAGTCATAATAGAACCAGCTGTGTACTCTTCATAATTCAGTAAATCACGAATTTCTTTTGCTGATTCATTCCCCATTATTTTAAGAAAATGACTAATTTGCTCATTATCCAATTCATTTAATACATCCACTGCATCATCCGTATACATTTCAGCAATCATTTGTGCAGCATATGCCGGAGACATCTCTTCAAGGAAACCTTTATATTCTTGATTGTCAAGTTCGAGAGCTTCGAAAATTCCCGCCATCTCTCCCGGGGACAAATACTGATAAATGATCTGTCGTATATCAGGTTCCACCTTCTCATAAAACTGTGCCTGATCGTATGGATGTAGTGACAAATAGTCTTCCCTGAAAGCATCTGTTTCGCCATTAAGTAATAACGATATTAAATGTTCCTCATCAAATTGCACTTCATCTTTATCCGTTGTTTCGTCTATCATGCATGTCCCCTCCTCTCGACTGTTTTACAATACTTAACACCCTATTATAATAGTTCGAACATTACATAAGGGCAATTACTTTTTAATAAATTAATTTGGAACAAGATAAATAGTAACATTAAAAGTTAAAGATACTCAATCTCTTCTTTTTTTATTCCCTATCAATTCCTTATTAAGTCTTAAAGGTCAAAAAAAGATGTACTCATTGTAGAGACATCTTTTTTCACAGTTCTCCAGAAATAATATTCTTCATCTCATCTGGAAGTTTGCTCCTAAATACCATTTTCTCATGCGTAATCGGATGTTCAAGTTCCAGTGTAACGCAATGTAGTGCATGCCTATCTATAAGTTCTCTTGTTCCACCATATAAATCGTCTCCTAGCAACGGATGACCAATTGATGCCATATGCACGCGAATTTGATGAGTTCTTCCTGTGTGTAAGTTTAGTCTTACATGACTAACTAATTCACCTTGTAAGCAAAAACGATTCAACACTTGCACATCTGTATGTGCAAATTGGCCTTCTTGCCGGACTTCTCTTTCAATAATACTGCCATCTTTACGTCCTATTGGTGCAATGATTTGTTGGAAGTCCTCTTGCATATTGCCATGAACGAAAGCTTCATATGTTCGGTGGATGGTATGTTCTTTTTGAGCCATGGACATAAGATGATGTATATGGCGATGTTTAGCAATACACATTAACCCTGATGTATTTCGATCTAAGCGTGTGACAACATGAACAGTTGAAGCAATCTGTTGCGATTTAAGATGTGCTGCAATTATATTGGCAATGCTCCCTGTAGGATGATCATGAGATGGAATAGTACTTTGATAAGGAGGCTTTTCTATAATAAGTAATTCATTATCTTCGTACACGATAGTTAAAACACCAGTTTCCGGAACTAATCCATCACTAATTTCCTCTATAGGAAATATAACTGTTACCTCATCACCACTTGTTAATGGATGTCTTACATTTTGCTCTACTCCATTAACAAGTAATGTCCCACCATCAAATTTTATCGCTGTTAATGCACGTTTTGAAATTTCAACGTCACTTAATGCTTCTCGCAATAATTGACCGTCTTTTTGCGCCTTAAAGGAGAGGCGATATCTAAAATCTTTCATTAATCTTTTAAATCACTATCGATAAAAGAATCGTGCACTCGTTGCCAAAACGGGAAGGCTTTAAACCTTGCAAAACGCACTTTCTCTTTCGCAACACGATATTGGATCGACTTAACATTTTTATGCAACAGTTGCACATGATCGACTGTCACCATAAAATCCTCAGCCTTAACAGGTTTTAAAATACAGTTATGATGTGCGGGTAGAACAAGAGAAGAGCCCACTGTACGGAATACACGATTATTTATAGATGCCATTTCTGTTAATTGAATTGCATGTAATGATGGATGTAAAATTGCGCCGCCTAGTGCTTTATTATAAGCTGTGCTTCCTGAAGGTGTTGATATGCAAAGACCATCACCACGAAATCGTTCAAAAGGACGCCCATTTAATTCAACATCCATGACAAGAGTTACTTCTGGGGATTTAACAGTAGATTCATTTAACGCTAAATACGTATAACTATCCTCGCTATTTTGATAATTGATCGTAACTTCCAAAAGTGGATATTCGATCACTTTCATTTCCCCTTTAGCGATTGAATTTACTAGCTTTTCAATTTCGCTTGGTTTCCAATCAGCATAGAATCCTAAATGACCCGTATGGATACCAACAAACGCAACTTTTGATAGCATATGGGTGTACCGATGGAACGCATAAAGAAGCGTTCCATCACCGCCAATCGATAGAACAATATCCGGTTTTTCTTCATCTAATTCAAGTCCAAAATCGGTTAAATAGGAAATTGCACGTTCCATGAGTTCGTTTGATTGTGGATCATTACGTGATTGGATGGAAAATTTCTTCATATATCCTCGTGAGCTCCTTTCGTGTTTTCATGACGTACTTTAGGATTAGACGCTTCTTTATATTCCGTAAAATAGGCTTGTGCTTCTAGAGCTTCCTCACGAATCTCTGACATCTCTTCATCAAGTTTAAACGCTGCCTCTGCCGCATTTTGTAGACGGTGCTTTATATCATCTGGGAAAATCCCTTTATATTTGTAGTTAAGTGAATGCTCAATTGATGCCCAAAAGTTCATCGCAAGTGTCCTGATTTGAATTTCAGCTAATATCGTCTTTTCACCTTGGATGGTACCAACTGGATATTCGATAATGATATGGTACGACCGATATCCACTTTTCTTCACATTAGTAATATAGTCTTTTTCTTCAATGATATGTAAATCATTTCTCTGACGTAATAAATCAATAACAGTTGGAATGTCATCTACAAATTGACACATGATACGAACCCCTGCAATATCTTGCAATTCATGTCCAAGTGTATCTGACGGTTCAAAAATTAATCCTTTTTCTAACGTCTTATCATAAATACTCGCAAGCGGTTTAACTCTTCCAGTGACAAATTCAATAGGTGATGTCGTGTTTGACTTTTCAAATTGCGCACGAATCCCTTTTAATTTTATTTTAAGTTCGTCTACTGCTTGCTTATAGGGCTGTAAAAAGCGATCCCACTGTCCCATGATAAGTCCCCCTAACACGTTTAGGCTTTACTCAAGTAATTGTGCAAAAGTTTTTTCAACTGCAGTTGTAAAATCTTCTCCATAATTATAGTTACCTTCAATATTATATATTAGCGATTGTAATTCATCCAAAAAACCAACTAATTCAATTCGCTCAATTCCCCATTTTAACACAGGATTTGCTTTTGAATGTAGAGTTTCGACTAATATTGGCCAAACTTTTTGAGGGAATTTCAAATAACTATAACCATCATTCTCATCCAATAAATATATAAATGCTTTTTCATCTGAATCAGTAATCATCTTACCCGCTGGTTGAATTGCTAAATCACTTTCAGGATTATGCAACTCAAAGAAAATTTGAGAATCTTGTAATACACCATTTTCAATTAAATAAGTTTTACGCAAGGCCGATCTTCCTTTCTGTGAATATGCACTCTATTTTATCATAGGCTTCTTCATTTCTAACGAATTTTTCGGAGATTTTTCAGGGCTTGTATCATTTTCTTATGCAAATTGCATTTTGTTATAAAATTCCTCTATAATTCATAAATAGAAAGGGTGTGTAGATATTGACCCAAGAATTAGAAATCGAATTCAAAAATATGTTAACAAAAGAGGAATTTTACACGTTATGTCATTCCTTCAATTTAACAAAAGATAAGTTTCATGAACAAACAAATCACTATTTTGATACGCCTGATTTTGCTTTAAAAAATGTAGGATCTGGTTTACGAATTCGAGAAGTACAAAACCGCTTTGAATGTACATTAAAGGAACCGGCTGAAGGCATCGGGTTAACCGAAACAACGGACTTACTTCAACAGGAGACAGTTCAATCTATTTTAGCCGGCAACTCTCCACTTCATGCAGAAGAAGTTGAAATGCGGCTGCATGCATTAAACGTCCATACAGAAGATTTGCAAATATTAGGTTCACTCTCTACAAAAAGAGCCGAAATAGAGTATAAAGGCGGTCTTTTAGTATTTGATCATTCGATTTACGCAGAAGTTGAGGATTATGAATTAGAATATGAGGTTCAAGATGAGGAGACTGGAAAGAAAATCTTCGAACAACTTCTTGCACAATATTCTATCCCATCAAGACCAGCTGATAAAAAAGTCGCTCGTTTTATGAGCGCTGTCAATAAGAATCGAGGGTAATCGATGTATACGCAATCATTATCACAACTACCAAATTTACAAGGAATGAATTCCGTTGGTACTACTAGTATGACAAATAGTTCAACTCCTACTTCTGGCTTATTCGCTCAAATGTTGTCACAGTTAACTGCTCCATCATCTAGTACTTCGCAAGCTTCTCAAATTCTTGGACTTACGAATTCACTTTCAAGCCCGAACAGTAATGTCTATTTATCACAGCTGTTATCTTCACCAAGTTTGATTAATAATTCATTAGGGTACGGTACTAGCTCTCCAATTGACTATAGCCAATTGCTAGGTGGGCTTGAGTTAAGTACAACAAGTGATAGTCAAAGTGTAAGTAGCTATAGCAATCCAGAAACGCTGAACAATTACGCTGTCAATTACAGCGGTCTAACACCTATTTTTACACCAGCATCTTTGAATACCAACTCAAACTTTTCTTTGGATGAATTAACAACGAAAAAATCAGATTCAAATAGTGAATCCGCAAATACAAGTTATGATTCTATTATTAAAAAAGCAGCACAAACATATGGTTTACCCGAGAAAATGATTAAATCTGTAATTAAACAAGAATCGAACTTTAATGCAAGTGCAACAAGTTCAGCAGGCGCAGGTGGATTGATGCAATTGATGCCTGGCACTGCTAACTATTTAGGAGTTTCTAACGTTTACGATGCAGAGCAAAATATCATGGGTGGTACAAAGTATTTAAAACAATTGTACGACCAATTTAACGGAAGCTTCCCTCTCATGTTAGCTGCTTATAACGCTGGACCTGGTACAGTAACAAAATACGCCGGAGTTCCACCCTATAAAGAAACTATGAATTACGTAACAAATATTATGAATACATACAACTCATAATTTGACAAAATACCAACAATTTCGCTACTATTCATTCATCCTCTATTTTTTAAGATGAACGGCTTATCGCTGTAACGATTGTTGGTTTTTTTATCGTAAAATATGATAATCGGAGTATTGAGCGAATCATTTGTTTGAGAAAATACGAGGAGGTTGATAAAATAGAATTACAGCTAAAGCAAAGGAGAATCATCTATGATGCAGAAACCTATAATTCCTTATGAGGAAATTGGTAAAGAAAAACTCTATAAAATGATTGATATTTTCTATTCCAAAGTTGCCAAAAATCCGAAGCTAAAGCCAATATTCCCTGATGATTTATCCGAGACAGCCCGCAAACAAAAACAATTTCAGACCCAATATTTAGGTGGTCCAAACCTATATACAGAAGAACATGGTCATCCAATGCTAAGAGCTAGACATATACCATTCAAGATTACGCCGGAACGCGCACAAGCTTGGTTAGAATGCATGTCTGAAGCAATGGATGAAGTAGGCCTTGAAGGTAAACTTCGAGAAGTATATTATCAACGTCTCGTCCTTACAGCGCACCATATGATTAACTCACCGGATGAAGACGAGGAGGTTTTAGAGTGAACAAGATTCAGTATTTAACTGAAAAACCTACTGTATCAACTTCTACTGCCCTAAGTAAACCGATCGAGCTTTATGTATTTATGGATTTGCTTTCTCCAGATTGTTGGGAGTTACAATCATTAATCCGACAATTACAGTTAAATTATGGACATTATTTTTCCTTACGTATTGTCCTAAGTACAGAATTGAATTCGTTAAACACAGCTTGCCAACGTATTAATAGTTGTGAATCTCATGAAGAACTTGTTGATGTATCCCATCCAGTTCTTCCTTCAATTGCTGTAAAAGCGGCCGAACTTCAAGGAAAAAAAGCAGGTTATCGCTTTTTAATGAAATTACAGGAATATGCTTTGACAAATATTAAAAACGTATCCCTTTGTAGTACATTACAAGAGATTGCTTATGAAATAGGATTAGATATTGAAGAATTCCAATCTGACTTTCTATCAATGGAAGCAACACGCGCATTCCAAAGTGATTTATGTATTACACGTGAAATGGAAGTAGACGAAGTTCCAAGTTTTGTATTCTTCAATGAAAACATTGAAGATGAGGGTTTAAAAGTTTCTGGTTCCTATCCTTTTTATGTATATGAAAAAATATTAGAAGAACTATTAGATCAAAAATTAGTTTGTCAGCAACCACCTTCAGTAGAAGATTTGTTTCAACGTTATCATACTTTAACAACTAAAGAGGTTGCAGCTATTTATCAAATTTCTCAAAATACTGCTGAACGTGAGTTAAAGAAAAAGATGCTACAACAGAAGCTTGATCGAGTAACATGTGATGAATTATCGCTCTGGCGTTTAAAATAGATTTTAATAATACTAGATTCTCTTCCAATCATAGTAGATTACTATGATTGGTTTTTTTGTTTATGGATGGATGATATACAATTCACTCATTGCATGCGATTATACGGAACGTTATGTTGATGCTAAGAGTTTTGGATAAGTTTTTGGAGAGTTGAAGGGATCATCGTGTTAGATTGAATCAGAAGCAATGATTGATTAATTTTTCTACTATGCTTTATGTAACTTACATACCCTTGTTTTCTGACCATAAACAAAAGAAGCATCTCTACGAGAGATGCTTCTTTTCACAAAGGGGATGGGAGAAATGTTCACGTTCAAACAAAGGGGTGTATGTTTGTTTGTGATTTATTTCACATCTGTAACTTTAGCATGAAAAATCTTTTATAGCAACGATTCAAACTTATATTCACAAAGTTGTCATATAGTAAGCGTTTCCAATGTTTCTAGAGTATTTTTATGTATATTTTTACACGAAATTGACAATAATTATACTTTATAGGTTTAAATTCCTGCATCTTATTTCGTGTAACAAAAGAAATTATCACTACTTTAGATTTAGCATCCTTATTATGTCTATGTATGAAAAAATAAGCCTCAGAGTATATTTCCTCCGAGGCTTATAACTAGTAGTATTATTCAGCTAGAAGTTTTTCTAACTCATTTAAATTACGTTCAAAAACTTTGCATGCTTCTTCAATTGGTGTGGCTGATTCCATGTCTACGCCAGCTGCTCTTAATACGTTGATTGGATAATCTGAGCAACCTGCTTTTAGGAATTTGTTAATGTAACGTTCTACCGCTGCATCGCCCTCTGATAGGATTTGTGAGCTTAAAGCGATGGCTGCACTCTTCCCTGTTGCATATTGATATACATAGTAGTTGTAGTAGAAATGAGGAATACGTGCCCATTCTAGACCGATTTCTTCATCAACAACCATATCTTCACCAAAGTATTGTTTGTTTAATTTAAAGTACTCTTCTGACATACGTTCAGCAGTAAGTGCTTCCCCTTTTTGGTCTAATTCATGAATAATGTGTTCAAATTCGGCAAACATTGTTTGGCGAATAATTGTACCACGGAAGCCTTCTAGCCAGTGATTTAGAATGTAAATACGTGTTTTTGGATCATCGATTGTTTTCAATAGGTAATCATTTAGTAATTCTTCATTACATGTAGAAGCAACTTCTGCTACGAAAATAGAATAGTCTCCATAAACAAATGGTTGATTGTTACGCGTAAAGTAACTGTGTACACTGTGTCCGAATTCATGTACAAGTGTAAATAGATTGTCTAAATTGTTCTGCCAGTTTAATAAGATATATGGATTTGTACCATATGAGCCAGATGAGTAGGCTCCGCTACGTTTACCTTTACTCTCAACCACATCTACCCAACGATTTTTTAATGCTTGATCAAGAATTCCTACATATTCGTCACCCATCACGGCTAACGCCTTTAACATATGTTCTTTTGCTTGATCATAAGTCATATCAATTTTAGATTCAGGTACTAATGGTGTGTAGACATCCCACATATGCAATTCATCGACACCAAGAATTTTCTTACGTAATGAAATATAGCGGTGCATAAGCGGTAAGTATTTGTGTATCGTTTCAATCAGTTGATCGTACACTTTTTCAGGGATACTATTTGCAGACATTGCTGCTTGACGTGCAGAGTCATATTTGCGAATACGAGCACTTACATTGTGAGCTTTTACATTACCTGTTAATGTAGCAGCAAATGTGTTTTTAAAGTTGCCATATGTGCCATACATTGCATGGAAAGCTGCTTCGCGTACTGAACGATCATTGCTTTCTAAAAAGTGAACATAATTACCATGTGTTAATTGAACTTGTTCACCGTCTTCATCTTGAATTGTTGGAAATTCTAAGTCCGCATTATTTAACATGCTAAATGCATTGGAAGATGCACCTGTCACTTCAGACATTTGTGATAGGATTGCTTCTTGTTCTGCTGGTAAAATATGAGGACGCTCTTTATTGATCTCTTCAATTTCATGTTTATATAATTTTAAATCTTCGTTTTGTTCTAGATATCCTTCAAGTACTGCTTCATCTAGTGATAAGATTTCAGGAGTTAAGAAAGAAAGACTTGTAGAAATTTGCGCATATAAAGTATTTGCGCGACTGTCCATAGCTTGATAAACTCCATTTGTTGTATCTTGGTCATTACGCATATGAGCATAAGCATATAGGCGTCCTAACTTACTATATACATCATCACGGAAGCGTAAGACCGTAAGTAATGCTTCGGCTCCGTCTTTAATTGTTCCTTTATAGGTAGCAGCTTGTTTACCTAATTCGCTGATTTCCTTAAAGGCTTCTTCCCACTCAGCATCCGTTGCAAATATATCTTCTAGTTTCCAAGTTAACTCTGTAGGAACCTCTTCCCTTGTTAATACTTTGCTTTTTTGATTTTCAGCCATAATATGACCTCCTCATATAATTTTATCTAGAAACGAAGTACTTCTCATATTTTCTCAATTTTCTCAATGCTTTGCAAGGAATTGAACATATATATGCCGGTATAACATTTCTTCATCAAATGCACTATTAATTTTAGAAATATTTATTCCTTTTATTATTTCATTATAACTTTTTATTGATTCAATAGCTTGTTTATTTATAAAAATATTTGGATATTTCTCCCTAAATCCATGAATGATACAAGAAGATATATGGGTAAGGTCTTTTCCTATTTCCTCCAGATAGTGTATCCATAAAAGCTGCCATTCTGCATTAAAAACTGAAAACCCAAATGATTTAGATACAGGAATGCCTACGAACAAAGGTAAATTTCCCAATTGATAGCGCATATCATAACATGCCCGTAAAAAGGTATCTTGCACACCTCTATTACTACTAAGTAATCTACTCTTTAAAAATTGTAGTCTAGCTTTCTTCCATAACTTCCAATAGATTAAGAATTCCTGTTCTGTAGGCACCTCTACTTGTAAAAAAGGAAAACGTTGTGCTTCAATCGGTAAACGCTTCACCAATGCAATATACCGATATCCTGAAATCGGCATTAAATAGGAAAAATATACAAAGTCACCTGATTCAGCATCAAAAGTAATCATATGCGCCTGACCTTGAATGTATGAGATAAATTGTTGTTTAAATGGGGATAATTTAATTTGTTGAATACCATTTTTGTAAGTTAGTTTGTTAATCGGGGTTTTTAAAATCCAAATTGGCTTTATATTTGATTGATGGTATCCTCGTGTACGATGTTCCATATGGGGGATAGGAATCGTACTACATTGGTATTCAATAGCAAACTGCTTTTTGTTATAATCTAGTAAAATGTCAGGCCTTTGTGCTAACTCTTTCAAATAGGGTTCAAGTTGAACTGTCATCTTTAACTTTTGAAACATTTCATATAATTTCTGTTTACCTAATAAGTGCTCCGTAGTCTCCCCTTCTGAAAAAGACTCTGCGCAGGTACTCTTTTTTTGATGGGCAAAATGAGGAATCATAATTTGTCCAATTTTCAGGTGAACAGTTTCTTCACATTGTGGGCAGAAAAACTGCTCTGTTTTTCGAAGTTCTTTCAATTTGTCTTTAGTATCTTGTCCTGTTAATACAATTAACTGCTTGTTCGAATTAAATGCTGTTAATATGTGATCACCTCCAGCTATAATTCTATGAATTTTCTGAATTATTTACAAGTATTATGATTGCCTAATATCAATAGAACGAAAAAACAAGGAGTAACTAAAAAGTAAGTTTCGATACTTTTTTAGTCACTCCTTTTTTATTTATTCTTTAAAAAAATTTACGAACAGTTTCAAAACAATTTTCTGCCATAATTGGTTTACCGTACTCTTCTAACAGATGAATTGTCGTGTCTGCTTCTTCAGCACTTTCACAAATAACACTCAAATAATTTTCTAATTCTTCTATTGTAGACTCTTCATCAAACTCAACATGCAAGTAATACTTACCATTTAATTCATATAACGAATTTTCGAATTTTGCTTCTGCAGGCATTCTATGAGCGATATCAATGATATCTTCAAAATCATTTAGAACGAACGTATAGCCGTCTAAATAGTCTTCCTCATCACCGAAGATTTCCTCAAACTCATGAGGTTTCAAATCCATGCCGTTAAATGCATTTTCAAAAAACTTCCTTTTATCTTCTAGATTTGCTGGGAGATCCAACGTTCCATCTTCAGAAAATTTAGCTGTAGTAACTGTTAACTCTAGGCCATTTTCTTTGGCTACGACTTGAATCCATAATGGACCATCCATTTCAAAATCTATATCATCGTTTAGTTCTTCCATCATTACCCAGAAAAGTTCTTCGCCTTTATCTCGGTTATACCATATTTCGTCCTTCGTGAATCCGCGTTCTTCAATGTCAAGATAAGAAATGAAGAGTTTTAGTGTATTCTCGTTAATGCGCTCCATATCCATTTTACACAACTCCCTCCGGTCACTACTTCTTAAAAGATTTGTCTGTTAGCCAGATTATTGAAGGTGTACCTTTTAAACAGCGTCTCTTACTATTGTATGACGATATGGCGAAAAATGAAAAGAATAAATCTTAAGAAATAACAATAGTATATGAAATATAATAGAGTATGTTTACAAATACAAGTAAAATACATGATTTCGTAATAATTTCGGATTACAATACTATTTTGCTATTATGTAGAATGCCACTCAATTCATCTTATATACCCTTCAAATACAATAAATAAACAAAAAGCAAAAAAGCTAAAACCCCAAAAAGAGTTCTAGCTTAGCTTGTACATAAGTCTTTGAACTATGCGGTTAGTTCACCAATTTTTGTGCTTCTTGTAATTGGTATGCGCGTACTTTACGAGGTAAGAAACGACGAATTTCATCCTCGTTATAACCAACTTGTAAACGTTTTTCATCTAAAATAATCGGACGACGTAATAAGCCTGGATTTTCTTGAATTAGTTCATATAAACGTTGAAGTGGTAAGGATTCTAGATCCACTTTAAGTTTTTGAAAAATTTTAGAGCGAGTTGAAATAATCTCATCTGTTCCATCTTCAGTCATTCGTAAAATTTCTTTTATTTCACTTATGCTAAGTGGTTCTGCAAAAATATTTCGTTCTTTATATGGAATCTCATGTTCTTCTAGCCATGCTTTTGCTTTTCTACATGAAGTACAACTTGGTGAAGTAAATAATGTTACCATCATATCTAACACAACCTTTCAAATGTGGTTTAGTTATATTAACGTTTAGCTATTTTTAAATTAGAATTACTCTAATAAAGAGGTCTAACAACATTATACAACAGATTAATTCTTTTGGATATACAGTTAAATGAAATAATTTCGACTGATTTATGTCTAATTATTCTATTACTTTAAGCTTTTTAAGTTTTCAATATTGAGTAATTCACAATCACATATACATTATTACCAATTTTTTCAGCTCTTAAACATTTAATTTTAAATATAAATTTTCTCATTTAGAATTTTGAATTGAAAATAATCTGTATTCTACTATATTTACGTTTAATAGTTCAAAAAGTTTCAATTTACCTAATAAAAATAATTCAAATTTATATTCATTTATTGTTATGTATGAACCATGATTGAATGACATATAATACAATCAGAGTGTAAACTTGATATTTAAATTGAGTTATATTATAATTTGCACATTATATAGTAAAACGAAGACGAAGAGTAGTACTTATAGAAAGTATGTCAAGAGAGTCTGTGGAAGGTGTGAACAGATCATACACTATGGGGAATGGACTTCCGAGTTGGCTTTATGAACCACATTGTTGAGTAGTGAAGCTCGTTTTTCTCACGTTACGAGATTGAGTGGTCGATTTATTCGACAAGCTTGGGTGGTACCGCGGATTTCAAAACATCATTCGTCCCTATTAGGGATGCATGATGTTTTTTTATTTTAAGGAGGAATTACATTATGAAAAGAATTTTTTCAGGTGTTCAACCAACAGGCGTTATTACACTAGGCAACTATATCGGTGCATTCCGCCAATTCGTAGAATTACAAGATGACTATGAATGCATCTTCAGCATTGTAGACCAACATGCGATCACTGTACAACAAGATCCAGAAGAACTAAGCAAAAGCATTCGTACACTAGCTGCAACTTATCTTGCTGCAGGAATTGATCCACATAAGTCAACATTATTTATCCAATCTGAAGTACCTGCACATGCACAAGCTGGATGGATTTTAACTTGTACTTCTTATATTGGTGAACTAGAACGTATGACTCAATTCAAGGACAAATCAAAAGGCAAAGACGCTGTATCAGCTGGATTATTAACTTACCCACCTTTAATGGCAGCAGATATTTTGCTTTATAACACGGATGTCGTTCCAGTTGGTGAAGACCAAAAACAACATCTTGAAATCACACGTGATTTAGCAGAACGCTTTAACAAACGCTATGGGGATACATTTAAAATTCCAGATATTCATTTACCTAAAAACGGTGCTCGCATTAAATCATTACAAGACCCATTGAAAAAAATGAGTAAATCAGATGAAAACAAAAAAGCAACGATTCGTATTTTAGATCCTGCAAAAGATATTGAGAAAAAAGTAAAATCTGCAGTTACAGATTCTGAAGGCATTGTGAAATTTGATACAGAAAACAAACCAGGTGTCTCTAACTTATTAACAATAGAAGCTGCTTTATCAGGTGTTTCAATTGATGATTTAGTTGCAAAATATGAAGGCCTTGGCTATGGTGCATTCAAAGCTGGTGTTGCTGAAAGTATCATCAGCCATCTAACGCCAATCCAAGAAAGATTTGCTGAATTAATCAATTCACCTGAATTAGATGAAATCCTTGATCATGGTGCTGAAAAAGCAAATGCTATTGCTAGCGAAACGATTGCTAAGATGGAGACTGCGATGGGCTTGGGAAGAAGAAGACGATAAGCATTCCTATCCATGATCCAATGAAAATTTTGAAATCTACAGAATGTAAGATAAATGCAAAGACGGATGTCCAACTATATCCTAACGCATGATAGTTTAAGTATAAAATCATGTGGGTGGATGTAAGAACGATTAAGCCGTAAAAAATTAGAAAAAATAATATTCTCATTAGCACGAATCCTTTTCTATTTTTTACATTCTATGTGGAAAAGCCTTTCTCTATTCATAGAAAAGGCTTTTGCTATTAGCCACAAATCGAGTATTGATAGAAATGATTCAGCTACTCATTTCTAGGCTTGGAGTAATCCTGCTCATTCCAAAAAGCTTAAACAATAATAAAGAGTTGGTTCAACTATCTGAACCAACTCTATTTTTATTTATAGTTTTATTCGTTGTAGTCTAAGGGCATTTAACACTACGGAAACAGAGCTGAATGCCATTGCTGCTCCTGCTACCCATGGTGCTAATAATCCTGCTGCTGCGATTGGAATACCGATAATATTATAAGCAAATGCCCAGAATAGATTTTGTTTTATATTGCGCATTGTTTTACGACTCATTAGTATTGCATCTGCAATACTGTTTAAGTCACCTCGAATGAGTGTAATATCGGCTGCTTCCATTGCAACATCTGTTCCTGTTCCTATTGCCATCCCGATATCTGCAGTAGCAAGAGCAGGTGCGTCGTTGATTCCATCACCTACCATTGCTACTTTTTTACCTGACTCACGGAGTTTCTTTACTTCATCGGCCTTGCCTTCAGGTAATACTTCCGCAATGACTTGATTTACCCCTACTTCTTGGCCAATTGCATTTGCAGTAAGCTTGTTATCTCCGGTCAACATAATAACAGTTATACTCATTTCATGTAGGCGGCGAATAGCTTCTTTTGATGTCTCTTTAATCGTATCGGCTACCGAAACAATCCCTGAAAATTCCCCATTAATTCCTACAAGCATAGCTGTTTTACCGTTTCCCTCGAGCTGTTCCATTGTTTTTTCCATGCTTTTTATATCGATTCCAAACTGCTGCATTAGTTTTCGATTACCTACCACGACGCCTTGGCCAGAAACAGTTGCTCGGATTCCGAAACCGGGAATTGCTTCAAAAAACTGAACATTACCAAAGTGAATTCCCTTTTCTTGAATTCCTTGAACAATAGCTTCTGCTAATGGGTGTTCAGATTGCTTCTCTGCGGCACCGATTAAAGATAAGAAATGGTCTTTGTCTTGATCTTTTTTTACAATAACATCGGTTAAAACGGGTTTACCATGAGTTACTGTACCTGTTTTATCGACAACTACCGTATCAATGCTTTGAGTTTGTTCTAGATATTCTCCGCCCTTAAATAGAATTCCGAACTCAGCTGCACGTCCCGAACCTGCCATAATAGAGGTGGGAGTTGCTAATCCAAGAGCACACGGACAAGCAATTACAAGTACTGAAATTAAGGCTTCAAGCGCTTGCGTCAATTCACCTGGTTTGATCCATAAAATCCAAACAAGGAATGTAACTATTGCTATTCCTACTACAATCGGTACAAAAATACCAGAGATTTTATCAGCTAAACGTTGAATTGGCGCTTTAGAACCTTGTGCATCTTCCACAACTTTAATAATCTGTGCAAGTGCTGTATCCCGTCCGACTTTTGTTGCTTTCATTTTAATGAAACCATTTTTATTCATCGTAGAACCGTATAATTGATCGCCTTGTTTTTTATCTAACGGAAGACTCTCACCTGTTAACATCGATTCATCGACGGCAGTGGTTCCTTCTAATAATTCACCATCTACAGGTATTTTTGAGCCTGGCTTTACTAGCACTATGTCACCTAATACAACTTCTTCTAATGGGATTTCTTTTTCCATTCCATCTCTTTCTACAATCGCCGTTTTAGCTTGTAAACCCATTAATTTTTTAATTGCTTCTGAAGAATGTCCTTTTGCTTTCGCTTCAAATAATTTACCTAAAAGAATTAACGTAATAAGTATCGCACTTGTCTCAAAGTATAGGTGCGGCATATGTTGTGAATTAATCGATATGATAACTTGATATAAACTATAGAAATAGGCAGCTGAAGTTCCCATGCCAACAAGAACATCCATATTTGCACTACCATTTCGTAAAGCTTTAAAAGCACCAACATAAAATTGCTTACCGATAATGAATTGAACAGGTGTTGCAAGAATCAACTGTATCCAAGGATTCATCAACCAATCCGGTACATATAGAATTGATGTAAATGAAAAATGTCCAACCATCGTCCAGAGTAACGGCAGAGATAAACAAGCTGATACTATAAATTTTATTTGTTGTTTTCTTATTGTCTTAGCACGTATGTCTTCTGTATCTTGTGACTCTGCTTTTTGATGTGCGCCGTAACCTAATTTTTCCACTTTTGCAATGATATCTGAAACAGCTAAATCGGAAGGATTAAATTCAACCGTTGCCTTTTCTAAAGCTAAATTGACATTTGCAAAAGAGATTCCTTCCATTCTGTTTAATCCTTTTTCTATACGCGTTGCACAGGCTGAACATGTCATCCCTGTAATGTCTAACTCTGTTTTCTGCTTCAGAACGCCATATCCTAATGCCTCAATTTTCTTCTCAAAATCGGCTTCACTAAGTTTGGTGGGATCATATTGAATCGATGATCTCTCAAGCGCTAAGTTTACATTTGCTTGCTCAACACCATCCATCTTGTTTAACCCTTTCTCAATCCGCATCGCACAAGCAGCACAAGTCATACCTGTTATTTGCAAATTGGTTTCTTTCAGTTCCGCACTCATCTTACTTACCTCCCTCTTATCAATTATGAACATTAACTATCTAAATTTATTTAGGAATAATAAGGTATATACTGTATAGGGGTATTACACTAATACTGTACTATACCTATAAGGGGTATGTAAAGGGAATTGTTTCGCATTTATTTTTGACGAAAAATGAATTGCTATTCTGCAGTTTATAGTCAAGAATTCAAAAAAACCACAGGACTAATATGCCCTGTGGTTTATATTAAAAATCAACATAATTATCAATTAGATTTTTTTAAACAATAATGATGCATTATGGCCACCAAAACCAAATGAGTTACTTAATGCATATGAAATTTCTTGATGACGTGCTTCGTTTGGTACGTAATCTAAATCACATTGCTCATCAGGAGTTTCAATATTCATAGTTGGTGGTAATATGCCTTCTTTTAACGCTAAAACAGAGAAAATTGATTCAATACCGCCAGCTGCTCCAAGCAAATGACCTGTCATTGATTTTGTAGAGCTCATCGCTAATTTATAAGCATGTTCTCCAAACACTGTTTTAACTGCCATTGTTTCAAATAAATCATTGTATTGTGTACTTGTTCCGTGTGCGTTAATATAATCAATTTGTTCAGGCGTTACTTCCGCATCTTCAAGTGCATGTTGCATTGCACGAGCTGCACCTTCACCATCAGGAGCTGGTGCTGTGATATGATGTGCATCACCTGTTGCACCGTAACCTATGATTTCTGCATAGATTTTAGCTCCACGTGCTACAGCATGTTCATATTCTTCTAAAATAACAATACCTGAACCTTCACCAATAACAAATCCATCACGGTTTTTATCAAAAGGACGTGATGCTGTTAGTGGATCTGGATTTAATGTTAATGCTGTATTTGAGCAGAAACCTGCAACGGCCATATTTGTAATAGGTGCTTCAGCTCCACCAGCAATCATTACATCTGCCTCACCGCGTTCAATTACTTTAAACGCATCACCAATTGAGTTTGTACCAGATGCACATGCTGTAACGGTACATGAGTTAATAGCTTTTGCTCCAAAGTGAATAGATACTTGGCCTGCTGCCATATCAGGAATCATCATTGGTACGAAGAATGGACTTACACGACGTTGTCCTTTTTCGATAAAGTTCATAAATTGTTGTTCGTATGTTTCCATACCGCCAATTCCTGAACCGATCCATACACCAGTACGTAACCCTAACTCTGGTGTAATTTCTAAATTAGCATCTTCTACTGCCATGATTGATGCAGCAAGTGCAAACTGTGTAAAACGGTCCATTTTACGTGCATCTTTTCTAGCAATATACTTTTCAATATCAAAGTCTTTTACTTCGGCAGCAACTTTAGCAGGGAATTTTTCTTGATCTAGTCTTGTTAAAGGACCTACTCCAACTTTCCCTGCTTTAATATTTTCCCAAGTTGTTGAAATATCGTTTCCTAGTGGTGTTACTGCTCCAATACCAGTCACTACTACTCGACGTTTTGTCATGATTTTATTCCTCGCTTCTTTTGAGTTATTTTCCCCATTTAATCGCTACTGCGCCCCAAGTCAAGCCGCCGCCAAATCCTACTAATACGATTAAATCATCGTCTTTGATCTTATCAGACTCTAATTCTTCTACTAGAGCGTTTCCGATAGAAGCAGCTGATGTATTACCGTATTTTTGGATGACTGTTGACATTTTCTCAGGTGGTAAATCTAAACGTTGTCTTGCTGCTTCCATAATACGAATATTCGCTTGATGTGGAATTAAATAATCTACATCATTTTTTGTATAACCTGCTTTTTCGATTACATTGATCGCCGATTGGCCCATTTGGCGAACAGCAAACTTAAACACTTCTCTACCATTCATCGCAATATGATTTTCTTCGTTTTCATAAAGGTATTTGCCACCAGTACCATCTGCACCTAGTTCATAGGAAATAATACCTCTTCCTTCAGAAACCTTACCAATTACTGCAGCTGCTGCACCATCACCAAATAGTACTGCTGTATTACGGTCAGTCCAGTCTACAATTTTTGTTAACTTTTCTACGCCTACAACTAAAACATAATCGTATGCATTTGATTCTATAAATTGTTTTGCAGTGACTAATCCATAGATATAACCTGCACAAGCTGCTGAGATATCCATCGCAGCTGCTTTTGTTGCGCCTAGCTTTTCTTGAATCATACAAGCTACACTTGGAAATGGCGTATCAGGTGTTACAGTTGCTACAAGGATTAAACCTACTTGTTCAGCAGTAATACCTGCATTTTCTATTGCCTTCTTTGCAGCTTCGAATGCCATGTCTGATGTATTTTGATCATCACTTGCTACATGTCTTTGCTCAATTCCCGTACGAGTGCGAATCCATTCATCTGAAGTGTCCATCATTTTTTCAAGGTCAAAATTTGTTATAACCTTTTCTGGGACACATCTTCCTACTCCAATAATACCAGCATTCATGAGGTAGCGCCTCTCTTCTTTTATTATCAATTATTAGTATCTGGTCTTAATTATAACGAATTATTGTTTTCATTTCAATAATTCTTCATCACTTTGCCATTTACCTCTTTAAAAGTTTGTTTTAATTTAGAGGTTTTGTGTGATATTATAGTATAGGTAGAAAAGTAAGTTAGAGGTGAAATAAATGAGATATATTATGTTAGTTATTTGGTCTGCACTATTAGTTTCTACATTAAACTATGTTGTCAGCTCCATCAACAATGTACCATTAGATGGCCCAGCTTTCACAAAAGGCTTATGGATTTCACTTGTTATTTCTGTATTATTATTAATCGTTGATGCAGTAATTCCAAAAGATTCACCTAAAGAAATTGGTCATCAAGAATAATTAAAATCCTGCCCCATTTAGTGGCAGGATTTTTTCTTTTATAAAATAAACAGCCGCAATATACATACTATTGCGGCTGAATTTAAATTAGCTATTTGATTTTTCTACACGTGCAGCTGTTTGATCGCCATTCATAAAGACGATTACTTTATCTCCAGCCACCGCTTCACCTTTTAGTAGTTCTTTGGCAACGAGTGTTTCGATATGACGTTGTACGAAGCGACGTAGTGGTCTTGCGCCAAATGCAGGATCTACACCTTCTTTTATCACCCATTGCAAGACATCATCTTCCACTTGTAATTCAATTTCTTGTTCACCAACGCGTTTTTGTAGTAACGCAACATATTTCTTTGCAATTTCATAATATTGATCGTTTGATAATGAATGGAACATGATAATGTCATCTAGACGATTTAATAGTTCTGGTTTGAAATGTTGTTTTAATGCAGCCATGACTAAATCTTCAACTGCGTGTTCATTTTCTTGGTCTTTGATTTCCATTAAATAATTTGAGCCAATATTAGAAGTTAAGATTACTACAGTATTCGTAAAGTTTACTGTACGACCTTGACTATCTGTAATACGGCCATCATCCAAAATTTGTAGTAAAATATTTGCTACATCTGGATGCGCTTTTTCGATTTCATCTAATAAAACTACTGAATATGGATTACGACGCACAGCTTCTGTTAATTGACCACCTTCTTCGTAACCGATATAGCCTGGAGGTGCTCCGACAAGACGAGATACACTATGTTTTTCCATGTATTCTGACATGTCGATACGGATAAAGTGATCTTCAGAATCGAATAGTTGTGCAGCTAATGCTTTTGCTAACTCTGTTTTCCCTACACCAGTTGGTCCCAAGAATAAAAATGAGCCAATTGGTTTGTTTGGATCTTGAATACCTGCTCGAGCACGCCATACTGCTTCTGTTACTAAACGTACTGCATCATCTTGTCCTACTACACGTTCGTGTAGAGTATCTTTTAAATGCAATAATTTTTCGCGTTCGCCTTCTACTAATTTTGTTACTGGAATACCTGTCCATCTTGAAACGATGGAAGCAATTTCTTCTGATGTTACATCTTCTCGTAAAAGACGTGTTTCATTTCCTTCTTGAAGTGAGTTTTCTAATTCATGTAACTCTTTTTCAAGTTCAGGAATTTTACCATGACGAAGAACTGCTGCTTTGTTTAAATCGTATTGGTTTTCTGCTTCTTCTAATTCACGGCGATATTTATTTAAAGTTTCTCTTTTTTCTTGTATTCTGTGCAATGAGGATTTTTCAGACTCCCATTGTTCTTTCATAGCTTTTGAAGATTCTTTTAATTTTTCTAATTCCTCACGTAGCGCAACAAGGCGTTTTTTACTTGCCTCATCTTTTTCTTTCATTAATGCTTGCTCTTCAATTTCTAATTGCATTTGTCGGCGTGTCACTTCATCTAATTCTTGTGGCATAGAATCGATTTCCGTACGAATCATCGCGCACGCCTCATCGATTAAATCAATTGCTTTATCTGGTAAGAATCGTTCAGTTAAATAGCGATTAGAAAGTTCTGCTGCAGCAACAATTGCTCGGTCATGAATTTTAACTGCATGGTGCAGTTCAAAACTTTCTTTTAAACCACGCAAGATAGAAATCGTATCTTCAATGGAAGGTTCACGAACTAAAACTTGTTGGAACCGACGTTCAAGTGCAGGGTCTTTTTCAATATACATACGATATTCATCTAAAGTTGTAGCCCCGATACAGTGAAGTTCACCACGAGCTAACATTGGTTTTAACATATTTCCAGCGTCCATCGCACCATCTGTTTTTCCGGCTCCTACAATCGTATGAATTTCATCGATGAATAAAATAATACGACCTTCACTTTCTTTCACTTCTTTTAAAACACCTTTTAAACGTTCTTCAAATTGACCACGGAAACTTGCTCCTGCGATCAAAGCACTCATATCTAATTCATAAATCAGATGATCCTTTAAACCTTCCGGAACATCCTTTTTCACAATACGTTGTGCAAGCCCTTCTACAATAGCTGTTTTACCTACCCCTGGCTCACCTATTAAAACAGGATTGTTTTTTGTCTTCCGAGATAAGATACGAATGACATTTCGAATTTCTTGATCTCGACCAATAACAGGATCCATTTTTCCTTTTTTAACTTCTTCTACTAAATTACGTCCGAATTGTTCTAATGGACTTTTTTGTTCTTCGTTATTCATTTGCATTTGCATAAGATCTAACTCCTTTGTTTGACCTTTTTTGACCTTTCGATTAATTACATTATAGTTCCATCTATTTTAAAAGTAAAGCGATTTGTTTGACCTTTTTTGACTAATCATTATCTCTCTTCCATATTCAATATTTGGTTACAATCTGAAATGAAATATGTGTTTTCTCCTATTATTCTCATCTTCTTTTCTGTTACATAATTATTATAGAGAAAATAAATAATACCTATTTTCAAACGAAGTGTGACAATTTTAAACCTTTCCACTAATTCGAAATCACTATGTTATAATGAACAAAAATATAAGCAGGTGTTGAGATGATTGTGGAATCTTTCCATGAAATTGAGCCATTCCCATTTAAATTAAGAGAGATTTTTAAAAATAATGGTTCTACACTGAAAGTTTCAAAGGGGAGCCATTTATGTTTAGAAGGAGAACCTACAAAGGAAATCTTCTTCGTAGTTTCTGGAAAAGTAATGGTATCCAAAGAAACAGTCAGTGGAAAAGAATTAACGCTTCGTATTTGTGATCAAAACGACTGTATTGGCGATGGAATTATTTTAAGTAATACAGATAACTATCCATACACTGCAAAAGCCTTAGAAGCCTCAATCATTCTGACACTGGACAAAAAACATTTTGAAATGTATCTAAGTCAAGAACCCCAAGTTTTAATAGAATGTATTAAATGGTTACAACTTCAAAACTTAAAATCACAGACAAAACTCCGCGATCTATTATTGTATGGGAAAAAAGGTGCTCTATACTCTACCATTATTCGATTAACGAATACTTACGGCATTCCTCAGGAAAATGGAGATATTGTAATCAACTATCCTTTAACCAATACAGCACTCGCAAATATGTGTGCAACTAGCCGTGAAGTCATCAATCGAATGCTCCATGAATTAAAAAAATTGACTATATTATCATTTGACAAAGGCATCATAACTGTTCATAAATTAAACTATTTAAAAGAAGCATGTGAATGTGAAAACTGCCCTGTGAGCGTTTGTCGTATTGATTAATAGACATACTATATATACCCAACTACAAAATAACTATTCAAAAAGCTTGGTACGCAACTTTATATGCGACCAAGCTTTTGTGTTTTTTCTATATAATAATTCTTTACATTAATGTTGAAGCTGCAGTTGGTTGAATTTTTTATTTTTCAATTCAAGGACTATATCACATTGATTGGCAATTTCTCTTTCATGCGTAATCACGATGACGCATTTATCTTGCTCATGTGCTAGTTCTTTAAATAATTTTATAATTTCTAAGGAATTTCTTTCGTCCAAATTTCCTGTTGGTTCGTCTGCAACAACTAGTTTTGCATCACAACACATCGCACGAACGATTGCCACTCGCTGTTGTTGCCCCCCCGAAAGATGTTGCACATTTTTTTGCGCCATTTTCTTTGTGATTCCCACTTTTTTTAGCATGGACAATGCATAATCCTTCCTGTTTACTTGCGTACTTCGAGTAATTTCCATTGCAGATACGATATTATCTACTGCTGACATATACGGAAGTAAGTTATAGGATTGGAATACAATTGATACATATTTATTGCGGTAGTTGGTCAAACCAATCTTTTTCAATGGTTTTCCTTCATATACTATTTCACCTTTTTTGGGAACATCAAGGCCAGCTAGAAGAGAAAGAAATGTCGTTTTGCCTGAGCCACTTGAACCTAGAATACTGTACAACTTGCCATTTTCAAATGTTAAGTTAATATCATCATACAATACATCTTCCTTATTGTTATACCAATAATTCACATCTTTTATTTCTAACATTCGGATCACCCTCTTATGAGATTAAGATTTTTTTCGGTTGCATACGCATTACGCCAATTGATGCCATAATAATGGCTAGGAAACTAATAGCTAAACCAAAACCACCTAATTTAACTAGTTCTTCCAATGACATTGTTATATTAAGATCTTTAATTTGTTTTGCCTCACTAGCACTCCCTGCGCCAAAGTTAGCAAATGTTCGTCCTGGTCCTCCATTTCCAAGTGCTCGTTGACCTTGTCCTGGACCATCTTGACCATTTTGTCCATATGAGGCTGAAACAGTTGTTGTAGCTTGTTGATCTAGAAGTTGTTTTCCAACCATATTCCCTACAAATTTGCCACTCACCCCCGCAATACATAAAGCAATTACTAATACCGCAAGTAGTTCTGTAAAGAACTGGCTAATAATTTTCTTCCGTTTTTCACCGAGCGATAGCAATACACCAATTTCATATTTTCGTTCACGAATCATTAGAATAACGATCAGTGCTAAAATGACTGTTCCTGCGACAGATACAAGAATAACAATCTTTTGTGCAAAGCTTTCAACATTTGTTAAAGGTTGTATCATTTGTTGATATACTTGATCATTCGTTGTTAAGCTATACGTATCAGTATCAAGTCCTGCCTTTTTTGCTTCTTTCACAAATGTATCCATTTTCTCTGGATCTGATAATGTATAGATTACTGAATCTGCAGTGTTTTTGTAGACGGAACCTTTCATTTTATTGGCTAATGTATACGATGTGTAAATTGCATTATATGGGTTTAATGCTTCTATACGCATACTTCTTTCATCAGCTGTTTCAGAAGTTTTATAAATACCAACCACTTTTAGTTTGTAAACCATATCTTCATTTTCCGTATTTGTTACTTTAATCGTATCTCCTACAGAAATATCATTTGCTTTTGCTAAGTTCGTTTCAATCACAGCCTTATTTGTACCTTCATCTTGAGCTGTAATCCCTACACCTTCAGTTATCTTTGCAGTACCACTAGTAAATTTACTTGCAGTATCAGTTGAATTCGTACCTTGAATCGTGATATCACCTGATGACATCCCCATCATCCGCATGCCACCTGCTGGCCCACCTTGTTGACTATTTTGATCATTACTAGATTCATCTGTACTTGAGCTATCATTAGAAGAGATGGCATCGAATGATTTTGCATTCACCGATGTAGAAGATGAAAGACTATAAGATGACACATTGTCCAATTTTGCTAGTTTGTTTACCGTTTTCATATCAACTGGCGTAATAGAGAAACTACCATGATCTGGTCTATCACTGTTGGTATCAGTCGAACTGCTGTCACTAGATGAGCTTGCTTTTTTAAAAGCATTCTTCATATTTGTAGTGAGCGTTACCGTTGCCCCCATACTCTTCTTGGCATTTTCGGTTGCTTTAAGTGAAGCACTTTGTATCGTTAGACCTGCTAAAATGAAAATTAATATCGCTGAGAATACAAAAGTTAATAGAAGGGTTCTCCCTTTTTTCGCTTTTGTACTATAAAAAGCACGCTTTAAAAAATTCACTTCATATCCTCCTTATTTGTTTAAGATGTCCTATTTTTTTGATCATCATGATTCCAATCCGAGCTCGTACTAATTGAAATCATCCATGACAATCTCTTGTTTACAAACAAAGTATATAAAGTGAATGTATCAGGAATGTGTCAAAGCAAAAAAATACACTATATCTTTTTTGATATAGCGTAGAATGGTGAATTTTATTTATGACTCAAAAAAAAATCAGTGAGGACAATGTTATTCCTCACTGATTAAGTCTTTTGTATATTATTTAATGCCTAGTGCCATTTTAGCATAGCGAGACATCATATCTTTTGACCATGGTGGATTCCAAACAACATTTACATCGACATCTTTTACTTCTGGGATATCAGCTAATGCTGTACGGATTTGATCAACAATAATTGGACCTAATGGACAGCCCATTGATGTAAGTGTCATTGTGACTAGACATAAACCTTCATCATTTAAGTCTACATCATATACTAAACCTAGATTCACGATATCAATACCAAGTTCTGGGTCAATGACATTTTCTAAGGCTCCCATAATATTTTCTTTTAAATCTGCGTCCATGATGTTTCCCCTCTCTTTACAGTGTATATCCATCATAACATTACTATCTATCTTATGCCAAATGGTCTGCAAGCCACTTTGTTCCCGCTAGCATACCTGAACGATTTACTTTATGGCCAGCAGACTTTTCTACGATGAAAGCTAAGTCATTTGGATGTTCTGCATAATCCTGCTTAATACTTTCATAAAATGTATAAGTGGGAGCAAATGGGACCATGTGATCTTTTTTACCGTGCCAAAATAATACTGGACGTCCCTCCATAGCTTCTTTATGTTGGCTCATATCAAAATAACTTAATGTTGTTAACATTTTATCTAACTCTTCTTCAGTTAGAGGGATTTTAAATCCTCTTTCTTCCATTTCAGCCAGTTGTAATTTTGCTAATTCAACATAGGCAGGAGCACCCATCATCACTGCTGCTGTTTTAATCCATGGATAGACAGTAAGACAACCCATCGTTATAATGGCTCCCATTGAAGTCCCAGAAAGAGCGATTTTATCATTCGTAAGTAATCCTCGTTCTTTTAATTGGTCATATAAATATTTCACTTCTTCAATTGAAGTTAATACGATTTCCCAAAAATGTAGACTCAGTTGAATCTTATCCAAATGATCTTCGCGATCTCCATGTAAAATAGCATCTGGCATGATTACACGAATATCTTTGTTTACTAGCTGATATGCATAGTGAAGATTATGCTCCTTTGCACTTTCGAAGCCGTGTAAAAAAATCACAACCGGTGTTTGATCATTAACAGTTTCCTCATTATATATATGAAGTAAAGGGATGTTGCCCCAAATCTCATGGTCGACTTTCAATTCATTCACTCCCTTATTTCTATATCTTCATGGTAACAAAAAAAGGGAACTGTTACAAAACTTTGACTAGAAGCTTGTAGAAAGGATAAACTTTAGGTAAGTAGTATTTCCTATAATGGACATCTCTTTCATCGATATAGCTCGTATATATCACCTAAAATAGAGAAAAAATACAAACTAAACATATTTAGAAAGGGCGTGTTACGAATGGTACAACCCCATTTGATTGTTTTAGATTTAGATGGTACCCTATTAACCGATGAAAAAGTGATTTCTGACAAAACAAAGCGTACGATTTTAAAGGCAAAAGAAGCAGGACATGAAGTAATGATTGCAACTGGACGTCCTTATCGTGCGAGTAAAATATATTATCATGAACTTGGCTTACATACACCAATTGTCAATTTTAATGGTGCGTTTGTTCATCATCCATTAAATCAAAATTGGCACACTATACACAGCCCAATTGATTTAAAAGTTGTCAAAGATGTAGTTGAATCACTACATCGAGATCAATATGAAAACTTGATAGCAGAAGTAATGGATGATGTATATGTGCAATATCATGATGAAAAATTACTCAATATTTTTAATATGGGTGATCCGAAAGTTACAACTGGTGACTTAAAGAATTACTTAAAAGAGAATCCTACCAGTTTATTAATCCAATCAAATGAAAAAAGCGTTCCGACTATCCGAAAATATTTAGCGGATACAAAGGCTGAGCTTATTGATCATAGACGTTGGGGAGATCCCTTCCCTGTCATCGAAATTGTTAGACATGGATTAAACAAAGCTGTCGGTCTATCTCATGTAGCAAAGGACCTAGGCATCCCACGTGAACGAATCATTGCATTTGGCGATGAAGACAATGATTTGGAAATGATTGAATATGCAGGCGTCGGTGTTGCGATGGGTAACGGAATCGGTCAGCTAAAAAATATTGCCAATGAAATTACCAAATCAAATAATGAAGATGGAATCGCAGAAATTCTTATTGATCGTCTTCAAATATAGAAATTAGGGGGATGTAGTAATGAAGATATTCGCGGATAGCGCCTCTGATTTACCCAAATCTTTTTACGAACAGAATAATGTCAAACTAATACCTTTACGAGTTCAAATGAAAGGCCAAGAGTACGATGATGTGGTTGGTATCGACATTCAAGAAATTTACAAGGCTATTGCTCAAGGAGAGATGCTCAAAACATCTCAAGCCTCTCCTGAACTCTTTTTAGAAGAATTTAAAGCACTTGGTCAGTCTGGAGAAGAAGGCATTTATATTGCTTTCTCTTCTCAACTTTCAGGTACTTATAGCACTGCTGTTATGATGGCTGAACAAGTGAAGGAACAATACCCTGATTTAAAATTAACCATCATCGATTCAAAATGCGCATCTTTAGGAGTTGGTTTACTAGTAAAAGAAGCCGCTCACCTACGCGAAATAGGTTGTCATGCAGACGAGATTGTCGAAAAAGTTCGTTTCATGGCTGAACATATGGAACATCTATTTACGGTAGAAGATTTAGATCATCTAGCAAAAGGTGGTCGAGTTTCTAAAGCTAGTGCATTTATCGGTGGACTATTAAGCATTAAACCTTTACTGCAAATGGAAGATGGAAAACTCGTACCAATCGAAAAATACCGTGGTCGCAAGAAAGTGATGAAGCGAATGATTGAGCTCATGAAAGAACGCGGTGATCAACTATCAGAACAAGTAATCGCCATCACACATAGTAATGACATTGAAGCTGCCGAGGAGATGAAAGCATTAATCATTGAAAACTTCCATCCAAAAGCAGTGGAAATTCATTCAATTGGTTCTGTCATCACAGCACACACAGGAATAGGAACCATTGCAATATTCTTCCTAAACAAAATGCTATCAGAATAATATTCTAGTAGGATAATGCGAAAAGCCTCTTGATTTCATTGAAGAAATCAAGAGGCTTTTCTTTTTATTATTTATGCTTTTCTATTTTTCCGACCTCTGCGTAATATAACAACGATAAAGCCAATAAATAATAAATAAACAATACCTAATGCAATCATATACGGAATATTGATTCCTTTATGTTCAGTTACTTGGTAAAGTTCTACAATTTCGCGTTCTATTACTAAATTGTACTTGCCATTATCCGCTTGTCTGACAATATCATTTTCAAATAAACCATGAAGTTCTTTATTCTTCCCAATAACAGAAGGATCCAATTGGTACTTTTGGGTTTTGCTTGTATTGTTGACCATTACAATCCATTTTTCTTTATCAGAATAACGTTCATAAACCATTAAGCCGTTTTTGTTTTCTAATAATTTATATTTTCCTGTGCGAAGCGTTTCTGATTTGTTACGAATTGATTGAACATCACCAATATATGAAATGATATCTTCTTTTGTACGGAAATCCATTGGCGCATGAGTTTCTGTTGTTTTCACACCATTTTGGGCAATCTCAGTGCCGTAAGTAACAATTGGCACACCTGGTAATGTCAATATAGTCCCTAGTGCCACTTTAATACGTGTTGGTGGAAACATATTTTCCGTAGCAGCAGCATGAGTAAAACGCGCACTATTCAAATCGTCAATGATCAAGGCATCCGGTTTTTGCGTTTCATTGTTTGCATACGATTTGAAGGGTTTTTCCATTTTAGAAGAATCTTGATTTACACTTTTAAAGATTGATTGATAAATATCAAGAGTTTGTGGATTATATTGTAAATCAAAATTGGCATCACTTTTTTCATTTGAAATAACATATAGTTTAGGATTTTGCTCTTTTATTGCAGCAATCATCTTATTGATAAATGCTGTATCTGCATTGCCTAATTGTGTTAAGCGAATTCCGTCTACTTTATATTTCCCAACAAATTCAACAGCCGCATTGATTAATGCTTGTTGCACTTCTTTGTTATTTGTATTCCAGTTAATGCGGTCAGAATCAGTAGAGGTATACCAATCCTTATGATCATTTTGTAATACCCAAGCATGATCTTTGCTGACATTATTAATCGGGAAATCAATCATTGCTTTCATCTGATTTTTGTGGAGATTATTTATTAACGATTTAAATTCAGCACTTGTACCAAAATGACGTTCGATCTTACTATAGTCAACAACAGCATTACCATCATATGTAGCAGATGAAAAAACAGAGCCCAGCGAAATCATGGTGAAACCTAAATCTTGAAAATAGCTCAACTTTGTTTCAATCCCAGCAAAATCACCACCATGAAATGCTTTTGGATCTTTTGCATTAATATTATAGTCATTTTCTACACTCTTATCGAAAAAGCGATCGACTAATACATCGTATATACTTTCATCTTGAAGTTGATGATTTGTTTCTTCTTTTGCTTGCGCAATCGTTGTTGTGCCAATTGTTGAAGCTAACAACGCTGTAGCCACAGCTGTACTTATCCATTTTGCAACGTTCACTATCAAGTCCTCCTTTTGCAGAACTGTCCTAAGTAATTTTAACAAACCATTTCAAATCTCTCCATGTTTTCCTAAAAAAACATACACAATTTCGTCAAAACTGTGTCATGTACTTTGCACACACTAGTTTTCATGACATAACTGCTACTACTTGAAGTGGGATTAAATTCGCTTCCTGAGCAAGAGATTCAATTGTTCTAACATATACATCCACAATTATATAAAAAGTTACTTTCAATTTAAAATGAGCAAAACAAAAAAACACACCCCAACATAATCAGGATGTGTCAAACGGAATCGTTTTTTTCCTACAAGAATTTCATACCTAATGGTAGATGTAAGCCCATGTATAAAGTGAAGAGTAAGAAAATCACAAATAGTGTCCAAAGTACACCAGTAGATTTGCTTTTTTCTTTGCGAACCAATACCATTTCCATCATACCAATTACTAGAATACCACCTAGTAATTTTAATCCATATTGCATTGCCATCGGGCCAGCCATTGCTGTGCTGAATAACATTCCACCTGTGATTAAAATCAAGATGTAGAATACACGTAAAATCATGTGTGTCACTTTTTGCCCTTTAGAACCTGTTGCCATAGACGCTGACACAAAGAATAAAATGATTGCGATTACAATCGAAGTTAAATGCATGTGTACCATTTTCAAATCCTCCATATTAAATTTTACTAGTCACATTTATCCTATCAAAACAGTAAGAACTATACAAATATAACAGACCGGTGGAAAACTACTTCCACCGGTCTCTTGTCAAAATTGTGAATATTCAATATAGTATCTTATTCGAAGCGGTTCACTAAAGTACCGATTCCTTCAATTGAAACCTTTACAACATCCCCTGATTTAAGATATTGTGGCGGATTCATCCCTTTACCAACACCTGCTGGAGTTCCTGTTAAAATAACATCGCCAGGCTCTAAAGTTACTAATTTAGAAATCTCTACAATGAGATCTTCAACTGTATGCATCATGTGACTAGTTGAACCATTTTGGCGAACTTCATCATTTACCTTTGTAACGACAGTTAAATTTTGTGGATTAGGGATTTCATCTTTCGTTACTAAATATGGTCCCATTGGGCATGAACCATCTAGACTTTTACCTAAGAAATATTGTTTATGTTTATCTTGTAAATCACGTGCAGTAATATCATTTGCGATTGTATAACCAAAAACATAATCAAATGCTAAATTTTTAGGAATGTTTTTTCCTTTTTTAGCAATGACAACAGCCAATTCACCTTCATAATCTAATTGTGAAGTGACTTCTGCATGTAATGATAATGTTTGTTCATCTGCTGCAATAGAAGTTGGTGCCTTTGTAAATACGATAATATCTTCTGGTGCTTGTTCAGCACCCATTTCTTTTGCATGTTTATCATAGTTCTTACCAACGCAAATAATGTTTTTCGTAGTACGTGGAATTGGAGCTAACCATTCGATTTCAGTAAAGTCATGTTTAAATTGTGATGGATTTTCTGATTCTTGTGCGGCGCTTACTAGTTTACGAGTTTGTTCGACAAATTCATAACCGTTTGTCATACCTTCTACAATGGTATTAGCATAAGAAGGGAGTACTTGAAGCGTTTTTTGAATTGCTAAAACGTCCCAAACAGCTTCTTCTTTTTTTACTTTTGGACCAAAACTTAAAACATCGTTATAACGAAAAGATAAGATTTTCATGAATATTGGCACTCCTTCTTTTTTTACAATGATACAACATTTACAGATTTATTTCCTCTTTTTTTAATACAGATTTTCCATAAGTTATTCTCTTCCAAACTGTTTCAATCGGACCTTGATTAAAGAGCATAAACCAAATGGTAGCAAAGATTAATTGGATTACGTAAATACCAACAGCTAACAAAGTTGCTGTATCTACTCCAATTTTCCCATAGAGCCCTAAACCAAAATGATAAAAGATTAATGTACCGATGATTGATTGCATAAGATAAATGGTCATCGACATTCGACCAACTTTTACAATAGGTGATAAAATCCTAGTCGCATACGGAATACAGCAAATTAAGACAATCACACTTGCATAGCCTACTGTTAAAATAGGTCCTCCAAAATACGTTTGTATATAATCTAAAAAGTAATTGCGATTCATTGTATAGGGTAATGATTTCAAATAAACCCCTAATGGAATCATAATCACTGCTAGTATGCTCCATAATAGCCATTTACTTTTTGCCTTTTCGACCAATTGCCATTTAGAAGCAGCTGCTCCAATCAGCATATACGGTAAAATTGTAAATAACGCCATAATCCACATAGAAGGAGAAAATTGAACGGATAAATCTGCTAAACGCTGCATAAATGCTTCCGTCCATGACCCTCCACTATATGCTTTGATTGCTTTCTCTACCGATTGAATATCTACAAATTGAGCAGGATCTGTATTTTCTCCATCTACTATAGAGGCAAGCCCTGATAGTAATGCCATTAATCCATTAATCCCCATATAGAAGATTAAACCAATCGCAAGCAAAAAACCTGGTCGTAAGCGAATAAGTGCTATCAACACAAAACCGCAAAAAGCATATGTCATTAATATATCTCCCCACCATATGAAGATTGCATGCAACACTCCAATGATGAAGAGCACAACTAGACGTTTCATGCTCAATTTATAAAAAGAATCACCTAACTGCGTTGTTTTTGTATATTGCATGGCAAGCCCGTAACCAAATAACATTGAAAATAATGGATAAAAGCTTCCTTGCACGAAAATATCTAACCATTGTTGATATTGCTTGTCTGCAGGGATTGTAAACCACGTTTTCAAATCAATGTATGGCAAGGGTGTACTAAACGCAAACATATTGACTAGTAAAATGCCCAACAAACTGATACCACGAAGGATATCTAATGTATCAATTCGTTGTTTACTAGTTGTTGGTGTACTATTCACTTCTTATTTCCTCCTACAATTCCACTGACTGCATTGCATCAAATGCATAGATTACTTTTTCATGTACATTGATTTTTAAAATTTCTTCTAATGCTTGCTTATATATTGAAAGTTGTACACCATATCGGTCAATCATAGCTTTACGCAATCCTTCAATAGTTTTCATACTTGGTTGAATTCGGTCCGTTTTATAATCGAGCAAAATCCAATTTCCATCTGTATCTTTTAGTAAACAGTCCACTACCCCTTGAACAATTTGTGTATCCCCATCTTGATCTTCAAGGCTAATTGTAAAAGGCATTTCGCGGTGTAACTCTGTTGCTCCCATAAATCGGTGCCCGATTTCAGTTTCAAAAAAGGCAATGATTTTATCTGCTTGTACACTAGACCCTTCTTCTACTGTTAATAATTGTTTCTCAACCAAAGTCTGAACAAATTGTTGGACTGCTTCTTTTTCATGTAGTCCTTCTTGCGAGACATGTTGCATAACGGTGTGCATGGCAGTACCAATTTCCGCTGCAGTTAATGATTTCTTTTGTAAAAACGCAGGTCTAGATGCTACCCTTTGCTGACTAGCTGCAGTTTGAATAAACAGCTCTGGCTCAACTTGTGCTTCTAAATGTTGCAAACGTTTTAACTCACTAACTGATGTTTTAGAACGTTTACTAACAGCACGCTCATAAGCATATGGCGTATCAAAGCGTTGTTGAATTTCTTTTAAAATCGCTTCGTCAACAACAGGCAGCTCTTCTTCAACGGTTGCCTCTTCTTCAGTAGCTTGTACATTAGTTGTTTTAAAATCATCTGTATCAATAACAGTTAGCTTCCAATGTGATAATTCGCAAATGTTTCCTTCATTTTCTTCAAAATCTGGGTGTCTTGCAAATGCTGGTCCAATCCAGTCCAGATAACTCTTTGCTTTTGCTCGTAAATAATCAGGAAGCATTTCACCTGGTGGGATACGTTTAGCATCCATCCAAGTTTTTCTAGTCTTTTCCCAATCCTTCACAGTACCAACTAAATATAATTTTTCTTTTGCTCTTGTCATCGCAACATATAAAATACGCATTTCTTCCGATTTCATCTCTAACGTTTTCTTTTCAGCCATTGCGAGAAAAGGTAGTGACGTGTATTGAATTCGTTTTTCTGGATTAATCATTTTGACAGCTAATCCGAATTCTTGGTCAAATAAATAAGGTAAATGGAAGTCCATTTTATTAAATTCTCTTCCTAGTCCTGCAACAAAGACAAATGGAAATTCTAATCCCTTAGAAGAGTGAATGGTCATTAAACGAACAACATTTTCCTTCTCACTAACTGCACGCGCTTCTCCTAAATCATCTCCTCGTAAACGCATCCGATCTACAAATCGTAAGAAACGGAATAATCCTCGGAATGATGTTTTTTCATAAGCAACTGCACGATCATATAAAGCACGCAAATTAGCATGACGCTGTTTACCATTGGTCATAGCTCCAACCATTTCATAATAATTCGTATCCATATAGACACGCCAAATTAACTCTGAAAGTGAACCACGTCTTGCTAAATCCCGCCAATCTTCTAGATGTAATAAGAAGCGTTGTAATTTCTCCGCAGTAGAAGATTTTAGCCCTGCTCCCTCATTTCGAACAAACTGTTTTAAGGCATCATAAAACGAGGCCTTAGGATCAGCTAAACGAATACTTGCAAGTTCATTTTCAGTTAAGCCAACAAATGGAGCTCTTAATACTGAAGCAAACGGAATGTCTTGATATGGATTGTCGATAATCTTCAACGTGTTAATCATGATCATAACTTCAAGTGCTTCAAAATAACCTGATGAAATTTCAGTGTATAGTGGAATACCTGCTGCTTTAAATTCTTCTACAAGGTCTACTGACCAAGTCATAGAACGCATTAAAATCACAAAATCTCGATATTCAGCAGGTCTTTCAGTTTTCGACCATGGATCATAAACCGTCTTATTCGAATCCATAATACGGCGAATTTCTTTAATGATATAACGTGCTTCTTGTTGGGATTTTTTCAACTCTTCTTCAACTATTAAATCTGAATCTGTTTCTTCTTCTTCTTTTTCAGCTGTATGTAAGATAGCCAATTCAAGTGGCATCTCTTTTTGATCATATGGTGCTTTTGGTTTTAATGCAGCTGCCTCATCATAATCAACTTCACCGACTGATTCCCCCATTACTTGCTGAAAAATAAAGTTCGTCCCATGCAATACATCCGGTCGGCTACGGAAATTAGCATTCAAATCAATGCGTAATCCTGTATCAGTTGGTGAATCACTATATGTTAAATATTTGTGCAAAAATAATGTCGGTTCAGCTAATCGGAAACGATAAATAGATTGCTTTACATCCCCAACCATGAACATATTGCCGTCTTCTGCATTCCCACTTTTCACTAACTGTAGAATCGTTTCTTGTAGGCGGTTCGTATCTTGATATTCATCTACTAGCACTTCTTTAAACTGTGCTCGATAATCTTGGGCTACAGAAGAAGGCACAAGTTTGCCGTCAACTTCATCCGTTAAAATAGATAAGGCAAAATGTTCTAAATCGGAAAAGTCGACAATTCCCTTCGCACTTTTGGCTTTGCCATATTGTTCACTATATTGAATTGCTAGCTCAACCAATGTTTCAATTATTGGTTTCATAAATCGAATTTCATCTAATAGGCGGTCAGGGGGCCGTTTAAAGAATGTCTCGATTGGTCCTTCAAACAATTCCTTTGCTTGTTTTCGTTTGGACTTTGCAAGTTCTAATAACTCTTCATCACAACTTCCCTTTTTTTGAGCCTTTGCACGGTCCAGTTTCGCAGTTTGAAAGAAGTCATAGGTCTCTACCCAAGATTTTTCAGAAATAAACGCTCTTGCTTCTTGGAATAATATCAAATCTTTTTGTGCAGTTTCACCGTATGCATATGGTCCATCCGGTTGCAATGAAATCTGATTGACTTCTTCTATAAGAGCAATTGCCCCATCGATACTGTGTAATATCGCTTTTTTAATATGTGGCGTAAATTCCAATTCATCAATCGTTGTATCTTCATCAATTGCATAATGGTCTGGTAATGAACGTAACCATTTAATAGGTTCAGGATTTACTCTAGACATTTCATACAACTTATTTAGCAATACTTCAATGGCTTGATCATCTCGGTCTGAAGTAAAACTATCGACCAAGCGATACACATCCTCAACATGCTCGCCATCATATGCTGCTTCTAAAACTTCAGCTAATGTATCATCCTTTAATAGGGCCGCTTCCGTGTCATCTGCAATGCGAAAGCCTGGATCAATATCTAGTAAATAGGCATATTGACGAACAATATTTAAACAGAATGAGTGCAACGTTGAAATTTGTGCTTTATTGATTAAGCTTAGTTGTCTCCGTAAATGTTTAGACTGTGGATTTTTAGTGATTTCCTTTTCCAACGCTTCAGCCATGCGGTGTCGCATCTCAGCTGCTGAAGCATTTGTAAATGTCACAACTAAAAGCTCGTCAACATCAATAGGGTCTGTCGTAGAAATAACTTTTTCTATCATTCGATTAATAAGAACTGCGGTTTTTCCTGAACCCGCTGCTGCAGATACTAAAGTATCTTGACCGGTTGCCCAAATGGCTTTCCATTGTTCATCCGTCCAAGTTGCTTCTTCCGGTTTCTTAGGAATTTGTATCATCACTCGTTGCCTCCTTTCTTATTTTCTCGATGATTTCATCTGACTTTTCTACGTGTAATTGGCGATAATGCTGGTCGGTGTCCGTTGTATCGAACTGACAAACACTCTTAAACGAACAGAACTCACACGCTGTTTTTTGATTCATCCTAAAAGGACTAATATCTGTACAGCCCTCTAAAATCTGTTCACCCGCCCTTTTATGTTTGTGTCGAACAAAGCTGTTTAATGTCTTCATATCATCTGGACCAATGATTGATGACCTGTTTGGTGATCTACTTCCATCCTTTTTCATATAAATCGGAACGACTTGAGAGTACCCCCCACCATCAGCTAATTGATCGTCCATGGCAATGATGGCATCGTAGTCATCTAATAGTAATCCGCGCATTTTGAAGTCTTTTAGTCTTTCGTTTTCGGCTTCTTCCTGTGATAAGCTATTATTTGAACTAATCATTGGGTTATGGATATGAATATATAATACACCGCCCGCTTCTGCATGAATTGGTAGCCATTCCTCTGAATTAGTAATAGCTACATCCAAATAGGTTAGCATTTGAAGTGATAATCCATTGTAAACATCATTTAAATCTAATTTATGAGCAGATGATTTATAATCCACCACACGTATATACGGCTTACCATTGATTGTTGTCGCATCGACTCTGTCAATTCTTCCACGCATTTGCATTTTCTTATGATCATTCAATTGAATAACTAGTGGTGGTAATGGTTCACCAGGACCAAATGCTGCTTCCACTGCAATCGGCTTAAATCCTGAAACTCTTGCATGTTGACTTAGGGATTGTAATGTTCGTTGTACGATATAAGTAAGCTTACGTGCGATATAACGATAACGTGCGGTACTAAGCAAGATTTGATGGTAAAGAAGTGGGGATATTGCTTCCACTGCTTGTTTAGCTAATAATGCACATTGGGCACTTGATAATTGGGCCCATGTGATGTTCAATCGATCTGTTTCTTCGCCAATCCATTTTAAGGCCGCGTGGAATAAATCCCCGATTGTAGGAGTTTCCAAACGGAACTCTGCCCTTTCTTCTAAATGCAATCCATAGGTTGAAAAATGCGCAAAAGGACAACGATAGAATTTTTCAATACGCGAAACACTAGAAGTTAAGGTATCCCCATATAGAGCTTCTGTAATTTCTGGTGTAAGATGTTCTGCTTGGTTATGTGTCTTTAATGGGCGCATTAAACGTTCTAATACACTGCTCCAATAAGGATCTTCTTCATAATATCGTTGCAATGCAAGCCACTCTGCACCTAATTCATGGTCATCTTGATGCAATCTGAGTTGTTTCATCAAGTAAGAAAGAGATGTTCTTGGATGTGTAATATAAGAAAGTGCACTTTGCTCTTCTTTTGATTCACTAGGGTCCATTAAAACAATTGATTTCTTAATGCCTTTCAATTGTTCTTCTAACCGTTTTACATAGAGTGATGGTAATAGTGCTTTGCTTTCCTCATCTGCAATGGCATAAGATACGGTTAAACGCTCAGACTCCATTGTGAATGCATGATATGTGATGAATTCCTCTTCTAGCAACCGTGCTTTGGAAGTTGGGGCAATTTCATATCCAATTTGACTAAACCATTCACGTTCACTATCAGCTAAAATCCCCTCGTGATCCATACGTTTTGGGTAAACCCCTTCGTTCACTCCAATGACAAACACTGCCTTCATCTTCGTAAGCCTTGCAATATCAGCATTTGCAACTGTTACTTCATCAAGAGATGGTGGAATTCGAGAAAATTCTAATGTATCAAAGCCTTCATCTAATATTTCTAATGCCTCATCTAAAGACATTTGTTGGTCGCCAAAAAGCATATCAAACTGCTCTAAGATCTCTACCCACTTGTTCCATGCTTGTTCATGTTCACTTGCAGCAAGTAAACGCCCTTTTTCAATTTCACGGTCTTTCAATGCTTGGAGTTTATCAAAGACCTCTAATCTTTCCATAAAATCATAAAGAGCTGTCACAATATCACGACCAGTAATCGCTTCTTGTAATTGATCTTCTAAAGACTTGATTGGTTCACGGATAACTTGACGTACTGCTTCGATTTCTTGTTGATATGCACGTTCTTCATCCGTTTGATTTTTTGTGTACAATTCTAAACCACGATATTTTTTATAAATCCAGCGTCTTTCCTCGAACCAGCGTTTTCCATATATCCCTTGTGCTAATACAAAGTTTTCAAGGATATCCGCTCTTTCTCTCCAAACCTGGATATCTTTTGTCGCAGGGAAAAATAAATCTGTTTTAATCGCACGAAAAATCGGCTCATACTTCCAATCGGATTGAATCGTTTCTAATGCTGATCGGCTCAATTCAATTAATGGATGATGGAGCATTGGTTTTTTCTGACTGACAAAGAATGGAATATCGTATTGTGGGAATATCGTTGAAATTAGTGGATCATATGCATCAGGTTGACGGTATAAAAGGGCAATATCTCGATAACGCATCTGTTCATTTTGTGTCAAATTTTGAATCTGCCTTGCAACCTCGTGGATTTCTGAGTGTCTATTTGCAGCTTCTATTATTTGCACGCTTCCATCACTATCTTTTGAATAAGGTGGAAAGACTTCAAATTGGCTTTCTATATGTCGCAAATCCGCTGTTTTAAATCGATGTGGATGTGAGCAATGTTTAATTGGTTCGACTTCTATACCATTTTCAAAAGCAATCTCTTTTAATCTTGCACATGTACGCGCAGATTGATAAAACAAAGCTTGTTCGTCATCAGCATCCGCTTCAGCTTCCATAGGTAAAACAATTGTGACGCGTTTGGCCACTTTTAAAAGCTCTTCAACTAATTCAAACTCTCTCGTTGTAAATGCTGTAAAACCATCTATATAAAGATCTGACTGTCTAATCATTTCAGAGTTCACTAGTTTTGAAGTAAGTAATGGATAATATCCTTCGCTGTCAACATATGTTGTGCCTAATGATTCTTCGACAGCTTGGACAAGAATTTGTAAATCATGCACTTTATCTTTTAACGTTCTTGGCGCATCTACTTGTTCGAAACTTTCTTCAAGGTTTACTAATGCCGAACTATCTAAACTATAGCGACTAAACTCTTTTAATAGTCTCTCCATTTCTGCTGTAAATCCACGTTTATCAGCAGCTTTACGGAACAATGCAAACTCTTCTTTATGATTTTCTAATAATTTTCGAATAAGCATGCGATAACCGAAGCCATTTACTTCTTTACGGCTAATCCCACCTGTTTCCTGCAAAACACGCCATGCTAAACGTTTAAACGTAGTAACTTGTGCTCTGATTAACCCAGTAATATTGTAATCATGTGTCATATCATATTCAGCAGAAAATGACATTTGGTCTGGCACTATTAAGAAAATGGGTGAACCCATCGGCTGTTTTTCTACTTCAGCAACTATCTCTTCTTGTATGAATGTCGTTTTCCCCGTCCCAGACCTTCCTGTTACAATACGTAAAGACATGAATTTCCCCTCCTTATTATCTATAATATCTATACATATCTTAACATATTTTAAGAACAAACGTTCTATTTTAATCTTACTTTTTAGGGGGATTTCTCATTTCATTTTCAAGTTTCTTATTTGTCCTAGCTTCCACTTGTTTTCCTCCCCACCACAGCAAGATAATAAGGACAATAATGAGGATTGTCCGAACTGGATTTGTGATTAAGGCACGTAAATCTGAACCAATCCAACTAATGATAAAGATCATCATTAATTTTGCTAACATGATGATAAATAAATAATGTTTCCGCTTTAAATTCGATAACCCTGCCACTATATTGACGATTGCAGAAGGAGTAAATGGAAAACATAAAAGAATTAACAATGGGGTAAATCCTTTATACTCCACCCAATGAATTAATTTCTGGACGGTTGGTTTTTGAGTGATAAACCGAAACATTTTTGATTTACCAAATTTTCGAGCGAGCAAAAATACACAATATGCACCGAATACTGAACCAACCCATGAAAATAAGAAACCCCACCATAATCCATAAGCACTTGCATTCGCAACAATAAATGCAGCCAATGGCAAAAATGGCAAAAACGCTTCTAAAAACGGTAAGAAAACAGCGAGTAGAGTACCAATTAAGCGATATTCATGTGCAAGTGATTGAAAATATTCTAGAGATAACCATTCTGGCACTCTATTTTCCTCCTTCAAACTTCTGTTTAACAAGTTAAGAATTATTTTTTGTGAAAAGCTACGTATACAAAAAGGAATTTACAATGTATGTAAAACGATCACTTTTAAGCATTCTATTCTTTCATACATTATACAATAGTTCTACTATTCTTCATCTTAGAAAGGATTCATTTGTCCAATTTTTCGACTTTTTGTCAAAATAGTTACAAATTTAAGTAAAAGGACATAATGGATAGAAAAATATTCCTAATCAACATAAAAAGCTCGTCCATAAAGGACAAGCTTCTTTTTTAATTCTTATGCTGTTTTTTCATGCGAGAGGCATACCAGAAACCAATTGTCAGTGAAATCGCATCGATTACATACAAGATTGGTGGATGTGTGTAGCCCGCATAAATAGAAGCAGCCATTAATGCTACCGAAAGTGCTAAACCTACATAATGTTGAAATGTTATTCTTGTAAATAACACAACCAATAGACCAGGTAAAATAAGCGCCATCAAAAATTTCATCACCGACATCTGATCACTCCTTAGCGGACAACGAGCAATCCGATTCTAAAATGGTCATGGCGATAAATAACATGTTGTCTTAGACGAACTTCTCCGTCTTGATCGATTACTTCTAGTCGACAATGTGCAGCGTTAATTTGCAACGCTTCATAAAGTTCTTCCTCTGTTTTTACAGGAATACCATTTACTTTGCGAATGCATTCTCCTACTTGAATCCCCATAGCTTCTGCAGGTGAATCCGGTAAGACACCCGCTACCATCACGCCTGAATTTTGAGGTGTGACAGCATAACCACCATGACGTTCACTAAGTGAATAGATGATGGATATTAATGCCCGTCCGATAATGGCTACACAAACGGATGCAATCCCCATAATCGGTAAGAAATAAGCAATTATTGCTTCTGCCAAAACGAGTAACCCTAACATTTCAATTGTTTTCCCAAGTTGTGGGTAGAAGTGGACTGGAAGCATTTTACGTGCACGTTGTTGGAAGCCAATGACAAATGGTACCAGAATCAATGAAAATGATTCACTACCTAATGAAAATTGAGGCCAATAAGGAACATACTCTTGGATTGTTCCACCAGGAAGTACAAAGAATATTGGCAACATCCATAAACGTTTTGCTAAGTAGATTGCTGAAGGTAATCCACGTTCTGTCTTTAGGATTTTAGGAGATGCAAGAGATGCTGCATTCTTTTTGATTAAATAACCTTCTGCAATTAGTAAAATACCAATCATGACAGGAATGGTTACAAGCATTCCAATATGCATGGAAGCACTTGTTATATCCCATTTTAAGAAATGCCATGAGCCATCAGCAATATATGTATACCAAAGAATAACAAACGCTATCCCAAGAGAATACGCTGCAGATGCAAGATGGTAGTAGAATGTTAGTAAGCAAATAACACCTACAGCAGCACTTAATATGATCAATTGAATCGGTACAACTAATCCAATTGCAATACTAATTATAGAAATGATTAAACCAAGTAGCCAACCTTCTTTGATCATCAGAATGGTTTCTGACCATCCCCAAAAAATTCGAATATTAAGGGATTTTCTCTCATCTTTTACGCGGCGATAACCAATCAAAATTGAGAAAATAATCGCAACATATAATAACGGATTTAAAAAGAAGCGGCCGATGCCTTTTAATATTTCCATGACAAAATCTAAGAACATAGTTTTGCATCACCTTTCAATCATTTGCTACAAATATGTTTTCTCTTCATTGTACCAAACGACCAGGTGAAAACGAAGTAATTTTCGAACTATCTGTCAAATAGATTTACAGTTTCTAAAGAATTACGGGCAGTAATCCTCAATTGGGATAATGCCCGATACGTTCTATGTTCAATCAGCTAGAGTTAGAGTAACTACTCTGAATGAAGTTTCATCTTATTATTTTAATTCATGATTGATGTAGCCTACAGCCATTTGTAATTGTAAGTCATTACTTATATCGTTTCTATATTTCACCATATCTTTATAGAGTGAAGTAAGGAATACTTCATCCATTTGTGTACTTTCTGATAATTGATGCTTTTTGTTATAAGCACTGATTGCCTCTGCTGTTGTGCGATCAAAATATCCATCAACTCTACTAACAGGGAATCCTTCAGCTTTTAGTATCTCTTGAACGGTTTGAATGTCTTCAGAAAAATCCCCTTCTTTGAAATTACCTGCCATTGGAGGTAATTTCATATTGAATAATGGATTTTGTTCGACTTCTAAATTTGCTTTGATTCCTTTACCATGAATCCATTCACGTTTCGGTGTCAGCCATTTATGAGTTGAAAGTTTCAATTCCCCTCCGTTTGACAATGGCCATGTCTCTTGAACTGTTCCTTTACCAAAGCTTTTTACGCCAATAATAGATGCACGTTTCAAGTCCTTTAATGCAGCACTTAACACCTCACTAGCAGACGCACTTCCTTCATCTTGTAAAAGTACAGTTGGCAATGTTCTCAGTTTCTCATCATACTTAAATTCCAAATCCTTATTCGTTATATTAAGTGGTTCCTGATGTCCATATGCATCTTCCATATAAGCATACGTACTATTAGGTTTTACCAAACTACCAATGACTTGCTGAACACTCTTCAAATAACCACCAGGATTACTTCGAACATCGATGATTAATGCAGTGATATTTTGTTTTAGAAGCTCATTTGTATTTTTGTACCATTCTTCCGCTGTTTTCTCTCCAAATACTGAAATGGAAATATACCCAATGTTTTTTCCTTCCGAAACTAACACTTTGTTTGTTACAGAAGTTTGAGGAATCGCAGCTCTTGTAATTTTCAATTCCAAATGACGATTTTCTTGGGGCCTGAAGATCGTCATTTTCAGGGTTGTACCTGTTTCCCCACGAATGAGAGAAATAATTTCTGGTAACGATTTACCATCCGTACGCACACCATCTATTTGTACAATTTCATCATATGGTTTTAACCCTGCCTTTTCAGCAGGAGATTCTTTCATCGGAGATACGATGATAAACCGCCCTTGGCTTACCGTAATTTCAGCACCAATTCCTACACGCTCATCTGCTAGTTGTTCTCTATGAAGTTTTGCTTCTTCCTTCGTATAGTATGTACTATACGGGTCCTTTAGTGCTCCAGCCATCCCGTTAATAGCGCCTTCAACAAGCTGCTTCTCTGTCGTTTCATGGACAGACTCATTGCGAATTAAATCATAAGCTTCGCCAACTGATTGCAAAACGTTATTTTCCGCTTTTACTGCCTTATCTGCTTTCTGGTTCTTAACGAAAGCAAAAACCCCAACACATAATACAAGTCCTAATAATAAATAAAGCCACCATTTTTTTCGCATATATCTCGTCCCTCCCATATCCATTTAATGTATGAATAGAGAACAAAAAATAAAACTCAAAAATGGTAGCCATTTATCATTATTTTAATGTAGTAATTGATTTTTCCATCATTTTTTGATCCATTGGCCCAACAATTTTCTTTTGGATTTTACCAGTTGAATCAATTAAATAAGTGGTAGGAATGGTCACAATTTCATACTGCTCTTGTTGTTTGCCTTCCTCGTCCAAAAGAATCGGGTATGTGATATCATAAGATTTTGCAAAATCTGCAATATAATTTTTATCCTTATCTGCTTTTGTCAAATTAACCGCAAGTATTTCAACATTATCATCTTTTGCTTGTTTTTTATAATAGTCTTCCATATGTGGAATTTCTTCTTTACATGGTGGACACCAAGTTGCCCAGAAGTTCAAAATAACTTTTTTACCTCGATAATCTGAAAGTTTAACTTCCTTACCATCCAATGTTTTTAATTTGAAATCAGGTGCAAGTTGATTGTTAGCTAAGCCACTTTTTTCATTGATTTGAGCTGAAACTTGTGTGGATGAGGTATCCACTTTTTGTTCATCTGCTAATTTTGATTTCACTACATTCGTTAAGGCAATTGCGATTAATGCAACAATTAGTAGCAGACCAAAGATTTTCTTTTTCAACTTTGTAACCTCCTCGGTTGCAAAAAATAGTTCAAGTAATTCATCCCATTTATATTCAGCATACACAAACTCTTAGTACAAATTCAATCATACCATCTTTTATATTTACATTGGTGCTTATTTGTAAGCTAGTGATAAGCCTTTTCGATAACAATACTAGGACATTTAATAATTAACTTAATACTAAATCTTTAATTTAATGTGAAGTGGAATTAGCTACGCTTTCCTGCGGGCGAGCGGTGCGTCTCCTCCTACGCTTCGCTACGTGCGGGGTCTCACCTGTCTCGCTTTTCTTAGCTAGGAGTCTTCGCTAATTCCACTTCAATAATAGTTGGAGTACTAATCTACATCAAAATTTTCTAGATAAATCCTTTAAAAATATTCTCCTCTTCTTACTAAATCAATGGCTTCCTCATTTAACTAAGTGGTCCCCGTCTAAAATGTATTTTAATCAATTTAACCTGTACAAAAACAAAAATCTGCATTCTATCTCAAATAGAAATGCAGATTTTCAATAATTAAACACTATTAATTTAGCCTTAAAAGTTAACCCTTGTTACAAAGAGATATAACGTAGTGGATTGATTGCTCCAACTCTTTGTCCTTGCCATGCTGTTGTGTGGATTTCAAAGTGGAGATGGCTTCCGAATGCTCGGCCTGTTTGTCCCATATAGCCGATTACTTGTCCTTTTTTTACAGATTGTCCAACGGTTGTATTATATCCGCTTAAGTGTGCATAAACCGTTGTGAACGTGTGTCCTTCAATGGAATGTGTAATCATGATGACATTGCCGTATGTTGATAATGGGCTAGCCTTGAATACGACACCATCAGCGGCTGCAACAATTGGTGTTCCTTGAACATTTGCAAGATCAACACCATAGTGGAATTCAGGACCTGCACCGATATTACGCCATCCAAAACCAGATGTTAGGCGACCATTTGTTGGCTTTGTCCAGGTTCCACTTGCAACCTCTGGAATATCGCCAGTTTCAACAGGATTAGAAACTTGAGTAGTACTACTGCTAGAACTTGCAGAGCTTGCATTTTTGCGTTTCTCTGCTGCTGCAGCCTCTGCTTGTTTACGTGCAATTTCAGCTAAACGCGCTTGTTCTTTCGCAATATCATTTTCAACCTCTTTACTAATACTTAGCGCTTCAGAATATTCTTTTTCTAATAGCTTTTTCTGAGATTTTAATTTACTTTGCTCTGCTTCTAAAGCATCGATTAGTTTGTTTTTATCTTTTTTCTTTTCATCCAATGTTTGTTTTAACGATGTCAGTTCATCGCGATACAATTTTTGCTTTGATAATTTTGTTTCTAGCGTTGCTTTTTGTTCCTCTAGCTTTTTTTTATCGTTTCTTTGTTCTTCCATGATTGTTCGGTCAGCTTCTAGTAACATATTTACTGCTGACACTCGGTCGATCAAATCACTAAAGCTTTTTGAGCTTAAAAAAACGTCAACATAACTTACAGAACCGCCATTTTGTTGAATAGCTCTAGCACGATTTTGAAGAAGAATGTCTCGTTCTTTAATCTTCTTTTCTAATTCATCAATCGATGATTTTAGGCTATTAATATCAGATGTTGTTTGATCAATATTCTCTAATGCGATGGAAATCTTTTTATCTGTCTGTAGGATTTTCTGATCGAGTTTTGTAATTTGCTCCATGATGCCATCCATTTTAGACGCGTTTTTATGAATCTCTGATGATTTTTCTTGGATAGTTGAGTTTAAGTCAGATTTTTTTTGGTTTATCTGTTGTTGCTTATCTTTTAAATCATTGATAGATTCTGCATGTACATCTATTGTTGGCAAGATTAATGTTAGTGCTAATGTTGCGGCAATTGTGCTTGAAACATTCTGCAATCTCTTTTTCAACCAGTGTTCCTCCTACTTTATATCCGACATTATACTTTTAAGAATTTTCGCACGGACATAAAACTTCCCCAAACACCAATCACAACACCCATCAATAAAATCAATAAATCTACTTCATAGATAAATGGCGTAACATCTAATAGTTGGAAGATTTCTCCGTGTAATTTTGGTGCAACAACACCATGAAGTTGTACATATAAGACAGTGACAATGACAATTGGAATGATGGATCCTAGTAACCCTAACCACATTCCTTCTAAAAGGAATGGAATTCGAACAAACCAGTTGGTTGCCCCTACTAATTTCATAATCTCAATTTCTTTTCTTCTTGCAGCAATTGTAATTTTAATCGTGTTAGAAATTAAGAACGTAGCAGTAAGAAGCAATGCAATGATTAATACAATTCCAACATTTCTACTAATATTTAAGAAATTAAATAGCTTTTCAATTTTGCCTTTTCCGTATAACACTTCATATGTATTATCTAAAGCATCAATTTGTTTAGCTACTTTTGCTGTTTGTTGTGGATTCTCTGCTTTCACATATAGTACATTTCGTAATGGATTACTTTGTTTAAATAAACTTAAATCTTCACCAAAGTCTTTGACTAATCCATTTAACTCTTGTTCTTTTGATGAATATTTTATCGATTCTACACCTGGCATGTCCTTAATTTGTTGTTGCAAGGTGGTTTCTGTTTTTGCATCTGCTTGTAAATCAATTAAAACTTTGATTTCTACATCATTTTCTAAATCACTGGCAACTTTATTTAAGTTCATCATGATGACCATGAATACGCCAACTAATAATAATGTAACGGTTACAGCACTCACTGATGCGAACGTCATCCAGCTATTTCGTCCTATTGATTTAAAACTTTCTCTCACATGTCGTCTGTAGGTGCTAAATTTCATAACCGTAGTCACCTCCACGTTCGTCACGAACAATCAGACCGCCTTCAATCGCTATTACACGACGTCTCATCGTATTCACAATTTCTCTATTATGCGTTGCCATAATTATCGTTGTTCCACGAGCATTAATTTCTTCAAACAAATTCATAATCTCCCATGATGTATCAGGATCTAGATTTCCGGTCGGTTCATCGGCAATGACCACTTTCGGTACATTAACGATGGAACGTGCGATTGATACACGTTGCTGTTCACCGCCTGATAGTTCATCAGGAAACATTCTTGCTTTCTTTTTTAAGCCTACTAAATCTAAGACATCTAAAACCCGTTTTCGGATTTTCGCAGGATCTTCTTCAATAACTTCTAATGCAAATGCAACATTTTCATATACATTTAATCTCGGCAATAATTTAAAATCCTGAAAGACAACACCAATTTGTCTTCTTAAATAAGGAACTTCCTTATTTTTTAAATTGGATAAATTCATTCCATTGACGAGAATTTCACCGGTTGTCGCTTTTTCTTCGCGATACATCATTTTAATAAATGTCGATTTTCCTGCACCACTAGGTCCAACGATATAAACAAATTCGCCTTGGTTAATTTTAATGTTAATTCCGTTAACCGCCACGACACCATTCGGGTACTTCTTGTAGACATTTTTCATTTCTATCATTTTTTGACCACCTATTTTATAGTAAAACATAACCATTAATTTAACATGCCTATTATAACATGGTACTAGAAGACTATCATTACAGTTTTATTTCATTTGTTTGAATTTATATTAAGAGATATTAATAGTCGAATTACAGCAAAAAAAATAGAAGAAGAGGTAATTTCGTCTGCCTCGAATTTTTAATGGTATATCTTTTTTTCCATGATTAATTTCATAAGCAATTTACCTGTTTCACTTTTCTTAGCTAGGAGTCTTCGCCGATTCCACATCGAAATATTGAATACTAATTCAAATTTACATCAAAATATTCAGTCAAAAACTTTAAAATATAAAAATTAACTACATACTAACTTTGTATTTACTACTGACTTGATTTGTTGGATAACAAAATACTTTAAATCTCTTTTTAATAATAAAAAAGGATTGAGAGAAGAAACTCTCAATCCTTTTTTGGTGTTAACTATAATATAGATGTTAATTTTATAAATTATATCTTACAATGACTGAGCCTGTTTTGGTTTCTCCATCTATGACTAAAGCTTCAGTGTTTTCGACTCTTTTAGAGAATTGAACGCTCTTTTGCAAGAATTGACTTTGTTCATTTAAGCGTTCAACATCTGGTAGTCGAACATCCATTTTGCCGAAGTTTGAAGATACTTCACCTTGTAATGAAACAGTGCTTGGAATGTAAATTTCTACTGTTCCTGCTACTGTATTAGCTTTCACTATTCTTGCTTCTTGAGATCGTGTTGTTACAACGACATGACCATTTGCTGACTCTGCCTCTATTTCACGTATTGCGCCATCAACATAAATGCGGCCATTCACTGTTTCTGCTTCTAATTCGTCGCCTGAAACTTCCCGAACTTCAATTGCTCCATTTGCTGTTTCTAAATCGATTCTTCTGAATTGGAATTCTCTACATTCAATTCCGCCATTCATCGTTTTTACTTTCAATTTTTCAATGTTTAGGTTTCGAGTACTGAACCCACCATTAAACTGATGAACGGTGATTGTATGATAGTCAGCTTGTGGAATATATAAAGTAACATCTACACGAATTTTCTTCGTTGTACAAATTACTCGTAATGTACCATTATCATTTTTACAAATAAAATGCCCTTGGAATTCTTTTTCAATATCATCACTAACTTTGACAAACGAAGGCTTCACTTTATAAACTGCTCTTGCATTGTCGTCAATTGATGGCTTTATTTCGACATTACCATTTGGTATATCGATACTGATATTTGTAAAGTTTGTTGGTTCAATTATTTGTTCTGTTTCAAACGTATTTGGCTCAATGAATGACTTTTCAAAATCAAATTCTTTTACTTTTGAAACAGCAGTATTCATAAGATCAACAAATCTGGAGCTGAATTGGGTAAAATCTTTTTTTAAATCCTCGAAGAATGTTTCATCCATCCCTTTAGATGATTGATTATTTTGGGAAGATTGTCCTTGTGATTGTCCTTGTTGATGCCATGAACTATATTCGCTATTTGATTGTGAATAGGGTTGTTCATGATCATTATTTTGTTGCGTGTTTGACTGTGTTTGTTCAAACGAAGCCTGCTCGCTTGCATGTGTTGAACTAGTGTTTTCTTCTGTTTGTTTCGTTGGCTGTTCAAGTTTTTCTAATAATACTATCGCGTCTTGCGCTGTAATGGTGCCCTTTTCGACTAAGTCTAATATGCGTTTACGTTCATCTTGCATTAAAAATGGCCTCCTTGTTCGTATTACTATTATTTACGACTCGCCTACAAAAAAGTTTCATAATATTTCTTTAGCTTGATTTGAGTTACCAAAGAAACTTTTGTGAAACTCCCCACTATCGAATTCACTTTTAAGCTCTGTTCGCTGCACTAGTGACGGCTTCTTCCATTCGTTCACGGTCTCGGTGCAAGACTTTCTTCAAATACATACCAGTATATGAACCTTCTGTTTCAGCGACTTCTTCTGGTGTACCTTTTGCAATGACAGTACCACCCTTATCGCCACCTTCTGGCCCCATATCAATGATATAGTCTACTGTTTTAATCACATCTAAATTATGCTCAATCACTAAAACCGTATCTCCATTTTCAACCAAGCGTTGCAATACCTTTAATAAGCGGGCAATATCTTCTGCATGAAGACCTGTTGTTGGTTCATCTAAAATGTATATTGATTTTCCATTTGAACGTTTATGCAATTCAGATGCCAGTTTCACACGTTGAGCTTCCCCACCAGAAAGTGTGGTAGCGGGTTGTCCTAATTTAATATAGCCCAAACCTACATCTACTAAAGTTTGCAATTTCCGTGCGATTTTTGGAAGGTTTTTAAAGAATTCCAATGCGTCTTCAACCGTCATGTTTAACACATCTGCAATACTCTTATCTTTATATTTTACTTCGAGTGTTTCACGATTATATCTTTTCCCATGACATACTTCACATGGTACATAAACATCAGGTAAAAAGTGCATTTCAATTTTAATAATTCCATCACCACGACATGCTTCACAACGTCCACCTTTGACATTAAAGCTAAAACGACCTTTTTTATAGCCACGTACTTTTGCTTCATTTGTAACCGCAAAGACATCGCGAATATCATCAAAGACTCCTGTGTAAGTGGCTGGATTTGAGCGTGGTGTTCTACCAATTGGCGATTGATCGATATCGATGATTTTTTCTAGTTGTTCGATACCTTCAATTGCTTTGACTTCACCCGGTTTTACCTTTGAGCGATTTAGCTTTTGTGCCAATGTTTTATAAAGCACTTCATTAACCAATGTACTTTTTCCAGAACCTGATACACCAGTAACTGCTGTAAAGACCCCTAATGGGATATCAACTTTTACATTTTTTAAATTATTTTCTTTTGCACCTTTAATTTTAAGGAAACGACCATCTGGTTTTCTACGTTCTGTTGGAAGAGGTATAAATCTTCGGCCACTTAAATATTGACCAGTCAATGAGTTTTTATCCTCCATCACTTGCTGTGGTGTGCCAGCTGCTACAATTTCACCACCATGTACACCTGCACCAGGTCCAACATCAATTAAATAATCTGCTGCCATCATTGTATCTTCATCATGTTCTACAACAATTAACGTATTTCCTAGATCACGCATACTTTGTAGTGTTGCAATCAATCGATCATTATCCCGTTGATGTAGACCGATGGATGGTTCATCTAAAATGTAGAGCACACCCGTTAATCGTGAGCCAATTTGAGTGGCTAAACGAATACGTTGCGCCTCCCCACCTGATAAAGTGCCTGCAGCTCTGCTTAACGTTAAATAATCTAAGCCAACATTTATTAAGAAGTTAAGCCGTTCTTGAATTTCTCTTAAAATTAGACGAGCAATTTGAAAATCTTTTTCTGATAGCTTTAGCTCTTCATAAAATGTATAGGCTTCTTTAATGGAGAATTCCGTTACTTCCCCAATATGCTTGCCATCGATTTTAACAGCCAATGTTTCCGGTTTTAAACGATAACCATGACATGATGGACAAGGTTGTTGCGCCATATACTTTTCCATTTGCTCGCGGATAAAATCAGAAGACGTTTCTTTGAATCGACGTTCAATATTGTGTAATACACCCTCAAATTGAATATCTTGATCGCGAATATGGCCAAAATCATTTTCATAATGGAAGTGAATTTTATCTGTGCCTGAGCCATGTAAGATTTTATCCATTTGGTCTTTTGGAATGTCCTTTACAGGAATATCCATATCAATGCCGTAATGGTCGCAAACTGCTTTTAATAATTGAGGGTAATACTGAGAACTCGTTGGAACCCATGGAGCAATTGCACCTTCGTTTAAAGTTGCATCCCAATCTGGAATCACAAGTGTTTCATCTACTTCTAGCTTTGTTCCAAGACCATCACATTGTGGACAAGCACCAAATGGGCTATTAAATGAAAACATCCGTGGCTCTAATTCTTCTATCGAAAATCCACAAATCGGGCATGCATGATGCTCACTGAAAAGTAGTTCCTCATGTTCCATGACGTCAACCATTACACGGCCTTCTGCTAATCTTAAAGCTGTTTCTAATGAGTCACTTAAACGTGATTCAACGCCTTCTTTTAACACAATTCGGTCAATGACCACTTCAATATTATGCTTTTTATTCTTTTCTAATTCGATATTGTCATCTAAATCACGTAGTTCTCCATCTATACGAGCGCGTACAAAGCCTTGCTTTTGCAAGTCTTCTAATAATTTTACATGTGAACCTTTTCTCCCTGACACTAAGGGTGCTAATAATTGGAGTTTGGTACGCTCTGGATATTGTACGATTCGGTCAACCATTTGCTCAATCGTTTGAGATGTAATTTCGATTCCGTGATTAGGACAAATCGGTTTTCCTACTCTCGCAAAGAGTAAACGTAAGTAATCGTAGATTTCGGTTACGGTTCCTACTGTTGAACGCGGATTCCGACTAGTAGTTTTTTGGTCAATTGAGATGGCTGGTGAAAGTCCTTCAATCGTATCTACATCCGGTTTGTCCATTTGTCCTAAAAATTGTCTCGCATAGGCAGAAAGAGATTCAACATAACGTCTTTGTCCTTCTGCATATATCGTATCGAATGCAAGTGAGGATTTACCAGAACCTGAAAGACCTGTAATGACGACTAATTGGTCTCGCGGAATGGTTACATCGATATTTTTTAAATTATTAGCTCGTGCTCCTTTTACAACGATTTCTTGATTTTTCAAACTGCTCATCCTTCCGCTTTCAATTCCAACATAGTATCTCTTAATTCTGCAGCTCGTTCAAAATCAAGTGCTTTTGCTGCATCTTTCATTTCTATTTCAAGCGATTCTAATAAGGTTGCCTTTTCTGCTTTCGTTAATTTCTTACCATTTGTTACTTTTGCTAAATAAGTTTCTGGTTCCTCTGCTGCTTGCGTTGCGCGAATAACATCACGAATTTCTTTTTGAATTGTTTTAGGTGTAATGTTGTGTTCTTTATTGTAAGCAATTTGGATGGCGCGACGACGATTGGTTTCCTCAATTGCTTTTGTCATCGAATCTGTCATTCGGTCTGCGTACATAATGACATGACCATTCGCATTACGCGCTGCCCGGCCAATTGTTTGAATTAGTGAACGTTCAGAACGTAAGAAACCTTCCTTATCTGCATCTAATATCGTCACGAGTGATACTTCTGGAATATCTAATCCTTCTCGCAACAAGTTGATCCCGACTAAAACATCATAGGTTCCCATGCGTAATTCTCGAATGATTTCGATACGCTCTAATGTTTTTATTTCTGAATGTAAGTATTGTACTTTGATTCCTATTTCTTTTAAGTAATCCGTTAAATCTTCCGACATTTTCTTTGTTAAAGTAGTAATTAAAACACGTTCATTGCGTTCGATTCGTTGATGAATTTCATCGATTAAATCATCAATTTGACCTTCGATTGGTCGTACTTCGATTTCCGGATCCAATAAACCTGTCGGACGAATAATTTGTTCTACTGGTTCAGGGCAATGTTCTAATTCAAAAGGACCTGGTGTTGCCGAAACATAAATAGCGTTATGAATATGTTTCTCAAATTCTTCAAATTTTAACGGTCTATTATCAAGTGCAGATGGTAAGCGGAAACCATGTTCTACTAAAACATTCTTTCGCGCTTGGTCTCCATTATACATACCACGAATTTGAGGTAACGTAACATGACTTTCATCGATAACTAATAAAAAGTCTTCAGGAAAATAGTCTAGCAATGTATAAGGTGTTACCCCAGGTGGACGTAATGTTAAAGGACGTGAATAGTTTTCAATCCCTGAGCAGAAGCCCATTTCTCGCATCATTTCTAAATCATAATTTGTTCTTTGTTCTAATCGTTGTGCTTCTAAAAGTTTATCTTCTGAGCGGAGTTGAGCTAATCTTTCTTGTAATTCTTTTTCAATCATTTCAATCGCTTTTAACATTTTCTCTTCACGTGTTACGAAGTGGGAAGCTGGGAAAATCGCTACATGTTCACGTTCGCCTAACACCTCTCCTGTTAAGGCATCTACTTCACGAATCCGGTCAACTTCATCCCCAAAGAACTCTACTCGTATACAACGTTCATCACGTGATACAGGGAAAATTTCAACTACGTCCCCTCGAACTCTAAAAGTGCCACGAATGAAATTAATATCATTTCGTTCGTATTGGATATCAACTAACTTTCGTAATAACTGATTGCGCTCAATTTCCATTCCTGTACGAATTGAAAGAACCATTTCATTATATTCCTCTGGCGAACCTAAGCCATAAATGCAAGAAACGGATGCAATAATGATGACATCATCTCGTTCAAATAATGAAGATGTTGCAGAATGTCGTAGTTTATCAATTTCATCATTTATACTGGAATCCTTTTCGATATACGTATCGGTTTGAGGTACATAAGCTTCTGGTTGGTAATAATCATAATAACTAACAAAATATTCTACTGCATTGTTAGGAAAAAACTCTTTAAACTCACTATACAGTTGTCCTGCGAGCGTCTTATTATGAGCAATTACCAATGTTGGCTTTTTAACCTCTTTAATTACGTTCGAAATGGTAAAGGTTTTCCCTGTACCAGTTGCTCCTAGTAATGTTTGATGTTGTTTATTTTGTCGTACACCTTCTACAAGCTCTTTAATAGCAGCCGGCTGGTCTCCGCTTGGCTTGTAGTGCGAGTGTAAATCAAATTCCTGCCCCATTATTTTCTTCCTCCCTGCTAAATCGTCATCAATTAGCTATATTTTAACATAGCTGTTAAGAAATTTCGAGAAAAGTGCGAACGTACGTTTTTCATTCATACTCCCTTTCGCTAAAAGTAAACTTAAGTCTTTTTTGCTTTGCTTTCATTGGGAGATTTTACGAAAAAGTAAACTAAAAAAAGAGTTTATTTAAAATAATAATGTCCAATCAAAGGCCATGTTTAGTCCAATAAAACGACTAAAATCGCCAATAAAACCGGACTTTTTGATATTTTTCTATGCCAAACCCTTTTTGGTAGTATCAAAATAACCTCATGATTATTCACACTTTTTTACTTCTAATGTCACTTTTCAAGGAAGAAAGCAGGTGCCACTAAATACATTTTATATCTTATATTTTCTTGATGTTTAGGATGATTTGATTTACTCAATGTATAAATTTTATGGAGGAATTAAAGATGAGTTATAGAATAGTTGAACTTTATGATTTTTGCTTAACGCCCACTATTTGTATGTTAAAGCCATTCGAATTCGATGGGCATCATTATTCGTTTGTCTTGGAGTTAGAAAAGAGTTATGTGGTACCATGCTCAGTGACGCGGTTGATGAATCGGATTTGTGCTTCATTAGGAACAACATTAGATAATTCATTAGCTTATTCAAATAGTATTTTCAGCGATTCAAATGATAATACTGGTAAAGACAAGATTAAATTACCAATCACTTTGTCTGTTCTAAATCAATCTTATATTTTCTTTCCGACTGCGTCACCTAAGAAAAACCATAACTCATGGATTTTATGGCAAAATTTTAGAGGACACTCAACACTCAATAATCATGGAAGCATCGGCTTACATTTCAAAAATGGAGTTTATACAGAAGAGCAAATTAGCTTTACTACTCTTTCAAGGCAGCAATACTATGCATCCATTTTATATTTCCGTCATATGGATGAGATGCTCGAGCAATATTATCCAGCTCATTTACAAACGACTATTCAACACGACTTATTTCTTGTGCCTTAGCTAAATAATAGGACAGCAAATCCTCCACATGATTGCGTAGACGGATATTGGAATAACGGCGACAATCCTGTGCGCTTTGGCGTACAAAAATGTACTCTGAAAATAAATCGTCTCGTTCCCCACGGAATACTTGTAATTGATTTTGACGTAAATAACGTTTGGCCTCCACTAATTCTTTTTGAACAAAGCGGATGGTCTGTTCGACTAATTTTATATATGGTTGTTTTAATTTAAATGTACCTTGTTCAAACGCCTGACAGTCTCTTTGTAATATTTGTAAAATCATTGGTAAGTAAATAACCTGTTCTAGCATTTGGATTGCTTCTTTTGATAAGTTTAACATCATTCCACCTCCAAAATAAGAACAAACGTTCTAATACCATATTACATTGTAGATTAACTTTTGACAAGTAGATGGATGATGTAAAATTTGGAATTAACTTTTTCCTATCTGCAAGCACAAAAAAACTGCGGAAGAATATTTTCATTCTTCCACAGTTTTTTCGTTTTTATAATTGTGAGCGTAAGTAAGCATTGATAAATTGGTCGATGTCGCCATCCATGACAGCATTAACATTACCAGTTTCCGTATTGGTACGGTGGTCTTTTACCATTGAATATGGATGGAATACGTATGAACGGATTTGGCTACTCCAGCCAATTTCCTTTTGTTCGCCTCGGATATCATCCAATTGTGCTTGTTGTTCCTCTACTTTTAGTTGATACAATTTCGCTTGTAACATCGCCATTGCTTTTTCACGGTTTTTAATTTGAGAACGTTCAGCTTGGCACGCCACTACAACACCTGTTGGTAAATGGTGAAGACGGACAGCGGATTCTGTTTTGTTTATGTGCTGACCACCTGCACCTGTTGAACGATACGTATCAACTTTCAAATCTTCCGGACGGATTTCAACAACGATTTCGTCTGTGAATTCTGGCATGACATCACAAGAAACGAAGGATGTATGACGACGACCAGCTGCATCGAAAGGAGAAATACGAACTAGACGATGAACGCCCTTTTCAGCTTTTAAGTAGCCATATGCGTTATGACCTCTAATTGCTAGCGTTACAGATTTTAGCCCTGCTTCATCACCTGGTAAATAATCCAATGTCTCTACCTTAAAATCATGTTGTTCAGCCCAACGAGTATACATGCGTAGAAGCATAGAACCCCAGTCTTGGGATTCTGTACCCCCTGCACCTGGATGCAATTCTAAAATGGCATTGTTTTGATCGTATGGGTCGCTTAAAAGTAATTGTAATTCAAATTCTGCTGTTCGATTTGTGAATTCTTTCATTTCGTCGCCAAGTTCTTGTAGTAATTCTTCGTCTGGTTCTTCTTTTAATAACTCTAAAGTCATTTCAAGATTTTCTTGTGTGTCGACTAATGTATGGAATTCATTCACTACATCTTTTAAGCCTTTTGATTCGTTGATGATTTTTTGAGCTTGGTTTTGGTCATTCCAGAATGATGGTTCAAGCATCATTTCATCTAATTCTTGTATACGAGCCTCTTTGTTTTCTAAGTCAAAGAGACCCCCTAAAGTCTGCTAATTTTTTAGCCGTATTATCTAACTCATTTCGAACATCTGATAATTCGATCATTTCTATTCCTCCAAAGTCATTTCTATATAATGTAACAGATTCTATACGCTAAGCATGGCCACTGAGCCTTCTCACTAGCTCGTCTTAGGATTAATAACTAATTTTATACTAATTTTATTTTAGTTTGAAGTGGAATTAGCTACGCTTTCCTGCGGACGAGCGGTGAGTCTCCTCTCTTCGTTGCGGGGCCTCACCTGTCTCGCTTTTTCCGCGGGAGTCTTCGCTAATTCCACTTCAATCATTTTAGGTGTACTAATCCCATTAAAAGCTCAGTCAAAATTTTATAAGGGATTCTTACTTTTTCAGTTCCCTCTTTTAAAGCCATAAAGGAGTTGCCCGAGATATTTCTTTGGGGCAACCCCTTTGCCAGCATTGTTTATGTTTGAATCTATTGGTGCCTGAGATTAAACGGCACCGTGACAGTTTTTGTATTTTTTACCGCTACCACATGGGCATAGGTCGTTACGGCCGATGTCTTGTTGTTTGCGGACTGGTTTGCGTTTTGCAGGTCCGTTTTCATCTGCTTTCGGATTGACTGCTTCACCTTTTGCTACTTCTTCACGTTCTAGGTTGTTGCGGATTTCAGCTTTCATCGCATATTTAGCGACATCTGCGCGGATTGCCTCAACCATCGCTTCGAACATAGCAAAACCTTCTGATTGATATTCGCGAAGTGGATCTGTTTGAGCGTACGCACGTAGGTGGATACCTTGACGTAATTGATCCATTGCATCGATATGATCAATCCATTTAGAGTCAATGCCGCGAAGTAAGATAACTTTTTCAAACTCACGCATGCGTTCAGGAGAAAGTTCTTCTTCTTTGCTATCGTATTCTTTCTTCACTTCAGTGCGAAGAAGTTCAATGATATCTTCAGGTGATTTACCACGAAGTTCTGCTTCCGTTACAACACCTTCTGGAAGTAAGTTAGCAGCGACGAAGCTTTCTAGACCTTTTAAGTTCCAGTCATTTGCATTTTCTTCAGCAGTGTAAGAATGAACTGCATTGACTAATTCTTCATCAATCATAGATTCAACTAATGCACGCATGTTTTCAGTTTCTAATACTTCATAACGTTCTTTGTAGATAATTTCACGTTGTTGACGTAAAACATCATCATATTGCAATAAACGTTTACGAGCATCGAAGTTGTTACCTTCAACACGTTTTTGTGCAGATTCTACAGCTTTTGATACCATTTTAGATTGGATTGGTTGCGTATCATCCATACCTAATTTCGTCATCATGTTTTTCATGCTTTCAGAACCGAAACGTTTCATCAATTCATCTTCAAGTGAAAGATAGAATTGCGTAACACCAGGGTCCCCTTGACGACCGGCACGACCACGTAATTGGTTATCAATACGGCGTGATTCATGACGTTCTGTACCGATTACAGCTAAACCGCCTAGTTCAAGCACGCCTTCGCCAAGTTTAATATCGGTACCACGACCAGCCATGTTTGTAGCGATTGTAACAGCACCTTTTGTACCTGCTTCTGCTACAATTTCTGCTTCACGTTCATGGTTTTTCGCGTTCAACACATTATGAGGAATGCCACGTTTAGATAATAAATGTGAAATCAACTCAGAAGTTTCGATGGCTACTGTACCAACAAGCACTGGTTGACCTTTTTTATGACGTTCTGCAATATCATTTGCTACAGCTTCAAATTTACCTTGCATAGATGCATAGATTAAATCTGGACGGTCATCACGAGCAATTGGTTTGTTTGTTGGAATCACAACAACGTACATATTGTAAATATTACGGAATTCCTCTTCTTCTGTTTTAGCAGTACCAGTCATACCAGATAGCTTTTCGTACATACGGAAGTAGTTTTGGAATGTGATTGTAGCCATTGTCATCGATTCATTTTGAATTTCCACGCCTTCTTTTGCTTCAATTGCTTGGTGAAGTCCATCAGAATAGCGGCGACCTTGCATGATACGACCTGTGAATGAGTCGACAATTAAAATTTCACCATCTTGTACAACGTAATCTACATCTAAATGCATACTTGCATGTGCTTTTAGAGATTGGTTGATTGCATGGTTTAATCCAACATGTGTTAAATCAAACAAGTTATCAATATTGAATGCTTTTTCTGCTTTTTCAATCCCTTGCTCAGTTAACGTAACGCCTTTTGTTTCAACATCATAGTTGTAATCTTCATCTTGTTTTAACGTACGTACAAAGGCATTTGATTGTTTGTAAAGAGCAGCTGATTTATTGGCTTGTCCTGAAATAATCAATGGAGTACGCGCTTCATCGATCAAAATAGAGTCAACTTCATCGATTACCGCATAGTAAAGGGGACGTTGAACACGTTCTTCTTTATAAAGAACCATATTATCACGTAAGTAGTCGAAACCTAATTCATTGTTTGTACTGTAAGTAATATCACACGCATAAGCTTCACGTTTTTCATCTTTAGACATGCTATTTAAGTTCAAACCTACTGTTAAACCTAAAAATTCATATAATGGACGCATTGTTTCAGCATCACGACTAGATAAGTATTCGTTGACAGTTACTACGTGGACACCCTTATGAGTAAGCGCGTTTAAGTATACAGGAAGAGTAGATGTTAATGTTTTACCTTCCCCTGTTTTCATCTCAGCAATATTTCCTTCATGTAGTGTGGCACCACCCATGATTTGCACGGGATAAGGGAACATACCTAATACACGTTTAGATGCTTCACGAACAACTGCAAAAGCTTCTGGACGAATGCTGTCTAAGCTTTCTCCATTTGAATAACGTTGATAAAACTCATCAGTTTTTGCTTTTAATTGCTCATCTGAAAGTTTTTCCATATCTTTAGCAAGAGCTTCAACAGCACTTGCGACTTTTTCTAAATGTTTAAGTTCTTTTTTATTTGGATCAAAAATTTTATTTAATAAACTAGGCATTAATTTTCACATCCTATATAGTCTCAAGCTCCATTTTAACACTGTATATCTATTTAAAGCAAATGTCCTCTTACTATGAACCTATAATTTTTCTAATAATTACGAACAAATAATCAAGCTATGAAAAACATAAAATAGACGAAACGCTTTCTTTTTGTATCAATCAAAAAATAGATTGCAATTCTTTTAAAAACAATTCAAGGAGGCTACATATTTGAAAATACGTAGGGTATTGAAATGGTGTATCGGCATATTTATATTTTTGGCCATTATTATAGGTGTATTCGCATTTAAAGTCTATCATAATGCCGCTTCCACATTTGAAGAAATGTATACACCATTAAATCGTACATCAACTAATCTACGTAATGAACCAATTACTTTCGAAGAAGAACAGCCATTTTCCATCTTACTCCTTGGCGTTGATGGACGGGGTCAAGATATTGGACGTTCAGATACGATGATTGTTCTAACCGTAAACCCCAAAACAAAAAATACATTAATGGTCAGTATTCCCCGCGATACGTATGCAAACATCGTAGGAAAAAACAAAAGCGACAAAATCAACCACGCTTACGCTTTCGGTGGGGTTGAAATGTCCATGAACTCAGTAGAGAAACTTTTGAACATCCCAATCGACTACGTAGCAAAGATTAATATGGAAGGTTTTGAACAAATTATCGATACCATGGGTGGTGTTGAAGTCCATAATGAAACAGCGTTCAAGCAAGACAACCACTATTTTAGAAAGGGTCCAATTACATTAGACGGAGTTGCAGCACTTGATTATGTACGTATGAGAAAAGAAGACCCGCTTGGTGACTTTGGAAGACAAAATCGCCAAAAGCTTGTCATTCAATCCATCATTGATAAAGGAACAGCCTTATCAACGATGATGAAATATCAAGACATTTTCAAAATTCTAGGCAGCAACATCACAACAAATCTAACATTTGATCAATTAATCGACCTACAACAAAATTATCGACAATCATTTAGCGATATTAAACAAATTGAATTTATAAAAGGAGAAAATAAAATCGTCAACGACGTTTGGTATTACATCATGGATCCAAAAGAATTAGCGCATGTTTCAGTTACATTACGTAAACATTTAGGTCTTTTATAATTCGGTAACTTGAAGTGAATTTGTTTCTGACCATTAAAAAACCCAGTTGAGACTAATCAACTGGGTTTTAATATAAGTAACTGGTTAAAGTTACACATGAACTTAGTTTGTTTCAATTAATCCGTACTTACCGTCTCTTCGTTTATAAACGATATTGGTAGCATCGGAATCTGCATCTGTGAAAATGTAGAAATCATGTCCAAGAAGGTTCATTTGAAGAATCGCTTCTTCTTGGTCCATTGGTTTTAAAGAGAATTGTTTTGTACGAACTACAGATAAATCATCTTCATCATCCGCTACTGCTGTAGGTGAGTTTTCAGACTGAACATTTGCGAAATAAAGACCAACACCTTCACGATCACGGAATTTACGGTTCACTTTTGTTTTATGTTTGCGAATTTGACGTTCTAATTTCGCTAAGATTAAGTCAATTGCAGCATACATATCAGCATGACGTTCTTCTGCACGTAATGTTAAGTTTTTCATAGGAATCGTTACTTCCACTTTCGTATTCTTATCATTGTAAACCTTTAAATTCACGTTAGCAGTTGCTGTTAATTCATTATTGAAATAACGTTCTAATTTTTGAATTTTCGTTTCAACATACTCGCGAATCGCTGGAGTTACCTCAATGTTTTCACCACGAATGTTAAATGTTAGCATGTAAACTCCTCCTTTATTAAACCTTACTTACATATTCTACATTTTCCCCAAAAAGTCCTTCTTAAAACCTAAAAACAATTTAATTTTTTACGTTTTTTTGAACTAGTAATTGCGCGAATTTTGTCTATTATTCTCAAAAAAATACGCAAATTATTACAATTACAAGATTTTAATATCAAATTTTTGATATTCATACGAACTATTCATGATTGTTATTAAAAATCCGTTTAACAAACATCCTTTCTATGAAAAAGTAGTTAGGCAGAGACCTTCTTTTAAATGTATGTTAAGATTTCTTAGTCTACTATTGGTATTTGTTAAGTTATTGTAAATTTTGGAAATGTAGTTAAGATGTTTAAAATATGATGATGTTTCACCTTATTGCGTGGAAACAAAGATAGCTGTTAGGACTTAAAATGTTGAATATGCAAATACAATTTGTAAAAACGCAAGTAAATCTTCTAAATATGCAAGTAAACTGGTTAATTTCTCTATCGAAATCATATCGTATAAAAAATTTTTCAAATGCCCAATTCTAATATCAATTCTTTTATGGAAATACCATAAAATTTTATTCAAGGTAATCATTATGGAGTTATTCGCCAATTGAATCTTTATTCAACCAAAAACTTCCCTCTCTATATTGAAGTGAGGGAAGTAAATATTAATATTTATCAGATTGATTCTATTTATAATTGATCGATGACATCATATATTGCACGGAAATATTGATAGCGTGTCAATATTGTTCGGTCAATTAATGGAGCTAATGTAATTTCTGCCCCATCAACAATTCTTGGTGTATTTAATAAATCGAATAGATTTTTTAATTCCACCATTTTATTAGTAATTAAAGTGTTACAAGCGGCATCCGTTTCAGGATTCGTAGTCGTATCCTTACATGTACCAATGATATTTCCACTTGCATCTTTTTGGATTTCAGAAGTCCATTGATCAACTTGTTGGACACCCTTTTCAAATGTAGATAAATCATCAATAGCTTTTTTTGTTTGAGATTTTGTTTCATAACCATCAAGTGTTGCAGCATTGAGTAGGTATACCCTTTGCTCTTTTGGCATTACCTCTAATGTTTTTTTAGCATCAATAATTCCATTTATATAGCTTGAAGTTTTAGGCTTAATAGCTGCAATCTTTTTATCTAATGCTTGTGCAGCTTTGATGTTGTTGGTTTCTTTTAATAATGCAAATTGTTGAGCAGTCAATGGTTTATCTGAAGTCACTGGAAGACTAGTCGAAACTGTATTTAAAACAATATCTTTTTGAATTGAACCAAGTTTGTTGTATAGCTGGATAGCATCAAGAATAACCGTGCCTACATCTCCTTCGCCGTTATTTTGATAATATCCAATAACAGGTGGTTTAGATGTAGTTGGATCGTCATCAAGATTATTATAATCCGGAAGAGTTATCCCACCTAGATTTGCTACTACCGTTACAATTGGTACATATTTGTTGTAAGTTTTTAATACGTTACTATCTACAAGCGATTTCGCTTTAGAACTCAAAAGATTATATTTATCTACTACATCTTTTACATTCGTATAGGTCATTGGATACTTATCAAGCAAATCATTTACGGCTTTTTCAAAATCGGAAGCTGCAGTATTAGGATTTGCATAAATGGCACTTTGTCTAGCTACTTCAATATTAGAAGTAACATATGTCTTAGCAGTTGAAGATAAGGCATCATAACTTTTAATGACACTTTTAAGATTTGTTAAATATTTATCATCACTTTTATCTAAGGCTTTGAAAGATTTATCCACTTTTTGAGCCGCTTTTATTTCTGTTTCATCTGCTAAATAGTAATAATTTGAATCGCTTTTTATTAGGTTTGCAACGATTGCTTTTGGATCTTTTGCTAGCTTTTTGTAAATTGCAATCGCCTTGAGCATGTTATCAATATTGGGATCACTATATGCTCCACTTGCCGGTAAAGTTTTTGTTAAGGCCTCAATATCCGCTATCGGTGCATACGCATTGTATTTTGATAAAACACCTTGATCAATAACAGCTAATTGGGCTTCGTTTAATTTATTATATTGATCAACAACACCGTCTACAACGTCACTAAGAGAACTATCATTTGACAATAAATTCACAGCTTTTACAAAAGTATCAACACCATTGATTAACTTGTCTATTTTGTTGTTTGGTGCTTGACCGTAGCCATCTTTAAAAGCTTTTAAATCTTTTTCATGAATAACATATAGTTGAACCGGTCTTCCAGCTTTATAAAACTTATAATACAGCACAATAGCATCTTGAATATATGTTTTGCTTGATGGTTTTAGAGCTTCATATTCTTTATCAATTTCTTGTGCCTTTAGGAAGTTTTTAATTTCTCCATCACTCATTGGGATAGATAGGTGAACATCCCCTTCTTCCGTATTAGGATTATTGTTACCACCATATCGATCTTTATAATATGTGTCTGTTAGTGACGATGGTGCTTTCTTCAAAATGGAAGTTTGCGGCGTATCTAATTGTTGGAAATAATCGATTGCTTTATAAATCAGTTTAATATCATTTGGATTTGTGATTTTAATAGGATTTCCGTCTTTTCTTCCAGAATCCGTAAATCCTTTTTTGGAAATTTCATAATAGTCACTAGGCTCACCATTTTTAGGATGACAACGACTTGGATCCTTAGTCGGAGCATTATTACAATAAAAATTATCTTTTACTTTGTCAAATTCCACATTTTCATCATTAAATAATTTCCCATATAGTACATAGATTGTTTTAGCAATATCTTGTATTTGTAAAATCAATGAATATTTACGGTACTCTTCCATTATATTCGGGTCGATCAACGTCGATAACGGAACATTATATTTAGCATTAATTTTATTATATTTCACATTATCATCATAATATTTTTCAAGACTACGAACAGTAATGATTGTTGGTGTAAAACCAGATTCACTAATATGCGACATTTGCCTTACTTTTGTTTCAAAATCTCTTGCAATTGTTAATTGTGGTTGATAGCGTGTGCCGATTTTATCAAGTTCTGCTTTATTCGCCACATATTTTTGTACAATCGCGGGTGCACGATCATACATTTTGTAATAGACATCAAGTATTTCTAATTCATATTTATCATCTGTTGGTTTCACTTTTTCATAAGCCTGATCAATAGCTACAGCTTCTTTAATATATTTCCCATCATATAAGAATGGGAATTTTGAACGGTCTGCATCATCTATAATCATTTTTGGATCAGGCTTTAGTGCGTTATAAGCAATTGTTGCTTGTTGAATATACTTCACATCAGTTGGCGTAACTGCTGGTGAATTCACATAAGACTCTTTAATCAGGCTAAGTAGTCTCACAACATTTGAGACTGGAGCATAATCATTGTATTTTTTCAGCACTGCTTTATCCACCAAGCTGCTAACTTTAGGACTTGTACTAATATTTGTAGTATAAAAATCAACTACTCCCTCTACATCGCTAGGGTTACTTTTTTTACTCAAAGCATTGACTTTATTTTCAAAAGTATTAGCTATATTTTGAGAAGGCGTAAAAGCTGACAAAAGGCTATTAATTTTAGAACTATTTACTACATATTTTTGAACACCAGCTGAGGCGTCATTAAACGTATCGTACACGTTTTTTGCATCTTTTGGATATGTGTTGCTTGACTTTTTCAATTTTAAATAAGAACTATCTATTTTTTGCGCTGCATTAATATTGGCACTATCCGCTACAAAATCACTGAGTGATGGATATTTAATATCCACAATTTGTTTTTGTGGTGTAGCGAGTTTTTTATATCCACTAATAGCAGATAGGATATTGGTGATGTCTTTTGCTTGATACGGCACTGAAGATGGCAATTTAGCACCTAAACTTAAAACATCTGGAACTTGAGCATAGTTGTTATAGGTTGTTAATGTTGTTCTATCAACAAGCGCTAACCAAGAAGGCTTGGATGAAATGGTTTTGTATTGATTCATTACTCCGTTTATTTTGGTTATCGCATCATTAGCAGTTGTACTATCTGTTGCACTTGGAATTGAATTAACAGCATTTGTGAAATTGTCGACAGCTGTTTTTGCTGCGCTATAACCTGAATCACTCGGAATTTTATTAATCGCAGTAGCATTTACCACAAAACGTTGTACTTCAGGAATTGCATTTATATAAGCGTCATGAGCTTTCAATAAATCTACAAAATAGCTAGGTTTCGCTTTATTTTTTAAAGCTGTGTCATAGCTTTTATCGATTGCTTGTGCACTAGAAATATTTTTAGCTTCTGGCAGATAGTCTTTCGCATTATTAGAAGCTGTTGCAAGAGTATTTTGCACAATCGATTTTTGATCTGCACCTAATTTATTATATTGAGTTAGTAAATTCGCTGCATTCGAAACAGCAGTTGAATTTAAAGACCCAGGTGTAGTTGGGAATGTTGGCAAGTTACCAAAGTTCTTAACCATATCAGGTATTGGTGCAAATTTGTTATAAGTTGTAAGCGTGGTCTTACCTACCAAATCAATTGGTGCTAATGATGGGTAATTGCCAGATACGGAATTATCAGCAGGGCTCTTCGCTTGAATACTTTTATACTTTGTTACAACAGTTTGAACATCATTATTCGTTGAAGCGCTTGTTAATCCATCTACAGCGTTAGTAAAGCTATCTTTTGCTGAAATTTGTGTAGCATAAGCTGTCCCAATGTCACTAATTTTACTAGCTTGAGGTACAAATTCACTTACTTTAAATGTAGTAACATTATTATCTTTATTTGTATAATCGATTGATTTACCCTTTACTGCATTATAATCATTCAACACAGCGACTAAATCCTGAGCATAGGTTTTACTAGAAGGCTTTACCGCTACATACTTCTTTTGAATGTCAGCTGCATCTTTTACTACATCTTCTAAAGCTAAATATCGATCAAGTTTTTGTAAACTTGTTTCTCCATTCGAATCAGTCGTAGTTTTGTCAACCAAATCCCTCAATAATACTTGTTGCGCACCAGATAATTTTTTGTAAGCATTAATGGTATTTAAAATGTTTGTTCCATCTGGAGTACCTACAGTAGTACTTGGAGCTACAGACATCAACATTAATTTTTGTGTGCCTACGACATCTGTATAGTAACTAAGCTTTTTTAGAGTTGTGCTTGGGACAGCTGCTTTTGTTATCGTGTTTAAGCTATCATATTGTTTTTCTAGAGCTACAGATTTCGTTGCAAAATTGGTCTTGCTTAATGTAGAGACACTCTTGTTAAATGAATCTACTTTTTTTAGGTATGGTTGTATGTTTGTCCAATGTTTTTTGAGCGTCGAATAGTTCGTAACTTTCTTTTTATCCGTTTTAGATAGTTTGTTATAGGCACTCATTGCTGATTTTGTTTTTGCTATGTAATCGGATTTTTTCGAATTGATTGCTTTAATCTGTGCAATCACTAAATTTGCCTTTCGATTATCATAATAGTTTAACTTTGTAACAGTTGTTTTTGGAACTGCTGCTTTCGTAATTCTGTTTAGACTGTCGTATTGTTTTTTTAATGATGCAATTTTCGTTGCATAGTTTTTCGTGTTTAAGGTAGCAACTTTTTTGGTAAGGTTATTAATCTTCTTTAAAGATGGCTGAATTTTACTCCAATGCTTTTTGAGGATGGCATAGTTAGAAACCATCTTTTTATCTTTACTGGATAGCTTTTTATAAGCACTTTCAGCTGATTTGGTATTTGCAATATAGTTGGTCTTTTTAGGGTTAATTGCTTTTATTTTTGCAATGACTGACTTTGCTTTTGCACTAACTTTTTTAGATGAAGTCTTTGAAGCTGTTTTGGCATGCGCCAGCTCTGGGTTCGCTGCTGTTATAAGTGTCGGCGCAATTAACATAGCGGCTAATCCCATTGAAACGAATGATTTTATACGCACTAGAATCCTCCCTTTTCAAGAACTATTATTTTAACAATCTTTTTCTTTTTTGATTATTGAATATAAACTTATAATTTTAATATCGGTTTTAGCTAAAAAATTTTAAGAGTATTAGGTGATTTGCAATTTATCTTACTTAAAAGAAACTTAACAAACACAAAAAATCCTCGCATAAGAATCTTCTATCTTATACGAGAATCTGTAAATAATCCTATTTACTTTTTTCAAACACTTCTTGATGGCGACGTAGTTTTAATTCGGATATAATCAATGCTTTTGTCATTTCATCTGTATCCAATTCGACTCCGTAGAGATACTCCTCAGCGTTTTTGATACGCTTCCATTTTATTTCACCTTGTATGGAAAAGGGCTTCGCATATAATACAAAGTTCAATTCAATTTGGATTAAATGGGCTGTCTGTAAATTTTCTGTCATAACAATTTTTGCACCGCTTGGACTAATCTCAATCATTTGGCAATCTTTTAAATTCGAAAGCTGACCGCTATCAGCTTCTTCTACTATCAATTTATATTGAACATCTACTGCTCGCTCTAATTCAAGACGAAAAGACTCTTTACGATTATATATCATAGAACACGTCACCTTCTTTTTTGATAGTACTTATTATATAGACTTTGTTAATTGGAGGAAATAAAATATCGAAAAAGACTTAAGAAAAAAACTGATGAAAACATGATACTTTCATCAGCAAATTAATAGTAGAAAAAATTTATTTTCGTCCATCAAAATAAGTCCCGTCCATTACGCGAACACTGGCATATGGATCTACATAGCGACGCTCAGTCTTTTTCGACTTTTGTAAGTTTTTCATATCTTGGGCAATCTCAGACTTTAAGGATTCTAATTGTTTACGAATACCAGAATCCAATTCGCACAATTGTTTCTCAAAAGGTAAAGGGTTCACTTCAAGTTGTTGCAACTGTTCAATAATCGCACCACGGTTGTCCAAATAGTCATCAACTTTCTTGATATACTCATCGCGATCTTTTTCTGATGGTAATTTTGTCAAAAGCTTATAAAGTTGTGCCGAAACTTGCAGTAATTCTTGGAGTAACTCCATTACAGCTGATTCCCTGCAAATTGTTTTTGACGATTGATTTTGATGACTTCTTTCCAAGTATCACGGAATTCTGTTACGAGTTCTTCTACCTCATCAATAATAGTTATATCATTTTTGATATTTGCTTCAATAAGGCGACGGTTCATATAGTCATACAAAGCCATCATGTCTTTTGATACAGTAACGTCCATATTTAAAGTAGACATCAATTCTTTAATGATATTTTGAGCTTTTAAGAGATTAGTATTTTTCATCTCGATATTTTTGGCTTCAATGGCTTTTTTACTTTGATGTAAAAATTTAAGGCAACCATTGTAAAGCATTAATGTCAATTCTCCAGGAGACGCGGTCGTCACACTGTTTTGTTTGTAAGCATTATAGGCTTGTTGTGCTTGCAAAATGGAACAACTCCTTTAAATATAATCTAGCCTTGTGAGAAGTAAGAAGCTTGTGAATTGGCTTTTTGAATAGCATCTTCCATAGCGGAAAACTGTTTAAAATAACGATTTTCAATATCCTTCAAACGATCTTTCCAATCACTAATTTTACCATTTATATCTACTAATTGTTTACCTAGTGTATACGTATTATCAACAGAAGATGCTTTACCTGCTCTTGCTTCAATTGTTTTAACCGTATCTTGCGCAATTGTTCGCATTTGAGCGACAACGCCTGTTTTTGATTGAGTAAAGAGTTTCATCACACTATCCGGATCGCTGTTTAAAGCCTCGCGAAGTTTTGTCTCATCGATTTGTAGTTTACCACCATCTGTATAGGAACTAGTTGTTGTCACGCCAATTGTGTAGAGCGCATTATATTTTCCATCTACGCCATCAACAGTTTTATACAGTGTACCACGAAGATTAGATAGTGCATTTCGAACAATTGAATCACTGCGAAGCGAACCAGATTTCGCTTTTTCTTCCCATTTCGTAATCTGATCTTCAGACATTTGCGATTTTTGCGCATCAGTTAACGGTGGATAATCTTTGTATTTTGCTTCGTTTACTTTATCGTTTAGAGATGTGATTAAGTCGTTGTATGTTTTGATAAAATCTTTGATTTTATCTACCATGGCATCTACGTTTGTAGAAGATGAGATGGTAATTGGAGAAGCAGTTGCATCAAGTTGATTTTTCAATGTCACGCTATAGCCAGAAATGGTAAATGTGTTTGAAGTACTTTCCATGTCTAAACCATTGACTGTATATTTGGCATTCTGTCCATTAGCAATTTCACCTGAGGAATCTGTCAAAAAACCCATTTTCTGAAAAACTCCGCTTGTACTATTCGTATCAGATTTTACAGCAATAGCACCTCCTGCAATTGAGCCAGTAGCATTTGCAGTTAAAGACATATTGCCATTAGCTTCTAGTGCTGTAATACCCGCTCCGGAATTATTAAGATTTTTCATAAATGTATCAAGCGTATCATTTGCTTTATAGTCAATTGTTGTTTCTTTTATTGAACCATCACTTTGTATAACGTTTAATGTGACACTACCATCATTTGTTATTCCCAAATCTTTTAATGTAGATAAGTTAGAAGTATATCCAGTAAGAGTAGAAGTAATAGATGCTACAGTTGCTAATTGGCTAACACTCTGTATATTAAGTGTCCCTGATGCATTTGATGATGCAGTCACTGATACCTTATTGATATCTGAAACACTGACAGTCTTTGATGAGAAATTACCCTGCAACGCATATTGATCAAACAAAGTTGTACTAAACGTCGATAATTTCGTGTTCACATCACGATAAGCATCACGTTGCCATTCATATTGTTGTTTTTGTTGTTGCAATTTCTCCATTGGGGCACTTTCTGCCTTCATTAACTTTTCAACCATTGATTCTGTATCAATACCTGATGCTAAACCTGTGATCCGATTATTTGCTGTTTGCATATATGAATAATTGGAAGAAACGCTTGCCATTAAAACTCCTCCTTAAATCTTTTCATCTACGATATTACCAATAATTTTTTGCATTTCATAATAAGCATCTAATAACTCTTTTGAAGGTATTTCTCGAACAACCTCTTCCGTTTTGGAGTTAACCACTTCTACATAGTATTCTTTTAATCCTTCGTGATAAATAAATTTCAAATTATTATTATGCACTTCCATAAACTCGTTTAGCTTGTCTACGGTCTTTTGAAATATTGCTTTTGAAAATTGATTCTGTTCTTCTTTTTGCATGATTTTTGTATTTGTTTCTGTCTTTACAGGAGCGTTTTTCTGCGTTGTTGCTCCATTATTCGACGCTTCAATCGGCGGTATTTGTGAAGAAATTCGCATGTATGGTTTCCTCCAATTATAATTAGCGTTTGACTTTACTTTATCTTTTGTATCGGAAAGATTGTGGAGATTTTCAGTCGTTAATTAGAAAAATAAATATATGTATATTTTGCTATTTTATGAAGTAGTGTTAATATATCTCAAGTTAAGGATTGTAAAGCATATCATTCTTGTACCAAGTACCTGATGACTTCTGTTGAAGTTTCTAATTTTCCTATTTGCCGAACATCACGGATCTTACTCAATACCTTCAATTTTCCCATCCATCAAAATTGAAAAGGGACTTTCCTCCGTAGATAAAAGCCCTGTGTACAAATATGACAATGTTATGATATATAGTTGAGTTGATTTATTGTAAATGGGTTAATCTAATTAGTTAAAAAACAATATTTCTATTTCATCATATAATAAAACTAAATTTCCATCATCTTGTTTTGTGTTATAAGCGTCACCGTCACCTTCAATTATAGGCATCTGTTGGTTAACACGTGCATGATGATAATTTATATGTATTATTTTAACCCTATCACCTTTTGAAAATACCATCAAACTGATACCTCACAAAATAGAAAGAAGACCCTAGTAAAATTAGAGTCCCCTTCTTGTAATCTAAAATTAACGTAATAATTGAAGAACACCTTGTGGCTGTTGGTTAGCTTGAGCCAGCATAGCTTGAGCTGCTTGAGCAAGGATAGAGTTCTTAGTTTGATTCATCATTTCTTTCGCCATGTCTACGTCACGTACGCGAGATTCAGCAGCTGTTAGGTTTTCAGAAGATGTGTTTAAGTTATTGATTGTGTGCTCTAAACGGTTTTGAGTAGCACCAAGATAACTTCTCCCTGATGAAACTGAAGCAATTTGTGTATCCAATGTTGTTAAAGCAGTATCAGCACCAGTTTGAGTTGAAATATCTGCTGCTGCTAGAGCAGTATTAACTGCAGTTAAATCTACCCCAGCAGTACTTAAATCAAGATCCATAGATTGAGTTGCATTTGCACCTACTTGAATTTTAAGTACTCCAGCAGTACCAGCTGATTTATCCAACAATTTCATTGTATTGAACTCAGTTTGACCTGATATTCTAGAAACTTCTGATGTTAACTGAGTAAATTCATCCTTTAAAGCAGTTCTATCTGCAGCAACGTTTGTGTCAGAAGCTGATTGTACTGCAAGTTCACGTTGTCTTTGAAGAATTGAATGTACTTCGTTTAAAGCACCTTCAGCTGTTTGAATTAGAGAGATACCATCTTGTGAGTTTTTAGAAGCCATGTCTAAACCACGAATTTGTCCACGCATTTTCTCTGATATTGCTAGACCTGCAGCATCATCTCCAGCACGGTTAATTCGAAGACCTGAAGATAATTTCTCCATTGATTTAGATTGTGCTTCAGAAGCATTGTTCAATTGACGATGTGTGTTAAGAGCCGCAATATTGTGATTGATAATCATATTTAGTTCCTCCTTGGATTATATAGTTCACGTCCTTGTGAACCTTGGTATGTACCAAGGGAATCGAGCCGCCGGCCGGACCCCGTTTTCCCTGTTACAATCTTAATATCGGAGAATTAGTAGATTGTTTAATAGTTTAGAGAGATTTTTTTATATTTCAGGTTTAAAAATGTCAAAATTCTTAAGTAATGCTTCTGCGTTTGATTCTGAAATTTCTATTCTTAATTCCCCTCGAATAACGTCAATATTTCTCGGAGCTTTGATGCCAAGCTTGATTTGGTCGCCTTTGATTTCTGTGATGATTATTTCTACGTTTTCGCCAATCCAGATGGTTTCTCCTACTTTACGTGATAATACTAACATCTCATCACTCCTTCACACTTTCTGTTGAAATAAGGTGACGGATTTCATATTCATCGTTGTTTAAGATAACCTGTTTTGCTTTGTTATTAGTTGTGTTCCAAACGATTGGTGCTTTTAAATTGATAGTAGATTGTTCGATTGTTTCTTTTAAAGATACGATAGTAAGAACTGCAACTTCTGTAGTTTTTTCAATTTGCAAAGCATGTACAATTGCTTCGTCTATTTCAAAATTATAATTTATTGTTATTTCATAAGGATTCGTAACAATAAATGCCAGTTGTTCTGTTTGGATTGATTGCAACACATGGAATGCATCATTATTTTCAATCGGTAACAAGCCAAATTGCTTTTCGTTTTCAAACCCTGGAATCCCATGTTCAAATTGTAGAATTTGAGATTGTTCAATTTCTACTTCTCCAAGATAAGCAGTTTTGATTTTCATAAGATATTTGCCCCTTAAACTAGCCAATCAATTTTAAGAGAAGGATACTGTAACATTTCCGCTGTTACTTTTCCTGGTGTATATTGATGGATTGGCTTATTGATTTTAGTGTTATTTATAACTTTTTGTGGTTGTGCTTGGATGTCCACTTTGCCTGGTTCAAATGATAGTTTGACACTGCCATATGATGGGATGAATTTGATTCCTATTTCCGAGTAAGGTTGATACCCCCACTCCGTAGCTTGAGATGCGACGGGAGTGCCGCCGTTTTCAATTCGCATTAGTTCATCACCTTGTTCAGCTCTTCTTCCGATGCCATTTAATGCTTGTTGTTTACTGTAGCTTGCAACTTCTGCTGTTCTTCTGATGCTACTCATTAAATCTACATCAGCTCGTGCTTCCGTTGTGTCAATGTTAAGCTGAGGCTTTCTTGTAGACATGGCTAAAATTGCCGCCGGTTGCTGAATGTCTAATTGCGCTGGTGGCTGTTCGATTTCTTGAACAGGTCTTTGAATGTTTAATCCTAGTCTTGCAGGTGTTGACTCTAGTTGAAGTTTTGGCATGTCCATATGATTCACCTCTTTTAAAGAAAGCGCTTGGACTTTATAATCCAAACGCTTTTTACATTATCTTAAAAAGTCTGCTAATGATGGTTGAATGATTTTAGAACCTACTGAAAGTGCTGCTCGGTGGATGGATTCTTGTGTAATCATATTGGTGATTGCTTGGTCGTAGTCAACATCTTCATTGTCAGACATTTGCTTTGTTGCAATGATTTCTTGTGATGAAAGACGGTCATCCATTAGTTCTACACGGTTTTGGCGAGCACCGATATCTGAACGTGTTGTCAATAATTTATTCATATTATCATTTAAATCTGATAGCATGTTTGAAAACTCTCCGGATGTTGTAGCACTATCTAAGTCCGCAAACATTTGATCAATACTTTGGAATGTTTGAATTGGTGTGGTGTTTGCCTGCAATGTAATACCATCATATACTTCGATTTCAACAGGTTTTTCTAGTGCTGTATCAGTTGTTGGATTCAGGTATTTTCCTGTAGCTTTATCAAATGGTGCAGTTGATGTTTTCGTTCCGCTGAAAATATATTTTTCACCGATTTTTGTGTTGGCTAAGTCTTGGACATGTTGTCTTAGTTGGTTTACTTCGGCTTTAATTTTTTCACGGTCATCGGCTGTTGTTGTATCATTTGAAGCTTCTATAAGTAATTCATTGGTACGTTGTAATGCTGAATTCACTTTATCCAATGTGTTATCGGATGTATCTAACCAGTTATTGACTTCCCCAATATTGCGTTGGTATTGGGTAACTTTATCTAATGCTGTTCGATAGCCAATTCCTTTCATGACTACTACAGGGTCATCGGATGGGCGGTTTACTTTTTTGCCGGATTCTACTTGGCTTTGTAGTTGACCCATTTTGTTGTAGCTGTTGGATAAGTTACGCAGCATATTATTGGATAGCATAGATTGGGTTACGCGCATTGTTTGTACCTCCTATTAAAGTCCTACACGGCCCATGCCGTTGATGATTTTATCTAGTGTTTCGTCGATTGCTGTAATCATACGAGCCGATGCGTTGTATGCTTTTTGGTATGAAATCATATTGGTCATTTCTTCATCTAGAGACACAGAGCTTACGGATGCTCGGCGTTCTGTTACGGACTGCAGTAATGTTTCTGAGTTATATTGTAGACGAGATGCTTGTTGACCATCGACACCTAGTTGGCCGATTAAACCTTCAAAATAAGTTTGTGTACTTACGCCACCTAAACCTGGCAGACCTGTAAATTTCATATTCGCTAATTGTAATGCAAGGTTGCCGTTCCCTGGTTCTGGTGTGCCAACTGTAGTCGAATCGGATGCTGCGATTGTACTTGGTTCATCGATAATTGTTTGCGCAACGCTAATATTAGCTGCAGTGATATCTGTATCGGTCGCATTATCTTTTACAAAGAACTCTAGTCCAAGATTTCCTTTTAAATCAGTTCCACTTGTATGCAGTCTATTGAACTCTGTGGCAAAGGCTTTCGCCATTTTGTTTAAATTTGCAAGCATATCTGGTAATACACCTTTTAAGGCACCAGTTGCCGTTCCATCTGCAGAATAGCCGTAAGAATTAATTAATGATTTTAATTTCCCAACATCGGTGAAATTCGTTGCATTTTGAATTTCTTGCGTACCTTCTGTTGTCCAATCTTTGTTTAAAAATACTTCTGTACCATCTTGGGCTTTTTCTGATTTCACTAAATATAGACCTGTAACTGTACTTGTTGGTGTTACTCCATCTGTTGCTCCTGCTGTTCGAAGCTGTGCAAAGTTTTGGCCATCTACAAGTTTCAACTTACTGCCATCCGCTAATTTGATTGAAACAGTAACTGCACCTTCTGCTTGTGCAACAGCATTACCACCTGAATTTGTGTATTTCAAATCAAGCGGCAAGTATGTAGAAAGTTGGTCGAGTAATGTATCACGTGCATCATATAAATCATTAGGTAGATAGCCGTTTGGTTCGATATCTTTGATTTGTTTATTTAGATTCGCAATTTGCTCTACAACGGAGTTGATGTCTTTCAATGAGATGCCGATTTCATTTCCTGTATTCTCTTGAACTTGAGAAATAGAATTGGCCATATAGTTGAAAGAATCGGCTACTGCTACCCCGCGTTGTGCAACGACTGCACGGGCACCGCCATCTTCTGGATTGACGTTTAAATCTTGTAGTGAATTCCAGAATTCATTTAATGTTTGGGCAAGACCGTAATCAGAAGGTTCATTTAAGATATCTTCTACTTGTGTGATGACTTCAGATTTTGATTGCCAATAGCCTAATTTATTTGTTTCTTGGCGGAATTGGTTATCAATAAATTTATCTCGAACTCGTTCAACAGAGCCTGCTTCAACGCCTGTACCAAGGAAACCAGGCATTTTAGGCGCATTTGTACCCATTCCAGGAAAGCCTTGAGTTGGTTGTAAATTTACTCGTTGGCGCGAATAGCCTTCTGTATTGGCGTTTGAAATATTGTGCCCAACTGTGTATAGTGCCGATTGTTGTGCGGATAGGCCTCGTTTACTTGTTTCTAGGCCCATGAAAGTGGAGCTCATTGTATTCCCTCCTATGTAAAATCGCTATGTGCAGTTTATTTCATATTTTCGATAATATCTATGTATTTAATCGGATGAAATGTTTGTTTTTGAAGATTTAATTAACAAATAAAGCACCTTTCTTCAAAGGTGCTTTAAATTTGTGAGTCAAAATGTGTTTTTGGCATGCCTTGACCACGCACTGCCGATTTTGAATAGTTAATCTGATTAGGCTGTGGGCGAAGCAATTCTAGTGACATATTGACGAATTGTAAGGATTGGAAAATTAATTTTTGGTTTAAATCGTTTTGCTGTTTTAATTCATCGATGTTAAGCATTAATCTCTTACTGATTGCGTCTAATTTTGCTTTTTCTTTCGGTTCATCAGCTACCCTCAAAACATCGGCAACAGTAGCTTGGCCAGATGGAGCAATCCCTTTTGCTCCCAGGTAATCCGTTACCGTTTTTTGGCGTTGTTGCTCAAGTTGTGAAATGGCCGCTATATGTGTTTGCTCGTCCTTGAGCATTTGATCAAGTCCATCCATGTCCCCAACTTTTATCAGCTCTGTTTTTTGATATGCTAGATTGAGTAGGCTCTTATGCATTTTTTCGAGTTTCTCCATAATGGATAGTAGTGGATTAATGGACATTTCTCATACTCCTTTTTAACCGCGGTAATATTTCAATATATCTTTTACTAGTTTTTGTGGATCAACTTGATAATTACCTGAATCAACTTGTTCCTTTAGTTTTTGAACACGTTCAGCTCTTTCGTCTGCATAGCTTTTCATTCCTTGAAGATCCTTCGCAGCAGATGAAATTTCAACTTGGTCGATAGCTTTCTTTGTGCTTTTCTTAATTTGGTCAGTTTTCATCGCTTGATTTTGATATGGGTTAATCTTATTGACACCATAGTTATTAATTTTCACGTTCATGACCACCTCTCATCGTTCTATTGTATACCTATTGTTTCGGATATTTTAACGTGATGTTAAGTAAAAACGAAGAAAAGCGAAAGACTTACTAGTGTCGTTACACAAGTATAGGGCTATTTTCCTTTCAAAAATAAAACTCCATACGAAATATCCACGTACGGAGTCATAGGTCTTTTATTTATTTCGACTATTCGATAAATAAGTAGTGCGCTCATTTTTCGCAACAGTCTCTCTGAATTCACGAGTTGCTTCGAACTTATTTAAATCCGTCTTCAATTCTTTTCTGCAATTCTCACAAAGTTTGCCGCTCGTTGTTAAACGACCACAATTATCGCATGGATAACCTAAATTCGGAAATAAAGCAGGCTGTAGTCTATTCTTTCTTACCCATTTATATAATAAATCCTCTTCAACACCTGTTACCTCTACTATTCTCTCAACAGTTGCTGCACGATTTTCTCTTTTACGTAAAAAACGATAAACTTCTTCGTATTGTTTTTCTTCTGCTTGCGCACATTTCGGACACACTTCACTAACTCTCGTGTAATTAAAGAATCCCCCACATTTCGGACAATTTCGTAACTCACCCAAATAAAAAACCTCCAAATCTATCTCGATCAATTGCTAATCCATATTACTTTTCGACTTATATCATAGCAATATAATAGTACTTTAGATAGTATATCGGTTAATAATTTGAGATTTTTTAGCTACCTCAACCTTGGATTAGCGTAAATGCTGTAACCTTTTGTGCTCCAGCATTCAGTAGTAGTGATTTTGCATGTTTTAAAGTGGTGCCTGTTGTTACAATATCGTCGACTAGTAGATAGTGTACTGCTTCAATTTGGGTATTTGATTTTAGTTGAAAAAGTTGCTCAGACTGCTCCCGCTCTATTTTTGATTTACTTGATTGCGTGGCGGTAGTAGTTTTCTCAAGTAAATGTTTATATGGAATATTTGCCGCATTCAACAACTCATCAATATGTGCAAATGTTCTTTCCTTCAATTTTTCAGAGTGCAGTGGAATGGGAACAATAGTTGCTTGCTGATCTTTTAAATAATCATAGATTTGTTCCCGAAACACTTCTGCAAGCACCACATCTTTGAAAAATTTATAGCGATGTAGGAAGTCTTTCATTGCTTCGTTATAGTGGTATAGCGATTTAATATCTTTATATTTTTGCTGATCAGGTGTGACCGCTTTAAATCTTTGAAAACATTTTTCGCACATAACAGGTTCAATTGTTTTTGTGAGTAGCGTGTGCCATGTGGGCTTTTTTTGTAAGGGTGTGCTGCATAGATAACAATGGTTTGTGGTTCGCATCATGTCAGCACCTCCATCTTGTTGAGCTTTAAGATTTCTTTACGCGCTGCATCCATTTCAAGCGTTATGCCATGGTGAAAGAATACTAAATCTCCCGTAGGACAATCAGCAGACCGACCTACTCGCCCTCCGATTTGTATGAGAGCACTTGAAGTGAAGATGCCACTTTCCGCACCAACAACAGCCACTTGTACTCTTGGAATCGTAATACCTCGTTCTAAAATCGTTGTCGTCAATAATCCCGGTACCTTATTTTCTCTAAGTTCAATTACTTTTTCCTTGCGGTCATGGTCTTCTGCATGCACGGCTTCAATTTCAGGATGTAGCTTTTGAAAAAGCTTTACTGCCCTTTCCATTAACTCAATAGTAGGAAAGAAGATTAAAAATGGCTCATTATTCGAGAGGCACATGTCTGTCCACTCTTTCAATTTTTCTGGAATCCTCCCTTTCTTTATTTGTCTTTTGTAATTAAAAAGTGAATCATATCGTGGAACAGGGAGTGGATGGCCATGATATCTTCTCGGGATAAACGAGTATCCTCCATTTAGCTTCTTCACTTTGTCGTTTAATTCTTCAGAAGGCGTTGCCGTGACGAATAAAATTGGTGCATCTGGTTTCTTTGCTTTCTGGACTGCTTCTTGCAGCGTTTCATCAAATGTATACGGAAATGCATCTGCCTCATCGACAATGACCACATCAAATGCATCTTCAAATCGATACAGCTGATGCGTTGTGGCAATAATGAGGGGCGAATAACGATTTTCAACAGTTGCCCCACCATGTAGTGCTTGTACAAAAGTAGTTGGAAAAACCTTTTGAATACGCGGAGTCAGCTCGAGAACAACATCTGTTCTTGGCGTTGCTACACAAACACGTTTATTTTGCTTGAGACATTCTGCAATAGCTGGGAATAAGATCTCCGTCTTCCCTGCTCCACAAACTGCATGGGTAAGATGCGATCGATTCATTTGTACACTCTCTATCAATTCTTCAGATGCTCGCATTTGTTGCGGAGTAAAAGTGCCATTCCATTGGAAAAGTTTTTTGCTTGACAGGTTTGATTTACGTTGTGGACCTACCCATTTCATCAAATCAGAACAGCTGCTCACCCTACCCATGTTGATACAATGGCGACAGTAAACACAGATTTGCTCGCATTTCGCACAATGAAAAGTTGCGAAAAATTCCTGATTCTGATTTCGACAACGATTGCAAATATATTTGGTATTTGAGAATAGTTTTTTAGTAGATTGGATTGATTGAATTCCAGATAGCGTTTGAATATAGCCCAGTTGGATATGGCGATCAATTGTTTCGGCTTTGAATGGGGAATGTTCGCGAAGCCATAAACGACCAGTTAAGAAATCTCGAAGTTGATAGTTGAATAGTTTGGTTGGGGAAGGGTTTTTTGCTGGTTGTGATTTACTTAGTTTGAAGTGCAATAGATTCCTCCAATTCTGGGGTTGGATTGAGTTTAGTTTACAAAATATGGTGGTGAATTGCAAGAAGAGTTGTTCGCAGACAGGAATAGTGCTGGATGGAGAAAATGGCCGCGGATTATTAAGATCATCATAAAAAGCCCATCAAGCAAGCTTGATGGGGTCCAACCAAATTATCTTTTATACCACGCCATCCCCAACGAACCTTCTCCTAAATGTGTACCAATTACAGGTCCAAAATAACTTAATTTAAAGTCAACAGATGGATATTTTTCTTGAAGTGTAGCAATCCACTCTTTTCCATCTTCTTCACAATTCCCGTGAATCACGACTGCTTGGATGTTTGGATGAGTAGCTACGTCTTCGCCAAGTAAGTCTTCCACTCGCTTTAGCGCTTTTTTGCGTGTGCGGATTTTTTCGAATGGGACGATTACTTTGTCTTGGAAATGCAGGATGGGTTTTATTTGTAATAAGCCACCGATTAATGCAGAGGCTGCAGATAGTCGTCCCCCGCGTTGCAGATGAGAGAGATCATCTACCATGAAATACGCGCGCATTGATTTTTTTATTTCATCGAGCTTTGCGATGATTTCTTTTGCGGTTGCACCTTCACTAGCCATTTTGCCGGCTTCTATCACATAGAAACCTTGAGCAGCACAGGCAATTTGGCTGTCGAAGCCAAAGACTTTGACTCCCTCGACCATTTCCCCTGCTTGGACAGCGCCTTGGTATGTACCACTGATACCGCTTGATAAGTGGATTGTGACTATTTCATCATAATCCTTTGCAAGCTGTTCAAATAAAGTAGCAAATGAGCCAATGGGTGGCTGAGACGTTTTCGGAAGCTCCTTTGCTTCGCGAACTTTATTATAAAAAGTAGTAACGTCAATATCGACGCCTTCTGCATACGTTTCTTGATCAAAAGTGACACTGAGCGGTACTACGTGAATGTTATATTGTTGTTTTTCAGCTTCGGACAAATAGGCTGTACTATCTGTTACTATTGCTGTCGTCATAAAAAATATTCACACTCCTAGCTTTAACATAATACTATAGTAACTTACTTTTCATATGAAATGAACTACCAGTATTGTAAAGTCTCTATTTCCTCCAACAAAAAAAGAATGCAAGGCATTCCCCTGCATTCTCTCATAAAAACAATCTTATTCTTTTGTACCCATTACATATACAGCTGAAATGCCCCACTTTCCATTTTCTTTCGTCATCACTGTGACTTGGTTTAGTGGTTGTGTAAATGAGTTGTTGTCTTGCTTTACTACTGTTTTGATATTGGCAAATACTTCTGCATAATCTTTTTTGTATTTTTTAATCGTAATATTTTTTGCTGTGCGTGTTACTTTGTATTCTTTGAAGGCTTGTTTGGTATAATCGATTTCTTCATCGTAATTAAAGCCTTTTGGATTTTTGGAGATTGTTTTTGCGTATCGGTCGATATCTTGGTCGTTAAATGCATCAATATATTCGTTAAATACACCTACAATTGCTTTCTTCTCATCTGATGGAATGGATTTTGCTTCGTCCACTTTCCCATCTGAATTTAGCTCAAAACCTATTTGATCATCTGCTTGTGAACTAGTAGATTTCGTTTCATCTTTACTAGTTGATTTTGTTTCTTCTTTAGTTGAACTTGAATTTGCTGTTGAATCTTCCGTAGGTGTACCAGCTTCTGGTTCAGCTTGTTTTGTATCTGTTATTCCATGGTTAATCGAGTTATTTTGTGAAGTATAATCCGTATCACTTGTAGAGCCAGATTGAGCATTTGTTTCTTTAGCACTGTTATTATTGCCACAAGCTGCGAGCATTAGCGCACAAATTGAGACAAGTGCTAGTTTTCTAAAAATCATTTTTAAACCCTCCTACATTCTCCTTAAGCATAGAATACCCAAAAATTCTATAATTCATAATTTCTGTAATCTTCAAAAAGATAAGACGCGGAAAATAAAAATATGTTTCGACATACTTAAGTTAGTATAACTAGAATCTATTCATCTGTCATTATTGATAATTTATAAATTCCTGTTTAGGAGACTTTTTCCAGGGGAATAGAAGTTTAGTAGTTTTCCAACATGCCAATAGTGCAAAAAAGAGCCAGAGTGACTTTTCTTCAGTCTCTCTAGCTCTAATTTAGACTTAAATCTTGTGATTAGTTTATCGAACTTCTACCCAACCGTTTTTGATTGCAGTAACAACGGCTTGTGTACGGTCGTTTACGTTCATTTTTTGAAGAATGCTGGATACATGGTTTTTAACTGTTTTTTCAGAGATGAACAGTGTTTCACCGATTGCTCTGTTACTTTGACCATCTGTTAAAAGTTGAAGTACTTCACATTCACGTTTTGTAAGTAAGTGGAAAGGACGGCGAATTTCTGTTTGGTGGAATGAACCTTTGTTTTCACGTTCGCTTAAACGACGGTATTCTGCCACTAAGTTTTTCGTTACTTTTGGATGTAAGTATGAACCACCAGCTGCTACGATTTTAATCGCATCGACGATTTCATTGGCATCCATTTCTTTTAACATATAACCTAGAGCACCTGATTTAAGCGCATGTGATACATAAGATTCGTCATCATGGATAGATAGGATGATTACTTTTGCATCTGGGTGTTTTTCTAATAGTTCAGATGTAGCTTCTACACCATTTTTTTGTGGCATATTGATATCCATTAACACAACATCAGGTTGGTAAGTCTCGTATAAATTTAAAACATCTATACCATCATCACCTTCTGCTATTACATTAAATGAATCTTCAAAATCTAAGATTCGTTTTACGCCTTCGCGGAATAATTGGTGATCATCTACAATAATAATTTTCGTCATGAGTGTTTCCTCCTAATGAGTACGTTAATTTTTTCTATTCTTGATGTGTTGGGATTTTAAATGAAAGACGCGTCCCTTTTTGTACAATCGATGTAATATCCATTTCACCATTTAATAACTCAACTCTTTCGCGCATACCGATAAGACCAAATGAATTCTTTTTTACAATATTTGTATCGAATCCTGTACCATTGTCCTTAATAGTAATATTGACATATTCTTTACACCATTCAAAATTTACTAATATATCGCTTGCGTGACCATGTTTGATTGCGTTATTTACACATTCTTGAACTAATCTAAAAACAGCTACTTCATAATTTGTACCTAAACGGACTTGTTCGCCTCTAGAATTAAAGTGAACAATAGTCCCTTCGTTGTACTCTTCTACAGATTTTAGATACTTATTTAACGTTGGTACAATACCTAAGTCATCTAATGCCATAGGCCGCAAATCATAGATAATACGCCTTACTTCATGTAGAGCGTCTCGTACCATGTCCTTTAATTCTAATATTTCCTGTAGTGCTTTTTCAATACCTCTTTCTTGATATGTTCGATTAACTAAATCTGTGCGTAATAACACATTTGCGAGCATTTGAGCTGGTCCATCATGGATTTCTCTTGAGATACGTTTTCTTTCTTCTTCTGTTGCTTCAATAATTTTAATTGTATAATCTTCTTTCATCTTGGCATTCTCAAGTGCAGGGCCAATATGTTTTAAGTCGAAGGTTAAATAATTGAGCACGACATTCACTTGATTTACTAAATGATCTGCTCTTTCAATGGTATCGAGTAGATTTCTCATCCTTCGCTCTAAATCGTCACGTTTCTCCCGAAGTCTCTTTTCTTCTTCTTGGAGAACGGAATAGCGGATTTGTATTTGATTGGCTTGATCATAAGCTTTGTGAATTTCTTCCTCAGAAAAAATTTTAAAATTCTTGGATACTTCAGCTAGGCGACGTCTTGAAAGCCTTGATTTCACTTCGAGAACATCGTTTTCAGCAATAACATGCTCTATATTAGAACGAACTTCTTCAAGTTCAAGTTTCATTTCGTCAAAATTTTGTCTACTTTGTTCACTAATCGTAAAGATGTCATTTTTCGACTCATCAATCGTTTTAACCATTCGATTGAATATCAAGTCTAATGATTTCAAATCAATTTTCTCATTTGCCAATTTACATCACCCTTACATTTTGTGCTACATTTAAAATAAATAATACACAGAAAAGATTCACAAAAAATATATCTTTTTTACTGCATCCCAAAATTTATTATATCATTTGTCAGTCCTAAGACTATTAAATTATGATGACAGACAGATGTCAAAGGTTTCATTATTTATTACCTATATGATGAGGAGTGTAACATGCGAAAAAATTATTTAACAGTAAAAGCTGTTGGAACTAGTGAAATTGTGATTTCTAAATCGCGCTTTATCGCTACTTGTAAAAGAGTGGAATCAGAACAAGAGGCTATGGATTTTATCCTATCCATAAAGAAGGAACATCATTCAGCAACACACAATTGCTCTGCCTATATAATCGGTGAGCATGATCAAATTCAAAAAGCAAATGATGATGGCGAGCCAAGTGGCACGGCGGGTGTACCTATATTAGAAGTACTAAAGAAACAGCATTTGCAAGATACGGCAGTTGTTATCACGCGGTACTTTGGAGGTATTAAATTAGGTGCAGGAGGATTAGTCCGTGCTTATGGTAAAGCGACTACAGCCGGAATTGATGCATCAGGTGTTGTGGAACGACGTCTGCATCATCTCATGAAAGTCGTCATAGACTATGGATGGTTAGGAAAACTCGAAAATGAAATTCGAAATTCTTCCTATATATTAAAAGACATAAATTATGCGGAACATGTCGAATTTTTAGTTTATGTAGAAAAAGAAGAGGAATCATCTTTTTCAGAATGGATAACAGAATGTACAAGTGGCCAAGCAATTATTACATGTGACGACAAATTATTTCTGGAATTTGACAAGAGGTAACGAAAAACATCAGAATTTAAATTTACTGATTTATCTCCTCATAGTATAATAAAGTTCGTTACACTAAAAATGTAGCAACTTTATTTTTTGTGCCGACGTCAAATACAAAGGTTAGTATTCCTATTTTAGAGGAGATTATATATGACAAATTCAAGAGTACAGGCCAAAAAGGAGAAGCGTATAAAGAAGGAACCGAAGAAAAAGAAAAGACATCCGATTCTAAAAACCTTCTTTGTATTAATTGCTTTAATCCTTATTTCTGGCGGAAGTTATGCTTACCATCTATATAAATCAGGCGAAAAAGCTGCCAATCAAGCTTTCGATAAATCAAACACCCGTGTTAAATCCGCATTAAGGGATTCAAAAGTAGAACCATTGAAAGACAATATAACGATTCTTTTTGTTGGGATCGATGATAGTAAAGAACGAGAACAAGGTTCAGACCACTCTCGCTCAGATGCTTTAATGCTCGCAACATTAAATAACAAAGACAAATCTGTTAAACTACTAAGCATTCCACGTGATTCATATGTATATATTCCGTATGTCGGGTATGAAGATAAAATCACGCATGCACATGCTTATGGTGGCACTCAGGCAACAATCGATACAGTCGAAAATCTATTAAATGTTCCAGTCGATTATTACTATCGTTTAAACTTTGATGCTTTCATAGATATCGTAGATGCTCTTGGTGGGATTGAAGTAAATGTACCTTATGCACTTCACGAACTTGATGAAAACGATAAACGTACAGTGAACTTAAAACCGGGTAAACAATTACTAAATGGTCGCGAAGCTTTAGCACTTGCACGTACACGACATCAGGATAGCGATATCCAACGTGGTGAACGCCAACAAATGATTCTTGAAGCAATCATCAAGAAAGCTTCATCCGTTCAATCATTAACAAAATACGATGACATCCTTGCTGCAGTAGGCAAAAACATGAAAACTAACATGACATTCGGCGAAATGAAATCACTTGCAGCTTACGTAAAAGGTGGCATGCCAAAAGTTGATTCCCTTTCACTAAAAGGTTATGATGACATGTCAACAGGAGTCTACTATTACAAATTAGATAATAATAATCTTGCAGAAATCAAACAAACCCTGCAAAATCAACTAGGACAAAATAACATTAATCAGGCCAACACACAAACAGGCACAACAAACAGCAACACCAATACGAATAATAGTGGAACTAATAATAGCAGCAACTTTAGTTCAGACTACAATTCGAATAATAATACGTATAGTGGCCAATAATAAAAAGGCATCTAACATCAGAATGGAATGGTGTTAGATGCTTTTTTTGTTGAGTTCATAATTAGGCATTTTGAGTTTATTCGCCGATTTGCTTCGCTCTTGGGTGGTCTATTCGCTCTTTTCGAGATTCTATTCGCTGATGTGGCCGTCCTATTCGCTCTTTCGGTTGCCCAATTCTCTCTTTTTACCATTCTATTCGCTATTGACTAAATTCTATTTTCATCCCATACAACTTATATCCTCAAGGCTATATTCATTCACTCACTCGCCTATCAAAATCGCTTTCTACCATTTAACACACCCTTGGATATTCTATTCGCATATTCTATTCGCTCTTTTCCAAGTTCTATTTGCTGATTTGATTAATCTATTCGCTCATTTGCTTGTTCAATTCGCTCTTTCTACCATTCTATTCGCTATTGACTAAATTCTATTTTCATCCCCATACAGCTTATATCCTCAAGACTTTATTTATTCACTCACTCGCCTATCAAAATCGCTTTTTACCATTCCACTCTTGGATTTGTCTATTCGCTCTTTTCAAGATTCTATTCGCTGAATCAGTCGTTCTATTCGCTCATTCACCTGTCCAATTCGCTCTTTCTACCATTCTATTCGCTATTAACTAAATTCCATTATCGCACCAAACAAATTACGTTCTCAAATTGCTCTAATTGTTCGCGGTAAGAATATTCCTATTATCCCCTTATAGCCTCGCGGATAAGATGAGCATTCTTCACTCTTCTTACTTTAAAAATCAATTACTAATTTAATTCCACCATCCCAAATATGTTAAACATCCAACAAAATAAAAAAAAGAGCAACTCCAAAAGATCGTTGATTACCAAGGATCTTTTAAGTCACTCTTTTTATCTTATAAGTTATTTTTTTCGTACTAGATTTAAAAGTGGACGGTAGTTTTGTCCAGCTAGTCCAATGACTTCTACAAATAGCTCGATTGCGATTAGTAATACTGCGATTAATAGGATGCCTCCCCAAAGTTTTGCCATTGAGAAGATAATCGCTGCTAAACCGAACATTGCAGCAATACCGTAAATGATTAAAACAGTTTGGCGATGTGTAAAGCCAATACTCATTAAACGGTGGTGCAAGTGAGATTTATCTGGGCTAAATGGTGGTTGTTTGTTTAACAAACGACGCACAATCGCAAAGAAAGTATCTGAAATTGGAACACCTAACATAATAATTGGAATTACTAAAGATACAAATGTTACGTTTTTAAAACCAAGTAATGCAAGGACAGAAATCATAAACCCAAGGAATAATGATCCTGTGTCACCCATGAAAATTTTAGCTGGGTGGAAATTATAAAATAAGAAACCGCTAGAACTTGCTGCAAGTAATAATGCAATAGCAAGTACGAACACGTTGCCCATAATAGCTGCCATTGCAGCAAGTGTTAATAAAGCAATTGTTGAAACGCCGGCTGCTAGGCCATCTAATCCATCTATTAAGTTGATCGCATTTGTAATACCGATAATCCAAATTAATGTTAATGGAATACTTAAATAACCAAAATTTAATTCCCCACCAAATGGTAGGTTGATAAATTCGATTTGAATGTCACCAAAGAAAATAACGATGGCAGCAGCAATTGCTTGCCCTAACATTTTAGCTTTTGGTGAGATTTCATACATATCATCAAGGACGCCTGTCACAATAATAACAAAGCTTCCGATTAATATCGCAATCATTGATTCATCCATTGGTCGTAAAATAACTACGCCTATTAGGAATGCTATGAAAATAGCTAATCCGCCAAGTCGTGGCATGATATGGTCGTGCACTTTACGATAATTTGGTTTATCGACGGCACCTACACGGTATGCGAGTCGTTTAACAAGCGGAGTCAAAAGAATTGAAGCGACAAAGGCTACAACTAATGCTAGGTAAATCATTTACCCATCCTCCTTAGAAACTCTACATATATTAATAATGCGCAATAAAAAACGCATTCAATTGTTCATCATCGAATACAAGAAGTATTATAGCACGATTTTATGAAAATAACACTCTGTTTCAATTAATTCTTTAGTACATTACTATATTCATACTTTTTTATTTAATCTGCTTTTATGACGCTGTGATGCATTAAAATGTTTCACTTTGCTCACTTCTTTGTCAGTTCATTATGTTTGTTGCCAACATTTCTTCTCTGTAGTTGGCAGATGCTTATAATACTCCTTTTGCAACGCTAAGACAACCCTACGAAAATTCTATGTATTTACTTATTTGTTTGACCATCTAGTATTCTTGCACATTTTATATTTTACACTTGATGATACTTTCGCAATCATTTATATAGAAAGAATCGTATTTTTATAATTAAAGTTCCATTTGCCTAAATTGAATGAATTACAATTCAAATACTCTATTTAATTCCTCAAATCATACATCATCAAACTTTTAAAGCATGCAGAATTACCTGCTCAATTCTTTTTTTCTATCAGACATACATCTTTATATCTAATACAAAATTATAATAATATTCCAATTCGCATACCATTTACCTACAATTTCCTCCATATTTTTCAAAAGTCGAGCATAAAGATTTAAATTTTCACTATTTTTTTAAAATTTGATATTCCATTATTCCCTTATTCGTGATAATCTAATCAAGTAACTTTTACAACCGTTGTAATTTAAATTTTCTGATAACAACGAATATTTAATAATATTACAAATGCGTTTTAATTTCATAACTTTTTAAAGAGATTATACGCAAGTATCTATAAAGGAGTCTTTTTTATGCAAAATCAACATCTTTCTCTTTGGGAAAAGGTTTCGGTAGGATTTATGCTATTTGCATTGTTCCTAGGTGCCGGAAACATTATCTTCCCTCCTCTACTTGGACAACAATCTGGTGATCACTTCGGCTTAGCAATTATCGGTTTCTTAATCACAGGCGTTGGTCTTCCATTATTAGGGGTTATTACAGTAGCAAAATCTGGTGGAGAATTACAAGACATGGCTGGTCGAATCAGTCCAATGTTCGGGGTTATCTTCACATCAATTGTATATTTAGCAATCGGACCATTCTTCGCTATGCCTCGTACAGGTACAGTATCTTATGAATTAGGTGTAAAACCTTATCTTTCAGAAGCAACTAGTGCATCATTTTGGCCATTGTTGATCTTCTCTATTGTTTTCTTTGCAATCACAATGTTCTATGCTTTGAATCCTAGTAAATTAATTGACCGCGTTGGTAAAATGCTAACTCCGGCATTATTAATCGTAATCGCAGCTCTTGCAGTGAAAGCAATCGTTACACCAATGGATGGTGCAGGCAAAGCTGTAGGAAAATATGTTTCAAATCCATTTGGTGAAGGTTTCGTTCAAGGTTACTTAACAATGGATTTCCTTGCAGCCCTAATTTTCGGGATTGTAATCGTTGAAGCTTTAAAAGGAAAAAATATTACGCATAAACCAACTGTTGTTAAAACTACTATCTTCGCTGCATTCATTGCAGCTGCTGGACTAGCACTAGTTTACTTATCACTTGGTTATATCGGTTCTTCAAGTTTCGAAACAATTGGCGGATTCGATAATGGTGCAGATATTATTACAAAATCTGCAAATGTTCTTTACGGACAATTTGGTAACATTCTATTAACAGCTGTTATTTTACTAGCATGTTTGACAACTTCAATTGGTTTAATGACTGCATCATCTGAGTTTTTCCACAAAATCTTCCCTAAAGTATCTTATAAAGGATGGGTTTGGATTTTTGCAATCTTCTCTACTTTTGTTGCAAACATTGGATTAGCACAATTAATCGCTATTTCTTTACCAGTACTATTAGCAATTTATCCACTTGCAATCGTACTAATGGTATTAACACTTGCTTCAAAATGGTTTAATGATGCACGCGCTGTATACATCACAGCCCTAATCTTCACAGCCTTTGTCAGTATTTATGACGGAATCAAAGGCGCTGGCATCACTTTTACTGGCTATGAAAACTTACTAAACCATATTCCACTATACTCAACAGGCATTGGTTGGCTAATCCCAGCAATCGTTGGAGCTATTGTAGGTTATATTATTTCATTAGTTACTAAAAAATAACTTCAATTAAATAGAAGAAGATAAAGTCGATCAGAGATTAAATCTCTGATCGTCTTTTTATGTAGTTCGATTATCAGATTTATTGGCACCACTTTCCCTCTCTTTAATACTACTCTACCTCTCTTAAACATCACAGAATTTCTTTTTAAGGTAAACGTTTTCAACTTTATCATGAAATAATTAAATTTTTTCATTTTACATCTTGAATCTATCTCAAATTGTGATATATTTAATACGCAAATGAGATACATTCACATTTTAGACACAAAGGAAAAATACGGGGTGTGACAATATTATGGTAATAGTATTAACAATAATTGCTGTTCTATTAGCAATAGCACTAATCACAATTTTATCTTTTTATGAAAAGGATAAACATCAAAGCCAACATGCGATTTTAAGAAATTTCCCGATACTAGGTAGAATGCGTTACATTACAGAAAAAATCGGACCTGAACTTCGACAATATTTATTTGATGACGACAATAAAGCTAAACCATTTAGTCGAGAAGATTATTTACATGTCGTATTACCTGGGAAATACTTGGGTAATGTCATAGGGTTTGGTTCTAAGCGGAATTTTGAAGAAGCAGGATTCTACATCCGTAATGCTATGTTTACTAAACAAGTAGAAGAAATGCGCGTAGATCAAAGCGAAACAGTTGAAACACAAAAATATGTAATAGATGAAGATGGTTTGTTCAACCGTAAAGAACATACAGAAAAAGTTACAGTTAAACCTTGGTTACTACCTAAAGAAGATGCAGTTGTAATTGGACCTAATTGCCGTGAACCATTTAACGTTCGTAGTTTGGTTGGGCAATCTGCAATGAGTTACGGTGCACTTGGTAAAAATGCAATTTCTGCTTTATCTAAAGGTATTCGATTAGCAAAAGGTTCTTGGATGAACACTGGTGAAGGTGGCGTATCTCCACATCACTTAGATGGTGGCGCAGACTTAATCGTTCAAATTGGTTCTGGATTATTCGGCTTCCGTACAAAAGAAGGCGAATTTGATATTAATTTGGTGAAAGAAAAAGCTGCTATCCCACAAGTCAAAGCCTTTGAATTGAAACTTGCTCAAGGTGCAAAAACTCGTGGTGGTCACGTTGAAGCTGATAAAGTAACAGAAGAAATCGCTAAAATTCGTAATGTGGAACCACATACAACAATCAACAGTCCAAACCGTTTCCACGAATTCGATGATTTCCCATCATTATTTAAATTTATCGACACAATTCGTGAAGCTAGCGGACTTCCAGTAGGTATTAAAATCGTTATTGGTAGTCCACAAGATGCAGATGACCTTGCTGCTTATATGAAACAATCTGGTAAAGGCCCAGACTTCATCACAATTGATGGTGCTGAAGGTGGTACTGGTGCAACATTCCAAGACTTAGCAGATAGCGTTGGTCTTCCACTTCATTCAGGACTTGTTCTTTTACATGATGCTCTTGTAAAACACGGTGTACGTGATCGCGTAAAAATTATTGCATCTGGTAAAATTATTACTTCAGACCGCGCCGCTGTTATCCTTGGCTTAGGTGCTGACTTAATCAATGTTGCACGTGGATTTATGATTTCTGTTGGATGTATCATGGCTCAACGTTGTCATACAAACGAATGCCCTGTCGGTGTAGCAACAACAGATCCAAAATTACAAAACGGTTTAATCGTAGATGAAAAGAAATACCGTGTAACAAACTATATTCTAACTATGCGTGAGGGTCTATTCCGAGTAGCTGCTGCTGCTGGCCTAGACTCACCAACTAAATTCAACAGCCAACACATCGTATACAAAGACGATTATGGTCGCGTCTTCTCAGTTGAAAACTTAACTGAAAAGAAAACACCTGACCAAAATCCAATTGTTAAAAGAGTTGGATAATAGAATGGTTGAAATGAATCCCCTTGCAACTTGGTTGCAAGGGGATTTTTATACTTTTAATAGATTTATTATAATTACTCTTATTTCACGTGGATCAATCTTTCGGAATCAGATTTTCTGAGCCCCGTGCAAGCAGAGCATTTTGTTTATTTGTATTTTCAAATTGGCGATTTGTATTTTTTAGGGGTTTACTTGCCAATTTAGATACCTTAATTGCGATTTTTTGAATTGTATTTGCGTTTTTGAACTTATATGTCATTAGATAACTCCTTTCTCGGTACCAACTCTTCTTTGATTCACATAAAATACTCCCAAATTAACGCTTCCTCGGAATCCTATATTTTGCACCTCTATAATTACCTAACTTTTCTAAATTCATATTCCTTAATATTCGACTGGATTGATAGATATCTCTTAAATTTAGAAACTCTCGACATTCCGCATTCGTTATTGTGTTATTTACTATTTTTAAATAATCATAAATGGCAGGTTCATGTGCAGTTTTACTCTTGATTTTACACTTTGGGCAAAACCAAAAGTGTCCACTTCTCTTCATTCCTAGTTCTCCGCAATTTGTGCAAATTACTCCATTTAAAATTTGTTCACGTGCGATATTATAACGAGTTAGTAAAGGATATATATTGTAGTCATTGTTTTTGGTTAATAAATATGCTGTTAGTTGTTCAACTTCTCTAGCAGATAAATATTCTTTTTTTATTGGAATCTTACGTAAGAAGGGCTTTATTTCACTTTTTAGTAAAATAGTAGTTTTTGATGAAGTAGTCTTAATAAAGCTTGTTGAGAAAGGGAAAACGATTGCACCATAGATTGGAATATTAATCCCTTGATTTAATACAAAAGTTTTTAGCTGATAAATATATTCTTCTAATTGGGTTTCTGGACTATTAAACGAATTTATTTCATCATTTGGTAAAGTTCGAATAAGTTGGCTCGGATTTTGTCTGAATTCAATGGCTCCCTTGATATTTTTTACTTCAAAAATAATTAAATAATATTTAGTTACTATTAAAATGTCTATTTGTATTTTTGTTTCGATGAATAAAGAAAGATTATGGAATACATAGAAGTCATACTGCAGATGTAATTGTTCTAGCGCTTGCATTACAAACTTTTCTCCTATATCCCCTGCCTTGATTCGATTATATTCATTTTCTACCATTTCCCTTTTGTGATTTGATAAAGTTAGTCGTTTCGCTAAATTGCCTAATGCATCCAGATAATGCGTTGAAGAATATGGCTTTTTTATCAATTAGTTACCTCCAATTTTTATTATGATTTCACAGTATAAAGTGAACTAATGAATTTTGCAAAATAGCAAAATTAAAAATTAGAGGCATTTTAAATAGTGAAATTGAGTTTTGATTTTGCAAGATTGTGTAACGATGGGATTCTAGGAAAATTTAATAGGTGTAAAATTTAATTTTGTGAGTTTTTTTATTCTTTATCATTCTTACTTGCATTTTCTCAAGTAAATCTTGCCTTTTACCGGGTTATACTTGCACTTTCAAATAGTTTACTTGCACATTTTTAAATAGTATTTGCATTTTTAACATTTCAAGTCTCCACGGCCACCTACTCTTCTTATTCGCGGCTCCTCTCTTTGTTAGTACTCTATACCTTGCCGCGTGCAAGATGAGTCTTTTTTTAACTTGCATTTTCTCAAGCGATATTTGCTTTTTACCGGGATATACTTGCATTTTCAAACAGTTTACTTGCGCTTTTTCAATTTGTATTTGCATATTTCACTTTTTAAGTCCCAGGTGCACTCCCTCTCACCCCAAAAACCCCAAAAAAAAAGACCGCCAAAGCGATCTTCTCTCATGAGTTTCTACTATATTATATTGTTTCCATTAGCTCATTTCTTTGAGTGCGATACGTTCAACTGCTTTTGCAACAAATTTGTGGACGTTTGGATCAAGTGGATGCGGTACTAGGTCACCGTTGTGGGTTGCTTCTACAATAGCATTAGCTGCGGCTAGGAGCATTGAGTATGTGATAGCTTTGGCGTTAGCGTTTAAGGCGCCTCGGAAAATACCTGGGAAACCGAGAACATTGTTTACGAGGCGGCCGTCTGCTGCGTAGGCTGCTCCAGCTCTCAGTGCATCTTCAGGCGTAATTTCTGGATATGGATTGGATAATGCTAAGATGATTTGGCCTTTTCTTACCATTTCTGGTTTAATCAAATCTTTTACACCTGTAGTCGCAATGACAATATCACAGCGTTCCATAATTTCTTCGACAGAGTTTAATACAACACCACCGAAGTTGCGAAGTCTAATAAGTGAACTTTCTTGTAAGTCTGTACCACATACCTCTTTTACTCCGTATTCTAATAACATTCGACTAATTGCAAGTCCAGCTGCACCAAGTCCAATTTGACCGACAACAGCTTCTTTTAAGTTCACATCTGCATATTGACTAGCAGATAGAACCGCAGCTAAGGTTACAACTGCTGTACCATGTTGATCGTCGTGCATGACTGGGATTTGTAATTCACTTTTCAAACGTTCTTCGATTTCGAAACAATGGGGTGATCCGATGTCTTCTAATAAGATTCCACCAAAACCTGATGCAATATGTTTTACTGTTTCAACTACTTCATCCGGATCACTTGTATCTAACAGAATAGGTATTCCGCTAATATCTGCAAATTGGTCAAATAATACGGCTTTTCCTTCCATTACAGGCATCCCAGCAACTGGACCAATATTCCCTAGCCCAAGGATTGCTGTACCATCTGTCACAATAGCAACGGTATTTCCAATGCTAGTAAAATAATGTGCCTTCTCTGGAGACGCTTGAATTTCTTGACAAACACTTGCTACTCCAGGTGTATAAATACGACGTAAATCACTTAAGGAACGCACATCAACCTTTCTAGTCATATGTATTTTTCCGCCTTCATGTGCTTTCATCACATCATCAGAAACAGCATGAACCGATATATAATCAAGTGCATTAATTGCACTCACAATCTCATCTAATTGAGCTAAGTTTTCACAAGTACAGGTAACATCACGTATCGTTGACAATGTCCCAACTTTTATTGTTTGAATATCACCAATATCACCACCATGATCACCTATTGCTTTTGCAACTTTTGCAAAATTACCTGGTTTTGACGGTGTTTCTACTATTAGATTACGAATAATATTTTGAACTGACAAAACAATTCCTCCATCCCTTCAACCTGAATTTGTGACTATTTTACGGCTTATAGAAGTCCATTTTACTATTATTTATCTTAAACGTAAATATGACTACAAATGCTTTACAGAAAGTCCAAAATCATCAGTATAATCAGTATTTAAAGTTGTTTCAAAACACCATTTTTGGGGAATGCTTTAAATACAGAAGTTCAATTATTTAACTTCTGAGCCAAACATGATTGAAACCTTTTTTATAAAATCGCTTATTTCTATATTTGAAATAAAATCTCTTTGCAAATTGGCACAATTAACCTCCTCAGCTCTGCAAAGAACCGCTATCCCCCCTAGATAGTGGTTCTTTGCTCTGTTTAAACAATTTTATCCTCACACATTACTTTAATCCTAGTAAAATAGTTTAATACCCTATTGAAAGTCACGGCAATAAGTATGATAATTGAATAATAGTTAAGTACTACATATCACAAAATAAGTGAACAATTTTACATAGCAGTAAGGAGTGGGAATTTGAAAATAAGTAGTATGTTAAAATACGCAAGTCTCGTAGCCATTGTGTTGCTTTTATTCAACGGCTTGAGTATTGGCTATTTAGTAAAAAGCTTAAACGATCAATCCAGAGCTTTGAAAATTGATCAACGTGACGGTCAAATTGCAGTGAATTTATTGAAAAATGTCGAAACAAAATCTTCTAACGTTCGTACATATATAGAATCTGGATCCGACCGATTTTTGCAAGCTTATCAAAGAGAAGATAAAGAATCGATTGATGTCGATAAAACTATCAAGCAACTTAAAAGCGACCAGTTACCTGACGAAACATTGGCACTTGCTGAATACGCCATTCAACAATCTACTCATTTAAAACCGATTGAAGAACAAGCAATTGACCATGTCAAGGCTGAGGAAACTGCAAAAGCAAAAGATTTACTTTATGGCTCACAATATAGTTTGCTCAAAGATAATGTAAGTAATACCATAAGTTCATTTAATAATAAGCTTTCGCAATGGACAGAAGCGCAAGTCCAATACGCTAATTCACAAGTAAAATTAAGTGTGATTGTGACGGCTATTACATCTGCCCTTGTCCTTATTTATTTTATTTTTATTCTTATTCTATTAAATCGCAAAATACGTCCATTATATGCTATGACTAATTTCGCTTCTGAAATAGCGAATGGAAATCTGACATTAGATTTATTGCAAAATCGTTCGAAAGATGAAATAGGACAACTAGCTACTGCGTTTAATCATATGTACAGCAATTTAAAACAGATGATTAAAACCGTATCACAAACAAGTGAGCATTTAGCTGCATCTTCAGAAGAGCTAAATGCAAGCACTGACCAAACAAATGAAGCCACAAAGCAAGTAAGTGAAGCAATTGACCAACTTTCACTTGATGCGAGCACTCAGATGCAATATGTATCAAATGGTACGCAATCAATGAATCTTGTAGCTAGCGAGATTCAGACAGTTGCAGCATCTGCTGTTTCAGCTGCACAATCTGCAGCCGTAGCAACCGATAAGACTGTAACTGGAGGAAACAATTTAAAAGCTTCTGTAGATTACTTAAAAGAAATTCAACAATCAATTGAAGAAACGCAACACTCTCTTTTAAATTTAGCTAGTAGTACGGATCAAATTAATATTATGGTAAGTACGATTACGGATATATCAAACCAAACGAATTTACTAGCATTAAATGCGGCCATCGAAGCTGCAAGAGCTGGTGAACACGGAAAAGGTTTCGCTGTCGTTGCAGATGAGGTACGAAAACTTGCTGAAGAATCGGCTCAATCTGCAAATGAAATACGCCAAACTACTGAAAACATCCAAAAAAGTATGAAGCAAACGGTGGAACAAATGGAGATTGTCCACGATAAGGCACAATTAGGATATGAAAGTATTCAATCTACCGATCAAGCATTCAAAGAAATCTATGAAACGTCTTTATCACTTTCAACTGAAATTCATGCAGTTTCAAATGTAGCAGAAGAAATAGCAGCGGCCTCTCAAGAAACAGCTGCTTCACTTGAGAACATTAACATGATTTCACAAGAAACCACAGACAAAACACAACATATTGCTAGTCTTTCTGAAGAACAATATGCAATAATAGAAGAAATTACTGCATCTACTGAGGAATTAAGTCAAATGGCTGAATCCCTTAATCAATCAATTCGAGCATTCAAATTATAAATTTATTATAAAAGAGCACAATTTTTTAATAGAAACTGTGCTCTTTTTTATCTAAATGCTTGTTATTTTCATAGAAAAATTAACGAGATTTTACTCTTAATCCCTTCTTCATAGTCCTTAATACATGTATTTTCGATTTAATAACCGAATTTATTTGATTACTAATCTATCAATTTTACCCTTTTTTATAAGTACATTGTTTTAGTTTCTATTTTTCTCTAAAATGGATATAACGACATCTCTACGATTTTATCCAACAAAAAAGGAGTGATTTTTGTGAAGAAAGCTATATATTCTTTTTTAGCCATTGGGACGGCAGCGTTTGTCGTTAACACACATAATGCCGAAGCTAGCTCCAATACATATAAGGTTAAAAGTGGGGATTCATTATATGTAATCGCACAAAAATATCATACGACCGTTGCCCAACTCAAAAAGCTAAACAACCTGAACGGAGATATGATTTATGTAGGACAAGCTTTAAAAACAAATGGACAGCCAATTACAAAAGTAAGTAATACCACAGCTTCAAAAACATCTTCTACTACTTCAAAAACGACAACGACCTATAAAGTAAAATCAGGTGATTATGTAGCGAAGATTGCAGCACAACATCATATTTCTCTTTCAGCTCTTATGCAAGCAAATAATCTTAAAAATGATCTAATTTACGTTGGTCAAACCTTGAAAATCCCGGGTGCAGCAGTTGTTGAAGTTGCTAGTATATCAAATGCCAAGACAGAATCTACAAGTAAAGTAAGTACAACTAGTAATACCTCTACTAAAACTGTTTCCTATAAAGTAAAATCAGGTGACTATTTAGGGAAAATTGCCTCATCATTTAATGTAACAATTTCAGCCATTCAAAAAAGCAATAACCTAAAAGGCACTACAATCTATGTTGGACAAACGTTGAAGATTCCTGGAGTCAGTTCAAGCGCTAATTCTAGTACGTCACAAAAGCCTAGCACAACAACTAATGCACCATCAAAAACACCTTCGATTAACGCGACAAAGCATACTGTTAGTGCTGGTGAAACATTATCAATCATTGCGAATCACTACGGCATTACGATTACACAGTTAAAATCTTGGAATGGGTTAACATCTGATATTATTCGTGTTGGTCAAGTTTTATCAGTCAAAAACTCTGCCAGCACAAGTCAACAACAATTAGAAAATACAACATCTGTTTCAAACCCAACACAAAGTGCACAACCATCTTCTAACGCAGTGAAAAATGCTGTGTCAATAGCCCTATCTCTAAAAGGCATTCCATATGTATGGGGTGGTTCTTCAAAAAGCGGCTTTGATTGCAGCGGTTTTATCTATTATGTTTACAAACAAGCAGGATACAATAACATAACTCGTACAAGCGCTGCTGATTACGAGGCACGATCCTACTACGTTTCAACACCTAAAGTAGGAGATCTAGTATTCTTTAAAAACACATACAAACAAGGCATTTCACATTTAGGAATCTATATAGGAAACGGCCAATTCGTTCACGCCGGAGGAGACTATGTCCAAGTCTCATCAGTAAACGACTCTTATTGGAAAAGCCATTTTGATAGTTATAAACGATTCTATGATTTAGATTACTAATATTGATATTTACTAGAGACCGTATCAGGAAAAATGATACGGTCTTTTATTTTGTTACTTTAATTTTTAATTAAATAGAAAAAACCAAGCTAATTATCTGGCGTATATAATCTCTTTTAAGAGCATGTCGTAAAAAGGAGAAGCTTGTATAAAGTTGTAAAATTTATATATTTAAATATGCTATTGGAGGAGATTAGTACTCCTAAAAGGTTGAAGTGGAATTAGCGTAGACTCCCGCGGGAAAAGCGAGACAGGTGAGGCCCCGCAACGAAGTGAGGAGACTTACCGCTCGCCCGCAGGAAAGCGAAGCTAATTCCACTTCATTTCTATAAATTATTAGTAATTAATTTATTGTTTCGCTTATAAACGGAAAAATCGTCTCTTATATTTTAAACTTTTTTATGACTCAAACGACAAATACATATAAAATTCAACAAATTCCCCCTTTTTCCCCTATGAAAATACTAAAATCTGCCTTTGTTACACAACTGTAATATATCTGTAAACGAAATGCGGTTGTTCTATTATCAGATTTTTTATAAAGTTATAAATGTAAGAACAACGTAAACAACAACACAAGAATATTATCGAAAAAACAATACATATAAAACATTCACTAGAATAGTTGGAGGAATAGGATGAATACGAAAGCATTATTTACAGCAATCGCATCTGGTGCATTAGCACTAACAATTGGTTTTGGACAAGCAAAAGCCGCAGAAAATGGAGAAACAACAACAAAAGTATCAAATCATAACGAAATCACTATGGTAGCTAATTCTCAAGCAACAGCTATTAGCGGAAAATATCACGTTACTGCTAGTTCACTAACTTTACGTTCAAGTTATTCTACAAGCTCTAAAGCATTAGCTTATATCAGCAAAAACACAACAGTCTCTGCAAAATACAAAAAAGTTGTTGGAAGCAAAACTTGGTTAAAAGTTACTGTCAAAGGTAAAACAGGCTGGATGTCAGCTGCCTACCTTAAAAAAGGATCAGCAGTTAAGAAAACATCAGAAAGCACTGTATTAAGCGATATCGTAAGCACTGGTAAACAATATCTTGGCGTTCCTTATGTATATGGTGGTACTACTCCTGCTGGTTTTGACTGCAGCGGTTTTACTCGCTACGTTTACGCTAAACACGGTATCTCTTTACCACGTACAAGCCGTGCACAACGCGCAGCTGTTAAATACACAAACAATCCACAACCTGGGGATTTAGTATTCTTCAACGTTGGTGGTGGCGCAATCACTCACGTTGCAATCTACGCTGGTAACGGCATGTTAGTACACGCAGCAGGCAATCGTGTTCAATACCAAACAATGAGCACTTACTGGAAATATTACGTACACAGCTACGGCACAGTAAGATAAATAAATAATATTCTCAACTTTTCGTCGAATGTATGGCCCTAAGTAAGAAAAAATTCTTGCTTAGGGTTTTTTATTTCTTCCATTTCATGAGCAATTCAATATGGAGTGATTCCTCTCAAAAGAGCCTCTTACATAAACAAATGTCATAGAAGAAGAGAAATTTGTTTAGTGTTTCTTTACTCCGCTCCCCTTTCCCTCCTTCTCTTCAGTCGAACATTGGCCAGTTAATCATCACTAAAAAACAACCTCAGGCAATTAGGCCTGAGGTTGTTTAAGTTATGGATTATTTGTTGAAGATGAATCCTCACTATTTGTTGTATCTTGCTTGTTCGTTGTATCTTGACTGTCTTGAACATCTTTATTATTTACGCTATTTTTTTTAACTGTTGTAGCCTCATCCGTGGTAGTGTTTGAGTTCTCTTCAGTTGTTGTTTGGGCAGGGTCTTTTGTTTCTTGATTTTGAGTATCTGTGTTTGCTTGTTGGCTATCATCAGATGAGCTTGTGATTTCAATGTTTTTAAATTGATAATCACCATAATCATCAATCACGATTGTATAAATGATTGATTCATTTAGTTTATGTTCTTCCTTCGTTGCTTTATCTGTGTATACAAAGGTTGAATTGACCTCTGCTGTTGCGTATTCATCGTATATGTTTATTTTACCGATTGTATGTTGTAAGTTCTTGTATTTCTTTTCTTCTGTTGAATAACCATCAACCATTTTTTTAGCGGTATTGATGGCACTACTACCTGGTAAAATATATGTTTCATAGTAGTTTTGCGCTTTGTTTTTAATGGCGTATGGGAATAATTCATAAAAGCCATCTACGTAATCTTTAATCAGGCTTTTACCCAAATACGCTTCTTCTTTATGATTATCAGAAAAATCTTGGTTATCATCTAAGTTAATTTTAACATCTTTGTTTGACCAATTTGTAATCAGTGACATGACCTTACTTATTGGTATTGCATATCCAATTTCAGGTTGGTCAGTAAGTATAATTGAGTTAATACCGATAACATTACCAGTTTGGGCGTTGATGAGTGGACCACCACTTGAACCTGAGTGTAGGCGTGCAGTCATTTCATATAAACCAGTATAATCGTATTCATCCGTAAAATCAGCGCCAACGCTTGTGATTTTCCCCTCTGTTGAAGTACCGCCTTTATTATTCGGACTACCAATTGCAATAACAGGTGTGTCCACTTTTGCTGGGGCTGTATCTAATACTAATGGATCCTTACCTGCTAAATCAGGAACTCGAATTAATGCAACATCCGTTTTTTTAGAAATCCCAATGACTTGTCCCTCAAATTCTTGACCATGTTCATTTGTTACAAATACATAAGAGGCATCTTTTGCTACATGAGCATTTGTAATGATATCCCCTTTTTTATTGAACAAGAAGCCTGAACCTTGTTGAAGATCAGTATATACGGTATATACTTGCGTTTTGGCATTGGCAATAATGGCAGATGTATCATTTTTCGGCATGATGACATCTGTTTTATCCTTTGTCGTAGTATCCTCAGTCGTTGGTTGAATACTCTTTGTAACGGTCCCCTCTTTATGCGTCGTGACCGCTACCGCCGTTTCCTTCTTCTGTTCCACCGGGGCCTTTTTCTTTTCAGTAGGCTCTTCCTTCGTTGCCTTATGGATCGTTTGAACTTTAATATTATCTTGATCATTTGCTGCTGAATCATTTTTCGCTAGGAGCAAATATGCACCCAATACCACTGCTAATACCAAAATAATGGAAACAGCAATTCTTTTGATGGATGCTTTCTTTGGTTTATACCGTCGATTATTCGTCACTTCACATCCACTTCCTATTCTAAAAATTCTTTATTATATATAGACGGATGAATCGTACCTTAAGTTTCAAAATGACCATTAAACTCATCACTCTATTCAATTTTCACAAAGACTATAATAGCACATTTTCATTAAAATAGAGTGAGAAATTTTGATTATTATTTAGAAAAATTCTCCTTTTATGTTCTACCCTATTTTCGAGAAAATATGCGTGGAAAACTAGAAAAAGTTTATAGATTTGAGAGGGATTTTTATGGTGTTTGAGTGATGGGAGGGGGGTGCACAATTTTCCGCTGCCAACGAAATTATTTAATAGAAATCTTGCACACACGAAAATTGGTTTTTCACGGGTTTGCTTCTTTATACATCGCATAAGTTTAATTATAATAATTTTCTTGAATCTTTTTGCATGTCTATTCGTCCTATTGGTAAATTGTTTTTAACCTTATATTTTTTTCTGATTGTTTAGTTTTTTTAAGTTTTGGTTCTTCATTTGAAGTTATGATTTTGTGGTATATAATAGAAGATATTATTTCAGAGTATGTGGAAAGGTACGATTATGAAGAAGATTGAGATACTGGGGATTCCGGTAGTCGATACTACGAAGGCTGAGTTTGTGGATCATGTGATAGATGAGATGCAGGAACGCACAAAGCCGATTTGTATTGTGACGGCGAACCCTGAAATTATTATGTTAGCAAAGGAAAATAAGACGTATGAAGAGTGTTTATTGAACTCAAATTATGTAGTTGCAGATGGGATTGGGGTTGTCATTGGATCTAAAATACTAGGTACGCCATTGAAGGAGCGTATTCCTGGATATGAGTTAGTCCATGATTTTCTGAGAACGGCAAACAAAAACTATAACCGTTTCTTCTTTTATGGTGGAAAGCCTGGAATAGCTGAACGTGCTGCTGAGAATGCGAAATCTTTATATCCTCATATAAACATTGTAGGTGTAGCTGATGGTTATGGTGGAGATGGCGATGGTGATGAAGTTGCTAAGAAAATTGAGGATCTTCAACCTAATTTTATTTTTGTGGCTACTGGCGCTCCATCACAAGAAGAATGGATTGCAAAACATCGCGATAAGTTTGCAAACGCTGTCATGATGGGAATTGGCGGTAGCCTTGATGTCTTATCCGGTACAGTTGAACGAGCTCCTGAATTTTTCATTAAATTAAATCTTGAATGGTTCTACCGGTTGATCACTCAACCAACGCGTTTCAAACGAATGTTGAAAATACCGGAATTTCTATTAGAAGTAAAAAAATCAAAATAACGATTAAAAAGCCAGCTATAAAGCTGGCTTTTTTATTTTCAAGGAAATTTCATTTGAATAGTGGCTTTTGATAGTCATAGTGATACACCCTATTCCATGTTGTTCCTTCAGTTGTCAAATTCATATGACTAAATAGTTTTGAAATATAAACCTTATTCTCAATCCCTAAGAATTCCCTGCACTCTTTATTTGTTATCGTTGAACTAAAAATTGTAAACCAATCTGACATCGTTTGTTCAAAGAATTCTCTTTTAGAGCAACCGCAGGCAGGACAATGCTTAATAGGATTTGTTTTTAGATCAATGCTATTACCGCACCGGCAGATAATTCCTTCGATAATTTCAATTGTAGAATCAAATATCTTTAATAAAGGAAAAGGGTTTAATGGTTTTTTCATCGTTTGGGGTTGAATTGCAACATTTGCAAATTCTTGTTTTGTTAGGATTCTTGGACTTTCATCTAAATTTTGGATTTTACTATTAGAAAATATGATTTTAGAGTATATGGGTAGTTGTTTGAATATAACTATGTTTTGGGGATATTCATAATTTTTCTCATAGCCTTCTACGCTTTGGGATAGGTGGAAGGGGTTCTCTTTGAATTTGATAGTACCTCGCTTATTATTCACTTCAAATAGGCGAGAAAAGTTTTGGGTAAAAAGATTGGCATCCTGATGAGTATTAAGATTTGGCGAAGTTTGTAACTTCGTATTTTGCCAGTAGATAAATGGCTCCTCTAAATAAGATTCTTGAACAAATTGATCAGCATTCATTTCTTCATGAATGCCAGCTTGTATGGTCCTATGCATTCGTTGTAGTTGCAACGCAAGTTCAGAATCCTGATCAGGAATTCTAAGTAATAACCTCTCAATTGCCTCTATCCTTGGATACTTCTTTCTTTCAATGATGATTTGGCTTCACCTCTTTCTATTTGATTAGTTTTAATTTACTAGAATTTGGATTATGGTGCAAATAATTGAATTTTAATTTTAGAAAAAGAGGTTACCCCTAGTCTACTGACTTTGGGCAACCTCTTCTAATTTAGTTAATAAAATTATTATTGAGCTGGAGTTACATCTTGGTTAGTTACAGTAACAGTTACTTTTACAGTATCATTGCCGTATTTAGCATAAACTGTTGCTGTACCATTGCCAACTGGAGTAATTGTTGAACCATTTACAGTTACAACTGATTTATCACCAGATGTTAATGATGAAGGAGTAACATCAATTGATTTTCCAAATTGGTTTACACCTTCAAATGATAAGGTTACAGGAGTTTTGTCATTAAGGGTAACTGCATTAGCTGCAGCTTTTAGTTTTAAACCTGATACATATGCAGGAGTAAAGCCATCAACTGTTACAGTTGTAGTTGCTGCTTTTAAGTTTGCAGATTCAACTTGAGCTTCTACAGCGATTTTTAGACCAGTAATAGCGACACCATTAGCATCAGTTACTTTTAATACCCCGTTATCAACAGTTACAGTAACTGTTTTTCCGTCAAATGTGAATGTATCATCACCATTATCTGCGTATACATGTCCTTCTGCATCTTTTACAGATTTTACAGACCATGTTAATTCTGCTTTATCAACAGATACTTTGTTACCTTCAATATCTTTTACAGTTGTTTTAGCTGCTAAATCAATGCCATCAGTAGAAGCGTCTTCAGCTGAAGTTAATGCAGTATCAGCAATAGTGATTGAGCTGATTGCTTCATCAACAGATGCTACAGTGAAATCTTGAGTTGCTGATTTAGTAATCGCAGTTGTGCCTGAACCTTGAACTACATTGAATGTTGCAGTTGAAGTACCTTTAGCGTCACCTTTTACAATTACTTTATAGCCAAGTAATTTGCCTTCTTTGTCTTCTACAGCAGTGAAATTAGCTTTTTCTTCACCTTGTTGAACTAGAGATACATTAGCGTTAGTAGCTAAATCAATTGAAGCTACTTTGCTTGCAGCAACAATATTTCCATATTGATCAACTGGTTTAACAAGAACTTCAGTAGTTCCGTTTAGTACTAGTTTAGATGAATCTGTTTCTACAGTTGTAGCTGTTAATGCACGAGCTGCGCCTACAGTTACTTTGAATGATTTAGAAACATTATTACTTTTCACTGTAACAGTATAAGTACCTGCTGGAACTTTATCTGTTGGATTAACTTTAACAGCGTTGTATTTTAATCCTGTTGATACAAAGTTTATTACATTACCATTTTGGTCTTTAGTTGCAGTGCCTAGTGTTACTAGTTCGCTAGCATTTACACCTGTTGGTAGTCCAGCAACAGTTACATCGGCAGCTTGATTAGTCATTTCAGTACCGTCTTGGTCGAAGAATTTAATAGTATTGTATTTTGCAAAAGTAGAATCATCATCTGCAACAACACCAGTTACGTCAGAACCAGCATCAATAGTTGTTACTACTGAGTCTACTACATTCAATAAAGCAGTTGATAATTGGTTATCTGCTTCTACGCTTAGACGAGCTTGACCAGCTTTTACTGGAGTGAATTCAACATAAGTTTTACCAGCTTCATCAGAAGTAATATGAGCATTGCCAATTACTGATGTATTTGAAGAAGTAACTGTTGCATTTGCTTCAGCAGCTGTTAATACTTCATCATGTTTGTTTTTAAATACGATTTCTTTTTTCACTGCATTACTAGTTTTTAATTCTTTAGCTGTAAATGACAGTGGGCTGATTGAAGCAACAGTTGCTAATTTTGATGATGTAAATGTGAATGATGAACCTTTAATTGCTGTTTCAGCAGTGAATGATTCACCAACATAAGGTGTTACAGTATATGAACCTGCTTTAGTAGCTGTTGCAGAAACTGTAATATTACCATCTTTATCAGTACCAGTTGTTACTGTTACATCTTCAGCTTTAAATCCTGGAGTTGCAGAAGTTACGTTAAATTTAACGTTTGAAGCTACTAATGCTGCACCTTCATTTGGTTTTACTGTACCTAGGTCAGCAGATTCAAAGTTGTTTGCAGTTGCATTAACAACAGGAGTTACTGTTAAGCCAGTTAGAGTAGCAGATCCTACTGTAATAGTTGCAGAATCTTGAATTTTTGAATCAGCTTTAGAGAATACTTCAATTTTGTATTCACCTGGAGTTGAAGTTTGGAATGATACTTTTCCGCCAACAGTTTGAATTGGTGAGTCTGTTCCATCAACTGTTACAACTTTACCATTTACTTGGTAAGTTACTTCTGCATTATCAATTAGTGAGTTAAATTGATCACTAACTGCAACATTTAGTGGTGTTGCTTCTTTAGCTGGTAAAGAAACTTTTGTTGGGTTAACTGTAAGTTTAGAAACTTTTACATCTTGTGCAGCCCCTACAGTGTAGTCAAATGTATCTTCAGCTAATGTTTTAGGTGTTGCTGCACCATCAGTGTAAGTTAATGTAACGTTTACAACGTCGCCTTCATGTAATGCAGATTGGATTGTTACAATACCGTTAGCATAAGTAGAAGGAGTTGATAAACCATTTACTGTTACTTTTGCAGATGTATTTGCTGCTGGAAGAGCAATTTTTTCACCGTATTGGTTTAATGCTTCAAAAGTAAGTGCTGAATTTCCTGATTTTGCTGCAATACCAGTTGTAACTTTTTCAAATGAAGCAACTTGTGGAGTTGCAATTTTAGCTACAAAACCAGTTTCAAATTTAGCCCAATCAGAAGTTACAGTGTATTCTTTTGCATCTACTAATTTAGCGTCGCCATCAAGTTTAAATGAAGCTACATCTTTATCAGTGCTTACATAAGTTGCAGTTACTGAAGTTTTGTCAGTAGTTAAAGTGATTTTTTTATCTTTAAGATCTAGTTTGAAATCGCTTGATAATGGAACCACAACTGTGTTTTCGTTAAGTGCATTTACAGATTTAAATGGAATGCCTTCAACTTCAACAGATACTTGAACAACAGATGCATTTTTAGCTCTGTCTTGTGCTGTGTAAGTAATTGTATAAAGACCAGCTACATTTGTATCGATTTTATCGATTTTGTTTCCTTCTGCATCAGTGATAGAAGTTTCAACTGTAACAGTTTTATCTAAGTTGTCTTTTGCAGTTGCTTTTGGTGCTGTGAATTCTTCACCGTATTTTACTTTGTATGAATATTCTGAACCTTTTTCTAAAGTGATAACTGGAGCAGTTTTATCTGCAACAACTTTACCATTTTTGTATTCAACGTTTACGCCGTTAATTGTGTAAATACCGTTTGCGTATAAACCGTTTACTAAGTAATTACCTGATTTAGAAACACCAGTGAATGGCTTACCTTGGTAGTAATATACTTGACCTTTGAAACCTGTGAATTTTACTCCGTTCACTAAGTAGATACCTGATTTAGCAAGACCAGTGAATTTTTTACCTTGATAGTAATACACTTGACCTACGTAACCAGAGAATGCTTTACCAGATTTGTAGTAAATGCCTTTGTATGTACCAGTAGCTTTTACACCATTCTTGTAATAAGTTTTGCTAACTACGCCAGTGAATAGTTTACCTGATTTGTATTATTTAGATTTGTAAGTACCTGTATAAGCTTTACCATCTTTATAAAGTACTGATTTGTAAGATACATAACCTTTTACTACTTTTTTAGTTTTTGCGTTAACTAGTTTACCATTTGATACCTTATAAGTAGTTTTTGCTGAAGCTGAAGTATCGGCAACTACGACTGCAGAAGTAATAACAGAAGCACCTAGAGCTAATGCAGCTGCAGATTTAACAAATTTTAATTTGTAATTTGACATTTTCCATTCTCCTTATAGATGAACTTTTTGGATCACATGAATTGCATTTCATACTCGATGATATTCACCATATCTCGACCTCGTAATCCTTAATGACTATACTAGCACAAAAAATTAATGATTTTAATAGATTTAGTTATTTTTTTATCAAAAACACGAATAATAATTAATTATTACTATTAATTTTATATTAATTACCTATTTTTGTTACGAAAAATCTACTAAAAATTATAGATACAAAAGAAATATAGGGAACAATTTGATAAATTTTACATCACTATTCAAAAAAGGATTTTTATTAAGGAATCAGGATTCAAACAGAAGGCCCTTTTTTAATAAAAATTGCTAATTTATAAGGTATTTCGTACGCTAATGCCTACTATTTACGGTGTTTTTCCAATTGGTATTCACGTAGTCTTCTACTCTAAAACCTATTATAATTGACCTAAATGTTCGGATTTACGACAAAAATTAACGACTATTTTCGACTTTTTTCGACACCCGTTCGTGATTTAGTATATTCAATTCCTAATAACGGTAACTTATGCGTTTAATAGTTGTATTTTCACACTAACCAATTCTCATTACTTATTAGGACATAAATTAGACTAAAACTTACTATCATCAACTTATAATAATTCAATTATTTAACAATTTTCGTTTACTATTGAACATACTTCAGTAGATAAATGAACCTATTTTCATCTCTAATTCGCCCAAAATTTTACTAGTATAATGTGAACATCTCTCATCAAATGAACTACGAAATACGTCATATTGAACATTTCATATACTTCTTTTAACCAAAAATCTATTCATATTACCTTTATTACAAAGATTTCGGAGATCAGTTATTGATTTTTTTATTCAACTTTTGAATATGGCACTTCAGAATTTTTCATTCGACAAATTTTGCAATGATGTTACAAATATGTGTACACATCTTTTTTTCTTTTCAAAATGATTACTAAAACTTTTTATTTTATTAAAAATAAATTTCTATACTAAGTTTGCTGAAAAAGGGTTGTAAATGATTGTCGAAAAAGACATTTAGAGATTTATGTACTATTTGTATTTAACTTTTTACCTAGGGTAGAATTTTTGTTTATCATTGTATTGACAGAGATTTTTTTGTGGTTGTACTTCGTTATTGTGTTTACTCTTTTGAAGATTCCTTTTGTGAGAACTTAAATTTTCGTGTAAGTGGATTCTTATTCATTTCCCGTGGATTTTCTTTGGTAATACGTGGATTTTCATTCTATTAACGAGGATTTCATTATTATCACATCAATATTCAACTCATCTGGAGCATTCTTTAAAGTTGATTTTATTTTTATACTGTTCAAAATCATACCTTTGTGTGCTCTTGTTATAGTTTTGTGAAGTTCCTATTTACTTGAATAATTTTTTCTTTTTTACACAATATATTTACGGTGAACAAAATAATTTGAATTGGAGTGTTATTATGGGTATTCTAAGTGGAAATCCAAAGGATCAACCTTTACACTATGGAGAAGTAATGGCTGTTTGGACGAATCTAGCTACTAACAATGGATTAATAGCTGCGTATCAAACATTTTATAATCACACGGGTGATGAAGATTTAGCGAAAATTCTTGAAGAATCCATTCAATGTTGTAAAGATGAGAATGAACAATTAGAAAATATCTTAAAAATTAATGGTGTTGCTCTTCCTCCTGCGCCGCCTGAACGTCCAAATGCAAGACTAGAGGATATTCCAGCTGGTGCAAGATTCTATGATCCTGAAATAAGCGCTGCTCTTACTCGCGATGTAGCTACTGGTTTGGGCGCATGTAGCGCAGCAATTGGCATGTCAACACGTGAAGACATTGGGATGATGTTTACTCAATTCCATATGAAAAAAGAACAATTCGGCGCGAAACTTCTTAAACTTAATAAAGAAAAAGGTTGGCTCATTCCTCCTCCAATGCATGTAGACCATATCGAAGGGTAAACTACAGGGGCAATTCATATTGCCCTTTTTTTATTTTGCCATGCTCATCATTCTACTTTCATTATTTAATGGACATAACAATATATCCTGGCCTTTGCTCATAATCTGTAATGTATGTGATCTGTTTAGTTATTATAGAGCCCGTAAATTCTTTACCATTCCATTCTCTTAAGACAAGCCAATCACCTACTTCAAAACCTCCGTTATTTCTGCGAATTTCAAAAGTTTTTCGCCCATTCCATACATCTTTAAAATATTGGGGTAAAATTTTTAAACCATATGTTTTAATCATTTAAAAACACCATCCTTACATAACACATACCCATTCTCGTGATGTTTATTAATAGAAATTAGTAAAAGAGCTATATTAAAAGTTAATTCAATCGCTTTTAATATAGCTCTTCATTTATAGATTTCTAGTTTCTACTATTAGAATGTTCTATTTTTCTACAGTTTCTGATTGTTCACCTTGAGTGTTTTGATCTTCTTTTTCAGCTTGTTCGCCTTGATCATTTTGATCTTCTTTTTCAGCTTGTTCACCTTGAGCGTTTTGGTCTTCTTTTTCAGTTTGTTCACCTTGAGCATTTTCATTCTCATTTACAGGAGCAACTGCTTTTAATTCAACGATTACTTTCACTCTTACATTTGAAGTGTTGAAATTAGCATCTTTGGCAGTGTATTTAATAAAATAAGTACCTGGTTTTGTTGTATCGATTTTATCCAATTTGTGGCCACGAGAATCGAAAATAGTTGATGTAACATCAACAGTTTTGTCTAAATTGTCTTTTGCTGTTGCAATTGGTGCTTTAAATTCTTCACCATTTTTAACAAAGTATACAGGTTTTGCATCTTTTTCAAGAGTAATGATTGGAGCAATACGATCGGCTACAATTTTACCGTTTTTGAATTGAACGTTTTTACCATTCAATTCATAGATACCGTTTGCAAGAACGCCATTGAAGTAATAACGGTCACGATTAGCTTTCCCAGTGAACTTTTTACCTTGTTTATAGTAACGGTGTCCAACTTCACCTGTGAATGCTTTACCTAATTTATAGTATTTACCTTTGTAGTTACCAGAGAATTTTTTGCCATTTTTATAAAGGTTTGATTTAAAAACTTTATATCCTTTGATTGTTTTATGAGTTTTTGAATCAATTAGTTTACCATGTGAAATTTTGTGTGTATTTTTTGCAGATGCTGTTGAATCAGTTACCACTACTGCTGAAGTTAATACAGAAGCACCTAGAGCTAATGCTGCTGCAGATTTTGTGAATTTTAATGCGAATGTTTTCATGTTTAAAACTCCTCTTTTTTCAAAATTGGATTCCCCTGTTGTCAAGCTCATATGTATGGATTCCATTCCACATTTCTCTCCTCTTGGTAATCCTTGAGAATATATTAGCACAAAAATTTACTATTCTTCGTTACAATTCGCGCATGATTATTAAATCTACGTAACATTATGTTATTATAATTAAATTTGGGAATTTATTTGTAAAAAATCCTTTTCATTTCTATCCTTCCACATAAATCATCATGGGCCATATAATATATCAATAACGTTTCTTCAACGTTAAATTTTTGTAACATAACACTATAAATTGATTTGGTTTTGTATAATATTTTTATGTATTAATCAAATAAGAGTAGCAAATTAGGTGTAATCTAAACTAATTTCAATACGTAAAGCAGTTAAAGGAGTCACATCATTTGAATAAATCGTTTAGCACAGATAATTTGGCAGAACAAATTGCAAAGCAAGTTGATGAAGAAACAACGCCTAGTGCGAGAAGCTATATCTTACTTGCCAAACTTTTCGAAGAGTTGAAACAACCGAAAAATGTTAAGTATGTTTTGCAAGAAGGTCTTCAACTGTATCCCGCAAATATTCAGCTTCATCGCTCGTTATGGAAATTTTATACGAAACACCACGCTAAAAATGAGAAGATTTTGCATATACCTAGAACGGTTAAAAGGTATGTAAAGAAAAGACCGCTTCAATATTTTGAACATCTACAAAATGTTCTGTCCAAAAATAATCAATTTAAAACATCACTTACGGTTAGTAAACAGCAGTTACAAAAAAGTCCACAGGATATCGAGTTATTAACACAAGTAATCCAACAGTTATTAAATTTAGGGCATTTTGAAGAGGTACTACCTTATTTTGAACAGCTTAAAGTGTTAATAAGTGAACCCACTGAGCTCGCCAAAATTAATATGAAAATCGGTATGGTTCATATGCTTTGTGGAGATTTTGAGGAAGCTGACAAGCAATTTGCCTATTGCAGAGAGGAATATGCCGATATTCTTCCTGAAATTTCTGCTGATCACTATGTAAAACTAGTTATTTTCAATAATGGCGAAAGCTCAATCGAATTCTACAAATCCATTCATCCTACAAAACGCGTCGTTGCAACGTTCGATGCAATTGACAAAACGGATAAAGGGCTGCCATTTGCATATAATCTATTGAAGAAAATGTCTGTTGATTTAATCTCACTTCGACGCAGAACAATGAGCAATTACCATCAAGATTTAACGCGAGAAGACTATTATCAAGCAATTGAAAAGTTAGTACTTTATTATGATAAGCGGTTTGCGTATGGAACAAGCTTAGGTGGATACAATGCTTTATTTATGGGTTCCATGATTCCAGATATTCATATTCTAGCGTTTGCTCCTAGAAATCCTGTGCATCCAACTTATGGTACCAAGGAAAGAAAGTATAATAAGTTTACACATCCGTTATCACACCCTGTAAATACAAAAGTACAACCAATTGTTGCTTATGATTCAAAAGAGAGAATTGATAATCCTTATATTACAAAAGAAATTCAAAAGTCTTATCCAAATGGGATTTATAAACATTATGATTTTGCCGGACATCGAGTTCCTACTTATTTAAGAGAAACAGGTGTTTTAAAGGAAATTGTTAGATTGTTTTTAAATGAAAAGCCAATCCCTGAGCATGACCGTCAATTACGCAGAAAATCGGCTGAATATCATCGTGTGTTGGGAATACATTGTAGAAGACATAACAAATTAAATTGGGCACTCAATCTCGCTAATCGATCTATCGAATTAGCGCCCAAATATGATCGTTCATTAGCACTTCGTATTGAGATTTTGATAAAAATGAAAAGATATGATGAAAGTATCCACTATACAAAAGAAGCCTTAGAAATCCATCCAAAATCAGCAAGATTCCATTTACTATTGGCGGATGCTTATGCAGGAAAAGGCGAAAAGGCAACAGCAATTGAGTTTTTAACTGTAGCTAAGAAAGCAGTGAAGTCACCGAAGATAAAAGATAAACTAGCAACTTTGAAGAAATAATGTGGCTTGTATCATAGACGAGTTAGAGAGTTTCTTCTATTATGAATATATTTCATAGAGTTCAAGCAATCCTATTTTTTGAATGAATAGGATTGCTTTTGATTCATTTGTGTGGAAAAGTAAACAACTGAATAAGCCAATAGTAGATTATTGATAAAAAGTTTATGACTAGAATCTTTTATAAAAATTAGTACTTCAAATTTTTTGAAGTGGAACTAGCGAAGACTCCCGCGGAAAAAGCGAGACAGGTGAGGGCCCCGCACGAAGGAGGAGACTCACCTCTCGTCCGCAGGAAAGCGAAGCTAGTTCCACTTCATGTAAAATAAAATTAGTATTAAATCAGTTTTTCAATGCCCCCTATGCAGAAGTGGTTATATTCCAATTTAAAACAAAAAACACATTAGAATCCAAAATACTAGATTCTAATGTGTTTTCATTTTAAATTATTCTACGATTGCAACCATGCCCTGCTCATCATCAATTTCTAAGCGAACACTTGCTGCATAGGCGTCGATATTCATTTCTTCTTGAAGAAATGTGCGAATAGCTGATAGCATATTCGCTACTCTATACGTGTCCATTCGGCCGTTGTAGTAGGCTTCTGCAGAATATCCTTCCTCGTCATCGAAGCAAAGTTCGATTTCCACGTTTTCAGGCATAACGTTGATTTGTCTTGCATGGTAAACGCATAATGCATTGATCAATTGATCTTCGGATAAAGTTATTGTCTCCATGAGTTACGATCCTCATCTCTACGCTTGTTGCGTTTAAACATTTGGAAGATTTTCATAACGATCATGATCAACACTAAGATAGCAATCACATTGACAAGTAATCCGAAGAAATTACCCATTGCGCCCATATGGCCTAACATACCGCCAAATAGCATACCTGCTAATCCACCTACCATCATCCCTTTAAGGAATCCGCCTTTGTTAGTAGTAGGATTTGTTGTAGTTGTTTTATTATTATTTGTTTTATTACCAAAAATTGAGTTTTTATTGTTGTCTTGTGTATTTCGGTTTGGATTTGTATTAAAAGAATTAGTGTTTCCATTTGAATTGAATCCACGTTTTCCTGATTTGTAAGATTTCGCTTCAGCTGTAATCGTATGGCTTTCCATTACAATCGTACCAACTGTTGAAAAAGTAAGTGTTGCTGCAAATAAAGCTGCCGCAAGTTTTTTTAATTTCAATTAATATTCCCTCCATAGATGGTTTGTGATGTATCACTTACTACTATTCTATCACCTCCTTCATCTTTTATAAAATGAAACGCTAAGTTATTTCGATTTATTCTCATTTTTCGACAAATTTAATGGGTCTTGTTTTAAAGTCATAGCGTCTCACTTTTTGAGCACAATAACAAAACGTAAACGAAAACTCTTTTCTAAAAAGACTTAAAAAGTTATAGTTAGTAACAGGGGGAGATATTATTGACAACGATGAAAACAGTACAACAACGTTTTGAGGATAGTACTTTCTGGCAAACACTTGGATTTGAATTCGTTCAAGCTGAAGATGGTATGGCTGAAATTGCCTTTAACTATAGAGAAGATCTTACAAATGTCGTTGGAACCTTACATGGTGGCGTATTTATGGCAGCACTTGATACCGTAATGGGCATTGCAACACATACACTCGGTTTTGATAAAGTCGTTACGATTCAATTGGAGACAAGGTTTCTGAAACCAATTACGCAAGGACGTGTACAAGCACTTGGTCAAGTGATTACTAAAACTCGTTCAACTGTTATTGTGGAAGGGCGGCTATATGACGAAGATCAAGAACTTGTTGGCCTTGCTACATCCACCTTTAAAGGAATCATGTAATTCCTTTAAAGTAGTATGATAATGATTACTGCAAAAAATTCATGTGATCAACACAAATTAATACAATGAAGAAGCTTCCCTATTAACTGAAAAGAATGTAGACAATTCTTTTCAAATTTTGGGTCGCTTTTTTATTACCTTCTTAATTATTCTTTTTATTAATGGCTATTTGATATTGGAATCCTCATCATTCCCCTCTTCTCTCATATGTATTTGATAATTCATATCATGATGATCTTTAACAATTTCAAATTGTATAAAGTCGTTCTTAGAAGAGATGAACATATGGGTTGTACTATATTCGAGTCGACATTTTAATTCGTATGCATTACTGATGCGCGTTTTAAATTTGTTATAATTGACCTCTAAAGTAAGTGATGAATTGTTTGTAAAAATAATGTGGGTACTTTTGTTAGGATTTTCATGATAGCTTTTAATATGATTTAGCGATAACCATACACAGTCATTCTTCTTTGGAGAATCTGTCGGGAACCAAACAAAATGATATTTGAGGTTCATGATAACTGGGCACATATTTACTCTTCCTAGAATATAACGCGTTCCTTCATGTGCACCTTTTAAACTAGAGCCATAAAAACGCAAATTCATATCCACAAGTTCAATCGGACTTAGATGTGACTCTATAAGATGGTCTACTTCTAGAATATCTGTTTGAACATTTCCGAAGCCATTAATCGTTGGTATAAATGCGATAGTATTTTCATTTACTGTATAAATTTCTTTCATTCTGCTCGAAAGCCTCCTATAACGAATCCTATTTACATAAACGGTTAGTATACTGTAGATTCCTCTAGATGCTGCACGCTCCATTTGACAGCATGAACTCCATTTAACAGCACAAAGTAATCATCCTTTCCTTATTCATAAATGAATCATTCAAAGTAATAGTAAATTTAGCATACTCATATAATCCATTTATCTCAGTTTAGAGTTAGGTACAAACAACTGTCAAATTATGCTTGTTTTTCAATTATCCATAAAATGCGTTTTGTAAAAAGTTCGTGAAATGTTTATACAGAAGCATTTACTACATATTTACAGCGATTTTACAATTATTCTTTCCTTTGCATTTATATTCGATTCATAGTACAAAAATCTTATTAGCTATTAGGTTTCACCACAGCAAACTTAATTTATAAATTAACAATGATTTATACTCAATAAACAGTTCTACGTAATACTTTTTATAAAATCATTCCAATCCAGATGAAATGTATAAGTATGATTACACTATATATACATACTGCAGTGATCATTAAAAAATTTATGAGCTTTGTTGGCCGGATTTTGCTCAAAATCCACACTAAGAATAGTGGCATCATGATTTTCATCCCATAGAATCCTACGATATCATTTGTATAAATCCAATTCATCATAGGATTAGCTTCTGATATATGATGATGTCGAATCCCAAAGTCCGTGAATAGTGCATCTAAAGTACATAAGAATAGTAGAACTGCCCCCATTATAGGAAGTTTGTATTGTAAATTGGTCGAAATTTTTTCTTCCAGAGTTAATTCCCCCTTTAAATTCAGTTCCCTAAACTAAAGTCTTGCGCATAATAATGCAATATATTCAAAAAGACTTGAAATACTGAAAGCTTTTATTAAATAAAAAATGGTATCCATCTCCTCAAAATGACAGAGATTTGGATACCATTTTTCTTTTCTGATTATGGATTTAATTGTTTTTGACCTATTACGAAGATATGTCAGTAACAAGCTTCTCTAAACTACATCCATGGATGCCCAGGGTTCCACGATCCTTGATGCCATTGATGGCTTGGATAGTGATGATGTGGATAATAATGAGTTGGGTAATAGTGATGATGATGTGGATAGTAATGAGTTGGGTAATAGTGATGGTATGGATAATGATGGTGGTAATACTCTTCATGTCCAGGGTGGTGCCCATAATTTTGTCCGCCATATGGTTGAACCATTCTTCTTCCACTCCTTCTTTATTCTTCTTCATAACATATGAGTGGATTTTATAAATAGCTGGGCGTTTATCCTATTTACAAAATTGTTAGAATTTTCATTATTTTACTAAATAGATAGATTTATTTATATCCTTTATATATAATGTTATGTATTATGAACTATATTTAAGAAATTTATATTCATGATATAAGAACTAGAAGAGGTGTTTATTATAGTGAACAAGATACATGAACTTTTTCAAAGTGAAGATGGTAATAAGGTACAGAGAGAACAGCTAATAAAATATTTGGAGGAAATTCTAACTTCAATGGATACATTGAAAGATCCATCGAAGACAACACTTGGCCCTATGCAAGAACGTTCTTCAAATTTTTATCAAGAATTAATGGAAAATCATACAGTTCCAATGGAAGGTTTCGAATTAGATACTGTTGTACATGAATTAACAAATTTAATGAAAGGTCATCCATTCCATACACATAATTTTGTCACAAATGTTTTACCAATGGCGAGCGTTCCAGGGGTATTAGGTTTATTTGTGAACTCATTATTAAATGGTAATAATCTATGGGATGTTTATGGTCCTGCAGCGACAGAATCTGAAGTAAAAGTCATTTCTATGATGTCTAAGTTGGTTGGCTATGATTATAAAAAAAGCTTTGGTTACACAACTTGGGGTGGACAAGGAGCTGTATTTAGCGGCTTACGAGTAGCAATCGCAAAACAATTCCCTCATGCCAAAGAAAAAGGGATTCCAAATAACTTATATTGCTTTGCTTCTGAAAATGCACACTACAGTTTACTCAAATCCATTGAAGCAGTAGGAATCGGAAGCAATCATTTAGTCCGTGTCAAAGCTGGAAAAGACCATTCTATGGATATGGATGATTTACAAGAGCAATTAACGAAGGTTGTTGAAAAAGGCGGAATTCCAGTTTATATCGTTGCGACTACTGGTGCTACTGACAGTTTTGCAATCGACGATATTAAAGAAATAAAAGAAATTACAACTACTCTTGAAAATCGATACAGCTTAAAGCCAATACATATTCATGCAGACTCAGCTTTAGGTGGTTTCTATGCATTTTTCAATGATTATGATTTTGAACAAAATCCCCTTCACTTTGAAGATGAAGTGCTTGAAAGCTTAAACGTCATTCGTTCACGCATGCAGTACTTACACATTGCTGACTCTTTATGTTTTGATTTCCAAAAACTTGGTCAAACGCCTTATCTAACGAGTCTATTCTTAGTAAAAGATGGTAGTGCATTAGGCCTTCTTGATTTAGAAGATTTCGATACACCTTATGTAGGAAATCGTGGATACGGCTCTTATCATACAGGCTATACACTTGAATGTTCTCGAATGGGAAGCTCCATCGCAATCTATGCAGCCCTTATGGCGTTTGGAAAAACAGGTTATCAAAAAATACTAGCAAATTATGTGCGGGTTAACCTTGCATTCCGTAAACAACTAGCAGTGGAAATCCCATCATTACAAGTTGTTAACGTAACCAATATCGGACCGATTACTGCATTCCGCTTGTATCCTGATAGCTTCAATTGGATTGCTGAACAAGCTGGAAAATATACGGAATCTGAAATTGAAACAATAAATAGATTAAATTCTGATCTATTCGAAATATTAGGGAAACACCGTAATGAAGTATTCTTTGGCGATACAACACGTGTATGTACAGTGGAGGCATCTGACAGTAAAAATCGTATACCTGTTGGGGTAGCTAAATTCTTCTCAATTTCTCCATATACAAATGTAGAACATATTCCAGCAATTATTGAGTCACTTAAACACTCAATACATGAGCAGGAGGAAGAAAATCTTGAAGTTATTTAAGAAAAATAAACATTCACTGTTTCTAAAGTTTGTTTTATCCTTAACGATTCCGATTGCCATTTTTTCTTTAATATTCGGAATTATTTTGTACTACTCTTCAAACAAAATTATTAAAGAACGTGTGATGAGTCTATTTGATGATAAATTACAGCTTGTTTCTGATGAAGTGATGACACATCTAGATTCTGATCTTGTTAGTAATGCAGATAACAACGATAAGGTTGCATACGATAGATTATTAACAGCATTAAATAATGCGAAAAAGGATCATGGTATTGAGAATGCTTATGTTCTATCTCGTTCAAATGGTAAGGAACATATTGTTGCTTTAAGTGATACAGATAACCATAATGCTTCCTATACATTTGATCCAAAGATGAATGATGCAATCGATCAACAAAAAATTAAGTTTAGTGATATTTATAAAGACCAATATGGTATTCATAAATCCATCTTCATACCATTTAATGGTACAGATATTATATTTGGTTTAGATATGGATGCATCATTTATCAATAAAGTACAAAATGATACTTTATGGACTGCAATTATCCTTACAGTATTGTTTGTAGTAATTGGGGCTGTCATTGCGTTCATTATTAGTAAACAAATTATTAAGCCGCTAAAAGCAATCAAACGTTATGTAGAGGAAGTTGCAAAAGGAAATTTAGCAGCAAAACAATTTAAGATAAAAGGTAAAGATGAGATCGCACAACTATCCCACGGTGTTTATCGTATGGTAGATGATTTAAGACATCTTATTACTCAAATTAGTATGAATGCCGAACAAGTTGCCGCAACGTCAGAAGAGTTATCCGCATCGTCTGAACAAACAAGCGCTTCTATCGAACAAGTTACCGCATCCATGCAAGAAGTAGCTGCAGGTTCTGATCAGCAAACCGATTCGGTCGAGAAAATCGGGGCTAATGTTCATGATATTTCGACTAAAATGGACCATGTTACAACCTATGCAAAACAAGTTACTTTAAAGGCAACCGGTACGACAACAACTGCTGAGACTGGTAATGCAATTATTCAAAATGCGGTTGAGAAAATGAATAGTACAAATGAAAAGATTCATTCCACTTCTGAAGTGGTAAACCGATTAAATATTTATACAAAAGAAATTGGCCAAATTGTTTCGCTCATTACTGAAATTGCCGATCAAACAAACTTACTTGCACTGAATGCCTCAATCGAAGCAGCACGTGCAGGAGAACACGGTAAAGGATTTGCTGTTGTAGCTGAAGAAGTCAGAAAACTGGCTGATCAATCTAGAGATGCTGCAAGCGATATAAGTAATCGAATCAATTCTATCAAAGCAGAGTCATCCAATGCGGTAGATTCTATGGCAGAAAGTTATGATAATCTTCAAGAAAGCGTAGAAGCTTTCGATCAAGCAGGCGAAGCTTTCAAAACAATCTACACAGCCGTTTCCGATTTAACAACGCAAATGGCACAAGTCAATAAAAGCATTGATGCCATGAATACAGGTGTTAACAATATCGAAAACTCAATGGAAGAAGTAAGCGTAATTGTTGAGCAAAATGCTAGTAGCATTCAAAATGTAGCTGCTGCCTCAGAGGAACAATCTGCAAGCATGGAAGAAATCACCGCTTCCTCTAATAACCTTGCATCAATGGCCGAAGAACTTCGGACATCCATTGCAAAATTTAAGGTTTAGTAGTTATCTGGATAATTGATATTTGAAAATGCCAAGACTTATTTATAAGTCTTGGCATTTTTTATTCGCCATGAATTTTATATCTCTATATCTAGACTGCTAATGTTTTAAATTATCTTCAGCAGGGTATTAACTAGTATCGGCTTGGATAGGGCGTTCTAGAAATATGGATTCTTCACCTAACACATGGATAAAAAAAGAAAACTCTGTCATTGTTAATAACTGAGTTCTCTTTTCAAATTCAAGATTTAAATTATATTTCAATCAACGGATTATAAATGTCTGTATCCAGCAAAGTGGCTTTTCCAATAAGATTCATTAACTGAGCTTACTTGTACTTTTGTGCCACTTGCACTTACAAATTTTCCGTTACCCATATAAAATCCAATATGTGAGATTCCTGATTTATATGTATTTTTGAAAAATACTAAATCCCCCACTTTAGGTGAGCTTGTAGCAGTTGACATAGAATAGAAGCCAGCAGCTGAAGTACGTGGAACTGAAATACCTGCTTTGTTATAAGCATAATAGATTAGACCACTGCAATCGATTCCGCTTGGTGATGATCCACCAAATACATATGGTACACCTTGTAATGATAATGCGATTGAAACCGCATTTGATTGTTTAGTAGTAGAACTTGATGTTGAAACACTATTACTTACTTTTTTAGTTGAACCTTTGACTTTCAATTTTTGGCCAACTCGAATATTTGTTGATTTTAAGTTATTCCAACTCATCAATGTTTTGTATGATACGCCATATTTTTTAGCAATTCCTGATAGTGTATCACCACTTTTTACTGTATAAGTTGATGTAGTGGTTGTTGTTGTTTTACTAGCTGTTTTGCTAGATTTGATTTTCAACTTTTGTCCTACTTTAATTGTAGAAGATTTTAAGTTGTTCCAGCTCATGATATTTTTGTATGACGTATGATATTTGGCACCAATTTTTGATAAAGTGTCACCTGATTTTACTGTATATGTATTAGTTGCAGCTGAAGCAGTTGATTGTTCGCCTATACTTGAAAATAGCATAATCGAACTTAACGCTACCGCCGATATGATTGTTTTCTTCATTTATATTAACTCCCTTAATATTCTATTTACAAACTCTATTATAAAGAGCTAATGTAACAGGAATGTAATAGGAGTATCAAATTTATGTTACAAATATGTCGGTAGAAGTTGAAAATATACTAAAAAATACATATCTATTCTATTAATTCTGATTTTGGAGACAAAATAGTATTCTCTATAAAAAAGGCTCACTAATTTAGTTAAGTGAGCCCTCTTCCTATAGAAAAAATTTCTACATGTTTATCTTATTTTCTGTGCTAGGCACTGATTATAAATGTCTGTATCCAGCGAAATGGCTTCTCCAGTATGATTCGTTAACTGAGCTTACTTGTACTTTTGAGCCACTTGCACTTACAAATTTTCCGCTTCCCATATATAGTCCAATATGTGAGATACCTGATTTATATGTATTTTTGAAAAATACTAAATCTCCTACTTTAGGTGAACTTGTAGGGCTTGATATAGAGTAAAAGCCTGCAGCTGATGTACGTGAAACAGAAATACCTGCATTTTTATATGCATAGTAGATTAATCCACTACAATCAAATCCACTTGGTGTTGATCCCCCGAATGCATATGGTACTCCTTGTTGAGACAACGCGATTGATACCGCTTTTGACAGGTTTGAACTTGAAGATGCTGTTGTAACACTATTGCTTACTTTTTTAGTTGAACCTTTCACTTTAAGCTTTTGACCAACTCGGATATTTGTTGATTTTAGGTTATTCCAACTCATCAATGTTTTGTATGACACGCCATATTTCTTACCGATTCCTGAAAGTGTATCCCCACGTTTTACTGTATAGGTTGAAGTTGCTGTACTTTTCTTTGTTGTTGATTTACTAGTAGTAGTTGAACCTTTGACTTTTAGTTTTTGGCCAACTCGAATACTTGTTGATTTTAAGTTATTCCAACTCATCAGTGTTTTGTATGACACACCATACTTCTTACCGATTCCTGAAAGTGTATCCCCACGTTTTACTGTATAGGTTGAAGTTGCTGTACTTTTCTTTGTTGTTGATTTACTAGTAGTAGTTGAACCTTTGACTTTTAGTTTTTGGCCAACTTGAATATTTGTTGATTTTAAGTTATTCCAACTCATCAGCGTTTTGTATGACACACCATACTTCTTACCGATTCCTGAAAGTGTATCGCCACGTTTTACTGTATAGGTTGAAGTTGCTGTACTTTTTGAAGTCGTTGATTTACTAGCAGAAGTGCTAGATTTGATTTTCAACTTTTGTCCTACTTTAATTTTCGTAGATTTTAAGTTATTCCAGCTCATAATTGTTTTGTATGATGTATGATATTTAGCACCAATTTTTGATAAAGTGTCCCCTGATTTTACTGTATATGTACTAGTTGCTGCTGATGCAGTTGATTGATCGCCTATGCTTGAAAATAACATGATTGAACTTAATGCTGCTACTGATAGAATCGTTTTCTTCAATTATCTTAACTCCCTTAATATTTAATATGCAGAATCTATTATAGAGAGCTAATGTGACAAGAATGTAATAAGAGCATCAAATTCATATTACAAATTTACCAACAAAAGTTGAAAAGTTAATAAAATTTACATAATCCCCAATCTATTAAACTTAATTTTGATAAAAAAAGGACCACTAATTAAAATTAGTGAATCCCTTTAGTATAAAAAAATATTTACATATTCATCTGATTTTTCTTTTTTATCTCTTCTGGGTCTGTATCGCTGTAAATTGCAGTTCCTTGTCCATTTGTTTTGGCAAGCATTGCTTTTACTTCATTGTAACTCATTCCAGATTCAGCGTTTTTACGTTTCACTTCATTGATATCCGTTCCAACAGAAGTAAAGCCATCCCGTTTAAAATTTGTCAACTTAGCACCTCCATCTCTCCTTCTTACTATTTCCGATGATCCACCAATTATGAGAAAAAGTTATTGTGATTCATTGCATCTTCTTTTATCTTTTTACTTTTGTCGACTCTATGATATTCGGAAATTTGAATAACCCGAGCTTTCCCTGTATTTAATTCATGATAAATCCCCCTTGAGTCTGTAAAGGAAATATACTGATCTCTTTCACTCTGAACTAGATGTTCAGCCTCTTCTTGTGAATCAACAAAGATAAACCTCCTAACATAATGCTCTTGATCAAAAAAGTATGTGACTTTAAATTCTTTCATTTTTTAACTACACCTCATAATTTTCATCTGATTTTGTGCCCCTGACAGTTATAGGCAATATCTCTTTAAGATATCCAACAAACAACATATAAAATATTTTTTGTAAATGAATTTATTTGATATCAATAATGCACCGAATAGTGTTTGTCTCATCAGAATAGGATAGTAGGAACCATTATTTGTATAATCGAGATGGAGGAAAACATATGAGCTCTATTTTACCTTATTTTTTTCTGGGAGTTTCTTTAGCTGCTCCAATTGGTCCAGTAAAAGCAACCTTACTAAATCTAGGAATCAAAAATGGCTTTTTTCATGCATGGTTTTTTAGCCTTGGAGCAATTGCAACCGATTTGACTTATATGGTTTTAGTTTACTTAGGGATTGGACGTTTTATTGAATATCCATTTATCAAATCGATTTTATGGTCATTTGGTTGCTTCGTATTACTGTACACAGGGATTGAAAATTTACTTACCCTTCACAAAATGAAGTTGGAATCAAACTTTAAGAAAATGTCACGTTTGCGGCATTCATTTCTTTCTGGATTTCTAATTGCCCTTTTAAATCCTTTAACCATTCTTTTCTGGCTAGGAATTTACGGTTCCGTTCTTGTAGGCGGTTCCCATAACTTAAACCATATTCAAATTGGACTTTATAGTATCTGTATTTTGTTAGGTATTATTTTAGTCGATTTCATACTAGCTTCTGTGTCAAGTGGTTCACGGAAGATTTTATCCACTAAATTTCTAAATGGTATATCCATTATTTCCTCCATTTCAATGATTGGATTTGGAATTCGATTTGGTATGCTTGCTTACGATTCATTATTTTAAAATAGTTATTATTAATTAAGCGCTTCCACATAAATTAAACACTTCTGGAAACAATATTAGTATTAAATCGATAGAGGTGTTTTTATGCAAAAAAGTGCGCCTAGCGAAAATAAAGTTAGCATATTATGCATCATAAGCTTAGCGTCGATTCCTCTTGTTATGACACTAGGCAATTCAATGCTAATCCCTGTTCTTCCTATCTTAGAGAAGAAAGTAGGTATCACTTCGTTTCAGTCGAGTATGATAATAACCAGTTACTCTATTGCTGCAATCTTACTTATTCCTGTAGCCGGTTATTTATCAGATCGCTTTGGCCGAAAAATTGTTATTTTGCCAAGCTTAGCCTTAGCACTGATTGGTGGTCTTATTTCTGCATTCGCATCATGGAAACTAGAGAATCCTTATTTCATCATAATTATTGGACGTATTCTGCAAGGTGTTGGTGCTGCAGGTGCCATGCCTATTGTTATTCCATTAGTAGGTGACCTTTATAATGGTGATGATGAAAAAACGACAGCAAGCTTAGGCATTATCGAAACTTCTAATACATTTGGTAAGGTTCTTAGCCCTATCCTCGGTTCGCTTTTTGCAGCTTTTTTATGGTTCTTACCGTTTTTCTCTATTTCCGCTTTTAGTCTAATCTCCATTATTTTAATTCTCTTCTTTGTAAAAGCACCAAAGGAAAAAGACGAACCAATCGCATTCAAGGAATTCGTCCAAAATGTTAAAAAAACATTTAAACGTGATGGGAAATGGTTGTTCACAGTTTTTCTAAATGGTATTTATGTCATGCTCGTTCTTTTTGGCATGCTATTTTTTCTGTCTGAAATACTTGAAAAAATCCACAATATAGAAGGCATAAAAAAAGGTTTTGTCTTAGCTATTCCACTACTCATGCTATGTATTGCATCTTTTATAACCGGACGAAAAATCGGTACCGATCTTAAAATCATTAAAAGAATGATATTAATCTGCTTAATCATTGTTTCAATTAGTATTGTATTCGTCGGTTTTTTTAAAGAAAATTTAATTTTTTTGTTGATCATAACAAGCATTGCTGGTATTGCCTTAGGTGCCCTACTCCCTGTACTTGATGCAATCATTACAGAGAATATTAAGAAAGAAGAACGCGGTACAGTAACATCTTTCTATAGCTCTGCTCGGTATATTGGCGTAGCTGCAGGTCCTCCCATCATGTCACTCGTCATGAAGAACCATTTAAACACAAGTTATATTATTGCCGGTATTTTAGGATTTATTTTATTATTTATAGTGATCAAATGTATTGATATTGATGCCATAGGCAAGAAATCAAAAGACACTCCGGAAACGGCAAAGTAAAAATGACTGATTCGCGGTACGCGAATCAGTCATTTTTATTTAGTATTTAAACTAACAAGAATAAGCGTTATGCCTGCAAAAAGGCAAATCATTCGTGGGATTGAAATTTTATCTGCTAGTCCAAACAAAGCAATTGCCGTTGTAACGATTAAAACAGTGGGCCCAACAAGAGCCAACATTGTGTTAATATAAAAAGCCTTTTCTAAACTATTGAATTTCAGCATAAACAAAGCTGCCGTTACTTCAAGACTTCCTGACATAATACGCAAAATAACCATCATAAGAAGTGACTTATCCAACTATCCATCATCCAATCTTATTAAATTTACTGTATGGAATGCTCGTCTCTTCACTATATGTACGATGTGGTATATATATTTTTAAAAAATAACCACCTGATTAAGAGAAGTAATCAGATGGTGGAAGTTGATGAAATATTCTTTTAAGAGCATTCATTTTTAGGACTTAAATTTTTATCTGAACAAATTTGAGCATTACCTAAGACTTAAATATTTTATTGGCGTGGATTCTCCTTTTGCTGAAGCTATTTCAAGAAATTTTTCACATTCTCCACATATGGCTTTTTATCATAATCGCTATAGAGAGCCATTCCGACTTTTACTGGATCTCCAAAGAAGAATCGTTCATATAGTGTTTGCCGTGTACCGAATGAGCTCATTGTTGCATCCCAAGCTAATCGAAAAATTTTAACACGCTCTTCTGCTTGATTCCCTGCAGATTGCAAATATAAATCTAAATCCTTTCGAATAGGAGATTGGAATGCGTTCTCTGTTGGAATGGACATGAGCCCACTCGCACCTAATAGTTGAACGATTTCTGTAAATCTCGGATATACTTTCGGGAAAAGACTAATCGCAACTCTTAAAGTTACATAGTCAGGTTGCATTAAGCCGGCTTCATTTATTTTTGCCTCGACCTCAGACTTAATGAGTAGCGCCCTTAAAGACTCAAGCGCAATAATCACTTCCGTCGCCTTTTCTTGAACATGTTGGTATAAAGAAATATTGATTGATTCAATAATAGATTGAACAATCCCCAACATAAATTCAGTTTTGACAATTTGTCTGGAAAGTACTTGATGCAACGCAAACGGTTGAAACGAACTTTGGCTTAAGAAACTTTGTGCAACATCGATATTGTCATAGAAAAAGACACGATCCCATGGAACGACTACATTATCAAACACAACAATCGTATCCATTTCTTCAAATCGAGAGCTTAATGGGTAGTTAAATTTTGAATCGCCAGGAGCGAAGGACTCTCTGCAGATAAACTTAAGTCCTTTCGTATTACTTGGAATAGAAAATGCATAACCACTCTCATCATCATAGGGTCTACCAGGTGACAAAAACAGCATCTCATCTGTAATACCACCTTGTGTTGCGAGTAGTCGAGCTCCTTTTACAACTAAGCCTTCCTCTGTTCTATCAACGATCTGCGCAGCAATTGGCTCTTTTGTTTTTTCCCAATAAAGATTACTTCGATCGACTTGTGGTTCAATAAAAGTATGAGTCATAGATAAATCATTTTCTCTTACATATTCATAGTATTTCTTGATATTCTCGGGGAAGCAATTCTCTTCGCCTTCTATCTTATAAGCGGATGATGCAAATGTCATTAACGTTGTATTCATATAATCTGGGCTTCTCCCCATCATCCCATTACTCTCTCTAGCCCACAGCTGCACCATCTCTCTTTTACGGACCAAATCTTCTTTCGTCTTCGGCATTAAAAAAGAAAGCCCCACAGCATCACCTGTTAAAGGAGAAATATAAGTCATCTTATCTTTTAAATTATCATCATTTTGCAAATCATAAAGCCTAGCCTGACTCTTCATTACTCCCTTAAACGCTGGATGCTCAGAAATATTCCCTTCTACCTTTTTACCATCAAGCCAAACATTCGACTTCAAGTTATTTATCCGATTAATATATTGGCTCCCTGTAATCGCAGGCATATTGTCCCTCCTAAAGTAATCTAAAACCCAATCGTTTCCATCAGTTATTCGCCTAAAATTATAGTATGAAAAGGAATATTGAATGGTTACTAATGTCGAAGGGGTATGGGAGGACTTAAATTGATTTGAGCTTTTGTAAAATAATCTACTTTTAGGACTTGAATTGTCGCCAACGTGGATTCATCTTGCTTTTGCGTGGATAAATGGTCCATTCCCGTGGATAACTCCCTGTTGTGCGTGGATTTCTTGTTTATAAACGCGGATTTATTTTCACGGTGATTGCTTTTGGTTAGACCTTATCTCCTATCGCGCTTAATTTGAACATTTCAAGTGGATTCTCCACAGTTCACTGTGGATAAATGACCAATTTCTGTTGATAATATCCTAATTAATATGAATTTTCTAACAATATATGTGGATAACCAGACCAACAACAAAGTAATAAAAAAGAGAACTCCGTCACACTATTAGACAGAGTTCTCTCATATAAGGCCTAATTTCCAATTTTATTTGGTACCATATTTTTGATCTAGCATTTCATAAATCTCGTTGTAGCTAGGACCAGATTCGGCATTTTGTCGTTTCACTTCGTTAATATCCGTTCCAGTCCATGTATACTTTTTTGGCTCATCATGGTCGATAACTTGACTTGTTGGGGTTGACCCTATATCATGCTCTGCGATGATATCTCTAATTTCGTTATAAGATGGTCCTGATTCGGCATTTTGCTTTTTTACTTCGTCAATGTCCGTTCCAACAGATGTAAATTTTTTGCCCATTCTTTCACCTCCGTCCTTCGTATAGGTTAGTTTTCCATTTGAGAGACATATTATGAATAGAAATCATTATTTTTATAATTTAAAAACTGCTTTACTCTGCACCAATTTGGTTTTCACTGTTTTCAGTTGATAGTGGTACAACTGGTTGCCCTTCTGCTTCATGGATACTGAGTCCACCGGAAGAAAATAGCGGAGTTTTATTATAATCCACTGGATGGCTGTAAGCTGAGGTTTGCGTTCCTCCAAAATCGCCAACGATGGTTTTAATCGCATTGTTCGTTGCATCTGGTTGAGCGTTTTCCTCCATCACTTTCTTCAAATCAATGTTTCGTTTAGAGTCTTTTTCCGAAAAATCTTTACCCATTTATTCACCTCCAATAACTACTTTTATCCTTCCACAAATAACATGAATTATAAGATATTTTTATTGAAAGCTTTCGATAATTGGTGACAAAACTTCCTCAATTACCAGTGAACGTATACTTTTTCACTTTTATGGAAAGGATGGTTTTATCTATTAAGGAAAAAGGAGGTGGAATGTATGCTTAAGAAGTTAATGAGTGTTGTTTTAATAGGTTTGATATCTTTCGTAGCAGGATCGTATTATACAAAGAATAATCCTTCCACTGACCTCTTTGATTTGAAGAAAAATGGCGTGAGTCTATTTGCTTCTACACCTGAAAACATTAATACCGCAATCGACGATTTGAAAATTGTCATCACGACTTCATTGGATTTCATGAATAGTAAGATTGACAATTTACTCATTCCGGAAAACGATGGTTCAAATACAGTTAAAGAAAAGCCATCCAAATCAACAAATCAACTAGACAAGCCAGTGAATGATTTGCAACAAATAGATGTCGACCATGAAGATAAAGAACAAATGCCGGCAAGCGGCGGGATGGCTATTTAATTTATTTATTTATCTATCTAACTTATGAAATTAAACTATTCAAAAATAGGCGATTTCTATAAATAACTGTCTAACTCTTTTTATCTCCATTCATTTTATAGAATGGAGATTTTTATTTTTAGGGAGATTTTTTGTGTTGCAAATAATGTTCTTGCAACACACATGCTCTACTTGCATTTTTTGAACAGTTATTTGCACTTTTCAAATTGTATTTGCATATTTGATATTTTAAGTCTTATAGAAAGGTCATTTTTAAATATCTAGATACTAAAACAGCCCACAGATTTCAAAAACTGAAAACTATGGGCTCTATTTATCTATAAAATTGTCTATCGAAACCTATACTAAGAACCTTTTGAGTTTTTTTAATATTTCGCGTATAAAGCCCTTTCGAAAAAGTTTAATAATATTGTATACATTTTATTTATTGTATACAATTTTATATAATTTGTATACAAACGAATCTATTTTAATAGTTCTTTTATAGTTGAAAAAATATTCTTTTTTATTTGATATTGTTTTAAATAATAATTAATCCTTTTAAAACATAGTGCCTCACTTTATACTTTAACTAAGAACTACAGGACTTTAGGAGACGATTATATTGAGAAAAAAGGAAAATGTGCCAGCTTATGTACAGGCGTATGAATATATTCGCGATCACATATTAAATGGCGAATTGGAGCGCGGGACAAAGCTCACAGAGGAACGACTTGCCGAAGAGATGGGAATCAGTAGAACGCCTATACGAGAAGCCATCCGTAAACTAGAGCAAGAGGGTCTCATCCAAAAAAAACGTGTTGTGAATCCGACTGATACAGATCTTCGACATATTTTCCAAGTGCGTATCCTACTAGAAGGGTTTGCAGCAAAATTTTGTGCAAACTACATGACAGAGAAACAACTAGAAGATTTAAGAACTTGCGTGGAAATCGGCACTACCGGTAATACCGAGGAAATTATGGCAGCAAACTATGATTTCCATCAAATCATCGTAGGTGCAACAAACAATCCCATGATTATTGACATCATCGACCGCATGCAATCCATTATCTATCTTTTCCGCAAAACCGTAGTCTACCACAAACGCCCAAATTTGATAGAAGAACATGACAAAATCTTTCAGGCCATCCTTTTGCATAACGGGGACGAAGCCGAAAGATTAATGAAAGAACATCTTCAAAACGATTTGGACTTTTGTTTAAATCGAATTTCGGTTTAATTAATATTTGGCTTGTTTGATTGTCAGCGGATAATTTTGAAAATCCTTTAAAGTTCCAACCCTTATAAGAGAGTTGGAACTTTTTTCTATTTACTCAACCTGATTCTTACATTCAGATTCAAGATACAAGCACTCAGAATATAACTCCTATTAGCTTGCTTGCCCCCATTTCTAGTAATCAGACCCTGACTTATTGAAAATAGGCTTCTTTTTGTATGCAACTGCTCCGCCATGAAATCTAGAAACACGCTGCATCATCTCAAGCTCATGCAAATCTCGACGAATCGTCTCAGGTGAAACACGAAAATGATTAGCGATTTCTGCAACATACACACGTTTGTTCACTTTGATTAAATCCAAAATATACTGATGCCTAGCCTCTTTAAAATTGTTCATGTTGTCAGTTCACATCATTTCTTTATAATCTTCTAATCTTTTTACGCGAAATGAAAAAGACTTTTATATTTTTTAATATAAATAGTAAATATTAACCAGTGGTGAATGATTTATTAAGGAAAGATTAAGTTTTGTAAAGTTATTTTTTAGGCGGAGTATATTTCGGGAAGTGGCGGGTTGGTCTAATTGTGGTGCGAGGATTCATATCGAAAAAAAGCCATACCTCCTGTCATATAGACAAAAAGTATAGCTTTTAGACTTAAACTCCTCTATTCAAACAACCCCATCAGAATATATTTTGCATGTTGTTTTTTAGGCATGTTTTTTATTTCTTTATTTTGTATCGTACTTGTTTTCAGCGGTGTGATGAAGTTTGCTGGTGATGCTAGTGTGATGGCATCTTTGTCGCTGACAACCATATCGTTGATTTTCAGGCCATTCACGATTTGGTTTTTACCTTTGTATGTCACGCCTAATTCAATTGGTTGTTTTTGTACGAGACCTTTATCGTTTAATTGATATACATAGTGTTTTTTGTTGTTATTCAACACTGATTTTGATGAGATTATCGGCGTTCCTGCTGCTTCCGCTACTGTTACTTGTAATTTCATATCTGTTCCGACCAATAATGGTTTTTCAACGTTTGCTTTAGTTGTTTCTGCACCTTCAACTTGGTCAGCTTGTTGACTTTGAGCGTCATCGGTGGTTTGATTTTGCATTGTTTGCTCATTAGATGAAGATTGAGTATTCGCTGTTTGGCTTGCATTTGCTTTCTTGATTTTTGGTTTAACTTCTCCCTGTAACTTAACCAAAAATGAATAAGTTGGCGTAGTTTTTTCTTTATTTTTCTTAGCTGCATTGTCTTTTTCCACTTCGTTCGGATAAGTGATTACTTGTGAAACGATCCCGTTATAAGTTTTATCCGTCAAAGTTGAGTACAGTTTCACTTTTTGGCCTTGAGTGATTTCTTCAATTTGTTTAGCAGTTGCTACTGCCTTCACTACTGACATGGTAGAGGCAATGGTGATCATTGGATCTTTTAAATCTGCATTGATGTTTACAATTTGGCCATCTACCGTACTTGATACGCTTAAATCTGCCAACTGCTCTTCCACTCTTGAAATTTTAGATTCATTGGCTGATAAGGCTGCTTCCAGTTTTCCCTTTTCGCCCTCAACCTCTGCTATTCTTTCTTGAACATTTCCATCTACTATAGAAGAAACATTCATATTCACATCAACTTTAACTTTGTTGTCGTCTGATGCTGAGCTAGTCTCGTCCGATGATTGATCTGGCGTGATTTGTTGTAATGAAGAAATTTCTTGATCAGCACTATCAATTTCTCCCTGCAATCGACTTCCCTCATCCTCCAAGTCTGCTTTTTGTTGATCTAGTTTGTGTGAATCATATGAAAATAAAGGAGTTCCTGTCGTTACCACATCCCCCTCTTTAACAAGGATGGTATCGAGCGATCCTTTTTGACTATCAAAGTACACATGTGTTTCCGACTCCGGCTTTGTCACACCTGTTGTATGCAGTAACTTCTTCACATGACCTTGCTCAATTTTAGTCCATTCACTGATATTGACCGTTCTAGCTGCTTTACTGTCATCTTTTAATAAGAGGAAAAGATTACTTCCGATAAAAACAACGGCCACTGCAGCAATTATTGATTTAGATTTGCCCCATTTTTTCAAGTTTCTCATCCTCCCTTAGAAAAAGAATCCTATTTTGATATAAGATATTAAACTTGCAATAATCCACAATAGTAAATACAAAATGCCGATAGCTAAAATTAATGACTTTTTGCGTACTTCTACTACTCTAGACAAATAATAGTAGGAATAGATGATCATAGCGATGCGGAAAAGGGTAATCTCACTAAGAAAGTGAATAGCTACTTCATTATCCGTAAAGTATTGTGCAATAATGCTAAATGAAAAAACATTAGAAGTCATATCAATATTCAGCATTAAAAATAAAGGAATTTGGATGATCTTTTCAATTAAGAAAACGCCCAAAATATTCATTTGAACAACAAGCAGCTTGCGATAATTTCCATTTAGAAAAGCAAAATAATACAAGGCACTAGCAAACAAAAATACACAAGGAATCAAAATCCCTTGGAACACTCTACCAACTAAAAATAACTGCTTTCTAGCTTCAAACGCATCTCCATTAAGGCTCGTTAATTCGGTTGAAAGTGACTCAGATCCTAATCCAAGAACACCACTCAAAACACTAACACAAATACTTATTATAAAAAGTATAAAAATATTAATTTTAAAGTGTGAATAATCTTCAGCTTCCTGCAAATTCGTTCTATATTTCTCTGGTTTTAAAATACCTACTAACGGCCGTACGTTCAGTGTCATGTTTCTTCTCCTTTTAGTCTTGATGGTGCTATATGAATATATGTACCTAATGCAACCATCCACCTTCTATCCTACTCTGAAGTCAATACCAATTTACTATTTGCAATGCAAAATTCAAATCCTAAACGAAAATTGATTGCATCATACGATAAAAATATAGAAAGCTCTGTAGGAGAAGTTTCTCATTACAGAGCTAAATAAACACTTAGTATTTCAGTTGATATCTTCGCTTCTTCTCTTAATTCTATCTTATTTTAGTAAGTTATCAAATACATTGTCAACAACCTTCTAAGTTAACTTTTTGTTAATAATTACCGTACAATTGTAAAAGTTTTCTGAAGTTTTATTAGTGAATGTTGACTATTGAGATAACAAGAATTTTCGGAGCATTAAAGAGCAAAAATTGAACGCACCAAAAAAACTACCGGTTTCTCATTTTGTAAGAAATCGGTAGTTTTTAAAAAATACTTAAATCGAAAATTGCACTAGAAACTATCTATAAAGACAAATACCATTCTCTAGCAGCTTCTACTTCACTAATGCTTAATTGGTGGCCTCTATTTTCCCAATGAAGTTGTACTTTTGCTCCTGCTCCTTCTAGCAAAGAGACGAGTTCTTTTGATTCATATGGTGAACAAATCGGGTCGTTTGTTCCAGCTGCAATAAATACAGATTTCCCCGCTAAATCAGGTAGCTCAATTCCACGTCTTGGAACCATCGGATGATGTAAGATTGCACCCTTTAGTGAATTTTGATAATGGAATAATAAACTTGCAGCAATATTAGCACCATTTGAATAGCCTATTGCTAAGATATTGTCACGGTCAAATTCATATTTTTCAGCTGCTTCATCAAGGAATTCATGTAATTCTTTTGTACGGAAAATCAAATCTTCTTCATCAAATAAGCCTTCTGCTAATCTTCTAAAAAAGCGTGGCATGCCATTCTCTAATACATTTCCCCTTACGCTTAAAACATTCGCATCTGGGTCAATTTTGTCTGCAAGAGCTAGCAGGTCATGTTCTGTTCCGCCGGTTCCATGTAATAATAACAACGTCGGTAAGGCTTGATTATTTCCTTTTTGAAAGATATGTTTCATTATTTTACACCTCATTTTTTAGGTCATGTTTCAATCTAGTCTTCATATTCCTTAACAAATTCTTTTGTACTTCTTACTGTGTCGATAGGGCGAACTAGGTTTTCAATTTTTTCTCGTTTTTCTTCAAAGAATGGTGGTAACGATAATTTTTCGCCTAGTGTTTCATAAGGTTCATCTCCCATGAATCCAGGACCGTCTGTTGCCAATTCGAATAATACGCCTGGGGCAATATTTGCGTATAATGAACCAAAGTAATAGCGCTCTACATAACCTGAGTTTGGTACACGGTAAGATTGATATCTCTTCATCCATTCATCTAGATCGGCGCGATTATCTACACGGAATGCCGCATGGTGTATTGTTCCGTATCCTTGTCGAGCACGAGGGAAAATAGCATTATATTCAACAATAACTTGAGCACCATTACCTCCTTCACCCATTTCAAACAAGTGAGATGAACCTTCTTGTGCCATTTCTTTAAATAAGTAGACTTCTTCCAATATTGCTTTAAAATAATCAAAATTAGAAACTTGGACAAAGACAGGTCCTAGTCCAGTAATCGCATATTCTAAAGGAATCGGCCCCTTTTGCCAAGGTGTACCTGAAGCCACCCCTTGGTTATTTTCATCTGATATTAGTTGATATTGTTGGTCGTCAAAATCCACAAAAGAAAGTGTCTTTTTGCCAAACTGTTCTTTTATATCATCGTGTTTTATATTTAATCGATTAAAGCGTTTTACCCAATAAGCTAATGCTTCATCATTTGGTACACGAAAAGATGTTTTAGAAATTTCATCTGTACCATGAACCCCTTTTGGAATACCTGGAAAATCAAAGAATGTCATATCTGTTCCCGGGCTACCAACGTCATCTGTAAAGTATAAATGGTACGTTTGGATATCATCTTGGTTTACCGTTTTCTTTACTAAACGTAACCCTAATACATAGGTAAAAAATTCATAAATCTTCTCTGCACTACTTGTAATCGCTGTTACGTGGTGAACTCCTTTAATATCATTCATGTTCTTCTACCTCCATTATTTTGGTCTTTCTAGCGAGAGCGTCTCAAAAGTTAGCCTTGAATAATACTGCCAATTAATAATTTGTAATTTTACTGTTCTATATTCTCATTCAGTTCAATGGAGAAAAAAGTTCCTCCTAATCTAATTGTCTAACTTTAATTGGGATTAACGTGTCATTCAGTTTTTCACGGTATTTTTCATATTGTGCGGGTAGTTTTAAATCTTTCCCCATTGTTTCATAAGATTCATCATGAGCGAATCCTGGAGGGTTTGTCGCAATTTCAAAAAGAATATCGCCATGTTCGCGGAAATAAACAGCGTTAAAATAATTTCGGTCTTTGACATCTGTTACATGATAGCCGTTTTCCGCTACGAATTTTTGCCATTCTAGTTGCTCTTCATTATCCTTCGCACGCCATGCAATATGGTGAACAGTACCGACACCCATTTGCCCCCGTTCAATAGGAGTTCTCTTGATATCAATAATATTTCCAATATCACCATAAGATTTAAAGCGTATTAAATCGCCTTCTTCTCCAACTTTTTCTAAACCTAATACATCTTGAAGTGTTTGGATTGTTTGTTCTGGATGTACTGAGTATAGAATCGCCCCACCAAATCCTTTAATCGCTACATCCGGTGTAACATCTCCAAATGTCCACTGGTTTAGCTCCCCTTCTTTTCGTTCGACAAGCTCTAGGTGAAGTCCATGGAAATCTTCAAATTGTAAATACGTTTCTCCAAATCGTTCTGATTTTTTAAAGTTAATGTTGAATTTCCCTAATCTTTCTTCCCAGTAAGACATTTTGCCAGTTGGAATTGCATAGGTCGTAACCCCAACTTGCCCACCGCCTATTTTGCCTTGATAAGCGTTTGCCCAAGGGAAAAATGTAATAATGGTTCCAGGCTTACCGCCATCATTTCCAAAATAAAGATGGTACGTACCCGGATCATCAAAGTTAATCGTTTTCTTCACTAATCGTAATCCTAGAATCCCTGCATAAAAATCAACATTTTCTTGTGGATGCCCAACAATTGCAGTAATATGGTGGATTCCTTCTGTTTTCATATTTATTCTCTCCTTTTTTTGTTTCCTTTACGTCCATTACCACGAACTCATATATCTCAATCTAACTTGAACTAATAATATTTTAACCAGTTAATCTAATCGTTTAATCAAAGAAAATACTCTTCCTGAAATTCCATAAATATTCTCCGTTGTGGTATTAATTTCTTCTGTAATTAATGCTTGCTTCATTTGAAGTATCTTTTATATTCATAGCAAGTTTTACAAATCAAATCTCATGCCTTCTTATTGATTGAAACTTATTTAAACAATTACTGTCATTTATTTTGAATTCATATATTTTTAATTCGAGATATATTTCTAAAAAAATTAAAAACCTTTAATTGGTTTTCACATTTTCAGTAGCTTATCTCGCAAATATCTTGAATTCGAGATAATTTTATAATGTAATGTCCCCTTTGTCAACTACCTAAAAAATTTATATATACTTTTCAAACATCAGGAAAAGTCAAGATATGCACGCTACTAATTTTTGTAAATCATAGAAAGCCACAAAAACCATAAAAAAAAGCCCCAACCCTCATAGAGAGCTGGGACTAATAATAAGTTTTATTTATTATTTCTTAATCAATTCAAGATCAACAGGAATACTCTTTTCAACTTTTTCACCTTTAAGTGATTTGACAGCTGTTTCGATTGCTTTTTCACCGATTTCTGTTGGTTTTTGAGCGATTGTTGCAGCTAGTTTACCTTCTTTGACTGCTTTTTGTGCATCGTCAGTTGCGTCGAAGCCTACTACTTTGATGTCTTTGCCTGATGCTTCGATTGCTTCAAGAGCGCCTAGAGCCATTTCGTCATTGTGAGCGAATACACCTTTGATGTCTGGGTTTGATTGAAGAATGTTTTCCATTACAGTCAAGCCTTCAGAACGGTTGAAGTTGGCAGTTTGTGATTTGACTACGTTTAGGCCTTTGTCTGCTACTTTGTGGAAGCCTTGTCCGCGGTCACGTGCTGCTGATGAACCTGCTACGCCTTCAAGTTCAGCAACTTTTGCTCCGTCGCCAACTAATTGTTTTAGGTATTCGCCGGCCATTTCGCCACCTTTTACGTTATCAGATGCGATGTGTGATACGACTTTACCGCCGTCTGAAGAACGGTCAACAGTGATAACTGGGATGTTAGCAGAGTTTGCTGATTCTACTGCTGAAGCAACTGCTTCTGAATCTGTTGGGTTGATGATGATTAAGTCTACATCTTGTTGGATTAAGTCTTCTACGTCAGAAGCTTGTTTTGATGCGTTATCTTGTGCATCGACAACTGTTAAATCAACGTTTTCTTTTTTCGCTTCATCTTTTGCACCATCAGATAATGTTACAAAGAATGGGTTGTTTAATGTTGAAACAGACATACCGATTTTGATATCATCTGCTGATTTTTTTGCTGCTTTGTCAGATGAGCCAGTATCGCCATTTGGTGACATTGAGCATGCGCCTAGTAGTAAAGAAGCTGATAATGCAAGAGTCCAAGATAGTTTTTTCATTTTAAATTCTCTCCTATGCTGTTTTTTTACGGTCAATAAGAACCGCGATTAAAATAACGACACCCTTCACAACTTGTTGGAAGAATGAAGACACCCCAATTAGGTTTAAACCATTATTTAAAACACCGATGATTAATGCACCAACTAATGTACCGAAAATCCAACCGCGACCACCAGTTAAAGAAGTACCGCCAAGAACTACAGCAGCGATGGCATCAAGTTCATAAGATGCTCCAGCTGTTGGTTGAGCTGAATTCAATCGAGAAGTTAAGATTAAAGCGGATAACGCTGCAAGCATACCTGTTAATGAATAAACAGCGATAGTAATGCGGTCTACATTAATCCCTGAAAGACGAGATGCTTCTTCGTTCCCACCGATTGCATATACGCGGCGGCCAAATGTTGTTTTCTTTAAAATAAAGAATAGAACGAAGAACGCGACAATCATTGTAATAACGGGTACTGGAATACCTAAAAAATACCCTTTACCGAACATTTGAAATGCAAGTGAATCTCCAAGACCTGAAACGGGTTTACCATCTGTATAAACAAGTGTTAAACCACGGTAAATTGTCATAGTTGCTAAAGTTGCGATGAAAGGAGCAACTTTCCCTTTTGCAATGATGAAACCATTAACTCCACCAAGAACTGCTCCTAGTGCTAATCCAATCAACATTGCCAAAAATGGATCCATGCCGCTAGCTAGGAAACCTGCACTAATTGCACCAGTAAGCGCTAATGTAGAACCGACGGATAAATCGATTCCGCCTGTTAAGATAACAAAAGTCATCCCAAATGCGATTAACGCACTAATTGAAACTTGGCGTAAAACGTTGAATATATTAGTAGCCGTTAAAAAGCTCGGGCTCATAATGGAAATAATGATGATGATTAAAAGTAGCCCAAGTAATGGACCAAGTTTTTGAACTAAATCTTTAGATTTAGACAACTTTGTCGCCTCCAGTTGCATAATACATAATTTTTTCTTGTGTCATTTCTTCTTTTTTCACTTCACCTGTAATCTTGCCCTCATGCATGACAAGTACTCTGTCTGCCATGCCGATGACTTCTGGCAATTCAGATGAAATCATTAAGATGGCAACACCTTGTTCTGCAAGGTTATTGATAATTTGATAGATTTCTTTTTTGGCACCGATATCAACACCACGAGTTGGTTCATCTAATATTAAGATTTTGGGTTCATTGCCTAACCATTTGGCGATGACAACTTTTTGTTGATTCCCACCACTTAATGATTTTGCTCTTTGGTTCGCACCTGATGAACGAACGCCTAATTTTTTCATTAAGTTCTCTACAAAACTAATTTCTTTCGCACCATTGATAATGCCCATATTCGATGCTTTGTCCAAGTTTGTGAGCATAATATTATCTTTTATCGAAAAATCAACCACTAAACCTTCTGATTTGCGGTCTTCTGTGACATAGGCAATTCCAAGTCTTTTCGCTTGTAATGGATTAGAAATTTTCACCTTTTGACCATCGATGAATAGTTCACCTTTATTCATTTTTCGATAGCCAAACAATGCTTGAGCTACTTCTGTACGACCTGCACCCATTAGACCAGCGATTGCAAGAACTTCCCCTTTTCTTAGCTTAAAATTAATATCTTCGCAATAACCATTTCTTGTAAGCCCTTTCACTTCAAGCTTAACATCTCCGATTACTGCATTACGATCTGGGAATCGATCACCTAGTTCACGTCCAACCATCATTTTGACAATTTCATCGAAGTTCGTTTCTTTAATCACTCGAACACCAACATATTGGCCATCACGTAAAATCGTAATTCGATCACAAATAGCGAAAATTTCTTCCATTCTGTGTGAGATGTAGACGAAAGATACACCTTGTGATTGAAGTTTACGAATGGTTTTAAACAATGTTTCGATTTCACGATCTGTTAAGGCAGCTGTTGGTTCGTCCATGATAATCACTTTGGCATGCGTTTCAATGGCTTTTGCGATTTCAATAATTTGTTGCTTTCCGACAGATAAATTGCCAGCAGATGTTTTCACATCAATATCTAAACCAAGCTGGCTTAAAATACGGCTTGCTTCTGCATTCATTTTTTTCGTTTTTAAAATTCCTGATTTGCCAAAAGTTTGTTCGTTTCCCAAGAATAGGTTTTGGGCAACCGTTAAGTCAGGTAAAATATTGAGTTCCTGATGAATAACAGCAATCCCCATCGCTTCTGCTTCTTTCGGAGATTTAAAATCAACTTCTTTGCCATCTACTTTAATGACACCTGCATCACGCCCGTAAATTCCAGTTAAAATCTTCATTAACGTTGATTTACCAGCACCGTTTTCGCCCATTAGTGCATGAATTTCACCATCTAATAGTGAAAACTGTACATCCTTCAACACAACATTGCCGTTAAAAGCTTTATCAATGCCTGTCATTTCAATCATTTGATGTCACCACCTTATTTAAAAAATCACGCCTGATTGCAAAATGATATTTGCAAACGGTGTTGCTTCTCCAGTACGGATAATTACTTTTGTTTTTGCAGAAAGTTGCTTTAACTCTTCATGACTGACTGTTTCAATTGGAAGATCAAGCACTTCGTGAACACGTGTGTGTAGCACTTCGTTTTGAGCTTTCATTTCTGTTGCAATCCAAGCCTTTTCAGCTTGGAAATCTTCTAAAACTGTATCTAAAATATCTGCAAAACTAGGTTTTCCTAGTGTATAAGAAAGATCTACGCAAGGAACGCCATCTGGAATGGGTAATCCACAATCTGCAATCATCAGCGTATCGGTGTGACCCATTTTGGCGAAGACTCCAGCTAGTTCCCGATTTAAAATGCCTTGTTTCTTCAAAATCATTGTCCTCCCAAGCGATTTTCTACCATTTCAAGTGTTGGCATACCACCTTGTGCGCCAAATTTTTCAACTGATAATGATGCAGTAATGTTCGCAAAACGCACTGCTTCTTTCAGAGATTGTCCAGTTGTTAATGCATAAGCTAAAGCACCGTTGAACGTATCCCCTGCACCCGTTGTATCAACCGCTTGTGTTTGATAACCTTTGACAAAAATATGTTCTTGTCCATCAAAGTAACGAGCACCTTCATGACCTAATGTGACAATCAATTTATTAGGATATTTTTCTAATGCACTAACTAAATCACCAGAGAAAATATCTGCACATTCTGTTTCATTTGGTGTTACATAGGCTATTAAATCCATCCATGATTCATCAAAGTTCTCTGCCGGCGCTGGGTTTAATAACACAGGGACGCCTAATTCTTTGCAAAGATTTAACGTATATTGAACGGTTGTCGCAGGAATTTCGAGTTGCATGATCACCATGTCACTTTGAGTTATGAGATCTTTTGCCGCATCTACTTCTGCTTTTGTTACTTCGTTATTTGCTCCAGGTACTACGATAATCCGATTATCATTTTCATAAAGAAGAATATTCGCAATCCCCGTAGCAGCTTGTGTTGTGAAAGAAATATGTTGTGTGTTAATGCCTTCGTTTTTCAAATTCGTCGTTAGCTCACGACCAAAGCCATCCTCACCAACTGCTCCCACCACATGGATGTCTCCACCTAGTCTCGCCGCTGCCACTGCTTGGTTTGCGCCTTTTCCACCAGGTACCGTTTCAAAACGATTTCCTAATACCGTTTCACCTTGTTTAGGAAATATCGTTGTATCTACGACTAAATCCATATTAATACTGCCGATTACAGTGATCATTAAAATCCTCCTTACTTGGTTGAACTTCTCACAACAAGTGTTGTGGGCAATTCGATTAAATTATTTTCGATTGATTGATTTTCAATTTTTTGTATTAACAATCCTGTCGCAACTGTACCCAATTTGTAGATGTCTTGAGCTACCGTCGTCAGTTCTGGTGTAAGCAATTTCCCGATGCTGATTCCATCAAAACCTACGATTTGAAGTTCTCCAGGAATAGGAATACCGAGTGATTGGGCTGCTTTCATCGCACCGATTGCGGATGCATCACTTGAAGCGAATATGCCATCAACCGTTTCATGTGTTTTCAGAAAATCAAATGCTTTTTGCTCTGCTTCTTCAAACTCAAATTGACTAGTAATGCTATCAGCTTGAATGTCTGGATGAAGCTTCATCGTTTCGGCAAAGCCAGTCATGCGATCTTCTGCAACATCTAATCCAACAGGGCCCCGCATGCAAAGAATATGCTTGCAGCCACGAGCGATTAAATACTCGGTTGCAATTTTTGCGCCCTCCACATTGTTCGTCGTTACTGTTGGAATAGACGGGTCTAATCGTCGATCGAGCGCCACAATCGGTAATTCGATATTGCGATAATAGTCAGCTTCAAGTCGATTGGTTGTCACGATAAATCCCGCGGCATACTTTTGCTGAAGCGACTCTATATAATGAATTTCCTTTTCCTTTTGTTCACCGGAATTACATAGCACAACGGTATAGCCATGTGCAAAAGCTGTGTCTTCCACAGCTCGAGCTAATTCAGGAAAGAAAGGATTGGTAATATCAGGGACAAGCAAACCTATGATATCTGTTTTCTTCGTGCTAAGTGATCGCGCGAGTTGATTTGGCTTATAATCTAATTCTTTGATTGCCTTCTCAATTACTTGTTTGGCTTCCTCACTAACGTATCCTTTATTTAAATACCTAGAAACCGTAGCAACAGATACACCTGCATGCTTGCCAACATCCTTAATCGTTACCATGCTTTCCCTCCTTTATCAGCTATTCTAGTGTTGCAAGGAAAAATATTAATCTTTTATTTTGTGTAACCGATTACATATGTAATCGATTACACATAATATACTTAAAATCTAATTATGTGTCAACACAATTATTTAATTGTGACATACTAAACGAATTTTCGAGATTATTTGGTTAGAAGATTAGTAGAAAACGCAGGAAATCAGGGTTAGTTTCGTTAAAAATATTTTCACTCTTTTGAAGAACTTATGAAATAATTTTTAATTGTGTTATACTATTTAACTTATTAATACACTCTCTCTTGTTTTTTAATCAAAAGAAGTCTTGTATCCTCTACTGGTTTACTTGTAATTTCAGATTAGATACTTGCATTTTGATGGGATTTACTAGAAGAATTTGATGGTTTACTTGGGATTTTTCAAAGTTTACTTGCATTTACACCAATTTATGCCTTTGAAAGGAAAGAAAAAATGCCCTCATTGTTCGCGACCAAGTGAAGTGGTAAAACTTCTAAACTTGCCGCGAATAATAAGGGCATTTTGAGTGGAGTTGCCTCAAAGATTTGTTGAAAGAATTTTGCTGTTAAGCTTTTTATCATTTTCCAATACCTTCACTGCTAAGTTTGCAAAATAGGTTGCCGCTACAATTATTGCATCTTCATTGAGCTTAAATGATGGGTGGTGCCAACCATATGGTCCGTCTACGCCCATCCATACAAAGAATCCTGGAACTCTTTGTTGATAATACGCGAAATCTTCTCCTGCTGGAGCAGGCATCGCCTCAACTACTTCAAAACCTGCATCAAGAGCAGCTTCTGTTGCAACCTCAACAAACCGTTCATCATTATCCACAACATTCATATGTGGGAACCATCTGAATTCAGCACGAGCACCATAGCTTTCTGCAATTCCTTCAGCAAGCTTTTGCATACGTTCATGGGTTAGAGCGCGATCTTCTTCTTGGAATGTACGAACTGTTCCCACTAATTCCGCCTTTTCAGGGATGACATTCCAAGTGTTGCCTGATTGGAATTTCGTCACAGAGACTACTGTGTTACTGAATGGACTTAGATTTCGACTTACAATGGATTGCCAATTTGAAACAATTTGACTTGCAATGATGATTGGATCGATGACATCATTTGGAATGCCTGCGTGACCGCCAATACCAATGATATCAAGCTCAAATCGATCAACACTTGCCATCAATGCACCTGCTTTAACACCAATAGTTCCAACAGGAAGATCCGGCTTGTTGTGCATACCGAAAATCGCTTCAACCCCCTCAAGAACACCTTGCTTCACTACATATTCGGCACCTTGCGAAGTTTCTTCAGCAGGCTGGAAGATAATTCGAACTGTCCCTTTTAACTCTGCTACTCTTTCTTTTAAAAGAATAGCCGCACCTAGAATAGAAGCTGCATGGAAATCATGTCCACATGCGTGCATAACGCCTTCGTTTTTAGATGAGAATGGTACGCCTGATTGCTCAAAAATTGGCAATGCATCAATATCTGATCTTAATGCAATGGTTGGCCCTGGAAGCTCACCTTTAATTTCAGCTACCACACCTACTTCTAAAGGATATTCTTTAATTTCAATATCAGCTTCAGTTAACCATGTACGGATACGTTTTGTAGTTTCATATTCTTTAAGAGATAACTCTGGATTTTCATGAAGTTCACGTCGATACGCTACCAGCTTCTCTTGTAATTTTTCACTCATGAAAAGTCGCCTTCTTTCAAGTTTTTGCTTATTTATTTAATTGTCCGATAAAGGACTTGGTAAATCATGTTGCGGATTTGTAAAGACATACTCGATAATATGAAAATATGACCGTCCGCCATGAATATAAAAAGGAAATGTGTACTTGCAGAAAGTGCATCTTAAAAAGTAGTCGAAGAATTTTCAGCTTCACTTCTTTAATATTGCAATTATTGTAACATTATAACTTATTTGAAAACTTATTATAATACAAAATCTATTAAATCTAATATTAATTCAGTCATACTCAGAATGTATGAGAAAAATCCACTTGTACTTTTCAGCAGTTTACTTACATTTTTCAATGGTTTAATTGCGAATAATGGATTAATACTTGCGTTTTTTGGAATTGTGTTTGCGTTCTCAGCAATTTAGGTCACTACAATCAATAAAAAACACCACCCGATCCTAGAATCATGTGGTGCCTTTGACGATTTTTACTTGTCTTTCTCAAATTTAGCGAAAATGGTTGTTTCATCACTATCTTCTATAGTCTCTACATCAAACGGTGTTTTATATTTATCATCTTTGTAGAAGCCTTTGAATGTATACCCTGCTTTTTGTGGTTCTTTTAAGGATTCGCCATCAAGGATTGTTTGTGTTGCTAGGACCTTTCCGGTGTCATCTTTAATTGTAATTGAGTATGCCTTTTGGCTATCTTGATTGCTTGTGCCCTTTTCATTTACTACTTCACTGTTTTCGGATTTGTTGACTTCTTTTGCTTTGCCATTTCCGTTATTGCTGTTGTTTCCTTTATTCTCATTGTTTCCGTTGTTCTTATTTTCACCATTTCCATTGTTTCCGTTATTGTGGTTATTTTCTCCGTTGTCGTTTTGGTTCTGTGATTTTTTGTCGTTAGCTGTTGTAAATGACCAGATTGGAGAACGTGTTTTTCCCTTGAATTGATCTGTGACATTGACGAACCATTGGTAAACTTTATTACCATCAAGTTTTTTCCATTTAACAGATGCTGTTTTTCCATTTTTGACGTTTTCCACTTTGCCGATTTCATCATCTGTGAAGACATTAACATTGATTGCATCTGTTGAGACTTCTTTTTCTTTTGGTGTTAGGTCTGTATCAATGACAAATTCGTCTTTGCTTGGATACTCTGTTGTGTCATAGAAATTGAACTTATCTAGATACGGTGAGTAAGTTTTCATATAAATTTTGTTTTCAACTGGGTTAACTTGAAGGAGACGCATGAAACCTTGTCCACCCTCTGGACCACCTTGGTAATCTGCAAGCATTTGGTAAACTTTACGATCTGGTTTACCATCTAAGTTGTCATCAATCGTATCGACTAATGTTTCGGCATCGTGGTAATGACCGGATAATACGGCAATTACGTTTTTATTTGGCACAACGACATTTTTGAAAATTTCATCGCCAATTGGACTACGAGTGCCGGATACGAGTAAATATTCATGGAAGTTCAGAATCGCTTTACGTTCTGGATATTGTGCAAGAACTTTATTCATCCATTTCATATCTTCCTCGTTTACGCCCCACCCCATATAAAGCATGATGAAATCATTACCTTTTTCACTAATTAAGTCATAGTGACCACGGTTGTTTTTGTAAGAAGCGCCGTAATAGTCTTTCCCTTTAAAGCGATTTTCGCCGAAATATTGACCGAATTTGGTATAGTCTTCATCTTTATGATTGACATCATGGTTCCCTGCTAATACGCCATATGGGACATCGGCTTGATCGAGCACTTTCATCGATTTATCCGCATTTTGCCATTCATATTCCCGATAAGATTTATCGACCAAATCCCCTGTATGGAATACATATTTGATATTCATCGCTTCCTTTTCTTTAGCAATCCAGTTCGTCATTTTGTCGTAAATATGTGGATAGCTTTCAGAATAGTATTGTGTATCTGACATCCAGACTAATGAATAATCAAATTGGTTCGTTGATGCGATTTCATCTTGTACCATCACTTGGACTTTATGGTCTTTTATATATGCTTGGCCTTTAAATGATGCGTGCAGTTTGAAGTTATCGCTATTTTCAGCGATTTTCCATTCCTTCACTTCCCATTTATTCGTGTCATAATTCCACACATACATGGACACTTTTCGGCCGATTATTGATTTACCTTCCCAGTTCACTTCAATTTCATCATTTGCATCAACTTTTTTATCAAGGTTGATTTCAAATCGATGGTAAGGATATTTTGTTTTATCTTTTGTTGTGATATATTTTCCATCTGCTTTTGTTAACTTATCTACATCTGTCACAACTTTTTCACCTTCAGAAGTGACAGTTTTTGGCGGTTCACGGTCTACATTATTTTCATAAACAGTCATATTTTCTTTTTGGTCCGCAGTGTATTGATACCCACGATTGAATGTAACATCTAGTCGGTCATTTGTTGGATCTGAAACTTTTACTTTTAGGTCAGGAGATAAAGAAACTCTTTTTGCCTGATCTTTTGGTGAAATCAATTCAGGTTGATATGGTTGCTCTTCCACCACTTTAAAGTGTACGGTTTTTGTTGCGGTATTTCCGACTAAGTCTTTTGATGTTACTTCGAATGTGTGCGCACCAGGCGATAATTCGGCAGATGATGTATTCATTGGTAATGTAATTTCTTTACCATCTAATGTTGCTTTTACTTCATGAACACCTGAAAATTTATCTTCTGCTTCTGCTTGTAGCGTGAAATCTCCCTTGTACTCTTTACCTTCTTCAACAGATGGTGTAATGACAGGAGCTGTATTATCGACTAATACTTTTGCTTCTGCAGAATCGTTGCCATTGTCTGCCTTGAATGTGTGTATACCGTCAGTTGCCGTTTTAGTATCCCACGCATAAGATTTAGCCGTGAATTTTTCTTCTGGAATCGTAAAGTTTCCACTAATAATAGGAGACATATTACTACTATCGCCAATAGATATTTCCTTTGTAGGATCATTGTATTTTGGATCGTAAATGACAGTACCATCAGTTAAAATTAAGCGAATATTTTTGACATAAAAGTCATCTCGATTTTCTGTAGAAGTCATATCGAATGGTGATACCTTGTTCCCGGAACGAATTGAAATCATGGTATCCTTTCCTTTTTCAAAATACTTTGGATCTACCGGAACGGTTAATGTTGTATATTGGTTGATCGTATCATCGAAAATTTTCAATACATCATCACCAATTGTGATACCGTTTTTGAAATAGAGATTCACTTTTTTCACATCAACTGCGAAATATGCTTTATCTGGCAACGTGTAAGTGATGTCATTTGTTATATCTTTGCCATCGAGCGCAAGTTTTGTCACGCTGTTATCTTTTGAATGAAATGCTTTTAATAAAACATTTTGAGTAAGTAATGAATTATCCTGAACATTTAATGAAAGACCTTCTGGACGTTGATCTTGATGGACACTAATTTTCTTTGTAGCAGTTTTCACATCATTGGTACCATCAGAAGCTACTAAATAATAGTCAAGTGACTTTTTGCCAATTAAATTGGCTGCATACACTTTATATTTGTAAAAACCGTCCGCGTTATCCTTTTTCAAGTCTACAGAGTGATAGGTAGATTCTTGATCATTTTTATAATAAAGGCGAGCTGTTTTTACACTTTGATCGTCTTTAATATCAAAATTCAATTGTACATCCGTTTGGTCTGTTACTTCTAAGTTACTCGATAAGTCGGTAATATCCGGTGCATTATAGTCTTCGGCAAGTTTCACTTTTTCATTCGGAACTTGAAATGGGGACACTGATCCCGGTGTACCTAGGTCTGTTTTGGAACTATATTTTTGCATCACTTTGTCGCCAGGTGTTTTAGAGAATGTGTAGAAAATTCCTTTATCCTTAGCAGTGTCTAAAGTTGCACCATTGTCATTGTAATAAGCAATGGAAATATCTTCACTTGTATTTGTGGAAATAGTAAGTGCACGTTTACCTGAGTTTGACATACCACTATTGTAGATTTTGACGATATTTTTGTTTTCAACTAAGTTGGTGCCATAGTTTTTATTGAAATCCTCTACTGTCTTGTCCTTATTGCTTCCATTGATGACCCAATACACAAGTGTTTCACCAGGTGCTAATTCAATATCTTCTTTTTCTGAACCCCAAATTAAATCCCCTGCTGGACCTTCGTCTGGATAACGATAATGCAGCTTATAGTCCTTCATGTTCAAGGTTTTGTCAGAGTTATTGTAGACTTCAATATACTCATATCCGTCTGCAGTTCCGACATTTGTTGAATCAGGTACGACCTCTGTTACCAATAGGTATGGGACATCTTGTGGATTATATTTTGGATGCGTAATTTCTGTTTTATATTCCGCTGTTTCCGCAAGGTTCGTTCCATCATAGGCAGTAATCTTATAAGTTAAGTTATCCCCTGTTAACTGTGCAGGTGTTAAATTTACTTCATAATTATTGTCAGAAGTAATCGTCATCGGTATATCTGTCCAAGTTGCTTGGTTATCTGATCGGTAAGAAAGTCGAACATTTTTCACTTGGACATCATCTGTCACATTGGCTTTTATGTTGAGACCATTTTCAGAATTCACTTTAGTTACTGGCGTATGATCGATGACAGGTAAATTGACATCTGCGATTACTTCACCTTGTTGTGCAGGAATTTGACCTTCAATCGTTTGTCCAGGTGTTGCTCCCGTGTCATTTTTGAGAATGGACATGGCTTTACCTTCGCCTGACCATTTATATTGAATACCAACATCATTTTTGACATCTGTACCTAGATATTTAGCGCTCACTATTTCATTTTTAAATGCATCAGTGACAACTAACGTACGCTCAGTCGTATTACTCATACCCGCCGTTTCGATTTCTACAACTTGGTCTGATGTTAAATTCGTTTTGTAAAATGAATTGAAATCAGATAGTTTTAAATCCTTATTATCAGCATTCTTAACCCAAACAACAACAGTACCATGAGCTGGTATTTTTTTATCTTCATTGAATCCCCATTCTGCGTCTGGGGTGCTAGAAGTTGGATAGCGATAGAATAGCTTATAATCCTTCAAGGAGATTTCCTTGTTTGAGTTATTATAAAGTTCGATAAATTCATAACCATCCGCACTACCAACATTCGTTGTGTTTGGATTTAATTCCGTGATTAAAATAGACGGAGCCGTGCCCGCTGCATATGTATGTTTTACCCCTATATCTTGAAGCCCTAGTGACGAAAAGATAACTCCTGCTGCTAATGCGGATGTAACGATTTTCTTAGCCATATTTTCGTGATTCCTCCCTTGATTTTACAGCTCTTCAATTCCATTATAAAAATAGTATTTAAAGTAGGGATTAATTTAATGTAAACGATTGGTATTGATTTCATAGTTTTGTAAATGCTACGGTAAATTATTGTTAAGTTTGTGATGATTTATTAGGTTTAATATGTACTAAATTTTAATTTCTAGTCAGAGATTATTTGATGTTAATTGGAAATTGTTTTGATTTGCTGGAATGAGTTTGTACTGGAATTTTTTCAATTGCGAATTTGAGAGGAATACTTGCACATTTCTCCATCAAAAAACACCACCTGGTGGCAAAGACCAGATGGTGTGTTTAAATAATTTACTATTTCTTATTAACGTCGACAATTCTGCCTTCCGTTTTAGGTGTAATTGTTTTTAGATTTTGCAAGTGTTCTTCTAGGTTTTCCCAGTCTGACAAACCAAGATCAGTTACGCGGCCTTCTTCGTAGGCTTTAGCGAAGACTGTATAATTGTCTCCACCTTTTGCTGTAAAGGCATTTGTAGCAACTGTGTATGTTTCGTTATCTTGGATTGGTTTGAAGTTACCATCTGCATCTTTGTATGAAATGGAAACAACACGGCTACCTGCTGGTTTAGATGAATCATATTCCACTTTTCCTCCAGCTACGTGTAGGAAACCACCATTTTCCTTCAAGTAACCATTTTCTTGAAGCTCAGATCCAACGCCGATTTCAAATGCAGCTTTTAGTTCAGCACCTGTTAATTGCATAGTAGCTAATGTGTTACCAAATGGTAGAACAGTGATCACTTGACCTACTGTGATGTCACCTTTTGGAATAGAAGATCTTATGCCACCTCCGTTTTGAAGTGCCATTACGACTTTACTATCATATTGTTTTGCTTTCGCTAACATACCGTCTGTGATAATGTCACCTAGGGCTGTTTCGCTGTTTCGAACACTTATTCCATTGCTACCTGGATCGGATGTTCTTGGGTTTATCAGATCACTATCTAAGCTAACGCCGATTTTTTCATCTGAAACTTCTTTTAGTTTATCAGAGTATTTTTTCAACATAGAAGCTGCCTTTGGATCTTCTTGTAATGGCGCTACTTCAATTAATTTACCATTTGATTTTAAAACTTTACCATGAACATCAAACTCAACATCAACAGTACCTAAGTAATCACTGTATTGATATGCTTGGACAATCACTGTTGGATCTTTTGCTTTGTTTTCATTGTCTTTATCAACGACTACCGGTGTATCAAGTTTTGTATGACTATGTCCGCCAACGATTAAATCGATACCTTTAACGGATGAAGCTAATGTTAAATCATTGTCGATTGTCGCATTGTCATCATAGCCGATATGTGATAGGGCAACAATTTTATCTACACCTTTATCTTCAAAAGCTTTCACAGCTTTTTTAGCTTCATCTATATAATTTTCAAACGCAATACTTCCTGGGCTTGAAATGCCTGCTGTTTCTTCTGTTGTTAAACCAAAGATACCTACTTTTTCACCGTCGATTTCTTTGATAATACCATTGTAGATTTTGCCATTTGCAGGATCACTAGAGATTAAATCTGAGAATAGACCTGTAAAACGAGCATCTTTTGAAAAGTCTACATTAGCACTAACAAACGGGAAGTTTGCACCTTTGATGAAATCAGCAAGAGCTTGGTGCCCCTTAGGACTTGAACCAAGGTCAAATTCATGGTTACCAAAAGTCATCGCATCATATTTTAAATAGTTCATAAATTCTAAATCTGCTTGTCCTTTAAATGTATTGAAGTAAAGCGTACCGCTAAATACATCCCCTGCATCTAATAGCAAGGAATCTGGTTTTTCCGCTCTTACATTGTTGATCGCTGTTGCACGTTTTGCTACATTATCTAGATGTGCATGTGTATCATTTGTGTGCATAACAGAAAGGGTAAAGTTTTCTTCCTTACCATTTACTACACGAATTTCACCATCAGAAGTTTTGATATGACCATTTGCAACTTTAGAATTTACATACCAAAGTCCATCGAATTGTACAGTACCTTTATTTAATTTGGAATTGTTATAAAGACTACCTTTATATAATACAAGGCCTTTGTTTAAAGTTGCATCTTTAAAAAGACTTCCTTTATACAATACAAGGCCTTGGTTCAAAGTAGTGCCGTTGTATAGTTTTCCTTTATAAGTTACAAATCCCTTGTTTAAAGTAGCACCGTTGTATAGTTTGTTATCGAAAATTACAAGCCCTTTATTCAACTTACTTCCGTTATAAAGTTTACCTTTATAAACTACTTTCCCCTTATTTAAAGAGCCGTTATTATATAATTTGTCTTTGTAAATAACTAAACCTTTTGTAATTTTCCCCTTTACATAATACTTACCTGATTTTGAATCAACACCAGTAAATGCTTTTCCACTTACATAGTAAATTCCTTTATATTTGCCCGTAGCCTTTTTGCCACTTTTATAGTAAACATTGCCTTTAACACCTGTGTATAACTTGCCATCCTTGTAAAGCTTCCCTTTAAATGTTTTATAGCCTTTCGCTACTTTACCATTTGATGCGTGAACAAGTTGTCCATGTGAAAGTTTATAATTATTTTGAGCTGCATCCGCTTCTAATTGTGTTGTACCTACTGCTCCCAATACAACTGTTGCTCCCAAAATCAATGACGCGATTGGTTTAACAAATTTCAAATTATACTTTCCCACTCAAGTGTCCCCCTACTATATAATCATTTTAATAGTTCTTCTATACCATTATATAGAAAATGAGTCAGTAATCTATGTATTTTACAGAATATTAATAATTGAAATAGAATTATTAATATTAAGTCAATAATTACCATCTGGAACGAGAAAAAAACCAAAAATACTCCCCTTAGCCACGGCTATAATCATTGGTTTAATGACCAATCATTCCGCGAATAAGGGGAGCATTCTTTCATTTATCCTATCTATTATTTTAATCTTGATATTCTTCCCTCCATAATAACTCTCTCATTTTCTCAGTTAACTCTTGGACCAAATCTTGAGCAGAAAGTGATCTATCTTCGTTTCCTCTTTTATATCCATATAACAAAATCTCTTTAAATTGTTCTTGTATATTTTTACTCTCCAATTGATTTTCATCTCCATTCTCCAAATTTTTTTTCATTCAAAACATTAATTATTTCAGAAAAGGTATAAGTCATTAAGCAACCAATCACTTACTACCCTAAAAAACTATTAATTAAAACATAATTATGTAAATTTTTTCGACATAAACTTCTTTTAAACAACAAATAGCTCTTCAGATAAATATAATAATTCAAAATCCTCCACTATTAACTCTATTTACCATATCCTAACACAACCTTAACAATCTATTAATATCCTATTAATAATTTTTTTATCTAATAGAGTATAGATGTAACTAACTCACTAGGAGGCTTTATAAGAATGATAAATCAAAAACTTGTGAAAAAAGGTATTGCTGCTGCATTGGCATTATCTATTGCAATTCCAGCTGTTGCACCAACTCAAGCTGCTGCTAAAGAAAATATCAAAATTGAATCCGTTCAATTTAACGGAATGAATGCTCCAACTACTATTCAACAAATGGTAAACACATATACAAACGCTTCAGTTAGTGTGAAATACAGTAACGGCAAGGTTAAAACTTTCCCTCTTTCTTATAAATCATTATTTAAATCAGAAGACCCAGTAGCAAATGTGAACGGTACAATGGTGCCAGCTGGTACACCAATTGATTATTATGGCGAACCAATCGTTGACCCAAGTGTTCCTGGAAACAAATATTTCGTATCAGATGCACCAGACTCAAACAGCATCTTGAATCCAATTGACGGTAAACTTTACATGGTTACACACTATGAATACCAAACAGTTGATGCTGCTGGTCAATCTGCTTACGGTTTAGTACCTGCCTCTATGTCTCTAACACAATTTGATCAAGATAAAACAACAGGTGAGTTAAAAGCAAAATCTGTTAAGAAAATTGATTTCTCTGATGTAAATGGACTTTGGATTCCATGTAATGGTTCCCTCTCACCTTGGAACACTCATCTGGGTTCAGAAGAATACGAACCAGATGCTCGTGCATTTGAAAATGATCCAAAATCAAAAGACAGAATTCAAACTGAAAGCTTCGCAAAATTCTATTTTGGTGATGTAGAAAAAGCAAATCCTTATTACTACGGTTTCATTCCTGAAATTACAGTAACAAAAGATGGCGATGCAAAAGTTGAAAAACACTATAGCACAGGTCGTTTCTCTCACGAATTAGTAAAAGTAATGCCTGATGAACGTACAGCATTCTTTGGTGACGATGGTGGATATACAACGATGTTCATGTACGTAGCTGATAAGAAAAAAGATTTGTCTTCAGGTACATTATATGCAGCTAAATTTAACCAAACTGGGACAGATAACGGGGGTTCAGGTAACTTACAATGGATTAAACTTGGCCACTCAACTGATAAGGAAGTAAAGTCATTAATCGACAGTGACATTAAATTCAGCGATATTTTCGAAACATCTGATACTGCTAAAGAAGGCTTCAAACAAATTAAGCAATATGAGAAAACAGAATTCTTAAAACTTAAACCAGGTATGGAAAAAGCAGCTGCTTTCCTTGAATCTCGCCGTTATGCAGCTTACCTTGGAGCAACTTCTGAATTTAACAAAATGGAAGGTGTTACTTTAAACGCGAAAGACAAAAAAGTCTATGTAGCGATTTCAGATCAAAGTAAAGGTATGGAAAAAAATCCAACTGATCCAGCAGACCATATTCAATTAGATAAAATCAAATCTGGTGTAACCTATCAATTGAATTTGACTGGTGGTCAAAAAGATAGCCAAGGGAAAACAATTCTTAGTAAATATGTTGCTTCATCAATGAACGGGTTACTTGTAGGTGAAGACATGAAAGATGCGGATGCTTATGGTAATACAGCAAACGTGGACAAAGTCGCAAACCCTGACAACTTGAGCTATTCTGATGAAATGCGCACATTGTTTATCGGTGAAGATAGTAGTAAGCACACAAATAACTTTGTATGGGCTTATAACGTAGATACAAAAAAACTTGATCGCGTTTTATCTGTACCAGCAGGAGCTGAATCAACTGGATTATTCGCTGCAGACAACCGTAATGGATTCTCTTACATCTTCAGTAACTTCCAACATCCTGGTGACGAACTTGATACAAAAGCAATTACTGCAGTGAACAGAGACGAACTAGAAAAAGCAATCGATACACAAATCGGTATCAACAAAACAGGCGGTATCGGCTACATCTCTGGCCTACCATCCTTCACGAATATGCCAGACTTCACTGCGCCAAAAGCACCAACAGTGAATAAAATCACTGAAAAAACTACTGATGTATCTGGTAAAACAGAAGCTAATGCTACAGTATTAGTTTACAACGGAAGCACTTTACTAGGAAAAGTAGTAGCTAATTCAAAAGGCGATTATAAATTAAAAATCAAAGCGCAAAAGAAAGGCGCTACTCTAAAAATCTACTCAAAAGATCAAGCAGGTAACAAAAGCTCTGCTCGTACTATTAAAGTAATCAATGCGCCAGACGTAACTGCACCGAAAGCACCAACAGTGAACAAAATCACTGAAAAAGCTACTTCTGTAACTGGTAAAACAGAAGCTAATGCTACAGTATTAGTCTACAACGGAGGCAAGTTACTAGGTAAAGTAACAGTTAATTCAAAAGGCGAATACAAATTAAAAATCAAAGCGCAAAAGAAAGGCACTACTTTAAAAGTCTACTCAAAAGACAAAGCAGGCAACAAAAGCGCTGCTCGTACAGTTAAAGTAAGCAAATAAGTTAGAGCTTTAATATGTAAATCCCAACACCCCTCTTTGGTGTTGGGATTTTTTATATATAACCACTGAAAAATCTAATTATAGTGTCTATGTCCATATCCCCCTCTTCAGCTAAGTCTTAAGTTCTTCTAAAAGATTTGACAAACCTTAAAATAACTTGAATATAAAGGGATATTGTTCATAATAAAATGACTTATCCATTGGCAAGTCATTTGAAGTATTAGTATAAAGATAGTCTTGTGAGTATCCCTTGTAGAGTATTTTTGCAACGCTAAAGAAGGAATATATATAGTATAAATAGCCCCCTACTTTTGTTATAATCATAATGATTTGAAACTCACTAATAACAGGTGGCTCATAATGAATTTATCTTTAGATACGAAAGTAATTATTCTATTGCTTGGTATAGGATACTTATTTACATTAATCCTGATTATTGCTTATGAACATAAACACATAAAGAATTTAACAGCCAATACCTTTTTTTTAGCAAAATGCGTTCAGACTATAGCATGGTTTTGTATGATTTTGCGTGGAGGAATTTATGATTTTCTATCAATTTCTTTTGCTAACTCGCTACTATTTATTGGATATTCTTTAGAAATAATCGCACTATTGAGCTTAAAACAATCTCTACATTTAAGGACAAAGATGATATATCTTGTTTTGACTCTCCTCAGTATTATCGGATTTCAACTCATTTATATCTTTTATAACAAAGAGAACGTCCGGATTGCATATTTCTCCTTTGTTACTGCGGTAATCTATATCCCGGTTTATCGAATTGTTATTGGGAAAGCCCTCACCTTGCTTATGAGAATCATCGGTAGTATTTACCTTCTTGTTGTCGTAGCTACTTTGGTCAGAGGGGTAACTGCGCTACTTTCAACTACTTTTTCGACAAGCTTTTATACTCCAGGAGCTTACCAATTGATTTCTTTGCTATCTATTTATATTTTTACGAATTTAGGAAGTATGGGATTTATCCTGTTAATGAAGGAAAAGGCAGATCACGAGTTAATCCGTTTAGCTAGTTATGATGATTTAACAGGCACACTGAATCGTAGAACCTTTACAGAAAATGCGAAACAACATCTTATTAAATATGCTAAGAGGGGGCAATCCCTAACCTATATTCTTTTTGATATTGACAATTTTAAAAGCATTAACGATACATATGGACATCATATTGGTGACCAAGTGCTGCAGGACCTTACTATACAAATTCGACAGCATCTAGGCAAAGGCGATTTGTTTGGGCGTTATGGAGGCGATGAATTTGGAATCCTGATGCCCGGAAAGGATGTAGCCGAATCAAATAAGATGACTGAGCGAATCAAACAGTCACTTAATGGTGCCAACAGCCGTAGTCTGCCTGTGACATATACAATTAGTATGGGCATCATTACCGTCATTCCAGAGCAGTATACACAATTGGAAACCCTTTATACAAATTGCGATATGGCCCTTTACAAGGCTAAAAACAATGGAAGAAATGGCGTTTTTCGGAGCCGGATAGAAGAACATAATGAGGTTTCATAAATGAGACTTCGAAATCAAGATTTTATTATTTTCTAAGCGTCTAATCTGCATTTTCAATAATAGCAACATTCGTTTTACTGTTTAGTATATCTATAGATTAAAATTTGAATGTTACCGTAGTTTATCATAACCTTAATTTGTTAAACTACGGTGAAATGAACCACAAACAAATGAATTATTAACCAATCTCCATTAATTAAATAACATGAAAATTGGGTTCAGCATTAACAAAAAATAAGATAGTCTCAGTCAACTTAAATTTTCCTAAATAAACCTCACTTACTTATGATACGGTCCTCCATGTATAATCCCAAATCTCAATAACTCTCCCCTGCAAATTGTTAATTTAACGTAAAGAATACTAACAATCGAATACTATTAACTTCAATTGCAGTAAAATAAACTCACAAATTTATTCCTACTAAAGGAGATTTTTAATGTTATCAGGCGAAAAAGTATTCGAAAGCGAAAGACCCATTAAATATTTGTTTCAAAAATCATATAACAAAACTACGAATCTAGTCATCATCTTTTCGGCATTCCCTTCTAAAGGTAGTGAACCGAGATATAATTTTGTTCGAACTTTATCAGAATTTGATTGCAATAAGCTATTTATCTTAGATGATTTTGGTTGTAGAGCGAGCTACTATCTTTGCGAAAAGAAAGATTTTGCTATTGAGCAGTCGGTGATTTCTTTGATTCGTATTATTATAGAAGAAAATCAAATTGATAAGGTTATTACAGCGGGTTCCAGTAAAGGCGGATATGCGGCATTATATTATGGCATTAAATATGGATTCGATTATGTGATTGCTGCTTCTCCTCAATATTATTTAGGAGATTATTTGCTTGATCAGACTAATTCACAGGATGTAACGGACTTTATGTCTGGTTCTTCAGGTGAAGATGATCACAAATTTTTAAATAAGATTATGCCGAAAATGATTGAGGAGACACAAAACAAACCGGAGATTTTCATTCACCTAGGGAAAGATGAACCTCACTATGAAAATCACGTCAAACCGCTATTAGCCAAATTGAAAACTATGCAAATTCCGTTTGATGTTGATTTAGGTAACTATAGTAAACACAGTGATGTCGGCAAATTCTTCCCTTCTATTTTTAAAGACAAAATCCGAAAGTACTTGCACTTTCCTTTAGTTGAGATTAGCCAATCAGCGCGAGGTAAACAGTCCATCGGTTCAATATGTACATTTGTCGCAAATACTGACTCGGAAAAGTGTAAGATTGCATGGTATGTTTATCGTAATCAGGAGCGTATTCAAACAACAAACTACTCTACTGACCCGGTACTTTCTGTAACTTTCGATCAAGTTGGCAACTATTATGTGAAAGCATTCGCGGTGAACAACTTTAAGCATAAAGTTTCTGCTCGTTCGGAAGAAATTGAGGTTATCTAATAAAAAAAAGCGCAAATCCAAATACGATTTGTGCTTTTTTATTTTATCGAATGATTTTACGAGACAGTGCCTTGTACATAGTACTGAGAATAAATGACAATACCCAACAACTGATAAAAACAATAATACAATAGCCAATGATTTTAGCGATTACCACAATCCCGTTTGATGAAATAATGTCTTCTATTATTCCGAGCTTCTTCCATATGACAGGTCGAATCGTAAAATGTTCATGGATTAAATAGATACCAAAAACATATTTCGAAGCAAAATTGATTTTCGGTGATTGGATTTTTATTTTCTTAAAGAATTGGAATAGACAATACGACATAATCAGCACGAATGGTGAATTGTAAGAATACAATTGATCGGCCCATCCGAATTGATACACCAGATAACCATTCAGTAGCGCCACAATGATATAAATGGATAAATAGATACTTCTCTTTAAATCAGACAGTAGAAATTCATACCTTTGAATATAGGCTGCCAAAAAATATAGAAAAATAAAGTAGATGAGACCATATCCATTTGATACACCGACAAACTGATTATCATAGGTGAATTGCCAAACGCAACTAATAAGGAACAATGTAATCAGTAAATAGCCATGCTCTTTTTTGTTCAAATTTGACAGTAATTTGTTCAAAAATGGTGAAAGTGCATACAAGGCAAAATAAACCGTTACAAACCAGTATTCTCCTGTAAATACAGACAGTACAGATTTGATGAACATCCCCACATGAAAATCCGCATTTCCAACCAATACGCTCACTACATAAAGTATGGTTGAAAAAAAGCTCACTTCTAAAAAAAGGCTCACTAATTTCTTTAACTTAAATGTTGATTTTGATAGAAAATAGCCACTTACCAACACATATAGGCTAACGGCGATAATAGCCATTGAACGAATAAAGTAATAAAGAAACTGATTTTTCTCTTCAAAAGAATGCGAGATATCTACATACTCCGAAAGTCCATGCGTACCAATATGCAAAATTACAATCATAAACATCGAAAGGATTCTTAACAACTCAAAATTAGAATCACGAATTTTTAACTTTCCATCATTTTGCATGATACTCCTCCAAAAATTATACTAAGAAAACTTATTAAACTTATCATATTGAAGTATGCCCAGTATTAGAGAATTGTAAAGATTTCTTAAATTTTTCAACTACTATTTTTGGAGTCTTACCTAAGTTGTGTTGCTTCTGGATTATAGGACTTAAATTTTCATTTACTTGGATTTTGCTCGGCTTTTCTTAGATAAATGCCAATTGAACTGATTGTTCGTTTTAAAGATTTTGAGAAGCAATTTTTTGAAAATTAGTACTTAAGAATTAATAATATTTTGTCGATAAATAGATTGAAACATCATTAAGATGTCACCACCAACTAATTATGGTAATTATTATTTAAAAAATAAATTTTCATCCAGAAAGGAAATACATCATGAAGAAAATGAGGTTGCCTAGGTTTAATAATCTTAAGCCAAAATTAATTCTTGCCTTTGCGCTTATTTTAATTGTTCCTTCCCTTGTGATTGGTACACGAGCATTTTTTGCTGCAAAGGCAGCTGTGAGCAATGAGCTTCAATCTTCCATCGAAGCGAATCTGAACACTTTAAATCTTTCAATAGACAATGAGATTCAACCAAAGATGAATGATGTTCGAATGTTCACCGGAAAATTCAATACAAATATCCTTAAAAAGAAAAATAAGAGTGATATTGAAAATTTTTTAAGTGATTATGTTGAACTTCACCCAGAAGTAGAATCAATGTATGTCGGCCTTAATGATGGGTCAGTAATTATTAAGCCGGATACATATTTAGGGCCGAATTTTGATGCAACACAACGCTCTTGGTATAAAGAAGCTATTGCTCAAAAAGGGAGAGCGATTATTTCAGATCCATATGTTTCTGCAGATAACCATAATGTCGTCGTTACCATTTCACAAAGTACTAAAGATGGTTCAGGTGTTGTCGGTATTGATTTAAAACTAAGCCATCTGAAAAATTTAACAAACCGAATCCATATTGGGAAAAAGGGATACGCCTTAATATTAGATAGAAAAGGAAACTTCATCGTTCATCCTGAAAGTAAGGCCGGTTCAAATGCTAAGGAATCTTTCTATGACAATATGTACAAGGGTCAAAGTGGAATTTTCGAATACACATTAAATGGTCAAACTAAGGTCATGGCCTATACAACGAATGGTTTAACAGGATGGAAGCTTGGCGGAAACATGTATACTTCCGAAATTGACCAAGCGGCTGCACCTATTTTGAGTTCAACACTTTTGGTCATCGTCATCTCCATCATCATCGGAGCAGTTCTAATCTACTTTATCATTCGTTCGATTGTAGCACCGATTAGGGACTTGAAAGAAAAAGCAATGGCCATCAGTAAAGGTGACTTAACTAAAACCATTACAGTAAAATCAACAGACGTAATCGGTCAATTAGGCCATGCCTTCATCGAGATGAAAGAGAATTTGAAGTTACTATTACAAAATGTTGAACAAAATGCCGAACAAGTCGCTGCATCCGCTCAAGAATTATCAGCAAGTTCAGAAGAAACAAGTGCGGCTACTGAACAGGTTTCTTCATCTATTCAAAGTGTTGCAGAGTCAGCTGAAAAACAAAAGGAAAGCGTTGATGCAAATGCGCTTGCTTTATCGGAAATATCAGATGGTGCTGTACATATCGTTGACTTATCTTCAAAAGTTACTGAACTTAGCACGGAAGCATCGAAGCAAGCTGTAGAAGGTGGCGAATCCGTTGGAAAAATAGTCAACCAAATGGAATCCATTCATGACTCTGTCTTAGAATCAAATAAGATCATCCATTCTTTAACGGAACGTTCTAAACAAGTCGATTCTATTCTAAAAATCATCACTGGCATTGCAGAACAAACAAATTTACTTTCCCTAAACGCCTCTATTGAAGCTGCAAGAGCTGGCGAGCACGGAAAAGGATTTGCAGTGGTAGCAAATGAAGTAAAAAAACTAGCTGAACAATCTCGTGAATCGGCAAAGGATATACAAGACATTATTTCTGCTATTCAACATGATACAGAAAATACCGTTGAAATCATGTCCAGAGTAACAAAAGAAGTTGAAAATGGCGTTGAAGTTTCAAATGAGTCTGTTACAAAATTCTATAAAATCATTGATAGTATGAATAAAGTAACCCCTCAAATGGAAGAAGTATCAGCAACTGTTCAACAAGCAACTGCTTCTATTCAAGAAGTAGAAGTACGAACAAGCGAAAACGCCGCATTAGCAGAAAGCAATGCCGCTGCATCCGAAGAAGTAGCTGCCTCAGCAGAACAACAACTTGCCGCGATGCAAGAAATCTCTGCCTCCGCACAAAAGCTAACGGAAATGGCTGAGGAATTGCGGGTATTGATTTCTAAATTTAAATATTAGGATTACTTTTAATTGCTCTTATTGTCCGCGACAAAATTTTTTGTTGCGGATGATGGGGGTATTTTTTGTTTAGGACTTAAACTTCATTAGTGTGAATTAAAAAAGAGCGGACTCTCCTCCCCTATTCATGGATTAATTCAATCATATTAAAAGGACAACGAATAATTTCGCTGTCCTTTTAATATGAGCTAAATGCCTAAATAAGATTGAGAAAATTTCAGTGAATTCATCACCATATCAAATCCTACTTCTTTGTGCTTATGCATTTGTCTTTCAGCTTCTTGTTCATTACCTTGTTCAATAGCAATAGCAATTGATCGATGTTCATTAATAGAAGTTTCGATTCGATCGGGATTATGCTTAAAAATGCTATTTGAATTTTCACTTCTGACTAATAAATTTGAAATAAAATCTAGTAATATCGGAGAATGCGAGGCTTGATAAACTGTATCATGAAATTTTCTGTTGTACCTTGTATAATTTGCAACATCCATTTTCTCTGAGCATGCTTCCATTACTTCAACATAAAAGTTTATATCTTCTACTTCCTCTGCCGTTCGGTTTTTCGCAGCAAGTTTTGTTGCCAAGGTTTCTAATTCCAAGCGCAGCATGAATATTTCCTCTAAAGTCTCTAAATCTAAAGTAGCGACTCTTGCCCCACTGTTTTTCTTTAATTGTACTAACCCATCCGATTCTAAATTCTTGATTGCTTCTCTTACTGGAATATCACTGACACCCAGTTTTTTGGATATCTCTCGAATGATTAAGCGATCTCCTGGCTTGTATATTCCTGTAAGGATAGCGTTTCTTATGTAATCGTATACCTTTTCTGATTTTGAATGTCCTTTAACTTGGTTAAAAGAAGTCATTTAATCAACCTTTCTATGCTTATTTATTAATATTATATATTATTTCCAGAATTTTATATACGATTCTATTGTAATAATCTGAAAATTGTAATAATATATAATCGTAAAGAGATTATATATTATCAAAGGGGTGATTTATATGGGACATAGATTGTTAGAAGGTGGTTATGATTTGCATATCCATACTGGCCCAGATGTAAATGAAAGGAAACTTGATGATTTTGAAATGGCTGAGCGGGCTATCAAGCTTGGTTTAAAGGGGTTTGGAATTAAATCGCATTATTTCTGCTCTGCTGAACGGGCAAGATTAGTTAAAAAAATTTATCCAGATGTGACGCCAATTGGGGCCCTTACATTAAATCATTCTTCAGGCGGGTTAAATCCAGCTGCAGTTGATATGGCTGCAAGGGATGGAGCTAAAATTATTTGGATGCCCACTTTTGATGCAGCAAATGAATTGGAATATATGTTCAATCAAAGTAGTTATGAGCAATTACCACCATGGGCTAAACTACAGTTTGAATTGAAAGAACAAGGAAAAGCAACATCGGGGATTACGATTTGGGATGACGACAAAATTAAAAACGAAGTACTTGAAATTCTATCAATTATTAAAGAACAAAATTTAATATTAGCTACAGGTCATTTAGGCAAAAAGGAAACTTATGCAATAGTTCAAAAAGCAAAAGAAATGGGACTAAAAAAAGTTGTAGTCACTCACCCTACTTTTTCTTCTATTCAATTCACCAAAGAAGAGCAGTTAGAATTAACACAAATGGGTGCTTTTATGGAACAATGCTATGGCGTTATTGCTCCTCACTATGGAATTGATTGGCCCGAATTATATGAAACAATGCACTACGTTGGCACGTCTAAAACCATTTTATCCAGTGACCTAGGCCAAACAGATACACCTTATCCTGATGAAGGCATGATTGATTTTGTAGAGAGACTAGCAGCAAATGGATTTTCTGATGAAGAAATTCGTCAAATGACTGTTGAAAATACATCATTTTTAGTTGATTAGGAGGAAAATACATGTCAAATATTAAATCTAGCAATCTAAAATTTAGCAATTGGGATGATATTAAAGAAATTACTGTTCGTGAAGGTGTTACACGTAAAGGTTTTGGAGGCGAAGGCGCTACATTAGCTTTGCACGTTTTACAGCCCGATCATGAGCCAAAGCCACATAGTCATACTTATGAGCAAATCGTTTACATTTTAGACGGAGTTGTGGATTTTCACATTGGTGAAGAAGTTGTTCGATTAGAAAAAGGAGGGCTTCTAGTTGTTCCTCCAAACATAATGCATTATGCGGAAGTTGTTGGCGACCAACCAGTTTATAATCTTGATGTCTTTACACCGAAAAGAGATGAATATGACATCCAATAACCAAATGACATTTAAACAGAAACTGCAAAGTCAAAAGCCGCAATTAGGTACTTTTGTTAAAGTGAATGCTCCGGAATTCATCTCTATCTTGGGATTATCAGGATTCCAATTCATTATCATTGATATGGAGCATACCACATTAACTTTTAGAGATGCCGAAGATATGACGCGTGCTGCTCATTTAGCAGGATTACACTCTATTATTCGCATACCTGATCATTCGGGAAGCTCAATTTTGAAAGCGCTTGATTTAGGCGCTGATGGTATCCAGGTTCCTCAATTAAACAATGTAAGCGAGGTATCTCAAGTAATTGATCGAGCTAAATACTTACCAATCGGTTCAAGAGGATTGACGTATGGACATCGAGCTGCATCTTATGGTTACCAACCTACTAACTATATGGAGCAGGAAAATGAAAATACAGTCGTCTCTATCCATATCGAAACAGAAAGTGCATTTAATAACTTGAAAGAATTTACTTCTGTTGAGCATGCGGATCTTTTCTTTATTGGACCGCTAGATTTAAGCGTCTCTTTGCAAACCGACTCAAACTTTATATCTGGTGGCCTAAAGAATCCTGTAGAAGCTATCTTAAGAACATGTAAAGAAAACGAAAAGCTCGTTGGCATCGCAGTCAATAATATGGAGCAATATCAATTTGCACTAGAAAATAACATCCCTTATATAGTATGGGGATCTGATGTATCCTTCTTTAAAGATTACACACAAGCATTGACTACGAATATCAATAATAGGAGGTAATGTATGACTAGTACTGCAAAAGAATTGCATGCAACCCAAGAAACGTCACCCACTAAGATGAGCAAGGATGGGAAAAAGACACTATTAACAGCTTTTATGGGCTTTACGATTGATATGATTGATGTTTACTTGCCAATCATTGCTTTAGCTCCAGCAATGATCTATTTCCAACCAAGTCATTTGTCACCAACTTTAGCAACGACTATTTACTTTACAATCTTTATTCTTTCACTTTTAGGACGTCCTATAGGTTCATTTATCTTCGGTTATGCTGGAGATAAAATTGGACGTCGAAAAACAACATTAATCGCAATTGCAGGAATTGGCGCTACCACACTGCTTATCGCTATTTTGCCAGGGTACTCAACATGGGGTTTAACAGGAATTGTATTAATGGCCATACTTCGATTCCTCTCCGGTGTATTTATGGGAGGAGAATATACTTCGGCTAATCCCTTAGCAATGGAAATGAGTCCAAAGAAAAAACGTGGATTATTTGGTGGGATTATCAATGCAGGTTTTCCATTTGCAACTATTATTGTATCGGTAGTAACACTCATTACATTGCACTTTTTACCGGCTGGCGATGCAACAGCTCTTTATTCACTTTGGGGCTGGCGAATTCCATTCTTGTTAGGCGTTTTGATCTCTGTTAGTTTATTTATCTACTCTTATTACGAACTTCCAGAATCAGAAGTATGGGCAAATTCGAAAGTAACAGAAAATCCATTAAAAGCTTTATTTAGCAAAAAGCATTCAAAAAGTCTATTCCAGGTGTTTGTATTAATGACCGGTGTTTGGTTTATTACCAATGCAATCATCTCATCATTGCCAGGTATGTTGAAATTTTTGCAAGTGGATAGTACATTATCAACGTACTCACAATTTGCATCAAACATATTCCTATTTGCATTCTTCATCCTTGCTGGCGCTTTTAGCCAAAAAGTTGGTCGAAGAAAAGTCTTAACATTATTTGGCGTATCAAGTTTCACAATCGCTCCAATTATTTACTTCTTCCTACTTAGAGGTGGATACGAAAATGTTTACTCTTTAATTGGACTAGCTATTCTTTTACATGTACTATCAGTTCCAATTTTCGGAGTCTTAACCTCCTATATTACTGAAAGATTTGATACGAGTGTTCGTGCGTCCGGATACGGGGTGGGCTACAGTCTAGCTCTAGTCATACCATCATTGACACCGTACATTATGTTGGGATTAAAATCATTTATGCCATACGTCTATACACCAATTGTTATCCTGGTTGTCGGCGGCATTTGCATCACAATCGGAGCTCTAATGGGACCAGAAACAAAAGATGTTGATTTCAAATTACATTAATTTTCTTTTTAAGATCACTTTACTTTAGGTGGTCTTTTCTCTTTTTCTATAGTGTGAATCTCAATGTGTGGTGAGGGGTTCTAATCCTATTAGTTATGAGATTTTAAAAAGGTCTTAAATTTCAATCAAAAAAGCCGATTAGCAAAATCACTAATCAGCTTTACGAGTATTTCAATAATTAATCGTTCTTTTTAGAAAGTAATGCAAATTTCCCACTGCCATTAAGGATTAAAAATACAGAAGTAGCTAAGAATGCTAAATCTAGTTCCCAACCTGCCATTGGTCCATTACCTACAAATCCAATAGAAAGTTTCACTGTAAAGATAGCACCTACCATTACAATTGCAAATAATACTGCCACGATACGTGTACCAATTCCAAGAATCATTGCTAAACCACCAACAAGTTCAATAATAGCAACGATATATGCTAAAAATCCAGGTAATCCAATGCTGCTAAACCAACCTGCTGTGCCTGCGATACCTGCACTAAATTTTAAGATTCCGTGAGTTAAAAAGGTAATCCCTAACACTACACGTAAAATAAATGTCCCTAATTCATAATTCTTCATTAATTTTTCCTCCAAAAATGTTTTATTACTTACTTTTCGTAACTAAGTATATAATCAGAATCTAGTTACGTCAAGTAAGTATTTTTTATTTTTGGATATGTTGAGAATTGTAGGTTCTTAATTTGCTTCTTCAATTTGATCTATAAATTGATGTCTGATAGGAGATTTCCATGACTCAAATTTTCATCTGCACAATTAAATTTAATAAAAAAATAGCCTCTATTAACCTAAATAGATTAATACAGACTATTTTGTGGTAACTACCCTACTTCAAATATTTACTCGGCACTGTTACATACTGAAATCCATAGGCATAGGCATTGACTTCATAAGGCTCGAATATAACTTTAAGACCATCAGTCGTCCAATAAAATGAATGCCCCGCAATTGTTGTCGTTTGATCAGCAAAAGGATATTTGTCTTTATGTTTCAAAATATAGTTTTTGGCATACGCTTTGCCTTCAGCATAGCTTTTTTCAGATTTGAAAGCTGATTTTAAACTAGTGCTTTTTCCATTGATAAAGTTAAATGTTTTGGATATTTCTAATCCATGAGCTCCTCCCGTGTACGTATAGTTAACACATAAGATGCTTACTTTTGACTTTTTGTTATACTTTTTCTCACAACTTACAATAGACCAATATTCCATATCCGTTGGGACATAGCCCTTTTCTATATCAGTTTTTAGCTGTTGCTGAAGTTTTTCATTATCTTTATAAACTTGTTTCGTATAGGCTAGCATCCTTGCATTGGCAGCTTTATACTTTAGACCACTTATAGCAGCATATTGGTAATGTTTGTTATTCTTATATTTTTTAATGGTTATTTTAGGTTCAGATGAATGTGCCTTTATTTCTGATATTCCTGTTGAAAGAAATAAACACATCGTAAATACACTAATAATCAATACTAAGTACTTTTTCATTGACTCACCTCTCGTCACTTTTCGCATAGTGTACAGCATATTTATATAACTTATGCATTATTTCTAACTATGACTTAAATACCTATGTATTCGTATTTTTATTCCACACTGAAAATAAAAAAAGATGGCACAAAATTTATACCATCTTTTTAACACTATGAATGTGTAATCATCCTATTACTTCGCAGTCTTGAGATCTGAAGCTTTGATATAGCCAACACGGGTGCCAAAAGTTGTACAATAGTATGTTTTGTTAACTTTTGCTACTGAAATGCGCGTACCTTTGCTGATTGTGGCAAACGTTGTTGCTTTTGTTGAGCCGTTATCCAGTACATTTGCTTCGGCAATTGTCATAACGGCGCCATTCATCACTCGATTTGTATGGTTTATTTCTTTTGGCGATTTCGTATATTTTGTAACCTGATCATTCTTTATATAGCCTGTTGTGCTCCCTATTTGGATGCCTAGCCATTTACTGTTTGTCATGGTTTTGAATCGGAATATTTCTCCCTTTTTTAGCGTAGCGATAATCGTCTTTCCGTCTTGCGATTTATAAACTACGGTATCTTTTGAAGTTTTAATGTATTTCAATTTCTTTTGATGATGCTTATTCACAATTGAGGCAATCCCTGCAATTACATGGTTGGATCGTTCGTATGTAAATCCTTTTGTCATCACAGCAAGTATATAGGGATCCTCTCCATACACAATTCCATAGTCATGCGATACTTTATAAATAGGCATCATGCCAACTTTATGTGATATTTTTCCCCCTTTGATTCCAGCAGGTATTGCACTGTTATAAATAGTATGTTGCAAATAATCTACTATCATTTTTCCATTTTTGCTTGTTTTACTATATTGATATAACCGATTCGCGTAAATCACTAAATCATGGGTAGATGTATATCGAAGAGCATTTGGTGTACTATTGCTTGCCCCTAAATTCCGCATATACTTAACAAAATTCGTTTCTCCCACTCTTTCTTTTAACATATTAAAGGCAATATTATCACTATATTTCATTGCTTTATGAACGAGATCTTTGATGGTGTATTTGGTGCCTACCTTTTGATATTGAATGACACCACTTCCGCCTACATAATGGTAACTTTTATAGGTTAGTTTTTGGCTGAGATTCAATTTTTTCTTGTCTGCTAGTTCAATCACATACAAAGCAAGTGGCAGTTTAATCGTGCTTGCGGCCATATATCCTTTTGTACTTTTCATTTTGAATGTTTCATTCGTTGCTAAATCGTTGTACTCGATGGCAATATCGCCACCCGTCTTTTTTATATAATTATTTAATTCTTTTGAAAGACTATCGTTGAAGGATTCCTTTGCAACCGCTGAAGTTTGCCCAAGGGGTTGGAAAAGCAAGACAGCAAACATCATAAGTATTCCTACGATAAAAATTTTTCTTTGTTTTCTCATTCTAGACCTCCCAATTATTGATATGAGTGTCTAGAACTATATATAACCATGTGTTTTGGGAGACTTAACTTTTAGCGGCGTGGATTTATTTTCCCTAAGCGTGGATAAACGGCTTGATGCCATGGATTTACTCATTTTTAACGTGGATAGTGCTTTGCTTTGCATGGATAAATTCTTGTCGCAACGCGATTCGGCCTCTACCCAATACAAAATAAAGCCAACTAGTAGTCTCAAATTACTACCAGTTGGCATTTTAAATTATTTTATTACTTTCGCAAGTTCAAAACGAGAGCTGCCTGATTTGATTAATAGTAATCCAACATTTTTAGCAAAATAATAATGCGCGCCACTTAGTTGGTCTTTAATGACAATACAATTTTTGTATGTACCCGCTTTGACTTTTACAGTTTGCTGCGTACTTATTACTTTTGTATAGATATTCACTCTTCCATCGAAATCTTTTAATTTATATACATTTCCCTTTTTGATTGGTACTTCGAACATCGTGTAAATGAAGTCAGAGCTAGGTGCACCAACTAGATATCTTTTTTTGTCTATGTTGTATCCCAGATTAGGCATGACATCCGTTTTGTTCGAAATCCATCCATCCACTGCCTTATTGTATTTAAGTGTTGCCTTTTTTGTTATTCCATTGCCATATTGTTGATAAACAAAGGATACCTTTTTGCTATTGGGTTGATATTTTTTTACTTGATTATAGGATAGGCTGTTTGCTGCTTGAGCATTTGATTCATTTCCTATAGGAAAAATACTGATCAACAACATGAGTACGGTTAGGAATTTTACTACGTTTTTCATGTATTCACTCCTTTGATAGAATTATTTCAAATATTTACTCAATACATTTACAGATTAGAAGCTTAATTAGGATAGTTATCTTTATGACTCAAGGTATAGTTTTGGGTATAAGCTGATTCTTCCAGATAACTTTTTTTCTAATTTAAAAGCTGATTTTAAAGCCTATTTAGTCCCCGTCCTATTATTTTTCTCTTCCCTTATCCATGCGAAATAAACAAAAATATATGTTAAATTAATTATATGTACATACAAAAATACCCTGCATTAACAAGTTAATACAGGGTATTTTTTGATATGATTTATTTTTACTAAATATTTACTTGGAAAAGTTACATACTGAAAACCTATATGTACAGGTATTCACTTCGGTAAATATTTCAAATTAGTTTTAATGCAATACTTTTGTGTGTAACGTGATATTATCCAAAATAACTTCTTTTTGCTTAGCATTTAAAGTCTTTGTTATTTTCTTAGTTTTTGTATAATACGTTACTGTTGCTTTTTTCGACATGCGAATGTTCTTTTTTAAGAATGCTTGCATCTCATTACTCTTTCCAGCTTCTGCACTTGCAAACCCATCATAGTAACTTGGATAATGTAAATTTATAGTTTTACTTTTTTTGCCGACAGTCACTTTAATCTTTTTTAACATAATTTTATTTGATGACTTTAATTTCACATCATATTTTAAATAATCTTCATTATGCCATGCATAAGAATTTGGTTCAAATTTAAATAAATAGCGTTCGTTGAATAAACCTTTATATAAGTTTTTATGAGCATAATAGGTCGCGCTACCACCAGAAATTTCGTAACGTGCTAGCAATTTCTTTTGATCATTTTTAGAAAGTATCTTTTGATTATTCCATTTTTCTGATTGATTTATTTTTGCATGTGCTATACCCTCGCTTACAAAGTAAGTAGTAAAAAGAAGAGCAAAACTAAATATAGTCACTATTATCTTTTTCAAGCATATCCCTCATTTTCGGTTTTTGGATAATTTCTTGTACAGCAACCGCACCTACATTACCATTTCTTCACTTTCACTGAAATGGTTTTCGTTGTTTTATGTCCTGCTCCGTCTAAAACAGAATAGGTAATTTTATATGTGCCAGGTTTTGCTGTGTTTACTTTACCTGTTATTTTAATCTTGTTTGTTAGATTAATGTTCCCATCGTAGGCTGTGATGCCGTTCCGTATGCCAAAATAGCTCCATTGATAAATGGTTTTGTTTTTTGCTCCTTTGATGATAGGTTTTTTTGTATCTACGACTTTTATTTTCTTATCTACATTAAACCCTAAGTAACTTGCGCGAATTGTGGTTGTACCTTTTTTAGTAGCCATAAGTTTATTTTTGTATTTATCAAAATAAGCGATTTGTAAGCTACTTGATTGAAGTTTTACGCCAGTTGAAATGGTTTGAGTTGTACCGTCTGCTAAAGTGGCTAAAATTGCAGGTGTATAAGACGTTCCAACTTCCAGCGTTTCTAGCTTTGTAGATAGTTTAATAGCTTTCACATACTTATTTAAATTCTTACCATTATATAGCTCGTTACCAATAAGAAGGAATTTACCATTAGGCATTACGTATGAAGGGCCTCTATTCCCATCTTCTTGTGTGTAAATGCGTAATCCAGTATTTACTTCGTATAATCTGAAACCTATATTTTCTGAAGTTGTAGCCAAATATTTTCCTGTTGTATCAATATGCATTTGACTTACTGGATAATCCCCTACATAAAAGGCATTTGATTTTAAAGAAACCTCATCAAAATTAGAAGTTAAGCCATACACCTTAATTTGCTTATCGGTCGTTGCTACATATAATTTGGTGTAATCTGGTGATACAATAGCAGTTTGTATCGTTCCTTCAGGTACAATAACATCTAAATAATTCCCCTTAGTATCATAGACATTAATTTGGTTATCTGATATTGAGAAAATATTAGAAGGTGTTGCGATAATATGGTTAGAATTTGATAAGCCAACTGTATACTCAACTCGACCTGTTTTTACATTAAATGCTACTAAATTCGTTTTAGAAGATAACAACACAATATCTTCATTCGGAATGAAACTATCAAGTGAATAATAGCCATCAGTTGTTTTATAATAATCTAAGTCTACATAGTCATCCGTTAATTCTCTTAAGTTATACTCTTTTTCATTAAATCCATCAGAAATAGTTAGATTACTATAATTTCCAAACGCAAAAATAGATCCATCTTGATTTACTGCTGACGTGTAATAATAACCGTCAAATTCCTTTAAAGTATTCCCTGTCATCAAGTCAATAATCTTATTGTTCTCTACTAGAGCGTTGGTATGATATGGTGTATCTCCTAAAATCCCTTGTAACGTATAATAAGATAGATTTTCATTTACAGACGGAAGAACAACCCCCTCTGCTGCCTCAGCTTTTGGCGTTGCAATGCCGACCATGAGGATCAACATAAATAAAAGTCCATAAAAAGCTTTTTGCAATATCTTCATTATTTTCCCTCCATTATATATATAAACATATAGTACTATATATAATATGAATTTTGAATCACATTCCTTAATTTTATGGAAATTAATAAAATTTTTGCAGGTAATATGTAAAATATAAAAATATTGCTGATTAAAAAAAGGATTGATTCCTGTTTATATACAGAATTCAATCCTACATTTTTGTTTGATTCTTTTAGTAGTTGATTTGATTAAAATTTTACCTCGATGAAATCCTTAACGTTGTAACTAAACTGCATAATCATTCAGTAATTCATAACAACGTTCTTTGGTCACATCCGCTAAAGCCATAGCGTCCATTAAAAAGCTAAAAAATTAGTTTGTTATTGTTTCTAATTGATCAACCCATTGTATCGTTAATAAATCAGGTAGTGCGGACATTTCATGATGAATCTGTATATGTTTTTTACACTTAACCGTAGCGACACACTCAATATAAGAATGATGGTTTTCAATCAATACTTTATAACTACCTACATTGGGTAACGAATAGTTCGGTAATAAACCATTTTTTTGACAATACTTGGTTTTATAAAAGCCTCCCAATAAACTTGGTAATTCACTAAGCTTTCGTTCTGTTAAGTGTTCTCGAATCAAAGTTGAACTAATTTTTTGATTATTCCACTTTAGTTCCTCGACAACAGTTAGGCCTACTTGCTGTGTGGCCGCATAAACTGCTAGTGTTCTAACAGTACCACTTGCTTTTGCACCATATGTGTAGTCGAAGCCGCAAATAATTTCCTTTGCATGCAAACCGATAATATACTCATCTAAAAAATCGTTTGCTTCTACTTTTGCTAATTCCTTTGTAAACTCTACGATATAAAAAATGTCTACATCAAGCTTTTCTAACTTTTCAATCTTCTGTTCTAGTGGTTCTAAATAGGAAACTTCTCTGTCAGGAAATAACACACTTTTAGGATGCGGGAAAAAAGAGAGAACCGCTAGTGATAAATTTTGTGCTTTTGCCTTTTCTTTAGCTGTTTGAATTACTTTTTGGTGCCCTAAATGCACACCATCAAAATAACCAAGTGCCATTGCTACATTCGGACAAGATTGTTTAATGTCTTGTAAGTTATCAGCATTCACATAGATTACCAACATTTGAGATCCTCTCCTTCTCCTTTTATCGTGCTAACGTTTGTGCTACTTCATAAATTAAATCTTCTTGTCCACCAACAGCCTTCATTTGCCCAATTTTCACTAAAAGGTCACGTTCATCGACACCGAATTGTTTGGCAGCCTTTTGTGCATGTAATAAAAAGCTTGAGTACACTCCTGCATAACCTAAAGTTAAGCTGCCACCAGTTATTTCTTGTGATTGTTGCATGAGTGGCGCAATCACTTCATTTGCTGTATCCATTAATTTATATAAATCGATCCCTGTTTCATAACCTAATCGTTCTAAGACAGCGACCATAACTTCTGTTTGTGTATTCCCAGCGCCAGCACCTAATGCACGCATACTGCCATCAATATAAGTTGCTCCAGCTTCTACTGCAGCAATTGTATTTGCCATTGCCAATGATAAATTGTTATGCGCATGGAAGCCGATTTCGCATTGTATCGTTTGTTTCAGTGCTGTAATTCGCTCTGTTACATCCTTTGGTATCATTGCACCAGCAGAATCTGTTACATAAACGATTTCAGCTCCGTAACTTTCAAATAATTTTGCTTGTTCCACAATTTTGTCAGCGGATGCCATATGGCTCATCATTAAAAATCCAACTGTTTTCATGCCAAGATTACGAGCTAGCTCAATATGTTGTGCAGCCACATCAGCTTCTGTTACATGCGTTGCTACACGAACCATTTTTGCTCCTAATTTCGCTGCATTTTCTAAATCTTGTTTTGTTCCGATTCCAGGGATTAGTAACACGGATACTTCTGAAGTTGTACATTCAGATACAGCAGCTTCAATAAGTTTTAATTCGTCAGTTCCCGACAAACCGTATTGTAAGGAAGAGCCACCTAAGCCATCTCCGTGTGATACTTCAAAATAGCGGACACCCGCAGCATTTAAACCTTTTGCTGCTGCATGTACTTGTTCCTCTGTAAACATATGACGTACTGAGTGACTTCCGTCTCGTAATGATACATCTAGAATATTTAATGTCATGAGATGACCTCCTTCTCGCGCTGTAGGTGACGCGCCATTTCATTGCCAACTTGCACGGCAGCTGCCGTCATAATATCTAAGTTCCCAGCGTATGACGGTAAATAGTCTGCTGCACCATTTACTTCTATAAATACAGATACTTTTTTGCCTTCGAAAATGGGTTCTGCTTTAAATGTATAACCTGGTACGTAAGCCTGCACTTCCGCTAACATATCCTGAAGTGACTTCGATATTGCTTCTTCATGTCCTTCTTCTTCAACTAAGGCATGGATTGTATCACGCATAATTATTGGTGGCTCTGCAGGGTTTAATATGATGATGGCTTTCCCTTTTTTCGCACCGCCTACAACTTCGATTGCTTTCGATGTTGTACTTGTGAATTCATCGATATTTGCACGAGTACCAGGACCAGCAGAAAGACTAGCAATTGTTGCCACAATTTCAGCATAATCTACAGGCACAACACGATTTATTGCATGAATCATCGGAATCGTTGCCTGGCCGCCGCATGTAACCATATTCACATTTGATTTTGTGATATGCTCTTTTAAATTGACCGGTGGAACAGTAAAGGGTCCGATTGCTGCAGGTGTTAGGTCAATTACTTTTTTACCTGCCTCTGTTAATAAATCGCTATTCCGCTTATGTGCATATGCACTTGTTGCATCAAATACGATATCAACTAAATCAAGGCGTTCCATTAAGCCGTCGATTCCATTTGAAATAACTTCATAACCGCGACCTTTTGCACGTTTTAAACCATCAGAGTTCGGGTCAATGCCGACCATAACACTCATTTCTAGTACTGGGCTGCGCTCAATTTTATACATTAAATCCGTTCCGATATTTCCTGATCCAATAATGCCAACCTTAAGCTTTGTCATTTTTTCACCACTTCCTTCAAAATGTTAACGCTTACTTTTCCGAGTATACCGAAGTCAGCCTCGAACTCATCGCCAGCTTCGAAGAGTACAGCTTTTGATAGTGCTCCTGATAACACAAACATGCCTGGCTTGATCGAAATGTCATAAACACTCACTTCATTTGCTAGCCAAACAACTGCATTAAGTGGATTACCTAACACTGCCGAGCTTGTTGCTTCATCCAAAAATTCGCCATTTTTCTTTACGATCATTGGAATAGTTGTAATGTCTTCAATATCTTTAAGTGGTGTGCGTTTCTTACCTAGAATCGCACCTGCTGAAGAACCGTTATCTGCCACTGTATCTTCAAATTTTATGTTCCAATCCTCGATACGACTATCAATTATTTCTATTGCGGGTACAACATAGGCAGTAGCATCGATGACATCTTTTACTGTCACATTTGGGCCCATTAGCTCTTTATTGAACACAAAAGCAATTTCAAACTCTACTTTTGGTTGAATAAACGGCTCAGTTGGTAAATCTTCTACCTCGTCATATACCATCGTATCTAAAATAAAGCCATAGTCTGGTGTATAGACATTCAGCATCTCTTGCATTGCCTTACTTGTTAATCCAATTTTTAGACCTTTTACGGTCGCTCCCGCGTCCATCTTTTGACGAATTTGCGCTAATTGCACGGCATATGCATCAGCTGCAGTCATACTTTCATTGGTTTCAGTTAATGGTGCGATTGGCTTTTTCGACTGTTCTGCTTCAAGCAATGCTTCAGCCATTTTTTGAATACTCATAGACATTCCCCTTTATGACTCAATACTTTCTAAGTGAGCTAATTGATGATATTTACCACCGAAGAACAATAACGGATTTTTATCTTCAAGATGTAAATCTACTACTTTACCAATGAATAATGTATGGTCACCTTCAACATGTTCGGATACGACTTCACATGCAATTTGAGCAATAGCCCCTTTTAATACTGGTAGCTCAGCTAATGTCTCGAATTCTACTAATTCACCAGGCTTCCCAGCGAAATGACGCGAATAATGCTCTTGATCTTCCGCTAAAATATTGACTGTATATTTTTTTGATTGTGAAACTTTCTCTAAAAATTTTGCTTTATGTCCAATAGAAATGACAACAAGCTTTGGATCCAATGATACGGACATGAAACCGTTTGCTGTCATTCCATGTGTTTCTCCTTCGTTTTCTGTTAAAAGAACTGTTACACCTGTAGCAAATTTCCCCATTGCATCTCTAAACAACCGATCATCCATCCCAATTCCTCCATTCGTTTACTGAATAATTACATGATATATGAGTCGATTTAAAAATATCATTGCATTTTTTATTGAAAATTCAGAAATAATCAATAAAGTTTATGTTAAAAATTAATTTGAATTTTGTGTGAATCTTTTAAAAAAAACATAGATTTATCAATATTTTCTACTGTGAATAATCTTGGTTTTTTGATAGGAATTTCATTTTATCTTTTTTCACATTTCAAACATGAGCTACTTTTCCGTCCTAATTTTTTCTTGTCAATCCTCTTTTTTTCAAATAGAATTCTGTTCATGGAAGATTCGTATTATCGAATTTTTCTTCAAAACACTACTGTTTTTTCAATAACGCTTGAAATGAACGCTGTTTCTTGCAAACACGAATGGGGGTGAAAAGTGATCCAACGGTACATTTTGAAAACGCTAACAGATGTCTTGTAGAAAAAAGAGTCGTACAATTGTCTTGATAGTTTTCCGAAAAATCAAACTATTTAAGATGTACGAAAGCGGACATGTTTCTTAAGTCTATTGAAAGTGATTATCCTTTTTTGAGAAACAAAGTGGATGGAAAATTACGGTATACAAGGGGGTCTTTTATGCGTTGGGTTGTATTAGGATTTCTATTTTTAATATCTGTTTTAAACTATACGGATAAATCGGTTTTAGGTTTAGCCGCAGAGCCAATCATGAAGGAACTACATTTATCCTACGATCAGTTTGGTTTAGTAGGAAGTAGCTTCTTTGCTGCATACGCTGTTGGAAGTATTGCTTTGGGTACATTAACGTATCGCTTCAACTCAAAATATTTATTAATGATGATTGCTACTGGATGGACATTATCATTAGCAAGTGCTTATTTTGTAGATACGTTGCCACAATTGATTTTACTACGTGCTGTTTTAGGTTTCTTCGAGGGAGGTACGCTTGGTTTGTGCCTAGTCCACCTTGCACGTTGGTTCACTAGTGCACAACGTGGTCTCGCTACAGCGATTATGACCTCTGGTACAACAGTTGGTACGTACTTAGCGGCACCACTGATTGTTGCGGGTATTACCAATTTAGGTTGGCAACATACTTTCGCCATGTTAGGGGTAGCAAGTCTTGCGTGGGCACTCTTATTCTTCTTTATGAGGGACGAGCCAAAGCAACCACTAGTTGAAGATGTAAAAACTTTAGCTTCAAACAAGGAAGTACCGTTCAAACATATTTTAAAAGTATTATTTACTCCTCATGTATTGTCAATTTTAGTGATCGGCTTCGTATCCATGTGGATTACCGTTTGGGTTCTTACATGGGCACCAACTTACTTAACGAAAATCGTTGGTCTTGAACCCAAAAGTATGAGCTTAATATTTGCTGGAATGGGTATCACAGGTACAGTTTTTGCGATTTTTGCAGGTAAATTTACAGACATCTTATTCAAGAAAAATAAAAGCCTTGTCAAGTCTTACGATCGTGTATTAGTTACAGTATTACTTGTTGGTGCTGCCTCTTATGCAATGACAACAATTGTATCTTCACCAGTGTTAGCATGTATTTTCTTAGGGATAGGTTTAGTTATGAACACAAGTCTATTACCGCTAAACGCTGCGATTCAAACGTTGATGATTCCGAAAAACTTAGTAGGCAGTATATCTGGAATTTCGTTATCTGTAGCAAGTATGGCGGGCATAATCGGTCCATGGATTACTGGTTATTTAATTACACTTGCAGGTAATGACGTACGAGCTGGCTTCAATTCAGGGGTGTTAATTATCGTTAGCTTATACGTTATAACTACCATCGTGTTATTTGCTACACGTAAATCTAAAATAGCTGCAACTGAAAAAGACGAGGCAAATCGTAATGCTGAAGAAGAAATGAATCTAGGTGTGGCAATAGATTAATCAATTTATCCTAAAGACAAGCTAATCGACTATAGACAAGCTCTAAAAATGAGTTTGTTTATAGTCTTTTTTTGTTTTGCTTAACTTTATATAAGAAAATCATTGTTATTGTGACTTAAATTGTCGAAAACGCAAATACAATTCGAAAAAACGCAAGTATTGATCCATTTTTTGCAAATAAACTACTTAAAAATGCAAGTAAACCCTTGAAAAGTGCAAGTAATAAATTGCTCCCTCATATATCGGGAGCATGACTAAGTTTAGATTTTAATAGTTTTTATATATAAAAAAATCATGGTCAGGGTGACTTAAATTGTTGAAAATGCAAATACAATTCAAAAAAACGCAAGTATTGATCCATATTTCGCAAATAAACCACTAAAAAACACAAGTAAATCCTAGAAAAGCGCAAGTAAAATGCTCCCTCATTCATCGGGAGCATGACTTAGAAATTTTATCTCTAGAAATAGACTCTTTCTAATTAGCAAATTCTTCAAAACTTAAACTATTTGATAATATAAGTGCCTGAATAACTAATAAAATATAGGCTGCTGCTGATGCATCCTTTAGTGAAACTTGAAGTTTCTCTTCCACTTGCTTTATACGGTATTGAACACCGCCGATGGATAACATCATCTCTTCTGTCGTTTCTTTTAAGCGTTGGCTATTTAGTAAATAGACGTAAAGTGTGTATAGCAATTCCTTTTTACGTGGGTCATCAAAATCGTATAAGTCTTTTAACGTCTTTTTTGCCATTTCATGTAGCTGTTCAATACTCATATTCTTGACGATATCACCTAGCAGTCCTAAATCCTCGTAATCTGTAATTAGTTTTTGGTTTGGAAAACGTTGTGCGATACGTGCCTCATTTAGCGAACGTTCGAATTCTTTAAAGTTGCTAAATGTTCCGCTGATTCCAACCGAATAGGCATAATTGCTGTTTTGCTTCTCTAATCCTTGGAAAATTTTCATCATTTTATTTTTCCAGCCTTGCTCCTTATTGCTATTTTGTGGATTAAGGAGCGCGATTTCCTCCCCGAGTACCGCAAAAATACAAGGCAATTCCCACTTTTTTGCTAATTTTGATAGCTGTGTTAGTTGTTCATGAATGTCAATAATTTCATTATTCTTCTTTTTCTTTTTCACACTAATAATACCTGTAGAAAACGGTGGCTGAAACTTAAAGGGTAAAAATTTATAGTAAGATTCGATATCTTTAATATTCTGATTATGAATTAAGCGTTCTAATAGCGAGCTGCGCATACGTTGTTGCTCTTCAAAATGTGCCTCCTCGTATAAAATACATAATGCCACGACCGTCGAAATACTCTCTAAAAATAAGTGGTCGTTTTCATCTAGACGCTCTTCATCAAAGTAAAAAAAAGAGCATGTGGCATAATTTTTTTTATTAATTAGAACAGGAGCTGTCAACTTCCAATATCGATCACCTTTGTAATGTGAAACGTTGTGCTTATTGTCAAAACGTAATAGTTTCTCAGTATCTCTTTTGATTTCTAGCTGCTGCTCTTCCGTTAAACCAATTTGACTTAATGGATTTTCGTGAATATCCTCTATCAAAATTGGAATGTTCAAAAGATCATAAGCAGTCTGCACAATTTCGTCTAATGAATGCTTGTCTGTTACTTTTTGTGTGAGCTGACCCTGAAATATTGAAATTTTTTCAAGCATTTGCTTATGATGCAAAAGTGCATCGTATGTCATTTCTAGTTCAGACAAAATATTGTCGTTTTGATAAAGAGAAATTAGCTCCTCCTCTTCCTCAAGCCAATCGTGCTCCAAACGCACTTCAAACTCGCAACAAGGATCACCTTTTGCGACGCATTTGTGCTCAATGGCAATAATGGATTCGCCAAACTCATATGACAATGCACCACTCGCAAAGCCACATAACATATGACAAACACATTCTTCAGATAAACCGTAATTCTTAAGATGCATCGCCGCTTCGAATGACTCTACCCATTGCCCCCACGTATCGATGCATTCAATCGTGCCATCCGTATGACGCACAATTTCCCCCATGAAAATAACATCTTTTACGTGACCTAAGCGCGAATGGCTTTTACCGACAGGATTTACTGTATTTTGGAGCTTGTTTTTTGCTGCTGATTCCATCCCAAACTGTTTACCAAATCGAAATAAAAAGCCTTTCGTTTTATGAGAACCAATGTTGTTCACTAAATTACTTTTTAATGTCTGGAAAGCATTTGCAGACATTAAAATATTTTGGGCTTCGCCAGAATTAAATGCAACTTGATTCATCAAAATCACATCCCCTTTGATTTTCTAATTCCCTATGTTACATAAATAGGAATGAATTTTCAATAAATTTTAAAGATTCTTATCATTATTTCAATAAAAATCGCTATGATGTTCAAAACCTTTAAACGTTATACTCAGAACATAAAGATTAACCAATCAGCACAAGGGGGCAAAAAAATGACAATTTTTGAAGGATTTCATAATAGTTACGTTTTAGCAAATGGTGTACGTACACATTATTCGTGGGCTGGAACAGAAGGACCAGCTGTCATATTACTACACGGTGCAGGACCTGGAGCTTGCGGCGCAGCAGGTTGGCGCTTTATGTTACCTGCGTTAGCAAAAGCTGGATTCCGAGCATATGCAGTAGACCAACTATCAATGGGCTTCACAGATGCACGCCCTCAAGCATGGCCAGTAAATGGTCATCAAAGCTTAGTGGATCATGTACATGATTTCATTGAAGCATTATGTCTAGATGAAGTATCACTTGTCGGGAACTCACAAGGTGCTTACGTTGCAGCTAAATATGCAATCGACCATCCTGAAAAAGTGAATAAAGTTGTTTACATCGGCAGTAATACCGTTTATCAGGCGATGCAAGAAGTACCTGAAAGAAAACTACGTTCATTCTTAGAAGTGATTGGTTATGACTATACAGAAGAATCATTACGCAAGTTTATGTACCGTAATTCAAGTGAAGACACAGTCATTCCTGAAGAACTAATTCAACTACGTCATCAGGCAGCAACTCGCCCGGGCATAAAAGAATCCAATCAAGCATTCGACGCTTATCTAGCAAGAATGAATGAAGAACCAAAGCTTTGGGATCGTTATTGCATTAAAGATGCACTACCAAAATTGAAGATTCCAGGCCTATTCATTTGGGGCAACCAAGATACTGTTGCACCAGTTGAGACAGGATATAAACTTGAGAAATTATTGCCAAACATTCAATTTGAATATATCGAAAACTGCGGTCACCAAGCACAAACTGACCAACCAGAAATCGTAAACAAACTTGTCAGCGATTTTTTAGCAACGGAAAACGTTCAAGCAGTTTCAGCACAATAGACTATTTTTTAAGGGATGGTTAAATGGTTACAGTGGTTGAAAATAAAATGCCTTTTGAAGAAATTATGCAAAAAGCAAATCGAATCGGTGAAGTTGCAGTGTTAGAATCTGATTGTAATTCGACAACTTCTCCACGCATTGCGGAAATAATTCGTGAGGAGAAGATTCATCGTTTAATTTTATCGAAAGAGTTTGACTATCCTCAACTTGATTTACTGTTGCACCAGTTGATACAGCTTAAAAGTTTGAGAAATTATTACCAAACATTAATTTGGAAGGGATGATTAAATGGTTACAGTAGTTGAAAATAAAGTGCTTTATGAAGAAATTATGCAAAAAGCAAAGCGTATCGGTGAAGCTGCAGAGTTAGAAGCACTCGAAGCTGATAAAAACTCGACAATTTCTCCACGCATTGCTGAAATAATCCGTGAAGAGAAAATTCATCGTTTAATTTTACCGAAAGAGTTTGGTTATCCACAACTTGATTGGCGCACTTTTGTTGATATGGTAAGCAAAGTTGGTTACTACAATCTATCTGCTGCATGGTTAACCTATTTCTTCTCAGCGCATAACTCTTGGGTATGCTATTATCCAAAGCATATTCGAGATGAAGTCATCAATCAAGGCGGCTTTGTGGCTGATGTATTTGCACCAATCGGGAAAGTGGAACCAGTTGAAGGCGGCTATACCATTTCAGGTAAGTACAACTTTGTAAGCGGTATCAATTATTGTGATTGGGTTGGCGTTGGCGCAATGATGAAATTTGAGGACAGTGACACTCCTGAGCGTGTAGGGATCTTATTAAAGGTTTCTGACTTAAAAGTTGTGAAAACGTGGGATTCATTTGGCCTTCGTGGATCAGGTAGTAATACATTAATCATCGACGATGTTTTCATTAAGCCTGATGCCATTTTACGTTTCAACAAAATTATCGAAAAGAGCCAACCACCGTATGAAGATTTTGATCAAGACTACTTATACTACAACACACCTTTCTACCCTGGCTTCTATGTAGGGTTCGCAGCAATGGCTGTTGGTGGTGCACAGCGTGTGCTTGACGAATTTGAAAAGCATACTGCAGGTCGCGTCCGCTTCTCTGGTGTAAATGAAAAAGACTCACCTACGAGCCAACGCGTACTTTCAGAGTTAAAGCTTGAAATGCTTTCTGCTAAAACTCTATTAAATGAATATATCAGAATGATGGAAACAGATAAAGGCGGCCCATACGAAGGTGCCGAATATAAAGCAATCCGTGCAAAAATTATTGATAAGTGTACACAAATCGGCGTAAAAGCCCTACTTACTTTAGGTGGGCACGCATTATTAAAAGGTCACCCAGTCGAACTATTCACGCGTGACTTAATGGCAATTGCAACACACATTACTTCTTTATATGAAGATGGCATTTTAGGTTACGGTAGACATTTATTCGGTGTTAATACAAACATTCAAGGGTAACAAACATACCGATTTATAAAAATAACAATCTATGAGGTGAATATAAATGGAAAAATTTATTTACGTACCAGAAATTGCAAAATTAGGACACGTAGCTTTAGTATCAGCAAACCTTGAAAAGTCTTTAGAGTTCTTCCGCGATACAATTGGCTTAGAAGAAACAGAAGTTGTCGATGGCGTACACTATTTACGAGCTTGGGGCGATTTCGAACATCATACATTATCCATTACAGCTGGTGAAAAATCTTATATCGATCATATCGGCTGGCGTACAAAACGTCGCGAGGATATAGAGACTTTCGCAAAATTATTAGAGGATGCTGGCACAGAAGTCCGCTTCGTAAAAGCTGGCGAAGAAGTTGCACAAGGTGAAGCCATCCGATTCGAATTACCAAGTGGCCATCGTTTTGAACTTTACTATGATATGGAAAAAACGCCTGCTGATGAAACGCGTAAATCAGTGCTTAAAAATCAAACGTATAAATCTTGGGCGAAAGGTGTATCTCCACGTCGTATCGACCATGTAAACTTACAAACATCTCACGACAACGCTGAGATTGTACAATATTTAAAAGAAGCACTAGGCTTTAAATTGCGTGAATATTTCGTAAATCCAGATGACGTACAGGTTGCAAGTTGGTTATCCGTAACGAACCTAGTTCATGACGTAGCCATCATGTCTACCCCACGTTCAAAAGAGCCAAACGAAATGCACCATATTGCGTACTGGTTAGACAACGCACAAGACTTACTACGTGCTGCTGATATTTTATGTGAGGCGGATATACAATTCGTAGGTCCTGGTAAACACGGTATTTCTCAAGCTATGTATATTTACGTAAAAGATCCAGGAAGTGGTTTACGTCTTGAAATCTTTACAAATGGATACTTAATCTTCGAGCCTGACTGGGAGCCAGTGAAATGGACTTATGAAGAATATTTGAAAAACGGCTCTGCATACTGGGGAGATCGTCGCCGCGATGATGTAGATCGTGAAGCGCAAGAAAAAGAATTAACAAAAGCGTAATAACTAAACCACCAGTATTCATGAGGATGAACGCTGGTGGTTTCTTGAGTAATAAATACGAATAGGGATAATCCTTATAAGAAGGAGTGTTACAGTTGAAGGCAATGTTAAAAGTGTTGGTCTTATCTTTAATTGGCGGTTATATTTTTAACCTGCTGCACATCCCTATTCCTTGGATGCTCGGCCCAATTGTTGTTGTCATGTTAACCCAATTTGTTTATAAAGGACCGCTCAAATGGTCTGGTCAATTGCGTGATATAGGTGTTGTCATGGTCGGTACCGTAATAGGTGTACAATTTAACATCGATTTATTTGGTATGATAGGCTCCATACTATTTTATATGATACTATTAAACGTTATTTTAATAGGCGGCTCCATCGGCATCGCCTACTTAACGAGTAAATGGACAAAAATCCCATTGAAAGCTGCCATATTAGGCGCTATCCCAGGCGGTTTAGGCCAAATCGTCGTATTTGCTGAGGAAGAAAAAGTGGAAGAAATCGGTGTTATTTCTTATTTTCAAGTCATTCGGCTGTTACTAGTCGTTGTCTTCGTACCGTTTATCGTTGCAGGCCATGCAATCAGCAAGCCTCATACTGACGCGAAGCTAACGATTAGTTTACTATTAATCATTGCCCTTGCATGGGGATGTTCCTATTTAATGAGCCGCATTCACTTGCCTGTCGCCTTTTTCATCACACCAATTATTTTGTTAATTACGTTGCAACTCTTAACACCACTCCCGATGCCACAAGTGCCTGGTTTCATCATGGTCATCGCACAGCTACTAATCGGTGCCCATATTGGCCTAATGCTCAAGCCCGATATGGTGAAGCTTCCAGTACGAGTACTTGTTGGTGGCGTTGTTAGTGCATTAGCACTGATTGCCCTAACCTTTGGCTCAAGCTTCCTGATGTCGTTTGTATTGGACACAACATTCGCTACAAGTTTTCTAAGCACAGCTCCAGGTGGCTTAGATCAAATGGTATTACTAGCTCATTCAGTTAAAGCAGAAGTCTCGCTTGTTTCGATGTTCCAAACATTTAGGCTACTGTTCATTTTTATTATCATTATGCCTTTGATGAAAATGTTTTATCGTTGGAGAGAAAAAAAGGAGATTGTCTACAAGCAAGATGGCAAGGTTGAAAGCAAAGCAGTCTAAAGGTTGGTGCCAGGCACCGGAACAATTCTAAAAACAAAGTACTAAATAAGTCCTCAACCTCTTAGAAGGTTAAGGACTTCTCTTTTTAAGAAGGATAACGGATAACCATGAAGGCTATGTTCGCAAACTACTTCTATTAAATACTGTTTTATAAACAAAATAAGTAAATACCAAAAATTAACATTGAGGAGTTACTTTTATTTGAGTAATCGGAAATACACGTATTAATATAGAGAGAAATTTAGATATGCTACAATTCAATTAAAAAGTTGTATAAGAAAAAGATTAGAGCATGTTATAAGAGAAAAACACATATTTAAACTAAAAAGAATCGTTATATTAAAGAATTTCAGAAAGAAATTTATTACCGTTAATGTTCTTTAAGGCTGCATTTGCCTCTTCTCTTGTATTAAATTCGTACATTTTCAAGGTTTCGTTTAAAAATATAGTAATTATCCACATAAACAGTTCCTCCAACTTCCTCCAAGTTTTACTAGCTTTTATATTCCGATTTTACAATGATTATCTATTCAATTCTTTTTCAAAGAAAGTATACAATTTACGCCAATGCCTGAGAGGTAACTTCGGCAATCTTGTAATTTTTCTTTGTATATACATGGCCTTCCAAAATAATACGCGCTGTACGAACTACCTTAATTGCACTAATATGCCCAGCAATTAAATCGACTTTTGTTTCCATTATTCCGCCGGGATGACCTAATCGAATAACCTCTTGATTCACCTTCATAATTTCAGATAAGATTGTATCTTCTAAAAATGCACCTGCAGTTGTACAAATGGCACCTGATATTGCAAGAGCTTGATGTGGCTCTTGCATGGACATCATTCTTATTCTACAGTCCATATCTAAGGCTTTTCTTTTCATGCCTGTTACATCAATGTAATCCATAGGAGGAGCAATAATTGTCATTTTAGGAACAGCAGGTGATTTCATAGTTGCATCTTCTCTGGGAGCTAATTGACACATTTCGGCTGCAATCGATCTGATTTCCTCTAATTCAATTAATTTTTCTTGTGTAAACTCATGAGGTAATTCAGATCCTGTTAAATCAACATCTGAAGCATTAACAAAGACTAACGGATTGGCAACATCGATAATAGATACATTTATAGGGCCCTTAGATGATTGAATTAAATCAATAGGATTTCCAGTTGGAAACAGCTTTCCAGTTACTGCACCTTCAGCATTAGTAAATGATAGATAAATCGGTGAGCCTGTTCCAGGAACTCCAGGAATCGAACACATACCATCCGTTTTTACTTGACCATTTTCAACCTCTACCTCAGCAATTATAATCTTTTTCGTATTTGTATTATAAATCCTGACAGTTGTAATAGGTTCAACAGCTGGCACTAAACCCTGTTCGATAGCATAAGGACCAACCGCAGAAGAAATATTACCGCAATTCCCCTTAAAATCAACTAATTTATTTGCAATGCTTACCTGGGCAAATGTGTATTCTACATCAAGCCCATCTAAATCTGATTTTTTGATGATTGCAACTTTACTCGTTAATGAATTTGCCCCGCCGAGCCCGTCAATTTGTCTACGGTCTGGACTTCCCATTATATCCAGTAAAAATTCATCCCATAGTAAACGATTAGTAGGCATATCTTCAAAGTTAAGAAATACTCCTTTGCTAGTTCCTCCACGCATAACGACTACTGGCACTCTCATCTAAATTACCTCTTTTCATATTTTTTCCAAAGTACCGGTGCTTATGAAAATATAGTATGATATACAATGTCATAAGTAAAATAGATATTTTCTTAGATAAATCCAATAAAAAACTTATAATCATTCGATTGGAGAGAACACTATGGATGAAAAAGACTGGAACGCACTTCGCATTTTACATCAGGAGAAACATATTAGCCGTGCATCAGAACGTCTATACATTTCACAACCAGCGTTAACTTATAGACTTAAAAATTTAGAAAATGAGTTTGATACTAAAATATTTTTTAAAACAAAGGGTGGCATTGAGTTTACTACTGAAGGCTTGCACTTGGTAGCGTACGCAGAGGAAATGGTAAACAAGTTACAAGAAACGAAAGACTATATGTTGAATATGCAAAATGAGGTAAGAGGAACATTAAGATTAGGAGTTTCAAGTAACTTTGCTCAATATAAGTTACCCAAGCTATTAAAACAATTTTCATCTAAATTTCCAAATGTACAATTTAATATAAATACAGGTTGGAGTGTTGATATTATGGATCTTCTCAATTCCTCTACTGTTCAATTAGGAATAATGCGTGGAAATTATGAATGGTATGGAAAAAAGACATTGTTACATAAGGAGAAACTTTGTTTAATTTCAAAAAGAAGTATAGATATGGAGAACTTACCTGAACTACCATTTATCAATTATAAAACGGATAATTCTCTAAAAGCTCTTATTACTTCATGGTGGCATGACAGATATTCTGAACCACCCTTCATAATGATGGAAACAGATCGACTAGAAACATGTAAAGAAATGGTCAAAAATGATTTAGGTATTGCCATTGTACCTCAAATTTGTTTACAACCTTCAGACAATCTACAAACCTATGAACTATTCTATAACGATGGCGAACCTGTATATAGATATACATGGTTAATGTATAATCTAGATTCATTACAGCTTTCTACAGTTAAAAATTTCATAAATTTTTTAAATGAAAATAAGGATTGTACGGAGTAATTATTTTTATTTTAAGAAGGAGGAGGTTCCTCTTTCTCCCCCCCCCTAGTGCTCTGTGGTTCTTTCAACTTGTTATTCAGATAACTAACATTTTCAGTTCAACACTTTCCTAATTAAAATTGGTATATCAAACTTATTACAAAGCGCTTCTTCTTAATATAAAAAAAATTCTTTGCGCCTTGTTATACTTCTTGATTTTTTTATCGTAAATGCTTCGTAAAAACTTATCATTAAGCATATATGGTGAGAAACTCTCTAAACAAGGTACTGACTTTCGTTTATTTGTTTCATTCTTTAGGTCAGTGCGCTATCCCCTTTTGTGGATTATTAGTTTTTTTTTAGAAACAAGTAAAAAAATTTATATTTTACTTATCAATGTATTTATAATAATCTGAAATAACAAAATATTTAGCGTCTTTTAAAATAAAAGCGTTTTCAACAAAGGGGGAATTATTATTCTTACAGTATTAGGAATTTTAATGGTTGTCGTTTTTACTTACTTAATTATGGCAAGAAAATTATCGCCGGTCTCCGCTCTTGTAATCGTACCCATTGTATTTGCATTAATTGCTGGGTTCCGTTTAGAGCTCGGGAAGATGATGTTAGACGGTTTAAAAGAAGTTGCTCCTTCAGCTGCATTATTACTGTTTGCTATCTTGTTTTTTGGAATTTTAATTGATGCGGGCCTATTTGATCCACTAATCAATAAAATGATGGCATTTGTTAAAGGGGATCCAGTAAAAATAGCTATTGGAACTGCAATAATCGCTATGACTGTCGCATTAGATGGTGATGGAACAACAACCCATATGATTACTATTTCTGCTATGTTGGCACTTTATCTAAGGATTGGTATGAATCCTCTTGTTCTAGGAACAATCTCTTTACTATCTGTTAGTATAATGAGCGGGATGACTCCTTGGGGTGGACCAGCTACAAGAGCCATTGCTTCTCTTGGCCTCAATCCTAATGAATTTTTCCCGCCTCTAGTACCTACAATGCTAGGAGGAATCGTAAGTATCCTTTTTATAGCCTATGTTCTTGGAAAAAAAGAAAGAGCAAGAATTGGCATCATCAATATGGAGGAAATTCCACAACACTCTTTAGATTTGATCGAGGTAGCATCTGCTGGTGCACTAGAAAATGAGCTGAAACGTCCTAAATTAAGATGGGTAAACTTAATTTTAACAATAGCAGTCATTGGATTATTAATAATGGGGATTATTTCACCTTCAGTCTTATTTTTAATTGGATTTGTACTCGCTGCCGTGATTAACTATCCGAATTTAGAAGAACAAAAAGAACGTATTATATCACATGCAGGAAATGCTATAACGGTTGTTGTATTAGTGTTTGGTGCTGGTATTTTCTCTGGAATATTTTCTGGAACGAAAATGGTAGACGCAATTTCAAATGCATTAATATCAATTATTCCAGATTCAGTAGGAGGATTCTTCCCGCTAATCGTTGCACTAACGAGCATGCCATTTACTTTTGTTTTATCCAACGATGCTTATTACTTTGGCGTTTTGCCAATCCTGGCACAAGCAGGAACAGCTTACGGGGTGGACGCTTTAGAGGTTGCAAGAGCATCTGTTTTAGGACAACCTGTACATTTTTTAAGTCCTCTTGTTGCTTCAACTCTTTTATTAGCAGGAATGCTAAAAAAGGATCTTGGAGAATTCCAACGTTTTGCATTTAAATGGACGCTTCTCTGCTCTTTATTCATCATTGTTATTGCTTTTGTAACAAGTGCTATCAGCTAAACCTATGCCTTGAAACTTACTGGGAATAAATAAGCCATCCAAACTCAAGTTTGAACTTGATTTGGATGGCTTTTCCTTTTCATGGTAAGACAATTGCCTAACTGTCTTTATCCATTACTATATTGTCGCACACCTTAATTTTAGTAATCACCTTTACAATTGTTTTTGCAAGATTCATGACAGTATACAATCTTGTATCATTTAAAAATTGAGAAGTTGGTAAAGGGTCTATATAATTTATAACCCCAATGAAGTGGTAATCCCCTACTTTTGGAAGTATCTTCTGAAGTGCTGTCCCTGGTGTTAAAGGCCCTTCTTTAAACAAAACATAACCCACTTCTTCTTTATTACCTATAGAGGCATCAATACTAATAACAACAGGATTTTTTATGTGTTTATGGATGTCCTTTAATACTTTTTTTAAGTTAAATGCATGTATGGGTTCTTTTAAGGTTCCATATACCTGAAAAGGAACTCCGCTATCTTTAAGCATTGATCCTACTAAAGGGCCCAATGAATCGCCGACATATCGGTCAGTTCCGATACATAAAAAAACAATATCGCTATACTTCCGTGATGACTGGCGAATAATTTCACTGATTTTAAGCCCTAATAATTCAATTTCATTTTCATCTACTTCTTCAGAATTCAAATAGTATGAAAATCCTACTTCACTCTTTTTTTCTTTTTCATAATAAAAAGGACACACTCACTCATCACCCTTAAACTTATTTTCAATAATTCAAATAACTAAATCTATACTGATAGGTGTGCATGCGATTTCTTTCTTCCCTCCAAGTATTTTAAAAATCTAAAAAATGGAGGGAGAGTGATACAGACCGTTACGACCCTAAGCACTTGGACGGCTACCACAAATGTCGCGTCACCATGGAGAACAAGGGCTGTAGTTGTCATTTCAGCAATACCTCCTGGTGCAAATGCTAAACCTGCAGTGAGAAAGGTTATATCCGTTATAACCGATACAACATACCCACATATAAAAACAAATACAATTAAACCAATAGTACACGAAAGTGAAACGAACAACGTTCTCTTTAACCCTATAAACATCTTTTTATGAAAACGCGAGCCGATACTTGCACCGATTAAAACTTGTGATAGGATGATTAAACTATGAGGCCACCAAGCTACAAGTTCGTATCCAATTATTCCTATGCTAAAAGATTTTACAGCAGCAATACTAACGATACTACCAATCAACCAGGGAGCTGGAAACTTCAAAAACTTTCCTATATAATATCCAATCAACGCGATCAATACAAACAAAATTGTCACAGAAACTTGTTCAATGTTAAATTTCGTTAATTCTGTACGAATTGAGTTATATAAATGCCCTTCAGAATCCGCAACCAAGAATGAAATAACTACGGGAATGGTTAGTATTACTAAAAATACACGCATCGCCTGAATAATACTAACAACTCCGGTGTTAGCACCAACTTCTTCTGCAATACCTGGTATAGCAGAAAGGCCTCCGGGTGCAGTAGCAAAAAAGCTTGTTAACATATCCAAATTACTGTACTTCCACAATATAATACCTGAAATTAAGGAAAATAAGATAGATAAAATAAGCATGATGGTAATGGCTAACCAGTTTTCTTGAAAAGTATATAGGACAGAACTATTCACTTTTTGCCCTAATTCAATCCCTAAAATACACTGTCCAATATATAACCAATATTTTGGAAGACCAGTTGGTTGATGAGCTAATTGCAAAAACTTCGGACGCAGAATAGAAAGTGAAGTTGCTATTAGGAGTGTCCCAATCATCCATCCAATAGGAAGACCCGTTAGTGAAAGCAAAAATCCTCCTAATCCACTTACTGTTATAAACCAAACAAATCGAAAAAAGCCCCCATATTTGTCCATTCTCATCCTTCTTTCGATAATTTATTTATGTGAAGTTATTTTGTAACCTTTGTTTATTAAATCAAATATAGTATAATTTCCTAAATAATTAAAATTCTGTTTCGTTATAATTATCCATAAATAATATTTATGGCAGAAATGGGGTGGGGATTTTGGACGAACGGGATTGGATGGTTTTGCAAACACTCTATAAAGAAAAAAATATTACAAAGGCAGCTCAGCATTTGCATATTTCTCAACCAGGTTTGACAACGCGCTTGCAAAATTTGGAGAATGAGTTTAACGTGAAAATTGTAAATAGAGGTAGGCGTGGAGTTCAATTTACTCCACAAGGAGAATATTTGGCAAAAAGTGCACATGAAATGTTATTAAAGATACAAAAAATCAAAGAGAATGTCCTAAATATGGAGGATAACCTAGAAGGAACATTAAGACTAGGTGTTTCTACATTTTTTACGGATTACATGCTTCCAAACCTATTAAAATTATTCAAAGAACAGTATCCTAATATTGAATTCAAGGTAACAACAAACTTTAGCGGTCACATAGCTCATTTAGCTTACAATCAAGATGTCCATATTGGTATTGTTAGAGGGGATTACAGTTGGAAAGATCAAAAGCATTTATTATTTGAAGAGACCATTTGTATTGCTTCTAAAGAAAAAATAGACGTACATAACCTCCCTTACTTACCAAGAATCGATTATCATACTGACCCATTGTTGAAGAATTCCATAGATAATTGGTGGTCTGAACATTTCGCCCAACCACCACTAGTTAGCATAGAAGTAGATAAAGCTGATACTTGTAAAAAAATGGTTATCAATGGGTTGGGATATGCTATTTTGCCAAGCATGATTTTAAATGATAGTAAAGATGTTTATAAGACTGATATTAAAACTATTGACGGAGAACCTATCATTCGTAAAACATGGATGATCTATCATGAGGATTCATTAAAATTAAACATCGTTAAGGCATTTGTTGAATTTATTGAAAATCGAACTCTAAAGGATAGTAATTACTAATTATTATGGAAAAGTAATAAAATAACCTTTTATGTAACATTTTATATAAAACACAAGCATCTGCCTGAAGTAATGGCAGATGCTCTTTTGATTATAATCTATGAAATTTCAATCTTTTCTTTAGAATAATGTGCAGCAGATGTACCAGCCAATTTTCCAAAAACAGCCCCTGACATTAATCCTGATCCCCCAGGGTAATTTTGGTAAAATAATCCACCAATCATTTCACCAGCGGCAAATAGCCCCGATATAGGTTCCCCATCTTGGTTCAAAACCTCGCCTTCTTGATTTACATGTAACCCACCAAAAGCAAAGGTGATACCACAAGTAAGTGGATATGCATAATAAGGTGCCTGGTCTAGTCGTAATGCCCAATTTGTCTTTGGTGGAGTTATTCCAACTGTTCCTTTACCATCCTTTACTGTCGGATTATAATCTCCCTCTTGAACTGCTGAATTATATTCAGTAATTGTTTTTAAAAGTTGATCTTTATCTACTGACATTAATTCTGCTAACTCTTCAATACTATCTGCCTTATAATAAGTAGCTTCCTCTAAATTGTATTCTTTTCGCAACATAGGGCGTACCTGAGCGTCAAAAACTTGAAAAGCAGTATGACCAGGCTGTTTTAACACTTCACGACCATATTTGGCATATGTGTAGTTTCGAAAATCTGCGCCCTCATCAACAAATCTATTTCCATTACCATTAATCATTAGACCAAGAGGAAATGAAGATTTTTTATAAATATCACCTGGTTTGTTAAAATCGCCAACTTTAGGAGCATTATAATCTGTTCCTATAGAGTGACAGCCAGACCACTCGCCATATTTTTGTGCACCCACCGCTAATGCCATTGTTATTCCGTCACCAGTATTGAATTCTGTCCCTCTTACAATTGCTTTTTCCCATTCTTCCCCAAGATGTTCACTTCTCATTTTTTTGTTAGCCTCAAAACTACCACATGCTAAAATTACACTAGATGTATTGACTGTAATCACTTTTTCCTTCTGATCAATAATAATCCCTGTTATCTGGTCATTGTCCTCTATTAACTCAATTGCACGGGAATCATACCAGATGTCGATTCCTATTTTTTCTGCCCTCTCCAATAGCATTTGTATTAAACCCACGCCTTTGTTTTGGGTTTTAATTGGAAGCCCGCCCCAAAAGTGAAGTTTACCATCTTGTTCGAAGGATTGATTTTCATTTAATTCAAATCTAATTCCTAAATCGGCCATCCAAGAGATTGTTTCATAAGATTTAGAAATAAGCTGATTAGCAAGTACAGGATCACTTTTTCCTTCTGTTACTCGCATTAAATCATCATAAAAGTCAGAATAATTGTATTCAGGCATTACAATCTTTTCCGCTTCTTTATCTGTTATCTCAGGTATTATCTTCCTAATGCTATCTAAATCATTGTAGGCAACACGGATCGCGCCATCTGTAAAAAATGAATTTCCTCCACGTTTTTCTACTGGACCACGTTCTAAAACCAGAACTTGAGCACCTTTTTCCTTTGCAGCAATGGCTGCACACAAAGCTGCATTCCCTGCTCCTACTACAACTACATCATAATTCTCCATATATATTTCCCTCCCCTAAAAAATTTGTGTTTCTTTAGATTAATAGTACGGTAAAACAAGGTATTATTAAAATACTATTATTTTATATAATTCCATAGAAGAAATTTATGTCTAATGTTGAGAGGAAGTAAATTATGTAGAGTTTTCTCCAGATATTTGTAGTAAAGGGGATTATAAAGACATCAGCTCAACACAAATGGATTTTAAAGAAGTACATACTTTTGAAGAGTTAAAACAATTAGTAGATCATTACATAATCTTCTATAACGAATCAAGAAGACAATGGAAACTAAATAAGATGACTCCAGTAGAATACCGAAGTCATCTTATAGCTGCTTAAGTAGCAAGGTTGCTTTTATTAAACTGTCCAAAATTAAGGGCGCAGTTCATATATACAGAATTCAATCCTACACTTTTGTTTGATTCTCTAAGTTGATTTGATTAAAACTTACCTCGATGAACTCTTTATCGTTGTAACTGAGCTGCATAATCATTCAGCAATTCATAACAGCGCTCTTTGGTCACATCTGCTAAAGTCAGGGCGTGCATTACTTTTGGTGTATAGGAATCCATGTTTTCTGCATCAATACTTGCTTGTTCTGCTGATGCATCGCGGTCTTGGATCCATTGTCGTTGGTACGTTTTTAGATTATTAAACTCAACTGATGACAATTTTGTCTTTAATGTGCCATAAATATTATTAAGTAACGCATCCCATTGTGAATAACGAGCATTTTCTGCGTTGATCATTCTATCTTCTGATCCTTGTGTTGTGCCGTCAATACTTTGTGCATAGTTATCATAATTTGTCACAATGGAAGAGGCTTTGTTTGAATACACTTGATACATATTCACTTTTGGTTGTGCTTGTGGTTGAGATTGGGAAGTTGTTGTCGTTTGCAATGTTTCTACTTTTTTCGTTTTGGTAGACTGTGCTTTTTCTTGTTTACTTTTTGCTTCAGCACGTAAATTTTCTATTTCTCCGCTGACACTATTAAGTAACTCTGTATCATCAAGCATGACATTGGATTCATTGATCGCTTTTTTATAGTCCTTAGCTTCGATTAAATGCTCAATTTCCTTCGTTTTCTTTAATTGCGTCACGAATTTTTGAGCTTGTGGATCTTTTGGCTTTTCATCTAATGCTAATCCAAAAGAGGCTAATGCTTTATCAATATCCCCATTCGTTAACGCCAGTTTCCCCTGCTCCACCGCTTTTGTATAGGTAGCATTATCACTTTCTGCATTCTTTTTTGGCGTATCACTATTTCCACACCCAGCTAATAATGCTCCGATTAAAATTATGTATGACAATTTTCTCATGGTAGAACCACCTTTTACCCAGTCTATGTTATTTTCACTCTATTTTAATATGATTTTTGAGCGATGACTAGTAGGTATTATTATTTTTGTACTAGATTGCTGAGGTATTTTATACCAATAAAAAAGCCCTTCCCCTCCAAAGAGATACAGGACTTAATTTTTCATTTGGCTGCAACTGTGTTTACTCTTCTCCAATTTGAGTCATAAACGAAGATTGATAATGTAGGAGATTAATAATTCTTCTTGCCATTTCTGATGGTGAGGCATTATAGTCTTGCCGGATCCATTCTAAAATAAAACCATATATTCCATAGGCCCGGTAATGTGTAAAATACGGAGCATTAATTTCAGAAGCTTTGTCCCCTAGAAAATACATGCGATGAAGGAATATCTCTTTTAATTCATCTAATAATGCCGCATGCATTCCGGGAACTGTATCCTCTATAACTAGTAAATCATAGTAGCTACGGTTCTCTTTTATATAATGAAACACATCTGTTCCGTCCGGTTGCATCACATTTAAATCTAAAACCGGATTATCACGAACGGGTTTACAAAATTCATATACGAATCGTTCCATTTCCAATTGGATGATTTCTTCTGCTAATTCTAATTTCCCCTCATAATGCACATAAAATGTCGTGCGATTATAATTAGCGACTTCTACAATATCTTTTACTTTTACTTTTGAATATCCCTTTTGAAGGACAAGTTCTTTAAACGTCGTGCGTAATGAGTCCTTTGTTCGTTCAATTCTGCGATCCTCTTTCTTTTCCATAATCTCTCCCCTAAAACAACATTTCTTCAAAAAGTGTTGAAAAACAGTACAAGGAAACTTTTTCGCTGACTAACGGTACACGATTAAAAAAATGGTGAAAACCGTTACAAAAAAGAATTTTTAGTGATTGAAGCACAATTATGTTACGAATAAAATGAGCTTGTAGTTAATTATAACTAATTCAACTATATAATTCATACAAATAGGTTTTGTTAGGAGAGGTTATATAATGGAAATTCAAGCTATGATGACCACACCAGAAAAGGATTTTGAGAAAAAAACTTTACTTTTAGATGATCCGAAAGCTGATGAAGTGCTAGTTCGAATTGTTGCTTCAGGTGTATGTCATACTGATGCTACAGTTTTGGACCGCACTTTACCTGTACCTTATCCTGCTGTTTTGGGACATGAGGGTTCGGGTATTGTTGAAAAAGTAGGTAGCAACGTGACAACTGTCCAACCGGGGGATCATGTTGTACTTGGGTTCGCTTATTGTGGTCACTGTGATAACTGTTTAGACGGTAATGCAGGTGGCTGTGAAAATATGATGGCATTAAACTTTACAGGAAAAAATAAATACGGAGTTTCTCCAATTCATACAGAAGATGAACAAGAAGTTTCTCAATTCTTTGGTCAATCTTCATTCGCAACATATACAACAGTTGACGAGAAAAACGTCGTGAAAGTAGATAAAGAAGCTGATTTACGTTACTTAGGACCATTCGGTTGCGGCATCATGACTGGTAGTGGAACTGTTTTAAATTCATTGGCTCCAGAACCAGGTTCAAGCTTTGTCGTGTTCGGTACAGGCGCAGTTGGTCTAAGTGGTATGTTAGCAGCAAAGATTGCTGGCTGCTACCCAATTATTGCAGTTGATATTCATGACAGCCGTCTTGAACTAGCAAAAGAATTAGGTGCTACACATACAATCAACAGCACGAAAGTTGACCCTGTTGAAAAAATTAAAGAGATTACTGGTAAAGGTGCACACTACTCATTTGAAACAACTGGTGTACCAGAAGTAACTTTATCTGCTCTACGTTGCCTATGTATTAAAGGTGAATGTGCAACAGTTGCAGTTGGTAAACGTGATTTAACATTCAACGTTACAAATGAAGTTGTTTTGAATGCGATTACACTAAAAGGAGTAATTGAAGGAGACGCTGTTCCACAATTAATCATTCCAAAATTAGTGAAGTTCTATCAAAATGGACAATTCCCAATTGATAAATTAGTGAAATTTTATGAATTAGAAGATATCGAACAAGCCTTCGAGGATTCAAAAAATGGCTCTACCATTAAACCAATCCTCGTGATTGATAAAGAATACAAAGCATAAAAAAGGATGGGGGTTCACTCCCCTTTCCTATAAATTGGAGGATAATATAATGAACGTACAAGAATTAGCAAAAAGTTATATTAACGGTGAATGGGTTGAAGGCGCTACAGGTCGTACTTATAACGATGTAAACCCATTTGATGATTCAACATTCGCTACTGTCTCAATTGCTTCAAAAGCTCAATTAGCATCTGCATTCGAACTTGCGAATAACGCGCAAAAAGAATGGGCAAAAGATGCGGAATTACGTAAATCTGTTCTTGAAAAAGCAATCGCTTTCTTTAAAGAAAATCAACAAGAAATCGTCGATATCCTTGTTGCAGAATCTGGCAGCAGCGTGTTAAAAAGTAGTGTCGAAGTAAGCTTTACTATTGCAGATATGGAAGAATCATTGAAAATGATCGACCAAGTTGGCAAAGTAACAACAGTGTCGTCAGTGATTCCTGATAAAGTAAACAAAGTATATCGTTTACCACTTGGTGTTATTTCATCTATTTCTCCATTCAACTTCCCTCTTTATTTGTCTATGCGTACAATTGCACCGGCATTGGCACTAGGCAATACTGTTGTTCATAAAGCAGATATTCAAACAGGTTTATCTGGCGGTTCTGTAATTGCAAAAGCATTTGAAGAAGCAGGCATCCCAGCAGGCGTATTCAACTCAATCCTTACTGATGTTCCTGAAATTGGCGATGAAATGATTACAAACCAACATTCAAAATTCATCAGCTTTACTGGTTCAACTGGTGTTGGTAAACATATCGGCGAAGTTGCTGGCGGATTATTAAAACGAGTTGCACTAGAATTAGGCGGTAATAACCCATTCGTAGTGTTGAAAGATGCAGACGTTGACCAAGCTGTGAAATCAGCGATCATGGGTAAATATTTACACCAAGGTCAAATTTGTATGAGTATTAACCGTATCATTGTTCACGAAGATTTATACGATGAATTCGTAAGTAAATTTGTAGAACATGCAAAATCACTTCCATACGGCGATCCAAAAGATCCATCAACAGTCATTGGACCACTTATCAACCATGTACAATTGGATAAAGCAATTGCTTATATCAATAAAGCAAAAGAAGCTGGTCATGAACTATTATTAGAAGGTAAACGTGAAGGCAATGTCCTAACACCTTACATCTTCGGCAATGTTGATGCAGACAGTAAATTAGCACAAACTGAATTATTCTCACCAGTCGTATCATTTATCAAAGCATCATCTGATGAAGAAGCAATTCAAATCGCAAATAACACGGAATACGGCTTAAGCTCTGCTGTCTTCACAAGTGATTTAGAACAAGGCGAAAAAGCAGCCGTACAAATCGAAGCAGGTATGACACATGTCAATGACCAAACAGTAAACTGCCTATCTAATACACCATTCGGCGGTATGAAAGGCAGCGGTATCGGTCGCTTCGGCAACCCATGGATCGTTGATGAATTCACTCAAGCAAAATGGGTATCAGTACAAGTAAAACCTATGGACTACCCATTCTAATCAAAAAGTTCAATATCCATGTGGTATCTAAACCACAAAAATATTACTCATATATGCCTACACAATTTGAAGTGAGTGTGTTTTTTTCACACTCACTTCTTTTATAATTGTAAATGTAATCAATACATACTGATTCTTAATTTTTAAAATTCATATATGAAAAAAAGGGTGGAAAGTTGGGTAAAATAGTTAAAAAGGTAATTATGTTTTATGAGATAAAATCTTAAAGAGATAAATCCATTTGCACACCAGGCAAATTAATTTTACTCAGGAGAGGACCTCAATTTGATTGAAACGATTTTAAATTATAAGTGGTATATCCTACTATTCTCAGAAATTATGGGGTGGGTCTTTACAATAGTATTTGTCTTTGCACGCTATTTCTTTCAATCGAAAGTATTATCATGGGTATCCGTACTATTGATTGCAATGTTGGATTATATACCAAGTATCGTTTTACCGATCATCGACGCCTTCTACATAAATAACTTCAAAGAGTGGATATATGGCGGTGGATTATTATTTGATTTGGCCATCATTGCATTAATCATTTTTAGTGTCACGCTTGGAAAAAAGTATTTAGTCATCCTAGACAAACGCGTTATGGATTTTGTTAATAGTATTAAAGAAAAGACTACAAACATAAATGAATGAGTCTTTTAAAAAGCTTTTTTATAGAAAACATAAATAAGAGCATGTCTTTTGCTCAATGAATTTATCATGAGCTAAGTTTAAAAAGATAGATAAATTAAAGGACATTACATATTTTATTTGACTAATATGTAATGTCCTTTTTTCTTTGCTGAATATTTGTATTTTGCAGCTTGTTCAAAAACGTATCTACTTCTTTCACTAATTAACTTAACTATTTGATTATCAAGATAATCAATATTTATGTCGTAATAAAGGTGCAGATGAAGACGGTAATCAGTTCTTGTTAAAATAATAAAGCAGATTCAATCCAATAATGAATCTGCTTTTTATATTATTCTTTCGCTAACCTGCAATGTTTGTTTAAATAATATTTTTCGACTTAATTGAAGAAAAGTAACCGAAGATAAAGTGTAGTTGTTTACAATATTGTTTTATGAATAAGTAAATTTGGTCAATTAATATCTTGGGGAATTGCTATCGTTTGCTTCATATACGGAAATATTTGCTATGCATCATTTTTTTTAGTAATCATGCTTATTTTATAAACCAACAATTATATTTTATAGTACACTGTATTGTTATCTATTGATTCGATAAAGATAGCCGTTTTATAATGGCCTCTTTCTCTGATTCATATCCTGGTTTGCCGAGTAACGCAAACATATTCTTTTTATACGCCTCCACTCCTGGCTGATCAAATGGGTTGACGCCTAATAGATGACCACTAATCCCACATGCCTTTTCGAAGAAGTATACCAATTCACCATATGTGTACTCATTCAACTCATCGAATTCAATCACTAAATTTGGTACTTTACCATCAACATGAGCTAACAAAGTCCCTCGAAATGCACTTTTGTTGACTTCATCCATTGTTTTTCCAGCAAGGAAGTTTAATCCATCGAGATTGTCTGGATCTTCTTGAATAGTCATATCCATTTTAGGTTTCTTAATTTGTAATACTGTTTCGATCAGGTCTCGTCTACCTTCCTGTACATATTGCCCCATCGAGTGTAGATCAGTCGAAAAATCAACAGAAGCAGGAAAGAGGCCTTTTTGATCCTTTCCTTCACTTTCCCCAAATAATTGTTTCCACCATTCAGATACAAAATGAAGGGATGGCTCATAATTTACCAGTAATTCAATCACTTTTCCTTTATCGTAGAATGCATTTCGTACTGCCGCATATTGGTAGCACTCATTTGTCATGAGTTCAGGATTATTATACTTACGTGCAGCAGATGCAGCCCCTGCCATTATTTGATCAATGTCTAGACCAGCAACAGCTATAGGTAAGAGACCGCCTGCTGTTAGAACAGAATACCTACCACCTATATCATCTGGAATAACAAATGTTTCATACCCTTCTTCGTCAGCAAGTTTCTTTAATGCACCTTTTTCTTTATCAGTAGTGGCAAAAATACGTTTTCTTGCCTCTTCCTTACCATACTTTTGTTCCAGATAGTTACGAAAGACGCGAAAGGCTAAAGCAGGCTCCGTTGTTGTTCCTGATTTTGAAATAACGTTAACTGAAATATCCTTTCCTTCTAATAAATCCAATAGTTGCAGCAAATAAATAGAGCTGATATTGTTGCCAGCAAAAAATACTTGAGTCTTACCCTTTACTTGATTGTGAAAAGTATGAGACAAAGCTTCAATAGCCGATCTTGCTCCTAAATAAGAACCACCTATGCCAATAACAATCAAGGCATCTGATTGATTTTGTATTCTCTTTGCAGCTTGTTTAATACGCGAAAATTCCTCTTTATCATATGAAAGTGGATAATCAACCCACCCAAGAAAATCAGAACCAAGACCTTTCTTTTCATGAAGCATATCATGGGCCACTTTTACAAATTGGGTTAATCCTTCTAGTTCACTCTTTTTCATAAATGGTAAAGCATTAGTGTAATCAAATGTAATAGTCATATCTTTCTTTCCTCCAGTAAAGCTATTTTGATTTTTCTTATATTTTAGTTAGTCAACTTTTTCCACAGCATGTCCACCAAACTCATTTCTCAAAGCAGCCACTACTTTCCCTGTAAACGTATCCTTGTCTAAGGAGCGGTAGCGCATTAATAATGACATAGCGATAACAGGTGTAGCAGCTTGTAGATCTAGGGCCGTTTCAACCGTCCATTTCCCTTCCCCAGATGAGTGCATAATCCCTTTAATTTCATCCAATTTAGCATCCTTGGTAAATGCATTCTCTGTTAACTCCATTAGCCAAGAACGAATAACGGAACCATTATTCCAAACCCGCGCTACATTTTCGTAATCATATTCAAATTGACTTTTTTCTAATACCTCGAAGCCTTCTCCAATTGCTGCCATCATTCCATACTCGATTCCATTGTGAACCATTTTTAAGAAATGGCCGCTCCCTGCTTGTCCGGCATATAAATATCCGTTTTCTACAGATGTATCTTTAAAAATTGGCTCAACGATATTCCATGTTTCAGGATTTCCGCCAATCATATAACAAGCTCCGTTACGAGCGCCTTCCATCCCCCCGGATGTGCCAGCATCCATAAAATGGATCCCCATTTCTTTTAGTTGATTATATCGACGGATTGATTCCTTATAGTGAGAATTACCTGCTTCTATCACGATATCTTCCTCATTTAAAAGTGGTGTCAGCTCATCAAGAACAGAATCAACCACAGAATGAGGGACCATCAACCAGAGAACACGTGGTTTTTCCAACCCTTGAACTAGATCTTGTAAATTCGATACACCATTGGCTCCGTATTTTTTCATTTCTTCCACCGCACTTAAATTAAGATCAAATGCGACTACTTCGTGTTTATGGTCAATTAAATTTTTGCCTAAATTTAATCCCATTTTCCCTAATCCAATTAATCCAACTTTCATATTTATTCCTCCTAAATTCTTAATTACTTTTTATAATTCTTTCTGGTTAGAATTACATTCGCGGTGATTTTACCACCACTTATATCCATCCTCTTCTAATAATTGATGAGCTGCCTCTGGCCCCATTGATCCGGATAAATAGGTGTGAAGGGGAACTCTATTTTCTTTAAATGCTTCTAAAATAGGCTCTACCCATTTCCAAGACAGTTCTACTTCGTCCCAATGTGCAAAAAATGTTGCATCCCCAATAAGAGCATCAAATAACAATAGTTCATATGCTTCGGGAACATCTTGTTTACCTGCGGAAAAGTCTATAATGATAGGTTCCATTTCCCCGTTTATTGGATTTTTGCTGTTTAACCGTAGTGACACGCCTTCAACTGGGTTTATATTGATTGTTAAAAGATTAGGTTCAATCTGTTCCATTTCAGAACTATAGGAACCCTTTAATGGATTTTTAAATTCAATGACAATCTTTGTTGTCTTTTCCTTCATTCTTTTCCCTGTCCGAATATAAAACGGAACCCCATCCCAGTAGGAATTATCAATCCATAGACGAGCCGCAATAAATGTATCGTTTTGAGAAGATGGGTCAACACCAGTCCCTTCTCTATATGCAACTACAGAGCTTCCGTTTATTTCTCCTTGCCCATATTGACCACGGACTACGTTAGCACCTACAGTTTCCAGCTGTAATGGCCGCAATGATTCCAACACTTTTCTTTTCTCATTGCGAACTTCATTTGTGGTAATCCGGTTAGGCAAATGCATGGCTGTCATCATTAACAGCTGTAGCATGTGATTTTGAACCATATCACGAATGGCTCCTGCTTTGTCATAATAGCCAGCTCTTTCTTCAACGCCAACGATTTCACTTGCCGTAATTTGGATATTGGCAATATATCGATTGTCCCATAATGATTGCAATACAGGGTTAGCAAAGGCTAGGACTTCAAGGTTCTGAACCATTGGTTTTCCTAGATAATGATCGATACGATAAATTTCATCTTCTTCAAAAGCTCTACTTAGCTTTTCATTTAATTCTTGTGCTGATTTTAAATCATGTCCAAATGGTTTCTCTATAATCAATCGTTTCCATCCATTTGTTGCGCCCAATCCACTATTTTTAATGTTCATGGCAATCACGTCAAAAAAATCTGGGGCGACTGACAAATAGAACATTCTATTCTCTTCAATATTCTGGTTTTCTTCATTTTGTTGAACAAGTTCTAATAATTTTTTATAGCCTTGAGAATCTGTTACATCTAACTGACAATAATGAAACGCCTTGACGAACTCATCTTTTTTAGTTTTATCATTCATCAAATGTCTAGAAAATGTATACAAGGAATCAATGACCCTTGATTGAAATTCACTGTCAGAAGATTCACTTCTTCCTACACCAATAACGGAGAAGGACTGCGGTAATTTTTGATTGAGATATAAATTAAACAGGGCTGGATAGATTTTTCTTTTAGCTAAATCTCCCGTTGCCCCAAATAATACAAAAGTCATAGAATCCATTTAAAATTCCTCACATTCTGATTCGAGTTTTAGGATTACTTACTCCCCTATTTCTAAACGAAAGTTTTGGTTCCCCGCATAATTGCAAATCCTAATTTCTCTTAAATGAGTATGTCCACATTTGGGACATTTTTTATTATTTTGGGTAATAGTTAAACATTTATCACAAACCCAAAAATCTTTCCCATTATGTCTTTCCATTAGAATCTCTCCTTTCGCATAAACAACTTGTTATTGCTCAAACAGTATATTATGTATAGTTATTTTTAAAAAGTACGCACTTTATTCGCATATAGTACCAACCAATGAACATAGTGTTAAAAATGATACTATTAATAAAATTAAAATGCCTTTGTTTTGCGTTAAAAAGGGATATTTTTCGGACACTCGTTTTTCCTTCTTTCAATACTACGTGTAGAGTATACATCCATCTAAACCCTATTCTTTAAAATACAAACATGAGAAATAATAAATGAGGATAGGATTCATCATTTAAACTTTTCCGCAAATAATAAAAATTATAAAAATAAAAAACCCTTTAGCAGCAATGATGTACTAATTACTACTAAAGGGTTTTAGGAATATTTTTATTATAATGTGGTTTTTATTTTTCTAATTACTCATAACTTACAACTGTTATTTACAGGCTGTTTACTTAACATTGGACAGATCTTCTGTTTCGCCTTCCAATACGTTCGCAATATAGTCTTTGCCCCATTCATACATTGCATCTAAAATCGGCATAAGACTTACCCCATACTCAGTTAATGAATATTCAACTTTTGGTGGAACTACGGGGTACACTTCACGATGTACAATTAAATGATCTTCAAGCTCTCGTAATTGATTGACAAGCATTCTTTGGGTAATGCCCGGCATAAGGGCCTTTAACTCACCAAATCGTTTTGTTCCTTCTTTACCTAAGTGCCATAAAATTAACATCTTCCATTTGCCGCCAATTATTGCAAGGGTTAATTCTTTTTCGCAGTTAAAAGTTTTCTCACCTAAATTTGGCATACACATCACCTCCTCCCTTATTTTAACCAATAGTATACTTTTTAGCACTATATGCTTTTAAAGTGCGTACTTTTAATTTAAATATATACTGAGTATACTAACATCGTGCTAGTGAGTAAATAGATTTTCAAAGGAAACTTTTACACATTCCTAACAGAAAGTCACTTAGCATAATCACACATATAAATCATCTATAAGGAGCGAATATAAATGAAATTACAATTAGCTTTAGATTTAGTCAATATTCCACAAGCAATTGAAGTAGTGAAAGAAGTCGAAGAGTATATTGATGTTGTAGAAATTGGTACACCTGTGGTGATCAATGAAGGTCTTAAAGCAGTGAAAGAAGTAAAAGCTGCATTTCCTAACTTAACTGTATTAGCTGACTTAAAAATTATGGATGCTGCTGGATATGAAGTAAGTCAAGCATCTGCTGCTGGTGCAGACATTATTACTATTCTTGGAACAGCAGAAGACGAGTCCATTAAAGGCGCAGTAGAAGAAGCAAAAAAACAAGGAAAAGAAATTCTCGTGGATATGATTGCAGTGAAAGACATTGCAGCTCGTGCTAAAGAATTAGATGAACTTGGTGCTGATTATATCTGTGTACACACAGGTTACGATCTTCAAGCTGTAGGGAAAAATTCTTTTGAAGATTTACACACGATTAAAAGCGTTGTAAAAAATGCCAAAACAGCTATTGCTGGTGGAATTAAATTAGAAACACTTCCAGAAGTTATTAAAGAACACCCTGACCTTATAATTGTAGGTGGTGGTATCACAAGTAAAGAAGATAAAAAATCTACTGCACGCGAAATGCAAGAATTAATTCAACAAGGTTGATTCAACAATGAAAACTACTCAGTATTTAGCCGAAGTCATTCAAGAATTAAGTCAAACAGTCAACTTAATCTCTGATGCTGAAACAGAGAAATTAGTAAACCAAATTTTAGAATCCAAGAAAATCTTTGTGGCTGGTGCGGGCAGATCTGGATTGATGGGTAAATCTTTTGTGATGCGAATGATGCACATGGGGATTGATGCCTATGTAGTAGGAGAAACCGTAACAGCAAACATGGAAAAAGGCGATTTATTAATCCTTGGTTCAGGTTCAGGAGAAACCAAGACCTTAGTTGCCATTGCAGAAAAAGCGAAAAGCTTAGGTGGTATAGTTGCAGCTATAACGATTTCTCCCGAGTCAACCATTGGAAAATTAGCTGATATCATTGTGAAATTACCAGGAGTAACAAAAGATCAGTCTCTAGGTGATTTCAAGACCATTCAACCAATGGGATCTTTATTTGAGCAAACGATGTTGTTATTTTATGATTCCGTCATCTTGCGATTTATGGAGAAAAAGGGCTTGGATTCCAATAAAATGTATGGCAAACATGCCAATCTTGAATAAAATACACCCAAAATAAATAACAGAAAGACCGCATTGATTCCTTTGTTGAACTTGCGGTCTTTCCTTTATATTAAAATTCATTTTATAAAATAACGAAATGAGGTCAAATAAATGGTCCGATTCGGAGTAATTGGTACTAATTGGATAACAAGTAGATTAATTGAGGCAGCTAGAATGGTACAGGGATTTAAACTTACTGCAGTTTATTCTCGCACACTGGAAAGGGCTGAAGAATTTGCAAACCAATATAATGTATCAAAATGGTATACAGATTTAAATGAAATGGCTGCTAGTGATGAAATAGACGCCGTTTATATTGCGTCTCCCAATTCATTTCACGCCGAACAAGCGATTCTATTTTTACAAAACGGCAAACATGTTTTATGTGAAAAACCAATGGCTGCGAATGCTACCGAAGCCAAAAAAATGATTCAAGCAGCAAAAGATCATCATGTCTTATTAATGGAAGCCATGAAATCGACACTGCTTCCGAACTTTAAGATCATTCAAGATCACTTAAATAAAATCGGCCCCATTCGGAGATACTTTTCAAGTTACTGTCAATATTCATCCCGTTACGATAAATATAAGGAAGGGATAATCCTTAATGCCTTCAATCCCAAGTTTTCAAACGGTTCTTTAATGGATCTTGGCGTTTATTGTCTATATCCACTTATTGTATTATTTGGTGAACCAAACGAAGTCAAGGCAACCGGTATGATGCTTGAGTCAGGTGTAGATGGTGAAGGAAGTATACTCTTAAGATATGACGATAAAGATGCCATCATCATGTATTCAAAAATTACGAACTCCTATTTACCAAGTGAAATTCAAGGTGAAAAGGGAAGTATCATTATTGATAAAATCCATACGCCTGAAAAGGTAGAAATCCACTACAATGATGGAACAATAGAACCTTTGTCAATAGAACAATCTCACCCACCTATGTATTATGAAGTGAAAGAGTTTGTTGAGTTAATTCAACATGGAAAAACAGAGTCTGTTATTAATTCATACAAAAATTCATATACGACCTTGCAAATAGTAGATAAAGTGCGAGATGAAATTGAACTTGTATATCTAAGTGATCAAAAATAACAAGTATGTTGTGAAAGTCATAAAACTTCAACCTAATTAGTGTAGATTTGGAATAAAGATTGATTAAGTAATATCCCTCAACCTTCTAACAGCAATTTCAAACTTTAAGTGATCTAAAGTATCCATTTCTTTAAGGTATGATAATACTAGCATGATTGAGGATAGCTAATAAAAAGGAGAACATTATAATGAATCAGGATAAATTTATTGGCTTTATCGGTACTTATACAAAAGGAAACAGCGAGGGAATATATTCCTTTCAATTAGATATTGCCGCAAGCAAAATCGAAAATTTACAAGTTGCCGCTAAAATTGATAATCCTACCTATTTAACAATTTCAAAAAATAAACGTTTTTTATATAGCATTATACAAGAAGGCACCATGGGTGGAGTGGCTTCTTTCTCACTCGATAGTTCGACAGGCAAGCTTCAAGAGCTAAACAGGCAATTATCGGAAGGACCTCAGCCCTGCCACCTTTTTGTAGATAGTGAACAACGCTACCTACTAGTAACAAATTACCATAAAGGGACAATTAGTGCGTATACCCTAAATAAAGAAACGGGGACGATTAACGCTAATCCTTCTGTCATTGTGCACCAAGGAGCAACTCCTGAACAAGTTCCACATACTCACTATGCATGTTTCACACCTGATGAAAAATATGTAGTAGTAGTTGATTTGGGAATTGACCACTTATATACTTATGAAATTGTTAATAATGCTTTACAAGAAATAACGCATTTGACATTAAAAGCTGGCAGCGGTCCTAGACATCTAGTATTTCATCCTAATGGCCGCTATGCATATATCATGACAGAGTACAGTTCTGAAGTTATTGTATTAAGATATCAAACTGAGAATGGTACATTTACAGAAGAGCAATATATTTCTACAATTCCGGCAGATTTTACAGAAAATAATCAAGGTAGCTTTATTCATATTTCTTCAGATGGCCGATTTATTTATGCTGGTAACCGAGGGCATAATAGTGTTGCCGTTTTTAGCGTTGATGTAGAAACCAATTTATTGGCTCCTGTTGAAACAATATCCTCAGGAGGTGATTGGCCACGGGACTTTTCCTTAGACCCAACTGAAGATTATTTAATTGGATCGAACCAGCAATCCAGTAATCTGGTTATTTATAGACGAAACAAAGAAACAGGAAAGCTTACTTTACTTAAGTCAAATCTTACTATTCCCCATCCAGTTTGTATAAAATTTATAAGTCAATCTTAAAGAAAGTCCATGATCGGCCAAAAAGAAAAGAGAGGAGTTTTCCTCTCTTTTTTGTATATATCTTAATTAAATATTATCATATCAATGATGGTATATAGCGAATTTAGTATCCAATATCCTTTTTTGTATGAGTTGAACTAAGAGTCACCAAATGCAATATTATTTCTAACTTGTATATCTATTATTTAATTATGTAAAAAAGTAAGAGGATAATATGTTCTTTTATTGACCGTAATATCCTCTTATTGGTGTAAACTATTAAAAATCTTTTACAAAACATGCTCTTTGCTTTTTCTTCTTAGGATGGTTAATGTACTAATAATGATAAGACTTTTTTCATCCATTCTTAGATTTACCTTAGAACCCACTAATGTCTTACCAAATCTCTTCCACCCATTCAGGATGGTCGATAAATGGATTGCGATTTCCTTGAATATTGAATATTTTTTCGTTTCGTTGTTTTTCCCACTCACTTACTGGATCCTGTTCATTCCATTGTAGTAAAACAGAAAGCTTTCCGTGGAAAGGATTTGATCCATTGTTAACTTGATCATTTAATTCTAAGTCAACTCTGTCATCTTTTTCATAACGTGTTGCCATATAAAATAGTATTCTAGCGATATCACCTTTTACATCATTTGGTGGCTCCCATGAATCAGAATCTCTTTTACACTCAGAACAATTGTTTACCGCACTGCCACCATTATCAAAATCTAAATTTCCTCTTGAACTGTTAACTTGTACGTCACTTGGACGTAGGTTATGAATATCTGTACCCGGGCCATTACTTGTACCAAAATCACCATGTGACTTAGCCCAAGTATGCTCTCTATTCCAGTCTCCTACATTGCCACCGGCTTTAGTCTTTGGACGAGATTCCCCAGTATAAAGGAGGATGACATTATTCGGATTATTTGGATCTTCATCTGTTATTTTTAATGCATCCCACACTTCACTGTAAGAAAGCACACGATTATTATCGATGGCATCATGTAATGCAGCTTTTAACGCTTGACCCTTTTTCCCAATAGCATCGCTATAATATTCATCCGTAGTATCTTTAGCAGTAACAGTTACAGTAAAACTAGAAGTGATAGATTCCTTACCATCTGTAGCTGTAACTTTCACAGTATGTGTGCCAATTGATAAACTGTTTAAATTCAGCGTTGCACCATTAATTGTTCCTAATGTAGAACTAAATGTTAGTTCATCGTTATCCGGATCATGAAAATAATCTGTTAAAGAAAAATTTACATTTTCGCCTACCGCCACAGTTTTATTCTCAAACGCTTTTATTGCTAATGGAGCTTGGTTTTCTTCAGTTGTTGGAGGTGTCGTATTTCCTTCACCTTTTGAATCTTTAAACAAAATGCTTTCTGGATTTGCTCCATTCTTATATTTGATTTTTTTGATATTTTCAGCGCCTCTAATTTCTTTCACATTCGGTCCATCAATTGTGACCTTTTTTAGTGGAAGACCTGTGAAGTCGATAATGGCACCAGCTTCTTCTGGTTTAATCGTCACGGTTGAGCCATTAAAGCCTTTGCTCGTGAATCCTGCCCCTTTTAGCTCAGCGTATTTAGAACTTGTAATGGTAATTCCTTTTGTAATCTTGCCACTTTCAAAGTTCACAGAAATGCTTGGCTCAGAAAAAGTTAGTTCTTTCTCTTTGATGTTTGTTATGTTGTATGTTTTTTCAGCAACAATATTATCAGATAAATCAAGTTGTACCATTACTGGATCATGGTCACTTGCACGGCCAGCCATGTCCGTAAAATCAGCATTAATATGGAGAATATCAATTTTGGTTGAATCAGCAAGATTGTTCGATACTAAAATATGATCCAACACTTGCGAATTCCCTTGGAAAAGGTACGTATAGCGATCCGCTTCAGGTACTTTATTAATCATGTTCGTCATATTTTTTCCTTCAAGGATTTTCAACGAATCAGTGAATTGGAAATCGTTATAGTCACCGACAGAGACAATATTGGCATTTGGGTTATCCGCTTTAATTTTCTCTACAAAGCCATTTACTACATTTGCAATTTTATGACGTTGTACTTCACTTTCCAATTGAGGTGGTTGTGTTGAACCAAATAATGGTGTATCACCTGATTTAGAGTTCCAGTGGTTTGCAATAACTACAACACTTTCGCCATTAAAATCAAATTGTGCAGCGAGTGGTTTACGGCTATTGTTGAATGCACTATTTGTTGGATCAATTCGACCCGGGTTAAGTGTTAGTTTCCCATTTTCATAATCTACAGCCGTTGTAGCATCTCCACCTGGAATGTCTTTTGTTAATTGTACACGTTCTGGATTATATAGGAATCCTACACGGATATTCGCATTCGGTGCACCACCGTCTGCATTGTTCTCAGGGTCAATATTGACGTAATTATATTTAACGCCACCAGCTTTTTCAATTTCAGAAATTAAGCGTTGATAACTTTGATCTGCAGCAGTTCCTCCTGCAGTAGAACCATTATTATCCTGAACTTCTGTCACACCAATAATATCCGGGCTTTGCATATCAGTTGCAAATGCGCGAGCTAATTTGCGTGCTTTATCATCCGTTGTTTCTTTCGTATTATTGGAGAAGTTTTCTAAGTTATAAGAAGCAACAGTTAATTTGTCATCTTCCTTTTGGATTGTGGTTGTTTCGGGAACTGTATTTCCTTCAACATGCTTTGCTTTCATCTCATCATAATCAGCATAGATTTTATAATTTTGGAAGCCATAATTGACTACACCAGTAATCGGGCCAACAAATTTATCACCAGTTGCTACCTTAAAATCTCGAGCTTGCGTATTATCATAAAGTTTAAATTGAATTTTATCTGCATTTGCATTATCTGCTGTAAGTAGGACCCCACCATGAATAGTATCCGTTTTTCTGTTTTCTAGAACGGTAATCAGATCGCCATGTTCCTGTGGTGCTACAGCTTTCACATTGCCTACTTCCACTCTCATACCTTCAAGAGATTCCCAGAAATCGATTGCATCTTCTTCAGGATCAAATTTACTAAACCCATCGTTATCAATTACTTTAGATGGCAAATTATCGCTATTAATTACTACTGGTGCTGGAAGTGTGACATTGCTCTTTACAACGGCCACTTTACCACCTTGGTCGTTACGAGCATTAATTTCTGTGACAGATAAATCTGTGTCTCTTTTCGTGTCAGTATATCCATCAATTTGGTATTCATCTACTTTTCCATCAACACTTACAAGATCACCAATTTTAACGTTAGCTGCAGTGTTTCCAGTATAAACAACAATACCTTCTGAAGTGTTTGGATTGTTGTCTTTTTTATCATCAGGTGTTTGCATATGGAAATAGTTGCTGTTTCCTATTTTATATACATAAGTGACAATTCCTTCTACCCTTGAAACTGTCTCACCTTGTTCAGGTGATTGATGCGATTCTCCTTGAATATCATGAATTTGAATTCCTTGTGCTGGACCTGGATCATCTGGGTTTCCTGGTTCTTCTACAGATGAACCATCCATTGTATGTTTGCCGAGGTCAGTTGCATCATCTATCGGAAATTGATTCCACTCATTAGATGGATTAAATGCATCATTAATAATTGTATCGCCTGATGTAATGTTGGCTTTTCGGACTAATGTTACATTTTCCAAGGTTTTTGCTGTTTGACCAACTTGTCCAACTGAATCAATGACAGTATTTCCTTTTTTCAATACGACAGGATCATCCCCGTTAAAATTAATAACAATAGAATTAGCCAAATTCCCCTTACTCTTTATCTCGCTATTCGCGCTATTATTATAAATTACATAAATTTCTCCAGCATTAAGGGTTCCTGAAAGTGTTAAAGCTTGACTTGCTGAAGTAGCTCCGTTTGCATATAACTCCAATTTATACTGACTTAAGTCAATGGCAGATCCAGTCCCATTATAAAGTTCAATTGCTTTATTGTAGCTACTCCCCTCAATGTACTCAGAGATCAGCAATTCTGCAGCATGTCCTGTTTCTGCATAAGTTGGAATAGTTGGCGTTACGATACTTGCTGCTAAAAGTGTCGATAAAAATGCATTTACAGGCTTTTTCCATTTTCTTTTACTCATTTTAATTAGTCCCTTCCTTCATTTCGAATTTGTTGTTGCTTCTTCTTAATGCAATTAACACAAAATCAATTTCTCTATCTATAGGTAATATTCCTTTAATAGATAATTTTTCCTCTTATACTAGTAAAACATTAAATTATTAAAACCTTGTTTAAGTAATATTAAGTATCATTAACATTATTTAAAGATGTATTAATTTACATATGTATGTTATTTTCCCCATTATCAGTCCTGATGAGTAGACTTTTTCTTCATCCTTATGATCTTCAATAATAGCGCCCTTTAATGGAATAATAAAAATATGACCTCTGTCCAAAAATCATTTAGTTCCTCTTTCACTAATGCTGTCGTTAGTTTAAACTCAACGTTATTTTTTACATAGCCAAATTTTTAACTAAAAACAACAATCTTTTACAAAACAGCATTACAAAACAACCTCGCAGCCACAACTATTGCTTCCAATGTATGATTATATACAAGGTCATACAAACGATAGTGTTTAATCTTTCAGAAAATAGTATAAAGAAAATCTCTAGTCAAAATAGGCTAGAGATTTTCTGTCTTTCTTTTATCATACTTGGCTTTGAGGTAAGTGCCACCTTTATATAGACAATATCCACTCGCTAAACCACCCAAAATGATTACACTTCCTGCCATTTGCCTACGTGGTCTGTAATATACATAATCGTCATATCCATGCAATTGTTTTAATGATACATATTTCCCGTATCTCCAAACTTCTTTTTTAGGGTCATTATCGCCCCAAGCATAAAAGTATTCATTAAATGCAGTTGAGAATTTAGACATAATTATCCTTTCTTTAAGCAAATATTTGTTAATACCGACAAACCTTGTCTATACACAGAATTTTACTACAAAAATATTAAGGAGCATAATCATCAAATTGTTTCATTTTTATCGATTTTATATCAGCCCTCCAGTAGCATATAACAATTCAACAACTGCTCTTTGTCGTAATTTTCCTGTTATATGTTGCCTTAGTTGGTTCAATTGATCCAAAATTATGTTGAACTAATAGAAATTGCTACTATTGTTTAGGATATATAGTGGCTCATTTTAATTTATTTTTAGAATATATCTGTTTTATATAGCATATAATATAAAATGCGCTAACATCTTGCTTAGTAACTACCCAACGTGGTCAGTTGCCTCTAAGTTTTATTTCTTGTGTTTAGAAGACCTCCCGGTTTTGTTGGTTGCATGGCGGGGGTCTTCTTTTATGGATTCAACGAAGCGGTTGAGGATACTATTCAAACAAATAAGCCCACATTCACACATACACGAGAGATTGTGATTCAAGATAACATATATTTTAAAAATTCATTACTCTATGAAACAAAAAGACTCCCATCTTCCGAAGAAGATAGGAGTCTTTTAATCCGTTCGCCCAATAAGGTAAGGGGATGGATTTAATTAATAAATTCGGTGACTGGCACTAAATATTTATATCGTTAGATAAAAGCAGAAAATCCTAATCTCTTTAAAGATTAGGATTTTCTTTAACCGTTCAAATCAATAAGGGATTTTACAGGTAGAAATTATTCAGCAGTAACTGCTGCGTCGAAAGTAATTTCAACAGTTGTTGATTGGCCATCTACTACTACAGTAGCTTTTACTACAGAACCTGCAGATGCAGTTTTAACTGCAGCTGTTGATGTACCGTTACCTTCAAATGAAACAGTTCCAGAAACTTTTGTGAATGTTACTTCATCAACTGAAGATAATGCACTAGATTGAACTTTATATTGGTCAGTTGTTTTGAAATCTAATGCATCTAATACTTGTGCAGTAGTGTATTTTACAGAAGTATCTGCAACTTTTAATGTAGAAGTTACTTTATCAGTATCTTTAGTAAATACATCTAATTTTTGAGCTTTAGATGGTGCAATTGAGTAAGTCACAGGTACAGTGATTTTTTCACCTGTTGCATTAATTGTAACAGTTGCATTGTAAGTTTTTTCTGTGATATCTTTACCATTTACATCTTTGAAATCAGCTGTTGTAAGTTCAGCTACTGTTGGTAAGCCTTTTACAGAGAATTCTCCAGCACTTTCATCTAATAGTACTGTTTCTCCTGCTTTAGTTGAAGCTTTTACAGTAATTGAATCATCAGTATAAGGAGCACCAGCAAGTTTATAATCAGTTGTATCTCCTGCTACTAATGCTACAGTTGGTACTGCTACTGCGCTGTATGATGCTAAATCTGCATCTTTAACAACAGTGAATTTTTTGCTATATGCACTTGCGCCTTCAGCTTTTGCATCTGAATTATCAATGTTAAAAGTAATCGTATCAGATGTAGCAGTAATACCTGGAGTTGAAGTTAATTTAACTGTTCCTGGAGTAGTAGTAACATCAAATGGAGAGTTAGCACCTAAAGCTGCTACTGCTTCAATTGTTACACCAGATAATAAGCTTGAATCAGTATCAATAGTGCGGCCATATTGATCTTCGATAACAAAGTCTGCTGCATCGAATGTAATACCTGTTGTATCATTTTCACGTAAGCTTGTGATGAAGTCTTTTTGAACACCAGTAATTGTAGTTGCTTCTGCTGCGTCTTTTACTGTCACAACTTGTGAAGCAATTTTTCCTGATTTTGTAGTTACAAGAATACTAGAAGTTCCTTTTGTTACTTTAGAAGCATCTTTAACAAGGTAAAGAGTACCGTTAATTTCTTGAATGCTTAAACCTGTAGTTGATGTATCTAAATCATTTAAACCTCGTGCAGAATTAATTGCATTGTATTCTTTTAATGTTTTAATTTCATTGCCTTCATTATCTGTAAGAGTCAATGGCAATTTAATATCTTCACCAGCTGCTACAACTTCATTTGTTGGAGCACCAAGAGTAATACCAGCAATTGATTTACCTGCTTTTACAGTTACAGTACTTTGAGCAGTTTTACCAGTTGCTTTTACAACAAATACTAAGTTTGTTGAACCAGCTGCTACATTTGTAACTTTTACTGCAAGAACAGATTTACCATTGATTGTTGTAGACTCAATTGGATTAGATGATGGTACTGTTGCTACTGCAGCATTAGTGTTAGTTACAAGAACTGCTGTATTTGCAACGTCTGCATCAGTAATTTCTTTACCATATTGATCTTTCACTGTAACTGGTAGGTAGAAATCACCAGTAGAATCTTCTGATAATGTTTCGCCATCTTTATTGTATAAAGTACCGACTTCGACATCTGAAGCTACCGCTGAAGATGATAGAGTGATTGTTTTATTAGTTACTGTACCTGTTGTTTTATCAACAGCTGTAATAACTACTTTATCATCCGCTTTAGCTAAAGTAGAATCTAAGTTAATAGTAATTTGGCCTTTGTTATCTACAGAAGCTGTTTCGCCAGCTACCGCTTTTACTGAAGTACCAGTAGCAGTGATGTCTAAGTTACTGTAATTTGCAGCTGTAACATCTTCACCATATTGGTTTGTTACTTGAAGTGCTGCTGTTGCTGTTGCTTTATCATCAGCTAAAGGAGCTACATCAGAAAGCACTTGGATACCAGCAACTTTTTCATCAGCAGCAGTTACAGTACCAGTTAAAGTTGATTCACCATTTTTAACAGATACAGTGTAATCACCTTTAGTTAATTTTGAAGTTAATTCGATTGTTGCAGATTTTTTATCTGCTGCAATTACAACGCTTGTAACGTTTGATTTAACTGAACCTTTAGCTACAGAAAAATCAGATTCTTTTACATCATTTGCAGCTTGGTTGAAAGTAACTTTTAAAGATTTAGCGTTAATCGCACTTTCTATGTCTTCTCCCCACAATTAAAAGCACCACAAGCCCTTGGTATTACTGAGTTTGTAGTGCTTTACTTTTAATTTATGATTATGGGTAATGTAGATTTTCTGCAGTAGCTCATCCCCCTGTAGCAAGGGAAAACGAAACTGTTTTCCCTTGCCACAGGGGGATGCTATCCTTACATCCACTCATCATATTGTTGCTTTCGCGCATGGTTATATAAACGGGTATACAATTCGGTATGTCGAGGTATTTCGTGTCCTAATAATGCTTGGATATATAGTTGCGACATTCCTTTGATTGCTAAATGTGCGGCAAACGTATGCCGCATGGTATGAGGGGATATCTGAATCCCCAGTTCTTTCTGATAGTTTTCAAACCAACGTTGAATGGCTCTAGGAGAAATTGGCCCATTCTCGTAACGGTTTATAAACAAAAACGGAAGGGAATCCGTTCTTTCTTGTAAGTATGCCTTTAGATGATTCCCACATTCATTCGTAAACAATACAATCCGTTCTCTTTTACCTTTTCCATTTTGAATGAGAATACTCCGTTCTGACCAATTAATATCGTCCTGCTTTATGGCACATAATTCACGAATGCGAACTCCAGTAGCGTATAACAATTCAACCGCTGCTTTTTGACGTAATTTTCCTGATACCAGTTGTCTCAGTTGGTTCAATTGGTCTATTTCTAAGTACCGCGGAGTTATTTGTTTTTCTTCTGGAATTATTATTGAGACCGTTGGATTATGCGTGATAATTTTCTCTTCTAAGCAAAAACCAAAAAATGGCTTAATTCGAAATAACTTTGTTCTTACTGTTGTAGATGCATAGCCATCTTCATGTAATTGAATCAACCAGCTACGGATGTCACTGGAGGTAACATCCTGAATCGATTTTTTACAGTACGCAAAAAATTGATATACATTACATTGAATAGCTGAAAGCGTGCTTGTCACAAACTTATACTCATAATCTTCTTTGAATTTCTTCATACATTCTTGATAAACCATATTGATTCCCCTATCCCATAAACTTTCGGTATTCGGCAATAATCTCCTTTTTCGGGAGTCGAGCATAAATTTGTGTTGTCGCAATGTCACTATGCCCCAATTCCGCTCCAATAAATGTTAATTCGGCCCCTTTTGCTAATAGTTCTGTTGCAAATGTATGGCGAAACCGATGAGGGTGTAATTTCTTATCTAGTCCTGCTTTTTCACCGGTTTTTTCAATAATCCCTTGAATCTGTCTAATGCCAAGACGCTTGCCTGTCGTAAATGAAATAAAAAGAGCTGAGGATGAAACTTCTTTTCTGGTATCTAAATAGCGGTCTAGTAAAATGGCACACTTATCGTTAAAATGAACTTGGCGAACCTTTTTTCCCTTTCCAACAACGGTTGCTATACGGTTTTCCATATCCACATCCTTTAAATTGAGTCTGTGAACCTCTCCTACGCGGCATCCGGATGTTAGCATTAATTCAACCAAGACTTGATTTCGCAAGGGCCCTTTCTCACTTTGTTGGCGTATTTTTGCAATATCTGCTTTATCTAAATACTTTGGAACAGGCTTGGGGAGTCGAGGAAACCAACTCCTTTTGATAGGAGAAAGTTCGAGATAGCCTTCTTGTACACAAAATGTAAAAAAAGAGGATAAAATGCTAAGACATCTTTTGAATGTCGATTCTTTTACATGCTCATAATGCTCCCTATACCATTTTATGATGGCTTCAGAGGAAAGAGAGGAAAAGGATTCTTGTTGGTTGATAAAAAACTTTTCTAAAAATAGTCGATATGTTTTAATGGTCGACTCACTGTGATTGGACAGTTTTAGGTTTAATAAAAATTCACTAACCTTCTCTTGGTTTTCCTTATTCAATAACTGCTTTGTTAACTCCCAGTAATTGTCCATTTGCCTTAATCTCCTTCTATTATTTAACTCTGATATCGGTCATATTGTTTTTTCCGAGCATGCTCCATTAATCGAGTGTATATCCTTGTGCTATTAATATTGGCATGACCGAGTAATTCCTGAATATAGCTTTGTGGCATGTTTTTTTCTGCCAAATGTGCTGCAAAAGTATGCCGCAAGGTGTGAGGCTTGACTTTAAATCCTAGCGCCTGCGAATACTCTCGGAATTTCATTTCCACATAAACTCGACTTAAATGTCCTCCACGATTGTTGGAAAATAAGTATTCATTGTTATACTTTCGCTGAGAAAGATACGTCTTCAATCGTTCTGCACAATCATGCGTAAATAGCACAAACCGCTCTTTATTTCCTTTACCTTTTCGGATCCAAATCTGCCGTGTTTCCCATTTGATATCTTCCAGTTTAATCTCCAAAAGCTCACTTACCCTTGCGCCTGTTGTATATAAAGCCTCTACAATAGCCCGGTCTCTTGGATTTTCCTTTGTCTGTTCTTGAAGTAAGACCACTTGACGTTTACTTAAATAATATGGAAGCGAATCATCCTTTTTGGGAGTATGGATAGTCAGTGTTGGATTTTTCTTTATTTTATTTTCTTCCATACAATATTGATAAAATGATTTTATAGCACTTAATCTTAAGTGAATAGTACGCGGTTTTAGTCCTTGCTCCTCCATAGAAGCTAACCAGGAACGGATATCTGTTGACTTTATCTCATTGTAATTTTTTTCACAGAACGAAAAAAATTGTGTGAGAGCTATTTTATAGCTTCGAATCGTTTCTGGGCTAAACCGAGCTCTATTATCATCAAAAAAAGACTTCAAAGATTCAAGATTCATAGGTATCTACCCCATTTTATTTTGATAGGCTAACATCATGTCTTCAGTGGGAATACGTGCATAAATTCGTGTCGTATTCAAATCCGCATGACCCATTTCATCCGCAATAAATTCAATTTCTGCTCCTCTTGCCAACATGTTTGTGGCAAACGTATGACGAAAACAATGTGGATGTAACGTCTGCTCAAGACCTGCCATTTTTCCAAGTTTCGTAGTAATTTTGTAAATTCCAGTTTGTCCAAGAGCATTGCCAAATTTGTTCATGAATAGCGGTTCTGTTGGATTTCCTGACCGAGTCTGCAAGTATTCTTTCAATACGATTGTGCATTCTTGAGAAAAGTGTATATTTCTTATTTTTTTCCCTTTTCCTTTAACTTTGGCCGTGCGTCGATCTATATCGACATCTTGAATGGTTAATTGAGAGACTTCAAATCTTCGACATCCAGAGGAAAATAGAAAGAGTACTAGTGCTCGATCCCGAAGAGGTAATTGTTCTGCAGCCATTTTGACACGAGCATACTCATGCTCATTCAGGTATTTTGGCAATGAATGAGGAATTTTTGGTCGCCAACGATTTTTAATGACCATAGTTTCCAAATAATCTTCAGCAATACAAAACTTGAAAAATGAAGAAAGCGTCGAAAGCACAAGATCCAAAGTCCTTTCTTTTTTACCGACAGAGAATTCTTGGAACCATTTTAGAACGTCGTTTGAAGTTAAATCATTGATAGGAACAGCACATTCACTAAAAAAGCGCTCTAATATTGAACAATATTTTGAAATGGTTGCTTCTGCTTTATTTGCTAGTTTTAAACTTAGCAAGTATTCGTTTAAAATTGTTTTAGCTTGTATTGGAATAGCTTCATTGGTGCATTGCCAATAATTCTGAGAACGGTTCACCCTTTTTCATCTCCTTTCTTTTTTATTCTTGGTGTTATTTCCGACATCGGTGTGATAGCACCATTATTACCAAATATTTTGTTTTTATACGAGAGCATGGGAAAAAGGGCTATCGCAATTGGTCGCGATAACCCTATAGTATTTAATTAACATGACTACATCGATGTTTTCCAAATAATAGTCACCAGTAATATTTATTAGTAATTTAAACTAAGCAAATTTAAAATTTTAATTGTTTATCTTTATTAAGACCAACTTATATGCTCTTTCATTTTGTTGAAAGAGTAACATTACCATTATAGACATTGTTGTAAATTTTAAACATGAATTTAATAAAAAACTTATATTTATCAACTATTGATCATTTGGAACACTGTTTTGATGTTTGCTACAATTTCTATTTATAAAAAAATCGTTTAAAATTTACTACAATTTTTGATAATGAGTTAACCCCTTATTCTTCACCATTTTTAGACTCACTATATTTACTCTTTTAGCACTCATGAATATCCCTCCTAAATATAAAAGCCCTCATGCACAAATACATGAGAGCTAGTAATTTAAGATAATAATATATATTTAAAAAGAGATTCATTACTCTATGAATCAAAAAAGCTCCCATCTTCCGAAGAAGATAGGAGTCTTTGAATCCGTTCGCCAAATAAGGAAAGGGTAAGGATATTTCATCACTTCATTGACAGAGACTAAGTTCTTAATCTCCAGTCTATTATCTATAATTGTATGAAAATCTTAATTGTTTGTATACCCTAACAAATTGTATAGAGCCATAAAAAAGAAGATCCTAAACTCCGAAAAGATTAGGATCTTCTTTGTATTAAAACCCGATCAACCTATAAGGGATAGATTATAAATTTATTATTTAGCAACATTTACAGTGAATTTCACTGGTGTTGAGAATGTGATAGTTTTATCTGCAGCACCATCGTTAACTGTAATAGAGTTAACCAATACTGTTGCTGTACCTTCAGCTAGTGTACCTACTGAGTAGTCTTCACCACTTACAACAGCATTATCTGCAACTTTAGAATCTGTTGATACAAAAGTTAAACCAGTTACAGTATAAGTGTTTGTTGTATCTTCTTTGCCATCGATATAAACTTTTACGATAGATTCTAATTTATCAGCTAAAGTATCATTTGCTTTTGCAGATACAGAATATGCTGTGAAATCAGTTGTATATTTAGCAGTTGTGTCAACAATTGTTACTTCTTTTTGTGCAACTGTAGTAGCACCATATTTAACAGTTACAGTGAATTTATCTCCAGCTTTTGGAGTATAACCTGATTTTGCTGCTACTTTACCACTAGCTACTTCAAAGTTGTCATTACCAGAGACAGCGATTGTAGCACCTGTTGTTACATCTTCAACAGTTAAACCTTCAGCATCAGCTGTATAAACAGATGGTTCAATTGAAACTGGAGTACTATCTTTGATGTCAAATGTTGAATTTAAATCTTTTACTACATATTGTGTAGCAGAACCAGAAGCTTTAACTACTACATTTAATGTAGTTGTTTTATCATCAGCAGTTACTTTAACAACATAAGTTCCTGCTGTTGCACCAACAGCTGTTGTTAAATCAAAAGTATATTGACCATCAAAATCAACAGTTGTGTCTGGAGTTACAGATCCAGCTGATACAGCTGTTGCAGGTGTTGTACCATCTGCTTCAAATACAGCTACAGTTGGTGTAGAGTTGAATCCATTACCATATTGATCTTTTACATTTAAAGTTACTGTAGCAGAATCTGCAACTGTGTTTGTAAGAGTTAAAGATGATTTATCTGCTACAACTTTATCAGTTGCTTTTGCAGCTTTCACTGTAATTTCTACAGTTTTTGTAGATACTACTTTACCATCTTTGTTAGTAAGAGTTACTTTTACAGGAACTGTACCGTTAGAAAGTGCAGTAATGTTACCAGTAGATTTATCTACTACTGCTACATCTAGGTTTTGAGATTCATAAGAAACACTGTAACCAGCAAATACTTCACCTGTAGCAAAGTCATCAGCTGTAAATTTATTGCCAAATTGATCTTTAAATTCAGCTTTTAAAGTACCAGTTGGACCATAAATAGTTGTATTTGGTTTATCAAATGAACCATCTGATAATGTTACTGTAGAAATAGATGATAAGTCATTTGCAGCTACAGATACATTTACTTGTGCACTTTCAGCTAATACTTTAGTAGCGTCAGTTGCATCTTTAATAACAACTTTTACTTTAGCAGAAGTTCCTGCTGTTAATGTTACAACACCATCTGTAGAGATACCATTTGTTGCAGTAGTATCAAATGTTACTTGTGAAGAAGTTGCTGGGTATAAAGAAGTTACATCTACCCCATTAGCATCTAATACTTTGTATGCGATTGTACCGTTATTTTCAAGAACTTGATCTGCTACTTGAACTGATGCTGGAGCTAATGAACCAATAACTAAATCACCAGTTAGAGTTTCTTCACCATTTTTAAGTGATACTGTGTAAGTAGTATTTGCAGCTACTTCGCTGTAGAATTCTACTTTAGCAGATTTTTTGTCATCAGAAAGTGTTACAGCTTTAACAACTTGTTTTTCACCAGTTGCTTTATTAGTTACTGTTACAGCTGCTTTATCTAAAGTATCTGCTGATACTGCTTGGTTAAAGTTGATAGTAGCAGAAGTAGTGTTAATCGCACTTACTGAGTCAACAGCAAGATCAACAATTGCGCCATCTTTGTATAATTTTTCAACTCCGTTTGCATCTTTTAGAAGACCGTTTGCTAAATCAGCATCGAAGTAGAATTTACCGTTTTCTTCAAATTTAATTAAACCTTTATTTTCTTCTGCACCGTTGTAAAGTTTTTCACCGAATAATGCAAGACCTACGTTAAGTACACCGTCTTTATAGTATTTGCTATCATAAAGACCTGTTGTTACTTTTTTAATACCTTTTACGTAGTAAGCACCTGCGTAAGTACCTGTTGTTACTTTTTTAACACCACTTACATAGTAAGCACCTGCGTAAGTACCTGTTGTTACTTTTTTAACACCACTTACATAGTAAGCACCGTTATAAGTACCTGTTGCTACTTTTTTAACACCTTTTACGTAGTAAGCTTTGTTATAAGTACCTGTTGTTACTTTTTTGACGCCTTTATAGTAGTAAGCGCCATTGTAAGTACCAGTTGTTACTTTTTTATAACCTTTGTAGTAGTAAGCACCTGCGTAAGTACCAGTAGCTTTAACGCCGCTTTTATAATAGTACTTTTTGTTGTAAAGGCCAGTGAATTTTTTACCATCTTTGTAAAGTTTACCTTTATAAGATTTGTAACCTTTGATTGCTTTGTTAGTTTTTGCGTTTACTAGTGTACCTTTTGAAGTTACTTTATAAGTAGTTTTTGCTGAAGCATCTGCACCTGGAACAACTACTGCAGTTGTTAGTACTGAAGCACCAAGTACAAGTGCTGTTGCAGACTTAACAAATTTGAAATTTGCCATGAATAAAAATCCTCCCTTATTGGATATGATTAGCATTTTGCTGGTATTTGTTTAACAGCTAATCATGCTTTAGCCTAATTATCGACTATCGTAGGGAGAATTTCCACCTTTTTTTCTGTAAAAATATTGAACTTAAAAAGTAGAATATCACCATTTTGATAAAATAGACAGAAAAATAATATTATTTTTATTAAAAATTAAATTATTTTTGATAATTATATAGTATTAATACAATTTTCACATGCGCACTAGGTATTCAGAACTGTTTTAGGGGTCAATATTTTACTATTTTCACTAAATAATATTGTATTTTTACAATTGTAATAATTTCATATAAATGAAATATTATATTTATGCATTATTGGTAAAATTATAACGGGGATAATTGGATATTATTTTGAGTTTCTTCCTTTATATATAGGTATTTACGAGGGGTAAATCTTTTTCTACGGCCTTATCTATTAAACGTTTACGCAACCATGAATTTCCATTACTATTACAAATGTTACAAAAATGATAATTCAAATAATAAAATATCATACACTTATGTATAGATATAAATTCCTATGTATATTATCATATAATTTTTATTCTTATACTTGTTCTTCCATCTTCATCATCGTTTTCTTCATCATCTCAACCAACTCTTGAACAAGATCTTGAGTTGAAATTGGAGTTTCGTCATTTCCTCTATGGTATCCATAAGCCAATATTTGCTTAAATTCTTCTTGTAATTGTTCAGTAGTCACAATAATACTTCCTCCATAAACTATATTCCGTTTTTTCTTATTTTAACCAACCTAAGTTATCAAAACTTTTCAACATTAATACTATCCTGTATCTTTTTCATTACAAAAAAGCTAACTTCCTTATAATCAGAAGTTAGCTCACTTTCATTCTTTTTTCCCGTATCTTCCTCACAACAAATCGAATTAACACCAAAGCAACGATCGCACCCGCAAAATCTATCATTACGTCATAAACAGATGGTGTACGCCCTCCTACCAATGATTGATGGTATTCATCTGTTCCCGCGTATAGAGTAATACATAACCATGCCCAGAGGAACCTATTTTTAGTAAAGGCAAAATATAGAAAGATAGCTAATAGGCCGAATACTGTAACGTGAGCAAGTTTGCGAATGATAAAGTTGAGAATATCTGCCATTCGTCCATCGATTCCAAGCCATGTTTGGATGATGTCATGTGTATTGGATCCTGTTGCTGTAGGTGATGCTGTAATGAGGAAAATGACGAAAGCCCATAGAATACTTAGGCATATAAATAAATAATTTCGAAAGTTCATGTTATCCCCTCCTTGCAGGATTTTAAGTTCGATGCCAGTCGAAGCATATATTATCTCTTTTTTCTTTTTTCTTTCTTATATTAAATATCGTATCATTTTGGTCACTATAAATGGGGCAGTTTGAAATAATGATGAGGGTCAATTTATATCCTTGGTCATATCAATTTGTTTTATAAGCGGACGTCAAAAAGCTTTCTCTAAGGTTTCATTCATTCAACCTACCATCATTCTTCCAACACCTCCGACCACTCCCCACTAATTAAATAGATCTGCTAGTACAAAAGAGGACAACTTAATCAAAAAAACTCATCATACCAAAAATGATGAGTTTCGTTTAGCCTATTCCCTATCTTCTAATCTCTTACAACTTCCAACAAAATCCCTGCTTTATCATCACTTTGCTCGAATCTTAGGTATTGTTGGCATAATGGGTCGTCTTTTTCCATTTGGTTGATTTTCTTGTTGGTGCTCGTGAGTTTTTTGTTAAAAATATGTTTGGCGGTTTGGAGCCAGGTTTCTTGGCATGGAGGTTTATGGCCAGGTATTTGTAAGCCGTCTGATAAAAGGAGGATTTTCTTTATGTCCATTAGTGGGATTCGGCCGCTTTCCCAGTACCTTGAGGAATTTCTGCTGCCATCGACTGTACCAAAGCCTTCATATGTATTGGAACTTTCGCGGCATTGCATTCGATATGCCTGACTGAGTATTGCTGCGTTTTTATAGCAATCTTCTAGCTTCTTTTGTGAGTAATTGCGATTGAGGCCTTTTTTAAGTTGATTAAAGTATTTCTTATGTTTCTCAATGTACTTTTCTTTAAATTTTGCAGTATGGTCGTAAGTTAGTGAGCGAATTGTGCCATTACTATACTGCACGAAGATCATACAGCTGCCTGTTTGGAGATAATAGAGCCATTCATCCGTCACTTGGATAGCAGCAAAACTACAAGAATTTCGAATGTCTTTCTGTACATCAGGATAAGACTCCCAAATCTTATTGCCCTTTTTCATCAATCTTAATTCATTATTCGCAGCTATCACACTTTGTTCCAATGATAAATCATTATATTTCGGACTACTCAAAGCATTAGCTAGTATTTTTGCTGCTTCTTTCCCAGAAAATGGACCAAAGCCTGATTCCCCATCGATAACTGCGAAGCGTCCTCTCGTTGTATTAATTACAACATCATCCTCCGAAACTTCGTTTTTGCCTTCATCCTTTACTGCATCCATGACATTTATCACGGTTGTTCAGCTCCTTAATCATAATTTGTTAAAAAGATTCCCTTCCATTGAATCTTTTTACATATTTACGGTAGCATATTTAGTTCTATAGTTGTTCATTTTCACAGTTAATTTACAAATTATACACAATATTTTAAATTTTATAAAAATATGCAAAAGTACACGATTCTCTTTAACAATTTACGTCATATCAAATTCCTACTATCAAAAAAAACCAGTAATGATGCGGTTTCGCTAAAATACTACATTTCCTCGACATGTTTATTTCGACGTTTTCACCCCCAAAAAGTGAGTTTTGGCGATTTTACAGTTTCCAATCAAAACCAGTATTCTCAAGGCACCTAGGAAAACAACCGTTGTGCACAATGAGAATGGAAACCATTGATGTATGAATTTGAGCAAGTATTAAAGCAATATGAACCAATGATCTCAAGCGCAATTTTCAAATGTCGTATTTTCAAAAACCACGAATCCTATCGGCAAACTGCCCGCATCGCCCTTTGGAAAGCATGGGAAAACTATAATGACCGCGAAGGAGATTTTGCACCCTATGCCTACACTTGCATCCGCGGCAGCATCCTAGACCAACTACAGAGTGAAAACCGCTACGCAGAACACTACCAACCAGAACAAGATGACATCATCGAATTCTTTGCACCACAGGTAGTAGACTCGGAAGCTTCTATGTTATTAGAAGGATTACTTAACAAAATATCAAAAGACGAACAACAATTTCTGATAGAGTTTTATATATTGGGCTATTCTTATGAAGAGTTATCGGTGAAATATCATGCTTCGGTATCGGCGTTGAAGAAGAGACGAATGCGGATATTGGAGAAGGTTCGTGCGAAGGTTGATAAGATTTAATAACTTCGGATAGATTTATTATAAAAAATGGAGAGACCAGATGTCCCTGGTCTCCCCTTTATTTAATTTCAGATATTAACTTAATTGTAAATCATACCACCATCGGTAATAATATTTTGACCTGTAATATAATCAGAGTTCGAGGATGCTAAGAAAGCTACTAAATCCGCTACATCATCAGCTGTTTGAGATCGACCAAGTGCTATTCCTTCTGCAAATTGGTTGAAGGCTTCACCCTTTTTAGTGCCCATATATTCCATCATTTTCTCATCGAGACGTTCCCACATAGATGTTCCGACAATTCCAGGGCAATAAGAATTTACTGTGATTTTATCTTTTGCAAGTTCCTTAGCTGCAGTTTGTGTTAATCCTTTAACAGCAAATTTTGATGCTGAATATACCCCTAACATTTCAAAACCTTCCTGACCAGCTATGCTACATGCATTAATAATTTTGCCACCTGTTCCTTGCTTTTTCATTTGATTTGCAGCCGCTTGAATTCCATATATAACACCTTTAACGTTAATATCTAAAACACGGTCAACAGAATTTGGATCTGCATCTGTTAGAGGTGCCACTTGTCCTTCAATACCTGCATTATTAATAAATACATCTATTTTGCCGAATGTATCCACTGCTTTTTGAACTAGGGCTACTTGATCTTCTAATTTAGAAACATTCCCTACAAATGAAGTGACGTTAACGCCTTTTTCTTCAAATCCCTTTACTGTTTCACTTAATGTTTCTTCATTGATATCGCTAAGTACAAGTGAAAATCCGTCCTTTGCTAAACGTTCTGCTAATCCTTTTCCAATCCCTTGACCCGAACCAGTAATTACTACAACCTTTTGATTTGTCATTTGATTTACCCCCACAATTTTTATAGATAAATGAATTGTACGCATATCGTAAACTTGTAATCTATCACATTAAGAGATGCAATTCATGTTATCATTAGTTTTTTTTAAAGTAATGATTTCTCTTATTACTAGGGAAAAATTGATGATGAAGTATTAGCTCGTTAAGCTTAATAACAAAAGTTCTTATCACTGATATTATTTAGACAAAAAAGGTTGATTTCCTGTATTGAAATCAACCTTTTGCCAAATTATTTTTGGAATTATTTTCAAAATCAATTCGTATTCAAACACCTTAAGTCCTATTCTAATCCAACTGTCCGAGGCCTTATCCATCAGTCGCCCAACTTATCCATCTAATGCAATCAGAGCAAAAAAACAACTCCCAAAAGGAAGATGTCTCTAAATAAATAATATACAATAGACTAATTGTGATTTCATGCAAATAATACTCCCCTCGATTATACTCCATCTATTTCATAGCAATTTCAAGTTTTAAGCAAGCTAAGTATAGATCTATATCAGTCTGATGCGTCCCCAATATATGTGAATTTGTAGCACGTTGTGAACCATTTTATAGTAGTTTTTTGATTTGACCGCTTACCTTTTTAATTGATAGTTTTTGCTTTTTTTGTAATGACATCTATTCTTACCACGATCTTTAATTGTTTAAACTTAAAATTTTAAATTTACATTTTCACGTTTACTTTTTACACAACAGGGTATTTTAATATGGACAGCTGTGTTTATTTAAAAAACAAATTGTTAATGACGGATAAGGCAATTCGATACTATTAATCTTTTATATAGCCATTATCCAACAATAAGGAGCGGTTTTTTTGGATCAAGATAATTTAACAATTGAGCCTAACGATATAAATGTCGTTAGCACGAAAAAGGCAAGGAAAGCGGTCGTCGCAACAGGCATTGGGAATGCAATGGAGTGGTTTGACTTTGGACTTTACGCTTATCTTGCCGTAATAATTAGTGAATTATTCTTCTCAGGTGTAGGCAATAGCGGTCTACAATTAGTCTTTACATTTGCTACCTTTGCAGTCGCCTTTTTAGTTCGACCAATCGGAGGAGTTATTTTTGGACGAATCGGCGATAAGCATGGTCGAAAAATTGTGTTAAGTGTCACCATTATCATGATGGCTTTTTCAACTTTACTCATCGGTTTACTTCCTACGTATGAAAAAATCGGTATTTGGGCACCTATCCTCTTATTAGTAGCTCGTATGATTCAAGGTTTTTCTACAGGTGGCGAATATTCAGGCGCCATGGTCTATATTGCTGAATCCTCACCGGATAAAAAGCGCGGAAGACTCGGCAGTGGACTTGAAATTGGTACACTGGTTGGCTATATCGCTGCTTCTGGTATTGTGACATTGCTAACCGTATTTCTATCAAATGATCAAATGATGTCTTGGGGTTGGCGTTTACCATTCTTCATCGCAGCACCTCTTGGCTTAATTGGTTTGTATTTGCGTAAGAATTTAGATGAATCACCTATTTATGAAGATATGGAACAAGCGCAAGAAGAAGCAGAGCAACCTACTTTTAAAGATATATTGAAGTATTACAAAAAAGATTTACTTTTAAGTATCGTGATTGTTGCTTTTTATAATATTACCAATTATATGGTTCTCTCCTATATTCCATCCTACTTGACAGAGACGTTGCATATTAAAGAAACAGCAAGTCTAATCATGTTACTCATTGTCATGCTTCTGATGATTCCCCTTGCCCTATTCTTCGGTCGACTTAGTGATCGAATCGGCAACAAATTGGTTGTGCAAATTGGACTTGTTGGGTTACTTGTACTTGCTATACCCGCATTTATGATAATGGACACTGGGCATATTGGTTTAGTTTTTGTAGGCATTTTACTACTAGGCTTCTTTTTAAGTTGTTACGAAGGGACAGTGCCATCACTTCTTCCAACATTGTTCTTCACAGATGTTCGTTACCGCGCGTTAGCTGTATCATTTAACATCTCCGTATCAATTTTTGGTGGGACAACCCCACTTGTAGCCTCTTATCTCGTCCATGCTTCAGGCAATTCATTGGCACCTGCTATTTATCTTGTGGTCGTAAGTGTGATTGGATTCATCGTCTTTACATGGTTACACACCAGTACATCAGGCCTTGCCCTTAAAGGCTCCTACCCTACTGTTGATACCAAAAAAGACTTTAAGGCCGTGTTGAAACAAGACCCTGAAGATGCCCTATGGTGGCTGGAAGAAACAATTGAAGCGAAAGAAAAAGAAAATGAACTTAATAAAGGGCCTGAGGGTGCTCAGTAATTGAATAGAAAAAACGGATTCCTTTTCGATGAGGAATCCGTTTTTTTGTACATTTATATATTCTAACTTCACATTTAATCCAAATTTATCTTCTTCAAAACTTTCTTCGATTCTGACCAATGATATCCAAGCAAATTCCCAACTTCCAGAAAATGATTGACCATAAAGCAAATAATGTTGTTGTAAAACTTTACGACACAGTTTGTTCCAAATGCAAATCAGAATAATTTATTAACATTTACTAATAAGCCTATATTCCGACAAAATTTTCAATTATTTGGTGATATAATAGTGCAAAATTTATAAATAGGAGTGATTTTTTATGAATACCAATAAAATAATCCAATCATCCAACCCAGATGTTGATACTTTAAAATGCCCTAAATGTGGTGCCATTTGGCGGTCAAAAGGTTATTACAATAATAAAGGAGGATGGGTATATGAAATAAAGAATTGCCCATCCGGCTGTCGTACTCGTTTTTTATTAAATCCTGTTGAAGGCGTTGCTATTACACGTAAATTGTGAGGCTAGCGACAATCTATTCATCTTAGAAACAACCAAATTGGCATTATTTTCATCTAAAGCATTAGGGTGTAAACGATCATCTGCAAAAGTTTAGAGTTTTTTTATATAAACACCATTCTTATCAAACAAATAATTCACCTTACCAATTTTAACTTTTCCGGTTTTCATTTTACCGTCTGTTCCAAAATAATACCTTTTCTTTGAAATAGTCTGCCAGCTTGTTTTCATTTTTCCATCTGTTCCAAAATAATAAATATATCCAGAAATGGTTTGCCAACTATACTTTATTTTATACACACCACTTGAATCAAAATAATACTTTTTCCCGGAAATGGTTTGCCAGCCTGTTTTCATTTTTCCATCTGTTCCAAAGTAATATTTCTTTCCAGAAATAGTCTGCCAGCTGTACTTGATCTTATACACACCACTTGAATCAAAATAATACTTCTTCCCAGAGATGGTTTGCCAACCTGTTTTCATTGTACCGTCTGTTCCAAAATAATACTTTTTCTTTGAAATAGTCTGCCAGCTTGTTTTCATTTTGCCATCTATTCCAAAATAATATTTCTTTCCAGAAATCGTTTGCCAGCCAAATTTCAGAGTATAAATGCCCTCTGAGTTAAAATAATATTTTTTCCCAGAAAGAGTTTGCCAACCTGTTTTCATTTTACCATCTGTTCCAAAGTAATATTTCTTACCAGAGATAGATTGCCATCCAATTCTCATTTTTCCGTCTAGGCCAAAATAATACTCATATCCTGAAATCGTTTGCCAACCATATTTTAAAGTGAACACACCATTTGAACTAAAATAATATTTCGTCCCAGAAATTGTTTGCCAGCCTGTTTTCATTTTGCCATCTGTTCCAAAGTAATATTTCTTCCCAGAAATGGTCTGCCAGCCTGTTTTCATTTTCCCATTTGAATCAAAATAATATTTCGCTCCAGAAATAGTTTGCCAGCCCGTTTTCATTATTCCGTCTGTTCCAAAATAGTAAATATATCCAGAAATGGTTTGCATACCGTATTTTAATTGATACACACCATTCGTATCAAAAAAGTACATCTTTCCAGATATCGTTTGCCAGCTCGTTTTCATGGTGCTATCTGTTCCGAAATAATACTTTTTTCCAGAAATGGTTTGCCAACCGGTTTGCATTTTGCCATCGGCTCCAAAATAATACTTTTTGCCTGAGATGGTTTGGAGTCCTGTTTGAACAACCCCATTTTCATCCAAAAGGTACTTTGAATCCGAAATGGTTTGTAAACCATATAAACTTTTTACTGTGCCATCACTATTAAAGTAAATAAATCGATTATCAATTTGATTCCATCCACTACTTAATCTTATGACTTTTCCCCATTCATCCGTGTAATATTTAGCTATGATCGTTTGGTTGTAGTTATAATGATTATGAATGCCTGCATAGGCTTGTCCATTCTTTTCAAATAAATAATCTTCTAATTCTTGCGTTTCTGGATTTATTAACTTTATTAATCCTCTTGAATATTGATAACTGTAATAACCGAAATGATAGTGTTTCCCGTCGATTGTCACAAAGCCATCAGCACCTGTTCCATCATCAGTAAAATAATATTCTCCTACCCAGGTACCTTTATAATTTTTCCCCTCGGAATCAAATCCATATATTTTTCCGTCAAACACATATCCGATCGTGTTGGTAACTGCTCCACCCCCAAATTCAAAATAGTAATAATCGTCACCAATCTTGACTAACTTCTCTTGCTGCATAACCCCATTTTCATCAAAATAAAATAGTTTCTCACTTTTGTAGGTCGAACGAACAAGCTTTTTTAATCCCGTTACCGGGTGCCCGTCAGAATCTGCATAATAGGTTTTTCCATCTATGTATACAAATTGGTCTTGACATAAACTTCCAGGGTAGTAGGAACTATAATAGTTTCCATTAGAAGTGTCATTACTATAAGAGTCTGAGAACAAATAATATTCACCATTAATCTGAACTAACCCCGTTTGTAGCTCACCCGTGTTTACATCCGAGTAACTCCAGTAATCTCTTTTTTTATCTTCCTCAAAATATGAAACATTTGTAAGTTTTGACCATCCTTTTTGTATTATCCCGTGAATAAAAAGATATTTTTTTCCATCAACTATTTGTACTCCCTCATGAGCCATTCCCCAAACATTAAAATAGACCACATGATTATCTAAATCTACAACCTGTGAATTAACCTTTAGATAGCCTGATTCATCTACATTATATAAATATTTTTCAGATCCTTTTTCTAAAAAGAACACCCCTCGGTAAGGTTCTTGGTCATAACCTCCAGTTAATCTATATTTACCATCACCATACCCAGACGCTTGCGGGAAACTCTTATCACTAGGAACCGTGTAGGTGGGTACATTCAAATTGAGTTTTTCAATTTCTTCCACTTTATCTTCTGAGGCATGTGCGGTAACAAAAGGAATGCACATCAAAAACAACAAGACTATAAATACTTTCTTCATATTTGCCCTCCAACTTAACTAATTGCAACTAACTTCAAAACAGTGTTTAATTCTTAAATTAAATATCTACGTTTTGCCCACAACCAATCTCTCACAATATCATATTTTTATCATTTCAATCCCGTTTATAATTAAATCTACAAAAAAAGCAAAAGAAGAGCAATCATTATTTTAACAATGATCACTCTCCTTATCTCTATTAATCAAAATCTACGACAAAGTGGGATGGCAGAGGAATTATTCTGAATGAACTAGAATATCCTGATAATACATATGTAATAATTGGTAAATCGTTTTTTATCAAAAATATCAAATATTTAATATATTTGTTTTTGATAAAAATATATTATTTATATCATATAATTTTTAGGGGGACATATTATGAACAAAATAATGAAATTTGGCATGGCTACAACTTTTGCTGCAGCCGCATTTTTGGAACTTCTTATGTAAGCAATAACGATGGTAATGTACAAGCTGCGAGCATTTATAAAAATTGCACAGCATTTAACAGTAAATATCATCATGGTGTAAAAAGTTCTTCTAAGATTAAAAATAAGGTTAAGAAACGTAATGGCACAATCGTTTATGAATATTCACCTGCCAAAGTTTCTGCAAGTATTTATAAAACAGCTATGAAATATAATTCTGATTTAGATCGAGATAAAGATCATATTGCTTGTGAAAGATAGAACCCTTAAGGCGCAGCGATTGTTGCGCCTTTTAACTTTTTGGGAAGAATTCAAAAAACACTGGATGGTGTACTTTCTACTCATCCGGCATATCCTAAAAGGGTTTTTCAAAGATTTTGATGCTACCTATTCTCCTCATAATAACTAAACACATTCTTACAATATTCTGCCCATGACCTGCCCTCTCGCATAAATTGAACCAACAAAAAAGCCCCCTCCTCAGTCCATAAATAAAGAATACAAGCACGCTTAGAATCATTGATCTCCCGTTTTACTTTGACCAAATCATTTCCAGTCACGATAAAGAAATGCTTTCCCTCAATAAACTTTTCACGCCGACGGTCAAACCCTCTAATCAAACTTCTCGGTCCTACTTCTAGTCTTTTTGCCAAGTTTTTTGTTGTTAGTACGGGCACTCCCTTATATATCATGTGATCTCCTCCTCACCTCTTAAATAGATAGTTTTCCAGGAAAGAGGGACAGGATGATCGAAACTTTTATCCATAAGTACCGTACGTTAACCAAAACTTTTTTTGAACATGTTACTGCTTGGTCCTCTTCTCTCTATTAAATAGAAAAAAAGTAGATAGCGGAGAGATTATGGCGCGCGTCTTGAATAGCTTTCATGAATCATTAGAAAACAGAAAGGCCAAAAAAAGATAAACTTGATATATATTTGATACAAAAACGATATATATTTGATATAATCGATATATTGTATCGACTTTCTACCATTCTATGTATTAGTTAGTATTACTTATTTAATAAAAACAGGAGGATTTTATGGGTACTGCATTAATTTTAATAGGTACGTTAGTAATATTTTTATCTTTCATTGGCGTTATAGTATTTACGGTTTTATTTGTAATCAATAGGTTTAAAAAAGGGCATAAAAGTTATAAAAAACCTATTCTAGTATCTTCAGGATTAATCGTATTGGGATTTATTTTTGGATTTGCTGGTGGAGCAATGTCCCCAGCAGATGACTCTACAAACACAGTAAAATCTACAAGCGATGATTCAAAGGCTACAAAGAAAGAAAAACCAGTAGCATTCAGCTATAAAGATTCGAACACAAATGCCAATAATAATGGCGATTTTAAAGTACCCATTAAAGTACTTGATGGTTATGTTCCAACCTTATCAGAAGACGACGGTGCAAACATTACTAAAAAAGACAGTAATCATTATATTTTAAGTGGAAAGATAAGCAAAAAAGAAGATTCAGGTATGTATTACGTAGATTTTATCTCAGATGATGATACACAATCAGAGATGATTGAGATAGATAATTCAACAGCAAACGCTATTTACGAAAGCAAACAAAGAGCTATTGCTCAAAAGAAAGAAAAGGAAGACGCTTTACATAATGAAGCGAAACTTTCTTATGGTATGTTAAATAAATCACAAGATGGTTATATTGGAGAGCCATATCATATTACCAAAGGCTATGTAATGCAAGCTATGGAAAGTAATGGAGAAACAATGCTATTAGTTGAACTAACTGATAAAGGATATGGTTTCTGGGATGATATAATGGCTATTAATTATCCTAATACTACAGACGCAATTGACGGCGATTTTGTAGAAGTTTGGGGAAGCTTAGAAGAGAAATTAGAATATGATACAAAAATTGGCGGTTCTAATTCGGTTCCACAAATGACAGCTGAAAGTATAAAGGTAATAGGCCATTCAAATTAAATATTTAATAAAATCCATCTACACAAAGGTGGATTTTATTATTACCATTAGTAGAACATATGTACTTACATGCCCACCTGTTTGATCGTAGGCATTTTTTGTGTTGCCTACATTGGTGCAATAAATACGTTTTGGTATGATAGGCACTCAAAATTTTCAAAAACATGTCCCTGATTATCCCTCTCCTTTCTATTTAATAGATAAAAGAGTAGAAAGCAGGGAGAGTATGGCACGTTTTGATTATTTGGCACCTTATATCACTTTTAAATCTGTACAAGAAATGGATGAGCAAGTGGAATCTCACTTTCGAAAACACTTTTATGATTTGACCGCATCAGACCAAAAAGTCCTTTATAAAATCTCTTCACACGCACTAGACTTTCCAGGGGCATGACATTTAAAGGCTCAAACCATTGCAGACGCATTACATATTTCTTTGAGAACTGTTTTTCGGAGTCTAAAGCATTTGGAAGAACTTCAGATTATCCGACGCATCCAAACGAAAAAGATGAATGGCATTAAAGGTGCTAACATCTTTTCCATTTTGCCTTGTCATGACACATCGGCCATGTCACATCAGGAAAAAGCTGAAATCGCTTGTGAGCGTAAGGACGAACCTACACAAACTGAGGAAGAACCATTCTTTTCTATTAATCCTAAACATCATTATGTAAAACATACGTACCCGGTCTTAAATTCAACAATACGAAATCGTATATTCCATTACCTATCCTCCACTACCGGGAATACATCAGAAACGAAAAGATATCTTGATGTCATCCAGAAGCAACTAAATCCTCTTCTAAAATGGGATGTTTGGAAAACGAATGAAAAAAAACTAGAAGACATTAGTTTTACGGCGTTTAAAGAAACAATTCAAAAAATGAAAAAGAAGTTTATTCGAAATCCATTTGGTTATATGCATGATCGGTTAAGTAGAAAATTGGATGCGTTTATGATGGAGATGATTGAGGTATATGCAGAGGAAGCTAGGAATAGTGAAATTGCTTTGTAAACTCTTATGACATTCGAGATATGAACTAAAATAATAGATATTTTCTACAATTCATAATACTTTATGACCTATGCTTTAAGAATTATCTTTTTTTATAACTTTTGACATAAGTGTGTTAATATATTTCCTAGTGTGATTTCCCTAGCATAAGTCAATAGTCACTTGTCGAAAATCTCACTTTTGTTGAATTGTTATATAAATGAGCCAATTTCATAAATCAACGTTTTGATAAAAGCACAAATTTTGAAGATGGACTTTTTAATAAGAACAATGATTTGCAAGTCAGATACAGGTGAGACACCGCCATAAATTCTTTTGCTATTGCATTAAGAATTTCTCTACGCATATTAACCCCAAGATCCTACTCATCGAACGGAGATCACCAGCGCCGACCAGCTCAAGAGTTGTATAAATAAGTTCCATATATGTAATGTAATATAGCATTCCGTGTTTTAAACCAAATGAGCATTTATGAAATGATAAAACTTTAACAGAAAGGTCGCTTTAAAGTGAAAAGTATATTAATCGTAGATGATTCTCGTTTTATGAGGAAGCATATAAAAAATATTCTAAATGAGTCAAATTCCTATCATATAGTTGAAGCAAATAGTGGTGTACAAGCAATTGAGTTGTATCAGCAATATAAACCGGATCTTGTCATCATGGATATTACCATGCCTGGTATGAGTGGAATCGATGCATTGAAGATTATCATGAATATCGATCCAAACGCGAAAGTCATTTTATGTACAGCCGTAGGAGGCCAGCGTGATGTTGTGATAGAGGGGATACAAAATGGTGCAAAAGATGTTATCGTTAAGCCCTTTTTTGAACAGTTGAAGTTAACCGTCTTTAGTTTGTGTCATGATCCAGTAAGTTCGTTTTAGTTTTGTGACCATTTTAGCACTTTAATAGTCAAAATATATCAATAAATTATCAAAAAACTATTTATTTTTTATTACTTTTTATTTATTATAAATTTTAAGTTAATTCAAAATGAGGTATATAGTATATGGGAAAACTGACGAAAATGAGCAATTTAACAAAATCATTCAGAAAAAATAGCAACTTAGAAGATGCATCAAAAGATCAACAAAAAATGTCAAAAGAAGATAATGGTGCATTATTAGATTACTATGCTTCCTTAGTTACCAATCATCCAGATACTATAATTTTCTTTTTACCTTCTGGTGAGATTATCACACAAAATAAGAGTAATAGTGCGTCACTTTTAGGATTTATACCCACCAATATACAAGATTTTAAGGTTCTTTTTTCGAATGAAGCATTTAATACATTCAAATCAACGTTTAACCTTACATTAAAAGGAAAGTCAAATAGGCAAAAAATAGAATTTATAACAAAAGAAAACGAGACGAACTATCTTTTACTCAAATTCATCCCTATTTTAGGTAAGGAAAAAGAGGTTGAAGGTATTTACTTAGTTATACAAGATACTACAGACAAAATACTGTTAGAGCAGTCATTGGAATTAAACCAGAAGCACTTAAATCACGCCCAACAAATTGCTGAAATTGGTAGTTGGGAATATTTGATTGAGGAAGATCGCTTGTATTGTTCAGATTATTTTCATGATATTTTTGGTATGGAGAAATCTGAATTTAGCAGAATAAAAAGACCTTATGAATTAGTTCACCCAGAAGACTATGACAGTGCCTACAATAAAATAGTAGAAGCTTGTAAAGGGACAAGCTTTACTAATGAATTTCGTATTTATCACGGTAAAACTAAAGAGTTGCGTTACATAAAAGTACAGGCAGACGTTTTATTGAAAGACAATCAGCCATATAAAGTAATAGGCGTCATTAAAGACTGTACGGATCAACGAATGTTAGAAAAGGCATTGAAAGAAAAAAGTGAAGGTTATGAATATATTTTCGATAATTTATCAGCCGGTGTTTGGATGCGAGAAAATATTGATGACAATATTATTTATGCCTCTAAAGGATTGGAAGATATTATTGGCATTCCTTTAACGCAGCTGTACAAGAATTCAGAAATCTGGAAAGAAAGAATTCTCCCCGCCTATCAGCAAGAACTATGTGAAAATATCAGGCGACTTAAAAACGGAGAAAGTGTACAGTATTTTTACTGTATGGATAGTGTTAATGGAGAAAAATGGATTTTCGAGCAAAACGTTCCTACTTTAAATGACCAGGGAGAAATCACAAATATATTTGGGATTGTAACAGATATAACAGATAGCATGAAGATAAAAGAACAATTTCAAAACCTAGCGAATTATGACTATCTTACAGGGCTCCCTAATCAACAAAAGCTCTATGAAACGCTTGATACATATTGCAAACAAAACGAACATTTTGCCGTTTTTTACTTAGATATAGATCGTTTTAGTGTGATAAATGATTCACTAGGCTATCAAATAGGGAATGCAGCCTTAAAAAGAATTGCAGATACGTTTGCAGCGATGATTCCGAAAAACGGATTTATCGCCCGCCTAAGTAGCAATGAATTTATCATTCTTGTTAAAAATTATCTATGTAAAAATGAGCTTTATACGTTTGCAGAACAGTTAATCCAAAAGATTCAAGAGCCTTTTACAGTAGAAGAATATCGAATACATATCTCTACTAGTATCGGTATTAGCTTCTTCCCTGAAGATGGAGACAATAAATTAACATTACTAGAAAATGCACATTCAGCTCTTTATCAGGCAAAACAACAAGGAAAAAAAAATTACCAAATCTACTCTTATTCAAAGGACATCCCTTCTTTAAAGAAATATATGCTCGATAAAGATATGTATCATGCCATTGAAAAAAATGAGTTTGAATTATATTTCCAACCGAAAGTAGAGCCACATACCGGATCTCTTCGCGGCGCTGAAGCGCTAATTAGATGGAATCATAATGAATGGGGATTAATATCGCCTGGAGAATTTATTCCCTTAGCGGAAGAAAATCATTTGATTAATTCCATTACTGATTGGGTGATACGGCAAATTTGCTTCCAACTGAAAATATGGAAAGATTGTGGCTATACTATTCAACCCATTGCCATCAATGTTTCGCCCATTCGTTTTATGAAAAAGGGATTAGTTGATTTAGTAAAGGAACAGTTAGAACTTTACCAAATACCAGGAAGTTATTTAGAATTTGAAATCACAGAGTCTTCCCTACTAAGAAATGAGAAACATGTTCTCTCAACATTAGAAGAACTAAGATCACTTGGTATTACGATCGCTATTGATGATTTTGGCGTTGGTTATTCCTCGTTAGATTCTTTACGAAAGTTCAAACCAGATACTATAAAAATTGACCAAGTCTTCATCCAAAATTTTCATCAAAGTAGTGAGGTTGAAAAAGCAATCATATCTTCTACTTTACATTTTGGTAAAAGCTTAAATATGGAAATAATCGCTGAAGGCGTAGAAGAATATGAGCAGCTTGAGTTTTTAAAACAACAAGGCTGCGAAATAATCCAAGGATATCTCTTTTCTCCCCCTATCCCAAAGGATCAATTTGAACCGATTTTAAAGCTTGGATGGATTAAGCCTAAAAAGAAAATGGAGAAAAAAACAATAACGATCGAAAGAAGAAACTTTTATCGTTTTGAATTACCCTATCCAGTAACGACTACCATGACAATCATAGAAGTAAATAATCGAAAAGTGAATGTCGGTTCCACTGAAATATTGTTAGAGAATATTAGTTTAGGGGGCATTAAAGTCGTGTCTTCCTTAAAGTTACCGATCAATTCGAATATGAAATTTCAATTCAACTTTACACTGATGAATGAAACGTTTGAAATAGAAGGTCATTTAAGATGGATGGAAGAAGATCATCATCTATTTAATTATGGCGTAGCATTCAATCCAAATCATTCCATCGAAGATTCTTTAGCACCGATTATTAATCGAATGAGTGCCTTACTAAAAAATAATAAAAGAATACCTGATACAAACTTTATAACCGAAAGCGCAGTAATCTATTTCAATAAATTTTAATTTACAGAAAGAACAGGGATTAATACATTAATGGAAAAAGCTTATTTCAATTTCTTAATGCATGGAATTAGTGACATGGTTTTTGTAGTAAAAGTAGTTAATAACTCAGAGTTTTTATATGAATTTTTAAATCTTTCAGCAATGGAAAAGACAGGCCTAACTGAGCATGTTCTACATACTTCTTTTTATGATGTGTATTCTCGAGAAACGGCAGATTTCTTTTACAAGCAATACAAAAAAGTACTGACTAGTCGGGAAACTATTATTTATGAAGATTCATATATAGGGTCTTTGGGTGAAAACTTTTACTCAGAAACAACATTAACCCCCATTTTCAATGACTTACAAGAATGCGAATATATCGTAGCGGTAGTAAAAGATATTACCAACGAAAAAAATGCACTATTAGATGGTCAAGAAGCGTTATCGAAGCTTTTTGAAAGTAATGAACGCTACCATTCTTTATTTTCCCATAACACAGATGGGATACTATTGTTTAACTTAAATGGTACGATCGTAAATGGCAATATAGCCATTGAGCATATTACTGGATATCAACCAATTGAACTTGTGGGAAAAGCATTTAATTTATTGGTATTAGAAAGCTCCCATTATAAAGTTAATAATCTTTTGACGAAAGCAATCGCTGGTGTAACAGAAAGCTATCGATTGGTTATTCAACACAAATCAAAAAAACAAGTTAATATTTCTATAAAAATTGTTCCCCTAATCTTAAATGATGAAGTGAGAGGAATATACGGAATCATAAGGGATATTACTGAAACGATAGAATCTACCAAAAAATTAATAAAAAGCGAAAAACGCTTTCAAATTATTGCGGAGAATATCAATGATTTAATAACGGTGATTAATAATAAAGGATACATCCAGTATGTTTCCCCATCTTATGAAAAAGCGTTAGGTTACGATAAGGAAGAGTTTATGGGAAAGCTATTTCTTCATAATGTACATCCAGATGATAAAGTAATTTTAAATAAAAAACTAACCTATTCTATTCAAAATAGTGTACCTTTTAAAGCTGAATTTAGACAATCTACTAAAAACGGAGATTTGAGATGGTATGAAACGAATGGAACGCCTATCTATGATGAACATCATCATTTCCACCAGATGGTCGTAATCACCAGGGACATCCAATTAAAGAAAAAGTATGAAGAGAAACTTGAGCATTTTGCTTATCATGACTCACTTACTGGCCTGCCGAATCGCCTATTATTTATGAAACAATTTGAAAAAGAACTGATTCATTTTCAAGACAAAAAAGATGGATTAGCTGTAATCATGGTCGATATTGACAATTTTAAATCGATCAATGATCACCTAGGTCATGATATTGGTGATGGTGCGATAAAAGAATTAGGGCATAGAATAAGTCAGACTATTCGGGATACCGATATGGTTGCTCGCTTAGGGGGCGATGAATTCATCATCCTAATGCCTAGCATTCAAACGGTGGACAATGCCATCGCCGTAGCAGAAAAGATTTTGGAAGTAATACAGAGGCCATGGAAAATTGAAGATAAGGTCTTAGCAGTCACAATAAGTATGGGGATTGCCATGGCCCATTCAGGAGAATGCACGAAGCATTCATTGATGAAAAAGGCTGATATTGCTTTATATGACGCGAAAAATAGTGGGAAGAATTCGTTTAGATTATTTAATGATTCCACACAAGTGTTGAACGAAAGACTAGAAGGTGCGCAGTAAGATTAATATAAAAAAACGGATTCCTGTTCAACAGGAATCCGTTTTTTTGTAATCTAATTTATACTTACAATGAAGTTAAAGATTTGTTTTTTTCATGTTCCAACATGAAGCGAGATTGTTATTCAATTGTATTTTTCATTGCATTGTACATAGTTGTTACGTATTCATCAACCTGATTTCGTGACATGCGAAGTCGTTCCTGTGAAGAGCCATAGCCAATTTCTTGTTTACCCTCTTCTAATCCTTTAAAAATCCCATCTGCGAATTCATCTACTGGTTCCCCATTCGTATGCAACCCTGTTCCGCCTAAATCTGTATTAACTGCCGGAGGAGCAACTTCAATTACTTCTACAGAAGTATCAGAAAATTGGTGACGTAGACTCATTGTAAATGAATGAAATGCCGCTTTTGTTGCTGAATAGATTGGCGCAATGACAAGCGGAGTAAAAGCTAACCCAGATGTAATGTTAATGATTGCTGCCGCTTCTTTTGAAGCAAAGAAGGGAGCAAACAGCATAGATAGGTGAAAAGGTGCTTCAATATTGGTTGTGATTTCATTATCGAAATAAGACCAATTGTTCTTTGCATCCGCTTTTAATATATTAAAACGTTGTTGAATCCCTGCGTTGTTCACTAACACATTCACTTCCGGATGGTTCTCTGTTACCCAATCAAACAAAGAAACACGCTCAGATTCACTGCTCAAATCACATACATGAGTAATAAGGTCCGGGAATTTTTCTTTTGCATTTTCAAGTACATTTTCACGTCTTCCAATAACGATGACTTTATTTCCAGCTTTTATAAAGCGCTCTGCAAAAGCTAATCCTATCCCAGCGCTTCCACCTGTAATAAGTATTGTATTACCTGAAAGTTTCATTCTCGTTCCTCTTTTCCAATTATTCTCTTCATTTAATAAAAATAAATTTATGTCTTTTGGAACAGTGGGATTACTGAGTAATTATTTACATTTAACTTTTTTCTATTCGAAGTAGTTTATTCTATTATTGGCAAGACGCCAGCAACATACATTTATATTAATTATATGTTATTTGCTAAACTATATCTAAAATTAAGATTCATTATTGAGTCACCAAGTTTGAATATAAAAAAATGGCTTCATCCTCAATAAGCCGTTTTCGATTATGTAGTCTTTCTGTGAACTGTCAAAGATTCTTTAACACAAGCTGTAATTGTTAGACTCAACTGTACATTAGATATTACTAGAAACGTACAATTAAAAGATGATTTCCATAGACAAAGAAATCATCTTCATAAGCTTGATTGGAAACAATATTCATATTACTTGTGACTTTCAGTTTCTTGTGTACTCACCTTCAGTCATAAATTCTCTCATCTTGTCGGTGAGTTCTTGTACCAGTTCTTTTGCAGTGATTGAGCGATTTTCAATTCCTCTTTGGTAACCATAAAACAGAGTTTCTTTAAAATGTTCTTGCATTTCCTTGATATTACTGTCCAATTCAATTACCCCCATAACCTTTCACTTATGTAATTTAGTAAAATTTGGTGTTTCCTGACAATCATTAAAGCAATTATTGCAGCGAAAGAATCTAATGCAATATCATAAAAAGCAGGTGTTCTACCACTTACAAATGTTTGATGAAATTCATCCGTAGCCGCATAAAGAGTTGTACAAAACCACGACCAGAAGAGTTTATTTTTGCTAAAAACAAAGTATAAAAAAACTGCTAATAAGCCAAAAACAATGATGTGTGCCAATCTTCTAATAATTGCATTTAAAGTATTTGCTAGTGGCGCTTCAATCCCCAAAATTTTTTCCAAATAATATTGTGTATTTGCCCCTGTTGCGGACGGAGAAGCTGTAAGGTAAAATATCACACCAAGCCAGATTATTACTATAAGTTTCCTCATTCAAATACTTCCTTTAACCATCATTTGGTTATTCCATTTATCGCCTCCCATAGAAGGAGGAATCTCACAATTTAGGAATTATTTTAATGCAATTTTGGGACTTGTTATGAGTTTTGTATAGATAATATAGCGTTCTGGTGCATCTCCTATATAACTGAAAGGATAACAGGTGGTGAGTGTAAGTGTTTCATAATCTTTTGGTACAATAATTGTTTGATCATCCGCATTAACAATTTTAAATTTGGTTGCTTTATAGACAAAATCACCATATGGAGTTGTGAATGTAATTTCATCCCCCTTTTTAAGATTCTCCAAATCTTTGAAAACCGTATCATTATGTCCACTTAAAACAACATTTCCACCTTGTCCAGGTAAACTACTTCCAGCGAAGTGACCTGCACCTTGTTTTAATTCATTATCATCTGTTCCTTGTACAACTTGTACGTCTAACCCTACACTCGGAAACTTCAAATCGCCTATTTTAGAACCAGGTTCCGGAAGTTTAGACCATGGTTGATTGAATTCTTTGTCTGGTAATTCAGGTTTATAATCTGTTACTGCTGTATACCCTAGTAACGCAGCCTCTTTGGATGTGCCTATTCCAAAATAGAAGACTATCCCCAAACCAATTAAGATGATGAAAATGGGTATTGCAAGAATAACCCATTTCCATCGTTTTCTACTTTTTCTCATAGAAGTTTATACTTCTACTATGTTACTGTTTTTACGGATAGATCGCGTAGCAGGCACTAAGGCGATTGAACCGATTGCAATTAATAAGCCACCAAGAAGCATATATTCCAAATTATTTGCATCTGTATCTGGAAGTTCCCCTACTGGCATTGGTACAAATTTATCAGATGATTGATCTAATGCCCTTTTAGCACTAACAGCTTGAACCAATGCGTTAATTTTAGCTGAAAGAGCACTTGCTGTTAAATCCGCTTTGGTTGGATCAATTGTAGCAAGAACATTCCCTTTTAAGTCTTTTAAAACAATATTTAGACCCGTAGTTCCAGGACGATAACTTATCACATCAATTGGATTACCTTTATCATCTACAAAAGAAGCTTGAAGATGAGCCAATTTTATACTGTCTAGGAAAAGGCGTAAAACTTTTGCTTTTTCCTCATTTGAAAGATTCGCAACATTTTGCCCGCCAACAATATTACGAACTTGATGTGCATTCTGAACAATTCCCTTATATTCTGAGTTACTCAAACTGATAGACTGAAGATAAGCGTATAGATAATCAACATGGTCAACCTTTAATGCTTCCAATGAATTTACTAACTTTTGTGCATGTGCTTGACCACTTTGTGCAGCAGAAGCCGTATTTCCCGGCTCTGCTACTACTCCAAATGCAGAAAGCCCCATTCCTAATGCAGCTGCAATTGAAGCTTTTTTAAGATTTTTACTTGTAAGTTTCATTTTTTCACCCTTCTTTTCTTTTTTTATTTATAATTACCAATCCCAAATCTATTTGAATACTAGATAGTTTGTGATTAGGAAATTATCGGAATTGAAGAAAGTATGACGTCATTTTCCAAATTCAAAACTCTTAGACCAAAATTGCTAATTCAGATTGCTCTAATATATCAGCTATCTTTTTACTAGCTTGTCCATCCCCATATGGATTATTGGAGTGGCTCATTTTTCCATATTCTCCCTTAAAATCGAGTAGTGTCTTACAAGATTGATATATATATTGTTCTTCAGTACCCACTAGTTTTAATGTCCCAGCTCTAATTCCTTCAGGACGCTCTGTTGTATCTCGCATGACTAAAACAGGTCTACCTAAGCTTGGGGCTTCTTCTTGAATACCACCGCTATCCGTCAGAATTAGATAGGACTTTGCTAGAAAATTATGAAAATCTAAAACATCTAAAGGCTCAATTATTCTGATTCTTTCACAATCTCCCAATATTTCATTGGCTGTTTCTCTTATTAAAGGATTCATATGAATTGGATAGATTGCTTTAATATTTGGATATTCATCAATAATTCTCTTAATAGCTTTAAACATATTTTTCATTGGCTCACCCAGATTTTCTCTTCTATGAGCCGTCATGAGAATAAGTCTGCTATTACCTACCCAATCAAGTTGTCCGTGAGAATAATTATCTTTGACTGTGGTTTTAAGTGCATCTATTGCTGTATTACCCGTTACGTAAATAGTAGAAGCATCTTTTCCCTCTTTAAGAAGATTTTCTTTTGACATTTCTGTAGGAGCGAAATGATATTTTGCGATAAGTCCAACTGCTTGCCGATTAAATTCTTCTGGGAATGGTGAATAAATATTATTAGTACGTAATCCTGCTTCCACATGGCCGACTGGAATTTGTAAATAAAAGCATGCTAAGGATGTAACAAAAGTAGTTGAAGTATCACCATGTACTAAAACAACATCTGGCTTTACTTCTTCAAGGACGGATTTTATTTTATCCAAAATATTGGTTGTTACTTCAATTAAGGTTTGTTTTTCTTTCATAATTGCTAGATCGTAATCAGGTATTATATGAAATGCGTTTAAAACTTGATCTAACATTTCTTTATGCTGACCAGTAACGCAAACAATTGTTTCTAACTTATCCCTACTTTTTAGTTCTTTAATCAACGGACACATTTTAATCGCTTCGGGTCTCGTTCCGAAGACAGCCATTACTTTCTTCATATTATTTCACCTACTTTTTCTATAATTTATAAGAATCTTTTACACTGATATTTTTTGTATCCAGAACAATTTTATCCTTCAGTAGATTCAGATTATTTTTTATATGGGTGTGACCGACCATAATCACTAGAATCTCTATTTCATTTAAAAAATCTTCAAAGTTTAAAAATTGGTGATCGACCATTCTTTCTTTTACAAATGGGTCAAATACTTTAACCCCAAATGCCAAGTGCTCATCCATTCTCTCTAGTAATTGTAGAGTGGGGCTTTCTCTTATATCATCAACATCCTCTTTGTAAGTTAATCCATACAGACCAACCTTCGTTATATCCTTAATGTTATGTTCCCTCATAATATCTCTAATTCTTCCCAAGACATATTTCGGCATGGAATCATTCGTTTTACGTGCTGTAAGAATGAGATTAGTCAAATCCGGGTAATCTCCAACTAAAAACCATGGGTCTACTGAGATACAATGACCTCCTACTCCCGGGCCTGGTTGTAATATATTTACTCGAGGGTGTTTATTAGCAATTTTTATAATTTCGTAAACATTCATATTGTCAGTACGACAAATTTTAGTTAATTCATTTGCGAATGCTATATTAATATCCCTAAAGGTATTTTCGACAACTTTCGACATTTCAGCTGAACGAATATCTGTTACTACAATTTCACCTTTACAAAAGTTTTCATATAAACTTTTGATTTTTTTACCCATTTCAACGTTATCTGCGCCTATTGTTCTAGAGTTGTGTTCAAGCTCATAAATCATGTTTCCTGGGATAATTCTTTCTGGAGCATGGAATAAATGTACATCTTGGCCGATGACATAACCCTTTTTTTCTATTTCTGGACGAATAAATCTATCAATTGTCCCCGGTGAAATCGTTGACTCGATAATAATAGCTGCTCCCTTTTCACAAACATCAAGGACACTCTTGACTGCAGATATCACATACTGAGCATCTAGCTTTTTACTTTCTTTTATATAAGGTGTAGGAACTGCAATGATATATGTATGAGTCTTTTGATATTCCGTAGTAAATTCTATTCCATTTGAGAGAGCATCCTTGAAAAGCTCTATTAAACCATCTTCTTCAAAAGTTAGTTTTTTGTCGTTTAGCGATTTTACCAGTTCATCATTATAATCGGTGCCAACTATCTTAATACCACTCTTTGCAAACATTAAGGCAGTCGGCAAGCCTATATAACCTAATCCAATAACATTAATCATAGTTAAATGATCTCCTTACGATTCATATTTAATTCCGTTTTTTTATTTTTGTACTACTGTTCTTGTATATATAGATATAAAAGAGAATATAATTGATAGAAAACATAATTGAAAGTAAGCCAAGGAAAGTGTAAATATCAAAATGAAATAATTTAGTTATCACATAAACGATTGCACAACTTATTACAAAACTAAGTTGTAACAACAATTCAACCTTTTGTTTTGCAATGATTATGATTGCTAATGAAATGGTTGACACAACTAATCGAATTGCGTACAGTGGTGCTAAAAACGCAACATATTTTCCTGCGTCTCCCCACTCTTCTCCAAATACAAGCGGAAATAGGATTGGAGATAGAAAAGTCAATAAAGTAAATGATGGAATTGAAACTAGGCATAGCAAAACAGTAGTCTTTTTCAAAATACTTCTAAATTCACCGTTTTGATTATAATCTCTTGATGCTTTTTCAAAGAAAACTCGAGAAAAACTTAATGAAAGCAAGGTTAATGGAAGACCTAATACTCGAACGGTAATCGAATAGATCCCTACTTCATATGAATTAAATAAATTTGCGATTAAGAAAATGATTATAGAATACGAGAGCCCATTAAAAAATATAGAAGGTGTAGAGTAATATAGTTGATCCTTATTGCTCAAAAATAATGATTTTAATCGTTTCTTAGGAAAAGTGAATTTATAACTTTTCAAAAACTCTTTGCTCTGAACTATTAATCCACTAAAATACGAAACTACATATGCTAAAACCAACCCTAAAATACTGAAATGATATAATCCTGATACTATTTGTAATAGCGATTGCAAAAGTGATCGTACAATTAAAACTCTAGACATTAATTGATACTTTCCTAATCTATTCATATAACTATTTAGTATATTGTTGATAGAACCAATAACAATAAACGGTATGACCAAATATAAATACCCTAAATTAATACCGAATATATCTACTTTCAATATATTTAGTAGAAAAATTAATAAACTTGCAAACGCTAAAAATATGACTGATATGTACAAACTTAGAGTAGTTAATAGATTAGCCTCTTCCTGTTTCTCTACACTGACAATAAGCAAATCATATCTTGCATTTAAAATAGGTAAGAGTAACGTACAAATTGTTAGAAATACCGTAAACTGTCCAAGCTCGGCAGGAGTGTATAACCTTGTTAATAAAGGAGATATAATAATCACTATTACCTGCGAGAGAATAGACCCAGAAAACATCACTAAAACATTTCTCATAAATTTGCTATTATGCACTTTTTCTAACATCATCATAAAATTTGCCCAACTACACTTTTTCTATTATTTTTATTATTTTCGCCGGATTACCAGCAATCACACAATTTCCAACTGGAAAGCTTTTTGTTACGACGGAACCAGCACCTACAATTGTTTTTTCACCAAGTTCTACGCCTGGGAGTATGACACTATTCATCCCAATCCAAGAGCCATTTTTAATAACCACATCTTTTCCTGGAATATGCCGATCTAAATCGTTCACATCATGGTTAGCTGTGATGATTCCAACGTTTGGTGCTATATAAACGCCATCTCCTATTATGATTTTTGCAGAGAAGTTATTATAATAGCAGCCGGGAGACTGAAATATATTTATCGCATCAACCGGGAATATTATATTTTCTGCTTTATGAATTCTTATATCAGGGGACGCTGGCCAAGGGATATTATTATTTACTCCAATCAGCTTGAATGGTATGGATTTCCATGCCCATAACCAACCCATTATTTTCACATCAAAGTAGTAACCGGATAAATACTTTTGATCATAAAAAGGCGATAGTAATAGCTTATTGATAAAGACAAAAACATTTCTAATGAATTTTACTTGTAATATTTTCTTGATAATGCTCATATGAAACCTCCCTACTTGATTTCTTACTCACTACTTTTTTGGGCAAAAGTATATGGGCGATTCTTGCAACCAAGTAAACAATACCAAGACTTATAAACATCAAGGAAACTATATTTAATAAGGCAGTAATTGCTGTGAATATCCCCATCATTGCTCTAATTAGTATGTATCCCAATAAATACACGACTTCATATGAATCGGCTTTTTTAAATGCCTTTTCTATAGTAAGGGCAAAAACAGTGATGATTCCTGAAAAAATCGGTGACAATAAAAAGCCAAAGTATATATAGCCATATCCTATACTTGAGATCAGGTGACCTGTGTTTGTCTCCCCTCCATAAATATAAGAATTAAATAATGCTGTTGTATTTATAACATCTAGATTTTTAACCAAAAAGCTTAATCCAATTGTTGACCTGCATAGATCAAATAAAAGATTACTGATATTGGTATTCACATTCTCCGCAAATTCCAAAGTTATCGCTATATTTTGTGGTCCCAATAAATATAATTGAAGGTAATTAGCAAAATTTGAGTAATTCTTATCACTCTGTTGTATTGCTTCAAAATATGAATTATATTCGAATGCATATAAGAATTTATAGATACTCATTCCAATCAACACTAGACTGGCGCTTGAAACAATGATTAGAGTGATTTTTCTTTTATGATTTTTATAAATTTTTAATAAGATATATAAGACGATAAAGGTCGTATACAGCTGAAATGATCGTCTTTCCCCAATAATGATTGAAATTTGTATAACAGAAATAATGACTGAAAAATAGACATATCTACTTGATTTGGTTCTTTCATATAATTTATGGAAATGGTCTAAACAAATTAAATAAAAAATAATCGTAGCAGTCGTTAAAATTTGGCGAACAATCATATCAGTAGTTGAAATTTCTTCAACTATTCGCTCTCCAGTAATATTTATTTTCAGAAACTGAAGCATTTCTGTAGCCCCTGGGTATGCCAAGTAAATAAGAATAGCTACTCCAAGAAATAAGCAATATATAAACCTTGTCCCATAAAGTTTTAGAGCTGTTGTTCGCTTAAATGTAAATGCATTTCTATATCGATTTGTATAAAGATAAATAATAATACTAATCACAAATAGCTCAAAAATCATTAAAGCAAAAGCTTTATGATAGTAAGTATCGTTCGATATATGGATATATCCGATTCCATAATTTTGTGTTAACGACACTGTTAAAGGAAGAACAATATATCTAAAAAAAGATAAAATACTAAAGATAGTAGCCACGATTGATTTATTACCAAAAATCGCCTTTTGTAAAAATAATAAATAAGCAATATAAAAACCTATTGGCAAAAATGGCATTAGCATATACCCTGTATGATTATTAGATATCCATGATATACAGGACGCTAAAATTGAAATAATAAATAAGCAAATTAAAATTAGAATTCTCATATAGATTCCTCATACTCGTAAATAATATTTATCCCCCATTTTTCTTTACATATTTTTAAGTAATAACTCATGAAAATGGTTGTTACTTTTTTTAACAAGAGAGATATATTCTTCACATCCATTTTTTAAATCGCTAAAATCCTTATTAATATAAGAGTTATATATATAATCTCCTAGATGGTCATAAGATTGAGGATCCACCGTTATATTGATATGATATTGACTTGCTATTTCATCCATATATGTTCCACCATAAACAAGGATAGGTACCCGCAAATATACGGCATAATATAACTTGATTGATAAAGCTGTATCTAAGTCCAATGTTCCGATTCCATATAAATTGTTTATAATATCCGATTCAGCTAAAAATTTAGGTGTATCGATTGAATCGAATCTCCCATGACATTTAACATTTCTATAGCCTTTTTCGATTGCATATTTTTCGAGTGCTTCTGCACCTTCTCCAAAATATTGGATTATAAATCTACTATCATTTCCGAGTGCATCGATTAATTTTTTGTCATTATTATAAAAGCGTACATAGCCTATAAACGATATTCGGATTGGTTCGTCCTTATTCTGTAAAGATTTTCTAGGCTCTATAGACTGCAACATTTTTTCATTAAAGCTATATACATTTACATAATCCAATGGCGGTAAGAATTTTTTAAACCCATCTGACGATATGGTTGTAAATGTAGCTGATCTTATGGCAGTTTTCATCATTAAATATACTGGCAAAAGTTTTTCCTTATTGTAATCTCGAATATTTAAGCAATATCTTTTTCTATATTTGAATGCTAAAAAGTCAGCGAACATAAAAGCTGTATAGCTATTCCAAACAATTATGAAATCGTATTTATTTTGTTGTATAATCCCTTTTGCATATTTTCTAAAGCCATAATATTTCATTACTTTTTTTAACATTGGCCAGTCTCTATGAATCCTTAATGGAAACCGATACACACTTTTAGCATGATTCGTTTCTGTTTCGTCATATTTATCAATATGAATCACATCATATGGAATACCATTTTGATCTAGAAAATCTGTATATAATGAGATCATTGTCATATGTTTAAAATTCACTGTACTTAAAATGCAAATTTTTTTCATTTACTATCTCCCTATAATTGCTTTAGGTTGTGTAGTAAGATAAATCCTCTAAACAGATTAATTACTACATAAATGATTTTGTTATTTATACCAAACAACCCGATTCACATAATCTGTATAGGATAATATGATTCTCAAAACTTTTTCCGAGACATTTGGCATGCTGTAGTCGGCAACTTTTCTTAGTGTTGATGGCTCCTGTGTCACCAAAATTCTTAATCCTTGAAGAATTCTTTCTTTCTTTAAACCAACCATCATGACTGATGCTTCTTCCATAGCTTCAGGTCTTTCATGAGCCTGTCGTATATTGAGTGCTTTAAATCCAAGAATGGAGGATTCTTCACTGATTGTTCCACTGTCACTTAATACGGCTTTTGCATTCATTTGAAGCTTATTGTAATCATTAAATCCAAGGGGCTTCATCGTTTGTACCAATGGATTAAAGGCAATTCCTTTTTCTATAATCTTTTTTCTTGTTCTAGGATGCGTACTTACGATTACTGGGTAGCAATATCGTTCTGCAATTTCATTTAAACTTTCCACTAAATCCTTGAAGTTCTCTTCTGAATTAATATTTTCTTCTCTATGTGCTGAGACTAATAAATATTTTTCCGCCTCAAGATTCAGTTGATTTAAAATATCCGATTTTTCAATGTCATCTTTCCGTGAATGCAAGACTTCAAACATTGGACTCCCAGTTTTGATAATTCTATCTGCTGGTAAACCCTCTTTTAATAGGTACTCTCTTGCAATATCGCTATATGTTAGATTGATATCTGAAATATGATCTACGATTTTACGATTCGTTTCTTCGGGTACTCTCTGGTCAAAACAACGATTGCCAGCCTCCATGTGGAAAATAGGTATATGTCTCTTCTTTGCTGCAATGGCACATAAGCAACTATTGGTATCTCCTAAAACAAGAAGGGCATCCGGTTGTACTTCTGCTAGAATAGGGTCAATTTCAACTAATATATTTCCTATTGTTTCAATGGCAGTACCTGTTGCTGCCTCGAGGAAAAAGTCTGGTTTTTTTAGATGGAAATCGTTAAAAAATACTTCATTTAATTCATAATCATAATTTTGCCCTGTATGTACAAGGTAATGTTGAATTGCATCTGAGTCTTCTAATTTATTGATAACTGCTGAAAGCCTTATAATTTCTGGTCTAGTACCGACTACTGTCATAACTTTCAACTTTTTCATTTTCCACCTCCAGATAATATGTATCGGGTTTTTCAGGGTTGAAAGATTCATTTGCCCACATGATGGTGACTAAATCGTTTGGTCCTATATTCACTATGGAGTGGGTATACCCTATAGGGATATCAACTACTTGTAAGGAATCACCACTTACTCGATATTCAACTATTTTGTCTGAGTCCCATTTTCTAAAACGAATTAACCCTTCACCACTTACAACTAAGAATTTCTCGTTTTTCGTGTGATGCCAGTGGTTGCCTTTTGTAATGCCAGGTTTGGAAACATTAACAGATACTTGTCCGCATTCGGATGTTCGAATGAATTCTGTAAATGATCCTCTACAATCTATATTCATGTTGAGATCGTACGAAAATTCATCTTCTGGTAAGAAGCTTAAATATGTGCTATACAGTTTTTTCGTTAGAGGATTTTCCATATTGGGAATACTTAAATTCCCTCTACTATCTTTAAAACTTCTTAATAGTTTTGCTAACTCTCCTAGGCGAATGGAGTGTGTAACTGGTACAACACAGTAATTTTCTTTCTTTGTTGGGTTTCCTTCCAAAGCTTTCATAAACTCTTCTAATACATCATCGATATAACAAAGATTCAATTCTGCTCCTGGATGGTGTACCTCAATTTTTAAGTTCCTTGCAATATTATGACAAAACGTTGCAACAACTGTGTTGTAGTTAGGCTTACTCCATTTACCGAACAAGTTTGGAAGTCGATAGATATAAACAGGCGAACCATTCTTTTTTCCATGATCGAAAAGTAAACCTTCTGCTGCCCTTTTGCTTAGTCCATATGGGTTATCCCTTTCCGCCTGTATCGATGAAGTCATTAATATAGGTGAAGGATTATTATGGAATTTTAGTAATTCGAGTAACTTTTCTGTTAGTCCATAATTAATATGAAGAAACTCCCTATTATCAGCTGGTCGATTCACACCAGCAAGATGAAATACAAAGTCACAATGTTTTGTATAATAATCAAGCACAGACTCGCTATCGTCTTTTGTAAAAGTAAAGATTTGGTCGTATCCTCTATTTTTCAGCTCCGCTACTAAGTTTTTTCCAACAAAGCCATTTGCACCTGTAATCAGGATATTCATAGAACCGCCTCCTCTAATTGTTTACGTGAACTTTTTGATTCCACTCCGCTAATTCTTGCTGAACATATTCAAGTTTTAGTAATTTTTCTTTAATTTGTTCAATTGTAAGAATCTGAGTATTATCAGAATTATATTCTTCCTCAAATGTTAGTTTTTGTTCGCCTTCTTCAAAATATTTGTTATAGTTGAGATCTCTTTGATCGGCTGGTACTCGATAAAAGTCGCCCATATCTTCTGCTACTAAAAACTCTTCTTTTGTTAGTAGTGTTTCATATCTTTTCTCCCCATGACGTGTGCCGATAATTGTAATTTCATTCTCCACATCGAAAAGTTCTTTAACAGCCGTAGCTAAATCACCGATTGTACTTGCTGGGGATTTTTGTACCATAATGTCCCCTGACTGTGCATGACAGAAAGCAAAGACTACCAATTCTACAGCTTCTTCTAAGCTCATTAAAAACCTTGTCATTTCGGGATCCGTAACAGTTAGTGGTTGTCCACTTTTTATTTGATTTATGAATAATGGGATAACAGATCCTCGAGATGCCATAACATTGCCATATCTTGTACCACAAATAATGGTTTCATCAGGGGAGACAGTTCTCGATTTCGATACAAATACCTTTTCCATCATCGCTTTTGAGATTCCCATTGCATTAATGGGGTATGCAGCTTTATCTGTTGAAAGGCAAATTACTTTTTTAACACCAAATGCAATAGCCGCAGTTAGTACATTATCTGTCCCCACGATATTTGTCTTCACTGCTTCTAAAGGAAAAAATTCACAAGATGGTACTTGTTTTAGTGCTGCTGCATGAAATATGTAGTCAACCCCATGCATGGCATTTTTGACACTAGCTAGATCTCTCACATCGCCAAGATAAAATTTCAATTTATCGCTTCTGTAATGTTTTCTCATATCATCTTGCTTTTTTTCATCCCTAGAGAAAATTCGAATTTCTTTGATGTCTGTATTTAAGAATCTTTTCATTACAGCGTTACCGAATGAGCCAGTACCACCTGTGATTAATAAAGTTTTACCTTCAAACATTCCCTCTACCTCACTTTTTCAAAATGACGTTCTAAAATTTCGACTGAACATTCCACATTTAAATTTTCTTCTAAGTATTTCCGACCATTCATACCCATCAATCGCAAGTTTTTGCTTAATGTCATTTCTTTTACCATATCGATAAATGCTTGTACATCACCTGACCAAACCCATTTACCGCATTTCTCTTGTGCAATTAATTCTCTTATATCCGTCACTTTGTCTGTTACTGCTAGAATAGGCTTTGCATATTCCATATAGGATAAAATACGTGAGGGATAATTTGGAATCGTAAAACGTGGGTCAAGAACAATTAGCCCAACATCACACTCTTTTGTAATTTGTTCATATTCAGTTCTTGGTAAGTTCCCAATTACTTGAGCATTTTGTATACTATGTTCTTCAATAGTCTTCTCTAATTTATAACGATCTGTTCCTCTTCCTATAAAAAGAAAGTAGATTTGTCTATCATCTTTACAAGCCTTAATGACCTCACAAAGAAGGTCAATATATTGTGGTCTCCCCATATTCCCTCCAAACAAGAAAACACAAGCCTCTTTTGGAATCCCAAACTTCGTTCTTAGGGAGTATTTGTTTACAACAAAATTAGCCGTCAATTTTTTGGTATTAGGAAACAATTCAACCTTTGAAGAATCTATCCATTGATTATGCTTAAGAACATATAGCTTGTTGGCATCCGACATACAACCTATATAATCTGCCGTTTCCAACAATTTCTTTTCCTTTTTGATAAAAAAATGATGAATCATGCTGTTTTTCTTGATAATCCCTATATCTACACCGTTTTGTGGGAATATATCTTTTAGCATTAAATAGGCTGGACAGTTAAAATGTTGCTTTGCCCATGCCACAACACTTTCATTTGTGACTGGTGGTGATTCAAATAAAATTAAGTCAAACTCCTTATTTCCTAAGTACTTTTTTATTCCTCTTTTCATAAGTACGGGCATTTTCAACGTAGTAAAACCTTTTTCTATAAAGCCCACGTCATAATAGTTGCCCGTCACAATTCGAAGAACATCGAATCCTCGCTCTTTTTTAATTTCTGTTTGTTGCTTGTTTTTTGCTTGTTCTGATACAGCAACTGTCATTTGATGGCCAGCACCTTGTAATGCTTCCGCCAAATCAGTATAAATTGTGGCTCCTTTTGTTGGTTCTGGAAAGGACGTCGCAATATAAAGTATTCTCAAAGAATTCCCATCTCCTTGCTTGTCTTAAAAGTTTTAGTTATATATCTAAATTCCATAAATGATAAACTTGGTGACATTCGGTTTGTCTACAACCTACTTTATGATAGAAATTAATAGCGCCTATATTGCGAATTTGGGTTCCTACATTAATTTCCTTGCTACCATGCTGTTTAGCTTTGTATTCAATAGCCCGAAATAGCTTTGTTCCGATTCCTCCGTTTGCCTCTTTAGGGGAAACGGCAATTAGTTCGATTATGCAGCGGTCTGAATTATAGGAATATAAAATAAAACCGTTTATGTCACCGTTTTTATTTTTTGATAGAGCAAAATATTTATCTGTTTTTATAAAGGCATTTAAAAGCCATTGTTTATAGACTTTTTCTCCACCTCTTTTAGCAAACTCAGGATCTTCTATAAATTTTGAAAAAGAAAAATCAGCCAGTTCTACTATTTGATTATTTTTCTCTAGTCCTTGATGAAAAGTAATATTTTCGGGTTTTTCCTGTGAAGCTACTAGTTTCTTACTAAATTGAATATTGACATCTGCCAAAAACGCTTGTGTGTCCTTTCCAATTAGTTGTGCATTAGTTGGATTTGAATATTGATTGATAATTGATACAAATTGGTAACTTTTGCTTTTGCCTCTTAATTCTTCCCACTCTTTCAACGACAGCGTATTGTTCAATACAGCTTTGGCGCTAGTAATTCCAAAAAATTCAGTATCCCACTTTAATTCAATAAAACATACAGCACTTTCTATCACTTTTGTCATGTGGATGTTCCTTTCTATACAGCCTTCGTTTCATCATTCTCCACAGATTCTTGTGTGAGATAAATGTCCTTACGTTTTAAAACTGAAATAACTGTTTTACATAGAACCTTTAGGTCAAGCCACCATGATAAATGATCAATATAGTAAATATCATGTTGAATTCTTTCTTTCCACGGAACGGTATTTCTAAAATATGCTTGGTTATACCCTGTCACTCCAGGACGAATTTCAAGCTTTCTACTTTCATTCCCTCTATATAGCTTTTGGTGTTCTGGTAAATCTGGGCGAGGACCAATAATACTCATATCTCCTTTTATAATGTTTAAAAGTTGCGGAGTTTCATCTAAGCTTGTCTTTCGGATAAATTTCCCTATTTTCGTGAGTCTAGGGTCATCCTCCGCGTTAAAAGTAGACCCATCATTATTGCGTAGATCTGGTGCATTTACTTTCATAGAGCGAAACTTATACATTTTAAACACTATTCCATCTTTGCCTAACCTTGAAGCATTGTAGAAAATGGGACCTTTATCTTGAATGTATATAATGGGAGCAATGATTGCTAAAACTACAATCCAAATTGGTAACGCAACTATTGCGAGGATTAAATCAAACGCTCTTTTTACGCACTTTTTATACACTTTTTATCACCCCGGACATCACCGACTTATCTTATTGCATCTTTGAAACATTGAATAACATATGTAACATCTTCATTACTTAATAAGGTATGAAGTGGTAAAGTAATTTCATTTTTAAACAAGTTCAATGCATTTGGATAATACTCAACGTCAAAGCCTAAATTTTTGTAGGCTGTAAACATTGGAAGGGGCTTATAATGAACATTACAAGCAATTCCCTTCGCTGCCATTTTGCAAATTACTTCATCTCTCTTTTCCGTATCGATACCAGGAATTCTTGTTATATAGAGATGACCAGAGGAAGAATAATCTGTACCAAAATGTTCTAATACTTGTATACCTAAAGGACAGAGACTTTGATCATACATTTCTATAATTTCCTTGCGTCTCTCTAGCAAACTTTCATATCGATTTAGTTGTGCTAATCCAATACCTGCTGTAATATCTGTCATATTAAACTTATAAGCTGGATAGATAATATCGTAATCCCATGAACCTTTTTGCGTTTTCGCCAGTGCGTCTTTTGATTGTCCATGAAGGCTATACAGCATAAATTGTTTATAAAGCCATTCATCATCTAAGCCACAAATATCTCGCCAAACGACTGCGCCACCTTCTGCTGTTGTTAGATTTTTCACTGCATGGAAGGAATAACATGTAAAATCTGCAACTTGTCCACAGTTTTTACCTTTTCTTTTTGCTCCTAAAGCATGAGCAGCATCTGTGATGACAATTACTCTATTAAATAATTCCTGTAATTTCGTGTTTGCTTGGAAGAGCTCTTTTTTCTCCTCAACTACCTCATAAATTGTATCGTAATCGCACATTTTACCAGCTAGGTCCACCGCGATAATGGCTTTTGTCTTTTCAGTAATTGCTGCAGCAAGCCTTTCGTAATCCATCTCAAATGAATCTAGTGCTGTATCAACTAAAACTATTTTTGCACCAACATGGTTGATGACTGAGGCAGTGGCTGTATACGTGTATGCTGTTGTGATAACCTCATCACCAGGTCCGATGCCCAGAATTCGTAATGTTAATTCCAAAGCAGCTGTTGCAGAATTCAAACAAACCGCCTTCTCTACCCCCACATACTGGGCAAGTCTCTTTTCAAATTCTTTTGTTTTCGGACCCGTGGTAATCCAGCCTGACTTCATTGCTTCAATTACTTCATAAATCTCTTGTTCTGTAATATCAGGAGGAGAAAAAGATATATTTCTATTACTCGTAATATTCATGTTAGAAACCTCACTTATTAAGTTTATGAAATGCTCATCAATGAATCAGATTTGCCATACTTGGTATTGGCTATGTTGAGAAGTGTTTGTTTCAATTCCTTTTGACTCATATGTGATAAAGATTCGGCAATTGCATATAGATTTTCTTTCTCCATCGGTTCTGCTTTCCCGATATGAATTTTGGGAAATACTTTTTCTTGTTGAATTTCGTTGTCATTTAGTAATTCTTCATAGAGTTTTTCACCTGGACGAACACCTGTATATTCGATTGGAATATCTGCTTCAGAGTACCCAGTTAATCGAATTAAGTTTTTGGCAAGATCCACAATTTTCACAGGTTCCCCCATATCGAGAACAAATACCTCACCTCCCTCTGCTAGCGATCCCGCTTGTATCACTAATCGAGCTGCTTCAGGAATGGTCATGAAATACCTTGTCATACGTTCATCGGTAACAGTCACGGGTCCACCCTTTGCAATTTGTTTTTTAAAAAGTGGAATAACAGATCCTCGAGAACCTAATACATTACCGAAACGCACAGCTGCGAATTTTGTTTTGCTTTCTTGCGCTAAATTTTGCACAATCATTTCAGCAAAACGTTTTGTTGCGCCCATAATATTAGGTGGATTCACAGCTTTGTCTGTTGAAATCATGACAAAGTTGCGAACATTGAAGGTATGTGCTGCTTCAGCAACGTTCTTAGTTCCGAAGATGTTATTTTTAACTGCCTCCATCGGATTATCCTCCATTAAAGGAACATGCTTATGAGCAGCTGCATGATATATGACATTTGGTCGATAGTTATTGATAATATCAAAAATCCTATTCCGATCACGGATATCTGCAATAATTTCAACTAGTTCTGTTTGTCCGTTTTGAACAGTTTCCATACCTTTTAATTCCATATAAATGTTGTAAATAGAATTTTCTCCATGACCTAACAATAATAATTGCTTTGGTTTAAAATTCATCACCTGTCTACAGATTTCAGATCCAATTGAACCACCTGCACCTGTTACCAATACAATTTGCTCGGTAAGTTTGTTTGAAACAGTTTTCATATCAAGCTTGATTTCTTCTCGACCAAGTAAGTCTTCTATATTGACATCTCGAATTTCTTTGATGGAAATTTCCCCAGTGAGTAAATCATCTATTAATGGGACGGTTTGTGTTTTGATTCCTGTTGCTAGGCATTGTTGTGATAAGTTCGCAAGATCTTTGCGATTCATAGAAGGGATAGCAATTAAAATATGTTCTACTTCAAAACTTTCAATCACTTGTTTTAGTTGAAGTCTCCCTCCTAATACTCGAATTCCAAGTACTTCTAAACCAACCTTAGAGGGATCATCGTCCAAAAATGCCACAGGCTTCAATCGTGAGGTATTGCTTCGTTGAAGTTGTCGTACAATCATTGAACCTGTTGACCCTGCGCCAATTATTAGTGTTCGTTTTTGATTTTTGGGACAACTTTTATGGCAAATTTTATCGCGGAACATTCGCCACGAAATTCGTGAACCACCAATTAACAATAGATGTAACATCCATGTAATCATTAACGGAGTGAACATAATATTTCGAATAAAAATGAATTGAACAATTGCTACTATAAATATTGAATATGTTACTGCTTTGAAAATGGATGTTAGCTCACCTATAGACGCATATTCCCATACTTTTCGATATAGACCGTAATACATGGCCGAAACATGATGTGCAAAAAAGAATGTTAAAGAGCTTACAAGTAAAATTTTTTCTTTAAAGGGGTTAATCGTTGGATGTAAAAGAAAATATCCAACAAAAATCGAAAATAAAACGATCACTGAATCTAAAGTAGCCAGTAATAACATTCTATTTTTCAGCTTCACTCATACTTACCTCCTATTATTTATTCTTTGAAACCTCAAAGAGTCTTAATATTCCAAATAGCAAAATTTCTAAACACCTATTTTCCACCAAGCTTTTTTCTTTGGTGTTTCTGGTTCTAACAAAATAACATCTCTATTTGTTATAACTCTCTCATTATTTTCTAAAAGAATATCTATATAATCTCCTAGGCCACGCTTTTCCAAATAAGTAAGGCATTTGTTGAATAGAAACGGCCGATTGTCTAAGTTATGAGCGTCTGATCCAATCGTATGTACAAGATTGGCATCAAGTAATTCTAGCGCAACTTTCTGAACCCCACGTCCAAAATGTCCACATAAAGACCCAGTTGTAACTTGTCCCATTGCACCTTGGCATACTAATTTTGCTAATAGTTCTGGTTTTTCAGCTATCCCCTTATTTCGTTCTGGGTGAGCAATAATTGGAATAATATTGTTAGAAAGTAACTGATTCACCACGCTAAATACATAGTGTGGTACATTTTGAGATGGTAACTCTAATAGCAAATATTTTGAATCCGCTAATGTGAGTAGTTCTTCCTCAACTATCCCTGGAATAATCCTTTCATGTAGACGAATTTCATGACCTTGATAAAGAGTAAGCGGTATTCGTCTTTTCTCTAGTTCTTTTTGCAACTTATCAAGTTGATTCTTTACTTCAATTGCATCGACATGGTATTGTGGTTGTTTTGCATGGGAAGTCGAAACGATTCCGGTTATACCTTCTTTAACTGCTTGCTCTAACATTTGAATCGATTCTTCTTCCGACGATGGCCCATCGTCAACTCCAAAAAGTATATGACTATGTAAGTCAATCATTTAAAAGCTCCTCCTTATTACACATCTTAGCTATAGCTATAATAGGAATTATAATAATATGAACTCCTTTCAACTTTCACATTATTTAATACTGTCCCTAAAATTTGTGCATTTGATGATTTTAATACTTCAACAGCCTTTTCTGCTGCCTTTCGATCTGTTTCCTGTGAATTAATCACTAAAATTGAGCCATCCACTGCATTTGCTAAAATTTGTGCATCTGCTACTGCTAATATAGGCGGTGCATCAAATATAATAATGTTATATTTTTCTTTACTATAATTAATGATTTCTGACAACATCTTCCCGCCAAGTAATTCTGAAGGGTTGGGGGGGATAGGGCCACTTGTTATAATATCTAGATTCGGGATACCCGACCTCCGAATTACTTCGTTTAATTTAGATTGTTTGGATAGTACACTAGATATACCAGTTGTATTGGTCAAATTGAAAGTATATTGAACAGTGGGCTTGCGCATATCAGAATCGATAAATAATACTTTTTTACCTTCTTCTGCAAAAAGGCAAGCTAGATTAGCAGAAATTGTGGATTTCCCTTCATTTGCAAATGAAGAAGTAACAAGAATCGTTTGCAATTCATCCGCCGGTTTCGAAAATTTAATATTGGTGCGTAATGTCCTAAATTGCTCTGATATATAAGATTGAGGATTTTTTCGTACGATCAGCTTTCGTGCTGCCTGCTGTAGTTTTAATTTTTTCTTTTTTCTCATGATACAACCTCCCTTTTCTCTGTTTCTGATTGACGAGGTACAGTTGATTTGCTTTTTTTCATTTTTGGCATAACACTAATTACACCGAGTACCGGTAACCCAAGCATTTCTTCCACTTCTTTCTCGGATTTGAAAGTCTTATCTAAATATTCAAGTAAAAAGGCCATTCCTATCCCCGCCATTAATCCAATTACCAACGCTATAGCCATATTTAACTCAGGATTTGGTTTAACAGGAACAAGGCTGTCACTTAATTCTGCAGGCATTAGGATATTGACATTATCAACTTTCATCATTTTTTTAACTTCTTTTTCAAAAACATTAGCTACTTCATTTGCAATGGCCACTGCCTGTTCAGGCTTAGTATCCGTCACTACAACAGTCATAACTTTGGAGTTTTGTTCATTGTTCACCTCAATTTTTCCATTAAGTTGGCTTGCCTTAGTATCTAAATATAAATTATTGATTACTTGGTTAAGAATTACGGGACTTTTAATAATAACGTTGTAGGTATTGATCAACTGCAAATCTGTTTGCGTATCTTGAAACTGTGTTTGCCTATCTTTCGACTCTTTATTGACAAGAATCTGTGTTGTAGCTTGGTATTGCGGGGTTAGGAGGTAATAACTTATTGCTGCAGTTAGAGCGACTGCTAGTATTGTAATGAGTGCTATAATCCCCCATCGCTTTCGTAATATTTTCGTCACATCTCGGATACTTATCATTTCCTCCATCAATCGATAACCTCCATTAATAGTAAAAATATTTCCTTTTTACACAATATTCAACATTCGCTATCATACTAACACATTTTATAACCTGAATTAGTAAATATTACTAAGGAAAATGTATGGTTTTTTTTATAGTTTGTATTTTTAGGTAAAAATTTGATATAACTTTTCTACTTACTAACTAGCTTTCTTATATCCTTTTCTTCCCATTATCAAAATATTCAAAACATCTTTTTTATATAAATATTTGTTGTTAATATTGATGTAATGCCAAATCCATCCAATGAGTAAAAAGATTTATCAGCTAGAATGGACTGAATATTTAGTAAAATAAAAAAACTACTTGATTTCACTTTAGAAATAAGTAGTTTTTTAAAATTATATTTTAAATTATTTTTATAATAATTAGATTTTCCTATATACGGGCAAATAACAATTGTTTAATTCATTATCTACTGGAATGATTCTATGAAATCCACTCATTATCACAAATTAGGCCATCACGATTGTATGACCTATTGAAATAAGGCCATTTTAAATTACTTTACCAGTATCCAATGTTTACTAAAAGTCCTATTCAATTACCCTATTCATTTTCAAAAATTCGTTTTTAATTTTTTCTAACTTTGCATCTGCTTCTGCTGCGGTCGTGCCAACTACGCCAAAATAATACTTGCATTTTGGCTCTGTACCAGATGGCCTCACAGCAATCCACGACTCATCTACTAACCTAAATTTAAGGACATTTTCTTTCGGCAAGGTTAATACTTCTACTTGTTCATTTGCAAATTTTGCTTCACTACTTAGGTAATCTTCTATACAATAAACAGGAATACCCGCGATTTCTTTTGGAAGATGTGCACGCAATCTGTCTAATAATAGCGACATTTGTTGAACCCCGCTTTGTCCTTCATATACTTGTGAGACAAATGCTTCACGGTGATAACCATAGGTAATATACAATTCTTCTAATGCGTCTAATAATGTCTGATTATTAGTTGAATAGTATCCGGCAATTTCTGCTATTAACAATGCCATTTGAACAGCATCTTTGTCGCGGACAAAGTTTTTTACTAAATAGCCATAGCTTTCCTCATAACCAAAAAGAAAACGATGAGTACCTGTTATTTCAAACTCTTCAATTTTTTCAGCAATGTATTTGAATCCTGTTAATGTATTGATAGTTTGCACTTGATAGTTTTTAGCAATTTTAGCACCAAATTCAGAAGTTACAATTGTTTTTATTAACACAGCATTTGTTGGTAAGGTGTTTTTCTCTGATTTTGATTTAACTAAATAATCTGTTACTAAAGCGCCAATTTGATTGCCCGTTAACAACTGATAGTCATCCTCGTTTCGAACGGCAACACCTAATCGATCGGAATCTGGGTCTGTAGCTAATAATAGATCTGCCGAAACTTTTTTTCCTAAATCCATAGCCATTTTAAAGGTAGCTGGCTCTTCAGGGTTTGGATTCCTTATTGTTGGGAAATTACCATCTTGAATTGCTTGTTCATCTACAACATGAATATTTGTATATCCTGCTGATTTTAATGCTTGTATTACAGGAATGCATCCAGCACCGTGGAGTGGTGTGTAAATAATAGAGTAGTCTCTTTTTATATCTTCCCGCTCAGAAATGGTTCTAAGGTTTTCTTGAAAAGTTGTGTCGATTTCTTTTAGAATGTCAGTATAGAGTTCCATTTTCTTCAAGATTTCGACATCTTCTACTTCAATTTCAAAAATATCATTAATCTGATTCATCATTTGAATAATGGTCGTTGCATGTGCAGGTGTTAACTGCGCCCCATCTTCACCATACACTTTAAAGCCGTTATAATCTTTTGGATTGTGGCTCGCAGTTATCATGACCCCTGCATAAGCATGTATGTGCCGAACCGCAAAGGAAAGTTCTGGTGTAGGTCGTGGCTCCGTAAACACAAAGGATTTAATCCCATTTGCACCAAGAACGCGAGCTGTTTCTAATGCGAATACTCGTGAATAATGGCGCGTATCATATGAAATAGCAACACCACGCTCCATTGCATCTTTTCCATTTTTAACAATATATTGAGCCAATCCAAATGCAACTCGTCGAATAGTAAATATATTGATTCGATTTGTACCTACACCAAGTAAACCGCGCATACCTGCAGTACCAAATTTTATATATTGGTAGAAACGGTCGTTAATCGCATCTGAGTTATTTTCAATGGATCCAAGTTCTTGTTGTAGCTCTTTTGGTAAATCTGCTTTTTTCCATGAATTATATAGAATATGTGTCACGCAATGCTCCCCTTTTCTTTGTTTATATAGTATGTATATTATGACACAGTAAAATATTCCTAACAAAGGTACATTTGATATCTCTATGTAAATTATTTAAATTTTGTGATAGACATTTTCATGAAACCTATGTAACTATATTGTGGTCTTATAGTATAGAAAGCTCTTGAAGTGAATGACCGTTTTCCTATCTTTAATTTTGAAAGATTGATTAATTATAGTTCTTATTTAATAGATTACTATTGGAGGCTTTTTAAAATGGAGCAACGTCGAACGAAGAAACGTAAGAAGAAGCACTTATTACGGTGGATTGTCGGCATATTCGCCGTACTTCTGGTAGCTGGTGGGGCTTATGCTTTTAATGTCTATCAAAGTTTTCACAAAAACTTTGCCAAAATGCAAGTTACACATATGACTGACAAACGAACGAAAGAAGTATCTCTTAAGAAAGTCGACCCTGTTTCAATTTTGTTATTGGGCGTCGACGAACGAAAAGGTGACAAAGGCCGTTCCGATACCATGATTGTTCTTACGGCAAATCCACAAACCAAGGATATTAAAATGGTGAGTATCCCACGTGATACGTATACAAAAATCGTTGGTCATGGAACGGAAGACAAACTGAATCATGCCTATGCATTTGGTGGCATCAAAATGGCCACCGATTCTGTAGAAAATTTGCTCAACATTCCGATTGACTATGTCGCAAAGGTTAATATGGAAGGTTTCAAAGACATCGTCAATGCCGTTGGCGGGATTACAGTAAACAACAACTTAGCATTCAAACAATTTAAATATAATTTCCCTAAAGGTCCTGTAAATCTAACTGGCGATGCTGCCCTTGCCTATGTTCGCATGCGTCACGAAGACCCACAAGGTGACTTTGGAAGACAAAATCGCCAAAAACAGATCATCTCAGGTATCCTTCAAGAAGTAACATCAGCAAAAACACTAACTAACTATGATGCCATCTTCAATGCCCTAGGTAAAAACGTACAAACAAGCTTTACCCTATCTGATTTGAACAGCCTACAACAAAACTATAAAGACTGTATCGGCAACATTGAACAAATCAGTTTTGAAAAGGGCCAAGGCGAAATCATGAATGGCATCTGGTATTATAAAATGGATCCAACCGAGTTAGCTAGTGTATCTAAGGAACTTCGAAAGCATTTGGAATTACCGGAAGATGGGAAGTAAAGAAGGGCCAGTAACTACGGTTACTGGCCTTTGTCTTTTTTTGTGTGCTAGGTAAAAAGAAAAGGATCAGTCATAGATTTGGCTGGTCCTTTATTAAGCGTATGATTTAGTGTTTCCGAATAATTTAATGCTAAAATCACTAAAGTAGATACCCAAATGAACCTTCCTCCAACCAAGATACAATTTTGGATTAAGAGGAAGATTTTACCTTTAATAAATTTCGAGTCTTATAAAAACTTATGCTAGTCGATTGGCTACATTTTTAAAAGCTTTTTTTATTGTTCCCATTCCTTCTAACATAATCCTTGCGTCAGCATTTAGATAAGATATAATTTCTTCTCTTAAGAAGAGTTGTTCTTTACCTTTTATGGTCAGTTTTATACCTCTCACATCAAATTTAGACGCATAAATGTTGATTGCATTAATCGTACCTATTTCTGAACGTGTTAAGGGCTTTTCACCTTGTTCTAATTTTTCATTGATAAAATTTAGTATTTCTCTAGCGTTACTTTTTAAATGTACTTTGAATTGTTCAACAAATCCCAAATTTTCTTCCATTAATCTTCTTGCAGAAACAAAATCCAATTCATCCACTGCTTTATTAATTATAAGAATAAGTTCTTTACTATCCAAAACAATTGCCTCTTTCTAATTCATTCTCTAAACTTTATCGGTTTATATTAAATAAATTTGAAGCAAGAATTTATTACGGTAATGTTAAGATGCTCCAGCCGCAAATATTTTACAAATTCCCCTATATTAATTCCTTCGCTAATAATGTAAAACTTTGTACTCTACTTTCAAAGTTGTATTGATTGCAGTTGAACATGGCTTCGTCAAAACCGTATTGTTGTTGGTCTGAAAGTATGACATCCGCAACATCTTTGGCAGTTCCGACTAGGTTAAGTTTTCGGTTATCTTGGATGAAGGTCTTTTCCATTTCGGTTAATGGGTAGTCTTTTGCTTCTTCCGGTGACATTGTTTGGATTAACTTTCCTCTCATCAGTAGCATTCTTTGGATATCAATTGGTTTTGCTAAGTATTCCGCTTCTTCTCTCGTTTCGGCTACTGTTGCTGCATATGTCACAAGGATTTGTGATTCTGGCATGAATTCAGATGGCTCGAAATTATCTCTGTACGTGTCGAAAATTTCTCTAGTCATTCCACCATTAAAGAATTGGGCAAAAGAGTAACCTACCCCTAATCTTCCCGCGCGCAATGCACTGTTGCCTGTAGATCCTAACAGCCACGCTTCTGGTAGTTCAACTTGTGTTGGTGAAGCGATTACTGGATCATATAATGGATGATTTGGCCTTTGATCACTCAATAATTTTAGCGTCAATTCAATATCCTTGTATTGGTCGCTCATCTCCGGGCGTCTCCCTTTTGCAAGCGCAAATGTTGAATAGTTGTCTCCGCCTGGTGCACGGCCAACGCCGAAATCAATGCGCCCTGGTGAGAATGCACTTAACGTCTTGAACACTTCCGCTAATTTTAATGGTGAGTAGTGCATCATCATAACGCCACCTGTGCCGATTCGAATCCGATTCGTTTTTGCTGCTAAGTGTGTAGCGATAATCTCCGGTGCAGAACTTGCAAGCGACTGCATGCTATGATGTTCTGCCAACCACATCCGATGATACCCCAACTCTTCCCCTAGCAACGCCAATCTTTCGCTATTTTCTAATCCTTGTGCAGGTTTTAATCCTTTTGCGATTGGTACTTGATCTAAAATGCTTAACTTCATATTGGTAACATCCTTTCTGATTCTGACTATTTTTTATTTATGATCTATAATAGTTAGCTTATTAAATTCGTTTATCATCAATATAGTCATTACTATTTTTCATTATCCATCGTTGTAGTTGGAGAAAATCTCTCTCCCTTATATTAAACTCTTGTTAACAAAAAGTTAAAATGAAAAGAACTAGTGCTATATACTCCATTCTTTAAATGAACTTATTTAAATATTTCCGTAAGTTGTACTGCCCTCGTTCAGACTTCAATCCATATACAAGCTGATATATCCAGCTACTAGTATGCTAATAGCTCGTTTGTAACCACTTAGTTCATAGAGAATGACTCAGGTTTAATTAGAGGGATAATCAACAAACCTAAATCATTCCCCAAAAACTGTAAACCCTTCCGCCACATAAAATAAACCTTAATTAATAATTACAGTTAATCATTCTTAAAAAATCAGCTGTGATACTCAATTTTAATTTAGTTTAAATCTGCCATATAAAGGGGCGACTTAGTTTATGCTAGAAATCTCACTCAATTTTTTAGGCTTTACTCTCTTTTTAAGACTTAAATTGCAGCTAATTATTCCAACTCTTTTTTACATCTATATACATAGACCTACATAATTCTAAAATTTTTTTATTTAAAATATTTATAATAGTCACATTTCATTATTTATCTTTGAAATTTGAATTTTTTAAATATTGTTTAATGCATCTATTGAATCATTATTTATTAACAATCTATTTAATTACATTTTTTTACATACTTTTACCCTATCTTTTAGACACCAAATGATACATTTTTTACCAACTATGGGATATTTACAAATATTTTTCTGCATAATACAATTACGTTGCTTCAAAAAAATAACAATTTATCGGAGGAATTATCACATGCCATTATTCACAGGAAAAGCACTAGTATTAGCAGGAAGTATATTAGTAGGAAGTACAGTTAGCGTTGCAACTTGGGGTGGTTCAGACACATTAAACAATGTTAAATCTAAAATTGCTTCTCAAAGTGCAGAAATTTTAAAATTTCAATCAAATGAAGAGGCTTTAAAAGGAAAAGTAACTGATTTAGCAGCGGATGCCAACAGCAAAATTGCTGATGCTAATACATTTATTGCTTCTCAAAAAACAAAAATTGCTGGCTTAGAAACTCGTGTAGCAGGCTTAGAAAATGATGTTACTAATTTAAGAGGTAGAGTTTCTGAACAAGAAAACATCATTAAAGGATTAAAAATTTCTCTTGCCGAAGCAGGCAACCACTACGAGGAATTAAATAATAAATATAATGCTTTGGTAACTTCAAATGAAGCCACTCAAGCTGAATTAACATCTACAAAAGAAAAGTTAACTCAAGCTAATAATGAAGCAGCTAGTTTAAGAGAGCGTCTTAAAACAGCTAATACATCATTAGAACAAACTAAAGCAGCACTAAATGCTAAAACAGAAGAATTGTCTAAAACATCAGCGGAACTTGAACAAACTAAAAAAGAATTGGCAGTAGCCATCACTGATAAAGCAGCTCTACAAAAACAATTAACAGAAACTCAAGGTCAATTAGCAGATGCTCAAAAGCAAAAACAAGCTGATGAAGTTACTATTCAAAATTTAACGAACGATAAAAAAGAAGCTACTGATGCATTCACCGCTGCTAACACTGAATTGGATAAAGCGAACGGAGAAATCACAAAAGCTGATGGCGAAATTGCTAAAGGTAATAAGGAAATTGACGATAAAAACAAACAACTAGAAGAAGCTAACAATCAAATTAACCAAGCAAACGCTGATACTGAAAACTTTGCAAAAGATGCTAATGAGTTATTAGATGGCTCTCCTCAAGCTGGTGATGTATCTGAAGCACTTTCAGCTACTATTGATGAAGTACAAAAATAATTCATAATAAAAAAGAAAAGAAATGTATCTATACTTTTCCTGCCGAATGAGTTTCTTCATTATTAGATAATTCTTATGTAGTGCACATTCGATTTTGGATTATGCATTAAATTAATGTTCCCACTCCTTTAGGGGTGGGAATCTTTTTATTCCTAAAAAACAATAGTCGAATAAATGCAGTTTAAAAACTTTAATATACGGGTTTCATTCAAACGATAATGTTTCGCAAATTTTTAACGTTGCTGTTGCTAGGTTTGTTGTTCAGTTGATTGTGTATTGTTTCATAGGAATCGTGTCAAAATGCTTAGCTCTGCAAATCTTACATTTTCTTATTCTATTCCTTTTACTAAAACAAAATAAAACATAAAGGTTGCTTACCATGAATATAATCCCATTGTTGAGTCTTTTAACATCTCATGTAAATCACTTAGTTTTCATGTTTTCTTCCATCATATTAATTGGGAGGTAAGCGGAATGGCATATACGGATAAGTATGAAAGGGATACCTATGGGGTTATTGCTTTTTGGTTACGGAATGATTATGATCATGGCCGATTTTTTGACAGGGAAATTAGCCATTATGAAATGGAACTAGCCCGTGCAAATCAGAATAATATTCAGCGTTTAGGAGAGGTATGGAAAAAGGCGGAAGCAAAACAAGGGGATATCGGTACTTTAATCAATGAAGCGCAACATGCTTCACGCGAGTTTCACAGTTTACTTGGCTTTACATTGGATAAATCCTTACACTGTGATGTAATTATTTCAACACCCGCTTCACTTCTCGACCACATGATGAGGGAATCAGAAGAATCTCAAAAGGTCTATCAACTAATAGAGAGTGGTGGATACGTTACACCTGCAGATGCTACTATACATGAAACTGTATTTTGGTTAAGGCAAATGGCAGACCACCTTGGCTATATCCTTCATTATTCTGATGTATCTAATTATGAAATAAACTTTCAAGTAACAAATATGAAGCAAAAATTCGAGCGGTTGTTTTTGCAAGCAAATGCATTAAAAACAATGGTACGCATGCCACGCAATGAAATGTTACCGGTTTTAACAAATTTCAAGCAAATGATTATTAAAGAAGCAAAAAGTTTAGAGCAATTTAAACTAGAAGTAGATGACTTAATCAAACATTGTGCACTCGTTACAACCTCGCCTCCGGATTTGTTAGAACATATCGCAAGGGAAGCTCATCACCTTTGGAAGAACTTAGAGGGAGACGTTGTTTCCTAGCATGAAAAAGAACTCAGTCATAATTTTGACTGAGTTCTTTTTATTTAAAACTTCGTTACAATTGTTGAGCTAATCCAAGCTTTCGTTGTAGTTCCTGGAATCATGATTTGGTACCAGGTCGTATCTTTTTCGTCTTTTGCTGTAACAATTTTACCTTTAGAGTCTGTTACTATTTTTAGGTATGCATCGTGGTTTAATACTTTTAGAACTTTAGAGCCTGTTGTTGTTGCTTTGTCGCGGACGTTGCAACCATCTCCATTGGTTACTAATAAATTATTAATATTTAGATAGTCGCTTCTTACCCATGCTTGATCGTTGCCGTTATAGCTAACTCGGAACCAACGCCCGATTAGTTTGCCATTTTTATCTTTGTAGTCTTTGATGTCACCGTTATGACCAAGAATCGTAATCTCTTTACCAATTGATAGAGAGCCGATTGTCTTTGAACTGCTATATGGCATTCCGTAGACTGGTGTTGTCAGTGTTGCTGTTGCGGTGATGCCTTTGTCAAATGTGTAGAACACACTTGGTTGTGGCTTGTCCGCTGGGATGATGTTGCTATATGTTGCTGTTACCGGTGCTGGATTTAGTGTGCTGACTGTTTTACCAGTATAGTATTTGCTGTCATATGGCTTCATTTCTTCCATTAGACGTGCGATGCTACGACCCCAATTTGTGTCGGTAGCGTATCTTACATTCATACCTGCGATGCTGACACCGTTGTTATATTGACCGCCATCTTTTAGGTAGTTGTAGTAAATACGATCAGCATAATATTCAAGACCTTCTTTTCCTGTTGGGAAGTAAAGGGCACATGTGAATGGTGCTGAATCATATGCTTGATAACCGAAGAAGTTATTTTTGTATTGTGAAATTGTTGAACTTCCCCAGCCTGTTTCCCAAATCGCATGAGCTAACATAAATTGAGCATTGATGCCGTATTCCTTTTGAACCTCAAGGAAAGTTGGAATCATTTTGTATAAATTGTTTGATGTAATGCTTGTACCTTTTTTCTTAATCAAATATGCTTCCATTTCACTTTGCGTAATATTGGATGTTTTTCTCAAATTCTCTACAAGATAGTCATTACCTGTTTGTTCAGGTGTAATCCAGACGGTTTTGCCTCCGATGCTGCCTTGGTAGAAGGTTTTGCCGTTAATGATTTCAATTCTATTTACTGTGATGGCTTTTGTTCGGTAGTTTGCTAGTGAGCTATAAACGACATTGTTTGTTGTGCCGTTTGAGATGTTATAAGCTGTACCGAAGCCTGTTAGGTATAGTTTTAGGTTTGCAGCTGTAGATGACGTGATGTCAGATAAGGTAATTTGATCCTTTTCTACCCACCCTATTTTGGTGCCATCTGTTCGGCTGATTTGGTAATAGGTTTTGTTATCTACAGTTGCTTGTTTATATACATAGAAGTTCTCTTTTGTATAGGTAGTGCCTGCATCGATTGTTTTGTTTAAATCGGTTAGGTCTTGATAGATCTTGGTTGTTGTGCTTTTTAGTGTGCCGACTTTAGTAATTGCTGTTGTTTCTGGTTGTTGAGCTGGTGGTTCTGGGTTTGTTGGTTCAGTCGGCTTTGTTGGTTCTTCTGGGACTGTTGGTTCTACTGGGTTTATTGGTTTTACTGGAGTTACGTTACTCACTTGTTTGGATGAAACCCAGATGGTTGTGTTATTTGCTGTTGTACCTTGATACCATGTTTCAGTGCCAGCTTTTGTTGCTGTTTTAATCGTGAATGCTTCATCTTTTTTCAGCGTTTTTAGCGTGATATTTTTCGTAGTACCCCATGGAATGTTGTAACCTGATCCTGTGCCGTTTAGTACTTGTTTTGCAGATGGCTTTTGAGCTGTTGCTCGGGCTACTGCTGTTACGTCTGTACTTTTAACCCATCCAATACCAGTTAGTTGATAGTAAGTGCTCGATCCAATTGTCACTTGCTTTGTAATGTAATAAGTCTTACCTACTTTAGTTGATGATGCTTGGGATTGTTTTGTCAGGTTGTTAATATCTGAATATACTTTGGCAGCTGCTGTTTTGATGCGACCTAGTTTATTTACTGTTATGGCTGGATTTTTGGTAGTAACTTGGTTCGATTTAAGCCAAATTGTTTGACCATTTAGCGTGCCACTATACCAGGTTTCATTCCCAACTTTTTCGATTGTTTTGGTTTTGAATAGCGCACCTTTATAAGCTGTTAGTGATGATAAAAGCACATTGCGTGAGCCACCCCACGGTCTTGTGTAGCCTTTGCCGGACCCAGTGATATATCTTGATGTCGTGTTTTTATTAATCGTATAGGCATTTGATGTAAGATCTTGTGCCTTAATCCAGCCGATTGCTGTCTTTGTTGTGCTTTTATAATTACTGATTTGGTAATACGTTACGTTTTTGTACTTCGCTGATTTGTTTATGTAATAAGTTAGTTGTAGTTTCGAAGTACCTGCTTTTGTTCCTTTGCTTGAATTGGGCGTTTTATATATTAAGGCTGTGCCAGATTTGATTTGGCCGAGTCTACTAGTATTTGTTGTTTTGACAGTATTTGATTGAGTCGTAGTTTGCGCCTCTGCTCTTAACGCTGGTAAAGCCATTGAAGCTGTTGTTGCCAGCATTGTCGCGGATAGAGCTGCTGCAGTTAGTCTTGCAACTGCCTTTTGCTGTGAAGACATGTGTATCCTTCCTTTCTATGAAAATAGTGGATTTTTATTAACTATAGCATGGATTGGAGTACAAAGGGTGGTGAATAGTGGCGAATTATTGGAATCTTAACAATTTGGGAGATTTGTAGGTGAAGAAGGGTTTTAAGGGGGCATTTGGTGGTAGATTAGGTATCTGGTACTATCATTTTATGATTGCTCTTGCTTGAGCGCGGCTTATGTTTTTGATGATATGGAGTTTTTGGCCGCGGATGATGGGTTTTGAGCATTTTAGGGTTGGGGTTTTGAACTTTTGGGGTTGAAATGGAGGGGGCTATTCGCTCTTTTTGGGATTCTATTCGCTCTTTCGGCTTGTCTATTCGCTCATTTCTCAGTTCTATTCGCTTTATACCCAATCCAATTCGCTATTTTCTAAGTTTTATCGTATTCTCAGCAATTTAAGTCTTCTGATCTCTCCTTTTCGGGGTTTGAGAGAGAAGGTTTGGGATTCGATCATTCTATTCGCCCTTTTTTGGATTCAATTCGATCTTCCGGCTTGTCTATTCGCTCATTTCTCAGTTCTATTCGCTACTTTCCCAATCCTATTCGCTATTTTCTAAATTTCATCGTATTCTCAGCAATTTAAGTCTTCTATTCTCTCCTTTTCGGGTTTTAGAGAGAAGGTTTGGGGAGTCTCTCATTCTATTCGCCCTTTTTTGGATTCAATTCGTTCTTCCGGCTTGTCCATTCGCTCATTCCTCGGTTCTATTCGCTACTTTCCCAACCCAATTCGCTATTTTCTAAATTTCATCGTATCCTCAGCAATTTAAGTCTTCTAATCTCTCCTTTTCGGGGTTTGGAGATTCGATCATTCTATTCGCTCTTTTTTGGATTCCATTCGCTCTTCCGGCTTGTCTATTCGCCCATTCCTCGGTTCTACTCGCTACTTTCCCAATCCAATTCGCTATTTTCTAAATTTCACCACATCCTCAGCAATTTAAGTCTTCCAAAACCCCCTTCCCCAAACACAAAAAGAGTGCCGATTAAATTACCGGCACTCTTTCTATATCAATCCCTAAGCATGCAGTTTTACATCTGCAGTTTCAGTTGATGGCATTTCTTTTATTTTTTTCTTTTTGAACATTTTATCCCATTTTCTTGTTGTATTGCCGACGATGTATTTACCGAATGGCAAGTATGATAGTAATTTTATGATGATCATACTTAAGATTAATGAGATGAAGAATAGTCCTAATACGCGTGTTGACGTATGGTTAAAATAGTTTGCAGTATATTGTGCGATGAATCTTTGGATTTGCCAGTGAAGCAAATAGATTCCGAATGAGTAATTGCTGATTAGGTTGACAATTTTAGATTGCGGAATATATTGTCCCCATGCTAGTACCATTAAGCTCATTGAAACGACTAATGGTAGTAAATCAACGCGTCGTGATGTGACTCCTTCTAGGCCTGTTTCAGACATTACGAATATATATAATACGGAAGCGATGACCATTAGAATGGTATGCCATTTGTAGATTTTTAATTTTTCCGCAACTACTGTATAATGCTTTCCTATTAAAAAGGCAATTGCGAAATAGGCAATCCATGTTGTGAATGATACCGTTAATCTATGCTCGTTATCTGACACAAATGGAATTTCTAGTCGAAGTACATTTAAACTAAGTTCCATAATCATAACGCTTAGTGGGATGAACCACAGCATTGAAAACTTAAATTTTGTTACAATATAATGCAATATATAGAATTGGATAATTATTAACACGAAGTATCCTTCAAAATCGCCTTCGATAATATTGTCTTTTAGCTTAGTCAATAAATCTGTTTTAGGATTTTGATAGAATGTTGCTAATGCATCGATAATCGCAAAGCAAAGAAAAGGTAAATAAATAAATTTAAATCTCTTTAGCCAAAATCCTTTTGGTAACCCATTTGGATATTTGTTGGCTAATATAATTTCTGAAAGCACTACAAATGTGGGTGTAGCGTAACAGAGGATTGCTCGAATCGTTTGGTAGTGGTCAATATCCGGATAACCATGCTTCCAACCGGTTTGCGTTGTACTATGCAACATGACGATTGATAAGCAGGCAACTACACGAAGTAAATTCCATTCTTTTATCAAAACATGAAAACTCCTTATTGGATGTAGTAGTGTGATTATGAATTTCTTTACGAATCTATCACTGATCCATACAGTGATTATTTAGATTCTATGAGAAACACTCATTCTCATCTTCACCATTCAATATGCGAACTGAAAATTAAAATTCGATTAAAATCAAACATCGATATTATATCATTTTATCGTATATTAATATATTAAGCGAGACCTAAATTGTATTATACTATTAATTTTTTGGTTTATTTAGGTAATTTATATAGGTACTATAGTCTATTATTTTCTTTTTAATGGTAAAGAAGTGGGGATTTAATTGTTTATGGACGTGGATTTCTTTTTAGTTGGTATGAATTTTAACTCAAAAACATTAAAAGGAGTGCCGATACCGGCACTCCTTTTATGATTCTGGCATAATTTGTTGCATGTTTTGTTTAATATCTTGTTCGCTCATTTCGCCTGTGATAATTTTTTCGATTTTGCCTTCTGGACTAATGAGTAGCGTTGTTGGCAATGGGTCGATGTTATAGGCTCTCATGACCGATTTGGTGTGATCGATTAGGACTGGGAAGGTTAAGCCTTTTCGGTCTATATATTTCTGTACTGACAGTTCGGGTTCAGCAACGTTGACTGCTAGAACTTCAATTCCTTTGTTTTTGTCTTGTTGATATTGTTTATCAATCAGTGGGAATTCTTTTTCGCATGGTTTACACCAGGTTCCCCAGAAGTTCAGGAAGACGCCTTGGCCTTTGTATTCGGATAGTTGGTGTTTTTGGCCGTTCATATCTATTAGCGCAAAGTCTGGTGCTTGGTCCCCTACTTTTATCATTTTAGCTGAGTCTTTTGTTGCCGTGTTATAGATGGTGAAAATAATGGCTGCGCATAATACAGCTAGAATGACTAGTCTGATGTAAAAGCGTTTTTTCTTATTTTTCACGGACCTCTTCTCCTTTCTTATTGCTTTTCAAAAGTATAATCATCGTGATGGTGATGATGATAAACGCGATAAGCGATAGGAATGGGATGGTGATGAAGCCTAGCCAATTGATGTATTGGCCTGAGCATGGAACGCCGCTTGTGCATGTTGCGAATTCGTGCATGGACGGAATTTTTTGCAATGCGTAGTGATAGCCGGCTGTAATCATTCCTATTATTGAAATAGGTAGGACATATCTGTAAATCTTTTGATCGTTATGATAAAAGGCGACTCCTAAGATAATAACGAGTGGATACATCATAATGCGTTGATACCAGCAAAAGTCGCACGGGATGAAGCCCATATATTCACTGAAGAATAGGCTTCCTCCCATGGCAATAATTGATGTAATCCATGCTAGTAATAGCGGTTTATTTAGCATTTGCTGCCTCTTCTACCATCTTGTTAAAATCATCCATTGTTTGGCCTTTGAATTCTTTGCCACCAATGTAGATAGCAGGTGTTGCTTGTACTTTTAGTTTGTTCGCCGTTTTCATATCTTGGTCAAATGCTTTTTGCGCCTTATTATCACTGAATGCTTTCACAACTTTTTCTGTTTCAGCATCGCTAGCCACTTGTTTTAAGACAGTTTTCAAAAAGTCTTCTGTCATTAAGTTTTCTTTACCGTCTTTTGTTGTTTGGTTGGCAAATAGTAAATCATGGAACTTCCAGAATTTTTCGTTGCCAAGTTGTTGATAAACAGTTTCTGCAAATAGTGCTGCAGTTTTTGAATCAGGTGCGATAAACGCATAGTTCATGAAGTATAGTTTTGCTTTTCCTGTTTCAATAAATTGTTGGTCTAGATATGGTACTACGCTTTTGTTAAACTCGCCGCAGTGAGGACATTTGTAATCGCCGAATTCCACGATTTCAACTGGTGCATCTTTGTCCCCTAAAAATGGTTGATTTGTGTAGTCAATTGCTGCGGATGATTTTCCTGATTTCCCACTTTGTCCATTAATCACAATAAGGGCAATCACACATACGGCGATAATGCCGATAATCCAAAATATTTTCTTAGACATGTTTAAACTCCTTTATAAACTACGTGATGTAGTGTAATTGGGTAAAAAATTTACGCAAGCGCGTAAATAAAAAAGGCACAGATTAAGCCAAAAATCGTAAATGATCTGAAGGCCATTTCAGTTGGTATCTTTATTTGAAATTCTTTCAAAGGGTTGAGCATATATTCAATTCTGTAATTGACTGACGTATCGGCAAACGATGCATAGATAAATGGCATCGGCTCTGCCTTCCCTGCTTTCAACATTTTCAACAATGCGCTGCCAATGTACATCGAAGTCGATTGTTTTTCAGTCGCTAAATTGTCTGCCATGATTTCTTGAATGATTCGATATTTTTGGTTGAACCATTTCAAAATCGGTATGTAGACAAAAGTCGATGCGCACAGCGATAGCAAAAATATTTTCAAAGGGTCATAGTTCTTTTGGTGATACATTTCATGATAGATTACAGCGTCTAGTTCGTCTTGATTTAATAGATTCATCAATCCTGTTGAGATAATCACTTTCGGTGAAATGAATCCCATCGTAATTGCGAGCGGCACTGGATATGAAATGACCATGATGTTTTTGGTACTGTAATGCTCGTTTAGTTTAAGCGATTGCGAAGTATCTTGATATTGCTGGAATTTCCTTTTCATTTTCATCGCGTGAAACAGTTGCGACGTGAATTTCCAAAATGTAAAGAGTAGCGTATAGACAACGAGTGCATCGAGTGCATATTCAAGCGATGACATGCCTATTGCTTTTAGCGTGCTGTGGCATACTTCAACAAGGTTGAATTTCATCTGCCAACCAGCAAAATAAGCTGCTACGTATAAAGCCATTTGAACAAAAATAGTTCCCGAAATTAAAAGCGACACGAATAACATAAAAGTAGATTGTCGTTTTTCCATAGGCTAGCGATCCTTTTTCAATTCTTTAATCTTCATCTCAAGTTTCGCAACAAGCTCATCATCCACATCTTCCAATGCATCAAGCATATGACTTACCACGACATTGCCGAACTCGTCCATGAGCTCGTTAGTCATTTCCTTGGACTGCGTATCCAAAAACTCGCATCTCGTCTGAACAGGCTTGTACATCGAGGATCTTCCTTCTGTTCTTTTTTGAAGAATCCCCTTCTCCACTAGTCGATTCATGACTGTCATCACCGTGTTGAAGTTCGTTGCCTTTTCTTTCTCAAGCGCGTGTTGGACATCCTTGATGGTCATCTCACAGTTGCTCCACAAAACGTCCATAATCTTCGCTTCCAGTGGACCAAAAAATCGATTCAATCCACTTTCATGCATTTTGAACTTACGAATATTCATGATTTGGACACCTCACTTCGTTACATTACCCATTGTAGTGTTAGATGGAGGGAGAGTCAATAGAATGGTAGTTTGAAATTGAGGAGATTTTTTGAGGTGGGGTTTTATTCATGTTTGAGAGCTGAGATTTCACGGTTTCTGGGCGATTATTTACATGAGATAAGCTAGTATACACGATATTAAGTGTCTGAAATCCTCACAGCTAATAGTTAAAAATAGAAAGTTAAACAACCTTGCCTCAACTAAGTAATTAGGGCAAGGTTGTTTGTGGCATTTCTTTGCTTTATTTCATATGAAAATTATTGATATATCTTACCACCAGATTGCTTAAATTGTTCAGCTTTTTCCTTCATACCTAATTCAATAGCTTCCTTCGTATCTAGTTCTTTTTCCTTTGCAAAATTACGAATATCTTGAGAGATTCTCATACTGCAAAATTTAGGTCCACACATAGAACAGAAATGTGCTGTTTTTGCACCTTCAGCAGGTAATGTTTCATCATGATATTCGATTGCACGTTCAGGGTCTAAAGATAAATTAAACTGATCTCTCCAACGGAATTCAAAACGAGCTTTTGATAAGGCATCATCTCTTTTTTGTGCTCCTGGATGTCCTTTTGCCAAATCAGCAGCATGTGCAGCAATTTTATATGTGACAACCCCTACACGAACATCATCTCTATTCGGTAAACCTAAATGTTCTTTTGGCGTTACATAACAAAGCATCGCTGTTCCATACCAACCAATCATTGCAGCTCCAATCGCAGATGTAATGTGATCATAACCAGGAGCGATATCCGTCGTAAGAGGTCCAAGTGTGTAGAATGGTGCTTCCTGACACACTTCCAATTGTTTATCCATATTTTCTTTAATAAGGTGCATCGGCACGTGCCCGGGCCCTTCAATCATCACCTGTACATCATGCTTCCAAGCAATTTTTGTTAGCTCTCCAAGAGTCTCTAATTCTGCAAACTGTGCTTCATCATTCGCATCTGCAATAGACCCAGGACGTAAACCATCCCCTAAAGAGAATGCAACATCATAGGATTTCATGATTTCACAGATTTCTTCAAAGTGTGTGTATAAAAAACTTTCTTTGTGATGGTATAGACACCATTGTGCCATGATAGACCCACCGCGAGATACAATACCTGTTACACGTTTAGCTGTTAGCGGGACATATCGCAAAAGAACACCAGCATGAATGGTGAAGTAATCAACACCTTGCTCTGCTTGTTCAATTAAGGTATCACGGTAAACCTCCCAGGTAAGATCTTCAGCAACACCATTTACTTTTTCGAGTGCCTGATAAATTGGGACAGTGCCAACAGGAACCGATGAATTACGGATAATCCACTCCCGTGTAGTGTGGATGTTTTTGCCGGTTGATAAATCCATAATATTATCAGCCCCCCAGCGTGTTGCCCAGGTCATTTTTTCAACCTCTTCTTCGATAGAAGATGAAACAGCAGAATTGCCAATATTCGCATTAATTTTCACATGAAAGTTTCGACCTATTATCATTGGTTCCGATTCTGGGTGGTTGATATTAGAAGGAATAATTGCTCGACCTTTTGCAACTTCATCCCTTACGAATTCAGGTTTCATATTTTCCCTAATTGCGATAAATTCCATTTCAGGCGTGATAATTCCTTTTCTTGCATAATGAAGTTGTGTAACATTTTTCCCTTTTTTAGCACGTAACGGTTTCCGCTTTAATCCTGGAAATACGTTATGAGTCGTGCGAGGATCGTTTTCATCTTTATAACCATTATCTTCTGGCTTGATTACACGACCATCATATTCCTCAACATCTCCTCGTTCTTGAATCCATGAACTTCGAATGGCAGGAAGACCTTTAGTAATGTCGACAGAATAATCAGGGTCTGTATAAGGTCCGCTAGTATCATACACACGTACTGGAGAATTTTCCTCTTCTCCAAACGCTCCGGTTGTCGGGCTTAACTCAATTTCACGCATTGGAACTTTAATGTCAGGTCTAGAGCCTGTTACATATACTTTTTTGCTCCCTGGAAAATTAGACATGATGGAAATACTTTGTTTGCTAGATGAAGAAGTTGACATTGACATAGTTAATCTCTCCTTTTTCGAATAGAAGGACGAGATATAGAACAAAACAAGTGGAGAGCTTATACAAGCTTATGAAGTATATAAAAAAGCCGGTGTCCAATAAATGGCTGGACCCGGCTAATATGTATACAGAAGTAGTATAACTAAAATGATGCTTCTAACTTCCCCACGCTGGTATGAACCAGATCAGGTCCCAAGAGTCAAGAAACTTCAACGTGTTTCTTTCTCAGCCCAACTTATTGGACTCCCCTAGTTATTTCTATTCAATTTTGGTTTTATTATACATTATACTTTATTGAATTAAAAGATAAATTTGAAAATAAGCGAAGTGGATGAGGCTGGGGAAAGATAAACATTAGAGTAACTTCTTCAAATTTTGTCGCCTTTCTTAAGATAAAGAAAGCGTCATTTTATTGTAAAGAAGAAGGAGAATCCAACTAAAGTTAATCAAACGTAAAACCTCCACTCAGAAGGTGGAGGTTTATTGTGGGAATTACGGATAAATTATTGTTCACTTAAGCTTGTTACAGATACGCTTTTTTTATTATTTGGATCATCTAGGAAATGGATTGTAGCTGTTCCATTATGTCGATCCACATGCTCAATGTAAATACCCTCTCCATTAAAGGTTACATTCGCCATAATTGGCGAAGAAGAAATTTCTTGTGCTCGTTGTGCGTCCATTGTAGCCACCTCCTTTTGACTTTAATAGTTATACTATTTGTTTCAAATAACTTAGATATACATGTTGTAATTGTCTACTTCCATGTGTAAGCTGATTTTCTCCATAACTATTAAACAATAGATTTTAATAAGAAAAAGATGCTTTAGTAAATAAATTAATGGCTGCTTTGAAAGGGTTGATCATTCGCCCACTATTACCTTTAGAACCTTTAATATCCGTTGCAGTCTATTCGGACCGAGATAATTAACTTCATAGAAATCTTTTAGTCAATTGAAGCGTGTTTTTGATAGTGCTCCATTACTTATTAGCATTGTAGATGGATTATTACCGATACTTAAAGTGATTATAATCAGAGCACCGATAAGAAATATAAGTAACTATACCAACGAGTAGCAAATTGAATAAAGTAAATGGATATCCCTTAAGTTAAAAAACGTTCTTTAGCTGTTTTTATTCCCATTTTTTGACGGTATTTGGCAACCGTACGGCGAGCTATCTCTATATTTTCCTGTCTAAGGATATTTGAAAGAGTTTGATCAGAGTAAGGATGAGTTCTATCCTCCATCGCAATAAGTTCTTTAATACGATTCTTTATCAATTGAATACTTTGGTCGAATCCTGTAGAATTTTTTAAACCTCTCATAAATAAATCTTTCATTTGGAATAAACCATGAGGAGTATCAATATATTTACCACGTATCGTTCGATAAACAGTAGATTCATGAAGTCCTACAACTTTTGAAATATCGGCCAACTTCAACGAACCCAGTGCTTTGATACCGTGTTCTAAAAATGTAGGCTGTGCTTCTAAAATTGCTAAACTTACTCGATATAGAGTAGCCGAACGCTTGTCTATACCGGTCTTTAACAAGAGTGCCTCGTTTCTCTTCATTTTGGATTCATCATCTAAATAATTCTCTTCCATCATTTCATCAATAATTAAACCGGAAGTAATAGAATCATTGACGGTTAATATAACTTCTCCATTGTAAAAACGAGCAGTTAAATCCGGCACAATATAATGACTTTCTTCATTAGAAAAATTATCTACTGGATATGGGTTTAACGATTTAATAAAGTCAATTGCATCACGAATTTCATCTGTACTACAATTATAAATTGTACAAAGTGCTTTCAAGTCTCCTGCTGCTACTTGCTCTAAATGGTGAATAACAATTGACTCGGTGTAAGGTGGAATACAGGAATAAGAGCGTAATTGTAATTGCAGACATTCAGATACGGACCGTGCACCGATGCCAGCCGGTTCAAAGCTTTGTAGTACCTTTAACACACTCGTAGCCTCATCAGATGTCAATTCAAATCTCGCCTGCATTTCCTCTAAAGAACATTTTAAGTAGCCACGATCAGTCAAGTTTTGTATTAAATAAAGCAAGCCTTGACGTTTCTTCCCTTTACATTCTTTTTCTAATAAAAGTTGGTCGCGTAAATACTCCTCCATGCCACCGCTAGAGGTAGCAATTGTATAAAAAGTATCTTTTGATGAACTTCCCCAAAATTTACGAGTGATAGTTTTATCTTCTTTCATTAAACGATATAATAATTTATTTTCATGTGATAGAAATGGATTTTCCTCTAGCATCTCCTCTACCAATTGTAGAACTTCCTGAGAGTTCATACCTAAAATAGCCAGTGATTGCTTTATTGTTGGTGTTAACGATAATTTTTGTGTTAATGCTAAATTCTGAGTTAAATGATAATTCATACGCACTTATCTCCTCTCGAACAGCATAATAAAGAACCTGCTTCACCATTTATGTAATATTACGAGTCGATTGATTTCCTACTATGCCTCTTACAAAGTTACACTATTAAAGATTTATCTCTAATTGATGTAATGCTATTTTTCTATATAAAGTACTTCGAGAAATACCTAATAACTTTGCAGCTTGGGTTAACGTACTAGATGCATTCAAAGCTTTTTGAATCGTTTCACGCTCTATTCTTTCTAGGTTAAATTTAGGATTTTGAACAGAGAATTCATATGATTTACACTCAGGTGGTAAATGATGCGAATCTATAACCGATTCTGAGCGATCCTTTGCTAATAAATAGGAACGTTCAATAACATTTCTAAGTTCACGTATATTTCCTGGCCAAGAATAAGCCGTTAAATGCGATAAAGCTTCTGCAGTAATATCATTCGGTTGGCTACTGTAGTAATGACTAAGCCCAGAGATGAACTCCCTAATTAATAAAGCTATATCCTCTTTCCTGTTTCGTAGTGCCGGCATCTGTATTGAAATTACATTTAACCGATAAAATAAATCGGCTCTAAATGTTCCTTGATACGCTATCTCTTCCTTCAAATTTTTATTTGTAGCTGCAATAATACGAACGTCTATTTTTCGTTCCTTGCTGTCCCCTAAGGATGTAACAGTCCTGTTTTCAAGGACACGTAACAACGAAACTTGCAAATCTAATGGCATATCCCCAACTTCATCTAAAAACAGTGTTCCCCCATTTGCTGCCTCAAACTTTCCTATCTTTCCTTTTTTAGATGCTCCTGTAAAAGCACCGTCCACATATCCAAATAATTCACTTGCAATTAATTCTCTTGGTATGGAAGCTGCATTAATTGTAATTAGTGGTCCTTTATTTCTTTTGCTTTTTTTATGAATTTCATTAGCAAGGATGTCTTTTCCTGTACCTGTTTCACCTAAAATTAGTACATTAGCATCTGAATTTGCTGCAGCTTCAGCTAGATATAACTGTTCTTTATAACTTGAGTTTAAAGTTGAAATTTCACCGAATTCCATTACACTTTCTACCTTTGGAATATTCAACTCATTTGTAATGGTAACTTTTCTAAAATTATTACTGTTATCCATACTCTCTATTTTAAATTCACAATTGATATAGGTCCGTCTTATTGTTTCAAATGATACAATCTGCTCTTTTTCATACGGGAATAGCGATTTCGCAACACCGTTCATATATATCACTTCATCACAATGATTAATCAAAAAAATGGGGTGTTTTGGGGATGAATTTAGATTGGAAAAAATATCAGTCCATTCTAACAAATTATAACCGGAATCTGCGTTACTATATTTCACGGATATTAATTCCTTAGAATCCCAAACAACTGCAAATTGACCATCTTTCTGAGCTTTTCCTATTTTTATTGAACGTGCAAAGTGATTGCTTCCTTTCTCTATATATAACAAACCAGACGGTGAAAAAAATTTACTTTCATAAAATTTAAAGTGAAGTGGCTCATCTTTATTTAATTTAGCTAACTTCTCTAAAATGAGCTTTGTTCCTATATAAGTATTAAACATAACGGAAGAAATAACTTGATCCTCTTCAAATGACTGTTTAAATTTGGCTACAAACCTATGATTTTCAGGAAAATCTATCGATTGAAAGTATCCTCCACAACTATAGTGTCCTTCAACATAAGCGCTCCCGATTTCCTTTATTTCACTTTCTTTAGTAGTTGCGCTAAAGATTGGTAACGTTGTTGCCGATAGACCTAATCGCTTAAAAATTCTATAAAAATGGATAAGACTGTCGCCTACTAGTGTTGAAAAAATAGCGTCCGATTGTTGCGAAATTGATTTACTAAATATTCCTTCAAAGTTTTCATGACCGAATGGGACATAATCTTCTCCAGTAATTTGACCACCTAAAAATTCCCAGTACCTTTTTAATTCCTTATTTGTAGCTTTAGGATAAATATAATCATTTCCTATTAGATGTAACTTCGGTCCAAAATTATTCATAATGTATCGTAGAGTAGGATATATTTGCTGATGCGTTACTTCACCGGCATAAAAAACATTAGGATGCAATTCTTGTCCCTCATATAAAGAAGGATATATTAAATAACAATCATTCTTCTCTAAAATCTCTAATAATGCTTTTCTACATGCAGATGTATATGTTCCAATAAATATTTTAACGTTATTCTCAATCAATTTTTCTACAGCATTGTAAGTTTTTTGAGGATCTGATTGAATATCACAAATTATAAATTCAACTAGTTTACTTTTTTCAGTAACAGATTGATTGTATTCCTGTAATGCAAACAATGCTGCTTGATACTGACCTCTTTCTGTTATCGAAGTTGTACCAGTCAAAGAAAATAATCCGCCTATTTTTATCATTTACTATCTCCCCCTTGTCCTAAAGTGAACCATTGTATCAAAATGATACATCTAATCATGATATGTAGAATTCAACGTTTTTTTGGAATTTTCAAATTAATTGTATCATAATGAGACAATTAATTTCTTAGTTTTCACTAGAAAATGGATAGTACCAACCTTGACGGGTTTGGCATGCTTTTTGCTTGTAAATATATGAACAGCAAGAAATACAAAAATTATTAATAAAAAAATTAAAGAGGAGTGTTCTTATGAGACATGGAGACATCAGTAGTTCTAAAGATACAGTTGGCGTAGCGGTAATCAATTATAAAATGCCACGTTTACACACAAAAGAAGAGGTACTTGAAAACTGTCATAATATTAGTGAAATGATTCAAGGCATCAAAACTGGTCTACCAGGGATGGATTTAATTGTTTTCCCTGAGTATAGTACTCAAGGGATTATGTATGACGAAGAAGAAATGTATGCAACAGCTTCTACAATCCCTGGTCCAGAAACTGAAATTTTTTCTGCCGCATGTAGAAAAGCGAATGTATGGGGCGTATTTTCAATTACTGGTGAACAACATGAAGATCATCCAAATAAAACACCTTATAATACATTAATTCTTATCAACAACCACGGTGAAATCGTTCAAAAATATAGAAAAATTTTACCATGGAATCCAATTGAACCATGGTACCCTGGTGATTCAACACATGTAGTAGAAGGCCCTAAAGGTATGAAAATTAGTTTAATCGTTTGTGATGATGGAAACTACCCAGAAATTTGGCGTGACTGTGCTATGAAGGGTGCAGAGTTAATTGTTCGTTGCCAAGGATATATGTATCCGGCTAAAGAGCAACAAATCATGGTTGCAAAAACAATGGCTTGGATGAACACATCTTATGTTGCAGTAGCAAATGCAACAGGTTTTGATGGCGTATATTCTTACTTCGGCCACTCTAGTATCGTTGGTTTCGATGGCGGAACATTAGGTGAATGTGGAACTGAAGAAAATGGGGTTCAGTACGCAGAATTATCGGTCTCTCAAATTCGAGATGCCCGTGCTAACTGGCAATCACAAAATCATTTATTTAAACTTTTACATCGCGGCTATACAGGTACAATTAAATCTGGTGATGGCGATAAAGGGGTAGCAGATTGTCCGTTTGATTTCTATCGTACATGGGTTATGGATGCCGAGCAGGCACGTGAAAATGTAGAGCAATTTACTCGCAAAACTGTAGGGACAGCAGAATGCCCAATTGAGGGGATTCCTTATGAAGAAAAGAAACTTGAAGCTGGCATTTAACACTAAGCAAGTAGTCATAGCTAAATAGTTGTGACTGCTTGCTTCTTTTTAAAGGAGGAAAACTATGCCATTTGTTAGCGACCGAATTCAGAGCATGAAAAATAATGAATTCAGTGAAAGTAAAGAAGCCCCAGTAATATCAATTGACGTAAAACACTCTACAAATTCTCAATTTAAATCTAGATTTACATTTGATGTTAACAATATTCAACAAACACTACAAAAGGAAATTATCGGACAAACCGATATCATTGATCAAGTAGTTAATATGCTGCATGTGGTCCGAGCAGATATTACAGAGAAAAATAAGCCATTATATGTTGCTTTATTTTTGGGACCTACAGGTGTTGGTAAAACTGAAACAGTACGTGTTTTAGCAGATGCAATTTATAAAGATAAGGATGCTTTTTCAAGAATAGATATGAATACGCTTGCGCAAGAACATTATGCTGCAGCAATAACTGGAGCACCTCCAGGATATATCGGAAGTAAAGAAGGTAGTACTTTATTTGATGAAGAAAAAATAAACGGCTCATTTAGTAAACCGGGGATGGTATTGTTCGATGAAATTGAAAAAGCGGATAAAACTGTTATTCAATCATTATTGAATGTTTTAGATAATGGAAAAATGATTTTGTCCAATGGAGAACGAACTATCAACTTTAGAAATACAATGATTTTTATGACTAGTAATATTGCTGCTAGCCAAATTATTCGTTGGACTGACAATTCTTGGACAGCTAAATGCCGTCGCTTTTTACAGTTATTGTTACCTAAAAATTTTGGGAAAAGCAATAAAGATATTTTGAAAAGGATTATTTATACTGAATTGGAAAAAGAATTTGCTCCTGAGTTTATTAATCGAATTGACGACATTTTAATTTTTAATTGGCTCGAAAATGAAACCTTCGATTCTATTCTCAATAAAATGATAGCGGATTTAAATAAAAGGATTAAAAATCATAATTGTAAGATAATCTTGGACGATCAAGCAAAGCGTTATATTTTAAATAAAGGCTTTAACCGTCAATACGGAGCACGTGCTATGAAAAGACAATTGCGCCAATTACTTGAAGTACCGTTAGCTAAGTATTTAACTGAGCTAACATACACTGATAAAGAATTTGATATTTTGATCAGCACAACTAATAACAAATTAACCTTTTCAAAGAACGATTAATTATTATAGATTTTATAGAGGGAGGACACTGAATGTCTAATGTTGGACTTTTATATGTCGGATGCATTTTATTTATAAATGGATTAATGATCCTAGGAAAAATTGATGGCAAAAGTGCAGGAGTGTTTAATATTTTTATTGGCTGTTTACAAATATTCACTCCTATTTATTTAATCATTACAGCTAATGGTGATTCTGCTACTATTTTATCTGCAGCAGGTTTATTTTTATTTGGCTTTACTTATTTATATGTAGGAATAAGTAATTTAGCAGATTTTCCTTCTAATGGTGTGGGCTATTATTCCCTTTGGGTCTCTATATTAGCTTTTATTTATGCTTTTATAAATATTAGTTATTTTTCAGATTTAAAATTTGGTCTTATTTGGCTTATGTGGTCATTCCTTTGGTTGCTGTTCTATTTATTATTAGCGAGGGGCGCAAATATTGCAATTTATACTGGATGGGTAGCTCTTATCCAATCGTGGATTACATGTACAATTCCTGCAATTCTATTATTAATCGGCGAATGGGATATTATCTCTAATAGTTTTATGATTGCTATTTTCATTCTTGCTGTTCTTACTTTTGTAGTACTATATTATATTCTAAACGTTAAATCCACGAAAAACCCTGCTAAAAACTTAACTAACAATACATCTGCCCAGAATAATTAATTGTATAACGCATAAGGAAAATTGAATCTGGTTACCAAAATGACATTCACACGATGCATTGTGTATGTCATTTTGGAACACAAGTATTACAAATCATATGTGGTGTAAGTCTTGTGAGCTTATTAGATTAAATAGAACCCCTCGCCTTCTAATCTGGTCATAATAAATCTCCTTTTGTCTACTTCCCATACGTTTTATATACTTTTATTTTGATTGTGAAATTGATTTGTAGAAATTCTATTCGCTCTTTTAGTCGATCTATTCGCTCTTTTCACTGGCCAATTCGCTCATTTAGCCTGTCTACTCGCTCTTTTCACCATCCTATTCGCTATTTTCTAAATTGTAATGGTGTTCTTAATATTTTAAGTCCTCTTCCCCCAGTGGATTCGAAGAGGATCCTTATTGCTCTTATTATTCGCGGCATCTATTTGTGGATTTTATGATTTTTGAGCCGCGGACGATGGGTTTGAGCATCTTCTTGGGTTTTATACGGCTGAGGTTTTGATATTGGAGAGGTTCTATTCGCTCTTTTAGTCGATCTATTCGCTAATTTCATTGGCCAATTCGCTCTTTCGGCTAGTCTATTCGCTCTTTTCACCACTCTATTCGCTACTTTCTAAATTATAATGGTGTTCTCAACATTTTAAGTCTTCTTGCCCCCTGATTCTGAAACAATTAAAGTCTTCCATCCAGAGTATTCGAAGAGGCTCCTGATTGCTCTGATTGTTCGCGGCATTCCATTGTAGATTTTATGATTTTTGGGCCGCGGACGATGGGTTTGAGCATCTTCTTGGGTTTTATATGGCTGAGGAATTGTTATTTGGGAGGTTCTATTCGCTCTTTTGGCCTATCTATTCGCTAATTTCATTGCCCAATTCGCTCTTTTAGATGGTCAACTCGCCCATTTCACCACTCTATTCTCCATTTTCTAAATTGTAATGGTGTTCTTAACATTTTAAGTCCTCTTCAACCCCTGATTCAGCAACAACTCAAATTTTCCCCAACATAAAAACGAGACCACAAAGTGATCTCGTTTCCATTAGTTATACATCTGTATCAAAGAACTACTAACCCAAACTTTTTGAGTAGTACCCGGTTTATAAATTTGATACCAAAGCGTTTTGTTCTTGTCCTTTTTAGTTACGTATTTGCTACCAGTTTTCACAAATTTAACAGGTGTGTTCTTGTTAACGGATGCTACTTTTGTGTATTTTGTATCTGCACCTGCTCTTAGGTTGGCACTGTCACTTGTTGTGAAGCCTAGGTTTGAGACGGCGATTTGGTCGCTTCGTACCCATCCTTGTTTGCCGCTGTAGCTGATGCGATACCACCGGACGGTTTTGCCGCTATCGTTTTTAAAGTCGCGGACATCTGTGTGATATGCCTTAAGCGTGATGCTCTTACCTTTTTTGTATGTGCCATATGGGCTTGCGTAGACGTACGGCATACTGTACACAGTTGCACCTGCTGTTACGTCGACTGTTGCTGTAATGCTTGATGGCATTTTCATGAATTGTGCTGGTTGTTTATTCGTTTCTGGAATGACGTTATTATATTCTTTTGGCTGTGAGAAAACCTTTGTGCTTGCTACTGCTTTGCTGTAATACGAGCTGCTGTAAGGTTTCATTAGAGCCATTAGGTTGGCAATTTTTTCACTCCAGGCTTTATCTGATGCGTATCTAACATTCATGCCTAGCAATGTTGGGCCGTTGTAATATGGGCCAGTTTTTGTTAAGTAGTCATGATAAATTTTGTACGCATAGGCGTTTAAGCCATCTTTTCCTGTTGGGAAGTATTTCGCACAAGTAAGCGCGCATGAATCATACGCTTGGTAGCCGAAATAGTTGTTTTTATATTGGGAAATTGTTGAACCACCCCACCCTGTTTCAAGAATGGCATGTGCGAACATAAATTGTGCATTGATGCCCGCTTCTTTTTGGATGGTTATAAACGTTGGTGCTAGTTTATATAGGATGTTTGTTTTCGATTTTCCATTTTTTATTAAGAACTCTTGCATTTCTTTTGCTGTTATGTTGGAACTTTTTCTTAAGTTGAGTGCAATGTATGGGTTCGTTTCCACATAGGCAGCTGAGATCCAAACGGTTTTGCCGTTTAGCGTGCCTTGATGCCAAATGGCTTTTCCGATTTTCTCGGTACGTGTGACTTTGAATGATTTTGCACGGTAGTCACTTAGTGTATAAATTTTGTTTTTCGTTCCGCCCCATGGCATGTTGTATGCTTCTCCTGAACCCGCTATGTATACAGTGGATTTCGTTGTGTTAATCAATGAACGAGTGTTGTGTTTTAAATCTCCTAGTACTACCCAACCGATTTCCTTTGAACCTTGGAAAAGTTGATAGTAGGTAGTTTTGCCAATTTTCGTTTTGCTCTTGGCATAATACGCTCTGCCTGTGTAGGTAGTTCCGGCAAGTATAAAGTCGTCTTTTTTATCAGGACTTCGGTAAATCTTGTCGGTTTTTGATTGAATATGAGTAATCTCGTTAACCGTAGTTTTGATGAAAGCTTTCTTTTCTTCTGCTGAAGCTTGTCCCTGCGAGAAGAAAATGGCAGCTAGAAAAATGGTAAGAATGAATCCGATTGCTTTGAAAGACCTATTCATCTTGCTCTCCTTTCGTTGGTTGGTATGTTGCATATATGGTTATTGTAACCGAAACTGGAAGGAGTTTAAACAGAAGTATGGGAAATTATATCGGGAAATGTCGAGGGGAGGGGGGTTAAGTGTTAAAAAGGCAAACAAAAAAACAGCCATCCGGCTGTTTTTTCGCTATTCCCCTATTACAACAAAGGTTTTTCCATATCTTCAGCAATCGTTTGCTCGATTAAGTCTTTCCATTTGCTGTAGTAAATTTCTGGAGTATATGTTTCTTCTATTAAATTATATGCATTGTTCCCCATGCGTTCAGCTTCGTCTGGGTTTTCTAGTACCTTTTTAATACGGTCTGCTAGTGCTTCGATATCGCCATCTGGTGCTAGGTAGCCGTTTTCGCCATCTTTGATGACTTGGGCTGGACCGTAGTTGATATTGTAGCTGACTACTGGTGTGTGGTTGGCGAATGATTCGAGCATGACGAAGCTAAATCCTTCTGCTTTGGATGTTATTAATGAGACAGTTGATTTGGCGAATACTTCGTCGATTCGGTTGGTGTAGCCCATTAGCTTCACGCTATGATTGATTTTTAGCTTTTTGATTAGCTTTTTCAATTCCGCTTCTTCGTCGCCGATACCGTAGATTTCAAGTTTCGCTCCCGGTACATCGCGAGCTACTTCAATGAAAGCTTCGATTGCTTGGTCAATGCGTTTTTCTTTAGCTAGTCGAGCTACTAAAGTGACAAGCATTGGATCTTTCTCAGCCTTTACTACTGGTAGTTCTACGTAGTTCGGGATAACGTGGATATTGCCACGGTTGCCGATTTCTTTATGCAAGTCGAGTTGTTGCAACTCTGTTAATACCACTACTGGGTAGCCTTTTGGAATAATGTCCAAAATCGGTTGGACTGCTTCTAGATATGGGCTGCCAAGTGTATATGGTTCTTGGAAATGGTTTGCATGGATCATGAAGATTTTATATGCTAAATCATCGTCCACATTGATCACACGTTCTGCCGTTGCTGCTCCGTCTACAATGATTACTGGTTTCGCTACTTCTGTTCGGCATAGTTCTTCTAACCAGTAAGTATGGAATTCTGCGCGGTTGGCAAAGTCCAATACTTTTTTGTGAGAAGGGTCGAATAAGTAGATGCGTTGTTGACTACCCGTTTGATAGTTGAACCACATTGTTAAGAAACAGAAGCCATCCGGTGTGAAATAGCGTTCCTGATTCTTTTTATTGTTGGCTGGATGGTACAATGTTTCGCGAATTTTATAGCCTTCTGGGTGGAACTCTTCACGACGAGTGCGGACACGATTTTCGTCGAAGTAATCGATGAATTTTAAGATGCCGTCATCGTCCCATTGTTTATATTTGATATAGGAACCGTTCATGAAATAGCGCGCGAAATAGTCGCCATCTTGAACCCAGTAGTCCCCTTCGAATTTTTTTATATTTTGTTTATACATCTCTACTTGTTTGCTTGAGACATCTTTTGAGGCAAATTTTTCGCGATAATAATCATAAACATTCATGATTTCAACGTCTTGGCCAAGTTGTCCTGTTGCACGTAGTTCTGATGCAATTTCAGGGTAATTCATTTTAAAGTCCATGGTTAACAGGATTGAGCGATAGTCTTGGTTAGAGAATAAAGCTGAACGGCGAAGCATTACTTTGTTGACGCCGCCTTTTTCAACATCCATATCCCATGCTGTCATAAATATCGTTCTTTTCAACAGATTGTCACATCCTTTTGCACTATGTAAAGATCACGGATTATTCGTCTAATCCGTGATTGGTGTGGTTGTCCTTACTTCTAGCCTTGTTTTCGTCTGTCTGCAAGCTTGTCCCGGAAGGCTTTTTGCTCTTCTGCTGGTAGGCTGTGGTATTTTTTGATGAAGGCTGAGTAGTTTTTCATGACTACGTTTGTTGGGCCGAATTCTCTTAGATGGCCACCTTCAATCCACGCAATTTTCGTACAGAAGCTTCTTACTTGGGAAAGGTTATGGCTGACGAAGAAGATGGTTTTGCCACGTTTTTTGTATTCATTCATCTTAGCAAGTGACTTGTCCGCAAAGGTTTGGTCCCCTACAGAAAGGGCTTCGTCGATGATTAGAATATCAGGGTCAGCTGTAACGCTGATAGCAAAGCCAAGTTTTGATTTCATACCACTTGAGTATTTTTTCACGGGTTGGTAGATGAAATCGCCGAGCTCTGAGAATTCGATAATTTTAGGCATCACTTTGGCGATTTTTTCTTTACTATAGCCCATGAGTAGGCATTTGAATTCAATATTTTCTATACCTGTTAGTTGGTTGTTTAATCCTGCATTGATCGCGATGACATTGACTTCCCCATTGACGATAATCTCGCCTGACGTTGGAGGAATAATGCCACCGATTATATTAGAAAGGGTTGATTTACCAGAGCCGTTGATGCCGACAAGACCGACAACATCCCCTTCTTCTACTGCGAAGGAAATGTTCTCGATAGCATTGAAGTCACTGCCCTTTTTACCAGGGAAAACTAAATCCCCTAGCTGCTCACCCTTTGTTTTATACATACGATAGGTTTTTGTTACGTTTTTGATAATTACTGATTCCGCCATAATACTGTCCTCCATACGTTTTTTAGATAAAGTCAGAGAAGCGGTTTCTGAATTTATAATGCGCTGCTGAACCAATTAGTAATAACACTAAAATCAGTCCCCAGTTATACAAAGTTAGTTCCCAATGCGTTACGATATACCAGTCATTAAATAACAAGGATGAACGATAGCCGTTTGCTAAATAGTAGAATGGATTCAACATCAAAATGTTATGAATCCAATCCGGCATATTCTTTGAACGATCCCACAAAATTGGAGATAGGAAGAACATGGCTTGTAATAATGATTGGATTAACATTTGAATATCTCGCACAACGACAGTTAATGTAGATGTCACTAATGTGATGGCAAATGCTAATATATAACTCATCGCTAGGAAATAAATCAGCTGTATATAATAGATACTTGGATAAAATCCACTAATCCAAAAGACAACCATAATGATGCCAACTAACGCAACATGTCCATAAAATCTTCCCATGATAATATAACTTGGTAACACGGAAAGTGGAAAGTTCATCTTGGCTACCATTGAATATTTTTGGTAAATCGATTTTGATCCATTTAGTATCGCCTTTTGGATAAAGAACCACATCGAAATCCCTGCTAGCATCCAGTAAACGTACGGAACCTCATTACCATTTTCGCCTTTCATCATACCGCGGTCCATCGCAAAGCCAAAGACAAACCAGTACATCGCCATTTGAATTGCCGGATTGAGAATCTCCCACGCAAATCCCAAATAGTTATTCTGATTGTCAATACGCAACTGGAACTTTGCTAAGCGCATAATCAAATAAAAAGAATTCACTTGTTCTTTTATAATGTTTATAAATGCTCTCATTTCAAATTTCCTCAATTTCATGTAGTGAATTTAGTAAGTTTGAATTTCTAGAAATTATATCATGTTATAACGATTTCAATAGCTTTTAGCTACTTCAAAGAGCGACGAATTTCACTCTTGAAAGTTGCCTTTTCTTTAGTTTCCTCTATTTAAATAAATCACTATGCCATTTCAAATGAAATTCCTATAACATTCCTTGATATCCCTAGAAAAACACTTCACATAGTATAACATATTCCAGTTATTCCGATAGCGCAATGGCCATATTGTAAGAGCTATTTCGCCAAAAACACTACGATTTATTTATCTATTATTAATACCCTTTATTTGCGTAATATAAAAGTATTGAGTGAGATTATTTATTTTTCTTGTAGAAAGATTACGGTACTTGAGTATTTTTAGGGATTTTTGACTTGAATGTTTTTTTGTGAGGTACTGTTTGTGACTTAAATTGTCATTTGCGTGGATATTACTTAAAATCTTCTCCCACAAAAAAAGAACCAACGAAATTTCCGTTGGTTCATATCCCTACTACTTTCCAAATACTTCTTTCACTACGCGTTCTGCGGCTTTGCCGTCTTCCCATACACAGAATCTTTCGTTGAAACGATTGAATTGTTCTTGTGAATAGTGGCCTTCTTTTAGAGCACGTCCAATTTCTGAGAAGAGGTCTTCTTCGTTTTGGACGATTTTGCCTGGTGCGTCTGATTCGATGTCGATGTAGAAGCCACGTAGGCGATCGCGGTAGTCTTCTAAGTCGTACATGTAGAAGATGATTGGGCGATTTAAGATGGCATAGTCAAAGAATACAGATGAATAGTCGGTAATCAGTAAGTCACTGATTAAATACAAGTCTGCGATATCGTAATAGTTTGAAACGTCTTTGATGAAGTCACCGTATTGACTGAAATCGAAGTTTTCGGATACTAGATAATGCATACGTGCTAGTAATACGAAGTCGTCACCGTATTGTTCTTTTAGTTTTTGAATATCAAATTGGAATTCGAATTTGTATTTTCCTTTTTTGAAGAACTGGTCATCACGCCATGTTGGTGCGTAAAGGACGATTTTCTTATCATCAGGGATGTTCAGTGATTTGCGGATTTTCGCTATTTTCGCTGGATCTTCGTTTTGTAATGCATCATTTCGTGGGTAACCAGAGTCAATCATTGGTCCATTGAAGTGGAATGCACGCCCTAAAATTTCATGTGTATATGGGTTTGGTGCTACTAAATAGCTCCAGTTTTTTGATTCGGAAATGATGTTTTTGCGATATTTCTTTGTTTTCGTGCCAGGCATATGAACTTCTTCAATGTCTGTTCCTAGTTTTTTTAGAGGTGTACCGTGCCAAGTTTGGACATAGACTGTGTCTTTTGGTCTTGTCATCCATTTTGGGTAGCGCACGTTGTTGATCCAATATTTTGCCCGTGGGAATGTTAGTAACCATCTAAGTGTGAAGCGTTTCATATACGGTACGCCCATTTCTTCGAACAATGGAATACTGCCTTTATCCACACTCCAAAGTAGTTTATATTCCGGATTGTGTTCCTTCATATATTCATAAATCGCTCGTGGGTTATCGCTGTATCGTTTGCCATGAAAGCTTTCGAATACGACAAGGTTCTTAATGCGTGGCGCTTTACGGCCGATAAATCGGAAAGCTTTACCGAAAAATTTTTTAAACGTTTTATTTGCCATTCATTTCTCACTCTTTCTTGCTGTTTTAAGAAAATTGACTTCTTATCCAATAATCTTGAACTTTTTGTGTAGGATTTGGTTCATCGGGTATTTCATTTAGGATATGCTACTATCAAATACTCATTCAATTTACTTGCTTTTAAAATTCAATACCATTATGTACGCAATCTTATATTAAAAAATTAACTGCAGATTATCATATCATAGTTGCTGATGTGCTTCAAACTAGAAATCGTTAGTATAACAGCACATTGATGTATATTTCTTGACAATTTGAAGGAATATAAGTAATCGGATTTTGTGACGTTAAATTTAAATTTGGTAACTTTTTCATTAAACTATCATTAATTATATTTTTACTGCCATAAAAAAGTGCTACTATACTATAGGAATATTTTTTAAATAAATGAGGTGATTTTCGATGATCGTAAATGAATTATATGACAACTTTAAAGACGTCTTAGACGACCGTAAGCATAACGAAGCTCATCGAAGAAATCAATTATACGCAAAATTTTATGATACGTTACCTATTATAGATCACTCTATTTTATATGAAGTTAGAGACGGCCAAAGTATGACAGACTCACCCTTTGCCGTATTTAAATATATATTAGAGCATGATACCAATAAAACATATCAACATATTTGGTCTATTCAGCCTTCTGAAGAATTAGAAAAGGTGATTGCCCCTTATCGTGAAATGTCAAATGTGCATTTTGTTGAACGTAATAGTGATGATTATTTAAAGTGGCTTGCACAAGCAAAGTATCTGCTTAATAACTCTACTTTCCAATCATTTTTTGTTCCACGTCCTGAACAAATCTACATTAATACATGGCATGGCACTCCTTTAAAGTATATGGGCTATGATATTCCTGGAAATCCTTCAGGTAGTCAAAATGTAGTCCGTAACTATTTGAATGCTGATTATATTATTAGTCCAAATGCACATTCTACGGAGCTTTTTGCGAACGCTTTCCGACTAGACGGCATTTACGAAGGGTCTATTTTAGAAATGGGTTACCCGCGTAATGATTTGACCTTTAATTCAAAGCGCGAAGATGTCATTAAACAGCTAAATCAACAAGGCTTGAACGTTTCTTCAGATGAGAAAATTGTTTTGTATTCCCCTACTTGGAAAGGGACAGATACAAATAATGCAGATGATAATATGAAGCAAATCATTGCAGAAATGGACAAATTAGCAGAGCAAATCGGACCAGACTATCACGTTTTGATGAAGGTCCATCCATTTTTATATAGCGTTGCAACGAATTATCCAGAAGCACGTATACGTCTTATTTCTGATCAGATGGATATGAACGAATTACTAAGTGTCGTGGATGTACTCATCACGGACTATTCAAGTGTATTTTTTGATTATTTAGTAACGGACAAACCTATCTTGTTCTATGCATGGGATAAGGATTTATATTCCCAAAATCGCGGTATGTACTTAGAAGATCAAGAACTTCCTGGCCCTATTTACGAACAAATTGAACAAGTAGGAAATGCCATTCTTCATATTGATGACGTGAAAAATGAGTACCGAGATGTTTATCGAGCAGCTAAAAACCGCTTTGTCAATTATGATGACGGGAAAGTTACGGAGCGTTTGTTTCAATTAGTATTTAAGAATGAAAAAGTCGATGATTTGAAAATCGTAAAATTTGAGAATAAAAAAGAGAAGATTTTCATCTATCCTGGTGGTCTGATTAATAATGGGATTACAAACAGCTTTATCAACTTAACGCAAAATATTGATTATGACCGCTACGATGTGACTGCTTTTGTCTCTTCTTCAAAGAAAGCAGAAGTATTGCACAATCAAAACCGGATTCACCCAAAAGTGCGTTTCATTTTCAAACCAGGTGTGCCGGTTTATACATTCCAAGAGGCAATTCTTGATCGTCTCATCCGTTCACATGGTTTAACGCCAAAATTAAAACCGCATTATCCTAAGAAAGCTTATGAACGTGAAATTCGCCGACTAACTGGTGGCGTACATTTTGACTATGCCATTGACTTTAGTGGTTATAGCTTCTACTGGTCAAAACTAGTACTTGCTTCTAATAGTAGACGGAAAATTTGTTTCTTACACAGTGATATGGCAGCCGATCGAAATCGTAAAGTAAATGGCGTGAAACCACACTTTCAAAATTTACTGACGATGTTCTCTGTTTATTATCAATATGATAAATTATTAGCCGTTTCAAAAGCGACGATGGAATTAAATATATCCAAACTTACAAGATTCACAACAGCCGACCAATTTGGCTATTGCGTCAATACAATCGATCCAGATCGTATCTTAAACCCACCGAAAAACGAGATTGGCAATCACCAAGACAGCAATCATATTGAGCTCGTAAATGAAATGGGTACATGGCAAGTCTCTACTAATACCGTTTTGATTTATCGAACTCTAGATGAAATTGTACAGGATCATCCTACAATGCAACATGTTGTTCAAGCAGATGATGAAATGCATATTTTCGCAAAATACCATTGGCACAACGAAGAATATTGCAAAATCTCAATTAATGATATTTATGTTGGATGGTGCAAGGAATCACAGCTACTTCAAAAAGAAGTGGAAGAAGTTCAAGATGCAGAAATTATCTATGAAGATGTCAATATGTTTGGAAAACTGACAAACGTCACACCAAAATATTATGTGTGGAACTTACCTTTTGGTGAACCAGATGCACATAAAAAATCAGATGTAACATTTTTCAAAGATATGATCGTTCATATTTCGAAAAAGGCCGTTACGCAGTTTGATACGTACTATCTCATTTCCATTGATCATAATGAACTTGGCTGGATTAACTATCATGCCGTGACTGTTTTAGAGAAAATCGGAGCGATGGCAAATAGCAATCCACTTTCACGTGCCGTTGCAAATACTTATGTAAAAGCAAGCTACAGCAAGCACCAAGAATTGATTGATAAAGCGAGTCGCCTTGCCAAAGCAGAGGAACCAGTCAAACAATATGGCTATGTTTTAGAAAATGAAGATTATAAACTTTATACAACGCCACCAAATCGTCCAGACAGCAAACCTGTCAAACATAAAATGGATTTACGTGGTGAACTTGTTTTCGTTCATAAAAAACAAGTATTTAAGGAGCACACTTATTACTTTTTAAAGAAAGGTAAATATCTAGAAGGCTGGATGGATGGTAAGAGTCTCCGTTTAGTTCCAAACGATTATTCTGTATTCATTGACGATAAAGAAATCACTTATCCAGCAATTGTGAGAGCAGATTCTGTTGAAGTATTCAAAGATCTCCCTACTCCACAAGAGGATGCTGATTTTATACTACCTGATGAATACTATTCAAAACCATTAACCGTGAAAAAGGAAATGCGTACAGGTCATGGTTACTCTGCATTGCTTTATGACGGCGACAAAAAAATCGGCTGGGTAAATAAAAGTGCTGTCACACCTTATAACTGCTGGATTGATATTCGCAACAACATTATTAAATTAGACGATGATGATTCCTTTAAATTCGTCACAATGGGTCGCCTATCACCGGAAAAGGCACAAGACAAGCTAATCAAAGCCTTCGCGAAAATTCACGAAGAATACCCAAATACAAAGTTGTATTTACTAGGTGACGGTCAACTAAGAAAGTCACTAGATTCATTAGCCAAAAAGCTAAAACTAACAGATTCCGTCTTCTTAACAGGTCAATTAGACAACCCATTCGGATTCATGAAACAATGCGACGTCTTCGTCCTTTCATCAAAATACGAAGGACAACCAATGGTACTACTAGAAGCACTCACATTGAAAATGAAAATCGTAGCAACCAACATCGTGGCCAATCGTGCAGCATTAGACGATGGCGACTACGGCTTACTAACAGAAGATACGGAAGTCGAAAGCATCTATCGTGCCATGAAGAAAATCTACGAAGAACCTGAATTGACATTTAAAGAATTTGACTACCTAGAATATAATAAAAACGCCATTGAAAACTTCTATCGCGAGATTCGTGGATAGTATATAAATTGAGCCACCCTGACATTATCAGGGTGGCTTTTTTGCTTGGGGTGGATTCGAGGGTAGAGATCTGATTGCTCTTATTGTTCGCGGCGATTTTCCGGTTTGTTATTGGATTGGTTGACGCGGATGATGGGGTTGAGTATTTTTTGGGGTTTCATTCGGTATTTTCTTGAGGTAATTCGCTCTTTTTGATGTTCTATTCGTTCTTTTCGATGGGCTACTCGCTCTTTCTGATGTTCTACTCGCTCTTTTCGGGTGGCTATTCGCTCTTTTGGATACTCTACTCGCTCTTTTGTGGATGCTCTACTCGCTCTTTTCTGGAGCCTACTCGCTCTTTTCGATGTTCTACTCGCTCTTTTCAAGGGACTACTCGCTCTTTTCACCTGTCTATTCGCTATTTTCTAAATTGCATTGGCTTTCTAAGCAATTAAAGTCTTTTCCTAATATGAAATTTCAACTTATAAAGGTCAACTTCAATTTAACATATACTTTGTGTATCTAAATTTGCCAACCTTTTTGAGGTTCATCTTTCTTAACATTTTAGTCATTTGATCAATATCTTGAACGTTCAAAAAGTCTCTACATTCTTTATTCGTAACTGAATCACTTATTATTGTTAAATAATCTTTAATCGCATTTTCATGGGCATTTTTGCTTTTATGTTGGCAACTTTTGCAGTACCAATAATATGCAGAGCGTTGCATCCCATAAACTCCACATTTTGGGCACAAAACACCTTTTATAATACTTTCTTTCGAAATATTATATCGATTCATTAATGGGTAGGGATTATATTCTAAATGATTTCTGAGAAAACGCTTTTTCAGAAATTCAATTTGATTATTATTTAGAAATACTTTGTTTGTTTCCATTTCTCGAATAAATGCTTTAATTCCATTTTTCCGCAATACCTTTGTGTCCGTTGGCGGCCGCATAATAAAGCTTGATGAAAAAGGAAATATAATAGCACCGGACACCGGGATATTCATACCCTGTTTCAAGAAAAAGCTTTTTAATTCATAGATATATTCCTTCAATTGAAGTTCCGGACTGTCAAAGCCATCTATATCACCATTTGGTAACGTTCGCATAAGCTGATCAGGATTTTTTGTAAATTCTATCTTGCCTTTTATATTTTTTATCTCAAAAATGATTGCATAATATTTTGTTAGAAAAAGAATATCAATCTGCATTTTTGATCCTAAATTTAAAAATAAGTTATGGAATAGATAGAAGTCATAGGGTAGCTGAAGTTGTGCCAGTTTCTCCATGACAAATTTCTCACCAGTATCCCCAGCTTTAATGCGATTATATTCGAACTCCAGCTCCTGCCTTTTCGGGTTTGTTGAAGAAAGGCGATAGCTCAAATTTTTAATAGCTTGTAAATAATGCGTATCAGAATATGCTTTGACAATCACAGTATCTTCTCCCATTCCGTTTTTAATCAAAGCATAACGGGTTTTACTTTTTTTAGCAAAATGGCGAAGCAAACTTTTATAGCATTTTTGATGGTGAAATTGAGTTTTGACTACCAAAATGGCTATGAAATTGTGAAATTAGTTATTTTTGGTATGCAAAAATTTATTTTGCATGATTTTAGACTTTTTTATTTATTGAGAGATTAGGGATTTTTTCTACGTACTCATAGGTTGGGACTATTCGCTCTTTTGGTTAATCTATTCGCTCATTTACCAATTCTATTCGCTCTTTCTATTGGTCTACTCTCTCTTTTCCCACTCCAATTCGCTATTTTCTAAATTCCACTGGAATCCCAACAATTTAAGTCCTTCTCCACCCTTTTAGAGGATTCGGCGGAGCAAATCCAATTACTCTCATCATCCGCGGCAACTTTCAGTTCGTACTTGGATTGAGTGCCGCGAATAATGGGTTTGAGCATTTTGGGTTTTCCTCTTGGGTTGGAGGGATCTTGTCACTCAGACGGTTCTTTTATTTTTTATTCGCTCTTTTCTCCGTTCTATTCGCTAATTTACCAATTCTACTCGCTCTTTCTATTGGTCTACTCGCTCTTTTCCCACTCCAATTCGCTATTTTCTAAATTTCACTGGAATCCCAACGATTTAAGTCCCATCCCTCCATTCTCTTAGAGGTTTCAACGATGCTGAGCCAATTACTCTCATCATCCGCGGCAACTTTTCAGATTGTACTTGGATTTGGTGCCGCGAATAATGGGTTTGAGCATTTTGGGTTTTCCTCTTGAGTAGGAGTAATCTTGTCGCTCCGACAGTTCTTTCATTTTCTATTCGCTCTTTTCTCCGCTCTATTCGCTCATTTACCGATTCTATTCGCTCTTTCTATTGGCCTACTCGCTCTTTTCCTACTCTAATTCGCTATTTTCTAAATTTCACTGAAATCCCAACAGTTTAAGTCTTCCTCCCACTCCCCTTCTAGCTAGAATCCTTTCATTCCTCCATTAATTCTATTCGCTCTTTTCGCCGTTCAATTCGCTCATTTACCGATTCTATTCGCTCTTTCTATTGGTCTACTCGCTCTTTTCCTACTCTAATTCGCTATTTTCTAAATTTCACTGGAATCCAAACAATTTAAGTCCCGCCACCCATCGTCTGATTGTTCCCCCACACCACAGCTCCATATCCCCATAAAAAGTCCACAAAAAAAGCCACAAAAACAAAAGCTGTTTTTGTGACTCTCTCAAATGTTTTATTCAAACCCATTCGGATTATTTGACTGCCAGCGCCATGAATCTTCGCACATTCTTTCGACGCCAAATTTTGCTTTCCAGTGCAGGATTTGTTCTGCTTTGGTTGTGTCGGCGTAGCAAGTTGCTGCATCTCCTTCGCGGCGGTCTGTGATTTGATATGGAATTTTTTTGCCTGAGACTTTTTCGAATGCTTTAACAAGATCCAGTACGCTATAGCCATTGCCTGTGCCTAGGTTGAAGGTTTCAACGCCTGAATGATCGGATAGATATTCTAGTGCGCTTAGGTGTCCTTTTGCTAGGTCAACTACATGGATATAGTCACGTACGCCAGTGCCGTCTGGTGTATCGTAATCGTCGCCAAAGACAGAGAGCTTTTCGCGTTTTCCAACGGCTACTTGTGTAATGTACGGCATTAAGTTATTTGGAATGCCGGATGGATTTTCGCCAATTTTACCGCTTTCGTGCGCGCCAATTGGATTGAAATAGCGTAATAACGCCACTCTCCATTGTGAGTCAGCATGCGCAACATCTTGTAGTATATTTTCTACCATTAGTTTTGTTTGGCCATATGGATTGATGGCGCTTAATGGGAATGTTTCATTGATTGGAACTGTTTTTGGGATACCATAAACGGTTGCTGATGAGCTGAATACAATTTTCTTCACGTTATGTCTTTTCATCGCTTGGAATAGCACAATGGATCCTTGAACATTGTTTTCATAATACATCAGTGGGTTTTCGACTGATTCGCCTACTGCTTTTAATCCTGCAAAATGGATGACACCATCAATTTTATATTGTTCAAAAACTTGATCGAGCATTTCGCCATCTCTTATATCTCCTTCGATAAAAGGAAATGTTTTGCCAGTGATTTCTTTTACTCTTTCAAGTGAAGTGGCACTACTATTTTGTAAGTTATCGTATGCTACGATGTTGTAACCCGCTTCTAAAAGTTCAACACATGTATGAGAACCGATGAATCCTGCCGCTCCCGTAACTAATATACTAGATTCGCTCAAAATATTTTCCCTCTCTTTTTTCCAAAATGTATAGACAATTAACTTTATATTTCCAGTTTAAACGGCCTGTTCTTTCCAGTTAATAGAACGAACATATCGTTTTTTCTTCTACTTGTAAGTCATTTACCTTACTTCCGATTTTTTCTCACGTAAATTATATCATTTCGTAGCACTAATTTCCCTAAAAACTTCCTCTGTTCCTTGCATTGGTTGTCTGCCGAATACTTCTTGCACGATATTCTCTGTTGCATGGCCTGTTTCCCAGCTGCAGATTTTATCATAGAATTCATCGTATTTTTCTTTATACTGTTCCTCAACATCGTTTATATGCTGTACTGCATGAATCATTTCGTCAGTAGTTTTGACGATTGGACCAGGCAGTTGGGTTGCGTAGTCCAGATAGAATCCGCGTAATTGGTCTCTGTATTTTTCTAAATCGTAAGCGTAATAAAGAATTGGTCTTCTTAAATTTGAGTAATCAAAGAACACGGATGAGTAGTCTGTGATTAGAATATCTGAAATGAGATATAAATCTGCTATATCATCGTGTTTTGATAGGTTATAAACAAAGCCTTCATAGCCATCAATATTCAAATGATCTGCGATAAAGTAGTGCATACGTAAAATAACGATATAGTCATCGCCGAGATTTTCACGTAGCATTTGTAGGTCAAATTTTATATCGAATTTATATTTACCTGCTTCATAAAATTCGTCATCGCGCCATGTTGGAGCATATAAAATCACTTTTTTATCTAATGGCATATTGAGTGATTTTTTGACCTTTTTGATATATTCATCATTGTTATTTTTGTACAATGTGTCATTTCTAGGATACCCATATTCAAGCATTTTCCCATCAAATTTGAACGCAGATTTGAAAATGTCTGATGAATAGGAATTTGCAGCGATCAGATAATCCCAAAGCCGTGATTGTTGGTAAAAGTTTTTCTTATATTTTGGATTCGCTGAGTACACTTCATCCATATCAAAAACAAGTCGTTTTAATGGTGTACCATGCCATGTTTCTAAGAAAATATTACCCTCTCTTTTTTTCAAATGTAGCGGTTGGCGCATATTACTTACCCAATATTTTGCTGTCGCTACATGGTAGTAATAAGCCAAGCTGAATCGTTTCACTTGCTTTGCATTGCCAGGTAATTTTCTTCCCGTTTCATTAAACACCCACACAAACTCATAATCTGAATAATGTTCCACCATATATTCATAGATTGCTTTTGGGCTGTCCGCATATTGTTTTCCTAAGAAACTGCTAAATACTACCTTTTTGTCATTTAACGGTCTTTTCAAAAAGATATCATTATAAATTTGGCGATAGAAATTATTCATACTTTTTAATGACCTCTTCGTATCTCTTCCGAAATGATGGAGTTTTAGGATTCGCAAGTATTTTTTATATTCACCATTTTGTATTGCACGAAGCTCACCACGGATGACGAAATTTTGTGATTTCAGCTCACGTGCTGATAGTAATTTCATAGTAGGCGAAAGTACCTCAAAGGCTGTCTTTTGCTTCTTTTCATCTTTCATCAACAAGATGAATTTGGAGCGATAGAGTCTGATAAATTCTTTGTCTAAAAAAAAGTTCACTTCTTGATTGTTTGAATAGGTGCTTTTTAAACGACTGTAGATATCAGCAAAATCACGTAATAATTCATCATTCTCACGCTGTGTCAAAGAAGGATTGGAAATTGGATCATTGCGATCTCTTCTAAAATAGTAAGAATTATTAATTCTAACCATTTGAATTTTATTGTAAATTGGCATTAAAAAAGACAACTCTGAATAACTTCCTACTTGTTCGTCAAATCGTAAGTGTAAATCAGAAATGAGTCTCGCTGGAAAAAGCGTACTTAATACAGATATTTTTTTAAAAAATTCAAAAGAACCAAGTGATTTAGTTTGAAGTGCTTCCTCTTGTTGATGGATTAACGCTTCTATTTCATCTTTTTTATTGATTTTCACGGTATTTCCTGTGTAAATTGTATCCGGCTCACTTGCTTGCATTAGATATTCGATTGCTTTTTCATGTAGCATATCATCGCTATCTACGAAGAATACGAAATCTCCTTTTGCACTTTGTATCGCTACATTACGTGAGAAGCCGACGCCCATTTTTTTATAATTGGTGATGCATTCAATTCTAGAATCTTCTACTTTAAATTTATCAATTAGTTTCGCAGATTGATCTGTAGAGGCATCGTTCACAATGATGATTTGTAGCTTGTCATAGGACTGATTAATAATCGATTGCAAACATGCTTCTAAAAATTCTGCGGTATTATGTACAGGTATGATTACACTAACAATGTGTTCCATTTAAGACTCCCCTTTTCCACTTGGATTCCCTGATTTCTCCTCTGTTAATCGAGAAAATGAGGAATTTTAAGGCGTGTTTTCAATTATCCCATGGAAAAATTAGAATTTGATGAGAAAAAAAGGGACCTTTAATGGAATTTAGTATAAAATAATTAAATTTACCCATATTTATCTTATTTTTATCATAAGAGCTCTAGTAATAACGTAAGTTTCAGAAAAAAGAGGGGCAATATATGGTATACTTAATATTTATAGATTAAAATTTCTAGATTGGGTGAATAAATGCGAAAAGAATGGTTAATTGGACTGTTTTTACTTTTTAATAGATGTATTTTTTCTATTTTTAATTTATTTCCTTTAAAGAATAAAATCGTTTTACTTTGTGATTTCGGTGATAATGCACGGTTTGTAGTGGAAGAACTCGCAAGTCGAGATTATAAAGATATCGTGGTTTTACGTACGGGAAAGTGTAAGGAAAGTTTTAAACAGTCTGGAGCACGCATGGTGCTGTCATTTAAGCTAACAAAGATATTCGACTATCTTCAAGGGCTTTATCACCTTGCGACTGCGAAGACGATTTTACTTGATAATTATTTTCCGCTTTTAAGCGCCACAAGTTTCCGTGAAAATGTGGAATGCATTCAATTATGGCATGCTGCAGGAGCGGTGAAAAAGTTTGCTTTACAAGATCCAAGTGTAGTATTCCGTTCTCCTGTTGCAAACCGACGCTTTAAGCACGTTTATGGACGGATGACAAAAGTGGTTGTTGGTTCAGATGAGATGATCCCAATTTTCAAATCTGCATTTGGCATGCAAGATCATCAATTTTTGCGTTTAGGAATCCCTAGAACGGATTTCTTTTATGACCAAAAGGCAATGGATGCTGCAAAGAATGAAATAATGAAAAAATACCCTATTATAAAGGGTAAAAAAGTAATCTTATATGCGCCTACTTTCCGGGACCAACAACTTGAGGCACAACGTATTCCTTTAGATTTTAAGGATATAATGCAACTTCTTGGTGAAAACTACGTTATGATTATTAAATTACACCCTGCTGTTGCGCAAAATATGAGCGATTTACATCATCCAAACATTATCTCTGTAAAAAATGATGTGGCGATTAATAAATTATTATGTGTATCTGATTATGTCATTAGTGATTATTCTTCCATACCATTTGAATTTTCTTTATTAGGTAAACCGCAAATTTTTTACCCGTACGATTTAGAAAAGTACGAAATGGCACGTGGATTTTGGACAGATTATCATGAATTAGTTCCTGGACCCGTAGTATCAACCGACGATGAACTTGTATACGTTTTGCAAAAGGATGAATTTGACTTTGATCGTATAAAAGCGTTTTCTGATACATGGAACAAGTTTTCAGATGGACATGCGAGTAGCAAATTAGCGGATTATTTAACAAATAAGTAAAACCTACGAACCAATTTAAGGGTTCTTTCATTTTTGAAAAAAGTGTACTATAATACGCAATAGCATATCAATGGAGGCACATTATGAAAAAAGTAATTACTTACGGTACCTTTGATTTACTTCATGTAGGTCATATTAATATTCTTCGCCGTGCCAAAGCACTTGGCGACTATCTAGTTGTTGCAATTTCAAGCGATGAATTCAACGCTTTAAAAGGTAAAAAAGCTTATTACAGCTTCGAAGATCGTAAAACCATCCTTGAAGCCATCAAATATGTAGACGAAGTCATCCCAGAAAACAATTGGGAACAAAAAATCCAAGACGTCAAAGACCATAACATAGATACCTTCGTAATGGGACATGACTGGGAAGGCAAATTCGATTTCTTAAAAGATTACTGCGAAGTCATCTACCTTCCTCGTACAGAAGGCATTTCTACTACGAAAATTAAAAAAGATTTGAACGCTGCTGCAACTACTGTAAAATAGCGTTATGAGACTCCCTCTAGCTTAATGCTAGAGGGAGTTTTTTTATTGATGAATGCTCCATTAGGCGCGGCGAACAAACTGATTGATATAAATTTTTGCAGCCGCGAACCAAAATTCAACCTCTAAAAACATAAAGAACTGCCCCCTTATTACAGAGAGCAGCCCTTTATTGACATATGATTTCATCTATTAAAGTGTTTTAATAAATGCTTCTAGACGGTCCATGCCTTCTTTTAGTTCTTCATCGGAGTACGCATATGTGATGCGTAGGTAACCTTCGCCATATGGTGTGAAGACTGAGCCAGGGATTACGCCTACTCCGCCCTCTTTCCTCTTCATCAAACGAAGTGCAAATTGTTCGGATGTTAGGCCGAATTTTTTGATGGATGGGAAAATATAGAATGCACCTGTTGGCAATCTCACATCAAGGCCCATTTTGGTTAAACGGTCATACACATAATTGCGGCGTCTGATGTAGCTTTTGTTCATTTCTTGTGGATTGTCTTTGCAATTTGTTAAGGCTTCGATTGCTGCATATTGGCTTGGAAGCGCTGCACAAATGGCATTGAACGAATGGACTTTCGTTACCTCAGCAAGCAACTTTGCATCTGACATCAAAAAGCCGATACGCCAACCTGTCATTGAATGTGATTTTGATAATCCATGGATGAAGAATAGACGGTCTTTTAATTCTGGATAGTAACCAAATGAGCGATGTTCTCCAGCAAAGGTATTTTCACTGTAAATTTCGTCTGAAATGATATAAACATCTTGATCCTTTAGCACATTTGCAAGAGCATCCATTTGTTCGTGTGAAATGGTTGCACCAGTAGGATTTGATGGGAAATTAAATAATACTGCTTTAGTTTTTGGCGTGATCAATGTTGCTAGTCGCTCTGCAGAAGGTTGGAAATCTGTATCAGTTGTGTCTAAGTAAACACATTTTCCACCATGATATGTGATTACCGGTTCATAACCTGCATAAATCGGTGCTGGTAAAATGACTTCATCCCCAGGCTCTAAAATAACTCGGAAAACTGAGTCAATAGCTTGTGATGCACCGTTCGTTACAATGATTTCATCTACCGGATTATAGTGACAATTATATTTTTCTTCGAAGAAGGCCGCCACTGCTTTACGCAATTCTATTAAACCTGCATTTGCAGAATAAGTTGTTAAATTGTTTTCTATTGATCGAATCCCTGCTTTTTTTACTGCTTCTGGAGTAGGAAAATCAGGTTGACCAATTGTTAGATTAATCGCATCGGGATAGTTGACTAACTGATTTGCAAATTTACGAATACCAGGCAAGCCTAGCTCATCCACGCGCGGATTCATTGATAAAGACATGTGAAATAATCCTTCTTTCGTTTTTGATGTTACATTCAATTATATACATAAATCTGAAAAATTAAATATCTTATTACCTAATAAAGAAAGTTTTTTTTACCTTAAGAATAATCATGGCATAATTTGAGAAACCAATTGTTTGTTTAACCAACTTAAGAATTATATTTCATATGTCAATAAACTATGGCGGAATGTAAAAAAATTGAAGTTAGTAAACCGTTGTTGTTTCAAATCTGTGTCTGTTTTCTATCGATTTTACTCGAATTGATAGGTAAATTCGTGGTTTTAAAAAAAATTTTTCGACAAATTTTAGCAAATTAGTAAATTGTGGATAAGTTTATACACAATTTCCACACTGATTTATCTGTATTTTCGAATTTATCCACACAACTTAATAACAACTTATCCACTATTTTCTGTGGATAAATGGCATATTGTCTTGTTTTTAACAATCTGCTAAATTAAGTGTACAACTTAGCAACTATCAATATATTCTTCCATTTCACATATTAGAACAAAAATATTCAAATAGTTGGAGGTGAATTTTAAATGGACACACTATCAGACGAATTATTGATTAAGGCATATAAGGAAGCTAAAACATATAAATTAAATCCTGACTTTATACGTTTATTAGAAGACGAGTTATTACGTCGTATCGCGGTAAAGATGATTGAAGAGTCTAAAACACAAGACATTGCAAAAATTAAATCTTTACCAATTGATTCTGATGCAGTCGATGTCTATTTTAACCTTGCCTAGATCATTCTCTGATTGTGAAACAACATGTTTTTGTGATTAATACAGTATTTGTATAAATAAATAACGTTTTTTGTACATCTTCTAAATCGATTTACTTTTTTATATTCGCTAATTTCTCTACCATTCCTTATGCCGCATCTTTCTAAATTTTAACTCATATTCATAAGTCATTTGCATAAATACTCACCGACAGTATCAATTCATTATCACCAAAGAGTACCTCCGCATATTCTAATTTATAGGTAACATTCGCCCAACATTGTAGGCGTATTAATTAGAGGAGGATGGACATTTGTATCCTTATTCAAGTGTTTTTAACTCGTATTCACTTGGACAGATGTATAGACAACCGCATTCACAATACACTGCTCCCATAAGATATTTTCTAGTGCAACCGCCTTCCATCAATGACAATCGCTGCAGAAGCAAGCTAGAGTTTGATTTTATCAGTATGAATCGATTGCTTTGGATGGAGCATGTCAATTGGACCAGGATGGCTATCACAAGTATTGTTTTCAACTTACCAGATGTACAATTTGTAGAAGCAAGACTCCTTAGAAACGCGACTGATTTAGGAAATTGCCTTCGCCCATTTTATGGAGACCAAATTGCAGATCGCTATGCTTCGCTTATCCACGATCATTTGTTAATTGCCGCGGAACTTGTATCAGCTGCTGCAAAAGGTGATACTGCAACTGCGGCTGCTAAAGAAAAGGCTTGGTATCAAAATGCAGATGACATTGCTTTATTTTTAAGTAGAATCAACCCTTATTTAAGCGAATCAGAAGTCAAAAAAATGTTCTATACTCATTTAGATTTGACGAAACAAGAAGCAGTTACAATGATTCAGAAAAAATACGAAGAAGACATTAAGATATTTGACCAAATTGAAATGGAAGCTTTACTCATGTCTGATATGATTGCAGAAGCAGTCATCAAGCAATTTTATCAGTATTTTCCAAGATGCTATTGCTAGAAGGTTTTATACTAGCTTTCCTTTACCGGCATGTAAAGGAAAGCTCTTTTAAATTTGGAATAGTGGGCAATGGGGTGAGTTTCTTGGATATGGCTATTCAAAAATGGCACCATCGAGTTTTCATGGATTGTGCAATGGGCAGGCTGCAATATCCAAGGGGAATGGCCATTATATTGGCGAAATAGCATTCCTCCAACCTTTGTCCATAAAAAATGCCGCTCTGTGATCCAATATTCAAATGGCGTTCGCGAAATAGGATTTGCCTTTACTTCCACCGATGCCCTTAGCACCTCAATCTCACGACCAGTCTGTTCAAATCTATTTTGAATAGTAATCCCCTGCTGTCCCATTTTTGATGTAATATTCGCATATCGAAAAGGAAGAAATCCACCTGTTGCAGACATCCTTGCCATTGGCAATTTATTCACATCCAAACTGAAAAAATAAACCCCAACATTACCCTTGTACTTCACATATGTTCGAGTATTAAATTCTAAAAACGAGCGACCCCATGGAATAGGAACCTTCCCCCTAATCTGCATATTCTTCATCTGGAAATAGACAAAACTAATCCAAGCTTGATCTTCAAACGTATCAATCTCAAGTTCCAGTGGCACAAACAAACGTATTTCCTCCATATTAATCGGCCAATGAATAAAATACACATCATGCCAGTCCTGCATCATCACCCAAGGCAACCTACACATGAAATCCCTCCTATTAAAAAGATTGTAGTATTAGTATTTACTATTAGTTACTAAAATCAAACATTTTGGGGGGGAAGACGGGGTTGGCGCCAGACAATTCGCTCTTTTGGACGATCAATTCGCTCATTCTACTGGTCTACTAGCTCTTTTGGATAACCAACTCGCTATTTTCTAAATTGTAATGGTGTTCTCAACTTTTTAAGTCCTCTATCAGCACCTGAATACAATTCTCCCCCAGCTGTTTCGAGGAGGAACCTGGTTGCTCTAATTGTTCGCGGCATCTGTTTGTGGATGTTATGACTTTTGAGTCGCGGACGATGCTTTTGAGTATTCTTGGGTTTTGAACAATTATTGGACTTTGAATTGTGGAGGTTCTATTCGCTCATTTGGTCGATCTATTCGCTCTTTTCATTGGCCAATTCGCTCATTCGGCTCGTCTACTCGCTCTTTTGACCATCCTATTCGCTATTTTCTAAATTACACCGACAATCCAACCATTTTAAGTCCTCCTCACCACCTGGAGGAACACACAATCAAAAAAAGAACAGCACCCATCAAGGCACTGTCCTCTCAAATATCTCTATTCACCAATACGATAAAATCGCTTAGCATTCTCAAACAATTTACTTTCTACTATATTAATTGGTTCCTGTTTAATCTCTGCGATTTTACCGATTGTTTCTTTGATCATTTTTGGGTGCGTCATTTGTCCGGTGAAGGGTCCTTCAAACGGCCAAGGTCCATCTGTTTCAACCATTATTTGTTCAAGTGGATAGTGTGATACGAGTTGTTGGATTTCTTCTTCGTATAGGACATCCGGAGTGATGGAGATGTGATAGCCTTTTGCAATCATTCTGTCGACGGTTTGTGGATCTCCCTTGAACCAGTGGAAGTGAGCTGCCGTTACTTGATGTTTTTCTAGTAGATCACAGGCAATACGTGCGTCTTCGTAGACAGCGTGCAAAACGATGGGCAACTTGAGCTCAGCCGCTAGCGTGATGAATTTTTCCAATAACTCAATATAGGGTTCGTAGGAAACGCCTTTATTTAAATAATAAGGCAAACCGACTTCTCCGATTGCGATCATGGCATCTTTGTTTTCCCTAATCCAATCGAAAAGTATAGCCACCGCTACTTCGTCTGGCACGCTTTGTTCTGGATGGAAACCGAATGCCGGTAGTATTCGCCCATCCTTTTTGCAAAGTGCCAAATTCGCTTCACATGAATCTAAATCAGTTGAAACGGAAATCAGTTGTGTGATGTCATAATCTTGCATTTCTTTTAAAATCAGTTCTTGTTGTTCCTCATTGTATTGGTCGAAGTGTATATGTGCATCGACAATCATAGTTATCCCTCTTCCAATTCATCTTTTAGTAGTTCGAAAATCTCTTTCTTCATGCGGAAAAATTCACCGTCATTTAGAAGGCCTTCTTCTCTTGGTCTTGCGAATGGTACGATAATTTCCTTTTTTACCTTTGTTGGTCGCTTGGTTAGAATATAAATTCGATCTGCTAAAAACAGCGCTTCTTCAATGCTGTGAGTGACGAATAGAATAGATTTTCTGTTTTCTTCCCATACAGAGAGCAGCCATTTTTGCATATTGATTCTCGTGAACTCATCTAGGCTTGAGAAAGGTTCATCAAGGCATAGAAGATTTTGTTTGCTTAACATTGCTCGGATAAAGGCAACACGTTGTTTCATGCCACCTGAAAGCTCGTTTGGATAAGCATTTTCAAATTCCTGCAGGCCAACTTTTGCTAGCCAATCTCTTGCTTCTTCTTTATTTGCCTTTCCTGAAAGTTCTTGTACAAGCACTACATTTTCAAGCACCGTTCTCCATGGGAAAAGGGATGATTGTTGTGGCATGTAGCCGATTAGCCCACGCTTGCCGTGAATTTTTCGATTATTTAAGGTAATCGTTCCTTCATCAGGCTCTATAATGCCGCCAATCAGGTTGAAAATCGTACTTTTCCCGCTTCCTGAAGGGCCAAGCAGCGCAACGAATTCTCCCTCTTTTACATGGAGTTCGATGTCCTGCAAGACTTCTGTATCAGCAAAGCGCTTCTTTACATGTTCCATATTTAATAACATTTTATTCCCTGCCTTTTATGAACATCTTTTCCATTAGGCGAATGAGGCCAAATAAAAGTACGCTTAAAAGCATGATTGTGAAGATAGCGACAAATACGCGATCTGTACGAAATGATGCTTGCGATAACGTCATATACACGCCAATTCCTTGTTTTGCCCCTAGCCATTCTGCAATGACCGCTCCCATCACACTGTAGGTCGCTGAAATTTTCAACCCTGAGAATAATGATGGTAATGCATTAGGCAATTCCAGTTTCCAAAACAGTTGCGTCTTGGATGCACCCGCCATTTGCATATAATATTTAAGCTCAGGTGCCGTGTTTTTAAAGCCATCAAGTGCTGCAACAACAATTGGGAAGAAACAAACAAGTCCTATGACAATAAGTTTTGGCATCATACCAAAACCAAACCAAATAATGAGCAATGGTGCGAGTACAATAATTGGAATGTTTTGCGATAGTATGAGCAATGGGTACGTCATCTTTTGGACTATCGGTAAAATATGTAGAATTACAGCAATTGCGAATCCAACTACACTCCCAATGACAAGGCCAAGTATGGATAGTTTTGTCGTTGCGAGAATATCTACTGAAAAAGTTGGAATCACGTTGAAGCCTTCTGCAAAAATTTTAGATGGTGCCGGCAATAACCATGCGGGTGTGTCTGTTATTCTTACGATGATTTCCCATAAAGCTAAAAGAAAGAGGAGCAGAAAAATTGCCCCTCCATTGTTCCGTAGCCATTTCATTAGCGATATTTCTCCGTAAGTGTATCCATTGTTATGCCAGATGGTTGGTACAGGATTTTTACTTGTGTAATAACGTTGACACATCCCAATTCAATCATTTTTTCATTCATCTTCGTGATGATGCTCATTATTTCGGTCATTTCACCTTCCATTGTTGTTTCTAGAGGGTGTACTTCGTATTTTACGCCGGATTCATCGATGATTTTGATTGCTGCATCAACAAAAGGAATGACGTCTTCGTACTTTTTAGTTTTTGGTATGATTTGAACACTAATTAAAGAATTGGCCATTTTAAATTCCTCCATTATTTTGGTAAAAATTCATTGGTGAATGCTTTTTTGGCATCGAATTTACCTTCTAATAAACCTCTGTCACTCATCCAATTTGCGTAGTTTTCCCATACTTCAAGTTTTTGCTCGCCCCATTGTTTTGCATCGTCTTGATATTTGTCAGCAAGCCATTCTTGACTTTTCTTCACAAGTTTCGGATTTAAATCTGGTGCTGCTTTCACTAAGATATCAGCTGCTTTGTCTGGATTTTTAATCGCATATTCGTATCCTTGTGAAGCTGCTTTGACAAATGCTTTTACTGTATCTGGGGCGTTTTGAATCATTTTTTCATTTGTTGCTAAAACCGGTGTGTAGTAATCCAATTTTTTACTATAGTCTGTTAAATAAATCATGTTTAATTTTTCGCCACGAAGTTCTGCTTCAATGCCTGTCCATCCATAATAAATCCAAGCAAAGTCTACATCTTTTTTAACCATTGTGAAGAAATCTGCGTCGCCAGCATTGATAATATCAACTTTTTTGACATCTGCATTTTCCTTTTTCATCAATGAATCGATGACGGCTTTTTCAACAGGTGAACCCCATCCGCCATATGTTTTACCTTCAAAGTCTTTAGGTGATTTAATATTTTTGGCAACAGGTGAAGCGAAGCCAGAGGTATTGTGTTGGATTACGGCCGCAATTGATACGAGCGGAACCCCTTGTACGCGAGCTTGTGTAATGCCTTCTTGGTAACTAACACCAAAATCAGCCTTACCTGTTGCGATTAATTGATCTGCTCCTGTATCACCAGGTTGAATTATATCAACGTCTAATCCTTGTTTTTTAAAGTATCCTTCTTCTTTTGCCACATATAAACCCGTGTGGTTAGTATTTGGTGTCCAGTCTAAAACGACTGTTACTTTCTTTAGTTCTTTCTTAGAATCAGTTGCTTTTTCTTTTGTACTATTAGAACTCTTCGATGAACAGCCTGCCAGTACAAGTATGGCAACTAATAGAAATGCATATAACTTTTTCATCATTCTTGCCCCCATTATTTTTTGACACGTTCTATGAATTGTCATAGAACCGTTTTCCCGAGTCATATAAAGAAAAAAGAAAACGCCCGGAACCATTCCGGACGTTAACATTCATTCTAAAAGTCGTTGTTTTACATTTACTTTGATTTTTAGGTGATGTTCCCTCCGCTGGTGTTAGCCAGATCAGGTTCTAAGGGTCAGTACCTATTGGATACATTCTCAGCTGGCATTACCAGCTCCCCCACATTCTTCATTCACTTGAACTCTTAAATCTATTATACCAAACAGTCGAAAAATGGGAAGAAAATTGATAGGGCTTTTTTCATGAGGACCCCATTTGCGTTTGCTTACTTATGATTTCATTCTTCAATTCCATCATTTTTTCTTTTGATGGATATGGATCTGAAAACGTTAAGGCATTTTCTATCGAAATGAGTGCTTCATCGAACTCTTTTGCCTTAAACTGCGCGTCCGCTAAATAGTACCAGTAGTAAGGAAAGTTGTCTGTCTGTAATAATTGCTTGTAATTCGTCGCAATTCGCTTGAAATAACTTGGATAAAAATCATTCGCTTTCATAAGTCCTCTCACATTATGATAACGATACACATTAATATTAAAGGCTTCCCCTATATCATGAATCCAAACAGCCAATTCATATTGACCGTCCTTCCCGTATCTACCATAAATATCTTCCGCATATAACTTACTATATTCCACACTATCTGTTAGTAGATTCTTAAATCCATGGGTATACCATTGCAGTAAAAACAACTGTGATCGCATTTCTCCTACTTGCCAGCCAACAACCAATGTATTGACTCCGCGGTTCGTAAGTGGAACAACCATTAGATCTGTTATCGCGTATCCCTTCCCTTTAATCTCTACAATTGGATACCATTGATTGTAGTATTTCTTAAATAGTAGAAGGAAATTTTCTCCTCGATATTGATAAGCAACTATTAATTCCTTTACTCGATCTCCATCTATATCTGCCAATAAAATCGCCGGTCTATTGGCATTTCGCAATTCCAGAACTGTTGCTGACGGTGGCAAGGTGTCTCTCAACCAATCTTCGCTTTCGCTCATTCTCATCCACCCCTTTTATCTAATGTATGCGCAAAAGGAGAAGATGCTTGGGAGTGGGTGATTTCACTTGCGATTAGAGCTGGTTTCTTGCCTATTTTGGTCGGGCTATTCGTTCATTGGATCAGCCATATTCTCTTAGTACTGCTATTCTCTATTTGGTGGGCATCCTATTTACTCATTTTCATTGCCAATTCGCTCTTTTCACCATCCAATTCGCTCTTTTGGCGTTTCTATTCGCCCTTTCCTAGTTCCCATTCGCTCATTTGACCCGTCTATTCGCTATTTTCTAAATTACAGTTACGTTCTAAACACTTTAAGTCACCACTAACGAACGATCTCCGCTGAACACTTAATTAAACCACTGATTACTCATTTTCATTGCCAATTCGCTCTTTTCACCATCCAATTCGCTCTTTTGGCGTTTCTATTCGCCCTTTCCGCCGGCCAATTCGCTCATTCGACCCGTCTATTCGCTATTTTCTCAATTACAGTCACGTTCCAAACACTTTAAGTCACCACTAACGAACGATCTCTTGCTGAATACTTAATTAACCCCCTGATTGCTCGCTTGGCGGTGGCAGTAATTATCTATGTTGACTTCTCTTTTGTGCCGCGGATGATAGGTTTGAGTAGAGACGTTGAATTATTTCATTTTTCAATTCCAACATTTTTTCTTTAGATGGATAGGGGTCTGGAAATGTTAAGGCCCTATTGATGGATTGAAGTGCTTGGTCTAGTTCACCGGCCTTCATTTGAGCATCTGCTAAGTAGTACCAGTAAAACGAGTAATCATCTTTTTGTAATTGCTTTTTATAAAAAGCTGCTACTTTTTTGAAATAATATGGATAAGCATCTTTTGCAACCGACCACACTAAACCGTTAAGTCGGTAAACCTGTACTTTGTAGGCCTCCCCTGTATCGTGTACCCAGACTGCCATTTCAAACTGGCCATCGCGACCATATTTTCCTGGCATGTCTTCCACTTCTAACTTACTGTACACAATATTATTTGTCGGCAGATGGACAAATTGATGATTCATCCATTGCAATAAATCCAGTTTCGACCAAATGCTCCCAATTCGCCAACCGACTATCAACGTGTTAACGCCGGGCCTTGTAAGAGGGACCGCCTGTAAATCAGTTATGCCATATCCTGCTCCTTTACTATTTAAAATCGGTATCCAATTTCCGTGCGACCATTTCAATATCATTAGGTAATTTTCATTTTGATAGTGATAAGCAATGATTAGCTCATTGATCCAATCTCCGTCTAAATCTGCTAATAAAATTGCAGGTCCTTTATTTGGTAGTACTAATAGCTTTGCGTTTATAGGCAAATACTGCATAACTGAATACACGTTTTCGCTCATCATTCACCAACCTTTTCGTTAAGGTTCCCTTTGGTCGTGGCAAATAGGCCTCTCTTTCGTGCTTTGGCTTTAAAGTCTTTATCCTTCGTTCCAACTAACTAATCCACGGTTTCATTGGTTTATCCACGCTGATAATAATTTAAGTCCTCTCTAGAACGATTCAAGCAAATATGCTCTCTTTTAAATTCAAAATTTTAGATTAAATTTTCATAAATAAGGGTACATTTCAAAGTATTGAGCATATTATTTTTATTGTGTGCTAATTCTTTGTCACTTTTAATATATGGGGATGTATTTTTTAGGGGAATGTTTTCTGAATGGAAATTTAGAAATCAAAAAGCACCTAGTCAGTTTAACGAATGAGTAGGTGCTTTCTATGGGAATTGCTTATTCAACTCTTTTTGTCCTCCGTAGTTTTTAAGTCTTTAGCTAGTTGATGGAATAGTTCTTTGTCGCCTGTAGCTAAGGCATGATCGATTAGGCGCAAGCGGTTGCAATCTTCCAGTTCTTCAATTAGAACGTCGATTTCTGATGGCGCGTTTAAGAGTTGCACACCTCTTTTCAGTTCAAGTTCATCTAGTATGAGTTCAAGATGGTCATTAATATTCGAAACAAGTAATAATTGATATAAAGGTAAACGTATAAACCTGCTTCCTTTTTGGAATACGAAGACTTCTGATAGGTTTTCAATTTTCAACGAAGTTAAGTTAATCACAATTTCTTTTCCTTCTACAGGGATGAAATGGAATAGCTCTTCATCCTTTACAATGGAGAAGTATTGGTACGCAAACACCATTTTCAAACGCGCTCCATCTCGTTTCGTGTAGAATGGTTCCATTCTTTTCACTTCTAACATGCAAAGCCCCTCCTTTGAAGGAATATTCTGATTATTAATATAATATCACGGAATACCTTTAAGTGACACAAAAATATTTCTCGTAAATACTGAACACTCCCTATCTTTAACCAATATATAATTGGACTTCTAACGAAATAATTCCTTTTGCATTTACGGATAGCCTTAAAAAGCTTTATAATGAAAGGAAAGTTTTTTTGCAGGAGCGAATGCTATGAATACGAATATTTCTGATATTGCCAAAAGTTACGAGGATTTTATTCGTAATCAAATGGCCCAAATTGGCTTAGATCTTGATGCTTCAAACGCTGAAGATGAAGAATTAATTCGACGCGCTGCATTTTTGGCCCGTCACAACTATGTGAAAGTTACATCTTTTAGTGAAGAACGTAATGTGATTTCGTTTGTTGTGCAAGATGCAACACCTACGAATGTTACATTTCATATAAATACTGATAGTTTAACTTGCGATTGTCCGAAAAATAAATGGTGTCGTCATAAGTTGGCGGCCCTATTCGTGTTATATCAATATATTGATTCCTTATCTTCCTTTCTTGATAATTTTCGTTCAAAAAAGACTTCACAATTAAAATTTTTGAAGGAAGAACGATCCCCTGAAGCTTGGTTACGACTTGTGCAAAATATCTATAAAGCAAATTTATATAATCAATCTTCTTTCAATCCATATTTAATTGAGAGTATTTTTGCAGATATGGAACGTCAAATTAATCAGCAAACACCACTTGAACGTGAGTGGCAAAGTTTGTATAAGTTATTTACACATATAGCGCTACTATCACATACTTGGAAGCATTTAGAACCAACTTCTGAATCATATAAAACGTATTACACCCAGTTTATAGAGCATGAATCCGAGAAAGTGAAGGAGCACATTCGAGTAACCTCTTCAAAATCTCGTCTTTTTGCGACGGATCCTTTTTATGATACTTTGCAAAAAATCGTCAACTATTTCCTTTTACACCAAACTGGTTATTTTGAACATAGGCTATATATATATACCTTATTCTGGGAATCCATGTTTAATGAGAAATCTCGACGAGAAACTGAACTAACTTCGATTAATAATGACCGTCATATTGCTGAAGACGTTAATCTTACCGGCATTGAATCGATGTTCTTTGTGATGTTAAAAAAATACGATCAGCTAGAACAATCGGTTGCAGGTATTAAAGAAGAAGACATGCTCATCTGGATGGATTTGGCACGATTTGCCGATCGAAATGAAGATGATCATGCCCTTTCAATGATTGTTCGAGCAATGCTACCCGTCTTGGATGGCTTTATCAATACTTGGTTAAATACTAGGTACCGTTCAGCCTTTGTTAGCGCTTTCAATAAACTATGTTCGAAAGTTAATCTTAATGACGAGGAAGCGGAAGTTTTGTTTTCATCCTCTGGTATGTATGGGATGCAACCTTATTCACTGTTTTTGATTGAACGTAGTCGCTTTAAAGAATGGACAGCACTACATCATCGTTTTCCATCGTCACTCGCTTACCTAGAGCTATGCGGCTTAAAAACGGTGTTAGAAGAGAAACCAGAGGCACTCCTTCCGTTGTATCATGTGCTAGCCACAAATGAGCTCAATCAAAAATCACGTCAACATTATAAACAAGCCGTTCGCGTGTGGAAAAAGATGAAGGCTGCAGCGAAAAAGAGTGGTAAAAATGAATTTTGGAATCAATACGTAGACCAAACTCGAAACCAATACAAACGACTTCGTGCATTACAAGAAGAAATGGAGAAAGGAAACTTGAAGCTATGACAATGAATGCAAAAGTGCCTGATACCTTTTTGAAAACAATCTTACTTGATATAGAAACTGAATCAGGACAATCTTTTTCTATACAGGCACATACTCAAAATGGTGAACTAATGCCCACAAGTGAATGGCTTTCTTTCCTATTCTTTCAATATGAACCAGCCTTTTATGGCCTAACAGCAAACCATTCAACAGATAAAATTATACTTACCCCACTTGAACTGGTGGAATTATTTTCAGATGAACAAAAACATCCATTTATCACATATGAAGGAATGGACGAAAAATCAACTGGCTACCTAAACGCTTCTTCAAATGCTTCAACTCACTGGTATAGTGAAGATTTGTGGAACCATATTTCGCTTGATGAAGACGGTTTTACGCTTGATTTACCAGTTGATGAGTTGTCCCAAAAGCTTTTGAATATGGCTTTAACACAAAAGTTAGTGGAAGTTGGTCTTACCGTCCATGATCTTCCATCCCTACTGCCATTCTTCCGTAATGGTGGGTGGCCAATTAAATCAAAAACTGTGGACGAAGAAATTTACGTAGGGTTACGTCTTCGCGAACCCGCTGAAAATAGCGAAGAATGGTTCCTCGAAACGGTGATTCGGAATAAGAAAAGTACGAACTATTGGGCTCCCCCAATGCGTAAGCGTGTACTACAAATTGAAAATGCATTACCTGGTAAATGGGCAGAGCATGCGACTGGCATCAAAGAGTTGCAACAGCAAATGGTAGAATTACTACACACACAAGATTATATGCAAGATGTGAATCCAAACAATTTCCTTTCACTTCAAATGAAGGATCCAGATGTACGTGAATTTTTGCGCTCAGATTTTGCGCGTCTACAAGCGCTCGGCTTTGAAATTGTTCTGCCAGCTTGGTTAAAAGATTTAAAAGACTCTCGTATCAAAGTTCGAGCAAGTGCAAGTACGTCGTCAACTTATAAATCTGCCGCTGGATTACAAGAAATCTTAACATTTGATTGGAAACTTTCTTTAAATGGGCAAGAGATTTCTATAGAAGAGTTCCAACAAATGGTTAATGATAACCGAGAATTTATCCGTGCAGGCACAGAATGGGTCCGCGTAGACGCAGCATGGATGCAAGAAATTCGTAAATTAATGGATCGAGCTGAGAATGAAAACTGGACAGTTCGAGATTTGTTGTTCCAGGAGTTGCCTGAAGAGCTATTGATTCCAGATGAGGATGATGATGAAGACCGAGATGATCCGTTCTTCCAATTTGAAATGCAAAAATCATTGCGTGATTATATGCAAAAATTGATTGATAAAAAAGGATTACCATCTGTTGAGCCTTCAGACCGCCTTCATGCTACGTTACGCCCTTATCAACAAGAGGGCTTTGAATGGCTTGTCTTTATGCGTGAACAAAACTTTGGCGCTTGTCTTGCGGATGATATGGGTCTTGGAAAAACGGTTCAGCTTATTTCTTACTTATTGAATATATATGACCAAAATCTTGATGCACCGCCTACTCTTATTATTTGTCCAACCTCCGTACTTGGAAACTGGCAAAAAGAATTAGAACGTTTTGCTCCTTCTTTAAAGGTGTATTTGCACTATGGAGCCAATCGTTTAAAAGACGAAGCGTTTATGACGTATATTGAAAAAGAAAAGCCTCAGGTGGTATTGTCCACATACGGTACGATTACTCAAGATGTTGAAATGCTTGAATCCTTCCAATGGACCAATATTACACTGGATGAAGCCCAAAATATTAAGAACATGCATACCAAGCAATCGAAAGCCATACGCAAACTACATGGCGGACACCATATTGCTTTAACAGGTACACCCGTAGAAAATCGCTTATCTGAGTTATGGGCTATTTTCGACTTTATCTATAGAGGGTATCTTGGTAGCTTTTCTCGTTTCCAAGAGGAATTCATCGCCCCAATCGAACGTGATGAATCAGAAAGCCAAGTACTTCGTTTACGTAAGAAAATTCAACCGTTCTTATTGCGCCGTACGAAGCAAGATCCAGCACTTATGCTCAATCTTCCAGATAAGCTCGAACAGCGTGAATACTGTCCTCTTACTGAAGAACAAGCAGTATTATATGAAAGCTTTATCCAAGAAACGGTACAAAAGCTTGAAACATTATCAGGCTTCGAGCGTAAAGGGCTTATTTTAAAAATGCTGAACAAGTTAAAACAGCTTTGTAATCACCCTGCTCTGTATTTAAAGGAACCATTTGAAGCAGCTGAAGATATGCTAAGTCGTTCAGAAAAGCTAGATCGTATTGTAACACTTGCATCTGACATTGCTTCAAATCAAGAGCAATGTTTGATCTTCACGCAATATATTGGCATGGGTCATCTGTTACAACACTGCTTGTCCGAGTTGTATGATATTGATGTACCATTCTTGACAGGTAGTATGCCAAAGCAACAGCGTGACTATTTTGTAGAGTCTTTCCAAAATGGCGAGTTTCCTATTTTCATCTTGTCATTAAAAGCAGGCGGTACTGGCTTAAATTTAACAGCAGCAAATCATGTGCTACACGCCGATCGTTGGTGGAATCCAGCAGTTGAAAACCAAGCAACAGACCGTGCCTATCGGATTGGCCAAACGCAATTTGTCCATGTGCATAAGTTCATCACAACAGGTACGATTGAAGAAAAGATAGATGCATTGCTAACAGAGAAGCAAGCGTTATCTGAAGAACTCATCCAGTCTAGTCAATGGATTACAGAATTAAATGATGATGAGATTAAGGATCTCCTTTCGTTTAGCTTTTAGTTAAGTTATTATGCTGTTTAGAAGTGTAGTTTTCCTCACTTCTGAGCAGCTTTTTTACTATGAGGCTTTGGGATTTATTATGAATTTTATAATAGTCTAGCACCTAAAAAAAGTGCTGATATGTACAGATAAAGCCATACTTGATGACTTCATCCGCTGTCTTCCCCAAAGACAGTTAACGCTTTTGTTATATCCCCATATAACATTTATTCTATTCTCATTTGATTTTGTACCCTTACATTTACAACCCTTGGTATTCATTAAGCATATTGCAAGCATACTTACAGCGATCTGAATTGTTCCATTGGATGATCGATTGGTTGATTTTATTTGGACCAATTCATCAAACCTATTGGTGCGGTCGTTCCAATAGGAGCTGTTTTAACCCATTGGTAATCCTTCTGCTTCTTCTTTTGGTAACGTGAAACCAGATGGTACTGCTGGTTCTGCATTTGTTTGTGTATTCAGTTGTTGTTTTTGCTCTATTTTTTGATCGTTGTTCCCATCACGTTCTTTTAATGCTAAAAAGCGTACTTCGTCTGCAATGACTTCGACGACATAAACACGTTTTCCGTCTCCCCGTTCATAGGACCTTGATTGTAGTCGGCCACCAACCCCAATTAATGAACCTTTCCCACAATATTTCACTACATTAGTAGCGAGCCTGCCCCAGATTGAACATGTTACGAAATCAGCATCTATTTCGCCATTTGCATTTTTAAAGTTTCGGTTAATCGCAATGATAAAACTTGTTTGAACCCTTCCTTCCGATAAATGTCGTAATTCAGGATCTTTTGTAATGATCCTTCCTACAAGTGAAACTCGATTCAATTTGTCACCTCCTCCCGCTTGAATTACACATATCATAATCGGATTGCATATTTTGCGCAAAATGGCGAAATGTCGATTTCTTAAGCATTTTGGGTTGTGAAATTTAATTATAAAAAGGCCTTATCTTGAAAAAAACGCGCCATTACTCATTTCCTAATTTTTCAAAAAGTATGCAAAATTCTGTTTTAGCAGTTTTTATGTATGTTATAATTATTTTGCATATTTTCGTCGAAAGATAGGTGATAAGTCTAAATGAAAACATTTAAAATGTTATCCTTAGAACTATTAAAAGATGAACAGTTAAAGTCATTTCCCCTAACTGATGGAATAATTATCAATCAAGAAAATAGCCATAAATCTTGGATTTTAGAATTATATTTAGAAGAGCAGTATGCTGCTGATTTTTCTCCATATTTAGCTACCGATACAATTTTAAACGTTCGTGCTGTCATTTCGTATCCAGACAACGAGCCTGCTACATTCCGTGTCGTTGTTCAGGATATTGTGAAAATGCCAGATCAAAAACATGTATCCGTATTATTGAAAGGGACATTAAATTCAATCCGCCGCCAGTATGCTGAGCAATTACTGCTAGAGCTCGTTGAACAAGGACTAACAGGTAATGAACTACTGGAAAAATTCAAAGCCGATATGAAATCCCGACCTCGACTAAAAGATTTCAAAAGCTAAAAATAAAAAAACTCGGCATACCATTATTGATATGCCAAGTTCTTTTTATCCCAAAATAACGGGCAGTAACTCCCATCAGGCTTTTAATACCCATGATTGAAGTTTCACTTTATTTATTGTCGTCTCTATCGTGAGGAAGAGCGGCACCATTTCCAATATTATCATCTACGATTGTTTTATCGTGAGTCCCTGGTGCTGGAGTTGTTGGTGCTGGAGTTGCTGGTGTCCCAGGAAGAACTTTATTAATTCCTTCTTTGACGTCCTCTGTTACATCACTGGCGCCTCTTTCAACATTGTTTGTACCATTGTTCATACCGTTGTTGACACCGTCATTTGTAATGCCGTCGTCCGTTACACCTTCATTGACGTGTCTATTCACATCCTCCATTGGCGTTTCAGTACGAGTACCCTCATAGGCCTTGTTGCTGCTACATCCAACTAATAAAAGTGCTGAAAAAAGCAAGATTGCAGAAGATTTCTTCCACATATTCGCATAACTCCTTTCACAATTTTTTTAAACCACTACAACACTGTGTGCGATTCGAAAATAGCATGTGCGGAAAAAGTAAAACTATCCTTTGATAAAAAAAATGATTTCGATTAATTTGGAGATAATAATGGAGAATAACACGATTTAAAGGAGGCTTTGCATGCAGAAAATCATGATCGCACTTGGCATCCTCACAAGTAGTCCAATTCTTAATCAACCCCCAACAATTACTCTTGAAGCAAACCAAAAAGTTCCTAATTATGCAAAATGGGGATAAATTGCCATAAAAGTTATCCATTCGAAATACCCCAACGCAAGAATCATCGACTACCTACATCAAGGAAGTGAAACAAAAGAAGACTCCACAATCGAAAAGTTTAAACTATGGCTACAAGAAGGCGATCATGAATTCGGAGTGTATGTCACAATCACATATCAAACGGAAACAGAAAAAGTCATTCAGATTGATTGTCGTGAAATTGCAAGATAGGATAATATTTCGTTTGTAGAATGCTTACTGTGTGTAAGGACTTAAATTACTTAGAATGCAAACACATTTTAGAAAATGGCGAATTGAGTTGTGAAAATAGCGAATTGGAGTATCAAATGGGCGAAATGGAATGCAGAAAGAGCGAATTGGAAAGCAAAAATAGCGAATAGAGCGTTTATCCACGGTAAATCGAATGGCTTCTTCGTAATGAAAGAGGAAATGCTCCCTTGTCCGCGGCCACCAGACTAAATGATATACGATTTGCTTCCGCGAATAATGCTTTTGAGTAATTGATTTTTTAATCCACGACTTTGCGGACGATACCTACGGAAAGCAACAGGTCATCCACACTGGTAACAATTTAAGTCCCATTTTAGTCATCAAGACTCAATCATGTTCAATAATATTAATTTGATATTTTTAGTATTTTTTATGCATTATTCTAAAAAAGAACCACTCTAAGCTTTCTAAGCTCAAAGTGGTTCTTTTTTCATTTTAGATATATTTATTCTGCTTCTGATTTTGGTCCGATAGCAAATAGAATATCTGCTTCGCATATTAATTCGTCACCGACTGTTACTTTGCCGTGGCCTTTTCCCATTACACCGCGAAGTTTAGTGAATTCGACTTCGATTGTTAGTTGATCTCCAGGAATGACTTGGCGTCTGAAGCGTGCGTTATCAACGCCTGTTAGGAAAGCAAGATGTCCTTGGAATTTTTCGGATTTTAAAAGTGCTACGCCACCAACTTGTGCCATTGCTTCGATGATTAGGACGCCTGGCATTACAGGGTATCCTGGGAAGTGTCCTTGGAAGAATGGTTCGTTAATAGAGACGTTTTTAATGCCTACTGCTTTTTTTCCTTCATCCACTTCTATGATTCGATCCACTAAAAGAAATGGATATCGATGTGGTAAGATTTGTTGAATTTGATCTGCTGTTAACATTTTGTTCCTCCAATTGATTATTATTTAGATGATTGTACTCCGTTTAAGATATCAAATACGTGTTGCCATGTCGCAGGATTAAATACGCTTAGTGGGCTTCCAGAACCGATAGCGCCGTAACCGATCATGGAGCCAGCAATTGCTGCAATTACAATTAATACAACAATAACAATCAATCGGAGACCAATTGATAATGCACCTGAAGAACTCCATTTTTTGATATCACGTTCATTTGTATCAGTCGCATTTTGTCTATTTTGTTTTGCTTCTTTACGCGTACGTGGCTGTGGAGATGTGTTTTCAGCTTTCTGTTTTGTTGAATTATTTGTCATTACCTGTTCTCCTCTTTAATCAATTACTTATCTGATTCCATTCACTAGTCCCATCATTTGATCGGCCATTGTTATGGTTCTTGCATTAAATTGATATGAACGTTGGGTGTTGATGAGGTCGGTCATTTCTTTTGAAATATCTACATTCGACATTTCAAGGCCTCCATTTTGCATTGCCACTTGGTTTCTCTGATTACCTGTTAAATTTTGCAGGACATCTCTTTGTGCTACACCAAGCTGATTAAAATTTGTAGGCAAGCCAATGTATGTATCTGAAATATGCTCCATGCTTTCGGGATTTTGAATTTCAGTTACACCCAATTCAATTTTTGCATTAGTATTATTATTATACTTAACATTTAGCGTTCCGTCTGCAGTCACGCTAAAGTCTTTTGCATCATCTTTTAATACAATGGCATTACCAAAGGCATCTGCTACTGGATAGCCATCTGTATTTACTAACATCACATTACCATTTTTTAATGGAGAAAGATAGAAATCACCTTGGCGTGTATAGACTGTTTTGGTGTTTTTACCGTCTGGCATTAAAATATTAAAATATTGTTTTTCTTTTGTGAATGCAAAATCTAGCGCACGTTGCGTTTGTTGAATAGTACCTTGCTTGGAATTCATTTGCGCTTGTGCAAGACTTGCTCCCACTCCAATTCGGATACCAATAGGCGACTGACGACGTACTTTGTCTTGTCCGTCGTTTTCGAATTGTTGATATAGTAATTCATTAAACTTGGTTTCTTTTGTTTTATAACCATGAGTATTACTATTCGCCATATTATTTCCAATGGTATCTAATTGTTGTTGAAGTTGTGACATTGTATTGGCAGCAGAAATCATTGTACGATTCATCAGTTAATCCTCCTGATATTCTGATTAAACTTTCCCTACTTCATTTACAGCTTTGTCCATGCTGCGATCGTAAGCTTGTAATATTTTTTGGTTGGCTTCGAAGGCTCTGTAAGCTGTCATCATATCTGTCATAGAACGAGTAGCATCCACATTTGATCGTTCGATAAAACCTTGTTTTGTTGAAAGACGAAGATTTTGTGTGGTATAAGCAGATGGTAGATTTTGACCATTGCTTGTGTAATATAGACCTGTACCGCGTTTTGCTAAAGTATCGGGCTGCGCTGAATAGGAAACGCCTAATCGTGCAACTTGTCTTCCATTCTCCAAAATCGCCCCATCTTCTGTAAGCTTAAAATTATCATTTTGTAATGTAATTTTCTGTCCTTGATCAGATAGTACATAATATCCTTGTGCAGTTACTAAATTACCAGCTGCATCTAAGGTGAAGTTCCCATTACGAGTGTATGCCTCTTTCCCCGTTGGACTTTGTAAACGGAAGAAAATAGCACCTTTTTTACCCGTTTGATTATTCGTCGGTAGATTGGTATCTACGAGTGCAAAATCGGTCGGTAACTGTGTTTCTGTCAACTGGCCTTGGGAATAGTCTGGTAATGTTTCTTGTAAATAAACACCTGTACTAAGAGCCCCTACTTGATTTGCAGAACTGCCTTCAAAACCATTTTGGACATTTGCAGGACCGCTTTTAGTAAGCCGTGTCAAAAGCATTTCTGGAAATGAGCGAATCGTTGATTGATCTGCTTTAAATCCTGGTGTATTGGCATTTGCAATATTGTTTGATAGAAGTTCTGTTCGGCGTTGTTGCGAAATCATGCCGGAAGCGACTGTGTAAAAACCGCGAAACATGGTTTTCATCCTTTCGATATAAGTGATTTTTTCAAAATACGTGAAAAACATGGGATGAACAATTGGTACGTTTTAATTATTCTATTTATTATTTCGACTATTTTTTGTGATGTTTTGTAGTTCTATCGATATTTTCTAACATAATTCCTGTTCCTTCTGCTACACAATTCATTGGGTTTTCTGCAATAAATACTGGTACTTTAAGTTCTTGTGCCAATAAGTGGTCTAAACCATGAATAAGGGCGCCACCACCGGTTACCATAACACCGCGGTCAATGATATCTGCTGAAAGTTCTGGTGGAGTTTTTTCGAGTACATTTTTGGCTGATTGGACGATTAATGCTACAGATTCATGCAATGCTCGTTCGATTTCTTTTGAGTGGATTTCAACAGTTCTTGGTAAACCTGTTAGTAAATCGCGTCCACGAATTTCCATGCTCGCATCGCGGCCTTCAGGTTGTACTGTACCAATTGTAATTTTAATATTTTCCGCTGTGCGTTCACCGATTAATAGCTTGTACTGTTTTTTAATATATTGGAGAATATCGTTATCGAATACATCGCCTGCTACTTTAAGGGATTCTGATGTAACAATATCGCCCATTGATAGTACAGCAACATCCGTCGTACCACCACCAATATCAATTACCATATTGCCGCTTGGTTGGAAGATATCCATACCAGCTCCTATTGCTGCTACTTTTGGTTCTTCTTCTAAGAAAACAGTTCGGCCACCTGATTTTTCGGCTGCTTCTCGAATAGCCTTTTGTTCTACGCTTGTAATATTGGTTGGACAACAAATAAGTATTCTTGGTTTAGACATAAAGCCTGAAATATTCAATTTATTGACAAAATATTTTAACATGGATTCAGTCACATCGAAATCAGCGATGACTCCGTCTTTTAATGGACGAATCGCTACAATATTCCCAGGTGTTCTACCTACCATTTGTCTTGCTTCTTCTCCAACTGCCAATACTTTGTTTGTATTTTTATTGATTGCAACTACAGAGGGTTCATTTAATACTATTCCTTTGCCTTTTAAGTGAATAAGTACGTTTGCAGTTCCTAAATCAATTCCTATATCTCTAGAAAACATATTGTTTCCCCTTTCTTCCTTTTCAAGTACAATTAAAAAATGTATATGTATCTTGAATATTTTAACATAGCAGCGGGTTAAATACATCTGATTCATACAAAATTTGTAGGCAATTTAGGTTATATCGATAAGACTTTACACATAAAGTTAGACTTCTATATTTTGTATTTTTTTTACTTGTTTCATTCAACCTTTTTGAAATAAAAAACCAAAGAAAAGACACCTTCGCTATTCATTAGGCGAAGGTGTCTCTTTTTCTGTATTGCGTGTTAGCCATTTTTGGCGTGTTGCCTCTCCACCGCGTATATGACGGATGGATTTGTGGTAAGCTAAGATCTCACTTACCTCTTTCGCTAAATCTTCATTCACTTGCGATAATCTTTCAGTGAGATCCTTATGAATGGTACTTTTGGAGTAACCCGTTTTTTGTGCTAAGGCTCTCACAGTTTGCTGTGATTCTTTGAGCATAAACCCAAGCTTTAGACAGCGGTTGCGAATATGTTCGTGCACATTCTCTTCCTTTCCACAATGATGTACGAACGTTTCTTCACCTTATGTCTAAAAATTGAAGCTTAGAACGAAATTAGCCTAATTAACTAAAATGCAAGTAAACTTTTTGGATTGATGTATTTACCTTCTTGCATTACTTCAAAATACACATGTGTTCCTGCAGCAGGGTTCCATTGGTTATCGATTGCTTTACCAAGTTTTTGACCTTGGTCAACCTTGTCCCCTTTTTTGACATCAATTTCACCGACAGAACTGTATATTGTTGTCATACCATTAGGATGTGAAATTGTAATTTTGTTTCCTACGAATGGATCTTCTTTTACTTCTTCAACTGTTCCGCTAAGTGCAGCAAGAACATCAAAGCTTTCTCCATTTACTGCAATTGCGATACCATCACTTGTAGTGAATGTTTGATTAAATACAAGTAATGCACCTTCTCTTTGCTTTTCATCTGCATTAACGTCATAAAAGTCCTGAACAACTTTGGCATCTTTTAAAAGTGCTTCTTTAAATGGGTACTTCATAGATTCTGCTGTTGCATTGGTTTCGACAGTTGGACTGTTTGGATCCTCTTCTTGGCTAGGAGCATTAGTAGCTGTTAAGGTACCTTTTGTTTCACTTGAAGGATTTGTTAAAGCTGAGTAGCCCCAAACACCTCCTACTAGTAAAACTGAAAATCCTGCGTAAATTACTGGCCAGAACCAGCGTTGTTTTGTCATGTTTCCTTTTTCTGGAGTAGGTTTTTGATTATTTTCCTCTCTCATTTTCATCACCTCATTTGCTATTGTTGTCAATAGCTTGAGAGTTTAAACATAGAGAAGAAGATTTTTTTAGATTTTCTATTTTTACGTGTTGATAGAAATGATACAAGATTTCTTTTACACTTGCTCCTTTCTCAGCGAGAGCATTGGCACCATATTGGCTCATCCCTACTCCGTGGCCGTATCCGGTTGTGTTCACCTGTACATTTTTCTCGCTATCATTCCACTGTATTGTGAAGTCTGTTGAGGCTAATTGAAGTGTTTCTCGCACTTCTCTACCAGACCATTTAAAGTCTCCCGATTGAATTGTTTCAACTCTACCTGAATCATTTCGAGAGATTTTCATATTTTGTATCTTTGCCTTTGTCCATGGCTGATTAAATAATGCATTCCATTGTTCTAATGTAAAGCTATAGTTTGTGTGATATCTTGGAGATGACTTTTCAGTCGATGGAACTGTTACAGATTGCAAATACGGGATAGATTGTCCACTAAAGTCTTTTGAGCTTTCTGTTTTTCCATTGCTCGTTGAAAAAAACATCGCTGTAATCAGCTTATTTTGATAAACCAGAACTTGTCCTTTTGTAGCTTGTACAGCTTTGCGGACTTTTTCTTCATTTTTTTCAAAGCTTTTGCCCCAGTCTTTTCTTCTCTGTTCTTCATTTGCAAAGGCTTGGGCTGAGACGCTTGGTTCAATAGAACTTTCACCAAAATTTGTGCGCTGTAAGGCGAATGTACGGGAAGCAATGGCTTGGGCTTTGAGCGCTTCAATATCGAAGGATACAGGCATTTCAGCTGCTACTACACCTACGATATACTCTTCAAGTGAATACTTTTCTCCCTCCCCTTGAATTTGAATTAGGATGTTGCACTCATCGTTCTTTGGGTTTGCTGTTTTTTTACTTGTTTGCTGAGGTTCAAGTGCTGCAGAATCTGAAGCAGGAATTGCTTTCGTTTCTTCTTTCTTCATAAATAAAGTAGGCAATGCGAATAGGACGACGATCATAATAAGAATATAAAGGTGTATTTTTTTCATATAGAAGCGTATGAAGGACAGGCTTTATTTATGAATGTAGTACTCTATGTGTTGTATTGGCTTGTACAAGTTTTTATTCCAGGCTGTTGCTCGTATATAATAAGAAATTGAAAACAAATTTAATACTAATCGGGTTTTAGTTGGAAGTGGTCTCGGCTTCGCTTTCCTGCGGACGAGCGGTGAGTCTCCTCCTACGCAAAGCCTTTGCTCCTGCATCGCCTCGCTAGCTTCGTCGCAGAAAATTCCTTTTGCAGAGCAAAAAGAATTTTCGCTACGTGCGGGGCCTCACCTGTCTCGCTTTTTCTAGCTAGGAGTCTGCGCCGAGTCCACTTCAATTACTTTAGGGTACTAATCTCCTTTAAATGCTTTCAGTAAAAAGCATTTCTAATGTAATCTTCTATTTTTACTCTTTCGGTTACTTCATTTCTAAAACTTATTGCACCTTCCTTTTCTCAAAGCCCTCCAAATCCCCCTCTAAATCCTTACTTGTTTAGAGAGCATAAAACCATACCTACATTTCACGATTGTGAAAAGAATTTAATTTTTAATAAATAAATTTCGAAATTTATGTATAAAAATACCCATTACATACTAAGAATGTAATGGGTAGACTTTTTTAAACGAATTAATTAAAATACTTAGTTTGTTTGTAATTCTTTTTCATGAATTTCTTCTGTTGAGACGCGTTCGATGTCTGCGCCTAATGCAGCTAATTTTTTATGGAAATCCACATATCCTCTGTCTAAATGTTGAAGCTCAGAAACACGTGTGATTCCTTCTGCAGCTAATCCAGCAAGAATTAAAGCGGCCGCTGCTCGTAAGTCTGTTGCAGCGACTTCTGCACCTTGTAGTTTACTTGGACCATTAATAATAACAGATCGACCGTCGATTTTTGTGTTAGCATTCATTCGACGAAATTCTTCAACATGCATAAATCGATTTTCAAATACAGTTTCTGTAATCACACTTGCACCTTGTGCTACAAGCATTAGTGACATCATTTGTGATTGCATATCCGTTGGAAAACCAGGATGTGGCATTGTTTTTACATCTACAGCTTTTAAAGGATGTTTTGCACGAATACGTAAACCTGCATCTACATCTTCAATCTCAACGCCCATTTCGCGCATTTTCGCGATTAAAGCTGTTAAATGTTCTGGTACAGCATTTTCGATTATAACATCTCCACCAGTAATTGCAGCTGCTACCATAAAGGTACCTGTTTCAATACGGTCAGGGATAATAGAATGTGTTGTGCCATATAATTTCTCAACGCCCTCAACACGGATTGTGTCAGTACCTGCACCAACAACTTTTCCGCCCATTTCGTTGATGAAGTTTGCTAAATCCACGATTTCAGGTTCTTTTGCAGCATTTTCGATAATCGTTGTACCTTCTGCAAGAGCTGCTCCTGTAAGAATGTTTTCAGTAGCACCAACACTAGGGAAATCAAGATAGATTTTAGCACCTTTTAGACGGCCATCAGTTGATGCTTCTACATAACCGTGTCCTGTTGAAATCTTAGCGCCCATTAACTCGAAGCCTTTTAAATGTTGATCAATTGGTCTTGAACCAATTGCACATCCACCTGGCATTGCTACACGTGCATAACCATTGCGAGCAAGTAGTGGTCCCATTACTAAAATAGAAGCACGCATTTTACGTACATATTCAAATTGAGCTTCTGAAGATAATTGTCCAGAGGCATCAATCACAACGGTATTTTCTTTAGGTGAAAAAGATAAATTTACATTTAAACTTTTTAGCACCTCATCAATTGTATATACATCCGCCAAGTTCGGCACATTATTAATTATATTTTTTCCTTCAGACGCTAATAATGATGCTGCAAGTACTGGTAGAACTGCATTTTTTGCTCCTTCTACTTTTACATTTCCGTGTAAAACCTTGCCGCCTTTTACAACAATTTTCTCCACAATATGTCCCTCCGAACTTATTCTAAATAAAATCTTTATATTTCAGTCCATAAAATTCACGTTTTTAACTTGTTTGATGTCAATAATTAGTAACAAAGCATCTTACATATTACCGTTTTTTCACTTTGTTGACAAGAACCGATTACACTATTTTAGGTTTCTACGAATAAATAACTATAGTAATACTATATTACGTAAAAATGCTAGAAATGTGTTACAAAATTTCCAATTCTCTGTGCCATCGATAATTACCCTTCATTTGCGGAAATAAAACAATCTTCAACAAAATATTTCCTGGGTAATGGTTACTCTAAATGCAAAAGAAATAATGTAAAAGCACTTTCAAGAACAGTTAAAACGTATACTTCTATTATAATGTATAAATCCTTTGAGTACTGAACAATATACTAACGTTTGTATAATAAGTTTGTGCCATTATTTCTTTTGCATACAGAATACTGTTAATTAAATAAAAAAGGTAATTGTCTTGACCATGTAGAAACAGTTAAAAAGAAATTTGACACTGCTGATCCAATCGCAATACTCACTAGAATAAATAAAAGCTGAATTTGAAATACGTGATTTTTTTTGAAAATTTTCTCATACATTAATGCTTGTAATGCATAAAACGTTACACCGATAAAAAATATATGTGAACATATCCCAAGTAGTGCATTTTGTCCGATTATAGATGATACCGAACTCATATTTCCCCTCCATAACCTTTAAAAAGCGAGCAGAACCGTTTCTGCTCGCTTTCAAATTAATCTATTACTTAGATGTTACCCTCTTTAACGTTGATACGATTCATCGCGCGTTTTAATGATAATTCAGCACGTTTGAAATCAATGTCATTTTGCTTACTTTGAAGTCTAGACTCAGCACGTTTAACAGCTTCTTTTGCGCGAGCAATGTCGATATCTTCGGCAATTTCTGCAGAAGGAGTTAAGATTGTAACTTTATCGGGACGAATCTCGACAAAGCCACCGCTTATTGCAACAACATCTGCGCTGTTTTCTTTTTTAATACGAACAGCACTAACTGCTAATGGAGCTACTGTTGGAATATGTCCAGGCAGAATCCCCATTTCACCAGTTACAGTTTTCACAATAACCATGCTTACTTCTGAATCGTATACTGGGCCGTCAGGAGTGACAATGTTGACTACAGTTGTCTTCATATTTTTTCCTCCAAGTCCCTAGTATTAAAGTTCTACGCCCATATCTTTTGCTTTCGCAACAACTTCTTCGATACCACCTACAAGACGGAATGCATCTTCAGGTAATTTATCGTATTTACCTTCAAGAATTTCTTTGAAGCCACGAACAGTATCTTTTACATGTACGTAAGATCCTGGTTGACCAGTAAATTGTTCTGCTACGTGGAAGTTTTGAGATAAGAAGAATTGAACGCGACGAGCACGTGCAACAACTAATTTATCTTCATCAGATAATTCATCCATACCTAAGATAGCGATGATATCTTGTAATTCGTGATAGCGTTGTAATGTTGATTGAACTTGACGAGCAATATCATAGTGTTCTTTACCAACGATTTCTGGTGATAAAGCACGTGAAGTTGATGCAAGTGGATCAACTGCTGGGTAGATACCCATTTCAGAAAGTTTACGTTCAAGGTTAGTTGTAGAGTCTAAGTGAGCGAATGTTGTAGCTGGAGCCGGGTCAGTATAGTCATCGGCTGGTACATATACCGCTTGGATAGAAGTTACAGAACCTTTGTTTGTAGAAGTGATACGTTCTTGTAAACGACCCATTTCAGTAGCAAGAGTTGGTTGGTAACCAACGGCAGAAGGCATACGACCTAGTAGGGCAGATACTTCTGAACCTGCTTGAGTGAAACGGAAAATGTTATCGATGAATAATAGAACGTCTTGTCCCATTTCATCACGGAAGTATTCAGCCATTGTAAGACCAGATAATGCTACACGCATACGAGCACCTGGTGGCTCATTCATTTGTCCGAATACCATTGCTGTTTTGGCAATAACGCCTGAATCGCTCATTTCGTAGAATAGGTCATTACCTTCACGAGTACGTTCACCAACACCAGTGAATACGGAAATACCACCATGTCCTTGAGCGATGTTATTGATTAATTCTTGGATTAATACGGTTTTACCAACACCGGCACCACCGAATAGTCCGACTTTACCACCTTTAATATATGGTGCTAATAAGTCTACTACTTTAATCCCTGTTTCAAGTACTTCAACTTTTGTTGAAAGTTCTTCGAATTTTGGTGCTTCGCGGTGAATTGGATCACGGCGAGCTTCTGTTGGGATTGGATCATTTAAGTCGATTGTATCACCTAATACGTTGAATACACGACCTAGAGTTACTTCACCAACTGGTACTGAAATTGCAGCACCTTTATCAGTTACTTCTGCGCCACGTTGTAAGCCATCTGTAGATGACATTGCAATGGTACGAACAGCGTTATCGCCTAAGTGAAGGGCTACTTCTAAAGTAAGAGTAACAGCTTCTTCATTAGGACGTTTAATTTCTACAGTTAGCGCGTTGTTAATATCTGGTAATGAGTTGTTATCGAATTGTACGTCGACAACTGGACCCATTACTTGAAGAACGTGTCCTGTGTTCATACTTGTATTCCCTCCTATCGAACTAATTACAAAAGTTAGGGAGAGGCCTATTCTAAGGCCGCAGCTCCACCAACGATTTCAGTAATTTCCTGTGTAATAGCCGCTTGACGTGCACGGTTATACAGAATTGTTAAATCATTTATTAAGTCATGAGCGTTATCTGTAGCGCTCTTCATTGCTGTCATACGTGAAGCATGTTCACTCGCTTTACCGTCTAGTAACGCACCATAGATCAAGCTTTCTGCATATTGTGGTAACAATACTTCTAAGATTGCTTCGCCTGATGGCTCAAATTCATAAGAAGCTGTTGTAGCGCTTGTCGGAGTAATATCACTAATTGGTAATACTTTTTTCTCCGTAGGTTCGTTAGAAATTGCACTGATAAAGTGACTATAGTACATATAAAGTTCATCATATGTACCGTCTGTGAACATACCAACAGCTTTACGAGCAATTTGTTTAATATCTGCAAATGAAGGTTGGTCCGGTAGACCAATTTCTTCATCAACTACGTTAAAGCCTAGTTTTTTAAAGAATTTACTTACAACACGACCAACTGCAAAAATAACAACGTCTTCTTTTGATTGGTTGCGGCTTTGCATTCCATCAAGAGCTTTACGAATAACGTTAGAGTTGTATGCACCTGCTAATCCACGATCGGATGCGATTACTAAGTAAGCAGATTTCTTTACAGGACGTGTGATTAACATTGGATGTGAACCATCTGGAGTACCTGCTGCAATCGCTGCAACAACGTCTTGAATTTTATTCATATAAGGAACGTATCTTTTTGCGTTTGCTTCAGCACGTGACATTTTTGAAGATGACACAAGCTGCATCGCGTTCGTAATTTTACTTGTACTAGTTGTAGATTTTATACGTTGTTTGACTTCGCGTAATGATGCCACTGGTATTTCACCACCTTACCGTTTTATTTTTAAATTCACTAAATCTATACAATCTTACTCAGCTGATGGAGCAAAAGTTTTTTTGAATGCATTGATTGTTGAAGCCATATCTTCATCAGAAGGAAGGCCTTTAGTAGTGCGAATTTGATTTAAAACGCCGGCGCCATTGTCGTCGTTAACATCTAACCAAGCATATAATTCTAGTTCGAAACGAACGATGTCTTGAACTGGGATATCATCTAAGAATCCTTTTGTTAATGCATATAGAATTACAACTTGTTTTTCAACTTTGATTGGTTTGTTAAGATCTTGTTTTAGAACTTCAACAGTACGTTTACCACGTTCAAGTTTTGCCATAGTAGCAGCATCAAGATCAGAACCGAATGCAGCGAATGATTCAAGTTCACGGAATGCAGCTAAGTCTAGACGAAGTGTACCGGCAACTTTTTTCATTGCTTTAATTTGTGCTGAACCACCAACACGAGATACAGAAAGACCTGCGTTGATTGCTGGACGAACACCTGAGTTGAATAAATCAGATTGTAAGAAAATTTGACCATCTGTGATTGAGATTACGTTTGTTGGAATGTAAGCACCGATGTCGCCTGCTTGAGTTTCAACGAATGGAAGAGCTGTGATAGAACCACCGCCGTAAGATTCGTTCAATTTAGCAGCACGTTCTAATAAACGACTGTGTAGGTAGAATACATCACCAGGATATGCTTCACGACCTGGAGGACGACGTAATAATAATGAAAGTTCACGATAAGCTGCTGCTTGTTTAGAAAGATCATCATATACGATTAATACGTCTTTACCTTGAAGCATTAATTCTTCACCCATTGATACACCAGCGTAAGGAGCTAAGTATAATAATGGAGCTGGAGAAGCTGCAGATGCTGAAATTACGATTGTGTAATCTAGTGCACCATTTTGACGTAAAGTTTCAACTAAGCTACGTACAGTTGATTCTTTTTGGCCGATTGCAACATAGATACAAATTACGTTTTGGTCAGCTTGGTTTAAGATTGTGTCGACAGCAACAGATGTTTTACCTGTTTGACGGTCACCAATGATTAATTCACGTTGACCACGACCGATTGGAACTAAAGCATCGATTGCTTTAATACCTGTTTGTAGTGGTTCGTCAACTGATTTACGAGCCATTACACCGAAAGCAGGGCTTTCGATCGGACGAGTTTTTGTAGTATTGATTGGACCTTGTCCATCAATTGGTAAACCTAGTGGGTTTACTACACGACCAATTAGTTCTTCACCAACTGGTACTTCCATAATACGACCTGTACGACGAACTTCATCGCCTTCTTTGATGCCTTTAGCTGAGCCTAGGATAACGATACCAACGTTATTTTCTTCTAGGTTTTGTGCCATACCAAGTACACCAGTAGAGAATTCTAATAATTCTCCAGCCATTACGTTGTCTAGGCCGTGAGCACGAGCGATACCGTCACCAACAGTGATGATCGTACCTACTTCGCTAACTTGCATTTCAGATTGGTAATTTTCCATCTGTTTTTTAATAAGTCCACTGATTTCTTCAGCTTTGATGCCCACGTTTGTCACCTCTCAAATAATTATTGGATTAACCGATTAATTCACGTTTTAAGCCAGCAAGTTTTGTTGCGACAGAGTTATCGTAAATTTGGTTTCCGATTTGAACTCGAATTCCACCAAGTAGTGTATTATCGATTTCGTTTGTAATATTAAGCGCAGTTTTCCCTACTTTTTGAGCAAATGCAGTAGAAATGCGATTTTTTTCTTTTTCGTCAAGTGTACGAGTTGAGAATACAATAGCATCTGCAACACCTTGAGCATTGTTAGCAAGGCTTACGAATGCATCAATTACACTTACCACTTCGTGAATACGCTTTTTATCAACTAAAAGTTTTACTGTATTCACAATGATAGGTTGTACGGAAGCGAAGATTTCAGAAAGGATTGCTTTCTTTTTATCATCTTCGATTTTAGGAGAATCAAGTAATTGGAATAATTCATTGTTTTCCTCAAAAGCGATTTTCACTTCACGTAAATCTTCAGTTACTTCTTTAAGAACATTTTGTTCTTGTGCTAATTGGAATAATGCTTTAGCATAGCGATTCGCTGCAGTCGATTGACTCATCGATTTTCCCCTGCCTTCGCAATCGTTTCTTCGATTAGAGAACGATTATCCTCTTCTGAGACTTCTTTGTTAAGCACTTTAGATGCTGCAAGGACAGAAAGTGAAACCACTTCTTCGCGAACAGCTGCGATTGCTTTTTCTTTTTCAGTCTCGATATCACGTTTAGCAGATTCTTGTAAACGTACAGCTTCGTTACGAGCTGCAGAAACAATTTCTTCTTTTTGAAGATCAGCTTGTTTCTTAGCGTTTTCAACAATCGCTTGCGCTTCTACACGAGCTTCTTTAAGAAGGCTACGTTGTTCTTCTAATAATTGTTTCGTTTCTTGACGGCTTTTTTCAGCTGCGTCTAAGTCACTAGCAACTTGTTCTTCACGTTGTTGCATAACGCCCATCAATGGACCCCATGCGAATTTTTTCAAAAGCAACATAAGGACGATGAAAACGATTAAAGTTACAAGGATATCTCCCCAGTTAACTCCAACGTGAGCTGCCTCACCTAGTGATAGATAGTCTAAAAACACGATTGTTTCACTCCCTTCAAGAGCTTAGAGTTCAAATCATTTATGATTGATTCTTAGTAAGATATAAATTCAAAAGGAACTATGCCAAAAACTTATAGGCATAAAGGAATGGCGAAGGATTCATTAAATGGAATTTTCTTCGCCATTTTCATAAAACAATTAAAGACGATTATTTGTTCATTACGATGAACGCGATAACTACCGCGATGATTGGAAGGGCTTCGACTAATGCTACCCCGATGAACATAGTTGTTTGAAGAACGCTACGAGCTTCTGGTTGACGAGCGATACCTTCTACTGTTCTTGAAACGATTAAACCGTTACCAATACCTGCACCAAGTGCACCTAAACCAACTGCGATTGCTGCTGCTAATAAACCCATTGTAAATTTTCCTCCTTGGAAATGTTATTATTTTTTTTTATGGTTGTCAGCCGTTTAGCTTTTGCTAAACAAAATTTATACTTAATGGTCTTCGCTCACTTTGTGAGACATGTAAACCATTGTTAACATAACGAAAATAAATGCTTGGATTGAACCGATAAATACGGAGAATCCTTGCCAAACTAATGTTGGTATTGCTGCTGCTAAGAAGCCCATGCCATGCCAACTTGTACCTAATGTTGCAAGTAAACCTAAAAGAATTTCACCTGCGAAAATGTTACCGTAAAGTCGTAGACCAAGTGTTAAAGTATTAGCAAACTCTTCGATAATCTTCAATGGGAATAAGAACGCCATTGGAGAAGTAAACGTTTTGAAATAGTGTTTTGCACCACGTAGTTTAACACCGTAGTAGTTAGAAAATACTAAAATCATTACGGCAAGAGTCATTGTGATTGTTGGGTCAGCCGTTGGTGATTTCCACCATAGTTCTCCATTTACTTGAACTGAGAAAGGAAGACCTAGCATGTTCGCAACAAAGATGAACATAATCAGTGTGATCCCCATAACGTGGAATCTACCACCTGTTTTCCAGTCCATATTGTTGTTGATGATGTTCTTTACGAAGTCCATTACCCACTCCATAAAGTTTTGCATGCCCGTTGGCTTTAACTTCAGATTTCTAGTTGAAATGAAAGCAATTAAGAAAACAATTACAGCTGTAACCAGTAATACTAGGATATTAGCTGGGTTAAACCCTAGACCCAAAAAATCAAAATGCGGATTTTCATGTTGCACTTTGCATTCACCTCACTTTCAAATGTGCTTATTGGTTTTTACATGAAATACGATCCTGTCTACTAAAAGCAGAACGTACGGAATCATTAGCCCAATGACCACAAAAATTAAGTGAAAATACTTTGGCCATGTGATTGCTACTGCAGCAGCAGCAACACCGGATGCAAAGCGTAGGCCCGACCCAATAGATGGCGCCTTTTTACCTTCACTTAATGCTTGGTCAAAACGTTCCATTCTTCGGACGAGAATCCAAAAGTTATAATGACCAAAAAGCACACCTACTGCAAGGCCAGCAAATACTGTTTTGAATGAAGTAAATCCCCAGCCTAACGCACAAAATGCGAGCAAAAAAAAGAGCAATTTCTTCTGCTTTGCAAAAATCTGATGCAATTCTAGCATTGGTCTTAATCTCCTGAATCTTATTTTCGAATGATGGAAGTAATAGCTGACCACCGAATGGATGTCGGATAAGTAGTTAAAAACTACACGCGGGGTGGAAACGGTTTAACTCTATCTTCTTGAGCTGAATCGAATCCAATTTGTGAGAGATAAGCCTTAATGATAACCCACCGCTTTCATAAGGACATCAAATAGACGTACAAAAACCGCTAAAATTCTACAGTAAATGATATTCACTGCAAAATTAGTAGAAACTTGGTATCTAAAGAGTTTCCGTTATAATTTATAGCTGAAACCCTTATCATTCTTACCCTTTGTAAGCATACAATAGTGAATATTTCATGTCAATTGGTTAGAGGGAAAAACTTCACAACCTATCGTATTTGTCAAATTGTAGACAAATTTTGAACGGAAATTTCATTATTATTATATTTTTTATTGAAATATAGACAAAAAATACCTTACAAAGTCTATATAGAATTTGTAAGGTAGGTTTAAATATTATTTTTGCGAAAGAAATGATAGAAGAGATTCTACTATTCTTTCAGATGCATGACCATCACCATATGGATTGGATGCTTGAGCCATTTTTTTATAGGCACTCTTATCTATTATCAATTCTTTTGCTAGCTTATAAATCGTATCCTCATTCGTACCTGCTAGTTTCAATGTACCCGCTTCAATGCCTTCTGGTCTTTCGGTTGTATCACGTAATACAAGCACTGGTTTTCCAAGCGATGGCGCTTCTTCCTGCACACCACCCGAATCTGTCAAAATCATATAAGATCTTGAGGCAAAGTTATGGAAATCAAATACTTCCAGCGGTTCGATTAAATGTACTTTTTCCTCATCACCAAGTATTTCATTTGCAAGTTCACGAACTACTGGATTTAAGTGTACTGGATAGACTACTTGGATATCGTCAAACTCAACTAGTAAGCGCTTAATCGCTTTGAACATATGACGCATTGGTTCGCCTAAGTTTTCACGACGATGAGCTGTGAGTAATATCATTTTATCTTGACCCATTTTCTTTATAACAGGATGTTCATAATGATCGCTCACAGTTGTTTTTAATGCATCTATAGCTGTATTACCCGTTACAACGATATTTTTTTCTAGTTTATTTTCACGTAGTAGATTCTGTTTTGCTTGTTCAGTTGGTGCAAAATGGATGTCCGCCATAATCCCTGTAAGTTGACGGTTCATCTCTTCTGGGTAAGGTGAATACTTATTGCCCGTTCGTAATCCCGCTTCTACATGTCCAATGGCAATTTGATTGTAAAACGCAGCTAAACTTGCGACAAATGTTGTCGTTGTATCACCATGTACAAGAACGATATCCGGTTTAGCTTCTTTCATAATTGCATCCAAACCTTCAAGACCTCTTGTTGTGACATCAATAAGCGTTTGTCGATTCTTCATAATATTCAAATCATAATCTGGCTTGATTTGAAATGTATCAAGAACTTGATCTAACATTTGCCGATGCTGAGCAGTTACAGTAACAATTGTTTCAATTTCCTCGGTATGCTTTTTTAGCTCTAATACTAGAGGAGACATTTTAATCGCTTCTGGGCGAGTTCCGAACACAGTCATTACTTTCCACTTTTTAGACAATTTCTTTGCACCACCTAAACGTATTTATTTTGTGCCAAATAAACGGTCACCAGCATCACCAAGACCTGGAACAATATAACCGTGGTCATTTAGTTTTTCGTCTAAAGCAGCAATATAAATATCAATATCAGGATGTTCTTGTTGGATTGCTTTAACACCTTCTGGAGCGGCAATTAAGCACATAAACTTAATATTTTTTGCGCCACGTTTTTTAAGTGAGTTAATAGCTTCAATTGCAGAACCACCTGTTGCTAACATTGGGTCAACAATGATAAAGTCGCGTTCTTCTAAATCAGCTGGGAATTTTGCATAATATTCAACTGGTTTTAATGTTTCAGGGTCACGGTATAGACCAATATGAGCTACTTTTGCAGCGGGGATTAGTTTTAAGACACCGTCTACCATGCCTAAACCTGCACGAAGAATTGGCACAACAGCAATTTTCTTACCAGATAATACTTTTGTTTGTGTTTTAGTTACTGGTGTTTCAATTTCGATTTCTTCAGTTGGCATGTCACGAGTAATTTCAAATGCCATTAGTGTTGCTACTTCGTCTACTAGTTCACGGAATTCTTTTGTTCCTGTGTTTTTATCTCGAATATATGTTAGTTTGTGTTGGATTAATGGATGATCGAATACGTATACTTTACCCACGGTTTTCTCTCCCTACTATATGTTTATCTTGCTTATTATAACAGAAAAGAAAACATGTTATGTAATGGTATTACATTTTTTATAGTTCATTTGGATATTCTAATCTTTTGAAAAGTTAGTATATTTTAAATTGATTTATGTACTGATAAAGATCTCTTTTTATCCTTGATTGTTGCAGGTTCAGTCCTTCTAGCTTTTAAGGAGTGAAAAATTAATATAATACTTCAAAATTAGCTTCGCTTTCCTGCGGGCGAGCAGTGAGTCGTCTCAAGCATATGCTTCTACATCGCTTCGTCGCAGAAAATTCCCTTTGCAGAGCAAAAAGAATTTTCGCTCTGTGCGGGGTCTCACCTGTCTCGTTTTTTCTAGCTAGGAGTCGCAGCTCAATTCCACTTTAACAATAGTACTAATGCTTTTATAGAAGATACTCTCGATTTTTAACTTACACCGATTATTCTTCAATTTGTTTGGGATACTAAATTTTATAAAAGGCATCCTTCTATTTTGACTTTTTTTCGTTCTAGTCTTTAAATTCGTTGCCTTTAATACTATAAAATATCCGATTATCTAAATAGTAATTAATGGGTTTGCTTTTTTATTTTTAAAAATGTCTTTATTCTGCGGTGGGTTTATTTGGCTTGTTTTACTGTCTACGTTTTTCTTTTCTAGCATATTGTAGATAGTTATAATGTAGATTACTTGCTTACTTACGATGTTCTTTGCGTGTTTAATGCAATGTCGTGCTCGTTAAATAGACTTTCTCTCACATTGAATATAACGCTAGTTTTTAATTTAGGTTGCGCATTTTGTATTTTCATTATTTAGTATTATTTTTTATGGTGAACTTTCCCCATAAAAAAACTGCTTTTGCCGTTGTGGCAAAAGCAGCTTAAGGGTAACGCCTTTATTATTTTGAATAGATTGGGTGGTTATCAGTTAACGCTTTTACGCGTTTGATTGCTTCTTGTTTGATTGCTTCGTCTTCTGGATTTTTTAATACAGATGCAATAATAGAAGCAACTTCTTTCATATCTTCTTCTTTGAAGCCACGAGAAGTAACTGCTGGTGTACCTACACGAATACCAGAAGTAACAAATGGGCTTTCTGGATCAAATGGAATTGTGTTTTTGTTTGCAGTAATGTTCACATCATCTAATAGTTTTTCTGCAACTTTACCTGTTAATCCAAGAGAACGGACATCTAATAGTAATAAGTGGTTGTCTGTACCACCAGATACTAGTTTGATTCCTTCAGCTTGTAATGCTTCGCCAAATACTTTAGCATTTTGGACTACTTGTTTAATGTATTCTTTGAATTCTGGTTGTTGTGCTTCACCAAATGCCACTGCTTTACCAGCGATTACGTGCATTAATGGGCCACCTTGTATACCAGGGAAGATGGATTTATCAATTTTCTTACCCCATTCTTCTTTACAAAGAATTAAACCACCACGTGGGCCACGTAATGTTTTGTGAGTTGTTGACGTTACAAAGTCAGCATATGGTACAGGGTTTGGATGTTCTCCTGCAGCTACAAGACCTGCAATATGAGCCATATCTACCATGAAATATGCTCCTACTTCATCAGCAATTTCACGGAATTTAGCAAAATCAATTTTTCGTGGATATGCAGATGCGCCAGCTACGATTAGCTTTGGTTTGTGTTCAAGAGCTTTTTGACGAACATCTTCATAATCGATTAAGTTTGTATCTTCTGTTACACCGTATTCTACGAAGTTGTATTGAACACCTGAAAAGTTAACAGGACTACCATGTGTTAAGTGACCACCATGAGATAAGTTCATACCTAAAACAGTGTCACCTGGTTGTAGAATTGTGAAGTACACAGCCATATTTGCTTGTGCACCTGAGTGTGGTTGTACGTTTGCATATTCAGCGCCGAAAATTTCTTTTAGACGATCGCGTGCTATGTTTTCTACTACATCTACAAATTCACAACCACCATAGTAACGTTTACCAGGATAGCCTTCAGCATATTTGTTCGTTAAAACTGAGCCTTGAGCTTCTAATACCGCTTTTGAAACGATATTTTCAGATGCAATTAGCTCAATATTAGATTGTTGACGAGCAAATTCTTTTTCCATTGCTTCATATACAGCTTTGTCTTGAGATGCAATTACTGATTTTTCTTGTGCTACAAGATTTTCCATTAGACCTAATCCCCCTATTTACTTTCGTTGTATATAGCTCTCTCGCCACCAATCAATTTAGGACGAGTTTTTGCAACTGTCACGACTGCATCTCCAATATGTGAGATGGAAGTACGTACAGGAACTGCCACTTTCTTCAAATGCATACCAATTAATGTTTGACCTATGTCAATACCTGCATGCGCAGCAATTTCTTCAACAACTACCGGATCTTCGAATTGACTAAACGCATACGTAGACATCGAACCACCAGCAGTACGAACTGGAACAACTGAGACAGGCTCTAGTCGATAGTATTCTGCTGCAGCTCTTTCTATAGTTAAGGCGCGATTTAAATGTTCACAACCTTGAAACGCTAAATATAATTCATGTTTATCAGCAAATGCTTTTAATGGCTTATATAATGCTTCTGCAATTTCTAATCCACCTGCAGTGCCTATTCTTTGGCCTTTTACTTCTGAAGTGGAGCAACCGACTACAAATATTTGGCCTTTACGGAAAGTCACTTGTTGTTCAAATTCTGCTAGCAACGTTTGTAGTTGTTCTTCAATTTGATGTAAATTCATCTTTTAAGACCTCGAATCTATTATTATTCTTGTTCTTCTAATGCTTTGATTTTATCAATTCGACGTTCGTGACGTCCACCTTCAAAATCAGTTGATAACCAAGTTTGAACAATTTCACGCGCAAGGCCAGGGCCGATGACTCTTTCACCCATTGCTAAAACATTTGAGTCATTGTGGCAACGTGTAGCTTTTGCACTGAATACGTCATGTACTAATGCACAACGGATGCCTTTTACTTTGTTTGCAGTAATTGACATACCGATACCTGTACCACAAATTAAAATGCCTCGGTCAAATTCTCCATTTGCCACTCCATTTGCAACTGGTAATGCATAGTCTGGGTAATCTACTGAATTAGATGATTTTGGACCGAAGTCTTCATAACTAATACCTAATTCTTCAAGTAACGCTATGATCTCTTTTCGTAAGTTGTTACCGCCATGATCTGATGAAATTGCAATTTTCAATGGGTTCCCTCTTTTCAATTGTTATTCATCACCAGTTTACCACTTCTATATGTATAATGACATATATTTAGCCTAAATGCGATAGTATCTTTCATGAAATACGAATGTTTTGTTATTTATTGATTTATTTTGTTGTAATTTACTATTAAATACGAATATATTTCTTATTTTGTTATTTTAAGTTCGTCTTTTATAAAGGTTGGAGTGACTGAGTATTTTTAGCTTCAAAAGAATTGTTGTGGTATTTTAGGGTTGTCGCCTTTTCGGAGGAGTTGTTACTCTTTTTGATACAGTTGTACCTTTTGAGAGGCAATAGTGGGGGATGAAAAAACCCCCACTATTTGAAGTTTCACTTTATTATACTGGATTAGGAGGTATAAAAGGTATCGGGTGAAGAGCTGCTACGATATCGCTATGGGGCTTGAGATGGATTGCCATATTTGCTCCTGCAGCAGCTAGATCAGCAGTTATCCCACTAAAGGTGTTTTGGATGTCGGTTGGTGGATTCGTGTCTCCGAAAAAAACCCTCCCCTTGATGCCTCTGATAGGTTCGTTCCAGCGCAAAACCAAGGGTCTAACTTGGTCGCCTGGCAAGAAACGGTTGATTGGCGCTCGGTGCGGAGTCGTAGTAGACACGACTTTTGATGTCTGTGTAACACCTGCAACACTGTAGGTCAACTCACCCGTGCTAGGATCCCATGAAATGAGCTTTGCATTTAGTAATATATCTATCCCTCCTTTATTAGTAGATTCAATCTATCTTATGCTTATCTTACAAATTAGTAGGGATGTTTATATTAGTATAGATAAGAATTTTTTAACTTTTCCCACAATCTATTGCTAATATAAATGTATTTTTAGTAGGGAAAACTCCAAAAGAGAAATGCTTGGTAGATTATTTCAATCTAAGGAATCATCTTTTTTCATAAAAAACAGGCAAAGAGAATAACTTTTCCCTTTGCCTGCTTTTTAATTAGTTTTTTACCGTTCGAATTGTTGAATTTTTTGATAGAGTTCTTCGGATTGTTTTTTTAGTATTTGTGATAGTTGATCAATTTGTTCAATTGATCTAACTTGTTCGTCCGTTGCACTTTGAACTTCTAAGGCTCCCGCAGAAGTTTGTTCAGCTATAGCTGCTACTTCTTGTGATTGGTGTGCAGTTCTTTCAATGTTATGTAATTGTTTCCCTACGAACTCCGAAATTTCCACGATAGAGCCGGCCATTTCGTTGACCATATCCGTCATTCCATCGACTGCTGTGGTTGTTTCCGAGATTCGGGCTACTTCACTTTCTGCAATGTCTACTTGTTCTGTCATTTTCCCAACGACTGTTTGCACATCAAGTTGAATTGTTTGGATAAGTTGCGTGATTCCTTTTACAGCTCCCGCGCTCTCATCAGCAAGTTTCCGAACTTCTTCTGCTACTACTGCGAAGCCTTTGCCATGTTCACCTGCTCTTGCTGCTTCAATAGACGCGTTTAGTGCAAGTAGATTGGTTTGTTCTGCAATATCCCCAACTAGTTGAATAATTTGTTCAACTTTTAACGCGTTTTTTTCAAGTTGATGTATGTCTTGCAAGGCTAGTTTATTTCCGGATGCTATTTTTTCGATTCCCTCAACAAGTTTGTTAATAGCATCAGTTGTGTGTTTTAGTTCACTCACCATTTGAGCTGAATGATTGGATGAAGTTACTGCTCGAACGTTTACCTCTTCAGCTAACAAGCGTACATCTTCTAATGCTTCTGCTGTTTCTTGGATTGCGATTGCGGAGCTTTGTGCACCTTCAGAGATATTAGTAATTGTTTCAGCAATTGATTCTGTTTGTTTTGATGCTTGTCCTGTTTCTTCCGATAAGTTTAGGACAGTTTTATTTGTAGATTGGAAATTTTGATTGATACTTGAAACCATTTGACGTAAGCTGACAAGCATAGTTTGAAAAGCTTCAGAAAGTGATCGAATTTCATCTGAGCTCTTCGGCATATCTATATCATTGTGAATTTTACCTTCAGCCGCTTCGATTGCAACATTCTCAAGTTTTTGCAACGGTTTTATCATTAGAGAGCTAAATACTCCTGCTAAAATACCGGACCATACAATACCTAAAGTATATGTAATAATTCCAAATAAATTTTTACTTACATTAGGGAAAAATTGAGGTTGTAAATAGTCGATAAAGAAGAAACAAACACTATATGTAATGACAGCTAACACTGTAACAAATAGAATAAGTTTCTTTTTTAAACCAAAAGAATGCCGCGCACTTTTTTTTTCCATGGTTATTCCTCCAATAGTTTCTTTTCCAGTTCATCCATTAATTGATTAAGCTCTGTAAAGGTTACACGATACATGGAAAGATCTCCACCGAATGGATCGAGTACATCCCTGTCATGATTATTTTCAAGGACGTATTCCTTCAATGTAAATGTCTTGTCTGCTACTTGAGGATACACTTGTAAAAGTGCTTCTTTATGACCACTAGTCATCGTTAATATTAAATTAGCCCACTTCAATTCTTCTAGACTAACCGGTTTAGAAAGATGATTATAGTCAATTTGCTGTTCTTTTAAAATCAATTGTGAATTTTCCGACATAGGGCTGCCAGACATAGCAAAAATCCCCGCAGATTTCACATCAACTGACGGAATCTTTTTAGACTTTAAAATAGCTTCTGCCATTGGACTTCTACACGTATTCCCTGTACATACAAAATAAATATTCATCATGCCACCTTACCCTTCATTATATAGTAATATTCAGTCTAAATGTACTACTTTTTTTATAAATCAAATGAAAAAATACCCATCAAAAGTAACGCTATACCCGCAACAACTTGTAAGTATACGCCTATTTTATTTGAAACTTTTTTATTTATAAGCAATGCTGTGTATGAAAAAAGAAAAGCGAAGAGCCCCATGCTAAATATTAGCAATGTTTCTCTTAATTGAAGCATACCAAAAGAAACGCTGACTGAAAAGGTATCTAAGCTTGTTGTAATTGCTAATAATACGACTGGAATCTGTGCAGCTTTTTGGTCTTTTGCGGCTAATAATAGTTGTACACCAATCATACTTAATAATATACCTGAAATATTTTGAGTGAGGTTGGATATATAGGAAGCTAACCATTCACCAAAATGAAACCCAATGAAGGGAAATAGCATATGTAGAGCACCTGTCCATACCGAAAGCCAAAATCGGTATTTTATATTCGGTAGTAGTAAATAAATCGTCAATACGTCAATAGCTGTGAAAATAGCCGCAAGAATTTCTGTCATTCTTGTTCCTCCGTTCTATTAGGAATCACTATATCCTATGAAAAGAGGCTCATCATATATGCGGTTTATTTTATGTTGGTAAAGTTTTATCAAATTAGATTCCATTCTGCTTCTTGTGAGAGAATTGGAAATTTATTTTTATACTAATTAGGTTTTAGTATGAAGTGGAATCGGCTTCGCGTTCCTGCGGGCGAGCGGTGAGTCTCCTCGTCACTACGTTCCTGCGGGGTCTCACCTGTCTCGCTTTTCCCGCGGGAGTCTTCGCCGATTCCACTTCAATAACTTATGGGTACTAATTCTCACCAAAAGGCCAGTCATTTTATCTCTTAGTATATTCCTATTCTTTTTTAGGATTAACATAGGTTGATCTGTAGTTCAAACAATTAACATCAAAAAATCTGCTCTTCTTTTTTAATTAGAAAAGCAGATTCTTTTATTTTTTCTCAAGTTTAGTTGTTACATTATACTAATTGCATATTCTCAATCATCGCTATTCCTTAAGGTTACACCAGATCATTTACTTTTGATAATCTGTTGCAAACCATTTGCCGCCTGCTGATTTTTCGAGGCGATTCATGATTGCTGAGCCGACACCATCTGTTCCGGTTACTGTTGCCAATACTATGTCTGCATCTGTTAAATCACATGCTCGTAATGCGTGAAACAGATTGGCAGCCATTTCTTCTTTGTTTTCTCCCAATGTAAAGAACCAATTTGATGAAAGATGTTCATAACTTTGCGGAGCAAGCAAAGCAACTTTTTTGCCTTGTTGATGGATTGTTTGAATTGCTTGTGAAATTTGTTGCTCATCTTGCTCTATTAAATACACTGGTGCGTTTGGTGCGTAATGTGTGTATTTCATACCTGGGGCACGTGGAGCACCTGCTTTTTGTTCGATATGTGTAGGTTGGTTTACTGGACCTATTATTTTTTCGAACATTTCTTTTGTAATTGCACCTGGGCGCAAAATTACAGGTGTTTCTCGAGTTAGATCGATTACTGTAGATTCTAACCCTACTCCTGTTGCACCACCATCTAATATTAAGGGGATTTTACCAGCAAGGTCTTGTTCAACATGAATCCCTTCAGTTGGACTTGGTTTCCCGCTTAGATTGGCACTTGGAGCAGCTACGGGCTTACCTAGCTTTTGCAATAATTTTATGGCAACTGGGTGTTTGGGCATACGAATTCCAACTGTATCAAGTCCTGCTGTCACACTTGTTGCTAAAACATTTGGCTTTACTTTTAATATCATTGTTAAAGGGCCTGGCCAAAAGGCATCCATACATTTTCTTGCTCTATCTGGAATATCGTCTACATATTTTTCTAATTCTTCAAAAGTACCTATGTGGACAATAAGTGGATTATCTGAAGGTCTCCCTTTCGCTGCATAAATTTTCTTGACTGCAGAATCATTTGTAGCAACTGCACCAAGGCCATAGACTGTTTCTGTAGGGAAAGAAACTAGCTCTCCAGCATTTAATAAATCCACTGCTTGTGCATAACTTTTTTCAGAATCCACATTGTTATCCACAATGAGACGTTGTGTTTCCATGCTATTTCCTCCTTATATAAAAGAGTTTTCAGAAAGTTATGCACAATTTGTTGATAACTTTCTGAAAACTGTGGACAATTATTCAGGTATTGTGGGTAACTCTAATCTTCAAAAAGGCTTTTAATCCATTCGATTATAAAAAATTTCGGCTTTTCTTCTTTTACTTCCTCTTTATCTTTTACATCACTTGTTGCTTCTTCATCACGGTAACAAATCTTAGGAAACAAGCCACACCACCAATTATCTCCTCTTCCAGCGCCAATTGTTACTATAATTGCTTGGTACTTATCTTGTGCGTACATTTTGTAATCATTACGCTTTGGTGGAAATAATGCATTCGTTGTTGTAATTTGGATATCCCCAGATGCAATTTTTGTGGATAATTTATTTTTTAGCTTTTCCTCAATTGTTGATAAGTTTACCCCTGTGGATGAATGTTGAACTTCGTATTCAAGAATCGGTTTGATTTCTTCTACTAATTTATGTTTGTAGTTTTGATCTGCTGTTGTGTTGCTATTTGCAATAATGCGGAATCTAGGTTGTTCTAATTCCGTGCTATATGATTTTGTTAAGTATCCTTGGACAATTAGAAGTCCTAGTTGTAAAAGTAATAGCGCTGTTATAAATTGTAATAATATATTTACTTGTGATTGTTTTTTTGGTTGTTTAATAGAGTAATAAGATAAATCTTCAGGTTGTTTAATAGCGTTGTAATCTTCTATCATATTGTATCCCCTCCATGAAACTATCATGGACAAAGAGATTACTATTTATTCACCTAATTCACAAAAAACCATTCGATTTTTTCCATTGATATCTTGTAGAATATCAATTTGCGCCTGTGGAAAACTTTCTTTGAACAGCGCTGCCACGGCTGGTCCTTGTGCATAACCTATTTCTACTCCTATAAAACTAGGTTTCGTCATCAAGTTCGGTAGATTCCTTGCTAGTTTTTTATAAAGTGCTAGTCCATCTTCTTCTGCAAAAAGTGCTGTGTGTGGTTCATGTTCAAGCACAACTTCTGACATTTCTTTTGCTTCATCTAAAGCAATATATGGAGGATTGGAGAGTACGACTTGCCATTTTTGATTTTCTATCGGCGTTGTTAAATCGCCCTCTACAAAATCAATATCTGCATTTAGCAGTTCAGCATTCTTTTTCGCAACATTTAACGCATCTAGCGAGATATCCGTAGCTGTTACATTTAAACTCGGCATTTCTTTTTTCATGGTGATGGCAATTGCCCCACTTCCAGTTCCAATGTCTGCTAAGTTTAAATCAGAGCTTTCGCCAAATATACGTTTAATACGCTTTGTTGTTTCTACAATTAATTCCTCAGTTTCAGGTCTAGGGATTAGAACGGATTCATTTACCGTAAATGTTCGGCCATAAAATTCTTCTGAGCCCGTGATATATTGCACTGGCATTCCTTTAGCATGGGATTCAACCATTTGCCAAAAGGCTTCACTATCTTCTTTAGAAATTGGTTCACGCATACTTGTTAATAAATCTGTGTATGATTTATTTAATACATGTTGCAGTAGGATTCTTGCAGCTACTTCTTCTCGGCCATTGTCCAGTAAAAAAGAAGAAGCCCCATTCAGGGCCTCATAAATATATTTAAAGTGTTGTGTCATTTAATGCATCCAATTTTTTGGCTTGTTCTTCTAAAATTAACGCATCAATGATTTCATCTAATTTACCGTCAATGATTTGGTCGAGTTTTTGAATAGTTAAACCGATTCGGTGATCTGTTACACGGTTTTGTGGATAGTTATACGTACGGATACGTTCTGAACGGTCTCCTGTTCCTACTGCTGACTTACGCTCTGCATCATATTCACTTTGTGCATCTTGTTGTAATTTATCATAAACACGTGCGCGAAGGACTTTCATCGCTTTTTCACGGTTTTTCAATTGTGAACGTTCATCTTGCATGGCAACTACAATCCCTGTTGGAATATGAGTCATACGCACGGCAGATGCTGTTTTGTTGACGTGCTGACCACCTGCACCTGATGAGTGATAAATATCTACGCGGATATCTTTGTCTTGAAGGTCTAATTCTACTTCTTCCGCTTCTGGCATTACTACGACAGTTGAAGTGGATGTATGCACACGGCCTTGTGATTCTGTTTCTGGTACACGTTGTACACGGTGTGCGCCACTTTCAAATTTGAATTTAGAGTACGCACCTTGACCATTAATCATAAAGACAATTTCTTTATAGCCGCCAAGTTCTGTTGGGTTGGCGTTCATAATTTCAATCTTCCAACCTTGTGTTTCAGCATATTTGCTATACATACGGAAAAGTGTGTTTGCGAATAGTGCTGCTTCATCCCCGCCAGCTGCACCACGGATTTCCATGATAACGTTTTTGTTGTCGTTCGGGTCTTTAGGAATTAATAAAATGCGAAGGCGTTCTTCGAAGTCTACGATTTGTTTTTCTAAATCATTTACTTCTTCCTTCACCATTTCTTTCATTTCTGCATCTAGTTTTTCTTCTAACATTTCTTTTGCATCTGCTAGTTGTTCTTTTGCAGATTTATATTCGCGATAGACATCCACAGTTTCATGTATATCGGATTGTTCTTTTGAATACTTTGCTAATTTTTTTGAGTCAGATACGACATCTGGGTCACTTAGAAGTTCGTTCAACTTTTCGTAACGATCTTCGACTGCTTGTAGGCGATCAAACATTAAATTCACCTGTACCTTTCTTTATTCAATTTATATTTTGATGGTCTTTTATCCATCATTTTTATTGTTGTGGAAATGACTTTGCTTTCTGAACACAAGAGAGGCTCCACTCTTTTATCATGGGTTCTCACCTGTTTCTAGCTAAGGTGCTGAAAAATTAATTAATACTTATTTATTTTAGTTTAAAGCGGAACGAGCGGTGAGTCTCCTCACTGCGTTGCGGAGCCTCACCTGTCTCGCATTTTCTAGCTATTAGTCGCAGCTCAATTCCACTTCAATATTTTTTGGGTACTAATCAAGCCCGAAATTTTCCAGTCATAGTTTAATTAAAATATTTCCTCATTCTTACTATCTCAACGGCATCCTCTTACTAGTCTTCGCCAATCCACTTCAATAGGATAGAGTTTAAAATAATTACTTCTCAAAAGTTAGGAAGACTAAATATTATTTATAGTATGCTTCCATTTTGATTTTTTCGTACATCCCACTTTGCTTGTTAGGTGTGCAGAGTGGAAATCCGATTTATTAAATTCGATCTAAGTTTATGTTTATTCGATCTGCATATGCATTTTTAGTGCAAATGCTCCTACATTAGTATAATGAAAAATAGCTATTATCGCTACTGTTTTAGAAATGAGGATTGTAATTTTGTGTTTTTCTTGATATTTTGCGTCTTAAATTCACTTCATTGACTCCATTAAGGTTCAAAATAAAAGAGGAATAGCATTTTGCCACTCCTCCTTTTTGAATTTATCCCGCATTAACGGGCAGTAAAACTTCCACCTCAAGTCTTCAAAAAATCCGAAGAAGCATAGGTTGATATAACTGCCCGTAAACGCCCGATTGGTTCAACTAACAATCAATGGAGACCCCCCACTGATTAAAGTTTCACTTTATTTTACCATATTGGTTTGTCCAGCTGGTACTACGTGATGGTGACGACAACGAGGTTCGTATGCTTCTGCCGCACCCACTAGGATGACGGGATCGTCTGCTTTTGCAGGTTGTCCATTAATGAGTCTTTGTGTTCTGCTTGCTGGTGAGCCGCAAACACTACAAACTGCTTGGAGTTTTGTGACTTGCTCTGCAATTGCCATTAATTTTGGCATTGGGCCGAATGGGACACCTTTGAAATCTTGATCAAGACCTGCAAGGATTACACGATATCCGTGATTTGCTAGTTCTTGAACAGTTTGGATTATGTCCATTCCAAAGAATTGTGCTTCATCGATTGCAACCACATCAAAATCATCAGTAAGAAAACCCCACATTTCTGCAGTTTTTTCAATTGGGTGAGCTATCACACTTGTACCATTATGGCTAACAACTGATTCTTCACTATATCGATTATCAATTTTAGGTTTAAACACAGCAATTTTTTGTTTTGCAAATTGTGCTCTGCGTACACGGCGAATCAGTTCTTCCGATTTCCCTGAGAACATGCTACCGCAGATTACTTCAATCCAGCCATTTTGAGTCATAACATACATGGACTAGACTCCTTTCAAAACGTATATCAATCATCATACCGAAAATTGAGCTCGTTTACTGCTCTTTTTTTCGTTCAATTATGTGGTATGTATGATGGCTATTTAAATAGAAACAACGAGATTTATACTACATGATAATGGGTTTTAGCGCAAGAAAAATACCTGCCTTGCAAAATAATGCTAGGCAGGTATTTAGGTTTCATAAAGAAATTATTTAAGACCGTATTTTTTGTTGAAACGATCCACACGTCCATCAGCAGACGCGAATTTTTGACGGCCAGTATAGAATGGGTGGCAATCGCTGCAAAATTCAACAGTGATGTCTTCTTTTACTGATCCTGTTTTGAAAGAATTACCACAAGAGCAAGTTACTGTAGCTTCTTTATATTCTGGGTGAATTCCTGGTTTCATGTTTGGTATCTCCTCTCGCCCTGAACCATCTGGAACAGAGTATTATAGAACTGTTGCCTTACACGACCCAGATTAGTTTGTCGCATATGCAACACGTATGAAATGCAATAACGGTAGTATAACAAGAATTTTTAAATCGTGCAACTATATTATTTTAGTTATATTTTTCAATATAATGCATGAAAAGCATTCTAGCACAAATTTAAATTACGAATCAAGTTTCAACTCAGTTTGTAATACTAAAACTTCAATAAACAATCAATAATCAATTCAGTTACAGTCAAATTTATAAAGCTAAGTATATTAAAAATTGCACTAAGTATTCGTAAAACAGCGTTTTTTAAAGCTTTATTGCCTTTTTTCTATATTAGTCCTTTACCGTTACGCGCTGCTTTCATGTCTGAGTTCAAAGTTTCAAAGAATTCGGCATTCGATTTAGTATTACGCAGTTTTTTTAGGAACCGTTCTGCAAAGTCTGGTGAGTCTGAGAAGGTTTTGCGAATTGCCCATAGTTTGTCCAGTTGGTCTTTTGGAATGAGTAATTCTTCTTTACGGGTACCTGATCTACGGATATCAATTGCTGGGAAGATTCGGCGTTCTGCTAGACTTCGATCTAAGTGAAGCTCTAAGTTCCCTGTTCCTTTGAATTCTTCATAGATTACTTCGTCCATGCGTGAGCCTGTGTCGATTAGTGCTGTGGCTAATATTGTTAAGCTTCCGCCTTCTTCGATATTACGTGCAGCACCGAAGAAACGTTTTGGTCTATGGAATGCCGCTGGGTCGATACCACCTGATAGCGTACGGCCACTCGGAGGGATAACTAGATTATATGCACGTGCAAGTCTTGTAATAGAGTCCATTAGAATAATAACGTCACGTTTATGCTCTACAAGACGCATTGCTCGTTCTAAAACAAGCTCTGCCACTTTTACGTGGTTTTCTGGAAGTTCATCAAAAGTCGAGCTAACCACATCTGCTTTTACTGAACGTTCAATATCCGTTACTTCCTCTGGACGTTCATCGATTAATAGGACGATTAATTCAGATTCTGGATATAACTCTGTAACTGCATTAGCGATTTCTTTTAATAATAAGGTTTTACCTGCTTTGGGGGGAGCTACGATTAAGCCACGTTGTCCAAAGCCAACCGGTGCAACTAAATCCATAATACGTGTGGATAGTTTGGTAGTTGTTGTTTCCAGTTTCATTTGTCGATCAGGATATAGCGGAGTAAGTGCTGGGAAATACACACGTTCTTTTGCTATTTCAGGGTCTTCCCCATTGACTGCTTCAACATGTAAAAGACCATAGTAACGTTCATTTTCTTTTGGAGGGCGTACTTTCCCTGTTACTTTGTCACCGTTTCGAAGACTGAAGCGACGAATTTGTGATGCCGAAATATAGATATCTTCTGAACTTGGTGAATAGTTAATAGGACGTAAGAAACCAAATCCCTCTTGTTGGATAATCTCCAAAACGCCTTCCATGAAGAAATACCCTTCACTTTCAGCACGAGATTTTAGAATAGCAAAAATTAATTCTTTTTTAGTCAACTTTCCATAATATGAAATTTTATATTCCCGTGCAAGCGCATACAAGTCTTTTAATTTCATATCTTCAAGTTGAGAAATTGTCATTGTTGTCATAGGCATAACACCACTCTTAATATAATATTGTTTAGAAAGATAAATCGAATATAGGTATGTGAGTATTACGAATTTTTGAATGGATTGAAAAGTAAGAAGAGACCCGGCATAAAGCCGGGTTAGTAAAAATTGAAGTTTATTCTTGCATAAATAGTTTTGGTTTTTTAATCAAACTATGTCTGCCTTCTACAAAACGAACAGTTCCTGATTTTGCACGCATTACCACTGATTCTGTTGTACAGTGACTACCTTTAAATTGAACACCTTTTAATAATTCGCCATCTGTTACACCAGTAGCAGCAAAAATAGCGTCATCGCCTTTGACTAAATCATCCATCTTCAAGACTTTATTGACTTCGATTCCCATTTTGTGACAACGTTCTATTTCTTCATCATTTGAAGGAACAAGTTTACCTTGGAATTCTCCACCAAGACATTTCAATGCAACCGCTGCGATTACGCCTTCTGGTGCACCACCTGTACCAAATAAGATATCCACACCTGTTTCATCAAATGCAGTATTGATAGCAGCAGCTACATCACCATCTGAGATGAATTTAATTCGAGCACCAGCTGCACGAATTTGATCAACGATTGGTTGGTGACGTTCGCGATTTAATAATGTAGCTACAACGTCTTCGATGTTTTTATTTTTAGCTTCTGCTACCGCACGTAAGTTGTCAATAACCGGAGCTTCTATATCAATTTTCCCAGCTGCTTCAGGACCAACTGCGATTTTTTCCATATACATATCAGGCGCATGGAGTAAGTTACCGCGATCTGCGATAGCTAGTACTGTTAGTGCATTACCACTACCTGCTGCTACGATGTTAGTACCTTCAAGTGGATCTACTGCGATGTCAACTTGAGGACCATTTGGATCACAACCAAGCTTTTCACCTATGTAAAGCATTGGTGCTTCATCCATTTCGCCCTCTCCAATTACGACAACTGCATCCATTGGAATAGAGTCGAATACTTGACGCATTGCTGTTGTTGCTGCGTCATCTGCTTCCATTTTCAATCCACGGCCCATCCATCTTGCTGAGGCGATTGCTGCCGCTTCTGTTACACGTACTACTTCCATTGATAAACTGCGTTTCATTTTTTACTGTTCCTCCCGTTTTCCTGTCTTTGTGACTGGAATCGTTTCAAACTAAACCTATTATAGCACACAGAAAATTCTCTGCAGATTTTTTTCAATTTGGTTTATTTGTCACGCCACTCTTTGGGTTAGGCTCAATTGTAACTCGATGGATATCCGCTCCTAAAGCTTGCAGTTTCGTAATAATATCACTATAACCGCGTTCTATGTGATAGATATCATGAATTTCTGTCTCACCTTTAGCAAGTAATCCTGCAATGATTAAAGCAGCGCCTGCGCGTAAATCTGTTGCAGTGACTGTAGCAGCTTCTAATTGACTAGGACCTGTAATAATTGCCGAACGTCCTTCTACTTTTGCATTAGCATTCATTCTACTTATTTCGTCAATGTGCTTGAATCGTGCAGAGTAAATGGTATCCGTTACAATTGATGATCCTGTTGCTTGCGTTAAAAGAACAGTAAAGGGTTGTTGTAAGTCAGTTGGGAAACCTGGGTATACAAGAGTTTTAATATCGACTGCTTTTAGGGCGTTTGTTTTCGGAATTATAACGCGTTCTTCCTCTTCAATGATTTCAACACCCATTTCACGTAATTTAGCTGTTACGGCTTCTAAATGTAGCGGGATTACATTATCGATAATAACTCCATCCCCTACAGCAGCCGCCATAATCATATATGTCCCAGCTTCAATACGGTCAGGAATGATGGTGTGATTTGTACCATGTAGTTCTTCTACACCTTCAATACGAATCACATTCGTACCTGCACCTTTAATCTTCGCACCCATATTTGTTAATAATGTAGCAACATCTATGATTTCAGGCTCTTTTGCAGCATTTTCAATTACTGTTTTACCTTTTGCAAGGACAGCAGCAAGCATGATATTAATCGTAGCACCTACACTGCTAACATCTAGGTAAATTTTCGCCCCATGTAGTTCTTCTGCACGTAAATAAATGGCACCATGTTCATTGGTAACTTGTGCCCCTAAAGCTTCAAAACCTTTAATGTGTTGATCTATTGGGCGAGGACCTAAATGACATCCCCCTGGAAGACCAATGACTGCTTTTTTAAAACGGCCCAACATAGCACCCATCAAATAATAGGAGGCACGTAGTTTTTTCACATTACCATTGGGTAATGGCATATCAATCATTGAACTTGGATCTATGACCATATGACCATCATTAAATTCAACTTTTCCACCAATTTCTTCGAGTAATGCTTTTAACGTCCAAACGTCTAAAATTTCTGGTAATCCTTCAATGGTCACAGGAGAATTAGCCAAGATAGACGCTGGTATTAAAGCAACGGCACTGTTTTTAGCACCACTTACTTTAATTGTACCTTTCAAATGTTTTTCCCCTGCAATTTTATATACGTCCATTTGAATCTCCTTAATTATTTATCTTTATTTTCCCAGTCTTTCATGAATCCTTCGATTCCTTTATCAGTTAACGGATGATTAAATAATTGTTTTAATACTTTAAATGGTGTTGTTGCAATATGTGCACCTGCAAGGGCAGCTTCCGTAATATGTTGTGGATGACGGATTGAAGCAGCAATGATTTGAGTTGGAATTTCGTGAATTGCAAAGATTTCAGCAATTTCTCTTACTAATTCCGTACCCTCTTGGCCGATATCATCTAAACGTCCTAAGAATGGAGAAACATAAGTTGCGCCTGCACGTGCTGCAAGTAATGCTTGGTTTGCACTGAAAATAAGGGTAACGTTTGTTTTAATGCCTTCTTTTGAAAGTTGAGAACATGCAGTTAGACCTGCAGGAGTCATTGGTAATTTAACAGTAATGTTTGGAGCAATTTTAGCTAGTTCATGGCCTTCTTTAATCATACCTTCAGCATCTAATGCAATGACTTCACCACTTACTGAACCATCTACTAAATTAGCGATTTCTTTTAAACGATCATGGAAAGAAACATTTTTTTCTTTTGCTACTAAAGATGGGTTTGTTGTAACTCCTGAGATAATACCCCAAGAATGTGCTTCTTTAATTTCTTCAAAGTTTGCTGTATCGATGAAAAATTTCAATTTAACTTCCTCCTATATGATGGAAAAATGGAGAAGATCCGATTCCAAAATCGATATCTTCTCCTACTTCTCTCTATAAAATATGTGTTTCTTATGCTTTTTGTGAGCTACCGAATTCGCGCATTTTACCAATAACTGTTGCTTTGATTGCTTCGCGAGCTGGACCTAAGAATTTACGTGGATCGTAAACTTCTTTATCGTTGTCTAAGATTTCGCGAATTACTTTTGTAGCTGCAATTTGATTTTCTGTATTAACATTGATTTTAGCAGTTCCAAGTGAAATAGAACGTTGGATGTCTTTAGTTGGAATACCAGTACCACCGTGTAATACTAATGGTAGTGCTGCTAAATTTGAGATTTCTTCCATTTCTTTGAAACCTAAGTTTGGTTCACCATGGTAAGGACCGTGAACTGAACCAAGTGCTGGTGCTAGGCAATCAATTGATGTTGCTTCAACCAATTTACGGCATTCTTCTGGATCAGCGTACATGATACCACCGATTACGCCATCCTCATTTCCGCCTACTGTACCAAGTTCTGCTTCAACTGAAACACCTTTTGCATGTGCATATTCAACAACTTTTGAAGTGATTTCAACGTTTTCTTCAAAAGGATGATGAGAAGCATCAATCATAACAGATGTGAAACCTGCATCTACAGCTTCTTTACATTTCTCAAAGCTTGAACCATGATCTAGGTGAATTGCTACTGGTACTGTTGTTTTATAACTTTCCATAAGTCCCTTAACCATATGAACAACAGAAACAAAGCCACCCATATATTTTCCAGCGCCTTCAGAAACACCAAGAATTACGGGTGATTTTTCTTCTTCAGCTGCTTGTAGAATTGCTTGAGTCCATTCAAGGTTATTGATGTTGAATTGACCAACAGCATAACCATTTTCTTTTGCGGTAATTAACATTTCTTTCATTGAAACCAAAGCCATTAGTAAATCCTCCTTTAGGATGATAGCATAGTGCTTTTATTGAATAATGACACTATCATCATAACAAAAAGAATAAGTAATGACCACCGTCTATACTTATTCTTTCAACATTTTGTTAATCGTATCTTTTACCTCAAAAATATCAAATGGCTTTGTAAAAAAGTGGCTGGCACCTAAGTCCTTAGCATCGTTAATTAAATCCAAATCACTATTACCTGTCATCATAACAACTGGTAGGTGCGCAAATGACTTTTTAATATGTTGTAAGATTTCTAAACCATTCATACCTGGGATTTTCATATCTAGTAGAACGCAATCTATTGCATTGTTATCTACATATTGAACGGCCTCTGCACCATTTTTAGCTAGTAATGTATCGTAACCTTCGTTTTTAAAAACTTCATTTAGTAGTAGTCGAATTCCTTGTTGATCATCAACGATTAATATCTTTTTCACTATACCTCTACTCCTTATTGTTCGCTCAATATATACTATTCGAGCCTTTATTGTTTTCTCCTGCATGAAGTTTAAAAATATAGCTTTTCCTGTTGGAAATAAGAATTTTGAGAGCGTCGAGTCTCCTTCTCTTCTTAGTAAAGAATTTTAATACTAATTTTCTTTTATATGAAGTGGGTTAGCTTCGCTTTCCTGCTGACGAGCGGTGAGTCTCCTTACTGCGTTGCGGGACCTCGCCAGTCTCGCTTTTTCTAGCTAAGAATCTTCACTAGTTCCACTTCAATAATATTTGAGGTATTAATCTTCACTGAAAACTTCTAGTCAAATTATAATTTTATAAAAATTTTTTCGCCAATACTTTTTCATTGCCTTTCAGATTTCCCGCGGGAGTTAGCAAAAAGACATTTTTGAATACTTAATAAGAATTAAAACGTTTGTATATCTTCATTTTAAGAAGAAATCGCCAGAACAAGGTACTAAAAAAAATTTATTCATTGTACGGATGTTGGTATCTATCATTTTTTTGCATTTGATATCATCCATCCCTATAATAAATGGCATGAGGTGAATAGAATGTTAAAGATATTAACTACTCAAATTGGTGGGTTGTTCCAACGGGTTGCTACTAATCAAGAAGAGACTATTGAAGAGACGGCTCGTTTACTTGCTCAAGCTGGTATAGGACAAGGCTACGTTTACTTTGCTTGTTTTGATGAAATGCAAGCAATCGAGATTAACGCACTACATGCAGCTGAACCGTTTTTAAAATTACGTCCATATACTGAAGATGCAAACATTACGGATGTAGATCGTGTATGTATTTTCACACGCCATGCAAATCATCCTGATGCGTTAAAATTAGCTCAAACTTTATTTGATCGGTTTATCCCATTTGCTGTTATTGCGAGTGAAAGCGAAGAAGATGCAGGGGAAATGACTAATTTAGCTTATACTTATGTTTCAATGGGTATCAAAAAAGGGTTATTGCCTAATGATTTAGGTGAACGTATTGTTTTACCGTATACGATGGTTGCATTATTTATCTATGAAGCAATAAAGATAGCATATGATGAAATGGTAACAGAATAAAGAATAAGCTTATTTCGTGTTTAATATGTAAAAAAACAGGTTCTTCGATAAAGAAGAACCTGTTTTTTAATACTGATTATTTTACTGATGCGCCAATGAATTCACGGAACAATTGTTGTGGGCGGTTTGGACGTGATTTGAATTCTGGGTGGAATTGGCATGCCACGAAGAATTTTTTCTCTGGTAGTTCGATGATTTCTACTAAGCGTTCATCTGGTGAAGTACCTGAGAATACAAGTCCTGCTGCTTCCATTGCTTCACGGTATTCGTTGTTAAATTCATAGCGGTGGCGATGGCGTTCATATACTAATTCATCGTCATAGATTTGTGCAGCACGAGTACCTTCTTTTAGTTTACATGGATATAAACCAAGACGAAGTGTACCACCAAGATCTTCTACATCGATTTGATCTGGAAGTAAGTCGATAATTGGGTATTTTGTATTTGGATCTAATTCAGTAGAATGTGCGCCTTTAAGGTCTAGTACGTTACGAGCAAATTCGATTGATGCAAGTTGCATACCTAAGCAAATACCTAGGAATGGCACATCGTTTTCGCGAGCATATTTAATCGCAAGAATTTTACCTTCTACCCCACGATCACCGAATCCACCTGGTACAAGGATACCATCTGCGTCTTCAAGTAATTCTTTTACATTTTCAGGTGTTACATGTTCTGCATTGATAGCATTGACTTCAATGTCTGTATCAAACACATAACCTGCATGTTTAAGTGCTTCTACTACTGAGATGTATGCATCTTGTAATTCTACATATTTACCAACGAGAGCGATTTTTGTTGATTTTTTAAGGTTTTTCACTTTATCAACTAATGCTTTCCAATCTTCCATATCGGCTTCTGGTGCTTGGATACCGAAATGTTCAAGAACAATATCATCTAAATCTTGAGCTTGTAAATTCAAAGGAATTTCGTATAAATGTTCAGCATCTACACATTCGATGACTTCGTGTGATTTTACGTCACAGAATAATGCCAATTTGTCTTTCATTTCTTGAGGTACTGGACGATCTGTACGTACGACAATAATATTTGGTTGAATACCTAGAGAGCGTAATTCTTTTACAGAGTGTTGTGTTGGTTTTGTTTTTAATTCGCCAGCTGCAGCGATATATGGAATTAATGTACAGTGTAAGTAAAGTACATTTTCATTTCCAAGGTCTCTCTTCATTTGGCGGATTGCTTCAAGGAATGGTAGTGATTCGATATCACCAACTGTACCACCAACTTCAGTGATTACGATATCTGCATTTGTTTCACGACCTGCACGTTGAATGCGGTCTTTAATTTCATTTGTGATATGTGGGATTACTTGTACAGTTCCGCCATTGTAATCGCCACGACGTTCTTTTTTCAAAACAGCTGAGTAGACTTTACCAGATGTTACAGTTGAATGTTTTCCTAAGTTAATATCGATAAAACGTTCATAGTGTCCAAGGTCTAAGTCTGTTTCTGCGCCGTCATCTGTTACGAATACTTCTCCGTGTTGATATGGGCTCATTGTTCCTGGGTCGATGTTGATATATGGGTCAAATTTTTGGATTGTTACTTGTAATCCTCTATTTTTAAGTAGTCGTCCAAGTGATGCTGCTGTGATACCTTTGCCGAGTGATGAAACTACGCCACCAGTAACGAAAATATATTTGGTCAATGCAAATTCCTCCTTGATGTTAGTGTTTCTAAAACACTTATAAAAAATACAAAAAACGCCCCTCCCGCAATAATTTGCAGGGGGAGCGTATTACTTATACGGTCAATCTCCTTTTAAAAGGAGCCCAAGTAAAAGAGTAATTGAAAATACTTAAGTTGTCAAGAAGCTATTATTTTTCTTTTTTGTCGTCTTCCAAGTCTTCTTCATCTGTATCTTCTTCAAGGTCGTCATCGATTTCGAATTCTTCATCGTCGATTTCAATTTCTTCATCCAAATCATCTTCGTCGATATCGTTATCAATGTCTGTACTATCGAAGTCTTCTTCTTCATCTAAGTCATCATCATCGTCATCTAAGTCATCTGAATCTACAAATTCGTCGAAATCTTCGTCAAATTCGATTTCTTCATCGTCTTCATGATCATCATCTTCAACGATTGCTGCTTTTGCTTTTTTCTTACGTACTTTAACAGTTGGTGCTGTTTCTTCTTCAACTTGTTCGATTGCATACCATTCGCGAATTCCCCAACGGTTTTCTCCTAATACTAGAAAACGGCCGTCAATATTGATGTCTGTATAGAACTGAGCAGCTGAAGCTTTCATTTCTTCTGAAGTGCGAGCTCCTAAGTCAATGATTGCTTGCATAAGTTCAGCGAATAGTAATGGTTGATGTTTTTCTTCTAAGATAGCATATGCTAATTCGATTAATGATTCTTCTGTAAGTTGTTCTTGATTTAATTCACGAAGGTTCAATTCGTGCACGTCCTTTCTTCTACATAAACATAATATCCATTATAAACAATTTTACTTTATTTTTGCCACATTCAATTCTTCTTTTTTTCAGTTCTTAACCGGAAGTACCCATAGATAAACAGGTAAATTGCAAGAAGAAGGAATGAAATAGCTCCTAATTGTTTATCGTAAATATAGTAAGTTAGTACAAATAACAATATTATTACCATGAAATGCATGACGATTTTCACTTTACCGTCACTCCTTCAATATAGTCTAATCAGTATTCTATATAAACGCGAAAAGGGGTCTAATCGTTCGACTAGACTCTTTTGTAGTCACATAAATTCGTTCAAAGCTACTATTTTTTTACTCTGTTGAATAAGCATACTCCTCAATTGCTTTTTCGTAAAGTAGGAGAAGGATAAAACTGATTGATTATAGACTAATTGAAGAAGTTACGGCTTGTTGAGCTTGATTCTAATTAGTGAGTCTCTTTGGAAGTTTAACGCATTGAAAATAATTTTAAACTAATTAATTTTAGTTAGAAGTGGAATTAGCTTCGCTTTCCTGCGGGCGAGCGGTGAGTCTCCTCACTACGTTGCGGGGCCTCACCTGTCTCGCTTTTCCCGCGGGAGTCTACGCTAATTCCACTTCAACTATATTTGTAGTACTAATATCCACTAAAAATTTTCAATCAAAAATTTTATTATAAAGTTCTTCCATTCATATTTTTTCAGTTAGCAGCAATTGAAACAGCAATTCATGATTTTTCCGCTTTCTTACATAAGCTTGGTAGCATTCTACGAGCGGTCTTCTAATTCATGAGGGCTCGTACTTACAGTGATATCCAGCTTCAGCGGCTAGACTCTCGGGGTGCACAGGATATGTGCCCGATAGCCGTTGCCGCAGGACGCGGCGTTCTTAGGCCATCTTCCTTAAATCAGTCCCTCGGTCGAAAGCTGAAAAGCCGCTTTCGATTCGGGCCTTCCAATGATTTTCGGGTCTGAACGAGCCGCTTCAGCATTTAATTACATATTCCGTCTGTACTGCCCGCCTACTTCATATAGTGCGTTGGTGATTTGGCCTAGGCTGGCTACTTTTACGGTTTCCATTAGTTCTTTGAAGAGGTTGCCGCCGACTTTTGCTGTTTCTTTTAGTTGTTGTAGTGCTATTTTGGCTTCTTCTGCGTGTTGTTGTTGGAAGTTGCGTAAGTTTTGAATTTGCGAATCTTTTTCTTCTTTTGATGCACGTGCGATTTCCATACTGTTGATGGCTTCTTCTGATGGTGGGTTTGGATTTAAATATGTGTTAACCCCAACAATCGGTAGTTCTCCTGAATGTTTTAGGTGTTCGTAGTACATAGACTCTTCTTGGATTTTACCTCGTTGGTATTGTGTTTCCATGGCACCTAATACCCCACCACGGTCATTTATACGATCAAATTCTGCAAGTACTGCGTCTTCTACGAGTTTTGTTAATTCCTCGATGATAAATGCACCTTGCAATGGGTTTTCGTTTTTGGTTAAACCATGTTCTTTTGTAATGATCATTTGAATGGCCATTGCACGACGAACTGATTCTTCCGTTGGTGTTGTAATGGCTTCGTCATATGCATTAGTATGCAACGAATTACAGTTATCATGTAGAGCCATTAATGCTTGCAGCGTTGTGCGAATATCATTGAAGTCGATTTCTTGCGCGTGTAGACTTCTTCCTGATGTTTGGATATGATATTTTAGTTTTTGACTTCGTTCATTGGCACCATATAAATCGCGCATTGTTACTGCCCAGATTCGGCGCGCTACACGACCGATGACGCTATATTCTGGATCAAGTCCATTGGAGAAGAAGAATGACAGATTCGGCGCAAAGTCATCTATATTCATACCTCGACTTAAATAGTACTCTACATACGTAAAGCCATTCGCTAATGTGAAAGCAAGTTGTGAAATAGGATTTGCTCCTGCTTCTGCGATATGATATCCAGATATTGAAACCGAATAATAATTACGAACTTTTTGATCAATAAAGTATTGTTGAATATCCCCCATCATACGTAATGCAAATTCTGTTGAGAAAATACATGTATTTTGCCCTTGATCTTCTTTTAAAATATCTGCCTGTACTGTGCCACGTACGACATTTAAGGTCTTAGCTCTTGTCTCTGTAAATTCCTCTACTGTTAAAGTCCGACCTAACTCTTTTTCGCGTAATTGTACTTGTTGATCAATAGCTGTATTCATGAACATAGCTAAAATGATTGGTGCTGGACCATTAATCGTCATGGAAACAGAGGTTGATGGTGCACAAAGATCAAAGCCAGCATACAATTTCTTCATATCATCTAATGAGCAAATGCTAACACCTGATTCACCTACTTTACCGTAGATATCCGGTCTTTCGTCTGGATCTTCACCGTACAATGTAACCGAATCAAATGCAGTAGATAAACGTTTCGCATCATCATCTTTTGATAAATAGTGGAAGCGACGGTTTGTTCGCTCAGGTGTACCTTCCCCAGCAAATTGACGTTTCGGGTCTTCACCTTGTCGTTTGAATGGGAATACACCAGCAGTGTATGGAAATGATCCAGGTACGTTTTCTGCATATACCCAGCGAAGGATCTCACCATAATCGACGAATTTAGGCAGTACGACTTTAGGGATTTTCAAACCAGTTAAACTTGTCGTTGTTAAAAGTGTGCGAATTTCTTTATCACGCACTTTCGTTACTAATTCATCTCCACTATAACTTTCTTTTAACGTTTCCCAATTTTCTAGAATTTGCTTCGATTGTGTTGATAGCTGATCTTGGATTCCATTGATTAGTTGCTGTAATGATTGCACTAGTGCATCTTCTGGTGATTTTTCTTTTACTATTTTAAGAGTTCCTTCTAGTTGGAATAGCTTTCTAGCTAACTCAACTTGTTGTTCTGATTTTTTGTGATATCCTCGTACTGTTTCAGAAATTTCACGTAAATAATAGCGTCGGTCATTTGGTATAATGACATTTTGCTTTTGCGTTTTTGCAAAAAGCTCATAAGACGTTTGCCAATCATAACCACATTTTGTATTTATAATTTGGATTAATGCAGCGAATAAAGAGTTTGTTCCTTTATCGTTAAATTGACTCGCAATTGTTCCGTAAACAGGCATTGTATCAAGATCCTGATTCCATAATTCATGGCTACGTTGATATTGTTTTTGTACTTGGCGTAATGCATCTTCTGAGCCTTTTCTTTCAAATTTATTGATTACAATTAAATCCGCAAAATCAATCATATCAATTTTCTCTAGTTGTGTTGGCGCACCAAACTCAGCAGTCATCACATACATCGAAAAGTCTGAAACACTTGTAATTGCTGCATCCCCTTGACCAATCCCGCTTGTTTCTACCATAATCAAATCAAATCCTGCTACTTTTACAATATCCAATATATCACCAAGTGCAGCTGACAATTCTGTATGCGAATTACGAGTAGCCAAACTTCGCATATACACACGATTATTGAATATAGCATTCATACGAATTCGATCTCCAAGCAGTGCCCCGCCTGTTTTTTGTTTTGTAGGATCAATTGAAACAATCGCAATCTTCTTATCTGGGAACTCATGTAAGAATCTACGAATAAGTTCATCTGTTAAAGAACTCTTCCCAGCACCACCTGTACCTGTGATTCCTAGAACAGGAGTCTTTTTAGTTAATTCTCTAGCAGTTTGTAGTAAATCATCCACTTCAGAGCTATCCCCTTCTTCTACTGCTGTAATAAGCTGTGCAAGTAGTTCAGGTCTATCTGTATTCAATTGATGTAATTTATCTACTAAATTATCGGTAACTGTTGAAAAATCGCTTTTTTCAATCATTTTATTTATCATACCTTGTAATCCAAGCAATAATCCATCTTCTGGCGAGAATAGATTTTGGACTCCATATTCTTGTAATTCCTTTATTTCTTTCGGTAAAATAACACCGCCACCACCGCCAAAGATTCCGATATGTGGTGCCCCTTTCTCATTTAAAAGGTCGTACATATATTTAAAGTATTCCATATGTCCACCTTGATAAGAAGAGATTGCAATTCCTTGTGCATCTTCTTGAATAGCAGCATTCACAACCTCCTCTACAGAACGATTATGTCCTAGATGAATCACTTCTACACCACTTGATTGTAGAATACGACGCATGATGTTAATGGATGCATCATGACCATCGAATAGGCTGGATGCAGTAACAAAACGAACGTGATGTTGTGGTTTATATACTCCCACCTTTGACATAGTAAGTCTCCCCCTTAAACATTTGAAGAATGCAACATAATAGAAAATGCAAGGGTAAAAACCCAAATCAATCGTTTGTTTGTGTTTTCTCCCTTGCATCACTAAACCTTAATAGTTAATACCATTCAATAATATTTTAGTTTGCATTTGAATATAGTCTTCTATTTTAAATTCCTTGCGCCATACCCATCTGCGGAAAGCCCATGCTTGACCTTGGATAACAATTTGATGAGCTAGTAGTTTTATTTCTTTTTTAGGTAACTGTATTTCTCCTGTTTTCAAACATTCTAATAGTAAGTTTTCAAAAAGACCTACCATTTCAATTTCTTTCGTTAGGACATATTCTAGTGCATCTTTTGGCAATGATTTTGACTCTTGGTACATAACGAGCATTTCATCTTGCATATCATCTACCAAATGATAATATTGATGAATTGCTTTGATCACCCCATCGATTGTGCCATCATGTTTATTCCTGAGTTCTAGTCTTTTTCGAACTTCTAGATAAATATTGTCACAAACGAGATAGAGTATATCTTCTTTTGTTCGAATATATTCATAGAGTGTACCTATACTGAAGCCTGCTGTTTTGGCGATTTCCCTTGTCGTTGTTCGATGAAAGCCTTTTTCTTTAAAAAGACGGACTGCAGCGTGGATTAATTCAGTTCGTCTTTTTTCTATTAAGCTTTCATCCTTAATAGATGATAGAACCTGCCTTTTTTGTTCTTTTTCCATCTATTATTTTAAAAGCATACGAGAGATTACTAGACGCTGAATCTCTTGTGTACCTTCATAAATTTGAGTAATTTTCGCATCACGCATAAAGCGTTCCACTGGATAATCTTTTGTATATCCATAACCGCCAAATACTTGAACTGCTTCAGTAGTTACTTTCATCGCCGTATCACCAGCCATCAATTTTGCCATTGCTGATTGCTTACCATACGGTAAATTATTCGACTCTAACCATGCTGCTTGATAAGTTAATAATCTTGAAGCTTCAGTAGCAGTTGCCATATCTGCTAATTTAAACGATATCCCTTGGTTAGCAGAAATAGGTTTACCGAATTGAACGCGCTCTTTTGAATAGGCAACAGCTGCATCTAATGCGCCTTGTGCAATGCCGAGAGCTTGAGCTGCAATACCATTACGACCTCCATCTAACGTTTTCATCGCAATTTTAAAGCCATCGCCTTCAGAACCAAGTAAGTTTTCTTTTGGTACACGGCAGTTATCAAAGATGATTTCTGTTGTAGGAGAAGAACGAATACCCATTTTCTTTTCTTTTTTACCTACAGAAAAGCCTTCGAATCTAGATTCTACGATAAATGCAGAAGTGCCGTTTTTAGCTTCTGGATCAGTTACAGCAAAAACAACATATATATCGGCAACACCACCGTTTGTGATGAAAATTTTAGAACCATTTAAAATATAGTGATCTCCATCCAGTTTTGCAGTTGTTCTCATTCCACCCGCATCTGAACCTGAACCTGGTTCTGTTAGACAATAAGCACCAATTTTCTTCCCTTCAGCCATTGCGCGTAAGTATTTTTGTTTTTGCTCTTCTGTACCGAATTTGTAAACCGGCCAGCCAGCAAGTGAAGTATGTGCTGATAGTGTTACTGCAGTTGAGGCGCAAACTCGTGATAATTCTTCCACTGCAATGACATACGCTAAATAATCAGAGCCGATACCACCGTACTCTTCAGGCCATGGAATTCCTGTTAAGCCCAGTTCAGCCATTTGGTCAAAAATCGCACGATCAAATGTTTCGTTTTCATCACGTTCTGCAGCAGAAGGCGCTACTTCGTTCTCTGCAAAGTCCCTTACCATTTTGCGAATCATTTCATGTTCTTCAGATAGTGTAAAATTCATCTCTTATATCCCCTTTGTTTTATATTTAGGCTATTTTTGCAATGCCTTGATCTATAAAAAACCCCTTTTATAAGCATCGTGATATTACTATTCTCTGAATTTCACTTGTTCCTTCATAGATTTCGGTTACTTTTGCATCTCGGAAGTAACGCTCTACAGGATAATCTTCTGTATACCCGTATCCTCCAAATATTTGAATTGCTTCTGTAGTGACTTCAACAGCTGTTTTCGAAGCGAATAGCTTTGCCATAGATGCTTCTTTTCGGCATGGTTTCCCGAGCGAGCGTAAATTTGCAGCTCGGTATACTAGTAATCTCGCTGCTTCAATAGAAGTTGCCATATCAGCTAGTTTGAATGAAACACCTTGATTAGCTGCTTTTGGTTTTCCAAACTGATTTCGCTCTGATGCATATTTAGTTGCTGCTTCTAATGCTGCTTCTGCAATCCCTAAGCTTTGGGCAGCAATGCCGATGCGGCCTATATCTAAATTCGCCATTGCAATCTTGAAACCGTCTCCAATTTTCCCGAGCAAATTTTGGGCTGGGACTTTCATTTGGTCGAATGTAAGCTGTACTGTACTCGAACCATGTAATCCCATTTTCTTTTCATTTTTCCCAATAATTAAACCCGGTGTACCTTTTTCAACGATAAATGCTGATATTCCTCTTGCTCCTCTGGATGGATCGGTAGAGGCAAATACGATATACACATCCGCCTCTCCTCCATTCGTAATAAAAACCTTTGAACCATTTAATTCAAAGAAATCCCCTTTTTTAATTGCTCTAGTTTTTAATGAACCTGCATCTGACCCCGATGATGGTTCTGTTAGGCAAAACGCGCCTAAATATTCTCCTGTGGCAAGCTTTGGAACATAGCGTTGCTTCTGTTCTTCCGTACCAAAATAGAGAATAGGATTTGTTCCGACCGATGTATGCACAGACAAAATCACCCCGATGACTGCGCTTACCTTAGATAATTCGTTGATTGCGATAATATAGGATGTAAAATCCATTTCAGAACCGCTATATTTTGCTGGTGCTGTTATTCCCATAAGCCCTAGCTCTCCCATTTTCGCCAGAACATCTCGTGGAAAATCCCCATTTTCCATTTGATTGATCTTAGGTGCAATAACATCCTTTGCAAAATCACGAACCATATTGCGCATCATCACTTGTTCTTCGTTGAATTGAAAATCCATTGAATCTCCCCCTTTTTGAGTATTCAATTTCATTCATATTTATCTAGATGTGTTACTCTTTGGCTATCTTCCTTGTTGCGAGCCGCCTCCGCTTTTATTTAATACACATAAAATCCTCTGCCTGTTTTCTTCCCAAGCCAGCCTGCTTTTACGTATTTTCGTAGTAGTGGGCATGGGCGGTATTTGCTGTCGCCGAATCCTTCGTGTAATGTTTCCATGATGTAGAGACATGTATCTAGTCCGATGAAATCTGCTAAAGTTAGTGGGCCCATTGGATGGTTCATGCCAAGTTTCATGACTTCATCAATCGCTTCTTTTGTTGCTACACCTTCATAAAGAGTGTAGATTGCTTCATTGATCATTGGCATCAGCACTCGATTTGCAACGAATCCAGGAAAATCATTTACTTCTACTGGTACTTTTTCTAGCTTTTTAGTTAATTCTTCGATTGTGTTATACACTTCATCTGAAGTTGCTAGACCACGAATGATTTCAACAAGTTTCATGACTGGCACAGGATTCATAAAGTGCATGCCAATTACTTGTTCTGCTCGTTTTGTTACTGCCGCAATTTCAGTGATTGGCAAAGATGATGTATTTGAAGCTAGAATGGTTCTTTGTGGTGTAATTTCGTCAAGAGTCCTAAAAATAGATTGCTTGATTTCCATATTCTCTACTGCAGCTTCAATTACTAAATCCACATCTGCAGCATCCGTAAGAGTTAAAGATTTTGTTAGTCGTTGTAGTACGGAATCTTTTTCAGCTTCTGTCATTCTTCCCTTTTCAACGTTTCTTGAAAGGTTTTTTGTGATTGTTTGAATACCTTTTGCAAATGATTCTTCACTAATGTCATTAAGTAATACTTCTAAGCCTGCTTGCGCACAAACTTGCGCAATTCCTGAACCCATTTGACCTGCTCCGATTACCATCACTTTTTGAATAGCCAAATTACATTCCCCCTTGTTTTGGTACTTCAATCATAATGGCATCCCCTTGACCGCCACCTGAGCAGATTGCTGCAATCCCAAGACCGCCACCACGACGACGTAGTTCATAGCAAAGCGTTAAAATAATTCTTGCTCCTGATGCACCAATCGGATGTCCTAAGGCAACAGCTCCACCGTTAACATTTACTTTTTCTAAATCAAGGCCTGCAATTTGACTGCTTGCAAGTGATACAACAGCAAATGCTTCATTGATTTCAAATAAATCAATATCCTCTAATGACTTCCCTGTCTTTTCTAAAATCTTGTTGATGACAAGACCTGGAGTTTGTGGAAAATCATTTGGTTCGACTCCTACTTCTGCATGACCAACAATATATGCAAGTGGAGATAGATTTTGTTCCGTTGCATATTTTTCACTAGTTACAACAAGGGCACATGCACCATCATTTACCCCAGGTGCATTTCCTGCAGTAATTGTGCCATTTGCAGTGAATGCTGATTTCAATTTTCCTAATACTTCAAGAGATGTATCCTTTCGTGGTGCTTCATCCGTTTCAATTACAAGTGGATCCCCTTTTCTTTGTGGGATGGTTACAGCAACGATTTCTTCTGCAAATTTACCTTCAGAAATTGCTGCCACTGCTTTTTGATGACTACGCAGTGCCCATTCATCTTGCGTTTCTCTTCTAATTTCAAATTTCGTTGCTGTTTCATCTCCATATGTTCCCATATGTACGTTTTTCTCATGAAAAGCACAAGAGAGACCATCATATACCATGCCATCAACTAGTTTTGCGTCTCCCATTCGCAAACCAAATCGACCTTTTGGTAAATAATACGGTGCATTCGACATAGACTCCATTCCACCAGCTACAATCACTTGTTCATCCCCTAGTCTGATCAACTGGTCTGCAAGTGTGACACTACGCATTCCTGAAGCACAAACTTTGTTGATGGTTTCTGTTTTTACATTCCATGGAATTCCTGCTTTTGTAGCTGCTTGACGAGATGGAATCTGGCCTTGCCCCGCTTGTAAAACTGTTCCCATAATGACTTCATCTACTTGCTCCGTTCCAATATTAGAACGTTTTAATGCTTCTTTTATTGCCACGCCACCTAAATCACTAGCTGAAAACTCACTAAGATTACCGCCAAATTTTCCGAAGGCTGTTCGTGCTCCATCAATAATTACCGCTTTTTGCAAGTTGGACACCCCTTTTATTGTCATTGGTTACGCTTACAAATAATAAAAACGAATCGCTTCATCACAAGCACATTTTGACTGAACGCTCGCTCAATTAAGTTTTAGAAAAAAAGAGAGGGCTTCTTGCACTCTCTTTTTTCTCTTGTAAATAATTGTATAAAAGTTTCATATTTTATGCAATACGTTATTTTTTTCTGCTTCTTATACAGTTTCTTCTACTTGTTCTTGTTTCACTTGAACATCACCACATACGGATTTCTCTAGCAATTCTGCAATATCATATGTGCCTACTTGTTCTTCTACCTCTTTAGCTTTTGTTCCATCTGACAACATCGTTAAGCAATATGGGCAACCAGAAGAAATGATTGTAGGGTTAACTGATAGCGCTTGTTCTGTTCGAGCAACATTGATACGATTTCCAACATGCTCTTCCATCCACATTAAACCGCCACCTGCACCACAGCACATTGCCCTTTCACGATTACGTTCCATTTCCACAAGTTTTACACCAGGGATAGATTTTAAAATTTCACGTGGTGCATCGTATACATTATTATATCGGCCTAAGTAACAAGAATCATGGAACGTAATGGTTTCATTGACTTCATATTGTGGTTTAAGACGCCCTTGTTGCACAAGCTCAAATAATAATTCTGTATGATGATATACTTCTCCACTCCAACCAAAATCACTATATTCATTCTTAAAGATATTGTATGCATGTGGATCGATTGTGACGATTTTCGTAATCCCCGCTTTTTCAAATTCTTTAATATTTGCTTCAGCCAGTTCTTGGAATAAAAACTCATTTCCTAAACGACGCGGAGTATCACCGGAGTTCTTTTCTTTGTTACCTAAAATGGCAAACCTAACGCCCGCTTCGTTCATCAGATGAGCGAATGATAGAGCAATTTTTTGTGAGCGATTATCAAATGAACCCATTGCCCCTACCCAGAATAGATACTCAATTTCTTCCCCTGCTTTTGAAGCTTCTTTTACAGTTGGAATGTGTACATCCGGACGAGCATCTCTCCAGTTTTCCTTTTCTTTACGATTGATGCCCCAAGGATTTCCTTGACGTTCGATGTTTGTCATCGCGCGTTGTGCATCTGGGTTTACGCGTCCTTCTGTCATCGTTAAATAACGGCGAAGGTCGATGATTTTATCTACGTGTTCATTCATAACAGGACATTGGTCTTCACAGTTACGGCAAGTTGTACAAGCCCAAATTTCCTCTTCTGTAATGACATCTCCTATTAGTGATGGACTGTAAACATCCTCGATTGTTGCAGCTTCTGCACCTGCAGCGATAGCAAGCTGATTTCCTTGTGTATTTTTGAACATCATTTTCGGTACCCATGGTTGTTGATGTGTTTGTACAGCACCTGTAAATGTTAAATGATCACGAAGTTTTGTAATTAGATCCATTGGTGACAGCATTTTGCCTGTCCCACTTGCAGGACACATATTGGTACAGCGACCACATTCCACACATGAATAAAGGTCAATCAATTGTAATTGAGTAAAATCTTCTATTTTCCCAACCCCAAATGACGGCATTTCCTCGCTTGCATCCTCATCTTCACTTTCTAATGCTTCAAAATCAATTGGTGTTAATTTACCAACTGGTGTTAAACGGTTAAAGTACACATTTGCAGGTCCTGCGATTAAATGTGCATGCTTAGATTGTGGTACATACACTAAGAATGTTAATAAGATGACTAGATGAATCCACCACATGATAAAGAACACAGTTATCGCTGCAACTGGTGGTAAGAATCCGAATATTGCGGCAATTGCAGATGCAACTGGTTCTGACCAAGTAGCCTCTTCACCATGCCAAATCATGCCCATCCCATTTCCTACAAGTACAGAAACCATTAAGCCCCCGATAAAGATCAATACAAGCCCTGATTTTAAGCCACGTTTTAATCGAACTAGCTTTTCAATATAACGTCGATAAAACGCCCAAACAACCGCAACTAAAATAACTAGAGTCACTATTTCTTGGAAAAATGTAAAGTATGGATATACTGGTCCAAAAGGTAAATGTGACCCGGGATTTAATCCTTTCCAGATAAAATCGATGGCACCAAATTGTACTAATATGAATCCATAGAAGAACATGACATGGATCGCGCCGCTCTTTTTATCTTTTAATAATTTCTTTTGCCCAAAAACATAAACCCAAATTTTGTTCAATCTCGCTTTTACATCGTTATCAAATTCAACTTTTTTCCCCATTTTGATGAATTGATAGCGAGTTTTAATTAGGTACGTAAATAGTGCTAAACCATAAGCGACTACAGCTAAAAATAAAATCCAGTTAATGTATAATAGTGGATTCATTCCTCTTCCCCCCTAGCTTTAGACTGGTCAGACATTTCCAACAATTATAAAACGCTTTCAAAATTGGTTGTTTTATATATTGTAAAATATGAATGAGCGTTCAGTCAATCTAATTCTAAAAATAATATATGATAGTTTCTCTTAAAATATTAATATTTCTCTATTAAATCGTATTCTCTAAGTTTTTTAAATATTCTATCATATTTAATTGGAATTTTCTATGTTATTTATAAATATTTAGAAGTTAGAAGAAAACGAACTTTAGCAAGCTTACCGAGTAATAGAGAATAGAAAAACACCGTCATAATATATAGACGATGTTTTAAGTGAATAGACGATCTTAATACTGATTTTTTAATTCAACTAATAATTGTTCTTTCTTTTTATTTCTCTTTTCTTCATACATCTGGTTATCTGCCTCAATAAATAACTCCATCATTTTTGAGAGTGATGAGGAACTATATGCATAGCCCTTTGAGACCTTGATATGAAAAGATGGATTACTGCTATTGTATAAGTCTATATCATTTTGAATATTAGCCATAAACAGTTCAATCTTTGGTAGATTTGTATCATTTAATATGATTGCAAATTCATCTCCACCAATTCTTGCAACAGTTTTATTTTTGCTAGTGATGCTATTTAATAACTTAGCTGTTTCTTTTATTAATGTGTCTCCCATTTTATGTCCAAAGTGATCATTTACAAATTTAAGCTCATCTAAATCACAGATAACGATGGCAATTGGCGTGTCACATTCCCTATCGAAATATTCAAACTTTGATTCGAAGTATTCACGATTATAAATGTTTGTTAAAGCATCATGAGAAACTTTATACTCCAGCTTTTTCTGCAACTCTACTTTTTCATTTATATTTCTATGTATCCCTAAAACTGCCACTATTTCACCATTCTCATAGACCGGTGTTGCGTATTCTTCAAACCATATATATTCCCCGCTTTGGTTTTTCAATCTTTGAATAATGGGTTTATCATAATCTAATTGACCTGTTACTTTCTTTTCTAGCGTCTCATAATCATCAGGATGAACAATTTCAAACACTTTATCGGGACACTCTAAATGTTCCTTTAATGAGTTTGGTCCAAGTATATGATCAATCACAGGACTTAAATAACGATATTTAAATTTGGGTTTTATATCGCAAAAATAAAGTATATCTTTTGAGTTCTCTACAACTTGAATCATCGGGGTTAATTGATTGATTTGTTGCTGTAATTTTATCCGTTCTGAGTTTAAACGTAGACATGCAATAATCAGTCCTATTATAAGTAATATAGCTACTATCCACATAAAAAAATCCTTTCTTCTTACGAATAGATGACAAAGAATTTAACTTTACTTAAATTCTAGCGTCCTTTGATTTCAATATATTACATCTTACATTCCCATTTTACCAAAAAATGCAATATATGAATAATCAAACAGTATTTTTTTCATACATGGATAGTGGTATATATTTACTATAAAAATGTTAACTATTTATAAAAAATGAAAAATAACTATTTTGGACTTAAACGATTTTGTATCGAGACTATTAATAATTTTTTGTTGGCACTACTTTTTTATAATGTATTTAAATCAAGCGGTATTAATAATTCGCCGAAGATTTGCTTTGCTTCTTGAATTTTGTCTTGATGGATGCCTAGTAATACAACAGTTGACGGGCCTGCTGATGTATGGATATCCCATTTACAGTTACATACTGTATGACCCAAAAGTTCTTGAAGCTCTTTTGCGATTCCTTTTGATCCTACTGGCCATATACGTTCAACAATGCTTTGTTGCATCGCCACATAAATAGATTTCATGTTTGCTATTTTCTCTGGTTCTTCTATAAGTTGCTCGCCTACTAGGGGCTTGCCATATGTAAACCAATTTAAGCTACCTTTTGATGAGATTCTTTTGGTTGGTTCACCAATCATCGTAACAGCTAGTCCTGATTGTAATGTTTGCATATTGGATTCTGTGCTTCCTGTGATTTTAGGTAGCGCAATACCGATTTCACCAAATAGTCGACGGATGCCATTTACGTAGCGTCCCCATGCATCTTCTCCACTAAAATTATGAATAATCACTGCTTCAGGTTGAGCCATTGCTGCCCATTGTTCGAGTAATGTAACTCGAGCCGAAAAATAGCTTGTAATATCATCAGGCACTTTTACTACATCCTGTTCTTTTTGTCCAATAGCACCTGAGTTATCAGTAGTAACGATAAAACCATTCGTCAATTGCAGCGCATTTCTCATTGATTAATGTGCCTCTTTTCTTGCAAACGCTTTTGACAATATTGGTATACAAACAGCTACAATTGCTATATTCACCAATGTTGCAATGAAAATTTCTGGTGTTATAGTAAAGAACACTTCCGGCGAAATTAACCAGTAGAATGGCAATGGTGATAAAAGGCCATTGGTAATTATTGCAAAAATCCATTTCAATATTGGATGATTTTTTTGGTGTAATATCGCAAATCCCCATACTACAAGAAACATTTCGATTGCGATTATTATATGAAAAGGCCCCATTGGGAAACCACCTATATATGCTGAAACAAGATGTCCAATTGCTGCAGCTAATCCTGCTGCGGGGGCTGGTAGAAAAACAGCTCCTAAAAATGCCGGAGCTGAATCAAGAGCTGCTGAGCTAATCCCTACTGGAATTTTAATCATAGCTCCTACTGCACATAATGCGGATATCATCGCTGTTAATGTAATTATTCGTAACTTCATTTTCATCTAGTCCTTTGTTTGGTCTTTTCGGCCGCCATTTCTAAATACTTTTGCGCTTCTGATGTATTCAACATCTGCAACATTTACTCGAGAGTTGGCAACACGTGCTGCTGCAAATAAATAATCTGATAGACGATTTAAATAGCGTTGTACAACTGGAGAGACGTCTCCTTCTTTTGCATTTTTCATTAATGTTACTGTTTGGCGTTCTGCTCTTCTTGCAACGGTGCGAGCAATGTGCAATGTTGCTGCTGCAGGTGATCCTCCAGGTAAGATAAATCTCTCAAGTAGTGGTGGTTCATCCATTAAAATATCAATACGTTTTTCCATTTCTTCAATTGGTGCATCGGTCATTTTATAGTGACGTTCTTTCATGACATTTGCAAGATCGCCACCGCAGTCAAATAATTCATTTTGGATATTTTCTAAGTCTTGTAGGATATCTTGGAATTTTCCTTGGTCTAGTTCTGTCATGGCTTTTCCGATGAATGAGTTTAGTTCATCGATTGTGCCATATGCTTCTACTCGTAGGTCGTCTTTGTCTACTCTCCCACCGATAATACTTGTTTTGCCTTTGTCGCCTGTTCTTGTGTATAGATTCATTTTTTCATCCTTCTCTCTCTTGATTTGTAATGTATATTAAATTCTTTTAAATCCGTTAATAGGGTACTTAATAACTAATTATCAATTTTACATTATTTGAAGTGGAATTAGCTTTCCTGTCTTAGCTAGACTAGCGAAGCGTCTTCCCCTTCACAATGCTTGAGAGCACTGAAAACAAATTTAATTCTAATTGGGTTTAGTTTGAAGTGGAATCGGCTTCGCTTTCCTGCGGGCGAGCGGTGTGTCTCCAAAAACCCGTGCTCCTGCATCGCTTCGCTAGCTTCGTCGCAAAAAATTCTTTTTGCAGGCAAAAAGAATTTTCGCTACGTGCGGGGCCTTACCTGTCTCTTTTTTCCTAGCTAGGAGTCTTCGCCGATTCCACTTCTACAAATTAGATGTACTAATCTCCATCAAAAGTTGCCAGTCAAAATTTTAATGAAAATATTCTCACTCTACTCTTTTAATATCCCTCTTAATTAAGCATGATTCTCTCTGAATTCACTATTAAGTCTCGAATACTAATCTCTAACACACTAAATTGGAATTTAAAAAATATCCAAATAAAAAAGTAATAAACCGTAGATGTAAAATCTGTAAAAGGGATAATACATAAACTAGCAATTTCAAATCTTACTTATTAATATCCTTAAACAATCACTTTAGCCTCTCCGCTATCCCATACCAAATCTTTGTTACGTGTTCACTAACTTCAAACAGCTGTTGGTAGAGTCTTCCGGATGTGTCTCTTAGTTGTCGGTCTTTTGGGTCGATTGGGACGATGCCTCTTCCCATTTCGGTTGCTATGACAATTAGTTGATGGTTTTCATCTATTGTTTTGAGGTGTTCTGTGATTTCGGTTGCGAGTGTGATTTCATCTTTTTCTAGATCTTTTTTGATTACATTTTCTAGTCCTGAGACAACGATTGTTTTGCTTGATGGGTTTTTAGGAAGTTGCCCTATGAACCATTCCACATCATAAAACTCTTTTTCTTGTAGCCACTTTTTTACATATTCATGTTTTCCGTTATGGGAACCACCGATAAAGATGTGCATCGTTTTCCCTCCTCGAAATCTTTTCTTGTCGACCATTGAAGTTTATATACTTCATCATGTGTCACATGCCAATCCCAGAATTCAGTAGGCTTTGGTGCAAGTTTTACAAGTAATGTTCGAATTGTTCCTCCATGTAATATGAGTGGATATTTCTTGCATCCTTTAGATAAATGTTTGAAAGCTTTCATACAACGTTTTGTTACTTCTTGTAATGTTTCTCCTGCTGGTGGTGCAAAGACTAATGGGTCATCAATCCACAACCGATAGTCTTTTATATCTTTCAACTCTTCATAGGTTTTTCCTTCAAACTCTCCAAAATTACTTTCACGAAAACCACTATCTCCTATATATTTAGCATTTGGAAAATAGCTTCTAGCTGTTTGTTTGCAACGTATTAAATCACTTCCGAAAACAGTGCTACATGTGTTATCAAGAATGGGTAACACTTGATTAGGCAAGATTTCTTCATCTGTCCAGCCAAGATACCGTCTTTCCAAATTACTTTTTGTCCTTGCGTGGCGTATTAAGTAAACAGTAACAGCGTAATCCATAATAGCGCCTCCATACCTTCTATAAATGCTCCGAGTAAATCCCCAGAACTACCATGGAAATTTCGAATAGTCCACCATTTATAGCACCATGCCACTATCACCACTACAAGAAGGATAACAATTGGCACAAGCCAAACACCACTTAACCAAACCAACAGTGCAGTCCCAACAATTGTCGAGAATATCAAGCCCACAAGCCATGATGATGTATGTAAATGCTGTTTAAAGAAATACCCTAACCCTTTTTCCTTAGAACTTTTTGTTTGAACGAAATAAATAGACATGCCAAGCCTTGCATAAAACGGTACAGCCATAAGCCAAACCCAATTCAAGTTATGCTTTCCCACTAATTCAGATAAGAAAAATATCTTCGTTAAGACCAGGAAGAGTAATGATATCGCTCCAAAAGCTCCAATTCTTGGATCATCTAAAATTTCCTGACGCTTTTCTATATTACGATATGAAAAATAAGCATCTCCCATATCTACAAAACCGTCTAAATGTAATCCACCTGTCCAAATTACGTAACCGAATACTAATATAAATCCAATTAGCAATGAGCTTATATCGGTATATGTTTGAAGTATATAAAATATGGCAGCCATCACAATCCCTATGATCATTCCAAGCCATGGTAGGAAAGAAAACATAGCGGTAACCGTTTTTTTAGTTAAAGGTAATTCTTTTTGAATCGGTACTATGGTAAAAAATTGAAAAGCCAATAGTATGCCACTCATCATGGTTTTCATAAACCCATCTCCCTCATTACTTCCATTGATGAACAAAGCCATATTCAATTTCAATAGCTTGGGTAGCAACATGCACAAACCATTGATGAAGTTTTCCTAAGTATTGCTGATAAAGCTTAACGTCCTCCATTGTAGATAGCGGTTCATCGAGCACTTCATTTGAAACAATGACAATAGGAATTCGACTTTTTTGCAATTGTAAAATGGTATTTTTCATATCAATTATTCGTTTGTTTAGCTTTTCAGGTTGTTGCCAATGACAAAGACCCGTTTCATAGCCTTCATAAAATTCGTTCGTCAGCCATGTAGTGACGCAATCCCAAAGCAACACATCTCCAGGTTGTATGTTTTTTACTATACGACTTATTTCGGTCGGCTGTTCAAGCGTTACCCAATTGAGATGCTGACTATCGCGGTCTAGTTTATGCCTTGTTATCCGTCTTCTCATTTCATCGTCAAATGCTACTCCTGTTGCTAGATAAACAAGTCGCTTCGCATGATATTGGTCTGCTAACTGTTTTACTTGTTTTTCCGCATAGGCACTCTTGCCACTTCGAACACCACCTGTTATAAAGAGGAGTTCTGCTCTAGCCATTTGCTCATCTCCTCTTGCAACGCCTTCATCGCAACCTCTTGTTTCATCCCTACTCTAAACCACTCACCATTCATCGCTCTAAAGTTTTCTGTATGACGAAGAACAAATCCCCTTTCAAGCATCGCCATAAAGAATCTCTTTGACTGTTCTTTTAAAGGTAATTGAAAGCTTACATAATTCGTTTTGCTATCTGTTGTTTTACAGCCTTGTTGTTGTAAAAAGTGTATAAATTGTTCTCTTGTTTTCTTTGCCGATTCAATTGCACTCACACGATATTCTTGCTCTTCTAAACACCAAGCGCCAATCTCTATAGCTATTCCATTAATATGCCAATGGGATGTCCTGCTTTGTAAATCTTCTACAATGTTGGGGGATGCAATTAGATACCCTAGGCGAACACCTGCAATGGCATACATTTTCGTCATAGATCGCACCACCATCACATGTGGATTGTCAGCTAAGTAAGGAATCATTGAGACCCCTTCATCAATCCAATCGATAAATGCTTCATCCAATACGATATGGCAATTGGCCTTTTTTCCTTCTGCAATTAGCAAAAGTAATTGTTCTTTGGGAGGGAGTACTCCTGTTGGATTATTTGGCGTACACAGATATAGAATATCTGCTTGTCTCATCTCTTCTATGATTCGATTGATTGGAAGCCTCCATGTGATGATATCCTCCACTTCTAAATGGATCATTTCAACATGATTTGCAGTTAACGTTGCTTCATATTCCGAAAATGTCGGATGAATAATGATTGCTTTCTTTTTTTGAAACATCGATGCAAGTAATGAAAAGATTTCAGCTGCTCCATTACCAAGTAATACTTGATTAACTGGAACATCATGATATTTTGCTACTGCCGATAGAAAAGGCTCTCCCTTTGGGTCTGGATATTTTGCCACTCGCTTCAATAATGCTTTCCAATTTTGCTCTATACATGTTGGCGGCCCAGCTGGATTCACATTTTCACTAAAATCGATGACTTCCAGTGGTTGCTTGATTGCTAGTTGGTCATATAAACGATGCGGATTCGCACCATGACTAGGTAAAGACAATGAAAACCCCTCCTAAGATGACACCGCATAACCAAAACAAAATAGTGACGGTATGCATTTGTCGAATGGCTAATTTAATATGTCTTGGTGCAAGCTCTGTTTCAGGTTCCCCCATCTTAGCTCGTTTGGAAATCACACCTTCATAACAATTTGTACCGCCCAATTGAATGCCAAGCTGATAAGCTGTTGCGGCTTCCAAAAATCCGCTGTTTGGGCTTGGATGTTTTTTAGCATCTCTTAACCAACTTTTGTAGCGGTAAGAAAAGGTATGTGTTGTTTCTTTTTTCGTTCCAATCAGCATAAGAAATCCTGTGATTCTACTTGGTATGTAATTAAATACATCATCTGTATGTGCTGCGACAAATCCGAATTCACCATATTTTTCATTCTTATAAGCTACCATTGAATCGAGTGTATTTACTGCTTTATACATCCAAATCCCTGTCGCTCCAAAAAGAAATGCCCAAAATAATGGTGCGGTGATACCATCACTTGTATTTTCGGAAACAGTTTCAACTACACCTCTTGTGATTTCTGGGACAGATAAATTTTCCGTATCTCGCCCTACAATCCACGAAAGCTTCACTCTTGCTTCTTGTAAATCCTCTTCTATTAGCGGATTATAGACATCCATCGCTGCACTACTTAGGCTCTTTTGTGCTAAAGCAATTGCAATCATTATTCCTTCGACTAAGATTCCAAAAACAGTTCCAATTTTAAATGCAACAAATACAATGAAATAGGATAGCGCTGTTGTTATACCGACCACTAAAATAACGAGCAACAGTCCCTTTACTTTTCTGTATCTTCCTTTGTTTAAACGTTTTGTAAGCCATTGAATTAGATTGCCAATCCACATGACTGGATGAGGTAATTTAGGTGGATCCCCAATCAGACGGTCAAGAATGACACCAAGTGTACAAGCGATTACATGTGCTAACATATTAAGCCATCCCTTTCGCCCGCTTGTAGTCTTGTAACGCTTTTCGAGTTGTTTCAAAAACGCCGCGACCAATGAGTTTACCGATTCCTGTAACCGTTCCTGCATATTCAAAGAATGGTTCCTTTTGAGTAGCGGCAACAAGTACGCTATCTGTTGAAGTCCCTGTCGCTATCGTATTTGAAATATCATCTTTGATGTTCTCTACCGTAAGAGCCTTGGTTTTGGCTTCTGTAGCCGTGATCATCGCTTGCATAAAAGCCTCATCTGTTAAAGTTCCATTGACAAACACCCATGTATTAATCGTTCCAATATGAGGCAATTCTTGACGTTCATATGCTTTTGATACATCCACTGCATTCCCTACTCCTGCTGTGACTGCTACTACAATACTTCCAACTGATGACGAATACTCACGAACTACCACATGTTTTGCTGCTACCGCTGTCATCATAGCTACTGTATTTGTTGGAGAAAACCCGTGTCTCTCTAAATAATCTTCTAGCTCTTCATGTGCGTTATCTATCATATACGTTATTTCTACCGTTCGATTGATAAATGTTTGGAACCATCCAAAACCAGCATTGTGAACAGCAGAAGAGACAGTTTTTAATGGGAATGTTGTCTGCAGCTCTACATACTCATCCCGAATTTGAATTTGTTCTGCTGTAATCGTATTTATCTTTTGAGCATTCTCTTGAAGCTCCGGTATTAACGTAATTTGTGGCTTTGGATAAATTGGATGAGGATATCTTGAAACCTTTGTTTGATACACATCCAATACATGTTGTTCCTTTAAAACTTCATGTGGCTCACCCATTGAATGGATTTGCCCATCTTCTAGTAATATTAGCTGGTCACAATAAATCGAAGCTAAATTCATATCATGGAAAATTGAAACAACAGTCAAACCATTATGTACAACTTCATATCGAATCATATCCATCAATTTTCTTTGATGCTCAATGTCTAAATGATTTGTTGGCTCATCTAATAGCAATAGATTTGCTCTTTGTGCTAATGCTTGAGCTACAAAGGTTCTCTGCTGTTCCCCCCCAGAGAGAAATTCTATTTGTTGATTTTCATATTGTATAATGCCCGTTTGTTTCATAGCGGTTGTCACTGCTACTTCATCTTCATCTGACCATGTGGAAAACCAACTATTTTGATGTGGATAACGGCCAATTGAAACCGTTTCGCGAACAGTATGAGAAAAACTTTGAGCATTTAATTGTGGCAAAACAGCCATAGTACGTGCTAACTCTTTGGAGGAATAATCCTCTAAATTTTTGTCATTAATCTTAATAGAACCAGCTGAAGCCTTTAAAATGCCACTAATTACTTTTATTAATGTGGATTTACCGCTTCCATTTGGTCCTAGAATTCCAACGAATTTTCCTTTTTCAATCGTAAAGGTAACATCTTTCACGATTGGCTTTTTCGGATCATAACCACCACTAAGTTGTTTAATAGTAAGCATTCGATTATGCCCCCTTTGTTCTACGTTGACGGAAGAAAATATAAGCAAATACAGGTGCACCCAAAAATGCTGTAATGACACCAATCGGTAATTCTGTAGGTGAAATAATTGTACGTGCTATTAAATCACAAAGGATAAGTAATGATGCCCCATTTATAAAAGATAGCGGCAATAAATGGCGATGGTCTGAACCATACAATAACCTGGTCATATGTGGTACTACTAGCCCTACAAATCCAATCGTGCCAGATACTGCAACAGCTGAACCGGTTAACATGGAGCCACCAAGTAATAACATCATCTTACTTCTCTTAACATTTACTCCTAAATATTTTGCACGTTCCTCACCAAAAACAATAGCGTTCAGTTCACGTCTGTTTATCCAAATAAGAACTGTGCCGATTGCAATAAACGGCCAAATCATCTTCACATATGGCCACCCTCTCATGGAGACACTTCCCATTAACCATGAAATAATTTGGCGAAGTTCTTCTCCTGTTAAAGCAATCATTAAGGATATGATGGAACTTAAAAATGAGCTTACGATAATTCCTGTTAAAATAAGGGTTTCCATTTTCATCGTTCGATCGACCAATTTAGCAAACCCTATAACGATAAGTAATGATAATAACGCCCCTATCATGCTGAAAGTGGGTAATGTGTAAATACCTAAAATAGGGGTCGAAATACTGAAAAAGAGCGTCATTACAGCGCCTACAGAGGCACCTGATGACACTCCTAACGTATATGGATCTGCAAGCGGGTTTTTTAGCAATGCTTGGAAGGCAGCACCAGCAATCGCTAATGCTGCACCCACAAGACCTGCTAATATGACACGAGGCATACGTATCTTCCATAAAATATTGGTTGCTATTTCATCTGCTCCCATATTCCATAACGTACTAATCGGAACCTTTACAGAACCAATCGATATACCAAGCCAAATGCTTAAGACAAGAATAGCAATGGACACGATATATCTTACGAAGATTTTCCTCACTTAAATGCCTCTGGATAAACAGCTTTCGCTACTTCCTCTAACCCTTCAGCAAGACGAGGACCTGTACGACTTGTTAAGTTGGCATCGACTTGTACAACTGCATTATTTTTGACTGCAGTGATACTATCAAAGCCTTGACGTTTCTTCACTTTTTCTATGATATTTGGAACGTAATTGTACATAACAATGATTGTATCTGGATTACGTTTTACGATTTCTTCTGAATCAATTTTAAACCAACCTGATTGATCATCTACTACATTTTTGATGTTTGCTAGTTTAAAGAATTCTTCCATAAATGTATCTTTACCCGCTGTGTAGATTTCAGGTTCATCTGAAGTTTCAACAAATGCAGTACGTTGTTTTACTTTAGCAGTCTTTTCTTGTACTTCTTTTACTTTTGCTTTCATGTCAGCAACGATTTTGTCTGCTTTTTCTGTTTGATCTGTAATTTGACCAATTTGTTCGATCGTTTGGTAAGTTTCTTCAAAGTTTGCTGCATTTTTTACAACAAAGACGTTGATCCCTGCATCTCTTAATTGTTGTAATCCTGTTTTTACTGATTCTGCACTAGATTCATGTGCAAAAACCACATCTGGTTTTAGGCTTAAAACTTTTTCAACGTTAAATTCCATACCGCCTACTTTTTCCTTTTTCGTAGCAGCTGCTGGGTAATCATCGTTGTCACTTACACCAACGATTTTGTCATCTAAACCAAGGGCAAATAATATTTCAGTATTACTAGGAATCAGTGATACTATCTTTTTCGGTGCTTCTTTGAACACCACATCATTTCCTAATGCATCTTTTACTGTCATTGGATATGTAGCTGTTTTTTCAGTAGATTGCGTTGTTTTTTCTGTTTTGTCAGTTGCTGATTTTTGAGTACTTGATTGATTGCATCCAACTAATAAAATGAATGCCATTACAAGCATAAACCCAAGTTGCCATATTTTCTTCACTGTAAAGCCTCCTATAAAAATAAAAATCTCCCGTACAAACGAGAGATTAGTTTACAGACATATAAAATGACTCTAAACACCTAATCTATCCTCGTAGTTGTAACGGTGGTTTTAAATACGGCAGGTATCCTGACTTGTGCTTTCATGCCAATTAAAGCAATGTCTTTGTGGCATTACGATTTGCTTGCACTTACAGTGGCGGGACCGCATCGGATTTTCACCGATTTCCCCTTTTACTCAGAAACAAAAATAATCCCTGAGAACCGTATTGATCAATTCAATTACTTTTTCATTATACCGAATATTTGGTTTTTGTGGAAGGTGTGGAATGGAAAGTAGTTATTTATGTCTTGGGAGTAGAGTATTTTGGGTTGGATTAGAAATACTCGCGCAGGATTACAACCACTCGAGCATGGATTAGATCTACTCAAGCTGTTCTTAGACTTACTAGGATTATTTAGACCCCCTCCCCTTACCTCCATCCACTCAGTTTAAAAAGTAAATATTTTAAAAGTATTAAAAGTCTAAAAATCGGTAACAGTGGTACTGATAGTAAAATATGGAGGGTGAAATATGAAAAGAATATTGATGGTCGTTATTCTTGCAAGTGTAATGATTTTATCCGCATGTCAATGGCAGGTTTTTGACAAAAAGGATATTACCGCAAATGAAACAAAAATACCGGTTAGTTCAGAAGTAAAGGGAAATGAGGAAGCTTCATTAAGTAAGGGTGAGAGAATTTCAAGGATTCTTGGAAGTACTGCTTGGCAAGGAACCATTGTTTATGATAAAAATCATAATGATTTAACAAAAGAAAATGCAGGTTTTATTGGTCTTGCAAAATATGATGCACAAACATCAAAATATGAATTCTTTGATAAAACAACAAAACAGAGTCGCGATTATGGGTTTTTCTTTATAACGAATGATGGTAATTTTCGTATCCTCATATCTAAATCCAAAGGAACCAAATCTATTGTTGAGTTAACAGAAGTAACGAAGGACAAGTATGTTTATAAAAGAATCGGAAAAGATGCAAACGGAAATGCAATAGAGGTTTTCGTAGAACATATACCATATAAAGATAGCGAACTTTCCTTTACTGAAGAGGAAAAAGACTAGAATGTATTTAATACAAATGAAGCAAAAAAGGACATTACATATTATTTAAAATATGCGATGTCCTTTTTTTATTTATAGATCATTCTTTTTTATTACGCTTTAATGAGCGGTTGAAGTACTTACATTTTTCCGGCTTCGGCGGCTAGACCCTCGAGTCACAACGCTTTCTCGGTCGAAAACTGAAAGGACGTTTTCGATTCGAAAGCTTATGTGATTTTCGGGTCTGAACGAGCCGCCTCAGCACTACATTGATTCCGGTGCTGATACGCCGATTAGTTTTAGTGCGTTTGCTACTGTTGTGCGGACTGCTGTGATTAGGGCAAGGCGTGCCTCAGAGCGTTCTTTGTTTTCCGCGTCTAGTACTTTTTCTGCGTTATAGAAGCTGTGGAATGTTGCTGCTAGTTCTTGGATGTAGTTTGCGATACGATGTGGTGCGCGTACGCGAGCTGCATCTGCTACAACTTGTGGGAAATCGCCCACTTTTTTCAATACTTCTATATCTTTTTCTGATGATAATGTGTCAAGATGTTCAGTTGAAGGTGTGAAGCCTTTTTCTGTTGCTTGACGTAAGATAGAGCAAATTCGTGCATGTGCATATTGAGCATAGTACACTGGGTTTTCGTTTGATTGTTTTACTGCTAGATCTAAGTCGAAATCTAAGTGTGTGTCACCTGCGCGCATTGCAAAATTATAGCGTACAGCGTCTAGGCCTACTTCTTCTACTAATTCACGAAGAGTTACTGCGTTTCCTGTACGTTTTGACATTTTCACTTTTTCGCCGTCACGTAGAAGGTTTACCATTTGGATTACTTCTACTTCTAATGTGTCACGGTTGTAGCCAAGTGCTTCAATCGCTGCCTTCATACGTGGAATATAGCCGTGGTGGTCAGCTCCCCAAATATTGATCAGCTTATCAAAACCACGATTTAATTTATCTTCATGGTATGCGATATCTGGTGTTAGATATGTGTATGAACCATCAGATTTAACTAATACACGATCTTTATCGTCACCAAACGTAGTTGAACGGAACCAAGTAGCACCGTCTTGTTCAAAAACATGACCATTGTCTTTTAGTTTTTGAAGTGCAGTTTGAACTTTACCATCTTTATATAAAGAAGTTTCAGAGAACCATACATCGAAATCTACACGGAAGTCTCTTAAATCTTTTTGAAGTTTGCCGAATTCGTGTTTTAGACCGTGTTCACGGAAGAATTCAAAACGTTCTTCCTCTGATTTTTCTAAGACATCTTTCCCAAATTCTTTTGATAATTCTTCTGCGATTTTGATAATATCTTTGCCGTGATAACCATCTTCAGGCATATCTGAATCTAATCCAAGCGCTTCGCGGTAGCGTGCTTCTAGAGATTTTGCCAATTTAGTGATTTGGTTACCTGCATCATTGATATAGTATTCGCGTGATACGTTGTAACCAGCAAAATCTAATACATTACATAAAGAATCACCTACAGATGCTCCACGCGCATGTCCTAGATGTAAATCACCTGTTGGGTTTGCTGATACGAATTCAACTTGAACTTTTTCGCCTTTTCCAGCATTGCTGCGGCCATACTCAGTACCTTGATCAAGAACAGTTGTTACGACATCTGCAAGATAGTCTTTGCGGATAGTGATATTCATAAAGCCTGGTCCTGCAATTTCTACTTTTTCAATATTAGTATTTTCTGTATCTAGATTTTCTAAAATTGCCTCTGCAATAGCACGTGGTGGTTTTTTTGCTAATTTAGTCAGTTGCATTGCAATATTTGTAGCGTAGTCGCCATTTTCTTTATTTCTTGGTGTTTCTAAGTGGATGTCTAAAGAACTTGTATCTTCTACTAGTTCCGATTTTTGAATCGCTGCAACAAGCGCTTCTTTAATGGCTTGTTGTACTTGTTCTACTGCGTTCATTGATTTCCCTCCGTATAGTTCAGTTCTAATGCATAGTCTCCGACAGATTCTCCGCCGATAAACAATTCATATTGTAAATAAAATCGACCGTTTTGAAGTGTTTCTGACGGTTCGAATTTCATCACTTTCGTTACTGTCACGATTGGTAATTGTCCATATTGACTATTGTAGTGCCCTCTTTGAGCTTGTCCAAGTACAAATGGCATGCGCATTTTAAGATCGCCATTGCGAATAATAATTGCGTCTTCCTGACCAAATCGTAGTGTCGTGTTCATATGTTGATCTTCTTGTACTTCTTCATATCGCAAATAGATTTGATCACGTTTTTTCAGAATTGTACCTTCAGACCAAAGTTCATATTTCTCTAAGGGAGTATCTGGTTGTTTAATGGTGGTAATAATTTTTAATTTTATGGGTGCTGTAAGTGTATCTGACAAATTACGACGCCTCAGCTTCCTTCTTAATATAACCTTCTTATTATAGGATAGGATAACACTTCTTTTCAAGATACAACATTTATATAACTTCTTATTATTACATCATTTATTTTATATTATTTCATTTTACGTCACATTTTAGCGAATTTGCTAATTTAATGTAAAATTTGATGTTATAATGTACGTACTAATTCGGTGGTGATTCCAATTGATCCTTGATTTAATTATCAATTTCTCACTATTATTTACTTTTACTGTTTTCTTTTATTTTGTGTATGAATATCTCCAACAAATCCTTGATTCATATTTAGATTTACATCCATGGTATGTTGGAGTAGCATCGGCGATTACTGGACTACTTCTAATGGTAACAGCGATTCACTTTAATAATCATGTCATTCAAGATATTCGAAATGTTATTATAATCATTGCAGGATTAATCGGTGGTCCAATTTCAATAGCAGTTTCTTCTGTATTAATTGGTTTATTTCGAATTTATATTGCGGGTATTTCTTACTCTTCAGTTTTTGCTGGTTTAAACACCATGATTATGGGATTATTCCTTTCACTATTTGCGATATGGAAGCCTATTTCACTTCGTAACATGCATTATTACTTGGTTTATACTATTTTACAAATTAGTATTGCTCTTGCTCTACTAAGCAAAGATTCAGAAGATCTTATCTTTATTATTACTTTAATCATTAATTCCGTCCCTGCTCTCTATGCTACAGTGTTTGTTTTAAATTTAATGAGAAAGCGATTTGACAGAATACATGCAATTGAAAAGTTAGCAGAAACAGATTATTTAACTAATTTGCCGAACATTAAAAAGTTCAAAAGTATAATAGATGAGTATTTACAAAACAACGAAGACTTTTCAATACTATTAATTGATATTTACCATTTTAGAGAGATTAATACCACTTATGGCCATATTGTTGGCGATGAGGTTTTAAAGCAAATTGGTAAGTGCCTAAATCAATTTGTTCTAGAACATGATGGTATGGATACAGCTCGAATCAGCGGCGAAGAATTTTATGTTGTTTGTAAACATACTGCACCTGCATTTGCTTTACATTATGCACATGCTATTAGCAAGCAGATTCATCAAAATCCAATAATCCTATCAAAAGGTCGTAAAATCCAGATTGCTGTATCTATAGGAATCGCCAACTATCCTGATAATGGAGAAGATATTCCTTCTCTTATTATTGCAACAAATCAGGCTTTAGATCAGGCTGCCATGCAAGGTAAAAATCAAATTGTTCATGTTAATAATGTTCATACTTCCTCTTAATCTAAAAAGATATTCAATTGAATTTTATCAATTGGATATCTTTTTTTATGTGATAAACGCCTTTAAATTCAAGTTCTAAAAGCTTATTAGAGATGCATGTCGAACAAATCATCACTAATTTGTCAATTTTCGTGCTTTTCCTTCGTTTAGTTTATCCAAACATTTCACATACTAGTTTCATCGATTGGAAAGGAAGCGATTTTGATGAAACGAGCTGATTATCATCGGCAGCGGAAAAAGAAAATACGACTCAAGCAAATAGTTATTTGGGCTATCGTGTGTGCATCAGCATTTGCAACCGTTCTGTTGTCACTCCGTGTATATGCTCAAATCACAGGAGCTCCTTCCTTAACTGTCCCGAAAGCGACCGTTTTCTTAGATGCCGATGGAGAACAAATTGGTGATAAGTTTGCACAACAAAGGCGTTATTGGGTGGATTTAGATGAAATTTCTCCCTTCGTAGTAGAAGCACTTATAGCAACGGAGGATCAAGATTTCTATCATCATCATGGTTTTGACTATACTCGTATTGCCGGAGCCCTATTGAAAGATCTAAAAGCTATGGGAAAAGTGGAAGGTGCTAGTACAATTACTCAACAATATGCCAGAAACTTATACCTCTCACATGATAAAACATGGATGAGGAAAATAAATGAGGCTTTATATGCTTACCGTCTTGAGACTTTTTATGATAAAGATCAAATCCTAGAAGGTTACTTAAATACAGTCTACTTTGGACATGGCATGTATGGCATTGAAGCAGCAAGCCGTTATTACTTTGCAAAATCTGCTAAAGACTTAACACTTGCAGAAGCAGCAGCATTGGTTGCAATTCCTAAGGGACCAAGTATTTACTCACCCCTTGCGAATGAGGATAAAAACCATACTAGACAACAACTTATTCTATCTTTAATGCAAAATCAGAATTTGATTTCAAAAGAAGCAAAAGAACGCGCACAACAAGAAAAAGTGACATTTAAGTATGATGAATGGGATAGCGGTAAAATCAGTGCACCGTACTTTATCGATACCGTATGGGCGGAGGCTTCGAAAATATTAGAGCGTAGTGGACATAGTATTGAAGAAGGCGGATGGACAATTCAGACAACGTTAAATCCATACCATCAAAAAGCTGCTGAAGAAGCAATTGCAAAGAATCTTCCGAAGTCAGGTCTTGAAGTAGGATTTGTCAGCATGGACCCAAAAACAGGTTATATTACTTCTTTAGTTGGTGGCAGTCAATATGTTAAGAGTCCATATAATCGTGTAACACAAGCAAAAAGACAACCCGGTTCAGCTATTAAACCATTCCTATATGCTACGGCTTTAGAGAATAATTTTTCGCCTTTAACATTTATGAATGCTGAACAAACGATTTTCACATATGACAGCGGACGGTCTGAATATGAACCGAAAAACGTAAATGGTAAATTTGCAAACCATCCATTGTCGTTAGCACAGGCTCTTGCTATCTCAGATAATATTTATGCCGTTAAAACGTATGAAGAAGTTGGTTATAAGAAATTCAAACAAATGCTAGATCGCTTTGGTTTAGGCGAAACGATACAAAATACTCCTTCAGTAGCTTTAGGCACAACAGAGGTTACGTTAAAGGATATGACCGCTGCCTATAACACCATTGCCGCTGGTGGTGTAAAAAGAACACCGATTACCGTTTTATCGATTAAAGATGAGGCAGGTAACGTAATTTACAAAGTAAAAGATAGAGAATCAAAGAGAATTATGAAAAAAGATGATTCCTTTATTTTGACCCAGCTGATGACAGGAATGTTCGATCCTGTGTTTAATGATTATGCACCAGCAACAGGTATTAGCCTTCGTAACAGACAAACAAGACCTTACGCTGCAAAATCTGGTACCACTTTGACAGATCAAATGATGATTGGATTTTCTCCTTCTTTAACAGCTGGCGTTTGGAATGGCTATGATCAAGGAAAACAATTGACGAGCGATGCAGATTCTCGGGCTACTAAGCAAATCTGGATTGACTTTATGGAAAATGCCCATAAAGATTTACCAAGTGAACCATTTGTTGCTCCTAAGGGCGTTGAAGCTGCTATTGTCGATGTAGAGACAGGCGGTATTGCAACCAAAAGTTGTAGCCGACAACGTTTAGTTTATTTAAAGAAAAAAGATGTACCGAAGAAAAAATGTACGGACCCTTCGATTGTTAAAGATTTGACGAGGGATACAAAAGATACATGGAGCTTATTTCCGTTTTCGTTTTTCGAATAAGTTATGGGGTCAATAAAAGCTTTGCTCACAATTTTTGAGCAAAGCTTTTTTAATGCTTAGAATAATACATTCTCTCTTTGAAACGTAAAAAGCTTTCACTAAGCAGGTCCGTTATCCGCTTAGTAAAAGCTTTTACGTTTATGAAAAAGATGGGGGCATAAGGCATCTCCTTGGGTAATTTAAAATGTCATATGTCTCATGCAATTCCATAAAATGTCCTAGCTTACTTTTGTAAGCTTTATTTCAAGTTTACTTCCTTTCCATGACAGTTTCAACTATTGACTTGAAAACGCTTTGTAAAGTGACACAGATTTTTTCAAGATTTACTGATTTAAAAACCTAACTCTTCTCGCAATTTTGCGTTGCTATTTTGCCACATTTCTTCATTGAAATTCTTCAAGTATTCTCCTAAAACCTGTTTTGAAGAAGCATCCATGTTGTCCACGATAATTTGGCGTTTCATGGATTTATCCATTTTATTTACATGGTCTGCAAGAATTTTATAGCCTCTGCGTTTTTCGCGGTTTACTACCATTTCGCATGCTGTAACTCCTGCGTAATAGGCACCATTTGGCTTTTGTTCTATCGTTACCCATACTAACCAATAGGGTTTTCCACCTTCTGAATCGGCACGATCTGTTGTAAATTTGATGCCTTTCTCTACTGCACTACGAGCATGCATAGCACCGACATCCACTTCAGCTGTTTTTTCTTCGACATCGATAATTACTGGTGAAACATTTTCAAGTGATAATGAGCCAATTCCATAACCTTTATGGCCATCTGTTGGATTATTTTTTATAATTGTAAATTCCATTTTTTTAGGTTTATCTTCATTTGCCATTCGCTTAATCCCTCCGCTTTTGTTATTATAACGAATATACACTAAAATTCACACGAGGAGGACCTAAAATGCCTATAGTTACGATTAAAATGATTGAAGGTCGTTCAGATGAACAAAAACACAATCTTGTTGAAAAAGTGACAGAAGCGATCTCTGAGACTGTTGATGCATCAAAGGAAAGTGTCACAATTATTATTGAAGAAATGAAAAAAGAACATTACGCTGTTGGTGGCGTACGCAAAAGTGAACAATAAATCCTATTAAAAAACCGCTCTTAAAGCGGTTTTTTTAATAGGATTCTTTTTTAATTCACTTTGTATTTTGTAAGGATTTCAATTAATTCGAATGCATCATTCATTTCTTGTTCTGTGAACTTCAATTTACCTTTTACTACATGTACTTTTTCGATTTGTTCATTTTTAGGTAGTTCGTCAAAATATAATAGAGTTGAAACAAGCTCTAAAAATCGTGCACTTTTACTGTTTAATATTTCAACGACTTCATATAAATTTTGTTGTTCTTTGCAAAATGCATTGGAAAAGTCCGTCCCTTTATCTGTTACTTCATAACAATATTGAACATACGAACCCTTATCCTCCATTTGCTCTGTTAAAAAACCCATCGTACATAATTCATCCACACGTAGTGTTAATTCTTCTGAGTAAGGACCATAAATGTGAAAATGGTATTTTTCGTGAAATGGAAATTGCATCTTCTTTGCAATATAGACCATCTTTTGCAATTTTTTTCGGCCAGTGACTTGTCCTGCTAACGACACAAATTGTACTACTTTTGCGTGTTCTTCTAGCACATTTTTCTCCCTTCTTGAGAAGTATTATCCTCTCAATACATTTAGTATTTGTTTTCTTAACGTTTTTTGCTTTCCATTTTGTAGTAATGCATCTTCTGGGAAATATAATTTATGGTTTGATCTACGTTTTCCTGATATAGCATCAACAATTTCAGAGCAACGAGATAATTCTTTAATCTCTCCATTTGGCATTAGTAATTGAATCGGCACCCGTTCTTCCTCTTCACCTGGACGATAAAAGTCGTACGGTAAATCAGATATAGAATCGTGTACTAGATAATACTTTGGATTAATACCTACTTTTATAAATAAATCTTCCAAATCTCTTAGCTTCTCATATTCATTTGCCGGATCAAATTCAATGTATTTAAATAGCTTTCTATTAATAAAACGTCGACTTAAATCACTTAATATCGGATCTTCTTCCTTTGTCCACAATTGGAAATAGGTCAATAAGATGTTTTCGTCTAGTGAAATATAATCTTCTAATTCAATTTTATTATTAAAAAATGCTTTGAAATGTGTGGGTTCTTGAATGAATTGATAGTCTTCATGACTCAATTCTTTTGCACGATGAAGAATTTTGGTCAATATTACTTCTGCACTTCTAGACACTGGGTGGAAATAGACTTGCCAATACATTTGATAGCGACTCATAATATAGTCTTCTACTGCATGCATACCGCTTTCTTTAATGACTACCTGTTCTTCTTTTGGTCTCATGACTCGTAGAATTCTTTCCATATCAAAGTGTCCATAGCTTACGCCTGTAAAGTATGCATCTCTTTGTAAATAATCCATGCGATCTGCATCAATTTGGCTAGAAATCATACTAACAACCTGTTTGTTTACATATGTTTTAGCAATTACATCTGAAACCTTTTGCGGAAAATCAGGTGACACACGGCTCAAGATTTCATTTACTTCCGTGTTTCCTTTTATTATTGCTCTTGTGAATTCTTCATGATCAAGGTCAAAAACATGTTCAAATGCATGCGAAAATGGACCATGTCCTAAATCATGTAATAGCGCTGCACATAGTACAACTAGACGCTCACTTTCATCCCATTCTGGTCTACCCTTGAACACATCATCAACCATTCGACGTACAATTTCATAAACTCCTAAAGAGTGACTAAAACGGCTATGCTCAGCTCCATGGAATACTAAATAAGTCGTACCAAGCTGTTTAATACGGCGTAATCGTTGAAATTCTCTAGTACCTATTAAATCCCAAATCACTTGATCTCGCACATGTACGTAGCGATGGACAGGATCTTTAAATACCTTTTCTTCCGCTAACTTTTTTGTTGCATAACTCAAATCTCAGCACCTCCGCTCACTCTATCAATGAGTTCTTCATTGTACTATATTGTATCATTATAAATGAAAAAACCACCTTATTGAAAGGTGGAAAAAGTCGTATTATGGAGGCCCACAGGATGTGGGTCAGATAGCCGTTACCGCAGGACGCGGTGCTCTTAGGCTATCCTCCTTTTGGCGTATTCCGCTTTTATTTATTTTTATTCTTTATAACTTTCCGGTAGTTTCTTTTGTGATTTCAATTTGGCGATAATTTTAGGCATTAATTCTTCTTCTGTGTGTGCTGCGCATGGACGATTGTTTACGATTGTGAATGTTTTACGAAGTCCAGGCCCACAATAAGATTGACATTTAATATCTATTATAGCATCGGGATCTATTGCTTTTAATTTAGGAATTAATGTTTTTAAATTAACGGCCTGACATTCATCGCAAACACGGAATTCGTTTGCCATCTGTCTACAACCCTTTCTATATCTCAGTTTAAAGTCTATGTAATAGTGTATCGCATTTTCTATCTTTCATTCAAGACATAATATTCATAAAGCTATTACAAGTTTATGAATAAAAAATATAAAAACTGTCTACGCTAATCCTATGAAACATATAGGAGGTTTAAAAATGATGAAAACAAGACAGGATGCTTGGTTACCAGAAAACGATGAATTATTAGCAGAAGCTGTTTTACGTCATGTAAAAGAAGGTAGTACACAACTTACTGCATTCGAAGAAGCTGGGGATGCGTTAAATCGTACTGCTGCAGCTTGCGGTTTCCGCTGGAATGCAGTGGTTCGCAAAAACTATGAGAAAGAACTATCTTCTGCAAAGAAAGAACGAAAAGAGAGAATGAGAATTTATGGCACTACTGCTCGCAGAAGATCTGCAGGACTCTATTTACTACCAAATGAAAAACATAATGAAGTAACACGCACGATTCCACTTTCTTCAATGTCCATTGATCTTGTCATCGCATACTTAATGCGTTTACAACAAAGTGACTTCCATGATGAAGAAGTAACGAGATGGCGCCATCTAGCAAATATTGCTAACGACAAAGCATCACGATTGGAAAAAGAAGTAACTCGTTTAGAAAAAGAACATCGTAATATGAAAAAAGACTACGATCAATTTATGCAAGTAATGAATCGTGCAAGACGACTAATGACACTTGGCACAGAAGATGAACATATCGCACCAGTATTTACAATGGAGCGAAATGGAAATCTCGTAAAAAAAGAAGACTCTACAGTAAGTGTTGAAGAATAATTTAGTCTTAAAAATAACATATTCTAAAACAAAAAGCTGATTGCAAATTTCAGAATTTAGCAATCAGCTTTTTTTGCATATTTCCCAGGAAATCGACAAAATAGAAAATAACTCTCTTAGGAATTATTCTTTTGATAACATTGATTGATTTCTATCAAGGACCCTTTTTAAATAAAAGGTGTACAACTCCATTTCATCTTCTTGCAACGTTCCTATTTTAAATTCATCACAAAAAGAAGAAAGTAATTGTTGTAGAGCAATCACTGTTTGTTGGACAGATAAAGGTTCATCTAGTAATTCGCTTAAAGAAGCCATTACTTCAGGATGAACTTCAGGATATTGGAATTTCGTTTTTTCACCTTGCAAGCTGATATCATAAAAATCTCGAACAAGTTGTGCTCTATTAGCTCCGCTTCCTTCTATACAAAGATAGATTTGCACAGCGATTCCTTGTCGTAATCGTCTTTGTGAGATACCAGCAAATTTCTTTCCATTTATACTTAAATCATATGAACCTGGACAATATGAACCTACAATTTCATATGCTTCTATTTGATCTGCTACTTGTGGAAATAATCGTTTGATCAATTCAACCATAATATCATAACCTGTATTAATATCAATTTTGCCTTTAAGTTCTGATAATATGAGTGAAATATTCAATACGCCTGGGTCTAATACAACAGCTAATCCACCTGAGTTACGTACAATTGGCTTAAACCCGCGTTTTTCTAATAATTCCATACCATCTTGAATATGTGGTAAACGGTGATCTTGAATACCAAGAACAACAGATGCATCGTGAACCCATGTACGAATGGTAGCGGGAGATTGCCCTTGGCCAACTAACTGGCAAAGTGTATCATCAGCCGCAAATGATTCTAATGGCGAATGGCCTCTTCCACTAACAGATTGATCCCAAAAACGCCATATTGATTGTTGTAAATAATCCTTCATCGTTTGATCTCCTGTATTCGTTTTGTTTTTACTTAAGCATACAATATTTGACGAAATATCTCATGTCAATTTAGTGAAACAATAGCTCCCACTCACTACTTCAATGCAATTATGTTAAAATAAATGTGAATGATTCTAGAGGTTAAGGAGTGTCTTAATAATGATCGAAGCAGCACAAACACTAGATGGTTGGTACGTACTACATGATTTCCGCTCAATTGACTGGGCTTCTTGGAAATTAGTTTCTGAAGAGGAACGAAAAGCAGCAGTAGATGAGTTTATCCAATACCTAGCTAAAATCAACGAAGCTGACATTGAAAAAACTGGTAGTCATGCTTTTTACTCTATCGTAGGCCAAAAAGCAGACTTCGTGTTAATGACATTGCGCGAAACAATGGAAGAACTACAAGATATTGAAAACGAATTCAACAAATTGGCTATTGCTGATTTTACGATTCCAACTTATTCTTATGTATCTGTAGTTGAGCTTTCTAACTACTTAGCTGGTAAGAAATCTGGTGACGAACCAGCAGAAGATCCATACCAAAATCCACATATACGTGCACGTTTATATCCTGAATTACCACGTTGGGAACATATTTGTTTCTACCCAATGGACAAACGTCGTCAAGAAGGCGCAAACTGGTACATGATGGAAATGGATGCACGCCGTGAATTAATGCGTTCTCATGGTTTAATCGGCCGTAGCTATGCAGGTAAAGTAAAACAAATCATCTCTGGTTCTATCGGTTTTGATGACCATGAATGGGGAGTTACTCTATTTGCACATGACGTTCTAGAATTCAAAAAATTAATCTACGAAATGCGCTTCGATGAAGTTTCTGCTCGTTATGCTGAATTTGGTGAATTCTTCGTTGGTAACATTATGGACAATGAAAAATTAGTAAAGTTCTTGAATGTAAAATAATTACATTAAAAAACTATTTTAGAGATGATTCCTGTACTGTGCAGGGATCATCTTTTTATATTGGAGTAGTTGTTGCTATTCTGGATTTTGTTATCTTTTTAGAGTGTTTGTATACCCTATATTTTGACACCTGCTCAATTGTTTCCTCTCTAAATTTACTTCTTACTTAATTCAAGAAAAAGACCCTATAACATGTTGTTATAAGGTCTCTACTCTATCTTTAATATGCAAAGCGACTATCTAATTCAGCTACTTTATCCACGATATGTTCTTCAAAGGATGAATCATAGTTAATGCTCTCATCTGCATAATGTGATAATACAGGATGCTCGCCAATCATGACGCTATGTTTTGCGTTTTCAAATACGTTAATATCATTTTCATCATTTCCAAATACAATGTATTTTCCCTTTTGGATACCCAGTGCTCTAAGGGCTTTCCATTTTTGAATACCACATGGCGTAATATCTAACATACCCTCTTGATAGTGAGTATGTATTATACAATTTAAATTAGCTAATCTTTTTCGTAAGTTTGCCATGTTAAATGCCGTTACAATTGTAATTTTAACAATATTATCTAATCTTTCAATAGGTTTATTAACCGCAAGTTTATACGGATCTAGATTTTCTAAAATAGGGTGACCGATAGGACCAGTATATGAATAATCCCAGACGCTCTCCACTAAATACGTAGCATGGTATTCTTCCATTAAATATTTGATTTTTTTAAACGTCATCAAATCAAATTCTGCGCAATGTTTTACATTTCCATTTTTACATATAATTGAACCGTTTAATCCCACCATTTTATAGCCATGGAATCCCTTATATAGAACCGGTAACACGTGGCGAAGTGGTTGAGAAGATGTGAAAATTACTTCATGCCCTTTTTCTGTTAAATGACCTAAACTATATAGAATAGGTTCCGTAATATGATCTTCTTGAAAGTAAATTGTACCCTCTAAATCGAAAACAAACTGCATATGAACGAACACTTCCTTCTGTATTTTTCAGTCATTCCCGTATTAGAACCTCTAAAAAGTTAGTGAACTTCCACTACCTTCTGGCCTTTTTTGCATACGAAGGGACGTTTCATTATCTGAATTATTACCCTACTTCCGACAAATTTATACACAAAATGGGGTTCTTATTTTCTTTCACAGTCATATATAAAGAAGAGGAGGTTTGCAATGCCTGTTGTGAAGGCAACACCATGAGAAGTGGACATATTGCTCGCCTTGCAGCTTTAAAGGCTAAAGAGTGATAGGAATCTTGGTGTGTTAACGGTTTTAGAATATTGAAGTTAACCCAGGGGGGCTAGCTGAATCTTTAGACTTATCACGACAATCACACTCTAGAGCAAACGTTTTATCAAAAACCAGAAGAGCTTTAATGTAAACAAAAGGATGCATCTTCAACATGCTAAACATCAAGATATTCTAAGGCTTGCTCTTACACGTTATGAATGCCTATCGATTTCACTTAACAACAGAAGAAATTATGCCGTTACCAAATGCATTGCTTTTATGCTCCATCCACAAATTTTCCACAAGTATAATTTACAAATGAAAGGAAGATGACATGGTTCAATATTATTGGACACCAAACTATCCTACTGGTACAACGCCTTATCCTGGTGGTACAACATTTCCAACTGGTACTTCACAATTACCTCCTGCACAACCTGCAACTCCAACACTAGGAAGAGAGCAATCATACATCGAAAATATTTTACGTTTAAATCGTGGGAAACCAGGGAATTTCCATTTTTCTTTTGAACATGCTATGCCACAAACAGGTCAAAATGTAGTAACTATAAGAGGTGTTGTAGAAGCAGCTGGGCGAGATCATGTGATTTTACGAGATCTTGCCACAAATCATCGGTACCTTTTCCCAATGATTTACTTTGATTATGCTGAATTTGATGAAGAACTTGCTTATTTCAATCAAACTCCAGGTATATAAAACGGGGCTGTCCAAAGTCGTATTTTCGACTTTTGGACGCCCCTTTTATATTTTAGAAATCAGTTCCCCATTTTGCAGTTATAAGTTTTTCGCAGCAGCTACAATGATAAGAACCCATGAGATTAGGAATAATACTCCGCCAATCGGTGTAATTGCACCTAATATTTTGATTTGGGTGATAGCTAATACATATAAACTTCCTGAGAATAAAAGAATTCCGATGAACATTAGAATTCCTGCACGTGATAGTAACGGTGTAGGTCCAATTAAGCCCTTACTCATTAAAATACCAATTACAATTAAGCCTAGTGCATGGAACATTTGATAGTGTACAGCAGTCTCCCATACGGCAGCGTAGGAATCAGTTAGAATATTTTTTAATGCGTGTGCACCGAACGCACCAAATGCTACTGATAAAAAAGCAAATACAGCACCTAAAATAATATAAAATTTCATTTCCTTTTACATTCCCTTCTAGAAATCAAAAATTGAATCGCCATTTGCATCGTCTTCTTCTAGCTTATTTGCTGTCAGAGACTGTGACATCTGTACAGAAGTTTTCTGCGTTAGTGGAGGGACCGTATTTGTCATCATTTTAGGAATTGCTTTAATCGATGATTCAAGACCTTGTTTATGTAATGCCACATCACATAATGCTCGAATAGCAGACAGCTCTTCACGCATTTGTGCTTCATTTCTTACGGCTTGTGCTTGTGCCACGTGTCTCGCAATTTCGGCTACAACTACTTCATATGAAATCATTGTCAATCCCTCTTTCTTCTCTTCAAACTTTAAGTAATTCTTGCTGACGAATTCTTTTGACTAAGACTTAAGAGTTTAAGTCACATTCTTAACTATTTCTGTGCTTGTCTAACAATTAATTTCACTTTACCATGATTTTCTATTGTAATGAAGTCCTGAGGCTTAAAGATATCAACTATCTTCTATTATTTTGTCAAATCAAAGTCAATTGGTTGTTCTCCCCAAATTTCAAGTTGGTTATTGATTTTTGAATAAGGACGACTTCCAAAGAAACCTCTATGCGCACTTAGTGGGCTTGGGTGAGGTGCTTTAATGATTGCATGTTTACTTGTATCAATAAGTCTCTCTTTTTGCTGCGCAGGTTTCCCCCATAGTACAAAAACAATAGGCGTATTTCGATCAGATAGTTTTTGTATGACTGTATCAGTAAACTGCTCCCAACCGTGTCCTTTATGGGAATGAGCTTGATGTGCTCGAACGGTCAGTACTGTATTTAATAACAATACTCCTTGCTTGGCCCACTTAGTTAATGTACCATCACGAGGTATAGCAAATCCCAAATCCTGTTGTAACTCCTTGAACATATTTTGGAGGCTAGGGGGATGCGGAACACCCGGTTTAACCGAAAAACTCATACCATGAGCCTGACCTGGTCCATGATAGGGGTCTTGCCCTAGTATTACCACCTTCACTTTATGGTAAGGGGTATAACGAAAAGCATTCCACATATCTTCCATCGGTGGATAAATTGTTTCTGTAAAATATTCATGTATTAAGAACTCTCTTAATTGTAAATAGTACGGCTTTTCAAATTCTTCTCCTAAAACATCCTGCCAATCATTATCAAAAATTTTCTTCGTCAAGATAACCTACTCCTCAAATTTAACTGTGACATCATACCCAACAAGTGAAAACATATCTGCGACTGAAGCTTCGGCGTTTTTCTCAGCTGTTTTTAATACTCCTTGTGTCGTAGCCTCTTCAATCATTTGCTTTTTGGCTTGTGCTGCTAGTCCATATGCTTCTGTAATATCTGGTCTGCTACGGAATAATCCTTCACTAGAGAAAACTTGCACCTTTTTAAAGTCTATATCAGGCTCACCAAGTATTTTAGCTTTTGGTAAATAAATCGTTGCAGTTTTCTTCTTTTCATCGAGGTCAATGTTTTTTTCCGTTACACTAGAAAAATCCACACCTGCCTTTACCCCACCTGGAATCACTACTAACAATTCTCGCTTAGTGCCTGGTATATCTAATCCAATTTCTTTACCAAAGAGCTCATTATTCTCCTGTTCTATCATCACCTTTGTATAAGCTTCGGCAGTGGTTAATTCGTTTAAGTTTTGAATTCGTTCAACAATGGCACCTTTTTGTTCAGCAAAACTACTTCCTTGCATTAACTTCCATGAAGCAAAAGGCAATATTAAAATGGCTAATAGAATCAGTATCGCTACCCATGTCTGCCAGTTCTTAAATAGATTGATGATCCAATTGTTTCGAACATGCATATGTGAACTAGTTGCAGCTTCCATGATTGTTGCAGCTTGTTGTCCCTCTACCTGAAAGTCATGCAACACTTTTTCTAGCTCTCTATTTTTTAAAGACATAAGCTTCCCTCTTTTCATACTTCTATTATATCTTTCTATTACTCTACTTTTTGTATTGTAGCGAGAAAACCCTCCTTTTGTCGAAAGGTAAGGCTTCTCAAAAAAATTTCTTTTTTTACCATTAATCTTTTACAAAATAACTGGTTATACAATAAAAGCTTCCACTAAGTAATAAGTGGAAGCTTTTTTGCATTTTATGATTGAATTCAACTAATCTTTGTTAGTTGCAGTGGAATTAACATACAATCCTCTGCTATAATTTACTATTCTTTTTAAATAAAAATTTGCGTTTAATCCAACTGAATATGGTGCTTAACAATAATATAGCAGACATTAGAATCCCTGAAACTGCTGTTATTAAACAAATCCATTCAAAAAGGTTATATTTGAAAATCTCTGACCAATTAAACTTATCTCCCCAATCATTGGTGACCAGATTCATACCAAATATACCAGATAATACAGTGAACACCGTCAGGATGAATAGCAATTGGTTTTGTCTTTGATCTGAAAACTTCTCCTGATTAATGTAAAGTGCATCGAGTGTTTTGGATACTTCAGCAAATAATTCATCGATCTTGAAAATTGTCCGTAGTCGCTTTCCTGTCTCACGGGTAGATGAACGACTGCTTATTTCTTGAAAATAATATTTTGCTGAGAATATGGTAATTTGCTTCATTAACTGTTCTACAAAGATTGCATCTTTTTTCCACGCCAATTCACAATATCTAAAGGATAATTCTAAAAGCGTTAATTTATAAAAATAGTGCAGTAATATATTGTAATAATGGATTCCCATGAATCTGATTCTTATTTTCTCCTTCAATATATTATCTGCTTGTCCGAATACAAGGGTTGTTTGAACATGCTCTGTTATAATATCGCAGAAGTTAGGCATATACCTTGTATTCATCCTCGTTTTTAAATACTCTTCCATATGTTCGGTATTTGCAGCAGAAATTAAAGGTAAGCCATCTTCTGTAAAACCATCTAGTTGGCTTGCTCTATAGATTTGTTCAATCGGTATTTCATCTTCATCTATTTCAATATAGGTGGCGACAAGCATACGTTCATCTTCAAAATACGGTAAACTTCCAAAGTACCCATCACGCCTTTCATCATGTATTGTAAAAGCTTGAATTTCTGGGCAAAGAAAATCCATAATCAAATTGTTCATACTTTCGTAAGACTTGGATTCAACTTGAATTTCCATACCAATTTCATCTACCGTTTTCGGCTCCAATATTCGAAAGTGGTGCATAAAGTCCAAGGTTTCTGACAAGGAATATTCATGTTTTAGCTCAACACGAACCGATACAAAGCCTATACCGAATGGGCAAAGCACTACGTCTACACTTAAAATAGTAAAAGCATATTGCCGGTTATGGATTTTCATTACACCGTTTTGAAGGATTGATTTTGAAAAGCGATAAAATGCATCCTCATCCATACTTCGAGGGAAAAGGCGTCGTTCTATGTAAGGCAAAAAATGCTGACTTAAGGCAATGTTTGAGATATGGATATCACCGTAGTAAGTAGCTTCTTGTGATACATCTTGGAGGTCAAAAAAAGAATACCCATTATGGAGCAACTCTTCAGCTAACATATGAGTTTTTTTTGCAACGAAAGAAAATGGCATCATCGTGATTAACCATGCTTTGGAGATCATATGCTCCTCTACTATATTTGGTAATGTAAGCTTCATCAGCGTCACCTCAATAACTATTATTCCCATAGACTTTTTAATTATAAACATTTTTATATTACGAATTTTTTTCTACCTTAATAATTAGTTATACCTTGAAGTAAAACGCCATCTTTTTGTATATATTTTATTGTTTTACCTTGATGATTGCTTTTGCTATATAACTGAAAATGCTTAGCAATCGCATTTATAGAAATAATTATCTATACTATAGAGTGGATTCTATCTTTAGGAAGGAGCATTTAGATGGAAATAGTAGATACAAAAAAGTTACAAGAACTTCTTAATTCCTTTGCGAATAAGGATGTCTATATACACTTAGAAACAACCAATGGTGCATATGCTAGTCATTTCGATGAAAAAGTATTTAATGCTGGTGCCTTTATACGGAATGTACTTTTACGTTATGAACTAGGTAAAGTAACACCTGATGAACCTCACCGCGTTGGATTGAAATTAGCTAACGGTGGTTGGGTATATGCACAAGGTATTACCCACTTTGAATTGGACGACCAAAATCGTTTGCTAATGGCAGGCCATGGTTATGATGGAAAATTGGCAGTTGCATTAGAAATTAGCGAAACACCATTTGCATATTAAGAGGAGTTGAAAGAGAATGCTACAACCTGAACGTCAAATTCTTGTCGTGTTCCCACATCCCGATGATGAAGCCTTCGGAGTATCAGGAACATTGGCACAATACGCAAAAGCAGGTACACCCATTACATATGCTTGCCTAACCTTAGGCGAAATGGGCCGTAATCTTGGTAATCCACCTTTCACAACTCGTGAAGGGCTACCGCTAATCCGTAAAGAAGAATTAAAAGCTTCCTGCCAGGCAATTGGTATTAAAGATTTACGTATGATGGGTTTACGTGATAAAACTGTGGAATTTGAAGATGATGAAGATATGGTTCAAATGATTACCAAGTTAATCAATGAACTAAATCCTTCATTAATCATTACATTCTATCCAAACTATGCTGTTCATCCTGATCATGAAGCAACCGCAAGAGCTGTTGTACGAGCTGTTCGCAGAATGCCTGAAGTCGCTCGCCCACGTCTATATTGTGTTGCTTTTGCAAACAACACATTAGAGCGTCTAGGTGAACCAGATATCGTGAATGATATTGTTGATGTAAAAGATAATAAATGGAATTCAATGAGCGCACATATCTCACAAACTGGATGGATGCTACAAGAAGCAGCAAAACGTAGAGCTGAAGGTGCCACAGATGCGGATAATTGGTTCACAATTGAACGTATGTATTCCTATAATTGGCATGAGGATTTTGAAGAAAGCTTTTAATATATGTAATTAAGGCGAATCAAAGTGAGCTGTTCACTTTTGATTCGCCTCTTCTTTTTTATCTTATTATGTAGGATTTTGCAATCACGCTTTTTACTGCCGTTTTTTGAGATATTATACAAACTGGCATATTTCCCATTGAATCGTCAAAAAGTAGAAAAGATATTCATTCTAAATATCTGGCAAAAATTAAATCAAAGAATTTTCCTTTTTTAGCTGATTTATATCCTTTAGTTACTTTTGGAAAAATTATGTAAACTAGTTTTAGTTATACAGTTTGAATAAACCGTATAATAACTACCATAAAAAAAGCATCGATGAAGATCGATGCTTTTCATTAAACCATTTTTAAATATCCATGATTCAAACAAAAGTCGAGCATGAAGTTTTTGGCCCCTACTGTTTCAAAATCGATTTCGATAGAGTCTTCAACTATGTTTGTAATTTGGCCTTGGCCATATAAATGGTGTTCTATTTTCAACCCTATTTGTAGTTCTGATTCTTTTGTTATGGCATTTTCAAACATTGGTTTGTATTTTGGTTGCTTGGCTTTATTCTGTGTAAGAGGTTCACTTACTTGCTCTGGTGAAATAATTTTCCTTACATTTTGCACAAAACGTGATTCTTTTACGTGAGCATCGCTTCGCGAATTATAGGTTAGTAATTCTAAATGGTGACGTGCACGTGTCATACCTACATAGAAGAGACGTGTGGCTTCTTCCATTTCTTCTATATGCCCTGCTTCATACGCTTTTATGTCTTCCCTATTTGGGAGAATTCCTTCAATTAAGTCAATTATATATACACGGTCATATTCTAATCCCTTTGCACTGTGCAAAGTAGAAAGTGTCACCACATTTTGTCCCTTATACTTTTTAGACGTACGCATGAGTTGTTCAATATCATTTAATCGATAAGCAAACGACTCAAGTGATGGGAGTTCTTTTGCGATGATTTCAATTGTATTTAAAATATCAAACAAATTTTCTTCATTCATCCGCAAATGTTCTGCTGTTCGTTTTAGTGATTTGTCGTACCCTAAATCTTGGCGAATCGTTTGTATCGCTTCGTATGGTTCCTGCATTTGAAGCTTACGAATATTTTGCTTTGCTTTTTTTAACACATTTTCTTGATATGGTGCATGGATTATTTCCAATAATCGATCGAATGCTGATACTTTACTTACAGTTTCTTGCAACTGTGCGATCTGGCTTTTCTTTATATAGGCATTCATCTTTGTATAAACCTTTTCTAAAATATCTACTCGTGAGTCGTTATAAGAAAGTCTCATAATATTCAAGATATCTTCCACAATCCAGTGATGGAAAAACTTCAGTTCAACATCTTTCATATAAAACGGAATTTGCTCTTTGTATAGTTTGTTAACGAGGAGAATACTTGAGTTGTTGTTACGATATAATATCGCAACTTCAGAAGGGTTGTCTGCTTTTTGTATTTCTTCTACAACGTAATTCAACTGCAAATCATAACGTTTGGTATTATGAATTTCTACTTTTTCACCTTGCTCATTTTCTGTAAACATATTCTTTTGATATCTGTGACGATTGCGTTTAATAAATGTATTGGCTATATCAACAATTTCTTTCGTCGAACGATAATTTTGTGCCATCGTCATTGTCTTCGCATTAGGATAAATCTTCTTAAATTGAAGGAGTCTATTTACATCTGCCCCACGCCACATGAAAATAGATTGATCATCATCCGCCACTACACAAATATTAAATTGCGGAGCTGCTAATAAATAGACAATCTCATGCTGTATCACTGAATTATCTTGGCTTTCATCCGTTAAAATATATTCAAATCGTTGTTGATATTTGTTTCGCAAACGTGCATCTTCAGTTAAAGCTTTAAAACAATATGTCAACATATCGTCGAAGTCTAGCAATACCACCCCAGGATATTGTACTTTGAACGCTTCATATTGTTTATACATCTCAACAATCCCTGGCATCATCGTTTTTTTCTGAACCAGTTTCTCTTCTGGAATCATTTTATTTTTAACAAAACTACTATAGGACATAAGCTCGTCCATCTCATCCTCGGAAGGCGTGGTCTTGCGATGCTGAATAAAGATATTGCGAAGTATCGCCTTTTTATCAAGATTGCGATTCATATTCCCTTCAATAATTTCGAAATTTTGGTGATGAATCGAGAAATACTCACGTACAATTTGAAAGGCAATACTATGAATGGTGGAAAAATGAACCGTTTCATCAATGATTGTAGAGAAAAATTGATCAAATCGCTTTGCCATATCCATAGCAGAAGCTTTACTAAAGGTGATTGCTAAAATTTTATGTGCAGGAACTTTTTTTACCAATAATAGATAACCAATTTTCATATTTAATGTAGTTGTTTTCCCCGATCCTGGGGATGCAAGTAATAATAATGGTCCCTTAGAATAACGTACTGCTTTTTGTTGTACTTCGTTTAAAAAGACACCAGTCAATTCCTGCATCTTATCAAAATAATTCATACTGCATTGACCTTTCTTTTCTATGTTCTTTCTATTATAACTGAAACATAATCAAACAATCATTCTTAATAAGATTTTGTTGTTTTCTCTTAACAAATAAGTACAGAGTATTTTAAATTTGATAAAAAATTAGAATTTACTTAAAATTTCATAATTTTAGAGATATAATAAGTTAAATTATTATTTTTTAAGAAAGCAGGAGGTTTTTATATGACAGTGAAAGAGGAAAAAACTGTACAGGTGGAAAATGTACTCATCGCCTATCAACTTTTAAAAGATGTCGTCACACACACACCATTACAAAAGAATGATTATTTATCCGAAAAATATGAGTGTAGCGTTTACTTAAAACGTGAAGACTTACAAAATGTTCGGTCCTTTAAAATACGTGGAGCATACTACAAAATTAAAACAATTGAAGATGCTGCTCGCGAAAAGGGTATTGTCTGTGCCAGTGCCGGTAACCACGCACAAGGTGTAGCATACGCTTGCTCACATTTAGGCATTCATGGTCATATTTTCATGCCTACAACAACACCAAAACAAAAAATTGACCAAGTACGTATGTTTGGTCGTGAATTCGTCGAAATTATTTTAGCTGGAGATACTTTCGATGCATCCGCAAAAAATGCAATCGAATTCTCTAATGCAGAAGGCCATATTTTCATCCATCCATTCGATGATCCTGATCTCATCGCAGGACAAGGTACGTTAGCTGTAGAAATTATGAACGATATTGAAGAGCCTGTGGACTACGTTTTCGCAAGTATTGGCGGAGGCGGACTAATTTCTGGGATTTCGACATTTGTGAAAAACGTTTCTCCACAATCTTCTATTATCGGCGTTGAACCTGCTGGTGCTGCTAGTATGAAAGCAGCGTTAGCTCAAGATCATCCGGTTGAATTGCCTCACATTGATAAATTCGTAGATGGTGCTGCTGTTCAATGTGTTGGTCAAAAAACATTTGAGATTTCTAAAAAATATGTTGATGATATCGTTGCAGTACCAGAAGGTAAAGTATGTACAACGATTTTAGATTTATATAATAAGCATGCGATTATCGCAGAGCCTGCAGGTGCACTTTCTGTAGCTGCACTTGATTATTACAAAGAACAAATCAAAGGAAAATGTGTAGTCTGCGTTATCAGTGGTGGTAATAACGATATTGGGCGTATGCAAGAAATCAAAGAAAAATCAATGATTCACGAAGGATTACTTCATTATTTCTTAGTAAGTTTCCCACAACGCGCGGGTGCTCTTCGTCAATTCCTAACTGAAGTTTTGGGACCAGAAGATGACATTACTACTTTTGAATACACGAAGAAAAACAACAAAGAAAGTGGCCCTGCCCTCGTTGGTATCGAGTTAAAACACCCTGAAGAATACACAGGGCTAATTAAACGTATGAAAAATAACAACTTTGCCTTTAAAGAATTGAATAATGATGCAACGTTGTTTACGTTGTTGGTATAAGTATTTAAAGCAAACTTCTACTCAAGTAAGTAAAAAGCCTCCAAAGTATTCTTTTGGAGGCTTTTGTCTATTATTTAACTATTGATTGGGCATGTTTTTCTTTATACGATTCAAATTCATAAAGGAGTTGCTCATGCATGGCTTTTGGCTTTTGGACAGTCATCCATAATATATCAAAAGAGTTTTTTGAAATGGTTGTCTTTAATTTATCTAGTCGATGTTGAATGTCTTTTTCATATTTTGAGGAAGTTGAAATGACTGTTACTTTCCCAACTCCCGGATAACCCAAGCGATGTATTTCCTCTATTTCATACCAATATATTTTATGGTGACTAAAGTCAACATACACTCCTTCTGAATCCCAACAAATTCCACGAGCTTTAATACGGGAAATTAAGAAGTAAAAACCGACAAAGGAAAATATAAAATAAACAAGTATCAAAGCAATAAGCATTACCAACTGTCGCCAATTCCAATTGTATAAATCTGGGTTGTTGGCAATTTGCTCTATGACACCAACGACACTTAAAAGGCCCACTATTAACAATAAAAGCGTAGTCCATAAATTCGGCAAAAATTTATTCATCTATATGCTCCTCGTTGATTGCTAAAGGTAGTTATTGTTACAATTTGATTCTATTATAACGGATATTAAGTGATAGGACTGTATTTATATTTTTAATTTAATAATTTTATATCTTATAGCTTTAAATATATTATTCATCCTATTACAAGAAGAGGAGAAAGTAAAGTAAAGAAAAGCGCAAAATCAAACCTTGTAAGACTACACAGAAGGTTTGCTTTGCGCTTTTAGCGTGCGTTACAGCTATACGCTTAGTAATGTACGGTCCGACACCATTTTTTCACCGCGGATACGATGGAATTGGGCCATCAAATCGTCTATTGTCAGGTCACTTTTGGCTGTTGGTTCTACTTCTAAAATGATTTGGCCTTTATCCATCATGATGAGGCGGTTTCCTAAGTCGATTGCTTGTTGCATATTGTGCGTTACCATCAATGTCGTCAGTTGGTCTTTTGCAACAAGTTGTTTTGTCAGGTTTGTGATTAGTTCTGCTCGTGATGGGTCCAGTGCTGCTGTATGTTCATCAAGTAATAAAATATCCGGCTTTGTGAACGTAGCCATTAATAATGATAATGCTTGTCGTTCCCCGCCAGAGAGTAGACCTACTTTTGCATTTAATCGGTTTTCTAAATTTAGATTTAATGTTTCTAGTGACTCCTTGAAATATTCACGTCGCTTTTTATCAACGCCAATCCGGAGTGTTCGTTTTTTGTTACGTGAATACGCAATTGCTAGATTCTCTTCAATTGTCATCATCGGTGCAGTTCCGGCCATTGGGTCTTGAAACACACGCCCGATATAGCGAGAACGTTTGTGTTCTGGTAGTCGTGTTACATCTTTCCCATTGATTATAATTTGACCAAGATCAGGCTTTAATGCTCCCGATATCATATTCATCATCGTTGATTTACCAGCACCATTGCTTCCAATAACTGTAACAAAATCTCCTGCTCTTAAGTCTAAATTAATATCATCTAATGCGATTTTCTCATCAGGCGTTGCTTCATTGAAGATTTTGTTGATTCCTTCTAGTTTAAGCAATTGTCTTCGCCTCCTGTTTCGCTGTCTCACGTTCTACCCGGCGTCTGGCTATGCGAACTCTTTCTTTTTGTTTCGCTCTGATAGTTGGTACGACTAATGCAATAATCACGATGACAGCTGTAATGAGCTTCATATCGCCTGTATCTAAAAACTCTACTTGTAGTGCTAATGCTAAAACGATTCGATAAATGATAGCACCAAAAATAACCGCTAATGTTGTGCGTACAATAGTCTTTGTACCGAAAATAGCTTCACCAATGATTACTGAAGCCAATCCAATTACAATCATCCCAATCCCCATACCAATATCGGCAAACTTACCATATTGAGCGATTAGTGCACCAGATAACGCCACTAATCCATTGGATAAACCTAAACCTAAGATGGTCAATGTGTCTGTATTGGCTGAAAAACTGCGAATCATTCTATCGTTATCACCTGTTGCACGAATTGCTAGGCCCATTTCGGTTTTTAAGAACCAGTCGAAGATAATTTTAATCGCAAAAGTTAAGATTAGCATGATGAAGATGATACCCCAAGTTTTAGGTACATTTTCTACTCCCATGCTTGATAACATGCCATTTAACGCTTTGTCTAATCCAAGTTTTTCCCAAAACCCATTGAATAAGGTGAATATTGATTCTGCGTTTGAGAGTGGAATATTTGGACGCCCAACAGCCGTATCTGTTGTCATCCCCATAATTCTCAAGTTAATGGAGTATAAAGCGATCATCATTAATATCCCGGATAAAAGTGAGTTGATTTTGGCTTTCGTATGAAGAATTCCCGTAATTGAACCGGCAACAAAGCCAGCTACAGTTGCACATATTGTTGCGATAATTGGGTTGTATCCTAATGTAATCATCGTTGCTGCTGTTGCGGCGCCTGTTACAAAGCTACCGTCTACTGTTAAATCAGGAAAATCTAACACTCGGAATGTTAGATACACTCCGAGTGCCATTATTGCATAGATGATCCCTTGCTCCACAGAGCCGAAAATTGCTATAAACATATAGAATCATCCCCTATCTAGTCGACTGTTTCTGCTTTCCATTCTTCTTTGATGTTTACGCCGATTTTGTTCGCTGTTGTTTTATTAATTTCTAGTTTTAGGTTTGCTGGATATGCAACTGGGATATCTGCAGGTTTTTTACCGTCTTTTAAAATTTCCACAGCTTTTTGTCCTGCTTCATATCCAATATCATAGTAGCTAAATCCATAAGCCCCTAAGCCGCCGCGTGCCACTGAATCAAGTTCTCCTACCATTACAGGAATTTTCTTTTCATTTGCAACATCTAAAACGGATTCAAGAGCTGAAACCACTGTGTTATCTGTAATGATGTACATGGCATCTACTTTACCTACTAATGATTCAGTCGCTTGTTTTACTTCCGCTGAAGTAGCAGCTGAAGCTTCTACTATTGTAATGCCCGCATTTTTTGCTTCTTTTTTCGCTGCATCCACTTGTACTCGTGAGTTTTGCTCACCTGAGTTGAACACCATACCAACTTTTTTGGCATTTAGTTGTTCACTTAAGAATTTAATTGTATTAGGAATTGCATCTGGATGAGTATCCACTGTTCCTGTTACATTGCCACCTGGTTTTTCCATTGATTTTACAAGTTCAGCACCAACTGCATCCGTTACTGATGTGAATACAATTGGAATATCAGTAGTTGCTGCTGCTACCGCTTGAGCGCTTGGTGTTGAGTTAGCAAAGATTAAATCAACTCCACTACCTACTAAGTTATTTGCAGCTGTTGTATTGACACTTTGGTCACCTTGTGCGATTTCAGTTTGATAATCAACTTTTAAGCCTGCATCTTTAAGTGCTGCTTTAAATCCTTTAGTTGCCGCATTTAAAGATGGGTGCTCAACTATTTGAGTAATACCAATTTTATATGTTTTTTCATCTGTAGCTCCACTTGTTTCTTTGTCACTTGATTTTGATGAATCTGCTTTACTACCACATGCAGCTAGAGCTAGCACGATGATTGCTGTCATTAAAAGCAATAAATACTTTTTTGTCTTCTCCATAAAAATCCCCCTCATCTTTCGATAAACTCACATTCTACTATTGTTATAACTAATTATTGTTATATTACAAAAGTCTTATCAAATCGTCAATAATATTATGAATCTTCTAATAACTTTATTTACTTAAAGTTCAGTACTTTAAAGCGCTAAATCACCAATCTATAAAGGTTTATGCAAACCACCATTTAAATGTGACAATTTTTCGAATTATTTTTTAATAAAGACTTCTGTTGTTTTATTTCCTTATTCATTAAGGAAAGTTTGACATTCTTCTGTAATACATATAGAATAATTAATTGTTTTCTAAAATAACGTGGTTCGAAACCATCCCACGTAAAAAAACTAGGGGGTTAAAAAATGAAAGTTAAATCTTTGACAGTTAGTGGAATTATTGCTGCACTATATATCGCTGTATCACTGCTCATTGCACCATTTGGTTTTACGAATATACAATTCCGTATTTCAGAAATGTTCAACCATCTTGTGGTTTTCAACAAGAAATATATGCTTGGCATTGTAATCGGCGTATTCATTACCAACCTTTTCTCACCACTAGGTACATATGATTTAGTATTTGGTGTGGGTCAGTCAATTGTCGCATTAGCGATTACTATCTTCTCCACTCGCTTTATTAAAGGAACTCTAACACGCATGATTTTCAACACAATCGTTTTCACTTTTACAATGTTCTTAATAGCGATTGAGTTACATCTTGCTATTGACTTACCGTTCCTATTTACTTGGTTCACTTGTGCAGTAGGTGAATTCGTGGTAATGGTTGTCGGCATTCCTGTTATGACTGCTTTAAATAAACGCATTAATCTTAGTAAATTAATAGAAGATTAGTCTTTATTCTTGATATGCAAAAAGAGCATTTCAATGTGTAAATTAACATTGAAATGCTCTTTTTTAATATTGCTTCCTATTATTTATTTTTTAACTAGATCCTCGCGTAGCTTTGCTTTCAGGAATTTACCGACAGAGGTTTTTGGAATTTCTTTTAAAAACACTACATCATCTGGTACCCACCATTTAGCAAATTGCCTCTCTAAATAAGTCAGTAATTCTTTTTTTGTTGTTTTGTATCCTTCTTTTAAAACGACACATGCTAATGGTCGTTCTTGCCACTTTTCATCTGGAATAGCTATGACAGCTGCTTCAAAAACTGCTTCATGTGTCATCAAAGCGTTTTCAAGATCAACAGAGGAAATCCACTCTCCTCCACTTTTAATCAGATCTTTTACACGGTCCATTATTTTAATATATCCTTCTTTAGTGACTGCAGCGATATCACCTGTATAAAGCCAACCGTTTTTGAATGCTTCTGCCGTTCTTTCATCATTATAGTATTCATCTGCAATCCACGGCCCTCTAATGATTAGCTCTCCCATCGTCCTGCCATCCCATGGAACTTCCCCGTCATCATTCACAACTCGTGTCTCAACCAATGAAACAGTTAACCCTTGTGTTGCACGGATATCTAGCTTTTTCTCTTTAGACCAATTCTCCATTTCAGTAGTATAAGTTGATAGACTTACGATGGGCGTAGTCTCTGTCATGCCGTACCCAACGATAAATGGCACTTTATACTTTTCTTCAAAAATCTGAATCAATCCTTTCGGAGAGGCAGAACCACCACATACAATGGTCCGTAACGAAGAAATGTCTCTAGGTTTTTCTTCTAACTCTTTTAATGCGCCTAGCCAAATCGTTGGGACTCCAGCGGTTAATGTCACTTTTTCTTGCTCAATTAAATCTAGTAATAATCCAGGTGTAAACATTGGGCCTGGCAATACTTGTGTGGTTCCGAAATTTACTGCAGCAAATGGCATTCCCCATGCGTTTACATGGAACATTGGTACAACAGGCATTACTACATCATTTTCCCGAATTCCGAGCGAATCTGCTAAACCTAGTGCAATACTATGGAGCACTAAACTACGATGTGTATAAACAACGCCTTTTGGGAATCCTGTAGTTGCACTTGTATAGCACATTCCTGCTGGCATATTTTCATCTAAATCTTCAGGGAACTCGTAATCTCCAGCTTCTGCTAATAATTGTTCATATGAATAGACATTTTGCAAATTGGTTTTGGGCAATTCTTGTCCATCTTGCATAACAACAATATATTTCACTGTTTTTAATAATGGGATTGCTTTCTCTACTAATGGGAATAAATCTCCATCAATCAATAATATTTCATCTTCTGCATGATTGATAATATAAATTATATGCTCAGGAGATAGGCGAATATTGATCATGTGCAAAACTGCACCTGCACAAGGAACAGCAAAATAGGCTTCCAGATGCCTATGATGATTCCATGCAAATGTCCCCACTTTTGTCCCGCGTTTCATTCCTAGCTTTGTTAAAGCATACGCTAACTTTCTAGTACGTTGCCCAAATTCTTTATAGGTAATACGGTGAATCGTATCTTCTGCCGTTCTTGAAATAATATATTTATTTGGAAAATAACGCTCAGCCCTCTTTACAAAATCCGTTAATACTAATGGTATCTGCATCATATTTTTCTCAACTCCCTTGTTTGTATTCATCAACTTCAGAATCCAAATACGTCTTTCTAATATTTAGTGGACTTAAAAAATATTCACGTTAGATTACTATAAAAGCTTCTATTAACCCAATTACTATGTATGACTTTCTATTCAAAAATATGACACTCAACTATAATAAGGAAATCATTTTTTTCACATTAATCTATGTTTAATCTTTTTCATTTCGGGAATACCATAAGTAGAATCCAATAAGGAGGAGATTTCATGATGAATAACATTTCTGTAGAGAATGCCGTACAGGCAAAAAGTCAGGTTGAGAAGTTAGAATCACAAGGTATTGATCGAGATGATATCTATATCTTCGCTCATTTCACTGAACGCGAAGAAGATATTACAGATGCACTCGATACTGGAGAAGTTTCTATGAAGGACCAAGGCTTTATTCAAACGATGAAAAACTTTGTGGTTTCTCGTGGTGACGAATTACGCAGTCAAATGGAAGCTGTTGGTCTAAGTAAAGAAGAAGCTGCAGCAGCAGAAAAGGAATTAGACCAAGGTAAACTCATTATTATCGCAAAAGGATTACAATAACTAAAAGTCCCCTTCACTACCACTTCAGATAAACAAAAGAGTGCGTCTGCAGCCCTTCAATTTTAAGGATTGCAGACGCACTCTATTTTATTTCATTACTTAAGCTGAATGGCTAATTTTTTTTGCGAGTTTTTTCAACATATCAATGGTCATGGCATCTAAATCATATTGTGCTTTAAAGCCCCATTCTTCTTTTGCAGCACTTGAATCAAGTGAATCAGGCCAGCTATCTGCAATAGCTTGACGAACAGGATCTACATTATAGTCCATTTTAAAGTTTGGCATTTGTTTACGAATAGAAGCTGCAATTTCTTCTGGTTCAAAGCTCATTGCTGTTAAGTTGAATGCATTACGATGGATTAACTTATCAGGATTTGCTTCCATTAAATCAACAATTGCTTGTAATGCATCTGGCATATACATCATATCCATATAAGTTCCTTGTGCAATGTAAGATGTATACTTACCTTCTTGGACGGCTTTATAGTAGATATCTACAGCATAATCTGTTGTACCACCACCTGGAGGCGTTACGTTTGAAATAAGACCTGGGAAACGAACACCACGAGTATCTAAACCAAAACGTGTGTGGTAGTAATCACACAATAATTCACCTGCCACTTTGTTTACACCATACATTGTTGTTGGGCGTTGTAACGTATCTTGTGGTGTATTGTGTTTTGGTGTTGAAGGACCAAATGCACCGATTGAACTTGGAGTAAAGAATTGCATACCTAATTCACGAGAAACTTCTAATGCATTCACAAGGCCACCCATGTTTAAATTCCAAGCAAATAATGGCTTTTCCTCTGCTGTTGCAGATAGTAATGCCGCCATGTGCATCATAGTATCTGCACCAAAGTCTTTTGCAATATTATGCATACGCTCTGCATCCATCACATCAAGCACTTCAAAAGGTCCTGCTTGTGTTGATACTTTTCTGATATCTGTTGCTAATACGTTCTCATTACCATATTCTTTACGTAGTTTTGCTACTAGCTCAGAACCAATTTGTCCGCATGCACCTGTAATCATAATTTTCTTCATCTTATTTCCTCCTTCTAACGGCTACATTTGTATTTCAGGAATGTACATTTGGTTTTAAAATACATTTGTATTTCTCGGATGCACAATTGTAGTTTTACAAACACAATAAACATCAACATTTTCTTTAAAGTTATTATATGATGTATTTTTTAAAAACACAATATTTGTTTTTTAACAATGTACACATGTGGAATAAGACTTTTTAGAAAATTGAGATTATAATGTCTTTAAAAGGAGTGAAATTCATGCAATTATGGAAATTAACGTTCATTTATTTAATCGCAATTATTGCTTGTACATTTTTATTATTAATGGAGATCCCTAAATGGCTCATATTCATCGTTCTTTTCCTTTATATTGCTTCATTTACTATGTACCCTCATTTCAATGCATTACTTTGGACAAATAATTTAAAAACTGTGGATCGATTCCTTAATGCAAATAAACATCGTGCCATTTATGCCTACCCTTACGCCATCGCCAATCAAACAATCGAAGAGCAAAGAGAGGCTCTTCAAAAAATCATCACTTTATATAAACAGCCCTATGTACAGCACAACTATGCATCATTACTCGCTATTCTCGAAAACAATTATGATCAGGCAATAACCGAAGCAAAGAAAATCGCCAAGGAACCTTATCAAAGTTATATGATTGCCCATAGTGAGGCGTACTTCGGAAATTTTGAACAAGCACATGCTTTAATGCCAAACCTAACGGAGAAATGGATGTTGTCCTCAATTGAAAGTTTAATCTCCTTTAAAAAGCAGGATAAAATAAATTTTAAACATCATTCATCTGAAGCTATTAAACAAGCACGAGGCATTCAAAAGTATCTACTCGCTCATAGTTTTCATGAGTTGGGAGAAAAGATTAAGTGAATATCTTTTTTAGAGAGTTCTATCCTCTTTAGCCTGACTGTTTCCTCTCTTTTTGTTTACTTTTGCATATAAAAACACCTTGAACTTAGACTTTTGTATTGTCTATGTTCAAGGTGTTTTTCTCACTTAACTCTTATTTTTTTGTCATCCATTCAGGTTTACCAAAGCCTTTGAAGTCTGTATCGATTACTTTTTCGAATTCAGGTGATTCTACTACTGCTTTTAAATCTTTTGATAGTTGTGAGTTTTCATCTGCTTCACGAACTGCTACAACGTTACGGAATTGGTCAGGCATATTTTCTAGGAATACAGCATCTTCTAACTTCATGTTTGCTGCTAATGCGAAGTTTCCTGGTACACCTACTAAGTCAGCACTTTCCACTGCACGTGGTAAACCTGCTGCTTCGATTTCTTGGAATTTTAGATTTTTTGGATTTTCTTCAATATCTTTAGTTGATGCTTTTAATTGATCAATTTTACCATTAATTTTGATTAAGCCTTGTTCTTGTAAAGATTTTAAAGTACGTGCTGCATTTGATGGGTCATTGGCGATTGCTACTGTTGAGCCAGCTTTGATTTCGTCAACTGTTTTATATTTTTTAGAGAAGAAACCCATTGGTGCAGTTGGTACGATAATTAGGCCTTTAATTTTTGTACCATTTTCTTTATTGAAGTTTTCTAAGTACACTGAGTGTTGGAATAAGTTTGCATCAATATCGCCTGAATCTAATGCTTTGTTTGGTTGGATATAATCACTGAATTCTACTACATCTACTTTGTAGCCTTTTTTCTCAAGTTCAGGAACGATTGCTTTTTTTAACATATCACTGTATGGGCCTGCTGTTGCACCGATTTTAATGTTTTTTGTTTCTGTTGCTTTGTTTGTATCTTTTTTTGCGTTATCTCCGCCTCCACATGCAGCAAGAGCTGTTGCTACTACTAGCAAACAAATTGTTAGTAAAATTTTTTTCATTGTAAAACCCCCATTTTATATGTTCTTTAATTTATATAGAAAAAATCCTATAATAGCGATTTTCCATCTATCTTCCCTGTTGCGGGCGTGTTCCGCTTTTAACTCTATCTAGCTCCACACGCCAGCCCCTCGAGGGTGCACAGGATGTGTACCCGGTAGCCGTTGCGACACGACGTCGCGCCTTTAGGCTATCTTCCCTTACGGGCGTGTTCCGCTTTTATCTTTTATCTACTGCTTTTGCTATTGTATCGCCTGCTATTTGGATTACTTGGACGATGATGATTAGGATGACAACTGTTGCGATCATGATGGTGTTGTCGTATCGGTAATAACCGAAGCGGATGGCTAAGTCACCAATACCACCACCGCCAATAATGCCGGCCATCGCTGAGTATGCAACTAAACTAATAATTGTCATTGTAATCCCTTGAATAACGCCTGATTTCGCTTCAGGAAGTAGCACGTCTTTAATAATCATCCAACGAGTTGCACCAGCAGCAATTGAAGCTTCAATCACCCCTTTATCGATTTCACGTAGAGATGTTTCAACAAGTCTCGCGAAGAATGGGATGGATGCAACGGATAAAGAAACACTCGCTGCGATTGGTCCGATTGTGTCGCCTATTAGCCATTTCGTGAATGGGAATAGTGCTACTAATAGGATGATATATGGAATTGAACGAACAAGATTGACGATAAAACCAACTACTCCATTAACGAAACGATTTCCAAGTAATCCTGTTCTACTTGTTGAAAATAGTCCCTTACTTGTGATGAATAACAAGAGCCCCAGCGGTAAACCAATGATTAACGCAATCGCTAAGGCAATGCCCACCATTTCAATTGTTTGTCCAAACGCCTTCCAAATATCTGGTAGCATTTCAGTAAAATGACTTGGATCAAATAACATCGTTTAGCACCTCCACTGTTACGCCACGGCTTTCCATATAAGTAATCGAGCGATTAATATCTGCTACTTGGCCCTTTAACTCCATTAGGAAGATGCCAAGCGGTCTTTCTTGAATATATTCAATAGTGCCATGAAGGAAATTCCCTTGCACTTCAAACTGTTGAAGCATATCTGAAATAACTCCTTCACCTGCTACACTACCTTTGAATAGAATCTTCACAACTTGTCCTGTGACACTTTGCATAATCTCTTGTGGAATATCGAACGACACGACACTACTGATGAATTCTTTTGTTAATGGCTTTTGAGGCTCAGCGAAAATATCATAAACAGAACCTTCTTCTATTACTTTCCCATCCTGCATAATTGCCATTCTGTCGCAAATTTCTTTCACGACGTCCATTTCGTGTGTGATTAAAATTATCGTAATACCGAGTTCACGATTGATTTTTTTTAGTAATCGCAAAATCGAAGTGGTTGTTGTCGGATCAAGTGCTGATGTAGCTTCATCACATAATAATATAGATGGATTATTTGCTAATGCTCTTGCAATACCTACACGTTGTTTTTGACCGCCGCTTAGTTGTGCTGGAAATACGTCTTTTTTATCCGCTAGGCCAACCATTTCGAGAAGTTCCTTTACTCTTTTCTCTCGCTCTCCCTTTGGTATTTTTGCAGCTTTTAAAGCAAATTCAATATTTTCACCAACTGTTTTTTGGCTGATTAAGTAAAAGTGTTGAAAAATCATACCGATTTTCAGACGTGCTTGACGAAGCTTTTCTCCTTTTAACTTTGTTAAATCTTGTCCATTGATTAATATTCGCCCATCTGTTGGTTGTTCTAGTAGGTTAATACAGCGTAGTAGTGAACTTTTACCCGCTCCAGAATAACCTACTATTCCGAATATTTCTCCATCTCCAATAGTTAAAGAGACATGATCTACACCAGTTACTATTTTCTTTCTTGTTTTGTAAACCTTTGATACCTCTTGTATTTCCAGCATATACATCCCTCTAATCTTTGTTAAATTGCTTTTTAAAATCCTCTTATTCTATCGGAAAACTATCTATTTTTACTAAAAAAGATACATCTCTCAACTGAAAGATGTATCTTTATGATCGACGTTCATTTATCTTTCAGAAATAAATTCTGTAGGAATTAGCACCTTCCCTAGTGGGGGTTGCTGGACTTCATCGGGCCTATCCCTCAGTCACTCTTGATAAATTCCATTTGTTAAGTTGTAAGTTTATGATATTTATATTATTTACTTTTACGTCATTTGTCAATGAATTTTTAGAAAAAGTAAACTATTTTAAAATATTTTTCTCTTCTATATAAAAAATATATTCCCACTAATTTATACATTACAAGTATTGTTTGAAATGAGATTGCATGCTTCGTTTAGGAAACCGAGTCACTTCTTTTGTGTCTGCATCCCTTTGCTAACTTTTTCTAGCGGCACGATATCTCGGTGTCCTTAATCCTTGGATAGGTATTTAGTACACTAAAAATTGCTAATTGAAATTAAATTAAAAATATCATTAACTATTACTTCAACTTTTCCATGACTAGCCTTACTACTATTGAATATTGAATTGTGTCTTCTAATCAAATATTCGAACATGAAGGATTAATTCTGCTTCAATCCAGCTCGTTTGGCTTTTTATTATATTATACAGACATAGTTTTTTATCTTCGTTGTTGAGCGCTGTGATGATTCCTCTGTACTCAGTACTTGCCTGCTGATGCCAAACTTCTAGTAGTACTTCTTTCTGACCACAATATGCTTGCATGAGTTCTTCTCCTAATGCTTGCAATGTCCATTCGTCATATATCGGCTTCGCAATTTGCTTTGTCTCCTGTTGCCAGTTTCGCAGTCTTTGTACATGTTCTGGTAACATCATAGCCGTCCACTTAATATTCCCACGATCTCTTAACATATAGGATACCTCCTTTTGTAAGTTCCAATTACTTCTTATGACCTCCGAGCAATTGGGAGCGCTTCACTGCTGTTCCTGCATTTGTATACGATACTGCTCGCAACACCGCTGTTGAGCCATAATGTGTTCGGAGGTGATCCATTGCAGCACCAAGCTTACGGCGCTTCCAGCGGGATGTATCAAAAAAGCTGAGCTGCATAGAATGTTCTGATTCTAATTTTGTTATACTAACACTTATTTGGCGCACTGGGCGTTCATTGTACTGTTCGCTTAATATTTGCTGACAAACGTGATAAATAGCCATCGTATCATTGGTGGCTTCATCAATTGTATGTGAACGCTGAAAACCTCCTCCAAAGGCATTTTTACTATAAGCAATACCTAATGTGATTGTACGCCCTACTTTATAGGCTTCTCGTGCTCTTCTCGCCACATCTTCACACATTTCCAGGAGCACTGCGAGCACTTCCTTTTTAGTGTTATAATCGCGCATTAATATTTGGCTCTTACCATAACTAATTTGCCCTTCTACAAGTGGTGCTTCGCCTACCTTTGACAAATCAATTCCCCATGCATGATGATAAAGTTGATTGCCCATAATGCCGAATCTCTTTTCTAATGTCGCTAAATCAGCGTGAGCCAAATCTCCAACAGAGAAAATCCCCATATTGTTCAGCGTACGTTCTGTTCGATGTCCGATCCCCCACATCTTCGACAAAGGTGTAACAGGCCATAGCTTTCTTTCCACATCTTCAAAGTCCCATTTAGCGAAACCCGTTTTTTTTGCATCTAAATCAAGAGCAAGCTTTGCCAAAAGCATATTCGGTCCCATTCCTACAGTGCTTGGTATTTCAAATTGCCGATAAAGTTCTTCTTGGATTTTGTGTGCTGTTTCAACCGGATCTCCCCACAGTTTCTCTGTCCCTGTGAGATCAACAAAACTTTCATCAATGCTATATACATGAATTGCTTCCTTTGGTACATAGCTATGAAGTAGCTTTGTAATTTCGACGGACATGCGGACAAAGTATTCCATCTTTGGTTCAAACAAATGAATATCTGGATGCTTCGGTATTTCATAAACCCTTGTTCCTGTCTTCACTTGAAATCGTTTTTTCATAAGCGGAGAAGCAGCAAGAACAATACTACCTTTTTGCTGAAAATTCCCTACAACAGCGATGGCCTCTTTTAGTACATCCAAATGAGCCCAAGATGCCATACAACTAGCATAAAAGCATTTCATATCTACACACATAATCGACCTTCTCGGCATATTCTCATACATCTATAGCACCTCCAAAAAGAACATTTGTTCTTATTTTAAAATGAGATACATGAGATGACAAGTGGGAAGTAGTGTTTTTCCAACAATTGGCGATAACAGGAGATTATACAATCAGAGAAGTTATAATCGAATTTACATACATACATTAAAAATAAAAAAATCCTTTAGAATCAAAATGATTCTAAAGGATTTTTAAGTATGACCCCTACGAGATTCGAACTCGTGTTACCGCCGTGAAAGGGCGGTGTCTTAACCGCTTGACCAAGGGGCCAATATGGCTCCGAAGGCAGGACTCGAACCTGCGACCCTCTGATTAACAGTCAGATGCTGCTACCAACTGAGCTACTTCGGAATAATTAAATGGTGGGCCTAAATGGACTCGAACCATCGACCTCACGCTTATCAGGCGTGCGCTCTAACCAGCTGAGCTATAGGCCCATAAATGGAGCGGGTGAGGAGAATCGAACTCCCGACAACAGCTTGGAAGGCTGTGGTTTTACCACTAAACTACACCCGCATTATGGTGGGTCGGGACAGAATCGAACTGCCGACACTTAGAGCTTCAATCTAATGCTCTACCAACTGAGCTACCGACCCACAATAATATATTAAATCATTTATAGAATGGCGGTCCGGACGGGACTCGAACCCGCGACCTCCTGCGTGACAGGCAGGCATTCTAACCAGCTGAACTACCGGACCATTTGGTTGCGGGGACAGGATTTGAACCTGTGACCTTCGGGTTATGAGCCCGACGAGCTACCGAACTGCTCCACCCCGCGATAATATTATAAAGTTTAAATGGAGGAGGAAGAGGGATTCGAACCCCCGCGCGGTTTGACCCGCCTGTCGGTTTTCAAGACCGATCCCTTCAGCCAGACTTGGGTATTCCTCCAGAGTTTATGGCGGCCGAGGGGATCGAACCCCCGACCTTACGGGTATGAACCGTACGCTCTAGCCAGCTGAGCTAGGCCGCCATAATATAATTTAAATATAAAATTGGTGGAGCCTAGCGGGATCGAACCGCTGACCTCCTGCGTGCAAGGCAGGCGCTCTCCCAGCTGAGCTAAGGCCCCAAAGATCTTAAATATTATGAAATAATCGGGAAGACAGGATTCGAACCTGCGACCCCTTGGTCCCAAACCAAGTGCTCTACCAAGCTGAGCTACTTCCCGGATATGGTGCGCCCAGCAGAAGTCGAATCCACAACCTTCTGATCCGTAGTCAGACGCTCTATCCAGTTGAGCTATGGGCGCATATTATACAATAGTCATTGTACATATGTTAAATAAAAATGGTGCCGAGGACCGGAATCGAACCGGTACGGTAGTCACCTACCGCAGGATTTTAAGTCCTGTGCGTCTGCCAGTTCCGCCACCCCGGCATATTTGGAGCGGAAGACGGGGTTCGAACCCGCGACCCCCACCTTGGCAAGGTGATGTTCTACCACTGAACTACTTCCGCATATGCTTTACGTTTTTTTAAATCTGGCAATTATATAGTTTTAAAATAAATGGTGCGGGTGAAGGGAGTCGAACCCCCACGCCTTGCGGCGCTAGATCCTAAGTCTAGTGCGTCTGCCAATTCCGCCACACCCGCTAATATTTTATTAAAATGATGAGTCATGCAGGATTCGAACCAGCGACCCTCTGATTAAAAGTCAGATGCTCTACCAACTGAGCTAATGACTCATTTTAAAATAGAATATGGTGCCGGCGAAAGGAGTCGAACCCTCGACCTACTGATTACAAGTCAGTTGCTCTACCAACTGAGCTACACCGGCAAATTAAAATATGGTGGAGGATGACGGGATCGAACCGCCGACCCCCTGCTTGTAAGGCAGGTGCTCTCCCAGCTGAGCTAATCCTCCATATGTACAGCCTAGCAACGTCCTACTCTCGCAGGGGGACAGCCCCCAACTACCATTGGCGCTAAAGAGCTTAACTTCTGTGTTCGGCATGGGAACAGGTGTGACCTCTTTGCCATCATTACTAGACTATTTATAAAGAAAGAATTGTTCTTTCAAAACTGGATAAACTTTCATTGAAGTTCTTAAAATAACGTTTGGTTAAGTCCTCGATCTATTAGTATTCGTCAGCTCCATGTGTCACCACACTTCCACCTCGAACCTATCTACCTTGTCGTCTTCAAGGGATCTTACTTACTTGCGTAATGGGAAATCTCATCTTGAGGGGGGCTTCATGCTTAGATGCTTTCAGCACTTATCCCGTCCACACATAGCTACCCAGCGATGCTCTTGGCAGAACAACTGGTACACCAGCGGTGTGTCCATCCCGGTCCTCTCGTACTAAGGACAGCTCCTCTCAAATTTCCTACGCCCACGACGGATAGGGACCGAACTGTCTCACGACGTTCTGAACCCAGCTCGCGTACCGCTTTAATGGGCGAACAGCCCAACCCTTGGGACCGACTACAGCCCCAGGATGCGATGAGCCGACATCGAGGTGCCAAACCTCCCCGTCGATGTGGACTCTTGGGGGAGATAAGCCTGTTATCCCCGGGGTAGCTTTTATCCGTTGAGCGATGGCCCTTCCATGCGGAACCACCGGATCACTAAGCCCGTCTTTCGACCCTGCTCGACTTGTAGGTCTCGCAGTCAAGCTCCCTTGTGCCTTTACACTCTGCGAATGATTTCCAACCATTCTGAGGGAACCTTTGGGCGCCTCCGTTACTCTTTAGGAGGCGACCGCCCCAGTCAAACTGTCCGCCTGACACTGTCTCCTACCCCGATATAGGGGTACGGGTTAGAATTTCAATACAGCTGGGGTAGTATCCCAAGGACGCCTCCACCGAAGCTGGCGCTCCGGTATCTCAGGCTCCTACCTATCCTGTACAAGCTGTACCAAAATTCAATATCAGGCTACAGTAAAGCTCCACGGGGTCTTTCCGTCCTGTCGCGGGTAACCTGCATCTTCACAGGTACTATAATTTCACCGAGTCTCTCGTTGAGACAGTGCCCAGATCGTTACGCCTTTCGTGCGGGTCGGAACTTACCCGACAAGGAATTTCGCTACCTTAGGACCGTTATAGTTACGGCCGCCGTTTACTGGGGCTTCGGTTCTCACCTTCGCTTACGCTAAGCAATCCCCTTAACCTTCCAGCACCGGGCAGGCGTCAGCCCCTATACGTCACCTTACGGTTTTGCAGAGACCTGTGTTTTTGCTAAACAGTCGCCTGGGCCTATTCACTGCGGCTCTCTCGGGCTTGCACCCTACTAGAGCACCCCTTCTCCCGAAGTTACGGGGTCATTTTGCCGAGTTCCTTAACGAGAGTTCTCTCGCTCACCTTAGGATTCTCTCCTCGACTACCTGTGTCGGTTTGCGGTACGGGCACCTCCTACCTCGCTAGAGGCTTTTCTTGACAGTGTGAAATCAGGAACTTCGCGGTAAACCGCTCGCCATCATAGCTCAACGTTATAGAGAGCGGATTTGCCTACTCTCACGCCTTACTATTTAGACGCACATAACCAACAGTGCGCTTACCCTATCCTACTGTGTCCCCCCATTACTCAAATGGTAGGGAGGTGGTACAGGAATATCAACCTGTTATCCATCGCCTACGCCTATCGGCCTCGGCTTAGGTCCCGACTAACCCTGAGAGGACGAGCCTTCCTCAGGAAACCTTAGTCATTCGGTGGATGGGATTCTCACCCATCTTTCGCTACTCATACCGGCATTCTCACTTCTAAGCGCTCCACCAGTCCTTCCGGTCTGACTTCACAGCACTTAGAACGCTCTCCTACCACAGACATCATAGATGTCTATCCACAGCTTCGGTGAATTGTTTAGCCCCGATACATTTTCGGCGCAGCGTCACTCGACCAGTGAGCTATTACGCACTCTTTAAATGGTGGCTGCTTCTGAGCCAACATCCTGGTTGTCTAAGCAACGTCACATCCTTTTCCACTTAACAATTACTTTGGGACCTTAGCTGGTGGTCTGGGCTGTTTCCCTTTTGACTACGGATCTTATCACTCGCAGTCTGACTCCCGTGCATAAATCATTGGCATTCGGAGTTTGTCTGAATTCGGTAATCCGGGATGGACCCCTAGTTCAAACAGTGCTCTACCTCCAAGATTCTCTATCACGAGGCTAGCCCTAAAGCTATTTCGGAGAGAACCAGCTATCTCCAAGTTCGATTGGAATTTCTCCGCTACCCACACCTCATCCCCGCACTTTTCAACGTGCGTGGGTTCGGGCCTCCAGTAAGTGTTACCTTACCTTCACCCTGGACATGGGTAGATCACCTGGTTTCGGGTCTACAACCACATACTCATTCGCCCTATTCAGACTCGCTTTCGCTACGGCTCCGTCTTTTCAACTTAACCTTGCATGTAATCGTAACTCGCCGGTTCATTCTACAAAAGGCACGCTATCACCCATTAACGGGCTCTAACTACTTGTAGGCACATGGTTTCAGGATCTCTTTCACTCCCCTCCCGGGGTGCTTTTCACCTTTCCCTCACGGTACTGGTTCACTATCGGTCACTAGAGAGTATTTAGCCTTAGGAGATGGTCCTCCCAGATTCCGACGGAATTTCACGTGTTCCGCCGTACTCAGGATCCACTCAGGAGAGAATGAACTTTTGACTACAGGACTGTTACCTTCTTCGGTAGGTCTTTCCAAACCGCTTCGTCTAATTCATTCCTTTGTAACTCCATATAGAGTGTCCTACAACCCCAAGAGGCAAGCCTCTTGGTTTGGGCTGTTCCCGTTTCGCTCGCCGCTACTAAGGGAATCGAAATTTCTTTCTCTTCCTTCAGGTACTTAGATGTTTCAGTTCCCTGAGTCTGCCATCATGACGCTATGTATTCACGTCAAGATACTATTCCATTACGAATAGTGGGTTTCCCCATTCGGAAATCTCCGGATCAAAGCTTACTTACAGCTCCCCGAAGCATATCGGTGTTAGTGCCGTCCTTCATCGGCTTCTAGTGCCAAGGCATCCGCCATGCGCCCTTAATAACTTAACCTATAAGTTATTAAGCCTAAAAATTTAAAACTTAATATAAAAAAATGTGTTACTTAAGAATTTTTCAATGTCGTTTTATCCAGTTTTCAAAGAACAATGTTTTGAAAGCGATGAGCCTTCAAAACTGAACAGCAAGCGTTAATCTTAGAGAACCACGTTCTCTATTCCGAAATATTCCTTAGAAAGGAGGTGATCCAGCCGCACCTTCCGATACGGCTACCTTGTTACGACTTCACCCCAATCATCTATCCCACCTTCGGCGGCTGGCCCCAAAAGGTTACCTCACCGACTTCGGGTGTTACAAACTCTCGTGGTGTGACGGGCGGTGTGTACAAGGCCCGGGAACGTATTCACCGCGGCATGCTGATCCGCGATTACTAGCGATTCCGGCTTCATGTAGGCGAGTTGCAGCCTACAATCCGAACTGAGAACGGTTTTATGAGATTAGCGTGCTCTCGCGAGTTAGCGACTCTTTGTACCGTCCATTGTAGCACGTGTGTAGCCCAGGTCATAAGGGGCATGATGATTTGACGTCATCCCCACCTTCCTCCGGTTTGTCACCGGCAGTCACCTTAGAGTGCCCAACTAAATGATGGCAACTAAGATTAAGGGTTGCGCTCGTTGCGGGACTTAACCCAACATCTCACGACACGAGCTGACGACAACCATGCACCACCTGTCACCAATGTCCCCGAAGGGAAAACTCTATCTCTAGAGCGGTCACTGGGATGTCAAGACCTGGTAAGGTTCTTCGCGTTGCTTCGAATTAAACCACATGCTCCACCGCTTGTGCGGGCCCCCGTCAATTCCTTTGAGTTTCAACCTTGCGGTCGTACTCCCCAGGCGGAGTGCTTAATGCGTTAGCTGCAGCACTAAGGGGCGGAAACCCCCTAACACTTAGCACTCATCGTTTACGGCATGGACTACCAGGGTATCTAATCCTGTTTGCTCCCCATGCTTTCGCGCCTCAGCGTCAGTTACAGACCAGAAAGTCGCCTTCGCCACTGGTGTTCCTCCAAATCTCTACGCATTTCACCGCTACACTTGGAATTCCACTTTCCTCTTCTGCACTCAAGTCTCCCAGTTTCCAATGACCCTCCACGGTTGAGCCGTGGGCTTTCACATCAGACTTAAGAAACCACCTGCGCGCGCTTTACGCCCAATAAATCCGGACAACGCTTGCCACCTACGTATTACCGCGGCTGCTGGCACGTAGTTAGCCGTGGCTTTCTAATAAGGTACCGTCAAGGTACGTTCATTTCCTAACGTACTTGTTCTTCCCTTACAACAGAGTTTTACGATCCGAAAACCTTCATCACTCACGCGGCGTTGCTCCATCAGACTTTCGTCCATTGTGGAAGATTCCCTACTGCTGCCTCCCGTAGGAGTTTGGGCCGTGTCTCAGTCCCAATGTGGCCGATCACCCTCTCAGGTCGGCTATGCATCGTCGCCTTGGTAGGCCGTTACCCCACCAACTAGCTAATGCACCGCGGGCCCATCCTGTAGTGACGCGAAAGCGCCTTTCAACATTTCACCATGAAGTGAAATGGATTATCCGGTATTAGCTCCGGTTTCCCGAAGTTATCCCAGTCTACAGGGCAGGTTGCCCACGTGTTACTCACCCGTCCGCCGCTAAATCAGAGGAGCAAGCTCCTCATCATTCGCTCGACTTGCATGTATTAGGCACGCCGCCAGCGTTCGTCCTGAGCCAGGATCAAACTCTCCATAAAAGTAAAGTTTGAAAGCTCATTAGCTTTGCTAGCGTATCATCAAAGATGATATCTATAGTTTGTCCTTGTCACTAACAAAAGTTAGTGAACAAAGTTTATTGATTAACGTCTTGCTTGTTCAGTTTTCAAGGTTCATATCTTGTCGTTATCTTAACGACTTAATTATTATATCGCAATAATTACATTATGTCAACAATAAATTTTAAATATTAATTTGACATGCATTCTTTCAACTTAAACATTTTAAGTTGTTTTTTCAGCAACTTAAATAGTATATAAAATACTAAAACAATTGTCAATTACTATTTTTTCATTCACGATATTTTTAGTGACTTAAATAATATACAACAATATACACTATATAATCAATTAAAAATAGGTCATATTCATAATTTTTATCGTTTTTGAGTTTCAAGAATAGTTATTGACTACCTTCTATTTATAGTTACTATATTAGCCTCTCTAATTAATATATTAATATATTTAAAAATACATTTATGGAATGCCCTTATCTTTCATATGGCAATTATTTATCTTGGCTATTTTAGACATGCTTTAATCACGATTGATAGATAAAGGTATTTAGTTTGTCAGAAACCCTAACTTTGGCAATATCAGTGACAGTATATTTAGCCTGCTCAAGTATTCGCTTGTTCATCAGAGTAAAGTAAAAACTCGCTTTTTTTCCGTCCAACTTTTCATGATAAAAATCAATTTTACGATTCAACACATCCAAATTTTGTTGTGATTCTTGAATTTTCTTATCAACTAAAATTTTTCGATTCTCAAGTAAATTCAAACGATCGCATATAGTGGAATCACCCATTGCACGCCAGTTCGTATATTGTTTTAATTCTTTCATGGACATGCCCGTTCCCTTTAAATTTTAAATGAAGTAAGAAGCGAAACCAACCTATATCTTGATCAGTAAATTGTCGCAAATTATTTTCATGGCGCTCAGGGATTAATAGACCTTCTTTTTCATAATATCTGACAGTGCTTGTTGCAACACCAACCGTTTTGGCAAATTCTCCAATTGAATATGTCATGCTGCCACCTCTTTTTGTAAATGGCATAACTAACATACCCTACAGTCATCGTTTTACTTCACTATAGGCAAAAGAATTTTATTAGCTATAGAAACAAATGACTGATCAATCTTCTCTATTAAATCTTTAATTTGAGTTCCAGTTCTTTCTCAGCCAATAGCTCATCATAGTTCATGATTTTTCCATCTAATCGTTTGATTGTGTTCTCTATTTCATTTCTTTTTTCAATTAATTTTTCTCTTTCAACAATAAGGATATTTTTCCTTTCCTCTACCGTATTTTCACCTTCCATAAATAGATGCGTGTATTCAATTAAGGATTCAATAGTTAAACCAGCATTTCGCATGCATATAATAAACTCAATCCATTTTATATCATGCTCATCATAATCTCGAATACCACTTTCTTTTCGATGAACAGGTGGGATTAAGCCTACATTTTCATAATATCTAAGAGTTGCTGCTGTTAAATTAAACTGTTTTGCTACCTGTGAAATGTTCATATTGTTCACCTCGAATATTCTATATATTGAATCTAACATTTAAAGTTCACTTTAAGTCAAGGGTATTCACTCTTAAACTGGGGAACTTTTTAAAGTTTTTCTAGCGTTAATGTACACTTTAACACTACACTTCTTTCCATACAAAAAGCAGTGGGTTCGTACTCTTAGCTATGACGTCAGGAGAAACAGATTAGTTAAGTTTGTAGAAGAATAAACTATAAAAATAAACGCATCGAATCAATTGATTCGATGCGTTATGACTATAAGCTCTTTTGTTATTTCAAAATTACTCCATACAATTCCGGACGTCTATCATCATATACAGGTATTTTCTTACGCACTTCATCGACTTTAGAAAAATCAACATCAACTATAGCAAGTTCTTCATCTTCGCCACCTGTCCACAATACCTCGCCCCATGGTTCAATCACCATTGACTGGCCATTGAAGTTTTCAGGTTTGTTGCTTATACGATTCACCGCAATAATGAAGCATTGGTTTTCAATTGCACGGGCTTGTAGTAATACTTTCCAATGGTCGATTCGTGCAGTTGGCCATTGTGCAGATACAAATAAAACCTTTGCACCATTTAATGCGTGAAGGCGAAGCCATTCTGGAAAGCGAATATCGTAGCAAATCACACCAGCTGCTTTTACATCGCCTAGCTCAAAGTTGTTTTTCCCCTCGCCTGCTGACAAGTATAGATGTTCATCCATTAAGCGGAATAAATGTGCTTTATCATATTCTCCTACAATTTCCCCACGATCATTTACGGTATACATCGTATTGAAAAAGTCCTCACCTTTTTTAGTCGCCACAGAACCACCTATAATTTGAATATGAAGCTCTGTTGCTAATGATTGAAGGAATTTCTTCGTCCTTTCACCATTTATATCAGCTAATTCCTCTAGTTTTTCTAACGCATAACCCGTATTCCACATTTCAGGTAAAATAATAAGCTCGGCCCCACTACTCGCTGCTTCACGGATAAATGATTCTGCTCTTGTAAAGTTTTTTTCAACATCACCAAATGCTACATTTAATTGAATACATCCTATCTTCATTTTCTGCACCACCTATAGACATTTTTCTAAAAAGGTTATAGTATTTTCACTAAAACTAATTATTTTTTTAATCAATTCTGAAAAGTCACTTTTATACTATTCTATCTATATATAATTGAAATGTATAGTATTCTCACTTAAACATAATAGGAGGAAAAATTGATGGAGTTATCTAAAAAGCTACAAAGTTTACCAAAGCAGTTTTTTGCAAATCTTGTGAAGCAAGTTGCAATCGCAGTTGCAGAAGGCCGTGATGTTATAAATTTAGGACAAGGAAATCCTGATCGACCAACACCAGAACATATCGTAAAAGCTATGCAAGAAGCAATAGCAAATCCAGAAATGCATAGATATTCACCTTTTCGTGGAATACCTGAACTAAAAAAAGCAGTTAGCACATTTTATAAACGCGAATACGGTGTGTACATCAATCCAGATACAGAAGTTTCAATTCTTTTCGGTGCCAAAGCAGGCCTCGTTGAACTACCAATTGGAATTCTAAATCCTGGTGATACGATGCTACTGCCAGACCCTGGCTACCCAGATTATTTATCAGGTGTGACATTAGCAGACGTTCAATTTGAAACAATGCCACTTTTAGCTGAAAATGACTTCCTTCCAAATTACAGTTTGCTTTCTGAAGACATCAAAAAAAGAGCCAAGTTAATGTATTTAAACTATCCTAACAATCCAACAGGTGGCGTTGCTACCAAAGAATTCTACGAAGAAACAATCAAACTAGCGAAAGAGAATAATATCGCTGTCCTTCAAGACTTTGCTTATGGTGCCATTGGCTTTGAAGGCAAAAAACCCGTTAGCTTCTTGCAATTAGAAGGTGCTAAAGAAGTCGGGGTTGAAGTTTACACATTATCCAAAACCTATAATATGGCAGGTTGGCGCGTAGGTTTTGCGGTTGGTAATGCTCAAATGATTGAAGCACTAAACTTAATACAAGATCACCTTTTCGTTAGTCTATTCCCTGCCGTACAACAAGCTGCAGTGGAAGCGTTAACTGGCGACCAATCTTGTGTCTCAAGACAAGTTGATATGTATGAAAGTCGCAGAAATGCATTAATTAACGCATGTCAAAATATCGGTTGGCCTGTAACAGCACCAAAAGGATCCTTCTTTGCTTGGCTTCCTGTACCAGAAGGATTTACAAGTCAACAATTTGCAGACCTTCTATTGGAAAAAGCAGATGTAGCAGTAGCTGCTGGAAATGGCTTTGGAGAGCATGGCGAAGGATATATTCGGATTGGCTTATTAGTAGATGAAGAGCGACTAGTGGAGGCTGTTAAAAGAATTGAAAAGCTGAATCTATTCAAAGAACTAGCAAAAAACTAAATATCAAGGAGGCAAGTTTAATGGCTCAACCTACAAATCCAACAAATGTGGATTTACTAGTCAAAGATCTTTCACCAGACGATACATTTCCTATTTCGTTTGTTGAACTAGAACGAGCTGCAGCTAGCGTCTTACCTAAGAATCAATATGGATATGTTCGCTCCGGTGCTGGCGGCGAACAAACATTACACCAAAACCAAAGTGCTTTCCAGAAGTATTCCATCATTCCTCGCTATTTAAAAGACGTTTCAAAGTTGGATACATCGATTGAGTTATTTGGCAAAGAATATCCTACCCCTTTGTTAGCAGCTCCGGTAGGCGTATTACAAATGATTTCACCAGAAGGCGAGTTAGCAGTTGCACGTGCATTGAAGGATTTAAACATACCTTATATTCAAAGTACTGTCTCAAGTTACTCCATTGAAGAAATTGCATCAGCTGCTCCTGACTCATCTAAATGGTTCCAATTATATTGGGCACCTTGTGATCCAGAGATTTCTTATAGTATGGTAAAACGCGCAGAACAAGCAGGCTACGAAGCAATTGTATTAACGATTGATACGATGATGCTTGGTTGGCGCGAGACTGATATGCGTAACCAGTTCTCTCCTATTAGCGAAGGGTATGGGAAAGGAAATTGGGCAACCGACCCAGCTTTTCTGAAATCAATACCAAACAATGATTTAAACTCTATTATCGAAGGAATACTTGCAAACCTGCATCATCCGACACTACAATGGGCAAATATCAAAGAACTAAAGAAACGAACGACATTACCTGTATTAATAAAAGGCATACTTCATCCAGAAGATGCAAAACTTGCTTTAGAAAATGGTGTAGATGGGATTATTGTTTCCAATCATGGAGGTCGTCAATTGGATGGTGTGATTCCAAGTATCGATGCACTTCCAGCAATCGTAGAAGCGATAAATGGACAAATCCCTGTATTATTTGATAGTGGTATTCGGCGAGGAACCGATGTAGTGAAAGCTTTAGCACTTGGAGCAAATGCCGTCCTAATCGGTCGTCCCTTTGTCTACGGACTAGCAATCGCTGGAGAAGAAGGGGTCAAACGTGTTTTCTCTACAATTCTAAAAGAAACAGAAGTCACTCTATCTATGGCAGGCATAACTGAAGTAAAACATGCAAAAGAGTTAAGCATTGTAAAACAATAATTTAGACGATAAAAAATCAAACAAATGGTGTGTGGATCAAGCTTTTTTAGTATGATTCACACCTTTACTATTTCAGATATATAATCCTTTTTACCACTCACACGTCGAAAAAAGCCACATAACCCCAATCAAAGAAATGTAGTTCTTTGATTCGGATTATGTGGCTCAAGTTTTCCAGCCAACTGGCATGTGCTATTTTGATTTTGATTTGTTAAATCTTTGTTTTTCAATACGATTTATTTGTACGATGATTCCATCTTGAATCGTTATATGCACTTCACCAAATTGTAATCCTTGGACCGCTTTAATAATGGCTCTAATTTGTTCTGAATCCTCGTTTAACTTTTGAGTCATACAAATTTCTCCCCTTTACAATAGGTTACTATTAAATAATTTAATCGAATCCCCTTTTCTTGTAATTTATTGTAATTGCCTGAAAATGAAAAGTCAATATTAATTCTTATAATTCCTAGTTAAATACTAGTGAATAATATAATTTTACTAGATATTTATTAAAATTTTGTAATGAGTAACAGCAAGTAAACAATTAATAATAGCAAAACCATTAAAACATTTAGTTTAATAAATTCATTTAAACCAGCAAATATCCGCATTCCCTACAAAAAGGCATTTAAAATCCCTACTATTCTAGGTGGAATTATACAAAAAATCATTGACTATACTGAATTTTTGCTGTAGATTGAATTATCATAAAGTTTTTAATTAAATAAAAACCTCTTATTAAGAGTAGCTGAGGGACTGGCCCTATGAAGCTCGGCAACCTTCTCAATCATGGAAAGGTGCTAAATCCTGCAAGACGTGCAAAACGTTTTGATAGATAAGAGAGGCGAACTCCAAAAGATGAAGCCCCTCTTGCTATTAAAAAGGGGGGCTTTTTTTAAATTCTTTAAATTAAAGGGAGGAAATCAAATGAAAAAATTTAGTTTCGCATTGATCTTATTATTACTTGTAGCGATTGTTAGTGCTTGTGGCAATAGCGAAAAAACAGAAGACAGTAAAACTGCTGCATTAAATACCAAGAAATTGGTAATTGGTGTGACAGCAGGACCTCATGAAGAAATCGCGGAAAAAGTAGCTGAAATTGCTAAAAAAGAAGGATTAGATATCGAGTTAAAAGTATTCTCAGATTATGTATTACCAAACACAGCATTGAGCGAAGGTAGCTTAGATGCAAACAGCTTCCAACATGTTCCGTACTTAAAACAATATAACAAAGACAAAGGTGACGATCTTGTCGCTGTTGGCAAAACCATCTTAAGTCCAATGGGTATCTACTCTAAAAAATACAAGAACTTTGATGAGATTCCAAATGGTTCAAAAATAGCTATTCCGAACGATCCAACAAATGGCTCTCGCGCATTAGAGATTTTAGCAAAAGAAGGATTTATCACATTAAAAGATACGGGAAGCGATCTTCCAACAATCTATGATATTGATGAAAACAAAAAGAATTATAAATTTATCGAACTAGAAGCTGCACAAATTCCAAAACAATTATCTGAAGTTGCAGCAGCAGCAATTAATACAAACTTTGCTTTAGAAGCAGGTCTAAACCCTAAAAAAGACGCCATCTTGGTTGAAGGTGCTGATTCAATTTATGCAAATCAAATTGTTGTACGTAAAGAAAACAAAAACGACCCAACTATTAAGAAATTCGTGAAAGCTTATCATTCTGACGAAATAAAGAAATTCATAGAAGAGAAATATGAAGGCTCTCTTATCCCTTCTTGGTAGAAGTTAATTAGAATAGATTGCCATCTTTGGCGGTGGCAATCTCCTTAAAAAGGAGTAATATGATGATTAAATTAGAGCATGTTACAAAGAAATTTACCGTTAATAATAAAACGATTACTGCAGTAGATGATGTCAATATTGATGTCAAAAAAGGAGAAATTCACGGTGTAATTGGTTATAGTGGCGCTGGGAAAAGTACACTTATTCGCTGCGTAAACTTACTTGAAAAGCCAACAAACGGTGATATATACATAGACAACGAAAAAATTACTAATCTCTCGCCTCAGAATCTCCGTACAGTCCGAACAAAAATCGGTATGATTTTCCAAGGGTTTAATTTGTTAAAAACAGCTACGGTTTATGACAATATTGCACTTCCACTTAAACTATTAGGCTTTGATAAAAAAGAAGTTAAAAAGCGGGTTGACAAGTATTTAAAAATTGTCAATTTGGAAGACAAAGCAAATAACTATCCAGCTCAATTATCTGGTGGTCAAAAGCAGCGTGTTGCTATTGCTAGAGCATTATCTCAGGAACCTGAAATTTTACTAAGTGATGAGGCGACAAGTGCTCTTGACCCAGAAACAACAGATTCCATTCTCGATCTTTTACTTAAGATTAATAAGGAATTTGGGATTACAATTTTACTCATTACTCATGAAATGAACGTTATTCAAAAAGTTTGCGATTATGTGTATGTATTAGAAAGTGGCCATATTGTTGAACAAGGATCTACGATTGACTTATTCACGAATCCACAACAACCTACTACAAAAAAATTCTTAAACACTATTTCACAGCGTAACTTATCCAGTTCATTAATCGAACAACTAAATGTAACAGGGAGCGTTACTCGCCTTACCTTCGTTGGAGAAAGTACAGGTAAACCTGCATTAGCTGAAATCAGTAAGTTATTTAATGTTACGCCAAATATTTTAACGGCAAATATTATTGAATTGAAAAATGGTGTTGTTGGTAATATCGTCGTCCATTTAAATGGAGATGCACAAGATGTTAACAAAGCACTTCAATATTTAGAGGGACAAGGTGTCCGTACAGAAGAATTGCGGGGTGTAAACTAATGGATCGTTATGAAAAATTTATTGATCAATGGCTACCTATCATTTGGAAAGCTATTTTAGAAACGTTCCAAATGGTTGGGGTTTCTCTAGTATTTGCAGTTGTGATTGGGATTGTTTTAGGAATTCTTGTGGTTCTAACTAGACCAGGACAAGCTTTAGCAAATAAATTTGTTTATCAAATTTTAAATTTACTCATTAATATCGTTCGTTCTGTTCCATTCATCATATTATTATTCTTTATCTTGCCTTTTACAAAATCAATTGTCGGTACAACTATAGGTGTTCGTGGTGCAATTGTTCCGCTTGTTATTTATACAGCCCCTTATATCGCCCGCTTAATAGAATCTGCATTATTAGAAGTAGATGCTGGTGTAGTAGAAGCCTATACAGCAATGGGAATCAAAACACGCCATATCATCTGGAATGTTATATTACGTGAAGCAAGACCTTCCATTATTTTGGCTCTTACAATTTCCACCGTTAGTTTAATTAGTGCAACAGCAATGGCAGGTATGGTCGGTGCTGGTGGTCTTGGTGATCTCGCATACCGTTTTGGTTACTTACGTTATGAAGTAGATGTTATGTATGCGACAGTTTTCTTATTAATTGTGATTGTTCAAGTGGTTCAATCCCTCGGCAATCGTTTAGCCGCAAATTTAAAAAAGGATTAAGAGTTAGCAAAATAATAAAGGGTGTGGATAAAGTATTTCAAATACTTATCCACACCTTTTTATCATTTATAAAGATTTCTAGCTTTAAGAAATAACTCCTAGTTCTTTCCCTACTTTTTCATAGATAGCTAGTGCATCGTCTAACATTTCTTTTGTATGGGCAGCGGTTGGCATGTTGCGGACACGGCCGGTGCCTTTTGGAACAGTTGGGAAGACGATGGATTTTGCGTATACGCCTTCTTCGATTAGACGGGATGAGAATTGTTGTGTTAGCTTTTCGTCACCGATGATACATGGTGTGATTGGTGTTTCGGAGTGACCAATGTTAAAGCCAAGTTTTTTCAATCCTGCTTTTAAATAATCGCCGTTTTCCCAAAGTCTGTCACAAAGTTCTGTTGAGTCGATTAACATTTGAACAGCACGAGTAATGGCTGCAACGTCACCTGGTGGTAAAGCAGTTGAGAACAAGAATGGACGTGAACGAACTTTCAGCCAGTCTATTAAGTTCTTCTTACCAGCTACATATCCGCCGACTACACCAATTGCTTTAGATAATGTACCGATTTGGAAGTCGATTTCATTTTGTAGACCGAAGTGTTTGACAGTCCCTTTCCCTTTACCTGTTACACCTGAGCCATGGGCATCATCAACATATGTAATAAGGTCAAATTCTTTTGCGATTTCTACAATTTCAGGAAGTTTTGCAATATCGCCATCCATAGAGAAAACGCCGTCTGTAATAACCATGACTTTATTGTAAAGACCTGATTCTGTTGCTTCTTTCGCTTTTTGGCGAAGATCTTCCATATCAGAGTGGTTGTATGCAATAATTTTCGCTTTTGATAAGCGACAGCCGTCTATGATGGAAGCATGATTTAATTGATCTGATAAAATCGCATCATTTTTATCCATAACAGCAGAGACAGCTGCCATATTGCAGTTAAAACCAGATTGATAGGAAATTGCTGCTTCTGTTCCCTTAAATTCTGCTAGCTTTTCTTCTAATTTAACATGTAAATCCAAAGTACCGTTGATTGTACGAACAGCACCTGCACCTACACCGTATTCATCGATTGTTTTTTTAGCAATTTCTTTTAATTCAGGATTTGTTGCTAAGCCAAGATAGTTATTTGAAGATAGGTTGATTAGTTTCTTACCACGGACTTGTATTACTGGACCATTGGCACCTTCAACTGGGTCAATTTCATTGTATAAACCTTGGTCACGAAGCTGTTGTAAATTGTCATTAACGAAAGTATTGAGTACGTTTGACAAGGTCATCATCCTTTCATACGATTATACCGATATTGTAGCATAACGAATAACCGTTTTGTACTCCTGAAAAGAACTAATATTATTATTTTAATTAGATTCCCTAATAAAATAACATCTAATGTTCATTTGAGGGGAACAGTTGTATTTACAGAGAAAAGGCATGCAATTACCGCATGCCCTATTACTCACCTTACTTTTTCCCTTTGTTTGGTTGATCACCTTTTAAGATTACTTCATATGAAAAGTCTACCGGGTTTAATTGACCTGGTTTCGCAGCGTAAGAAGTAATCATTTTTACATTGCCCTCTCTTAGTATTTTCTGAATATCAAGCGCTTGTGCATCGGATACATTAAATGGATTTACTTGATAAACACGTTGTTTCCCATTTTTCTTTGTTTGAATGTATGTCACCGTATAATCAACATAATCTTTTTTCACTTGGCCAATGGATTCAAAACCGTCAGTTGATACACCTGATTTAGATAGGCCGATTTCTGGGATGCTAATATTGTCTACATACCAGCCAGCTTCTTCTGAGCCCCAGTCTGTCATATAACGGAAAGCAACTAATACTTTTTTGCCTGCGTATTTGGATAGATCAAATGATTCTTTTGTCCATGTTTTATTTGTTCCAGTAAAACCAGGTAAATTAGCTTTTGTATTTGGATAGCCTTCTGGAACAATATCTGACCTTGTATGGTCATTCGCTAGACTTGTCCATGTTTCCCCGTTATCTGTAGATACTTGAACAGCCCCGAAATCCCAGTTTTCTTCAATATTATAATAATGGTCAAAGTTTAAAGTAGCTTTGTTCGTAGAAGATAAATCTGCTTCAAAAATCATCTGATTATCAGCTTGGCTACCTGTATTGCCCCATAGAACTTGTTTTCCTGAACCTAGTGGGTCTGCTACCGATTTCCATTGTAGCGGCAAGAAGTCCGCACCATTAAATTTCATACCTCTTATTTCTCTTGTAAAATCAAGGGACTTAAAATCACCGCCCCATGCAGGTACACCTTGTTTTTCATACGTTAACGCTTTTTCAAAATCGACTGTTTTCCCACGTTTTGTCCCCTTATTATCCACTACTAAATCACGTAAATTGATACTATCAAAATTATAATCTTTGCTTACGGTACTATCATCTAGTGCTAATGCTGTCATAAAGTTTTGATAGACTTTCGTAAAATCTTTGTTTGTTTTGTATTGTTTTAAGACTTTTTCTACACTTTCAATGCCTTGGGAAGTGCCATCAGTTGCCAACGATTTGATAAAGTCATGGCCAAATTTATCGTATAGATAAAGCATGAACAAATACACTTCTCCATAATCTGCAATTGTTTCTGGGCCCGTTTCTGCACTATAATGTTCATCCCAGTTCACTAGTGAGTTTTCGGGGTGGTCGAGGAAGAAATTAATCGAACCGTCATCATGACTATATCCACCTAAATATTCAGCGAATGTTGACATCCCCTCATTGACCCAAGTTTCTTCAGACGGGTCATTATCTGCTTGGATTAGATGTTGCAATTCATGAATCGTTGTACCAAAGTAAGTAGATTCTAAGCGAGTATCCCATGAGTTAGTATCAATTGTTATAATGTTACGATTTATATAATTTTCTAACGTTTGCCAGAAGAAACCAGCAACAAAGAATGGATAGTTTGGATTATTCCACCCTTCGTCTTTAATGTTATCTACAAGCATGATTACCTTGTCTGATCCTTTGTAATAATCACTAGGTAATCCTACTAAACCTGGAAGAATCGCTTTAGATCCATCCAGCGGATTAGGTGTACCAAAGAAATCGGTTGCTTTCGGATATATATTTTTGTCAAATTCATCACGAAGCTTGTCCACTTGCGCTTGTGTGACAACATCAGCTTTTCGAGGGTTATTCGGTCCATATGCTAAATCCTTTGCCACCCATACTTCTACATTGTCGCCAACGCTTCGTAAAGTAAATTCCTTAAATTCTAAATTCCTGTTTAAAAATACTTTGGTGCCCCCATCATATGTGAAATTAGGGTCTGCTGCTTCCTGTGATTCTGTTAATTCCTTCGCCTCATCTGCTTGTGCTTTAATCTTTTCCTCTGCTTTCTTTTGGAAATCAGCACTTTCAGTTTGTTTATTTAACTCTTGATCAATATCGATACGATCACCATAGCGCTCGGTATTCCACTTCTCATAAGATTTTGTTTCTGCACTGACTTTTTCACTCGACAAAGGACTCAATAATGCTAGTACTAGGCTACTTGAAAGTAATAAAGGAACCCATTTCATCTTCTTCAAGAAAAAACCTCCCCCATTCCATAATTTGAAACTCTTAATAAATATTCTAACATGATAGATTTTTCTGAAAATAATTCGAGAGAACGATTTTTCGAATTTCGAATTATTATCAAATGCATAGAGTATCGACAAAAAAAGAGTTTCCCGACAGACGAACTTTTCGGGAAACTCTTACTACTAGGGAACTCTATTCATTTTTAATATATTGGAACGTGTTGATCACCAATACATTTCAACAGTAATTTACGACAAATTCCTAGTGAAAATTGGACAATCGGACCAAGAGCGAACACCATGATGATGGTACCAATTCCTACAGGTCCCCCCAGAAGGTAACCTGCAAATGCGACAACAACCTCCATAATAGTACGTGCTAACGTAATACTGCAATGGAACTTCTCAACTGCTAGTAACATTAAACTATCACGTGGACCAGCACCTAAATTAGCTGAAATATAAATGCCCCCTCCAACTGCTACCAAAATAACACCGAGTATAAAGTCGAAGAATTGGATTAAGATACTATGCGCATCCGGTAAAAGCCAGTTAAAGAAATCGAGTATTAATCCAATGCAAATCATATTGATAAACGTTCCAACTTTAGGGAATTGGCGTAAACCAATCGAAGAAATCGTAATAATGACTAAACCAGCTATATCGGACCATAATCCGATTGATAAGCCCAAATGATTATATAATCCAATATGTAGAACATCCCAAGAACTTACGCCAAATCGTTGTCCTTTCACTGTCAAAGATATACCAAGACTAATGGTTGTAATACCTATAAAAAAGAATAGCCAGCGCCATATATATGCTTTGTTCATCTATATCCTTCTTTCTTTTGAGAAAAGAAAAGCCTATTTATGAATTGACATAAAAGGCTTACTTTAAAATAACTTATCTAGTTTATCAAGAAATGGGGCATTTTGAAATGATAATAGCTTCCAAAATAATTTACTTCACTTTTATTAAGTAAGTGAAACGAATGTGGCGTTGGTCGCTTTTTTTAGGTTTTCTGGGGTGATGTTAATTTGCATACCAATTTTACCGGCACTTACGAATAGTTTGTCCACTTGTTCAGCAGTGCTATCGATGAATGTTGGGTAATGTTTTTTCATACCAATAGGTGAGCAACCGCCTCGAATATAACCTGTGTTTGGTAGTAAGTCTTTTACATGTAACATTTCAATTTTCTTTTCGCCTACCACTTTTGCAGCTTTTTTTAGGTCTAATTCTTCTGCGACAGGAATGACGAAGACGTAGAGATTTCCTTTACCTGCAGTGGCTACAAGTGTCTTAAAAACTAATTCTTGCGGTTCATTGATTTTCGTTGCAACAGAGACACCATCTATTTTGCCATCTTCCACTTCATATTCTGCTAGTATATAGGGAATTTTTTGTTGATCTAATAGACGTACAGCGTTGGTCTTTTGAATTTTATGTTTAGCCATTTATAGCATCACTTCCTCAGATTGAAAGATAAATAGTTGGTTGTGCAAGTTGAAATCCTTGTTTTGCTACTTGCACTTGAAAAGTGTAATGAGATATTGCCTTTTCAAACAAGCGGTGTTTTACTTTTTCTTCGACAGTCGTTTTAGATGAATTTGCAGTATCTGTATAAGTTTTCTTTTGATTTGTTCTTGTTGCAGAATCAGGGATCTGAGATGATTGACTTTGAATGGTAATCCTTGTTGAAGAAACATCCTGTATCGTTTGATTTACTTGGTCATCGTGTTTATGCAATTGCTGTAATTTGCGGATTGAAGATTGCACTTCAGGCTTATGCTCTTGCTCTTTTTTCCCTGTCAATAAATCCACTAGATTTTCAAGTGCTGGATTCGTTTTAGGTTTAAAGTATTGAGCATTCCTACGATAAATTGCATCTGCCGTTTTGTGACGAAGCACTCTCTTTCGATGTTCCACATCTGCAAAGCGATTACTTACAAGAGAAGTAATATTCAAATCAACCACCTCTTCCCTAAAATAGTTAAAATTATAGTAGCACCAATATTTGAGAATTAGAAATGTATAATTTCTTATATTTAGCTAATCTATTCGAAGGAAAAATATACTATTTTAGCAAGTATTACTCTGATTCTTTATTTCCAAACAATTTTTGTAATGCTTCAGCCATTGCATTATTTGCTGGCTCTTCTTGTTTTTTCATATATTTTTGAACATCACGTTTTGACACTTTTGTATTACCCGCTGTTTCTTTGCGTTTTTCAAAAGCAGATAGTTTTTCTCGGTGTCCACAGGAGCATACAAAGATACGTCCTTCCCCTTCACCGCGTAACTCTAGTTTTTTATGGCAAACAGGACAGCGTGCATTTGTTAATGTGGATACTTTTTTCTTATATCCACAAGTGCGGTCCTGACAAACGAGCATTTTACCGCGTTTGCCATTCACTTCAAGTAAAAGTTTTCCACAGTCTGGGCATTGTTTTCCAGAAACATTATCATGTTTGAATTTTTTATCACTTGATTTAATGTCTTTTACCGCTTTTTTTGTAAAACCTATCATTTGATTTATAAAATCAGATTTCTTAGCTGAACCTTTTGCGATTTTCGTCAATTCTTTTTCCCATTCCGCTGTTAATGCAGGGGACTTTAAATCTGCTGGAGCAAGATCTAGTAGTTGGCGACCTTTTGATGTTGTGTATAAGTCTTTACCCTTTTTCTCAATAACAAATGACTTAAATAGTTTTTCAATAATATCTGCACGAGTTGCAACCGTACCAATACCACCTGTTTCATGTAATGTTTGGATGAGCTCTTTTGATTCCCCGCTCATAAATTGGGTAGGGTTCTCCATTGCTGCAAGAAGTGTCCCTTCATTGAAACGAGCTGGTGGTTTTGTTTCACCATGAGTGATGGCAATCGCGCGAAGTTTAATGGACTCGCCTTTTTTAAATGGAGGTAAAGACTTGCTTGCAGATTCCTCATCATCTTGGTGATAAACTTTCTTCCAACCTTCATCACGAACTGTGTTTCCTTTTACTTTAAAGATCTCTCCACCTGCTTCAATCGTGACGGTTGTTTGGTCGTATTGGTAAGGTCCAAAGAACACAGCCAAGAAGCGTTTGGCAATTAAGTCGTATAGTCTTTTCTCTTTATCTGATAGATTTGGCAAAATCGCAGGCTCTTCTGTTGGAATAATGGCATGGTGATCTGAAACCCGTGCGTTATCCACAACCCCTTTTTGCGGTTTGACTTGTTTATTTCGTAAAAGTGTATTGGCTGCTGCACGGTTATCCCCAACTGCTGATGCTTTAATACGATCTGCTAACGTATCGACCATATCAGATGTTAAGTGTTTGGAATCAGTCCGTGGATAAGTCACGATTTTATGATGCTCATATAAATTTTGTAATGTGGATAACGTTTCTTTTGCAGACCATCCCCATCGTTTATGTGCTTCTTTTTGTAGCTCAGTTAAATCAAATAGTGTCGGGGCAAATGTCTTTTTAGGAACAGTTTGTACATCTTGTACTGTTGCCGTTTGTACATTGTCTAGTTTTTTAAGTAATTGTTCTATTTTCTCTTTGTTGAACGATTGGGTTTGATTTGTCCCCTTTTCAGACCATGTAAATGTTGCATCATTTGCAATAGCTTGAAGACCATAATAGGTTTTCGGTTTAAAGCTCTTAATTTGCTCTTCACGTTCTGCAATCATCGCTAAAGTTGGTGTTTGTACACGACCTGTTGATAACTGGGCATTGTATTTTACCGTTAAGGCACGCGTGGCGTTAATCCCTACAACCCAGTCAGCTTCTGCACGAGCAACGGCCGCTTCATATAAATTGTTATAAGCGCGTCCATCCTTTAAATGTGCAAATCCGTCTTTAATCGCCTTGTCTGTGACAGAAGATATCCACAAACGTTTAATCGGCTTGTGACATTTCGCTTTTGCTAAAATCCAGCGTGCTACAAGCTCTCCTTCACGCCCAGCATCTGTTGCGATAATGACTTGATTGACATCTTGGCGTGCTAGTTGCGACTTAACTGCGTTAAATTGCTTCGTTGTTTGACGAATCGGAACCAATTTAAATGGGTCAGGAATAATCGGAAGATCCTCCATTTTCCATTCTTTATATTTATTATCGTATTGTTCTGGGTCTGCATGTGTCACTAAATGACCAAGTGCCCATGTCACGATATATTGTGTACCTTCTAAAAAGCCGTTTCCTTTCTTTTGGCAACCTAATACGCGTGCAATGTCACGTGCTACAGATGGCTTTTCAGCTAAAACTAAAGATTTTGACATAATTCCGCTCCTCTCAATGTCTACTATTATAACGGAAATAGGGATTGTATAGAAAAATGTTGCGTATTAATAAAAATTCATAAAACAACCTAAGGCATTTTATCGGATACCTTAGGTTGTTTTCCTATTTTATAGAAAAATATTAAGACTCAGCTAACCACTCTTCATTTAACTGATCTAATTTCTTTTGTAGCTTGTCATATTCTAGTTCCGAATTCTTTAGCTTCAACATTTTCCTTTCAACTTTTTCTATTTCTTCTTCCAAAGTATGTTGCTTTGGATGCTTAGTGATTTTTGCGTCTTTTTCTTTTATCGAATTTTGTCTATTTGCCTTTTGCTTTTCCTTCGCCCATAGGTAATCGCCTTGATGTATTACTACTTTTTGCTGCTCAATCCACGCAATTTTAGTAAATATTTTTTGCAGAAAATAGCGGTCATGGCTTACAGCAATTATTGTTCCAGCAAAATTTTGAAGATTTTCTTCTAAAACCTCTCTCGATTCAATATCTAGATGGTTCGTTGGTTCGTCTAATATGAGAAGATTAATATCTTGTTGCATTAACTGTGCAAGGCGTAATCGCATCTTCTCTCCACCGCTTAAATTCTTTACTTTTTTGAAAACATCATAGCGATAAAACAGAAACTTTGCGAGTACATGTCTTGCCTCCTCCTCTGTCATTGAAATATTTTCACGAAAAGCATCGATTAACCGAATTTGATCGTCCACCGTTTCAAATTGTTGAGCAAGATAACCAATTTTTACATTGCTCCCGATTATGCATCGCCCTTCATCAGGTTTATCATGACCAAGCATCATTTTCAGCAAAGTTGATTTTCCCGTTCCATTTTCACCAACGATCGCAATACGATCTTGCCAATAAACAGAAAAGTTTACTTCATTAAATAAAGGTGTTTTAAATGATTTCGTAACGTTTTCAATCGTTATAACTTCTTTACCGCTACGATCTGACACATCTAATTGTAAATTCATTTTCTTTTCGACTTTGGGTCTCTTTACTAGCTCAATTCGCTCTAAAGCTTTCTCCATACTTTTAGCTTTTTTAAACAAGTCAGGATTAGGAGGAATGGCCTCATTTGCCCACTGTCTTAAACGTTTGATTGCTTCTTTCATTTTTTTTATCTTCTTTTGTTGTTCCTCATATTGAGCAAACTCTTGTTCAATCTTTTCTTCTTTGCCTTTGACGTATGCATCGTAGTTTCCAAGGAAAGTAGATGCTTCTCCATCTTCTAGTTCAATTACTTTTTGAACGACATTATTCATAAATTGTCGGTCATGTGAGACAACAATAACAGTTCCAGAAAAAGTACTTACATACTCTTCCAACCACTCAATTGCATGTAAATCCAAGTGATTAGTCGGTTCATCTAGCAATAAAATAGAAGGATTTTTTAGCAATATTTGACCTAACATAACTTTTGTTTTCTCACCACCACTTAAATCAATAAATAATTGATCAAGTAATGTTTGAATACCTAAGCCATTTGCAACACTTGCCATTTTTGAATCAATTTCATACCCATCAAGTTGCATAAATTGCTCTTGTAATCGACCATATTCCGATAATATTTTTTCTAAGTTTTCTTCGATAGACATTTGTAGCTCAAGTTCAGCCATTTTCTGCTGAATAGTCAATAAATTGGAGAACGCCTCCATTAGAACCTCTTTGACTGTGAAGTTAGGATAAAAGGGAATTTGATGTAAATAGCCAATGGTACTATCTTTCTTTTTAATAATTCTTCCTTCATCAAGTGTTTCAACACCAGCTAATAGTTGTAATAATGTTGTTTTACCGCAGCCATTATTTCCAACAATAGCTACATGATCCGACGCTTTTATGTCAACTGTTAAATTTTCAAATACTAGATGACCACCAAATGATTTGGTGATGTTTTCAGCTTTTATATACATTTGATCCACTCCATTTACGTAGCGAAAATCCATAAAAGCAAAAAGAAAAAGACTGCTCATTAACGAGCAGTCTTTACAAGTCTAAACTTGTGAAAAGAATGGTTAATCAGCTACGTGTTTTTTATTTGATTTGCATTGAAAAAAGGACATACTTATCCCGTTATTAGCAAAATCAAAAGTAATGACACGTGCAAAATACATAGCTGTATCTAAATTTACACCTGTCTTCATAGCTGAATTTTTCATTCTTTTCACCTCCGATTCAATTTAATTATTTGAATTATAACATATATCGAATTTTTTGAAAATAGACCTATATCTCCTAGTGCATGAATTTTACCTGAAGAAACAAAAAGGCTGCTCAAAAAATTGAGCAGCTTTTTCACTTGAATTAATGTTGATCAATTGTTTCCTTAGGTAAATCTTGGCTGAGTTCGCAATATTTTACGAAGACACGTGCCATTTCACGAAGACGATCATGTATATTTTCATCGATAATTTTATTGTCTTTATCAAAATGGCTAGCATGTGTATAGACATAGTTTGGCGTCACTAATGCACGAAAATAATCAAGGATAGGTTTTAGTTGATTTTCTACTACTAAATGGTGTTGGTATGTACCACCATTCGCTACGATTGACACTGGTTTATATCTCAAGGCTTTTGGATTAAGAAAATCAAACGTATTCTTAAGAACACCTGGAATTGAACCTTGGAAAATAGGAGTTGCGAAAATATAGCCATCCGCTTCTTCTAATGTTTTTATTAACTTTTTCATATCATCGTTGTATTGATCAAATGGACGACCATCTACAAATTGGTGATCAAAATCACCAAGATGGAGCTGAGAAATTTCTAAACTGTCATCAAATTCTTTTATATATTGTTCAACTTGCTCTAAAATAGCACCTGTTTTTCGTCCAATAATGGTGCCGTCAACAAGTAAGATTTTCATTAGGTGTTACCTCCAATTCAAAATTCCTAAAGTTATTGTAACAAATGCAAATAGCTTTCAGAAGGTGCAATACTTCAATTCACAACAATTCAGTCTTTTGACGGAAAGAGTAAACAACCTAGGATTCTCCTGAACAAAGTAAACTCATAATCTTTAATTTTATACATATTACACCGCTTCATCCCATAAATTGAAAAGAGCAGGGGAAAGGATGGAGATGTATGATGAAATTTCAACGAACTGAGGAAACAACCAAAAAGACCGTTTTTATTGGAGCAGTGACTCCTTGCCATAATTTATACCCAATTGAAAGAATCGTTACTCTTTCTGCCATGTTCGATCGACAACATACTCAAATTTTGGTTAAAGAAGACGATCGAGCAGTTGAATATTTAATTAATAAGGGTTTCAATCCTACTGTCTATAAAAATGACAAGCAATTAATTTCAGAGCTTACCAAATTATCACCAAGTTTACTCATCCATGATGCAGGTAGTACAGAATTACCTTTAATCGACCATTTAAAAACTTTTATCCCTACCATTATCCATTTTGATGATTTCGGAGAAGGCGGATCAGCTGCAGATTGTGTATTCCACACGTTGTATCAAGAAAAACGTGAAAAACTATTGCCACATTATTTAATCGGACCTTCTTCTTATGTCGTACCGAAACAATTACAAGCTATTCAAAAAAAAACAGATACTTCATCTGATAAGCCGCACATCGTTGTATCGATTGAGGGTACGGATCCGGATAATACAAGTTACCGTATTTTACGCCATTTATTACAATTACAAATCCCAATTAAAATTTCAGTTATCGTACAATCCAGTTATGAACATGATGTAGATGAACTAAAACTTATGGCTCTTAGTCGAAAAAACATTAAAATTATACAAAAAGACAATGCCCTCTATGAGTTATTAGGTGAGGCAGATATTGTAATTTGTGGCGCAAAATATACTCCTTATAAAGTTGCAACCATTGGCATTCCATGTATCGTTGTTTGCTATGATGAAATTGAAATGCAACATATTTTCCCTTCTGAAGCAAACGGATTCATCAATCTTGGATTGGGAAAAAAGCTAAAACAGTCCCTATTACAAAATGCTGTTATGGAGTTTCTTTTACACGAAGCGAGAGTCGAACACGCTGTGCGTAAGCAATTGAGTATTGATTTAAACAGAAATAACCAATATATTCAATCACTATTAAAAAGCTTCTTTACAAGCCATTCAAAATCTGCAGCATTTTTAGTAGAAGAACAAGCCAAGAAAACCAGTGATATGATACAATAACAAAAAAGACAGAACAAAATGCCCTAATGAATAAGGAGTTTCAACATGCCAACAAAAGACGAATTACGATATCAAATAGCAGAACTTAAAAGTGACTATATTCGCCAACAAGGTGATATTGAAAAGCTAGAATCTACTGGCTATCCAGAACTAATTGAAAAAGCAGAACAACGTCTTTCAGATATGGAAAAACAACTTGCTGAACTAAATAAACAATTAGAGTCTTTTAAAGACTAAAGCGCCTGTTGATAAGGCGCTTTTTGCTGTGAATTAATTTTAAACTTCAACTTAGGGTCTCCCCTTTAAACTTATTATGGAGCTTTACTACCAATAATAAGAATATATTTTTGAAAACCTTTAACTAAGAAACACTCACCAACATACCAAAAATCACACTACCCATGCTCTAATCAGTGCATGGATACGGAGGACTATAAAACAAATGATATTAACCGTTGAAAAATTAGGCCATAGTTTTGGCGATCGTACCCTTTTTAAAGATGTATCTTTTAGAATTGTAGAAGGCGAACATGTTGGTCTTGTAGGCGCAAATGGCGTTGGTAAATCAACATTAATGCATATTCTAACAGGCGAGTTAATCCATGATGAAGGCCGTGTTGAATGGCTTCCCGGCACACACTATGGCTATTTAGATCAACATGCTGTATTAACACCAGGTAGAACTATGCGCGATACATTACGCGATGCTTTCTTACCTCTTTACAAAAAAGAAGAAGAATTAAACGAAATCACAACAAAGATGGCGGATGCTACACCTGAAGAATTAGAGGTCCTATTAGAACAAATGGCAGCTATACAAGATGCCTTAGATGCTGGTGACTTCTATACATTAGATATGAAAATCGAAGAAGTTGCACGTGGTCTAGGTCTTGATGCGATTGGTTTAGACCGTGACGTTACTGCCCTTTCTGGTGGTCAACGAACAAAATTATTATTAGCAAAACTTCTTTTAGAAAAGCCAAAAGTTTTGCTATTAGACGAACCAACTAACTATTTAGATGAAGAACATATTAATTGGTTAAGCACTTATTTAAAAGATTATCCACACGCTTTTCTTTTAATCTCACATGATACTGAATTTATGAATGGTGTAGTAGATGTTATATTCCACTTAGAATTTTCAAAACTAACACGTTATACTGCAACTTATGAGAAATTCCTTGAACTTGCAGAAATTAATAAGCGCCAACATATTGATGCCTATGAAAAGCAACAGGATTTTATAAAAAAACAAGAAACATTTATCGCTAAGAACAAAGCACGCTTCTCTACAACCGGTCGTGCAAAATCTCGGCAAAAGCAATTGGATCGTATGGAACGTATTGACCGTCCTGAAACAGCTGCAAAACCACAATTCTCATTCAAAGAATCACGTAGTTCAAGTCGCTTTGTAGTGGAAGCTGAAAACTTACTAATTGGTTATGACAAGGACAAACCATTGCTTCCACCACTTACTTTCCAAATTGAACGTGGGGAAAAAGTTGCACTTGTTGGGATGAACGGCGTTGGTAAATCTACATTATTAAAAACCATGTTGGGCAAAATCCCTGCACTAGGCGGTAAAGTAGAACGTGGAGATTTCTTATTCCCCTCTTATTTCGAACAAGAAGTCAAAGCAGGTAATATTACACCGATCGAGGATGTATGGAATGCATTCCCTTCACTAGAGCAAGCAACTGTTCGTGCCTTACTTGCCAAAACCGGATTAAAGAATGAACATATCTCTCGCCCTCTAAATCAGCTAAGTGGTGGAGAACAAGCAAAAGTACGTTTATGTAAATTAATGATGGAAGAAAGTAACTGGATGCTTTTCGATGAACCTACAAACCATTTAGACATCGATGCAAAAGACGAATTAAAACGTGCGATGAAAGAATACAAAGGTACAATCGTATTAGTCAGCCACGAACCCGAATTTTATGATGGCCTTGTTACAAAAGTTTGGAATGTAGCAGAATGGTTCTCTCAAGGGCATCAATAATAAAAGCTTTTTGACATCTAAATCAAAATTCAATTTTCATTTGTAGCAAAAAACATCCCGTTTAGGGATGTTTTTTTGCTACACTCTTTTTCAGGTGGTTTATTTTTTCATTCACTAATAATATACAGCTACAAATTGAAGATGCGAAAAATAGAATAGCACAAGGTACTGCTCTAGCAAGAAGATATTCTGATACATAGGATGAAAACATTAAGAGATACACAATATAAATAAAAGAAATTAACGTTATTATATAAAATGTGTATTTAATCGTAGTAAACTCATTTCTCTTCAATGTACCATTCCTTTTCATTTATTTTTCCTAAAATGATTTTTTGCACTACCAAATAAAGGCTCTTGTTTTTTATAATATGTATAATTATGTTATAATGAAACATATATAAGTGAGACGAGATGCGGTAACATCTCGCCTGGTAACTACCCAACGTGGTCAGTTGCTTCTTTATTTGTTGCTAGAAGACTTCCCGGTTTTGTTGGTTGCAAGGCGGGTGGTCTTCTTTTTACGTTTTTTAGTGGAAATTACTTTAAATAATAAAATAATCGTCTGACTGACAATCACTTTAACCGCTTCCACTAATACGCTCGTTAGAATTTCCATTTGGTCACCTCCCCCCTCTCGCAATTTACGAAAACAAGGGAATATGAAGGCAACCTCCCACCCGACTAGTTACCACTAACAATTATACCATTTTATACAAAAATTACCCGTATTTCAGAATCCACTCTTATATCCGAATACTTCAACTCTTTTTTCCACTTTTGCATCATCTATTACCTATCGCTTGAAGTCGTATAATTAACATGGTACAAAAGGTGTAAGGATGGTGTTTTATATGAGCAATAGTGACAGTTCGGACAGTATAACGAAACGAAAAGCAAGACATAAAAGAATCTTCATTCGTTTTGCTTTAATTACTCTAGGCGCTTTAATCATGGCAATTGGCCTTGAAAAGGTGCTAATCCCCAATCATTTAATTGACGGTGGTGTTACCGGTATTGCCATGATGGCATCCCATATAACGGGTATATCACTTGGTATTTTCCTCTTCTTATTTAACTTACCTTTTCTATATTTAGGGTATAAACAAATTGGTAAAAGTTTTGCTATTTCAGTAGCATATGGGATTGTCATTTTATCAATAACAACTTCTTTCTTCCCACATGGAAGCGCATTCACAAATGATACACTTTTAGCAACTGTGCTTGGAGGAATTATGCTTGGTTTTGGTGTAGGGATTGCGATTCGTGCAGGTGGATGCTTGGATGGTAGTGAAACATTAGCCATTTTATTCAATAAAAAGCTTCCGTTTTCTGTTGGACAAATTATTTTGTTCATGAATCTATTTATTTTAGGGAGTGCAAGTTTTGTATTTGGTTTAGACCGTGCTATGTATTCGTTAATCGCTTATTTTATCGCTTTTAAAACAATTGATTTAGTATCAGAAGGTTTCAACCAAACAAAATCTATTTGGATTATTAGTGATCAAGCAGATGAAATTGGCTCAGCTATTATGGACCGTTTAGGAAGAGGTATTACATATCTCAATGGTAAGGGTGGCTATACCAAAGATGAAAAACAAGTCATTTTCTGTGTTATTAACCGACTTGAAGAGGCAAAGCTTAAAAGTATCGTGGAAGACGTTGATTCCACTGCATTCCTGGCATTTAGTAATATGACCGAAATTCAAGGGGGAAACTTTAAGAAAAAAGATATTCACTAATCCTACAACAAATCGCTGCATCCATTTTGATACAGTGATTTTTTCATTTACCTGCAATCTATAGGGTTGATAAATTTAAGGATATGCTCATTTATCCACAAATTTGACTCATTTTTTCATAAATCTACATTGACTTATAAATATCTTACTGATAAGATATAAATATAATGAAATTACGGAAAGTAGGAATCTATATGACTGTTACAATTTACACTCAAACAAGCTGTACCTCTTCTAAAAAGGCTTTACAATGGCTTAAAGATAATAATATTACTTATAAAGAAAAAAGAATCACTTCTGAAACATTAACACTTCCTGAATTTAAGCGTATTTTAAGCATGACGGAAGATGGCACAGATGAAATCATTTCTAAAAACTCAAAGGACTTCAAAAACTTAGGTTGCGATATTGAACAATTATCAATCCAAGAACTTTATGAAATTATAAAAGACCACCCTAAAATGTTACGTAGTCCAATTCTTTTAGATGATAAGCGCCTACAAGTTGGCTACAATGAAATGGATATTCGTCGTTTTGTACCTCGTAAGGTTCGTGAATATGAATTATATGAAATGCAACGCTTGTCGCTTGAATGTTAATAGTACATTTTGGAGTTGAAAATTATGAATGAAACAAGAAGAGAAAGCATTACTTCCCTTTTTGAAATTGTATCTTCTGTGGAAAGAAAATGGGCAAATGAATGGAATAGCCACAATACTATGGGATTGTCCAAAACACATATCTTCATACTCGATTTGCTTGAAACAGAAGGTCCCATGCGGCCTTCTTCTCTAGCAGAAAGACTTCACGTTACTACAGGTGGTGTGACTGTACTCACTACAAAGTTGATTAAGGCCGGCTACATTACAAAAACCAAAAATGCAACTGATCGCCGTGCCTCTCAGCTAGAGATTACTGATGCTGGTCAATCGCTTTTAGAAACTGCCCATGAACATATTATGAATATCGTTGATCGAATGTTCGGTATGCTGACAGAAGAAGAGATTCATTCTTTACGTAACATCTTCTCGAAATGTCTATTAGGCTAAAAAATTTAAATTCCCATAAAAAAAACTCGTCACTCTTCAAAATGATTAAGAGTTTCGAGTTTTGTTTTTTTATCTTTTGCTATTTTAAGACTGTAGTTCATACTAAGCCGGTAAAACTACCTCTGCTGACGTTACATCAGACATCATGATGTCTTTTAAACGTTGTTTTGCACGGAAAAGACGTGATTTTACGGTACCGATTGATACTTTCATTAATTCTGCAATCTCTACTAAAGAATATTGATTTACATAAAAGTATAAAAGAGTATTACGGTAAATGCTGTCTAATTGGTTAATTTTCTCTTGCACAATTTTAGAAACGGCTTCTTGCTCTACTACCGCTTCAGTAGATGGCTCATTGTTGGGAACCAAATCTAATACTGGAACGTCTAAAGCTTCAGGTTGACTCATCATGTACTTACTACGACGAACATTTTTGCGATAGCGGTCGCGGAATGTATTCATACAGATTGTTGTTAACCAAGCTTTTACATGTTCTACTTCAGCAACATAAGATTCATAGCGAACAACTTTTACCCAAACTTCTTGCATTAGATCCTCAGCTTCAGATTTGTTACGAGTTAATTTTAAACATAAGTGATATATATAACGATTAAATTCTTCATAAACATTTTCAATTGTAGTTTTCATTTTTAAATCCTCCGGTTATCGTCTTGCTTTGATAAACCTATTTTCGCAAAAATATATATTTCACTCTATCGGATTAACTTTCAATTACATTACATTCGTGTAAGGTTGGGATACTTTTGATGTAATAATTCGTCCTATCATTCAATCTCTAAAAAGCACGAATATTCTTTGCGGTTCTAGTCCGTTGGTGCTTTCCATGAAGCCTAGAGTTTGAGCATTCTCCTTTGCCACACTTTAAGGCACTGAGAAACTATTTTAATTCTAATTGGGTTTTTGGAGTCGGCTACGCTTTCCTGCGGGAGTCTTCGCCGATTCCACTTCAATAGCATTTGTGGTACTGATACAAATTTTTCTATAATCACTTTTACAGTGTCATCCTAAATAATTAGAGTATTATATATCCATACATATTAGACTTCGCGCTTCCCTATGCACAAAAAAAGACCTAGTAGCAATTTCTACTAAGCCTTCTTTTGTTTTCTTATTCATCTGATTCTTGTTCAAGCTGCTTCTTGGTAATTGTTAATTTTGTGATTCGACTATCATCTACTTCGTTTACTACAATATGAAGATTTTCAAAATCGAATGATTCGCCTGGTTCAGGAATATGCAAGCTCAGTTCCAACACAAATCCACCTACAGTTTCATGGTCTTGAGGGATTTCAACAGTAAATTTACGATTTGCCTCTTCGATTTCTAAACGACCATGACAGACTAATGTATCTTCAGTTAGCTCATAGATTAATGACTCTTCTTCTTCATCCGATTCATCTTCAATTTCAAGCCCAATCATTTCCTCAATTAAATCTTCATGCGAAACAATGCCCAGTGTTCCACCGTATTCGTCTAGTACAATCGCTAAATGTTTCTTTTGAGTAAGCATTAATGTAAACACTTTTTCAATGCTAACTGTAGAGACAACATAAAGTGGATCAGGATCCATAAAGTCTACCAACTTCTTTGTTGGATCTAATGACCATTCAACGAATTTCTTAGAATAAAACATCCCAACAATCGTATCCAAGCTTTCTTCATAAACAGGGTAACGTGTAAATGAGTACTCAAGTATTGTATCTCGTACTTCCTCATATGTAGCATCAACTGGTAACCCAACAACATCTGTTCGATGCGTTCCTAAAACGTCTGACACATCCTTATCAGGAAAATCCAACACTTCTTTTAAACGTACCGATTCTATTTCGTCAAATGCCCCCTCTATTGAAGCAACATCGACCATACTACGAAACTCTTCCTTCGTTAAAGTTGCCTCTGTTACTGTTCCATTGGAAATAATCCGAATAAACATATTCGTAAAGCTTTGTAAAATCCAAGTAATCGGGCTTAGAATTTTCACAAACAAAGCAATAATTGGTGCAACAATATATGCTAATCGATCCGCAAATGTTACAGCAATCGTTTTTGGTAATACCTCTGCAAAAACAATTACAATAATCGTCAAGACGGTCGTAGCAATTGATAATTGCCAGTTATATCTAATTGCAATTATTGTCAATAAAGTAGGCATCAAAATATTGACTGTGTTATTAATAATTAAAATCGTTGTAATCATGCGGTCGGGCTGCTCTATTAATAAGTTCAATTTTTGAGACATACGATCCCCTTGATTTGCCCGTAGCTGGACCTTCATCTTATTGATAGCTGTTAATGCTGTCTCACTTCCAGAAAAGAAAAAGGAGATGAACAAACAGATGGCAAGCCAAAAAAATTCCAACTAAATTCCTCCCCAAAAAAGCGTTCATATTCCGTGCATCATTTATACTACATAATATACCATAATTTAGTGAATACCACATTTTAGAAAGCTGTCCTTTCTCTATAAAATGACTGCTATGGTATAATCGTTCTGTTATTGAAATATTGAAAAGAGGGATAAAGTTGAGTCAATTAGAAGTATTAAATACTTACTTTACTACAAATCGCGAAAATCACCTTGAAGAAATGAAGCAATTTTTGTCCATCGCAAGTATCAGTTCTTTGTCTGAACATAAAGAAGATATGAAAAAAGCTGCTGCTTTCCTAGGCGAATCGATGAAAAACGCAGGACTAGAAAATATCAAAGTTAATGAAACAGCAGGTCATCCAGTGGTGACTGCAGATTGGTTACATGCTGAAGGCAAGCCTACTGTTCTTGTATACGGTCACTATGATGTCCAACCAGTAGATCCTTTAGAGTTATGGGATAGTGAACCATTTAAACCTGAAATTCGAGACAATATTTTATATGCTCGTGGTTCAAGTGATGATAAAGGCCAAGTATTTATGCATGTAAAGGTAATCGAAGCTTTTATGAAAGAAAACGGTGAACTACCTGTAAATGTTAAATTCCTAATTGAAGGCGAAGAAGAAATTGGTAGTGTTAATCTACCCGCTTTTGTAGAAGCACACAAAGATGAATTAGCTACAGATTTAGTGTTAATCTCTGACACTAGTCTTTATGCTCCAGGCCGCCCTGCTGTATGTTATGCATTACGCGGATTAACAGGCGTGCAAGTCGATGTTCGTGCTGCAAAAGGTGATCTTCACTCAGGAATTTATGGTGGTGGCATTCAAAATCCAATTCATGCATTAGCAGATATTCTTTCTTCTTTCCATGATGAACATGGCACAATCGCAGTAGATGGTTTTTACGATAAAGTTCGTCCTATTACAGCTGAGGAAAAAGCCGCATATGAAGCTTTAGACTTTGATGAAGAAGGCATTAAAGAAGAAGCTGGTGTTAAAGAACTATACGGTGAGAAAGGTTACACTTACCTTGAACGTACATGGGCTCGACCAACTTTAGAAGTAAACGGTGTATTTGGTGGATTCTCTGGAGAAGGTATTAAAACAGTACTTCCTGCAACTGCTGGTGCTAAAATCACTTGTCGTTTAGTCCCAGACCAAGATCCAGATGAAATTGTAGCGCAATTACGTGCACATATAGAAAAGCATAAACCAGCTGGTGTTGACATTACAGTCACTGACTTTGATAAAGGAAAACCATTTATCACACCACTTGATCACCCATATATTCAAGCTGCAGGCCGTTCATATGAAACACAATATGATGCGAAAACAGCTTATATCCGTGCTGGTGGATCTATTCCAATCGTTTCAACGTTCGATGAAATTTTAGGTGCACCTGTTATCATGATGGGCTTTGCCTTATCAACTGAAAACTTCCATGCTCCAAATGAACATTTCCACTTAGAAAACTTTGATAAAGGTCTTCGCGTGATTAGTGATTATTACTATGAAATCGAAAAATTATCAAAATAAACAATTACAAAAAAGCCAGCATTCTAAATTTGGAATGCTGGCTTTACTTTTTCTTTCTTGAAGCAGATCGCTTCAGCTTTAATTTTTATCCAGCTTCAGCGGCTAGCCCCTCGAGGGTGCACAGGATGTGTACCCGATAGCCGTTGCCACACGATGTGGCGTTTTTAGGCTATCTTCCTTGAAGCAAATCGCTTCAGCTTTTATTTACTCACCAAAAATCGTAACAATTTCTTCAGCTGATTTGCGTGGCTTTTCTTTTGGAACAGCGTCATAGTAGCCAAATTGAAGCATACTGATGATGCGTTCTTCTGGTTTTACACCTAATGCTTCGCGGAATTTTGGATTGTCTATCCAGTTTGGTGTTTTCCAACAAGCTCCGATTCCTTTGTCCCATGCTAATAATTGCATATTTTGAATGAAGCTACTAGCAGCTGCAAAGTCTTCGTAACGTTCTTTTTGGCGAACGTCTTGAGGTACAATGATAAATGCATAAGCACCCGGTGTAGAGAATTTCAACATTTTCTTTACTAGTGCATCAGAAGAAATTTCTTTCCAATCAGGCACTGCATACTCACGAATCAGCTCTATTAATGAGTCTAATTCAGTCCCAGCAGCTAGAACAATACGCCAAGGTTGACGATTACCATGATTTGGTGCCCACACAGCATCATTAATAATTTCCATTAAATCTTCGCGATTCACAGGTTGCCCGTTAAATAATTTAATAGATCGACGACTACGTATTGCTTCTTTCACCGTTAAAGATTGTTCGTTCAACATTATCACTCCTATAATTCGTACACAATTTACGATGGATATACTTGTATGTATATTACCCTCTTCACATTACCACAGTCAGTTTAAAAGTTAAAAGAACTGCAACTACGGAGTGACTTCAATTTTAAAGAAGTAGTACTTTATATTTGGCGTATATGCACTTGAATCTTCGTATGTCCATAGACGATGATAACTGTTTGTTGTATGTGCATTGACATAAGGAACACCTTTTATAATACTTGTAATCATTAAAGTATGGTTAATCTTACCATCCCCATCAAAATCTATAAAAATTAAATCTCCCAGCTGTAATTCTTCTACACTATTTACTCTTATTCCTCTTAATCCCTTTTTCGAAGTTTCTAAATACCAACGAAGTGAGTTTGAAGTCGTCCAGCTGTAGCTCCAAGTCCCTCCCTTCATCCACCAACCTTTCACTCTGTTTGGAGCTCCTGTCATCGGCGCACCACCTGCTAACAAACATTGTGAGATAAAATTCGTGCAATCATCATCGAATTTTGGAAAAGCAGGATTGAAATTATTCCACCAACGATTTGCATATTCAACTGCTTTTAGCCTATTATACATAGTCCATAACCTCCTATTTTACTGTATGTAAGATCAATGCCAATTGATACTGATTTTGGATTTGATATGACAAATTAATTACATTTACAACTTTCCTAATAGGAGTGACCAATTTCACATATTTTTTGATACAATGAAAGCAACATAATTTACTATCTCCTAATTTATGGTTTGAAAGGATGTTCGAATTGACACAGCACGCTGAAAAAGAGATTGTTGACGCGACATTACTCTGTGATAGAAAAGGCAACTTGAATCCTGCCGCTATAGGGTTTTCAAGAAAGCCCATCATAATAAGTAATTTAAAAGGGCATATGATGCGTAAGAAAAAGTGGAACTCTTGGTGTATCTTCGGGGACGACATTATGTTCTCTGCAACCATAAGCCATCTAGACTACGCAGCAATTTGCTATGTCTATTTTCTCGAATATGAAACGCAACGCTATTTTGAGAAAACTGTCACTATTCCTCTTGGTTACAAATTGAAAATGCCAGAAGAGGTTTTAGATACCGTGTCATTCAATACTAATGACCTCAAAATACAATTATTGTATGGTCAAGGTGAAACACAAATGACTGTAACAATTCCTGATTTTGATGGAGACCTTTTACATGCAGACTTAACAATCCTACATCCGGAAGAGGATGACTCGCTCAACGTTGTCATCCCTTGGAATCGTCAAACCTTTCAGTTCACCGCAAAACATCATTCACTCCCAACAAGCGGCTATGTAAAGATTGGAGATAAACGATATAACTTTTACGAAGAAGATTGTTTTGCAGTACTTGACTACGGCCGAGGTGTTTGGCCACGAGAAGCTACTTGGAACTTTGGCATGGCTTCGCAACGATGCGGCAATCATAAGCGTATTGCTTTAAACTTTGGTGGAAAGTGGACAGATGGAACAGGTATGACCGAGAATGCTATCTTCATTGACGGGCGTATGCAAAAAATCCATGAAGATGTTATATTCCAATATAATAGCAAAAATTATATGCAGCCTTGGCAGATTACCACGAAATTTACAGATGATGTCCGTCTTACTTTTACACCATTTTTTGAACGTGAAGCAAAAACAGATATAAAACTAATGAAGTCTTCCACTCATCAAATGGTTGGTTACTACAACGGTCGTATTCGTTTGCAAAACGGTCGCATGCTGCCTATTCAACAATTGCTTGGAACGGTGGAAGAACATATTGCAAAATGGTAATAAAAAAGAAAGTGGCTGTTCCAAAGTATAAACATATACTTTGGAACAGCCCTTTCTAATGATGGATTCAATTCTTTTTATCTTTTCGCTAATCACCATACTTTTTATGATAGGCATGACGATATAGTTTTTCTGGGTAGTCTGTGAAAACTCCATTTACCCCAAGTTCTTCCATTTCATCGTAGTCCTCTGTTGAGTTGACTGTGTAAACTCTTAGGCGATTGCCCGCTTCAATTGCTTTTTTCACGGCTTGTCGCTTTGCTGCAACTAAGGACACATGAAGGGCATTTGTGCCAATCATCTTTCCGTACTCATCGAGGTTTATTAAAATTTTCATAAAAAGGGCACCTACGTCATTGTTTGGCGCCTTTTCAATCACTCTTTCTACGATTTCATGATCAAATGATGAGAATAATACACGTTCCATCATGTCGTGAGATTTCACTGTTTCTATCACATCATCTTCTAAACACGGATATTCAAATACGTCTGTTTTCAATTCGATATTAATCATATGGTGAGTTGCTCTAAATAAATCGAGCACTTCATCAAGAGTTGGAATTTTCTCTCCTGTAAACTGCTTCCCTTTCCAACTTCCAAAGTCGTAGGAACGAATTTCTTCAAACGTCATATCTCGGATATAGCCTTTGCCATTTGATGTTCGATCGATTTTTTCGTCATGGTTTATCACTAATACACCGTCTTTAGTACGCTGAACATCCAATTCAATTCCATATATAGGTAATTTTGCTGTTTCTTTAAATGAGGCTAATGTATTTTCTGGAAAATTGCCTGATGCCCCTCGATGTGCAAATATGTCCATTTGTTCCATTCCTCCAACAATACAATTTCTCTATGCTCTCTATTCTATACCACAGTTCCTTTCAAATAACGCAAAACTTCATATACAATAGTAAAAAGAGTATAGTAATAGTTAATCACCCTATGAAAGATAGGAGGTCGATTTCTTGACACAACATCCTGATTTTAAGGAAGAAGAACAACATTTAGCATACACAAAATATTATATGCAAAAATTGTTAGATGAATCAAAACGTGATGTGCAAACTGCTCAAGAAAATATTCGTACAGCCATGGCTGATTTAGATTATTTAGATTCTAGTTTGAGCTATCAAAATATCCTAACAAATGCTCGATTCTTTGATATGGCGAAAAACCAACGTGAAGGATTAGAGGCCATTCGCCAAAAGCCGTATTTTGCACGCATCCATTTCCAGAAGGAAAACGAACCTGCAGAAAAATTATATATTGGAAAAACCTCTCTATTTGACCGTGAAACACAAGAACCAATCATCGTTGATTGGCGTTCACCCGTTGCAAATGTCTACTATGATGGCAGACTTGGAGACTTAACATATGAAGTAAACGGCGAGGAATCTAAGGGGCACCTCTTTTCTAAAAGACAATATAAAATTGAAAAAGGTCGGTTACTCGAAGTTCGCGATATTGATCTCACAACAAATGATGAACTTTTGCAAGATGCTTTGGCTGGAAAAGCTGACGTTCGCTTGACTGAAATTGTCTCAACCATCCAAGCTGAGCAAAATGAAGTCATCCGCGCGCACTTAAAACAACCCATTCTCGTGCAAGGTGCTGCAGGTAGTGGAAAAACGACTATCGCCCTTCACCGAATCTCTTATTTCTTATATACTATGGGCGAACATTTTCGCGCACAAGATTTAATGATTTTAGCTCCGAACAAATTATTCATCGATTACATCGCGGATGTTCTTCCAGAGCTCGGTGTTGGACACATATGTCAAACAACCTATGCGGAATATGTACAAAATGCTACAAGTATCAAGTTAAAATTGCAAAATCCAGATGAACAACTTGAAAAAATAGTTCAACAAGAAAGTACGGATGATACCGCACTATGGGTTTCCAAAATGAAAGGAACTTTAGAGTACCGTGACATAATGTCTCGTTACGTCAAAAAAATTGAAAATCAAATCGCAGATCAATTCGAAGACGTCTATATTGAAAAATATCGAATATTAAAAGCTTCCCATATACGCAGGCTCTTTTTAGAAGATTATAATTATCTACCTTTAGAAAAGAGAATCGCTAAGGTCCGCGCAGTCATGCAAAATCATGTTCGTCAAAAAAAGAAACAGCTTCTATACACTCTCAAAAAACGATATGATGCCGTATTAGACAAAGCATTGTTTGGTATCCGTGATGATTCGAAGCGAAAAGAAGTAGTCACAAAATGGATAGATGAGCGTGATGAACGAATTCCAGCCGTCGAAAAAGAAGCAAAAAACGTTGTCACACGTTATATGAAACGCTTTGAAAAATATAAGATTAAACCGCTTTACCGGGAGTTTTTAACCAATCGAGTACTACAAGAAGAGTTTGCTCCTAATTGGACAAAAGAAGAACATGACCGATTTTTCGAAGCACACAGAAAAGAGACTTGGGCTTTAGAAGATTTAGCTGCAATCTTTTATTTACAAGCTAAAATCAAAGGGATCAAAGATGACTGGAAGATGAAGGTTGTCTTTATAGATGAAGTACAAGATTACAGTTTATTTCAACTTGCCGCTTTAAAAGAGGGACTCGAAACAGATATGTTCACTATGGTTGGTGACCTTGCACAAGGTATTCACAGCTATCGCTCTTTAACTGATTGGGCTCCTGTTCGTGAACTGTTCCCTCGAGCTAGCTACAAAACGTTGCAAAAGAGTTATCGTACCACAATCGAAATTATGGCAGTGGCCAATCAAATTTTAGAGAAAATGGATGAAGATTTACCTTTAGTTGAACCGGTCGTTCGTCATGGTGCTGAGCCAATATTTCATGAAATGGCTACTTTTGATGCTATCGAAATTGCGGAAATTTATGAACAAATTCGGGATAAGGGTCATCATTCCATCGCGCTAATTTGCAAAACAACCGAAGAAGCGAAAAAAGCTGCGAAGCAATTACAAAAAACGAAAGTAAAAGTGCAAACTCTATCAGAGACTTCTGAAATTGATCAAGAGGCTTTGCTTATTGTACCTAGTCATTTGGCGAAAGGCCTTGAGTTTGATGCCGTAATTATCGCTGCCATCGATCATCCTTTCCGTGATACACCAATTGACCGCAAGCTCTTATATGTTGCCCTAACTCGTGCCATGCATGAATTACATTTAGTTGCACCTAAAAAGGAAGATTTATTATTGTAGGATGAATAAGTCTACATAAATCAAATCGATATGCCAACTCCACTTGTTTTGAGAGAAAATATATTCTTTTTTATTATGGTTCATAAAAAGAAAAGCCGATAGTCCTGTAGAAAATTACTAACAGGTCTTCGGCTTTTTTAGTACAGGCGAATATCACCTTTAATTTCGACGATGTAATGGGTCATAACGTTTTTTTCGATTTTCTGGTTTATTTAAATTACGCCCCACGATTTTAGAGAGGATTTGGCTAAAAAGATTCTTATGTGAACTTTCTACTTTTTGCAATGCAGGTAGTCTCATGAATATTCCCTCCTAAAAGTACGTTATATCTAAATAAATATGTTCACTTTTACAAAATATGAGTTCCGTAAAAGGATAATCTAAAAATATGATTACTTTTGTGGAAAATTGATTCCTTATTTTCTTTCTTCAATTGCCTTAATTTCATTTGCAATTAGTTTAGATAAAATAGAATACCCTGATACACCAAAATGTAATCCATCGTTGTTTGTTCCAACAAGGAGTTCTTTATAATTTTCACGTTCAAAAAGTTCTGCAAAAAAGTCTATGATAGAACTCCCTGTATCTTTTGCAATGTTCTTTACTGAATTTCCATACAACTTAATCCGTTCATTTAAGCGGTGTGGTTGCAACGATTCGTCTACTGGAGCAGGTGTAATGAGAATGGATTTTTCCGCTCCAATATCATTAACAAACCTTCGCAAATTTTCCTCATAACCTTCTATTGGTACGAGTTTATGCGTTGCTGAATCATTTGCCCCAAAGAAGATGACAACCAAATCTGGCTTTTCAATTAATACATCTTGTTTTAAGCGTTTTTCGGCTTTTACAGTTGTATCTCCTGGTACACCTGCATTGATGAATTGGTGTTTTGGTAATTGTTTTTCTAGCATGGATGTTAACATAGGTTTTGGTTGCCCTTCTGTTCCTGCGGTTATACTATCTCCAAAGCAAACTACTTTCACGATAACACTCTCCATATCTAAATTTGCTTTTATTTCTTTATGAAAAAATCTACTTGTTGTATAGGTGTAAATTCTGCATTTTTGTAAACACTAAGAGCGTTTCTATTATCTATTTCTACATCCAATAGCACATTTTCCTGTTGTCTTTCAAAAGTTTCGTTTTTTGCCCATTGTAGTATAGCCGAGCCAATTCCTTTTCTTCTGAACAATTGTTGAACTGTAAAGGCAGTTATCCAAATACCCATATCATTTTCTACTAATGATACAGTGGCAACTTTTTGGTTTTCAACTTCTACCATATAAAGTGTGCGTCCTGGTGTTTCCGTATTATAAGTAATCAGTTCATTCGTTTCTTCAGGCAAATCACCAAAGCCGTCATGCATTAATTTTATGAGTGTTTCTCTGTCCTGCTCTTCAAATGGCCGAACGGTAATATTCTTTGATATCGTACAGATTTTTGCAATAGCATGTAATGTTGCTTCCGTAGAACTGTATTCGTACTCCATTTTCTCAAGGAATTGATGACCCGCTTCACTATTAAATGTTAGAGCCATCTCACCTAATGCATCACGTTCTGCTAACGCACTGGCAAAACCTTGAACCATCGCTGTACCAATACCCAGGCGACGATAATCAGGGTGTACAATTGCACTCCATTCATAAGTATTTAGTCCATATAAATCAATTGCGCTTAGATAGCCCAATAGTTGATCTTGTTCGTTATATGCTAATACAACGAAGCCCTGATTCATATATTCACCCAATCTATCCATATGGAATAAATGGGAATATTCTTGTTGGTCCAGTGTGTTCGCATGCTGCATTAGTTCTTTCATCTCATCAATTGTCAATTCATCAAGAGGGAAAGAGGCTTTCATTAAAAAAATATCCATAAGTCCTCCATTTTGTAACAGTTTTGAAATTAAAATGATATTAAAATATTATTTTTACCTACTTCTCACATTGCGACTAAAGATATAAAATCGCTTTGGAGGTTTAAAAAATGTCTAAAAAAAGATTAACTTGGGTCGATGCAGTAAAAGGTCTTTTAATGGTTTTAGTAGTCATTGGACATTACCCTAAAGATCTAGATTACCCTTTGCTAACGTATATTTATTGGTTTCATATGCCCGCATTTTTTGTACTTAGCGGCTTATTTTTTAAACCAGCAGATTCAAATGAATCCATGATTCTTTCGATTAAAAAACGATTTATGCAATTAATGGTTCCTTATATTTTCTTTGTAACCATCATAACATGTTTCCGCTATATACTAGCATTTGTAACAGGAAATACGGACCTTGGATGGTATTTACACGATTTACTTACAATCATTTTTGGCGGCCGTTTTGCCAGAGGTTCTTACGGGGTTATTTGGTTTATCACTACATTATTCTTCACATACCTCTTATTCTTACTTATCACACGCTATTTAAAACGTGTAGGTCAAATCCTAGTTCTTATTATTTGTTACTTTTTAGCTGAGGTAGAAAGTCATTATATTGTCAATATTATTGGTGGATCTGTAGATGAAGCTTCCCAAACAATTCTGATTCCTTGGAATTTAGATGTCGTGTTAATTGCCGTTGTGTATTTCGCAATTGGTTATTTTGCTAAAGAAGTTTTCTTACATGTAAAATTGCCTTTATGGATTACAGGTACAGTCATTGCATTGACTGCTATGTGGCTTACTTGGAATGGACGATTTGATTATCATCAAAGTATGAAGTTTGTTCATTATAATCATCCAATTTTAGATATTGTCATTCCAATGGCGTTTCTTATTATGATTTTCGGTATCTTCCAGTTTGTTACAAAACATCTTCGATTAAAGATTTTTGAGTTTATTGAGGTACATTCCATTACCATAATGTATTTCCATATCTCAGTCGATAAATTTATGAATGATTTTATTGAGTATGGGCTAGTTGGTTATACATTGATTTGTCTCATAATCCCAATTATTATTTCTGTTTTGATGAAACGGTTTATGCCATATGCAGGGCTATTAATGGGGAATTTTAGATTTAAGAATCCTGTTAAGACGAAAACAGTGTGACATTAAAAAATGGGATACTTTGATGAATTGTTACGAAATTCCTCTAGGGTAGTGAGAAACAAATCTTATACTCATTTTATTTTGAAATGAAGTGGAATTAGCTACGCTTTCCTGCGGGCGAGCGGTGAGTCTCCTCGCTCACTTCGTTCACTGCGGGGCCTCACCTGATCTCGCTTTTCCCGCGGGAGTCTTCGCTAATTCCACTTCAATAATTTTGGGATACTAATCTCCATTAAATTCTCCCTGTAATTTTATTGAAAATATTCTTTCACTCCAACTTTTTAGTAACCAATCGTTGCTATTGCAGAACAATTTGATATCACTGAAAAGGAAATCAAAGCAAAGCTAGCACAAAAATGGGTCAAAGAGGATTCGCCTTCCACTACAATCAACAGATTAAAGAAAAAAATTTGCCTTTCCATTTCAAATAGAAAGGCAAATTAAACACCATACAGTATACTTGGACAGCCTCTAGCTTTTTTTATTTCAATTATTTTTGTAAAAGTTTGAATGCATTTAGCATTCCCTTTCAGTGGTTACTCCTGCGGTTGCTCATCACAAAAGAAATTACTTAACATTTAATTTATGCTAACAAATTAACTAATCCCTTGTCTTATAACTTGGATTGTTCCAACATGCTATAAAATATGCCTTTTTTCTTTATAAGGTCTTCTCTTAATCCATATTCTATTAGTTTTCCTTGTTGCATGACTAAGATTACATCGGCTTTTTGGATTGTGTTAAGTCGATGGGCAATGACGAAGCTTGTTCTGCCTTCCATTAGGTGTTCTAAGGCTTCTTGGATTTCTAATTCGGTGATTGTATCGATGCTGCTTGTTGCTTCGTCTAGTAACAAGATCGAAGGGTTTGCTACAAGTGCTCTAGCAATGGATAATAATTGTTTTTGCCCTTGACTGATTTCACTGCCATCTGCTTGTAAAAACGTATTATATCCTTGTGGTAATGATGTGATAAATTCATGTGCATTTGCCTTTTTCGCTGCTTCAATTACTTCTTCATCAGTGGCATCTAGTCTGCCATAGCGGATGTTTTCTTTTACTGTTGATTCAAAAAGAAACGGTTCTTGGAGTACAAATGCCATATTCTCTCGAATATTTTTTCGAGAATATTGTTGAATTGGTATATTATCGATTAAAATCTGTCCTTTTTGTACATCATAGAAACGAGCAAGCAGTTGCATGATCGTTGTCTTACCAGCCCCCGTTGCACCGACCAATGCAGCTGTTTGGCCTTTTTTTACATGAAAATTGATAGCTGAAATCGTCTGCTCTTCCTCAGAAGTTTCATATTGAAATGATACATCACAAAACTTGACATCACCTAGAATTTTACGAATGGGCACATTCTTTGCCTCATCTTGTTCTTCTTTCTCATCTATAATAGAAAATACTCTTTCTGCCCCAGCAATAGCTGATAATACATTATTAAATTGATTGGCTAAATCATTTAATGGTCTCGTAAATTGGCGAGCATATTCTGCGAAAATTACAATTGTTCCAATCGATACATATCCCTTTAATGCCATAATTCCACCAACGCCTGCTACCAAGGCAAAACTTGCATTGTTCAAGAAGTTCATCACTTTCGGAATGCCACCAGAATAGACATTTGCCCAGTATCCTACTCGACGAAGATGGCTACTTTTTTCCGCGAATTCTTCCATCACTCTTTGCTCTTGAGAGAAAGCCTTCACCACGCGTTGTCCTGAAACAATTTCTTCTATCATCCCATTTAATTCACCCAATGCTTGCTGTTGGCCTTTAAATAATTTTCCTGTTCTTCTTGTGATCCATCGTGTTGCCAAGAACATGGCTGGTATGATTAACATCGTGAGCAATGTTAGAAACGGACTCATTGAAAGCATGACAATTATTGTTCCTACTAACGTTAAAACACTCGAGAAAACTTGGATAAAGGTACTATTTAATGTAGAGCTAATATTATCCATATCATTTGTCATTCGGCTCATTAACTCACCATGCTGTCTTTTATCAAAAAAGGAGATGGGCAAGCGTTGTAGTTTTGTGAACAGATCCGAACGCATTCGATAAACAGTTTGCTGTGCAATACCAATCATCCAATAGTTTTGTAAAAAAAGTGTAATTGATAACCCAATATAAACAAAAATAAGTATTAGAATCATTGTCTTAAGGCCAGCAAAATCTTTTGCTATTATATGTTTATCAATGATCTTACCTATTAAATAAGGTCCTAATAATGACAAAATAGTACTTACAATAACCATTAATAATACGACAATAAATAAGGTTCTTTGTTCATCAACAATTTTCCAGATACGCTTTAATGCCTTTTGCCAATTACTTGCTCTTGCGCCTTTTTTCTTCTTAGAAGATTTGATATCTTCTTTTGTAAGAATAGGCTCATACAAATGCGAATGTAGCCATGATTTAAGCATTACAACACCCCCTTAGACATTTGGGACTTTGCAATTTTCTGATACATTGGTGAGTCTTCCATCAGCTCATCATGCGTTCCAAAAGCTATTGCTACACCGTTTTCTAATAGTAAAATTCGATCTGCCCCTTTTGCTGTATGGACTTTCTGCGTTACAACAAGCATTGTTGCTTGTTCATCAGCAAGTGACTCCCAAAGCGCTGATTCTGTTTTGACATCAAGTGCACTCGTACTATCATCTAATAGTAGAAACTCAGGCTTCCGTATAATAGCGCGTGCAATGGATAATCGCTGCTTTTGCCCACCTGATAGATTCACACCTTTTTGCCCAACTCGTGTTTGATATCCTTTTGGAAAATGCATAATTGAATCATGAATTTGAGCCTGTATTGCTGCTTTTTCAACCTCTTCTAGCGATGCATCGACTTTTCCCCAAGTGACATTTTCTAAAATGGTCCCTGTAAAAAGTAACGAGCGTTGGGGTACATAGCCAATCTTGTTGCGAAGCTTCTTTACATCCCAATCTTTTAGATCAACACCATCTATTAGAATACGACCACTTGTAATGTTATAAAATTTAGGAACAAGCTGAAGTAAAGTGGACTTTCCGGAACCTGTCGCACCCATAATGGCAATCTTTTCACCATGTTTACAAGTAAACGATATATCTTTCAATACATAACGATCTGTTAATGGATATTGAAATGAAACATTTTCGAAATTAAGCTCACCTTTTTGTGTTGACGAAAATGATTGATGATCTACACTAGCATCCTCTATTCCCCTTTCAACCAAAAGGACTTCTTCCATCCGGTTAGCTGACGCCTTTGCACGAGAAAAGAGTGTGATGATGAATGCAAACATGGAAAAGGACCCTGTCATTCTCATTGTATAATTGACAATAGCAGCTAAATCACCAATTTTGGTTTGTTCTGTTTGAATTTGCTCAGCACCGAACCATAACACTGCCAACATCGCAAAATTCATAATCATTAACAGGATTGGTTGCATATATTCCATTAATCGTAAAGCATTAGATGTATCATCCTTTAATGCATTTGCCACTTTTTGAAAACGGCTTTCTTCATATAATCCTCGTAAATATGCTTTTACTAATCTCATTGCTTGTAAATTCTCTTGGATCATTCGATTCAATCGGTCAATCCTTCGTTGCATCGCACTAAATTGACTAATACTTTTTTTCACCATCATATAAATGAATAGAACAAGTATGGGTACACCAATGACTAAATAAATTGCTAGTGATGCGTTCACATAAAATGCCATGATTAAACTACCAAATACTACTAATGGCGTTCGCATCATCACACGCAAACTCATAAAAAACACTTGTTGAACTTGTGACACATCATTTGTCAATCTTGTAATCAAACCTGCAGTTGGAAAGCGCAAAAAAGTGGTCATGGAAAATGATTGAACTTTTCTAAACAACGCATTGCGTAAATCATAAGCAAAATTTTGCGCTGCATACCCTGAAAAAAAGGAATTCGAAATACCAGCAAAAAATGATAGCAACGAGAGCATTAGCATAACAGTTCCCCAAATTAGAATCGTGTGCCCCTCTTTTTGAACTATGCCTTCATCAATAATTTTTCGAATCAGCAAAGGCTGTGAAAGCTCGACAAAAAGCTCAACAAACATAAGCAAAATAGCTATAATAGCAGGCACTCTATATGGTCTTATGTATTGAAAAATTGTCTTCAATATAAATCCCCCTTCTGAACTAAGCGCTTTTCTAGTTAATTAATAAGTTGGTTTTCAAAATGCATAATTAGATAATTCTGATAATATTTTATATAGTGTTTATTTGGCAATTAATCAGTAACTTTGTACATCGAATAGAATGTTGCTTTTTAATTAGTCATTGGATTGGATTATGAAATTGTTTTATTGCAAATAAAATGGTAGGTAAACCTTATTATGCCACAATCAAGCATAAAGTTTAATTTCCTTCCAACTGCCTTTTATAGGACTTTAGAAATAGTCAATAAATTAAAATTCAAACCGTAAAAACACTACTTTGTAAATATACTTTAAATAAATTTTACTGAATTCAAAACAACATTCTTTTAAGTTATAATGAAATTATTAATCATATGTCCTAATAAATTATTTTTCATAACCCTATCTATTACTAATGACTTATCACTTTCTATTTACTATAATAATAAATATAGAAATTTCGAGGAGAAGTAGAATCCATGAATGACATTCAAACAATTTTTGATACGACTAATCCAATATTAAATCAAATGCCTTATCCAATGGCTATTTTGGATACTGAGGGAATAGTTGTTGCTTGGAATCGTCAAGCAGAAAAAACATTCGGTTATAGCGCTGATGAAATAATAGGGTCTTTTACGCCCTTTGATGAGAAAGAATCTGCATATTTTTATAGTAAATTTTGGAAATCTATTATTCATTCCGCTGATCCTATACAAATAGAATCAATGAATTTTCAAACAAAAAAAGGCGAAATCCTTTTTGCTCCTGCCGCATTTAAAGCATTTACTATTGATAGTGATCGCTATGTATCTTGCCAGTTTCTATTTAGTGATTTCGAAAAACAAGACCTTTTAACACATAGCGAGTATTCAAGTATCCGTGATGGTCTAGAATCATCATATATGATGCTTTCTGTAGATGACGAAGGGTTAATTACATACGCAAATGACTTATACTTAAAATATAGTAAATGGACACCGAAACGAATAATTGGAAAAACCTTCTGGCAAATGTTCCCTCAAACTTCTGAAACTTCAGATAAGATTTGGGAATCTCTACAAGAAGGAAAACAATGGAAAGGTGAAGTTGAGAAAATAACAAAAGATGGCCAATTATATTGGGTAGACCTTACTGCCATCCCTATTTTTGGTACTCCAAGAAATCCGTCAAGCTTTCTATTATTAGAAAATGATATAACTGAAAAGAAAAAATTACAAAATCGACTTGAAAAGATTGCTTATATTGATCAAGAAACTGGATTAATCAATCGATTCCGTTTAGAGCAAATTGTCAATGAAATGATAACAGAAAAGCATCATTTTACTTTAGTCTATCTAAGAATCGATAAATTCTATTCTTTAAAAGAGCTATATGGTAACCAAGCTCAACAAATATTGCTTCAAGAATTTACACAACGTATGAAGATTTATTTCCAAGATAGCACAATGGCAAGAGTGAATATCGATGAATTTGCTGTTCTAACTCCGCTTGGCGAATGGTTTATCCAAGGTTTTCTAACTTATTTAGAACAACACCCAATTTATATAAATAATACTACTTTACCTCTTTCAATCAGTGGAGGGATGACGAAGTATCCAGATGACCAAATTTCATTTTCACAATTGATGAAAGCTTCTCATGCTGCCATCCAAAAAGTCCAGTCTGACGGTGGGGGCAATATTGTTAGTCTATCAAAAGCCGACCACAAAGCATTACATACAAAGTCAATTATCGAAAAACGTCTGCTTGTAGCACTGGACAAAAAAGATTTGAGAGTCTTGTATCAACCACAAATGGATTTAAGAACTGGAAAAATCACGACTGCAGAAGCCTTAGTACGTTGGGATGATGAAGAAATCGGAACAATTACTCCTGATATATTAATACCTCTTGCTGAAGAGACAGGGTTAATCAATGACATTGGAACATTTATGATTGAGCAAGCATGCATACAGGCTGTCAATTGGAAGAAAAAAGGACTCGATTTAAAAGTTAGCATCAACTTATCTGTACGTGAATTCCGCGACAAGAATATGGTTAGTCAAATTCATCGAATCCTTGAAGAAACCGGTTGCCCAGCAAATCTAATTATTATTGAAATAACAGAAAAGTTCGCATTAGAAGCAGAGGCTGAAACGTCTATTATTCAACAAATGAAACAATTACAAAATGATGGCGTTGTCTTTGTACTAGATGATTTTGGAACAGGTTATGCATCATTTAGATATATGCAGCTATTGCCTTTATCTCAAATTAAGATTGATAAAACGTTCATCTCTTCTATTCAATATCAAAATACATGTCAAAAATTGATTCGTGGTATGATCCAATTTGGAAAGTCCATGAATATGAACGTTCTTGCAGAAGGTGTTGAGACACAGGAACAAAAAGATATTCTTACAGAATATGGCTGTGATGCGATTCAAGGGTATTTTATCAGTCGACCGGTAGAGGCTGTAGAAATCGAAAAATTATTGTAAAGGAAAAGCGATTGAATCCTGTAATTTAAGGAATCAATCGCTTTTTTATTTTATAAATTAGAACCAATCATACATTGGATATGGTTAAACCGTTTGATGAAGCCTTTTCTATTAAGAGGCTTTTGCCAGTTTCCTCGCTTTTCGCTTTCTTAATTCGGTGAATATCAACTGCATAAATACTTCCGCAAATACTAGGCCCATAACAATCGCTCCTGCAACGATAAATACTCTTGCACCAAATTGAATACTCTCTACATAATCATTTTCTACGATTGTACGCATTGCATTATAGGAAAGCCCACCAGGAACTAAGGGAATAATGCCTGCAACGCTAAATACAATCATCGGCGTTTTAAATCGTCTTGCAAGAATATGCGCCACAATGGAAATCAGAAAGGCACCTGCAAACGTTGCATAAACTGCATCAACACCCTGTTGCAAAAAGGCAGAATAGATAAGCCAGCCCGTCATACCTACTAGCCCACAATGAAATAATGTCTTTCTAGGTGCGTTAAAAATAATACCGAATCCTGCAGTTCCTATGAAACTAAGAATTCCTTGAATAATAAAGTCCATGATATTCCTCCTAAAACGATAGCGCTAGCGCTACTCCCGCACCAATTGCGAAGGCAGTAAGAAGTGCTTCCATTCCCTTAGCTACACCTGACACAAAATGCCCTGCCATTAAATCCCGAACAGCATTTGCAATTGGCAACCCCGGTACCAAAGGCAGAACGGAACCTATAACAATTTTATCAAGTTGTAAGCCTAACCCAATTTTATAAACCAATACAGAAAGTAATCCTACAAAAAATGAAGCTGTAAATTCCGCAAAAAACCTTACCTTTGTCAAAGAATGCATAGATAAAAAGATTAGGTATCCGATTCCACCAATAATTACAGCATATGGAACGTCAATCCATGGACCTTTAAATAAGATTAAAAAGCAACCACTGGCAATGGCAGAAGCTAAAACCTGCACCCATATTGGGAAAAATAAATTTGTACGTTCAATTTGCAACAGCTCTTGATATGCATCTTCTAATGAAACTGCACCTGCAGTCAACTTTCTTGAGACTGAATTGACCAATGCAATCTTCTCTAAATCCGTTGTTCGACTTGATATTTGAGCTATTCTAGTAGGTCGCTTATGCCCAGCAGAGAAAATAATACCAGTAGGGGTCACAAAGCTTTGTGCATCTGTTAAGCCTTGCGAGTTGGCCATTCTTAACATCGTATCCTCTGCTCGATATGTTTCTGCACCACTTTGTATAAGCAGACGACCTGCGAGAAGAAAACAATCGATTGCCAATTCTTCCTGTGTTGTTTCAATCATTTTACCCCTCACCTCATACATAAAATAATCCAATAGTAATTTTATATAAATTTACTGTAATTTTCTAAAACTTTTCACTCCATATCTATGTCGAATAAGTTAGAATAATATCAACAATATAAGAAGGAGGTTTTGAAATATGGCTACATTGCATCCAAGAAAGCAAATAAGTTGGATAAATTTCACCCTCATTAGTGCTATTCTAACGATCACCGTTTTAATTCTTTGCATACTAAATTCGCAATACAGAAGCATTTTAAAAGGCGATTCTAATCATACCGCACTTGCTGCATCGTCAGATATTGTAAAGGAAAAGTCAACATTTAATGGTATAGATATTGTAACGGAAAAATCCACCGATAAAAGTGCTCCATATAGTATTCAATATCCCTATACTTCAAGTAAAGTATTCAATCAATCTGTTACAGACACTGTACATACAATTCGTGATCAATATTTAAAGGATATGTCTGTATTATTACATAAAAATGGTAGTCAGGTTGGTAATCTCACTATCTCCTTCAAAACCAATGTACACAAAAAAAACTATTACTCATTTGTTTTAACACAAATTATTGATACTGGTATAGGTTCTAAACAAAAAATTGTAAAAACTTTTATGTATGATGAAAAAAACAAGAAACAACTATTACTACAAGATGTTATACAAACTAAGGATCATCTTGCACCTCTATCTAATGCTGCAAAGAAGCAAATAGCCCAAAGTTACGATCAACAAAGAGTTATAAAAACGCAAGATTTAAATGACGATTTAAAACCACTTTGGATAAACTTTCAAAATTTTACTCTTACAGATGATACGCTTACTATTTATTTCAACAATGATGAATTTATGCAACAAGTAAATCTTGTAACGATTCCATTATCTTCTATAAACAGTATACTTGCAAAATCTTTTCAAGTTGAAGAGAAAAAAATAGTATCAAATAAAAAAGTTGTAGCACTTACATTTGACGATGGTCCAAATAATACTGTAACACCGAAAATTTTAAAAATCTTGAAAAGACACCATGCAAAAGCTACCTTCTTTATGGTTGGAGCGCAAGTTAACGCTCACCCTAAAATTGCAAAACAAGTAAAAGATGCAGGTCACGAAATTGGGAACCATTCTTATTCACATCCGAATTTACTAACGCTTACGAACAAACAAATTAAAGAACAAATAGCCAAAACAAATAAAGCTATCCAGAAAGCAACTGGTCGTAATCCTACTGTATTTAGACCACCCTATGGCTGTGTTGACAAAAGAGTCCGTTCTCAAACTTCGTTGCCTGTCACTTTGTGGAATGTTGATACATTAGATTGGAAGCATCGTAACGCAAAAAAAATATTAGCATATGTAAAAAAGGAAACTCATTCAGGATCGATAATTTTAATGCATGATGTCCATATGCCAACTGCAGATGGCCTAGATGCAGTTCTTAATTATCTTGAAAAAGAAGGCTATACATTCGTAACAGTTTCAGAGCTAAATCAAACTCAATTAAAATAATAATAAGGGCTTCTAAAAATTCTTTTTGAACTTTTAGAAGCCCTATTTTTTTATCCTTTGACGATGTTCGTTGAGCGATGTTTGGTTTCAGTAATGCTTACACCACGCGCTTGCATTTCTCGTATATATTCTTCTCCTGGTACAATTTTTTCCGGAGGGAATACACCTCGGTCCGTAATTGTACCATCCCCTATTAATTGAGCAACTACAGCAATCGTATTAGCAGTTGCTAGCGCCATAGCTGTTTCATTATTCTTTTGATCTCTATATGTGACCATTTCGTATTCGTATGTTACCACTTCCTCATTGCGTTCTCCACTTACTAAGACGCGAAGTAACACAACGTCCTTTTTATTACCAAGCTCTAATTTACTTTGCAATACTTCACGTAATACATCACGAACTTTTATGGTATCTCCGTTTACTTTAACGAATGTTTCCTTACTAGTTAAGCCTAAATCAACAAGTAATTTAAACTTTTCTGCATGCCCGGAATATCGAACTGTTTTATATTCAAGTGTCTGAACATTTGGATATGATTTTGGAAGAGTAGATAATCCTCCCGATGTATGGAAAGCTTCTAATCCACTAAATCCCTTGAAGTAAAATGGTTCAACTTCGGATAAGGATGGTATTTCTTGTAATTTTCCATTACGAACTACATGGGAAGTATCTGTATAATGATCGAAAACCCCTTCCAATGAAAATACAACATTATATTCTAAAGGCGGCTCTTTTTCCACTGGAATACCACCTACATAAATTTTAATAGATTTTGCAGTATCTAATTTGGAAGCTCCAAATCCCGCTAAGATATTGATCATACCTGGTGCTACACCTAAATCTGGTATAAGTGTAATCCCCTTTGCCTTAGCCGCGCTATCTAACTTTAATATTTCGTCCGTTACACCACCAATATGTCCACCTAGATCAACTGAATGTACACCTACTTCAATAGCTGTACGTGCGACTTTTTCATTGAATTTATAAAATAGTGCATTGACTACAACGTTTGCTTTAGACATGACTACTTTTAGTTGTTGATCGTCAGATGCATCTAATTTTATTACTTCAATTTTGTCCGTTTGAAGTGTATCTGCAAATTGCTGTGCTTGTGCAAGATTTAAGTCTGCCAAGAAAACTTTCTCGATATTTGGATTTTTCACTAAATCACGAGCAGCCTCTTTACCCATTAAACCAGCACCTAATACTGCAATTTTCATACTTTGCTCCCCCTTTTGTCTTATTCACATTGATTTGAGTAGGATTAGCCTTTTTTTAAATAAAATATACTTAGGAAAAATCGAACTAAGAAAGGTGTCTTCGAATCTAGTCGTCCCGTTTAAACCTTCCAATATATCTGTATGCATGTTCATGGAACATCATGCTGTACAATCTGCTGTGAATGCAAAGCAAAGATAAAAGAACAATCTAATACTTAATTCATTTATGACCAAAGCCAACATTTTTGCCACAAACTATTCAATGCATTTTCCTTTCTTTACATTAAAATTTACACAAAAATAATATCCATTAATTCATGAGCTATATTTTTCACTTATTTACATATGTTTGAATGTTGAAACTTTTTTTATTTGCCATTCGTATTTATACTTATATTGAACTAATCTAACCATTTGGAGGTATTTGGAATGAATAATCATGAGATTGATTACAAGCTTCATGGCGATGATATGCAATTTGTTGAGGTGGAGTTAGATCCAAATGAAACTGTTGTGGCTGAAGCAGGCTCATTAATGATGATGGAAGACGGCATTCGTATGGAAACGTTATTTGGAGACGGCTCTGGTCGTGGCGGTGGTTTTATGAGCAAGTTAATGGGTGCAGGTAAACGTTTGGTAACAGGAGAAAGTTTATTTGTTACTACATTTACAAATGAAGGCACGGGAAAAAAACATGTTTCGTTTGCAGCACCTTATCCAGGTAAAATCATCCCAATGGATTTAAGTGTATATAATGGTAAAATCATTTGCCAAAAAGACGCTTTCTTATGCGCGGCAAAAGGTGTTTCCATCGGCATTGAATTTCAAAGAAAACTAGGTACAGGTTTCTTCGGTGGTGAAGGTTTCATTATGCAAAAACTAGAAGGCGATGGCATGTCATTCGTTCATGCTGGCGGTACAATTGTTCGCAAAGATCTCCAACCTGGAGAAAAACTTCGAATTGATACAGGATGCCTTGTGGCGATGACAGGCTCAGTAGATTATAATATCGAAGCTGTTGGTGGAGTTAAAACTGCTTTATTTGGCGGGGAAGGCTTATTCTTTGCAACACTTAGCGGCCCTGGAACTGTTTGGGTTCAATCTCTTCCATTTAGCCGACTAGCGAGTAGAGTATTTGCTGCAGCACCAGGGAAATTTGGAGGTTCATCAACAGACGAAAAAGGAATTGGCGGACTTTTTGACCTTTTCAGTAACGATTAAAGCTGAATGACTTTAAGCTTTGGGAAACTAAAAATGCTGCATTAGTCAAAGACATGACTAGTGCAGCATTTTTATGTAATCTATAATTCATCAAACCCATTATCTTGAACATTAACTTTCACATACTGGCGCGAGCGTTGTTCAAAAAAGTCCGTTTTCCCTAAATCTACATCTTCATAAGCTTTAATCCATTTCATTGGGTTTTTGCGATAGCCCTCAAAAGGTCGCTCATATCCAAGTTGTGAACAGCGAACATTGGCATAGAAGTAGATATAATCTTCTACATCCTCAATATCCAAGCCATCGATTTTATCACCTATTACTTCCCGACCCCATTCAATTTCAAGCTCAGCCGCTTCACGGAATATTTTTTCAACCTTACTTGCACGTTCTTGTGTATTGTATTCCGGGTATGCTTCTAACAACTCCTTATAAATCTTCACAAATAAATCAACATGTAATTGTTCATCACGATTGATATAGTTGATCATTGTACTTGTTGCTACCATTTTTTGATTGCGTGCTAAATGATAGAAGAACGAAAATCCCGAATAAAAGAATAGCCCTTCTAAAATCACATCATAGACAATGGAGTCTAACATATGTGGAACAGTTGGATCTTGTGCAAATTGTTTATAACCTTTAATCACAAAGTCATTGCGTTTTTCTAATACCGGTTCAGTACGCCAAAAGTCAAATACCTCATCCTGTTCATCTTTTGAAACAAGGCTAGAAAGAATATAGGAATAAGAATGATTATGAATAACCTCTTGTTGAGCCAAGATAATCATCAGTGCATTCAAACTAGAATCCGTTAAATAATCGGCAATTCTTCCTGCATAATCTGTTTGAATACTATCAAGTAGTGCTAGTAAACCAATGATTTTTTTAAATGCTTGTTGCTCCTCTTTCGTTAACTGCGGAAATTGTTTAATATCACTACTCATATTAATCTCAAATGGCGTCCAGAAGTTCCCTAGCATTTTTTTATATTTAGGATATGCCCAACTAAATTGAACATCGTCCCAATTTAATATATTGGATGAACGTCCATTAACGATTCCCGTAGCGCGATTGGGTGCTTTTTTGTCCATGAGTTCGCGTTTTTTTACTTCAACCATTATTCATCTCTCCCCTTAGCTTGCACATGATTCACATTCTAGTAATTCAACAGATGTAGATCGAACATAATAGGTTGTTTTAATACCACTGTTCCATGCATTTAGGTGAAGTGCCAGCAAGTCTTTTGCCTTAATCGTATTTTGTACATAAAGATTCAACGAAATCCCTTGATCAATATGGCGTGCACGCGCAGCATTTTGCTCGATTGTCCAGTTTTGATCGATAAAATAAGCTGATTTGTAATACCAGGTTGTCATTTTGTTCAAATCTGGTACCGTTACTGGAATCTTATAATCCTTTTTCTCTTCCGAATAGCTTTTTTGGAAAATAGGATCTATACTTGCTGTGCTTCCCGCAATAATAGAAGTCGTTGAATTTGGAGCGACAGCCATCAAATACCCATTACGCATTCCTTTTGTTGCAACTTCTTTTTGAAGGGCTCTCCATTTTGCATCTTGATAGTCTCGACTTTCAAAATAAGTCCCTGTTTTCCATTCAGAGCCTTCAAATAATGGATAAGCACCTTTTTCTTCTGCAAGTCTCATAGATGATTGGATTGTTAAGTAAGCAATTTTCTCATACAATTGATCAGCAAATTCAACAGCTTCTTTTGATTCCCAAGCAATACCAGTAACTGCAAGTAAATGGTGCCATCCAAAAGTTCCTAGACCAATTCCGCGATAGCGTGCATTCGTACGTTGTGCTTGTTTTACTGGGATATTATTCAAATCAATGACGTTATCCAGCATTCTTACTTGAATTGGGATAAGTCGTTCTAATACGTTTTCAGGGACTGCTCTTCCTAAGTTGATGGAAGATAAATTACATACTACAAAATCTCCAGGTTTACGGCGTGTAACGATAAGATCATTTTCAAGCTCAACAGACTCAAATTCCGTTGCTGACATATTTTGCGCTATTTCTGTACACAAATTCGAAGAGTAAATCATACCTTCATGTTTGTTTGGATTCTTGCGGTTTACTTCATCACGATAGAACATGTATGGTACACCTGTTTCAAGCTGGCTACGCATAATTCGTTTCATAATATCAATTGCTGGAACGACTTCACGTGATAATAATGTATTGGCAACACAAGCAAGATAGTTCTTACGGAATGTGCCTTCACCACGCTTTTCATCATAAGAGTCCTCTAAGTCAAACCCCATTAACGAACGAACTTCATGAGGATCAAATAAACACCAATCTTCACGGTTTTCTACAGCTTCCATGAATAAATCAGGAAGACAAATGCCTGTGAAAATATCGTGAGCTCGCATACGTTCGTCTCCATTATTTAATTTCAAATCAAGGAATGAAAAAATATCTTTATGCCAAACATCTAAATAAACGGCTATTGCCCCTTGGCGTTGTCCAAGTTGGTCAACTGATACAGCTGTATTATTTAATTGCTTAATCCATGGAATGACTCCACTAGAAGCGCCCTTGAATCCCCGAATAGAAGACCCTCTGCTTCTAACTTTCCCCATGTAAACTCCGATACCGCCACCATATTTTGAAAGTGTCGCAACATCTGTATTGGAATCATATATACCTTGCAAACTATCATCTACAGTATCGATGAAGCAACTTGATAGCTGACCATGCGTTTTACCTGCATTTGATAGAGTAGGAGTTGCTGTTGTCATATAGAGATTACTCATCGCCCAATAAGCTTCTTTTACCTTTTCAAGTCGATTTTCCTTTTCATTTTGCATTAATGTCATCGCAATAATCATCCAGCGCTCTTGAGGTAATTCGATTGGCGTTTTGTCAAAATCACGCGTAACATAACGATCTATTAATGTCTTTAATCCTATATATGTAAATAATTCATCTCGTTTCGGGTCAAGTTCAGCCGCTAATTGTTGTAGTTCATTTTCTGAATATGCTTCTATCAGTACAGGATTATATAGACCTTTACCAACATATTTACGAATATGTTGTGGAAAAACTTGATATATTTTTTCAATTGAAACTTGTCTAACATCTGCTGCAGCATGATAAATTTCTATTTGCAATAATTTTGCCGCAACAAAAGTCCAATAAGGTTCTTCCTCATCGAGAAAACTTAGTGCATGGAGCGCTAATGCTTTTATCCATTCTTTTTCTGTTGCATCAGGGTGTTTTTGCATGAAACGTTCATGCTTACGGCGTAAGGGACTCATTTCCTCTTGGCCAAATTCATCTTCTAGTCTCTGCAATACCGTTTCTTTTTCTTCTTTAATCGTTACCATATTTGTAGTCTCCTTTTCATTATGCTAATTCGTATCAGCCAAAAAGAAAGCGACTATCTGCCTTCATCGGCAGCATAGTCGCTTTAATTGAAATGGAAACAAATAAAGTCACAGTAAGGGATTTATACAAGCTAAACCAACTGTGAATTATGTACTTCCACTTCTTAAGGCCCCGAAGAAAGTGTCACAAAACGAAAATTTGGCAGGTCTACTGGCTTGTGTTTCCTCCATTTTGTCATCCTTCCCAAGCATAGCTCAGTGGCTAATTGACAAATGTCCACACTTACAGTTGCGGGGACAGCTTCGGCTTCTAACCGAATTCCCTATTAAACCATTGCTGGTACCAACTTCCGCTCACATACTAGATATTGTGTTTTTCGATATATACAATCTAACATATTGTGTTTATATTACACAAGTACAATAGCATAATTAAAGAAAATAACACTCTCTAATAGGAATTAATTAGTCTTTTGTTTCATATTCCTTATCAAAGTTTAGGACATCTCCTGTATTCGCATCAATTTTAATTGCATATAAGTACGTCCCATCTTTTACTTCTACTTCATAAATATTATTTACTAAATTAATTTTTGTAACAGTCCCTTTTGCTTTTGTTAAAGCAATTTGAGATGCTTGTTCGGTTGTAATAATAGTAGATTCGTTACTATTATTTGAAACTTTATTTTCTTTTTGCTCTTGTCTAACCATTTCACCGGTTTGGGCATTCAATTCAACAGTATATTCATTGCCATTAGCAGCAATTGTAATGACATAAACTCCATCTGATTGGTTATAATTTGCTGAAGTTATTGTTCCAGGTATTTTGGATAAAGCAATTTCTTTGGCCTTATCAATCCCAATCGATGTTGGTTCTAAGCTTGCAAAAGTTTGAGAAGCAGATTGCTTTTCTTGCCTAATTACGGCACCGGTATTTGCATTAATTTCAATGTCATACACAGTATCTCCATTTTGTACTTTCACTTGATAAATATTATTACCCTGATCTAAATTAGCCTCTGTTACTGCTCCACCTACAGTGTTTATAGCTATCTGCTTTACTTGTTCAAGTCCAATTCCGTTTTCGGAATCAGGTTCTGTTGGTCCGTCACTTTGACGATTAATAATTTCTCCTGAATAGGCATCGATATTAAATTTATAAGACGTTTTGTTTTTAACTACGTGAATTTCATAAATACCACCATCGCGATTGAAGTTAACTTGTTGCACCACTCCGCCCATAGTATTTAACGCAATTTTCTTTGCCTTTTTTAAACTAATTGCTTTGCTAATTATGGCTGTCTTTTTTTCTTTACTAACAATTTTTCCTGTAATCGCATTAATCTCTATTTCATATTTGAGCTTTCCTTTAACTATAGTAATTTCGTATACTTTATCTTTTTTATCTAATTTGGCTCTTAGAATTTGACCTTTTACTGATTTTAAAGCAATTTTCTTTGCCTTTTCTAAGCTAATCTTTTCTCTTGCAATGCTTAAGGTTTTATACTCTGTTGTTTTTTCTAAGAGCTCACCTGTTTTAGCATTCAATTTCAACTCATACTTTGCTTTTTTATCCATTACACTCACTACATAAACAGGATCACCTTTTTTATTGTCTAGTTTAATTTTATATACTTTCCCGGTTGCATAGTTTAAAGCTTTTTGAGAGATTTCTTTTGATGACAAAATATGTTGTTGGCTCGTATTCTGCGCTATCACAACACAAGAAACCGAAACCGCTAGAGAGCAAGTGACTATTAATGCAATAATCATTTTCTTCATTTTTCAGCCCTCCATTCTCTTTTTAAGTGGCTTTGAAGTAATTATTATAAAGTGTGAATCTTATTTAGAAATCTAATTATTTGTAAAAGACATGATTTTACCCGTTACTGCATGAATTTGAAACGTTGTTACTTTTCCATTAGAAACAATTTCCACTAAATAATAGCCTCCACTACTTGTTTCAAAATAAGTCGTATCACGAATCGTACCATTTAACCTATTTTTAGCAATTTGTTGAGCCTTCTTTTTGCTTACGATGGCATTAGCAGTTTTTGTATCTTCCCCCGCTTCAGCTAGAATTTCACCTGTAGTCGCGTCAACTAATACATTTCGTTTCTTCTGTTTAGTCTGATTAACAATTTGCACTTGGTATACAAGTATATCTTGCTCTGTCTTTAACAGTGATTGCACTATTTTCCCTTCGTAATTTTCCTTAATTATTTGTTTCACTTCATCTTCTGAAATTAAATCTTCATGCTTTAATCCTACTAAATCTGTTCTTTCCATTTTAGTAATTTTACCGTCTTTTGCTTCAACTTCTACATGATATCTCGCACCGTTTTTCGAAAGCTCCATCACATACTCTTTTCCATTGTTTTTAAAAGAGGTAATTTCCCCACCATACATTTCCTTGATTGTTTTATAAACTTCTGAAGTGGATTTATCACTTTCGTTGGTTATATGACTCCACATTGACAATAAGATCAGAACAGCAATGATGATTAATACGATAAACGTTAGGACTGTCCAATGCTTTACTTTAGTCATGGGCGTTCCTCCTTTTGCTCGTTAAACGTCAAAATCATAGTAGTTCCTTCTCCTACCGTGCTTTCAACAGATAAATCGATATGGAGTTGTGTAGCAATTTCTGACGCTATCGCAAGTCCAAGACCCGTTCCTCCTGTTTTGCGATTTCTATCTTGGCTCACTCTATAAAAACGTTCAAATAAGTGTGGTATATGTTCTTTCGCAATACCCTCTCCATTATCTTGAATTTTAATAACGAGGGGATTAGCTGTTAAAAAAACATGAATATCCTCTTCACTATAACGACGAGCGTTTTCAAGGAAAATTAAAAACAATTGCTTGATTTTTTGCTCATGCGTTGTAATAAATAGTGGCCCCTCTCCATGTAGATAAAAATTTCGATTATAAGCTTGATGCATTTGCTGTAATGTTTGGTTTAATAAATGATATACATCAACCTTTTCCATTTGTAGCGATGTTCGTTCTTTACTTTTTGCCAGTTCAAGCATTTGCTGGATCATTTCAGACATTCGCACTGATTCACTTAAAATTGCTTCTACCGATTCTTCTGCCACATCTTTATTTTTAAAGCCTTGACGTTTCAATAAACGCGCATAACTTTCTATTACTGTTAATGGGGTTTTTAGCTCATGGGAAGCATTTGATACAAATTGTTCCTGTTTTCGATAATCTTGTTCCAGTTGAGCCATCATATGATTAAAAGTCTGGCTCATTTCTCCGAGCTCGTCCTTACCCTTTCTACTCATATCAATTCTCTCAAATGTACCGGATCGACTAATCCGTTTCATTGTGGACGTTAAACTCTGAATGGGTCTTAAAACAATTTCAGCGAGTGTCATACTAGAAAGTAATACAAGAATTGCTGCTAATGTAATCATCCCAATTAAAACAAGTCGTAAAAGCGATAATGTATTCGTTACATTTTTCATCGATTTCATCATTTGCACATAAACAATAGAACCATCTTTCCAAATTACTGGGACATTAAACGATAAGATGGCTTTGCTTTGATAATCCTCTACTCGATAGCTGTTAAGAAGTAGCTCAGGATTGTAATTTTCAATACCTTCTATCGATTGCACATTAACGATTAACTTTCCAGTATGGTCTACAATACGAATGGCACCATTCACTGGAATATATGCTCTTAAAATAGTTGCAGGATCGTTAAAGGAGCTTGTCTGATTAATCGATGTTACAAGTTCCTTCGATTCATCTAACAATTGCTGATATTCTGTATCATATGCCATCTTCTTGTACATAAAATAGATACCGATTGTAGTAAGTACTAAGATAATCAACATTAGTAAGGTCGAGAATATATGTATTTTTGTCTTAAGCTTCATTTGTTTGTTCCTTTAGCACATAGCCTACACCGCGCACTGTATGGATGAGCGGATTATTGCTACCTTTATCTAATTTCTGACGGACATATCGAATATAAACGTCCACAACATTGGTATCTCCATAATAGTCGAATCCCCATACCCTATCTAAAATTTGTTCGCGCGTAAGTACTTGTTTGGGATGCTTTAGCAAATAGAGCAAAAGTTCAAATTCCCGAGGTGTTAGATTAATTGAATCCCCGTCTCTTATTACTTCACGCGTTTTTTCATGTATAGAAAGCCCACCATACTCGTGCAAAAATAAATCTTGTTTTTTAGTAGATGTATCCGTTTTTTGATAGTTCTTGTTCAATCGTAATGCCACACGTATACGGGCTAGTAATTCTTCTATTGCAAAAGGTTTTGTAATATAGTCATTAGCGCCTTGGTCTAAACCTGATACTTTATCATCCAATTCGTCCTTTGCAGTGAGCATAATAATGGGTGTTGTCAATTCTATTGCTCGGATTCTTTTTAGCACTTTAATACCATCCATTACAGGCATCATGATATCTAATAATACTAAGTCCCACTTTTGTTCTTGGTATAAATTAAGTCCGTCTAAGCCTGTGTGAGCAATTCCTGTTTCATAGCCTTCGAACTCTAATTCTAATTGCAAAACGCGGGCAATTTTTTCTTCGTCTTCGATTATTAAAATACGTTCTGGCATATTGTATTCACCTGCTATTTTTTGTTTAAATATTTATCGTCTTACGTTTATCCCGCGTTAACGAGCAGTAAAACTCTCATCTCAAGGCTTTAGAAAATTCGAAGAAGCAGCAGTTGAGATAACTGCCCGTAAACGCCTGATTGGTGAGATACAGTGAAACTTACCGATGCGTTAGTAGCGGTTTAGTTGAACTAATCGGGTTCGTACTGTCGATTGATCGCAGAGCGTACGCTCTGCGATCTTAACGACAGTAGAACGGGACTAACAATCAGTGAGGAAAGGCCAACTAAAAACGCCACGTCCTGTGGCAACGTTGGCACTAGTACATCCTGTACGTCGAAAGCCCCTACTGATTTGAGTTTCACTTTATGGTACCATGTATTGATTATAAAATGATGAGAATTCAAATTTGAAAAAGGACTGTCTAGGATATACTAATTGATTTTCTGATTAGAATTAACGACAAATTATCGGTAATTCTAATAGGTTGATTTCCGGTAAAGTCGAGCGTTATTTTTTATCCTCCTCAACCTTTTATTGTATTGATAAACTATTTAATACTAATTTAATTTTAAATAGAAGTGGAATTAGCTTCGCTTTCCGAGCTAAGCGAGCTGTGAGTCTCCACACTTCGATGCGGGGTCTCACCTGTCTCGCTTTTTCTAGCTGGGAGTCGCAGCTCAATTCCACTTCAATAATCTTTGGATTACTAATCTACATTAAAAATTCAAATCAAAATTTTATTAATCTCCTAAGGAATTTCAGCATTCGAAGACTAATATACATATCAAAAAAAGCTGTTTTTACTATTAAAAATAGAAAAACAGCTTTTTATCAATTTTATACTATATTTTTTAATATATACTTATCAGACAATCTCTTTTTAATTACATATAAACAATAATAGCAAGTATTATTGCTAATACAATACGATAGATAGCGAATGGTACTAATTTCACTTTTGATATTAGTTTTAAGAAGAATTTAATAGAAATCAACGCAAAGACAAATGCACTGATAAATCCTATGATATAGAAGCCCATGTCGCCGAAATTGATTTGGTCAAAGTGTTTTACAAGTGATAAACCACTAGCACCCGCCATGATTGGCACAGCCATGATAAAGGTGAAATCAGATGCTGTGCGGTGATCTAAGCCTAGTAATACACCACCTGAAATTGTCGCGCCAGAACGAGAAAATCCTGGCCATAATGATAAACATTGAATAAGTCCCACTTTAAATGCTTGCCCATAAGATAAATCATCTAAAGAAGTAACAGATGGTCTCTTTGGTCCAAACTTGTCTGCTACAATCATAAATAATGCACCAAAGAATAAACTAAAGATTACTGGCTTAATACCAAATAAATGACTATCAATGAAGTTCTCTAATAACACACCTAATACACCAGCAGGAATAACCCCGATAATAACATGCAATAGGTTAAATCGATGATGTGGTCTTTGCCCCTCTATTTTATATAGACCAATAAGACTTAACATTCGTTTCCACATTACAACCACTACAGCTAAAATGGATCCTAATTGGATGACAATTTTAAATGTATTAGCAGAAGAATCTCCTAAGAAGTCTTTCGTTTTCAACCACATATCATCCACAATAATCATATGACCTGTAGATGAAACAGGGGCGAATTCAGTCATACCTTCTACAAAACCCAAAATAATGGATTTTAACAACTCTAAAAAGTCCATAGTATCTCCTTTATTCTATTTTTTTATTTAAGAAAACATATGCTTCCAATTTTACTTGAGCAAAACTATCATATCATACTAGGATGAGAAGGTTTCTTAAGATTTCATTAAATTAATCAATCAATTCAACATCCACTACCCACATCTCACATCTACTATTCGTACGAATCGGTGGCCCCCAAAAGCCAAAACCAGAAGACACTAGAATATGGGTTGTCTTTTTCAACATGTATCCGTAATCGAGTTCAAAGACTTTCTTTGTAATCCACTGATTTGGCCACAATTGTCCTAGATGGGTATGTCCTGAAAGATGTAAATCCACGCCTAGTTTAACAGGTGTAACTAAATCTGAAGGTGTATGGTCCATGACAAACCATGGATATTGATGATTCACAATAGAAGATAGTTGTTGTAAAGTTTTGCGATCTTTGTTTGTTTTGTCTTCCCTACCTGTAATGTAAAACGAATCAGCAACACAAATTGTTTCATCCTGCAAAATTGTTACGCCCGACTTTTTCATTTCATCGATAAACAACGGAATTTGTCTTCCATAGTACTCGTGGTTTCCTAATACACCATAAACACCATATGTAGAAGTGAGAGTTTTCATGACTTCATCCATTTTATATGCCTTATACCAATATGGATGATCATCTACAATATCCCCAACAAGGAAGATGATATCTGGTGATGCGTTATTTGAACGCGTAACAAATTTTTGTAAAAGTCTCTTGTTAGACATAATGCCAAGATGAAAGTCTGAAGCAATCACCATACGTAAATGTTGCATTTTATAAGATTGTTTTTTTATTTGAATTGTTTTTTCATGAACAACCGGTGAATAGGCCATGTAGGTACCAAAACCAACAATTACTAACATAACCATCAAAACAACAAACCCTACTAGGACCATATGAATCGAAGGAAAGAACCATAACAACAAATTGGCAAGAGGAAATAAAAAAATTCCATATTCAAAAAATATCATCCAATAACCACTAATTACTTTTGTTATTCGAAACCGTTCATTGTAATTACTTATTACTACACTATAGGCGATATATAACCAAATAATTGTAAACAGAATAGGCATCTTAAGATGAAATGCCCCATTTAACCAATGGTACACATTAAATCCAAGATAAAAAACAATGGCATTATATAAAACGAAAATTAAAATTCCTACTATTATATTCTTTCGCATATTTGGTAATCTCCTTTTAGAGTTCAGGTGTCATATACCTGTAAACATTTTACAAAGCGATGTGATTATTTTCAATTCATAAGAAGGACTCAGCCTCCAGACCTAGAGGAAAATCCACTCCTAGCCCGTTTTGGCAAATCCTTTTTTTGCCTATCATAAAGGTACAAACGAAGGGAGGAAATAACCAATGAAAAAGTTTGGTTTATTGATCATCGGTGTCATAGCCGCTATTACAATATTATGTTCTTTAGGAGCTTTAACTGGTCTAGCCATTTCAGCAGCTATCCTTTTTGCAGGGGTTCACTATTATTTGAAAAGTAATTCTACATTTTCAAAAATTGTATGGGCACTTGTTGCTATTGCTGGATTATTAACAACCGCTGCTAATATTCCTGGCCTTATCGGATTAGCTGCAATTGCTATCTTCTGGGTGATCATCCGTAAATGGAACAGTTCAGAACAAAGCAATTCTTTCATCGCTCCAACAAAAGACGACCCATTCACAAATTTCGAATATCAATGGAATGAACTAACAAAATAACAGGAGGTACCATCCATGGTCAACTTATTACAACGTTTAAAATATACAATTGAAGCGGATCTTCATAATCTCTTTGATAAAAAAGAGGCAAAGAATCCGATCGCAATGTTAAATCAATATGTCCGCGAAGCAGAAAAACAAACTGAAGAAACAGGCAAATTATTAGAAAGACAAAGCATGCTGAAACAAAAGCTTGAGAAAGAGCTTGAAGATACGATGGAAATGGTTGAAAAGCGCTCACAACAATTAGAACTTGCAAAATTAAGTGGTGAATCCGATCTAATCAGTTTTGCTGAACAAGAAGTTCAAGCATACGCCGAGCGCAGCAACGTCTTAAAAAATAGTATTGGTAAAACTACTGAACAATTATTCGGTCTAGAACGCAAATTTGAAGAAATGAAACACAAGATTAAAGATATGAAAGTTCGTCAATTGCAATTGATGGAAAAAGAAAATGTCGTTCGTGCACATAATCAAATGGATCACGTTCTAAATCCAGAATCTACTGGAAATATGGATAAGAGACTTGCTTCGTTTGATGAAATGGAAAACTACATCGAACGTCTAGGTCAAAAAATTGATCGTGCACATGAAATCACTACAATGGAAGAACGTCTAACACAACTTGAAAATCAAGTTTCACAAAAAGAATTACCGTAAAAAGCTACAATAACTAGACTTCCACTTGACTATCGTTATACTAAAAAAGAGAAGGACGTCCTTCTCTTTTTGCTTTATTAAATTCAGAAGGAGGCAACCAATGACGCGTTTTTCAACTAATAAGCTGACAATGCTTGCGATTACTGCATTCTTACTTATCTTTATAGAAGCTACATTCTTTCAAAATGGCAGTATTATGTTTGCGATAATGGGTGCTTTTTTCATTTATATAAGCATGCGCAAAAGACGGAAATGGCTTTTTTGGATTGGCGTATTTTGTATAGCGATTACGTTACTAAGCATGTGGAGTTTGCGCATTATCGTTGTGGTAACCCTAATCTATGTATTATGGCAAATGAAAAAAGGCGATCCGATACATATTTCATTTGCAAAACCAGTTTCTAAACATGCTTCTAGTCACCCAATTAAAAACTACTTATTTTCATTTCAAAGTACACCAATACAGTCATATGAATGGCATGATGTGCATATTCAAAGTTTTGTAGGTAACTTGCATATTGATACAACTCAAACTGTATTACCAAAGGGCGCTTCGCTTATTTCTATTCGGCAAGGATTTGGAAAAGTTCAGATTATTGTCCCTTACGAAGTTCCTATCCGTTTGCATTACAACACGTTTGTTGGTGAGGCAAAATGCTTTGGAACAACATTTCCACGTATTTGGCACGATACCCTTTCGCTTCGTGACGGATATGAAAATATTGAAGAAGCAAGCTCTGAACTAATTATCACAGTTTCATCATTTTTTGGAGATGTTGAGGTGATTCGCCAATGACGAAATTTTTGACGCGAGTCATAAGCATTTTCTTCTTTGAAATAATTATCTTAGCTACGATTTTCATAATCCTTTACGGTACACATTTAACTGATTGGGCCTTTCTTTGGGAGACTAATTATTGGCGTTTACCAATCATCCTTTTATTTTTGATTTTACTATTCATATTCAGCATTTGTATCACAGTTTGGAGTATGCTCTTAGTTCAGCAAAAAGAGCGACAATTTTTACAAGCATTACAATACGTCTTAAAAAACGACAATATTCCCCCGGAAATAATTGTAGATCCTAGTGTACAAAAAACATTAAACGACACAAAAGAATTAATCAGTACACAACGAAAAAGTCTCCAAAAATTAACAAATGAAAAAGCAAGCAATCAAGATCAAATCATACAAGAGCAAATTATTCAGGAGAGACAACGATTAGCAAGAGAACTCCATGACTCCGTCTCGCAACAATTATTTGCTGCATCTATGCTGCTTTCAACAGTCAACGAAACTGTACCTGAAGAGATACCTGAATTCACAAAAAATACACTTGCACAAACTGAACAAATTATTCAACAGGCACAACTTGAAATGCGAGCACTCTTACTTCACCTTCGACCTGTTGCGTTGAATAATAAATCAATAACACAAGGCATTGAGGACCTACTCGTTGAGCTACAACAAAAAGTGGCCTTTTCGATTAAGTATCGTTTGGAAAAAGTCCATCTATCCAAAGGTGCTGAGGATCACTTATTCCGAATTGCACAAGAAACTCTCTCCAATACCTTGCGACATGCAAAAGCAACGGAATTAGAGTTATTACTAGTTGAACGAAATGAGCGTGTTATCTTTCGGATACAAGATAACGGTATTGGCTTTACGAAAGTTGATGAAAAAGCAGGATCTTATGGCTTGCATAATATAGAAGAACGCGCAGTTGAAATTGGAGGAACGTGTAAAATTATTTCTGTCCCATCACAAGGTACAGTAGTTGAAATTCAAATTCCGGTAGAGAAGGAGCTATTACAAAATGATACGGATTCTATTAGCTGATGATCATGAAATGGTACGTATTGGTGTTTCTGCATATTTACAAGCACAACCTGATATGGAGGTTGTGGCAGAGGCAGAAAATGGCGAAAAAGCTGTTGAATTAGCACTAAAACATCGACCAGACATTATTTTAATGGATATGGTGATGCCCATAATGACAGGAGCTGAAGCAACAGAAGCAATTATTAAACAATGGCCCGAAGCTAAAATCATGATTGTCACTAGTTTCTTAGATGATGATAAAGTATATCCTGCACTAGAAGCTGGCGCTATCAGCTATCTACTCAAAACAACTAATGCTAGACAAATTGCTGATGCTATTCGCAACACATATAATGGTCAGCCTGTTTTGGAACCTGAAGTCACCAATAAAATGATGCAACGTATGCGTCACAAGGATAAACCGCTTCACGAAGATCTAACAGACCGTGAACATGAAATCCTTCTATTAATGGCCCAAGGAAAAAACAATCAAGATATTGCAAACGAATTATTTATCGCATTAAAAACCGTCAAAACACATGTAAGTAATATTCTTTCCAAATTAGAAGTACAAGACCGCACACAAGCAGTCGTTTATGCATTTAACCATGAACTCGTCCCTACTAAATGATAAAAACCGCTTAAAACTAGTGGTTTTTTCCTTTCTATTTCCAGTTTATAAAAGTATTTTCAGATATATGTAAAATTAATGAGTAAAATAAACCTTTTTACGGATTCAAATTCTCTCGAAATCATGAAATAATTTTATAAATAGGATAATAGAATGAAAGGGTTACTATGGAAAATATCGGAACTATCATTAAATCTGAGCGGATTAAACGACACATTACCCAAAAAGCCTTGGCCGAAAATATTTGTTCTACATCTTACCTAAGTAAAATTGAAAGGGGCAAACAAATACCACAAGATGAAGTAATGAATGCCCTAATCAATCGTCTACAAATTAACTTAGAACATTACATTCATGTAGATGAAGAACAATTTATGAGTGATAGCTATAATGAAATTAATCGTGTTATTTTAAAAAATGATTGCGTCGAAATGAAAAAAACAATTGATCACTATCTTTCCATGAATTTGGAATTTAAAAAAATTGAAAATTTCTACTCTTTTAATTTAAGACTATTTCATCTATATCTTTTAGCGGATGTCCCACTCTCAGAAATTGATACATTTCGAGATGCTTTTTCTACAGTAGAAGAAAAATTAAATAATTCCCAAAAATTCATTTATTATATAAACTGTTATCTATATTGCAAACGTCAAAAAAAATTCCAAGACGGACTATCTTACTTAGAAAAAGCTGGATTATTATTACCGAAAGTTCCACTAAAGAAGGATGAAAAAGCTAGATATTATTGTATGCTTAGCACGGTCTATTATCAATTGCATCAAACAATAAATGCAATTAAATACGCGCAACTAGCATTGAAACTATTCACTGAATTACAACATCCTCAACAAATGGTTAATTGTACCATTCAGTTAAGCCTATGCTATATCCAAAATGGACATTATAGTACCGCTTTAGAAAAGCTTGATGAATGCTATGAAGTATGTTCTAAATACAATTTGGCTGAGAACCATGGAGCTATTTACCAAAATATTGGTAATGTCTATGCATGTGAAGGCGATTCTAGGGGTGCCATTTCTTATTTTCGAAAAAGTTTAGCTGTCGAAACTGCACCTTTACGGATTCTTATTACAATTCATTCAATGGTTAAAGAATATTCCAAGCTCAAAAGAACAACGTGTGTAGAAACATGGTGTGAAAAAGGATTACAGTTGATAGAAAATTCCCATTTACAACAGGAGGCAATCGAGTTCTTCTATCATTTTTCTATCTATAAAATTATTCACCATATTATTGACTTTGACGAGGATCTTATTTCAAGTTGCATTGACTATTTCCGACAAATAAAGGACTACAAAAATGTTTATAAATATGCGACATTACTTGGTAATCTGTTATGTAAAAATGAGGAGTATCAAAAGGCTACTTACTATTATCAAATAGCAAATGATGTGGTATATACTATTGAAAATATCCAGGGGTGGGAAGATTTATCATAGTAGAAAACATTATTTAACAGTTGTATCATTATAACCCCCAAAGCTTGACTCTATTTGTCATAGCTTTGGGGGTTATTATATGTTCGTTTATTTAACTATTGGTACATTGACAATAACCTTAAATAAATCACCGTCTATTGAAATATCCATTGTTCCACCATGTAATTCTACAATAGATTGCGCAATAGCAAGGCCAAGTCCAGATCCATCTGTATGACGAGATGCATCTGCTCGTTTAAAGCGTTCAAATAATTCATCTACATTTTGATTACCAAGCTCGTATTTTGCAATGTTTTTAATCACAAACTGTGCCTGATCACCCACTCGTTCTAATGAGATATACACTCGCGTTCCTTCCAGGGTGTATTTCAACGCATTATTAATAAGATTGTCTAGTACACGCCACCATTTCTGACCGTCAACATAAGCCATTAAAGGTTCATCTGTTATTTGGATACGGAAATCCATCGTGGCTTTCTCCATATTATCTTCTTGTTCTCCTAATGCTTGTAGCAACAATTGATTTAAATTGACTTTTTGCTTTTGCAATTCGATATTGCCAGAAGCCATTTTAGAAACTTCAAACAAATCTTCAATGAGCGTTTTAAGGCGCTGTGATTTTCTATCTAAAATTTCTACGTAACTTTTCCGCTCATCCTCTGTTAACTCTGGATTTTTCAATAAATCAGTATACGTAATAATTGACGTAAGCGGTGTTCGTAAATCGTGACTTACATTTGTAATGAGCTCTGTTTTCAAACGTTCACTTTTCGCCTGCTCCGTTAATGAAATGCGAACGCCTTCTCGCAATCGATTTAAATTTGCAGCATGCTTGGCTAATACAGATTTACCACGCACCGCAATCTCGCTATTCAATCGTCCTTCTAGCATATCTTCAGTTAGCTTCATGATACTATTTAAATAGCCCATGCGACGTAAGAAAATAATAATTGTAGGAAGTGCTACAACAACGAATAAGAATAGATAAATAAGCAATAATCGACCATCGTAAAACGCACCTACTACTCCAACGCCCGCTAAAAATATTATGACTAATAATGCCACTGATTGGAGCCCAATACTCATTGATAAAAATAGATTGCTAATATCTTGAGCTATACGTAAAGTAACTGACTTTTTATATTGAATGATTCGTTTTTCTTCTGTATCCATATCTTCAATTATCGAAAGTAACTGCATCACCGCAAACCAAGTAAGAAGATACAATATAGCAGTAGCTATGACAAGTACAGCTACAAATGAAAACAGATTATGTAAATATCCGAGAGCTAGATGATCCGAAATAATGAACAAGTTAGTCATTATGCCAAATCCATTAATGATTAAGCAAATCGCTCGAATATCAATTGGCCATTTTCGAATAATACGCAACAAAGAATGGTTATTTTTCATTTCTAATTTAAATGGTCTTTTGAAGAATAATACTACTAGGGACAATAAACTTAAAATCCATACACACATTAAAAATATTTGGCGGAATTTAAAATCTTTATATTCCTGATAGAATCCAGAATTCGTAAATGCTGACTTTAAAATTAAGATTTCCCCTGTATACTGATGCCTTGGATTCTGCACTATATCTTCTATATTAAATGAAATTTTATTGTCATCTACTGCTGAATAATAGTTGTTTTCAATAGTTGATGTTTGCAATGCATTTTGGTTCTTATTATATTTTCGAGTATAAACTGTAGGGTCTTGTAAATAATGTCCTGAAGTAAAGGTTTGGCCTGTTTGTAAATCAGTTAATTCATAGGCAAAATAACCATATTGATCGAGGAAATTCTGTTTTTGATCCGCTATATATTTTTCATATTGTTCAATTTCCTCTTCTTTTATCTTCATGATTTTACGAGATACATAGTCCTCATCTTCAAAGTTCTTTGTAATATCTCTTATCTTTTTATCTCGCTCATTAATCAGGGCTTTTTCCACAGACGTTGCTTTTGAGGTTCTTGCTTCTTCAATTTTATCAGTATATTGCGCATTGATATTAGTAATTTGTTCACTTAAGCTTCCATAATAAGTACGATATTGCTCTATTTCTGATTTTGACACTCTAATATTCTTTTTTGCTAAGGTTACATCTATAGGGTTTAGTATAAGCGGTCCCAGTTGATTGGTAAAACTATCATATTCTGATTGAAAAATATCTGACTCGAAGAAATTTTTCATAAAATATCGACTACCGTATTCCCAAAATGTAAAACCACCAATCAGAATCATACAGATTAAGGAAAGTAGTATAGTGTTTTTAGACTTCCTCATGCTACACTCCCCCCATCGTACGTGTTAGTTTTGCAAATGACTCGACATAGCTAAAGTCCATTACATGAAATATAAAACTTAAGCAATACAGTAAACTACAGAATGCTAAAATGAGGGCGATAATTGACCATATGAATGAACTATGCTTTTTCAATTTTGTAGCCAATTCCCCACACCACCTTTAAGTATCTCGGATTTTTTGGATCAACCTCTATTTTTTCACGAATTTTCCTTATATGTACGGCCACGATATTATCCGCATTATAGGCTTGTTCATTCCACACGCGCTCATATATTTCTTCAATAGAAAATACTCTACCCGCATTTGTTAGTAACAGCTCTGTTATGTTATATTCGATTTTCGTTAATTTAATTGGTTCTCCATCTAGCAATACTGTCTTGGCATCAGAATCTAAAGATAATCCTCCAACTGTCACTTTTCCCTGTTGCTCACTGTATGTTCCTAACTTTACATAACGACGTAACTGTGATTTCACGCGTGCCATTAACTCTAAAGGATGGAAGGGCTTTGTTACATAATCATCTGCTCCGACCGATAGTCCATGAATTTTATCTGAATCCTCTACTTTTGCGCTCAACATGATAATTGGGATATTACGTTCTTCTCGTATTTTAAATGTTGTTTGAATGCCATCTAATTCTGGCATCATAATATCTAAAATGATTAAATGTACTTCATGTTCCATTAATTGTTCGATAGCTTCCATGCCATTTGCTGCTTTCAGAACGTTATATCCTTCATTTTCCAAGTAAATCTCGATGCCATCTCGAATTTCTTGATCATCATCTGTCACTAAAATTGTATATGTTGTCACTTTTTACACTCCCTTCGTTTCTCTTATGGGTATCATTTTACAGATTAAATCTTAAAAAGTAATGAGGATAAAAATGAAGAATTTCTTAAGAATTTTTGTGAGGCTACATTTTGTATAGCATTCAGTAATTATTCTTCCAAAAGTTATCCACAAAAAAAACTGCTTTAATGTCTTATTTGCCATTTAAAACAGTTTTTCCACATAGTTATTCACTGTTGCTTTTAATTGTGGATTATTTTTTCTCTGTCCACTCATATATTCTGTAAGCTTGAGGATATACTTTTCTTCAATTATAATGATGCAAAGGAGGCCGAGCGCTATGTACAAAACCATTGTGGATACTGCGAAGGATATCTCAATGCCAGAACATCAAGTGATGCGTTATGTTTTAGAAGGCCGCATTCGTGCAGTTTATGATGGAGAACAGTTATTGATTAGTAGTGATCAATTCGATCGATACTACGAGCAGCTAGAAAGAATAAAAGAAGAAATTGAAATATGGAAAAATACACCCATCCCTGAGGATATTGATATTAAAGACGAAGACTAAATATAAGAGGCATACTAAAAGTTAGGAATACTTAACTTTTGGTATGCCTCTTATTGAATCACAATGAGTAGAAAGATTAATTCAACAATTGCACAACATATGAAAATAAAACAAACTTCGATTTTAAGAAATATCCAAATAATGTTTCTACCGTTATTCACAAACTTGTGCGCTACTTTTAAATTGATTCAATACCCCTATCGAAATCAACACCACTCGCAGTCATTTTTTCAATCCATATTGATAAAGTGAAACTTCAATCAGTGGGGTTCCCCCGCTGATTGTTAGTTGAACCAATCGGGCATTTACGGGCAGTTATCCCACACCTATGCTTCTTCGAATTTTCTATAGCCTCGCAGTTAGTCTTACTGCCCGTTAATGCGGAATATCACAAAAACAGGAATTTCCATCCAAATACCAAATGTAAAAATAATAAAACTACAATGATTAAAAGCAAAAAGAAGTTCTTTTTTTAAAACACTCTTATAAGCTTTAAAGTACAACCCTAACCATATCCCTCTTTTACTTTCTTATTTATTATGTATCAGTAGGCGTCTTTTATATAAGAAGCATAAGCTCGTCAGGGGTGCTAATTTGTTCACTAAATATTAAGACACTATTAGCAACCCACTACGATTATATAATATGAATGAAGAATATTTAAGAACACTAGGAATGAGTGCAATATTAAATTGAAACGACTACTGGTGCTTTTACTAACATGTCTGCATAGTCTTCCACCATAACACTAGCTGTAGGGAACATGCCTGCTCCTGGCCCCACAAGTGTAAGTGTACCGATATAATTTGTATCAAGTGCTACTGCGTTATTAACTCCTTCTATAGAATAGAGCGGATGATCTGGCCCCATCAATTGTGGACCCACTGTGGCAATGATTTTACCTGTTGCTTCATCTTTGCGTACATCAGCAATATGGCGATACCGTAATCCTTTTGCCTTGGCTTCTTCTACTTGTTCGGCAGTAATTCCATCGATTCCAACCACATCAACATCATCCCAATTCGGCTGTTCCCCAAATGCTAGTGCACTTAAAATCATTAACTTACGGAATGGATCTTGACCAGAAATATCATTATATGGATCAGCTTCTGCATAACCTAACTTCTGTGCATCTTTTAGTGCTTCATTAAATGGCATGCCTTCACTGCGCATTTGAGTTAGGATGTAGTTTGAAGTGCCATTTAGGATTCCTTGAATATGGCTAACTTTGTTTACACGTAGAATATTTTGCATTGTTTTGATCACAGGTACCCCACCAGCAACAGTAGCTTCAAAGCCAACTTGCACTCCAAATTGTTTTGCTTTTTCTTGTAAAGCTAAACCATATTTTGAGAACATCACTTTGTTCGCTGTAATAATGTTGCAACCTTTTTTGATTGCTTGAGATAAATAGCTATACGCTGGTTCTTCGCCAACGATAGCCTCAAATACAACCTCTAAGTTTGGAATTGCTAAAACATCCTCAAAATTATCTGTTAGTAATTCTTTTGGTGCATGCGGGCGTGGTTTGTTCACATTATTTACGAGAATTTTAGCGATTTCGATATCCACACCTAAAGTGTTTTTAAAGTATTCACGCTTCTCATTGACAATACGAAGAATACCTTGGCCAACCGTTCCAAAACCTAAAATTGCCACCTTCACTGCCGTCATGTTTCTCGCCTCCAAATTTTTTCTTTCTTATATTGTAGAATTGCTTTTTTCAGGTTCATCCTATCCACGTGAAGCTCTTCTTAAGCTTGATGAATAATACTAAACTAAAACGCTATTAAAAAAACTGAATAATTTTACTTATTGATGATTTTAGACTACCTACGGACAGATTACAAGGAAAATCTTTCTCAGAAAGACAATTGTTTTTTCTAGGAGGTCATGAAAAGCGCTTACAACGTTGATTTAATGGAATTTTCTGATTAGTAGGAGATTAAAAATAATTTTAATACACTTTTGAAAAGAAAAGAGTGACTGCCATAAAAGCGTCACTCTTTCATATAGTTGAAACTGACTATATTCTTTTATCCCGCATTAACTGGCTTTTGCCTCCCACCTCAAGGCTTTAAAGAACTTGAAGAAGCAGCGGTTGAGATAACTGCCCGTAAAAACCCGATCGGTGAGATACAGTGAAACTTACCGATGCGTTAGCAGAGGTTTAGTTGAACTAATCGACAGTAGAACGGGACTAACAATTAGTGGGGTATGGCCAACTAAAACCGCCACGTCAATCACAACGTTGGCACTGATACCTCCTGTACGTCAGAAAACCCCCACTAATTAAAGTTTCGCTTTATTTCGCAGTTGCTTTTGTGTTTACTTTTGCAAACGCAGTTTCTAATGCATTGATAATATCTTCTGCTGCTTCTAAACCAATGGATAGGCGTACTAATTCTTCGGGAACACCTGCTTTTTTAAGTTCTTCAGCATTCAATTGTTGATGTGTTGTAGATGCTGGGTGAATGATTAATGAACGTGCATCCCCAACATTTGCAACATGGGAGAATAATTCAATATTGTCGATTAACTGACGCCCCGCATCACGGCCCCCTTTGATACCAAATGTAAGTACAGAGCCGAAACCATTTTTTAAGTATTTTTTAGCAAGTGATGCAAATTCGCTGTCATCAAATCCGTTATAATGTACCCATTCAACTTGGTCATTAGATTGAAGATATTCTGCTACTTTGCGTGCATTTTCATTGTGATATGGAACACGTAAATGAAGTGTTTCTAAACCTTGTAATAGATTGAATGCTGCATCTGGGCTAAGTGTTGGTCCAAAGTCACGTAGTAATTGAACGCGTAAACGAGTTGCGAAAGCTGCATCACTCGTATCAATACCATAGCGTAAACCATGATAAGATGCATCTGGCTCAGTGTAATCAGGGAATTTTCCACGGGTCCAATCAAATTTACCGGCATCCACTACTACACCAGCAATTGTTGTACCATGACCACCAATCCATTTCGTTGCAGAATGAACAACGATATCTGCACCAAATTCGATTGGATTGCAACCTACAGGTGAAGCAAATGTATTGTCAATAATTAATGGAATTTCATGTTTGTGTGCAATTTCTGCTAATGCTTCAATATCTACAATTGAAAGACTTGGGTTACCAATTGTTTCAGCATAAATTGCTTTTGTATTTTCATTGATTGCTGCTTCAAATTCTGCATTGTTTTTTTCATCAACAAATGTCGTTGTAATGCCATAGCGAGGCAATGTATTTGCAAATAGATTGTAAGTACCACCATAAATACTAGCTGCTGAAACAATATGATCGCCAGCGCGAGCAATGTTTAAAATTGAAAATGCAATAGCTGCCATACCTGAAGAAAGGGCAACTGCTGCTGTACCACCTTCTAGCAATGCGATACGTTTCTCAAAAACATCTACAGTTGGATTCATAATACGAGAATAGATATTACCTGGTTCTTCAAGTGCAAATAATTTACGGGCATGTTCAGAATCCTTGAATTTGTATGCTGTTGTGCGATACACAGGAACGGCAATTGCTCCTGTTGTTGGATCAGGTGTTTGACCACCATGTACTGCTAAAGTCTCTTTACGTAATTCTGTCATTGATAATTCCTCCTAAAATTTAAATGTGATAGATGGAAAACGGAGGTGTGTAAAAGGGTTTCTATAAAAAGAAAAACCCTTCTTCACGTAAGAAGAGGGTTAAATTTAGCATTATCCTCCCCTTATCTCTCAGATCCGATGTGAACCTGTAGGAATTAGCACCTTGGTAAACGGTATGTTACTGGTTGCTGGGCATCGCAGGGCCTATCCCTCCGCCGCTCTTGATAAAGGTTATTTGGTTTTTATTCCATCTTATTGAAGTAAGTATAGAAGAATACTAGGATAAAAGTCAAGATTTTTCTGAATTTTTTAAATAACAAAATTAGCAGAGATGCAATTTTGAGTAAAATCCCGTATAGTAGAGATGAAACTTACCATATAAGGAGCTGACATTTAAGAATGGTTAAAGAATTATTACGCAGTCATACATCAGTTCGAAAATATACAGGCGAAAAAATTCCAAAAGATGTTGTGAGAGATTTAGTTGAAACTGCTCAAATGGCAGCAACATCACATTTTATCCAAGCATATAGTGTAATCTGGGTATCCGATGAAGAAAAGCAACAAAAACTTGGTGTTCTATCCAATAATGAATTTCAATTCCAAACAGCAGGAGCTGCTTTCTTGTTTTGTGTAGATTTTAAACGTCTTCAATCTGCGGGTAAAAAACAAGGTGTAGAAATTGTTGCTGATTCTGCAGAAAATCTTTTGGCCGGTGTTGCAGATGTTGCCATATTCGCACAAAACTTTGTTATTGCAGCAGAATCAAAAGGATATGGTATTTGCTATATCGGCGGTGCACGCAACAAACCTGCTGAAATTAGTGATTTATTCGATTTACCTGATTACGTTTTCCCACTATTTGCAATGACTATTGGTACACCAACAAAACGAAACGAAACAAAACCTCGTCTTCCTTTAGATGCAGTTTTGCACGAAAATAGCTATAACGTAGAAAAGTATGACCAACTATTAGATGAATACGATACACTCTTAGAAAAATATTATGAAAGTCGTTCTTCTAATAAGAAATCAGCCAATTGGACTAAACAAATGGCCGATTATCTAATTGAACAACGCCGACCATATATGAAAGAATTCCTAGCAAGCAAAGGATTTACTTGGAAGTAACATAATTCATTTCGAACATAAATCATCATAAAGAAAGAGCCACGAAAAGTGTTTAGTCTTTTCGTGGCTCTCTTTTAATTTGTGGGTACAAGACAAGCTTGCTTTTCTTTTTATTTACTTTCAATACCTGCAATTGTCATTTCTTTAACAGGTAAAAAGACATCATTAGAATTCAAATAGGTTACTACTACTTGGTCACCCTCTTTTAAATAAACTGCAAGAGGAGCTGCTTCTGAGCTAACAATATAGTTTTCTTTGTTGTCTAATAGGAATGAGATGGTAGTGAAATCCCCACTCTTCTCTTTGTAAACACGGACAACTTTACCTTTTGCCGTTTTTTCTTCATTTGAAGAACTACTATTTAAAGAGCTGCTCTTCGAACGGTTAATAATTGTTTTATATTGTCTTAATGCCTCATTTGGCGTAGCTGCTGAAACAGAAAGCTCTGGGCTTGCTGCTGAAACTATTGAATAATTTTGTAAGAAGCCATTCGAGTCAAGCACTGGTACTAACCAACTTGCTTCACCATAAAAGTTATAAATAATTGGCATAGCAGCTTGCCACTTTTTCTCGATGAATTTCTTTTCGAGAATTTGTATAGCGCCTTGTGAATCCATATATGCTTCTTGCTTGTTTCCTGAATAGTACGTAGCTTGGCCTGTTCTAGCATTCGTCAATGAATAACCGAGCATAGAATCTACGCCTTTTTTAGGACTTGTGAAATCCGTGAAGTAAAACATTGTTCCATTTTCATCAAATACTGGACTAACATTTGCTTCTGTTCCTTCATCTGAAGGTAATTTGACATCTTTTTTGCCAAAGATACTATTCAAATAACCATGGACGTATTTTCCAAAATATTCATTTTGGCGACTTACAGCTTCTGGAGAAATTGCACCATCGATAAATTCAGGTACATCCTTTAATTCATATGTTTTAGAATCTCCTGTTTCTGCATCAATCATAACAATCCCTTTTGGGTCAAAGCCGTTACGTCCAGATATAAATGTCCCATAAGTACGGATATAATATGGCTTTCCATCATCATTAACCTCTAATTGTGCATCACCATAGAAGATTTCCTTCGTATTTGCTAATCTCATATGACGTTCCACATTGTTATTTAAATAGGCTGAGGTTGTATACACCATCGGCGAACTAACAAATTTAGGATTGTCAGACGAATTAGTCGCACTCATCATCAAATAACCAGGAGATTCTTTCCCTTTCATCCATTTAAAGAAATCAGAGAATTCAACAGGTGCAATATAAACGTATTCACCTTTTACTTTTTGGATTTGTAGATTGCCTAATTCATAGTAACTTGTATTTGGTACTTGGCTAAATGCCTTCTTCATTTTATTGCGGGCAAACTTTGGTGGTACGCTTGCAGGCGTTTTTGTATCATCAAACGCCTTTAGCTCAACTTTCTTTGCCATCTCTGCTGATTGGTATTTTTGATTTGCATTAAAAAGTGGAGCTGCTAAAAGATAAGCTCCAAACACTAAACTTGCCAAAGCTATGATTCCCTTAATCTTTCTTTCATTTCCATTAGATAAAAGTGTACCTATTATTGAAATTACAAGAAGTGCTGGCCATAGTCCCGACCAGTTTTGATCAGTTTTTGTAATATAAAAACCTACTGCTGCAATAATTAAAACTAAGATAAAAATAGCAATAACCATTTGTAACTTAAACTTTGTCTTATAATCACCATCAGGCGTTTTGCTCGTTAGAGGTACGATTAATATAGTCGCTACAATTGCGATAACCGCTGACATGATTAACGTCGTTGTCATATTTACTCATCCTTTCTCATATTTAAGATACGACTCTAAACTTGAGAAGTTTCATTTATTTTTACTTATGAATTATTGTTTCAAAATTTATTGGGTATAAATTATAAAGAATATTGCATAAAGAAAATGTTAGACGATTCCTTACATCTAGTTATTAATTAGTCATATCTGTATTATTGTCGCATTTTGTAATGTAAAAATAAAAGCATTAATGATATTTTTTAGAATTGAGCTAAGGAAGTTTTAGATATACTTTATTTTCTTTACAATACACTTGTTAAAATATTCCGTAGTTCGAAGGAAAGTGTTAGAATTATGACAATGGTTTAAATTTAAGGAGGATTCACAAAAATGAGAGAAACGGTCATCGAACGATTAACTCGTTACGCTAAAATTGATACTCAATCTAACGAAGAAAGCCAAACAACGCCTTCTACAGAAAAGCAATGGGATTTACTACGTGTATTAGAAATTGAATTAAAAGAAATTGGTATGGAAGAAGTTTCAGTTGATGAAAATGGCTATTTATTTGCAACATTACCTGCAAACTCTGAAAAGGAATTACCAACCATTGGCTTTTTAGCTCATGTTGATACAGCAACTGACTATACTGGTACAAATGTAAATCCTCAGCGTCATGACAATTATGATGGTGGCGATATTCAACTGAATGCTGATGTTGTTTTATCACCAAAGAATTCACCTGAATTAGCAAACTATGTTGGTCAAACACTGATCACAACAGATGGTACAACATTACTTGGTGCTGATGATAAAGCAGGAATCGTAGAAATTATGACTGCTATGGAATACTTGATTCAACATCCAGAAGTAAAACACGGCAAAATCCGTGTAGGGTTTACTCCTGATGAAGAAATTGGACGTGGTCCTCACAAATTTGATGTTGAGCGTTTTAATGCTGATTATGCTTACACAATGGATGGTGGTCCTCTTGGAGAGCTTCAATATGAAAGCTTTAATGCTGCTGCAGCTAAAGTAACAACTCGCGGTACGAATGTTCATCCAGGCTCTGCTAAGGGTAAAATGGTCAATTCTATTACAATGGCCATTAAATTCCAAGAAATGATGCCTAAAGAAGCTGTTCCGGAAGCAACAGAAGATCATGAAGGTTTCATCCATCTTATGTATTTTAAAGGTGAAATTGAAAACACTACTCTTTCATACATTATTCGTGACCATAATCGCGAAGCATTCGAAGCAAAAAAAGCTCTATTTAAAGAAGCTGAAAAAGCAATCAAAGCGGAGTACGGTGAAGATGCTATAACTGTTGAACTATCAGACCAATATTACAATATGGCAGAAAAAATCCTACCTGTTAAAGAAATTGTTGACATTGCACAAAAGGCAATGGAAAATTTAGATATAAAACCTTTAATTTTACCAATCCGTGGCGGTACTGATGGCTCTCAATTATCATACATGGGACTTCCAACGCCTAATATCTTCGCTGGTGGCGAAAATATGCATGGTAAATATGAATATGTATCTGCTGAAACAATGGTCAAAGCTACAGAAGTAATCATAGAAATCGTTCAATTGTTTGAGCAAAAAGCATAATAATTGGTAACGAATAAGTAGGTGACCTTTTGAAAGAAATAGCAATCGGTATTTTTGCCTCATTATTTTTTGCTGTTACGTTTATTTTGAACCATTCGATGGAATTAGAAGGTGGAAGCTGGTTATGGAGTTCTTCATTGCGCTATTTCTTCATGCTTCCCTTTTTAATCATCATTGTTGCATCACGTAAAGGTCTGTCTGCTGTAAAAGGTGAAATCAAGGCAAAGCCCAAAGCTTGGCTACTTTGGAGTTTTGTAGGCTTTGTACTCTTTTATGCACCGCTTACATTTGCAGCAGCATATGGACCAGGTTGGCTTGTATCGGGAACTTGGCAATTTACAATTGTTGCAGGTGTATTATTAGCGCCCTTTTTTGTCCAATATGTTAATGGCTTTGCGGTTCGTCAAAAAATACCGCTTATTTCTTTATTTATTTCTAGCATTATTTTAGTAGGTATTATTTTAATACAGATGCCAAGCGCAAATAATGTATCACTGGAAAGCTTATTTTTAGGTATATTTCCTGTTATCATTGCAGCATTTGCATATCCACTTGGAAACCGCAAGATGATGGAAGTTTGCGATGGCCGCGTAGATACATTCCAAAGGGTACTTGGAATGACCATTGCTTCTATGCCTGCATGGATTATTATTGCAATCTATGCACTTTCAACAGTTGGACTTCCATCTGTTAGCCAATTAATTCAATCATTAATCGTCGGTATTAGCTCTGGTGTTATCGCAACGGTCTTATTCTTCGTTGCTACAGATCGAGTACGTTATGATCAAGGTAAACTTGCTGCTGTAGAAGCAACACAATCTGCAGAAATTTTATTTGTTATTCTAGGAGAAATGTTGCTTTTAGGAGTTCCCCTACCTGCACCACTTGCACTTGTTGGAATAGCTGTTATTATTATCGGAATGTCACTACACAGCTATCACACTATGTTGTTAAAGAAAAAGAGTAGTGTTATCATACATGCTTCATCAGATGATAGTGTTCAAGAATAGAAGAAATTAATTGTCCGAAAGCCAAAAAACTTTTCGGGCAATTTTTTTGTAAAACAAAAACGATAAGATTGAAATCTTATCGCTAAGTGTCTTATCTCGTATTCCTAAATTTTTTGAGGGGGGTTTAGGAATATCATTATTGATCAGCTAAGTTTTGGAGAAAAGTAGCTAATTTAATCCTGCTCTACTTGCAAATTAAGAGGAGGTTTTTCTCTCTATATGACAATGATAATCATTATCAATTATATTGTCAATACTTTCAACTATTCTTTTAGAAAATTGCATATTTAATGTATATTAATAAACAAGGGGTGATAAGATGAGTTCTTTATCTAGAGATCAAATACAACAACTACAATCCTACAGTATCTATTTAGACGATTCCGCTAATACTATCTTTAACCTAAAACAATTACATAACGATGAGTTCTTGCCTGATTTTATAACACTTATTAAGACAATCAGCCAAGTTGACTCTGAAACAATCGCGTTATCATATTTTACACGTCGTTACGGAATGTTCATCGCTATGCAATTTTACATGCTGACAATGTATGACGAGTTTTGGGATGGTCCAATTGATCATTTAAAGTTTGGTATCAAAGAGGAATTTGGCAACAAAGCCTTATGTATGTTTACAAATTCAGCAGATTGGCAATGGGTTGATGAAGATAAACGAGAAGAAACCTTTAGAAAAATATTAAATGGTTGCCATACAATTTTCGTTCAGCTTCGTAAAATTACGTCTATTTCCCCAAAACTAATGTGGGAAAATGTATTTGGATATATGTTATGGCATTTTCACGTTTTATTTTCTAACCCTGGAACAAGTGATCAGGCTCAAACTGATATTGGGTTATTAGAAGATGATTCACTATGGTCTTCTTTTGCAAAACACTCCTATTTTAAAAGCTATACAGGTGGCGAGCATCCTTCCAAACTAATCCATATCCCTGTTCGAAAGACATGTTGTTTTTCTAAGGATATCCCTGGATGGATGCAGTGTGGATTTTGCCCTTTGAAGTAAATTCTCGTCATTTTAATATTCCCAATAAGTGTGTACGAATGCCTATTTTAGTAAAAAATAAAACCACTAAAATGTAGGCTCATTGCCTTTACATTTTTCAGTAATTGCAGTAAAATACTCATAACAAAAACTTTCCTTTAGGAAACATTATTTCAAATACAACACTTTTGGGAACGGAGGAAAATTATGAGTAAACAAATCGAACACTCTACACGCTCTAAGTTTAATCACCTATCTGCTAACGATGTTCTAACTGGCAAAACACATGGGATTAAGAGCATCCTTCCTTTCTTAGGCCCCGCTTTTATTGCAGCTGTTGCTTATATAGATCCAGGAAATTTTGCTACGAATATTACCGCAGGCTCTGAATATGGTTATTTGCTGTTATGGGTTATTGCCTTTTCAAATTTAATGGCAGTATTAATCCAATCATTATCTGCAAAACTTGGGATTGCAACGGGTAAAAACCTACCTGAAGTTGCGCGAGAAAACTTCTCTAAAAAAACATCCATTCTACTTTGGATTCAGGCAGAACTCGTCATTATGGCTACGGACTTAGCAGAGTTTATCGGCGCAGCGCTAGGTATGTATTTATTGTTTAATATTCCTATGCTACCTGCTGCACTTATTACAGCTGTTGGTTCATTCGCCATTTTAGAACTTCAACGACGTGGTGTACGCGCATTTGAAGCAGGAATATCTGCTATGGTCTTGATGGTTGTTCTGGCATTCGCATTACAAACGTTTTTAGCACATCCTGATGCTAGCTCAATTGCTGCAGGATTTATTCCACAATTTAAGGATGTAAATTCTGTTTTACTTGCAACTGGAATTTTAGGAGCTACTGTGATGCCACATGCCATTTATTTGCATTCATCACTAACTCAACACCGCGTTGTTGGTCGTAACGAAGAAGAAAAACGGAAAATTTTCAAATTTGAATTCATCGATATTTTAATAGCAATGGTTATTGCAGGTGCCATCAATATGAGCATGTTAATCATCGCAGCTGCAGTATTTCACACTAAAGGGATGAATGTTGAAGATTTAGATATAGCCTTTCATTCACTGGGTAATATGGTCGGACCCATGGCATCTATTTCGTTTGGATTGGGCCTTTTAATCGCAGGTTTAGCAAGCTCTTCTGTTGGTACTTTATCCGGGGACGTTGTGATGCAAGGATTTATAAACAAACATATCAACATCTATTTAAGAAGAGCCATTACAATGATTCCTCCACTTTTAATCATTGCATTTGGTGCCAATGCGACAAAAGCACTTGTATGGAGCCAAGTAATCTTATCCTTTGGGATTGCATTCGCATTAATTCCACTAATCATGTTCACAAGTAATAAGAAAATTATGGGTGGGCTTGTTAATCATAAGATAACAACTATATTGGGATGGATTGTTGCAGCAATTGTAGTCTGCCTGAATATCTATCTCCTGATTCAAACAGCAATTGGTGCATAATATTGAAGTCGTTGAACACACTACCTTTAAACAAGGAGGCGTGATACGATGAATAAAGACTCATTGCCAAAAGATAAAAAGAAGTTCGTGGATATGGACTATAGGGATCGTCCTGATATGTTAGATTCAGAAAATATCAGCATTTATGATTTACATGAAGATATGCACACTGTCGATTCGATCCCAATGGAATCACAAGCTATGGGGCTCGAGAACGAAGCCAAAGATGCCAAGTATGACGGCAAATGGTCATAGAAATAGTAACTATTTGTGGAAGACTCATTACTCTTTAGAGGGATTGAGTCTTCCTTTTATTTTCAGCTGATTGTTGTAATTTTGATTTACCTTTTTCCAGTATTGATGCCTATAGATTTTAGGAAATCTTCAATATTAATTTCGGTTCAATTAAAAAAGAGTAGCATTTAGCTACTCTTCTTAAAATTCTATTTTCCCTCGACTAATTGTTGTCCAATGGTTTCGCATGCTTCAAAGAATAGTTTTACAAAGCCTTCACGATCTACGCTATGTAAAACCTTTGCATTAGGTGTTTTTCCCGTTTTGTGCATGTAGTCTACAATGGTTGCGCCTTGTGTAAGGCGACCTTCTAATTCTATTTCCACAAAGTAATCGTCACCTTTAAAAATTTGCGGCGCAACTAATACTGCAACTGCACAAACATCATGCACACGAATCTGTTCTGAATAATGTGGCGCATAGAATGGTGTTTGCGATTGTGTAAATGTATAGAATTTCATCATATCTGCGCACTTTTCTGCAAATGGTGTACCTTGTGTACGAAGCTCTTTCATCTCATCACGAGTAATGTACGCTTTATGTGTTACATCTAATCCGCTCATTACGATTGGTACACCTGAACGGAAGACAAGTTCTGCTGCATGCGGATCAACATAAGCATTGAATTCTGCAGTTGTAGACGTATTGCCTCCAACAGCTGCTCCACCCATCCAAGAAATCAATTTAATCTTCTCTTTTACTTCTGGGTGAGCAAGTAATAGTGCACCAATATTCGTTAAAGGACCTGTTGCAATAATGACTACAGGCTCTTCACTATCAAGTAAAGTTTCATACATAGCTGTAATAGCTGGACGTTTACTTTCTTTTAGAATAGGATCAGCCCATTTTACATTACCTAGTCCTCCCTCACCATGAACATAATCGGCTATTTCTTGAGAACGGAAAATAGGTTGATTCAAACCACGAGCTACTTCTACGTCTTGTCCTATATATGTTAAAAAGCTTAAGGCATTATAGGTAGTTTTATCAGTTGTCACATTTCCTGCCTCTGTTGTGACAAGCAAAATATCTAGTTCTGGACGAGAAAAGGCTAATGTTAACATCATTGCATCGTCTATTCCTGGATCACAGTCTATTATTACAGGTGTTTTGTTCATAAATTCTACTCCTCACGAAGGCTGTCTAGAGTGTAACTAGAGACAACATCAATCAATTATCTTTTCTTTTGTCATTGTATCGTTTTTCAGGAAAATTTTCATCTTAACTATTTTCTATACATAACAAACCATTTGCCATCTATTTCAAACATATCTGTTCCAAGAAAGCCCTCTTTTAATAATTGTTGTTGACCTGTTGTATCAGTCATTAACAAAGCTCGAGCTTCTGTGAAATGAGGATCTACTTCATGAAGATTTTTAAAGAAAATATAGCGTAATTTATGGCCATATTTTTCTTTTAGCCCTTTGACTTGTTGACCTTGAGAAAATTTATCTTTTAAGCTTGGAATATTCATCGGTTTTACAGTTGAACAAATATAATCATATTTACTAAGATCAATTTGTTCCATAATAATTTGAGCCATTTTTTTCTGTAAGCCATATCCTCGATATCGAGGTGATACATTGGAAATTTCCTGATATAATACGCGCGACAATTCTTCTTCAGAGAGTCCACAATCTCTTCCTAAATGTTCATCGTCAATCGGTGGCTCAAGTAACGCTCTAAATGCAATTATTTCTTCTCCTACATATATGCCAATCATTAGACCATGACCATCTAAAATGTAGGTGAATTCTTCTTCGCTAAGAGGTTGTAATGTATTTTCATCAGATAATGCTTCTATTACTTCTGTTTGTAATTTCTCAAGTTGAGGTAATTGTGCCAATGTTAAAACCTTCACTTTATATGGTGTTTCACCAAGATACCCTTGTGCAATATAAGTCATCTAATAACATCCTCCTAGCGAACCATGCATGAATAACGGCAAAGTTCTTGTATTACTTCTTCATCAACATCTACACCTAAACCTGGACGATCATTTAAACAAATAAATGGAACGTCATACTGTAGATTTCCAACATCTTTAGAGAATTTAAGTGGTCCTGTCAGTTCAACACTCTTCATGATTTTCTTAGAAAACGCTACGTGGAAACCAGCTGCAGAACCGATTGAAGATTCTACCATCGAACCAACTTGGCATTCGATTCCAGCCATTTCGGCCATATTCGCTAACTTCATCGCAGGATAAATACCGCCACATTTCATTAATTTAATATTCACTTTATCTGCTGCACGTTTCGCAATAATTTCGCGCATTTCTTTTATACCATGTAATCCTTCATCAATCATTAACGTTACATCTGTTTTCGATTTAACTTCAACCATGGCATCAATATCATCTGCATCAACAGGTTGTTCTAGCCAATCTAAATTGACGTTACGTAATGCACGTAAACCTTTTAAAGTAGTAGAGGCATTATGCCATCCTTGGTTGACATCTACGCGAATATCAATATCTTCTCCTACTTTTTCACGCACAGCTTGGATTCGCTCTACGTCTTTCATAACTTCTGTACCGACTTTCATCTTAAATGAACGATACCCCATGGCTACACGTTCAGCTGCTTCACTTGCCATCTTTTCAGGAGTTCCAATACTTAATACATGTGTAATTGGGAATTTTTCATGGTAACGGCCACCGATTAATTGATAAACAGGGACATTTAACTTTTTACCTGCTAGATCAAAGCAAGCAATATCAATTGCCGCTTTAGCAGCTGGTACTTGATACACTGTTTTGTTCATCATGTCATGGATTTTCTCAAATTCCATTGGGTTTTGGCCAATTATTGCTGGAACTAATTGGTTCTTTAATACGGCATATGTGCTTTCCCATGTTTCGCCTGTTACATGTTCATCTGGTACTGCTTCCCCATAGCCAATGATACCTTCATCAGTTGTCATTTTCACAATGATAGAAGGCATTGTGTTATACGTATCGTAACTAATAATAAATGGTTCAATTAACGGTAATTCTATTGCATAAATTTCAACTTCAGTTATTTTCATGTCTTAGCACTCTTTTCTTTACAAATTAATTTCTGATTGATATATTGTCGTTAAATAGTCGTTATTGATGTTAAAAAAATAGAAAAGGAATTAATCGAATGTCTACTAAAATTGCAGTCATAAGTTCTCTTGCCTTTAGAGACCGTTTAATAAGTATTGCACAAGAAGTGGAGAATATCCAATTAGAATTTTACATCTATAAGTCTCCAGAAGAAACACCTAAATTGATGAAACAAGTTAAACCATGCGATGTATTGTTATTGTCAGGTACATTACCTTATTTATATGCAAAGCCATTATTAGCAAATTGGCCAATTCCATGGACATATTTACGCCAAGATGAATTTGCTATCTCTACTTCTATACTATCTGTATTTGCAAATTTTAATATACAGCTATCTCAAATTTCGATAGATGTGATGAATTCACAACATGTCCTAAATGTCATGAATGATATTCTTTATAAAGGGAGAGAACCATTTGTTCAAGAAATTCATATAGAAAAATCTTTTGATGATATCTTCCTACATCATAAACAATTATGGCAAGAAGGCAAAGTCAAATTTGTCATCACTAGTATCCATAGTGTATACGATGCTCTTGCTAAAGAAGGTATTCCAGCTATGCGAATGCATGATTCTAAAAGTTCAATTATCCATCGTTTAGAACAGACTAAAGCATTGTCCCAAATGACAAAGTCTGAATCTGCAAAGGCGGTTGTTGGTATGTTAGAACTTCTCGGTCCAGAAAACCGCCATGAAGTTATTTTACAACAAATCGCGACAGCTACTCATGCTTCCTATCAAAAAATAGATGCTCAACATTATGAGCTGTTTACTACATTAGGCCATATCCAAAATGCTTTTCAACAAAATTTATTCGAATCATTTAGTGATTCTTCAGAACATCCCATTAAACTCACATTCGGCTATGGTAGTTCTATAGTAGAGGCTCAAAATAACGCACGGAAAGCATTAGAATTTGCAACACCGAACGCTATTTTCGTCATGAATGAAAACAAAGAATTGCAAGGTCCATTTCCGGAGAAAACAACAATGCTTGCATTACAAACAAGGGATCCCTATGTGCTACACATGGCAAAAGAAACAAAGTTGAGTCCACTTAATATTTCGAAGATCATGGCGTTTAGCATATCTAGAAAGTCTATACAATTCACTGCTCCTGATTTAGCAGAATACTTACAAGTTACTAGAAGAACTACTGAACGCATTTTAAAAAAGTTAGTTGAACATGGCTATGCCAAAGTTGTAGGAGAAGAGATGTCATATCAGCAAGGGCGGCCTCGCGCAATATACGAGCTAAACTTTCCAACTTATAATTAAAGTATCAATTTCAAATAAAAAACCATCTAACTAATCAAAGTTAGATGGTTTAATTTTGTTATTTAATTGGGGATTTGGCTAATACTGCAGCCAAAACTTTCGAAGCATCTAACAATGCCTCGTGACTAAATGTCATTTTGGGGTGATGTAATCCTGGGGAAAGGTTTGCACCAATCCCAATCATGGTTGCCTTCAACTCTGGTTTTTTTACTGTGTAAAAATGGAAATCATCACTGCCTGGTGTTATGACTGGTGGAGCTAAATGTTCTTCTCCTAATGTTTCAATAATTGCTTGCTCTGCCATTTTTGCTGCTTCATCTGAGACTTCAGCTCCTGGAGTAAAGTCAACCCACTTCCAACGAAGGTCAATATTGAATTGTTGTTGGATTGAATTTAGACCATGCTCAATTTTTCCTTGAAGCTCTTTTAAAACCCCATTTTTTTGCGCACGAATATCCATCGTGAATTTTGCAGCACCTGGAATAATATTTATACTACCGCCATCAGCCAGGATTTTTGTTAGTTTAGCCGAATGTGCTTCAAATGGTGAAATATAGATACTTTTAATCATTTGATGAATACTCATGACTACATCAATTGCATTTTGCCCTTGGTGTGGTCTTGCACCATGAGCATCCGTGCCATGTACTTCCCCTTCAAGGAAAATTGCTGCACCATGATGAATCGCTGGTGAAATCTTCCCTAACTTCAATTCTTCGATTGGTCTTAGATGGACCCCAAATAGATGTGAAACCCCATCTACTGCCCCATGTTCAAATGCAGCAACTGCACCATTTCCTAGCTCTTCTGCTGGCTGGAAGATAAACCTTACTTTATGTGTTAACGGCTGATCTTTTAAGCGTAATAATGCGCCGAGTACCATCGACATATTACCATCATGCCCGCAAGAATGATTAGCTCTCCATTCACCGTCTACTTCTTGCCACAACGCATCAATATCAGCACGGACTGCAACAATTTCGTCCCCTTCTCCAATCTCTGCAACTAGACCAGGTACATCCCCAAATAATCGATAGGAAATATGTAAATCATCTAAAATACTTGCAATTTTCTTTGTTGTTTCATGTTCCTTCCAGCTTATTTCTGGATGTTCATGAAAGTAATCGAACCATTCAAGGATTTGTTCATCGACTGTCATTTCATCACCTCAATACATTTGCTTTTCATCATACTCCAAAACTTTTGCTTTTACCAAAGAATCTTCCAATTGAGCCTGACCATGATATGGAGCTAAATTCTGCTGAGTTTAAGAAAAGTCAAGAATCAAACGTTCTTTACTTTTTGTTTCTCGGTCGAAAGCTGAAAGGACGCGCATCTTTCAAGCCCGGAAGCAGCTGTCGCGGGTCCACAGGATGTGGGTCAGATAGCCGTTGCGGCACGATGTCACGCTTTTTAGGCTATCTTCCTTAATACGAGCGCCCTCAGCACTTATTTTTATCCGGCTTCGGGCGCTAGCTGCTCGAAGTCGCTTCGGTCTCTCGGTCGAAAGCTGAAAGGACGCTTTCGATTCGAGCCCTCCAGCGCTTGTCGCAGCTGGACGAGCGCCCTCAGCACTTATTTTTATCCAGCTTCAGCGGCTAGGCCTTCGGGTCGTTTCAGTCCCTCGGTTGAAAGCTGGAAAATCGCTTTCAATTCGGGCCTTCCAACGCCTGTCAGGCCTAAACGAGCCGCTTCAGCACTTATTAGTTTCTCCTGGATTTTTTTGCCTCTGTTACATTTTCCCTCATAATTGAATATTTATTGTCACCGGTTAACATCATGATTTGTAGCATTGTGAATGGTAGTGTAATTCTCTTTCGATAAGCAAGATACTTCGGTTTCCAGATATTTGCAAACTTTTCTTTGAAGCTTTGTACATCTTTGAAATTATAATAATCCTGTCCAGTTACCACAATTTGTGCCGCAATTTTCTCATTAATCCCAGCAAATCGCGATACGCCCACATGTGAGAGCGGTGAGATTCCAACATTTAGACGTTTAAATCCCTGTTCTACAGAGGCGGAGAAAATTTTCAAGAAGAATAGGTCCATTGCTTGGTCTGGTAATCCTTCTCTTTTTGAACGCATTAGATCAATCGTTACCGTGCGTTCATCATCATATAAAGGAATTAAATTGGCGAAAGCTACTATTTCAAAGTTGTTGTTTTTTAAAATAGCAAGTGGCGTATATTGTAAATAATCCTCATTAAAGTATCCTAATGAAAAGCCCCTTTCCTTTCGATTATCAAGCCATTCGTCCGAAATACCTCGTAACTGGTTCATCACTTCAGCTGAGTAAGGCGGATGCATAATCTCACACTGATACCCTTCGCTATGGAAGAGTACATTTATCTCGTTTGTCTTATGAATGAACTCTTTTGAACGTTTCAGTTCTGATAAATCAATATAACCTTCTTCTCCTAATTTAAAAAAGCTATAGCCAAAGCCATGTAAATAAGGCACAAATTGATCACCAATTTCATAGAAAACAGGGGTATATCCATAATAATCCGCAAAGGTAATAAATTCCTCAATCGCGTTTTTAAAGTCGTTCTTTTCCCCAACTAAATCTCCTAATACAACAAGCTTATCTGCAACTACTTGATAAGGAAATAATACTGTCCTTTTCTTATTCCAGTATACATACTTGTCATGAAGGAAAATTAAATGCGATAGTTCCTTTCCCCCGTATTTATTTAGATGGAGGAAGATTTCCTCTTCATAATCTAATGATGGAATCTTTTTAAACTGTGTAAGTCTACGTAATGATACTTCGAATATTACAACAACAGTAATGACAATTAAGCCCATAAATGCACTTTTTAATAAATCGGTGGAATCTGTTGTCACAAATGGCCTCAATTTTTCTGGAATTGAATATTTTATAGACGGATTGGTGAATAAACCTGTGAAAATATAAAGGAATAAAATCACAAAAATAATAAAAGTATTTAAAATACTTCGGCCCCAGGTGACAATATAACTCTCTCTATAAAATCGACCGCGTGATAAATACAATAATCCTGCAACAAATAACATAAATAATGCCTGCTTATATTCAATGCCCTTAATAATGCATAACGCTGACGCAAAGAGTAAAACAAATATAGTCATGCGATAGGAACTTTTATCTTTATATGAAATCCCATTTGATAATGCTAATAACACAAAGCCTGTTGCTACTGCTAATTGATGGGACAAACTAACGATTGGAAATGACATCAAGTCTTTCGCATAACGAATACGTTCAATCACTCCTGGAGCTACTGAGGACAAAAGTAAAATAAGTCCAGCCATAAATACAAGAGCTGTGGCTAAAATATGACTTGTTTTTTCTAAAAAGAAACGCGGGATGGCATTAAAGCCGATATTAAATTTCCCCCATAATTCTCGGATAAATAAAACAAGCCCCGCTAAAAACGGTACAACATAATAACCAATTCTATAAAATAGAAGCAATACTAAGATTGATTCTTCAGGAATTTGTAGGCTCTGAGCTCCCCATATGAAAACCAAGTCAAAGGAACCAAGTCCGCCTGGAATCATACTTACAATTCCTGCACATGAGGCGACAATAAAAATAGGAATTAGATTAGCAATACTGATTGGAATTTGAAGCACATTCACCAAAACGGTTATGAATATAAACGCTCCAAGCCATTCTAATACAGAAACACCTAATAATGCAGTATCACCAAGCAAGCGAACATTTGTAATTGTTCCCTTCATCAATTGCACAAGGGCCTTGATAATTAGAAATGGCAAGTACAATCCGATGGCACCAGCCGCTACTATTAATATTTTATGATCTTTAAACATAGGAAAGTCTCTATAGAAAATTGGCAATACCCAAGTAAATAGTGAAATTCCAGCAAGATAAAACAAAGTCACGGAAGCAATTGTTTTAAAAAATGTTGTACTATCCATTTCTTTCTTCTTAAAATAGTGCGTTCGTAATAACACACCAACTAATCCGCCAAAACCAATGAGATTTGAAAAAGAATTAATGATAAGTGACTCTTTCAACAAACGACGTAACGGCCTTTTAATCTTTAACTTTTTTACAATAAAAAAATCATAAAAAAACATAGGGAATACAAGTACTAGTGAGAGTAGGGCTAATAATGCAACTGTTCGGACATCTAGAGATTTTAATTTCGTTGCAATTTCGTGTCCATTTACATTCCCTATAATTTTAACGATTTCGTGAATAGCGAATATCATTAGCAATATTGGCAAAATGACTTTTAGCCATTGAATAATCGTTGATTTATTGAATTTCATCCATTACCACCCAATTTTTTATCTTCGTAGTTCTACTATACAATTATGTACAAATATTTGCAGTAAAGCCAACTCAAGGTTTTCATTATTTTGAAAACTTTATATGTATGAGTTCTGAAAGATAAAATTCACTTTGATTTTCTTTGTTGTAGGTTATGCAATCAACATGGATAACTAAAAAAATCTACCCTTCTATAGAATAGAAAAGTAGATTTTTATCAATTGTATATGATTTTTTATTAATAATACCAATTGTATAGCTAATTTTAATCATAAGTATAGTTTCTAATATTATGACTTAATTAATCTAATACTTTAATGGTAACTGTGCGTACGCCCCAGCTATTCGCTTGGCCATTGTTTGCCATTAGCAGGTCAATTTTATGTCCTTTGATAGCGCCGCCTGTATCGCCAGCAATTGCTGTACCATAGCCTTCAACCCAAACCTTTGAACCAAGTGGGATAATTCGTGGATCTACTGCTATTACTTTCGCATTTGGATTTGATTTTACATTAATACCTGTTGCTGTTACACCCGAGCAACCAGCACAGTTAGCCGTATAAGCTGTTGCTGTTACTGTCATTGTTTTACCTGATGTAGGATTTGCTTGACTAGTTGTTGGTTGTGTATTCGTTGATTTTGTATTTACCACAGTTTGTTTTTTCATTGGCTGTGCTTTAGCTGGTGTTTGTGGATTGTTATTTGAAACAGTATCCACTTTCGCATGATTTGAATTGCCATTTAATGAAATGGTTTCACCTGCAATAATAACATCATTAGTAAGATTATTATTTGCTTTCAATTCTCTTACAGAGACCCCTGTATCTTTAGAAATTCCAATTAGGGTGTCACCTTTTTTTACTTTATATGGTTTATTACTAACTTCCAATTCTTGAGACGGAACAATGACATTTGAATCTAAGTCATTCCATTCTTTTAAGTCTTTCACTGATACATTTTGATCTTGAGAGATATTCCAAAGTGTATCCCCTTTTTCCACTTTGTAACTTGCAGCAGATGCCTGTGTTGTCATTACTGCTGTTCCTAGTGCGAAAACACCTGCTAGTGCAATTAAATATTTTTTCATCGTTTAAAAACGACCTCCTTTGTACTAACACGAATAACTTTACCATCGCTACATGTCATTCATATTGCTATTCGATGTACACACTGTAACAATCGTGTTACATTCTTTCCCAATATTCTGACATCTCATTCACGATTTCTATTATATTTTTTCCAAATATTAATAGAATATTGATATGCTAGGCTTCATAACATTTGGAATAAATTAACTTTCAAAAGAAAATTACTCGATGTATTGTTAAAGAGGAAGTAGAAATTTCATAAGTTTTTTTCAATTTGTATATAAAAAAGTAAAATCTTTATAATTTATTAATAAAAAACCCCTTTTTTTGGATCGAAATGTTACAAAGTTTCTTCTTCATATTGGAAATTTACATGTTTTTGGGTGGCGCTACTTCGAAAAGAGATCTCTCTACCCTGAAAACGATAGAAAAAAAGAAGAACTGTACAAAACAACTTTGTACAGTTCTTCTTACATATCAAACTTATAAACTCTTCTATTATGATATAACTTCTTTTTGCATAGTTTTCAATTCAACTAATGTATAAATCTCCCATAAATCTTTTTGATCTAGTTCGTGTAACAGTGCATTTAAGTCATTTAGAATAGCATTTCTTTTTTTCGGAAACATCCTTTCCCCTTTAGATGGTACTTCTTCTATTATATTAAGTAATAATTCATCAGCAGAAACTTGCAGGATATTGCTAAGCTTTACGATCCAACTAGCAGAAGGTACGCTTTCACCCATTTCCCAACTTTTAATACGACTTGCGGATGTTCCTATTGCTTTTCCTAACGATAACATTGAATACCCATTCTGAATGCGTAACTCTTTTAACTTTAAACCAAATTCTTGTGGACTAAACATTCTCTCATCTCTCCCCCTGTAATTAAACTAAGTAAAACGCTTACATAATTACTTGCCTAACCTCTAATGAAGCTTTTCGGCATAACAGCTGCTATTACTTCCCCATTTGCCACATGAAGATCGTTTGCAAATACTTGAATTTCTACTTTGAACTTTTTTGGATGAATTTCCTCGACCTTACCAATTGCTTTTAGTTGCACCCCTTGTGGTGTTGGTCTTAGAAAGTCTACATGCAAGGAAGCCGTTACAAAGCGCGGTGGCTCTATGCCCTCTCCTGGCTCATGTCCATTTTTCCGGTGTAAAGCTAATGATGCTGAACCAGTACCATGACAATCAATAAAGGAAGCCAAAAATCCCCCATACACAAAACCGGGTATTGCTATATATTTTTGATCTGGTTGAATTATAGAAACCGTTTGGTCATCTTTCCAATATGTTCTTACATGAAAACCTTCATCATTTAATCTGCCACACCCATAACACCATGCAAATTCGTCTGAATAATCATCTTGGATTGCATTAATTTGATTTTGATCCATTCCCCTTTCAACCTTTCTGATTAAAATAATGACTATACTAAATATTTCGACATTAAACAGAAGATTCCTTTTCTTTTTAATGAATTTTATCTTTTAAAATAAAACTTTTTCAAATTTTTGCTAACTATTTCGTTATTGCTAATTAGTTTTTGAAATTAAAAACCCGAATATCAATTGATATCCGAGTCATGTTTATTCTTTAGCATGTGCAATAACAATTGGTGCTGTTATTTTCACTGTTGTTCCATTTTTTTCGCGAATATCCAATTCACCATTAACAAATTCAATGCGTTCTTTCATGCCATTTAGTCCATTGCATGAGTGATTTTTAACACTTTTTGTTACACCAACGCCGTTGTCCCGAATGATTATTTCTATAAAATCCGTTGTTTGTAGTATAGCAATTGTACACTCAGTTGCTTGACTATGACGTACCACATTATTAACAGCTTCTTTTAAACACATACTAAGTGAGTTACTCAGCATTGTTGGGATTTTCCCAAACTGAGGATTTCCTTCCATTTTCAAATGAATATCTGCTGCTTTTAAAATCTGCTGCACATGTATAATTTCATCTTGCAATGTAACATTCTTCATATCTGAAACCATTTCACGTACTTCTTTTAATGCAATACTAGATGTTTGGCGTATATCGTGAATTTCTTGTATTGCAGCTTCTGGATTCTTTTCCACTAATCGCATAGCAAGATCACTTTTAAGGCCGATCATCGAAAGTTTTTGTCCTAAAGTATCATGTAAATCCCTTGCAATACGTTGTCTTTCTTCGTACACACTTAATTCAGATATACGTGCATTTGCGGTTTCTAATTCACCCTCAAGCTTTTTACTTTTACTTTCACTATAAAGATAGAAAGGTCCCAAAATTGCACTAAACAAGATGACAACAATTAAAGGAAGCTCTTGGATAAACAAATCTGTTTCTATAAAGAACCCACCAATTACCGATCCTACTGTCATAGCAATATGAAGGCCATACATAATATAAAAACCAACTGGCTGATGGATTTTCCCGATTGAAAATGATGTGAAAAAAGCAAAATAAATATAACCAAATAATACGGTCATGGAAGCATTAATCAACATTCCGAGTGCAATCCACATATACACTAGTCCGTTTTTAGAAGCATAAGCAAAGCGGAAACATATTAAATACATGATTAATACTGCTAATACAATCGATAATTGAAGCTTCTGTGCTGAATGAAATATGAGATAAAAAGGGATAAAGCAAAAAGCAATCCATGCAACAGCACTCATTACTGGATTCTTAGGGAATACTCTATACCATTTTGTCATGAAAAACACCGCCTTAATAGCTGTACTTCTTGAACTACTTTATTTAATTCATAGAGATTTTAATAATTCCTTCGTATTCTCTGATTGCTCGAATATTTTATTTTGTTCTGGCCAATAAATGATATAAGAGGCACTTTTTACAGTAAATAAAAATGGCTTTAATTTTTTGGGGACTGCTTTATTTTTGTCTAAAAGACGAAGAATTTCAACTGAATATAATTCTTCACCATTCTTTTTATAGGTAATTATATAATCTGGTTTTTTTGCAAATAAACTTTCTTCTGCCTTTTCTAATTTTTCTATGTGGCTTAATGGATATTGTTCCTTATATAAAACTGCGTCCTTCTTGCCTAAGGATATAGTTTTGTCTGTCTTGTTTATTTTTATATCAATACCATTGACACCTGGTTGCTCATTTATAATCGAATTTATTTGTTTCCTATCCTGTTTTTCCTGATAAGCTGTCCATCCAAGAACAATAAGCACAATAGCTATTAGAATAAGCCCTATTCTGGTTTTCTTCATATATAATCCTCTCTTTTAAACCCTTTATAGCATTTTCAATTATTATTTTACCATTAATAATTCTTTCTATTATACTTTTCACAATAGTTCATTGATAATATCGTTAAGGGGGGAATAATCTTGAAAAAAACGCTACTAATTAGCATTATTATCATCGTTATTGCTGCCATATCAGGTGGTTCTTATTATATGGCACAGCAAAACGCTGAACAGAAGGCTGAAAATAAAGCCAAAGAATTTGTCACGACAATTACAAAACAACAATATGAACAATTACCATCACTAGTATCCAATACAGAACTGAAAAAATATAATTACGACAAGCAATTATTAATTGATAAATATTCAAAGATTTTTAACGGTATTGGCGCAGAAAACATACAAGCTAGTGATTTGTCTGTTACCAAAATGAAAAAAGGTCAATATCAATTCATGTACAAGTTAAAGATGACAACGGCACTTGGCAAAATACCTACCCTTTCTTACAAAGGAAAGATTGTGAAAGAAGGCAAGGACTTTGTAGTCGATTGGAGTCCAGATTTAGTCTTCCCTCATATGGAAGCAACAGATAAAATTTCTTATACAGAAGATGATGCCATTCGAGGGGAAATTCTAGATAGGTACGGCAACAAACTCGCAACCAATGCAGAATTTCGCCAAGCAGGAATTATTCCAAAAGATTTAGGAAAAGGCACTGCAAGAGAAAACAATATAAAAACTATTGCAAAACAATTTGATGTCACAGAAAAGGAAATCAAAGCAAAGCTAGCACAAAAATGGGTTAAAGAGGATTTATTTGTTCCATTGAAAATAATCGATAATAACCAAATCAAGAAAATAGCTGGGGTCCAATATCAAGCTGTTGATGTACGCCATTATCCTCTAGGCGAAGCTGCTGCAACTTTAATCGGTTACACAGGAAAAGCCACTCAAGAAGATATTAAAAAGAACCCCACACTATCTGCAGATGCAATCATTGGGAAAAGTGGCTTAGAAAGAGCCTATGATAAAGAATTACGTGGGAAAAACGGTGGAAAAATTTCTTTAATCAATAAAGACGGCAAAGTTAAAGAAGTATTATTAGAAGCCTACCGAGAAGATGGCAAGAATATTGATTTAACAATAGATGTAGAAAAGCAGCTTAAGGCATATGATGCGCTTAAAAATGCTACTGGTGCTACTGTTATAATGCAGCCTAAAACAGGACAACTGCTCGCACTTGTCAGCAAGCCAACATACGATCCAAACAAAATGATTCGAGGAATTTCTCAAAAAGAATATGATGCCTATATGAATGACGTACGAAATCCATTTACAAATCGCTTTACACAACGCTTTGCACCTGGATCTACTTTAAAAACCGTAACAGCGAGTGTTGCACTTGATGCTGGAACTTTAATCCCAGATAAGGTTCGTACAATTCACGGACTAAAATGGCAAAAGGACAAATCTTGGGGGAATTATTTTATAACGCGTGTATCTGATGTTCCTAAAGTAAATCTAGAAAGTGCTTTTATATACTCTGATAATATCTATTTTGCCCAAGAAGGTTTAGCAATGGGCGAGGATGTTTTACGAAAAGGATTCAACAAATTTATCTTTGGCGAAGAATTAGATTTACCCTTTGATATGAAGCCTGCTCAAATTTCAAACAAAGATTCTTTTGGTTCCGATATTTTGTTAGCCGATAGTGCATATGGCCAAGGACAAGTATTGATGTCCCCTATTCAACAAGCCATTACGTATAGCGCATTTGCGAACAACGGAAAAGTAATATATGCGAATGTATTAAAAGACCAAAAGACAAAATCAAAAAAAGCCGTAACCACTAAATCTGCTAACATCGTCAAAAAGGAAATGCTTGCAGTAGTACAAAATGCAAACGGTACAGCACATAGTTTAAATGGTATTAGCTCTACCTTAGCAGCCAAGACTGGTACTGCTGAGTTAAAACTAACACAAGGTACAGAAGGCCAAGAAAATAGTTTTATTGTCGCTTTTGATACAAAAAAGAAACATGAATTCTTGGTATTGTCTGTTGTGGAAGATCATAAAAAAATAGGCAAAACAGCTACAGAGCTTGCCAAGCCTTTGATTCAATATCTTGAAAAATAAGTTACTTCAAACTTATGGGAGTTAAGACGCAAAAGGATGTCTCATTTTTAATTGAGGCATCCTTATTTCTTACCACAATACTGGTTTTGTCACCATAAACCAAAGCATTATTAATAAAAGAATCGTATAAATCCAAACTGTTTTCGTTAATTTCCTGACAAACTGTTGTTGGTCAAATGCTGGTGTGTTAAACGTTCGCATGGTAGGTTTAAAAGCTCTCGCTAAGAAGACAAGAGATGCTATCAATAAAGCAATCGTTATTGAGACAAAAGGTGTTGTAATCGAGTAACCTCCACGTATAAGAATATAGATTCCCGATAAAATCAGGACATGACCAGAATGTTTTACAATTTGAATCGCCAGTGAGAATGTTGTGACATATGCAGTCATCTCTTCGTGTGATTTGGCATTCCCCATTTTTTTCAACATAGGAATTACTACAAAAAAAGGCCCAATTGATAAAATTGCACTTATAACATGTAAAAAAACTACTGTAGAGTAAAGCATTTTAAGGGCTTCCTTTTCTAAATATTTCTTACTTCAACAATAGTTGAATTTACAAATACAAGCAATCGACAAAAAGGTGAACACACGCTTACAACTTTATTAATACAATGTAAAATTATCTTTCGTTCTTTGTAAATACGTAAATTATCTAAAAACTTTATTGTATAATAGTCACATCAAGAAGAAATCCATATTATTGGACATCCCCACACATTCTTGATAAAGTAGCATACAATAAATAAAAATTTAAAGGAGAGGATTTTTATAGGAATCCATAAATTTTTTACAAGTTTAAATGATTTAGAACGTATTATTCGTTGTCCGGGCCGCTTCAAATTTGAAGAGCACAATGTGGCAGCACACTCTTGGAAAGTATCTCAATATGCCATGTTTTTTGGAACTATTGAAGAAATGAACGGTGCAATTATTGATTGGAAATCCTTATATGAGAAAACAATCAATCACGATTTCGCAGAAGTATTTATTGGTGATATTAAAACACCTGTAAAACATGCTTCACCTGAGTTAAAACAAATGATTTCTCATGTAGAAGAGAAAATGATGGAAAAGTTCATATTCAACGAAATTCCTGCAGAATTCCAAGAAATTTTCTTTAATCGAATGAAAGAAGGTAAAGACGCAACTGTCGAAGGCCGATTACTTGAATTTGCAGATAAATTGGATCTTTTCTATGAAGCATTTGCAGAATTAAAAAGAGGCAATACGGATAAAGAATTCGTTAGTATGTATCAAGAGGCTTTAAAAAAATTGTTAGTTATTCCATTGCCCAAAAGTGTTGATTATTTCAAAACCGTCATTTTAGCGGATGTGATTACGGAAAAAACACCAGTTGATATTACTGCGCTCACTGAAGAAGTATTATCTGAAGCTTAAGCCTTAAAAATAAGGCATATGCTTTTTTTTTACAAAAAAATAAACCGCAAACAATCTAATTCCTAGTTGCTTGCAGTTTATCGTTTCTATATTGTTTGATAAAAGGTTTTAGGAATTTCCCCAACATTACGTTGATGATAAAGCAATGGTGCTTTTCCAGAATTCACAATATTCTTAACTTTACCGATTAAAATTAAGTGATCTCCTGCTTCTACCTGTTGGTATGTCTCACATTCTAGTACAGATGCTGTGTCTTCTAATACAGGCAAACTGTTTTCTGAACGATTCCATTTACATTCTGCGAATCGGTCAATTACTTTACTTGAGAATAGGAAGCAAAGCTTATCTTGATCACTTGCTAAAATATTAACGGCGAATTTTTTGGCATTCTTAAATACGTCCAAGGATTTTGATTTTTTATCGATCGACCAAAGGATTAATAAAGGATCAATTGAAACGGATGCAAATGAATTAACAGTAAGTCCTACTGGGACATCTTCCTGATCAAAAGTTGTAACAACCGTTACCCCCGTTGGATAATTTCCTAATGCTTTTTTAAACTCTTCTTGTTGAGTCATTACACATACCTCCTCTTTTATTTTGCGATGATAACTCTTTCTTCCACCGGCTGAATTTCTTTATCCTTTGGAGATGTAGTTGGGGCACCAAATGGCATTTGCGCAATCAGCTTCCATTCCTCCTGAATTCCCCATTGTTGTTTCTGTTTAGATGAAATTTCAGGATTGTAGTGTTGTAAGCTTGCTCCAAATCCCTCATTTTCTAATGTAGTCCACACAAGATACTGAAGCATTCCTGTCCCTTGTTGAGACCAAATGGGAAATTGATCTGCCATATCGGCAAACTTCTGTTGGAAAGATTCAATTACCTTCTCATCCTCATAAAATAATACCGTGCCATGCCCACTCGCAAAGCCTTCAAAACGCTTTTTATTGCGTTCATATCTTTCTTCACTAAGGCCATCCCGTATCTCCTCGAAAGCTAGTTCCCAGAAAAGCTTATTATTTTCCTCGAGTAATACCACTAACCGACCTGTTTGTGAATTAAATGCTGACGGAGCGCTCTTCACTGCTGTATGTAACACTTCTTCTAAGCGGTCATCAGAAATAACAAAGTCATCTGACAAACCATAAATAGAACGTCTACCCTCAACTGCATCATAGAAATTCTTTGTCATTCTTGTTCCTCCTTGTTACTAAAGCCTATACAAGCACCTTTTAAAACATAGTTTTTTTATAAGAATAATAAACTATATGCTGATAGGGTTTATTTTAGCATTGAAAGATTTACATTACAATACGGAGTCGTTAAAAATTTTAAATATTTAAACAATTTATTTTCCCCTTCTGCGGGAAAAATACTCCACAAAATCTCGACTTTAGAATGGTTTAAAATGTGGCATTTATTCCCGACATTTTTGAGGAGTTCTTTCTTGCAGTTTAATGACTCATGCAGTATTATAAGAATACAAGCTGCGTTGTACGTAATAATATAAAGTTTTAACCTTTGAGCTGTAATAGGGAGTTTTAATTGAGTACGGACTGGTATGCCGCATTCCACGTTAATGCGGACGAACATGAAATGCTCTGCGAACACCCACTTTGAGGAGTGGTGGTTTAAAACTTTCAGTATTTAAAATTACGGCAAAGGCGGCTTCCTAATTTTTATAATCTAACGTGTTCATAACGTTTTTAGCACCTACTTTATGTAGGTGCTTTTTTATTTTTTCAATTGTTACTGCTAACCATACTGCTACCCGTTTATTTAATAAGAGAGAAATAGGGGGATTAGCAGCTAAACAACCGTTTGCGCTACCGTAGCTGCATCTAAAAAAGTACCATAATAATCTGAAAAATCTCGAACATTTAAATCCTCCCCGTATATACTTAGGGAAACAATAATAGCTTAGCGTCAGTATGAGAACAGAAAAAAAGAGCCCTATTCGAACAATCAAATAGGCCCCTTTGTATGAGTAGTATATTATTGTGCTGTATAACCGCCATCAAGAATGACAGCTTGTCCTGTAACGCCTTTTGCTTTATCGCTCGCCAAGAAGGCAGCATAATCAGCGATCTCAGATACATTTAATAATCTTTTTTGCGGAACAAGTGGGAAAAATACTTCCTCTACCACTTTATCAACACTTACATTTCTTGTTTTTGCTAAGTCTTGTAATTGATTTTGTACAAGCGGTGTATCTACGTAGCCTGGGCATAATGCATTGACTGTAATTCCATGCTCAGCACCTTCTAATGCTGCTACTTTTGTTAATCCAATTACTCCATGTTTTGCGCTATTATATGCAGCCTTGCCTGCAAATCCAATCACACCATTTACCGAAGCCATATTAATAATACGTCCAAAGCCTTGTTTTTTCATGATTGGAAAGACATTTTTTATCCCAACAAATGGTGCAGTTAACATGATTTTCACTAACAACTCGAATTTTTCTGTTGGAAATTCTTCGATTGGTGCCACATGTTGAAGTCCCGCGTTATTAACTAGAATATCAAGTCTTCCAAAAGTATTATATGCATTTTCAAGACTTTCTTTATACGCTTCTTCATTCGTCACATCACACGGTGCTGATAGAGCTTCAAATCCTTGCTCTTTTAGTTCTGCTGCTACTTGATCACTTTTTTCACTATTCAAATCTGAAATGACAACTTTCGCACCTTCTTCTGCAAAAGTTTTAGCAATTTCTAAGCCAATTCCACTTGCAGAACCTGTGATAAACGCTACTTTGCCTTCTAGTAATTTACTCATTTGTTACTCCTCCTTAGCTATTGAATATCCCTTTTTATACGAGTCCAAACCAAGTATAAAGAGCAATCGCAACAAATACGGCCAATGTTTTAATAACTGTGATCATGAATATATCACCGTATGATTGTTTATGTGTTAGTCCGGTTACAGCAAGTAAAGTAATTACTGCACCATTATGAGGCAGTGTATCCATACCACCTGATGCCATAGCTACAATACGGTGCATAACTTCCGGTGGAATGTTTGAAGCAGTAATTGCCTTATTGTATGTTTCAGCCATCGCACTTAATGCAATCCCCATACCGCCAGATGCAGATCCTGTAACACCTGCAAGCGTACTGGTTGTAATGGCACCGTTGACTAAAGGATTCGTAAAAGTCCCTGACAAACCATGATTGATTTGTGCAAATCCTGGAAGTGCCGCAATAATTCCACCAAAGCCATACTCAGAACCTGTGTTCATCACTGCAAGTAATGAACCACCAATACTTTCATTGAGTCCTTCTTTCATTTTTGACATCACGCGTTTCCAGTCAAAGGCAAGTGCTGTTACAATACCAACAACTAATGCAATTTCAACTGCCCAGATTGCTGCATTTGCTTTTACATCAACCGTGTAAGCATCTAAGCCAATAGCAGCAAAGTCAAATCCATTTGGATACCATTTAGGAATAGCTGTTGTTAAATATCGATTCATCACTGCCACAAGAACAAGTGGTACAAACGCGAAAATTTGACGGAATACGGAGTGGTTTGAACTCAAATTAATAGAATTGGTATTATCTTCATTTGAATCCATCTCTATTGTAGCAGCGGTTTCATCTGCTAGCCCATAATAGCCTTCCCCTGCTCTTTTAGCTTGTCTTTTTCTAAACTCAAGATAAGCAAGGCCACCACCTAACACAATAATTGCTCCTATAATTCCAAGTAATGGCGCAGCATAAATATTGGTGCCAAAGAAAGTAGTAGGTATAACATTTTGAATCTGTGGCGTACCTGGAAGTGCATCCATTGTAAATGTAAACGCGCCAAGTCCAATGGTAGCTGGCATCAATCTTTTTGGAATATCTGCTTCTATAAATAATTGCTTAGCAAATGGATAAATTGCAAAAACAGCTACAAACAAACTAACGCCACTATAAGTTAAAATTGCACCTAGAAGTACAATTGTTAACATAGCTTGTTTCTTGCCTATTATTCGTACAATCGTTTTTGCAATGGATTCCGCAATACCAGACATTTCAATAATTTTCCCGAAAATCGCTCCTAATAAGAACACTGGGAAATAGTTTTTAATAAACCCAACCATTTTCTCCATAAATACGCCAGTAAAGAATGGCAAAATATTGGCTGGATCTATACATAATACGGCAAATAATGCGAAGATTGGTGCCATTAATATTACTGAATATCCTTTATATGCAAAGAATATTAAGAGTCCAAGTGCAAGCAATATAATAACTACATCCATATTTTTCCTCCTGTATATCAAACATGAACAATCTCATTTAAGTAAGACTTAAAAAGACTACTCCCCTTGCTTAATTCTACATCTCAATAACTGTAGCAACCCCCTGGCCGCCACCAATACATAACGTAGCTAATCCATAATGTGAACTTCTACGTTGCATTTCATATAACAATGTAACAAGAATTCTAGCCCCACTTGCTCCAATCGGATGGCCTAATGCAACAGCTCCACCATTAACATTTAGTTTCTCGTTAGGAATATTCAACTCTTGCCCAACTGCAAGAGATTGCGCTGCAAATGCTTCATTTGCTTCAATCAAATCCATATCATCCATTGTTAATCCTGCTTTTTTAAATGCCTTCTTCGTGGCAGGAACTGGGCCAATCCCCATAATTTTCGGGTCAACACCTGCACTCCCATTGCCTCGAATTACAGCCATTGGTTTTATACCTAGTTCTTCTGCCTTTTGTCGGCTCATCAATATAAGCGCTGCAGCCCCATCATTTATTCCTGAAGCATTTCCTGCTGTTACAGTTCCCTCTTTTTTAAATGCGGGCCTTAATCTGGCAAGTTTCTCAGCAGTTACGCCAGCACGTGGGAATTCATCCGTATCAAATATGATTGGTTCTCCCTTACGTTGTGGGATTTCAATTGGTACAATCTCATCTTTGAAGGTACCCTCTTTAATCGCTCTTTCTGTTTTTTGCTGACTCCAAGCAGCGAATTCATCTTGAGCTTCTCTACTAATATTATATTTTTCTGCTATATTTTCAGCTGTAATACCCATATGATAATCGTTAATAGCGCATTGGAGGCCATCTAAGATCATGCTGTCGTAGACTTTTCCATCCCCCATGCGATAACCATCGCGCCCTTTCATCAAAAGGTATGGTGCCATGGTCATATTTTCCATACCACCTGCTACGACAACTTCAGCATCCCCTGTTTGAATGGCTTGCGTAGCGAGATGTACAGCCTTTAAACCAGAACCACATAATTTATTGATGGTTGTGGCAGTTACATCAAATGGTAAACCTGCAAGAAGAGCAGCCTGTCTAGCAGGGCCTTGACCGAGACCAGCCTGTAGGACATTACCCATGATTACTTCATCTACTTGGTCAGGTTGTATTCCTGCACGCTTTACAGCCTCTTTAATGACAATGGCGCCTAATTCAGTAGCCGGTGTATTTTGTAGTGCCCCTCTAAAACTCCCAATTGCCGTTCTAACAGCACTCACAATCACAACATCTTGCATGTTAATCCCTCCTGTTCACTATTTCGCCTAAGATTATTTATTTTGTCGCAAGTAAATTAGCGGATATTTCAAATGAGGCTTCAGTTTTTTCTTTTACTTCTTCAAGTGTTACTCCATCTCGCAATTCAACAAGTGTCATTTTATTTGAATCAAAATCAAAAACTGCTAAGTCTGTAATTAATCGTTGCACAACTTGTTTCCCTGTAAGAGGCAATGTGCATTCTTTTTTAATTTTTGACTCGCCATACTTATTCACATGCTCCATAACAACAATTACTTTTTTTGCACCATTCACAAGGTCCATTGCTCCGCCCATACCTTTTACCATTTTTCCCGGGATCATCCAGTTGGCTAGGTCTCCTTGTTCTGATACTTCCATACCACCAAGAATGGCCAGATCGATATGGCCACCGCGAATCATGGCAAAAGATTCTGCGCTATCGAAGAATGAAGCACCTGGAACTGCTGTAACAGTTTCTTTACCAGCATTGATTAAATCAGGGTCTTCCGTGCCACTTTTAGGATATGGCCCAATGCCTAATAAGCCATTTTCTGATTGAAGTAATACATTGATATCAGCAGGGATTTCATTTGCAATAAGTGTCGGCATGCCGATGCCAAGATTTACGTTCATACCATCTTCAATTTCCATTACAGCTCTTTTTATTATTTTTAGATGTGTATCTTTCATTTTTGAAACTCCCTTCTATTAAAATATTAAGCTTCTCTTACTGTTAGCTTCTCAATTCGTTTTTGATAATTTGAACCCAATAATACGCGTTGAACATAAATACCTGGTAAGTGAATTTCATCCGGATCTAATTCGCCAGGTTCAACAATTTCCTCTACCTCAGCAATTGTAATTTTGCCAGCTGTTGCAGCAATTGGATTAAAGTTACGGGAAGTCTTTCTAAATACCAAGTTTCCTAAAGTATCTGCCTTCCAAGCTTTTACAAGTGCAAAGTCACCAACAATTCCTCGTTCAAGAAGGTATGTTTTTCCGTCGAATTCCTTAGTTTCTTTTCCTTCTGCAATTGGAGTACCCACACCTGTAGCTGTATAAAATCCAGGAATTCCTGCACCGCCTGCACGTATACGTTCTGCAAGTGTGCCTTGAGGTACTAATTCAACATCTAGTTCACCGCTCAAAAATTGTTGTTCGAATATTTTATTTTCACCTACATATGATGCAATCATTTTCTTAATTTGGCGATTTGCTAATAATAAACCTAATCCCCAATCATCTACCCCGCAATTATTACTAACAACTGTTAAATCTTTTGTTCCTTGTTCTTTTAGTGCTTGTATTGTATATTCAGGAATTCCCGAAAGTCCAAAGCCCCCGACAATTAAAGTAGAGCCGTCTTTAATATCAGAAACCGCTTCCAAAAATGAATCCATTACTTTATCTTTTTTCATATAACTACCTCCCTACGTAAATAGTTGCTAAGATACTTTTACTACTCTTTAAGTTTACATTTTGATATTTTATAAGTAAAATTCATAGATAGAATAAATAACATGAATGTGGCGAATAAATGGAGGGTGGAACATGGATTTACGCGAAATACAATTATTTATGAAAGTAGCAGATTGCAAAAGTTTTACGAAGGCAGCAGAACAAACATACTTAACTCAACCATCTCTCAGCAAAATTGTAAAAAAACTAGAAGATGAATTACAAGTTGAATTGTTTGACCGTTCCACACGACATCTTTGGTTAACAGATGCAGGAGAAATTGTATACCAGCAAGGCAAGAAATCATTAGAGTCTCTTTCTGAATTGAAAATTCTTTTAGAAGAACTTCGAAATGTAACTACTGGGAGTATTAAAATAGGGATCCCCCCTTTAGTAGGAACGCTTGTATTTCCTGATATGGCACTTAGATTTCATACAAAGTACCCTAAAGTATTGTTTGAGCTCGTTGAATTAGGTGCGAAGCGAATTATCAATCTGGTTGAAGAGAGCAAGGTGGACGTAGGAATTAGTGTTTTGCCAGTTCCTGAAGAAAAGCTAAACGTCTATCCGTTTATTTCAGATGAATTTGTTGTGTTTCTCTATGATGATCATCCACTCGCCAATCGTGAATCATTGGCTATTAGCGAATTAAAAGATGATAACTTCATCCTCTTTTCAACTGATTTCACCCTACATGATTCAGTAATCAATGCATGCAAAGAAAATGGGTTTGTACCAAACGTATCGTACGAAACTTCACAATGGGATTTAATAATTGAACTAATCGCTGCTAAAATGGGAGTTGCACTTTTACCAAAATCTATTTTTTTCAAACAAAATAATCCTCATATTAAGATGATTCCTATTAGAGGAGACCCCTTCCTCTGGAATCTTTGTATCATTACTAAAAAAGATGCTTATCAATCATTTGCTACAAGAGAATTACTTAAAATGCTTATTGGCAACTAGCCGAGGAATTAATGAAATAATAAAAAGAAGAAAAAAGCTCTTACCTATTCGGTAAGAGCTCCATTGTTAATATATGATATTGTTGTTAATTCAAATGTCTTCTATAAAACTTAACTCAGCATAATATCAGATATAAAAATAAATACTAGCAAACATTGCTGCGCATCCCGCTAAAACAAATACATGCCAAATTGCATGATTATATGGGATACGTTTATTCTTATAAAAATAAGTTCCTGCTGTATAAAATAATCCCCCTAGTAACAATACCAAAAAGCCTTTTCCCGTGATATGTGCTACAAGTGGTTTATATGCGAAAATTATGAGCCAACCCATTCCGATGTAAACAATTAACGATAAGGTCTTAAACCGATAAACAAAGAATATCTTCATCACCATACCAATAATCGTTAGAATCCATACAATCCAGAAGATTGTCCATCCTATTTTTCCACCCACCGCCACAAGTGCAATCGGTGCATATGTACCTGCAATTAATAAGAAAATCGAGCAATGATCCATCTTTTTAAAAAAGCTTTTGTGTGTGGGAACACTATGGTAAAGGGTTGAACTTAAAAATAACATCATCATAGAAATACCAAAAACAATATAGCTAAATAATTCAATTTCTGATCCAGTCTGATTCGCCTTTGTAACAAGTAAAAATAATCCCGGAAATGCTAGCAAGAAAGCAATACCATGTGTAAGTGCATTCCAAAACTCTTCTTTTTTACTATAACTATTTTCTATATTTACAACTTGCGTCATCTAATCACACCCTTCATTTCTATTATTCAATATTTTAGATAGTGGAAATAGTATACCTTGTCATTGATAAAATATGACAAATATAATGTTATCCATTTAGATATCAACAATTGTTCGATTCTTTGCAAATAGCTGACTGTTGTCTATGAATGAATTTTGTTCTGGAAATTATACCCACATATTATTGACCATTAAACCATTTCCTTGGCCAGCATGAATACCCTTGATATTCTTTAAAAATTTCAACAAGCCAGACCAATTTTGACTTTCATTACCGATGAATAGACTATAGATGGCGTTAAAAATAAAAAATCCTTTAGAATCAAATTGATTCTAAAGGATTATAAGTATGACCCCTACGAGATTCGAACTCGTGTTACCGCCGTGAAAGGGCGGTGTCTTAACCGCTTGACCAAGGGGCCAATATGGCTCCGAAGGCAGGACTCGAACCTGCGACCCTCTGATTAACAGTCAGATGCTGCTACCAACTGAGCTACTTCGGAATAATTAAATGGTGGGCCTAAATGGACTCGAACCATCGACCTCACGCTTATCAGGCGTGCGCTCTAACCAGCTGAGCTATAGGCCCATTATAAATGGTGGAGGGGGGCAGATTCGAACTGCCGAACCCGAAGGAGCGGATTTACAGTCCGCCGCGTTTAGCCTCTTCGCTACCCCTCCGAAAAATGGTGCCGGCGAAAGGAGTCGAACCCTCGACCTACTGATTACAAGTCAGTTGCTCTACCAACTGAGCTACACCGGCAAATTACTATGGTGGGTCGGGACAGAATCGAACTGCCGACACTTAGAGCTTCAATCTAATGCTCTACCAACTGAGCTACCGACCCATAATAATTTCATATATTTTAATTGAATGGCGGTCCGGACGGGACTCGAACCCGCGACCTCCTGCGTGACAGGCAGGCATTCTAACCAGCTGAACTACCGGACCAATTAATGATATGGAGGAGGAAGAGGGATTCGAACCCCCGCGCGGTTTGACCCGCCTGTCGGTTTTCAAGACCGATCCCTTCAGCCAGACTTGGGTATTCCTCCAAAAAAAAAACAATATAAATTGGTGGAGCCTAGCGGGATCGAACCGCTGACCTCCTGCGTGCAAGGCAGGCGCTCTCCCAGCTGAGCTAAGGCCCCAAATATCTTAAATAATATGTAATGGTCGGGAAGACAGGATTCGAACCTGCGACCCCTTGGTCCCAAACCAAGTGCTCTACCAAGCTGAGCTACTTCCCGGATATGGTGCGCCCAGCAGAAGTCGAATCCACAACCTTCTGATCCGTAGTCAGACGCTCTATCCAGTTGAGCTATGGGCGCATATATATATCTTATTTTTTTAAAGTAAAGATTCATATAAATTGGAGCGGAAGACGGGGTTCGAACCCGCGACCCCCACCTTGGCAAGGTGATGTTCTACCACTGAACTACTTCCGCAAAATACATTAAAAATGCGGGTGAAGGGAGTCGAACCCCCACGCCTTGCGGCGCTAGATCCTAAGTCTAGTGCGTCTGCCAATTCCGCCACACCCGCTAATATTCAATTAAAATGGTGAGTCATGCAGGATTCGAACCAGCGACCCTCTGATTAAAAGTCAGATGCTCTACCAACTGAGCTAATGACTCATTTTAAATAAATGGTGGAGGATGACGGGATCGAACCGCCGACCCCCTGCTTGTAAGGCAGGTGCTCTCCCAGCTGAGCTAATCCTCCATTTATAGCCTAGCAACGTCCTACTCTCGCAGGGGGACAGCCCCCAACTACCATTGGCGCTAAAGAGCTTAACTTCTGTGTTCGGCATGGGAACAGGTGTGACCTCTTTGCCATCATTACTAGACTATTTATAAAGAAAGAATTGTTCTTTCAAAACTGGATAAACTTTCATTGAAGTTTCTAAAATAACGTTTGGTTAAGTCCTCGATCTATTAGTATTCGTCAGCTCCATGTGTCACCACACTTCCACCTCGAACCTATCTACCTTGTCGTCTTCAAGGGATCTTACTTACTTGCGTAATGGGAAATCTCATCTTGAGGGGGGCTTCATGCTTAGATGCTTTCAGCACTTATCCCGTCCACACATAGCTACCCAGCGATGCTCTTGGCAGAACAACTGGTACACCAGCGGTGTGTCCATCCCGGTCCTCTCGTACTAAGGACAGCTCCTCTCAAATTTCCTACGCCCACGACGGATAGGGACCGAACTGTCTCACGACGTTCTGAACCCAGCTCGCGTACCGCTTTAATGGGCGAACAGCCCAACCCTTGGGACCGACTACAGCCCCAGGATGCGATGAGCCGACATCGAGGTGCCAAACCTCCCCGTCGATGTGGACTCTTGGGGGAGATAAGCCTGTTATCCCCGGGGTAGCTTTTATCCGTTGAGCGATGGCCCTTCCATGCGGAACCACCGGATCACTAAGCCCGTCTTTCGACCCTGCTCGACTTGTAGGTCTCGCAGTCAAGCTCCCTTGTGCCTTTACACTCTGCGAATGATTTCCAACCATTCTGAGGGAACCTTTGGGCGCCTCCGTTACTCTTTAGGAGGCGACCGCCCCAGTCAAACTGTCCGCCTGACACTGTCTCCTACCCCGATATAGGGGTACGGGTTAGAATTTCAATACAGCTGGGGTAGTATCCCAAGGACGCCTCCACCGAAGCTGGCGCTCCGGTATCTCAGGCTCCTACCTATCCTGTACAAGCTGTACCAAAATTCAATATCAGGCTACAGTAAAGCTCCACGGGGTCTTTCCGTCCTGTCGCGGGTAACCTGCATCTTCACAGGTACTATAATTTCACCGAGTCTCTCGTTGAGACAGTGCCCAGATCGTTACGCCTTTCGTGCGGGTCGGAACTTACCCGACAAGGAATTTCGCTACCTTAGGACCGTTATAGTTACGGCCGCCGTTTACTGGGGCTTCGGTTCTCACCTTCGCTTACGCTAAGCAATCCCCTTAACCTTCCAGCACCGGGCAGGCGTCAGCCCCTATACGTCACCTTACGGTTTTGCAGAGACCTGTGTTTTTGCTAAACAGTCGCCTGGGCCTATTCACTGCGGCTCTCTCGGGCTTGCACCCTACTAGAGCACCCCTTCTCCCGAAGTTACGGGGTCATTTTGCCGAGTTCCTTAACGAGAGTTCTCTCGCTCACCTTAGGATTCTCTCCTCGACTACCTGTGTCGGTTTGCGGTACGGGCACCTCCTACCTCGCTAGAGGCTTTTCTTGACAGTGTGAAATCAGGAACTTCGCGGTAAACCGCTCGCCATCATAGCTCAACGTTATAGAGAGCGGATTTGCCTACTCTCACGCCTTACTATTTAGACGCACATAACCAACAGTGCGCTTACCCTATCCTACTGTGTCCCCCCATTACTCAAATGGTAGGGAGGTGGTACAGGAATATCAACCTGTTATCCATCGCCTACGCCTATCGGCCTCGGCTTAGGTCCCGACTAACCCTGAGAGGACGAGCCTTCCTCAGGAAACCTTAGTCATTCGGTGGATGGGATTCTCACCCATCTTTCGCTACTCATACCGGCATTCTCACTTCTAAGCGCTCCACCAGTCCTTCCGGTCTGACTTCACAGCACTTAGAACGCTCTCCTACCACAGACATCATAGATGTCTATCCACAGCTTCGGTGAATTGTTTAGCCCCGATACATTTTCGGCGCAGCGTCACTCGACCAGTGAGCTATTACGCACTCTTTAAATGGTGGCTGCTTCTGAGCCAACATCCTGGTTGTCTAAGCAACGTCACATCCTTTTCCACTTAACAATTACTTTGGGACCTTAGCTGGTGGTCTGGGCTGTTTCCCTTTTGACTACGGATCTTATCACTCGCAGTCTGACTCCCGTGCATAAATCATTGGCATTCGGAGTTTGTCTGAATTCGGTAATCCGGGATGGACCCCTAGTTCAAACAGTGCTCTACCTCCAAGATTCTCTATCACGAGGCTAGCCCTAAAGCTATTTCGGAGAGAACCAGCTATCTCCAAGTTCGATTGGAATTTCTCCGCTACCCACACCTCATCCCCGCACTTTTCAACGTGCGTGGGTTCGGGCCTCCAGTAAGTGTTACCTTACCTTCACCCTGGACATGGGTAGATCACCTGGTTTCGGGTCTACAACCACATACTCATTCGCCCTATTCAGACTCGCTTTCGCTACGGCTCCGTCTTTTCAACTTAACCTTGCATGTAATCGTAACTCGCCGGTTCATTCTACAAAAGGCACGCTATCACCCATTAACGGGCTCTAACTACTTGTAGGCACATGGTTTCAGGATCTCTTTCACTCCCCTCCCGGGGTGCTTTTCACCTTTCCCTCACGGTACTGGTTCACTATCGGTCACTAGAGAGTATTTAGCCTTAGGAGATGGTCCTCCCAGATTCCGACGGAATTTCACGTGTTCCGCCGTACTCAGGATCCACTCAGGAGAGAATGAACTTTTGACTACAGGACTGTTACCTTCTTCGGTAGGTCTTTCCAAACCGCTTCGTCTAATTCATTCCTTTGTAACTCCATATAGAGTGTCCTACAACCCCAAGAGGCAAGCCTCTTGGTTTGGGCTGTTCCCGTTTCGCTCGCCGCTACTAAGGGAATCGAAATTTCTTTCTCTTCCTTCAGGTACTTAGATGTTTCAGTTCCCTGAGTCTGCCATCATGACGCTATGTATTCACGTCAAGATACTATTCCATTACGAATAGTGGGTTTCCCCATTCGGAAATCTCCGGATCAAAGCTTACTTACAGCTCCCCGAAGCATATCGGTGTTAGTGCCGTCCTTCATCGGCTTCTAGTGCCAAGGCATCCGCCATGCGCCCTTAATAACTTAACCTATAAGTTATTAAGCCTAAAAATTTAAAACTTAATATAAAAAAATGTGTTACTTAAGAATTTTTCAATGTCGTTTTATCCAGTTTTCAAAGAACAATGTTTTGAAAGCGATGAGCCTTCAAAACTGAACAGCAAGCGTTAATCTTAGAGAACCACGTTCTCTATTCCGAAATATTCCTTAGAAAGGAGGTGATCCAGCCGCACCTTCCGATACGGCTACCTTGTTACGACTTCACCCCAATCATCTATCCCACCTTCGGCGGCTGGCCCCAAAAGGTTACCTCACCGACTTCGGGTGTTACAAACTCTCGTGGTGTGACGGGCGGTGTGTACAAGGCCCGGGAACGTATTCACCGCGGCATGCTGATCCGCGATTACTAGCGATTCCGGCTTCATGTAGGCGAGTTGCAGCCTACAATCCGAACTGAGAACGGTTTTATGAGATTAGCGTGCTCTCGCGAGTTAGCGACTCTTTGTACCGTCCATTGTAGCACGTGTGTAGCCCAGGTCATAAGGGGCATGATGATTTGACGTCATCCCCACCTTCCTCCGGTTTGTCACCGGCAGTCACCTTAGAGTGCCCAACTAAATGATGGCAACTAAGATTAAGGGTTGCGCTCGTTGCGGGACTTAACCCAACATCTCACGACACGAGCTGACGACAACCATGCACCACCTGTCACCAATGTCCCCGAAGGGAAAACTCTATCTCTAGAGCGGTCACTGGGATGTCAAGACCTGGTAAGGTTCTTCGCGTTGCTTCGAATTAAACCACATGCTCCACCGCTTGTGCGGGCCCCCGTCAATTCCTTTGAGTTTCAACCTTGCGGTCGTACTCCCCAGGCGGAGTGCTTAATGCGTTAGCTGCAGCACTAAGGGGCGGAAACCCCCTAACACTTAGCACTCATCGTTTACGGCATGGACTACCAGGGTATCTAATCCTGTTTGCTCCCCATGCTTTCGCGCCTCAGCGTCAGTTACAGACCAGAAAGTCGCCTTCGCCACTGGTGTTCCTCCAAATCTCTACGCATTTCACCGCTACACTTGGAATTCCACTTTCCTCTTCTGCACTCAAGTCTCCCAGTTTCCAATGACCCTCCACGGTTGAGCCGTGGGCTTTCACATCAGACTTAAGAAACCACCTGCGCGCGCTTTACGCCCAATAAATCCGGACAACGCTTGCCACCTACGTATTACCGCGGCTGCTGGCACGTAGTTAGCCGTGGCTTTCTAATAAGGTACCGTCAAGGTACGTTCATTTCCTAACGTACTTGTTCTTCCCTTACAACAGAGTTTTACGATCCGAAAACCTTCATCACTCACGCGGCGTTGCTCCATCAGACTTTCGTCCATTGTGGAAGATTCCCTACTGCTGCCTCCCGTAGGAGTTTGGGCCGTGTCTCAGTCCCAATGTGGCCGATCACCCTCTCAGGTCGGCTATGCATCGTCGCCTTGGTAGGCCGTTACCCCACCAACTAGCTAATGCACCGCGGGCCCATCCTGTAGTGACGCGAAAGCGCCTTTCAACATTTCACCATGAAGTGAAATGGATTATCCGGTATTAGCTCCGGTTTCCCGAAGTTATCCCAGTCTACAGGGCAGGTTGCCCACGTGTTACTCACCCGTCCGCCGCTAAATCAGAGGAGCAAGCTCCTCGTCATTCGCTCGACTTGCATGTATTAGGCACGCCGCCAGCGTTCGTCCTGAGCCAGGATCAAACTCTCCATAAAAGTAAAGTTTGAAAGCTCATTAGCTTTGCTAGCGTATCATCAAAGATGATATCTATAGTTTGTCCTTGTCACTAACAGAAGTTAGTGAACAAAGTTTATTGATTAACGTCTTGCTTGTTCAGTTTTCAAGGTTCATATCGTGTCGTTGTTTCAGCGACTTGATTATTATATCAAACTCAGTAAATGCTGTCAACAACTTTTTTATTGTTTTTTTCTATCATCGCTATTTCTTTCAGCGACTCAAATAATATATCATGATATTCACCATGACGTCAATATATTTTTTATTGTTTTTTATAGCATTCTTCAAAATCTTGTTTACTTACTTCATTAGAAGAAAAGTATAGTACCTTTTTCCAATAATATGTATAAGATCGATTAGGCCATCTCTCCATTTTATAATAATAAACAGGCCCTTTTCCTATAATCGGATGACAGGCATTCGTTTAAGTAATTACTTCACTTCATTCAAAGTTAGATAATCTTATTGATAAATTCAGGGCTAAAGCCTTTAGTACATTTCTTACCTAACATATGGATATAAAGAACAAAGAAAAAGGAGGTAAGAAGGAAATGAATCAAGAATTAGCCAAAGCATTAATAAATAAAGTAATTAAAGTGGATAGAGGTGGACATGAATCTAGTATAGGCATGGTATTATCAGCAGCAGACGATCATATCACAGTACTTACAGAAAAAGATGGAGTTGTTTACTACAAAACTCAACATATCAAAAGTATCACCCAAGCTGCTAAAGGCGGTTTAGAATTCAATACGGAGGTCCCTGAGGATTTCGAATTTATGCAAGCAAAAGACTTTGACGGAATATTAGATTCTCTTTATTTAAATTGGGTTCAAATCAATCGTGGGGGCCCTGAAAAATTTGAAGGTGTTTTAGACAAACACGATGGTGACTTTTTAACACTTATTTCAAATAATGAGATCATCCGTGTTTCAAAATACCATATTCGTAGTATCAGCTACGGATTAAAGGTTGAAAAAGAAGATGAGCAAAAAGAAGAAGAAAACTCTTCTTCTAAAAACAGTAATAAGAAATAGCTATTCATCGAGAGAAGGTTTAACCTATAAATTTCTAAATAACATTTGAAGGGGTCCCTTAATTGGTAAAACGTTTATTCAAAAGATCAAGCAAGGGACCTCATGTGTTAAGTTAGGTTTCTCCATAATGAAAAGGAATTTATAGAAAGCATCTTTTAGCTTCAATAAAAAAAGCGATAAACAAAGTAGGAATCTTAAATCGCGCTCCCGACTCTTCTGTTGAATTAATTAATTTCAATTCATTCCCTTATTTCAAACTTTTGACCTTGAAAAATCAGCCAAGCTTACATTGCATTAGCTTATCCTCGTTTCATTTGATCCTAATTGATTAAATTTATGATTTATTGATTAAATTTTGGGCTACTGCCCTAAATTCATTTCTAATTATACATATGGATAGTATGAACGAAAAAAAGGAGGTAATTAGCAATATGAATAAGGAAATGGCTAGTGCATTATTAAATAAAGTAATTAAAGTGGATAGAGGTGGCCCTGAATCTAATATCGGCATGATGTTAGCTGCTGAAGACGATCACATCACAGTACTTACAGAAAATGACGGTGTTGTTTACTACAGAACTCAACATATCAAAAGCATAACACATGCTGCTAAAGGCGGTTTAGAATTCAATACTGAAGTCCCTGAGGATTTTGAATTTATGCAAGCCAAAGACTTTAACGGTATTTTAGATTCACTGAATTTATACTGGGTTCAAATCAATCGCGGTGGCCCTGAAAAATTAGAAGGCGTTCTAGACAGTCACAATGATGACTTTTTAACAATTATCTCAAACGATGAAATCGTACGCATTTCTAAATATCATCTACGGAGTATCAGCTATGGATTAAAGGTTGAAAAAGAGGAAGAACAAAAAGAGGAAGAAAACTCTTCTTCTAAAAACAGTAATAAAGAAAATTCATAATTAACTATAGAAAAGTTAAACGTAAAACTTTTCATAATACTTTTTTGTCTTTTTTAGGGTCAATAACCCACCTCATTTCATATAATGAATTATAAATACATTTTGAAAGGGGCCCCCTATTTGATGGAAAATAAATTTAATAATTCAATAGGGGGTCTTATTGGTGTTAAAATTGGTTTCTATCTTCACGGAAACCAGTACATGGAAGGCACGTTGTTGGCTGTTAAACACGATCACATTATCGTAAATGTAGATCAACGAGTAATTTACTTTGCTCTCGAGCAAATCCAGGCATTTTCCAAAAACACAAGATATTTTAAAGTTTCCTCGGAAGATGTTCCATATGTAGATAAAAAACAATTAACGGATGTTTTGAATGACTTAACATATAGCTGGATTACTATCAATTGCATTAGTAATCAAGCCTTTTCTGGTATTTTGAGTAGAGTTTATGAAGACTATATAATTTTAATAAATAATACAGAACAATTCTTTGTTCAAAAGTCGTATATAACCAATGTTTTTAATGGTGTTTTAAATAAACCCGAAGAAGAAAATGCTGAACAATCTAAATCTAAACAGGATGAAATTAGTTCATCCCCAGAATCCGAATCTAGTTCAAACTCTGAATCAACTTCTTCTACACCTGAATCAAGCTCCTATTCTAAATCAACTTCTTCTACACCTGTATCGAGCTCTTATTCTGAATCAACTTCTTCTACACCTGAATCGAGCTCTTATTCTGAATCAACTTCTTCTACACCTGAATCGAGCTCTTATTCTAAATCAACTTCTTCTACACCTGAATCAAGCTCCTATTCTAAATCAACTTCTTCTACACCTGAATCGAGCTCTTATTCTGAATCAACTTCTTCTACACCTGAATCGAGCTCTTATTCTGAATCAACTTCTTCTACACCTGAATCGAGCTCTTATTCTAAATCAACTTCTTCTACACCTGAATCGAGCTCTTACTCTGAATCAACTTCTTCTACACCTGAATCGAGCTCTTATTCTGAATCAACTTCTTTGATTGAATCTGATCATACTTCATCCACAGAATCTGAACCAAGTTCAAATTCTGAACCTACTACTTCTTCTACACAAGAATCCAGCTCCTTCTCCACTCTAAAACTTACTACTTTCGCTGCATCTAACTTTTATACATATATGACTCCAGAACCTGACTCTGACTCTTATTCTGCTTCTGCTTCTGAATCTAATTCTTTAAATACGCCTTTGGCGATACCTTATTACAGCTCTTTCAAAAATTTCAAATCCAGCAAATTTATTTTATTTGAGCCTCTGATTTCAATAGTTGCTGAATCCAACGCTTTAACGAACCTTGAACCTAACTCTTTGTCTATTCCTGAAACGAGATCTTTCTCTGCTAAAGAATCGAGTTATTTGACTTCTCTTGAATCAAATTCTTTCTCGCATTCTGAATCGAGTTCTTTATCTACCTTTGAATCAAGTTCTTTCGCTGATTTTGAATCAAGTTCTTTAACTTCTCTTGAATCAAGACCTTTCTCGGATTCTGAATCGAGTTCACTATCTACCTTTGAATCGAGTTCTTTCGTTGATTTTGAATCAAGTTCTTTGACTTCTCTTGAATCAAAGTCTTTCTCGGATTCTGAATCGAATTCTTTTTCTACCTTTGAATCGAGTTCATTCGCTGATTTTGAATCAAGTTCTTTGACTTCTCTTGAATCAAATTCTTTCTCGCATTCTGAATCGAGTTCTTTATCTACTCTTGAATCAAGTTCTTTCGCTAATTTTGAATCAAGTTATTTGACTTCTCTTGATTCGAGAACTTTTGCTGATTCTGAATCGAGCTATTTGATTTCTCCTGAGTCTTCGAGTTCTTTCTTGGAATTTGAATCAAGTTATTTATCTACTCTTGAGTCAAGATTTTTCTCGCATTCTGAATCGAGTTATCTGTCTACCCTTGAGTCGAAGTCTTTCTCGGATTCTGAATCATCAAGCTATTTGACTTCTCTTGAATCGAAGTCTTTCTCAGATTCTGAATCAAGTTATTTGTCTACTCTTGAGTCGAAGTCTTTATCGGATTCTGAATCAAGTTATTTATCTACTCTTGAGTCGAAGTCTTTCTCGGATTCTGAATCAAGTTATTTGTCTACTCCTGAGTCGAGATCTTTCTCGGATTCTGAATCATCAAGCTATTTGACTTCTCTTGAGTCGAAGTCTTTCTCGGATTCTGAATCAAGTTATTTATCTACTCTTGAGTCGAAGTCTCTCTCGGATTATAGATCTAATTCTTTAACTACTTTTGATTTAGATTCTTACTCTGTCTCTGAATCCAACCATTTGATTAATATTGAGTCGGATTCTTACTCGGCAACTGAATCTAACTCTTTACCTACTCTTGAGTCGAGTTCCTTCTCAAATTCTAAAGAACTCTATTTACCTACTCCTGAATCGAGATCTTTCTCTGATTCTGAATCCAGTTATTTATCTACTCCTGAATCGAGATCTCTCTTTGATTCTGAATCCAGTTATTTATCTACTCCTGAATCGAGATCTCTCTTTGATTCTGAATCCAGTTATTGCTCTACTCCAGAATCCAGTTCTATTTCTGCTTCTACATTTACTACATCAGATTCTAGTTCTTTCACTAAAACTGGCCATGGCATGATAGAACTCGAAAACCAAATCACTGAAATTTCAAATCCTAATTCTGTACATCTTCCCGATCCAGAGAAAGTTAATCCGGTTAATAAACAATTTATCACTAGACAGAAGAATAAGAAAAACTATGAAAAGTTATTAAAAGATCGTTACAATACGGCAAAAAAACTAAGATTTATAAATACTTCGGGCGTTGATACATCAATAATAGATAGTACACAGAAGAATCTAGAAACAACATCGAATATTTCGCCTTCAGACCAAAGTTCGTTTGATGATACTCCTATTAAATTGCCAAAACAATTATCATCAAAGCAAGAAAAAAATAAGAAGGATTATGAAGTTTATTATTATAATTCAAGTCCTAATAAAAAACTTGTTAATCCATTTGTTATTCCTTTTGTTAGTGAGAAATCTTCCATTGAAGATAAAATAATGATTGAAAAACAGTACTATGCATTAATGAAGCATGCTGAAAAAATGTATCTTCACTTAAGAAACCAACGATTAAAAAAATAATATCTTAAAAAGTATCACGTCCTTCCTTCTTTTGTGGTGTACCTATATATTTCTATTGCTTTTAGGTTTTAAAATATCTTACTTGAGGATGATTATTTTGCATAAACTGATTGAAGGTTTTGATAAAGAAATCGTTGAGCTCGAGATATCGGGAGGTAAATTTATAACCGGTTCTATTATCGATTCGAGCAACGAGATCATTGTTATTTTTGACGGAACGGATTACCTTTATATTCCACTTACCCATATCCATAATATAATGATTAGTAGTAATGATGATGATTCAATAGATGCACCTACTGAACCTCCTAGCATTCTTTCAAAGGATGAGAATAGTGACTTAACTCTAGCAAAGGTACTCGAGGCAGCAAAAGGCATCTATACAGAAATTTATGTAACTGGTAGCATTCCGCTACACGGCTACATTTCAAAAATTATGGATGATTATTTTGTATTTCAATCTCCAGTATATAAAACAATGTATATCGCATTAGATCATTTAAAATGGATAATTCCATATCCTAACAATAATAAGCCTTATGGGTTAACGGATCTTGTTTTCTCAGTTAAGCCCTATAATATTTCATTATCCAACATTTTTGAAAAAGAAATTGAGCAAATGAAACATGAACTTGTTGTAGTTAATCTTGGCGAAAAGAACCATTATTTAGGGAGAATAAACAACATAATAGGTCGTATTGTAGAAATTCAAACAGCTAGAGGTCAATTATCTTATATAACCCTTGATCATATTAGAACGATTCATCGAGTATAACATTGGTGCTAATTCTTTTCACTATACCTTAAAATAATAGACCCTCACTTAAAGCCCTTTTGTAAAAGGAGCTTTAAGTGAGGGTCTTTCTTTTTCTGTAATGAATTTTACCTCAACCTATTCTTCCATGAAGAATCTTTTTCGTTCTGTTGTAATCCACTTTTCTAAATCATCACTGCTACGTCGAACTAAGCGGTTGACCAGCACATCATGCCAAACATAATCCTCTAATAAATAGATATGTACGGGATCGTCTGTATAAAAAGCTAATTTCCTATCATCAAGAGATGAGCCATAAATCATTTCCTTTGCATCTACTGATAGAATAAACCATTTTGCGCTAGTTGGTGCCTCAGTAAATGATGTAATACGGTGCATTTCTATATTACCTACGGGATGATGCACATGTAATGTTATACCTTGAATTTGCACTTTCTGTGAAACCGCTTCTATATCCTCTCGTACTTCTTCATACATATCATCCCACATTGATATAATAATTCGCTTTTCTGCTTTTTTAATAAGCGTTTTGCAATAACTAATTATTGTTTCTTTCTCTTTTATTGTAAGGACTTGGTTGTCAGGCTTTTCTACAGTTGTTTCTAATTGTTTTAACTTTTTACTCATGCTTTGATAGTTGCTTTGCCAAGTAGACTGAGCCTTTTCAAGAAAAACATCAACAGGCAGTGGCGAATACAATGCACCATCTGTCTTTTCTTCTTTTAACACAATCCCTTTTTCCACAAGAGTTTTTAAAGTATCATAGATTCGTGCACGAGGGATTCCAGAGTCTTTGCTTACTTGGTAAGCAGTTACTGTCCCTTGCTTAACTAGGGAAACATAGGATTTTGCTTCATACTCAGTAAAACCCATTGCCTTTAACTGTAATACTAAGTTTTCCATTTTGCATTCCTCCGTTATTATCTACCTTTATCATACCAAATCTTTTCGAACTATTTACAATCAAAATATTTTTAGTTACTATTGTAGTAGTTACTAAATAGAAAGGTTGATTTCATGCCATTTGATTTAGATATTAATTATTCATTATTACTAATACTCGTGATTTTTGGATTCTTAGCAGCATTTATAGATTCAGTAGTTGGAGGGGGCGGATTGATAGGCTTACCTGCACTTCTATTTGTTGGTCTTTCACCTGCAGCAGCGGTTGCAACAAATAAGCTTGCTGGTACAATGGGGTCTCTCACAAGTACTATTACCTTTTATCGTTCAGGAAAAATGGAATTCAAAACCGTAGCAAAGTTTTTCCCGTTAGTATTTGTTGGTTCTGCCCTTGGTGCATGGATTGTCCATTTAATGGATCCAAATGTCCTAAAACCTCTTATGCTCATTATGCTTGCAGCAGTTGCTATCTATACTATTTTCAAAAAAGATTGGGGCAGCACTTCTACTTATAAAAAGTTATCAAAAGCCAAATTGGCCCTTTTTATAGTCGTTATTTTTGCTATTGGATTTTATGATGGATTCTTAGGGCCTGGAACAGGTTCATTTCTTATTTTCGCCTTTTTAATGGTTGGCTTTGACTTTCTTAAAGCAGCGGGCAATGCCCGATTCTTAAACTTCGGAAGTAATATTGCAGCATTACTTATGTTCATGTCTTTAGGCCAAATTCATTATGCCTATGGTATTCCAATGGGAATTGCACAAATTTTCGGTGCAATCGTAGGTTCTAAATTTGCCCTAAAACAAGGAACCGGCTATGTACGCGTATTATTTATCATTGTGACATGCTCATTGCTTGCGAAAAATATTTATGATTACTTTTTTAAATAACCCATCAATAAAGCCAAGGATGCACAGCCTTGGCTTTTTCACTATGTACAAGGAAAGCAATGTATTAATATTCTCAAATTTTTTTAAAATGAATAAGAAAAACTGTAGAAGCGTTCCAATTAACGCTCTACAGCTAAAATAATTCTACTTTTTTCTACTTTTAAAATACAAAATAATGAGCAATACAAATAGCACGCCCAAAATGCTTACTACTACATTCGAATATGTATCCATATAACCAGCAATTGTACTCCAATTAGAGCCAACTGTTGCTCCTAAGTATACTAAGACAGTGTTCCAGATCAATGAGCCAATTGTTGTAAAGAATAAGAAAACGCCAAAGTTCATGCGAGCCATACCAGCTGGAATTGAGATTAAGCTTCGTACCAACGGAACAAGTCTCCCAATCAATACTGCCCAAACCCCAAACCTACGAAACCATGCATCTGCTTTTTGAATATCCTTCCTCGTCAATCGTAAAATATGTCCCCATCTGTCAACAATTCTCTCTAATCTCTTTACGTCTAGAAGCCGTCCTATTCCAAATAGCACAATAGCTCCCACAATTGATCCAACCGTAGAAAAAATAATAACACCAATAACAGTTGCATCTGATGTAGTTGTCAAAAAACCACTAAATGTCAAAATCACTTCAGAAGGGATTGGCGGGAAAATATTTTCTAAAGCGATTAAAAGGAGAATACCGATATACCCATACGTATTCATCACTTCTATAATCCAATTTTGCAATTTAGCTCTCCTCTCTGGCAATTATCTTCTCTATCCATAATAACAAAAGGGCCCAATTTTAAGAAACATATTTTCTTTCATATTGTTTTTCTTTATATCTTTGATAAAACCATATAGCAATCGTTAGCCATAAACCACTAGCAAAATAGCCACCAACAATATCACTTGGATAGTGTACCCCTAGATAAATACGACTCGTACCAATCATAACTATAAAAATGATGCTAGCCAAAACCAGTCCTGTGCGACCTATACGAGTTGAAATATGACGCCATAGCAAGAATGTAACAATTCCATAAAAAGCGAATGCAGTCATTGCATGTCCACTTGGAAAACTATAACCTCCTGCTTCAATTAACCGATGAAATTCCGGACGTGCTCGATGGAACAAGAGTTTTAATATTTGATTGAAAATAGCCGTTCCAATAATAACTGTTGCAAATAAAGCAAATTCTGCACGATGCTTTAATACTATATATAGATAATACGAAACGACAATAAATAGAACCATCACAGCAGGAAATGCACCTAAATAGGTGAAAAACTTCATGACTAAAGTAAGCGATGGGGATTCATACCCTTGAATAAAAGAAATAATTGTCTGATCAAAGTAGACAATTTTATGAGTACTAATAAAAATAGCCATACAACTAAATCCCAAAATTGATACGAGTGCTACTAAAAAAGCACTTATTAAATGAGCGTTTAACTTCATATAAAACTCCTACTTTCATTGTTTTTATAAACGATGGTTAATTTAGTTCCCTTTAAAATAAATTCCATCAATTTTTGTGCATCAAACTATCCTCTTCATTACATATATTAACCTTCTCCCCAAATACCATATAAAAGAAATAGGAGTGGCTCCTTTCCTTACACAACTAAATGTATGCCTTAAAAGAGTAACGCTTTAGACAATTCTTATTGTGCCATTTAGACAGAAAAAGTTACTTAAATTTCGGTAAAAAGTTGATTAGATGTTAATTAAAAATGTCCCATTCTTCTTTACAATAAAAAAAAGCACAACTATTAACTAGTTGTGCTTAGTGTGTGTGCCTAGCAACGTCCTACTCTCGCAGGGGGACAGCCCCCAACTACCATTGGCGCTAAAGAGCTTAACTTCTGTGTTCGGCATGGGAACAGGTGTGACCTCTTTGCCATCATTACTAGACTATTTATAAAGAAAGAATTGTTCTTTCAAAACTGGATAAACTTTCATTGAAGTTTCTAAAATAACGTTTGGTTAAGTCCTCGATCTATTAGTATTCGTCAGCTCCATGTGTCACCACACTTCCACCTCGAACCTATCTACCTTGTCGTCTTCAAGGGATCTTACTTACTTGCGTAATGGGAAATCTCATCTTGAGGGGGGCTTCATGCTTAGATGCTTTCAGCACTTATCCCGTCCACACATAGCTACCCAGCGATGCTCTTGGCAGAACAACTGGTACACCAGCGGTGTGTCCATCCCGGTCCTCTCGTACTAAGGACAGCTCCTCTCAAATTTCCTACGCCCACGACGGATAGGGACCGAACTGTCTCACGACGTTCTGAACCCAGCTCGCGTACCGCTTTAATGGGCGAACAGCCCAACCCTTGGGACCGACTACAGCCCCAGGATGCGATGAGCCGACATCGAGGTGCCAAACCTCCCCGTCGATGTGGACTCTTGGGGGAGATAAGCCTGTTATCCCCGGGGTAGCTTTTATCCGTTGAGCGATGGCCCTTCCATGCGGAACCACCGGATCACTAAGCCCGTCTTTCGACCCTGCTCGACTTGTAGGTCTCGCAGTCAAGCTCCCTTGTGCCTTTACACTCTGCGAATGATTTCCAACCATTCTGAGGGAACCTTTGGGCGCCTCCGTTACTCTTTAGGAGGCGACCGCCCCAGTCAAACTGTCCGCCTGACACTGTCTCCTACCCCGATATAGGGGTACGGGTTAGAATTTCAATACAGCTGGGGTAGTATCCCAAGGACGCCTCCACCGAAGCTGGCGCTCCGGTATCTCAGGCTCCTACCTATCCTGTACAAGCTGTACCAAAATTCAATATCAGGCTACAGTAAAGCTCCACGGGGTCTTTCCGTCCTGTCGCGGGTAACCTGCATCTTCACAGGTACTATAATTTCACCGAGTCTCTCGTTGAGACAGTGCCCAGATCGTTACGCCTTTCGTGCGGGTCGGAACTTACCCGACAAGGAATTTCGCTACCTTAGGACCGTTATAGTTACGGCCGCCGTTTACTGGGGCTTCGGTTCTCACCTTCGCTTACGCTAAGCAATCCCCTTAACCTTCCAGCACCGGGCAGGCGTCAGCCCCTATACGTCACCTTACGGTTTTGCAGAGACCTGTGTTTTTGCTAAACAGTCGCCTGGGCCTATTCACTGCGGCTCTCTCGGGCTTGCACCCTACTAGAGCACCCCTTCTCCCGAAGTTACGGGGTCATTTTGCCGAGTTCCTTAACGAGAGTTCTCTCGCTCACCTTAGGATTCTCTCCTCGACTACCTGTGTCGGTTTGCGGTACGGGCACCTCCTACCTCGCTAGAGGCTTTTCTTGACAGTGTGAAATCAGGAACTTCGCGGTAAACCGCTCGCCATCATAGCTCAACGTTATAGAGAGCGGATTTGCCTACTCTCACGCCTTACTATTTAGACGCACATAACCAACAGTGCGCTTACCCTATCCTACTGTGTCCCCCCATTACTCAAATGGTAGGGAGGTGGTACAGGAATATCAACCTGTTATCCATCGCCTACGCCTATCGGCCTCGGCTTAGGTCCCGACTAACCCTGAGAGGACGAGCCTTCCTCAGGAAACCTTAGTCATTCGGTGGATGGGATTCTCACCCATCTTTCGCTACTCATACCGGCATTCTCACTTCTAAGCGCTCCACCAGTCCTTCCGGTCTGACTTCACAGCACTTAGAACGCTCTCCTACCACAGACATCATAGATGTCTATCCACAGCTTCGGTGAATTGTTTAGCCCCGATACATTTTCGGCGCAGCGTCACTCGACCAGTGAGCTATTACGCACTCTTTAAATGGTGGCTGCTTCTGAGCCAACATCCTGGTTGTCTAAGCAACGTCACATCCTTTTCCACTTAACAATTACTTTGGGACCTTAGCTGGTGGTCTGGGCTGTTTCCCTTTTGACTACGGATCTTATCACTCGCAGTCTGACTCCCGTGCATAAATCATTGGCATTCGGAGTTTGTCTGAATTCGGTAATCCGGGATGGACCCCTAGTTCAAACAGTGCTCTACCTCCAAGATTCTCTATCACGAGGCTAGCCCTAAAGCTATTTCGGAGAGAACCAGCTATCTCCAAGTTCGATTGGAATTTCTCCGCTACCCACACCTCATCCCCGCACTTTTCAACGTGCGTGGGTTCGGGCCTCCAGTAAGTGTTACCTTACCTTCACCCTGGACATGGGTAGATCACCTGGTTTCGGGTCTACAACCACATACTCATTCGCCCTATTCAGACTCGCTTTCGCTACGGCTCCGTCTTTTCAACTTAACCTTGCATGTAATCGTAACTCGCCGGTTCATTCTACAAAAGGCACGCTATCACCCATTAACGGGCTCTAACTACTTGTAGGCACATGGTTTCAGGATCTCTTTCACTCCCCTCCCGGGGTGCTTTTCACCTTTCCCTCACGGTACTGGTTCACTATCGGTCACTAGAGAGTATTTAGCCTTAGGAGATGGTCCTCCCAGATTCCGACGGAATTTCACGTGTTCCGCCGTACTCAGGATCCACTCAGGAGAGAATGAACTTTTGACTACAGGACTGTTACCTTCTTCGGTAGGTCTTTCCAAACCGCTTCGTCTAATTCATTCCTTTGTAACTCCATATAGAGTGTCCTACAACCCCAAGAGGCAAGCCTCTTGGTTTGGGCTGTTCCCGTTTCGCTCGCCGCTACTAAGGGAATCGAAATTTCTTTCTCTTCCTTCAGGTACTTAGATGTTTCAGTTCCCTGAGTCTGCCATCATGACGCTATGTATTCACGTCAAGATACTATTCCATTACGAATAGTGGGTTTCCCCATTCGGAAATCTCCGGATCAAAGCTTACTTACAGCTCCCCGAAGCATATCGGTGTTAGTGCCGTCCTTCATCGGCTTCTAGTGCCAAGGCATCCGCCATGCGCCCTTAATAACTTAACCTATAAGTTATTAAGCCTAAAAATTTAAAACTTAATATAAAAAAATGTGTTACTTAAGAATTTTTCAATGTCGTTTTATCCAGTTTTCAAAGAACAATGTTTTGAAAGCGATGAGCCTTCAAAACTGAACAGCAAGCGTTAATCTTAGAGAACCACGTTCTCTATTCCGAAATATTCCTTAGAAAGGAGGTGATCCAGCCGCACCTTCCGATACGGCTACCTTGTTACGACTTCACCCCAATCATCTATCCCACCTTCGGCGGCTGGCCCCAAAAGGTTACCTCACCGACTTCGGGTGTTACAAACTCTCGTGGTGTGACGGGCGGTGTGTACAAGGCCCGGGAACGTATTCACCGCGGCATGCTGATCCGCGATTACTAGCGATTCCGGCTTCATGTAGGCGAGTTGCAGCCTACAATCCGAACTGAGAACGGTTTTATGAGATTAGCGTGCTCTCGCGAGTTAGCGACTCTTTGTACCGTCCATTGTAGCACGTGTGTAGCCCAGGTCATAAGGGGCATGATGATTTGACGTCATCCCCACCTTCCTCCGGTTTGTCACCGGCAGTCACCTTAGAGTGCCCAACTAAATGATGGCAACTAAGATTAAGGGTTGCGCTCGTTGCGGGACTTAACCCAACATCTCACGACACGAGCTGACGACAACCATGCACCACCTGTCACCAATGTCCCCGAAGGGAAAACTCTATCTCTAGAGCGGTCACTGGGATGTCAAGACCTGGTAAGGTTCTTCGCGTTGCTTCGAATTAAACCACATGCTCCACCGCTTGTGCGGGCCCCCGTCAATTCCTTTGAGTTTCAACCTTGCGGTCGTACTCCCCAGGCGGAGTGCTTAATGCGTTAGCTGCAGCACTAAGGGGCGGAAACCCCCTAACACTTAGCACTCATCGTTTACGGCATGGACTACCAGGGTATCTAATCCTGTTTGCTCCCCATGCTTTCGCGCCTCAGCGTCAGTTACAGACCAGAAAGTCGCCTTCGCCACTGGTGTTCCTCCAAATCTCTACGCATTTCACCGCTACACTTGGAATTCCACTTTCCTCTTCTGCACTCAAGTCTCCCAGTTTCCAATGACCCTCCACGGTTGAGCCGTGGGCTTTCACATCAGACTTAAGAAACCACCTGCGCGCGCTTTACGCCCAATAAATCCGGACAACGCTTGCCACCTACGTATTACCGCGGCTGCTGGCACGTAGTTAGCCGTGGCTTTCTAATAAGGTACCGTCAAGGTACGTTCATTTCCTAACGTACTTGTTCTTCCCTTACAACAGAGTTTTACGATCCGAAAACCTTCATCACTCACGCGGCGTTGCTCCATCAGACTTTCGTCCATTGTGGAAGATTCCCTACTGCTGCCTCCCGTAGGAGTTTGGGCCGTGTCTCAGTCCCAATGTGGCCGATCACCCTCTCAGGTCGGCTATGCATCGTCGCCTTGGTAGGCCGTTACCCCACCAACTAGCTAATGCACCGCGGGCCCATCCTGTAGTGACGCGAAAGCGCCTTTCAACATTTCACCATGAAGTGAAATGGATTATCCGGTATTAGCTCCGGTTTCCCGAAGTTATCCCAGTCTACAGGGCAGGTTGCCCACGTGTTACTCACCCGTCCGCCGCTAAATCTCAAGGAGCAAGCTCCTCGTCATTCGCTCGACTTGCATGTATTAGGCACGCCGCCAGCGTTCGTCCTGAGCCAGGATCAAACTCTCCATAAAAGTAAAGTTTGAAAGCTCATTAGCTTTGCTAGCGCATCATCAAAGATGATGTCTATTGTTTGTCCTTGTCACTAACAAAAGTTAGCAAACAAAGTTTATTGATTAACGTCTTGCTTGTTCAGTTTTCAAGGTTCATATCTTGTCGTTGTTTCAGCGACTTAGTTATTATATCAAACTACCCGAAACAAGTCAACAACTTTTTTTATTGAAGTTTCTATTTCTTAATCGCTATATCTTTTAGCGACTTTGATAGTATATCTAATTATTTTAATAGTGTCAATGATTTTTTACAAAAAATAAACTGGAATTCAAATTATCTTTTATAGACACTTAATTCCTTCTATTATAATTGAATGCATGGTGCATTCTTTACTTTCACCTTTTCTTCCATTCCCCATACACCGTTTCTCCTCTTGATTAAAAATGCTGTAAATGGATTGCCAATGACAGTTCTAAGTAGTCATTCCAATCATTTAAATTTACTTCTAATAACTCCTCGATTTTATGTAGACGGTGATATAAAGTATTTTGGTGAATATGAAGTTGTTTCGCCGTTAAGCCAATGGAACGATTATTTTCGATATAAGCACGTAAAGTTTCCTCCAATTGAATTGCTCTATTTTTAGGCGTTTGAAGTGGACCCATAATATGTGAAATGAAATGTTCCATAACTGCTCCTTCTTGATTTACAAACAGTTGACCAATACCAAGATCGGTATAACGCATAACCCCCGTTTTGCTGCGGGTATTTAAATAACGCATCGTACGCTTCGCTTCATCGTAGCTGTTATGTATTTGAGCAAGTGAATTATATTCGCCTCCGATACTAATCCGTATATCTCCCTCTTGGCTTTCCTGAAAGTAAGAAATACTTTGATGAAGTTTTTCGAATGTAGAATTCTGATTGTTTTGCAATACAATGGTTAGTTGATCGTTTAACTTAAACGAGAATAACGAGATACCCAAATCATATTCTAATCTTTCGATAAACTGTTGCATACGTATCGATAAAAACGGCTGATTTTGTTTTTTTAATAAAAATCGACAAAGCATTACATAAGAAGATTTATATTGGTCAAGTCCAAATCCACTTAAACGTTTATATAGATCACCTATATTTTTAGAAGTGATTAGCTCATTAAAGAATTCTCGTCGTTGCGCATGTATTTCATCAGAAAGTGATTGTGTATTAACAATTTTTAAAGCAATTAAAACACCAGCCTGCTTTAATACAATTGAATCTAATAGCTGTATTTCGATATTTGATTTTACAAAGAAATATCCAATTAACAGTTCATTATTAAATACTGGTTGGACATAGTATCTCTCATCATCTACCCCCATAATTGTTGGACTTTTTTGTAACCACTCTATTTGTTGAGATCGTCTAAAGAAATTTTGAAGCTGCTCATGCTGTGGATACAACTTCGATTGTTGCACATCCAGAAAAACAACTTCTTTATCGATTAATTCTTGAGATGCCTTCACAATTTGCTGAATACCATAGTTCTTTAATGACATCTCCGTAAATAAATCATGAATTTGCTGTTGCTTCATAAGATTTTCATTCATCTGCTTCATCTCGGTATATAGCTGTGCATTACGAATTGCGATTGCTGCTTGATCTGCGAAACTTTGCAACAGTTGTAAATTACTTTGCACTGGTATTGTCGAGATTTGATGAACAACTAATACACCGTAACGCTTATCTTTTAATCTAACAGGAGCTGCCATAGATATTTGACTTCCAAGTTCCTTATTATTCATCGCTACCATTAGATGATGGTAGTTTTCTGGCGTTAAATTTTCTATTGCCCTATCGGCTTCTTCATTCGTATAAGAACGCGGAATTCCATCTTCAAACGTCTTCCCCGCAATCCCTTCACCAACTTTCGTCTTAAAAAAGTATATAGAATCTGTAAAACCTGCGCTTGCAATAGGAATAAGTAGCTGTAATTCCTCATCATATAAAGTGAAAAATCCTCGGACTACCCCTTGGAGAACAGTTAGTGCCTTATCAATAATTGTCGAAAGTAGTTCGGTTAGCTCTAACGAGGAGGTTAATGCACGCATCCCTTCATACCAAGCCTTCTGCTGATTTTGCAAATTGATTAACTGTTTCTTGAAAAAATAATTGCACGTGTGGACTGCAAGTAACATTGCCTGATTATCTTGTATTGGTTTTTCTAAGTTAAGACATACGATCAAATCCGTATTGTCCAATTCTTCTAATTGCAAATATATATACAATTTCCAATCTGGCTCATCATAATATGTCTGAATACCGTTAGCAGCGAGTTTCCATTTCATCGTTTTTAAAATAAGTAGAGTTTCCTCACCTAGTCCATAAATCTTTTTCATTTGCCCTGATGCATTAAGGCGATAAACGGAACATTTCTTAGGTTCAAAATAATCCTCTATTCGTAAAGTTGTCATATCATTCCCTCCATGACACACATAATTAGAATTCTTTACAGTGCATTTATATTCTATTAGAACATCTTCTAATTAATTTTAGAATATTTAATATATTCTAACAATGTATTTTTGCATTATATTTTATACCATTTAATTATCACTATTTAGGGGGTATTGTATGAAAGAAACTGTCTTAAAAAACAAAGGAAATATTATATTAGCTGCACTGTTTTGTGCATGGGTTGTTTCTTTTATCGATCGAACAGCTATTAGCATAGCGCTCGTTGATATTGGAGCTGATATGAGCTTCACAGAGTCTCAATTAGGTGTTATTTTGAGTTCGTTCTTTATGGGCTACGCTCTTATGCAAATACCAGGCGGCTTTTTAGCTGATAAATTCGGCTCAAAAAAAGTCATTGTAATTGCAATTTTAGGATGGTCCATCTTTACTGCACTCACTGGTTTTGCTTGGTCATTAACCTCTTTAATGTTGATTCGTTTCTTATTTGGTATTGGGGAAGGTGCTTATCCTTCAGCTAGTACAAAGGCAATCGCGACCTATTTTGTTCCTAAGAAACGTACAAAAGCACAATCTACTATGATGTCTTCAAATTCAATTGGTGCCGCAATTGCACCTATAATATGTGCTCCATTACTCATAGCTCTTGGCTGGAGACATGTTTTTTTAGTCATATCCCTTCTGGGAGTTCTTATAATCGTGTGGTTTTTGTGGGCATCACATAACGCAAAGGTCTATCATGCTAACGAGCAAGAGGAGCCCCGCAAAATGGAGAAGGGCGAGTACAAAAAGTTATTACGTAACAGCTATCTTTGGAAAGTTTTATTACTTTTCTTCTTCGTCAACATTGCCAATTGGGGGCTCTTATCATGGATGCCATCTTATTTGATGAAGGTGCATCATGTTAATCTTTCTAGTATCGGTTTGATAGCAGCTATTCCTTCTGTTTTTGCTGCATTAGGCATGTTCTTCAGTGGCCGAATCATAACAAAAATTGGGGACAAGGCCAAATATGGCGTTGTCCTTGGTGCAGCAATAATAGCAATTACGCTATTCCTTATGTCTAACGCACAAAGCATTGCAATAATCATAACGTATCAATCTATTGCAATGGCATTTATGGGATTCCTCTTTTCTTTCATTTTCACAGCACCGCATCGTGTGATGGAAGAACATGTTGTAGGGAGCGCATTCGGAATTGTGAATTTTGGAGGACAAGCTGCAGGTATTTTATCTCCAACCATTATGGGTGCTTTAATTACTGCATCAGGAGGTTCATACCATGTAGCCTTTATCTTCCTAGCAGCATCATGTGGCATGGCTTGTCTTGTTGCTCTTACATTACCTCTAAAATCAGGAAAAGAAGTACTAATACAAGCAACAACATCAGAAGTATAGAAAGGATGAATGTATATGGCAAAGCAAGATCTATTTGATTGGATGGAAAAACACGAAGAACAATTCACCAAAATTTCCCAAGATATTTGGCATCACCCACAATTAGGTTATAACGAAACGTATGCATCCTCTCTACAACAACAAGTATTAAAGGAAGCTGGTTTCAAAATCACTACGAATATCGGTGAGGTAGAAACAGCGTTTATCGCGGAATACGGCAGTGGATCACCAGTTGTAGGAATCCTAGGAGAATTTGATGCTCTTCCCGGCCTCTCTCAAAGCATTAGCCCTGAATTCAATCCAGTTGTAGAAAACGCTCCTGGTCACGGCTGTGGTCACAACTTATTAGGTACAGCTGGTGTTGAAGCAGTAATCGGATTAAAAAACTACTTAGAAGAAAACAATATCGTAGGAACCATTCGCTATTACGGTTGTCCTGCTGAAGAATTATTATCTGGAAAAACATTTATGGCCCGTACTGGTGTATTCCATGATTTAGATGTTGTCTATACTTGGCACCCCGGTACCTTTAATATGACGACAAACTTCTCAATGCAAGCTCTAACTGGAGTTGAATTCTTCTTTTCAGGGCGAACAGCACATGCCGCAGCTGCGCCTCATCTAGGTCGTAGTGCACTCGATGCTGTGGAATTGATGAATGTTGGTGCTAATTATTTACGCGAACATGTTCCTGATGGCTCACGCATTCATTACCAAATTACAAATGGCGGTATGGCCCCAAATGTCGTACCAGATAAAGCAAGTGTTTATTATTTCCTAAGAGGCGTTGATCGTCCATCTGTAGATGATATACTCCGTCGTATAATAAAAGTGGCAGAGGGTGCTTCAATAATGACGGAAACAACAGTCACTTACGAAATAAAAGCTGGTTGCTATAACACATTACCAAACTTGACTTTAAACGAGTCTATGTATGAACAATCTAAAATCATTAAACCAATTGAATATACAGAGGAAGAATTAACTTTTGCTGCAAATCTTCAAAAAAATATCGATCCATCAATCATCGAAAGTTCTATACGATTAGCAGCTGCGCTAAACATCGATGTTTCTAAAGAATTAATCAGGGGCTTCTACCACCTTCCAGAAACATTCCGCAAATCAATGACTGGCTCATCTGATATTGGCGATGTTTCATGGATTGCTCCAATGGGACAAGTCACAACAACTTGCGCCTCTGCCTCTGTACAACTGCATACATGGCAAGCAACTGCATCATTCGGTTCATCAATTGGTATGAAAGGAATGCACTACGCAGCGAAAATCATGGCTGGAGCTGCGCTTGATGCATTAACTACTCCTGAAATTATCGAAAAGGCTAAAGCTGAATTCGAGAAAAACCGTAATGGACAAGTATTTAAAGCAGGTATTCCAGACGACGTGAAACCTCCTGTTCCTGATAATGCTGATCAACTGATTTTCGCTTAAATATGAAGGAAAACTGTAGATACCTCAAAAACGGGATGTATCTACAGCTTTTTTTGAGAATTTATCTGATATGGAATTTGATTCTGGAATGTTCAAAGTATAGGAAATTCACCTATTCTTTTGTATAGTTAATTTTTTGATACCTTATCTTTAACAGCTAGATAAGCAGCTGAAATATCTTGTTCACCATAACCTTCGTTAACTAGATTCTCGTAAAGTTCAATTAATTGATTTCCTATTGGCAACGGGGATCCAACTTGTTCTGCCATTACACTAGCTAGTTTTAAGTCTTTTAATAGTAAGTTCGTTGAAAATCCTGGTTCATAGTCTTCTCTTTTAATAAACTCTTGATAATTTCTTTCATAGATACTACTCTGTCCATAACTTACGTGTAGAACCTGATAAAGTTTTTCTGCGCTTATCCCTGCTTGTTCAGCTAATGTCACTGTTTCAGCAACAGCCTCGGTATAAAAACCAATCATTAAATTATTTAAAAGCTTAATCTGCGTACCAATGCTAGCTGATTCCCCTAAATGGAATGGCTTAGTACCCAAAGGTTCCAAGTAAGGAAGAGCACGTTCATAAATAGTTTGTTTTCCACCGACCATAATGGTTAATGTTGCATTCACCGCACCAATAACACCGCCACTTACTGGTGCTCCTAAATAATCCAATCCTAACTCTTCAGATTTTGCTCTAATTTCATCATTCAATCCAGGATCAACTGTACTAAAATCGATTAATAAACTTGTAGGCTTGGCGCTTTCTAAAATACCACCTACCCCTAAATATACTTGTCTCACGATTTGCGGTGTAGGTAAGCTTGTCATGATTACATCTGATTGATTAGACAAAGTCTCTACCGAGGAAGCTTCCTTTCCACCAGCTTCAATAAACTTTTTCACTGTTTCTGAATTAGTATCAAAGCCAATTACTTGATAGTTCGCGCGGATTAAATTTGTAGCCATTGGGAGTCCTATGTTTCCTAATCCAATAAAGCCAATTTTAATATTTTCCATTTTAATCCCCCTATAGTGTAAAATAACGTTCAATTGTAAAAACTAGCAATGCAGCGCCTACAGTTGAAATATATTAAATAGAACGACAACTAAAATTAACGATAAACTTAAAATGTGGCGAACATTATATACTCCTTGTTTGAAAAACTCGAGTATGTGAACATAGTATGTTCGCGTAAATCAATATATTCTAATAAGTTGATAATATTGATAGAAATAAATTAAGAAATTCGTCAATTCTCTAATAGCTTTGAGGATGGAAGAATTGGATAATAGACGCATTCTACACTTATTTCAGATCAAAATACGCTATATTTATAGAAAGCTTGTAATTGAAGAGAAAACATGGGAGATTTCAACTCGTGAAGAAGGAATATGATTCTCACCAGATGTAACTATATATGATTAAATTATTTTAAAGGAGGGATTCTTCTTGTTAAGCCGACTTGTCATTACAGGCTATAAAGCTCATGAGCTAGGCATTTTCAACGATAACCACCCTGGAATTCCTATTATTAAAAAAGCTATTTTGGATCGACTGATTCCTCTTATAGAAAATGGGCTTGAATGGGTCATTTTAAGTGGTCAACTCGGAGTTGAAACATGGGCTGCGGAAGTAGTTATGGATTTACAATTAGATTATCCAGATTTGAAATATGCCATCATGACACCTTTTCTAGACCAAGAAAAGAATTGGAACGAAGCAAAACAAGAAAAGTATGAAATGATTTTAGCTCAGGCCGATTTTGTTACAAGTCTAACAAAGCGCCCATATGAGGCACCTTGGCAATTTATCGAAAAGAACAAATTCTTTTTAAAGAATTCCGATGGCATACTCATTGTTTATGATGATGAAAATGAAGGCTCTCCGAAATACATCAAAAAACTGGCTGAGCAATATGTAGACAAAAATGAATACGAAATCCTTCTAATTAACGCTTACGATTTGCAAGTAGTTGCGGAAGAAGAGCAAATGAAAAACTGGGAATTCTAATGGATTCCCAGTTTCTTTATGACATTGTTATATTAAATTGTAACTGATTTAAGTGCTTCTTCTTTCTCGCGTACAAGAGGTATAACTTTTTCACCAAATGCCTTTAAGTCTTCTTCATAATGTAAAAATCCAGTTAACACAATATCCACACCGATTTTTTTCAATTCAATAATGCGATCTGCAACTTGTTCAGCTGTGCCAATCAAACCTGTTTTAAAACCTTCGTTGTATTGGACCAAATCTTCTAATGATGCATCAGCCCACATTCCTTTCCCCTCTGGAGAAGAGGCACCTGCTTTTTGAACTGACTTTTTGAAGCCTTTAACAGCTTTTTCATTTGCATTTGATACTATATCACGTAATACTTGTTGCGCTTCCTCTTCCGTATCTCGAACGATTGCAAAGCCGTTAACACCAAATTGAATTGGCCCTTGACCGTTTTCTTCACGAAGTTTTTTCACATCCTCAATTGTTTCTTTGAGACCTTCAAGAGTATTACCGTTCATAAAGAAGACATCAGATACACGACTGCCCATTTCTTTTGCTGCACGAGATAATCCACCTTGGAAAACCTTAATCGGGTTGATTGGCTTTGGTTCTAACGTCGCATTGTTAAGTCGATAGAAATTACCATGATAGTTTGCCACTGGTTCATTCCAAAGAAGTTTTAGGACTTCGATAAATTCTTTAGAACGGCGATATCGTTCATCATGATCCAGCCAGTATTCGCCATAACTAATGAATTCATCTTTTAACCAGCCACTTACAACATTGACAGATGCGCGTCCGCCACCGATTTGATCAATAGTTGCCATCATTTTAGCAAAGACTGCTGGTTGCCATAACCCTGGAAGAACAGCCGTAATAATATTCAATCTTTCCGTAGATGCAGCTAATGCAGATGCTAGAGTTGCTGCTTCTAATTGATTTTCAGCGCCATAACTTGATAAAAAACGTGTTTGCAATAATACATAATCGAAACCAATTTGTTCTGCAAGCCGTGCATAACGTTTATTATCCTCAAAGTTCCATCCAGTTTTTTGCGGAAGATCCGAAACAACAAGTCCTCCACTTACATTTGGTGCCCAATAAGCAAATTGTAAAGTCATTTGTAATTTCCCCCTCTTCAAATTTACACTCTCATGTCAATTCGCAACCTTAAGAAACCAAAATTAAAAAATTAATAATTTTAAATTTTCTGAATCAACCATTTTCGTAATCTTAATACCTTAATTCCTATTTGTCAACTATGTTTTGTAGATATTGTATTGTTTATTGCAGAATTATATGTTAAGATATCTCCACAGAATAATCAGACTATTTGAATTAATTGGAAGGCGGTTGGTGAAATGAAATATGGATATTGGTCACCTCTTTATGGAGGTTGGTTACGTAATATAGAGGACGAGTACAAACAAATGCCAGCAACATTTGATTATGTAAAAGAAGTTGCACAACAAGCAGAAAAACTCGGCTTTGATATGACATTGATTGCTGAATTATTTTTAAACGATATTAAAGGAATTGAGGAACCAGCATTAGATGCATGGTCTACTACTGCAGCAGTTGCAGCTGTCACTGAAAAACTTCAGATCCTTACAGCAATTCGCCCCGGTTATTACAACCCGCAAACTTTCGGGAAAATGGCTTCTAATATCGACAATATCAGTAAAGGCCGCCTTGCATTAAACGTTGTATCTGCATGGTGGGCAGAAGAAGCTCGTCAATATGGCGGTGCATTTACTGCTCACGATGAACGCTATGCACGTACTGAGGAGTTTTTGGCTTCGTTAGAAGAATTATTTACAAAAACACCTGCCTCTTTTAAAGGCGATTTTTACGAATTTGAAAATACTTATCTAGTACCAAAACCAGTGAATAATAACCATATTCCACTATACGCTGGTGGCGAATCAGAAACTGGTAAACAAACAATCGCTAAAACTTGTGATTCTTACGTTATGCATGGTGGTACATTAGAAGAAATTAAAACGAAAATTGAAGAGATGAATGGTCTCCGCACTGCACTCGGCAAACCAGATTTCGATACATTTGGTATGGCTGCGTACATTATTTGCCGCGATACAGAAGAAGAAGTAAAAGCGGAATTAGAACGCGTTACAACGATGAACCCAGATAGTAAAGCGTATGCTGGATACCAAGACTTCGTAGGTAAATCACAATTAAACGTAAAAGTCAGCATGGAAGACTACTGTGTATCAAATCGTGGTTTACGTCCAAATTTAATCGGTACGCCTGAACAAATCGCTAAAAAAATATTAAAATATGAAGAAGTGGGCTTAAACTTATTAATTCTTCAATTCTCCCCACATCTCGAAGAAATGAAAATCTTTGCAGAAAAAGTAATGCCATTAGTAGAACAATTTAGAAATGAAAAGGTGGAAGTAAAATAATGTCAAAAGTATATATTATTCATGAAAATAGCGAATGGACTGTTCATTTAACAAAACGTTTAGACGAATTAAATATTCCTTATGAAGAATGGTTCCTTGACCAAGGGAATGTAGATTTAGATTCCGTACCACCTGAAGGCGTTTTTTATAGCCGCATGAGTGCATCATCTCATACACGAGATCACCGCTACGCTCCTGAATTGGCGAATGCAGTACTTGCTTGGTTAGAATTCCATGGTCGCACTGTATTCAACGGAACAGACGCCCTTAAACTAGAACTAAGTAAAGTGAATCAATACTTAGCACTAGAAAAGGCAGGCATCCGTACACCAAAAACAATTGCAGCTGTTGGTAAAGAACAAATTATTGAAGCGGCTAGAAAAATCGATGCACCTTCCTTCATCACCAAACATAATCGTGCAGGAAAAGGTCTTGGTGTTCAATTATTCAACTCTATTGAAGCGCTAGAATCTTATGTATTTGGTCCTTTATATGAAGAACCTGTGGATGGTATTACATTAATCCAACAATATATCAAATCTCCAGAGTCATACATCACACGTGCTGAATTCGTGAATGCGAAGTTCGTATATGCGGTTCAAGTAGATACATCAAATGGCTTCGAGTTATGCCCAGCAGATGCTTGCCAAATCAATGACTTATTCTGCCCAGTTGGCGAACAAGTTGAAGAAAAACCGAAGTTCCAAATTGTAGATAATTCTGCATTAGATATGAATCAAATCAAGTCTTACGAAGAATTCTTAAAAGCACAAAACATTACTGTTGCTGGTATCGAATTTATCAAAGACGAAAATGGAACAGTTTACACATACGATATCAACACAAACACAAACTACAACAGCGATGCTGAAGCAAAAGCTGGAAAATACGGTATGCTAGAACTTGCTAAATTTTTAGGTGAAGCATTAGCAAAAGAACAAGCTTTGGTTTAAATCTAAGTAACTTTTTAGAACTGTCACATAATAATTGAAATTAGACAATATAAAAGAGGTGAATCTAAATTTAAAGATTCACCTCTTTTTACGTATCCATTATAAGCTTGAAAGCACTAAGTCCTTAATCGCGTCATTATTCATTTAACCTAAAAGTCCCGACATTATTATCGTTGTTTGTTTTGATTTTCTTGTTTACTATTGTTTTGATCACGGTTGAAATTCTCTCCGTTATTTCCTAATGAAGGAAGACCAGATAAATAACCAGAGTTTCCAGGGCTTTGTGAACCAACCATAAGATAAGTAAATCCATTTAAATTGTCAATCGCTTGAATACCTGTTACTTCTCCACCATCAGCAGCTGAAATAATACGAGAGAGTTTCTTTGTATCTACATTATAAGCCCAACCATAGTTATTGTGATGCTTACCTCCATCCTCTGCAATAAATAAAGTTCTCATTTTTTCAGAGTATACGATATTATCAGGATTAGAGATTTTATCAGGATTTGCTGTATTTCCAGCGGCATCCTTGGATGGGAGGTCTTCTCCGAAGATAAGTCCAGACATTGTATTTGCTACGTATTTACTGTCAATTCTTTTACCGTCTCTATCCTTTTGTCCACTTGCTAAATTTAACTCATAAATTCCGCCAGCATTGATTTTTGACACATGGATATCATCAACAGGATCCGTAGTGCTTGCTGTCATCCCGCCACTGATTGTTGACATGGTCATATAGAGTTTATTGTCAGCTTTATTGATTTCTACTGTCTCCATCTTATTGAATTCTGCAGTGGCTCCTAAAAGTGCACCATAGCGGCGTGATTCTAAGAAAGCGGCTGCTTTTTCCATGCCTGGTTTCACTTTTAACCACTCTTCTTTTCCATTAGCTTTTACTTTTTTAAATCCATTTTCTTGCGCATATTGTGCGTCTGTAGTCACTTCAAAGATATCACTAAACTTAAGTGTTTGAGCTAATTTTTTGATTTCTTTATCATTTGCATGGCCTAACTTAATCCATTTCAAGTCAGCAGAACCGCCGTTTTCTTCACTTGTTTGAACCCACTTAGCTGCATATAAGGTCCCTGCAGATAAATCTTTTGCTTTGTCAGCTATATACATAAATGACATTGTATAAGATCCATCATCACCGTAATAGACCGTGCGATTATCAGGTGCTACTTTTACATTTTCAGTTGCAAGACGTCCCATACTGTAGTGTTTAACTGCAGTAGCTTTGCCGTCTTGATTAACTTTAACTTCTGGCACATGTCCGTAAAGATAAGGATTACCAATTATTGTGCTGCTGCTATAATAGTTGCGCGCAAATTGTGTCACAGAAGACTTTTCAGGATTTGCTTCGTGTGCGCGTGCATCTGGCTCATACTCTTCGCTTCCTAAATGAGTGTTCCATGGAGATAATGAACCAGCACAAGGTGTCCAAATCCCCCCATCAGCTGAAAAATCAATTGGAGTCATATCTGTTATTTTAAGTTCTCCAGTAGTTTTATCTTGTTCAACAGTATTTAGCATCATACTTTCAGGCATATTTCCAATTTCATTGGAACCCATGCTTTCAAAGTGGTTCACCATAAAAAGTTTTCCATTCACTTTTAAAAGGGTATTGCTATCTGGTGAAGAAGAGATATTGGTTTTTCCATCCGCATTCTTAATTAAGTTTCCATTTACATCATAAGCAGCACCTGCTGTTTTTCCATTAATCACTTCACCTGGTTTAAACAATGATTTGTATTCAAGCGGAAGGATCTTTTGGGCGCCGTTATTATATGTAACTTTAACCGAGGCTTCAGTGTACATTTTTGACTTTTCTTCATCTGTATCTGGAGCATCCATTCCGATAAACTCAACTTTATCTACAGTCACCGCTTTATGAGGCTCGGCAAAAGCATTTGTAGCTGTTGGAAATAAAAAAGCTAACGTTAATAGTGGTGCAACCATTTTTCTCTTTTTCATTTTTATTCACTCCTATTTTATGTTTCTTTCACTATGATGATAGAAAACAAATGTAAAGGAGATATGAATTTATAGTAAATGATTGGGAAATTACCTAAAATGATACTTTCGCCCAAGAGTATAAATGCCTAATTATTTTATATTTTCTGATATACATATATAGAAATGCCTATTTATTTAAAATATATAGATACCTAATTAGAAAAGATTTTATATCTCTCATTTAATTAACACTCATGAAATAGACTTATTTATTTATTTTTCACTAAATTAAAAACGACCCATCAGTTCACATTTCCCTGATGAGCCATTGCATATTAGTAACTTTTTAAGATTATGAAGTTTGCCCTTCTTTTACCAGCTCTTCTTCATTTTCCTCTTTCTCCTTTATACGCTCTGCTCTCCATCCCCAATATGTTGCAAGTAGCGGGCCTGAGATGTTGTGCCACACGCTAAAGATTGCGCTAGGCACAGCTGACAGCGGACTAAAGTGGGCTAGTGCTAACGCTGCACCAAGACCAGAATTTTGCATCCCAACTTCAATGGAAACAGCTTTTTGATCCTCGTAGTTTAGCTTTAGTACTTTTGCTACTAAGAAACCGAAAAGTAAGCCTAAGCCATTGTGTAAAATGACCACTGCGAAGATCAGTAAACCAGTTTCTAAGATTTTGTCACGACTACCACTTACTACTGCAGCCACAATTGCTACAATTGCTACTACCGAAACAAGAGGCATAACGCCATTTGCCACTTCGGTTTTATTTTTGAAAATTGCCTTCACAATGATTCCTAAGAAAATAGGAATTAATACTATTTTAACAACTGAGAAGAACATAGCACTAGCTGATACGTTTAACCATTGACTTGCTAAAAGATAAATAATAGCTGGAGTTAAAATTGGTGCAAGTAAAGTTGTAATAGAAGTAATCGTTACGGATAATGCTGTATTCCCTTTAGCTAAGAAAGTCATAACATTTGATGCTGTTCCTCCTGGGCAAGCTCCAACTAAAATAACACCAACTGCAATTTCAGCAGGTAAATGAAGAACTTTTGCCAACAAATATGCAACTGAAGGCATTATGATAAATTGTGCTAATACGCCAATAAAAACTCCCTTAGGTTGTTTTAATACTAATTTAAAATCCCCTAGTGATAATGTCATCCCCATACCAAACATGACAATTCCAAGTAATAATGATATATAAGGTCCAATCCACGCAAATTGGTCCGGAGCATATAGCGCTAAGCCTGCAGCTAACAATACCCAGATTGCAAAGGTATTCCCTGCAAATTTACTAATCTTTTCTAACATCTGCATGTTAATAACCCCCCTTTAATGTTTTTCCATTATAATACCAATTTCTTAAATTATCAAACTATTTTTTATATTTAAAATATTTTAAAGCGCATACATTGATCATATGCAAGATGGTGTTTAATTAAAAAAGGTGTATTAAGCAATTTGCTTAATACACCTTTTCTCTATCTTACTTTTGAAGATTTTGAATTGCTTTAAATCCAATTAATAATGTACAAAGAATATGAACCTCAAAGAGAACTTCTTGTGTTGCACCAAGATTCAATGCATTCGTACGATGAATTTCCATACCTTTAGAATAATTGTCACTCACGTTAATAGCGTACAATAATAACTCCTTCAAAAGCCTTGAAACTTCGCCATCCCGTAATGATGTTATACGAAGATTACTGTATTTCAATAGCATATCTGGTTGATAATCTATTAAATATTGAACCCATTTAGGTAATACACTAAATTCAGTTTGATAGTAGTGAATGCACTCTTCCTGGGTTTGAAAAGTTGCTATATCCAGCTTTTGGCCCGTATTTCTTTGTAATTTCAACTCTTCATCACTTATGATTGAAATAGCATGGGTAATAGCTTCAATTCCTGACAACCATGTTGGAATACCTCTAGAAATAATCGCGCTAGAAATGAGCTCAGCTATTTCAACAACCCCGTTTCCTGCTATGACAGCTTGTTCAGTGTAATAAAGCATCGATTGCTCATCTCTTCTTGCAGCACAAATCGCAACTAACAATAAAGTTTTGTCTTTAGTAGATAATGCACTTTCTTTTAATACTTCTTTTTCATAATCTCGTATATAGGTTTCAATAATTGGATTATTTGGTTTTAGTACATTTAGCATTTCACTTCTTTTTTCGATATATTGCATATCGCATATAAACCTCCCCACCTAAGGTTTTAGTACTACTTTAACCGCTTCCTTATCTAACCCTAATTCAAAACCTTTATTTGCATCATGAAGGTCTATTACATGAGATACAAGTTTGCTATATGCATAATTTCCAGATGCAGCCATTGCTATTGCTCTTTGCATTGTTTCTTTTGTAACTCCGTAAACACCTTTAATTGTGATTTCACCGCGCACAATTTCATGCGTTAGTATTTCAGAAGGGAGTGAGCTGATTCCTACCAATAACACTTCCCCTCCTTTTCGACTCATTCTGATTGCTTCTACTAACGAACCATGAAAACCACTTGTATCAAATACATGGTCTACACCATTATGATTCGTTAATGTAGAAATTCTTTCTAGAACATCTTCTTCATCAGCGTATACAATATGCGTAGCGCCAATTTCCTCTGCTAATGAGAGTCTTTTCTCATCTTTTCGAAGCCCTGTAACAATTAACTTTTCAAAACCAAAATTACTTAAACTAGTTACTAGACTTAACCCAATTGGTCCTGGTCCTATCACAACTGCTGTACTACCAGGTTTGATATCTGCTCTTTCAATTGCATGAACACCAATAGCAATTGCTTCTAACATTCCAGCTACTTCAACAAGCACTTGATTCGGAATGGGTAATACATTTGAAGCATTGATTGCTGCAAATTCAGCCATTCCGCCATTTTTGCGAAAACCATACTGTAATGATTCTGTTGGTGTTTTACTTATTGAACCAGTACCAGCATCACAAAGATTTGTATTACCTCTCAAACAATTATCACAGTGCCCACAAGGAATATAAGGATTAATGACGACACGTTGATTCACTAAATGTTGGTGTTCTGTATTGGAAACTTCTACAACTTTCCCAACAAACTCATGTCCTAAAATAACAGGCATTGGTACCCATTCATACGCTTTCATACTTTCATACATGTGCAAGTCACTACCACATATACTAGCAGCTTCAATCTGTACTAATACTTCCCCATCTTGAAGAATTGGTTTAGCTACATCTTTAATGGTGATTCCTTTTTCTTCATGTTCTTTAATGACAGCTTTCAACTTCAATCTCCTCCTTATTATTCAGATTAGCAACTTCTAATTTTATTGAACTTTAAACTTCTACCATTCTTCAATAGCTATCGCTCTGATAGGGGATCCGGTTAATCCTTTTAAATTTAATGGAGTGCCAATAAAGTAAAAGCGATCTTGAGAAAGCTTTTCAAGGTTAACGATATTCTCCATTATCATAATATTACGGCTTAATAATTCCAGATGAACGGTTCTTTGCATGTTACTATTAATATCTGCATTAGGTAAATCGAGACCGATGGCTTTTATATGATGGTCCAGTACCCATTCCGCAACTGAAGCATCTAATGACATACAATCGTGAAAACCTTCTGCATTCCACTCCCCTTGCCAGCATCTAAATAGCACAATATCATGCTCTTTTATAATAATATTTTTATCCTCAACTACTTTTTCAATCATTTCACGAGTTACAGGTTCATACACCGCCTTATGCGATACATCAATACGGACTGCATTTCCCATTGTCGCTTCTATTGGAATATCCTCAACCGTTAAACCATCCTTGAAAAAGTGATAGGGTGCATCTAAATGTGTACCGCTATGATCAGACATAATAATGGTTTTACTTGCATATCCTTCGCACGGAGCTTGATATCTAGGTTTTGAAAAATCGTGTGTGATATGATCCATAAATACAACTTTTGGATGTGACGGAAAAGAAACTAACCCGTCATATAATAATACTGATAAATCAACAACTTTCATGGTACCCACTCCTTGATTAGAATAAATATCCCCAACATAAAATAGAGACAATATATACAAGCCCAACCCAGAACATAATCATTACTAAGTAGCCCATAATATCTTTTAGCTTTAATCGAGAAAGGGCTAATGCTGGTAGAATCCAGAAAGGTTGTACCATATCATTCCAAGCATTTCCTAACATTACTGACATAGAAGTTTTAGATAGTGAAGCGCCTAATTCTTTAGCAGCATCAATCATAAATGGTCCTTGCACAACCCAGTGACCCCCGCCAGATGGAGCAAAGAAATTGATAAAGAACGAACTTATTAATCCCCAAAACGGAAGCGATTGTGCATCTGCTAAGTTAACAAATATTTTCGCAATTGAGTCTACTAAGCCAGAAGCAGCCATTATAGCCATAATCCCAGCGTAGAATGGGAACTGAAGAATAATTCCTGAGATAGTTTTAATTCCCTCAGATAAACTTTCAACATAACGGATTGGTGTTCCAAGCAAGATAATGCCTAAGAATAAAATGATAAAATTCAAAACGTTTAAATTCAAAGTATTACCTTTTGTAAAATAAATCACTACATAGATAATGCCTAAAATACCAATCAAATAAGATAAAATATGACTATTATTTAATTTAGTCGCAAAAGTATTATCTTCTAACAAATGTACCGTTGCAGCTGTTTTATCTTCATAAAGAGATGGGTCAATTTCAATTACATTTTCAGCTTTCTTTGGATGTAGCATAGCATTCACAATTGGTAATGTGATCAACATAACAATAGCTGTAACAATCATTGGCCATGTGAAAATGGTGTCGTGAAGACCAATTACACCCATCGCTTTTTCTAATGGATGTCCAGGTGTAGAGATTAAAATAGGTATACTTGCTGACAAACCTAATCCGTAAAATGTAAAACCTGAATACGCTGCAGCAATGATTAATGGATAGTGAACGCCTTTTACTTTTAAAGCTAATTTTTTTGCGATTACTCCACCGATTACTAATCCAAATCCCCAGTTTAAGTAACTTCCTATACCGCCAACTAAAGTTGCAACAATAACTGCCATTCGAGGGGTATGTACATAACTAGCAATTTTATTTAATAGCTTATCTACTAATGGTGCTGTAGCAAGTACATAACCTGCAGCTAAAATAACAGCCATTTGGGTAGTAAACGCTAATAAGTCCCAAAAGCCAGTTCCCCATGCAGTAGTTAAATCTATAAAATTACTTCCCTCAAAAACTAAAGCTAATATAAACGTTAACAACGTTAAGCCAATTGCAAATACAAATGGATCCGGTAAATACTTCCTCATTACCCCTGTAAAGAAATTTGTCAACTTTTCCATTCCAATTCCCCCTTGTTTAAGCTTGTTGAAGCGCTTTCAATACTTTTAATAATTTTTCATTATTCCATTGTTTTACTTGTTCCGCTTCAACCGGCCATTGGTAAAACCCTTTACCAGTTTTAATACCTAATTCGCCTCTTTCCACCTTATCTTTTAAAAGTTGAGAGGGTATTTGACTATTTTCTAATTGTCTATATAAATAGTCAGCGATATTAAAGTGTACATCAAGGCCATTTAAATCCCTTTGCTCTAATGGACCTGAAATCGCCAGACGTATTCCTAGTGCATATTTTGCTATTAAATCTATTTCTTCAGCTGTTGCTATCCCCTGCTCTAACAAAGAAATTGCTTCCCTTGCCATTGCGTGCTGTAACCGGTTACCTATAAAACCTGGTATATCCCTTCTGACATACACTGGCATCTTCTTCATTCTCTTCAACCAATTCATGACATGATCAATTATTTCTTGTGATGTATTGTCACCTTTTATCACTTCAACGACTGGAATTGTATCAGCGGGCATGTAAAAGTGCATACCTAGAAATCTATCCTTGTGAATAAAAGATTCGCTTAATCGGTTAATTGGAATACCTGATGTATTGGTTGCAATAATGGTACCCTTAGGTACAATGGCTTCAATCTCTTTATACAATTGCTGTTTAGCTTCTAAGATTTCTGGAATTGCTTCAATTACAAGTGTTATCTGATCTTCTTTTTTCAATGCATTTGCAAACTCTAATGAACCATGCCATTCTGAAGGCAAATTTTCTTGTATACTTTGTAGAGCTTTCAATAAACTTTCTTGATCATAATCTATTAATTTCACTTTACAACCTTGTTTTAAAAAATAGATGGCTATTCCTCTTCCCATTGTTCCGGCGCCAATAATTGCTATGTGTTCATCAATCCCCATATAATCCCCCTTTTCAAGTAAAAAAGACCCAGCTGAATGAAGACAATAAGACAGAATCTTATCCTCTACAGAAAGCTAGGTCCCTTAAGTTAAATGGAATTGGTGGATTCCATCGTTAAGAAATTGCCTTTTGTTAGAAAAACTTCTCATAATTAAAGAGATATATTACATTTATATATTATTTTAATTTTCTGAAAGAGTCAATAATTATTTATATTTCAATAAATTAGTATGTTCTGATATAATTTTATAAAAACCTATTGCTTATGGAGGTTTAAATATGATGAAATCTTTATCTTCAATATTAGTAACTGCATATGCCAAAGCGCCACAAGGTACTGCAATGTATGAAAACTATAAACATGCCGGAATCGTTCTTGAGATTGATTCTGAAACTCATAAAATTATCGATGCTGAATTTACTTTTATTACTAATCTAGCTCAAAACTTCTTTAAACGTTTGATTATTGGCTACGATTTTAGTTCAAATCTTGATAAATTAGTTGAACGAATTGAAATGCATTATTTTGCGCCTTCTACAGGTTCTGTTATTGTGGCCTTAAAATCTGCGCAAAAACGTTATTTAGAAAAAATAGGACTTGGCGTTTGATAATAAATTACTGCTTTAAAGGACTTAAAAAAGCCTTATTATTTGCAAAAGTGTTGCCCAAATTAAAATTTGAGCAACACTTTTTTATCTTTGAAGGTTTTCAATAATTGTTGCAATTCCAAGCCCACCAGCAATACATAAGGTAACTAAGCCATATCGTTTACCAGTGCGCTCTAGTTCATGTACAAGCTTCGTCATTAAAATTGCACCTGTTGCACCTATTGGGTGGCCCATTGCAATCGCGCCGCCATTAGGATTAAGACGTTCTTCATCTAATCCTAATTCTTTGATTACAGCTAAAGATTGTGCAGCGAAAGCTTCATTTAGCTCAATAATATCAATGTCATCCAAAGATAAGTTAGCCTGTTTTAAGGCTTTAAGAGTAGCAGGTACTGGACCTATCCCCATAATTCTCGGATCAACTCCTGCAGATGCTTGAGCCACAATCCTCGCTTTAGGTTGCAAACCTAATGCAACTGCTTCATTTTGATTCATTAATAATAATGCTGCTGCACCATCATTACGACCACTACTGTTTCCGGCAGTAACAGAACCTCCATCTTTAAAAACTGGTTTTAATGTTGCAAGCTTTTCAATGCTTGATAATCTAGGGTGTTCATCTACTTTAAATTCGATTGTTTGCTTACGTTGTTTAACTTCATATGGGAGAATTTGTTTCACGAAATAACCGTTTTTAATGGCAGTATCCGCTTTTTCTTGACTGCGATGTGCAAACGCATCTTGTTCTTCACGATTAATATGGTATTTTTCTGCTAGGTTCTCGGCTGTTGTACCCATATCTGTTAATCCATATTCTTCATACGGCTGTGAACCAGTTTGACTTTCTGTATTTGGATCGAGCAACATTCCATTGCCAGATCTATAACCAAATCTCGCATTACGAAGATAATATGGAGCAGTGCTCATAGATTCTGCACCACCTGCCACAATGACATTACTTAATCCTAATTGAATTTGTTGAGCAGCATTATTAATTGCCTGAACGCCAGAACCACATTGCCGATGCACAGTATATCCTGGAACAGTTATTGGAAATCCTGCACGCAATGTCGCAAGTCTCGCTAAGTTCGATGCATCAGCACTTTGTTTTGCTTGGCCAAGAATGACTTCATCAATCCTCTCCGGATCAATCCCTGCTCTATTTACTACTTCTTTCATGACGGCAGATGCAAGAAAATCAACTGTCTCATTAGCTAATGCGCCTCCGAGCTTTCCAATAGCTGTTCGTACGCTTTCAACTATTACTACTTCTGGAATTGACATAACAAATTCTCCCCTATCTATTTCTCTAAATTATTTACAAAGTTTGCTTCTGTATGATCAATAACTTGCTGCAATTCAATTCCAGGCATTAATTCAATTAAATGTAATGTTTCATTTTCAACACAGAACACTGCTAAATCTGTAATAATCATATCTACACTTCTAGTTGAAGTAATTGGATAAGTACATTCTTTTAATATTTTACTTTTCCCGTCTTTTGAAGTATGAGTAGTAGTGACAATAACCTTTTTTGCACCTACTAACAAATCCATTGCGCCACCAACACCCATAATATTCTTTCCAGGTACAGCCCAGTTAGCAATTTGCCCTCTTTCATTAACTTGTAAGATACCTAGTATAGCTACATCAACATGTCCACCGCGAATCATACCAAAAGATTCCGCACTATCGAAGAATGAGGCGCCTACTTCTTCACCTACAGGCAATTTCCCTGCATTTACAAGGTTGGGATCGATATGATCTTCGTCGACATCCGTAACACCTAATAAGCCATTTTCAGTATGAAAGTGTACTTCGTCATGAGTAATATATTTTGCGACTAGTGTTGGAATACCGATCCCAAGATTCACTATGCTACGTGTATTTAATTCTTCTGCTGCTCTTTTTGCTATTTTTTCTTGAACGCTTAAAGTTTTTTGTATATTAACCATGTTCGACTACACCATCTTTCGTCAAAACTTTTTTTGCTAGAATAATGCCATCTACAAATAGATGCGACGTAACAATAGATTCTGCTGGTAATTGTCCTGATTCCACAATTTCATCTACTTCTACGATGACACGATCCGCTGCTGTTGCCATTAGCGGGTTAAAATTTCTAGCCGTTTTGTAATATACTAGATTGCCTAATTTATCAGCTTTATGTGCCCTTATAATTGCGACATCCGCATGAATAGCTTCCTCAAACACATATTCAACACCTTTAATAATTTTTGTCTCCTTGCCTTTTGCTAAATTTGTTCCTACAGCTGTTTTAGTATAGTAACCACCTATACCTGCACCAGCTGCTCTAATAGATTCAGCTAAAGTGCCTTGTGGCAACAATTGAAGGTCAATTTCCCCTGCTTGAAATGCATCGCCAACATCGCGATTACTTGTAAAATATGAACCTATTGCCTTTTTTATCTTTTTTTGATTTAATAGCAATCCTAATCCCTTACCCTTTTCTCCAAGATTATTACTAATAACAGTTAATCCTTGAACGTCTTTATCGATTAACCCATCGATTAAAGTTAAGGGTGCACCAATTAATCCAAAGCCCCCTACCATAATTGTTTGATTACTTTCTACACACTCTAGAGCTTCTTTTGCTGTATCAAAAATTTTCATCCTAAACACCCCATCTCTTTATTTCTGAACTAAAGAATCGCTAATCTCAAACCACGCTGGAATACCTGCTGTTAAAAGGCAAATATATCCGACCTCTGCTAGTTGCTCTTCCGAAACGCCAATATTTCGCGCCTTTACTGTCCAAGTTTCAACTGGTTGATTTTGAAGTACAGTTGTATATATTCCCACCATTAATGCATGCTTTAATTGGGAAGAAACAAAACCATTCTCTAATAATTTTTTCGATAAAGCGTTTTCATCATTAGCTTTTAAAAGCTCTTCAATTTTTTCAATATAGCTTCTTTCCTCTTGTTTCAAATAGGATTTATAGTAAGAGATAATATCTAATGCTGAATCAGATTTTAAAATTTTAGTAGTTTTTTCAATACCTAATAACTCCAATGCATAATCAAATGATTTTACACTAACTAGTAAAGCTTTTTCGTTATTGTATAAATACGATACAAGTAGGTACTCCACTAATTCTGGTAAAGTGAGTCCTCCATCAATTGCTCCTTTTGTATGGTAAACCATACTACGTTCATATAACCGTGCTGCATTCATTCCTACTAACAGGGTATCTTTTTCTTTTACAGATAAAGAGCCAGCCTTCATAGCTTCACTACGTAAATTTGTATAATGATCCAATATTGCTGGATTATAGTCATACATTTTTTGAACCCATTGAGGCACAACATCATAAATATTTTTGAAATATTCCAAACCAGTACTAGTAATCATTCGATTTCCCCCTTAAAAATAATAAAAAGCTACACCATTCCTTATATTTAAAAGTACATAAAAGGAAGGGTGTAGCCAACAAGTTCAATAGTTTACATAAAAAAAGGTAATTTTTTTATGGCTATCGAATAGGCATTAATATTAATTTAATACTTTAAATATTACATAAAATCAGATTAGCGTCCAGTCCTTTTTTGGAATATTCAATAAAAAATCTGTAATGACGGTATTGATTTCAGGGCGTTCTTCAAAAACAAGCGTGTAATGATTGCATTCAGATGTAAACGTTTCAATATGTTTAGTATATTTCTTAGTATCCTCATATGCCTCAGCATAAAATAGAGGTGGCATTTGACCTATTTGACCTTTTGCATGGACAAGTAGCACTGGACAGTCTACTTTTGAAAGTATATTTTTTGGCACAAATTCATAGAAGCTATTAAAATCTTGGGTTATCTTTTTTTCATCAGATTTACTTTTCCAATGATCTCCTACTTGGTGGATTTCATATTCTCCGACATCTTCAAGATGGTCAGTCCAAGTGACACCTAGATTACCATAAATTGTACGGATTTCTTCTAAGTAGCTTTCGATAGAAGAATACTGTTTACTTAATCGTCCTAACGAAGGTTGGACTATATTTCTTTGGTGTTCAGTACATGTTGCAGCCCCATCTAGTAAAATAAGCGCCTGTACATCATCCCGCTTGCTTGCTACAGTAGCGCCTATAAAAGCGCCCATAGAATAACCCATAATAATTGGATTTTGTATATGTAATTCATCAATTAACTGATTAATATCAGAGGCATGTTGCTGGATGCCAGTATTTTCTGGAGCCTCTGCGCTATTTCCTCTTCCTTTTAAATCTACTGAGATAAAGCGATATTCGCCTTTAAGCAATTCTGCATAATAGTGCATTTGCTTGTTATTCCCTGTTAATCCGTGAATAGCAATAATCGTCCCCTTGCTTCCTGGGTATTCTGCATAATTTAGCTTGCTTCCATTTATAGTTTGATTTTTCAACTCCACAATAATTCCCCCTTTATTCATTTCTCCCCATATGTAAATGTCAAATTACTAAGGGAGTTGATGTTGATAGAATATTTATATAATTAATTTTTTAAAAAGTCAAAATTTAATTTTGGTGGATCTTTTTATAAATCTTTTAGATTTTAGTATCTATGTGGTTTCTGAACTACTTTATTCCTTAAAAATTAATTTATTATTCTAATTCATGATTAGTCGAATTAGAATATAGAATCCGCTAAACGCATGTTTTATCTATTACCTATAAAATATAAAAGGTCTCATCCTTATTGGATGAGACCTCGTTTTAACGTTTCAACGGTTAAGCATGTTTTTCAGTGAAATTAGGAGTAGCTTCTTTTGCTTTATCCTTCACTTGTGCAGGTTCTGCTTGGACTTGCACATCGCGTCTCCAAGGAATCATATTAAATACGATATTTAATACGATTGCTGTAATACTTCCCGCTACAATACCATTACTTGTTAAGATACGAACAGTTTCTGGCAATACTTTGAAAATATCAGGAACAACTGTCACACCAAGCCCCATACCAATGGAACAAGCGATAATCATTGCATTGCCTTCAGAACCTTGGATAGCAGTACCTAGCATTTTAATCCCTTGAGAAATTACCATACCAAACATCGCGATCATAGCTCCACCAAGTACGGCTGTCGGAATAATTGTTGTTAATGCAGCAATTTTAGGTAAGAATCCTAGAGCCACAAGTAAAATCCCAGTGATAAAAATTACAGCGCGATTTTTTACACCGGTCATTTGCATTAAACCCACATTTTGAGAAAAAGCTGTATAAGGGAATGAGTTGAAAATACCACCAATGATTGAGGCTAAACCTTCTGAACGATAGCCGCGAGCAAGTGCTTTATCATTGATAGGTGTTTTAGTCATGTTACTTAAGGCAAAGTAAGAACCAGTAGATTCAACAAGCGATACAATTGCAACTAATGTCATTGTCATAATTGGAACAAAGTGAAATTCTGGTTTTGCAAAATAAAATGGTGTAACCAATTGGCCCCATGCAGCATTACTAACTGGTGTAAAATCAACCATACCCATGAACGTTGCTGCAACGGTACCAAGTACTAGACCGATTAAAATAGAGATTGAACGTACAAATCCTTTTGTAAAACGATATAACAAAATAATTGCTATGAGTGTACCAAAGGCCAGTGAAATGTTAGAGGCAGAGCCAAAATTCGGCGCTCCTTGACCACCACCGGCATTATTAATAGCGACTGGAATTAATGTAATCCCGATAATTGTAACAACGCAACCTGTCACAATTGGCGGGAAGAATTTTACTAACTTACCGAAAACACCTGAAATAAGAACAACGATTAACCCTGATGCGATTACCGCACCATAAATAGCTCCTAGACCAAACTTAGTACCGATTCCAATAATCGGTGTTACAGCTGTAAATGTACATCCTAAAACTAATGGTAATCCGATTCCAAAAACTTTACCGCGAACCACTTGTAATAATGTAGCAATACCACACATCATAATATCAATGGATACTAAATAAGTTAACTGCGTAGAATCAAATTTAAGCGCTCCACCAATGATTAATGGTACTAAAATAGCTCCTGCATACATTGCTAACAAATGCTGAATACCAAGTGTTGCCAGTTTTGCCTTATTCATTGTTTAGTTGCCTCCTAAGCAAATTGTACTTTTCCACTTTCTAACGAAGAAACGATTGCTAATGAATCAACTCGATATCCTTGTTCACGTAGTAACTTACCTCCAGGTTGGAAGCCTTTTTCGATGACAATACCAATACCACTAGTAGTAGCACCTGCTTGTTTTACGATATCAAGTAATCCTTTTGCTGCTTCACCGTTTGCTAAGAAATCATCGATGATTAGAATGACATCATCTTCTTTTACATAATCTTTTGAAACTGTAAGAGTACTAGTTATTTTCTTTGTGAATGAATAAACTTCTGTAGTATAGAAGTTATCAGTTAACGTTACAGATTTACTTTTACGAGCAAAGACAACAGGAATTCCTAAAATAAGTCCCGCCATTACTGCTGGTGCAATTCCTGATGATTCAATTGTTAAAATCTTTGTTAAACCAGCATCTTTATATAGTTCTGCAAACTCTTGTCCAATCGCTTGCATAAGTTGTGGATCGATTTGGTGATTCAAGAATGAATCTACTTTTAATACATCTCCTGATAAAACTTTACCTTCATTAATGATTTTGTCCTGAAGTGCTTTCAAACTTAGGAACTCCCTTCTTGATTTCATATACTTAGAGTTATTGGCGTGTTGTGTTTTTACTATTACCCAGCTACGGTGGAAAGCTGAGAAGATGCTTTCGATTCGAGCCCGCAAGCAACTGTCGCAGCTGAACGAGCCACCTCCGCTTTTACCTTATCCAGCTCCACACGCCAGCCCCTCGAGTCGTTTCGTTCCCTCGGTCGAAAGCTGAAAGTACGCTTTCGATTCGGGCCCTCCAACGATTGTCGGGGCTTAACGGGCGTGTTCCGCTTTTAAATAAAAAAACTCGAAGTACTTTGCATCCAGTCATCTATGAGTGGAGCAAGTCCTTCGAGTTTAGTCGATGGGATTGGTAAATAGAATAGTCTATTTCCAATCTATATTGCTTCTCATAGTCAGTTCATTTACGGTGAGCTGGTAGAAACTTGCGAGCCATATTCTCGCTATTATATGAGTGAATGATATTTTGTTGTAATATTAAGAATGTCACAATTATAGCATGAAAGTATTATTTTTCAACAAAACACAAAATATAAAATAATTCAGAAATCTCCGAAAAACCGAATATTTACAGTTTTAGCGGCTTAAATTAGGCTAATCTACGAACGTTCTGATGTATTTTTATCGTATTTTTCATTTCAATTAAAAATAATCATGATAAAAAGGCTAATCCAATATAGGTATTTTACCCTACAAGAGATTAGCCTTTTGATTAGTCTTTAATTGGACGATTTGATGTCAAATCTGCTTCTTCTAACTTTACTATCTTTGTTTTGTTTTTCAATTTATAGGCGAACCAAAGGATTAGGAAAATTGGTAAGCCAATATACGATACTAATATTCCGTACCAATCAATATGTCCACCTGTGAATGCTGTATAATTTTGACCTAATACAACAACTGCACATAAGACAAATGCAAAAATTGGACCAAACGGGAAGAACCTAGATCGATATGGTAACTCAGATAAATCATGACCTTGTGCTATAAACGCTTTGCGGAATCGATAATGACTAGCCGCAATTCCAAGCCATGCGATGAATCCACACATACCTGAAGCATTTAATAACCATGTATAGACTGTACCTGAACCAAATAAGGATGCTAAAAATGATAGACATGCTACAAGCACTGTGGCAACAAGTGCCGCCACTGGAACTCCTCGTTTGTTTAGCTTTCTAAATATTTTAGGTGCATGACCTTCCATCGCTAATTCCCAAAGCGTACGTGATGATGCATATAAACCTGAATTACCAGCAGAAAGAATTGCTGTTAAAATGACTGCATTCATAATAGATGCAGCAATGGCAATCCCTGCATTTTCAAATACTAATGTAAATGGACTTACAGTTACATCATCACTATTCGCAAGACGTGGATCTGTATATGGAATTAACAAACCAATTGCCAAAATCGCTAAAATATAGAATAGCAAAATACGCCAGAAAACTTGTTTCACTGCTTTTGGAATTGTTTTGCTTGGGTTCTTTGTTTCGCCTGCAGTAACACCAAGTAATTCAGTTCCTTGGAATGAGAAACCTGCAGCTAAGAAAATACCAAATGTCGCAAAGAATCCACCATGGAAAGGTGCATCTCCCTTAAAGAAGTTCGTAAACCCAACCGGTGCATGTCCACCAAGGATACCAAAGATCATTAAGAAACTTACAATAATAAAGATGATAACCGTAGCTACCTTGATAAAAGCAAACCAATATTCACTTTCGCCAAAACTATTAACAGATAAGTAGTTTAAAACAAAAATAAGAATTAAAAATGATGCGCTCCATATATAGGAAGGACTATCAGGGAACCAATATTTCATCACAATAGATACAGCTGAAATTTCTGCTGCGATAGTAATTGCCCAGTTATACCAATAGTTCCAACCCAATGCAAAGCCTAATGCTGGATCGATAAATTTTGATGCATACGTACTAAATGAACCTGAAACTGGCATATAAGCAGCCATTTCTCCAAGACTAGTCATTAGGAAAAATACCATTATCCCAATTAAACCATAAGCTACTATCGCGCCACCTGGTCCTGCAGTAGCAACTGAGTTACCACTCGCAAGTAGCAATCCTGTACCAATGGTTCCACCGAGTGAAATCATCGTAACATGGCGACTTTTTAATCCTCTATTTAAGCTCTGCTGAACGCTATCGCCTGTATTTTTTGTACTCATAATTCTCCTCTTTCCGATTTTCATTGCTGATGAGGCGGGTAAAGGAAAATAAAAAAACCACCGCAAAATATTTGTGGATGGTATCTAAATTCCCCATCAACCTTGATAAAGATAGCTCAACACGCATTTTTTGCGTGACAGTTCTGTCCCTTTCGATAACAGCCCCAGCATTGCCAATAAAAAGCTTAACAATACTTCGGCGATATTCCCTTTTTAATCGAGTCAATAATGCTTTTTCATCTCGTCGATTATACTTATGAAGATCGCGACCTCTACCCCATCTATTGGATGAGGCATGCAATATATAATTTTTATTACGCTCCCCATTATAGTACAGAGAAGCTCTATTAACAAGATGTAAATTGATAGATTTAAAGATACAATTTAAGTTTTATAATACCTTAGCTTTCTAATTTTTTACTAAATATTGAAATTTACTCTCTATTAATGATACTGTTGCTAAAAGAATCTGTTTTACGAGGAGGTTATGTAGCTTGGCTTCACAACAATCAACTCGAAATAGCAAAAAAATACCATGGAATCGAAGTACTTGGCTTCTTGTTCTTGGTATTATTTTCATTGCTTCTACACTACGTTCTCCACTCACTTCTGTTGGTCCTATTATTTCCTACATAAAAGAAGGTTTGGATATTTCAAATGTATTAGCAGGGTTCATCACGACAATCCCATTACTAGCATTTGCGATTGTATCCCCATTTGCCCCTAAATTGGCTAGTCGTTTTGGGTTCGAAAAAACACTGCTTGGTGCCATGATTATTTTAGCGATAGGGATTCTCAGTCGCTCACTTGGAAATACTTTCTCCCTATTAATTGGAACTGGATTAATCGGGATTGCAATTGCCTTTGGTAATGTATTGCTACCTGCGCTAATCAAGCTAAAATTCCCTTTTCAAGTAGGACTATTAACGTCCATCTTCACACTTTCTATGAACGTTACAGCAAGTGTTGCAGCAGGCGTTAGTTATCCAATAGCTAGTACTTCTTTAGGATGGAAAGGCGCTCTTGGGTGTTGGGTTGTTTTAACCATAATCGCCATCGCCGTATGGTTACCTCATGTTAGGAAGCAAGCGGAATTAAAGGAAAAAGAAAAAAAACAAAATGGAAGAAAACCTATATGGAAGTATCCTTTAACTTGGGCTATCACTGTAGCCATGGGTTTACAATCATTTATCTTCTATACAACAGCTGCTTGGATTCCAGCAATGTTAGAATCCCAAGGTATGAGCGCAAGTCAAGCGGGCTGGATGTTCTCTATTTTGCAATTTTCACAATTACCTATGACATTCCTGATTCCAATACTCGCTGGGCGTAGGACAGACCAACGTCCTTTAGTAGCATTGTTTACTATATTTTATGTAATTGGCTTTACAGGAATATTGCTGAACTGGACGTCTCTAACGATTATTTGGATGGTTCTAATTGGCCTTGCAGGTGGTGCATCATTCGGTCTTGTAATGATGTTCTTTTCACTCCGTTCCCGAAATGCAATAGAAGCTGCAGAACTTAGTGGGACTGCACAATCCATTGGCTATCTACTTGCTGCAATAGGTCCCGTACTTTATGGATACGTTCATGATTTATGGAGCAGCTTTCATGTGGCAAATATGCTTTACGCTATTGTCGTAATAGGGTTATTTATAGCTGCCTGGATATCAGCAAAAGACCGCTTTGTAACACCTGAGAAATAGAAGACAAAAAGGAGCAACAATACGTTTGCTCCCTTTTCATTTAATTTTTAGATTATTTACGCCAGGGCAACCCTCAAATATTTCAATAAGGACTTTTCTGATAAGAATATGATGGAGACTTTTTCGTATTATCAAATGGTTTGTGGAAGATATACGTTGTAGCAGGTGACAAGGGTGGAATCAGCCATGTCCAATTGCCCGTAACATCACGATTTGCAGATTCTTCATTTGCTTCAAATCGTTTAAATTGTTGCGCAGCAGTATGATGGTCCACAATACTTACACCGTCTTCCTTAAAAGAATGAAGTACTGCAACATTGAGCTCCACTAACGCACGGTCTTTCCATAGACTTGAGTTCGAAGACGTATTTAATCCCATTTTCTCTGCAATAATCGGTAATTGATTGTAGCGAGATTCATCTGCCAAGTTACGAGCACCGATTTCAGTGCCCATATACCATCCGTTAAAAGGAGCAGCTGCATAGACGATCCCCCCTACCTCAAGCTTCATAGAAGAAATCATAGGCACAGCATACCATTTCAACTGTAAACTTTCGAACCACTCAAATTCAGGGTGACGTAAAGACACTTCTTTTATATAACTTTTTGGAATTTCAAAGATACGAGGTTCTCTATCCCCAATCTGTATAACAAGTGGCAATACATCAAACTGTCCACCTTTTCCTTGCCAACCTAATTCAATACACTTCTTTGTAAAAACAATGGAATCAGTATCTCCAATTACAGATCCATCTTCTTGCTCATAACCAGCATAACGAATTAACTGATGGTTCCAAATACGAACCTTTTCTGGTTCAAAGATGGAAATAGTCGGCCGTATTTTCCCTTTATTTGTAGCAAACTCAATATGTTCTAAAAGTTTTTCATAAATGGCTTCTTCATCTACTATTTCTCGTTGATCCTTTACTTGTAACGTTTGCCAAAATAAGCGCCCAATACACTTATTACTATTTCGCCAAGCTACTTTTGCACCAAATTCTAGCTCATTTGTCGTATGAGAATAACTCCCATGCTCTGAAATTTGTTGTTCCACTTCTTTAAGCCGCTGTTCCAACTGCTCTTTTGGCAAACTCTTCTCAGCATAATACATCTTTATAAAATCAATTGCCTTATTTAACATTGGCATTTTCTTATCAGAAACCTCCTACTTAAAAACTTCAATACCTCTATCATAAATGAAATATTTTAACTAAAAAATATGTAGATTAGATACTGATTTACGTTTCAGAATTCTCAAAATGAATAGAAGTTCCTGAGATGAGCTTTTACTAATATCCAGTTCATCTAGTTACTTATCGTTCTCTGTTGAATACAAAAAGAGGTGTTTCATTTCGACTTTATAATGATACATCGTCATTTTTTTATCTTTATCGAGAGAATTTAAATTAAATTCCCATTTTCTAATATCAATTGGAGATAAAATACTGGATACAAACATAAATATGGTAATGGTAAACGGTACGAATGCACTTGTTGCTACAATCGACTGAACAATCAACAATTAGATTTTATACTGTTTTAGAGAGACTTCAAGCTGGACAATTCATCTGCTTGCTACTCTCCTTTTATAGTTAGCTCACAAACTGTTTAGGGAGTATGAAAGTTTAATCACTAACCAATTTCTCTTTTCATCAATTTATTATTATTTCATAAATATGTAAATTCACGCTTTCAAAGATTCATGACTTCCAATACCTTTAACACTATTTTCAATTAAGGCCTATTTTATAGTTAAATTGATAATTATAATTATTATAATATGCAATTAATTACTTTATTTTTAAATTAATGAGAAGATTGATTGAATAAATTCATTTCTTATTCTCATCAGCTTCTCATATTATAAATAACACTATAAATAACATAATACTTGAAATTCAATTGTTTCTATTTTGTGTCTTATGAGCGCATATATCAACTTATATAGTACTTTAACAGTCGGATATTTTATATCATATACTTTAAAGTAAAAATTACTAAAATAGAATTATTATAATTTACATTTAATTATCGGTCTGTTATAGTTATGTTCAAAGAGGTAATTCTAAGAAATTATTAACTTATTAGGAGGAATCATTTCATGACAAATAGTCACAACAAAAAGTTAACTACTGCCGCTGGTGCTCCTGTTGTAAGTAATACAAACTCTATGACTGCAGGTAAGCGTGGTCCGGTACTATTACAAGACGTTTGGTTGATTGAAAAATTAGCAAACTTTAACCGTGAAGTTATTCCAGAACGTCGTATGCACGCTAAAGGTTCAGGTGCTTTCGGAACATTTACAGTTACTCACGATATTACAAAATATACAAAAGCAGCTATCTTCTCGAAAGTTGGTAAGAAAACAGATATGTTCGCTCGTTTCTCAACAGTAGCAGGCGAACGCGGTGCAGCTGATGCTGAACGTGATATCCGTGGTTTTGCATTGAAATTCTACACAGAACAAGGTAACTGGGACTTAGTTGGTAACAACACGCCTGTTTTCTTCTTCCGTGATGCAATGCACTTCCCTGATTTAAACCATGCCGTAAAACGCGATCCACGTACGAATATGCGTTCAGCAAATAACAACTGGGACTTCTGGACAAACCTTCCTGAAGCATTACATCAAATTACTTATGTAATGGGCGATCGCGGTATCCCAACGGATTACCGCCATATGCATGGTTTTGGTTCTCACACCTATTCAATGATCAATGCAGAAAACGAACGTGTATATGTAAAATTCCACTTCAAAACACAACAAGGAATTCAAAATCTAACAGATGAAGAGTCTGCAGAAGTGATCGCAAAGGACCGTGAATCCTCACAACGCGACCTATATGAAGCAATCGAACGTGGGGAGTTCCCTAAATGGACAATGTACATCCAAGTCATGACAGATGAACAAGCAAAAAATCATCCTGATAATCCATTTGACTTAACAAAGGTTTGGTACAAAAAGGATTATCCACTAATTGAAGTGGGTGAATTCGAATTAAATCGCAACCCAGCGAACTACTTTGCAGAAGTAGAACAAGCTGCATTCGCACCTTCAAACGTAGTTCCTGGCATTAGCTTCTCACCAGACCGTATGTTACAAGCACGTCTATTTGCATATGCTGACGCTGCACGTTATCGTTTAGGTGTAAATCACAGCTTAATTCCAGTAAACGCTCCAAAATGCCCAGTTCACAACTTCCACCGCGATGGTGCAATGCGTACAGATGGCAACTTAGGCAGCACTTTACACTATGAGCCAAACAGCTACGGTGAATGGCAAGAACAACCAGAATTCAAAAACCCAAGCGAAGAAGCAGGTCCAGCAGATATCTACGACTTCCGCGAAGATGATGATAATTACTTTGAACAACCAGGTAAATTATTCAACATCATGAGCCCAGATGAACAACAACGTTTATTTGAAAATACAGCTCGTAATATGGAAGGCGTAGAAGATTTCATCAAAGAACGTCATATTATCCACTGCTACAAAGCAGATCCTAAATATGGTGAAGGCGTTGCAAACGCAATGGGCATCGATATTAACACAATCGATGTATTAAAAGAAGTTCAATACCACTAAAATTCTTTAAAATATTAATTCGACAATTATCCACAATTAAAAAAGACTGTAGACAACGGAAATTTGTCTACAGTCTTTTTTGGATTAAATAGTATGGGTTTACTATTTATTAATAAAATGAATTTATTAGCATCAGCAATGCGATTTACTATTCAATCATTAAACAGTCAACAGCATTGCCGTAGATTAAAATTAATAAAATATATTATTTCGCGTTAGCCTTTTTACTACGTGTCACTAACAGATAGATAAGGAATGTAACAACGATGACAAATAAAGCGACTAAATACATTTTACTGTATCCTATATTTTTTGCAACGATTCCAAGTGCAAAAGCACCAACAGCCATACCTAAGTCCATTGCATTGAAGAATACAGAGTTGGCAATACCAACACGATGTTTTTCAACAGAACTAATAATTTGCGCTTGGAATACTGGTGTAACAGAACCGTAGCCGATACCTATAAGAATACCTGCTAAAATCATTAAGAAACCAGTAAGCGGTAATTGTAAGACGAACATACCAATCCCAAAAATAATGATACATGGCACAACGATTACCTTTGGTCCATAAACATCGGAATATTTACCAGTAAATGGACGTAACACAATCATAAACACAGCGTAAACGATGAAAAATGTACTTGCAGCAGCAACTAAATCTAATTCTTTTGCGTATAGAGATAAGAATGCAGATACACATGAATAGGCAATAGCCAATAAGAATGTTGGAACCGCATAGGGAATCGTATTCTTATCAAGAATATCATTCCAAGAGAATTTATGTTTTTCTTTAGTTGAAGATGTAGATTCTAATTTAGGCACTTTAAGTGTTACAGCTAATACAATGTTGATTGCGGAAAGAAGGATACATAAAATAAAACTAGTTGTATACATATCTAAATTAGCTAAGTTTAAACCAATTACCGGACCAAATACCATCGCTAACCCCATAGCAAGTGAGAAGTAACTTATACCTTCTCCACGTCTAGATGCAGGAATAAGTTCAGCGCTGATTGTTCCTTTAACTGTTGTGATCACACCAAATGTGAAACCATGCAAAACACGTAAAACTAAGATGGCCCATAGTGAATTCGTGAACAGATATAAGACACATCCAACTAAAAAGGCGATTGCAGAGTAAATTAGAATTTTCTTTTGATTACCCTTTTCTACCCATTTCCCAGCTATTGGTCGAATAACGATAGCTGCAAAAAGGAATAATGTAAGAATAAGTCCAGCTTTATCTGCTCCTGCATTTAGCTTTTCTACTAAGAGTAGTGGCAAAGCAGTTATTAGGATATAAAATACTAAGAAAATAAAGAAGCTTATTACTGTTATATTTATAAAGTCTTTTGTCCACAACTTTTCTTTTGTCATAAAAAATCCTCCTATTAAATTTTGATAGAATGTTGTAAAAGACCAGCATTCATACGAAAAATCAGTACGGATATTATTATACGCCCTCTTGCTATGTATAAATAATTGTGTTTATCATAGTAACTATGCATAATTGTAATATCAAGTATTATTATGGAGGAAACCCGATGGAATGGTATCAACTACATTACTTTCAAACATTAGCTAAGACAGAAAATATTACACGAGCATCAGAACTCTTAAGTTTATCTCAGTCTGCGCTTAGTCGTTCTATTGCACGTCTAGAAACAGAAATAGGAGTTCCTTTATTTGAGAGAGAAAGTAGAGGAGTAAAGCTTAATCGCTATGGTAGATTATTTTTAGAACATGCTACGAATGCACTTCTTGAAATTGACACTGCTAAAAAGCAAATTAACGATTTAGTAGATCCGCTCAGTGGGACAATTGAGTTAGCTTTTATCCAAACGCTTGGCTCAAGCTATATTCCTGAGTTGATTAGACTCTTCCAACTACAATTTCCGAATATAAAATTCCGATTGTACCAAGACATTACTCAAAAGATTATGAATCAGGTTGAAACAAATAGCATTGACATTGGATTTTGTTCCCCCTCTAGTACATATGAAGGCATTTCAACTTTGACAATATTGGAAGAAGAATTAGTACTTATAGTACCTAAAAGCCATAAATTTAGTGATAAAAAGGAGATTGATTTATTTGAAGTTGCACAAGATGATTTCATTTTATTTAAGGAAGAAACTGCTCTAAGAGATGTAATTGAGGAACTTTGTAAACAAGCTGGCTTCTATCCTAAAGTAGTTTTTGAAGGGATCGATGAAAAAACAATAGTTGATCTAGTTAGTGCTAATTTTGGTGTAGCATTAGTTCCGATTGCTTTGACACTCAACCAAGAAAAAGTCTCATCTATTAAGATAAATCATCCAAAATGTACTCGTGTAACAAGGATGATTTGGCGAAATCAAGGCTATACTTCGCCTGCTGTACAGCATTTTATTCACTTCGTTACTGAATATGCACAACAAAAAAAATAGTAAGGAAAAGTCCCCTACTATTTTTTCTTTGCACTTTAGATAAAATTTTTAATAGCTATAAACCTACACATATAATAATTTAGCTATATAAATCACAATAGTCACGGTAATACAACTAACGAGCGTTGTAAAAAGAACGTTTTGTGCGGCAAGATCTGGCTCAACATCATATTCAAGCGCAAGTGATGAGCTGTTTCGTGATGTTGGAAAAGAACTAGCAATAAGCAATGATTGTGCGACAACTCCATCGAATCCGAAAATTTTAATCCACAATAATGCAAGTAATGGCCCTAAAAGTAAACGACCGAGACAACTCATATAAAGCGTTTTATTAAACATTGAGCTAAACTTAATTTTTGATAACTGTGCTCCTAAAGTAAGAAGAGCAATTGCTACAAACGCTTCTGCCATGTGTCCAATAGAAATAGACAAAAACTGCGGCAATTGAATATGTAATACATTTAAAATAATACCAAGTATTAAACCATGTACGATGGGTAATTTAAAAATACTTTTCGCAATCCCCCATCCCGTTTTTGTAGTAGAGATTAAATTATATAATCCATATGTATATGTAGTTAAATTTTGATAAATGACCATGATAATTTGAATAGCAGTTCCAAGTGGTTGAGTATGAAATACCATCTGACTGACAGGTATGCCATAATTCCCAGAATTAATAAGGACAATACTATTTTTGAAAATAGCTGCTTCCTTCTTTTCAAGCTTTAACATCTTACTAATAATTGTACTAACAATCATCAAACTTATGCTAAAAGCTAATAAATAGACTAAGATTTTCCCCAAGACTAGCGGATTTACCTTTGTTTCGTAAATGTTTAAAAATACTGCAGCTGGCATTAAACAATAAGTAATTAAATTAGACAACGCTTTCAAATTAAATTGAAATTTGCGTTGCATAATGCCGCCTACAATAAGTAAAACTAGAATAGGAGCCACAACTTGAAAGAATACTAAACTTAAATAACTCACTTTTCTCTTCCTCCTTTTTATTCCTCCTCTATTTCCCATGAAACCCCAACTATTTTTATCTAGTTGGGGTTAAACTATTCGCCATTATAACGCGATTTCTCCCTTGTTCTTTTGCCTGATATAAGTATTTGTCGGCTTGTTCAATTACCTCTGCAGCAGTGCATGAAGCTTCTCTATATTCTGAAACGCCAGCTGATATCGTTATTGCTTTACCTGTTGGGCTGGTTGAATTTTCTAGATCTTTACGTAAAATATCTGCAACTTGAAAGGCATTTTCACTTGTTGCATTTGGTAAGAGAACTATAAACTCCTCACCACCATATCGGCAACAAAGATCAGTTGCCCTTGTAGCAGCCTTCATTTTAAAGGATAAGTATTGTAAAACTTTATCCCCTTCACCGTGTCCGTACGTATCATTGACGGATTTAAAATGATCAATATCCATTAAAATAAGTGAAAATGGTATTTTAGCTGTTATCATTTCCTCCATTTTGGCATCTAATGTCCGTCGATTCGTCAATCCTGTTAACGGATCGGTTGTTGATTGGTCCATAAAGAAGTTCACTTGTTCGTGCAAAAAGGTCAAGCTTCGAATCAATGCATTTTTTAGTTGAACGACTTCATAATACCAAGCAGGTACAGTAGATAATTTCTTTCCTTCATCCCTTTTCATACTACTCTCTGTTAATTCGGCTAATCGCTGTAAGGGTCTAGCAATTTTAATAGATGCCCAAATAATGATGGCTAAAGTAATGAGCAGTAATGGTAATGCTACATAGAGCATTTCTTTTACCATATTTTCTGCAGGCTGTAACGCGATTTCCGTTGTTATTTGTGAAACCACTCCCCAGCCAGCAGTATCCACTGTTGAATAGCCAGCTAGCATATCTACACCTTTGGAATTGGTCACTCTTTGAGCACCAGTGATATTGTGATTCATTACTTTTTTTACAACTGCATTGTTCTTTACTACATCATTTATACGTGAATGATCTTCGTGATATATAATTCGCCCATTTCGATCAACTACATAAACATATGAACCATCGTCATAAAAGTGTTTTCCTAATAGCTCATACAAAATATTATCCTCTTCCAAATAAATGGTTCCGCCTACAAGACCTAAATATTTACCCGTTTTATCAAAAATTGGTGCAGAAATATAGATTAACTCCCGACCTGTAATTCCTTTATATGGATCTGAAATCATTGGCTTTTGTTCTCTTATGGCATCTTTAATCGCCTTAGATGTTAATGTTTTTCCTTTAATATGTAGTGTTTGTGGAGAGGTAGAAAGTACCCTTCCATCTTTAGCAACTATCGAAATTGAGTTGAATGTATTGGTTTGCATCCTAAGACGTTCTGCTTCTGTATTTAGTTTTTCTTCGTTGTCTATGTATTTAGCAATTGTATTTGAATTAAAAACCAGCGTTTGAAGTGTTTCTTTTAAATAATTATTTGCCGTTGTAGCAAGCTTTTCTGCATAAACTCTGTTTGTTTCAAGTGTGTTATTCATCAATGTTTCATTGTTCATGCGATAACTACTCCATAGACTACTTGCAATCGTTAAGATAAACGCTAAAATCACAACACCAATAATTAGATGTTGCAGTTTAAGTTGAGACTTTTTCATTTATTCCTCTCTTATTCACTGTTTTTCTTCTATTCTACCTGACTGAGTCAATTTCATAAATGTATTTCTAATTTAGGAACAAGAAATTTCTTATATATTGAGATTTTTTATTTTTAGATTAAAAGATTAATTTATGCATAGAAAAAGCTAAACTGATTTCCTCTCATCAGTCTAGCTTTTTCTATTTATTAAGCATAAAAACGGTTTATTGTATCATCATAATCATCATCTAAATCGTCATTTATAAATCCTAATAACCATAGTATTTTTTTAAACATCCAACCATCCCCTTAACATGTACATACATTCGCTAATACGGTTGACTAATGTTCTGAATATTCTTTACTTATATTTTACATGAAATTAATATTAAACACTAACATTATGTCCATATTATTAGAAGAGGCTTGTTAAACCTAATTTTTTTATTATTTTTTAGTGATTTTATTGCATTTAATAAGCTAACATTTTATAATACTATCCAATTGGAATATTGAAGTTAAGAGCTTCTTATTTTGATAGCTGACATTTCATGAGTGTTAGCAGGTTTATAATTTTTGCTACAATCCTTTTAAGGTTATATATTTGTAGGGCAAAAATGAAGAACTCTCCTATTTGACACTGGTATCCACCCCTCAATGGCTACTGGTGTTTTTTGTTTTATTCGAAGTTCTCATTTGCATTCATTGATTAAAATAAGATACGCTATTTTTGAATAGATATCATTTAAAAAGGAGCGATTTTCCATGTATGTAGTAACGAACCGTATTAAAGTGAAAAAAGGATTTGCAGAAAAGATGGCGCCAAACTTCACGCGTCCTGGTGCATTACAATCTTTTGAAGGATTTATAAAAGTTGAAGTTGCAGTTTGCAAAGATTTTGAAGAGTACGATGAAATGAGCGTTAATATGTATTGGGAAAATCTTGATGGCTTCAAAAAATGGCGTGAAAGTGATGCATTTAAACAAGCTCATAAACGCCCTGAAGCAAAAACTGGTGAAGCGCCAAAAGAATCCCCATTATTAGGTAGCCAAATTGTTGTAGCAGAAATCGTATCAAGTATTGGTACAGCTACTAAAGCTTAATATGTACAACAAAGCTCTAGTAAGATGACTAAGTATCTTACTAGAGCCCTTTTTATTTGTTATATCTTTTCGTTTATGAATTCATAATTGATCCGCCATTAACGTGAATGCATTGTCCTGTCATATAACTTCCTTCATCTGAAGCAAGTAATACATAGGCGCCCACCAATTCACGTGGTTGTCCAGGACGCTTCATAGGTGTATCTGTTCCGAATACTTCTACTTGATTAGCATCGAATGTAGATGGGATTAGTGGTGTCCAAATGGGCCCAGGTGCTACCATATTCACACGAATGCCTTTTCCTGCTACATTTTGCGCAAGCGCTCTTGTAAAACTTGCGATTGCACCTTTTGTAGCAGAATAATCAATTAATTGGTCATGCCCCTTATACGCCGTAATAGAAGTAGTGTTAATAATTGAGCTGCCTTCTTTTAAATGTGGGATTGCATGCTTACTTAAATAAAACGCAGGATCAATATTAGTTGCAAATGTCTTATGCCACTGCTCCGTTGTTATATCTGTGAAGTTTTTCACCGGATACTGTACTGCTGCATTACTCACAACAATATCAATTTTACCAAATTGTTTCAAGGTTTGATCTACTATTTCTTTACAAGTTTCCTCTTTCGAAACATCTCCTGGAATAAGTAAACATGTAACCGATTCCTGTTCTACAAGTTTCTTCGTCTCATTAGCATCTTCATGCTCCTCTAAATAATTGATAACAAGATTGGCCCCTTCTTTTGCAAAGGCAATCGCCACTGCTCGTCCAATTCCAGAGTCCCCTCCTGTAATAATAGCTACGCGGTCTTTAAGCTTATTACTTCCTATATAATCAAATGGTTGAATGGGAGCAGGATTCATAATTGACTCAATACCTGGCTGTTTACTTTGCGTTTGTGCGGGTTGTCCACCTTTTTGTTGCTTGCTGATATCCATTTCAAATAACCTCCTTGTTTTTTCTATATTCATCCATTACCATCTCCCAGTGAAATTAAACATGAAAAAAAGCCATACCCTTTATCCGTTTTGGATAAAAAGTATGACTCTACAATTCTTTTATTATAGTGAACCGTAACCAATTACACGTGCTGCCCAGTAACTACCTTTTGCTACACTTTGGAATTGAACTTTGTTACCAGCTGCATGTAACACTTGTCCATTTCCCGCATAGATTCCTACATGCGTAATCGTATTACTACTTGGTGTTGCACCAAAGAAGATTAAATCGCCAACATCTGGGCTACTTACTCGTTTTGTAACAGCATATTGTGAACGACTGCTATGAGGTAGTGAACCGTAACCTGCTTTTTTGTAAACATATGCTGTAAATCCTGAGCAGTCAAATCCTGATGGTGACATACCGCCCCATACGTAGGGTACACCAAGATATTGTCTTCCAACACTAATAACGTTACTGCCTGCTACTGCATTTGAAACTTTTTTAGTTTTTGTATATTTTTTTAAATAAGTGGCTGAAACCCATCCTGTTTTGCCTTTATATTTTACTTTATACCATTTTTTATTACTTACTGTTTTCTTATATGTAGCTGTTACAACTGCACCTTTTTTTAAGGTCATAATTCTTTTATATTTAGTTGAAGCACCTTTTCTCATGTTAAGTGCTGCTTTTGTTTTATATTTACCTGAGATCTTAATTGCTTTTGAGCTAGATACAGTGGTAATGTTTTTTGAAGGTTGATCTATGTTAGTTTTTGCTTGTGCTTGGAATGTATGATGTGGAGCTGCACCTAGTAATGTGCTAAGTCCTAATGTTAATGTCAATGTACTGGCGGTAATGGTCTTTACAATTTTACTCTTGTTTATTTTCATATGTATGTTAATCCCCCGTCAATTTTATTTTTGTTAATTTTTGATGTATTCGATGAATTATATTGTTTTCTTATTAACTTACCTACCTAATGTTACGGAAATTGCTGGGAAGAAACAATGGGATTTCATTTACAAAGCTATTACTTTTTATTACAAATAATACAATGTGACATAAATTTGCATGCTTTTTAATATTTTAGTAATCTTTATGTATATTTTTTCCATTATTGAATTTAAAAAAAGCACGTCAAAAGCTCCTTTAAGCTTTCGACATGCTTTTTAAATATCAATTATCTATCCAGCGTCTTTTTGATTATTTGCAAATTGACTATTATATAGCTCTGCGTAGAATCCGTTTCTTTCAATTAATTCCTTGTGATTCCCTTGCTCAATAATTTTCCCATGATTCATCACAAGTATTAAATCTGCATCACGAATGGTTGATAGACGATGAGCAATGATGAAGCTTGTTCGATTATGCATTAAGTGATCCATTGCTTTTTGAATTTGAATTTCTGTTCGTGTATCAATGCTACTTGTCGCTTCATCTAAAATAAGTATTGCTGGATTTGCGAGTATTGCGCGTGCAATTGTTAATAGTTGCTTTTGCCCTTGAGAAATATTTGATGCTTCTTCATTTAATACTGTATCGTATCCATCAGTAAGAGTTCGGATAAAATGATCTGCGTGTGCTGCCTTGGCTGCATTGATGATTTCCTCTTCCGTCGCATTATATTTGCCATAAGCTATATTCTCTCGAATTGTATTATTGAATAGCCATGTTTCTTGAAGAACCATGCCAAATAATCCACGGAGTTCTTCTCTTTTTAACTCTATTGTATTAATCCCATCGATTTCAATCTTTCCTTTGTTAATTTCATAAAACCGCATAAGTAAGTTAATTAACGTTGTTTTACCAGCACCTGTTGGTCCAACAATTGCTACTCTTTGCCCCGGTTTAACATGTATTGTCATATCTTCAATAAGTGGTTCATCCTTTGAATAACTAAATGAAACATGATCAAATACCACTTCCCCTTTCGGAGATGGGATTTGTTTCGGTTGTTTAGGGTCTGGAATTTCCTCTGGTTCATCCAATATTTCAAAAACACGTTCTGCACTGGCTATTGTTGATTGAATAACATTTGCGATATTGGCTGTTTGTGCAATAGGCTGACTAAATTGTCTTGCATATTGAATAAAAGCTTGAATATCACCAATTTCGATTGCCCTTTTTGTAACCATTACGCCACCTACTGCCACTACTAATAAGTATCCGATATTATTGATAAACATCAATATTGGCATCATTAATCCTGACATGAATTGTGCTTTCCAGCTTGCTTGATACAGTATTTCATTTGTTTCCTCAAATTTTTCGATAGACTTTTTCTCTTGTCCGAAAGCTTTTATTACTTTATGCCCCGTAAACATTTCTTCTACATGTCCATTTAGTTGACCAAGTGATTTCTGCTGGCTTTTAAAATAGCCTTGTGACTTTTTGGCGATGTTCATAATACTTATAAAACTTAATGGAAGTGTTAATAGTACGATTAGTGTCATGATTGGACTAATCGTTAGCATCATGACGATAACACCAATTATTGTAATGATTGATGTTATGAGTTGGGTTAAACTTTGCTGTAATGTTGAACTTATATTATCAATATCATTTATTGCTCGACTAAGTATTTCACCATGCTTACGAGAATCAAAGTATTTTAGTGGCAAACGATTTAGCTTATCCACCACTTCATTACGCAAATTATAAACGGTCTTTTGAGCTACTCCGGCCATTATATATTGTTGCAAATAGCCGAAAATGAAGCTTACTATATATAGCCCTATTAATAGAAGAATAATTTGGCCAATATAGCCAAAGTCTATTTTTGCTCCCGGTACTCCTTTTAACTTCATCATCAATCCTTCGAAGAGTTTCGTTGTCGCATTCCCCATTATTTTCGGACTGACAATAGAAAAGATTGTACTAACAACTGCTGCTAGCAACACGGATAGTAATTGGAGTTTATACGGCTTAAGATAGCCAATTAATCTTCTTAATGTCCCTTTAAAATTTTTGGCCTTTTGAGGAGGCATTCCAAATCCACCAGGTCCCCCTCTTCGCTTATGAGTGTTTGTTTCTTTATACTCTTTACTCATGCGATTTCCCCCTCAGATAACTGTGACGTAACAATTTCACGGTAAGTCGCACATGTATCCATCAACTCTTTGTGTTGTCCAATTCCAGCGATTTCTCCATTATCTAGAACAATAATTTGATCTGCATCCATAATCGTTGTTACACGCTGAGCAATGATTAACATTGAAGAAGTGGTATTGGATGTTTCTTCCCTTAATGCCTTTCTAAGCTTGGCGTCTGTTTTAAAATCCAATGCGGAAAAACTATCATCAAATAGATAAATTTCTGGTTTCCTTATTAATGCACGTGCAATCGATAGTCTCTGTTTTTGTCCTCCTGAGACATTCGTACCTCCTTGGACAATGGTTGTGTTGAATCCATCTGGCATATCTTTAATAAACTCAATTGCTTGAGCTACATTTGCTGCATGCTCAACTTCATAATCTGTAGCATCCTCTTTGCCGAATCTAATATTTTCTGATATCGTTCCAGAAAATAATTGAGCCTGTTGCGGTACATATCCAATCTTTTTTCGAAGATATTCTTGTGACATATTACGAATATTTACTCCATCCACCAAAACTTCTCCATGATTCACATCATAAAAACGAGGGATTAAGTGAATAAGTGTTGATTTACCTGAGCCAGTCCCCCCGATAATAGCAGTTACTTCTCCCGGATTCATCTTAAAAGAGATATTGGAAATGGCAGGCATTTCTGCTCCAGGATAACTAAACGTTACGTCGCGAAATTCTACTATGCCTCTTTCAACATCTGATTCTACTGTTACCGTTGAATCCTTTATATCATAATTTGTATTTAGTACTTCATTAACCCTCATTGCTGATACAGAAGCTCTTGGAACCATTACAAACATCATAGAAAGCATGACAAAAGAGAACATGATTTGCATTGCGTATTGTATAAACGCCATCATATCACCAACTTCCATATGACCATTACTGATTCTAATGCCTCCAAACCAAATGATTGCTACTGTGGTTAGATTTAGAATAAGCATCATAACTGGCATCACAAAAGCCATATGTTTATTGACCTTAATAGCGGTTTGAGTAAGATCAAAGTTTGCCTCATCAAAACGTTTTTCCTCATGACTTACTCTGTTAAATGAACGAACAACACGAATCCCGGTTAAGTTTTCTCTTAATACTCGATTGAGCGTATCTAATTTTGACTGCATTTTTTTAAATAATGGCATCACACTTTTTGCAATGACGATAATCGTCAGTATTAATATCGGGATAGCTACAGCTAATACCAACGTTAACTTAACATCTTTTGATAATGCCATAATAATTCCACCAATACACATCATTGGAGCACTAATCATCATCCTCAAAATCATGATTAGTACTTGTTGTATCTGTGCTATATCATTCGTCGTTCTCGTGATTAAAGAAGCTGTTCCTAGCTGGTCAAATTCTTGTAATGAAAAATTTTCTGTATGATTAAAAACTTTAGATCTCAACGATTTACTAAATCCAGATGCCACTTTCGAAGAATAAAAGCTAGCAATAATAGAACAAATCATGCCCACTACTGCAACAACAAGCATGATACCGCCAATTTTCCAGATATAATGCGTATCCCCTTTCACAACACCATGATCGACGATATCAGCCATTAAGGTAGGCAAATATAGTTCAGATAATGATTGTAGGAAAATAAGAACTAAAACAATAAAGATTGAAAACTGGAACGGTTTAAGAAATTTGCTTAATTTAATCATCTTGTATCAATCCTTTACCAGTATTAGATGAATTTTTTTGTACCTTATCTAAACAATTTGCTTGCTTTTTCCTCCATTCCTTTAAATCTAAAAGTTTGGTAATCTCATTATTTGCGTTTTTAAGTATATGGGAATCATGATTTCTTCGTCAATTTATAAGGGAGAGGACTTCATGAAAAACAAAATAGGCATTAATTAATGAAACTATGGATAAGCTGGTATAGACTTAACTTCGCTTTTCTGAGTAAAAAATGCGATAATGAGGGAAACGAAAAACGTGAAGGATGACAAGATGACAACTCATACATTACGAGTAGACCCTAAATATGTTTACGATTTAAAAAAAGGATATTCATTAATTTTAAAAGACGCAATTCAAAATAAAGAATTATTAGAAGAAGAAGGCGACATCATTCGCTTAGTTGACCAACATAACCACTATATCAGTACTGGTTATTACGGCAATCAGAACAAAGGGATTGGTTGGGTTCTAACAACAAAAGAACATGAGCAAATCGATCAAGCCTTTTTTAATAAGAAGATAGCCATTGCACTATCTCATCGCGAAGACTTTTTCAAGGACAAAGATACTACTGCTTTTCGTATCTTCAACGGTGAGGGTGACGGTATTGGTGGATTAACCATTGACTATTTCGATGGTTACTATATGGTAAGCTGGTATAGTGAAGGAATTTATACATTTAGAGAACATGTATACAACGCACTAAATGAACTCGTCGAATATAAAGGAATCTATGAAAAAAAACGCTTTGATACAAAGGGACAGTATATTGACCAAGATGATTTTGTAATGGGTACAGAGGGAGATTTCCCTATTATCATAAAAGAAAATGGCATGAATTTTGCCATTAATTTAAACGATGGTGCAATGACAGGTATTTTCCTCGATCAACGTGATGTTCGTCGTGCGATTCGAGATCATTATGCAGATGCTACAAAAATGTTAAATACTTTCTCTTATACTGGTGCATTTTCAGTAGCTGCTGCATTAGGTGGTGCTGCAAAAACGACTAGTGTTGACTTAGCAAAACGTAGTCTAGCAAAAACAATCGAACAATTTAGTGTGAATGGCATCGATTATGAAGCTCAAGATATTAAAGTAATGGATGTTTTCCATTACTTTAAATATGCCGTACGACATGAATTGAAATTTGATTTAGTTGTTCTCGATCCACCAAGTTTCGCACGTACGAAAAAAATGACTTTTTCTACTGCAAAGGACTATCCAAAATTATTAGCTGATGCTATTGCAATTACTGAAAAGAACGGAATCATTGTTGCTTCAACAAATAACGCAAGCTTCGGTATGAAAAAGTTTAAATCCTTTATCGATCAAGCCTTTAAAGACATGAATATAAAATATAAAATTGTTGATCAATTTGGATTGCCCAAAGATTTCCGAGCTAATCGTGATTTTCCAGAATTTAATTATTTGAAAGTAGTTTTTATTAAAAAGTTAAGTTAATAACAATTTGCACAAACGACTGTTCTAAAAGAGCAGTCGTTTTTTATTAGCTCTTTTCCTTACATTCTTATTCTTATACTCTTTTTTGGAGGCAATACAAAATTAATGTTCATCTATCTTTTAAATCTTAATGTTTTATTTAGAGATAATTGCCCCGTTCTGATAGGTTCAAAGTGAATAGGATACTATGATTGGAGGTGAGAAAATGAGTTCAGAAAGAAGAAGATGTAATTCTTGCAATAGATATTTATGTATTTGTGGTGAGGAAGAAGATGTAATTCGTGGAACTAGAGGGCCTAGAGGATTTATGGGCAAAACTGGTGCTACTGGACGTACTGGACGTACTGGACGTACTGGGCGTACTGGTGCTACTGGTGCTACTGGCGCTACTGGACGTACTGGTGCTACTGGTGCTACTGGTGCTACTGGTGCTACTGGACGTACTGGTGCTACTGGACGTACTGGCGCTACTGGTGCTACTGGTGCTACTGGACGTACTGGCGCTACTGGTGCTACTGGTGCTACTGGACGTACTGGCGCTACTGGTGCTACTGGTGCTACTGGTGCTACTGGACGTACTGGCGCTACTGGCGCTACTGGTGCTACTGGTGCTACTGGTGCTACTGGTGCTACTGGACGTACTGGCGCTACTGGTGCTACTGGACGTACTGGCGCTACTGGTGCTACTGGTGCTACTGGTGCTACTGGACGTACTGGCGCTACTGGTGCTACTGGTGCTACTGGTGCTACTGGACGTACTGGCGCTACTGGCGCTACTGGCGCTACTGGTGCTACTGGTGCTACTGGTGCTACTGGACGTACTGGTGCTACTGGTGCTACTGGTGCTACTGGACGTACTGGCGCTACTGGTGCTACTGGTGCTACTGGTGCTACTGGACGTACTGGCGCTACTGGCGCTACTGGTGCTACTGGTGCTACTGGTGCTACTGGACGTACTGGTGCTACTGGTGCTACTGGTGCTACTGGACGTACTGGCGCTACTGGTGCTACTGGACGTACTGGCGCTACTGGTGCTACTGGACGTACTGGCGCTACTGGTGCTACTGGACGTACTGGCGCTACTGGTGCTACTGGACGTACTGGTGCTACTGGTGCTACTGGACGTACTGGTGCTACTGGTGCTACTGGTGCTACTGGACGTACTGGTGCTACTGGTGCTACTGGACGTACTGGTGCTACTGGACGTACTGGTGCTACTGGTGCTACTGGTGCTACTGGACGTACTGGTGCTACTGGTGCTACTGGTGCTACTGGACGTACTGGTGCTACTGGTGCTACTGGTGCTACTGGACGTACTGGTGCTACTGGACGTACTGGTGCTACTGGTGCTACTGGTGCTACTGGACGTACTGGTGCTACTGGACGTACTGGCGCTACTGGATCCTCATCAAATTCTCCATATGCTTATATTCGTCGCAATAGTGATCAAAGATTATCTAGCTCAAGTCCATACGTCAATTGGCAAAACTTTGATGGAACAACAGGTATCACGATCGACTCCTCAAGAATTATCATTCTTAACGCTGGATTCTATCTAGTCAATGCCTTTGTTAACTTTGATGGAACAAGTGCGTTTGTATTAGAATTAAATGGTTCCGAAATTTCACCATCAACACTATACTCTCAAAGAGACGGTATTACAATGTCAATAATACAAAATATTCCAGCTAATTCTACACTTAGACTGAAGTTTAAAGGAGACGAAGAAACGATTAATTCCGATTGCATAAATGGAGATCACTCCGTTTCTGCTGCAATTACTATTATTAGGATTTCTAACAATTAATCTTCTTTTAATATTTAGGTGTATGCTATATGCATACACCTTTTTAAATGATTTAGCATATATTTTCTTTAAAAAAAAGTTACCTTAAATACTAATCTAAGATTTAGTATTTAAGATAACTTTTAGTTTTTTTGTAAAGTTTACTCATTCTTCCCAAGGAATCAATTTTGGATTTTCGTCCATTATCGAGAGATATTGTTGTATGTTACCATATTTTGACTCCGGGTCTAATGCTTGGTATCGCTTAAATTTTGCTAAACGTTCTTCAGAATTGATCCAACCTAGATGTTTAATCCGTAAATCACTAATACTATTGGGTAATTCAAATATATTTTCAGGAAAACGGCCACAGTGTAAAGGTACTTCATTCCAGGTATAGTTAACTTCTTTACGATATCTTACAAGAAATGGACGATAGATTTGATGTGCTTGCCAAAATTCGTCCTCTCTGTAATGGGTTGAATTCCAAAAGTCATATAGTCTAAAACTATATACATCAAAATCATCTTGTTCTAGTAACTGTTGAACTTCCTTTGCAAAGCTATCCTCAAAAATTTCATCAGCATCTAGATTGATAATCCAGTCTGGATTCGTACTAATCGTTTCTTCCCATTGTTGTCTGCGAAGTGATACCTCATTAGCGAATTTTGACTTTTTATTTCTCACTAAGCGAACAGGAATATCCTTTAAAATTTCTAAACAGATCTCTACAGTATCATCTGTACTTGCATCATCAATTATGACTGCTTCGTCGATATAATTTAGATGTGATTTGAGCACTTGTTTAAGGAAACGTCCACTTTCATTTTTTACTATCATTGAAAGAGTTAGTTTTGGTTTACGTTTAGTAACTTCTATTTTGGAGAGGGGGCTTTCAGTTTTCCAATTCATTCTATATGATTCTACTTTCTGCAAGTCAGAATCCCTATATAGATGCAATGGTGGAACATGCGTATCTACATGCAATGATAGGCCGAGTGCACAAGCCCTTATACAAAAATGTCGATCTTCTCCCCAGAACGATAAATTTTTAATCTGCTTAAAGTTCACACCAGCTTGCAGCGCATTTCGACTAATTAACGTACACGCCCCTAAACCACCGACCTCATAAACACCTGGTGTACGCATTTTTGATATAAATTGTTGGTAACGCACAACAACTTCTTCTTCTGAAAGTGTTTCTCCACGTTGTTGTACCCATTGCTTATATTCATCAGAAATCCATACTTGAGGTTGTTCATCTGCATGGGTTTCCCATTTTGTCCAGAAAACTTCTGATATGATATCCTTATTCGCTTTTAATAGATAATTAATTGTCTCTGGATGTAAGATTAAGTCTGAATCAACGAGAAACAGATAATCATAATCCTCTTCCATCGCTTTATCTATCATTTTGTTTTTATATTCTGCTACTTTCCAAATTAACTGTTCATTCCAATAATGTCTTTGGTCATCTCGAACATAGACATTTATATCTTCTGCATATTCAATACTTGTGCAGTCATTACTGTTTTTAAAATCTCGTAAATATTCTTTCGATAGTGGATCTTCATTATTGTCTATAAAAAAGTAGTTGAGATAATAATGTTCATTTTGTAATTTTGCGATAGTTGATAAAAACTCTTTAAGTATAGCAGGCTTCTGATGTATAGGAGATCCCAGTAATATTTTAGGCTTGTTGGATGTCATCTTTATCACCTCGCCCTAAGACTGTTTCTAGATATTTTTTATTATGGAGAATACTTTTATCTTTTGGGCGGTAACCTCTAGCCACCTCATTATGATAATAAGCAAGTTCGTAATTACCAAGTCGATCATAACATACACATAATTGTAAATTTGGAAGCCATGTATAATCTTCAGTATTTACCATACCTCCATTATCCTCCTGATCATATTCAATTGCAGCCTTAAACCAATAAATGGCTGGTTGAAATTCTTCTTTATTCATAAAAAAGAACCCAAGACGGCAACACATTTCAGGACGAGGCTTATCATAACGAAATGATCTAAGGATAGAATCTACTTCCTTTTCTGTATTACCAATATTATGGTAGCAGTCAGCCAGTCTACCGCATGATGATATATTATCTTCGATCCACCCTTTATTGGTTTCCAAAAATTTCTCATAATAGTTAATCGCACTGCCTATCATTTGATGGTCCATTAACTCATTGGCAAAATAAAACAAATCACGTGGTGTAAACTCTTCTTGCCTAGCAAGCTTTTTCTCATATATCAAAATATTACGATTCGTATCATGATGAATACTTTTATGCGTAATGGCAATATCACTTGAAATAACGTTTCCCCAAACCTCTATATATTCGTGAACAGCACCTATCCATTTAAATGAGCAACTTCTCTTCAACAATCGATTTCTCTTTAATTTAGATGTCACATTTCCAAATTCATCAGCCCCCAAGTGATAATCCATCATAACTGAATCTACATCTGTACTCAACGAATTCTTTAATTCCATTAGTAATTTTCGGTCTTTTTCTAAGATTTCATCATCTGCATCAAGCCAAAGAATATAATCCATGGTCGCTTGATCAAAGGAAAAATTCCGTGCCTTTGCAAAATCTTCTACCCATTTAAAATCAAAAATTCTGTCTGTGTATAAACTCGCAATCTCTTTTGTTTTATCTGTAGAACCTGTATCTACAATATTGATTTCATCAACAATGTCTTTTGAAGAATCAAGACATCGTGCAAGCGTATCTTCTTCATTTTTTACTATCATACAAAGACTAATTGTAATCATTTTGAGCATCCCTTCTCATTTATTTAAAAATGAACAGCGATGTATTATATTCAAACTTTTTGTTTGAATATGATATAGATGCCTATGTTAGTAGATTAGCGCTGTTGTATTTGATAAAAAAACAGTCAGTTGCCAGACAAACAATGTGCTACAAGGACCGAAAAAAGCCAAGAGCAACATAAATAAATATAAGGAAGGAAATCTATTTTTATAGAAGTAAATAAAAATGGATATTCCATGGTTTAACGCGGTTTCAATCTAAGCAACCAAATAGCAATACGGCCGGATTCAGCCATGATGCAAGTATATTTCAAGAAAACGATGATGACATAGAGCACGAGAAAGATGTTTATTGTGAAAACCATCAAGATAAATACTCCCTTATAATATATGAAATAACAAAGGAAAAATTAATGCATTCAGCTTTCAAAACATGAGTTGCAATTTTACTCAATGAAAATTTTTAATGAATAAACTGTGCTAATATCCAATTTTATTTTTGATATTGCTATAAGTAATAGTTAGCTACTCTCTTTAGGCTCTTGAATGATATATAAAATTATTTTAACAATTAATCTTCTACCATTTTAATTGCCTATCCACTAGGGTTTAATCAACATATCTTACTATTGAGTTTAAAAAAGCTCAAAAAAAAAAAAACCAAAGGAGATGTTAGGAAAAATGGATAATCACTGTAATTGTAACAATTGTAGATCAAACAATCAGCAACATTGCGAGATAAGAGCTAAGCAGCAAATCCCACTATTTGATGAGGATGCAAAACCACATAAAGTTCATGATCTTAAGCCAATATTTAAAGTACCGGTTGTGCTTGCAGAAAGAAAACTACAAGTTGTAGTAGAGGCTGATATTCACCTAGACCCAGGGGCAACAGAAATTAAACGTGTAACAAAGAATGTCTTCCTAGAGCAAGTGAAACTCGTTCCTGTAAAATTTGAGCGAATTGATAAAACAGACTTTTTCAAAGTAAAAAAGGCAAAATTATTTGTATCAGGTTTTATTAGAAAAAATATTGAATATTCTTCTAACGAATGTCAAGGTGTATTGCAAGATCGAATCGTTAATGTACCATTTTCTGGATTCGCTGAACTTGATAAAGACGACTTCCTAATTAACCCTATTATCGGTATATCTGATAGCAGTAAATCATATTTCTTAAATGATAAAAATGGTGAAATCCCTCGATTAGATAAAAACTTCTTCGAAAATGATGTAAAATACAATGAGCAACCTTTTGGTGAATTATTAGGGGCTAATTTCTTTGAGCTCGACTTCTCACCAGAAACTGTAAGACCAGGAGGTTCGTTTGAAAGATTACGTGAAAAAATCGTTGTGGATATCTTCTTAAAAGTATTACAAGTTCAACAATTCGAAGTTTGCGGAGGAAGAATTCTGCCTAAATTTGATAGAGGCACAGTAGATTAAACGTTTGAAGTTTTCATCATAATCCACCTACAAAACCCGGACATTATAGAATTATTGTCCGGGTTTTTCATTAATAGTCGATATAGATAGTTACTAGTATATTAATAGATTCCATGAAAATTACCTCAACAATTTACTAATGGATGCTCTTTTATCAATATAATATTAGAAAAAATCTAAATTGTTACATACAAGCTCTTTCTTGTAACGGAGCTAGATCGATTTCAAATCCTAATTCTTCAAGAATTTTCTTATCTTCTTCACCTGGTTGTCCATCAGTTGTTAAGTAGTCTCCAAGGAAAATTGAATTGGCAGGATATAAACTAAATGGTTGTAGAGAACCTAAATTTACTTCCCGGCCACCCGATACTCGAATTTCCTTCGTTGGGTTTATGAAACGGAATAGCGCTAACACCTTAAGACAGTAACGTGGATTTAACTCATGCGTACCTTCAAGAGGTGTTCCGTTAATTGCATTTAAAAAGTTAACTGGAATTGAATCTGCGTCCAAAACATGAAGGCTACGTGCCATATCAATGACATCTTGTTTTGTTTCTTTCATTCCAACGATTACACCTGAGCATGGAGAAATCCCTGCTGCTTTAGCTCTTTCAACAGTTTGCACGCGATCATCATACGTATGGGATGTTGTAATATTGGCATGGTTTCTAGCAGATGTATTGATATTATGATTGTAACGGTCTACACCAGCTTCTTTTAGGCGTTCAGCTTGTTCGGGTTTTAAAATACCAAGACATGCGCAAATTGTCATATCTTTATGCTTTTGTTTTATGGCCTTTACAGAATCAACTACAATATCAATTTCTCGGTTCACGGGACCTCTACCACTTGCAACAATACAATATGTTCCAACATTTAATGACGCTGCTCGATCTGCTCCAGCTATAATTTCTGCCTGTTTCATCATTGGGTATTTTTCAATTGGTGCTTTTGAGACAATAGATTGTGCACAGTAGCCACAGTTTTCTGGACATAAACCTGATTTCGTATTGATAATCATATTTAATTTTACTTTATTTCCATAGTAATGATGGCGAATTTGGTAAGATGCATCAAGGACTTTTAACAAATCGGTATCTGGGCATTCTAAAATTGCTAATGCTTCTTCATCCGTGATTACATATCCATCGATAACATTTTGAGCTAATTTTGAATAATCCATCTTAGTGCGCCACCTTTATAATTTTTTGTAGTCTAAAGCCAAAAATCCCCGCAAACACAGCTAAAATAACATCTTTTGGAAATGGAGGAACCATCCATAACCAAGCCATTTTATAAGTAAAACCTTCAGGTGCTGCTGCCCAAAGCTTGTATGCAAAATACATCCAGTTCGTACCTAATAAATAGTTAATCAATACCCCAACAAGTGCTGCTACTATATACATTGTTTTGGTACGTCGAAATTCTACCATTTTCCCTACTACATATGCTGCTATAATAAAGGTTACAATAAAGCCAAATGTTGGACTTAAAATTGAAGAAAACCCACCACTAAACTTTGCAAATACAGGTGCCCCTACCAAACCAAGTAATGTATAAACCGATAGTGATATAGCACCAAGACGGCTACCTAATACTAGTCCTGCTAAAATAGCAAATAATGGTTGTAGCGTGATTGGTACCCCACCTACTACCAAAAATGGTGCAAAAGATGTAATGTTTGCTCCAATCATCATCAATGTAGCAAACAATCCACAATACACAATTTCTAATGTAGTAAGTTTACTTTTTGTTCCAGAAATATTTGTTGTCATTCGATTCCCACCCCTTGTGTTAACTTATATTAAATATAGGTTAACACATTTGTGTGAAAATGGAACCAAAATTTTAAAAAAGATTAAATATTATAGAAGACGCTTAGAGTATCAAGCTCTAGGCGTTTTATATTTCATATTGTTATGACTGGAGTTTATTATAAATAGAATTTCCGCTCAATTAATCGAATCACGATTATATGATTTCCAATATCTTTAAGAACTTTTTTTGACACTTTTATAGTAACATGTAAATGGAGCATTATTCCCTTACAAACTTATCAACTCTGCTTCACATTTCATATAAAATGCTTCAACATTATTCTTTTCAATACAGGAACTATATAATGTATTTTGTAATAGTTTTTCTAAAAAATATACAAAAGGTGAAAATTTCAGTAGAAAACATATAGTTCAAGTGCAATGTCATTTTCCCTGTTTTATAATGTGATATACCCCGAGCTTAAAAACTCTTACTATTAACGAATAAAATCCTATATTATTTTATAGGTAAAAGAAGGGATTTCAATGTTTAGAAATAAAAAGATTAAAATTCGAGTTTCTGGATGGCCTGCTTTGCTACTAATCATTGCAGTTATATGTATTTTCATTGCTCTTGCCATTTCCGTTCCTTTTTTTGGGTTTTACGGCTTGTTTAATATAATGTCTAAATTCGGCCTTGCCAGTATTGAGATTTTCGAAAATGGATATCACAACTTTTTCTATTTTGGCTGGTTGATAGTATTAATCATTTCAATGATTATTTTACTGGATTTAATCAGTCTTTTTGTCATTGCAAGTTGCAATTTAAAATTGACAGGAAAAATGGATACATTAAGTACTATTATTCAGTTTGCGATTAGTGTTATTATTTTCAAAAAGTGTATTATTGCTGGATTTGACCGTATTGATGTTACCTGGGGTGGATCTGTTATCCTCTTCCTATTACTCTATATAGTCGTCGCAGTTTTTAGTTACGAAAAACCTAAAAAGAAACAATAAGAAATTATAAAGGAAAATCTACTACTATGGTAATAATTCTCATTGTTGTGTCAATATATTTACAAGGCTTGAACATTTATTGAACGCCTACTAATAGTATGATAGAATCCTAAAAGTTCAGTATTTTATTATTAAAATACTGAACTTCGTGTGAGTATAAACCTAATTTTTTTGGCCTTTAGCGAAAGCTAAAGGCCTTTTTTTATGCTGAGGGCGCTCGTCTAGTCCCGAAAATCATTGGAAGACCCGAATCGAAAGCATCTTTTCCGCTTTCGAATGAGGGGCTGAAATGCCTCGAGGGTCTAGCGCCCGAAGCTGGATAAATATAATGTAAAAGGGCGCTCGTTCATAAGAAAAACCTTCGTGATTCTTATTTGTCATCACGAAGGTTTTTACTTTTAGTGATTAATATACAATTCGAAAATGTCACCATAATCTTTCTTTATATATTGCTCTTTGTTTTTTAATACCCAATCATTGGAAAAACGCGTAATTTGTTCGAAAGATTGTGCCGGCGTTACTTCTTCGGATTCGATCTTTCCAATAGATTGCGCTGCATAGCTCAAGCTATTTTGAGCGATTTCAAAGTTTTTCTTATTATGAATCATTTCAACTGAAATCGTGTGTAATGCCTTATATAAATCTTTAATTTCGGTATCAAATTTCTTGTGAATATCAATTGACATCGGTATGTTATCAATCGTGAACTTTATCTCGATATCTAGATCAATTGTTCCTGCTGTTTCTAACATCACATCGGAAATGGTACTATCTTGGTAATCATATCGTTTTAATAGACGTTTTTTGCTGATTGCTGAATCACCGTCTACATGGATTAATGCTTCATTTGTAAAGCAATATTCATCTGACTTTGTTTTAATCAAGAAATACACTACTTCCCCTGCTTCATGTTTCACAAAATCATCGGATTCTGTTTTATCAAACTCTTCTTTTGGCACGACAATCCCAATATCGCTTAATCCAAGCGCATCTGAGGCTAGTTTTTTTAACATTTGACCAACTCCTTCTATTCTTCTCTATTTACGTCTAAACCTTTGATTAAGTTTCAAAAACTCTTTCCATTTTAAACAATTCACAGTTCTATTTTTTCTGATACATAAAAAAGAAAAAACTGTGGATAAAGGGTGAATAATTAATTTTATGCACTTGTTATGAACAGTTTGTGCATAAGTCTTATGTTCAATGTGCATAAAGTATTTTTATTTTATATTATCCACATTAATTTGAAATGGTTATACACAGGCAATAATCCAAAAACATTGAATTAAATCTATCGTTCTTTTTAAAATGAGTAAATTTTATGAATGCCTATTTTTAAACATGGTTCTAATTATATAGCCCTCATACATATGATTCAGAAACAACTATTGTAAATAATATATTTGTATTTGCAACATTATCCACAAATCTCAAACATTCCGTTTTTGTTTGCATAGGAGGATTTATCATGATTGAGTTCAAAGGTGTAAATAAGTATTTTGGAAAATTTCAAGTTTTAAAAGATATTAACCTTACTATAAAAAAAGGTGAAGTTGTAGTGGTCATTGGGCCATCAGGCTCTGGTAAAAGTACACTTCTTCGATGCATGAATCGTTTAGAAACAATTTCTGACGGTTCATTAAGGATTGATGGTATCGAGTTAAATGATAAAAAAACAGATATCAACAATCTTCGGCGTAAAATCGGAATGGTCTTTCAACACTTTTACCTTTATCCACATAAAACCGTATTAGAAAATATAATGTTAGCTCCTGTAAAGGCACTTGGCCAATCGAAGGATGAGGCAAAAAAGACAGCACTAGCCTATTTAGAAAAAGTAGGAATTCCAGATAAAGCAGATGCCTATCCATCACAACTTTCAGGTGGACAACAACAGCGAGTTGCTATTGCAAGGGGACTAGCTATGCATCCTGAAATTATGTTATTTGATGAACCAACATCTGCTCTTGATCCTGAAATGATTGGTGAAGTATTAGATGTTATGAAACATTTAGCAAAAGAAGGCATGACAATGGTTGTTGTTACTCATGAAATGGGCTTCGCAAAGGAAGTAGCGGATCGAATTATTTTTGTCGATAAGGGACAAATTCTTGAGGATGCAAATCCGACTGAGTTTTATAAGGAACCGAAGGAAGAACGTGCAAAGTTATTCCTAAGTCGGATTTTAAATCATTAATAGATAATATAAAAAGGGAGAGAAATGGATGTTGAAAAAGAAAAAGGCATTATTTACAGTTTTGCTTTTCGCAATGATTTCAGTACTTATGCTAGCTGCTTGCGGGACAAAGGAAAAGTCAAACTCTACAAAAAGTGATTCAAGCGGAAGCAGTAAAAATTCTCTAGAAGCAATTAAAGAGAAAGATAAAATCGTATTTGGGGTCAAAAACGATACTCGCTTATTCGGACTAAAAAACCCGAAAACGGGTAACGTTGAAGGTTTTGATATTGATATTGCAAAAGAAATCACAAAGATTGTATTAGGCGATGAATCAAAAGCTGAATTCAAAGAGGTTACATCGAAAACTCGTATTCCTATGCTTCAAAAAGGCGACATTGACGCAATCGTCGCAACAATGACTATTACAGATGAGCGCAAAAAGGAAGTAGACTTTTCAGATGTATATTTTAAGGCAGGTCAAGCATTATTAGTCAAAAAAGGGAGTCCAATTAAAAGTATTGCTGATATCAAAAAAGGGACAAAGGTTCTTGCTGTAAAAGGTTCAACTTCAGCAGTGAATATCCGTGAAAAGGCACCTGATGCAACTGTTTTGGAATTTGAAAACTATGCTGAAGCCTTTACTGCTTTAAAAGCGGGACAAGGGGATACTTTAACAACTGATAACGCTATTCTATACGGCATGGTGGATGAAGATCCAAATTATCAAGTTGTTGGTGACCTCTTCACAGACGAGCCCTATGGAATTGCTGTGAAAAAAGATAGTCCAGAATTAGTTCAAGCAATCAATGATGCTTTAAAGGAACTTCATGACAACGGCAAATATGATGAACTTTACAAAAAGTGGATTAAAACAAGCAACTAATTCCTTTCACAGTTATGAAGTGAGCTTGATGTAATTTTAACGGGCAGTCTCACCTATTCTAATGGATAGAATTAGATATTAGGTAAATACTGTCCGTTTCTTTCTCTATTGCACACTAAATCGTAGTAAGGGGTGATCAATTATGCTGGACTTTTCAATTTTGACAGAGAACTGGGATATGTACATAGAAGGTTTTATCAATACCATTTATATAAGTTTAATTGGGCTAGTAGGTAGTTTTATTTTCGGTACAATCTTAGCTATATTCCGAATCGCCCCATTTAAACCATTAAATTGGATTGGAACAATTTATGTTGAGTTTTTTCGTAACATCCCATTATTGATTATTGCGTTCTTCTTATTCACAGGCCTACCTACAATTGGTATACAATTAGACGGTTTTAAAGCGGGTACGTTAGCACTTATTATTTATACATCTGCTTTCATCGCAGAAGCAGTACGTGCTGGAATATTATCAATTCCAAAAGGCCAAACAGAGGCGGCTAGATCCTCTGGTTTAACATACATTCAAACAATGCGTCTTGTCGTTTTACCACAAGCTATTAAAATCGTCATTCCGCCACTTGGAAACCAATTTATAAATCTCGTTAAAAACTCATCTATCTTAACCATATTAGCAGCGGGAGACTTGATGTATCAAGCTGATTTAATCTCTACACGTACATTCGTTACATTTGATGTGTATATCTTCGTTGCCATATTTTATTTAGTTCTAACTATACCTCTTAGCACCGGTGTTAACTATTTAGAAAAACGCCTAGCAAAGAGTAATTAAAGGAGGGTCTAGTCATGGATTTTGCTGGGGCTTATTCACAAGATCATTTAAAGTTTTTGCTTGATGGTTTTCTTATCACTTTGAAAATAGCGGTTATTTCTATTATTGCAAGTTTTATTATAGCTGCATTGGTTGGTATTATTCGCTATACCAAAATCCCTGTTCTTTCTAAAGTACTAGCACTTATTGTTGAGGTTATTCGAAACTTGCCATTACTGTTAATCATCTTCTTTACTTTCTTCGCACTGCCAGAAATTGGGATCGAGATGAGTATTGAAATGGCAGCTATTATAGCCTTAACTATATTCGAAGCAGCCATGATATCAGAAATTATTCGAAGTGGTTTAAACTCCATTGATAAGGGTCAAATTGAAGCTGGACGTTCATCAGGCTTAACATATATACAAACATTATGGCATATCATTCTGCCACAAGCATTACGAAGAATGATCCCACCGATTGTTAGCCAATTTATCTCACTTTTAAAAGATACATCCCTTGCAGTTGTCATCGCCCTCCCAGAATTAATGCACAATGCTCAAGTAATTAACGCACAAAATGTAAACTTTATTATTCCCATTTTCTTATTAGCTGCATTGATGTACTGGGTTGTTAACTTTGCTTTATCCATTGTTGCAAGGAAATTAGAGTTGAAAATTTCATAATTTTAGTTCAAAGACAAAAAATAGCTCATGAAAAACATTTTGTTTATTCATGAGCTTTTTCTCTTATACTAATCTATTTCAATCATTATTATCAATCATACTTATTGAGTTACACGCTCAAAAAAATCACTGACTCTCATGTGATCAGTAACATTCCGATTACAACTTTGCCCATCGGTACAAATATAATTACTGTGCTTTGTAAAGGTATCCATCGTTTTCCCTTTTTTGGTTGTTGTAAAGAGGCTAACATTTGAATGATGGTTACATACTGCACAAATCCCTTTAATTGAATTTGCATCGATTTGGCCTTTTATCGATTTTAGTTTGCCCTGTTGCTCGAATACAACATATTTTCTATGGGTACTAATATCATCCCACGTGAGATAACACGTATGTTGTAGGTCAATACTTTCTAAATTAGGCAATTTTAATTTCTTTTCCTTTTTGAAAAGATTTTTTAAATTACTTTCAGTTACTTCTTTGAAGGGAATAACATAAGGTTTCAAGCTTTCTAAATATAAATCACCTTGCACATGATCTGTAATACTGTATAATTGTGAAATTATATCCAATTGATCATCGGAAGGCTGGATATTTTGTTCAATTTCTGTTTCCGCTAATCCTTTAACAGCAAGTATCACATTACGATCTTTCGTTGTAGTAAAGGCATTTATAATTTTATTCATTTGTTGTTCGATAAGGTGATAGTTTGCTACTGATAAAAACGGTTGAATTGTTTGTCTTTCCATTTGAAATCACTCCAATTATTTAGGCTGGTAATTCAGGTTATGCCTAAAGAAATGATCCAAGTTTTAGCTTTATAAAAAATAGATTTAGACAAGCATTTTTTAAAAACTTTAATGGAGTATTCTTAGGCACCAAAGTTTTTTGCTCTAGAGTATGCATTATTAAATAATGCGCCCATTTCGATTCCTCCTTGTAAGAGAATTATTTTTATACTAGCATCAAACTTAATTTTTGTGAATATTTAGGAGGATTTTGCAGCCATCTTCTTTTTTGTTGTGTATAAGCATTCGTTTCTCTAAGTTTTGACTAAGTAAAAAAGACATCCAGGAGTCCTTTAAATTAGCATTCCCGAATGTCCTATTCCTATTAAAAGCATTTTACAAGCGTATAGTTATTCCCCTGTAGCGATATGTTCTTTGCAAAAAGATAAAATCAGTTCTTCTTCATCCTCTTCTAATGCAAAATCTAATAACTTTTCTTCTGCTTTTGAAGTAATAAAATAATTAGCCAAAGAAATCTCATCTTCCTTTTTAGCTACGATTGCTCGAATTTCAAGACCGCCCTCTGTATAAAGTTCGTCCTCTTCATCTACTTCGATATCCAATAGAAATTCGAAGCGTTCTCCTTCAATAATGTTGGTTGGATCTAAAATTTCCTCCATTGTATATGCTAAAATATCCAAAAAAAATCGCTCCTTTTGTATCTTTCATTATTTTATAATATAGGAAAATGGCAATTAGTAAAGTTTTATGGTAATGCTATAAATGGATACTATTAATTTATTTGCAAAAGAAAAGCACATTAAACACTTTTTAATGATTTTCTTATCAAGACCTAATTCAACAATCCTAAAAAGCGTAACTACTAAGGAGTGAAGTAAAAATGCAGGAACTTTTCTATTATCAAGATGTTATGATGAAAGAATTTGATGCGACAATTCTAAAACAAGAGGTAGATCATGACGGCCGAAAATTTATTGTTTTAGATAATACAGCCTTTTATCCAACCGGTGGAGGGCAACCTTATGATACAGGAACATTAAATGATGTAGAAATAATCGACGTGGAGAAAGTTGATGGTGAAATTCGACATTATGTAACTGGGTTTTTACCAAATGCTACAAAAGTACATGGTGTACTAGATTGGCAACGGCGCTTCGATCATATGCAACAACATGCTGGTCAGCATATTTTAACTGCTGCATTTGTAGAGTTGTTCAATTACCCAACAGTGAGCTTCCATCTGGGGACTGAAACAGTAACAATCGATATTGATGCAGCAAAACTTTCCGATGAGGAACTGGCTGATGCAGAGAAAAGAGCGAACGACATTATTTTAGAAAATCGCCCAATCGAAACAAAATGGGTCGCAGAAGAAGAGCTTGCGAATTATTCACTCCGAAAAGCTGTCTCTGTTACGGGAGAGATTCGCCTTGTAATCATTCCAGATTATGATTACAACGGGTGTGGAGGTACTCATCCTACTTCAACTGGACAAGTTCAAGGCATTAAAATTCTTGGGACTGAAAAACAAAAAAAGAAAACACGTGTGCATTTTGTATGTGGAGGTCGTGTTCTTCACGAATTACACTGGCGCAAAAAGGAATTATCTGAAACAGCACGTCTCGCAAATGTTCCTGAAGAAGATACAGCACAAGCTGTGACAAAACTTTTAAATACACAAAAGGCACTTGAAAAAGCTTTAGCTGATGCAAAAAACGAATTATTAACCTTTGAAGCAAAAGAATTGTTACAGAAAACAGGTGACCATCTTATTAGTAACACCTATACTTCTCGCTCTGTACAAGAGATACAACAATTAGCGCGTGCTATTGTTTCAGAGAATGAAAAAAGCACTGCATTATTCGTATCGGAACAAGCAGATAAATTACAATTTGTTGCTGCAAAAGGAACTGCCGCGCAAGTAGGAAGCATGAAGGAAATCGCAAACACTATTTTACCAGTAATACATGGTAAAGGTGGCGGGAATGATACCTTTGTCCAAGGTGGTGGCGAAGCAACAATTTCTGCTGAACAACTGCTTGAACAGATGACGAAAGTATTAATGTAAAAGTGAAAAAGCGTGTTTTGAAATTATTATCAAAACACGCCTTTTTATTTGAATATTCTCCTCTACTTTTCCCTCTAAAGTAACTAATTGCAACGATTCAATCTATTCTGAATATCATGCGAACCAATCGCTAGCAGAGAAAATCATAGAGGGTTGAAGTGCTATTTTTTCGACAAAGGCATTCCAATCCTCAATCATCGTATTAAAATGGAAGACATCTGGTTTTCCTGCAGGATAAGTAATGGATTCTGCATTATCATAAAACTCGTCCCAATCATTTTGCTCTTGATAACGTTCAAGTGGACTGCCAGCCTCCACCTTTTTCCGAAATTCAGTGAATGCATCTGATATCACCTCTAAAAAAACCGTTTCAATGTGCTCTTCTCTTACACATCTTCTCATAATCTTCGCCCAATGCAGAACAACAGTCTCATCTAATTTGCCGTATTTTTCATTAGAACGGGTATAAGGATAGTATTTTGACTCTTCTTGGCGTTTATTGATATCTTCGATTTTATAAGTAGTAAACGATTGATAAACTTTACTTAACTTATCTTTTAATCCTTTAGATAATTCCCTTTTACTTAACAAGACTTCTAATTTCATCCCTAAAAACCCGAGTTCTACGCCTAATTGTTCTTCACTAATCGCTGTAGACTTTTGGTTGATTAAATATCGATGAGCTGATTGATAGAAAGCACCAGCAGCAGCTAAGTCTTGTGCAGAATATACATTCTTGGGAAGAATAATACATTGTGAATAGACACTTGATACAACTAAGCGTAAGATATCCCCCATAAAATAGGAATCTCTTTCAAGCCATTCATCCCTTTTTCCTTTAACATTAGCATAATCAGGATAGATACTTATAAATTGCTCATACTGTTGTATTTTACGGTGATATAGTTCTGCAATTGACTTACGCATTACCTCTTTTTCACCTGTGATTTCATTTCGTTCAAAAAAAGTGCCAACTGTATCAACATATGCATTTGAAAGGCGTTCAAAGCCTCGACCTAAAATATCATGTAATTTTCTAAGCTGTTGTTCTCTTTCTTCACCTTCAAAGTCCCGATTTATACGGGCTTTATAGGTACTATATTCTGATGCTAAAAAATTAATATGTTCCCCTATAGCAGATATTCGCTCAAATGATACGCCACCTCTTGCACTAACATTAAATTCAACCATCTTCCAGAATATTTCTTTGGGCAATCCATTTGTCTCAATCTCTTCCTTTGATAACGCCTGTACTTTCATTCTCTTATCAGCTGAAAAGTGTTGATGCATTCTCTTTTTGGCATCTTGTTTATATTGCTCCTTTATGGCTTCAATTTTTTCAAGATTTAATAAATTCTGGTTGTTTTTTTGGCCATTTTGAGTATCATGCGTTTCAAACGACACAGTTGGTAAAGGCCAATTCTCTTGTTCCCTCATGTCCTATCAAAGGACCCCCTTTTGTAAAATTCCAGTCCAAACCTTATATAAAAGTAATTATTTAGATTCTATCATAATTTCTATAGGTAACTAGAGAATTTTTTCACCATTTCTTTAGTTTATGAACATTTCTTATCGTTTTTTCGCTTTTTCAGCTTTTTGAAACTTTTTTAGACTATAAAAACAAAACTCACCTATTAAAGGGTGAGCTTCGCAAAATTAGTATACATATTTCTTTAATAATGCTTCGATTTCTTTATATCCAAGTTTTTCGGCATGCTCAACTGGTGTAACTCCATCTTTGTCAGCAATGTTCGGATTTGCTTTGTTCTGTAATAATAATTTCACGCATTCTTGATACTTTTTGCTGCCATCTCCCAAGATGATTGCTTCAAGCAATGCTGTCCAACCTAAATTATTAATATGATTTACATCTATTTGAGTCTCATCTAATAACCATTGCAACACTTTGACATTGCCATGTTCTGCTGCTGGTATTAAGGCCGTGTTTCCATTACGATCGATAATCGTTGGGTCAACTCCAGCTTTTGTAGTTAATTGTAAAATTTCTAAATAACCTTCTGCTGCAGCATATAAAAATGGATTATTCTGCATATCATCCTGAATGTTGACATCAGCACCTGTCTCAATAAGGATTCTTGCGATATCTAAATCATTGTTATATGTAGCAATCATGAGTGGCGTTCTTCCACGTTCGTTTTGTTGATCTAAATCTGCGCCGCCACTTATTGACATTTTCACTGCAGGTAAATTTTGTTGGTGAACAGCATTTATTAATGTCATTTTACCGTTTTTGTTTTTGGAGTATTTCACTAAAGCAAAACCTAAAGATAGAGCAACCATTAAAGCTTTATGACTTTTTTTCATGTTATCCTCATTCCCCATCTGCTTTCCATCATTTAGTAGGCAATCCCTACCCTAATACGCAAAAACTGCTGTTTAAAACATTCATGATATGCAAATTCAGCAGTATCTCCTACTGATATTTTCTCCCCATTAAGAGGTAGTTTATTAATTTCTACGCGATACTCTCCAGTTGCTGCGCCATCCGGTAAGTAGGTTGGACAAATAATCGTCCAATCTAAATTGGATTGCACAAGCATTTTATACACTTTTGCATGTTCTTCTGCTGCAAATGTTAACCTTTGTTTTGATTCATTGGACTGAAAACGTAATTTTCCAGGTTCCATACGACTATCTAAAATTCCTGCAGTGCCTATAGTGACGATTCTTTTTATATGATGTTTCTTCATTGAGGAAATAATATGTGGAATCCCTTCAGATAAAGTGGTGGTACGATCAGTTCCTAGTGCACATAGACATGCGTCTGCTCCAATCATTGTCTTTTCAATATCTTCTTTTTTAAAAACATTACCTTGTTGAATTGTTAAATGGTTTTGCAATTTTAATTTTTGGGGTGTTCGAACAAGTGCAAAAACATCATGACCATCTTGTAATGCCAAGCGGACAATTTCGCTACCAACTCTACCTGTTGCACCGAAAACAGCGAGCTTCATATAGCATTTCCCCTTCCACCTTTTTTCTAATCATTATTGTAACATCCTCTAATCAATCACAAAATATTTTTCCAAAAAAGATTAATAAAGCCATCCTATCCAGCTTGTTCTGGATAAGATGACTTATTTTCTTCTACTTCTCCAGAAAACAACACAGGGTGTAGTGCATTTTCGCCAGATTGATTTGATAGCTTTACGCCTGAGCGAAATGCAGCTCTACAGATAAGATGCCCTGCAACTGGTGCAGTTAAAAAGACAAAGAGAATGCCTAGTAAAATCCGGATACTAAAGAATCCATCATGTGCCCAAAAGTATAAAAACGCTCCGAGCAATGACAACATTACTGCTAATGTGGAGCTTTTCGTTGCTGCATGTGAACGAGTATAGACATCAGGTAACCGAATGATACCAAAGGCACTTACAACACTCATTAAACTACCTATAAATATCATTATTACTCCTGTCCACTCAAGAATTGGATTTGCGTTCAATAATCTTCCCCCTTTCTAAATACTTTGAATAGGCAATGGTACCAATAAATGATAGGATTCCTAATATTAAAATTACTTCTAAAAAAGCCTTTGTCTCCAACAAAATGGAAATAATTGCGATCATGGATAATAGATTGACACCTATCATATCAAGTCCTACTACACGATCAGGCATAGAAGGACCTCGTATAATTCGAAAAAGTGCAACTGCAATTGTTATAGAAAATAAAACTAATGATACGATTAATATCTTTTCAGTCATTTTCGCGTCACCTCCATAATTACTTTTTCGAAGTTTCCAATTGAACGCAGCACATCCTCCTTAGACTTTTCAATGTCCATTGCATGAATATAAAACACTTTACCATTTGGCGAAACCTCCATTACGACAGAACCCGGTGTCAATGTTAATAAAATGGCAAGCGTTGTAACTTCACCTTCACTTTGCAATGCCGTCTCATATGCAAAAATCCCTGGTGTTATCTTAAGCTTTGGACTGCAAATTTGCCGTAAAACAAGCACGCTTGATAGGATCAATTCCCAAATAAAAATGGAAAATAACTTCACTACGGAGAATATTCTCTTTAAATAAAATTGCATACCAAAAAATCGATGCATAGCATATAAAATCCCGACTCCAATTAAAAATCCTGTGAAAAATGTTGTAAAATACGCTTCATTTTCATCTTTCAGAAGCATCCAAAGTACAGCGATAAATAGATTCAATAAAAACTGTGCTGGCACTATAAGCCTCCTCCCAGTTATTTCTCTAATACGGCTTGTATATAAATTTCTGGATTACTCAATGTCATTGCGGCATCTTCTACAAAGTTAGAAATTCCCTCTGTTCCAATTCCTAAGGAAATAGTGCAACTTGCTAGTAAAATGATTGGTACTAATTGACCTTTAGGTAGCGGTTTTTCATCACCAATCCTAACTGATGTTTCTCCAAATACGGCTTGTAAAAAAACCCGTAACAAGGAATAGAGCACAACCACACTTGAGAAAAAGGCAATCGCTAGTAAAATATAAGATTTTGTTTCAATAAGCCCTTGCCCAATAAGAATTTTGCCAACAAATCCGCTTAAAGGTGGGAATCCAGCAAGAGCTAACATAACCACAAAAAACAGCCAACCGAATAACGGGTAATGTCTGATCATCCCACTTATTCGATCAAACTTCCCTTTCCCTGTTAAAGAAATCATTGTACCTACAACCAGGAAGAGCATTGCTTTTGCAATCATGTCGTGCATTAAATAATAGATTGAACCTTGCAAGGAAGCCTCTGTTGCTGCTCCAAGTCCCATTAGAACAAAGCCAACACCAATGACAACATTGTATGCAACAATTTGGCGTAAATCCTTATAGGCAATCGCGCCAAGGCATCCCGCTAATACTGTAACAACAGCCATACTTTCAATTAATACATGAGTTACTTCAGGTTGATGATAAAAGACCAAAGTGAAAATTCGAATAAGAGCATAAATCCCGACTTTTGTTAATAATGCACCAAATAGTGCAGCTACTGCCGTTGGAGGGGCACTATAAGAACCAGGCAACCAGAAAAATAGTAACAACCCTGCTTTTAATGCAAAAACAAGCAAAAATAATAGAGCAATGGTTGTAAGAAGAGAATCTTGCCCTACTTGCGCAACCCGGACAGATAGATGAGCCATATTAAGAGTACCTAAAGCTCCATATAAATAAGCGAGAGCTACAAGGAAAAACCAGGAAGCGAGTACATTGATCAGTACGTATTTTAAGGATTCTCTAAGTTGAACTTTATCTCCCCCAAGTGTGATTAATGCATATGAAGCGAGTAACATTACTTCAAAACAAACGAAAAGATTGAAAATGTCCCCTGTTAAAAACGAACCATTCACTCCTGAAACTAATAACAAGTAAAATGGGTAAAAGTACATTTTCTCATGCTGATCACCAATTGATGAAAAAGCATAAAATAAACAAATCATTGCCACTGTATTCCCAACTAATATAAGCAAAACTGCAAAAGAATCTGCAACAAATGAAATGCCATACGGGGGTAACCATCCCCCTAAATCTACACGCATAATGCCAGTTGTTTGAATTTTTTGTAGCAAGACAATGCTTATCACAATCAAAGCTACCATCGTTAACAAACTGAGAACTCTTTGTAATTGAATATGTTTTCTAAAAAACACCAGGACGATGCCCATCATGATGGGCAAAACCAATGGCATCACGATTAAATTATTCATATTCTTGCCCCCTCAAACTTTCAAAGTCATCCGCTTTGTTTGTTTGATAAATTCTAAAGGCAAGAACTAAAACAAAAGCAGTTACAGCAAAGCTAATAACAATAGCAGTTAATATTAATGCTTGCGGAAGCGCATCCGTATAAGGTCCAATTGCTTCCTTTAAAAGAGGCACATTTCCTTTTTTCAAACCTGCCATAGTTAGGATCAATAGATGTACCGCATGCGATAAAACAGCTGTTCCTACTATCACTCGAATCATATTCCTTGAAAGAATTAAGTAAGTAGCGATTGATACAAGCAAACCACTTAACAAAATAATAAATGTCTCCAAATGCTACTCACCTCCTTCACTAATACTTAAAATTATTGTGACAACAACGCCAACCACTGTCATTGCTACACCTGCTTCAAATAATACAACGCTTGCTAATTCCTTTTCGCCAATCAACGGAAAATATACTGTTACTGCTGTTTGCGTCAAAAAGTCCACTCCAAACAAAACAGATGCAAAGCCTGTACCTGTTGCAAGCATTACACCAATTGCAGCTATCATCTTAAAATCAATCGGCATACCTTGATGAACTGTCTCTATATCAAAGACTAGATAAAGTAATACAATAGCAGAAGCTAACACCAAACCTCCGATAAATCCACCTCCTGGTGAATAATGTCCGGAGAAGAAGAGATATACTGCCATCGTTAAAATGATAAATACAACGATTTTTGTAACAGTTTTTAAAATGACCTCGTTAACCTTCAAAATCAGTCCCCCTTTTTTTCACCTTAAACTTGATTAATGTGTATACATTAAGTCCAGCGATAAAGAGGACTACCACTTCTAGCATTGTATCGAACCCACGGAAATCTCCTAAAATAGTGTTTACAATATTAGCTCCACCTGCTAATTCGTAAGCATTCTCGAAGTATATAGAAATCCTTTCAAATTGATCATAATCGAGTACTGTAAGCGAAATAACAACAACTATCATTCCAATCGCAAGTGAAATAATAGCATTGGAAACTTTAGTAATCTTCGAAGTTTTTTCTTTCCTCCATTCTGGTAAATAGTAAAAGCATAGTAAAAATAAAGCGGTTGTCACAGTCTCAACAACAAGTTGTGTTAATGCTAAGTCTGGAGCTCTGAATAACACAAAAAAGATCGTCACACCAAATCCTAATACGCCGTTTAAAATAATAGCGGTAATGCGTGATTTTACTACGAGCATAGATACAGCTGCCGCACACATTACCACTAGTAAAACTAACTCATACCAAGCTACCTGCGCATTATGGTCAAGGCTAAAATGAAATACATCATTAGCGAAAAAAAAGCCACCAATTGAGAGGATAAAGAAACTATAAATATAAATCGTATAATGACGTAGTGAACCTGTCATATAACTAGTTGTCAATTTATATCCAATATGTTCAGATCCCGATAGCGTTTTCATGTAAAGTTCATTTAATGACCAACCAGATGGAAATAACCGATAGACGTCTTTCCAATTTTCAAGTAACCGATAAAGTATAATTCCAATAAACAACACAGCCACTGTCATCAACAACTCCCCATTTAATCCATGCCAAGCATGTATTTCAGGAGATAATATTTCTGGTTTTGCAAGGTTCGGATAAATGCTAGTCATTGCTGGCTTCAAAATATATTGTCCCAATAAGTTTGGAAAGAAAAAAACACCAACCACAATCATGCAAAGAATAAATGGAGCTACAAGCATTGAAAAAGGCGCTTCATGGACAGAGCGGTCTACTTTTTGTATAAAAGCTTTTCCTAAGAAAGCTTTGAAAATAATAATCATGCAATAGATAAACGTAAACACACTTGCTATCCAAGCGATAATTGGGAATAAAATTCCTACATAATGTATAGAAAATAGCTCCAAGTCTTTTATTTGAAGAGCTGCTGCAAAAAACATTTCTTTGCTCAAGAAACCGTTAAATGGAGGCATACCTGCCATCGATAAACTACCTATTACTGCAATCGAAAATGTGAAAGGCATAATAGACATTAAACCACTTAAACGGCGAATATCTCTTGTTCCTACTTCATGATCTATAATGCCGACCATCATGAAAAGTGCCCCTTTGAAAGTCGAATGGTTGACTAAATGAAACAATGCGGCAAATGTAGCTTGTGTGTAGATAACTGTATCTTCTCCATAATCTAATTCATACGCAACAGATCCCATCCCAAATAAACTTATGATTAATCCGAGTTGACTTACCGTTGAAAATGCGAGTAATGCTTTTAAATCTGTTTGCTTCACCGCATTAAAAGACCCCCATATAAGCGTGATAAAGCCGACGATTGTCAAAAGCCAAAACCATAACATATTGCCTCCGAAGATTGGTGATAAACGTGCAACAAGGTAAATTCCCGCTTTCACCATAGTTGCCGAGTGCAAATACGCACTAACAGGGGTTGGCGCTTCCATTGCATCTGGCAACCATATATGAAATGGAAACTGCGCAGATTTTGTAAATGCACCTAAAAGGATTAATAGCATTGCTGAGGTAAATAATGGGTGATTAGATAGACTGTTCAAGTTATGAATGATTTCATGCACACTATAAGACCCCGTCATTATATGCAACATGATAAAACCTACTAACATTGATACTCCACCAAATACAGTAATGAGCATTGATTTTTGTGCACCCGCTCTGGATGCTTTTCTGTGATGCCAATAAGCGATTAATAAAAACGAGGAAACACTTGTTAATTCCCAAAATACGTAAAGCACCATCAGGTTATCTGAAAATACAACACCTAACATTGCGCCCATAAAGAGAAGTAAATAACAGTAAAATTGATGAAGAGTTTCTTTAGTAGATAAATAAAATATAGAGTATAAAATAACCAAACTACCTATACCTGATATCAATAGACCAAAAATCATGCTAAGGCCGTCTAAATACGTTGTAAAATTAATATCTAAAGACGGAATCCATCGATAAGTATGGGTATAAGTATGTCCTGTCGCTATGCTTGGAATAAGCCTGACTAGCATAGTGAATACAACGAGTGGGACCATTAAAGCTAACCAGCCAATATGTATTTTATTAAGCCGCTTATACATTATCGGCACTATAATTGCCATAGCGAATGGCAGTAAGATTGCTAAATTAATTGTCAATAGTGTCAAAAACCTTCCTCCTTTACGTAAATGTTTAATTGGTATTTTTTATAAATTATGGTACTTGACTTACTGTTAAAGTGCCATCATAATAAGGAGCCAAATAGAAATAAATGAAAAATGGGGATTATAAATTGTGGATTTTTTTCTAATCAATAACAGTATTAATCTAGTAATGTACTAATAATATAATTAAATTTAAAATTTAGAAAATTTAATTATCTAATAAAATTATACATGATTATCTCTACAATCCTATTTTTAAGTGCCTAAAAACTTATATTTTCTTATCAATCTATAAAAAATAGTCATAAAATTGTTGAAAAGAAGGTGGAATAGAGCGTGAAACATTTACACGGTCGTATGGATGAAAGGATTTTGGTATGTGTATATTATGGTCCGAATGGAGAGCGATTGATAAACAGGGGACATAAAATTGCAAAAATGCTTGATTGCCCACTTTATATTCTTACCGTAGATTCGCTTCCATACGCGGAGCTGGACGCTGAAAAGTTAGAATACATCGAACGTTGGAAAGAGCTTTGTGAAGAATATAATGTCGAGGAATTTATCATTCGAGATCGTGAGAATAAACCAATTCAACATGTTATTGCAGAGGTTGCTAATCACCTTAATATTACACAAGTAATTATCGGCCAAACCGCACAAAGTCGTTGGGAAGAAATCACTAAAGGTTCTTTTATGAACTTACTCTTAAAAGAACTCCCTTTTGTGGATATGCATGTTGTTTCTGTTGAACGCTTTGTCCAAAACAAAGATACAATTTATGAAAAAGGCGTAAGGGCTTATTTAGTACAGGAAGCTAAGGACTACAAGGTCTCTTTCACTTGTCCTAAGGAATTTTATCATTCAGGCATTTTCTTCAAAGAAATTGGAACAGATTTTGATAATGGTATTTTCAAATTTATGCACAAAAATAAAATGCACGAAGTACAGATTTCTGATAATGTCGTTACAAAACCATCAGAACTACCTGAATGAAGAATGCATGCCATACAAAAAGGCTGTTCAAGAGAATCATATACCTCCTGAACAGCCTTTTATTTATCTATTTATTTTTCTTTCGTTCTTCTTTCTTTTCTTGCTCTATATCTGGATTTTGCTCATATACCTTATATATTCTTTCTAACATAGGTGGGTGTGTATATCGGAACCATTTCACAAGTAATGGCGGATTTACTTCACTTAGCCCAGCCTTCGTCAACTTTTGGAATGAAGTAACAGCTGCTGTATGATCTCCGGTTAAGTTAATGGCATAGTTATCTGCTCTACTTTCTTGGTATCTAGAAATATAATTAGACAATGGACTTGATGCAAATAGAAGAAAAGAAGTGACAAGTAAAAATAGTGGCATTGAATGCATATTCCCTAATTTATTGATTTTCAATCTACTTCCAAAGCGCGCTATAATCCAATTCATTATTTTTGCAGTAAGCCACAATCCGACAAATGATAATACTAAATAGCAAGCGATGCCGATATAAATATGCTTTTCTACATAATGTGCCATCTCATGTGCCATGATGAAAAGTATTTCTCTATCTGTTAAACGATTTAACGTTGTATCCCATAAAACAATTCGAGAATTACTTCCTACCCCTGTTACATAGGCATTCAATGCATTAGTCTTTTCTGCCATATTCACTTCATATACATGGTCTGCTGGTATATTAGCTTGCTCTGCTAAGGCGAGGATTTTAGTTTCTAATTCTTTATTTTGTAATGGGTAGAAATCATTATATAAGGGATCAATTACAACCGGTTGAATATACATAACAAAGATAGAAAAAGGAATAGATAAAAGCCATGCATATAGCCACCATTTCTTCGTGCTTTTTCTGATTAACCAATAAATCACTGACATGACTAATACAGATGTGACAAAATTAACACCAAAATCAATCAGCCCATCTTTAAACCAAGAAGAAAAAGCTTGCGTGCTAATGCCATAATCCTTGCTTAAATGATATCTGTAAAAATCTAATGGCCATAATACGATATACATCAGTAATGAAAGCCAAAATACATAAATCATCGTTTGGAAAAGAGTTGATTTAGCTCGTGAAATAGACCATTTTTCAAATAATCGAGAAACGCCAGCTAATAAGATAAAGAGGTATAAAAGCCATTCAAAAGGTGTTGCTACAAAGAAAAGGTAATTTCTTATTTTCGAATATTCGCCACTTAGAAGTAATTCATGTTGGGACATGAATACAGCTGGATCTGCTACCGTTCCCTTCAAAGCAGCAGGTATTTCTCCACTACTACTTTGAAAAATATAAAAGTACATTCCTACAGCATAAACGCTAAATAACAATAGCGCTACAATGCCTAGTCTTTTTGCCATGTCATCTCCACCTTGTTTAGTCTGTCCTATACTTTAGTGTAATCAACAGAAAAAAATTATAGAACACATTGGTTAAAATTGTTGTTATAAGGGTGTTATAAGCATTCATCAAACTAAAATTGAAATTTCACTCTTAAGTTTGCACTAATAGTCATAGTTCCTTGCTCGATTGGTGTTCCAAAGTTTTGGGTCGCTAAACTTGCTGATTTATAGACGATTGGAGGTTGAGCATTACTTTCTTCTACAATTTCAATTGGATGCGGAGGAATATGTAAATGCATAGTCTCTGTAATTGTCTTTGCTTTTATCTGTGCATCACGCAATGCAAGGGACAAGGCTTGGTTATAATAACGATCTTCATGATCAATTTTAAATTGTATGCTAGAAACACTATTTGCCCCATTTTTTACTGCCGTATCAAGGACATTTCCAACCTGGTTAATATCTCTTATCTTTACTGTTACGGCATTAGTGACTTCATATCCCCTAAAAACTTGTTTCCCATCGATGTAGTCATATTTTGGTGCAATATTATAAAGTGCTGTTTGAATATCCTCTCGAGAAATCCCAAGAGATAGTAGTGCTTGGATGACACGGTTCATCGTAGCAGCATTTTGTTGCCCTGCCGTCTTTACATCATCCCCTTGAGTAATAACTTCCACTTGGACTTGAGCATAGTTCGGCGCAACATCAATCTTTCCGGTGCCAGTTACTGTGATGACACGTATCTGATTACTTGGTACTTGATGAGGAATTTGATAATACACAAGGATTCCACCTTCCAAATTGTTCATACTGCTTATCCTATGCATCCTTTATTCAAAACTTGTCAATCAAAACACTTTTTGTACATAGTCAATTTCTTGGAGCACTGATTTCCAACAGTATTTTGTTTAAGCTATTCCTCTAATTGTTTAATGTTCATTTAATCTTGGTTAAGCTTTTGTTAATCATTGAAAAAAAAAGAGGAAACCCCGTTAATCAGAGTTTCCTCCATTCTTGTTAAAATTAAACACATCTATTAGTGAAAGAAGGGGGCTAAAAATAACATGATTACTGAACAGAAAATTAGAGAATTTCTAAGTCTTTTTGAAAGCTTCACCCTTCCTGATCCATTGTAAAACCCAGAAAATTGGAGTTTGTTTCTATACAATACAAAAAGCATCACAAGAATTGATAATCCAACTAACCAGGTACCTATGGTATTATCTACATTTATTCCAAAACTAGAATATACTAACTTTACAAAGGCACCCATTAAACCACCAAGTATAAGGAATATTACCATAATGCGAATAAATTCTAAGATTATTTTCAATTGAAACCATCCCCTTCTATCGTCTACTTATAATGGAGTGGCAGATCCATTCAGCTTCAACAATATTTTGGAGTATTAACTTTCTAAACCATATTTCCTAATCAATCTTTATTAAGCATTAGTTCATTTATCGATTAATGAAAAAAGATTCGATAAAAAAGATTCCTTAATTCATCGAAGGTTTTCTAAAAATCATGCTTTTGCTTTGTGATCTGCTGGGAGCCAAAATGCGACAAAAGCAAATATAGGCAGTACAGATATGAAAACCATAGTATCAAAAACACCATAATGGTCCATTAACATACCAATAACTACTGAACCAATCGCTCCCATACCAAAGGCAAGTCCAACTGTTAGACCTGCCATTGTGCCAACTTTGCTAGGCACTAACTCTTGTGCATAAATTACTGTAACAGAAAAACTTAACATAATGAAAAATCCTATCACAGTAAGGAAGACTATAACTAACCATAGCGGAACATATGGTAGTAAAAGAGCAAATGGCAATGGGACTAAAAATGATAACAAAATTACATTTTTCCTGCCTATCCGATCGGCCATTGGACCACCAAAAAACGTTCCAACCGCACCAACTGCAAGGAAGATAAAGATGAATAATTGCCCATTCTGAATAGTTAAATGATACTTATCCATTAAGTAAAAAATATAAAAGTTTGTCATGTTTGTAACGTAAAAGGAACGAATAAAAATTACAGCCATTAATAGACCAATGGCAATACCAACTTGCTTCTTCGTTAAGACAGGTAAATTAGAAACCAATACCTTTTTCTTTTTCGTTACACGTTCCTCTTCTAATTGTTCTTTATACCAAGACGATATCCGTGAAGTTAGCAGAATTCCGGCAGCTGCAACAATTAAAAACCATGCTGCTCCAATTTGACCAAATGGTACTAACACAAAGGCACTTATAAGTGGGGCTAAAGCTTGTCCAGAATTACCACCCACTTGATAAATAGATTGTGATAAGCCACGTTTTGGTCCTGCAGCCATAAAGCTAACTTTGGAACCTTCAGGGTGGAAAATAGCAGATCCTAATCCTAAGAATATGACTGATAAAAGAATCAACCAATAATTCGAAGCAACTGCAATCCCAGCAAGACCTATAAAAGTACAACTCATTCCTAATGGCAATGCGTATGGCTTTGGATTGCGGTCACTAAAGAAACCTACAACTGGTTGTAATACAGAAGATGTCATATTTAAAACAAATGTTATAAGTCCAAGCTGAGTAAAAGTTAAGCCTATTCCCTTTTCTAAAATAGGAAACATCGCAGGTACAACAGCTTGCATCGTATCATTAAAAAGGTGACAAATACCGATTGCCACCATAATAGGATAAATAGGATTTCCTAGACTCGTCCTTGCTAATGTTGTTGACATAATAAGATCTCACTTCCTTAATATTCGAATGTTCAAATAAATTTGATGCTACAATTATAACAATTTTTCAACAATTAATAATGTTTAAGGTGAGAATATCCTCTTTTTTAATGTTCATACTAAGCATGTGTTTAGAAAGAGGAGTGATTAAAACAATGGATAACTTCTTTGAATTGAATTTTTGGGAGATGATGCTAAGAACAACACTTTCTTTTATAGTATTGCTCTTATTAGCGCGTCTACTCGGTAAAAAACAATTAAGTCAACTTACTTATTTCCACTATATTACCGGCATTACGATTGGTTCAACAGCTGCTCAAATCGCTTCAGTGGAAGAAACTCCATTTATGGATGGTCTCGTTTCATTGGTATGGTGGTCAATCTTAACCATTTTAGCAAGTTTTATTGCACTTAAGTCCACCAAGCTAAGGTTTCTCATTGATGGTAGCCCAACAATTATTATCAAAAATGGAGAGATTTCCGTTCAGGCGATGAAAACATCCAAACTCCATATGGATGATCTGCTAATGATGTTGCGTGAGAAATCCGTTTTTTCAATTAAGGACGTACACTATGCAATCTTAGAAACAAATGGAGAACTCAGTATCCTATTGAAACCTGCTGAACAACCTGCTACAAAGCAAAATGTAAATGCGGATGTCTCGATTCCACCACATATTCCAGTTGAGGTAGTTGCTGAGGGGAAAATCGTGCGAAGCTCAATGGAAGAATTAAATTTAACAGATGATTGGTTAATAAAAAAACTCAAGAAAAAGGATATAGAAAATATTGAAGAAGTCTTTTATGCACAATTTCAACCAGATGGCTCTTTGTATATATGTACCCGAGAAGAAAATAAGTCAACAAAGAATGATAAAACAGAATAATTACCCATTTTAGCAAGCAGCATTATTCCCTATAATTCCCCAGGAAATATTCTCATAAATCGACATAATCCCCTTATTTTAGATTATTGAAAAAGGAGTTATACTATTTTAAGTATAACTCCTTTTTCTCATCCATATATTTTATTCAAAAATTTGTTTTAATGCTTTTTTCATTGGTTCCCGTACATTAACTTTGGAACGGATTTCTTTTGCCTTTTGTTCTGCCTCTTCAACTGTTTTTGCCTGTCCAATTTCTAATAATGTTGCCGTTGCAAGTGTACCCGCTCGGCCACTCCCACTTCCGCAATGAAAGAATACTTTTTTGTCATTGTTGTACGCATTCATTACTTCGTTTAATGCATACAAAATGGATGGAATAATTTTTTCTTCCTCATCTGCAATAGGTGCATGAATTCGATTGTAATCTACTTTTTCAGGTTCTTTCAATCGTAAATCAATTACTACATCAATATTTTCGTTTGCAATGGCTGTTTGTGCATCAGCTACTCCCCCAAAGAAAATACGATTATCAACTAATTGCTGATAGTTCTTTTCCACATGTATCCTCCTCATGAAGCAATTCTTTAATCTCTTCATAATGTGGCATGGCTGTAATAGCACCTGCTTTTGTGGCAGCATATGCACCTAATTTGTTAGCAAAACGAACGTAATGATACGCTTCATCTATTGTCTTTGGCATACCATGTAGATGAACTTGGCGAAGTACACCGGCCATAAATGCATCACCTGCACCTGTAGTATCTACACAGTTAATTTTAATAGAGGGTACATGTTTTATTTCATTATTAAATACAACATATGCTCCATTTTCACCTACAGTAATCAAAGTTAATGGAATATCGAACTCTTTTAGTGCTTGAATTCCATCCTCCATTGTTTTTGTTTGTGTTAAAAAGAGCATTTCTTCAACTGCTAACTTCAATAAATCAGCATCTTTTAAGAAAGCTGCTATTGTATCATGACAAACTTTTGGACTTTCCCATCTTAAAGGACGAATATTCGCATCCATTGCTATAAGCGTATTGTGTTTTTTTGCTAATGCAACCGCCGCCTTTGTAGTTTCTAAAGCAATTGGATGGAACATAGTATTTGAACAAAAATTAAAGATTGAAGCACGTTTAAAAGCTTCTTCTTGCAAGTGAATTGTTTCTACTTGAAGATCAGGTGTATCATCCATATAATTTGTAAAAATACGTTCACGTTCTTCCGTTAAATGAACGTGAACACCACTTACCCGCTTTTCTGGAATGATCTTAGCATAATTCATGATAACACCTTCGTGATCTAGTTCATTGCGAACAAACTCAGATGTTTCATCATCTCCTGTTACCGTGATTAGCGCAGCAGGAGCACCTATTCGGCTAATACCGGCAGCTACATTGACAGTTGCCCCACCCAAAAACTTTGTAAACGATGTATTAGTTGTATCATTGGCTATAAAATCAACAAATGCATCCCCATAGACGAGAACGAATTCTTTACTGGACTCTAACATGTCGAAACTCCTTCACAAGATATCTTATATCTATCCTACCATGAAGTCTGACAACACAAAAGTAAATTAAGTAACAATTTAGGTAAAAAATCATAAGATACGAAGAAATACACTGACTTTTGGATAAATTCGTCAAAACATATCAGCTTCTTTAGCAAAAATATTCCACTTTGATATACTAGTTGTTAAAGGAGATAGATATTATGAGTATTACTGTAAGACCTGCACAATTGGCAGACGCTCCCTTTGCGGCACCTTTAATCGTTGATGCTATTGGCGAAATTGCGAACCGCCTTACAGGAGAAGATGATCCCCAAGCTATCCTTAATGAATTAGAAATGTTATTTAAGCAAGAGGATAATCGTCATTCCTATAAAAATACGTATATAGCTGAAATCAAAGGAAATGTCGCGGGAATAATGGTAGTCTACAGCGGGGATTTAGCACCAACATTAGATCAAAATTTAGAAGAGTGGTTAGCAGCAAAACATGCAGATACTCAAACCATAGAAGTTGAGGCACATACAGACGAATTCTATATCGATACTATTTGCACGGCCCCACTATTTCGTGGTCATGGTGTTGGCACCACTTTGCTAAAGTATGCAGACAACGTAGCAATAGAAAATGGCTATCGTAAAGTATCCCTAAATGTCGAAAAACATAAGGATCGCGCTCGTCATCTTTATGAAAAAATGGGATTTGTTTATGCAGAGCCATGGATGATTATTGGTGAGGAATTTGATCATATGGTGAAGAAAGTTTAAATTACTCTCTTTGAAAAAAAGATGACCATCATTTCGGTCATCTTTTTTCATTGCTCATTCATATCGAATCCCCTTCGACATTTTCTCTAATGCTTGTTCATTTAATATTCGAATGGCCTTTTTGCTTTTGTTGATTATTCCCCGCTCACTTAAATGTTGAATGACCCGATTTAAATGCCTATGGGTTGTACCCAGTAAGTCAGCAATTTCCCCAATATTTGCGGTTTGTAATTCTAAACCAAACTCATTATCAGGAGTAGTAGTGGATAATAGATAACTTGCAAAGCGATCTTCCACCGAAGAAAGTAGGTTGACTCGAGAAGCCGTGGTACCTGTTTGAAGTTTGTAGCTTAGAGCCTTCAATAGGTCTTGTAAAAACAATGGATTACTCATTTCATTCATATAAATATAGTCAAATGGTAATGCTATACATAAACAATTGGTTATTGCTGTTATTTGTGATTGAACAGGTACATGACGGATTAGTTCTACATCTCCAATAATTGAGAGAGGATGACTGAATCGTAGTAATAGGGATTTCCCCGTTTCTACGCTTGAAGTCGCCTTGACCTTACCCTCAACTAAATAAAGAAGTGTATGAAGTTCAACGCCCTCATTTAGTATAATTTCTCCTGCGCAATATTTTTGAAGGACAAATGGTGTTGAATGAATATCTGAGAAAATTTCTTCGAAGTTATATTTGGTCAACTTTTCAAAAAGTAACGATACGTCCTCAATTATTTTCATAGATTATCCCCCTTTTGGACATATGTCCTTTTTCATTATAGTTTGAGTTGTTATGATGATAAAAGCAAAAAGTGCCATATAGCGCATTTTTTCAATTAATTTATACGATTCGTGTTATAATTTTTCTTTGGTATTTTTAAATACAGGAGTGTCTATATGAACAAAAATTTAATATTTCCATTGCTTATTGTACTGGGTTCGAGTTCTTATGGGATTTTATCAACAATTATTAAAGTTGCAATGCAACACGGCTTTAAAACAGAGGAAGCAGTGACAAGCCAGTATGTAATCGGCTTTATACTAGCATTGATTCTTTTTATCTGTACTCACCGTTCTTTACCAAAAGTAACTGGTAAAGGCTTTTTAATTATTATGCTGTCAGGTCTTATAACTGGGAACACTGGTATTGTTTATGGACAAGCAGTTCGCTACCTACCCGCTTCTCTTGCAGTAGTAATGCTCTTCCAATTTACATGGATTGGCCTTTTCTTAGATTGCATACTTCATCGTCGGAGGCCCACACGTAATGAGCTAATCTCACTTGTATTTCTTGTAATTGGTACAATTTTAGCCGCTGGAATTTTAGATGTCGATTTAAGCGGTCTCGATTGGCGTGGATGGGCATTTGGTTTTGCTTCAGCCCTTAGCTTTGCTTGCTTTATGCAATTTAATTCTAGACCTGTAGAAGGAGTATCAACAATTGGTCGTATGACAATTATGTCGTTCTTTGCTATGGTCATGATTTGCCTTTTCCAAACACCTGAAATCATAGTAAACGGCAAACTATTTGAAACGCAATTACTTTACTACGGTCTAGCCCTAGGGTTTTTCGGTATTATTTTGCCAATTTTATTGTTCACCATATCCGTTCCAAGAGTTGGAGGAGGATTAGCTTCTATATTAAGCGCGATGGAATTACCTGTTGCTATAATGGCATCTGTAATAGTACTTCATGAGAAACTAACAATTCTTCAAGTATGTGGTATCGTCTTAGTATTAGTCGGTATGTCTTTACCTACCCTTTTACAAAAAAGGCCTTCGAAGTAAAGGCTTCACATTTATTTTGCAAACTCTCTTCTTTTTCCACAATGAATCGGCAAAAGAAGGGAGTTTTTTAATTGTTTCTGTGAATAATCGAAAATTTATTATAAATTAATTGTTCAACAAAAAGAGCCAGCCTTAATAATCGTTGTTATCAACGATATATTAAAAACTGGCTCATTAAAGACATTTTCAAAAGTATTACCTTCTGTTAAGAGAGCTTCTTACTAGCTAGAAAAAAACGCAATGAAAAGAATAATAATAAGTGGGACAAATACTAACAAATAGCTCATAGGTCTAGCAAAATTGATTGTCCATCCTATTCCGAATCTCTTTTCTACAAAGAGGGATGAATCATCCTTATTGAAATAAAGTAATCCACCTTTCCAATAACGATCCTCATCTACATCCATTACCCCGTTAGGATAGTTTAGATACTTATTCTTTTTCTCCAAACTACTAACTTTAATGGAGAAAATAATGCTCCCCACAAGAATGACCACCATAAAAATGATAAAGATAGTTAGCATTATTCCTTGCCCAATTACATTATGGTGTATAGTAGTTAATTGAAGAAGACTAAATAACATCGTAATTAGCAAGGCTGTTAAAAACATAAACCAACTTGTATATTTTCTTTTTTCTATTTGTTTTCGAGTAGATTCTTTTGTATTAATGACACTTATTTTAATACCAGATATTTTAGTTCCCTGACTCATAGCTGCAAACATAATTTGCAAAACAAGCATCATAAGAGGTAATGATATTGCAGTAAAAGGGTTCTTCTCAGTAAAAGCATTAGGCTCTCCATTTGCCCCCCAATGTGTTGGGATTTGTTCAGGGAGTAAAGGATATTGAGAATAAGTATAAATAATTAATATCAATGGGATAACTACTAAACCGATATAATAAGCAAGAGGCAACATTTCATCTTTCCCTCGTAATGAGGTGTCCACTAATTTCACCTCTTTTAAATCTATTCCCCATTGCTGTTGTTGCTTTTCTAACTGCAATTTACGATGGAAATACGCGTAAAATAGCATACTCATAATGATTAATAGAAACAATAAAGAAGTGCCGACGATAACCTGAAGGTCGTCATTACTTGGAATAAGAAGGCACCAAACAATATATCCAATGAACATTACAATCCAAATAGATGCTAAAGCCATACTATAGATTCTTTTTACTCGCTTTACCATTATATGATTTATAAATGTTGCGGGAATAGAAACGCCAAATACTACTGTTTTTTTCACCATATATGGAATGAATATTTGTACTAGACCTGTAAACACAAGCATAATAATTGATATTCCAAAACCCATCATTTTTCAACCTCCTCATTTAAGTTATCCATAATCCTACCAATTAAAGTTTCGAAATCGCTCATCTCTAATCCTTTGACGACTCCTTCAGCAACGACAGGTCGCAGCATTTTCTCTATATAGTCTAATTGCTGTACACTATCACTACTCTTTTTACCAATTACGTTCACAATTGCGCCTGATTTAGGAACAATAGAAATTAGGCCTTTCCTTTCTAATTCATGATAGCTTTTGTTAACTGTATGCATATTTACACCTAAATCAGCTGCAAGCATTCGTACAGAAGGTAGTGATTCTCCTTGCTTTATATTCTTATTGGCAATGCCTTCAATTATTTGCTGCGTTAGTTGTGTATAAATAGGGACATCTGAATTTGGTTCTATTTGTAGAAACACTTTATCCCTCCTATCTGTTATGCAATTAGTATAACAGATTCTGTTCTATATTGTATATAACAAGATGCAAGTGATTCGTCTTTTCTTTTAGCTTTGTATGTATATTTTTTAACATAAAAAAGCACAACTGAATAATCAGTTGTGCTTTAGTGTGTGCCTAGCAACGTCCTACTCTCGCAGGGGGACAGCCCCCAACTACCATTGGCGCTAAAGAGCTTAACTTCTGTGTTCGGCATGGGAACAGGTGTGACCTCTTTGCCATCATTACTAGACTATGTATCCTTCTTAAGGACAAGAATTATTTTATCACTTATCTAAAGAAAAGTCAATATTTTTTTGATAAGCTAATTATTCTTTCAAAACTGGATAAACTTTCATTGAAGTTCTTAAAATAACGTTTGGTTAAGTCCTCGATCTATTAGTATTCGTCAGCTCCATGTGTCACCACACTTCCACCTCGAACCTATCTACCTTGTCGTCTTCAAGGGATCTTACTTACTTGCGTAATGGGAAATCTCATCTTGAGGGGGGCTTCATGCTTAGATGCTTTCAGCACTTATCCCGTCCACACATAGCTACCCAGCGATGCTCTTGGCAGAACAACTGGTACACCAGCGGTGTGTCCATCCCGGTCCTCTCGTACTAAGGACAGCTCCTCTCAAATTTCCTACGCCCACGACGGATAGGGACCGAACTGTCTCACGACGTTCTGAACCCAGCTCGCGTACCGCTTTAATGGGCGAACAGCCCAACCCTTGGGACCGACTACAGCCCCAGGATGCGATGAGCCGACATCGAGGTGCCAAACCTCCCCGTCGATGTGGACTCTTGGGGGAGATAAGCCTGTTATCCCCGGGGTAGCTTTTATCCGTTGAGCGATGGCCCTTCCATGCGGAACCACCGGATCACTAAGCCCGTCTTTCGACCCTGCTCGACTTGTAGGTCTCGCAGTCAAGCTCCCTTGTGCCTTTACACTCTGCGAATGATTTCCAACCATTCTGAGGGAACCTTTGGGCGCCTCCGTTACTCTTTAGGAGGCGACCGCCCCAGTCAAACTGTCCGCCTGACACTGTCTCCTACCCCGATATAGGGGTACGGGTTAGAATTTCAATACAGCTGGGGTAGTATCCCAAGGACGCCTCCACCGAAGCTGGCGCTCCGGTATCTCAGGCTCCTACCTATCCTGTACAAGCTGTACCAAAATTCAATATCAGGCTACAGTAAAGCTCCACGGGGTCTTTCCGTCCTGTCGCGGGTAACCTGCATCTTCACAGGTACTATAATTTCACCGAGTCTCTCGTTGAGACAGTGCCCAGATCGTTACGCCTTTCGTGCGGGTCGGAACTTACCCGACAAGGAATTTCGCTACCTTAGGACCGTTATAGTTACGGCCGCCGTTTACTGGGGCTTCGGTTCTCACCTTCGCTTACGCTAAGCAATCCCCTTAACCTTCCAGCACCGGGCAGGCGTCAGCCCCTATACGTCACCTTACGGTTTTGCAGAGACCTGTGTTTTTGCTAAACAGTCGCCTGGGCCTATTCACTGCGGCTCTCTCGGGCTTGCACCCTACTAGAGCACCCCTTCTCCCGAAGTTACGGGGTCATTTTGCCGAGTTCCTTAACGAGAGTTCTCTCGCTCACCTTAGGATTCTCTCCTCGACTACCTGTGTCGGTTTGCGGTACGGGCACCTCCTACCTCGCTAGAGGCTTTTCTTGACAGTGTGAAATCAGGAACTTCGCGGTAAACCGCTCGCCATCATAGCTCAACGTTATAGAGAGCGGATTTGCCTACTCTCACGCCTTACTATTTAGACGCACATAACCAACAGTGCGCTTACCCTATCCTACTGTGTCCCCCCATTACTCAAATGGTAGGGAGGTGGTACAGGAATATCAACCTGTTATCCATCGCCTACGCCTATCGGCCTCGGCTTAGGTCCCGACTAACCCTGAGAGGACGAGCCTTCCTCAGGAAACCTTAGTCATTCGGTGGATGGGATTCTCACCCATCTTTCGCTACTCATACCGGCATTCTCACTTCTAAGCGCTCCACCAGTCCTTCCGGTCTGACTTCACAGCACTTAGAACGCTCTCCTACCACAGACATCATAGATGTCTATCCACAGCTTCGGTGAATTGTTTAGCCCCGATACATTTTCGGCGCAGCGTCACTCGACCAGTGAGCTATTACGCACTCTTTAAATGGTGGCTGCTTCTGAGCCAACATCCTGGTTGTCTAAGCAACGTCACATCCTTTTCCACTTAACAATTACTTTGGGACCTTAGCTGGTGGTCTGGGCTGTTTCCCTTTTGACTACGGATCTTATCACTCGCAGTCTGACTCCCGTGCATAAATCATTGGCATTCGGAGTTTGTCTGAATTCGGTAATCCGGGATGGACCCCTAGTTCAAACAGTGCTCTACCTCCAAGATTCTCTATCACGAGGCTAGCCCTAAAGCTATTTCGGAGAGAACCAGCTATCTCCAAGTTCGATTGGAATTTCTCCGCTACCCACACCTCATCCCCGCACTTTTCAACGTGCGTGGGTTCGGGCCTCCAGTAAGTGTTACCTTACCTTCACCCTGGACATGGGTAGATCACCTGGTTTCGGGTCTACAACCACATACTCATTCGCCCTATTCAGACTCGCTTTCGCTACGGCTCCGTCTTTTCAACTTAACCTTGCATGTAATCGTAACTCGCCGGTTCATTCTACAAAAGGCACGCTATCACCCATTAACGGGCTCTAACTACTTGTAGGCACATGGTTTCAGGATCTCTTTCACTCCCCTCCCGGGGTGCTTTTCACCTTTCCCTCACGGTACTGGTTCACTATCGGTCACTAGAGAGTATTTAGCCTTAGGAGATGGTCCTCCCAGATTCCGACGGAATTTCACGTGTTCCGCCGTACTCAGGATCCACTCAGGAGAGAATGAACTTTTGACTACAGGACTGTTACCTTCTTCGGTAGGTCTTTCCAAACCGCTTCGTCTAATTCATTCCTTTGTAACTCCATATAGAGTGTCCTACAACCCCAAGAGGCAAGCCTCTTGGTTTGGGCTGTTCCCGTTTCGCTCGCCGCTACTAAGGGAATCGAAATTTCTTTCTCTTCCTTCAGGTACTTAGATGTTTCAGTTCCCTGAGTCTGCCATCATGACGCTATGTATTCACGTCAAGATACTATTCCATTACGAATAGTGGGTTTCCCCATTCGGAAATCTCCGGATCAAAGCTTACTTACAGCTCCCCGAAGCATATCGGTGTTAGTGCCGTCCTTCATCGGCTTCTAGTGCCAAGGCATCCGCCATGCGCCCTTAATAACTTAACCTATAAGTTATTAAGCCTAAAAATTTAAAACTTAATATAAAAAAATGTGTTACTTAAGAATTTTTCAATGTCGTTTTATCCAGTTTTCAAAGAACAATGTTTTGAAAGCGATGAGCCTTCAAAACTGAACAGCAAGCGTTAATCTTAGAGAACCACGTTCTCTATTCCGAAATATTCCTTAGAAAGGAGGTGATCCAGCCGCACCTTCCGATACGGCTACCTTGTTACGACTTCACCCCAATCATCTATCCCACCTTCGGCGGCTGGCCCCAAAAGGTTACCTCACCGACTTCGGGTGTTACAAACTCTCGTGGTGTGACGGGCGGTGTGTACAAGGCCCGGGAACGTATTCACCGCGGCATGCTGATCCGCGATTACTAGCGATTCCGGCTTCATGTAGGCGAGTTGCAGCCTACAATCCGAACTGAGAACGGTTTTATGAGATTAGCGTGCTCTCGCGAGTTAGCGACTCTTTGTACCGTCCATTGTAGCACGTGTGTAGCCCAGGTCATAAGGGGCATGATGATTTGACGTCATCCCCACCTTCCTCCGGTTTGTCACCGGCAGTCACCTTAGAGTGCCCAACTAAATGATGGCAACTAAGATTAAGGGTTGCGCTCGTTGCGGGACTTAACCCAACATCTCACGACACGAGCTGACGACAACCATGCACCACCTGTCACCAATGTCCCCGAAGGGAAAACTCTATCTCTAGAGCGGTCACTGGGATGTCAAGACCTGGTAAGGTTCTTCGCGTTGCTTCGAATTAAACCACATGCTCCACCGCTTGTGCGGGCCCCCGTCAATTCCTTTGAGTTTCAACCTTGCGGTCGTACTCCCCAGGCGGAGTGCTTAATGCGTTAGCTGCAGCACTAAGGGGCGGAAACCCCCTAACACTTAGCACTCATCGTTTACGGCATGGACTACCAGGGTATCTAATCCTGTTTGCTCCCCATGCTTTCGCGCCTCAGCGTCAGTTACAGACCAGAAAGTCGCCTTCGCCACTGGTGTTCCTCCAAATCTCTACGCATTTCACCGCTACACTTGGAATTCCACTTTCCTCTTCTGCACTCAAGTCTCCCAGTTTCCAATGACCCTCCACGGTTGAGCCGTGGGCTTTCACATCAGACTTAAGAAACCACCTGCGCGCGCTTTACGCCCAATAAATCCGGACAACGCTTGCCACCTACGTATTACCGCGGCTGCTGGCACGTAGTTAGCCGTGGCTTTCTAATAAGGTACCGTCAAGGTACGTTCATTTCCTAACGTACTTGTTCTTCCCTTACAACAGAGTTTTACGATCCGAAAACCTTCATCACTCACGCGGCGTTGCTCCATCAGACTTTCGTCCATTGTGGAAGATTCCCTACTGCTGCCTCCCGTAGGAGTTTGGGCCGTGTCTCAGTCCCAATGTGGCCGATCACCCTCTCAGGTCGGCTATGCATCGTCGCCTTGGTAGGCCGTTACCCCACCAACTAGCTAATGCACCGCGGGCCCATCCTGTAGTGACGCGAAAGCGCCTTTCAACATTTCACCATGAAGTGAAATGGATTATCCGGTATTAGCTCCGGTTTCCCGAAGTTATCCCAGTCTACAGGGCAGGTTGCCCACGTGTTACTCACCCGTCCGCCGCTAAATTAGAGGAGCAAGCTCCTCGTCATTCGCTCGACTTGCATGTATTAGGCACGCCGCCAGCGTTCGTCCTGAGCCAGGATCAAACTCTCCATAAAAGTAAAGTTTGAAAGCTCATTAGCTTTGCTAGCGTATCATCAAAGATGATATCTATAGTTTGTCCTTGTCACTAACAGAAGTTAGTGAACAAAGTTTATTGATTAACGTCTTGCTTGTTCAGTTTTCAAGGTTCATAAAATAATTGGTGGAGCCTAGCGGGATCGAACCGCTGACCTCCTGCGTGCAAGGCAGGCGCTCTCCCAGCTGAGCTAAGGCCCCAATATAATTTTAAATGGTCGGGAAGACAGGATTCGAACCTGCGACCCCTTGGTCCCAAACCAAGTGCTCTACCAAGCTGAGCTACTTCCCGATATGGTGCGCCCAGCAGAAGTCGAATCCACAACCTTCTGATCCGTAGTCAGACGCTCTATCCAGTTGAGCTATGGGCGCATATTTTATATTAATTATTGCTTATATGTTAAATAAAGATGGTGCCGAGGACCGGAATCGAACCGGTACGGTAGTCACCTACCGCAGGATTTTAAGTCCTGTGCGTCTGCCAGTTCCGCCACCCCGGCATATTTGGAGCGGAAGACGGGGTTCGAACCCGCGACCCCCACCTTGGCAAGGTGATGTTCTACCACTGAACTACTTCCGCATATGCTTCAAGTTTTTTTAAAATCTGGCAATTATAAAGTTTTAGAATAAATGGTGCGGGTGAAGGGAGTCGAACCCCCACGCCTTGCGGCGCTAGATCCTAAGTCTAGTGCGTCTGCCAATTCCGCCACACCCGCTAGGTTTATTTAAAATGGTGAGTCATGCAGGATTCGAACCAGCGACCCTCTGATTAAAAGTCAGATGCTCTACCAACTGAGCTAATGACTCACTTTAAAATAGAATATGGTGCCGGCGAAAGGAGTCGAACCCTCGACCTACTGATTACAAGTCAGTTGCTCTACCAACTGAGCTACACCGGCAAATTAAAATATGGTGGAGGATGACGGGATCGAACCGCCGACCCCCTGCTTGTAAGGCAGGTGCTCTCCCAGCTGAGCTAATCCTCCATATTCAGCCTAGCAACGTCCTACTCTCGCAGGGGGACAGCCCCCAACTACCATTGGCGCTAAAGAGCTTAACTTCTGTGTTCGGCATGGGAACAGGTGTGACCTCTTTGCCATCATTACTAGACTATGTATCCTTCTTAAGGACAAGAATTATTTTATCACTTATCTAAAGAAAAGTCAATATTTTTTTGATAAGCTAATTATTCTTTCAAAACTGGATAAACTTTCATTGAAGTTCTTAAAATAACGTTTGGTTAAGTCCTCGATCTATTAGTATTCGTCAGCTCCATGTGTCACCACACTTCCACCTCGAACCTATCTACCTTGTCGTCTTCAAGGGATCTTACTTACTTGCGTAATGGGAAATCTCATCTTGAGGGGGGCTTCATGCTTAGATGCTTTCAGCACTTATCCCGTCCACACATAGCTACCCAGCGATGCTCTTGGCAGAACAACTGGTACACCAGCGGTGTGTCCATCCCGGTCCTCTCGTACTAAGGACAGCTCCTCTCAAATTTCCTACGCCCACGACGGATAGGGACCGAACTGTCTCACGACGTTCTGAACCCAGCTCGCGTACCGCTTTAATGGGCGAACAGCCCAACCCTTGGGACCGACTACAGCCCCAGGATGCGATGAGCCGACATCGAGGTGCCAAACCTCCCCGTCGATGTGGACTCTTGGGGGAGATAAGCCTGTTATCCCCGGGGTAGCTTTTATCCGTTGAGCGATGGCCCTTCCATGCGGAACCACCGGATCACTAAGCCCGTCTTTCGACCCTGCTCGACTTGTAGGTCTCGCAGTCAAGCTCCCTTGTGCCTTTACACTCTGCGAATGATTTCCAACCATTCTGAGGGAACCTTTGGGCGCCTCCGTTACTCTTTAGGAGGCGACCGCCCCAGTCAAACTGTCCGCCTGACACTGTCTCCTACCCCGATATAGGGGTACGGGTTAGAATTTCAATACAGCTGGGGTAGTATCCCAAGGACGCCTCCACCGAAGCTGGCGCTCCGGTATCTCAGGCTCCTACCTATCCTGTACAAGCTGTACCAAAATTCAATATCAGGCTACAGTAAAGCTCCACGGGGTCTTTCCGTCCTGTCGCGGGTAACCTGCATCTTCACAGGTACTATAATTTCACCGAGTCTCTCGTTGAGACAGTGCCCAGATCGTTACGCCTTTCGTGCGGGTCGGAACTTACCCGACAAGGAATTTCGCTACCTTAGGACCGTTATAGTTACGGCCGCCGTTTACTGGGGCTTCGGTTCTCACCTTCGCTTACGCTAAGCAATCCCCTTAACCTTCCAGCACCGGGCAGGCGTCAGCCCCTATACGTCACCTTACGGTTTTGCAGAGACCTGTGTTTTTGCTAAACAGTCGCCTGGGCCTATTCACTGCGGCTCTCTCGGGCTTGCACCCTACTAGAGCACCCCTTCTCCCGAAGTTACGGGGTCATTTTGCCGAGTTCCTTAACGAGAGTTCTCTCGCTCACCTTAGGATTCTCTCCTCGACTACCTGTGTCGGTTTGCGGTACGGGCACCTCCTACCTCGCTAGAGGCTTTTCTTGACAGTGTGAAATCAGGAACTTCGCGGTAAACCGCTCGCCATCATAGCTCAACGTTATAGAGAGCGGATTTGCCTACTCTCACGCCTTACTATTTAGACGCACATAACCAACAGTGCGCTTACCCTATCCTACTGTGTCCCCCCATTACTCAAATGGTAGGGAGGTGGTACAGGAATATCAACCTGTTATCCATCGCCTACGCCTATCGGCCTCGGCTTAGGTCCCGACTAACCCTGAGAGGACGAGCCTTCCTCAGGAAACCTTAGTCATTCGGTGGATGGGATTCTCACCCATCTTTCGCTACTCATACCGGCATTCTCACTTCTAAGCGCTCCACCAGTCCTTCCGGTCTGACTTCACAGCACTTAGAACGCTCTCCTACCACAGACATCATAGATGTCTATCCACAGCTTCGGTGAATTGTTTAGCCCCGATACATTTTCGGCGCAGCGTCACTCGACCAGTGAGCTATTACGCACTCTTTAAATGGTGGCTGCTTCTGAGCCAACATCCTGGTTGTCTAAGCAACGTCACATCCTTTTCCACTTAACAATTACTTTGGGACCTTAGCTGGTGGTCTGGGCTGTTTCCCTTTTGACTACGGATCTTATCACTCGCAGTCTGACTCCCGTGCATAAATCATTGGCATTCGGAGTTTGTCTGAATTCGGTAATCCGGGATGGACCCCTAGTTCAAACAGTGCTCTACCTCCAAGATTCTCTATCACGAGGCTAGCCCTAAAGCTATTTCGGAGAGAACCAGCTATCTCCAAGTTCGATTGGAATTTCTCCGCTACCCACACCTCATCCCCGCACTTTTCAACGTGCGTGGGTTCGGGCCTCCAGTAAGTGTTACCTTACCTTCACCCTGGACATGGGTAGATCACCTGGTTTCGGGTCTACAACCACATACTCATTCGCCCTATTCAGACTCGCTTTCGCTACGGCTCCGTCTTTTCAACTTAACCTTGCATGTAATCGTAACTCGCCGGTTCATTCTACAAAAGGCACGCTATCACCCATTAACGGGCTCTAACTACTTGTAGGCACATGGTTTCAGGATCTCTTTCACTCCCCTCCCGGGGTGCTTTTCACCTTTCCCTCACGGTACTGGTTCACTATCGGTCACTAGAGAGTATTTAGCCTTAGGAGATGGTCCTCCCAGATTCCGACGGAATTTCACGTGTTCCGCCGTACTCAGGATCCACTCAGGAGAGAATGAACTTTTGACTACAGGACTGTTACCTTCTTCGGTAGGTCTTTCCAAACCGCTTCGTCTAATTCATTCCTTTGTAACTCCATATAGAGTGTCCTACAACCCCAAGAGGCAAGCCTCTTGGTTTGGGCTGTTCCCGTTTCGCTCGCCGCTACTAAGGGAATCGAAATTTCTTTCTCTTCCTTCAGGTACTTAGATGTTTCAGTTCCCTGAGTCTGCCATCATGACGCTATGTATTCACGTCAAGATACTATTCCATTACGAATAGTGGGTTTCCCCATTCGGAAATCTCCGGATCAAAGCTTACTTACAGCTCCCCGAAGCATATCGGTGTTAGTGCCGTCCTTCATCGGCTTCTAGTGCCAAGGCATCCGCCATGCGCCCTTAATAACTTAACCTATAAGTTATTAAGCCTAAAAATTTAAAACTTAATATAAAAAAATGTGTTACTTAAGAATTTTTCAATGTCGTTTTATCCAGTTTTCAAAGAACAATTGGTGGAGCCTAGCGGGATCGAACCGCTGACCTCCTGCGTGCAAGGCAGGCGCTCTCCCAGCTGAGCTAAGGCCCCAAAAGAGTATTTAAATGGTGGGCCTAAATGGACTCGAACCATCGACCTCACGCTTATCAGGCGTGCGCTCTAACCAGCTGAGCTATAGGCCCCTTTTGAGATTAAATATTAATGAAAGTGATGAACCTTCAAAACTGAACAGCAAGCGTTAATCTAGAGAACCACGTTCTCTATTCCGAAATATTCCTTAGAAAGGAGGTGATCCAGCCGCACCTTCCGATACGGCTACCTTGTTACGACTTCACCCCAATCATCTATCCCACCTTCGGCGGCTGGCCCCAAAAGGTTACCTCACCGACTTCGGGTGTTACAAACTCTCGTGGTGTGACGGGCGGTGTGTACAAGGCCCGGGAACGTATTCACCGCGGCATGCTGATCCGCGATTACTAGCGATTCCGGCTTCATGTAGGCGAGTTGCAGCCTACAATCCGAACTGAGAACGGTTTTATGAGATTAGCGTGCTCTCGCGAGTTAGCGACTCTTTGTACCGTCCATTGTAGCACGTGTGTAGCCCAGGTCATAAGGGGCATGATGATTTGACGTCATCCCCACCTTCCTCCGGTTTGTCACCGGCAGTCACCTTAGAGTGCCCAACTAAATGATGGCAACTAAGATTAAGGGTTGCGCTCGTTGCGGGACTTAACCCAACATCTCACGACACGAGCTGACGACAACCATGCACCACCTGTCACCAATGTCCCCGAAGGGAAAACTCTATCTCTAGAGCGGTCACTGGGATGTCAAGACCTGGTAAGGTTCTTCGCGTTGCTTCGAATTAAACCACATGCTCCACCGCTTGTGCGGGCCCCCGTCAATTCCTTTGAGTTTCAACCTTGCGGTCGTACTCCCCAGGCGGAGTGCTTAATGCGTTAGCTGCAGCACTAAGGGGCGGAAACCCCCTAACACTTAGCACTCATCGTTTACGGCATGGACTACCAGGGTATCTAATCCTGTTTGCTCCCCATGCTTTCGCGCCTCAGCGTCAGTTACAGACCAGAAAGTCGCCTTCGCCACTGGTGTTCCTCCAAATCTCTACGCATTTCACCGCTACACTTGGAATTCCACTTTCCTCTTCTGCACTCAAGTCTCCCAGTTTCCAATGACCCTCCACGGTTGAGCCGTGGGCTTTCACATCAGACTTAAGAAACCACCTGCGCGCGCTTTACGCCCAATAAATCCGGACAACGCTTGCCACCTACGTATTACCGCGGCTGCTGGCACGTAGTTAGCCGTGGCTTTCTAATAAGGTACCGTCAAGGTACGTTCATTTCCTAACGTACTTGTTCTTCCCTTACAACAGAGTTTTACGATCCGAAAACCTTCATCACTCACGCGGCGTTGCTCCATCAGACTTTCGTCCATTGTGGAAGATTCCCTACTGCTGCCTCCCGTAGGAGTTTGGGCCGTGTCTCAGTCCCAATGTGGCCGATCACCCTCTCAGGTCGGCTATGCATCGTCGCCTTGGTAGGCCGTTACCCCACCAACTAGCTAATGCACCGCGGGCCCATCCTGTAGTGACGCGAAAGCGCCTTTCAACATTTCACCATGAAGTGAAATGGATTATCCGGTATTAGCTCCGGTTTCCCGAAGTTATCCCAGTCTACAGGGCAGGTTGCCCACGTGTTACTCACCCGTCCGCCGCTAAATTAGAGGAGCAAGCTCCTCGTCATTCGCTCGACTTGCATGTATTAGGCACGCCGCCAGCGTTCGTCCTGAGCCAGGATCAAACTCTCCATAAAAGTAAAGTTTGAAAGCTCATTAGCTTTGCTAGCGTATCATCAAAGATGATATCTATAGTTTGTCCTTGTCACTAACAGAAGTTAGTGAACAAAGTTTATTGATTAACGTCTTGCTTGTTCAGTTTTCAAGGTTCATATAATCACCCGTAAGCGACTTAATTATTATATCAAACAAGGAATTGTTTGTCAAGGACTTTTTCATTTTCGATTCTTTTATAATTAAGTTTACTCATTTGAGCGACTTAATTATTATACCAATTTATCAATTCAGCGTCAATAACTTTTTTTAAAAGTCTCTTTCGTAATGACATGCTAACTAAATTAGCAACTCATTTAATATACCACTATATTATTTTGCTTGCAAGCTTTTTATTAAAAAGTTATATACCCTTATTCACTCGTTGATTAACACCATTACTAATTTACATACAAAAATACAAATAACGACGTTCTAATAGTGCATAGAACGTCGTTGCTTGATTTTTTTAAAGATTAATCACGTGATCGCATTAATGGGAACAGTAAAACATCACGAATAGATTGAGAGTTTGTTAAAAGCATGATTAAGCGGTCAATACCAATACCTAACCCACCAGTAGGAGGCATACCATATTCTAATGCTTCTAAGAAGTCTTCATCCATTTCGTGTGCTTCATCATTACCTAGTTCTTTTTCACGCATTTGCGCTTCGAAGCGTTCACGTTGATCGATTGGATCATTCAATTCTGTGAATGCATTTGCATGTTCACGTCGTACAATAAATAATTCAAAACGGTCAGTGAAACGAGGGTCTTCTGGATTTTTCTTTGCAAGTGGAGAAATTTCCACAGGATGACCATATACAAAAGTAGGTTGTACCAATGTTTCTTCTACTTTTTGTTCAAAGAATTCATTGATAATATGTCCAACTTCCATAGTATCCTTGATTTCAATATGGTGTTCGCGTGCAAATGTTTGTGCTTCTTCTTTCGTCATTTCTTTCCAGAAGTCTACGCCTGTAGCTTCTTTTACTGCATCTACCATGTGTAGACGTTTCCAACCTTTTGAAAGATCGATTGTATCTTCACCATATTGAATTTGAGTTGTACCTAGAACTTCTTCTGCAACATGAACAAATAAATCTTCGGTCAAATCCATGATGTCGTGGAAGTCTGCGAATGCTTCATATAGCTCAAGTAATGTAAACTCTGGGTTATGGCGAGTAGATACTCCTTCGTTACGGAATACACGGCCAATTTCATATACTTTTTCAAGTCCACCTACAATTAGGCGTTTTAGGTATAGTTCAATCGCTATACGCATATACATCGTTGCATCTAATGCATTGTGATGAGTAACGAACGGACGAGCTGCTGCACCACCAGCTACTGAATTCAACATTGGTGTTTCAACCTCTAAATAGCCTTTTCTATCTAAGAAACTTCGGATTGAACGAATAATTTGGCTACGAGTGATGAAAGTGTTTTTACTACTTTCATTTGTGATTAAATCTAAGTAGCGTTGACGGTAACGTTGTTCTACGTCTTGTAAACCATGGTATTTCTCAGGTAATGGACGTAATGATTTAGAAAGGAAAGTGAATTCTAATGCTTTAATAGTTAATTCACCAACATGTGTTTTGAAGATTGTCCCTTTAATCCCAACAATATCACCAAGATCAGCATGTTTAAAAATATCGTAAGCTTCTTCACCAATTGCATCTTTTCGTACATAAATTTGGATTTGTCCGCCTATATCTTGGATATTTGCAAATCCCACTTTTCCTTTACTACGTTTTGTCATAATACGACCAGCAATAATAACTTCTTCTGGATGTTCGTTTTCTTCTAAATCTTCTTTTGAAAGATCTGCATATTGTTCTTTTAATTCGTTTGATAGATGTGTACGTTCAAAACGTTGACCGAATGGATCTAACCCTTTTTCTTTTATAGAATCCATCTTTTGACGTCTCACCAAAAGTTGGTCGTTTAATTCTTCTGCCACGATTTTCACTCCTTATATTTGTTCCGCTAAGCAGTCCATAATGTACTTATTGTACACAATTTTCACTAACGATTCACGTCTTTCTACTCATTTTCCCCATTAACCCTTACTTTATATGCAATAAAGAGGAAAAAGTCGCCACTTATTTAGCGGCGACTTTTAGTTTTTCATAGGGCTCTTAGCCAATCTGAATAGATTTAGAAGCTGCATCGCTTTCTTCGATTTCTTCAACAAGTTCGTTTAAAATTGTTCGTAATTCTAGTGCTGTTTCAGCATGGTTGATAAGATTACGAGCTTTTCCGTTACCACGAACACCTTTTAAATACCAAGAAGCGTGTTTTCGCATTTCGCGAACAGCAATTACTTCCCCTTTTAGTTGCATTAAGCGTTCAAAGTGTAATAAGCAAACATCAATCTTTTCACGGATTGGCGGCTCTGGCATTAATTTGCCTGATTCTAAGTATTCAACTGTACGATAAATCATCCATGGATCTCCTAGCGCAGCTCGACCTATCATTACACCATCTGCACCAGTATAATCTAGTAATCGTTTTGCATCTTCTGGAGTTTCAACATCGCCATTACCAATGAACGGGATACTAATGTTTTCTTTTACTTCTTTCAGGATATCCCAGTTTGCTTTTCCTTCATACATTTGAAGTCGGGTACGCCCATGCATAGCAATAGCTGAAGCACCTGCACGTTCTGCTGCCTTTGCGTTTTCTACTGCAAAGACATGGTCATCATCCCAGCCGATACGCATTTTACAGCTAACTGGCTTATCTACAGCATCAACAACTGCAGATACCATTTCATAAATTTTATTCGGATCTAATAACCACTTTGCTCCTGCTTCACATTTAATAATCTTGTTAACAGGGCAACCCATATTGATATCGATAATATCAGCTGTCGTATACTTATCTACGTATTGAGCTGCTTCTACTAATGTTTCCCTATCTCCTCCAAAAATTTGTAGAGATAACGGATTTTCACGTTCATCAATATAAAGCATGCTCATCGTTTTATTATTGCGTTGAACAATTCCTTTATCTGAAATCATTTCTGCATATACTAAACCTGCTCCGAATTCTTTAACAGTTAAACGGAAAGCAGAGTTACAAACTCCTGCCATAGGTGCTAGTACGACACGATTGTTCATAACGATATCGCCAATTTTGAACGGTTTTTCTTGTACTGAAGTCACCGTTTTTCCTCCTTCTATTAAGGTGAATCTTAGCTTTAACCTTTTATAAAATTTATTTCAAAAGGTTACTATTTTTTGTTTGGCTCCTTGCCAAAAATCTGGCAATATTTGAATTCATCTACTTATACATTTTCACTTTCTGAATTGATGAATTCTTGAGTATTAGAAATTGACTTCCATCGTCTAATACCTTCTGTCCCAACATGAGAGAGAAGGCTTTTAAATGGTTCATTTGTTTTAGGGTATTTCAACTCTGGTTCAATTTCAACTAGCGGTACGAGAACAAATGCACGCTCGTGCATACGAGCATGAGGTACGATTAATGTCTCTGTTTCAATATTGTCGTGATTATAAAGTAAAATGTCAAGGTCTATCGTTCTTGGACCCCAGCGAATAATTCGTACTCTTTTTAACTCCTGTTCTACTTCTTGACATACTTCAAGTAATTCCTCTGCTGTTAATGTAGTATGCACAAGAATTACCATATTCAAGAATAAATCTTGATCTACATAGCCAACTGGATCTGTTTCATAGATAGAAGATACTTTAATAACATCAATAGCATCATATTTTTGTAATAGTTGCACTGCATGACACAAACTCACTTCTCTATCACCCATATTAGATCCTAGTGAGATATAAGCTTTGTTCATGCAAACACCCCTCTAGTAATTTCTACAGATACTTCTTTATAGTTACCTGGAATGGGTGGATCAGGCTTTATAACTTCCACACGAATTCCACTTACGTAAGCTTGATATGTTTTGAGTATTTCCTGAGCAATTTTCTCCGCGACTGTCTCAATTAGTTTAAAAGGTTTTCCTTCAACAATCTCTTTGCAAATTTCATAGACTTCTGCATAGCTCACTGTGTTACCAAGATTATCCGTTTCGCCAGCATGCTTCAAATCACAAGCTATAGATAGCGTTACCCGAAAACGTTGGCCCAATTTTGTTTCTTCAGGTAAGACGCCGTGATATCCGTAAAACTCCATATCCTTAACATGAATATAATCCATTTGTTCCTCCTATAGGCTCTTACTTCAATGCATCCATCATTTTCATCATTCGTGCAATTGGTTTCACATCATGTACACGAACCATATGGCAACCTTTATCTGCACCGTAACAACAGGTTGCTCCTGTGCCTTCCATTCGTTCATCCACAGGAAGGTCAAGTACTGTTCCAATCATACGTTTGCGTGATGTTGCTAGTAATACTGGATAGCCCATGTCTACTAGTTCAGGCAATGCTTTCATCATTTCGATGTTTTGCTCATGAGATTTAACAAAACCAATACCAGGGTCTAACCAAATATACTCATCTTTTACACCGGCATTATGCGCAATTTTTATGCTTTTATCTAAATCTGATTTAGCATCTTTCCAGAAATCTTCACCATATTCTTCATTTGTACGATTATGCATTAAAATAATAGGTACTTCGAGTTCTGCCGCTACCCTTGCAATTTCAGAATCATATTGTGCTCCCCAGATATCATTAATGATATGCGCACCTGCTTCAATAGCAGCGCGTGCCACTTCTGATTTAAATGTATCTACTGAGATTAATACATCCACTTCTGCACGAATAGCCTTAATTGCAGGGATGATTCGTGACAACTCTTCCTCTGCGGTAACTGGTGTATGACCTGGTCTAGTAGATTCACCACCAATATCAATAATCTTGGCACCATCTGCAACCATTTCCTTAGCATGCATTACTGCATTTTCAACGGAATTAAATTTTCCTCCATCTGAAAATGAGTCAGGCGTTACATTTAAAATTCCCATAACAAATGTTTCTTTTGCGAAATCTAATTTATGACCATCGATTGTTAATATTTTATATTTATCTAAATTCATCTTGCTACCTCTTTTCAATTGATTCAATGTACAAATTATGTAATCTCCGATAGATTGTCCCTTCATTGCCTGAGAACCTTTTATCATTTAAAGATCGAATTGGAATCAATTCTTGAATGGATGTCGTAACAAAGCATTCATCTGCACTTTCTAAATCTTTTGGCGTATACTCGCCTTCGTAGATGTTAATATTTTCTTTATTAGCCAAATTTAATACATGTTGGCGAGTAATACCTGGCAAGATTCCTGTAGATATTGAAGGAGTATACAATTCGTTATTTATTACCCAAAAAATATTCGAAGTTATACCTTCAGCGACAAATCCATCCATATTCACAAAAAAACCTTCTAGATTCTTTAAAGAAGGTAACTCCAATCGACCTAGGACATTATTTGCATAATGGTGAGATTTAAAACGAATTTTTTGTTCAGGTGAATTACGGATGGTTTGTAACCATACAGCATCCTTCTCTTGTCCTCTCGGATCAACCTGAAGGTCTTTACGGAAAATAATAACGTTTGGGTTAGGATAATTTGTTTGTGCCAATCCAATTCCGCCTTCACCAGCGGAAATATTTAAGCGATAATAGCCATCTGTTTGTCCATTCCGTTTATTCAATTCTATTATAACACTTCGTAATTCTCCAAAAGTATAAGGTATGCTAATTCGATACTCTTCTAGAGCTTGAGTTATACGTGTGCAATGCTGCTCCCACAAGAAGGGTTCATGATTATATGTTCTCAAAGTTTCAAAAAATCCTAATCCATATAAGAAACCATGATCTAGGGGTGATACAGAAAGCTTCGAAATCTCCATATACTCACCATTCATCCAGCAAATCATGATATCCGCTCCTTACAATACGTATCGATAAAATTTTTTAAGAGCTTTTTTCCACCTTCAGTCATTATTGACTCTGGATGAAATTGTACGCCTTCAATAGCAAACTCTTTATGGCGAATTCCCATAATCTCTTTTTCCTCTGTCCAAGAGGTAATTTCTAAGCAATCAGGTAATGTTTCTTCCTCAACAATTAATGAATGGTATCTGGTTGCAACATAAGGATTAGGTAAGCCTTTATTTACCCCTCTATTGTCATGATATATTTGTGAAGTCTTTCCATGCATTAGCCTTTTTGCGCGAATAACCTTACCTCCAAATACTTGGGCAATTGATTGATGTCCCAAACATACCCCAAAAATAGGTATCATACCTGCAAAGTGTCTAATAATATCTAGACTTATCCCAGCCTCATTTGGCGTGCAAGGTCCAGGTGACACGACAATAATCTCTGGTTGAAGAATTTCAATTTCTTGAACAGTTATTGCATCATTACGCTTAACTAGCAATTGTTCTCCCAACTCACCTAAATATTGCACCAAGTTATATGTGAAAGAATCATAATTATCAATCATTAGAATCATTGTACACACATCCCTTCCGCCATTTTCTTTGCCTGCCAGAGTGCTTTTGCCTTGTTAAGTGACTCAACATATTCTCGCTCAGGATCTGAATCAATCACAACACCCGCCCCTGCCTGAATATAAGCTATTTTATCTTTTATAAATGCAGTCCGAATCACAATATTAAGCTCCAAATCCCCATTAAATCCTAACCATCCAATAGAACCTGTATATAGCCCCCTACGTATTGGTTCTAACTCTTCAATTATTTCCATTGTTCTGATTTTCGGAGCACCTGTAATTGTACCTCCTGGAAATACTGCACGAATAATTTCTGCGTTACTACGCCCTTTTGACACTCGGCCACGTACATTGGATACTATGTGCATAACATGCGAGTATTTTTCGATAACCATAAACTCATCTACATGGACTGTACCGTATTCTGCAATGTGTCCTAAATCATTGCGTTCAAGGTCGACTAACATCACATGCTCTGCACGTTCCTTTTCACTTTGAATTAGCTCATTTGCAAGAACTAAATCTTCAGCATCATTTCTACCGCGCGGGCGGGTCCCTGCAATCGGGCGAGTTGATACAGAGGAACTATGCTTTTGAATCAATAATTCAGGTGATCCCGAAACAACCGCAAAGTTAGGTGATTGGATATACGCCATATAAGGAGAAGGGTTAAAAGCACGTAACGCTTCATACATTAATAGCGGTTCTGCTTCAAGTTCTTTTGCTTGTCGCACAGATAAATTCACTTGAAATACATCACCTTGGGAAATGTAGTCCTGTATTTGTTCAACAGCAGCCTTAAACTGTTCACGTGTCATATCCACTATCCTTGACTCATCACTTTCTACTACTTGGGCAGTACGATTCATGAAAACAGATGTAGAATATTCTGTTTTCCATTTTTCCACAAGCTCCTCTACATTTACCTCGCTAGTAGATAATTTCATAACTGTTGCTATTTCATTTTTAACGTCAAGTACAGTCCAGCAATCCACAATATAAAAATAGATATCAGGAATACACAGATCATCCATTGCAATATTTTGAAGCACTTCAATTCTCCGCACATAATCGTATGTGATAAATCCAATAGCTCCTCCATAAAAGGAATCACTTGGCGCTTCAAATTTGTATTGAGAAAGTATCTCTTCAACTAATAGGAGTGGTTCGCCTATTCGATGCTCACTTTTACCGTCACGCCAATTAATTTGAAGCCCGTTTTCTGTGGATTGAACAACTGCAAGTGGATTCCATGCAGCAATTGTTTTTTCTCCACCCCTTCCACTTTCTAAAAAGATATGGTGAATTTCATTTTCTGTCTGCTTTTTATAACTATTAAAAAAATCATCCTTGTTTATCGAAAAAGAATTGGACCTTACCAGTTGAATTCCCAATAGAAAACCTCCGCAAATTTAAGTTTTTCTAAATCTATATATCTGTTTTCAGTATAACAACACCTTATATTAAGCAAAAGTATAATCTAATTTAATACATGCTTGGTTAACTTTGAAAGTCAATAAAAAAGAACACTCCGTTCATTACAAACGGGTGTCCTTTTGAATAAATAAGTATTTTTCTTAGTCGTCGTAGTGGTATAGAGATGTACTTAAGTAACGTTCGCCATTGTCTGGAAGAAGCGCTAATACGTTTTTACCTTTGCCAAGGCGTTTTGCAGTTTCAATTGCTGCAAATATAGCAGCACCTGCAGAAATACCACCAAGTACACCTTCTTCTTTTGCCACTTTACGAGCAGCTTCAAATGCATCGTCATTATCAACTGGGAAAATAGAAGTGTATACTTCAGTATTTAAAACTTCAGGAACGAAACCTGCACCAATACCTTGGATTTTATGTGGACCTGGTTTGTTTCCAGATAGAACTGCAGAGTCTTTTGGTTCAACTGCGATAATTTCGATTTCTGGATATTTTTCTTTTAATACTTCACCAGTACCAGTAATTGTACCACCAGTACCTACGCCAGAGATAAAGGCATCTAGAGTTAATCCTTCAAATGCTTCAATAATTTCTGGACCAGTTGTTTTACGGTGAACTTCAGCGTTTGCTGGGTTTTCAAATTGTTGTGGAATAAACCAACCATTTTCTTTTGCTAATTCTTCAACTTTTGCAATAGCGCCTTTCATACCTTCTGCACCTGGTGTCAATACTAAATCTGCGCCATATGCACGTAGTAAATTACGACGTTCTAAACTCATTGTGTCAGGCATTACTAAAACTGCTTTATAACCTTTAGCAGCTGCTACCATTGCTAAACCAATACCTGTATTACCACTAGTAGGTTCAACAATTGTGCTACCTGGTTTTAATTTACCTTCTTTTTCTGCAGCTTCAATCATTGCAGCTGCAATACGGTCTTTCACACTACTACCAGGATTAAAGTATTCTAGTTTTACATACATATTTGCATCATTTGGACCAGTCACATTGTTTAATTTTACGATCGGTGTATTACCGATTAATTCTGTTACTGAACTAACTAATTTACTCATATCTCTCCACTCCCAATCCCTAGTATTTGAATAGGTTTTATTGATTTGATTTTACATCTTTCAGGAAGAGTTTGTCAATAAAAAACAGCCTACATTTTTTATGTAAGCTGCTTATTTTCAAAACAATTGAATAATTAACGGACTATATACCATATTTTTACTTATGTTAGTCTTTTTGTGCTTGAATTTCTTGAATAAATCCTTCCAACTCTTCTTTTGAATAGTGGTATTTTTCTTCACAAAAGTGACAATGCGCTTCTGCCATTCCATCCTCATCAATCATATCTTGAATTTCTTTTTCGCCAAGGCTAAGAATTGCTGCACCGAAGCGTTCTTTAGAACATGTACATTGGAACTTAACAGGCATTGTATCTAACACTTGTACATTTCCTTCTCCAAGCACTGCCTCTAAAATTTGCTCTGGTGTATATCCTTTTTGAATCATTTTAGAAACAGGTTCAATTTTTGCAAGATGATTTTCAATTTCTGTGATTGTTTCATCATCCACGCCTGGTAATACTTGAATAATAAACCCGCCAGCTGCAAGAATTGTGTTATCCGTGTCAACTAAAACTCCAAGTCCTACCGAAGATGGTACTTGTTCAGATTTCGCGAAATAGTAAGTAAAGTCTTCACCAATTTCACCAGATACAATTGGGACTTGTCCTGTAAAATGTTCACGCATGCCTAAATCTTTGATAACTGATAAAGTACCTTCAGTACCAACGGCACGACGCACATCTAATTTCCCTTGTGGATTTAAATCAAAATGAACTTGCGGGTGAGTAGCATAACCACGTACCTCACCTTTGGCATTAGCGCCAACAATCATAGGACCAATTGGACCATTACCAATTACTTTCACTGTAATAGCATCGTCACCTTTTAGCATAGCGCCCATCATGACAGATGCAGTCATTGTCCGACCAAGTGCAGCTGAAGCAGTTGGCCATGTATTATGACGACGTTGAGCTTCACCTACAGTTTCTGTCGTACGCACTGCGAACGCTCGAACATTCCCATTAAATCCTAATCCTCTAACTAAATAATCAGCCATTCTTTTTCCTCTTTTCCTAATGATTCCTTTTATAAATCAAATATAATCCTTTTAACGTTAAAAACGGATCAACAATATCTATAGCTTTCGTCTCTTTAGATAACATATTCGCAAAACTACCTGTTGCAACAACTAGTGCATCTTCTTTACTTTCATCACGCATACGATTAACAATTCCCTCAACTTGACCTAAATAACCATAGACAATACCAGCCTGTATAGAAGTTATCGTATTCTTTCCGATGACTTGATGTGGTCTTACTATTTCAACTCTAGGAAGCTTAGAGGCCTTCATAAATAATGCTTCTGCAGAAACAGAAATCCCTGGAGCAATTGCACCACCCATAAATTCTTCATTCGCAGATATATAGCAATACGTTGTGACAGTTGCAAAATCAACAACTATGAGAGGTGATCCATATTCGTGAATAGCAGCTACTGCATTCACAATTCGGTCAGATCCAACTTCCCTTGGATTTTCGCATTTAATGTTTAGCCCTGTTTTCACCCCTGGTCCAACTATGATTGGTGCGATTGAAAAATACTTACGAAACATTGTTTCAAATGTAAACATAATTGGCGGTACTACTGAAGAAATTATAATACCATGTACATCCTCGAAAGATAAAGCAACATGCGTAAACAACGATTTAATTTGCATAGCATATTCATCTTCTGTTTTTAATAAATCTGTTTTCAATCGCCAATGATGCTTGAGATGATTATTATCAAACATCCCTATTGAAATATTCATATTTTCTACATCCATCACTAAAATCATGAAAATTTTCCTCACTTATCGCAATTTCTCCAAAGAATCATATCACATATCTTTGGATTAAAAAAAGCTGACCGCCTTAAAGTTATGAGGGGTCAGCTCTTGGATGCATTTAATTACGATCTTCTTGAATACCGCCATTTGATTGTTCACCATTTGAATCTTTAGGTAAATCATTAGTCGTAGGGTCAGTGTTGCGGCTGGCATCAACTTTGGTTTCTTGAACAATAGTTGCATCTGTAGATTCTTTCATTCCAGTATCTGTTCCTTTTTCAGCTCTATTATTCTTATTGTCATATGAGCGTTCTGGAAGTTTACCGTATTTCTCTAAGTGCTCAATTTGTTCAGCATCTAACGTTTCAACTTCTAGTAAAGTTGTAGCGATTAGATTTAGAAGATCGCGACGTTCGGTCAAAATCCTTTTCGTACGTTCATATTGCTCTTTAACCATTAGTTGCATTTCTTGGTCAATTTCATATGCAATTCGATCTGAATAATTTTGTTCAGAGTTTAAATCGCGACCTAAGAATACGTTGCCACCTTGGCTAGAGCCAAATTGCAATTGTCCTAATTTATCACTCATACCATATTCAGTAACCATAGAACGAACAATACTTGTAACACGTTGGAAGTCATTATGCGCACCTGTTGAAACTTCACCAAAGACAATATCTTCAGCTACACGTCCCCCAAGTAAACCAGCTACTTTATCTAGAAGTTCTGGTTTAGTCATGAAGTAACGGTCTTCTTTTGGAAGCATTACAGCATAACCACCTGCTTGACCGCGAGGAACAATTGTTACTTTATGCACTTTTTCTGCTTCATCCAATGTCAGGCCGATTACAACGTGACCAGCTTCATGGAATGCAACAATGTTACGTTCTTTTTCAGAAATGACACGACTTGTTTTAGCAACCCCTGCAATAACACGGTCTGTTGCCTCATCAATATCGCCCATATCGATTTTCTTCTTATTTCGACGAGCTGCGACTAACGCTGCTTCGTTTAATAAGTTTTCTAAATCTGCACCAGAAAACCCTGGTGTACGTTGTGCGATTGCTTTTAAGTCTACTGTTTCATCTAATGGTTTTTTACGAGCATGTACTTTAAGTACGGCTTCACGGCCTTTTACATCTGGACGGCCTACAGTAATTTGTCGGTCAAAACGACCAGGACGTAATAATGCAGGGTCTAGAATATCTGGGCGGTTGGTTGCAGCGATAATAATAATACCTTCATTTCCACTGAAACCATCCATTTCAACAAGTAATTGGTTTAATGTTTGTTCACGTTCGTCATGACCGCCACCTAAGCCTGCACCACGTTGACGACCAACTGCATCGATTTCATCGATGAATATAATACAAGGAGCATTTTTCTTAGCATTTTCAAATAAGTCACGTACACGAGAAGCACCCACACCGACGAACATTTCTACGAAATCTGAACCACTAATTGAGAAGAATGGAACGCCAGCTTCACCAGCTACAGCTCGGGCTAATAAAGTTTTACCTGTACCTGGAGGTCCTACTAATAGGATCCCTTTTGGAATACGTGCGCCAATTTGGTCAAACTTTGTATGGTCTTTTAGGAAATCTACAACCTCTACAAGTTCTTGTTTCTCTTCATCGGCACCAGCTACATCTGTAAAACGAATTTTTTTCTTTTGATCGTCATACAGTTTTGCTTTACTTTTACCAAAGCTCATCATACGATTGCCGCCACCTTGAGCCTGATTCAATAAAAAGAAGAACAGGATAAAGATAACGATGAATGGAATAATACCAGTAAAGAACTGAACCCATCCACTAGTTTCTGGAGCTTTTAAGAAGTTGATTTTCGTATTAGCTTTCGCTTCTTTACGAATCTCATTCATCAACTCTTGATCATCAACAGGGATATTTGTAACGAATGATTCGCCTTGTTTATATCCCTCCATCTTACCTTTAACGACATAGACTAACTGATCTGGTTGAATGTCAGCTTCAGTTATCTTGCCGTTCTCTAATGCTGTAACGAACTCGTGATATTGTATTTCTTTTGTAGGTTGGTTCGCATTATTAAACGTACCAAAAATCCCGATAATCACGAGGAAAATTAACAAATAAAATATGGTGTATCGAAATATTCGATTCATCCCCAGCCTCCTCACAAGATAAACAGAAAAACTATAGTAAATCTTAACATATGAATTTTTTGTCGTACAAATGAAAAGCCTCTCATTTTAGATGTTTCTTATTAAAATTGTCAAAATTCTAAAATCAACATTAGAATGAGTAAACCGCTGGCTTTAAGACTCCGATATATGGTAAGTTTCTATATTTTTCTGCGTAGTCTAATCCATAACCTACTACAAATGCATCTGGAACTTCAAAACCAACATAATCCGCTTGTAAATCTACTTTGCGGCCAGATGGTTTGTCTAATAAAGTAACAATTTTAATAGATTTTGCCTTACGGTATTTAAATAAGTCCACAAGATAACTTAAAGTTAAACCGCTATCAATAATATCTTCGATAATAATAATGTCACGGCCTTCAACACTTGTGTTTAAGTCTTTAACAATTTTCACCTCTCCAGAAGAAACAGTTGCATTTCCATAACTTGTTACATCCATAAAGTCGATTTCAACATAAGAGTCTATGCGTTTCATCAAATCAGCCATGAATGGCATTGCACCTTTAAGTACACCTATTAATAATGGAAATTTATCTTGGTATTCCGCTGTTAGAGATTCCCCAAGTTCTTTAATCTTGTTTTGTAAATCTTCCTCTGAAATTAATACTTTTTCGATGTCATTCTGAAGCATCTTTTGTTCCTCCTTGATTGTATATAGACACTACAAAGTTTGTTGATCGAAGATGAATATCGTATCATCATTCGATCTTTTGCTATTAGAAAAATAGCTGCTTACACGGAGCCCTGGGACGGCTAATACCTCATTATCATTTGACACGATAACAGGCCAATCTTTTCTAAGAGCCATTGGAACCTTTTCGTCAATAAATAGACGAGAAATCCGCTTTTGTACATTTGCACCAAGCAACTGTATACGGTCCCCATCCTTTCTGCCACGAATATGTAGTGGTTGTGCAAAACTTGTTGCATTTACAAAGTAGCTTTTAGCTTCTGGGGTTACATCTTGAGGTGTGACTTCATCTGCTTTCCCCATATAAACACGTAAATTGTTCGGTAAATTAGTCCAATGTCCAGAAAGTAACGCTACAGGCATTGGACTTGATGTATTTACCTCCGCCTTTATAAGGACTAATTCATCATACTGACGAATTGCCTTTGCTCCTTTGGGTAAATTAATTGTTGCATTTCCAGCTGTTGTTTGTGTCAGTCTTAGAATGGAATTCCAAAGAGTGTAACTTTGTGCAATGATTGTATCTTTATATAGATATTTTAATAGTAGTAGAATGATTCTCCTTTGTAAAGCAAGTGGTTTAACTTGGAATGTATTAATATTTATTTTCCATAAATCAGGCTGCTTTTCAACTAATACATCTTCCAAAGCTTGCTCAGCAAGTGACTGTAATAATTCTTCATCTGCTTGCACCTTTTCTGTATAATGCATAACTGCTTCTGCAACCTTTGGATTTTCATCTCTTAGTAGAGGAACAACATGGTGCCTCATACGGTTACGCGTGTAAGAATCTTTTTTATTACTGGAATCCTCTCTATACCCTTGGTTATATTTTTGTAGATATTCTAAAATATCTTCTCTTGTTATTGAAAGAAATGGTCTGATCAATTCTCCATTTGCAAATGGACGGCATCGTTTAATACCTTGTATTCCAATATCATGGGATCCTCGAATCAATGCCATTAATACACTTTCAATTTGATCGTCTGCTTGATGAGCAACGACCAATTTTGAACTATTTGTCGTAAGCATTATTTGTTCAAAATAAGCGTAGCGTTCTCTTCTACAAACTGCCTGCATATTACCGCGTTCTGATTCTAATATAGCAGGTATTGGAATATTTGTGGCATATACAGGAATGTCGCGTTCCTTACAGAATGATTCTACAAATCGACGATCGCCTTCTGCATCTTCACCTCTAAGCATGTGATTTACATGCACAGCTGCGACAGAAACACCTAAGTTATTTTGTTCACGATATAAATAATAGAGCAATGCCATTGAATCTGCCCCTGCAGAACAAGCTACAAGAAGACGATCGCCCGTTTTACACAAATTATATTGCCGTATATATTCATAAACCTTTTGTTCGAGTTTAGACATCTTCTCACCTCATCACTATTTTACCATTCTTTCCCGGGAAATTTCTTGGAAAGTAGGCTTAAATAATGACCAATCTACGGTTTTATGCTGAATTTCGACACAGACGATTGTACAATCATCAATCGGCTGATCATTATTACGAAAAGTATTCAATATTTCTGGACAAATCTCGTGAATTGGAAGGCTTCTGTTTTGAAGCAAGCTATAACGAAGTAGTTTTTCTTGTTGTTCCCATGGCATATCCTCAAAGAATAGTCCATCAGTACACATAAATATGATATCTCCAGCTTTTAGATTTCTTTGTTCTGCTTCTACTGAAAATGAAGAAAACAACCCAAATGGTTCACTTGCACCTTCAACCCTAGTTACTTCTCTCCCTCTTACTAAATAGGTTGCCATACTGCCGGCTTTCCATGACCATAACTTACCGTTTTGCAAATCGATTAACGCAAAATCCATTGTTGCATACATCTCTTCTTGTTTTAGTGACATAACATAATGTAACGTGTGCATTGCTGTTTCTGGAGACATTTGGTGATTTAAACATTCTCGCATTAAACGTATCAATTTTCTACTTTCTTTATGCGCACGCTTATTGTGTCCCATGCCATCGGATAACATAATAGCTGTTAATCCCGGATTGAGAGAAAATACTGCATGTGAATCACCTGAATACATCGTATTGTTTTTTGACATGGATAATACATCATATTGCATCGAAAAGCGGATTGCGGATTGGAAAGTAATTTGCAAATGTGAATATGGTTTGGTTTTCTTTATTGTTTGGTGAATTTCAAACGGCTCTTTAAATACCTCCTGTAAAACAGGAAGTATTAATCTTTCCGCAACCATTTGATCTGTTTCCCATTGTGCTTTTTTATACGGAATACAACATACGACCTTTCTACTTCCTGGATCGTTTTTTAATATATCAACTTGGAAGAAATCAATGCCGATTTCTTTAAATCGATTTACCAGTATATCTTCTTGTTGCTGAAATGATACAGTATCGTTTGTCATGTCTTTCATTACGCTATCAATATGTGCAGACATATCTCTTAACTGTAAAGCAATCATCTTTTTACCATGTTGAAATTGCCCACTAAGTTGTTGTTTAGAAACAAATTCAGCTAATGCACTTAGGAATAGGGTCGATCGAACACATCTATTTTTAATTTTATCACTATATTGTATCCTAGATGCATTATGGCCAATTGTTTCTGCCATTAGCCATTGTTGTACAAGTTGTTCCATTTCATTTCTTCCGGCTCCCCAACACTTTTCGTATTTATAACAACTTTCGCAAGGTGATAAAGGCCTTGCTTCAATTTCCATAGCTTCATGTTGTTCAGTTACTCCAAAACGATCATTCACTAGTTCCTTCATGAATACAACAAAGTCATTAAAATTGGTTAATTTCATTGTTACTTTTTCAGTGAGCCAGCGCTGCCTTTCTAACAATACATCTTCATGATTTGGATATAATTGACGTTGCCAATATTGCAGCCAACTTTTTGGCATCGTAAGAAATAGTAGAGTAGCAACTGCTAATGCTGTGAAATATGTTTTATCGATAGGAAGTGTAGCGTCATAAAGAGCAAAAAATGCTGTTGCAATAGCACTTCCTAAAATGATGCCAAACTTTCCTAATCTATTACATACTCCTGCACAGAGTCCTGTTAAGGCATATACAGCAATCATTCCACTAAAAGACAAATGAGAAAGACTGATGATTGTCCCCATCAAAACAGCAATGGCTGTTGATAACGTGACACCCCCTACATATGCAGCAACTAATATAATGAACTGCAATGCTATATAAGTAGGCGATAATACATTCCAAACAATATTATTTGTTGCAGTTAGGATGATAGATAAAACAATTAATCCTGCTCCCATACGTTCCAAAGACCACGTAGCTGTCCATAGAGCAGGCATTGGCAATAAAACTTGAGTTAAAAATAAAGTCATGAAAATTGATAATATACTTTCGTATCCAACATATAATAGTATCATCATCGGTGGATTTCCATGGTACGAGAACATCTGCCACCCAATTTGTGTGAGGAAGATAGTGATACCAACAACAATTGCTAATGGCCATCTACGTATAAAGGTTTTCATAAATAGACAAAAGAGCAGCAATTCAATTACATGAATGGATAGTTCACCAATTCCAAGTGTAAAACTACCAATTATTCCTCCAATGAGTGCCCAAATAAAATAATCTCGGTGATTTTTTAGGGCTACCGCTAATATTGGCAAAAAGAACGGCACAATTGCTTCGAATAGTACAGCTTTTGATAACAAAAAAGCAGCAAAACATAACGATACAGCAAATAACAAGGGGTATTGTTGTTTGAAACTTACAGCTACATTAGGGATCGATAGTTTGTTTGGTTGTACGAATGCTTTTCTCATCGTCACATAACCTCCAATATACATTTCTGCTAGTATACCTGGAAGGTTGTGTAAAGTTTGTCTGTTTGTGAAAGTACGGACCAAAAATCGTTCGACGTTAAATAGCATAGTCTAAAGTATTTTAACAAAAATCGCTTGACACTCATTTTATAATTCTTGTAATATGAATTAGGTTGTTCACGAAGGCGGCGTAGCTCAGCTGGCTAGAGCGTACGGTTCATACCCGTGAGGTCGGGGGTTCGATCCCCTCTGCCGCCATATTTTAGATAAATTTATGTAGATATGATCTATTACTTATAAGAAAAAGAAGCTTCCATTCACTTTGGAAGCTTCTTTTATATTTGTCGATAATTAAATTGTAAAAAAAAACTATCATATAATCGTTTTTACGATTATATGATAGCCTATAAATATTAATAAAACACTTTTTCTACGATTAAAATAGCCAGCAAGTTACCCTCTTCTTGCGCCACGGCCACCACGTTTAGAATCTTGTGCACGTTTTAATGTTGCAAGACGATCTTCACTATCTTTTAAGAAACGTGCCATCTTTTGTTCAAAGTTTTCTTTCGGTTGACGATTTTCGCCACGATCATTTGAACGATTGTTATTGTGGCGTGAACGTTGAGGACGTTCTGGTCGTTCTGCTTGAGGTTTTGCTTTACGGATTGATAAACCAATTTTACCGTCAGCTTCAATATTCATAACTTTTACTTCAACCATTTCTCCAACCTTCAAATGGTCATTAATATCTTTTACATAGTTGTCAGCAACCTCGCTAATATGAACAAGACCTGTTGAGCCATTTGGCAGCTCCACGAATGCTCCAAAATTTGTGATACCTGTTACTTTACCTTGTACCTTGCTGCCCACTTCAATTGACATAAAAAAAATGCTCCTCCTTAAAATGTGTAAGCGGCTTAAAAGCCCATGATCAATTTGTAATTCTTTTAGTGAATCTTATCTTTAATTATATCCAACAAAAAAAGAGTGTCAATAAGACTACTCTTTTGAATCTGTTTTTTTCTTATCTTTTTCTTGCGATTTTGGAATTGAGAAAATAATTTCTCCATCTTCAGATAAGAATAAATCCTTTCGTGCGAGCTTAGCGATGTAGTCATCATCTTTTAATTTAGCAATTTGAATCTTCAAGTCCTCTTTTTTTTCTTTTTGCTTTGCTAAATCCTGTTTTAGCTCAACTTTTTGCTGTTCTTTCTCTGCTAACACTTGCTTTTGTTTAATCAAAGTGAAGACGAGGGAACCTGCAATAAGAGCAAACACGATTGCCATAACTGTTAAGCGTCGATATAAGCCAATTTTGCGGTTACGGTTTGCCTTATTTTTTTGAGTTTCAATTTTAGTGTAGTCTGTTGGCATTTGGGTAGTTTTTTTATTTGGTTGTTTAGATGATTGTGACATGCGGGTACCCTCCCTTTGAATATAATCCTCACTATTTACATATCAATGCTATTATATCTAACTTTTACCTATTTTTTAAGAGGTTTCTTTTTAAACTTTTTGACGATATATAGTATTGGAAACATAAGGATTTTGAAAATTGCTATAATTAGTCGAATGATTTGTCGTATGGTAGTCACGAGTAAATGGAAGATAAACCAAATGGGTTGAATCACTAATCGATTGAAGACTCGTCCAGCAAATCGGAAGAGTCTTTGCAAAAATAACTGATATATGCAAAAGCCCAATAATTGCGAGAGGAAATCCACAAAATGCCATTCTCCATCTCTTACAATCATTAACAATAGGAATGTGCCAATCCCAAGAAAAATCCATGTAGATATTTCAAATATGATGTAGCCTTTTCGCCGTAATGATTTCGGTGGCCCGTAATAACTAAGATTTCTTACCAAATCAATACAAGCTGCTCCTATAACACCACTAATAATTAGTGATGCTATGCTAAGGAATTGTTCTGAAATTGTCATCCAAATAATTTATGCAAAATTCCGCGGGATAGTCCACTGTCCTCTTCATCATATTGTAGGGTTTTTACAGTACCTTCTAGTGTAAGTAACCCCTTATCTACATCTAAATGTACAATTCTTAATTCTTCTCCGCGAATTTGCAAATGTCCTTGAGAGGTGAGTACTAAAAACTCCTCTTGATCAAAACGTTCAATAGATTTTACAGATGTTACATCCATTCTTTTACGATTTCGAACGGTTAATAAGTGATCTCCTGTTGGAATTGTATAAGTCGCGTTATCCTGTTGAAATGTCATCTTCTATTCCCCTCCTTGTCCTGTCCATTAACTATATGCTTGGACATTCTAAAATATGAAGATGAAGTGGAAAATAAAAGAATCCGTCTTAACTAGAAATTTACGCAGAAATCTCATACAACTATACCCTATTAAACACATTAAAAAACAATTAAAAAACGCAAGAATATGTAGTTAACTATTCTTGCGTTTTTTTTCAAATTATACTTACTCTTTAATCTTCATCATCAATGAATTCAGGTTCAATTCTATCTAATTTTTCTTCTTTTAAGATTGTGTACATTTTCGCTGCATCCTCTTTACGCACTATATCTAATAGCTCTTCTACTCGTACTGTTACTATTTTTTGTCCAAAGCGAATAGCTAATTCGTCTCCCACTTTTACGGCACTGCTTGCTTTCACTACTTTTCCATTAATAGTAATACGACCTTGGTCTGCTACTTCTTTTGCAAGTGTACGACGTTTAATTAATCGGGAATTTTTCAGGAATTTATCTAGTCTCATAATTATATCCTCTTTTCTTCTTGTTTTGCTTCTTGCCAAAATTGATCTAGCTCTTCCAAAGAATATTCTTTAAAATCTTTTTTTCCTGCCATGACTTTTTGTTCAACGTGTCCAAATCTCTTAGCAAACTTTTTATTTGCATGGAGCATTGCATCTTCAGCTGAAATTTTATATACCCGCGCTAAATTTACAAGTGTAAATAATACATCACCAAATTCATCAAGTCTTGTTTCCTGTGTTCCGTTTTCTACTTCTTGGCGGAACTCTTTCCACTCTTCTTCTACCTTGTTCCAAACACCTTCAATAGTTGGCCATTCAAACCCAACTTTTGCTGCTCTACGTTGATAGTTATAAGAAGTTTGCAATGATGAAGTTGCACGATATTCACCTTTTAAAAGTGGTTCTTCTTGGTCATCTTGGTGTTCTTTTTTCTTAATCTTTTCCCAGTTTGCATTGACATCTTCTACACTATTTACCTCTACATTTCCAAAGACATGAGGGTGGCGTCGAATCATTTTACCTGCAATACTTTCTAAGATATCTTCTAGATTCCAAAATCCTGAGTCTTCTGCAATTTGAGCTTGTAAGAATACTTGCAACAATACATCGCCAAGTTCTTCAATCATATGAACATCATCTTGCTCATCAATCGCTTGTAAAAACTCATGAACCTCTTCCAACATATAGCGTTTTAAACTTTCATGTGTTTGCGCACGATCCCACGGACAACCTTCTGGACTACGCAGAGTTGATATAATATCACGGAATGTAGACCATTCACGTAATGCATCTTCTTTTTGCTCAATCGGTGGTACGTAAACTGTAGTTAGATTATTTATTTCAGCTACATGATCTAATTCATATAATGGTACAGTGAGGATTTTTTCATCTTTTGATCCTGCAGCTGTCACAATAGTAACTGGATAGTCTGGCTGATACTTTTCTAATAATGTAAGTTTAACTTCTGAAGCACTAATTTGGTCGTAAACTTGTGCAATCAGTAAATGCTTATACATATTGACTTGATGAATAGAGAATGTAGTCCCATTCACTAATTCAAAACCTTCAATTGGATCGATTCGAAGTGCACCAAATACAGCATCTAAAAAACTTTGGCCACCTTCAATTTTTAATTGTACCTTTCCTTCCTTTTCAGCTTGTATAAGCAATTGGACTGTCATTTCAGCCATTAGAGGATGACCTGGTACCGCATAGACGATATCTCCTGTTTCTAAAAGTTCAAGTAATGTTGCCACAATTTCCTCGTAAACAGGAAGAAAGTCATCATGTTTTTCATAGATTGCATCAAAACTTTCGAACACAACGCCTTCGTTTGCCAATTCGTCTAATACTGCGTGCTCTTTTGTTCGTACACATATTTTTTTTGCTTGTTTTAATTTCCTATAGACGCCAATTGGTAATTGTTCAAAATCTCCTGCGCCTAAACCAATGATTGTAAGTTGATTCATGTTAATCACCTATTTTATTTATTTTTTCGATGTAAAAAAAGCTGATAATTGGCCATATGTCGGCCTAAAGGCAATAGATACCAGTCCCTAACAGATAGCACGTTTAGCTTAGCGATGGTTGTTAAAAAGACAAAGGCACCAATTCCTGCTTTAAATAGACAAAGGATTACCGCTCGTATTCGCTCAGGTATTGAAGGTACAATGATAGGTTCAACTAGAATTGCAAATAATAACACAAAAAGCCCCATTAAAAGCGTTGCAACCCCCACACCACTATAAAAATGATTTGTTGCAAAACGAATACTCTTTGTCTTTTTGAAATACCATATAAGCCCAACTGTCGTTGCAAAAAGCCCCAAGTTTCCTGCCCATGCTGCTCCTTTAATCCCTAAAGTCATAATAAATAATTTATTACAAATGATCTTTACGATAATTCCTAAAATTAATAACAATGCGGGTATTTTCAATCGATCTAATCCTTGCAGCATTGCAGTTAATATCATAATTAATGAGAGCCAGACGATTTGTAATACAAATATTGATAGAACGTTTGATAAGTCGGCAGTTTCAAATAACATGATATTCATATCTGGCATAACAAGTATTAAGCCCACCGCTGCAGCTATACCAAATAATAAAGAGGCACGATACGTTAACTTTATAAATCGATCAGTATTATGACCATCATTTTTTTTAGATGCATGTGCAATAAGTGGCACTATAGCTAGCGAAAGAGAAGATGCAATGACGAGTCCTACTTGCACTAAAGGTTGACCCCGGTCATATATTCCTTTTGTCTCCATTGCTTTTATAGAGGAAAACCCTAATTCTTTTAATGCACTATATATAGTAAACGAATCCACTAATTGATATACAAGCGATACTAAACTGCTCATACTAACACTAATACTTAGGATTAATAACTTTTTAAGTATTGGCCATTTTGCCAAATCTGAATTTACTTGTAGGTTTACTCTTGTTCTGTCGAATACGTGCTTTTTCATAAACCATGATAATAATAAAATTCCAGCCAGCTCGCCTATAACTGTTCCGCCAACTGCTACTTTGCCTACATCATAAAGGGACTTTGTCATGGACATGATGATCCATGTTCCCCCTAAAATAACAGCTACCCGAATAGATTGTTCTACTACTTGAGCATATGCAACTGGTTGCATCGTACCTGTTGACTGGAAAATACCTTTGTAAATAGCAAGTAGCGGCATGCAAAATACAACAAATGCGCCTATCCGTAACAATCCAGCAAGTTGCCTATCCCCCATTAAATAGGCAAAGAGTGGTGCTCCAAAAAACAATATAATAAAACAAACAATTGAAAGTAATGTTAAAAAGTAAAATATCGTGCGTAACACTATATTTCTTTGATTTTGTCCATCACTTTTTTCTATATCTGCGAGCATTTTAGAAATTGCTACTGCAAGACCGCTAGATGTCCAAGTAACGAATAAAGCTATAAAGGGATATACCTGCTGGTAAATATAAAAACCATGGTCTCCTACTAAGTTCTGAAATGGTACACGGTAAACCACGCTTAATATCTTCACAAAAAGTGCAGCTACAGTAAGCAACGCAACGCCCTTTAAGTAAACCTTCATCCCCCATTTTCCGGACATGATCTTCCTCTTTCCTATTTATTACGTCAATTGCAATACTAATATTTTACAACAGTATAGCATACTACTCCCATGCCTTTAAACGACTCCGAAAAAAAAGGCCATTCTCTATTGATTTTGTATTATCAACAGTTGAATGGTCTTTTTGCGATTAATCTTCCATTTGTTTTGCTAAAAAATGTGCCGCTGTTTCTGCTACTTTTTGCTCTGTATCGCCGATAAAATGCATCTTCGATAAGATATAGACAGCTCCTATTGCATCTCCTGAAACGACAATAGGTGCAATACAATAGGATTTTATTTGTTCGATTTGGCCAGGTACTATTTCTATTGTGTTTTCATGCTTTTCAACGAGAATTGTTCGCTGTAAAATGCAGTCTTCTGCGAAAGAAGATATTTGACGATGCATATAATCCTTTTTTGAGACTCCTGCTACTGCGATGATTTCGTCCCGGTCACTTACAATTGCACTTGTACCCAATGTATCAAATAATGTATCGACATATGAAAGTGCAAAATCACTTAACTCATTGATTGGAGAATACTTTTTTAAGATGATTTCGCCTTCACGGTCAGTAAAAATTTCTAACGGATCCCCTTCACGAATGCGTAAAGTTCTTCGGATTTCTTTTGGGATTACTACACGTCCAAGATCATCGATCCGACGTACGATGCCTGTTGCTTTCATTCGTGTTGCCTCACTTTCGACAAATTTTCATGATGGTTCTTGTCGCTAGTATGGTACATAAACGGAAAAAATATACATGACAATAATTAGTCTTTTTGCTCCGCCCTTTCACGAATTGCATCAGGTAATAATTTCATCAGTGATTCTAAAATATCAAACGTTGATTGTTGCTCAGCCTTTTTCTCATCAATGGTTAAAATAAGTCTTTGGCCTTCTAATTGGAATCCCACTGCACGACCAAACTGCATAGATTCAGAAACAATCTTACCACCATCGAGTTTTGCAGTTCCTTCTTCTGAAATATCAATGGTGATTATTTTATTTTTGGTTTTGATAGAATTTACATCTACAAGTTTTGCCCAGACTTTGATTCGTGCAATACGTAAGAGTCGTTCTGTTTCGGCTGGTAGATTTCCAAATCGGTCTTGTAACTCATCAATAATTTCGAAGTAATCTTCCTCTTGATCCATTCCTTTTATCCGCTTATACATTTGAATTTTTTGAAACCCATCTGGAATATAGGAGTCCGGAATATATGCATCATACGGAAGTAAGATTTCAATTTCCTTTTCTTCTTCTCTCTTCTCACCTGTTTGGCGTTCAGTAATTGCCTCTTCAAGCATTTGAGAGTATAAATCGAACCCTACTGAGTCGATAAAACCATGTTGTTGAGAACCTAATAAATTCCCAGCCCCACGAATTGATAAATCTCGCATTGCAATCTTAAACCCTGATCCAAGTTCCGTAAACTCTTTAACAGCTTGCAAACGTTGTTCTGCAACTTCTGTTAGCACTTTATCTCGTTGATACATGAAATAAGCATATGCAACTCGGTTGGAACGACCAACACGTCCACGCAATTGATAGAGTTGTGATAGCCCCATACGGTCCGCATTATTTACAATCAATGTATTAACATTTGGAATATCAATACCTGTTTCAATAATAGTTGTTGTAACGAGGACATCATACTCTCCCTCCAAAAATTGTAGAATGACAGATTCAAGTTCGGATTCTGACATTCGTCCATGTGCAAAGCCAACCCGTGCATCTGGCACAAGCATTTGGATTTCTTCAACTTTTTTTGCCATATCATCTACACGATTGTGTAAATAGAATATTTGCCCACCACGCGATATTTCACGTTCAATCGCTTCACGTACTAATGCTCCATTATGTTCCATTACATATGTTTGCACTGGGAAACGATTTGCTGGTGGCGTTTCGATAACAGATAAATCACGTACCCCCACCATTGACATGTGTAAAGTTCGTGGGATTGGAGTAGCTGTTAATGTTAATACATCGACATTTGTTTTTAGCTGTTTAATTTTTTCCTTATGGGTTACGCCAAAGCGTTGTTCTTCATCTACCACAAGTAACCCAAGGTCTTTATAAACTACGTCTTTTGACAATAGGCGGTGAGTACCGACAACAATATCAATGGTTCCGTCCTTTAAACCTTTTATTGTTTCGTTTTGTTGCTTACGTGTACGGAAGCGACTTAACAAACCAATTGATACCGCTTGATCTTGCATTCTTTCTTGAAGTGTTTCGAAATGTTGTTGCGCTAAAATTGTCGTTGGTACTAAAAAGGCAACTTGTTTGCCATCCAAAACGGCTTTAAATGCAGCTCGAATAGCTACTTCTGTTTTACCATATCCCACATCTCCACACACGAGTCGATCCATTGGACGCTCTTTTTCCATGTCAATCTTAACTTCCTGAATGGTTCGTAATTGGTCTTCTGTCTCTTCGTATGGGAATGCTTCCTCAAAGGCACGTTGTTCATCCCCATCAGGAGAAAAGGCAAAACCTTTTTCAGCTTCACGTTTTGCATATAACTTAATAAGATCATCTGCAATATCTTGAATTGCAGAGGAGACTTTGCTTTTCGTTTTCTTCCATTCTGCCCCACCAAGTTTATGAAGCTTAGGCTCTTTATCTTCTGAGCCCACATATTTTTGTATTAAATCTATTTGATCAACAGGGACATAAAGTTTATCATCCGCACGATATCGGATATGCAGATAATCTTTGTGCTTACCGTTAACTTCGAGTGTTTCAATACCTATATACTTACCAATCCCGTGATGGACGTGTACGACATAATCTCCTGGTTTTATCTCTGTATAACTTTTAATTCGCTCAGCATTTGTCATTTTTTGAGGTCGACTTTTTTTCTTTGGCTTTTGTTTAAAAAGCTCCTCCTCCGTCACGAGTGCTAAGCGCTGCAATGGCAATTCAAAACCAGCAGATAGTTGACCTGTTATTGCAAAGATGCCTTCTTCTTGTGGGTTTCCAATTTGTATATGAATATCGTAATCTTCCAAAGTTGTTTGAATGGTTGGAAGACGTTTTTCATCTTCTGTTACAAAGAGTACTGTAAACTTACCTTGTTCCCATCGTTCTACTTCACTTTTCAAAAGCGGCATTTGACCATGGAAATGTTGCATAGGCTTACAAGAAAAGCTTGTTGTTTTCGTGAATCGGATTCCAGCGAAAGTCCTTGCAAACAGTGCAAAGTAAATAGCTGGTAAATGAATCATGGCCATAATTTCCTTTAGAGAATAAGATGGCTTGACTGCATGTACCATTTTGCCTTCCTCAATTAGAGATAGGAACCATTCACTTTCTTCTTTTTCCCATGCGTCCATTACTTCTTGAATTCTTCCAAGTTCGTCATATACAACAAGACCATCGTTAGCAAAGTAATCTCCTAAGAAAGATGGGTGATCATATAAGAGTGAACCATAGCGGTTTGCAAATTCTGGTAGTTCTCCTTGTTTAAGCAATTCTATATCGGATTGTACATGTTGATATAGTTGTTCTTGAACTTCCTTCTTTTTTACCTTTTTCAAACTATCTGAAAGTGCATCTTCTAACTTCTTCGCAAAACTTAGACGTTGTTCTTTCGTTAATACAAATTCAGAAGCAGGTAAAATATTTAATCTCTCTTGTTTTGTTATAGAGCGCTGGTCATCCGCTGAAAATGTACGAATAGAATCGACTTCTGTATCAAATAATTCAATACGTATAGGGTTATCTACATACGGAGGGTAAATATCTAAAATACCACCCCTTAAAGCAAATTCACCAGGCGCAGTTACCATTTGACTTCTCGTATAACCCATTGTTATTAATTTTTGTAGCCACTCTTCAACATTAATTTCTTCACCTACTGCAACCTGAAGATGTAATGTGAGCCAAACTTCTTTTGGAGCCATAACTTTACGCATACCGGCAATGGGTATGATATAAACACCTTTTTGGTGATGTAACATATGGTCTAATGTTTCAATGCGGTTAGCACGTAATTCTGGACTTGCTATGGACATGTCTGCGGCAATAAATTCATCAGCCGGATAATAGTGAACATAGTCTTCACCAATAAGTTTTACTAAATCGTCAAACATTTTCTGTGCTTGCAGTAAATTAGGTGAAATTATGTAAATAGGCTTATTGATGTAATCATAAATAGTGTCTAAAAACGCTGGTCTTGCACTTCCGGAAAGCCCCGTGATTAATTGAGCGTCTTCACGGCCTTTTATGTCCTCCAAAAGTCTTTGTACATGTGGATCTTTGGTTAATAATTGGCGTAATAATTTCATAATGGCCTCCCCTCTAAAAACTTAAATCCCTAATTTATTAGAATATACAGAAAAAGGCCTTGGACGCGAATGCGCCAAAGCAATTTACTGTAACCAATTTTTTAATGCGTAATAATTTGGGAACTTCTTTAGTGAGTCTTCGCAATGTTCGCATATACTTTCTACCGTTTTGTCTCCATTTTGCTCATGACGGATAAATTCTTTAGCATCTTGTTCATTTAGTTGATGAAGTTTTCGAATACTTTCTTCAGAATCAAATGGCAATACGCCTATCTCCGTGTTGCAATGACGACATCTGTAACGAATAGCCATAAGCATGCCTCCCTTTATAAAAAGTATAGACAGCTTTTGACCTTTTTATGCTTACTCATTTAGTTAAATCGATTCATTACTTCTGCAAATGATTTCTCTAGCCAGTATTCACATGCTTGCGCTGAACGTTCGAATGCTTCTTCCATCAATGGTTGTTCTTCCTTTAGAAATCTTGAAAGCACATAATCCGGAACCTTCATACCTGCTGGTGGACGGCTAATTCCGATACGAATACGATTAAAATTTTGCGTTCCAAGGTGTTGTATCAATGATTTAATCCCATTATGACCACCTGCACTACCTTTTTGGCGAAGGCGTAATTTGCCTTTTTCCAAATCTAAATCATCGTAAATAACAACGATATCTTCTAAATCAATATCATAATAGTCCATCATAGGGCGCACGGCTTCTCCAGAAAGGTTCATATATGTAAGAGGCTTCATCAACATTACCTTTCCTTCTGGACGATGGACTGTACCATACATAGCATTAAATTTTTGTTGATTTAACGCAATGCCCCATTTTTTTGCTAATAAATCAATTGTATCAAATCCAACATTGTGGTGTGTATGTTCATATTCTCTCCCAGGGTTCCCTAGGCCAATAATTAGCTTCATATTTGGCATCTTCCTTTACAAACTAATCACTGTTATTTTACCACATAAGTGCTGAAGCGGCTCGTTTAGACCCGAAAATCATTGAAAGTCCTGAAGCGAAAGCGTCTTTTCGGCTTTCGACCGAGGGACTGTTTCAAAGAAGATAGCCTAAGAGCGCCATGTCCTGCGGCAACGGCTATCGGGATCACATCCTGTGAACCCTCGAGGGTCTAGCCGCTGCGGATACCACATAAGTGCTGAAGGCGCCCGTTTAGCCCCGACAGTTGCTTTCATGCTCGAATCAAAAGCGTCTTTCCAGCTTTTGACCGAGAGACTGTTTCAAGAAAGAAAAAAACACCTTACGCTTCTATATGAAGCGCAAGGTGCTGATCTAGTTCTATAGATTATTCCTGTTCTTCATTATCTTCTGTACCTATATCTGCAGAGGTACCTTCCTCGTTTTCATCTACTTTTAACTCAACAGGAGCTGAAATAGTTACTAATGTTACATCATCTTCTCCCACGATTGTATAATTCACTTTTTCACGTATATCACCAATCGTTAACGTATCGCCAATCGCTAGATTTGTAATATCAACTTCTATATTTTCGGGGATATCAGATGGCTTAACTTTTATTGTCACTTCACGATTTGGTTGTTGTAAAACTCCGTTTTCCTTAACACCAACCGATTCACCTGTGGTAACAATTGGTACACTTACTTCAAGCGATTCAGACATATTTACTGCTAAAAAGTCCAAGTGAATTAACTGACCTTTTAATGTGTCTCTTTGTGCATCATTAATAACAGCTTTAATTTGATTGCCCTCAATGTCCAGCGTAATAACGGCATTTTTTCCATCTTCACGTAATGTCTTTTCAAAATCTCTTGCATTCACAGCAATGGATGTTGAATCTGTTTGATAACCATATACCACAGCCGGCACGAAACCGTTTTTTCTTAAATTTGAAATGACTGAACGATGGCCAGCCTCACGTTTGTTTGCATGAACTATTGTACTCATCTATTTGAATCCCCTTCCTCATTTTAAATAAATAATCACATTACACAATGTACCCATTTAAATAGAGGTTCAAACATTTATTGATCCTTCAATTTAATCTCAGGCAAAAAAAATGAGCCAAAGGTGATATTTATCACGATTGGCTCATCCCTAAAACTATTGTCTAAAAATTAATCAAATAATTTACTTACAGATTTGTTTTCGTAAATACGAACAATTGCATCAGCAAGTAATGTAGCTACTGATAACTCTTTAATTTTTGGAATTTTCTTTTCCTCTGGTAATTGAATTGAGTTTGTTACAACTAATTCTTTAATAACAGATTTTTCGATACGTTCAATTGCTGGACCAGATAAAACAGGGTGTGTGCAGCAAGCGAAGACTTCTTTTGCACCACTTTTTACAAGAGCTTCAGCACCAATTGTAATTGTGCCGGCTGTATCAATAATATCATCGATTAGGATACAAATTTTCCCTTCGACATTACCTACGATGTTCATAACTTCTGCAACGTTTGGTTTTGGACGACGTTTATCAATAATAGCGATTGGTGCTTTTAGTCGTTCAGCCATTTTACGTGCACGTGTTACACCACCATGGTCAGGGGATACTACAACAACATCTTCAGAATTGAAGCCTTTTTGTTTAAAGTAATCTGATAACAATGGTACACCCATTAAGTGATCGATTAGAATATCGAAGAATCCTTGAATTTGTGGAGCATGTAAATCAAGAACAACTACACGAGTTGCACCAGCAGTTTCTAATAAGTTTGCCACTAATTTAGCCGTAATCGGTTCACGTGAGCGTGCTTTACGGTCTTGACGAGCATAGCCATAATAAGGCATTACTACGTTTACTGTGCGTGCAGAGGCACGTTTCACAGCATCAACCATAATAAGTAGTTCCATTAAATTTTCATTTACTGGAGCTGAAGTTGATTGAACGATAAATACGTCACATCCACGAATACTTTCCTCAATACTAATTTGTATTTCTCCATCACTGAAGTGTTTTACAGAACTTTTCCCTAATTCTACACCTACTTCTTTAGCAATTTCTGTAGCAAGTGGTTCGTTTGAATTTAGTGAAAAGATTTTTAAATTTGAGTTAGCATATTGATACGGCATGATGCCCTCCTGTTAATTTATAATTATTTTGAATTTAATTTGTTAACATAGTTTTCTTTGTTTTCTTGTCGAGAACGACCGATAGCAAGTGCATTTTCTGGAACATCGTTTGTAACAGTAGAGCCAGCAGCGACAAAGGAGTTTTTGCCAACTGTAACAGGAGCTATAAGATTTGCATTACATCCAACAAAAGCGTTGTCTTCAATAATGGTTTGGTATTTATTTTTACCGTCATAATTCACAGTAATTGTTCCACAGCCAATATTGACATCAGTACCTATTGTTGCATCACCTAAATAAGTAAGATGCGATGCTTTACTACCTTCTCCAAGAGTCGTCTTTTTCAATTCTACAAAATTACCTACCTTTGCATGGTTGCCAACATTTGATGCTGGGCGTATATGCGCGAATGGTCCAATTGCAACATCATCGCCAATTTGGCTATCTTCTACTACAGAAGAGTGAACTGAAGTTCGATTACCAATTTGGCTATTTTTTATATGACTATTAGGTCCTATTAAACAATCTTCTCCAATGATAGTAGAGCCATCAATTAATACACCTGGTTGAATAACTGTATCGCGACCAATTTTAGCATCAGCGCTAATATATGTGTTTTCTGGGTTAATGATTGTAACGCCATTTCGCATATGAACCTCGTTAATACGAGCACGCATAATACTTTCTGCTTGTGATAAAGCAAATCGATCGTTTACACCAAGTGTTTCAGAAAAACTTTCTGTAACATAAGCTGCTACAACTTCACCTTGTTTTTGTAAAATTTCAATGACATCAGGTAAATAATATTCACCTTGAGCATTATCATTTTTGACTAATTTTAAAGCTTCAAATAATGCTTTGTTATCAAAGCAATAAGTGCCCGTATTGATTTCAGTTACTTTTCTTTGTTCAGGCGTTGCGTCTTTTTGTTCGACGATTTGAGCAACCTGACCATCTTCTCCTCGAATAATTCGACCGTAACCTGTTGGGTCTTCGGCTATCGCCGTTAAAATCGTAGCTTTCGCATGATTTGCTTCATGATATTCATATAGCGCTTTCATTGTTTCTGGACGTATTAATGGCGTATCACCACAAATAACAATTGTTGTGCCGTCTAATTCACCAAGAAGTGGTTCTGCTTGTTGAACTGCATGAGCTGTTCCAAGTTGTTCAGCTTGCAATACGTATTCACTTTTATCCTTTAATTGCTCTTGAACCTTTTCAGCACCATGACCAACTACGGTCACAATACGTTCTGCATTCAGTTCTTGGATATGTTCTACTACGTGTTCAACCATTGGCTTGCCACAAACTGGGTGAAGAACTTTATATAATTTGGACTTCATACGCGTGCCTTGGCCAGCAGCCAAAATTACTGCGTAAATATTTGTCATTTCACAAGTCCTCCATTTAAGCAGATTTTCTCTTTTGACTATAAAGCAAATTTAGTTAATTTTCAAGACTATTTGACTTGACAAAACAGTGAACTTCAAATTAATATTATAAATTTTATCTGTTTTATTTTACTAAGTATTCAATAAAATTATCTCTATTTCAATTATTAAACATCTTTCCCCTTTTCAAATTCCTTCGAAAGATCAATTAATGCTCCTGCTAATTGTTCAATATTCTCCATTCTTGTTTGTCTACTAAATGATATGCGGAAAAATTGCTTTGCTTTATCGATAGGATATCCCATCGCCATAATTGCTTTAGTACCCGTCGCACTAAACGAATCACATGCACTACCAGTTGATAGATATATTCCACGTTGATTTAAACGTAGCATAATATACTGTCCTTCTAAGCCATTCATACGCATCCCACATACAGCAGGATATTGAGACGTACTTGGTGCCTCAACAAATTGATAAGGACTATTTTCTAATAATCCTTTTAATGCATTTCGAAGAGAAGAAAGATAGGGTATATTTGTTTGTTCTTTACTCTCTACCGCTGCTACTGCAAATGCTGCAACCCCCGGTACATCTACTGTTCCACCTCGCAAGCCTCCCTCATGAGTCAAACCGGGGAAAAGAGGAGCAACTTTACATTTTGGATGTATGTAAACAGCACCACATCCTTTTGGCCCGCCAACTTTATGTGCAGAAAACGTCATGGCATCTACAATAGTTGCAAAATGCTCGAGCGGTAATTTTGTAAAGGATTGAACACAGTCTACATGACATCGTACACCATGTTGTTTAGCTAACCGAGCAATTTTCTCAATTGGTTGGATTGTACCTATTTCAGGATTCACATGTTGAACAGATATAAGAATCGTTTCTTTGCTTATTTCATTTCGGATTTTTTCTACGCTTACTAATCCATTTTTGTCCAAAGGTAATCTTGTTATACGAAAACCTTCCTTCTCTAATACGTTCATTGCAGCATGTACAGATGTATGTTCTGCAGCGCTTGTAATAATATGTTTTCCTTGCTGAGCATTTGCATGAGAAATGGACAATATGGCTATCAAATTTGCTTCGGTTCCACTCCCAGTAAAGTAAATTCCCTCTGACGGAACACCTGCACAATCAGCAATCATACCTCGTGCGTTTTCTAAGATTTGCTTAGCACTTGTTCCCTCATCATGTGGGCTTGATGGATTACCATAAAACCTTTTTGCTATCTCTTCATAAGTTGCTATTGCTTGTTCACTCATCGGTGCTGTTGCTGCGTAATCAACATAAATCATATATGTAACTTCCCCCTCTTTTTTTGCCATTCTATCTACTTGAAAGTACTTGTTTTAATTAATATTTTATGTCAAGATATGTGACAAGACAATTGTAAAGAAGGTAATGGAATGGAGATTTATACAGATGTCATAGTTTTAGGTAGTGGTGTAGCAGCACTACAATCCGCTCGTATACTTGGAAAAACGCGTCATGTACAAATTATCACCAAATCCCAGTTGCGTTGTAGTAGCTCCTATTATGCACAAGGTGGAATCGCTGTTGTACAAGATTCAACTGATTCTCGAAAGCTTCATGTAAAAGACACGATCGAAGCAGGTATTCACCATAATGATTCTTGCAATGTGGAAACACTCGTTACTGAAGGCATTAAATGTATAGAGGAAATGATAGAAGATGGATTCCCAGTCGACCGATTTAAAGATGGGGGAATTTCACTCGGTCTAGAAGGTGCTCACAGCAGACGTCGGATTATTCATGCAGGTGGGGATGCTACTGGTAGACATGTTGTGGAACATTTGCTCCATCAACTTTCAGACCAAGTAACGATTAACGAATTTGAAATGGCCTATCAACTCTTAAAAAATAATGCTGGGCGCTGTATTGGAGTGAAGACTATTCGAGTCGATGGTGTGAGAAACACTTACTTCGCACCACATATTATTATTGCAACAGGTGGCGCAGGTGCTCTTTATACACATACCTCTAATCGCCCAAATAGCTTTGGTGATGGCATAGCACTTGCGTACTTAGCAGGGGCAATTGTCGCAGATATGGAATTTGTTCAATTCCACCCAAGTCTTTTACTCGCAAAGAATCAAGTTATAGGTCTTGTATCCGAAGCTGTACGTGGTGCCGGAGGGCGCTTTGTAGATGGAAATAAAAATCCATTAATGGAAGGTGTTCATCCGCTTGGTGATCTTGCTCCGCGCCATATCACTGCATACGAAATGTATAAATCTCGGTTATCTGGTAAAGAGGTTTTTATTGATATCTCATCTATCACTCAGTTTGAAGAGAAATTTCCGACCATTACAGGGCTTTGCAAAAAGGCTGGAATTGATTTAGCCAAAAATCAAATCCCTGTTACACCTGGAAGCCATTTCTTGATGGGGGGCATTGTTGCTGATTCTTACGGTCGTACTTCTCTTGAAGGTCTTTATGCAGTAGGAGAAGCTGCATGCACAGGAGTACATGGTGCTAATCGATTAGCAAGCAATTCTCTTTTAGAAGGTATTACATTTGGTAAACAGATGGCTGATTACATCTTACGTGAAGAAACCTGCAAGATTGATTTCCAACCTGTCGAAACAATATCTAACCTTATAGAAATGCCCTTGTTGCAAAAACATGAACTACAACAACTAATGTCTAATAACGTAGGGATTATTCGTAATGAGCAACAATTGTTAGAAGCTATTCATCATTTCAATTTTCTTATAGATCCAACAAAGGTTGATTTGGAGCAATTATCTATTGAACAACTGGAGCTCCTATTCATGCATATTGTTGCAAAGCTCATCACACAAGGTGCACTTGCTCGATTAGAATCACGTGGTGCTCATATCCGTACTGACTATCCTAAGGAAAATTCGCTACTAGCTGGAAAAAGGAATATCCAAAGAATTGAACAATTATTTCATGGGAGTGAATTGTATGAATCAAATAAAACTTCAGTCTATGCTTAGAGAATTTTTTATAGAAGATATTGGCGATGGTGATTTAACAGGAGAACGGCTATTTTCAAAAGATACAAAAGGCGTCTTCTCATTATACGCAAAAGAAGAGGGGATATTTTGTGGAGAAGACATAATAGCAACAGGCTTTGCATTATTAAGCAAAGAGGTAACTGTTTCACAAGTTATACATGACGGAGATGTTTTGCATAAAGGAGACATTATTGCAGAAATAGAAGGGCCTATGCACACATTGCTTGTGGGAGAACGCGTTATATTGAATTTACTCCAACGTATGTCTGCAATTGCGACTGCTGCTCATCTTGCTGTATACGAAACGATTGGGACATCTACACGCATTTGTGATACAAGGAAAACAACTCCAGGATTAAGAATGCTTGAAAAGTATGCGGTACGAATTGGAGGTGCTTTTAATCATCGGAGCGGACTATATGACTGCGTTATGTTGAAAGACAACCATATTGCTTTTGCTGGTGGAATTTCAAACGCCATAAAAACGGTCCGTGCAAAAATTGGACATATCACCAAAATTGAAGTTGAAATTGAAACCAAAGAACAACTACTAGAAGCAATTGAAGCAGGCGCTGATATTATCATGTTTGACAACCGAACACCCGAAGAAATTGAAGCATGGTTACCCCTTGTACCAACGCATATTACAACGGAGGCTTCCGGTGGTATTCAACTTGAAAATATTAAAGACTATGCAAAAACAGGTATTGAATGGATCTCACTTGGTGCTTTGACGCACTCCGTTAAAGCATTAGATATCAGTGCACTTGTGCAATGGAAAGGAGCTACTACTTTAAATGCTAATTAACCCTACTCTATTTGAAAAAATGTCGCAGTTACCTGATAAATATCGGACCCTTACAACAGAAGAAATGGAAGCTCGTATATGGACTATTAAAGAGCAGTTAGGAAACGAACTCTTTATACCAGGACATCATTATCAAAAAGATGAAGTTATTCAATTTGCAGATGCAACAGGAGACTCTCTTCAACTAGCACAAATTTGTGCTAAAAATGAACAAGCAAAATACATTGTCTTTTGCGGTGTACACTTTATGGCAGAAACTGCTGATATGCTCACAGGAGATGGACAAAAGGTATATTTACCAGATATGCGTGCAGGCTGCTCAATGGCTGATATGGCAAACATTCATCAAACTGAGATTGCGTGGGATGCTCTTCAAAAGCTATTTGGCGACACAATCATTCCACTCACATATGTAAACTCAACAGCAGCCATTAAAGCATTTACTGGGCGTAATGGTGGTGCATGCGTTACTTCATCCAATGCAAAGTCAATGGTAAAGTGGGCATTTACACAAAAAGAACGACTACTATTCTTGCCTGATCAACATTTAGGCCGCAATACAGCATTTGACTTGGGTGTACCATTAGAACATATGGCTGTTTGGAATCCTATTAAAGAAGAGTTGATTTTTGATGGAATACTAGAGGATATTCGCGTCATTCTTTGGAAAGGACATTGTTCGGTTCATGAAGGGTTTAATCTCTTTAATATTAAAAAAGTACGCGAAATGTACCCTGAAATGCGTATCATTGTACATCCAGAGTGCAGCCATGAAGTGGTAGAGGCAAGCGATGATAATGGCTCTACGAAATATATTATCGATACAATAAAAGCTGCGCAAGCTGACTCGGCATGGGCAATCGGTACAGAGATGAATCTAGTTAATCGACTTATTCAGCAGTATCCAGACAAACACATCATCTCATTAAATCCAAATATGTGCCCTTGCATGACGATGAATCGAATTGATTTACCACATCTTCTATGGGCTTTAGAACTCATTGTAGAGGGTAAGGAAGGCAATACCATCCATGTAGATACTAAGACTACAATTGATGCGATACTATCACTACAGCGTATGCTAAATCATGTTTAATAGATTGTTAATCTTTGTTCTTCTAGTTCAGCATAATTTTCTATTTCAATATATGTATTGCAAAAATAACATTTATATAGTCAATAAAAAAAGAGCCTACTTCAATACTTTGAAGGGCTCTTACTTTATTAACTTTGTAATTCAGGTTCTTCCAAAGCTTCCATTTCTTCTAAGCTAGTATCAGCATATGCAGCTAATACAGATTCTTGAATCTTGGATCGTGTGCCTGAATTGATCGGATGCGCAATATCGCGGAATTCTCCATCAGGAGTTCTTTTACTTGGCATTGCAACAAACAACCCAGTATTTCCATCAATTACACGGATATCATGCACCACGAATTCGTTGTCCAGTGTGATGGAAGCAATAGCGCGCATGCGGCCATCGGTCTCTACACGTCGAAGTCTAACATCAGTTACTTCCATTATTTCACCACCTCTCCTCTTTGGTGTTTAATTAAAATCTACTTAACTTATATTCAAGAAAAGTATAACTATTTCCTTCTTAATTATAATCAATTTTTTAAAAATTTAAAAAATTATTTTTATATTTTTAGAAAAATTTACAATATATACAAAAAGGCCACAATAATGTGGCCTAATCTTTACATTCCATTTATTAATAATAACAATCTTTACATTTTATGCCTTGAAATAAGTCTAGAAATGAGCTACTAGATTAGAGCGACAACTTCAATTTCGACTTTCGCATCTTTTGGTAATCTTGCCACTTCGACAGTTGTACGTGCTGGTTTATGAGAACCAAAATGTCGTGCGTATTCATCATTCATAGCTGCGAAATCTTCCATATCTGAAATAAATACAGTAGTTTTCACGACTTTGTCTAATGAAGAGCCTGCTTCCTCTAAAACTGCTTTAAGATTTTCGAAAACTTGATTTGTTTGTGCAGTGACATCACCATCAACGAATTCGCCTGATGCTGTTAATGGAATTTGTCCTGAACTATAGAAAAGATTATTCACAACCATTCCTTGAACATATGGTCCAATAGCTGCTGGTGCATTGTTTGTTGATACAACATTCATTACTAATTTCCACCCTTCTCAAAATAGTTTCCTTCACATAAAGCAATGGTACGATCTTTTTCATTTACCTCATTGAGTTTTACTAATGAATAATAATCGTCCACTAAACGCTCATCGGGATGTTCAGCTTCTACTAACACAGCAACACCTGCTAAAGTACAGTCGAACTCTTCCAATAAGTTTTTCATCCCGTTCATTGTTCCCCCGACCTTCATAAAGTCATCGGTAATTAATACACGTTGGCCACTTTTCATGCTACGTTTCGATAAAACCATTGTTTGTATACGGCGAGATGAGCCAGATACATAATTAATACTAACAGTAGATCCTTCTGTTACTTTGTTGTCACGACGTACTACAACAACTGGTACATTTAAATGTCTTGCAATTGCATGAGCAATTGAAATTCCTTTTGTTGCTACTGTCATGATGACATCTATTTCTTGATCGCAAAAGGCAGAAGCAAAAACTTTACCAACTCGATTCATTAAATCAGGATTTCCTAACAAATCGGTCATAAATAAATATCCACCTGGTAATAAACGATCGGAATGACTCAATTCTTTTATTAACTCTTGTATCACTTCTTTTACAGCTGCGTTTGGTACTTTAGGAATATATTTCACTCCCCCTGCAGCTCCTGGGACCGTCATTAGAAGGCCAATCCCTCTTTCCTCAAATGTATCCTTAACAATCGACAAATCTTCACTGATTGAAGATTTTGCAGACTGATACAATTCTGCGAAAAATGTAAGGGGGATTAACTGCTGTGGATGCTCCATTAAATAATGCGTCATATCGACTAGACGTTCGCTACGCTTCCATTTCATAAAATCCTCTCCTAAACACGAATGTTTTATTAAAAAAATACCACAATTATACGCATTTAAGCAAGGGCATCTCTTTCACCTAACATACGTACAGCATACACTTCATCGCAAAAACCTCTAAGTCCATTTACAATACGACTGACACGAGCTTTATTTTGTACTAAGCCAAAAACAGTAGGCCCGCTTCCACTCATTAATACAGCATCTGCCCCAAATCTGCTCATTTGTTCTTTAATAATGGAAACCTCTGGATGTAATTTTAGAGTTACACTTTCTAATACATTTCCAAGATTCTCGCACATTTGTACATAATTCTTATCCTCTATAGCATGTTTCATTTGCATCGTATTTGGATGTTCTATCCCGTCAATATTTAAACCACCATAAACTGCTGCTGTTGAAACGCCAATAGTTGGCTTTGCTAATATTACCCAACAAGTGGGTGGGGCATCAATATGTTCGATCTTTTCCCCGCGTCCTCTAGCAACTGCTGTGCCTCCATAAATGCAAAATGAAACATCTGAACCAATTTCAGCACCTAACTTTGCCAATTCATCGATTGATAAGTTTAAGTTCCATAACGTATTGAGTCCTTTTAATGTAGCTGCTGCATCACTACTTCCACCTGCTAAGCCAGCCGCAACAGGAATTTGTTTATCAATCGTAATAGATACACCTTGCTTAATATTATATGTATCTTGCAAAAGCTTCGCAGCTTGATATGCTAGATTTCTAGCGTCATCAGGAACGAAATTGCTACTAGATTGAATTTGAATGTGTCCGTCATGGCGATTTTTCAAGCCTACTCGGTCAGCTAAATCAACCGTCGTCATAATCATTTCAACTTCATGATAACCATCTGGACGTTTATATAATACATCAAGTGTTAGATTAATTTTGGCAGGTGCTTTTACATAAAGCATATCTCCGCCTCCTCTCGAAAAATATAAAAAAGAAGAAGCTATCTCCGTTCTTTATTCACTGAATTCTATTCTACCACAGTAAAAGAATGTTGAGATAATTCATCTGCTGATATGTAAAAGCTTTCCCAACAATAATGATTCATAAACAGTGGGATGTTTAAAACTTATTAAGAAATTAATTAATAGATAACATAAATGGAATTTTCAATTGTCTATAAAAGTATACGGAAAAGATACTTTCAAAATTAAAAGCAGTTCTCCATAATAGAGAACTGCTTTTTGTCAGTATGCTTAATGTGGTTATATGACTAAGATAACTTTACTTTTGACTATCGTCTAGTAATTGCCCTCGTTCTGCCATCTCAATTGCCTTTTTCACCATGTTGCCGGCATCTCGTGCTTTGATTCCGCCCCAGCCTTCACGTTCAACAGTATCGTAAAATCCTAACTCTTTTGCGATTTCTACTTTCAAACGATCTGACATAATTGACTTTCTCGCCATACGAAATTTTCCTCCTTTAGCTACTGACGCTAATAGTATATCCCTAAAAATAAAATACACTCATAAAACATTCCTTTAACGAGAAAGAATGTTCTACAAGTGTCCGAACTAAATATTCGATTATAATTACACGTACTTATTTGGCTGCTGCAACTTGAGAAGTTGCATCATCATCAAACGTAATCTCTACTGCTTCTGTTAAAATATCTGTGTAGCTGTAAGACACACGCTCAAAGGCGTTTTCGTCTTGATCAAGATCAACTACAAATACTGCGCGATAAGTTTCACGTAATATTCCAGCACGCTCAATCGTTTTCTTGCGACCACCGTTTGCTTTCAATTGCAAACGTCTACCCAAATGACAATCTAACGACTTTTTAATGTCGGCTAAAGTTTTTGGCATTTTCGCTTACACCTCACTATTAACCAGTATACATAATAAAACCATTTTTGTCAACACAAAAATTATATTTTATCAAGATAAAAAAGCCATGTCAATCACTTTTTTTGAACACCTTACATTTTTTAATATTATACTAATATATGGTTTAGTTTTTAAAATGAGGATATAAGTTGTCTGCTAACAGCCCAAATTCCTTAATCGATAAAGTTTCCCCTCGTCTCGTAGGTTCGATATTTGACTCAGCTAAAGCGGAGAGTATTTGTTCCTTTTTTTCTTTACCATTTGGCAATTGAGATTGTAAATTGTTTAATATCGTTTTACGTCGTTGTGCAAATGAACTACGAGTAACCTCGAATAAGAATGATTCACTAATTACTTTTACAGGTGGCTCATCATGGCGAATTAATCGTAATACAGCTGAATCTACATTTGGCTGTGGCATAAATACTGTTTTTGGTACGGTCATAACTACTTCCGCATTCATATAATATTGAACCGCAATAGACAAGGAACCGTAAGCTTTTGTACCAGGTACAGCTGAAATACGATCCGCCACTTCTTTTTGCATCATAACAACCATTCCGCGAATTGGTAGATCCTCCATAAGAAGTTTAAGTAAGATAGGCGTTGTTACATAATAAGGGAGATTTGCTACCACCATAATATTTTCGTATTGAGATAATTCATCTTTAATAATAGTAGCCACATCAGCTTTTAAAACATCAGAATGTACAATCTTCACGTTGTCATATGAACTAAGAGTGTCTTCTAAAACCGGTAATAAACGTTGGTCAATTTCAAAGGATACGACTTTACCCGCTTGGCGTGCTAAATGTTCTGTTAGAGCCCCAATTCCCGGTCCTACTTCTATCGCTGCACTTGTCTTTGATAAGTCCGCATAACTTACAATGTTGCGTAAAATGTTTGGATCAATTAAAAAGTTTTGACCTAAACTTTTTTTAAATGAAAACCCGTATTTTTTTAATATTTCTTGTGTGCGTAAAGGTGTTGCTATATCTTTATGCATTTTGTTCCTCCTGATTCATCGTTGCAATTGCCTTTCCGAATTGCTCTTCTGTAATTTGAAACATTTCTAATCTCTTTACAAGCTGTTTACTATTGGTCGAACCGATATTCAACAGCTCTCCTAAACGATCACGACGTTTTTTTGCATTAGGATGAGATATTAGGTTTGTCGCTATTAAATCATCTATAGTAATGGTACATGTTGATTGTTGTTCTGAATCTTTTGGAGTATAGACTTTTGATAACGCAAATCGAATATCCTCGTCCTTTGCGTGCTCTATTCCTAAGCCCTTACCGTTTTTTGCAATAGTCTTTTGCTTTGGCAAGAATGCATGCTTTATACCTTTTACACGAGCTTCTATAATAGCACGAATACGACGACCTGGATAATCAGGATCTGTAAAAACAATAACACCTCTCACATCTTGTGCATGTTGTATATTACGTAAAGTCTCCTCTGAAATTGCTGAACCATTTGTTTCGATTGTATCGGCATTTACAGCTCTTTTGATTGCTGTCGTATCGTCCTTTCCTTCTACGACAATAATTTCTTTTATATCCACGAACCTCAAATCCTCTTTTCCTAAAGTTCCTTTGACCATTTTACTTCGTTTCTACACTTATTGTACAGTAAGGTGGGGGAAAATAGACATTTCTCTAATTCCCTCTATTCTCTTTACAATAAAAAGAAGCTCTTCTCATAGTATGGTGAGATGAGCTTCTTTTTTTCAGTTGTTTATTTTTGAATTGTAACTTTAATGGTACGTCTACCCCAGTTTAAAGCTTTCTTTTTTGTTGGCATGAAGACATCAATTTTATGACCTTTGATAGCGCCGCCAGTATCTCCGGCAATCGCAAGTCCATATCCTTCAACATAAACCATTTTGCGTAAAGGAATGACTCTTGGATCGACTGCGATTACTTTCTTATAAGGGTCCTTACGTAAGTTAATACCAATACTTGTTTTTCCAGAGCAACCATTACAATTGGCAGTATATGCAGTGGATGACACATACATGGATTTTCCATTAAGAGAATTAGACACTTTTTTTATGGAACCTGATCGTAAATAGGTTTTTGATACATAGCCTATTTTGCCTTTATACGAAACCTTGTACCAATTTCCCTTTTTGCCTTTATACGTAACATTCTTGCCCCTTGGAATTGTAATCTTAACTCCGTATTTCGTTCCTGGACCTTTACGTAAATTTAAATTAGCTGTTGTGTGATATGTTCTTGGTTGACTTACTTGTGTAATCTCTTTACCTGAGTTTTTATTTTCAGAATCACGGGATTCTTCCACTACATCGATGGCCTTTTCTACTCGAACACCAGATGCCTTCGTGTCATTTGCTTTTTGCGTATCATTGTTCTTTTGAAGATCGCTATTTTCTCCTGACTCAACTGTGGGTTGCTTTAAAAAGTCAGCGACCGTAGTCGAAGTTTCTCCTGCTAATTTCTCGATTGAAATATGTGAACTTACAAAATCGTTAATTCGTGATTCATTGTGTACATCATTTGCACTTGCACTTACAGTATAAATTGCAGTACCCAAAACTGCGCTTGTGGCGACAGCAAATGGAAGCATAAACGTTGCAAAGTTCCTTTTCTTTTTCTGATACCTCTTAGATTTTAAATTTTCGTTTTCCATAGGATTCTTTGACATAAAATCGTCTCCTTTTCACTCATTGAATTTTAAAGACTCTTTTTGACTGTCAATCGATAGTAGTTTACCTAATTTTACAAAAGAGCTAGTCTTACTTTGAATGTGGGAGACGCTTGTATTTTAAAAATTTTAAGCTTGAATCTTGAAAAAGCGATGAGCATTTTCAGTTGTTTGTTTTGCAACTTCTTCAATAGTCAAACCTTTTAATTGAGCAATTTCTTGAGCAACTAATGGAACTAATGAAGGCTCATTTCTCTTACCCCGATATGGATGTGGGGCAAGGTATGGTGCATCTGTTTCAATCATCAAATATTGCAATGGGATTTCCTTTGCCACTGTTTTTGGCTTTTTGGCATTTTTGAAAGTAACAGGACCACCTAAACTAATCATAAAATTCAATTTGACACAACGTTTAGCGGTTTCTACGCTACCACTAAAGCAATGCATCACTCCACCAACTTCTTCAGCATGCTCTTCTTGTAAAATACGCACACAATCTTCAGTTGCTTCACGGTTATGAATGACAATTGGTAAGTTAACTTTTTTAGCGAGTTGGATTTGTTTTCTTAATAACTCCTGTTGTACATCTTTCGGTGATTTATCAAAATGATAATCGAGTCCTGTCTCACCGATTGCTACGACTTTAGGATGTGCTGCTAACTTTTCAATCCACTGTAAATCTTCTTCAGTACAATCGATTGCATCAACTGGATGCCAACCAATCGCTGCATAAAGAAAATCATAATCCTCAATTAGCCTCATAGCACGGGTTATTGTAGGTTTGTCAAATCCAACAACCACCATTTTATTAACTTTGGCTGCTAATGCACGGTCAATTACTTCTTGTAAATCATCCTCATATTGTTCAGCATTCAAATGAACATGCGTGTCTATAAACATTTTCATTCTCCTCACATGGTTAACATTTTAGCGAAATTAAACATTTCAGTGTTCACAACAAAATTACATTTTTATTACAAACATTACAACGAGTATTGTACTTACTACCTATGTAACATGGTGTCGTAATTTATTTTTTATTATCAAAATAGATATTTATACCTAATATTTTATGTCGTTTGAATTGTTTTATTGTCAAACTTTAGCTAATTTACAATTTTAAAGGCTAGATAGAATCATTCGAAAATTGCTTATTTTTTCGTCTATTTCATTTATCAAATCATAATCTAAAAATGTTATAGTTCAACTTTCTAATACCAATCTAACTAGGTTGCCCATACATTAAAAACTCCACACGCCCTTTAGCTTGATCAATTACATTCCTCTATTTTATAGAGGGAAAAAGACCATAGCGGGCGCGCGGAGTTAGTTCTAATAGTTATTAATTTTTTATAACCTTGATGCTAAATGCATTTCTTCTAAAATGAAGTAAAAGAATTATTTAACTTTAGCACCGTTTTCTAGTTTTTCATCTACTGTTGCTAATGTAAGTATGCCATTTTTGCTACCAGCTAAAATCATTCCTTGTGATAATTCACCACGTAATTTAACCGGTTTTAAGTTTGCTACAACAATTACTTTACGGCCTACTAATTCTTCTGGTTTGTAATATTCCGCAATTCCTGACACAACTTGACGTTGTTCATAGCCTAAATCTAGTTGAAGTTTTAATAATTTATTTGCTTTTGGAATTTTGTCGCAAGCTGTAACTGTCGCTACACGTAAATCTACTTTCATAAAATCATCGATTGTAATTTCAGGAACTTCCTCTTTCTTTTCAACCTCTTCTACCTTTGGCTGTTCAATAGTCTTTACAGATCCACGCATTTGATCGCGAATATAAGTAACTTCTTCATCTGAATCTAAACGAGGGAAAATCGGTACACCTTTTTCGATTACTTTTGTGCCTGATTTAATAACATTTTCTTCATTTAATGTTTCCCACGCTAGTAATTCTTCTGATAAACCTAGTTGGCGTACAATTTCCTTTGGTGAATTCGTCATAAAAGGTTGAATCATGATTGCAACGCGGCGTAGACTTTCAGCTAAATTATGCATTACTGTTGCTAATTGGCCAATACTTTCTTCGTCTTTAGCAAGTACCCATGGTTGTGTTTCATCTATATATTTATTCGTACGAGATACCAATGCCCAAACATCTGCTAATACAACGCTAAACTGCATTTTTTCCATATCTGCTTCATATTTAGCTTGCGTTTCCTTTGCTTGTGCATCTAGAGCAGCGTCAAATTCTGTTGGTTCCAAACCTTCAGTAGGTATAACGCCATCAAAGTATTTATTCATCATTGATACAGTACGATTTAATAAGTTACCAAGGTCATTCGCAAGGTCAAAATTAGTACGCTCTACAAATGATTCAGGTGAGAATACACCATCCTGGCCAAACGGCAATTCACGTAATAAGAAATATCGTGTAGCATCTAGACCATATCTTTCTATTAGCATTTCAGGATATACAACATTTCCTTTAGATTTTGACATTTTGCCATCTTTCATCATGATAAAACCATGAGCGAATACCTTTTTTGGAAGTGGTAAATCTAAAGCCATCAAGAAAATTGGCCAATAGATTGTATGGAATCGCACGATGTCTTTCCCAACCACGTGAACATCTGCAGGCCAATACTTTTTGAAGTTTTCATCGTTTTCCGTATCATAACCTAAAGTTGTTAAATAGTTTGTAAGGGCATCAACCCATACATAAATGACATGCTTTGGATCTCCAGGAACACGAATACCCCAATCAAATGAAGTACGAGATACTGAAAGGTCTTCAAGACCCGGTTTGATGAAATTATTAATCATTTCATTTTTTCGTGATTCTGGTTCTATGAATTGTGGGTTTTCTTCATAATATTGTAATAGTCGGTCCGCATATTTTTTCATATTAAAGAAGTAAGATTCCTCTTTCACTTTATGAACAGGGCGGCCACAATCTGGACAATTTCCGTTATCTAGTTGTGTATCCGTGAAGAAAGATTCACATGGCGTGCAATACCATCCTTCATATTCACCTTTATATATGTCGCCATTATCCAAGAACTTTTTGAAGATTTTCTCTACGGCCTTTGTATGGCGCTCTTCTGTTGTTTGGATAAAGTCATCATAGGAGATGTCCATCAGTTTCCAAAGTTTTTTTGCAGCCGCTGCGATCTCATCAACATATTCTTTTGGATGTTTGTTTGCTTCTTCTGCTTTTTCTTGAATCTTTTGACCATGTTCGTCCATACCTGTTTGGAAACGGACATCGTACCCACGTAGTCGCTTGTAACGTGCCATTGTATCAGCAGCTACAGTTGTATATGCAGTGCCGATATGGAATTTACCACTTGGGTAGTAAATTGGTGTAGTAATATAGAATGTTTTCTTTTCTTTTGTCACGAAAACTTCCTCCAGTGCTATACAGTATACCTATTATTTTATCGGAGTACGAAAAACCTTTCAATTAAAGTTTACTTTACTCAATTTTGTCTAATTTTGTCGAATGATATACAAGAACTATTATTATTTAAAATATAATCAAAAAAGCGGATAAAAGTACAAAATTCGGGCAAAATAAAACAAATCCATATGATTTATTACCTTAAAGAACGGAAATTTTTTGAAAGGATATACAAAAATGCATACAAAAATAATTGACGTTTATGGCATTAGTTGGTATGATATCTTACAGAAACAGATTATATGTCGAAATTTGACGAAAAATAATTTCAAGAAATAATAGGAGGAACTCTCGTTATGAAATCTACTGGTATTGTGCGTAAAGTTGATGAACTTGGCCGCGTGGTAATTCCAATTGAACTTCGTCGTACATTAGGTATTGCAGAAAAAGATGCTTTAGAAATTTATGTAGATGATGATAAAATCATTCTAAAAAAATATATGCCTAATATGACTTGTGCTGTAACTGGTGAAGTATCTGATGATAACTTCCGTTTAGCTGGAGGTAACTTAATCCTTAGCCCAGAAGGTGCACAAATTCTTATGAAAGAAATCCAAGCAAAATTAAACAAATAAGTATATGTAGTAAATCAATTCGATCGACAAGATATATATTAATGAAAAAACCTTTTTATTACCTACCTTGTTTTCTAATGTGATTTTATATATAAAAAAGCCCATCAGAAATATTCGCCATTTCTGATGGGCTTTTTATTTAGAACTACTAAGATTTATGGTTCTAAAATATGATATTGTTGGTAAACATCACGTTTCCCTATGCCTCTAACTTTTGCTACTTCTTTAATAGCTTCTTTTGAAGATAGTTTTTGTTCGAGTATGAGTCGATCAACATGTTCTACAATTGTTAATTCACTCCACCAATGTTCTTCTACTTCATCTACTCCTTGTAGATTCCCTTCCACTACTAGACAGAATTCCCCACGTATTTCATTGTTATTTGCCCAGTCAATTGCTTCATCCAAAGTTCCACGTAGAAATTCTTCAAATTTCTTAGTTAACTCTCGTGCCATTACAATCCGCCGATTTCCAAAAGTCGCTTGCATATCCTTTAGTGTTTCCTTTAGACGATGTGGCGCTTCATAAAAAACAACAGTCTCATGGCGTTTTTTTAATGACTCCAGTGATTCCCTACGTTCTTTTTTATGACGGCTTAAAAATCCATAGAAAAAGAAAGGCTGGGGTGCTAATCCAGAGGCTATTAATGCTGTTAATGCTGCATTTGCGCCAGGTACAGGTACGACCGCAAAGTCTTCCTCAATTGCCTTTATAGCGATATCTGCACCGGGGTCTGAAATACACGGTAATCCTGCATCACTTACAAGGGCAACCGTTTTTCCTTCACGCAAAAATTGAAGTAATTTCTCTCCGCCTTGCTCTTGATTATGATCATGATAGCTTATCAATGGCGTTTCTATTTCGAAATAATTGCAAAGCTTTCTAGTATTGCGTGTATCTTCTGCCGCGATAATATCTGCTTCTTTTAAAATGCGGATTGCACGCATTGTCATATCTTCCAAATTACCTATAGGCGTAGCAACTAAATATAAACAACTACCCTTTTCATGCATCGCACTTTTTTGTGTCTTCACTCAATCTTCACTCCTAGTTGCTAAAAATTCTTCCTTTTGTTTTCTTGTTAATTGTTTAAAGTGATATTCTGCACTCATCGCATCATGCTTGGTTTCAAAGGTTTCGAAATAAATACAGTGCACGGGTCTCCGTGCTCTAGTATATTTTGCACCCTTTCCTGCATTGTGAACGGCAACTCTTTTTTCAAGATTATTAGTATACCCCGTATAGTAAGTACCATCAGCACATTCTAGTACATACATAACGTGATTATTGCCTATCGCCATATAGCATTTCTCTCACTTCGGTAGTATATTCACCATCTTCTCCATATACATATAATGGAGGTAGAATTTTTAAATCAGGCTTTCCATCTTTTATTCCTTCTATTAATAATGTATTTGCCTCTTTTCCTTCCTTTGGATATACAAAGCGAATACGTTTCGGTTCTAATCTATTAGCACGCATTGCAGTTACGATATCGAGTAAGCGACCTGGTCGGTGAACAAATGCAGCTTTACCACCTTGCTTTAAAAGCTTACTAGCAGAGTAAACCATTTCATCCAGCTTTAGGTAAATTTCATGTCTTGCAATAGCAACATGTTCCTTTAAGTTCTTTTCGCTAGCTTCATGTGCAGGAAAATAAGGAGGATTGCATGTTACTACATCATACTTTTCTACACCTATTTGTTGTGAAATTGTTCGAACATCACCTTGCAATATGGTAATTTGCTCCTGTAAATTGTTATATTGTACACTTCTCATTGCCATATCGACAAGGCGATTTTGCAATTCAACAGCCGTAATGTGACCCTTTGTACGTACACTTAAAAACAGTGGAATTGCTCCATTACCAGCGCATAAATCAACTAAATTTCCCTTTTGATAAGGGACACTTACAAATTTCGATAATAACACGGCATCTAATGAAAATGAAAAAACAGATGGGCTTTGAATAATACGTAGGTCCTCTGCCAATAAGTAATCCATTCTCTCATCTTCTTTCAACCATTGTTCCATTCATTTACCCTCCACATAACAAAAGACTGACATCCATTTATTATGATGGAATCAGTCTTTATTATCAATTACTGTTTATTTAAAAATGATAGGCAGAATAAACAATCTTCGCCTTTTCGCGAACTGCCAAAATGGACATGGCAAACATGAAATCCCTCATGATATAGTCGAGCAAGATTATCATATCCTTCCCCCACATCAATGATCTCTTTTTTCTTTTCTTCAGCAACTGGTTCATCAGGCTTCTCTGGATTTACAGAGAGAACTTCTTCTAATCTTGTGCGAAGATGACGATTTTCCAATTGTAGTGTTTGATGCTCTTCCATCATGAGTGCAACGAATTTCTTCAATGCCTCAAATTGTTTTTGCATCGATTCGAGCTGTTGTTCGAACTCCATAACAGTATCTAAGAAATTACGGTCCTCCACTCAAGCCACCTCATTATTTCTCTATTGGACTGAACTTTTTTCATACTCTAAAATTTCATCCAAAGTATATTCTAAGACTCGTTGTTCTTCAAACAACTCAATTTGAAGCACTCGTTCTAATATGTTTAACCCGGTTACTTTACCTCTACCATCTGGAGTTGTAATTGTTTCTCCCATATCAGGCATTTGTTCAAGTGCTTCTTCATACTCATCATTCTCATACTTTAGACAACACATTAAACGTCCACATAATCCTGATATTTTCGAAGGATTAAGGGATAAGTTTTGATCCTTAGCCATTTTAATTGATACTGGCTCGAAGTCTCCTAAAAAAGTAGAACAGCATAGCATTCTTCCACAAGGACCGATACCGCCCAGCATCTTTGCTTCATCTCGCACACCAATTTGTCTTAGTTCTATCCGCGTACGGAAAATTGCTGCTAAGTCTTTTACTAATTCACGGAAGTCAACTCTTCCCTCAGCTGTAAAGTAAAAGATTATCTTATTTCGATCAAATGTATATTCAACATCTACTAGCTTCATTTTCAATTCATGCGCAGCAATCTTTTCTGTAGCTACATCAAATGCACGCTTAGACTCAACCGCATTTTCATTAACTTGTAAGCGATCTCGCTCATTTGCTGGACGAACAACTTGCTTAAGTGGAAGAACAACATCGCTTTCTCCAACTTGTTTCATAGAAACAACAATTCTCCCATACTCAATACCTCTTGCTGTCTCTACGATAACATATTGACCTTTTTCTAGAATATAGTCTCCAGGGTCAAAATAATATATTTTACCCGCCTTTTTAAAACGGACACCTACTACTTTATACAAAGGATTTTCCCTCCTGCAGATTCAGCATTAGTTGCTCCATCATCAACGTTTTATTCATGTTACTTAGCAATTGCTTACGAGCTTTTAGTATCGCTTGTAACTGCGATGATAACTTATCAAAAGTTGTATGAAGAGCCGCTTCCTTCCATGTTGAAAGTAAATCAGGATACGTACAGATTGCTTCCGGATTTGCCTTTATCGCTACTATATCTCGAAAGGCAAACAGCATTAGTTCTAAAGCTAACCCTATTTGCTCTTTTTCTTTAAATAATGGTAGCCACTCTTCATGCACAACCAACATTGACTCATGTACATTTCTGAATGTGGCCTCTACCAATTTTAACACTGTTTTTCTAGCCTGTGCAAACGCATCATCTTTTGCAAGAGAAAATGCATCTTCTAGATTACTAGTCACCATACTAACAGTTGCTGCCATTGACATAGTAATTCCTTCTGTAATCAGTCTTTTTATCATTTCATCACGTGGAATTTCTTGAAATTTAATATGCTGACAACGAGAGCGAATAGTTGAAATAATGGCATTTATATTTTGTGTAACAAATATTGCTGTAACAATACCCTCAGGTTCCTCTAAAAACTTCAATAATTTATTTGCAGATTTTACATTTAACCTCTCTGCACTATGGATAACATATACTTTACGTCCTGCCTCTAGTCCCGTTTTACTCATCTCATTAAGTAGCTCTTCGATTGCATCCACTTTAATGAATTGGCCTTCAGGATATACTTGATGAAAATTAGGATGATTTCCTGACTTAATACGCTGACAGCTTCGACATGTTTCACATGGAACATTGTTTTGTGGATTCTCACATAATAATAATTGTACAAAAAAAAGCATAGCTTCTTCTGTCCCAGTACCTTTACCACCTTCGAATATGTACGCATGACCCACTCTATTTTTATCGAAAATTGTTTGGAGCTGCTTCATCACTACTGGTTGTAATTTAAGTAGTTCTTCAGCTGTATACATGTGCATTTCATCACCTTTTCATTGTTTGAAAAAATCCCGTGCTTCGGAATTCCGAAAGACACGGGGTTTACGTATATAGGTTGATTAACAAGCCTTTAATCTCACCTATTTTAGCTAATAAATCAACAGAATCCTTTTCTTCACTGAGAACGTCTTCTGTTAACTCAATTAGTTTAGCATCAATTGTATCTACTATTTTTAAGCGGCGACCTTCTCCAAAGCGATTCCAAGTATGAGATTGTTTTAACTCCATTCCATACGAAACAGACTCCTTCAAAAAGCGCTTCACTAACATTTTAAACTTTGCCAAATCACGTAAATTTTTAGATTTTGCAATGCGGTCTCCCGCTGTTGAAATATCACCTAATAATCTTGTAATTTGCTCTGTCTGCATACGTTGTCCAGATTTTACAACTAAATCACCAAAACTTGATGTTGACTGATGATTCGGTAGCCTGTGTCTAGTTGCATCTAACCCTATACGCAAATCCTGATTAATCTTCACGTACTTATATCCTCCGACTACTAAAAATGATGAAACTGCTCTATTGGTAGTACAAAAACAGTTGCTCCCCCTACCTCTACTTCGACTGGATATGGAATATACGCATCTGCATTTCCACCCATTGGTGAAATAGGAGCCACCATTTGTTCACGGGAACGACAATTATCGCGAATTATATCTAATACTTTTTGAACCAGTGAATCTTCAGTACCTATCAAGAAAGTCGTATTTCCTGAGCGAAGAAATCCTCCAGTACTGGCCAATTTTGTTGCGCGAAATTGATTTTTCGTTAAAGCGTTTGAAAGACGGTTACTATCCTGATCTTGTACAACTGCCACAACTAACTTCATCGGCATTCACCCCTTTAATTTTTAGGTTCTATTCTAATTATAACATACTTCCTAATATCTCTTCATTTCTTTACATGGCATTTCTCAAAACTTTCCATACGCTTTGAAAAACTAACTCTAATGGTTGGTTTGCATCAATAATCTGAATACGTTCAGGAAATTCCTTTGCTAAGTCCAAATAAGCTTTACGGACTTTTTGATGAAATACTAAACTTTCAGCATCTAAGCGATTTACTTCACGCTCTTTGTGTGCGTTAATGCGTGCTAAGCCTATCTCAGGGTCTAAATCAAAAAGAATTGTCACGTCTGGCATACGGTCACCTATAGCAAATTGATTAATGGCCTTTACTCCTGAAATGCCTAAATCTCTGCCAATTCCTTGATATGCTAATGACGAATCAATGAATCGATCACATAAAACGACTTTTCCCTCTTTTAGAGATGGCTCTATTTTTTCGACAAAATGTTGGCTCCTTGCTGCAGCATATAATAATGCTTCAGTCTTTGCATCCATCTCTGTATGTGCTGGATTCAAAATGACTTCACGTATCTTTTCGGCTATAATACTGCCACCAGGTTCGCGAGTTGCTACTACCTCTATACCCTCTTCTTGCAATTTTGTAACTACCAGCTTAAGAACAGTAGTTTTTCCCGCTCCTTCTGGACCTTCAAATGAAATAAATAATTTATTTACCATGATTAAACCCTCTCATTTTTACTATTACATTACATTATACATGATTGGCCAACATCCTCTAATTAATAATACTATTGAATGCGCGAAAATATGTAATAAGCGATGAATAAGCCTATATTCAATTCTCTTATTTTGTCTTTTTAGTTTTCAAAAAAAACGTTAGAGTAAAGGTAAAAATAATTGTTATTGCTTTAAGCATATATATCTTTTTTGCCATACTTACTCCTTTACAAAACAGGATAATATTTTTACTTATATATCTATTGATTAATATTAGCATCTAATGATTTTAAATTTCAATTTGTAGAATGATTATATTTCCCGGTTGATAATCAAGGATATCGAAGAAATCTAAGACGTTTAAGTATCATATTTTCAATCTTTCTATTATTGAAGCATCCAGTTTCTCTTTTGCACTTAAAACAAACGATTCGCTTTATTTGCTCTTTTTATAGTGCCTTTTGTTGCATTGCTTAACAAGCTCATTAGAATAAGTCATCGTTAATAGCAAATAATGAATGCATTTATTTCTACTCTTATACTTCCTGTCATTGAATTGTTCGCTGGAAATAAAAATTTTAGCAAACGAAAAAACACAACTGAATAAACAGTTGTGTTTTAGTGTGTGCCTAGCAACGTCCTACTCTCACAGGGGGACAGCCCCCAACTACCATTGGCGCTAAAGAGCTTAACTTCTGTGTTCGGCATGGGAACAGGTGTGACCTCTTTGCCATCATTACTAGACTATTTATAAAGAAAGAATTGTTCTTTCAAAACTGGAAAAACCTTATTGAAGTTCTTAAAATAACGTTTGGTTAAGTCCTCGATCTATTAGTATTCGTCAGCTCCATGTGTCACCACACTTCCACCTCGAACCTATCTACCTTGTCGTCTTCAAGGGATCTTACTTACTTGCGTAATGGGAAATCTCATCTTGAGGGGGGCTTCATGCTTAGATGCTTTCAGCACTTATCCCGTCCACACATAGCTACCCAGCGATGCTCTTGGCAGAACAACTGGTACACCAGCGGTGTGTCCATCCCGGTCCTCTCGTACTAAGGACAGCTCCTCTCAAATTTCCTACGCCCACGACGGATAGGGACCGAACTGTCTCACGACGTTCTGAACCCAGCTCGCGTACCGCTTTAATGGGCGAACAGCCCAACCCTTGGGACCGACTACAGCCCCAGGATGCGATGAGCCGACATCGAGGTGCCAAACCTCCCCGTCGATGTGGACTCTTGGGGGAGATAAGCCTGTTATCCCCGGGGTAGCTTTTATCCGTTGAGCGATGGCCCTTCCATGCGGAACCACCGGATCACTAAGCCCGTCTTTCGACCCTGCTCGACTTGTAGGTCTCGCAGTCAAGCTCCCTTGTGCCTTTACACTCTGCGAATGATTTCCAACCATTCTGAGGGAACCTTTGGGCGCCTCCGTTACTCTTTAGGAGGCGACCGCCCCAGTCAAACTGTCCGCCTGACACTGTCTCCTACCCCGATATAGGGGTACGGGTTAGAATTTCAATACAGCTGGGGTAGTATCCCAAGGACGCCTCCACCGAAGCTGGCGCTCCGGTATCTCAGGCTCCTACCTATCCTGTACAAGCTGTACCAAAATTCAATATCAGGCTACAGTAAAGCTCCACGGGGTCTTTCCGTCCTGTCGCGGGTAACCTGCATCTTCACAGGTACTATAATTTCACCGAGTCTCTCGTTGAGACAGTGCCCAGATCGTTACGCCTTTCGTGCGGGTCGGAACTTACCCGACAAGGAATTTCGCTACCTTAGGACCGTTATAGTTACGGCCGCCGTTTACTGGGGCTTCGGTTCTCACCTTCGCTTACGCTAAGCAATCCCCTTAACCTTCCAGCACCGGGCAGGCGTCAGCCCCTATACGTCACCTTACGGTTTTGCAGAGACCTGTGTTTTTGCTAAACAGTCGCCTGGGCCTATTCACTGCGGCTCTCTCGGGCTTGCACCCTACTAGAGCACCCCTTCTCCCGAAGTTACGGGGTCATTTTGCCGAGTTCCTTAACGAGAGTTCTCTCGCTCACCTTAGGATTCTCTCCTCGACTACCTGTGTCGGTTTGCGGTACGGGCACCTCCTACCTCGCTAGAGGCTTTTCTTGACAGTGTGAAATCAGGAACTTCGCGGTAAACCGCTCGCCATCATAGCTCAACGTTATAGAGAGCGGATTTGCCTACTCTCACGCCTTACTATTTAGACGCACATAACCAACAGTGCGCTTACCCTATCCTACTGTGTCCCCCCATTACTCAAATGGTAGGGAGGTGGTACAGGAATATCAACCTGTTATCCATCGCCTACGCCTATCGGCCTCGGCTTAGGTCCCGACTAACCCTGAGAGGACGAGCCTTCCTCAGGAAACCTTAGTCATTCGGTGGATGGGATTCTCACCCATCTTTCGCTACTCATACCGGCATTCTCACTTCTAAGCGCTCCACCAGTCCTTCCGGTCTGACTTCACAGCACTTAGAACGCTCTCCTACCACAGACATCATAGATGTCTATCCACAGCTTCGGTGAATTGTTTAGCCCCGATACATTTTCGGCGCAGCGTCACTCGACCAGTGAGCTATTACGCACTCTTTAAATGGTGGCTGCTTCTGAGCCAACATCCTGGTTGTCTAAGCAACGTCACATCCTTTTCCACTTAACAATTACTTTGGGACCTTAGCTGGTGGTCTGGGCTGTTTCCCTTTTGACTACGGATCTTATCACTCGCAGTCTGACTCCCGTGCATAAATCATTGGCATTCGGAGTTTGTCTGAATTCGGTAATCCGGGATGGACCCCTAGTTCAAACAGTGCTCTACCTCCAAGATTCTCTATCACGAGGCTAGCCCTAAAGCTATTTCGGAGAGAACCAGCTATCTCCAAGTTCGATTGGAATTTCTCCGCTACCCACACCTCATCCCCGCACTTTTCAACGTGCGTGGGTTCGGGCCTCCAGTAAGTGTTACCTTACCTTCACCCTGGACATGGGTAGATCACCTGGTTTCGGGTCTACAACCACATACTCATTCGCCCTATTCAGACTCGCTTTCGCTACGGCTCCGTCTTTTCAACTTAACCTTGCATGTAATCGTAACTCGCCGGTTCATTCTACAAAAGGCACGCTATCACCCATTAACGGGCTCTAACTACTTGTAGGCACATGGTTTCAGGATCTCTTTCACTCCCCTCCCGGGGTGCTTTTCACCTTTCCCTCACGGTACTGGTTCACTATCGGTCACTAGAGAGTATTTAGCCTTAGGAGATGGTCCTCCCAGATTCCGACGGAATTTCACGTGTTCCGCCGTACTCAGGATCCACTCAGGAGAGAATGAACTTTTGACTACAGGACTGTTACCTTCTTCGGTAGGTCTTTCCAAACCGCTTCGTCTAATTCATTCCTTTGTAACTCCATATAGAGTGTCCTACAACCCCAAGAGGCAAGCCTCTTGGTTTGGGCTGTTCCCGTTTCGCTCGCCGCTACTAAGGGAATCGAAATTTCTTTCTCTTCCTTCAGGTACTTAGATGTTTCAGTTCCCTGAGTCTGCCATCATGACGCTATGTATTCACGTCAAGATACTATTCCATTACGAATAGTGGGTTTCCCCATTCGGAAATCTCCGGATCAAAGCTTACTTACAGCTCCCCGAAGCATATCGGTGTTAGTGCCGTCCTTCATCGGCTTCTAGTGCCAAGGCATCCGCCATGCGCCCTTAATAACTTAACCTATAAGTTATTAAGCCTAAAAATTTAAAACTTAATATAAAAAAATGTGTTACTTAAGAATTTTTCAATGTCGTTTTATCCAGTTTTCAAAGAACAATGTTTTGAAAGCGATGAGCCTTCAAAACTGAACAGCAAGCGTTAATCTTAGAGAACCACGTTCTCTATTCCGAAATATTCCTTAGAAAGGAGGTGATCCAGCCGCACCTTCCGATACGGCTACCTTGTTACGACTTCACCCCAATCATCTATCCCACCTTCGGCGGCTGGCCCCAAAAGGTTACCTCACCGACTTCGGGTGTTACAAACTCTCGTGGTGTGACGGGCGGTGTGTACAAGGCCCGGGAACGTATTCACCGCGGCATGCTGATCCGCGATTACTAGCGATTCCGGCTTCATGTAGGCGAGTTGCAGCCTACAATCCGAACTGAGAACGGTTTTATGAGATTAGCGTGCTCTCGCGAGTTAGCGACTCTTTGTACCGTCCATTGTAGCACGTGTGTAGCCCAGGTCATAAGGGGCATGATGATTTGACGTCATCCCCACCTTCCTCCGGTTTGTCACCGGCAGTCACCTTAGAGTGCCCAACTAAATGATGGCAACTAAGATTAAGGGTTGCGCTCGTTGCGGGACTTAACCCAACATCTCACGACACGAGCTGACGACAACCATGCACCACCTGTCACCAATGTCCCCGAAGGGAAAACTCTATCTCTAGAGCGGTCACTGGGATGTCAAGACCTGGTAAGGTTCTTCGCGTTGCTTCGAATTAAACCACATGCTCCACCGCTTGTGCGGGCCCCCGTCAATTCCTTTGAGTTTCAACCTTGCGGTCGTACTCCCCAGGCGGAGTGCTTAATGCGTTAGCTGCAGCACTAAGGGGCGGAAACCCCCTAACACTTAGCACTCATCGTTTACGGCATGGACTACCAGGGTATCTAATCCTGTTTGCTCCCCATGCTTTCGCGCCTCAGCGTCAGTTACAGACCAGAAAGTCGCCTTCGCCACTGGTGTTCCTCCAAATCTCTACGCATTTCACCGCTACACTTGGAATTCCACTTTCCTCTTCTGCACTCAAGTCTCCCAGTTTCCAATGACCCTCCACGGTTGAGCCGTGGGCTTTCACATCAGACTTAAGAAACCACCTGCGCGCGCTTTACGCCCAATAAATCCGGACAACGCTTGCCACCTACGTATTACCGCGGCTGCTGGCACGTAGTTAGCCGTGGCTTTCTAATAAGGTACCGTCAAGGTACGTTCATTTCCTAACGTACTTGTTCTTCCCTTACAACAGAGTTTTACGATCCGAAAACCTTCATCACTCACGCGGCGTTGCTCCATCAGACTTTCGTCCATTGTGGAAGATTCCCTACTGCTGCCTCCCGTAGGAGTTTGGGCCGTGTCTCAGTCCCAATGTGGCCGATCACCCTCTCAGGTCGGCTATGCATCGTCGCCTTGGTAGGCCGTTACCCCACCAACTAGCTAATGCACCGCGGGCCCATCCTGTAGTGACGCGAAAGCGCCTTTCAACATTTCACCATGAAGTGAAATGGATTATCCGGTATTAGCTCCGGTTTCCCGAAGTTATCCCAGTCTACAGGGCAGGTTGCCCACGTGTTACTCACCCGTCCGCCGCTAAATCAGAGGAGCAAGCTCCTCATCATTCGCTCGACTTGCATGTATTAGGCACGCCGCCAGCGTTCGTCCTGAGCCAGGATCAAACTCTCCATAAAAGTAAAGTTTGAAAGCTCATTAGCTTTGCTAGCGTATCATCAAAGATGATATCTATAGTTTGTCCTTGTCACTAACAAAAGTTAGCAAACAAAGTTTATTGATTAACGTCTTGCTTGTTCAGTTTTCAAGGTTCATATCTCAGTTCACTCAGTAGCGAACTTTTATATCTTATCAAATATATGTTGTTTTGTCAACAACTTTTTATCAAAGATTTATTTTGTTGTCGTTTCTTTTAACAACAACTTAATTATCTTATCACATTAATATAATGAAATCAATAACTTTCATCGTTTATTGAAAGATTCATATTAAATTTGTCGTTGTCTTTTTGCGACTTTAATATAATATCATATGAAAATAAATTGGTCAATATTTTTCATCACTACATTATTAGTAAATTATATTATACTTCCATAGATTTAAATTATTTATTCTGGTGTGTGCTTAAGTAAGTGATCTGATTTTTGCTATTAGAATTTTTAACTTTACGATTTTGAATATATATATGGCATCGTTCAAACTGTACCATTTAATATTGATTATTTTACCAGCTATTAAATTTATAAATCCGACTCTTCTGAGCATTTTCTAATCTACTCCCATATAATATTACATATATCATTAATTGTTCCCTAATCTTAATAGCATAGGATAAATAACGCTTTATGATTAATTGAATTAATTGTATTTAACATCGTTGTTTATCCTAACTAAAGCTGCTTCACTCAATCTAAAAATCTCTTCATCTGTTAATACATTCTAGGGAGTGATAAATTTGCAACAGATTATCTGTATCTTTCATAAGGAAACTTGAAATTAAAATATAGAACTGGCTTATGCATTAGTAATAATTGCAAAATAGTCGCTTTTCAAGTAAATCTTCTAACCCTATAATAATGTTTTTGATAGATGAGTAGAACCTAATGCATGCATTCTGTTTTTGCACTTGTACTTTCGCATTATTGTCGCTCTCTATGCTATCGCCGTTTATTCCTGTAATCTTGCTTTATCTAGTCTACGTTTTTGTAATAAGCAAATTTCCTTTGATGGTTGTGAACAATACAGAGCACTCTGAACATTGATACTGACTACATCCCTTTCTATTTATGAAGGTTCCTATTCACCCTCCCAACAATTTAACTCTCCAACTATATGTTCTACCTGCTATACTTTCGCAAGGTTATACTTAGGGTTGAAATTTCAATAATATACGAATTTGCATTGCCTTTTGAAGTAACTTATGGCGTTTCAATATTAATCAGATCCACCTAATTTTTTTACAAAGAAGCATTCATTGCATTGTCATTCGCGCTCACCATAAGTCTTGATGAATGCTCATTAGAGGCATTGACAAAATGACTCAAAATGATTATTGAATTTTTGCCCAACAAAAAAGGAACTAGGTGAATGTTTCAAAGGGACATAGAGTAAATGTAAGCATAGTCCTAATGAAAATGAGTCCAAACTTAAATCCTTTGCACAAAATGCGCTATTAAAATTGGCCATAATGCTGAATAAAGCTCATGTTTATTTAAAACTACAAAAAAATAAAAGAGCACAACTGAATAATCAGTTGTGCTCTAGTGTGTGCCTAGCAACGTCCTACTCTCGCAGGGGGACAGCCCCCAACTACCATTGGCGCTAAAGAGCTTAACTTCTGTGTTCGGCATGGGAACAGGTGTGACCTCTTTGCCATCATTACTAGACTATTTATAAAGAAAGAATTGTTCTTTCAAAACTGGATAAACTTTCATTGAAGTTCTTAAAATAACGTTTGGTTAAGTCCTCGATCTATTAGTATTCGTCAGCTCCATGTGTCACCACACTTCCACCTCGAACCTATCTACCTTGTCGTCTTCAAGGGATCTTACTTACTTGCGTAATGGGAAATCTCATCTTGAGGGGGGCTTCATGCTTAGATGCTTTCAGCACTTATCCCGTCCACACATAGCTACCCAGCGATGCTCTTGGCAGAACAACTGGTACACCAGCGGTGTGTCCATCCCGGTCCTCTCGTACTAAGGACAGCTCCTCTCAAATTTCCTACGCCCACGACGGATAGGGACCGAACTGTCTCACGACGTTCTGAACCCAGCTCGCGTACCGCTTTAATGGGCGAACAGCCCAACCCTTGGGACCGACTACAGCCCCAGGATGCGATGAGCCGACATCGAGGTGCCAAACCTCCCCGTCGATGTGGACTCTTGGGGGAGATAAGCCTGTTATCCCCGGGGTAGCTTTTATCCGTTGAGCGATGGCCCTTCCATGCGGAACCACCGGATCACTAAGCCCGTCTTTCGACCCTGCTCGACTTGTAGGTCTCGCAGTCAAGCTCCCTTGTGCCTTTACACTCTGCGAATGATTTCCAACCATTCTGAGGGAACCTTTGGGCGCCTCCGTTACTCTTTAGGAGGCGACCGCCCCAGTCAAACTGTCCGCCTGACACTGTCTCCTACCCCGATATAGGGGTACGGGTTAGAATTTCAATACAGCTGGGGTAGTATCCCAAGGACGCCTCCACCGAAGCTGGCGCTCCGGTATCTCAGGCTCCTACCTATCCTGTACAAGCTGTACCAAAATTCAATATCAGGCTACAGTAAAGCTCCACGGGGTCTTTCCGTCCTGTCGCGGGTAACCTGCATCTTCACAGGTACTATAATTTCACCGAGTCTCTCGTTGAGACAGTGCCCAGATCGTTACGCCTTTCGTGCGGGTCGGAACTTACCCGACAAGGAATTTCGCTACCTTAGGACCGTTATAGTTACGGCCGCCGTTTACTGGGGCTTCGGTTCTCACCTTCGCTTACGCTAAGCAATCCCCTTAACCTTCCAGCACCGGGCAGGCGTCAGCCCCTATACGTCACCTTACGGTTTTGCAGAGACCTGTGTTTTTGCTAAACAGTCGCCTGGGCCTATTCACTGCGGCTCTCTCGGGCTTGCACCCTACTAGAGCACCCCTTCTCCCGAAGTTACGGGGTCATTTTGCCGAGTTCCTTAACGAGAGTTCTCTCGCTCACCTTAGGATTCTCTCCTCGACTACCTGTGTCGGTTTGCGGTACGGGCACCTCCTACCTCGCTAGAGGCTTTTCTTGACAGTGTGAAATCAGGAACTTCGCGGTAAACCGCTCGCCATCATAGCTCAACGTTATAGAGAGCGGATTTGCCTACTCTCACGCCTTACTATTTAGACGCACATAACCAACAGTGCGCTTACCCTATCCTACTGTGTCCCCCCATTACTCAAATGGTAGGGAGGTGGTACAGGAATATCAACCTGTTATCCATCGCCTACGCCTATCGGCCTCGGCTTAGGTCCCGACTAACCCTGAGAGGACGAGCCTTCCTCAGGAAACCTTAGTCATTCGGTGGATGGGATTCTCACCCATCTTTCGCTACTCATACCGGCATTCTCACTTCTAAGCGCTCCACCAGTCCTTCCGGTCTGACTTCACAGCACTTAGAACGCTCTCCTACCACAGACATCATAGATGTCTATCCACAGCTTCGGTGAATTGTTTAGCCCCGATACATTTTCGGCGCAGCGTCACTCGACCAGTGAGCTATTACGCACTCTTTAAATGGTGGCTGCTTCTGAGCCAACATCCTGGTTGTCTAAGCAACGTCACATCCTTTTCCACTTAACAATTACTTTGGGACCTTAGCTGGTGGTCTGGGCTGTTTCCCTTTTGACTACGGATCTTATCACTCGCAGTCTGACTCCCGTGCATAAATCATTGGCATTCGGAGTTTGTCTGAATTCGGTAATCCGGGATGGACCCCTAGTTCAAACAGTGCTCTACCTCCAAGATTCTCTATCACGAGGCTAGCCCTAAAGCTATTTCGGAGAGAACCAGCTATCTCCAAGTTCGATTGGAATTTCTCCGCTACCCACACCTCATCCCCGCACTTTTCAACGTGCGTGGGTTCGGGCCTCCAGTAAGTGTTACCTTACCTTCACCCTGGACATGGGTAGATCACCTGGTTTCGGGTCTACAACCACATACTCATTCGCCCTATTCAGACTCGCTTTCGCTACGGCTCCGTCTTTTCAACTTAACCTTGCATGTAATCGTAACTCGCCGGTTCATTCTACAAAAGGCACGCTATCACCCATTAACGGGCTCTAACTACTTGTAGGCACATGGTTTCAGGATCTCTTTCACTCCCCTCCCGGGGTGCTTTTCACCTTTCCCTCACGGTACTGGTTCACTATCGGTCACTAGAGAGTATTTAGCCTTAGGAGATGGTCCTCCCAGATTCCGACGGAATTTCACGTGTTCCGCCGTACTCAGGATCCACTCAGGAGAGAATGAACTTTTGACTACAGGACTGTTACCTTCTTCGGTAGGTCTTTCCAAACCGCTTCGTCTAATTCATTCCTTTGTAACTCCATATAGAGTGTCCTACAACCCCAAGAGGCAAGCCTCTTGGTTTGGGCTGTTCCCGTTTCGCTCGCCGCTACTAAGGGAATCGAAATTTCTTTCTCTTCCTTCAGGTACTTAGATGTTTCAGTTCCCTGAGTCTGCCATCATGACGCTATGTATTCACGTCAAGATACTATTCCATTACGAATAGTGGGTTTCCCCATTCGGAAATCTCCGGATCAAAGCTTACTTACAGCTCCCCGAAGCATATCGGTGTTAGTGCCGTCCTTCATCGGCTTCTAGTGCCAAGGCATCCGCCATGCGCCCTTAATAACTTAACCTATAAGTTATTAAGCCTAAAAATTTAAAACTTAATATAAAAAAATGTGTTACTTAAGAATTTTTCAATGTCGTTTTATCCAGTTTTCAAAGAACAATGTTTTGAAAGCGATGAGCCTTCAAAACTGAACAGCAAGCGTTAATCTTAGAGAACCACGTTCTCTATTCCGAAATATTCCTTAGAAAGGAGGTGATCCAGCCGCACCTTCCGATACGGCTACCTTGTTACGACTTCACCCCAATCATCTATCCCACCTTCGGCGGCTGGCCCCAAAAGGTTACCTCACCGACTTCGGGTGTTACAAACTCTCGTGGTGTGACGGGCGGTGTGTACAAGGCCCGGGAACGTATTCACCGCGGCATGCTGATCCGCGATTACTAGCGATTCCGGCTTCATGTAGGCGAGTTGCAGCCTACAATCCGAACTGAGAACGGTTTTATGAGATTAGCGTGCTCTCGCGAGTTAGCGACTCTTTGTACCGTCCATTGTAGCACGTGTGTAGCCCAGGTCATAAGGGGCATGATGATTTGACGTCATCCCCACCTTCCTCCGGTTTGTCACCGGCAGTCACCTTAGAGTGCCCAACTAAATGATGGCAACTAAGATTAAGGGTTGCGCTCGTTGCGGGACTTAACCCAACATCTCACGACACGAGCTGACGACAACCATGCACCACCTGTCACCAATGTCCCCGAAGGGAAAACTCTATCTCTAGAGCGGTCACTGGGATGTCAAGACCTGGTAAGGTTCTTCGCGTTGCTTCGAATTAAACCACATGCTCCACCGCTTGTGCGGGCCCCCGTCAATTCCTTTGAGTTTCAACCTTGCGGTCGTACTCCCCAGGCGGAGTGCTTAATGCGTTAGCTGCAGCACTAAGGGGCGGAAACCCCCTAACACTTAGCACTCATCGTTTACGGCATGGACTACCAGGGTATCTAATCCTGTTTGCTCCCCATGCTTTCGCGCCTCAGCGTCAGTTACAGACCAGAAAGTCGCCTTCGCCACTGGTGTTCCTCCAAATCTCTACGCATTTCACCGCTACACTTGGAATTCCACTTTCCTCTTCTGCACTCAAGTCTCCCAGTTTCCAATGACCCTCCACGGTTGAGCCGTGGGCTTTCACATCAGACTTAAGAAACCACCTGCGCGCGCTTTACGCCCAATAAATCCGGACAACGCTTGCCACCTACGTATTACCGCGGCTGCTGGCACGTAGTTAGCCGTGGCTTTCTAATAAGGTACCGTCAAGGTACGTTCATTTCCTAACGTACTTGTTCTTCCCTTACAACAGAGTTTTACGATCCGAAAACCTTCATCACTCACGCGGCGTTGCTCCATCAGACTTTCGTCCATTGTGGAAGATTCCCTACTGCTGCCTCCCGTAGGAGTTTGGGCCGTGTCTCAGTCCCAATGTGGCCGATCACCCTCTCAGGTCGGCTATGCATCGTCGCCTTGGTAGGCCGTTACCCCACCAACTAGCTAATGCACCGCGGGCCCATCCTGTAGTGACGCGAAAGCGCCTTTCAACATTTCACCATGAAGTGAAATGGATTATCCGGTATTAGCTCCGGTTTCCCGAAGTTATCCCAGTCTACAGGGCAGGTTGCCCACGTGTTACTCACCCGTCCGCCGCTAAATCAGAGGAGCAAGCTCCTCATCATTCGCTCGACTTGCATGTATTAGGCACGCCGCCAGCGTTCGTCCTGAGCCAGGATCAAACTCTCCATAAAAGTAAAGTTTGAAAGCTCATTAGCTTTGCTAGCGCATCATCAAAGATGATGTCTATTGTTTGTCCTTGTCACTAACAAAAGTTAGCGAACAAAGTTTATTGATTAACGTCTTGCTTGTTCAGTTTTCAAGGTTCATATCTCAGTTCACTCAGTAGCGAACTTTTATATCTTATCAAAGATATGTTGTTTTGTCAACAACTTTTAAACTTCATTAAATTGTATCGAAATCCAATTATTTTATCACTCTTTAAGCGACTATTCCATTATATCGAAATATTAATTTAAAGTCAATGCTTTTTTAAATGAATTAATTTCATTTATATTATCGCTTCATTTAGCAACTTATTTAATATATTACTACACTATAGTTATTGCAATATGTCTACATGAAAAAATAGTTAAATCCGGCTAAGCATAAAACTAAAAAAACCCCTGGTATACCCAACAACGCAACAATCAATATGGAGGCAAAATTTAATGGAACCCAAATCCCTAGATAACCTGCACCATATGACAAAGCATACAAAATGCAAAAAGATAGTGTTATACGAAAGGCAACACTCGAAAATAATTCGAGTACCTTTCTAATTCCCTTTGGTTTTCGAACAACCAAATAAAAAACAAACAGTATACCTATCAAGCTAATTACAAGCTTGGCCATATAATCACGCTCCATTAATATATGATGTAACTGATATATATGACAGGAATACTGTTTGTCATTCGTTATTTAATTAAAATTTTCCGAATGCGAGCTTCTTTAAATAAGTAGAAGTGTTTACTTTCGGCAATTTTGCGTTCTGCGATAATATTCAAATCATAATCTGCCATTAGGTTTTCTATTTCTTGTGTATGTTGCCAATCTTCTTTAGTTTGCCTCATTAGTTGGACAAGCTTATCATCGTATTCTTTACGCAACTTTTGTTTCCGAAAAAACATAAGATCTTGCACACCCCATTCTATAGTTCCCGTCTACCTTCTAATGCTTTTGATAAAGTTACCTCATCTGCATATTCTAAATCTCCACCTACAGGTAGCCCATGGGCTATACGGGTAGTGCGAATACCAGATGGTTTAACAAGGCGTGAAATATACATAGCTGTAGCTTCCCCTTCTATAGTAGGGTTAGTGGCTAATATTAGTTCCTGAACTTCTTCATTTTGCAATCTTTTTAATAAAGAGGGAACATTAATATCTTCTGGCCCTATACCATCCATTGGTGAAATTGCACCTTGCAAAACATGATACAGACCATGGTAATCTCGCATCTTTTCCATTGCAATAACATCTTTCGTATCTTGTACAACGCATATTGTTGAACGGTCACGTTGTGGATCCTGACATATATGGCAAGGGTCAACATCCGTAATATGCCCACAAACTGAACAATAGCTTAAATTTCGCTTAGCATCAATAAGAGCTTTAGCAAAATTCAGCACCGTATCTTCCTGCATTGTTAATACAAAAAATGCCAGACGGGAGGCTGTCTTTGGCCCGATACCTGGCAATTTCATAAAACTATCAATCAGTTTGGATATTGGTTCAGGATAATGCATCCTTTATTCCTCCTAGAATCCAGGAAGGTTGATTCCTTTAGTGAATTGCCCCATTGTTTCATTTGTTGTTTCTTCAACTTTTGAAATAGCAGCATTTGTAGCAATAATAATCATATCTTGCAATAATTCTACATCTTCTGGATCTACAACTTCTGGATCAATAACAACTTCTTGCACTTGCTTTTGACCATTCATCACTACTTTTACAAGTCCATTACTAGCAGTACCTTCAAAAGTCTGTGCAGCTAATTCTTCTTGTGCTTGCATCATTTTCTTTTGCATTTTCTGCATTTGTTTCATCATATTGTTCATATTGCCCATTCCACGCATTATTAAATTCCTCCTAGGATTTGAATTTATTCTTCAATTTCTACGAAATCTTTGCCAAATAACTTTTCGGCTTCTGTGACAAGCGGGTCTTCTGAAGCTTGTTGTTCATCAACTAAAATTGATTGTACAACCTCTAAAGACTGTTCGCCACCTAAATCTTCTTGTTGATCCTTTTTATCCATCTTATGATGTTGGATAAAATCTGCTCTAATTTTCAGCCAACTTTCTTCTGGCGCAAATACAATTTCGTAAAGGTTCCCTGTAATTCCTGCCATGCAACGACTAAAGTTAGAAACAAGTTCTTGGTTTTCTGCTGCCATTTGACAATGAATATCATACTTGAATTTTAACACAAAAGCACTCGAAGACGCTGCTACCGGTTCTGAATCTTCCAGTAATGCAGATTGAGATTTTGGTAATTGATTCAGCACATCTGCCCATGCAGTTTTTATCGCTTGGATGTCTTGCTTTGTCGCTACTTTTAATACTTCCTGAATTCTTCCAACATGAACATTAAAGGCATTTGATGTTTTCGCCCGTTGTCTTGGCTGAGATTGCACTTCTGTTTGTTGTTGAACTGGTACACCTTGTTGCAATTGGTGAACTATTGTTTCTAACATATTAATCTTTGATTGTAAATCCGCCATTTGAGGAGTAGTCTCAGCGGAGTTCTCACTACCAACAATAGTTGAACGGAAATTACTTAATTGTGACATTTTCAATAAGGCTGTTTCTAAATATACTTTTGAATGCAAAGAAAGGCGCATTTCTTGTTGTGTTTTTGAGAGAATATCGATGTAACTATAGAGCGCATCCATTGTAAATTCATTTGCTAATGTTTGAAATTTCTCGTCGGTTGTTGCTAATTCAAGCAAATCGCCTAAATCAGGAGCTGATTGAATTAATAATAAGTCTCTAAAGAATGTAATAAGATCTTCTGAAAGACGTACAGCATCCTTACCTTCACTCATTAATTGTTCCAACATCGCTAAAACATTTGCTACATCTTTTTGAGCCAAGCTTTTCGCCAAATCATAAAAGATATCCTGACTAATAGAACCTGTTACAAACAATGCATCTTCAAGAGTTACTTTGTCACCACTAAAAGAAACAACTTGATCTAACATGCTAAGTGCATCACGCATACCACCAGCAGCAGACTTTGCAATAACCTTTAATGCTTGTTCATCATAAGATAATTGAATGTCTTCCAGTACAATTTTCATACGATCTAAAATATCTATGGAAGATAACCGTTTAAAATCAAACCTTTGACAACGCGAAATAATCGTTGCTGGTATTTTATGTGGCTCAGTTGTTGCTAATATAAATACAACATGTGATGGTGGTTCTTCTAACGTTTTTAACAAAGCGTTAAAAGCACTTGTAGAAAGCATATGAACTTCATCTATGATATAAACCTTAAAGCGGGCACTAGCTGGTGCAAAGCGAACCTTTTCAATAATTTCACGAATTTCATCTACACTAGAATTAGAAGCTGCATCGAATTCAATCACATCTGGATGAGAACCATTTGTAATGCTTTTGCAAGTTGCACATTCATTGCATGGTTCATCAGTTGGCGCGTGCTCACAATTCAAAGCTTTTGCGAAAATTTTTGCCGTACTTGTTTTACCAGTACCACGGGGGCCTGAAAATAGATAGGCATGTGTTGTTTTATTGGCTAGGAGAGCATTTTGAAGTGTTCGTTTTACATGGGATTGTCCTGACATTTCTCTAAATGATTGCGGACGATATACTCGATAAAAAGCCTGATATGACAATGTTTCCCTCTCCTTTCGCCATTGTAGATTGATAATTTAATTATAGCATAAGAGCTAGTTAGAAGCCTTTATTGTGATATATGTATATAAAGAAAAAACTCACTTGTCAAAAAGACAAGTGAGTTTGAATTTACACGGTTATACCGTGCACCTTTCCTCGACAGCCGTACATAAGCGTTACTCTTGTCGTTAGCTCGGATTAGGCTACCCCGCGGCACATGAGCGATACCACTTAATGCTGCTTCCTTCCGGACCTGACATGGTTCGTGGGGGCTCATTGCGCAGGACCCAATCGTCAACACCACGTGCAAGAGGCAGGCCAAACATACGGACAGCCTCAAAAAGGGATTCAGTCTCGCTAAAGCGGATTGCGAGTTACAGGACACCGCTACCTTCCCACCTAGCACGGTAATTACTAGTATACAAACATCAAAAAGAAAAATCAACTAAAATACATTATTTAAAATAAGGTAATTGATTTATTAATCAAAATATTATATATGAGATTCTATTATGTCCCTTTATCCATCAGCAGTATAGATAATATTACTTGCGGAATAATTCTTACATGGCAATAACCCCTTTTGTTCCGGATATATTCCGTTAAATCAAATTAATATGCTGGTGTAGAGTGAAAAAGATACATAACCTTTCCCTTTTCTGTACTGCTTAGTTGCACTAAAAAACTTCGGCCATTTTCCATTAAGCTATTGACAAATCTCAAATGTAGTGATAAATTATATTTTGTCAATAAGGACATAATTTTTTTGGAGGAATACCCAAGTCTGGCTGAAGGGATCGGTCTTGAAAACCGACAGGCGGGTCAGACCGCGCGGGGGTTCGAATCCCTCTTCCTCCTCCATATTTTTAACTATCCATCCGTTACATAATGTAACGGATTTTTTTTTGCTTTATTTTTATATTAATTAAAACCAGTTCTGAGAGAATTGTGGAACTCATTTCTTTTAGAACTGGTTTTTCCATTTATAGGAGTTTATCTGTTTATCTGATATGTAAAGAATTTACCCAATGTTATCCTTAGGGTAATTCTTATCTTGTAAGACAATCTCTCTTTCGATAATTTCAAATAATTCAGTAGGGCTGTGAATAGTAATTATACTTTTTAATTGTTCTTGTTGCATAAATCCTTCGTTTACCATATGTTGCAATTGCAATTGAAGAAATTCATAGAAATTATTAATATTATATAAACATATTGGCTTCTGATGATGGCCAATTTGAGATAAAGTCATTACATCAAAAAGTTCATCCATCGTCCCTGCACCACCAGGTAATGCAAGTAAAACGTCTGCTAGCTCCAGCATTTTCGCTTTGCGTTCATACATTGATGTGACATAGTGTATTTTCGTTAAGTTTTGATGTGTTATTTCTTTCCACTGTAAAAAATCTGGCATAACGCCAATTACTTCACCATTATGTTCAAGAATAGCATTTGCTACTTTCCCCATTAATCCTTGATTAGAACCTCCATATACTATACCGATATGGTGTTTAGCTAAAAATACACCTAATTCTTCTGCTTTTTCTGCATAAAGAGAATTGCCTCCTGTTTTTGAACCACAATAAATTCCAACACGCATATAGTAATCACCACCAATTCATTTCTTTTCATTCGTCCTAATTTTAATTATCAAGTTGCCAAATACCAACTATATTACATAACTTAAATATAAAATTTACAAAGCTTTTCCCCATGTACCAAATAGTTAAAATACTATTATCAAATGTATATGTGTATTTATCATACCTATAGAACAGGAAAAGTATTAAGAATTCTTATAAATAAACTTGCTTAGAAAGGTATTCCATAAATAGATTTTCAGCAATTTCTTAAATTTTATGCACAAAGGGATGTACAAAAAGTTAGCCTTAACCTTCCGCACATCCCTTTATCTAGTGACTCGCCACTTCAGGATCCTATTATATTTAACAACATTTATCTTCGACGTAAATGTTGTGTTTGCCCCATAAAATGACCAACTCGCTCTAAAATAACTTCAATTGTTTCTGGATTTTGCAATAAATCATAATCATTGATATCTAAACGGAGTACTGGGCATGCATTAAAATTATCAATCCAATTTTCATAACGGTTATGCATCTCATACCAGTATTCTTTATCTGTTTGTTGTTCCATTGGACGACCACGTTCTTCAATACGAGCAATAATATCATCAATTGAACCTTCAAGATAAATTAATAAATCCGGATGTGGGAAATAAGGTGTCATGACCATTGCATCGAATAGATTTGTATATGTTTGATAATCAGTTGGACTCATTGTTCCTTTATCAAAATGCATTTTGGCAAAGATTCCTGTATCTTCATAAATGGATCGATCTTGGATAAAACCCCCACCATATTCAAAAATACGCTTTTGCTCCTTAAAACGTTCAGCAAGGAAATAAATTTGCAAATGGAAACTCCATTTACTAAAGTCATCGTAGAACTTGTCCAAATATGGATTTGTATCTACCTTTTCAAAAGATGTGCGGAAATCTAATGCTTGTGCTAATGCTTTTGTCATTGTTGACTTTCCGACTCCGACTGTTCCTGCTATAGTAATTACGGCATTCGATGGGATGCCATACTTTTCTCTTAAATTCATGCTTTAAAGCTCCCTTTTTCTAACGTTTCTTCTATAGTATTCAATATGCTTCTCAAATCTGATGGATTTTGTACAAAGTCTATGTCATCACCATTGAAGCGAATAACAGGAATATCTGAATGTTCCCTTTCAAATAAAGAGATAGATTCATGATAATCTATCACTAACTGTTCCATATAGTCGCGAGAAATCATCTTTTCAAATCCCCGACCTCTCTTAGCAATACGTTTCATTAATGTATCCACACTAGCATACAAGTAAACAATAACATTTGGTTTTATCATATCTTGCGTTAAAATCCGGTAAATTTCTTCATACTTTCGAAATTCAGATTGTTGTAATGTACGTTTAGCAAATATTAAATTTTTAAAAATGTGATAATCAGCTACTACTGGACGATTATTTTCAACGATATATTTTTTAATATCATTTAGTTGTTTATACCGATTGCATAAGAAGAACATTTCAGTCTGGAAACTCCACTCATCAATATCTTCATAGAATTTATTTAAAAACGGATTTTCGTCTACAATTTCTTTCAATAAATGAAACCCGAAAGTCTCCGAAATTATTTTAGAAAGTGACGTTTTCCCGACGCCAATAGGCCCCTCCACCGTGATAAACGGAACAGGCATCAGAAGTCCCCCTTCAGTAATCTTTTAGTCAATGACTATAATTCTAACACAGGAGAAAAGTGAAGGACAGTACAAGAAATAAATTTGACATAATGTCCATTTTCGATTTATCGGTAAATAATTAGAGAATATAGCAACATATATTGTATAATCGAAAGCCGGCCAATGAACTATATGGAGAGGAAAATTACTTTAACTAAAGCAAAAAGCCCTAGCTTTAAGCCGGGCTTTGAAATATTTTATAAATTCAGACGATATGTTTCACATGAAACATTTGTTGTAAAAGTGCCCAGTTTTGTGGGAATGGAAAACCAAGATGCCAATATGCTATCCCCTTTAGTCCAAGTCTATCCAATAGTTTGAATTTCGCCTCAATAGACCTGGCATCCTCAAACCACACGACATGTTCAATGCCATCTTTCCAATAGTGGAAAAATGGTGCTTGAGCTACTTCATCATATGATATTGCAGCATTATTTTGTTTAGCAAGTTCAATTGCAGCTTGAGCACTAACAGCAGCTGCAAAGGGGTTTCCGACTTTATACGGTAATTTCCAGTCATATCCATATAGGTTCTGTCCCATCATTATTTTGGCTGCTGGTATATCAGTGACGGCGTATTCCAGCACTTGTCTTACAGGATTGATGGGTGATACTGCCATTGGAGGGCCTCCACTATAGCCCCATTCATATGTCATGATGACTACAAAGTCTACAACTTCTCCGATTGCCTTATAATCATGCCCCTCATACCATTTCCCTGGCTGGTTAGCACTTGTTTTAGGTGCTAATGCTGCAGATATAGTTAACCCCTCTGGATGAGCCTTGGAAGCAAATCTTTTTAGAAATTCTACATACTTTTCCTTATCTTCCGGTGGCAAATATTCAAAATCCATATGGATATCTTTTGCACCGTGTTTTTTTGCCTCCTCAATTGCCGCTCCGATGATTAAATCCTGTAAATTTGTATCCATAAAGATTTCATGGGCTAAAGTATCACTAAAGGCTCCATTTTCTATATTCGTCAGAACAACTGCTGATGCTGTTCTATTTGCTGCTGCAATATCACCTAAATCTCCCCAATTAAGTGGGGTTAATGTGCCATTTCTTTTTACTTCATATGCAAATGGCATCATATACGTGAGCAAAGGAGCTCGTTTTCTCAATTCATTCGAAAGAAGTACTGGAACATCATTTGTATACCACTCGACATAAGCATTTGTTTCGATTGTTCTACGATTAGGATTTGGTGTTTCAGGTAATACAAGTGTCTGCCCTACTACTAGTACATCTGGATTTGGTAGTTCATTGAGTGCGGCAATGGTTGCAGATGTTGTATGATGATCTCTTGCAATTTTACTTAAACTATCACCTTGCTTTACAACGTATATCAAATAAAGCCTCCTCTATTTCTTCATGATTACTAACATATGCTTTTGTCCTGCAAATCATGCTAAACTATTTGACAAGGAGAGAATATCATGAATAAAGATCACTATTATATGCAATTAGCAATGGAAGAAGCAATGAAGGCATCCGCATTAGGAGAAGTGCCAATTGGTGCGATCATCGTCTATCAAAATGAAATCATTGCTCGTGCCCATAATCTACGAGAGACTTCACAAAATGCTGTCACTCATGCAGAACTAATGGCTATTCAACAAGCTTGTGATGTTGTTGGAAGTTGGCGTTTAGAAGAAACTACTTTGTATGTTACATTAGAGCCCTGTCCAATGTGCGCAGGTGCTATTTTGCAATCCCGCATTCCACGTGTAGTATATGGTGCCCGTGATAGCAAGGCCGGTTGTGTTGATTCACTATATCATCTTTTAAATGACAAGCGTTTTAATCATGAGTGTGAAGTAACAGAAGGCGTTTTGGGAGAAGAATGTGGTACTGTGCTATCTAAGTTTTTTAAAGACTTACGTACACGAAAAAAGGAAGAAAAGAAAACAAGAAAGCTAAAAGAAGGGAATTCATAAAATCCCTAGAACAAACTATTTCTTAATGTCACTGTTAATATTATGTTCTTTACTGCATATCTAGGCGTTTTAATGTAGTACTTTTTCAAACATAATAATAAAAAAAGCGATTCACCACAATGTTGATGAATCGCTTTTGCATTCAATAAATTATTTAGCTGGTGCTTTAATTACTTCTACTCCACCCATATATGGTACTAATACTTCAGGAATTTTCACGCTTCCATCAGCTTGTTGGTAGTTCTCTAAAATGGCAGCCACTGTACGACCAATAGCAAGACCTGAGCCATTAAGTGTGTGTACATATTCTGGTTTTGCACCTGGTTCACGACGGAAACGAATATTCGCACGGCGGGCTTGGAAATCCTCAAAGTTTGAACAAGATGAAATTTCACGATACATGTTTTGTGCTGGAATCCAAACTTCTAAATCATATTTCTTAGCTGCAGTGAAGCCAAGATCAGATGTACACATTTTTAGTTTACGATATGGTAAGCCTAATAATTGTAGTACTTCTTCAGCGTGTCCTGTTAGTTTTTCTAACTCATCATAAGAGTCTTCAGGTTTAACAAAACGTACAAGCTCTACTTTATTGAACTGATGTTGACGGATTAAACCGCGTGTATCGCGTCCTGCAGAACCTGCTTCTGAACGGAAACATGCACTAAACGCTGTGAATGCTTGTGGAAGTTTAGCACCCTCTAAAATTTCATCTCGGTAAAAGTTTGTTACAGGTACTTCAGCTGTTGGGATTAAGAAATAATCCGGTTCTTCTACTAAAAATGCATCTTCTTCAAACTTTGGAAGTTGGCCAGTACCTGTTAAACTTGTGCGGTTTGCCATGTATGGAGGAAGCATTTCTTCATAGCCGTGTTTATCAGCATGTAAATCCATCATGAAGTTCCAAAGCGCACGTTCAAGACGAGCACCTAAACCACGATAAAATACAAATCGGCTGCCTGTTACTTTACCGGCACGTTCAAAATCAATGATGCCAAGGTCTGTTCCAAGATCCCAGTGAGCTTTAGCTTCAAAGTCTAAAGTTGGCACGTTGCCCCACTTGTAAACTTCTTCGTTGTCATCTTCAGAGTCACCAACTGGTACACTTTCATGTGGAATATTTGGCAAGCGCATCATCATATCATTAAATTTTGCTTCTACATCATTTAATTTTGCATCTAATTCTTTAATTTCATCGCCAACTTTGCGCATATGAGCAATGTCTTCATCTGCATTTTCTTTGTTACGTTTCTTTTGTGCGATTGCTTCAGAAACCTTATTACGTTCTGCTTTTAACACTTCTGTTTTAGCAATTAAATCACGACGTTGTTGATCCCATTCCTCAAAATGATCAATTGTTCCAAGGTCTTCATTACGATGAGATAATTTTTCTTTAATATCCGCAAAGTTTGCGCGGACACGTTTAATGTCTAACATATATAATTCCTCCAATTGTATTCGACTTTGGAAAAGTAGCTTCGTACTAACACTTATAAAAATGGACAAAAAAAGCCCCCGTCCCCATATAAGGGACGAGAGCATACCCGCGTTGCCACCCTAATTGATTAGAAAAAAGATCTAATCCACTTGTTTCATAACGGCTTTGTAACCGGCTGCAGCCTACTATGTATTCAGCTGAGCAACTCCTGGACGGATTCACAAGCGTTTTTACCGACTTTCACCAACCGCCGACTCTCTTAAAAAAACGTACTCGCTACTACTTCCTATCATCGTGTTAAATGTTAAGTTAACCATACTTTACAATACATCGGAAAGTTACGCAAGTATTGCGTCCTTACTTTCCTCAACCATATTGATGAAATATTCCATTATGCGTAAATCTTTTGTCAACTCAGGATGGAAGGAACACCCTAAAAATTGTCGATCTCTTGCAAGTACAATTCGTCCATCATATTCAGCTAAAACTTCCACATCAACACCCGCATTTACGATATGCGGTGCACGAATAAACACAGCTGGAAAGTTGTTCCCAATATCTTTTATGTTAAGCATTACTTCAAAGCTATTCACTTGGCGTCCAAAAGAATTTCGAAGAACTTCCACATCCATTACTCCAATATGTGGTTGTTCATAACCTACAAGTTTATTTGCTAGTAGAATTACTCCAGCACAAGTACCAAACATTGGCTTTCCAGAGGCTGCAAATGAACGCAATTCTTCCATTAAATCATAACGGTCAATTAACTTCCTCATTGTAGTACTTTCTCCACCTGGTAGAACAAGACCATCTAAATTTTGAAATTCTTCCTTATGTTTAACTGCTACTGCCTTTGCTCCAATTGATTCAATAGCCTCTATATGTTCACGGATAGCACCTTGTAAGGCTAAAACACCCACAGTTACCATATTACCAACCTCGATCCTGCATACGATCTTGTGGTGCGAGCTTAGAAATATCTATGCCTTTCATTGGAATCCCAAGTTCTTTCGATACTTCGGCAATTAATTTATAATCCTGATAATTTGTAGTTGCTTCCACAATGGCACGAGCAAATTTCTCCGGATTTTCTGATTTAAAAATACCAGAACCGACAAATACACCATCTGCACCTAATTCCATCATTAGAGCAGCATCAGCTGGTGTAGCGACACCACCTGCTGCAAAATTTACAACTGGTAAGTGACCTAAACGATTAATTTCCAGTAATACTTCAAAAGGTGCTCCTAAAACTTTAGCTTCTGTCATTAGCTCATCTTTTGTCATATTAGCAACTTTACGCACTTGAGCATTTACCTTACGCATATGTCTAACAGCTTCAACGATATTTCCTGTACCAGGTTCACCTTTTGTACGTAACATAGAAGCGCCTTCCCCAATTCGGCGGGCAGCTTCCCCTAAATCGCGACAACCACAAACAAATGGTACAGTATATTCACTTTTTAGTAGATGAAACTCTTCATCTGCCGGTGTTAGTACTTCACTTTCATCTATGTAATCAACCCCCATAGACTCTAATACTCGTGCTTCTACAATATGTCCAATACGTGCCTTCGCCATAACTGGAATAGAAACTGCATTCATTACCTCTTCAACAATCCGTGGATCTGCCATACGTGCAACGCCACCTGCAGCACGAATATCGGATGGTACACGTTCTAATGCCATTACCGCTACTGCACCAGCTGCCTCTGCAATTTTAGCCTGTTCTGCATTGATTACGTCCATTATGACGCCACCTTTTTGCATTTCTGCCATACCCCTTTTAATTCGATCCGTACCTGTTTGAATAACCATTTATTTATTTCCCTCCCAAAAACTAGTATGATGTAAGTATAAAGAAAATTGACCATACAAAAAGATTCAGTTATTAACTTTTTTATATGGTCAGTTAGGGGCGATTAAATGGATATGCTAATGATTCAATTAGAAAAAGATTCGGTAACTCCACTATATGAACAGCTATACGAAGAAATTAAAAAAGGCATTATTGAAGGTACTATTGCTGTTAATACAAAACTTCCTTCGAAAAGAAAACTGGCAGAGTTTTTATCAATTAGTCAAACAACAGTTGAACTAGCCTATGCACAGTTAATTGCGGAGGGGTATATTACATCGAAAGCACGTGTTGGCTTCTTTGTAGAAACGATTGAAGAATTGGCTTATGTAGAGAAGACACTTCCTCATAAAGAACTGGAAAGTATCCCAAAAAAACAGATAAAATATGACTTTAACCCTGGTAAAATTGATACCTCATCTTTTCCCTTTACCACTTGGCGTAAGTATGCAAAAGATGCAATTGACTACCATGAAAAGGATTTATTGCTAATTGGTTCTCCTCAAGGTGAAATTGAATTACGTGAAGAAATTGCAAGCTATTTATATCAATCTCGTGGTGTACTCTGCTCTCCTGAACAAATTGTATTAGGGTCTGGTACGGAACAACTGCTACCCATGATTCTGAAACTGTTAGGCGATGATAACCAATATGCAATTGAGAATCCAGGCTATACTTTAACTCATCATATTTTCAATCAATATCATCAAAAGGTTGTTCCAATTGATGTAGATGATGATGGAATGCAAATCGCTCAACTCGAACAATCTAACGCAAATATTGCTTACGTTACACCATCACATCAATTTCCAACAGGAGCAATTCTCTCCGCTACACGTCGGTCACGGCTATTAAATTGGGCAGCTTCTGATAATGAACGCTTTATTATTGAAGATGATTATGATAGTGAATTTCGATATATTGGCAAACCTATTGCCTCACTACAGGGTATGGACCATCGAGATAAAGTCATCTATATTAGTACCTTTTCTAAGTCACTTATGCCCTCTTTGCGTATAGCGTATTTTGTATTACCCGAAAAGTTATTATCGCAATATCATAAAATATTTAATTATTATACATCTACAGTGCCCCGTTTTGAGCAACATATTTTGGCACAATTTATGTCAGATGGCCACTTTTCAAAACATTTGAATCGTATGCGGAAAATTTACCGAAAAAAATTAGAAAAACTAACTGATGCGCTTTTATCATTTGAACCTTGCGTCACAATTTCTGGCGAACAGGCTGGCATGCATGTCGTTTTAACGGCAAAACATACTCTTAACGCACATGAACTAAGTCAAATTGCAATTGAGCATGGAATTCGGATTACACCTATTAAAGAATATACAATTGCACCGACAAAAGAAAATCGAGATAATCAATTTTTGCTAGGATTTGGGGGATTAGAAGAAAATGAAATACCTAACGCTATTCAACAACTTATGAGTTGTTGGGGAATAAAGGCAGATAAAAAAAAGGATTGGCATTAGAGCCAACCCTTTTTTTTATGCTACTAAAATAATCCAGTTATCCATTTACCAAATTTTTTAAATGTAAGTGATAACCAATTTGCTTTTTCTACTGTTGCTGTAGTTACTACTTCTGTACCATTTGCCGAATTATCGATAAATCCATAATCATTACCAGATTTTTTATCAATCTCTACATGTCCGACAACGGTACCTTTTTTAGCAGGTGCATTAATTGATTGTTTGTCCAACACTAAATTTGCTTTGTAATTGTCTATTTCACTTGTTTTTACCATCATTGAAATAGCATTCTTTGTAGCAATTTTAACCTCAGAATCCTTCCCATCATTTACTTTAATGGTTTTTTGGCCTTTGAAGGAATAGCCTTCTGGAACAAGCTTTTCTGTAGTAAATTGGCCAAAGCCATAATCAAATAATGTACGTGCTGCATTAAAACGTGCAAGATGTTCTGCTCCCTCTGCATGCATTACAACAGCTATTAAGCGAGTACCATTACGTTTTGCTGTACCCGTAAAACATTGTCCAGCAAAATCAGTAGTACCTGTTTTAAGACCATCGACACCTTCATACTCAGCTACAAGACCAGGTAGCATGAAATTCCAGTTATCCATTTTAATTGCATCATCAGTGCCTTCACGGAATGTTTTTCTTGAAATACTTGAAGTTTTTAATACTTCTGGATGATCTTTCAATAAATGATATGCAAGTTGTGCTACAGATTTAGCAGGCATTTTGTTTTCATCACTATCAGATGTTCCGCTTGGTTGCATACCTTGTAATTGTGCGTTGTTAAGGCCTGTAGCATTTACAAAGTGGTAATCTTTTAATCCAAGTTCTTTTGCCTTTTTGTTCATCAATGTTAAGAATTCTGTTTCAGATCCTGCTATTGTTTCGGCAATTGCGATGGTTGCTGCATTGGCAGAGTAAATCGCCATTGCTTCGTATAGTTCTTTTATTGTATATTCTCCATCTGCTCGCAATGGAACATTACTTAATGCTCGGTCTTGCGAGATTTTATAGGCATAATCTGAGACTTTATATTTTTGATCCCAAGTTATTTTACCTTTATTAATCGCATCTAACAAAATATACTCTGTCATCATTTTAGACATACTTGCAATACCAAGGGCTTGATCGGCATTTTTCTCATATAGGATTTTCCCAGATACAGCATCGATTAAGATAGCCCCTTTTACATTATTTAAGCCTAGATTATCTTCAGCACTTGCTGTATTTCCGCCTGGAATTGCCGCAAACATAGTAAACATGAGCGCAACAGCTACGAAAATGCTAAAAATTTTTCTTTTTCTTGACGTCTTCACTATTCTACCTCCAATTATGTATAAGCTTATCTCGCTCATTTTAACACAGAACCTATGCTTTCAACCATTGGTAATAAAAAACACCCTTTACGCTCCATATATTGAAGCGAAAAGGGTGCTAAAGATACTATCTTACGCTAATGAATAGTTTGGTGCTTCTTTCGTAATTTGTACATCATGCGGATGACTTTCTCTAAGACCTGCTCCAGTCATTCGAACAAACTGTGAATTTTCACGTAAATTATGGAGATCTTTTGCTCCGCAATAACCCATACCAGAACGAACACCACCAATTAATTGATGAATTGTATCAGATAGAGGACCTTTGTATGGAAGACGACCTTCAATACCTTCTGGAACAAGCTTTTTAGCATCTTCTTGGAAGTATCTATCTTTTGATCCATTTTCCATAGCTGCTACTGAACCCATTCCACGGTATACTTTAAAGCGACGTCCTTGGAAGATTTCAGTTTCCCCTGGTGATTCAGAAGTTCCTGCTAATAGACTACCTAGCATAACTGCATGTCCGCCAGCGGCTAATGCCTTCACTATATCGCCTGAGTATTTAATCCCACCATCAGCAATAATTGTTTTCCCTTGACGGCGTGCTTCTGAAGCACAATCATATATTGCAGTAATTTGTGGTACGCCTACTCCAGCTACAACGCGAGTAGTACAAATAGAGCCAGGTCCAATACCTACTTTTACGATATCTGCACCAGCTTCGTATAATGCTTTAGTTGCCTCTGCTGTTGCTACATTACCTGCGATGATTGTTAACTCTGGATATTCATTACGTATAGCTTTTACTTGGTTTAACACTCCTTGTGAATGACCATGAGCAGTATCAATAACAATCACGTCAACTTGTGCCTCAACTAATTTTTGGATACGTAACATTGTATCTTTTGTAACACCTACAGCAGCTCCAACAAGTAATCGACCGTGTTTATCTTTTGCTGCATTTGGATATTCAATTACTTTTTCTATGTCTTTAATAGTAATCAGACCTGTTAAAGTGCCATCATTATCAACAATCGGTAGTTTTTCTATTTTATATTGTTGTAACATTTCTTCGGCTTGTTCTAATGTTGTACCCACTGGTGCTGTGATTAAATTTTCTTTTGTCATTACATCATCAATTTTAATAGAGTAGTCTTGTACAAAACGCAAATCGCGGTTTGTAATAATGCCTACTAGTTTTTGATCTTCCATGCTGTTAACAATTGGAACACCTGAAATACGATATTTCCCCATTAGATGCTCTGCATCAAAAACTTGATGAGAAGGAGTTAGGAAAAATGGATTTGTAATTACACCATTTTCTGATCGTTTAACTTTTTCGACCTGTTCAGCCTGTTCTTCAATCGTCATATTTTTATGAATAATTCCTAAGCCACCTTGACGAGCCATTGCAATAGCCATTGGTGCTTCAGTTACTGTATCCATACCTGCGCTGATAATAGGGAGATTTAGTTTAATCGTCGGTGTTAAATTAACTGATAAGTCCACTTCTTTTGGCAATACTTCGGAATGTGCTGGTACAAGCAATACATCATCAAATGTTAAACCCTCTTTGGCAAATTTTGTTTCCCACATTTCTTGAACTCCTCCTATAAAATATATTAATTGTAAGATTAACAACGTACACGATTACTTGTCAAGGATTCACAAATAAATAAGATTATTTAGATTTTTCTCTAAAATAACGTTTTTATATCATTTTCTATCTTTGAAGGAGCAGTTTGTGGTGCAAATCTAGCAATAACCTCACCATTCTTATCAATCAAGAATTTTGTAAAATTCCATTTGATATTTTCAGTTAGGATTCCCTTCTTTTTTGAAATCAAATATTTGAATAAAGGTGAAGCATTTTCACCTTTCACTTCTACCTTAGCAAACATTGGAAATTTAACATTATAATTCATTTGGCAATAAGCTAACGTCTTATCAATACTTGAAAATTCCTGGTTATTGAATTGGCTACAAGGAAAACCAAGGATTATAAAACCTTGATCCTTATATTTCTCATATAAATCTTGCAATTCTTTAAATTGAGGAGTAAATCCACACTTACTAGCAGTGTTTACTATTAACATCGGATGTCCTTCATACTCCTTTAATGATTGCTGTTCGCCGTTAGCCTTTTCTACAACAAAATCGTATATATTCAATTTTTCTATCCTCCTTTTTGTTCTCTTTAATACAACTGTATTCTTCAAATGATTTTTCTTCAACAAATTTCCTACAAAATTCTGTTAGCTCTAGAGGAATTAATTCTAGATTGGGCAATGGTGGAATCTTTACACAAAGTGTTAGAAAGTACTTCTAAATATAGAAGTATTCCCCGTTACTCCTTGTATGCACATTTGTGTTCCGTTTATTCCTGTAGAATAAATATTTTCTTTTTCTCAAGAGATAAGGCAACTAAATTTACACATTTGCCAAATTAGTTGGAGTCTTATTCTGCACAAAATTATATAAGCATCCCCAAGAACTTATATAAAATAAAAAAAAGCACAACTGAATAATCAGTCGTGCTTTTTTGTGTGCCTAGCAACGTCCTACTCTCGCAGGGGGACAGCCCCCAACTACCATTGGCGCTAAAGAGCTTAACTTCTGTGTTCGGCATGGGAACAGGTGTGACCTCTTTGCCATCATTACTAGACTATTTATAAAGAAAGAATTGTTCTTTCAAAACTGGATAAACTTTCATTGAAGTTCTTAAAATAACGTTTGGTTAAGTCCTCGATCTATTAGTATTCGTCAGCTCCATGTGTCACCACACTTCCACCTCGAACCTATCTACCTTGTCGTCTTCAAGGGATCTTACTTACTTGCGTAATGGGAAATCTCATCTTGAGGGGGGCTTCATGCTTAGATGCTTTCAGCACTTATCCCGTCCACACATAGCTACCCAGCGATGCTCTTGGCAGAACAACTGGTACACCAGCGGTGTGTCCATCCCGGTCCTCTCGTACTAAGGACAGCTCCTCTCAAATTTCCTACGCCCACGACGGATAGGGACCGAACTGTCTCACGACGTTCTGAACCCAGCTCGCGTACCGCTTTAATGGGCGAACAGCCCAACCCTTGGGACCGACTACAGCCCCAGGATGCGATGAGCCGACATCGAGGTGCCAAACCTCCCCGTCGATGTGGACTCTTGGGGGAGATAAGCCTGTTATCCCCGGGGTAGCTTTTATCCGTTGAGCGATGGCCCTTCCATGCGGAACCACCGGATCACTAAGCCCGTCTTTCGACCCTGCTCGACTTGTAGGTCTCGCAGTCAAGCTCCCTTGTGCCTTTACACTCTGCGAATGATTTCCAACCATTCTGAGGGAACCTTTGGGCGCCTCCGTTACTCTTTAGGAGGCGACCGCCCCAGTCAAACTGTCCGCCTGACACTGTCTCCTACCCCGATATAGGGGTACGGGTTAGAATTTCAATACAGCTGGGGTAGTATCCCAAGGACGCCTCCACCGAAGCTGGCGCTCCGGTATCTCAGGCTCCTACCTATCCTGTACAAGCTGTACCAAAATTCAATATCAGGCTACAGTAAAGCTCCACGGGGTCTTTCCGTCCTGTCGCGGGTAACCTGCATCTTCACAGGTACTATAATTTCACCGAGTCTCTCGTTGAGACAGTGCCCAGATCGTTACGCCTTTCGTGCGGGTCGGAACTTACCCGACAAGGAATTTCGCTACCTTAGGACCGTTATAGTTACGGCCGCCGTTTACTGGGGCTTCGGTTCTCACCTTCGCTTACGCTAAGCAATCCCCTTAACCTTCCAGCACCGGGCAGGCGTCAGCCCCTATACGTCACCTTACGGTTTTGCAGAGACCTGTGTTTTTGCTAAACAGTCGCCTGGGCCTATTCACTGCGGCTCTCTCGGGCTTGCACCCTACTAGAGCACCCCTTCTCCCGAAGTTACGGGGTCATTTTGCCGAGTTCCTTAACGAGAGTTCTCTCGCTCACCTTAGGATTCTCTCCTCGACTACCTGTGTCGGTTTGCGGTACGGGCACCTCCTACCTCGCTAGAGGCTTTTCTTGACAGTGTGAAATCAGGAACTTCGCGGTAAACCGCTCGCCATCATAGCTCAACGTTATAGAGAGCGGATTTGCCTACTCTCACGCCTTACTATTTAGACGCACATAACCAACAGTGCGCTTACCCTATCCTACTGTGTCCCCCCATTACTCAAATGGTAGGGAGGTGGTACAGGAATATCAACCTGTTATCCATCGCCTACGCCTATCGGCCTCGGCTTAGGTCCCGACTAACCCTGAGAGGACGAGCCTTCCTCAGGAAACCTTAGTCATTCGGTGGATGGGATTCTCACCCATCTTTCGCTACTCATACCGGCATTCTCACTTCTAAGCGCTCCACCAGTCCTTCCGGTCTGACTTCACAGCACTTAGAACGCTCTCCTACCACAGACATCATAGATGTCTATCCACAGCTTCGGTGAATTGTTTAGCCCCGATACATTTTCGGCGCAGCGTCACTCGACCAGTGAGCTATTACGCACTCTTTAAATGGTGGCTGCTTCTGAGCCAACATCCTGGTTGTCTAAGCAACGTCACATCCTTTTCCACTTAACAATTACTTTGGGACCTTAGCTGGTGGTCTGGGCTGTTTCCCTTTTGACTACGGATCTTATCACTCGCAGTCTGACTCCCGTGCATAAATCATTGGCATTCGGAGTTTGTCTGAATTCGGTAATCCGGGATGGACCCCTAGTTCAAACAGTGCTCTACCTCCAAGATTCTCTATCACGAGGCTAGCCCTAAAGCTATTTCGGAGAGAACCAGCTATCTCCAAGTTCGATTGGAATTTCTCCGCTACCCACACCTCATCCCCGCACTTTTCAACGTGCGTGGGTTCGGGCCTCCAGTAAGTGTTACCTTACCTTCACCCTGGACATGGGTAGATCACCTGGTTTCGGGTCTACAACCACATACTCATTCGCCCTATTCAGACTCGCTTTCGCTACGGCTCCGTCTTTTCAACTTAACCTTGCATGTAATCGTAACTCGCCGGTTCATTCTACAAAAGGCACGCTATCACCCATTAACGGGCTCTAACTACTTGTAGGCACATGGTTTCAGGATCTCTTTCACTCCCCTCCCGGGGTGCTTTTCACCTTTCCCTCACGGTACTGGTTCACTATCGGTCACTAGAGAGTATTTAGCCTTAGGAGATGGTCCTCCCAGATTCCGACGGAATTTCACGTGTTCCGCCGTACTCAGGATCCACTCAGGAGAGAATGAACTTTTGACTACAGGACTGTTACCTTCTTCGGTAGGTCTTTCCAAACCGCTTCGTCTAATTCATTCCTTTGTAACTCCATATAGAGTGTCCTACAACCCCAAGAGGCAAGCCTCTTGGTTTGGGCTGTTCCCGTTTCGCTCGCCGCTACTAAGGGAATCGAAATTTCTTTCTCTTCCTTCAGGTACTTAGATGTTTCAGTTCCCTGAGTCTGCCATCATGACGCTATGTATTCACGTCAAGATACTATTCCATTACGAATAGTGGGTTTCCCCATTCGGAAATCTCCGGATCAAAGCTTACTTACAGCTCCCCGAAGCATATCGGTGTTAGTGCCGTCCTTCATCGGCTTCTAGTGCCAAGGCATCCGCCATGCGCCCTTAATAACTTAACCTATAAGTTATTAAGCCTAAAAATTTAAAACTTAATATAAAAAAATGTGTTACTTAAGAATTTTTCAATGTCGTTTTATCCAGTTTTCAAAGAACAATGTTTTGAAAGCGATGAGCCTTCAAAACTGAACAGCAAGCGTTAATCTTAGAGAACCACGTTCTCTATTCCGAAATATTCCTTAGAAAGGAGGTGATCCAGCCGCACCTTCCGATACGGCTACCTTGTTACGACTTCACCCCAATCATCTATCCCACCTTCGGCGGCTGGCCCCAAAAGGTTACCTCACCGACTTCGGGTGTTACAAACTCTCGTGGTGTGACGGGCGGTGTGTACAAGGCCCGGGAACGTATTCACCGCGGCATGCTGATCCGCGATTACTAGCGATTCCGGCTTCATGTAGGCGAGTTGCAGCCTACAATCCGAACTGAGAACGGTTTTATGAGATTAGCGTGCTCTCGCGAGTTAGCGACTCTTTGTACCGTCCATTGTAGCACGTGTGTAGCCCAGGTCATAAGGGGCATGATGATTTGACGTCATCCCCACCTTCCTCCGGTTTGTCACCGGCAGTCACCTTAGAGTGCCCAACTAAATGATGGCAACTAAGATTAAGGGTTGCGCTCGTTGCGGGACTTAACCCAACATCTCACGACACGAGCTGACGACAACCATGCACCACCTGTCACCAATGTCCCCGAAGGGAAAACTCTATCTCTAGAGCGGTCACTGGGATGTCAAGACCTGGTAAGGTTCTTCGCGTTGCTTCGAATTAAACCACATGCTCCACCGCTTGTGCGGGCCCCCGTCAATTCCTTTGAGTTTCAACCTTGCGGTCGTACTCCCCAGGCGGAGTGCTTAATGCGTTAGCTGCAGCACTAAGGGGCGGAAACCCCCTAACACTTAGCACTCATCGTTTACGGCATGGACTACCAGGGTATCTAATCCTGTTTGCTCCCCATGCTTTCGCGCCTCAGCGTCAGTTACAGACCAGAAAGTCGCCTTCGCCACTGGTGTTCCTCCAAATCTCTACGCATTTCACCGCTACACTTGGAATTCCACTTTCCTCTTCTGCACTCAAGTCTCCCAGTTTCCAATGACCCTCCACGGTTGAGCCGTGGGCTTTCACATCAGACTTAAGAAACCACCTGCGCGCGCTTTACGCCCAATAAATCCGGACAACGCTTGCCACCTACGTATTACCGCGGCTGCTGGCACGTAGTTAGCCGTGGCTTTCTAATAAGGTACCGTCAAGGTACGTTCATTTCCTAACGTACTTGTTCTTCCCTTACAACAGAGTTTTACGATCCGAAAACCTTCATCACTCACGCGGCGTTGCTCCATCAGACTTTCGTCCATTGTGGAAGATTCCCTACTGCTGCCTCCCGTAGGAGTTTGGGCCGTGTCTCAGTCCCAATGTGGCCGATCACCCTCTCAGGTCGGCTATGCATCGTCGCCTTGGTAGGCCGTTACCCCACCAACTAGCTAATGCACCGCGGGCCCATCCTGTAGTGACGCGAAAGCGCCTTTCAACATTTCACCATGAAGTGAAATGGATTATCCGGTATTAGCTCCGGTTTCCCGAAGTTATCCCAGTCTACAGGGCAGGTTGCCCACGTGTTACTCACCCGTCCGCCGCTAAATCAGAGGAGCAAGCTCCTCGTCATTCGCTCGACTTGCATGTATTAGGCACGCCGCCAGCGTTCGTCCTGAGCCAGGATCAAACTCTCCATAAAAGTAAAGTTTGAAAGCTCATTAGCTTTGCTAGCGTATCATCAAAGATGATATCTATAGTTTGTCCTTGTCACTAACAAAAGTTAGCAAACAAAGTTTATTGATTAACGTCTTGCTTGTTCAGTTTTCAAGGTTCATATCGTGTCGTTATCTTAACGACTTAATTATTATATCATTATAGTCTTTTAACGTCAATATCTTTTTTAAAACGATATTTTTGAAAGAGTTGATATAAAATTATTCATCACTTATTTGCGACTTTTATATTATATCTACCTAATACTATTATGTCAATAATAAAAATCATAAATTAAGATATTTATAAAGGAAATAGGGTTTTATTTATTATTTTAAAACTAACCGTTCAATATAAATATCTCTATTTTTTGTAAGATCAATTATTTTATTAGATTCCTCAAGTTTGACAACCGGTCTTGTTACAGAATTCTTATTAGTAAATACAATAAATCCTTTATATCCATTTGAGAGCTTCACTTTTGTCCCTAATGACAAATCCATTACACAAGTAATTAGTGCTTGAACGACTTTAATATTGAATTTACCAAATTCAGATTCACGTATCATTTCTAAAACTTTAAATGGAGATTCTTTTGCGCGATATACTCTTTCACATGTCATCGCATGAAATACATCTGCTACAGCAATTATATGAGAATATATTGAAATAGTATTTCCTTTATCTCCCCGTGGATAACCACTACCATCTAATCTCTCGTGGTGTTGATATACTGCTATTTTCATGTCCTTCTTTATGATTGATATACCATTAATCATCTGAAGACTGTAATAAGGATGTTCCTTTATCTCCTTAAATTCAAACTCTGTTAAAAGCCCACCTTTATCTCTTACCTTTTTATTAATCTTTGCCATACCACAGTCAGCAACCGCACCTGCTATTGCAATTTGAAGAATGTCCCCCTTGCTATATCCCATCTTTTGTGCGATAACTGCACAAATTAAACTTAAAGCTACAGAGTGGTGGTAAATGTAATCTTTGCTATTAGAAAGCTCATTTAAAGTAAATATTATTTCCCGATTTTTTAATATATCATTGATTAACGGTATAATAGTTGCCCTTATTTTCGTAATATCTACTCTGCTACCAGATTCCCATTTTAAAAACTCTAATTTAAATTTTTCTACAACATCGTGATACTTTCTTTCAAACGGAGGTATGTAAACTTCATTATTCTTATCTTCTGTGTCAATTGTAATTGTGTTATTTTCTTGTTGTTTTTCAGTTACATGTTCGATAGAAAAAATAAATACTGGTACTTGTGGAATTTGGAAAGCCTTTAATACTGGTAAATGTTCACGAGTAACCTTCGTATTCTTATTAATAATAGGATAATTTGTATTAGCTATAATATCCTCTGCAATAATACTGCCCAAACGCAATTCTGACACTTTTACTAATTTAGCATCCATTAAAATTCCTCCTTTTAGACTATTTTATTATATAAAGGATTTAATGTAACCAAGTTATTTTTCAATTGCAATAGTAATACTTGTTCAATAACAATTAAATCAATTTTTACAGAGTTGAATTTCATAATATTTAAGAAACCACTTATGAAATGAAAACAGGACTAGAACTTCTCCAAGAGGCATTCAAATGCATAAACGTATTCCACTGTGTAGAGATTGCTATATATGAGTTTCATATTTAAGGATGGTTTCAAACGGAGGAAGTGATAGCTCATTTAGCCTTATATTAAAATCCATTAATTAGTATTTACAAAGACCTTTTAAGTATATCATTCATTTAATTAATCGATGGTTTCAAATACTGGTTTATAAAAGTAATCAATCCATATAAGAAAATCCTTCCCCAGGAAATAAAGAGGCAGAAATTACAACACTAAAAAAAATGACTTGCTTGTATTCAAAAAGGTGGTTTCCAGCCAGTAGAAGAGGTATTAAACTCCTTAAAGACTATTCTACAGCCTACTCAGCACATGGCTATAAAATCAACAGACTAAAGTCTACAAATAAAAAAGGAACGCAAATGCGTTCCTCTTCTCATTAATATATCTTTAACATACTAATTACTCTTCTGTTGTTTCGTCATTATTAGCAATGTCAGTAGTTTCGTCATCTGTAACTTGTTCTTCTGATGTTTCTGATTCATCTAATTCGCTATCATTTTCTTCAAACACTTCTTCATCTGATTCTTTTTTAACTTTTGCAACACTTGCAACAAGTTCATCATCAGCTAAGCGAATTAAACGAACACCTTGAGTGCTCCGCCCTGTTATTGATATATCATCAATATCCATACGAATAAGCATTCCGTTAATTGTCATAAGCATAATATCTTCTTGACCATCAACTGTCTTAACAGCTACTAATGGACCGTTTTTATCCGTAATGTGGCAAGTTTTAATTCCTACGCCACCACGATTTTGTAGTCGATACTCTAATTCTGGAGTACGTTTACCATAGCCTTTTTCAGTTACAACAAGGATTTCCTGACCTGGTTCAAGGATTTCCATTCCAACAACAAAATCCTCTTTCCTTAGTCTAATCCCTCGAACACCCGCTGCAGTACGCCCCATTGATCGAATGTCCTCTTCATTAAATCGAACTAACATGCCATCATGTGTACCAATAATAATTTCCTTTTTGCCATCTGTTAAGCGAACTGATATTAATTCATCATCTTCACGTAATGAAATCGCAATTAATCCATTTGTACGTATATTGGCAAAGTTTGATAGTGGTGTACGTTTTGTAACACCTGTACGAGTGGTAAAGACAAAGTATGCGTCCTCATCGTAAGATGGTACCCGGATTACAGCAGTTACCTTTTCACCTTTATCTACATTCAGTAAATTTACTAATGGAAGACCCTTAGCTGTACGTCCAAACTCTGGAATTTCATAGCCCCTTGTCTTAAATACTTTACCCTTTGAAGTAAAGTATAGAATTGTATCGTGGGTTGATGTGTATAGTAAATGTTCTACAAAGTCATCTTCATGCGTCCCCATACCTTGTACCCCACGTCCTCCACGACGTTGGCTACGATACGTGTTAGCAGGAAGACGTTTAATATAGCCATTATGAGTTATTGTGATTACTGAATTTTCGACAGGAATTAAATCTTCATCCTCGATCATTTCCATGCCGCCAGAGGTAATTTCAGTACGTCTTGCATCGTTAAAGCGTTCTTTTATTTCAAGTAGTTCATCATGGATAATTTGGAGAATTCTCGTTTCATCTGCGAGTATTTCCTTTAATTCTTTTATTAGTGCCAATAATTCTTGATATTCTGCTTCAATTTTATCACGTTCTAAACCAGTCAAACGTTGTAGACGCATATCTAGAATAGCTTGAGCTTGACGTTCACTTAAATCAAATGTTTCCATTAAGCCATTTTTTGCTTCTTCCGTCGTTTGAGATGCACGGATTAAACTAATAATTTCATCAATATGATCTAACGCAATACGTAAACCTTCTAAGATATGAGCGCGGTTTTCAGCTTTACGCAATTCAAATTCTGTACGTCTGCGAATAACAACTTTTTGATGTTCTAAGTAATGGTAAAGAGTTTCTTTTAAACTCAATACTTTTGGTTGGCCATCAACAAGAGCTAGCATGTTAATACCAAAGCTTGTTTGCATAGCAGTTTGTTTGTATAAGTTATTTAATACGACATTTGCATTCGCATCTTTGCGCACATCTATAGTTACACGCATTCCTGTACGGTCTGATTCATCACGTAAATTTGTAATACCATCAATCTTCTTATCACGTACTAGTTCTGCTATTTTTTCAATTAGTTTCGCTTTGTTTACTTGATAAGGAAGTTCATGTATAACAATTACTTCTTTACCACTTGATTTTTGCTCTATTTCTACTCGTGCACGAATTACAATAGATCCACGGCCAGTTTCGTAAGCACGGCGGATACCACTTCTACCTAAAATAATACCGCCAGTAGGAAAATCAGGTCCCGTTACGATTTCCATTAATTCTTCTGTTGTTATCGCTGGATTGTTTGAGACAGCTAAAACGCCATCAATTACTTCTCCTAATTGATGAGGTGGAATGTTTGTTGCCATCCCTACAGCGATCCCTGAAACACCATTGACGAGCAAATTAGGGAAACGTGCTGGTAACACTACTGGTTCCTTTTCATTTCCATCATAGTTGTCTTGATAATCAATTGTATCTTTATTTATATCTCTCAGCATTTCCATTGAAATTTTAGACATACGAGATTCAGTGTAACGCATTGCTGCAGCACCATCACCATCTACAGAACCAAAGTTACCATGACCATCTACTAACATGTAGCGGTAACTGAAGTCTTGCGCCATACGCACCATTGCTTCATAGATTGAAGAGTCACCGTGGGGATGGTATTTACCCATTACATCCCCAACAATACGAGCTGATTTTTTATATGGTTTATCTGATGTGCTACCTAATTCTTGCATGCCGTATAAAATACGTCGTTGTACTGGTTTTAGGCCATCACGGACATCTGGCAAAGCACGAGAGACGATAACACTCATTGCATAATCTAAAAATGAAGTTTTAATTGTTTTAGTAATATTAACTCCTTTTACACCGGAGTTGTTTGTTTCAGACAAAGTGCTGACCTCCCTTCGGAAATTACTAGATATCTAAGTTTTCTACATAAACAGCGTTTTCGTGGATAAATTGACGTCTTGGTTCTACATCATCACCCATTAATTGTTCGAATGTTTGATCTGCTTCTATAGCATCATCTAATTCAACTTGTAGTAATACTCTGTGGTCTGGGTCCATTGTTGTATCCCATAACTGTTCTGCATCCATTTCACCAAGACCTTTATATCGCTGAATGCCTGGCTTAGGTTGTTTTGGTAATCGTTCTAAGATCTCTTGTAGTTCTTTATCATTGTAACAATATTCTACATGCTTACCTTGAGCCACCTTAAAAAGTGGTGGTTGTGCAATATACACATAACCTGCTTCAATAAGTGGTCGCATAAAGCGGAAGAAGAATGTTAATAATAAAGTTCTTATATGAGCACCGTCGACATCGGCATCTGTCATAATTACAATCTTGTGGTAACGCGCTTTTGCTAAATCAAAGTCATCACCAATTCCTGTACCAATTGCTGTAATCATAGCTCGAATTTCAGCATTTGATAAAATTCGATCCAAACGAGCTTTTTCGACGTTTAGGATTTTACCCCTTAGTGGCAAAATTGCTTGGAAGTGGCGATCACGTCCTGATTTTGCTGAACCACCTGCAGAGTCACCTTCAACGATGTAAACTTCACATTCTTCTGGATGACGTGAAGAACAATCGGCTAGTTTACCTGGTAGGCTTGATACTTCTAATGCTGATTTGCGACGTGTCATTTCACGTGCTTTCTTCGCTGCAACACGTGCACGTGATGCAACTAAACCTTTATCTACAATTGTTCTTGCAACGGTTGGGTTCTCTAATAAAAATCTCTCGAATCGTTCTGAGAACAATGAATTTGTAATAGTACTTACTTCTGAGTTCCCTAATTTTGTCTTAGTTTGACCTTCAAATTGGGGATCAGGGTGTTTAACTGAAACAATGGCTACTAAACCTTCACGTACATCTTCACCAGATAAATTGGCATCAGAATCTTTTAGTAAATGATTTTTGCGAGCATAATCATTGATCACACGTGTAAGTGCTGTTTTGAAGCCAGACTCATGAGTACCACCTTCATAAGTATTGATATTATTTGCGAAAGAGAAAATATTAGATGAGAAACCAGAATTGTATTGCATAGCAATTTCTACAGATATGCCATCTTTTTCACCTTTCAAATCAATTGCTTCATGAAGTGGTTCTTTCTTCTCGTTGATATGTTCAACATATGATTTGATACCACCTTCGTAATGATAGGTGTTTTTTCGTATTTCATCTCCGCGTTCATCAACAATAGAAATAACTATGCCACGATTTAAATAAGCAAGTTCCCGAATGCGGTGTGCTAATATATCAAATTCATAAACAGTAGTTTCTTTGAAAATTTCACTGTCTGCTTTAAATCTTGTTGTAGTACCGTTATGGTCTGTATCCCCAATGATTTTTAATGGTTGAACAGTTTTTCCACGTTCAAATCTAATTTCGTGAATATGTCCATCTCTGTGTACTTGAACAATCGTTTCTACAGAAAGTGCATTAACTACGGATGCACCAACACCATGTAAACCACCCGATACCTTATATCCGCCACCGCCAAATTTACCGCCGGCATGAAGTACTGTCATAATGACCTCAACTGCTGGTTTACCAACTTTTTCTTGAGTATCAACTGGAATACCACGGCCATTATCTTCAACTCGAATCCAGTTATCTTTTTCTATCGCTACTGTGATTTCTGTACAAAAACCTGCTAATGCTTCATCAATACTATTGTCTACAATTTCCCAAACAAGATGATGTAACCCCTTGGAACTTGTTGTACCAATATACATGCCGGGACGTTTGCGAACGGCCTCTAAACCTTCTAAGACTTGAATCTGATCTGCATCATAAGCAACAGGATTTTGATTATTTTCGATTGCCATTATTGTTCCACCTACTCTTTCATGGCATTAGTATGCTTTATTTATTATTCTCTTAAACCTACAAAATCCGCGGAATACTAGTCTTTCACAGCATCCACGGAACCTCGTTTCACATGAAACATCTTTGCTTCTTGGATTGTTTCATGATCTATACCTTCTACCCTAGTAGTTGTCACAAAGGTTTGTACTTCACCTTTAATTGTATTAAGTAAATGTGACTGACGGTAATCATCTAATTCTGAAAGGACATCATCTAACAACAAGATAGGCGCTTCCCCAATCTCTTGCTTAATAAGTTCTATTTCAGCTAATTTAAGTGATAAGGCCGTAGTCCGTTGTTGCCCTTGTGAACCATATGTTTGAACATCATAACCATTTACAATGAACTGTAAATCATCACGATGTGGACCAATTAGTGTAACGCCTCTTTCTAATTCTCTAGGAAGGGCCTCTTTTAATTTTTTTTCTAAATGAGCAGCCATTTGTTCTTGTGACCATTCAGCTTCCATACCACTTACCGGACGATAACGAATCTTCATTTCTTCAAGATTCCGAGAAATCCCATAATGAATTGGACCTGCCCATTCTTGAAGTAATTCCATAAAGTGGAATCTTTTATGAATAACTTTTACAGCTGCTTCAATATATTGTTCTGTATAAACATCAAACATTACATCGTGTAATGTCTTTTTTCCTTGATTATGTTTAAGTAAATGATTGCGTTGCTTTAGCAACTTTTGAAAAGTCAATAAATCATGTAAATATACTGGAGAAATTTGTCCGATTTCCATATCGAGAAAACGTCTTCTAACTTGAGGACTGCCTTTAACTACAGTTAAGTCTTCGGGGGCAAACATTACTACATTCATCTGTCCGATATAATCACTTAATCGACTTTGTTCTAAGTGATTTACTTTTGCCTTTTTTCCCTTTTTCGATATTGTCAGCTCTAACGGTAGATGACCATATTTCTTTTGAACGTCACCTTCTATCTTACCATAGTCTTGCTCCCACTGTATCAATTCTTTTTCACTCGACGTGCGGTGTGATTTTGCCATAGCTAAAACATAAATTGATTCCATAACGTTTGTTTTACCTTGTGCATTTTCACCAATGAAAACATTAATCTTATTCGAAAAGGATAAATCTAGAGATTCGTAATTTCGATAATTGGTTAGCTTTAGTCGTTCAATATACATGCTAATTCTCGCTCTGCAATTCTACCAAGCGGAATCTTCCGCATCCTGGAATGTTAACTAAATCTCCTACATGTAATTTACGGCCTCTTCTTCGATCAACTTCACCATTTACATAGACATCATTTTCTTGCAAAAACCATTTGGCCATTCCACCTGAGCTAATTGCATCGGTCATTTTTAAAAACTGCCCCAGTGTTACAAATTCACTTTCTAATACAATATCATTCACATTTTTCATCCTCTGCTTCTATATCATGTCTACTTCTATTTTACCGAACTTTTGCGCATAAGTAAAAAGGATAGTCACCAAAATGACTATCCTTCTTAGAATAATTTGTCTAATTCTGTCTAATTTTATCTAATTAGTACCTGGTACTAATCTTATTTGGGAAATAATTTCGTAGTAATTATATTAACAAAACTTTTAGTACGTACGGACAGGCAAAATTAGTTGTAATATTGCATCATCATGAACTGAGCGAATTGTAAACGGACGCATTGCACCAGTAAATGAAATGACAACTTCTTGTCCGTCTATTGCCTTTAGAGCATCCATCATATATTTTGCACTAAAGGAAATTCGCAATTCTTCACCTTCAAGTGTTTCAACAGGAATTTCTTCTTCAACCTTACCAATTTCAGGTGAGTTAGAGGAAATCTCAACACTGTTATCAGATAAAGTCGAAAGGCGAACGACATTATTTCGGTCCTCGCGTGCAAGTAATGATGCACGATCTATTGCTTGTAATAGTGATTTCCCGTTTATAGTCACAGTTGTATTGTATTCATCTGGAATTAAACGAGCAGTCTCAGGATAATTGCCTTCTAACAAACGAGAGAAAAATATTACGTCAGAAGTTTTGAATAATACTTGTTGGTTCGTCATAAATATATCAACAGGAGTTGTTGTGTCACTTAAAATTTTGCTTAATTCAGTTAAGCTTTTACCTGGAATAACAACATTTGCTTCTTCAGTTGGTAATTGTTCTAACTTCACTTTACGACGAGCTAAACGATGACTATCAGTAGCTATACAAACTAATCCATCTTCTTTAATTTGCCACTTTACACCTGTCAACACTGGACGACTTTCACTTGTAGAAACGGCAAAAACAGTTTCTCTAATAATAGATTTCAATAAATCTGCAGGTAAAGTGATTTGGCGTTCTGGGGAAATTTCAGGCAACATAGGATATTCTGATGCATCAAGTCCAATTAGGTGGAAATCTGATTTACCAGAGCGAATTCTAGTTTGAAATTGTTCTGTAACTTCAATTTCGACATCATTCGTTGGCAATTTGCGTACGATTTCATTGAACATTCTTGCTTGCAGCACAATAGAACCTGGTTCAGTTACGTGGATTAATTGCTTTCCGTCTTCTTCTACAGGAATAGATGTTTGAATAGTAATATCTGCATCACTACCTGTTATCGTCATGCCTTCTGTTGAAACATCAATTTTAATACCAGTCAAAATTGGAATGGTTGTTTTTGAACTTACTGCTTTCATGACATCATTTAGCCCATCAAGTAAACGATCTCTCATGATATCAAATTTCATTTTTACGACCTCACTTATATATTATTTATTATTATTTATTATTTAAAAGAATAATAGATATAGTAATAGGGGCTGTGGATTTGTGGATAAGTTGATTGAAGCAAATAAAATCAGTCTATCCACATGTAGATAGACTGTGTGTAAGTTTGTTACTAACTTTTGGGTTATCCACAGCAAAATTATTTACCTAGCATACTTTTAATTTGCTTAATATCTTGTTGAAGACCTTGATCATCTTTTAGTAAAGTTGATATTTTTTCATGCGCATGGATGACGGTTGTATGATCACGTCCACCAAATTCATCCCCGATTTTAGGTAGGGAGAAGTCCGTCATTTCGCGAGATAAATACATAGCCACTTGGCGAGGAAATGCAATTGATTTTGTTCGCTTTTTAGCCGTAAAATCTTCAAGTTTAATATGATAATGCTCACCAACAGCCTTTTGAATATCTAAAATGGTTAGAGCTCGTGGTGTCGCATTAGGAATAATATTCTTTAATGCTTGAGCTGCTAATTCTGCTGTTATGTCTTCGTTTACAAGTGATGAATACGCAACTACTCGTATGAGGGCCCCTTCTAATTCACGAATATTAGAATCGATTTGATTAGCGATATAGAGCATTACTTCATTTGGAATATCTAAATTATCTGCTTTCGCCTTTTTACGCAAAATAGCTATACGAGTTTCCAAATCTGGCGGTGCAATATCTGTAATAAGTCCCCATTCAAAGCGTGAACGTAAGCGATCTTCTAGAGTAGGAATCTCTTTTGGAGGACGGTCACTTGAGATAACAATTTGTTTCGATTCCTCATGTAAAGTATTAAAAGTATGGAAAAATTCTTCCTGAGTTGATTCTTTTCCGGCCAAGAATTGAATATCATCTATAAGAAGTACATCTACACTACGGTATTTATTCCGGAACTGTTCGGCCTTATTGTCTCGGATTGAATTTATGAACTCATTTGTGAATTTTTCTGATGATAAATAAACTACTTTTGCATTTGGATTATGCTCCAATACATAATGGCCAATTGCGTGCATTAAGTGCGTTTTCCCAAGTCCAACTCCACCATATATAAATAGCGGATTGTAGGCTTTGGCTGGTGCTTCTGCTACTGCTAATGAAGCAGCATGTGCAAAGCGATTACCAGATCCGATGACAAATGTATCGAATGTATTTTTTGTGTTCAACATACCTGAAGAAGTTTCAGGATGTTCTTCATGTTTTTCTGGAATGTTAGGTGATGGGATATCAAAATCCTCTAAGTTCGGATCCTGCTGAACAACGAAACGAATATGCAAATCCTTACCTGTAATTTCAGCTAAAATAGCTGCGATTAAATGTACATAATGATTTTCAAGCCATTCGCGACCAAAGGAATTGGGCGCAGCAATTGTAACAGTATCGCCTTTATAGGCTAAAAGTTTCGTTGATTTGAGCCAAGTTTCAAAGCTCGGTTTGGAGATCTTCTGCTTCGCTTCTGAGAGTACTTTATCCCATAACTCATCAATATGTTCCAA